>JACKCV010000009.1 GCA_020633825.1 Fibrobacteria bacterium | reverse complement strand
TCACCGCGCGACCTCCTCGACTCCCGCCACCGCCCCCTCCGGTCGCGAGCCTGTGCCCGCACCCGCGGCCAGCGAAGCGCCGCCGCACCACCGCAACACCCCAGATTTTTTGGCCCTATGGTGGATGCAGACGCCGCGACAGGACCGCGACGGCGTACACCAGGTACGCCGAGTGGTCATGGAGCAAGTATGCGCCGCCAGAGGGCCAAAAAGCCGGAGGGCCAAAAAAAGGAGCGGGGAATAGGGCAAATCCCCACTCCCCGCTCCCCCCACTCGGATGGAGGAACCCACTCCATCCACCACGCCCTGATCTTACCACGAAGAATCCGGGGGGTGCAAGAGTTTTTTCACAGCCGCTTTTTCCCCCGGCTCCCCCCGGCGGGGGGGAGGGGACGCCTTCCTCGATGGCACCCATCTTCCCCCGATCACCCACCGTCCGGTTTTTTCTTCGGGTCCGCCCCGGAAGATGGATCCCCATGCGCCCGATCCAACCGCACCATGCACGTCGTTTTCTGTCTTCCAGGGACCGCGCCGGGGATCGGGACCCTCGACCGAAATGTGCCGATCCGGCACGACACCTATTCGGCGAGATCCTTCCACCCCTGGTATCGCATGGAGACCTTCAGGTTCTTCCCGTCCGGCCCACGCACATCGGAGATTCCCTGGTAGGCCACCAGATGCCCCGAGGAAGGTCGGTACGTCGCCTTGAGCCGTACCGGGAGTGCCCGCAGCAGCAGACTCTTCGGGGCCAGGGTCACCTCCACGAGGTCCTTGGATCGGTCCGTGCCATTCGAGGTCGAGGCGACGAAATCGACCACCTTCCCCAATTCCGGAAGGAGGATCGGAACCACGAGTTCCTCGCCGGCGACGATGCGCGGAAGGTTCGCCACCATCCAGGAATCGATCCCCGCGTCGACCACGGCACCATCCGGAAGGTCGACCTTCCTTCGACGACGTTTTCCGTCCTTCGTGGTCTCCACCAAGGCCTGTTTCCCTTCGAACCGGATGCTCGTCCTCCGGGACAGGTGTTCCAGCCGGGTCTCGACTTCCGGAAGGTAGGGGTCGGATCGCCAGCGGATCACCTTCGATCCCCAGTTCGAGCCATCGGGACCGAGGTATTTCACGGAATCCACGGAACGGGCGCCCGGACAGGGACGCCTCACGCGATCCTCGACGTAGAGCAACTTCTCCCGGCTCTCGTCGTAGGCCTTCGCGACGTCCCGACACCCGCTGGAAAACTGGGCCCATAGAAAAAGTGCTGCGACCATTTGCCTCCCCCTGCATTTGTGTATAGGTTATATCTATACAAATGAAAACGACAAACGACATCACCGCTTCGAACTTGGAGCCCCAGACCCTCGGGATCGGGGAACTCTCCCGACGTACGGGGATCGCCATCGTGCGCATTCGCGCCTGGGAAACCCGGTACGGCGTCCCAAGACCGCTGCGCACGGATTCGGGACATCGCCGGTACCACGCGGACGAGGCGATTCGCCTGGAGTTGCTGGCCCAAGCCGTCCGAGGCGGGAAACGCATCGGCGACATCGCGACCCTGGACATCGAGGCGCTCTCCGCGCTCACCCCTGCCGGCCACGGATTCGGGGTCCATGGACATCCCTGGCTGGAATGGGCCAGACTGGGAGACGAAGCGTCCCTCCACAAGGCCATGTCCCGGTCGTTCGTCCAACTCGGATGGAAGTCCTTCGTCGATTCGATGATCTCCCCGTTCCTGGTGGAGATCGGGACCTCCTGGGAAAAGGGGGATCTGGGAGTCGCGCAGGAACATTTCGCTTCCGGGGTGGTCCGCGATTTCCTGCAGGACCGTTGGCGGAAGACCAACCGAAGCTGCACCGGCGCCCCCCTTCTGCTGGCGATGCTTCCCGACGACCAGCACGACCTCGGGTTGCACCTGTGTGCCCTGGCGGCGGTCCAGGCGCGACGCAGAGTCATTTGGATGGGGGCGAACACCCCGGTTTCCGCGATCCTATCGGCAGCACGATCCTGGACGGTCTCGGGCATCGTGACGACGGTACCCATCACCTCCGACTTCGAGACGCTGCGCCCCTTCCTCGTCCAGATCCGGGCCGATCTTCCAAAATCCATCCCCCTGTACGCCGGAGGCTCCGGATGGAAGACCTCCTTCCGCGGCATCACCACCTTCCCCGACCTTGGAGCCTTCCATGAGCATCTTCTCCAGTGAACACTCCGCGACCTTCTTGGCCGGCATGCCGATCCGCCCGCACCTGGCCGTCGTCGGTGCCGGTGTGGCGGGGATCTCCGCCGCCTGGAAGTTGCGCGATCTCGCCCGTGTCACCTTGTTCGAGAACCAGGATCGTCTCGGTGGGCACACCCACACGGTGACCATTCCCGACGGTCCCGATGCGGGGATCGGGGTCGATACCGGATTCATCGTCCTCAACGACCGCACGTATCCCAACCTCCACGATCTTCTCCGCGAGCTCGATGTCCCGGTGAGGTGGTCGGACATGTCCTTCGGATACCACGATGAAACCACGGGACTCCAGTACAGCGGTCGTGGATGGAAGGGGCTCCTCGCCGATCCGAAGAACGCCCTGAACCCCAGGATGTGGAGCCTGATCCGCGACTTCCTGCGCTTCAACCGCCGCGGCCGCACGGACCTGCTCGACGGGGCGAACCCCGACATCACCCTGGGGCGCTACCTGAGGGACGGAGGATTCTCCCAGCCCTTCATCGACCACTACCTCGTCCCCATGGGGGCGGCGATCTGGAGCACCAGCAACGAGGAGATGCTGGAATTCCCCCTTCAGGTCTTCCTGGAGTTCTTCCTCAACCACGGACTCCTGTCCGTGAAGGATCGTCCTCGGTGGCAGACCGTCCAGGGGGGAAGCCACGCCTACGTCCAGCGCTTCCGCGAGCGCTTCGAGGGAACGATCGTGGAATCGGCACAGGTGGAGGCGATCCGGAGACTCGGGGACGGGGTCGAGATCCATCGGACCGGACGGGAACCGCAGAAGTTCGACGGCGTGATCCTCGCCGTCCACGCCGACCAGGTCCTCGGCCTCCTCCTCGACCCTTCCGAGGAGGAGCGTCGCCTCTTCGGCGCATGGAGATACCAGGAGAACCACACGGTTCTGCACCACGACACACGCGTCCTCCCGGATCGCGAACTCGCCCGCGCCTCCTGGAATTTCACGAGGGAGGATGTCGAGGCCCTCCACCATCCGGTGAGCGTCACCTACGACATGAAACGTCTCCAGGGCCTCTCCAGTCGCAACCACTGGCTCGTGACCCTCAACCGAACCGGGCGGATCGACCCCACCAAGGTCGTGCGGGAGATCACCTACCACCATCCGACCTTCACCCTCGAGGCGATCAAGGCCCGCAAGGGCATCCTCGACCTCAACGGACTGCGCCGGACCTGGTACACGGGCAGCTACTTCGGATTCGGCTTCCACGAGGATGCCGTGCGGAGTTCCGTCGAGCTGGTGGCCAGGCACTTCGGAGGGAACCCATGAGCCTGCACCTGGCGACGGGCACCGTCTGGCACTCCCGTTCGAAACCGAAGGAACACTCCTTCTCCTACCCGATGTCCTGGATCCTGGCCGATATCGACGCCATGGATCGGGACCCCGGGAACGGAAACCTCCTCGGGCCCGGCTTCCCGGGGTTGTTGCGCATGAGGATCCGGGACCACCTCGACGGAAAAGGGGAGACCTGGCGGGAATCCCTCTCGCGGTGGCTTCCCGCCATGTCCCTCCCCGAGGCGCCAAAGGTCGACCTCCTCACCCTCCCCAGCTTCCTGGGAAGGACGTTCAATCCCGTGAGTTTCTGGTTCGGGAAGGATGCCCAAGGCGAGATCCTGTGGATGATCGCGGAAGTGAACAACACGTTCGGCGAGCGCCATTTGTATCGGCTCGCAGAGCCCCGGGTGGAGGATTCCCGGATGACCTGGACGGCGCCGAAGGCTTTCCCGGTGAGTCCGTTCCATGGAGTCGACGGGACGTATCGATTCGGGCTTTCGCGAAACGGGAGCGGAATGATCCTCGAGATCGACCTCGTCCATCCGGACGGATCCGTGTTCCGCACGGGAATGGACCTGCAGGTGCGCCCCGCGACCCGTGGCGGACTGCGGCTGGCCTTCCCGCACCTGGCGATTTCCGTCCTCATGGTGGTTCCCCGGATCCTCTGGCAGGCCTCACGCCTGCACTTCGGAGGCAAGGCCGCCGTGCAACCTCGTTCGCCCTCCGTGGCGGAATGGACGATCCATCGCACGAAACCGGTGTTTCTGCAGAGGATTCTCGCGAATCGGAGTGCCGGCCGCCTCTGGCGTCGGCTGGGCGGTTCCAAGACCAACGATCTCGTCAACGCATCAGGAGCCATCCATGGAATTTGAACTCGACCTGCGACCCGCATCCCGCGTGGAGGAAGCTTCCGCGGAAACCCTTCGTCTCGGTTGGCTGGAACAGGCCGGCCTCTCCGCCCTGGGCAAGGCGGTGGAGCATTGGAAACGGGAGGCCTTGATGGTGAGCCTTCCGGACGGCTCCCGCCTCAAGCTCGGAGACCCAACCGCGAACTCCGTCCAGGACATCCGGGTCCTTTCCCCGCGGTTCTTTCGGCGCATCCTGTTCCGCGGAGACCTGGGTTTCGGGGAAAGCTTCACCGACGGAGATTGGGAATCGACCGACCTGCCTTCCTTGTTGAAGTCCTTCGTCCGCCAAGGCTCCCGGGAAGACACCTGGTGGCGCCGCGGCCTGCGAGTGGTCGACGCCGTTCGCCACCGCATGCGCGCCAACACCCTGGAAGGGAGCAAGCGGAACATCCAGGCCCACTACGACCTCGGGAACGCCTTCTACGCGGCGTGGCTCGACCCGAGCATGCAGTACAGCGCGGGGATCTACGCCCGGCCCGACTCGACCCTGGAAGACTCGCAGGATCTGAAATTGAAGACCTTGATCGCCAAGCTGGTCCCCCGCCCCGGCTTGCGGATCCTGGAAATCGGAAGCGGCTGGGGGGAACTCGCCATCCGCCTGGCGCGGGACCACGGATGCCGCGTCACCACCGTCACCCTCAGCCCCAGCCAGCACTCCTGGGTGGTGGAACGGGTCCGGAAGGAGGGACTCGAACACCTCGTCGATGCGAGGATCCAGGACTACCGGGAAATCTCCGGGACCTTCGATCGAATCGTCTCCGTGGAAATGGTGGAGGCCGTGGGCCACGAGAACCTGCCCGGATACTTCTCGCGCCTCGACGCGATGCTCGTCCCCGGGGGGCATGCCGTGATCCAGGCGATCACCACGGCCGAGCAGAACTACGACCGCTACCGTCGTCGGACCGATTGGATCCAGGCGTACATCTTCCCGGGAGCCGTCTGTCCCTCGATCGGAGCGATGATCTCGGCGATGACGGAATCGTCCCGTCTGGTCGTCCGGCAGATCGAGGACATCGGACCGCACTACGCGCGCAACCTGGCGCACTGGCGCGAACGCTTCCTGGATGCCTGGCCGAAGCTCGAACGGCTCGGATTCGACGACAATTTCCGGCGCTCCTGGACCTACTACCTGTCCTACTGCGAAGCCGGTTTCTCCCAGCGCAAGCTCGGCGACATCCAGATGGTCCTCTCCAGGATGTCCGAAAACGACCTGCCCGACACCGTCCCCACCTGCCATTCTGCCATGCGAGGAGGCCAGTCATGAGAAAGTCCATCAACTCCCGTGAAGCCATGACCTTCTTCTTCCTGTTCGTCCTGGTACTCATGACGGCCGCGACCACATGGGCCAGCCTGGAGAAGAACGTATTCAAGGCCTTCGTCGACCTCGGCTCGGATCGTTGGGGACTGGCCACCCTGATGGATGCCTACTTCGGTTTCCTCGCGGTCTGGCTCCTGACGGCGGCGCGCAAACCGGGATGGACGCGCAGGATCCTGTGGCTGGTCGCGTTCCTGTGCCTGGGGAATTTCGCCATCGCCGCCTGGATGCTCGCGGCCATGCGTGGATGGGACGGCACCTCCCCCCTGCACCAGCACCTCCTGAAGTCGGAAAGGGACGAGGGATGAACCTGGCGGCCACCGCCCTCCTGCACGTCCTCCTGTGCGCGCTCTGCGCTGCGGGGGTGTGGATCGTGTACAAGCGGACCGACAACGCGTCCTGGATCGATTCCGCATGGGCCGCCATGATCGGAGCCGGCGCCCTCCTGCACGGTGCGACCGCCGCCCCCCGATCCTTCTGGGGATGGTTGCTCCCAGCCTTGGTGGCCGCTTGGAGCATCCGTTTGACCTTCCACCTGGCCCGACGCACCTACGGCGAGCCGGAGGACGGTCGATACAAGGCACTTCGGGACAAGTGGACCGGGAGGCACGGACCCGAGGCGCTGGATCGGCGCATGCTGGTGTTCTACCTGGCCCAGGCCCTCCTGGCTGCGGCCCTCGCGATTCCCGCCGGCATCTCCGCCCGCAACCCCGATACCTCCTGGACCGCGTCCTCGATCACCGCCATCGCCCTGGGTGTACTCGCCCTTGCCGGAGCGCACCTCTCCGACTCCCAGCTCCATCGCTTCCGTTCCAACCCCGCCAACCGCGCCAGGACTTGTCGAGACGGGCTGTGGAATCTCTCCCGCCATCCCAACTACCTGTTCGAGATCCTCCTGTGGATCAGCTTCGCCCTGGGAGCCTCCTCCGCTCCACACGGCGCATGGGCCTGGCTCGCCCCGGCCTCCATCGCCTTCTTCCTGATCCGGGTCACGGGGATCCCCCTGACCGAGGCCCAAGCCCTCCGGACACGCGGCGAGGACTACCGGTCCTACCAGCGCGAGGTCCCGGCCCTTCTTCCCAGGTTCTTTCCCAAGGAGACACCACGATGAACTCGATCCAACTGGCCGAATCCGGCAAACTCCCCGATCCCATCCTCCGGGCGGGGATCCGGAGGCTCCTGCGCCATCGGCTGGCGAAGCTCCGATCGGGTGGCCTCGAGGCCCGGGCCGATCGCCTGCACGCCTTCCTGGAGGATGTCTCGCGCCAACCGCTCGCGGTGGCCACGGAGGAAGCCAACGAACAGCACTACGAGGTGCCCGCCGCGTTCTACGAGCTCGCGTTGGGGCCGAACCGGAAATACAGTTCCTGCCTCTATCCCACCGGAAGCGAGAACCTCGAGGTCGCCGAGCGGGCGATGCTGGATCTGACCATGGAACGCGCGCGGCTCGAACCGGGCCAGACCATCCTCGAACTGGGATGCGGTTGGGGGAGCCTGACCCTGGCGATGGCCCGGCGCTTCCCGGGAAACCCGATCCTGGCCATCAGCAACAGCCGATCGCAGAGGGAATTCATCCTTTCGAAGGCCGCAGCCGAAGGACTTTCCAACATCGAGATCCAGACGGTGAACATGCCCGATTTCCTACCCCATCGGACCTTCGACCGGGTGGTTTCGGTGGAGATGTTCGAGCACATGAGGAACCACAAGGAGCTCTTCCGCCGCATCTCGACGTGGATGAATCCCGGCGCCCTGGCCTTCGCCCACATTTTCTGTCATCGCGAGGACGCCTACCTGTTCCAGGAGGACGGCGAGGACGACTGGATGGGAAGGAACTTCTTCACCGGAGGGATGATGCCTTCGGAAGACCTCTTCCACCATTTGCAGGACGACCTGCGCCTGGTCCGCCACTGGCGCGTGTCCGGTCTGCACTACGCCCGAACCTCGGAGCACTGGCTGCAGAACCTCGATCGCAACGCGAAGCTGGCCTCCCGGGTGCTCGCCGACCCGACCAAGGCGGGTTCGGGGGAAAGACGGTACCGAATGTGGCGCCTGTTCTTCCTCGCCTGCGCCGAACTCTTCGCCTTCCGCAACGGAAACGAATGGTACGTCTCCCACTACCTGTGGGAGAAGCGCCACCCCTGATGCGAGGGAAGCGGGGGCGGCCGGTGCCCGGGGGAGGAGGCTCGGCTCCCCTCCCCTCCGAGCCACCCTGGAGACCTCAGTGCGCCTTGGCCCCGTCGGGAGCCTGGCAGAGGATTCCCACCCCACCGGCGAGCACCGGTTTGCCGTCGAGCACCAGGCGCCCCCCGGAGATGGAGAGCTCGAAGGCGTCGAGGGTGTCGATGAGGAGGTTCTGTCCGGGCATCCGATCCAGCCCTTCCACGACGGCGAAACTTCCCGGCTCGCCCTCGGGGGACAGGAGGTGGATGCGGCCTTCCGGATCGTCGGCGGCCAGGATCATCCCCTGGCTCTCGACCCCACGCAACTTGGCCTTCTTGAGGTTGGCCACCAGCAGGAGCTTTCGTCCCACCATGCTCTCGGCGGAATACTGCGACCGGATTCCGGCGCAGACCTGCCTTTGCCCCGCTTCCCCCACGTCGAGCTGCAGAACCAGGAGTTTTTCGGCTCCGGGATGATCTTCCGCGGAGACCACCTTGGCGACGCGGTAATCCACCTTGCCGAAAGGATGGTTCGGCTCGGCGGCGGGAGGCGCGGCGTGCACCTTGGGTTGCTTGCCCGGATTGGCCGATTGGGCGGGATCCTTGGGGGGCATCAGACGGGGGAACAGGGGGGCCCCGTCCTGGAAGGCGCGACCCGAGGGGAGCAGGCCCCATGCGAGCTTTCCGGGAAGGGCTTCCTCGCCGCCCATCAGACGCAAGGCCTCGGCGATCTTCCGGGGCATGTAGGGAGAAAGCAGGACCAGCAGCACGCGAAGCGCCTCGGAGGAAACGGCGAGCACCTCCGCGAGTTCGTCGCGACGCGCGGGATCCTTCGCGAGCTTCCAGGGTGCCGTGCTCTCCAGGTAGGAGTTGATGGCGCGCGCCAGGGACATGGTCTCTTCGAGGGCGTGGCTCACCCGGAACAGGCGCATCTGGTTCTCGACTTCGGCGACCACCGAAACGGCCTTGTCGCGCAACTCCGAGGAAGCACCCGAGAGTTCGGTCGGGAGGGCCGGAAGGACCCCGTCGAAACCCGTGGCGACCTGCTTGCGGATGCGGCTGAGGATGTTGCCCACGTCGTTGGCGAGGTCGTTGTTGATCACCTTCGTCATCCCGGCGTCCGAGTAGGAGCTGTCCTGCCCCACCACCATCTCCCGCATGAGGAAGAAGCGGAACGCCTCGGCGCCGCCGAAATCGGCGTACTTCGCGGCCACGTCGAAGGGATCGACCACGTTCCCGAGGCTCTTGGACATTTTCTGTCCATCCGCCATCCACCAGCCGTGGGCGAGGATCTGGCGGGGAAGCGGGATCCCGGCCCCCATCAGCATGGTGGGCCAGTAGACGCTGTGGGTGGTGAGGATGTCCTTGCCGATCAGATGCACGCTGGCGGGCCACCATCGCTCCCCCTCGGCGGGAGGAGTGGGGATGGGGCCGGTCACGTAGTTGAGGAGGGCGTCGAACCACACGTAGGTCACGAACTCGCGATCGAAGGGCAGTTCGATGCCCCAGGACAGCCGGGACTTGGGACGGCTGATGCAGAGATCGCCCAAGGGCTGGCGGAGGAACCCGGAGACCTCGTTGCGCCGGAAGTCGGGAACGATCCAATCCGGATTCTGCTGGATCTGCTCCAGCAGCTTCTCCTGGTAGGAGCCCATCTTGAAGAAGTAGTTGACCTCCTCGACTTCCTCGACCACCTCGTCGGGACCGGGTCCGCGACCTTCCCGGATGTCGGATTCGGAGTAGAACCTCTCGTCGCGGACGTTGTAGAGTCCCTTGTAGGCGCTCTTGTAGATCTCCCCCTTGTCCCACAGCTTCTGGAGGACATCCTGCACGTAGGAGACATGGTCGGGATCGGTGGTGCGGATGAACCGGTCGTTGGACAGCCCCAGGAGGCGTCCCATCTCACGGAACCGCTCGGAGGTGGCGTCGACATGCTCCTTGGGGGTGCGTCCGGCCTTCTGGGCGGCTTCCTGGACCTTCTGTCCGTGCTCGTCGGTGCCGGTGAGGAAGAAGACCTCGTGACCGAGCAGCCGGTGCCACCGGGCCAGCACATCCCCCAGGACGGAAGTGTAGGAGTGCCCGATGTGGGGCACGTCGTTGACGTAGTAGATGGGGGTCGTGACGTAGAATCGCGTGTTCATGGGCTCCCACGGAGGCTTCGAGGAAGGATCGTCCGACCTCGCAATGGGTTGCAAGATAGCTCCCCGAGCAGGTCTCGAGGCCCCCGGAGGCGCGGCATCCGGCGGCAACCCGACACGTTCGCGACGACCTGAAACCTGTATCTTTCAGGGTTCCAACTTCATCCCTCTTCGAAACTCGAACGGAGGATTCCAACCCTATGCCCACGTACGTCTATCGCGATCCCGTCACCGGATTCACCAAGGAGGTCTTCCATTCCATGAAGGACTCGCCCGAGGTGATCAACGAAGCCACCGGCAACGCCATGGAGCGGGTGATTTCCGGAGGAGCCGGATTCCTGTTCAAGGGAGACGGTTTCTACCAGACGGACTACCGCTCCGACAGCTACAAGTCGGCCGCCAGTTCGGATGCGGCTCCCGCCCCCGCCTGCGCCTCGGGTGGATGCGCCGGTGGCGCCTGCGGCGTGAACTGATGGAGTCCCAAGGGGCGTTTCGCATCCTGCAGGCCGCGCGCGACCTGGGAGCCGACTTCGCGGAGATCTACCGGGAGGAAACCCGGTTCGGCTCCCTCTCGTTGCGGGACCGCAAGATCGAATCGGCGAGTGCGGGAACCGAATTCGGCATCGGAGTCCGATTGCTGTTCGGAACCCAAGTCCTCTACGGGCACACCAGCCGCGAGGACGAAGATGTCCTGATGTCCCTGGTGCGCGATCTCGCCGCGGCCCGCCCCGGCGACCGGTCCGACGTGCGGTTGGTGCCCCCTTCCGATCGCGTACGTCCCACAGGCGTCCATCCCGTGCGCTTCGACCCCTCGTCGGCGGAGGGCGACATCCGCCTGGCGGTGCTGCGCACCATCGACGAAACCGCCCGCGCCGTCAGCGGGAAGGTGGTGCAGGTCAGCGCCGGAACCACCCACAAGGTCAGCGAGATCGCCTTGTGGAACAGCGAGGGACTGCACGCGACCGATCGTCGCACCTGGTGCCGCGCGACGGTTTCCGTGGTCGCCTCCCACGGAGGGGAGCGCACCATCGGCACGGAGGCTCCCGGCGCCCGCCAGGGCTTCGAATTCCTCCACGGTCTCGACGCCGTGGGGACCGCCCGCGTCGCCGCCGAGAGGGCGGTGCGCATGCTCGATGCCGCCCCGCCCCCTGCCGGGGAGATGCCCGTGATCCTGGGCAACGGGTTCGGTGGAGTGATCTTCCACGAGGCCTGCGGCCATCCCTTGGAGACCGAGGCCCTGCGCCGCAAGGCGACCCCCTTCGCGGGAAAGGTCGGAGAGCTGGTGGCACATCCGTGCGTCACCGCGGTGGACGACGGTACGATTCCCGGGGCCTGGGGTTCCCTCGAGGTCGACGACGAAGGCACCCCCACCCAGCGCACGGTGCTGATCGAGAACGGCATCCTCAAGCAATACCTGTCCGATCGCGTGGGAGCCACCGAATGCGGCGTGCCCCTCACCGGAAGCGCGCGGCGCGAGAGCTACAAATACGCCCCCGTGGCGCGCATGCGCAATACCTTCATCGCCGCCGGGGAAAGCACCCTCGACCAGATGCTTTCGGCCGCCGAAGGCGGGTTGTACGCCGTGCGCATGGGCGGCGGATCGGTGAATCCAGCCACGGGCGAATTCAACTTCTCCATCGAGGAAGCCTACCGGGTGGAACACGGCCGCGTCGGAGCACCGGTGCGGGGGGCCACCCTGATCGGGAAGGGTCACGAGATCCTCCCGCGCATCCGCATGGTCGGCAACGATTTCCAACTGGCACCGGGAACCTGCGGCGCATCCTCGGGACTCGTGCCGGTCTGCGTCGGTCAGCCCACCCTCCTCGTCGACCCGATCCTCGTGGGAGGCCGATCCTGATGTCCGACACCCCCCTGTCGCCCGCCGACGCCCTGCAACTGGCCCTCGACACCGCCAAGTCCCTCGGCGTCGGCCAATGCGACGCCATCTACGCCGAGGACGATTCCCTCTCCCTCGACCTCTTCGAAGGAAGGGTCAAGAGCCTGGAGCGCTCCGATTCCACCGGACTCGGTCTGCGGGTCCTCGTGGAAGGGCGTCCGGGATACTCCTTCACGGAACGTCTCACCCGCCCGGCGATCGAGCGTGTCGCTCGCGACGCCGTCGCCCTCGCGGCCTTCACCGACGCCCTCCCCATCGAACTTCCCGCACCCGAGGAGGTCCCCGGGATCGACCTCGAGCAGTGGTCGGAATCCGTCGACACCTTCGACCCCGAGACCATGCGGAACCTCCTGCTGGAGGCCGAGGCCGCGGCCCGCCAGGCCGACGGAAGGATCGAGAACGTCCCGCACCTGGGATGCTCCCGCAGTCGCGGCACGACCCTCCTGGCGAACTCCCGGGGCCTCTTCTCGCAACGACGCTCGGGCTCGGTCTCCATGGGGGTCGGTGTGGTTGCCAAGACCGGAGAGGTCTCCAAGATGGGTTGGGACGGGCTCACCTTGCGCACCACAGGAGGCTTCGATCCCGGTGCCATGGCCCGCCAGGCGGTCCAGCGCGCCACCAGTCTCCTCGGCGCAGGCCCCGTTCCCGCCGGCACCCTTCCCATCCTCTTCGATCGGCACGTGGCCGGATCCTTCCTGTCCCTGTTCCTGTCGTCGTTCCTCGCCGACTCGGTCCAGAAGGGGCAGTCCCGCCTGGCCGGACGCGTCGGGGAGGACATCGCCCGACGCGGTTTCCACCTGGGAACGCGCCCCCACCTCAAGGGGATGTCCGGCTCGCGTCTGCGCGACGGCGAAGGGATTCCCACCGCCGACCGGAACCTGATCGAGGACGGGAAGCTGCTGGGATTCCTCCACAATCTCGAGACCGCCGCCCGCGACGGAATCCGGCCCACCGGGGACGCGTCCCGCGGCTATTCCGGCAGGGTCGGAGCGGGTTTCTCCAACGCGGTGGTCCCCCTGGAAGGCGGACTCCCCCGGGAACAGCTCCTGGGAGCGCATCCTCGGCTCCTCCACGTGGTGAAGCTCGACGGTTCCACCGGGTGCAACGCCGTCTCCGGCGAGATCTCCATCGGAGTCCAGGGTCACCTCGTGGAGAACGGGCGAAGCGTGCGCCCCGTGGATCGCATCACCCTCTCCGGGAACTTCCTGGACTTCCTGAAGGACCTGGAAGCCTGGGGGGATTCCTGGAAACCCGGCGTGCAATCCGTGCTGGTCCCCGACCTCCTGGTGAAGGGACTGGCCATCGCCTCCTGAGATTCGCCCTCTCGATGGGACATCGAGAGGGCCCCGGGAGAATGCCTCCCGTCGCAGGATGGGGGCTTGCGACGGGGATTTCGGCCAGGTCCTCCCGGAGGCCCTCCCCTTGCGACGAAGCGCTTCCATCGGCGGCATCCCACCGAGCTACCTTCCACGCATGCCTCCGCACCGTCGTCCTCCAACCCGCATTCCCGCGTCGAATTCCGGGCGAAGAGGATGGATTCCAGCCTTTCTGGTACTGGCCATCCTCCTGGCCTTCAGCTTCGGGAACCTGTCCGGACTCGATCAATCCGATGTTCCTCCCCCGATGCTTTCCATCCTTCGTTGGGGCTCGGCCCTCCTCCTCTTCGTGGCCTGGATTTCGTTCGATCGTCGTGCATCGAAGCGGGCCGGAAGGACGAGTTGGAGACCCTCCACAACGGGAATCGTCATCGTGGGCATCGGCGCCGCGGGCTTGGGACATCTGGTTCCAGGAGCGCTCGGTTTCGTCGACGCGGCCCGCAGTCCCACGAAGACACGCCAGGAGGCGATCCTCCGCTCCATCTACCAACCCGACCATCTCCGCAAGCACTGTTCGCATTGGGCTGTCTTCCTCCCGATCGGAGGCGAGCGGGAGGTCGAAACCTGCGCCTTTCCTTCGGCCCGGCGCGCAGGAATCGAGCCCGGGGACACCCTGGAAATCACCTGGAAGGTGGGGCGACTCGGGCGGCTCCTGGGATCCATCGAGGGCGTCCGAAGGCGCCAGGATGGTCCGAAACCGGAGGATCCGCGCATCCAACGGAATTCCTTCGGGTTCTCCATCTCCGACTCGACCAGTTCCTGTCACGTCCGCCTCTTCGCCACCCCCTCCAAGGGGCACATCCGCATCCAGGAATCCGTGGACTGCGATCCCGAAGCCGATTCCGCGCGGATGGTCCGGGAGCGTCTGGTGGCGACGCTTCTTTCGGAAGCGACCCCCGCCACCGTCGAGCACCTGTCCTGGCAGACGACCTTGACCCAATCCCCGCTCAGGCTGGAGCGTTGGTGCCGCATCGTCGCGCGATCCCCGGCATGGAAGAACCGCCCCGCGAAGGCCCATTCCTGGGAGACCACGGAATACCCGCTCATCCGCAAGATCATGGACGACTCCCTCCTGTTCGCATCCCAGATCGCCTTCCTGGAAGGCCTGGGCTGGACCTACCAGGGAGCGGGGATCGAAAAGACGGGATACGTCGCCTCGGGAACGTTGCCATTCTTCGACTCGATCCTGGAACCCATGGGCGTCCCCTCCACGGAAGGCATCCCCGTCCCCAACTACATCCAGCTCGACTTTCGACGAACCCTTTGCGACACGTGTCCACCCATCCGGGGGATGAGGTCGACGCGGAATGTCGATCCAGGCGGACGCCTTGCAATCCCCCCCTCCGGGGGAATTCGCGGAGGTCGAGATCGAGAATCGCGCTCCCCGGCACTCCCTCAGGCAGGAATCCAAGCCAGTTGAGGAACCCTTCCTTCCGGGCGGATCCACAAGCCTTTGAAACGCGGCCTGCAGCCTTGCCCTAGACTTCCGGTCGGGGTCGGAACCTCAAGGCGACCTGCACGAGTGCCACCATCACGGGCACCTCCACGAGGGGGCCGATGGTGGCGGCGAACGCCGCGCCCGAAGTGAGTCCGAAGGATCCGATGGCCACGGCGATGGCCAGCTCGAAGTTGTTGGAGGCGGCGGTGAACGCCTGGGTGACGGTGCGCCCGTAGTCCATGCCGATCCGACGGGAGGACCACCAGGCGACGGCGAACATGACGGCGAAGTAGATCCCCAAAGGAAGCGCCACTCGGACCACCTGGAAGGGGCGCTGGAGGATCTGGTTCCCCTGCAGGGCGAAGAGGACGACGATGGTGAACAGAAGCGCGATCAGCGTCACCGGGGCGAACCTTGCATTGAACGCGGCCGCGGCGGTTTCCCCGGATCGCCGGACGATCCCCCAGCGCAAGGCGGTTCCCAGGACGAACGGCAGCCCCAGGTACAGGAGCACCGAACCCGCCACCTGCGCCATGCTCACCGAGATGGCGTGCGCGGGAAGTCCCACCCGGGGCGCGACCACCGAGAGGAAGAACCACGCATATCCACCATAGGTGAAGACCTGGAAGAGACTGTTGAAGGCGACCAGGCCCGCGGCGGCTTCGGCGGAGCCACCGGCCAACTGGTTCCAGACCACGACCATCGCGATGCAGCGCGCCAAACCCACCAGGACCAGTCCCGCGAGGAGTTCCGGACTGTCCGATAGGAACAACCAGGCCAGGGCGAACATCAGGACCGGCCCGACGAACCAGTTGAGGACCACCGACATGCCCAATGCCTTGGGATCGGTGAACACGCGTGGAAGCTCCCGCGGTTTCACCCGGGCGAAGGGAGGGATCATCATGGCGATCAACCCGAAGGCGATGGGCAACGAGGTGGATCCCACGGAAAGATCGGCGAGGGACTGCGCGACGGAAGGGGCGAACTTCCCCAGCAGAAGCCCGAGCCCCATGGCCAGGCCGATCCAAAGGGTGAGCCAGCGATCGAGGAACGAAAGTCGCGCCTTGGCCATCAGCAGCAGCCCGTCTCGCCGGCGCCGCAGCAGGAACTGCTCTGGTGCCAGGCCGGAGCTTCGTCGTGCAGGCGTGCGTCGTCCCCGCCACCGGGTCCGGTGCCCGGCACATGCTTGTCGCCGGCCCTGGAGGAGCGGGCGGAGATGTCGGCCGAGACGATGTAGTCGGAAAGTTTCCGGCCTTCGGGAAGAAGCGCCAGGATCTGCTGGTAGAGCGAATCCCCGACGTTCTCCATGACGGCGACGTATTCGTGCTTGACGGAGATCTCGGCATCGACAAGTCCCGCGGCCCGGATGTCGCGCTCGATGTCCGACACCAGGGAGGCGCCGGCGACACAACCCACCAGGGCGTCCACCAGGCTCGTGGCCCCTTCGGGAAGCGGCCGCAGCAGGGCGAGGTCGGAGATGGCCACCCTGCCGCCGGGCTTGAGGACGCGGGCGATCTCGCGCCACACCCGAGGCTTGTCCGGAGAGAGGTTGATCACGCAGTTGGAAACCACCACATCCACGCTGGAATCGGCCACGGGAAGATGCTCGATCTCCCCGAGACGGAATTCGACGTTCCCCAACCCCGTCCGGGTCGCGAACGCCTCCGCGTTGCGGCGGGCCTTGGCGAGCATCTCCACGGTCATGTCGACCCCGATGGCCTTCCCCGAGGGACCGACCGCCTGCGCCGCGAGGAAGACGTCGAAGCCCGCTCCGGATCCCAGGTCGAGGACGTGTTCTCCCTTCGCCAAAGTCGCGATCGCCTGCGGATTCCCGCACGAAAGGCCCAGATTCGTCCCCTCGGGAAGGGTCTCGAGAAGGGTCGGGTCGTACCCGAGCTTCACCGCGAGCTCGCGAGCCACCTCGGGCGTGGATCCGCAGCAGGAGGCTCCCGAACAGCAGCTCTGCTCGGTCCGGGCGATGGTTCCGTATCCTTCGCGCACCTTCGCGCGGATCTGTTCCTGCATGGATAGGCTCATCGGAGGACTCCTTCGAGGAATCGGCTCATGGAATCTCGCAACTGGTCGCGCACCTCCCGGTGGGCCTGGAGGATCTCCTCCTCGGTCCCCTCCACGTGCCCCGGATCCGGCACGGGAAGCTTGTGGAAACGAGCCGTCCCGAACGATTCGAGGCAGCCGTCGTCGGATTCCCGGCACACCACGATGGCATGGTCGACCTTCCGGGCCGCGTGGGCGGAATGGTGCACGGGAACATTGCCTCGGATGTCGATTCCGACTTCGTCCATCACCAAGACGGCCCGGGACGCGACGGCCCGGGACGGCTTGCTGCCGGCCCCGAGGACTTCCACGCGGTCGGCGCCGAAATGCCGCAGCCAACCCGCGGCCATCTGGCTTCGACAGGAATTGCCGATGCACATCACCAGGACGACCGGCTTGGAGCTCATGCGATGGCTCCGGGCAGGGTGGACACCCAGGCCTTGATCTCGTCGCGCACCCGGCGGTAGGGAGCCAGCTGCTCCTCCTCGGAAGCCCCGCCGGCGGCCAGCTCGCGGGCGAGCTTGGGGGGATCGTCGAATCCCTTGTGGACGCGGCGGACCTGGCCGGGAAATACTGGACAATTTTCGTCGGCATGGCCGCAGACGCTGACCACGACGTCGAGCCCCTCGTCGAAGTAGCGGGTCACCAGATCGGAGGTGTGGGAGGTCACGTCGATCCCGACTTCGGCCATGACCTTGACCATGTCGGGGTTCAATCCGTGGGCTTCGATGCCGGCGGAGAAGACCTCGTAGAGATCGCCCTTGAGGTGCCGCGTCCAGGCCTCGGCCATCTGGGATCGGCAGGAGTTTCCGGTGCACAGGTAGAGGAGTTTGGTTTTCATGGGCAGCAGGAATCCTTTGCACAGCAGGTGGAGGACTTGATGGATTCGGGAAGAAGATCCAGGACCCAGGCCAACGCCTGGGGGGCTCCGGATCCGGAACTCGAGTCGGCGAGGCGGAAGTGCATCCACCGCCCGTCCTTGCGGGCCTCGACCAGACCGGCTCGTTTGAGGATGGCCATATGGTTGGAGACCGTGGACGAGGATAGCCCCAACCCTTCCGTGAGATCGCACAGGCAGCGCTCTCCGCGCGAGAGCATGGCCAACGCCATCAGCCGTTTGGGCTCTCCCAAAGCCGAGGCGATCTCCGCCAGACCCTCCAAGGTGATCTCATTTTCATATTTCGCCATATATCGAAATATAGCACGAGCGAACCGTGTCCTCCACCTGTTTCCCCGCTCGCCGGGGAAAAACGATTGCCGATTCTCCCAACCGAATGGATGGGCCCACGTATCCCCGCGCGCAGAGGAGAAATGCGATGGCGATGCCTCTCGAGCCGGGGGCGAGCCATGCATCCCCGCACACGGCGGAGATTCGCTCCCGAGCAGGCACGGTTCGTCTCCGAGTCCCCTTGCTTCGCCGCACACGGGGGGGAACTCCGTTTCGGATGGAGTTCTTGGTCAGGAAGCCAGGAGCCGCTCGATCTCCTGGGTCGAGGGCAACTTGCCGGCGAACAAGACCTTCCCATCCCTCACCAGTGCGGGCGTGGAAAGAACTCCGTGGGACATGATTTCGGCCATGTCCTCGACTTTGCGGACTTCGGCGGAAAGGCCGAGCCGATCCACGACTTGCAAGACCGATTGGTGGAGCGTCTTGCATTTGGCACAACCGGATCCGAGGATTTCGAGAAGCATGGGAGGGGTTCCTTTTCTGGTTTCGCAGTCGGAGGAGATCACCAGGGACCACGAGGCGTCGATCCGCGTCTTGGTCCCCATTCGCGGGCTCACGCCAGGAGGAGGTTGAACAACCAGCCCACCAGCAGAATGCCCAGGGCGACGATTCCGAAGAACGTCGCGAGCAACCTTGGCTTGAGGACCTTGCGCAACAGAATGGCCTCGGGAGCGGAGAGGGCCGTGACCGACATCATGAACGCCAGGGCGGTTCCCAATGCAGCCCCCTTCTCCAGGAGCGCCGAGACGATGGGAATGATCCCGGCCGCATTCGCGTACATGGGTACACCGATGACCACAGCCAATGGAACGGTCCACCAGGCGCCTTTGCCCAGGAACGATGCGAGGATCCCCGCGGGAGCGAAACCGTGGATGAACGCTCCCAGACCCACTCCCGCGACGACCCATGGCCAGACCTTCCCCACGATGTCCCGCACGGCATCCCTGCCGGAGTCCAGGCGATCCACCCAGGTCATGCGGGAGTCGGGCTCCGCGGAGGAGCTGCGCACGGCCTTCACCCAATCTTCGATCTGACCTTCCATCCCGAGTCGACCGACGAGCCACCCTGCCAACACCGCCACGCTCAACCCGGTGGCCAGGTACAAAGTGGCGACCTTCCAGCCGAACATTCCCAGCAGCAAGGCCAAGGCGACCTCGTTGACCATCGGGGCGGAGATGAGGAAGGAAAAGGTCACTCCCAACGGGACTCCCCCGGTGACGAAGCCGATGAAGAGGGGAACCGCGCTGCAGGAGCAGAAGGGCGTGGCGATCCCCAGCAGGGCGGCCAGGACATTTCCGACCCCGTCCGGAAATCGCGACAGGATGTTTCGAGTCCTTTCCGGGGAGAAGAAGCTGCGAAGCACCCCCACGACGTAGACGACCAACACCAGGAGCAGAAGGACCTTGGGCACCTCGTAGACCAGGAATTCCAAGGCCGACCCCAATGGTCCTCGGGAATCCAAACCCAGGCTGGAAACCACCCATCCCGAGAGGGGCTTCAGCGCCGTGTAGAGTCCACCCCAGGAGAGGAGGCCCGCAGCCAGGATCGCAAGGGAGCGGAAGTTGGTCACGGCTGGTTCAGGCGTTCCCGGACCAGGGCCAGAGCCCTGCCAACGTTTTCGTCGGAGGCGGGCGACCCCCCTTTGGGGAATCCCCGGCTTCCCAGTTCGACGTGGAGGATGGATTCCACACCGACTTCGCCCAACGCCCGCTCCACACAACGGGTGGCGCACCCATCGATGGCCAGGATCCGTCCGGCGGAGACCGCAACATGGCGCAGGGACTGGATCCCAGCCCCCACCCCGACGGCACAGGACATCTTCCCGAGCCCTTCCCGCGCCAAGGCCCTGGCGACGCGATCGGCGACCTCTCCGACATCGGCGGCTCCGGAACACGAATAGATGAGGGTGGATGGGTCGGTGGAGCAGGAGGTGCAGGCCATGTTTCCTCTTTTGCGTATTTGCGTGATCTTGCAACTTAGGGAGACAAACAATCCCCTCAAGGAGGGGCGAGACCTTCCAGGCAATCGAGGAAGGCGGGCAGACAGGTCGCCTTGAGGCGGTAGAAGACCATGTTGCCCCGTCGCTCGTCGGAGAGAATTCCAGCCTGCCGGAGCTGGACGAGATGACGCGAGGTGGTGGACATGTCCAGCCCGACCTCGGAGGCCATTTCGCACACGCACTTCTCGCCTTCGGACAGGGAGACCACCATCTGGAGACGCGCCGGATTGGACAAGGCCGACAGCACCCGCGAACGCTCGATGAACCAGGATTTGTCCCGGGGAGAGGTCTGCGAAGGGCATGAACTCGATGTGCAAGGCATGGGACCAATTTAATGCATGTTTGCATGAATATGCAAGTTCCTTTTTGGGGGGCCTCGGGGGCATCCGGATTCCCCCTTGCCCGCCCTCCTGCTACGCCCCTTCGCGCCCCTCCACCAGCCACGCTTCGACGACATCGCCATGCGTCATGGAGATCAGATGTCCTCCATCGACCCGGGTGGCCAGAGGATCGGCGACACACAGGATTCGATCCCGGGTGCCATGCATGCGGCCGGCGATCGGGGTTTCCCCTCCGTCCCATCGGGAGAGCAGTCGGCACAATGCCTGCACCGATCTGGCGGGAAGTCGCGCGGCCATTCCCCGGAAATCCTCGAGGAAGGAGGGCTTCTCGATCCCGAACACCGCGCGAACCACACCGTCCGGAAGAAGCGCCAGATCGAAGAGGAATTCCGGAAGATACGGAGACACGGCCAGCAGAACCCGAAAGGGCCACCGAATCTCGGAGTGTTGGACCAGGGAGCCGACCAGGAAAACGCCTCCGTCGGGTGGACACCTGCGTGACAAGGACAGCGCGACCGGGCCTCCGAAGGAGATTCCCACGAACCGCAAATGCCGCCGCTTCGGAATCTGGCGCTCCACGGCGTCGAGAAAACCCGACCAATCCGCAGGAACCGGATTCGGCCACTGGATCCACAGGGTTTCTCGCCCCTCCAGAGGATGGTATTTCGCGAGAGTGGAATCGGCGCCCAATCCCGGAAAGAAGACCGTCAGCATGTTTTCCGGACTTCCAGCCTGGAAGCGGGGGCCCCGAACGAACAGGGTTCCGTTTTCCTTCAGGCGATCCACAGCAGGATGGCCCGCCCCTTGGACGCGCATTCTTCGTACACTCCGAAGAACGAAGGAAGGAACGAGAAGACGTATGCGGCGGCTTCGTCCCCTTCGGCGGCCCAGATTCCCGAAGGATAGATGTCGGCTTCGGCGAGTCGATCGAGGGAGAAGCGGGCCTTGAACCCCTCCACACCCAGTTCGGTCAGGCGGTCCGCGATGACGCGAACCCTCTCGGCATCGAGGTAGCGGACAGGGCCGTATCCCATGTCGTCCCCGAGTTCGATCCCGCCGAACACCGCCGAGGCGAGAGGGCCTTCCCCGCCATCGGAACTGCCCGCCAAGGTGAAGTGGATGGCATGCCAGGATTTGTCGATATCGACCACGGCATCGGAGACCGACTCGAGGAACCCCTCCATTCCCGAGGGATCGGCGACCAGTCCGGACAAGACCTCGTTGTCGATCGGTGCGAAACAAGCGACCATTCCCATGAGATTTCCTTCCTCCGCTCCCCTGGGCTCCATCGTGATGGAAGGAACCGTGAGGAATTCGTTCGCGACCATCGAAAACTCTTCGAGCCGGCCCCCTCAAACCTACGAACCCCACTTCCCCGACCGGCCCCTTCCCGCCATACCCGGGCCACGTCCGGTCCCGAAACCAAGGAGGCCCGCGCCACACGCGAGCCTCCGGGGTTCGAACTCGAGAAATCCGCCCTCCGTCGCGATGGCTACGGAGGCGAGGGGATCATTCCCCTTCGGTGCTGCCGGCCTCGGTGTCGGTCCCCTCTCCGGAGGTTTCCGAGGAGCCGGCATCGGATTCCGTGCTGGACTCGGCGTCGCTGGCGGCGGCGGCGAGTTTGGCGGCATTGGCCGAATCCAGGCGCGCCTGGAGAGCGATCGCGATCGCCGAGCTGCGATCGGGCAAGGCGGCCAGGCCGGCTTCGATGGCGGCCAACCCCGATTTCTTGGCCATGGCGCTCCCCGCCAAGGCTCCCGCGACCACGTCGGCGCGCTCGGTGGAGAGCGAACTCTTCAGGATCCAGCCCGCCTGCCAGCGACTGGCGGCCACACGCACGAAACCATCCGGGCCTTCCTCGGTCATGCCGACCAATTGGCCGAAAGCCACATGCTTGTTGGCAGGGGAAAGAACGGTGGGACGCTGGTAGAGGGGTGAGGGCATGGTGACCACGGCCCCTTGGCCGAAAATGATTCCGTAGGTGCGAGCCCAGCCTTCGGTGCCGTCGGAGAGCTTCACATGGTAGAGGAATTCCTTCTTCTTGCCTTCGCCGACTTCGGTGGAATCCCCCAGGAAGGTGAGCTTCTCGCCCATCTGCACCAGGATATTCGATTTGGCCTTCAGATCCGCGGAAGGAAGGATCACGGTCCGGGCGGTCACCACCAGCTGGTTGGCGGGCACCGCGGTTTCAGAGGTCACATCCCCGACATCCTGGGCGGCCGTATCGGACGGAAGCATGCCCGGCGTGGCTGGAGCGGATTTTTCCTTGTTGCAAGCGGACAGGACGAGTCCTGCGGCCAAGGAAATGGTGGCGGTGCGAAAAACTGCGGACATGGGCGGGATCCTCATGCGGGTGGAATGGAACGACGTGGAACGTCAGCGCACCCAATCCTAGTAACCAAACCGGCATTCCCGCAGCTCCCCGGACCCGGGAAGGCCACCGCCCCGGGGACCGAGCCCCTCCCTTCGGAATGGTTCCGCCCCGAGGCCCTGTTGGCTACCTTGTTCCCCGCCATGGCCTATCCAGAAATCCGAACCGAGTTTTCCCGCGTCCCCTCCCCCTGCTACGTGATGGAGGAGGCCCGCCTGCGGGCCAATCTCGAACTCCTGCGTTCGGTGATGGACCAGACCGGTGTCAAGATCATCTGCGCCCTCAAGGGGTTCAGCTTCTGGCGCGCCTTTCCCCTGGTCCGGGAATACCTCCCGGGAGCCACTGCGAGCTCCCTGAACGAAGCCCTTCTGGCCCACCACGAGATGGGAGGCGAGGTGCACGTCTACGCACCCGTGTACGGCGAGGACGAATTCGGACAGATCCTGGATCTGGCGGGGCACCTGAGCTTCAACTCCTTCTCCCAGTGGGAGCGATTCCGCGACCGCACGCTGGCGCATCCCGGAAAACCCTCCCCGGGAATCCGCGTGAACCCGGAATACAGCCAGGTCGAAACCGACCTGTACAACCCCTGCGCGCCCTTCTCCCGGCTCGGAGTGATCGCCTCGCAGTTCCGCGACGACCTCCTCGACGGCATCGAAGGGCTCCATGTGCATGCGCTTTGCGAGCAGGGTTCCGACGCCTTCGAGGGGTTGCTCGGGGCCTTCGAGGAACGCTTCGGGCGATACCTCGCCCGCATGAAATGGGTGAATTTCGGAGGGGGGCACCACATCACCCGCGAGGACTACGACATCCCTCGTCTGGTGCGTCTCCTCAAGGAGTTCAAGGCCCGCCACCCTCACCTGGAAGTGATCCTCGAGCCCGGCGAGGCCGTGGGATGGCGCACCGGCGAACTGGTCGCGACCGTCCTGGACGTGGTCAAAAACGGAATGGACATCGCCCTCCTCGATGTCTCCGTGAGCGCCCACATGCCCGACTGCCTGGAAATGCCCTACCGACCCGACATCCAAGGAGCCGGGGAGCCGGGCACGAAACCGCATACCTACCGTCTGGGGGGAGGAACGTGCCTGGCGGGTGACGTCCTGGGAGACTACTCCTTCGATGCACCGCTGGAGGCGGGGAGCCGAATCATCCTGATGGACATGATCCACTACACCATGGTGAAGACCTCCTTCTTCAACGGTGTGCGCCACCCCGACATCGCGACCTGGAAGGAAGATGGATCGCTGCAGGTGCACCGCCGCTTCACCTACGAACAGTTCCGCGAAAAACTGGGCTGACCTTTCTACAAACCCGCGCAACCGACCCCGCCCCTCCGTTCCCCGGAGGGAGAACGCCCTCGCATCGCGCAGATGCCCTCCAACTCCCCGGTGCAAGACGGCGCGCGAAGCGGTATCTTCCCTCCATGCGCATCCCTGCCCTCTCCCTGCTGCCGCTCCTCCTGAGCCCCCTCGCATGGGCGCTCGAACCCGCCGAATTCGCCCGCGCCTGCCGCGGGGAAAAGATCTGGGAGGTGCGACTTCCGTGGCACACGGCACGCTGGGATTCCCTTCCGAAGAAGATCGACACCGCCAAACCGCACGGATGGGTGGACGACACCACCTCCCGGTTCGTTTTCGTGCAATGCCAGGGCGATTGGATGCAATTGCTCGGACCCGACGGCGAAGCTTTCTGGGTACGCGTCCCCCCGATCGCCTCGGCCAAGATTCCCGATCCCGTACTCGATCCGGACCGCAAGGGACATGCCTCGGCCGGGGGTTCCGGCACCTCCTCGGCGGCCAAATCCTCCGGCGGGGGGAAACCCGGCAAACGAACCAAGGGGAAAACCGCCGAGAAACGAACCGACGACAAATTCGAGCCGTCGGAGAAGGATTCCGAGATCGACATGGGTTCGGGCAAGGTCGAAGGGTATCTGGACAATCCTTCCGCGGTGTACATCCTATCCGAGGAATCCACCGTAGCACCTCCCCCTCCCCCTCCCCCACCCGCGCCCAGCGACGCCCATTCGGTGATGGATCGCCTCGAGACCACCACCCCCGACGCGCCTTCGACAGTCGTCGAGCGAAGGAGCACCGGATCGCGCGGCTCCGCGGCGCGGCATGCGACGGCCTCGGGACTGAACGCGGGGGTCTCCGACGACAACAGACAATTCCCGGCCTTCCTCCACTTCCTCGACTCCCTCCGTCCCCCGGGGGCCGGCCTCGACAGCAAGGTGCGGGAGCGCATCGCCCTGAAGGTCCTCGACCCTTCGGGGAAACCGCTCCTGGGCGCCCGACTGGCCTTCCGCGACGCCAAAGGGGTGGTCGAGCAGGGTCGCACCCTGGCCGATGGATCGTATCTCTTCTTTCCCCTGGCCCTCGACTCGGCTTCCCGCGGGAACCGTTGGGAGGTCGAAGCCACCCACGCAACCGGGAACACGAAGATCGAGATCCTTCGCGATGGCCCGCGCACGCGGGAAATCCGACTGGAGTCCCCGCGGCCCAAGGTCCCGAACCTGGTCGTCGACCTGTTGTTCGTCCTCGATGTGACAGGATCGATGCAGGGGCAGATCGACCAGCTCAAGAACGCCATCACCTTGCTCCAGATGAACCTTTCCAGCATGCCTTCACGGCCCGTGCTGCGATTCGGGCTGGTCCAATACCAGGACACCCTCGACGAATTCCGAGTGCGACGCATCCCCTTCACGTCCCATGTCGAAGTCTTCTCCCGGGCCCTGTCCTCGGTTGCCGCCGGGGGAGGAGGAGACACTCCGGAAGACCTGCAGTCGGCCCTCGACACGGCCTTGCACCGGATGAACTGGAGCCCCGAGGGGATCCACCTGGGATTCGTGGTCACCGATGCCTATGCACATCTGGACTACGGCCAGAGCTTCACCTACGTGGATGCCGCCCACGAAGCGCGCCGACGCGGGATCAAATTCCACACGGTCGGCTGCGGAGGATTGGATGTCGACGGAGAGGGGCTGCTGCGTCAAATCGCCCAGGCCACCTCTGGCAAATACGTGTTTCTCACCCAGACCGGAGAAAAGGGAGAAAGCGACGGCGGTTCCCCTACGGCCGTGAGCCACCACACGGGATCGAACTGGGTCTCGGAGCGACTCGAAACCGCCTTGTTGCGCCTGGCGCGGGAGGAGATCGCCCAGCAAGCCGAAGTGCCTCCCGTGGACTCCCTGGGGTGGTTCGAGGCCCGGGCCCTTCCCAAGCAGAACTCCGACACCATCCTGGTGGAACTGTTCCGTCAGGCCTGGAAGGAACTGCGGGATTTCTCGAGCCTTCCCCTTTCCCCCACGGCCCAAGTGGCCGTTCTCGCCCCGGTGGCCTCCGAGAAGGAGCTTTCCGGAAAAGCGGCCCGACTGGGGGAGGAATTCCTGGTCGCCATCTCCCGCGCCGGGGGGTGCCGGCTGGTGGATCGCGGAAATCTCGGGGAGGTGTTGCGAGAGCTCAGCCTCCAGCACTCGGGGGCCGTCGATGACGCCTCCATCCAGGAGACGGGAAAGGTCCTCGGCGCCCAATTCCTGATCACATCCGGGATGCACCCTTCCCCCGAGGGATACGAACTGATCCTGAAACTGTTGAAGGTCTCCACCGGGGAAGTTCTTTCGGCCACCCGAGCTCGCATCCAGAAGGACCTGGTGCCATGAGGAGCCCGGCAGCCCTCCCATCCCGACCGGGGAGCTAGAATCCAACCATGGGAGAGTTCTCCGGACGACTGACGGTCGAATACCTGGATGGCCGCAAATGGGTGCATCGGATCGATCCCGACGCCCCGTTTTCCTGGCAGGGGGACATCGGCACCGTTCGTCCTCCGGAAGGAATGATCACCGACTTCGCCACGATCCCCCATATCTTCGCGGTCGTCCTCCCCGAAACCGGGATCGGGCGGCGGGGCCGCTGGGGACCAGCCGCCGTGATCCACGACGCCCTGTATCTGTGCCAGACACGTCCCGACAGCAAGCCCCTGCGGCGCAAGGAAGCCGACGCGGTGCTCCGGGAGGCCATGCGCGACAAAGGAGTCGCACGCTTGTACCGCGCCCTGATCTGGGGATCCGTCCGCGTGTTCGGATGGATCTGGTGGGCCTGGTTCCGGCGCATGGGGGCGGTTCGCCCCCTCGATGCCGTGATGCCCAACACCCGGATTCCCCTGGCCATCCTCTGGGGTCTTCAAGATCGCCTGGGCGGACTGCGACGCCACAAGGCCTGATTCGCCCCGGTCGCGGAGTTCCCGATTGGCGCAAGGAATCGTCTCCTTTTCCGGTGGATCCCTGCCAACAGGCATTCCATCAAGACCCGACCGAACTTCTGCATACCTCCTCGCTCCAACGGGAGGCCACATTCCAAACATCCCATCGTCCACCAACCCCGAGGGTCGATCATGTTTCGAATGTGCCTCCTCCTCTCCCTCGTCCTGAACTCCCTCGCCTGTGCGGGAACCTGGATCCGGTACAACCATCTGGGCACCCCGGACTCCGCCATGCGCGTGGTGGTCTTGGCCGATTCCACTCGCGAAGGAGCGCCCTGGCTCCTGCGCGACGGGCAGGATCGCATCGTGGAACAAGGGATTCTACCCGCCACCACATCGGGGATCGGCTCCCACAACCCCAAGCGGTACGGAGCCACCCTGGACATTCCTCTTGCGGACACGGGATCCTTCTCCCTCCACATCCCCGGTGCGGAGCCTGCCCGTCTTCGACGCACCCCCGCACCCTACACCTTCCTGGCCGGCGGGCTGGTCCGCCACCTGCGCCTCATGCGCTCCGGACCGGACCAATCGCTCTTCCGCGCCCCTTCGCACCCGGGCGACACGTCCTGCCTCGTGATGGTGCCGGACGGTTCCTGGTCGGATGGTGCATGGAAACCGGATCCGACCGGAAGGAGGATCTCCCTTCCGGGAGGCTGGTACGATGCCGGGGACCAGATCAAATTCACCCTCACGACCGCGTACACGACCTACTACCTGTTGCGCGCCTACCAGGCCAATCCCGGGATCCATCCCCGCACCTTGTCGAACTCCGCTTTGCCGGACATCCTGGAAGAGGCGCGGCACGGTTTGGACTACCTCGACCGGACCCTGGTCGACGACTCGACCTTCGTGATCGAAGTCGGAGACGGAGCCGATCATTCCCAGGGAGCCCGGCTTCCCCAGTTCGACGCCCTGGACGGAAAACGCCCCGCCTTGAGCGCTCTTTCCCCGATGCCCATGGCCTACACCGCCGCCGCCCTGGCGCTGGGCAGCCGGATCTTCGCGGACCTCGACGCCTCCCGTTCGGCCCGGTGGCGATCCACGGCGTTGCGGCTGCATGCGCTGACCACGGCCCCCGGCGCTTCCCGGGAAGCCGCCTTCTTCCGCCAGGAGGTCAACGACTTCTACCCCGACCCGAGTCCCTACGACAATCTGGCCCTCATGGAATGGGAACTGTACCAGGCGACGGAGGACGATTCCCACCGCATCCTGGCCGTGGCCTTCGCCGATTCCGCCGATCCCAGCCTGGATCCCGGCTGGACCGAAGTTGGACTGACCGTCGACGGAGACCTCGCCTCCTCGACCCCGTCCTCGGCCTCCCGGCTGGCCACGTCCTTCACGGCGTTCCAATCCTTCGCCACCAAATCCGCCCCCTTGTGGGGAATCCCCTTCCGCCCCCAATGGGGCCCTCTGCTTGGATGGCCCATCGTGGCCGCCGAGGGTCTGAGGCAAGCCGCCCGAACCACCGACACCAGTGCAGGTCGCTTCGCGACCGATGTGCTGGACTACGCGTTGGGGAGGAACAACTGGGGGGTCTCGATGGTGATGAGTCGGCACATCGAACACTCGGTTTCCCGCATCTACAACCCGATCTACAGCCTATCGGAAGAATTTCCCGAGGGTGCCGTGGCCGAAGGGCCGGGGTCCAAGACCATCCACACCGACCTCTCGCAGTACATCTCCATCCCCGCCGACGCTCCCGAATCGGAATTCAACACTCGAACGGTCGTGTTCTTCGACCACGCCTCCGACTTCCAGACCATGGAAACGACCATTTCGCAGCAGGCGACGATGCTCTACCTGCTGGCCATGCATGCGCGTTCGAGGAACGACACCGTGGTGGGAATCGCTCCGCCTCCCGTGCCCGACACCACCCGCGAGCACCTGCGATCCCTCCGGGCCATCCCCCTCTCCCTCCGGCCGGGGAACTGGTCGGTGTACGACGACCAAGCCGAACAAGGGCTATCCACCGCGGAACTCCTCGAGACGGGGGACTCCACCGGAGGTGCTCGCTTCGACATCCGCAAGGGCGAGGTCGTCGAATACCCCTACGCGGGTCTGGCGCAATCGTTGGCCACTCCGGTCCGCGCTCTCCCCTGGAGGGACGCGGTGGGACTGCGATTGCACCTGGACCTCCCCCAGGGTAGATCGATCCGAGCCCAGGTCAGGACTTCGGACATCCTGGATTCGGACTGGTTCGGGACTCCTGTCGCCGGGCACGGCTCGGAAACGGTCTCGACCATTCTCTTCCGGGACTTCTCCCAGCAGGGATTCGGGGCCGCCAAAGAGTCCTTCGACGCGGGAAAAGCGATCGGACTCGACCTCCTCGTCACTTCGGTCGCCGATTCCCTGGTGGTCAAGCTGCTCCGGGCCGAGCTTCTCTTCCCGCCCTCCTCGGCGACACCCCGTGCGCTCCACGCCCCGAACCGCTTTCGCACCTCCGGGAACCACCTCCATTGGGTCTTGGCCGCGCCGAGTCGGGTCCGGGTCGACCTCGTCCGCGCCGATGGACGACGGAAATTGCTCCTGGATGGGAACATCTCCTCCACGGGCTCCCTGGAACTCCCCATCCCGTCCGGATTGGAGTGGCTCCGGATCGTCCACCCAGGAGGGGCCCAGGTGATCCCGCTCGCGGGAATCCGCTGAAACGCAACCGACACCGCGCGAGGGGCCCGCTCCCGACCATCCCCCACCACGGGATGGAGGCCCCCGCTCGGGTGGTCCGCCGTCCGCCCCGCCCGCGGGCGGGAGAAGGCTCGGTCAGTCCCGGAGCCAGGTCTTGGCCACCTGGGGGCGATGTCCGGGAGTCGTCCAACGAACCAGGAAGATCCCCGGATCCAGGTCGGCTCCCGAAAGGTCGAGCACCCGGTTCGAAGCTCCTGCTGCAAGCCGGACGCGAAGGCGAACCATCCCGGCCACGTCCACCACCGAAAGTTCGCCGGTTGCCGCACCCAGCCCCGAAATCCGCAGCATCCGAGACGATCCGGAAGCCACCCGCAGGCCTTCCCTCGCGGGGCGGGCACTCGAGGACACCGCATCGCAGGCCCCCTTGGACAAACTCTGTCCGGAGAACCCGATCCAATCGATGTTGGGCCCGCCGTCCGCGGAGGTCGCGGTCAGCACCACCCGGTTGATCCCGGTGGCCAGCGAGATGTCGATCGCCTCGGAGCGCCAAACCGTCCAGTCCCCCTGGTTGGCGAAACCGAAGGTGCCCTGGGCCGATCCGTTCACGGTCAGGGTCATCGGACGCGGGGACGCTCCGCCGTTGGCGAACCGGACCTTGAGGATCCCGGAGGAGGGTGCGGAGGCCTGGATGGCCCAGCGAGCCATGGAGCCCTGGACATTTTCGGGATTGAGATAGGTCCCCTGCTCCGCCCCGGGATTGGAGGATTCGGGGACCCCGTCGGCTTCGCAGTGCTCGATCCCACCCAACTTGAAGACGATGGCGGGAGTCAGGAGGATGCTCCCCTGCAGCGTCACGGCGGTCCCGGACGGTTGCTGGGTGGAGATGGTGAAGGTTCCGGCCCGCGTGGGCGTTCCCGAAATCGTGAAGGTCTTTCCGTTGGCCACACCGGTCAGACCCGAGGGCAGATCCGTCGCCTGCACTCCGGTCGCCGTGCCTCCCCAGGTGTAGACGATCGGCTCGATGGCCTCGCCTTCTTCCAGGGTTTGATCGGAAGCTCCCGAGGTGAGGCTCAACGCCGGCGCGTTGGAGGCCGCCCTGGTCACGGTGTTGGAACTGGCTCCCAGCCCTCCCATGGCATTGGCCGCTCGCACGGTCAGGGCTTCTCCCAGGGAGACCGGGGAAATGTCGATGCTGTTGGTGGCCACGTTGGCGAAATACCTGCCGTTGCGGAAAACGACCCAGCACAGGGCATCCGTCTGGTCGGCCCAGCGAAGCGTGGAACCCTCCTGGGCGATCACCGGGGCCGCCACCTGCTTGGTGGCGTTCTGGGGCTGCCAGTTGTCGTTGCCGCCCAACACCGCCGAAAGGGAATATTTGGCCGCTTCCGCATCGGACAGGACGGGGTCGAGGGTGACGGTCACGGCATCCTTGGTGTACACGCGCCGCCGCTGGCTGAGGTCGACCGGATTCCCGGACGCATCGATGCTCTTGTATTCGGCGAAGACCTTGGGGACCGAATTCATCGGGTTTCCCCATCCGGTCGCCGAGGGCAACTTCCTCATGGTGGTGTTGAGGAACACCGCACGGGCATCCCCCCAGGAACGCCCGAGATCGAATCCGCTGACATCCCCGTCGATGGTGCAATCCTTGAAGACGTATCCCCAGGAGGTGTTGGTGGAAGGTGCGATCATCGCGCTCTTCTTCATCTCGTACAGGAGGACCTTGTGGAAGAAGACATCTCCGCCCCCGCAGATGAAATCGGTGGTTCCGTGGATCTGCCCACCCTCCCAGTAGGTGCGCGTCCCCTTGGTGTAGTAGGTGTCCTGGGTGCTGAGAAGGCGCACGTTCTTGTAGACGACCTTGTTGGCCTGCTCCTGGATGGCCACGTGCCGTCCCGTCACGCTGTAGGTGGCGGGATCCCCGTAGTTGGCCTTGTTCTTGATGGTCATGTCCTGCATGTACAGGTTGTCGGCCTTGTTCAAGTACAGGGTGGCCGTGATCCCGATCCCCTCGTTGATGGATTTGTTGAACAGGACGGTCTTTTCCTCGGATTGTCCGATGAAGGAGACGTTGGCCGTGGAGAAGTTGGTCTTCTGGTTGGCATCGCCGGTCTGCGTTCCGAGGTCGTACTCGCCATCGGGGAAGAACAGGTAGAAGCGATTGGAAGCCGAGGCCTTGGCCGCTGCCGCCGCCGACGCGGCCTTGAAGTCCCCGTCGACGCCGACCACGAAATCGAATTTCCGGTGGGCGACCGCATGGGTCGCCTCCACCCCGCAGAGGAGGAACAGCCCCAAGGAGACTCCTCGGACCCGGAACTTGGGGAACCCGCGAGGTTGCTGCAGGGTGACGCAGTGGGCATGGGGTTGGGACACTGGAACTCCTCCGGCTCGGGACCATGGTGGGGCGGGGATCCCCCGCAGGGCTCACCGTTTTCCCCCATGATAGGGACAACAGAGGCGTCCGGGGGAGTCCTTGCCGGAACAAGCGTTGTCCGAACCCCGATCGAGCCCCTTCGAACCAGGTCGTCCCACCCGCCATGGAAGGACGCCGGACCGCGTGTCCCCACCGCCGGCGGCCGAAGCGAGCGTTCCTTCGCGACTCGCATTGCAGGATATCCCAGACAACACCCGTTCTCCCGCTTGCGGGCTCCTCGCCGACCTGGTGGTGCCGGGCGATCCGGACGTTCCCTCTCTTCCCACCTTCCGGGAATCCTTTCGGCAGGAACCTCTCCCCACCCGGACCGTCCTTCCGGGGCATCGTGGCCCCGGGTGCCTCGAATCGGAACCGCATTCCGACCGCGCCGCGAGATTCGACTGCGCGCCCCCCATTTCGGAACGGAGACCTCGAGCGGCCATGGCGTCCGCTGCCCGGACAGGGTCATCGGGCGCGTGCGAGGCTAAATTCCCGTGACTCCCACCGCCGATCGGATTCGAGCAGGCCCTCGGCATCGCTCCCATTGCGAAAGACCTTCATGCATCCAGAGCCCCAATTCCGTTCCCCTCTCCCGCTCCAATGCGACGCCTTGGTCCTCGGAGCCGGTCCGGCCGGTCTTTGTGCCGCGCTGAATCTCGTTCGCGGCGGAGCCGGATCGGTGGTGCTCCTCGATCGGCGCGACCCATGGAGGGAACCGGTCGCCTGTGCCGAGGCGGTGCGGCGCGTCCCCTTCCGGGAGGTCTCCCCCCTCCTCGTCGATCCCTGGATCCGGGGCCCGGTCGACCACTGCCTGTTCGCCTCCGAACACGCATCCTTCCTCTGGACCACCCCCGGCGACGGATACATCATCGACCGGGCCCGGATGCACCGGGATCTGTCCGTGGCCTGCGCGGAAGCCGGAGTCGCCTGCCATTTCCGCGCCCGCGCAACCTCCATCGGTCCCCTGCGGGGGGACCGCCGCGCGGTCGAGGTCGAAGTCGACGGAATCCGTCATCAAATCCACGCCCGGTGCGTCGTGGAGGCCACCGGCCCCGGGAAGGGCCTGGAACGCGAGAACCTCGCCGACGGCGCCGAGGATCTGGAGACCGCGGCCTTCACCCTGGTGGACGGCCTCTCCTTCGATCCCACCGCCATCCAGCTCTGGTACTCCCGGCGCTTCGCCCCTGGCGGATACGCCTGGCTCTTCCCCTCCGGCACCGATCGCGCCAACGTGGGGGTGGTGTGCGCCCGGGGCGAAGCCATCTCCTCCCGGGAAGGACTGAAACTCTTCCTCGAGCATCTCCAACCCGGACTGCAACCCGGGCAGGTCTGGGGAGGGGCGATCCCCTGCGGGAGCGGCGGCGGAGAGCTTGCGCGCGACATGCTCTTCAAGTCGGGGGACGCCGCGTCCATGGTGAACGGGCTTTCCCGCTCGGGAATCGTCGAGGCGATGGAGGCCGGAACGCTCGCGGCCACGCACGCCTTGGCCGCCTTGAAGGCGTCCTCGCCCGGAGCCCGCGCCCGCCTGTACCGCTCCTACCGCTGGAAGTGGTTCGTCAAGCGGGGACTCTCCTACCGGTTGACCATGTGGATCAAACCCTGGTTCGGATCCATCCAGGACGCCCAATGGGACACCCTGCTGTCCCGTCTTTCCCGACGTCCTTCCACCGGTCACACCTGGCCGCACACGATCTGGGAAGTTCTCCGCATCCTTCCCTCCACGCTCGGGAACCGTCGGCGCAGACTCTGACCGCCCGCGCTCCCCCTGGCCGGGGGGGCACAAGGTCTTGGCGGTTCAGCGCCCCGGAAACAACCCCACCCGCACGACCTGGAACACCCGCCCCCCTCCGCTCAAGCGCAGGACGGTGACTCCGGGAGGATCCCCGGGGGCCGCCAAGGTCCCTCCTGCGGATCGGGCCGTCTCGAGCAACCGCCCGTCCCCCCCGAATCGTTCCATCAGGAAACCCGGGGAGACTTCCGGCCAGGAGATCTCCAATCGCCCGTCCGCCATGCCTCCCAGGCGCGGGGAGGCGATCCCGTCCCGCCCGACCGCCCGATTGACGGAATCTGACATCCAATCCGAAAGCGGGACGATGCCCGGTGCCGACGGAGACGACTCCCGGGGATGGAATCGCACCGCCAACGTCCGCGGCGAGGCCGTCTCGCCCAACCGAACGACCAGTTTGGTGAAGGACGTGTTGGGATTTTCGGCCAGGGCTCCGGCGGAGATCTGATCCGGAGTCCGCGCGTCGGGCGGGTGGCAGGTCACCGAATCGAAGACGGCCGTGGGCGGAGACAGGATCTGGGCGACCATGCGGCGCCCTCCCCGTTCCAGGACCGCCCGGGAACCCTGCAGCTCCACGCGGGCCTCGGTCAGCAGGTTCCACACCACATCGACCGACCCCTGGGGAACGATCTCGTCCTGGACCAGGAATTGGGAGTCGGCCCACAACCGCACCCCGCGCCAGACCCGCGAAACACGCCTCCCGTCGTCGGAGAGGGGCGCGTAGGCGGAGGTGAGATCGGCGATCGCGTAGGCCCCGTCCCCACCGGACCGGAAACCGATCAGCGGGGATTCCGCCTCGATGGACTGGCTGGCGAACCGCATCGGCTCCTGGGGCGATGCGGAGATGGTGAGCGTGTTGTGCCCTTCGGTCCGGGTCCGGTACATCTTCCAGTGGTCGCCCTGTTGGGAACCCATGTCCACGAAATAATTGGGGACTCCGTAGCTGTCGCTCCCCGGATCGGCGGCCCAGCGCGTCCCCGCGTGATCCAGCACGAAGCTTCCATGATCGAGGTGGGCGTGGCTCGCGCGGGCGTTCCCGGCCTTGAATCCGACGTACCATGCCCCGGAATCGGTCCAGGACGACCGCATCACCGCGACATCGATCTTCTCGTACCGCACCCCCGAAGGGAGCGAGGAGGAATCGACCCGGGCGGCCAGGATGGGGTCGTACCACAGGTGGGCGAAGAGGTCGGGAGTCCCGGGGGTCTGGATCTCGTACCGGGCGTAGAAGGGGCGATCGAAGACCTTCGCGAACCAGAACATGCAACTGGCGAAGATGTTGTTGGCGGACTGGTCGCTGTAGTTGAAGGTCCAGCCGGTGGGCCCCACCATCTGCATGCGGTACTGCGGAGTCCGATCGAATCCCGGCGACCGCAGCAACCCGAAATCGGATCCCAAGGCCGACTGCAGGGAGGCGATCAGGTACACGTTGTAGGTGGTTCCGTAGGTCCAGTACCCCAATCCTTCGGGAAACCCGCCGTCCGGACCGTAGGAAGCCTCCATGGCCCGGGGCACACTGGCCAAGGCCGAATCCAGGATGTCGCGCGCCAAGGCAGGCTCCTCGTCGGCGATGGCCAGGGCACCGGCGACCATTCCCCCGTTGCAGACCTGGTTCCAGTTGCTCGTGGCGTGGACCCACCACCCGTCTTGACCGGTGGTGTAGGCCCTCCAGCCGGGAGAGAGTCCGAAGGCGACCAGGGCGGCACGGATGAAGTCCCGGTCGGCAGGAGGAATTTCCGCGTAGAGCCAGTCGTACCCCAGAGCCACGGCGAGGGTCATCTCGGCGACATCGAGAAAATGGGGGGGATGCCAGTCCGGAAAGGCGATCACGGATTTCATCACCGCGAGGGCTCCTTCCCGGTACCGCGCCTCCCCATCGAGCCGGTACAGACCCGCCAGGAGGGAGATCCGTGCCAAGGCTTCCCGACTGACCGACAACAGTCGCTGCTGGGGGGTCGGATCCAGCGTGTATTCCAACGGGGGTTCGGCCAGGATCCGTTCGGCCTTCCGGACCAAGGAGGCATGGACCTTCGAGGCCAGGGAATCGGAGGCGATCCACGCCCTGGTCCGTTCGAAGTCCTCGGCGGACGCGAGAATCCGGGGATGTTGCGGTTTCAGCCCGGCCAGGACATCCGCCGACCAGGAAAGTGAACCCGTGCACGACACCGCGACGAAGACGATCCGTGCCCAGCGGAGGAATCGAAATCGAGACGGGGATTCGGGGGGACCGAGGGCCATCCCGGGAATGTAATCGCGATCGGCTCGGGACATCCCCCAAAAGGGAAGGAGCGCCCTCCCCTTGCTTCCAGGGACTCAGCGCTTCTCGAACAGCAGGATTTGACCGCCGGCGTTCAGGCGCAGGACGCCATCGGCGACCCCGTACTCCATGATCTCCCCGGTTTCGCAATCGCCCGACGAGGGATCGAGGAAGGTCATGAGACCGTTGTCGGCCGACCATCCCATTTCATAGGAATCATCCGGCTCCCCCGGAACCTGCATGGTGAGGGTTGCGGTGCCGTCCTGCCGCAGATCGAAGGTCATCCCTCCGTTGAGAGGTTCGTCGGACGAAGGGTCCGTCCCGACCAGCGACCAGCCACCGACCAAAGCGGGATCGATCACCGACCCTCCACACGCCATGGGATCCACCGAAACCGTGTCGTCCAGGACGGTGGAATCTTCTTCCCAGGTGGAATCGGCGACTTCGAGCGTGTCCGTGTCGGGAACGATCTTCATGTCGGGAAGCGCCTCCACTTTCCACATCTTCAAATCCAGCCCGAAGAGAAGCGAGTCGCCATAGACCCTCACGGGCAATCCGTTGGACTCCATGGCGACGTACAGAAGCCCATTTTGCAGCCACCATGCCCCGAACTTCTGTTCGTTGAGAAGGTTCGTTCCCGGAATCTGGATGTAGGACTTGGCCTCCTCGGAACGAAGGTCGAGGTACAGCTTGGAGATCTCCATCTCCCCGGTCGAGGACTCGGAGGAATCGATCGCCATCCAGAGGGCCTTCAAGGACGCCTCGGTGGTTTCGAGGATGGTGGTGTCCCTTTGGCTGCGGGCCGTGTCCGCCTTGGTGGTGTCGATCCCGGACTTGGAGGTGTCCGCCTTGGTGGTATCCCTTCCCTTCGAGGACGTGTCGGACTTGACCACCCCCCCGATCTTTCCGGTGGTGTCGGATTTGGCCGTGTCCCCGACTCCCGCGGTGGTGTCGCGGTCGCGCCCGGTGGTGGTGTCGCCGAATTCCCCGGTTCCCGCCGTATCAACCTCGAGGGAGCCCTTGGAATTCGCCAGGGTGTCGGGTTTGTTCACCGGATCGACGGCTTTGGTGACCTCGTCGCAGGAACTGAGGGTTCCCGCCAGGACCACGGCGACGCAAGCAAGGAGAGTGCGGAATTTCATGATCACCCCAGGGACGGGCTGGACGATGGCGGACGGATCGATTCCATCCTTTGGAAAGGAAATGTAGGCCACTCCTGGCGAAGGCGACGAGAAGAGCGGATGCGAACGGCCGGCGAACGGCGAAACGTTTCCTAACTTGCCGCATCTTCTCCAAAGGAAGCCTCCGCCCGTCAGGTCGGATCGCCCCGGAGGGAGACCGGCGCGCACGACGCGCGTCCGGGCATCGATCCATCTCCCAAAGTCGCGGAGAGTGCGCATGCGAAAGTGGCGAATCGAGGATTCCCGGGAACTGTACAACATCGCCGGATGGGGAATCCGGTACTTCGACATCAACGACAAGGGTCACGCCATCGTGCGCCCCTTGAAGGAGAAGGGTCCGGAAATCGACCTGGTCGAGGTGATGGGCGATCTGGAGTTGCGGGATTTCGCGACTCCGGTGCTGCTGCGATTCCCCGACATCCTCGACCACCGCATCGAGCAGATCTTCAGCTGCTTCGAGAAGGCGTCGAAGGAATACGGCTTCCAGGCCAAGCATTTCAACGTCTACCCGATCAAGGTCAACCAGCAGCGTCCCGTCCTCGAGGAGATCGTCGAGCACGGGAAGAAGTTCAACATCGGACTCGAGGCGGGCTCCAAGCCCGAGTTGCACGCGGTGCTCGCCATCCAGGACAATCCGGAGGCGCTGATCGTTTGCAACGGGTACAAGGACGAAGACTTCATCGAACTCGCCCTCCTGGCCCAGAAGATGGGAAAGCGCATCTTCCTGGTGGTCGAGAAGCTGAACGAACTCGCCCTGATCGCGCGACTCTCGAAGCAACTCAACGTGCGGCCCAACATCGGCCTGCGGATCAAGCTCTCCTCCTCGGGTTCCGGCAAATGGGAAGAGTCCGGAGGCTACCAGAGCAAGTTCGGGCTCAACTCCTCGGAGTTGATCGAAGCCATCGACCTTGCCGAGAAGACCGGCCTGATGGATTGCGTGAAACTGATCCACTTCCACCTCGGAAGCCAGATCACCAACATCCGCAAGATCAAAGGGGGGCTGCGGGAAGTGGCGCAGTTCTACTGCCAATTGCGCCGCATGGGGGTTCCGGTGCAGTACGTCGACGTCGGGGGCGGCCTGGGGGTCGACTACGACGGATCGCGTTCCACCTCGGCCAGCTCCGTGAACTACTCCGTGCAGGAGTACGCCAACGACGTCATCTACACGATCGTCGACGCCGCCAACAAACACGACCTCCCCCATCCCAACGTGATCGCCGAATCGGGGCGGGCCCTCACCGCCCACCATAGCGTCCTGGTCTTCAACGTCCTGGAAACGGCCGGTCAAGCCTACTGGAACGAAGAGGTCCACTCGGTCACCCCCGACGACATCGACCTGGTGAAGGACCTCCTGGCCATCCACAAGGGAGTGGGATCGGCCAACGTGCTGGAACAGTGGCACGACGCCCTGCAGATCCACGAGGACATCCTGGACCGGTTCTCCATGGGCCTCATCGACCTTCCCACCCGGGCCAAGGCCGAACGACTGTTCTGGAGCATCGCCCTGCGCACCAGCCGTCACGCGGCGCAGATGAAGCATCCTCCCTTCGAACTCCAGGGACTCGGGAAACTCCTCGCCGACAAATACTTCTGCAACTTCTCCCTGTTCCAATCCCTCCCCGACAGCTGGGCGATCGACCAGATCTTCCCCATCATGCCCATCCAGCGGCTGAACGAGGAGCCCGGAACCCGGGTCACCCTCCAGGACATCACCTGCGATTCCGACGGCAAGATCGATTTCTTCGTCAGCCAGAACGAGATCGGACGCGACCTTCCCCTCCATTCGGTGAAGCCCGGGGAGAACTACTACATCGCCGTCTACCTGGTGGGAGCCTACCAGGAGATCCTCGGCGACCTGCACAACCTCTTCGGCGACACCAACGCGGTCCACATCGACGTGGTCGGCGACGGCTGGAAGATCGACCAGATCATCGATGGCGAATCGGTCGCCGACGTGCTCGAATACGTGCAGTTCGACGACAAGCGACTGGTGCGCGACATCGAGGCCTGGGTGACCACCTCGGTCAAGGAAAAGCGCATCACCGCCGCCGAAGGCAAGGAATTCCTGAACATCTACCGTTCGGGGCTCTACGGGTACACCTACCTCGAGGGCTGAATTCCGTCGGATCATTAGTTTGGGGAAAGCGACGTTCCGAGTCCGTCCCGGCTCGTCGCCATCCCTTGAGCCCATCGAGGAGTTCCCATGGAACCCACCACCATCGCTCTCGTCGAATCCTCGTTCGAGAAGGTCAAGCCCATCGCCGCCCAGGCGGCCGAACTGTTCTACGGGCGATTGTTCGAGCTCGATCCCTCGCTGAAGCACCTGTTCAAGGGCGACATGACCGAACAGGGCCGGAAGCTCATGGCCACCCTCGCCTTCGCCGTGGCCGGGCTTCGCCAACCAGAAACCATCCTCAAGGCGGTCCAGGAGCTGGGACGACGCCATGTCGGGTACGGTGTCCAGGACGCCCACTACGACACCGTGGGCCAGGCACTCCTTTGGACCTTGGAACAAGGACTCGGCGCCGACTTCACCTCCGAGGTCCGCTCCGCCTGGGCGGAAGTCTACGGCC
>JACKCV010000008.1 GCA_020633825.1 Fibrobacteria bacterium | reverse complement strand
ATGAGATTGCCATCCTTCCCCACATAACAGATAGCGCATCTAGAATTCCTCCGCCAGACTCAGCTGCCGCAAGGTCTCCTGTCGTCATCGCATACGAACGCCCTGTGGGGTCAATAAACCGGATTGGGGTTGACGCAGCATAGACATATCGATGCAAGCTCACAGGCCCGTTCGGATCCCCTTCATATGGGTCTTCCGAAGCAAACCTCCCCGTGCTCGGATCCATCCATCGCGCCCTGAGGTACACAAGGCCTGTCGCGGAATCGGACCATTCGCCGCGGTACCCGAAGGCGCTGGTCCGGCCGGAATCGAGGAGGCGATTGCCCCAGGCATCGAAGTCTGTGCGACCGACGAGAGAACCGGTCGAATCCGCCAGGGCGCGGATGGTTCCGAGGCCATCTCCGAGAAGCCACAACACCGTGTCTCCGTGGATTTCCGCCATTCGATCGGCCCCGTAGACCCATCGAGTGTCCAGGTCCCCCTGAGCCGACGTGGTCGCGACGACTTGCCCGTACGGCAATGTTCCGTCCCAGACGAATCCAGTGGTTCCAGAGGCATCGGTTCGCGAGACCATCTTCCCCTGGGCGTCGTAGGTGTACGCGATCGTGGTCCCCGAGGGGAGATCTGCCCGCACCAGACGGTCGGCATCGCCCCAGGCGAAGGTTGTGGTCTCTCCGGCACGGACGCGACTGCGCAGTCGTCCGGTCACATCCCAGGCGTAGGTCGCGGCGCCCAGACTCGTCAGACGATCGCGGGTGTCGAAGACCGCTGCGAGTGAGCCCCCTGCCACGGTTTGCGAAATACGGTTCGATACCGCGTCGTACTCCCACGAGCTTGTCACTCCCGAACGCGACTCATCGGTCAGGCGCTGGTTCCGGTCGTGGGTCCATCCCACGGGCCGCACCGTGCCCTCAAAGGTCTCCCCGGCCCCGATTCGAAGTCCCGAGGCATCGAAGTCGTAGGAGAACCTGACCACCTCGTTGGAACCGCGAACATGCCGAAGCCCTCCGATCATCCCTCGCTGAGTGTATTCATACAGCGTGCGGATCCCGTTCGGTCGTGCCACGGAGACGGTCCGGCCCAAGGCGTCGTAGCCGAAGGCCACGGAGCCTGCTCGCGAATCCACCAGTGTATCCAACCGTCCCAGTGCGTCCACCACGTATCGGGTTTCGCCCCAAGGGGTTCCTCTCGACACGATCCGTCCCGCCCGGTCGTACCCGTAGGTCAAGATGCTTCCGTCGGGATTGGAGACCGAGGCCAGCCGGCCCCGAGCGTCGTAGCCGTAGCGCGTCAAACCGCGATCGTCCAGGACGCTGGCACGGCTTCCATCCACGTTCCATTCGGTCGTGACGACCTTGCCGCTGGGAAGAGTCCGCCGGATCTCGCGACCCAACAGATCGTAGGCGAACCGGGTTGCTTCGCCGTTGGCTGAAATGTGGCGTAAAACCTGGCCGACTTCGTCGTATTCCGTCGAATCCAAGGCACCATCGGGATACACCTTGGCCGTCTGCCGCCCCAAAGCATCGTGCCGGAAGGTCGTCGCGCGACCCTTGGCGTCGATCTGGCTCGTCCTGTTGCCGCGGGGGTCGTATTCGTATCGCGTGGTCTCTCCCGACGGGTCCTGCACCGCCACGAGCTGGCCCGCGGCATCGTAGGAGAACTCGGTCCGACGGAGCATGGCGTCTATGGCAGCCGTCTTCCGGCCTGCCGCATCGTATTCTGTGGAGTCGAAGCTTCCGTCCGGATACACGACCTTCACCACCCTGTCGTACAGGTCGTAAAGGGTCTGCGTTCGGCGCCCGAGGGCGTCTACGACCTCGATTTTACGGCCTGCAGCATCGTACCGCGAGACCGTCTCGTGCCCCTGCGCATCGCGGACGAGGGTATCCCGCCCCGCCGCGTCATACTCGTAGACGGTGCGATGTCCCGCCGCGTCGATGCTCGCGATCCTGCGCCCCATGGCGTCGTACTCGCTTCGAACGCTGGCGCTGTCGACGAAAACCGTCTCGATCAACCTTCCTTCGGGGTCGTAGGACATCGTCGTCGAACGCCCTGCTGCGTCGGTCGTACCGATCACGTTCCCCTCGGCGTCGTAGCGACGCCCGGTGCTCGAGCCATCGGCGCGAATGGTCGAAATCGCCTGGCCGGTGGCGTCGTAGACGGTCCGCGTGGTGCGACCCAGGGCATCGACCACCTGACGCGGCTTCCCAAAGCTCGTGTATTCCGTTCGCGTTGTCCGCCCGTCGGGAAGAGTGGAGCTGGTTCGATTGCCGTTCGCGTCGTATGTGTGCGTCGTCACCTGGCCGGTCGCGTCGACCTCGGTCAGAACGTTCCCCCGGCTATCGTAGGTCCACCGATTCGTGCGCCCAAGCCCATCCGTCTGGCTGGTCCGATGGCTGGAAGCGTCGTATGTGTAGGTGGTCACGACGCCCAAAACGCTCGTGTCGGCCACCACATTTCCCTTGCCGTCGACGCCTTGTCGCACCAGGACCACCCCGTCGGGACCGATGGAGCGAAGGAGGTTTCCGCGCGCATCGTATTCGTAGCGGGAGGTCCGTCCCAACGGATCTGTTTCTAGCAACAGCTTGTCGGTTCCGGCGAGGAAGGCTCGAGTAGAGCGATGGCCCAGGGCATCCACGGACTCGATCTCGTTGCCCATGGCATCGAAGACGCTGGCCGTGAACGTGCCATCGGGATTGTCGGTACGTGTCACCTTCCCATTGGCATCGAGGGTATAGGTCCAGGTGTGCCCATCAACCGTCTTGGAAGTCACGTTCCCCTGGTCGTCGTAGGTGAACGAGGTGCGTGTGCCCTTGGGAGAGACCATGGTTTCGACGTTGGCCTGGAGATCGTGCTCAGAGGTGAGGGTATCTCCTTTGGCCGTGATCTGCCGGACCACGCGTCCGGCGCTGTCGTACTCCACGCGCAGGGCATTCACTCCACGCGGATCCACGATGTCGGTAAGGTAGTGGCTTGCATTGTAGCGGAAGCGCGTGATGTTGCCCGCGGGATCGGTCGCTGAAGCGAGATTGCCGTCCGCATCGTAGGCGTAGCGCACCATGCGCCCTGTGCCGTCGCGCATTTCCGAAATGCGATTCTGGGCATCCCGAGTCATCAGAATCCCGCGTCCGTCGCTGTGGACGATCTGGTTGCCCGAAAATTGGACCAGATTTCCATTGGCGTCCTTGATCTGGGAGACACGACCAGCCTTCTGATCCAGCCACCACTCCGATCCATCGGCCAGCGTCAGCAGGTATTCGTCAGGATCGTATGGCTGCAGGGCACCATCCTCGTCGACGAGGTTGTCCTCGGACACAAGGGTTCCACCCATGATCTGGAAGGACGACGACATGTCGGCGGGCTGTAGCTTGCCATACGTTCCCGGTTGAGCCTCGTAGGTCATGGTCCCGGAATTGGGCACCGAGAAACAGATGGACGCACCACCACAAGCGAGCGTGACCTCGGGTTTGGCCACGAACTCCTGAGTTCGCAACCCCGGGATCCGAACAGTCACGGTATGCTTGCGTGAACTCCGCAAAGTCCTTCCGAATGGGCCAGCCCATTGCAATGTCCAGCCATCGCCCTGGGGCATGTTTTCGAGAACTTCCACGCGCGACATGTCGAGATCCCAACCCCATCCGAAATCACCCTTCGTGGAGCGTCGACGGCTGTCGTAGGTGCGTCTGGCGGCAAGTTCCATCCCGCTCAGCGGAAGTCGCAGGTCGGTGAAGGCGATGCTGAAGATCCCCAGCTTCTTTTCGCCGACAATGCGCAGGGCCACTTCGTCGGACGTTTCGCGGCCGGCCGCATCGCGCACGGTCAGTCGCAGCGTCCCAGGTCCATTTTCGAGGACGGTAGCATCGAGCAACCCCAGGAACGAGCTATCCCGAGCCCCTTGCCCCAGTCCGACGAGCATGATCCCGCCCTCCGGTCCGATCCATTCGAGGGTCCAATCGCATCCGACCTCAGCGGAAACCGATCCACGAACATCGGCGACCCCAGCAAGCTCGATCTCCGATTCGCCGGTCGCGACCGAGTGACCAGCGACTGAGAGAATGGAGACAGAGAGGTCACCTGAAGCGATCGCGGGTGGTACTTCCACGGTGTCTTCATAGGTTTCGACCGTCCCGTCGACAGCCCGGAGGACTGCTTCGAAGATGTAGGATCCCGCATGGTGAACTTCCCACCGAACGGTCCCATCCACATCGACGGGAAGCTCCCGACCATCGAGGCGCACAAACAAGGCCTCCAGGTTTTCAGGACGAGCGACCTCAAGCGAGGTCGAGACCACCTCCCCAACCTGTGGAGAGGAAGGAGAATGCATGATGGTCAGGGAGGGGAGGTCGCCGGGATCGAGAGGCGACATACCAGCCTGTACTTCGATCGGTAGCGTGCGCACAGTCGCGTTTCCAAGAGAATCTGTCGCTTCCCAAGTCAAGCTTGCTGTACCAGCAATCTGCGGAATCCAAATGGCGTGTCCAGCCTGGACGGAAAGAACTTGACCTGCTACGGAGAGCCGGGTGGAAACGATTCCGGAGGGATCCTGCGCGACCGCAAGGATGGACACCGTATCGCCCACCTTCGGATCCACCGGGGACGCAGAAAGTTCTAGCCGGGGGGCTTCGGAATCCTGTTCGAGTCCAACTTCCCAGCGATGGGACACGCTTGCCCCAAGGCTATCCTCGGCGACAAGTTCCAAGAAGAATTGGCCCGGAGCCGTACCCGTCCACTGGAATCGTCCTTCCTGGAGGATACCACCAGCCGCTGAAGACGGTCCGATGCGAAGCTGAACTGCTCCACCTTCGGGATCCTTGGCCATGACATCGTACTGCATGGTCTGTCCGGCCAAACCCGCGGCGGGTCCTCGGACCGCGAGGGTTGGTGCAAGGTTCTGATCGGCCAAGACTGGCAAATCGAACTGAAACAGGATTTGCCCTCCTCGATCATCCTTCACCTGTCCACGAATGGTGGCAAATCCAGCATCGGTCGGAAGAGGCCAATTCAGTTGCCCTTCCTGATCGATTGTCATGCCCAAGGGAGCTTCGAGAAGACTCCACCTCAGCGGATCTCCGTCTGGGTCCATCGCGAGAACCCTCGCCGTCCAGGGCGAACCCACGTGAGCAGGGAACTCTGGGAACGCCGACAATACGGGGAATCTGTTGGGTTGGACCACTTCCACATCCCAGACACGAACAGAATCCATCCCGTATTCATCGAAGACTCGCAATCCAAACCGGTGAGTCCCCAATTGCGTCGAATCCGGAATCCATTGGACACTCGAGCCGTTCCACGTAGCTCCGATCGGTGAATCCACCAGTTCGGCGACTACAAACGCCACTTCCCAATTGTTCGAGCCAATCTGAGGTGTCCAGGACATGGATTCTCCAAGCCAAAGAGACTCAGGAGGAGTACCGCGGATGAAGGGCAACGCGCATTTGGCGGGATCGAGCGGATTGAGGACCAGATTCAGATAGTCGGAAGCACCAAGACGGTCGGTCGCCTGAAGGACCACGAAAGCCTTTCCAAGTGCATCCGGTGTCCACGTGAGCCGGCCATCTTGGAGGATCATTCCTTCGGGTCCGTAGGCGAGAACTACAGGAAGCTGGCCGTCTTCCGAATCGTTCGCGTCGACATCGAGAAAGAATTCGCGACCGAGAAAGACTCGATGGACATCTCCATGATGAATTTTCGGCGATTCATTGGCGGATCCGACATGCACAATCCAGCTTGCGAAGTCCATTCCGCCCCGACCATCGTCGACAATGATGGTCACTCGATGGGGGCCCGCCTGCTGAATCGTGGGACTCCAATCCAACGCACCCGTAGACGCGTCGATCATCATTCCTACCGGTGCCTCGTGGAGCCTCCAGGTCAGGACGTCTCCATCGGAATCGTGCGCGGAAGGTGTGTACGTCCAGCGGCCATCCGGGACAACCACCTTCCTAACCGTTGGAATCCCGATGATCACCGGAGGTCGATCACGCCACACGGAATCGATGGGGGCGAAAGAGAATTCCACTGACCCCACAATAGCCCCAGAATCGATCCGGACCGTCCGGGCCGCCGAATCTGGATTGATAGCGACCCAACCTTCGACAGGAAGAACGCGGATTCTTGCTGGGCCAGGGGCCAAACCTTCCAACCTCCAGTTACCTTGCGAATCAGTTGTTGTCAGCGGCTCCAGAGAATCGATTTGACTATCGCTGTCGAGATCTGACCAGACCGTCCAGTTTGCAATCGGGTTCGATGGCGGCATGGGGGGGAGTTCTACGACACCTGCACGCGCAAACGTCGCATGCTCCCACTGCTGCGGCAAGACCGACCCTTGTGCCAATGGAATCTCATTGACTCGTAGAGAATCGTTCTCGAACCACAGGTGCCACATGCCAGACCGAGCCCCAGCTACATATTCGCTGTGGAGAAGGATATCACCAGCCATCGTGCGCCACTGGTCAGCATCGACCCCCAACAGTCGACCCGAACCGTAGTTGACACCGTACCAATGCTCGCCCGGACGGATGATTTCCATGTCTTCGATGTCAACGCCCAGGTTCCAAGTCTTGACCGTCCCGTCTTGATCGAAGCAGTACATCAGGCCTTGGTTTTCAGCGCCAGCACACACAAGTCCAGCCAGAGGACCGTATCGGTCTGGTCGGCTGGGAATAAAAGCCATTCCCTCGAGATGGGTATTCACGGAGGCCAACTTTGTTGCCTCTTTTGAGGAAGTAATTCTCCAAACTTCCCCACTAGTGGTGACCACGACCAAATCGCCTCCCCAGCTACCGAAAGGGTCCACAGCCAAGGACCCGCGCATCAAACCGTTTCCGGTTCCCGGAAGCGATACCCAGGGATTTTCAACAACAGATCCGTCCTCGCTGACATGGACAATTTCACCGTCAATGCCGTTTCCTGTGAACAAGTCTCCGGTCTGGAAGCCTCCACGGTTTCCCCGACGGACAACAGCGATTTTCAGTTCGTCGGTCAGGCCAGAAAGCCCGGAAAACTGGACATGAGTTCCGTCGGGGAGGACCTTTTCCAAGTTGTAGGGTGAACCTCCAGTCCCATAATTCACGGACATGATCAAATTGTTGGTCGACTCCTGGTAGTCAATCCCAATCGCGGCATTGAACGGTGTCGAAATTCGGTCGAGCCGTACAGGCGTGGTGGCTCGCTCGCTGGGGTCCACTTCTTTCCACGATCCAAAGGAGAGAGAGTCCGAGTAGACAATCCCCTCTGCACCACCCAGACTTGGATCACCGAGGTGGACCTGCCAATCTTGGCGATCCGACTCACCGGAGGGATCCGTGACCTCCACCGAGACGTCGAAGTATCCATCCAGAATCCCTGATGCGGACCAAATGACTATCCCCGAAACGGTATCAATCTCCATTCCATCGGGCGCATCGAGAAGGCGGAATTCGAGGGTATCACCATCTGGATCCTGAGCCACCACAGAATAGATGTAGGGCTCTTTAAAATTTGCAGCCAACACAGGTTCCGACACGATGCGCGGAGGACGATTCAACTGGCTGTTCGCTCGTAGCACATAACTCTGGCTGTCCACCTGACCAATGCTGTCCGTCACGCGAACTCGAACCAGATGGTTGCCAACTCCGCTCAAATCCGGATTCCAATAGACCATCCCATTGTCGGGATTCATCTTCATCCCAACGGGACCCGCAGCCAATGTGTAAGACTTCCGGCCGATGCCTCCTACCGCATCCACATCGTAGGTGTATTGCTGGCCAGGCTCCAGGCTCGCATTCTGATGGTAGACACGCAAGGCACCACCCAGGGACGGAGAACGAGCCGCCACAAAAATATCCAGGCGCATCCACGAACCATCCGAAACACCTAGACGGAGGGCCACAGTGTCCACCGAAACCCAAGCCTCCGTCCCGTTGTGAATGCCACCTTGGTCAATTACCAAAGTGTCGTTCAGGAATAGCCAGGAGGTCAGCTCGTTGGAATACAAACCAACCCGCTGGTTCGTGCCCGCATGATACACGAACCCCGCGTGCGACTCTCCCGTCCAGGAGCGATTGGCGCTACCACCCGGAACCATGTCCGTCAGAAAACCAGTGAAGCTCGCGTCGAACGCTCCGTTGAACAGATCCGAACGAACGTTCGTGTCGGGAACATCGCGGTACCACTGCCCGAACGATGCCTTGCTCTCGATTCCTCCGCGACCCGAAGGACCGATCCACTGAGGCTTTCCGTCCGGACCGAGCCGCGAGGCAACTAGATCACGCTCGATGTGGTCCTGGAATACCACATTAAAGTCTGAACTCTTCGTGTGGTCGAAGTCTCGAATCGTCCAGGGCAGAGTCCACGCCTTCGACGGATAAGGAATCGAATAGCTCGTCACCGGTGTGCTCACGATCTTCGGACCAGACGTCGACACGTACAGCAGGTACGTCTGCTCGTCTTCCATCCCGCGGTCATCGAGAGCCGCAACCACTACAGTGTCCACAACCCCCATGCTCTCCGGAGGGGCAACCCAGCGGACCAGCCCAGTCATCGCATCAATCGTCATCCCCATCGGACCACGGCGAAGCTCGTAGCTCAAAGCGTCGATGTCCGGATCCACAGCGTCCACATCGTAGGTATACGCGCTGTCAACGATCGCAGTCAGAACAGGTTCCGACACGATGCGCGGAGGACGATTCAACTGGCTGTTCGCTCGTAGCACATAACTCTGGCTGTCCACCTGACCAATGCTGTCCGTCACGCGAACTCGAACCAGATGGTTGCCAACTCCGCTCAAATCCGGATTCCAATAGACCATCCCATTGTCGGGATTCATCTTCATCCCAACGGGACCCGCAGCCAATGTGTAAGACTTCCGGCCGATGCCTCCTACCGCATCCACATCGTAGGTGTATTGCTGGCCAGGCTCCAGGCTCGCATTCTGATGGTAGACACGCAAGGCACCACCCAGGGACGGAGAACGAGCCGCCACAAAAATATCCAGGCGCATCCACGAACCATCCGAAACACCTAGACGGAGGGCCACAGTGTCCACCGAAACCCAAGCCTCCGTCCCGTTGTGAATGCCACCTTGGTCAATTACCAAAGTGTCGTTCAGGAATAGCCAGGAGGTCAGCTCGTTGGAATACAAACCAACCCGCTGGTTCGTGCCCGCATGATACACGAACCCCGCGTGCGACTCTCCCGTCCAGGAGCGATTGGCGCTACCACCCGGAACCATGTCCGTCAGAAAACCAGTGAAGCTCGCGTCGAACGCTCCGTTGAACAGATCCGAACGAACGTTCGTGTCGGGAACATCGCGGTACCACTGCCCGAACGATGCCTTGCTCTCGATTCCTCCGCGACCCGAAGGACCGATCCACTGAGGCTTTCCGTCCGGACCGAGCCGCGAGGCAACTAGATCACGCTCGATGTGGTCCTGGAATACCACATTAAAGTCTGAACTCTTCGTGTGGTCGAAGTCTCGAATCGTCCAGGGCAGAGTCCACGCCTTCGACGGATAAGGAATCGAATAGCTCGTCACCGGTGTGCTCACGATCTTCGGACCAGACGTCGACACGTACAGCAGGTACGTCTGCTCGTCTTCCATCCCGCGGTCATCGAGAGCCGCAACCACTACAGTGTCCACAACCCCCATGCTCTCCGGAGGGGCAACCCAGCGGACCAGCCCAGTCATCGCATCAATCGTCATCCCCATCGGACCACGACGAAGCTCGTAGGTCAAAGCGTCGATGTCCGGATCCACAGCGTCCACATCGTAGGTATACGCGCTGTCAACGATCGCAGTCAGAACAGGTTCCGACACGATGCGCGGAGGACGATTCAACTGGCTGTTCGCTCGTAGCACGTAGCCCTGGCTGTCCACTTGACCAATGCTGTCCGTCACGCGAACTCGAACCAGATGGTTGCCAACTCCGCTCAAATCCGGATTCCAATAAACCATCCCGTTGTCGGAATTCATCTTCATCCCGACAGGACCCGCAGCCAATGAGTACAACTTCCGGCCGATGCCCCCTACCGCATCCACATCGTAGTTGTACTGCTGACCAGGTTCGAGATTGATACCCTTGAAGTAAAGCTGGACGTAACCACCTCGATCCCGCCTTTGCGCAGCAACGAAGGCATCCACGGAAACCCAGGAGCCATTTTCTAGTCCAGTTCGGCGAGCCAGTGTGTCCAAATAGATCCAACTATCCATGGAGCCGTGAATACCGCCCAGATCCACAACCAGACTGTCGTTCAAGAACAACCAGGACGCATTTTCCGAATTGAGGAATCCGATACGCTGGTCGCTACCTGCGCGATAGAGAAAGCCTGTGTGACATTCCGCTGCCCAGGACTGATTCGACGACTTCCCAGGAACATATTCCGTTAAATACTGAGATCGATCCAAGTAGCTCCCATAAACGCTCACATTCGCGTCGATCCGAATGTTCGTATCGACGACATCACGAAACCACTGCCCGAAAGAGGCCTCATTCTCAATCCCACCTCGACCCGCTGGACCAACCCATTGTGGCTTGCGGTCGGGTCCGAGGCGAGTCCCCACAAGACCCGGAGCAACTTCGTCGTAATTGCGATTGAAATCCGCTGACTTCGTCCGATCGAAGTCCCGAATCGTCCAAGGCAGAGTCCACGCCTTCGACGGATAAGGAATCGAATAGCTCGTCACCGGTGTACTCACGATCTTCGGACCTGACGTCGACACGTACAGCAGGTACGTCTGCTCGTCTTCCATCCCGCGATTATCCACGGCCGCAACCGCCACGGTGTCCACAACTCCCATGCTCTCAGGAGGGGCCAACCAGCGAACCAGGCCCGTCGTTGCCTCAATCGTCATCCCCATCGGACCACGACGAAGCTCGTACCTCAAAGCGTCCAGATCTGGATCAACCGCATCCACGTCATACACGTAGAGGCTATCCACAGTCACCCTCGTGCCGGGAATGCTCACAATTTTGGGAGCACGATTGGCGTCGACGACTTCCAGCGTCCACGTCTGCGTGGCTTCCCCGCCCTTGCCGTCCGTCACCGTCACAGAAAGCGGGTAGCTACCGGCCGCTTCATATCCCGGAGTCCAAGCGAAGGTCCGAGTCGACACGTCGAAGGTCATTCCTTCGGGAAGCGCGCCAGCCATGTAGGTCAGCACATCCCCGTCGGCATCCGTCGCGGTCACGGTGTACGAATACGAAGCGCCTTCCACAACCGAAGTCGGAGCGATCGAGGTAATCACGGGCGCACGGTTGGCGTCGACGACATCCAACGTCCACGCCTGCGAGGCATCCCCGCCCTTGCCGTCCCTCACCGTCACCGAGAGCGGGTAGCTACCGGCCGCTTCATATCCCGGAGTCCAAGCGAAGGTCCGAGTCGACACGTCGAAGGTCATTCCTTCGGGAAGCGCGCCAGCCGCGTAGGTCAGCACATCCCCGTCGGCATCTGTCGCTACAACCGTGTACGAATACGAGGCGCCTTCCACAACCGAAGTCGGAGCGGTCGAGGTGATCATCGGCGCACGATTGGCGTCGACGACATCCAGCGTCCACGCCTGCGTGGCTTCCCCGCCCTTACCGTCCGTCACCGTCACCGAGAGCGGGTAGCTACCGGCCGCGTCATATCCCGGAGTCCAAGCCAATGTCTGCGTCAGGGCGTCGAAGGTCATTCCCTCTGGCAATACCCCCGACACGTAGGAGAGAACATCCCCGTCGGCATCCGTCGCGGTCACGGTGTACGAATACGAAGCGCCTTCCACAACCGAAGTCGGAGCGATCGAAGTAATCACGGGTGCACGATTGGCGTCGACGACATCCAACGTCCACGCCTGCGTGGCTTCCCCGCCCTTGCCATCCGTCACCGTCACCGAGAGCGGGTAGCTACCGGCCGCTTCATATCCCGGAGTCCAAGCAAAGGTCTGCGTCAGGGCGTCGAAGGTCATTCCCTCTGGCAATTCCCCCGACACATAGGAGAGCACATCCCCGTCGGCATCCGTCGCGGTCACGGTGTACGAATACGAGGTGCCTTCCACAACCGAAGTCGGAGCGATCGAAGTAATCACGGGTGCACGATTGGCGTCGACGACATCCAACGTCCACGCCTGCGAGGCTTCCCCGCCCTTGCCGTCCCTCACCGTCACCGAGAGCGGGTAGCTACCGGCCGCTTCATATCCCGGAGTCCAAGCAAAGGTCTGCGTCAGGGCGTCGAAGGTCATTCCCTCTGGCAACACCCCCGACACATAGGAGAGCACATCCCCGTCGGCATCTGTCGCTACAACCGTGTACGAATACGAGGCGCCTTCCACAACCGAAGTCGGAGCGATCGAGGTGATCACCGGCGCACGATTGGCGTCGACGACTTCCAACGTCCACGCCTGCGTGGCTTCCCCGCCCTTGCCGTCCCTCACCGTCACCGAGAGCGGGTAGCTACCGGCCGCTTCATATCCCGGAGTCCAAGCGAAGGTCCGAGTCGACACGTCGAAGGTCATTCCTTCGGGAAGCGCGCCAGCCGTGTTGGTCAGCACATCCCCGTCGGCATCTGTCGCTACAACCGTGTACGAATACGAAGCGCCTTCCACAACCGAAGTCGGAGCGGTCGAGGTGATCACCGGCGCACGATTGGCGTCGACGACATCCAACGTCCACGCCTGCGAGGCTTCCCCGCCCTTGCCGTCCGTCACCGTCACCGAGAGCGGGTAGCTTCCTGATGCATCATATCCCGGAGTCCAAGCGAAGGTCCGAGTCGACACGTCGAAGGTCATTCCCTCTGGCAATACCCCCGACACATAGGAGAGAACATCCCCGTCGACATCTGTCGCTACAACCGTGTACGAATACGAGGCGCCTTCCACAACCGAGGTCGGAGCGATCGAGGTGATCACCGGCGCACGATTGGCATCGACGACATCCAGCGTCCACGCCTGCGAGGCTTCCCCGCCCTTACCGTCCGTCACCGTCACCGAGAGCGGGTAGCTACCGGCCGCTTCATATCCCGGAGTCCAAGCGAAGGTCCGAGTCGACACGTCGAAGGTCATTCCTTCGGGAAGCGCGCCAGCCGTGTTGGTCAGCACATCCCCGTCGGCATCTGTCGCTACAACCGTGTACGAATACGAAGCGCCTTCCACAACCGAAGTCGGAGCGGTCGAAGTAATCACAGGCGCACGATTGGCGTCGACGACATCCAACGTCCACGCCTGCGTGGCTTCCCCGCCCTTACCGTCTGTCACCGTCACAGAGAGCGGGTAGCTACCGGCCGCGTCATATCCCGGAGTCCAAGCGAAGGTCCGAGTCGACACGTCGAAGGTCATTCCCTCTGGCAATTCCCCCGACACATAGGAGAGCACATCCCCGTCGGCATCTGTCGCTACAACCGTGTACGAATACGAAGCGCCTTCCACAACCGAAGTCGGAGCGGTCGAAGTAATCACAGGCGCACGATTGGCGTCGACGACATCCAACGTCCACGCCTGCGTGGCTTCCCCGCCCTTACCGTCTGTCACCGTCACAGAGAGCGGGTAGCTACCGGCCGCGTCATATCCCGGAGTCCAAGCGAAGGTCCGAGTCGACACGTCGAAGGTCATTCCCTCTGGCAATTCCCCCGACACATAGGAGAGCACATCCCCGTCGGCATCTGTCGCTACAACCGTGTACGAATACGAAGCGCCTTCCACAATCGAAGTCGGAGCGGTCGAAGTAATCACAGGCGCACGATTGGCGTCGACGACATCCAACGTCCACGCCTGCGTGGCTTCCCCGCCCTTACCGTCTGTCACCGTCACAGAGAGCGGGTAGCTACCGGCCGCGTCATATCCCGGAGTCCAAGCGAAGGCCCGAGTCGACACGTCGAAGGTCATTCCCTCTGGCAATTCCCCCGACACATAGGAGAGCACATCCCCGTCGGCATCTGTCGCTACCACCGTGTACGAATACGAAGCGCCTTCCACAACCGAAATCGGAGCGATCGAGGTGATCACGGGCGCACGGTTGGGATTGATTGGATGAATCACAACGGTTTGGCGGTCCGCACCTCCGTGACCATCCTCGACGACGAGGTTAAAAATAACTCGCGCCGTATCCTCTGGGGTCCACGCCAATCTGCCTGAGGAGGGATCGCAAACTGGACCCGCAGAATTCGGATCCATCCCCCAAGCGAGGAGATCACCGTCCGGATCGTTGGCCGAAGGCCAATATGACCATGGCGATCCCACTGTGGCGGAGCTATCGGATAGGGAAACGATCTGGGGGGGACGATTCCTCACACCCCCGGTAATACTTCCAACATCGGGCTCGAGAATGATCTCGTTGCCATGTAGAGCTCCACGGATTATGGTCCTGGAGAAAACATCGATCGTGGAATGGGGCGCTTCCAGCCATCCAACGAAGACAACGTCACATCCAATCCTCAGAACACTCGACTGTTCGGAATGGACCTGGAACGACCTCGCCTCCGCATTTTCCACCACGACCTTTGATCGATCTCCAATCTGGAAATCTGCTTGGATCTCCAATTGAACGGCACCCGCCGAAGCTTCGACAACCAAGCTATCGTCGGTTTCCATTTTGAAGGAACGGAAAGTGTACTGACCTGCCGAGAGATGCACCTTTGCACCAGACCACGCGTGCAGGTCCCTATAAACTCCCGGGACAAGATGAATGGACTGTCCACCCCAAACAGAGACATCCTCGGTTCCAGGCGTCACGTACCGAGATGGAACGCTTCGCGGAGTTGGGGTTGAAATCTCGTGAACTCCAAAGATATCAACTGCATTTTGCTGCACAACTGCTGGAGAAACTACATCCGACAAGACCTTTGCACGTTCCCGTAAATAGACAGTGCCCCTGGCAGAAATCCCCTCGGAGCGCGCCTCAACACCTTGGTTTACCTCCGCATTCGACCCGATCCAGCCTCCATCAATATGAATGCGATCGCAAATTCGAACACCGGTTGATCCCCAAAGGACGAAGTCCCTCAGATCCAAGTCGGAGGGTCTGTGGATACCCGGTAGGGGGCTGGAGGGCAGCTCGCCGGAAACCAGTCGCCCGGAAACCCATACAGGGAGCCCCCGGGTGGGGGCCCAGGATTCTCCGGAGGGAATGGAGGGGTCGGCATCAAAAGAACGCTCTATCGGCGAAGTGATTTCTGCGACAATCTCACACTCTCCGAGATTAGCGAGGAGGGAAGGCGTGAAATCGAAATCGACAACTGCACCACCAAGGACAAGCGGATTGACTGAAACACCCACATTTCCGCAGCTCGTATTCGTGACTATTGCCGAAGATCCTGGCTTCCAGGTCGATGAATCCCCATAGTAGCGTAGCAGAACGTGTTCCATTGCACCAGGAGTGCCTAGCAATCGGATTCCCACACTGGTACTCCGGCTAGTTCCAGGACCACGCCTAGATTGGACGGACCAGTCCTGAGCCGGAACGGAAAAGGCGCTGAACAGGATTGCTATAACCACGATTTTGGGTGGAAAAAAGCGGCATGGACGTCGCGCCCACCGCGAGATCCCTTTCGCGACAAAGTTACGCCAGATGCGGTTCATAACGAAATCCTGGGTGGGAGCACAGCTCCCGTACGGGAGAGGGGCCGGTGAGGCAAGAAGCAATCGAGTGGGAGATAGAAGGTTAATGGGTGAATCCCTTTTTCCCAACCCTATCGAACGGTCAATTTCTGCCAAGAGGAAACGGTATAATGCGATTTGGTTTCCACTGTGCAGCCGTTGCTTGCTCTAAGTCCATTAATTTCAATGAGTTATGTGGATTCAGAAGGAAATGCTTGAGGGGAGGAGTGAAGAGGATCTTAGCTTGGGTCAATAAAGGAGGAGTCAAGAACCGCAATGAAAGACAACTCCTCCGCCAAGGGCAGACTTCGCCTTGTTGACCGAACTGGATATCGATTCAGGATTTCGCCCTCAGCCAAGGCCGTCCTTGGGTTCAGCCCCTCCAACCCCTCCACACGGCACCATGGCGTGTAGATCAGCGAGGATTTCCTCGCGCTTCTAATCTCCTTCTTCGGCCTCTTGCGGTTTCCTGCCGCGGATCTCGGTGAAGGTCCACATCGCCTTGCAGCCCTGGGGAAGGTAGAGCGCCGCCAAGGCGTCGGCCTCGAACACCGCCACCAGTTGGATGCGGAAGGCATTGGCCCATACCGTGTGCGAGGGAACCGAAAGGATTGCCCCGGGGAACGCTTCCTCGACCTCGGATTGGCTCATGCCCGGTTCCAGCCCAGCGACGGAACCGAAATCTCCCACCAGAACCAGCCCCTCTTCCCCCGTCCAGGTCGCGAAGGGGCCGACCATATAGACCTCGCCCAGATAGTTGTCGGTCCGCACACAGGAGAAGACACCCGGCACCACTCCCCGCGCGCGCAGATCCTTGATGGAGGTATGCGTCGGCAACCGATCTTCGGGAAAGGGAGTGGGATTGACCACGAGCAGATCGGACGTCCATTCGGAGGAGATCTCGAAAAAGTCGCCCACCACGGCTCGGGAGGTTTCGATGACCTGGTACTCCTCGGCGGTGAGTTCCGGACCGTCGAAGGAATCGGCGATCGGACCGATCTGCTCGATTTGGCGCGGATGGACGATGGGAACATCCCTCAAAATGATCCAATCCGGATACACCCGCAGTTCTTCGGGACAATCCTCCTCCCCCTCCGGACAACGAGCCGGCAGATCCAGCCAGGAGATGTCTCCTCCGCGGATCTCCAAGCTGTCCACCTGGGGCATCGATCGGAAATTCAGCCGAGGGGCGTAGACGTCCCGCAGGACGAATTTCCGCACCGGCAGATACTTCAACATGTACTGGACCATCGTGGAAGACCCGAACTCCTCCTTCTGGGAAAGGTGGCACCCCTGCAGCTCCACCGACCGCAGCGAACGAAAGCCCGCCAGTCGCCCCACATTGAGTTCCTTGGATCCTGAACAGGACAACACCAAGTCCTCGATCGGACCGTCCTTCCCTTGAAGCCGGACTCGCTGGGCGACCACCTTGCCCGACTCCGCGGCCATCCACCGACGCAATCGCGCTCCCTCCGCGGCCCCTCCGCAAGCCTGTCGAGCCCGCCAACCGGGAGCGACACGATCCAGCCACGGCGGGACATCTTCCGGGAGGTCGCCGCAGATCCCCGCACCGTCGATCCGTATGGAGTCGGGAAAGGTGCGCCCCACCTGGAAGGCGTGGTCCTCCTCGGGCAAGGTCCAGATCGGCAGATTCGTGAGATCGACCACCCATGTTTCGCCGGAGCGTCGGATCACCAGGGAATCCACGAGTTCGAGGCCATTGCGGGACGCGGTTTCCCATACCCACCAGCGAAGCGACTCCTCCACGCCCTCCAAGGACGACTTCGCGACAGGAATCGACACGACCGAATCCGCACCGGACTCGGAAAGGGCTTGCGGAGGCGGATCCTTCCGACACCCTGGAAGAAGCATGGAAAACCCCGCCCAGAGCGCGCAGAGCTTGAGGACCCGGCGCGGACGCATCGACTTCGAGGGGAACCTCAACGCGTTCCCTTCGGGACCCAGGTGTCCCGGTGGCAAAACGGGGGCAGGGTGGCTGGCGAGTGGAACTCCCCCGGCGTTTGGCGAGGGGGTCGGAGCACGGGGGGCGTCGGAGGGGAGGGCGTGGGGCATCGAGACGGAAATAATATGTCGGGAAAGCGCCTCTCCGACTCTCCACCCATGGGCATCGCTTGCGTTGGATCGCTCGGCAGACGCCCATTGCCCGCGCCGCCCTGGGAGGAGGCCGAACCGGCATCCAGGGGACGAACGCAAGCGCACCCGCAAGACCACCGGATGATGCGGAGCTCCCGCCCCGTCCCCGCTGGCCCCTGGGCGGGAAGGGATCCGACCTCGCTCAGCCCAGCGCTTCGCCTTGACCCAGATCCCAGATGCGGTTCTCGCGCGCCACGCGGGAATACCAATGCCCCGAATCCTTCACGGTGCGCTCCTGCGTGGCGAAATCGACGTGCACCAACCCGAAACGCTTGGAAAACCCGTCCGCCCACTCGAAGTTGTCCATCAGCGACCACGCGAAGTACCCGTGCACGGGAACGCCCTCGTCGCAGGCCTGCGCCAATGCAGTCAGAAATTGACGATGATAGGCCGTGCGCCACGAATCGTGCAATCCTCCGGTCTCCCAGGCGCATCCGTTTTCCGTGATGAAGATGGCGGGAGGATTCCACTCGTCGGCGCAGAACTTCGGGATCCAGTAACCGATCTCGGGTTCCACGTACCATCCGAAATCGGTGCGATGGGCCTGGGGGCGGAGCCAGGGCTTCCCGTCGTTTTGACGGGCCGAGATCCGCTGGGCCGAATAGAGGTTGAGCCCCATGAAGTCGGGTCGATCCCCGATCAGTTCCATTTCCCCGGGCAACACCTCGGGCACGTCTGGGCCCATGGCGAGCCATTCGGCCTCGGGATAACGTCCGCGCCAGACCGGGTCGTGCCACCAGGATGCGCCGCGTACGAACGTTTCGCGGGCCAGGGCCACGTCGGCTGCATCGGGTGTGGCGGGAAGGGTGGGCCAGGGATCGTGCACGAACCCCACCTGTACGTGGTCGCGGCCCAGCACGTCGCGCAAGGCGCGGGCTCCGTGCCCGTGGGCGAGCATCACATGGTGGCGCGCCTGCAGCACGTCGCGGCGAGGCAGTTTCAGGCCGGGTGCGAACTTGCCCGTGCCATACCCGCGGTCGGCGGCGTTCACGCCTTCGTTGATGGTCATCCAGCGGCGCACCCGGGTACCCAGCCGCCGGGCCATGACCTCGGCGAAGTCTCCCATGGCCTTGGCCGTGTCGCGCGCGAGCCATCCCCCTCGATCCTCCAGGGCCTGCGGGAGATCCCAGTGGTAGAGCGTCGGGCACGGCTCGATGCCTCGCTCCAGAAGACCGTCCACGAGGCGTTCGTAGAAGTCCAAACCCGCCCCGTTGACGGATCCCGTCCCGGAAGGGAGGACACGCGACCAGGCCACCGAGAACCGGTAGGCCTTGAGGCCCATGGAGGCCATCAAATCCAGGTCGTCGCGCCAACGATGGTAGTGGTCGCAAGCCACATCGCCGACATCGCCGTCGAGCACCTTGCCGGGGGTGTGGCAGAACCGATCCCAGATGGATTCGCCCTTGCCGTCCTGGTCCCACGCCCCCTCGATCTGGAACGCCGAGGTGGCGGCCCCCCACAGGAACCCGGCGGGGAAGTCGGGAGTGCGGACCACCACGGTACGCGGATCGGCATGGGGCGAGGCGGGTGCTTCGGAATCGGACAAGGAAGGGCTCCGGAGGAATGGTGGGAGATCCTGGGTGGGGCAACGATACGATTTCCGTCGGCTATCGCGAGGCATTCGCCCCGGAAAGAGCTTGCCACTTTGATTCCCATCATCGTCGAGCCCGATGCCGGGGAGGCATCCGCCTGATGGGAGGCGATCCCTTTTCGGGCAGAGCGAATGATCTCCACCGAGCGCTCCTCCGCCTAAACTCCTCGATGAAACCCGAATGCGCCGAAGCGAACCTCAGCGACCCGGGGCGACCGGGTTGGTGTTGGATGCCTTGCGGGCGGCAGGGCAGATCCAGCCATCGCAAGGGGTGAACCCGGTGTGGTCGTAGTCGCAGCAGTACACGTCGGGATCGGAAATGCACGCTTCTAGCTTCGCGACTCGTCCGCAGGTGTCGTCACCGTTGTACACCGTCGGGCAAACCACCGTATGGGACACCGCGATCTTCCACAAGCCGATCACAGTCGCCGCGTACACGGTGTCGCCAATCTTGGCAATGTCACGGACGTCGCCCATGTGGAAGCAGCCCTGGTTCTTGTTCGCATAGATCGATCCCGGGGGGAGAGTGCCCGATTCAAAACTCCATGCGATTTCTTCGAAGCGCTGTGCAGAGGGATTGTAACGGCGGACCGAACTGCCATAGGCATACAAGGTGTCGTCGATGACCTTGAACCCCGACATCCAGCCCCAGCGGTGGGTCGCCCTGCCACCGGCGTAGATCCCCTGGTTGGCGATGGTATCCCAAACGCCCGCCTGATAGGTGTAGCTTCCGGTAAACCCTCCGGCATAGGTTCGATCCCCGAAGTGGGCAAACCCGTAGATCCCTCCCCCGACAAGGGACTTACCGTTGCGGTCATTCGTGGGAAACGGTTCCCATTCTCCCGCCCCAGGATTCCAGTAGGCCAGATCCGGCCCAGATTCCCCGACGATTTTTCCGTCGATCACGCCCATCACTGAATTCATATGGGCCGCGGAATCCGTCGACCAAGGTGTCCCGGGCATGTCCCGGTACTCGCCGGTGCGGGCATCGATGAAGAAGACCCCTGTCGTGACTGTGTCGCAGGTGAGCCCTTTACAGCGACGGCCAAGTCTCTGGAAAAAAACCGTATCGCCAAGATTGGCGGACGGCCCTGTAAGCACCCAACTAGAATCGTTGTAGTTCTTTGGGGTAGAGGTCCAACGGCCGGTCCAGGGATCCAGAATCCAAATTCGATGCGTTCGGATCCCAAAAAACACCAAGCCAGAGGTCCCCCGCCACATGTTTCTCGCACGGTCCCCCTGAGGCAGGGTGATCAGTTCATATCCCGCCTTTCCAGCCACGTGGCGGTAGAATCCAGAACCATCTAGATCCCCCCCGCCCTGAACAAACAGCGTATCCCCATAAGCCTCCAGCCGATAAGCAGGCCACCACCCCCAGACGTATTTCAGCGTGGCCGTATCGTCGGCATTCGGATCTCGAAGCACATTGGAAACGGTGCTCGGGTCGGCTGGATCCTTACGGAATCCCGCGTCGCGCCATCCATCCTGGTAACCAGGGGGATCTTGCAACAACACCTTCGGTAGCGGAGCGGGAACCGTAGCGGTGTCCCCACAACCCCAAGCGACCAAAGCCAGCCCGAGGACGATTCCCAACCGCCCGGTCAAGGTGCGCCTCCGGAAAGGAGAGTCACCGTCGACACCGGCTGCATGGTCGCGTCCAGCTGCGAGCCGTGTGTCGAGCCGCTGATCGGCGACCAGTCGGTCCAATGGAACCAGAACAGCGTTCCCGCCGGATCTGGGAACACCTTCCCTGGTGCGACCTGCACGCGCGAACAATCCAGGACCACCGAGTGGGGTTCGGAGTTGGTTTCAAGATGCGCCTCGCAACCCGCCAGTGAAGGAGTCTCGAGCTCCGGATCCGCTGTCGCGGAGGCCAAGTCGTATCGCAGCCGGAATCCATCTACAACCTGGTCGCCTTGGTTGCGGACGGCCAAACGGACATGGGTCTGGTTGCCGTATTCCAATCGTTGCCCCAGCACCTCCAGCTCATTCGTACCGGTTCCCGGATCGGATGGATCAGATGGGCCTGAGGGATCAAATGGTTCAACCGAAGATCCTGGCGCGCGCAGGGCATCCCAGCGGCCATGGAGACGAAACCCATCCGAAAGTTCCACGAAGATCGCCTCATTGGAAGCCCAAGTGGTGGATCCATTGGCCGAGAGCTCGAGCGAGCGATCCCAGGATCGCCATTGCCGGTCATGCAATCCGAACTGGAATTCTTGCTCGGCTCCCGCGAACAAGTGGTCGCAAGTAAGATCGGCTGTCCAAGAACCCTGCGAAGGACTCGACAGTCCGACACGGCAGCCTGTGGGTAGCGAGTAGGGCTCCACCACGGGCTCCCGGTCAAGTGGCGCATCGAACCAGTAGCGAGCCACGAAGGCACCCAAACCTCCGTTCCCTTCATTGCGGATCCGGACGCGCACGCTGCTCAAATTTGGATCGCCGTTTGAAGCATCGAACGATTCGACCTTCAGATCGGGACCGATGCGATACGCCAAACGGTCGAGGTTCGGGACAGATCCCGACACAATGCGACCATGGGCGTCGGACAGGACCACACCCTTCCATTCGGCCCAATCGGAGGAGGGCGATTCACCTGGGCCTACCAGTGCCCAGGGAGACCAGTCGCTATCGTGGACTCCCAGTTGCAAGGCATCCCCCGAGGGGAACGTCCCCCCCGCTGGCAGCACATCCGCACCGGTCACCCTGACTCGGTACCAGGCATCCTGTACTTTTTCCAAACTTGCTGTGGCTCCAGCCATCCAATATTGCTCCAGAATGGGATGTCGGCCCGAATCGGCATGGAACCAGAACGTCAGATTCCACCCTTCCACGGGTCGATCGGAGGTATTCACCATTCGCACTTCGAGCCGCGACAGATTGGCCTGGGGCTGGGGGTCGCGAACCTCGACACGCAGAGCAGCTACGGGATCAACGGGGAGATCCGTGCGTCCGAGGTTCCCCCAAAGGGATGGACGCCCCGTCAGCTCCCACGCACCGCGACGCGCGGTGATCCGCTGGCTACGCACCGCCTGGGGCAACTGCGCCTGGAAGGACTTCTCCAGCCAGGAATTTCCGAAACGGGCAGCCGCCAGCCAAGCGTCGCCCGACCGGCGCAGACGAACCTCTTCAGCCATGTCCGGAGAAAACACGTACGAAGGCTCGCACTCGGAGTTGTGACACACGTCAAGGATCGTTCCCGTAGAAGCCGACTGGTGGATCGAGATTCTGTCTCCAGTGAGAGCTGTAACGGACAAAGAGCGCGCCGCCAACAAGGTCCCTTGGGTTTCAAGATTGGAATGGAGGTCGAAATCCCCACTGTGTTCGGCGTTCAAGACGGCTCCATCGTAGGTCCCGGGTACCCCGGCAGCCATTTTTTCCTCCAGGCGGCACCAATCGCGGGCACCATACGCGATCGAAGTTCCTGGAGGCTCTCGCCCGGGAAGCGGAGGGTGCTGCAGCGCTTCCCAGACATCGAGGTACATCAGATGCTCCCCCGGGCGTGTCCGGCATACGCCGTCGATGTTGCCCCAATCGGGAAGTTCCAGGGTCCCATGCGCGACATTCTCCATCGCGAACCGGCGGCTCGCAAAAAACTCATTGCGGGGAAGATACCGACCAGGAATCAACGGGTTCGGCAGGGTTGGGCCATCCACCCATTCCTTGTGTCGCCCCCAAATATCCGCACCCTGTTGCGACGATGCCTCCACGACAAAATCCCCCTTCTCGGACCAGCCATCGTCGAATCTACCCACCTCCTGGCTCATCAGAATCCAATCATCCGCGAATCCGTTCCGTTGAAGGATTCCCGGCAATCCTCCGGAACAGAGGGCATCCAAGGGACCCATCACCGACTCCAACATGGTCCGAGGCCAATACCCCAGCTTCTGTCGAGCGATGGCCTCGATACAGAAATCCTCCGAGAGAACGGACGGCGCATTTTCCATCAACACCCTGAGGATCGAGCCGGTTCGATTCGACCGAAGCGTTGTGATGGACAACATGCTCCCATCTGGGCGCATCGGAAAGTGCGCATCTCTCAGTCTTTCGATGAACGGCGACTCCTCCGACCAAGCCAGGTGGCTCGCTTGGAAGATTGCATCCAGGCGGGTGGTGGCATCACCGATATCGAAGGATTTGTCGAAGACCTCGAACCCGGCAAGAGTTCCTTCGGCACGGAAGCCTCGGATCAATCCCTTGTTGTAGAGTTGTACCTCCAGGTTGGGAAGGTTCTCGAGAGCATCCACTGCCCCTTGCAGATAGGGGTGTCCTGCTACAGCCATGTGCAATCCGAAGCGAACCGGAGTCGGAAGAGCTAGCGGCACGGTTCCCGTAGCAAGAAGGTGGTATTCATCGCTGATGAATTGGGCCTTATTCCTTCCCAGCGCTCCGAATCGCTCCATTTCATCGAGAGCGGTTGGATCGGGGTGCCCCTGCTGGATCAACTGCGCATCGGTCACCACGGCAGAACCGAGGTGGGGAGTTCCCAGCGTGACCACATGCCCGATCTTCGAGATGGGGTCGAGGGGATCCACTTCGGATTCGGCCAACACACCGCGCACCATTTCGCGAACCACAACTCCGCCCTGCGAATGCGCCACGATGTCGATACGGGCCTCGGGATTATTCTGCCATCCTCCTTCACCGTAGAAGTCGTCGAGCACTTCGCGGATTCGCTCGTGCAGTTGCCCCGACTGCCCACGGATTCCCTCTTCCCAGTGCGGCAAGACAAAACCATCGAGAGTCCGCACAACAAGGCTTCCCAAGTTGCCTTCGACCAACTCCCGCAGGTCGAGAAACGACTCTCCCGCATGAGTACCGACAGTCGTTCCCGTGAACGAATATGAAGCCGATCCACTGGTTGGATCGAACGCGAAGGTGGTCTGGGGCTCTTCCGCCCAAGCAGCAACCTCGGTGGTTGCATGGTAAATCCGCTGCGCGGGAATCCGGATCCCATTCTGCCGATAGCCGGTTTCCGTACATACCACGTTCACCGATAAATCGGCGAATAATGACGGCATGTATAGCCAGAAGCTTCCATTCCCGGACACATCTCGCCCCTCACCCAGTTCCCAATGTGAATGCGCCTCGGCAAGATCGAATTGCCAGTCCTCGGAGGAACAGCCTTCAAGCCGCATGGACGAGAAGAAATACAGACCGTTCTGGTTGATACCTCTCTCGGGATGATCCTTGTCGAAGGATCGATCGAGGTCGAATCCCTGCTCCGAGGAGCCTCGTCCCGCGAGGAACGCGGGAATCGTGCCCTCGTCATAGGACATCACGAGATTGTCGACACCTGCAGGCGGAAGATTCGCTGGTTTGCCGACCCAATCGAGAGACCGCAATCCCTTCTTGGAGGCCCAATCCTCCGCGACATGTTCCTGCACAAACTGGGGCGAAGGCAACCATTGGTTCGGATCCTTGACCGCTCCATCCAGAGTCGCGAAAAGGACTCCTCCTTCGAGGTACATGCGTGGCATGATGAATGCGGGCGCCTCGTGAATGCCATGCTTGAAATTCCCTCCTCCGATCGGATAGGTGCGGGTCCACGGAAATTCACGACCATCGGCGCACACCACCGTACCAGAAACGTCGACGCCCCCATGGATCCGGGTCACGAGGAACCCGGGACCATTGCTCGGGTTTCCGGGGATGAGCTCCTCCCGCTCTTCTTGTGGTTGCCCGACTGCGGTTGCGGTCGCCTGCGGGTTCAAGCAACGATCGAATGCGAAGTCGACTCCCCAGTCATGCGCATCGTTCCCCACCCCGTGAACGAAAAGGATGGGGTAGGTCAGTCGACGATGCCCTTGGGCGTCCTGCTCGACGCCCAAGGCTTCATTCATGTACGAGGGGGGGGGGGGGGGAAGAAAGAAGCGCCTGGAGAACCAGCGGGAGAAACATCAAGCCTCCGAAGAATAGAGAGTAATGGTTCTCAAATGTAGAAACAGCTGTTCCCATGAAACCTCAATGAGGTCTATTGATACCCAGAATCTTCGTTTGCCCAAGCTGCACCGACTCGTTCACCTTGGCGAAGTTCGGGCCGGAAGTGTTGCACGGATACCGACAAATCCATTGAGATCATCCCCCGATCAGCAAGTTTTTGCAGGTTGCCTCGTCGCCTACCGGGTGCGTACGCGGTTGGAGAATGCGCCGGATCAGAGGTCAAGTGCGATCTAGCCAGCCTCCTTACAAAATTGCTGAGTACGGCTCCTCCCTTGGTTCTATCGAAGACCGACCTTCCACAGTCGTTCCCCATGTTGCCCCGCCGGAGAGATGGAGCTATACCTGTTTGAGTAGCGATCCAGCGACACCTCCTCAAAACTCCTGAAGAAGGATCCTCCATCATGAAATCCTTCTCCCGAATTTCCCTCCTTTGCTTGTGTTGCCTGAATGCCCACGCGGCCACGGTCTTCTACAGCCCCAATGGAGGCGGGGATCAAAGCGGAGTCGATCGCTCCAATCCCAAGCCTGCCACCGATGTCAACACGACGCTGAACACCAAAATCGGGGCGGGAGACACGGTTTTCCTGATGGAAGGCGTGTACAACCAGTTGGTCCTGACCCTGAGTTCCTCGGGTTCCCTGCAAAACCCCAAGGTGCTCACCGGGGATGGATGGAGCAAAACCATCCTCAAGTCGGATTGGAATCCGAGCACGCCGTCGACCTCCGACTCCAAGAACAACCAGGCGATCCGCCTGCAGAGCGGCGCCTCCCATTGGATCCTTTCGAAGATCGGAATCCGGAATTACGCGACCGCCATCAAGATCGCCAACGACTCCACCAACACGGCGATCACGCTGGACTCCGTCTGGGCCGACAGCACGCGAGACGCTTTTTGGATCGAGAAGGCGAACCGGGTGCAGGTGTTGAATTCCCGGGCCACCCGTTACACGAAGAAGGGCTTCCGCCTCCAGGACGATGTCCAGGAGGCGTTGTTCGAAAATTGCGACGCGGATGCGACCGGGGACGCTCCCGATTGGGCGGACCTGACGGAAAGCATCGTGATGGGATTCTTCATCAATGCGAACGATTCCAACATCAGCGATGTCACCTTCCGCAACTGCATCGCGCGGAACAACCTCCAGAACGGGCAGACGGGATACAAGAACGGTGACGGATTTTGTTCCGAGAGATTCAGCCGACGGATCCGGTTCGTCGGCTGCAAATCCTATGACAACCAGGACGGCGGATTCGACCTGAAGGGCGACTCCATCCGGATCGATTCCTCCATCAGCTTCCGGAACTACCGCAACTACCGGCTTTGGAGCGGGACCATTTCGGTTACCAATTCCATTGGTGGCTACGCCCGAGGCGCCGGTCTGTGGGCAGGAAACAATTCCACCGTCAGGGTCGAGAAGTGCACGTTCGCCGACAACCTCCAGGCCTTCCAGGAGGACAACGGAGTCATTGTGGGGACCAGGAACATTCTATGGCAGAATCCACTCGGCGACGGACTTTGCACGGATTGCCCAACCAACGACCCGGAATTCTCGGCTCCCGACTCTCTCTGGACGGGGATCCCCGCAACGGCGTTCAACAGCGGTACATGGGGTGAATCCTACGGGTTTTTCTTTCCCACCAGGAGTCCCCCGACACAAACGCGCTCCTTCCGGAATCTGTCCGCTTCGCCAATCGACCCGGCCCGGCGGAACCTCGATCTCCTGGGACGCCCGCGCCAAACGCATACCCACGGGAACCATTCCAAAGCGTTCTTCGGATCCAAGGGGAACACGTTCCTGTTCCTTCTGCGCTGACCGACGGAAGGAGATCCCGGGCGGCTCACCGGCACAGCGGCTTTCCCCCTGGAGGCAAACATCGAACCGAGGAGCCCCTCCATCCGGTTCGCGAGTAGGTTCGGTGGTGGTGAGGATTGGCTCTTACGAGCAGAATGAATCGTCTTGAGCATCAAATCGAGGCCTGATTTCGAGTCTGACCGAGTTGCCGCACGCCGATCACGGTTTTGTACCACCCCCTCGTTTCCAATCGCCGATTTCAGCTCCCATCCCAAGTACACCAGTGCAGAGCGGAGGGCGGAAACGGACCGCTTCTCGGCGCGATGCCCCTCTCCTTTCCACCGACCAAATCGATGCATCGTTCACCAGGCTGGCGAACCTCGCCCCCTGGCGTCTGTTCTTCTCCCCATTTTCCTGTGCCATGCGCCCCTTTTCATCGACCTCCGCGAACTCAGCGCGAGAGCGATGCCAATGGAACGCCCCACAGAACCAGGTTCCGGATCTCGAGGAGATCCCCTCGTCGGGCCAGGAAGGCGATGGTGTTGGCGGAGGTCCTCACCGTGGGCCAACTGTCCCGCAGGGAATCCGCCTTCACGCAACGACGGGACCAGACGGTGGAGATGCCCCCCACCTCCGCATCCGCGGAAAGATTCCAGTTGTTGTCGGATCCGTATTCGATGAAGAAGAGCTTCACTTCCCCGTTGGCGCGAATGTCGAAGCAGAGCGAATCCATCCGCGAAAAATCCATGGGACGGAAAGCTTCTCCGTCGTGGAAGGCGATCCCCGCCAGAACGGCATCGCCCGTATCGGGAGCGATGTAGCGCAGGGAGAGAGCTCCCACCAGGCTCGCCCCGCGAGGGTCCGCATCCGAGTAGACCTGGGTGCCCCAAGCGTTCACGAACCATCTTCCCATACCGGTGAAGTTGGAGATGGTGGCCCGGCCGTCCCCCGCCGAAAAGTCGTCGAGGAGAAGACGGTTTACGTCCACCGTCACCGACGTGTCGACCTGTCCCCCGGCAGCCAAGGTGACGGAGAGGGCTGGTGTCAGGACCGAGTCCCGGCTTGCGACCAGCATGCGGCGCCCCGCCGGAAGCCGCAACGTCGCACGATCCAGGGAATCCGTCGAGGCGCCCCACGACGTTCCGACGGCAAGGAGACGCGCACCAGAAAGCCCATCGAGTGCGACATCCACCGTGGAAAGATCTTGAAGCTTCAGGATGCGCGTGGCGGTATCCCGGCCCAATGGGATGTCGCATGCCTGGGAAAGGGTCTCCACCTGCGCCGTCCACTCGCCGGGTGGCAGGGATTCGATCCGAAGCCTCCCTTCGAGGTCTGTTTTGTAGGAGAGGGTCGTCGGCGTCCCCCTGGAGGAGACGTCGCGCAGCCATGTGTCGGTGCGAACCAGGACCACTCGTGCGGCCGGCAAAGGAGCACCTTCCGAAGTCGTGGCCTGGATCTTGATCGCGTTGTCTGTTTCGGTGGCTCCCCCGCCCTGCATGGTCGCTTCCGACCCACAGCCGGCAAGAAGGAATGCAGCCATTCCCACGAGGCAGGTGGACCTCACGTTTCGCCTCCGACTCGAGCACTCGCTGGAAAGGCTTGGATGGCGAGATGATAGACCGTTGAAGGCTCCGGGTCGGTGCGGATCAGGGTGAGGATCTCCTGACGCATCTCCTTCAGTCGGGACCGGATCTTCTGGAAGCGCTCCGGCGAGGCGCTGAAGGTAAGGGTGGAGATTTCGCGGTGATCACGAGGGATCTCCCGAAGAGCGCGGCGCGCGAGCTCCAGAATGGCATCCTGGAAGGCCCGAACCGCCTCGGGAGAAGTTTCCGCGCCCACTGCGAGGATCGAATCGGACCGATGGTAGATTCCCTGGTCGTCGCGCCGCACGAGTTCCAGTTCTTCGAGGGTCGTCAACGCCTCCTGCACCTCCTGCACCGAGGCTGGAGGCTCCAAGGTGGCCCCGATGCTCCTGGCATCCTCCCAACGGAACTTCTCCAGGGCGACCACCTCCCGGATGACCGCGTTCCTCCAAGAGGAGAGATACGAGACCTTGCCGGGTGGGAGTCGTCGTTTGCCGATCGCCTGGAGTCTCGCGAGGGCTCCCATCGCACGGCGGCGTTGGTCCGGTTTCTCGGTGTCGTTGTGTTCCACGAGAAGAGCCAGGTATTCAGTTTCATGAATGGAGAGCCGCAGGAGTTCGGCCATTCGCGGCACCAGCCGGGGAGACAGGTCGCGCTTTCCCTGCAGGATCCAGGATACATGACCGGACGACTTCAGACCCAGGAAGGCGGCCACGCTCCTTTGACCCGTCAGGCGCCCCTCCTCTTTTTCGATTCGAAGAGCATCCCGAAGGAAGGTTCGGTATTCCAGGTAATCATGGATGTCGCACTTGGACATGGCGTGTCGATCCCCGGTGCTGTCGTTTCAAGGCCTTCGCCCTCGAACGGGGCTTTCTGAACAAACCTATACCTCGGAAGGTCCGCCGTGTCGCGAGGGCGCTCACCGAAGCACCCCATCCGGGTGATCGGGAGCCCGTGGAACCGGCACTTGGTCGGCCGGAGTCCGCGTATCATGGAAACACCAACGTCCCATGAAAGGGGTTCCGTTTGTTCCAGACCACCTCGCGACCCAATCTGCGCCTCCTTGCCGTGCTCCTCGCGACGGCCTTGGGGGCACTCCCCACATCCGCCGCCGAAGGCGACCCCTACGCATGGCCGGCCTACTCCCCCGACCTCAACTACAACTTCAAGGAGCGCTTGGGAGTCTTCCCGATGCCCACCATGGACCTGGACGACAATTGCGCCGGAGTGGTCGGATCGCAGAGTTCGGGGATGTGGACCTTCAAGTGGGGGAAGAACAAGAGATCCGTAGTGACCGAAAAGGCCATCACACCGATGCTCGCGCGCCTCAACAAAGATTTCACCTACTTCCACGATTCCATGGGATGGGCCCCGGACAGCCGTATTCGTGCAGGCGGGCGCAGTGCCGTTTATCTCTACGGCTCCGGAACGTGCACCGACAACGCTGACAGCAACGCCTTGGGTGGCTGGCAGAGTTCGGTCGGTGGCCATCCGATCATTCTCGCCTCGTACTACCCGGTGTACAGCTTCGATCCGGCCAGCACCTACGGCGACAAGGTGAGCCAGCAGGGAGCCATGGTTCACGAAGGCATCCACGCCATGCTGGCGAGCCTGCCGGGCGCCCGGAACTCGGCCTGGTTCCATGAAGGCGCCAACACCTGGGTGCAGCAGGAGGCCGACACCCGGCGGAACCCTGGAAACGCCCCCGGCCCCATGGGTTTCCTGAACGCCGCAGCGGTCGTCGCCCCCTTCATTCCCATCGAATGCTACAGCGGTTGGCTCCTCGACGGCTCCTTCGGCGGCCCCGCTGCCGAGGGCGTGAACGCATACGACTCCGACGGCAAACAACTCTGCAACTGGCGGAACCTCCTGGGTGGATACCAGTACGGGAACATGTTTCCGACCTTCCTCGGGGAATGGCTGGGAGTCGGCACCATCCCATGGATCTGGAACTATGCCAGGAATCGCGTCCTCGAAGGCATGGCCGACTCCCTGGGCGATGCCCAGATCCGCCGTCTGATCCAGGAATACCGCGCCCGCATGGCCTTGATGGACATGAAGAAATGGAGCCACGAAATCAAGCGTCTCGCCGACGCCAATTTCGGATCGTCGATCAAGACCGAATACTCTCCCGCCGTGGCCCAGGTCGAATCCTGGACGGCCTCCATGTACGCGAAGACCACCGACAGCAACGGGGTTCTGATCCCGGAAAACCGAACTCTTCCGGGATGGTCGGGAGCGAACTACGTCCCGCTCAAGGTGACGGGAAGCGTTGTGGAGGTCGGATTCGAACCTATCGGTCGGAACATGTCTCTCCAGCTCTGCTACCGTACCGCCGACGGCACCCCCATCTACGGAACCCCCGTGACTTCCGGCAGGGCGACTCTCCGGCTCGACAAACCTCCCGCCAACGGCGTCGTGATCGCGGTGGTGGCCAACACCGACTACAAGTACTTGGGCGAAGCTACCCGCAAGGCCAAGTTCGACTACCGTCTGGCCCCCGGGACGGGTGTGACCGGAACCGCCGAAACAAACAGGAAGTGGTACGACGTCGAGCTCGACTACCTCCCCCCCACCTCCGCAAAACGGAATCTGACTGCTCCGGCCTCGCCATTCGGGCTCCAGCTCGCACACCATCGGGGTGCGATCCGGGTTGGATTCAAGCTCGAGAAACCCTCGAGAGTGAAGATCAGCCTGCGAACGGCCTATGGCGCCTTGATCGCCAACGTGCTGCAGACGGAGCGTCCCGCAGGAGCACAATCCACGACGATCGAACTGCAACATTGGGGTGTCCGGACGGGAACCTACCTGGTTTCCCTCGAGGCTCGTGGAGTGGTCGAGACGAGAAGCTTCACCGTGGTCCGGTAAGTCGGAGGAAACCTGGACGTTTGCCAGGCAATCTCCACCATGGGGACGGTTTACTGACCATGGTCGAGTCCGACAAGGTGGAGAACTCCACCACATCCTCGGCAGGATGGGATCAGGATCCCGGGTTTCGAAGCATCCCCGAATCCGGAATGCACTTCGATGGACAGCTACCCCCTCCCGGAAGCGGGTAGCACGCCGCCCTCGTACCGGATACCTTCCCCTGACCATCGTGTAGCGAAGGACGATCGGCCCTCGCTGGCCCCAGGAGCCGTGACCAGCCAGAAACGACGAGCGCACCTGACACGCGGCTCCTTGGCATCCGAACGATTCGACCGGGGATCCGAAGGTGTTGCCACCCTCGACAGGTTCAGTCACGATACTCTCGGGACGTGCGACCGACTGGCCCTTCTCGTGCCTCGAACGAATCATCCCGAATCATTTCAAACCTATGCAGAATTTTCGGGAAACGCGTCGCACCGCATCCGTACCCGAACATGCTCAGCATGCCGCATTTGTGCGACCTTGCCGGAATCCTTGCTTCTAAAAGCTTCAGAAAGCCATTCCGGACGGACCAGATCAACGCCGATGGCGGTAGATGCCCTCGGTGATGAGCTTGTTGACCACGATCGTCTTTCCATCCTCCTCCATCATGCCGAAGACCCTGAAGGTGTAAACGCCGGATCCAACGGGATTTCCCTTTTCATCGAGGGTGTTCCATGCCAGCCAGATCTCGTATTCGCCTCGACGCGTGCGTTTGAGCAACCCCCGGGCCTCCGCATCCCCGAGTCCCGTGATCTCCTTGTTCAGGACCACGACACCGAGATTGTCATAGACGTAGAGCCACAAGGACTTGGGAATCCGGTTCAAGCGGACCAATGGTCCACCGAACCGTGTTTCGATCCCCTCCGGCATCGATCCTTCCGGATTCGTCCAGCGATTCTCTTTGGGATTGCGCAGCATCACCGTGATGGCGGCCTCTCCCGCAGGCGGAACCAATTCCTCGCGATTCTTCACCACCGCGTGAGGTACGCCCACACGAATCTCCGGAGGAGGCTGGCCCCAGAGTATGGGAGTCCAGAACGCGATGGAATCTGGGGTGTTTCCCGACCCATCGGAGAGTGCTCCGGCGTAGGCGATCCGCAGCGAATCCGAAACCTCGATCTTGTCGGTGCTGTCCACCAGCAGAGCGGATTGGTTCGTTTCTATCCAGATCGGTTGGACACGATTGATGACCGCTGCGCCCAGGGGACCGTCTGATGGTTTTCCGGTGGATACCCATCGATCGGCGTTTCCTGCACGCATGGGCTCGGAAAATGTCACGACCAAGGAATCCCGTTGATTGGACTCCTGGGCGAAGCGGTATTCCGCGCGCAAGGGTACCGGATCGACGCCGTCCCGAAGTTCGAAGAATTCCCGGGTGGATGCGTCGAAGCGGTCGCTGGACATCCAGCCTAGATTCGCGCAGCCGACGGCAGGACAGGAGGTGGCACCGAATGAGTAGGGCGCTACCGGAAATGTCAAGCGCAATCCGTTGGAATCGGTCGATGCGGCAGAAACGGGTAGTCTCCGTTCCTCGAGGACACCATCGCGATTCGGCCAGAGGAATCCCATGCTGTCGGTGACGGTGAGGGGAAACCGCAACCGGACCACAATCCTGTCGCCCCGGCCATCCCCGTCTTGATCCTCCAGAACCGCGTCGCGCGGGATGGGATCCGTACCCTTCACCACGACCTTCTTCGCGGTCTTTCCGGGCGCATTCCCCAGGACATCGAGGACCGATGACAAGAAACGTACTGAATCGCCTGGAACGACCTGGTATCGGCTGGTCGGAGCCGGGAAGAGCAGAACCAGGGTCCCCTCGACAGAATCGAGGAACGCGGAGATCGGGGCCAGTTCCTGCGCCCCACCTGCTTTGACCCTTGCGACCAAGGTATTGGTCTCCATCAAGAGCGGATTGATTCCTTCCGACGAGGAGACACGAAGGGTATCGACGCTTTCTCCTCGCCGAAGCACGGCTTCCATGGGTACGGGCGCAATATGCTCGACGACCGAGACATCCGACCAGGGAAGGACGGGGCTCGCCCTCCACACGGATACCAGATGGGTGATCGGGGTTGTCGTATCCGGGGACTGCGGACCGAAGTCGTAGGTAACCACCAAGGAATCGCTGGACCACGTCGTCTTGGCCCGGGATACATCCAGGAAAGTTCCCTGGGCCGGCCAGGGCAATTTGATTTCCGAGCCTTCCGGAGCGGGGTTTTTCATATGGACCTTCACCCTGTCCAGGGCTCCGTCTCCATCCGCATCGAAATAGACCACGGAATCCGGCCCCTGCGGCGGAGGTAGGGAATGGCGTAGGGCAATCCTGGCAACCGCCGTATCGCGGGAATCCCGCGGCATCGTGAATTTGAATATTGCCGTGTCCCAACCCGGACCGGAACGCAGGGTGTCGTCACCCGCCTCCCCTCCGGTTGCCACCAACCATCGCCAGGGGAGGGGCTCCATGAAGGTGTTCTGGGAATACCCGGATGTACCCGTCGGCACTCGCAGAGCGAAGGATTCGTCATCCCCAGAAAGAAAAGTGCTCGCGCGTATCGGAAGACTCTCGTACTGGTCCGGGACGTTGAGAAGCGATACGAGGAGATTGCGGTCCACTGAGTCGGCCCAAGGCAGGCCGGAAACATCGGGCTTGACAGTCAAGGTCGATGGGCTGTAGCAACGGGTCGTGAGGATAGAATCCAAGGGCGATACAGAGTTCGTCGGAGCGTCGGATACCAGGATATTGAGATTCATCCGGACGGGTGAACCGCCCTGTGACGTGGAAATCGAGAGATTGTTCATCCCCGATTCCAATCCAATCAGAGAGTCCAGCACCATCTTGTACGAGATCCCGTTCACAATCGACGAACGAGCTTCCGAATACTGCCCATTCGTGATGTTCCTCACCCTTGCACCTTCAGGCTTCGTTGCGGCGATCAATTGGCCGAGGATGTTTTGAACAACAGCGGCGAGGCTGTCTGGTTTATTCGGGGAAATCATGTAGAACCGCCCATTCGTCAGCCTGGACACGGAGTCCAGCAAGGTTCCGGCGCTGGTGTCGATTCCCAGGTAGATGCCGTAGACGGGCGGAGTAGTGGGGTCGTCGGTTTTCCACACGATGCCATCCAAGACAGCAGTGGCAGTATCCTCCAACCCCTTGATCCAACTCTTGTTGGGCTTGCCGTCGGAGATCAGGATGATCGCCTTCTGAGCGTTCCTCGAAGCAGGCATCGTACTCGGGACGACGCTGCCCTCGGTGTGCCCACCTTCCAGTAGGATCCGCGCCCAGGCCAGCGGTTCCTCGTAGTGGGTCCCACTCGCGTAGGTCAGCTGGACCGAATTCATCAGTTTGGAGAACGCCGATGTGTCAGCCAGTTCGGTCATCGAGTTCTGTGTGGACACGATCTTTCCGGCGAAATTGATCGTCGCCGCGTACGATGCCGGCGCTTCATTCGCCTGAGCCTTGATCGCCTCTTGGACGGCGATTCCTCGAACGGAATAGGGATCACCGGCCATCGCGCAAACGGATCCGACTTCGGAATTGGAGAATTTCGGATCTATGACGTTGACACGGAGACCGTGAAAGGAATCGATCGAACCGATCGTGGTGATTTCGGGGAGCGAATCGAAGCGATTGCACTCGTACCAACCGACCGTATCCTTCCCCTCGATGGTGATCTCTGTCGGCTTCATGCTGATCGTCTGGTCGACCACGTAGACGATATCCACAGGGCCCGCCAGCTTTGGTGGTGTCCCACAGAGCACAAGCCCGTCGGATGGAATCCGCGTCGTGTTCGCGGGAACCTGGATCGTCGACGTTTCCAAACTTGTCAGGTCCAGACAAGCCGTCTCGCGAGACTGTGACACCAGATCGCAACGCTGCTCAGCGGCTTCGCCCCGTGAGATCGCCAGACCCAGGCAAAGGAACCCAAGAATGGTCGCGGCCTTGTAGGTATTCGGAACAAAGGACATTGTGTACTCCTGTGGTCGCTCGTCGCGATGGTAGTTGAGCTTACGCGAGGATCTGCAGGACGGCTGGTGCTTGAAACCGAATCCGTTGCCTGAATACCAACCAAAGAATCCTCTGATCCAAACACGATCCCCGCTTCCCGAAAGCACGAGTCGGGCATTCCTCCTCGAGCAGGGGGAATTGGGTGCGAGAATCCTTATCGATTCCGTTGGAGGTTGCCTGATTTCAGGCAACAATGGAGGGGTGGAAGTGCGATCGCAATCGACGAAGGAACTCAGTGCCCGGCCTGGTATCTCACCCCCGCGCCCCCGGCGACAAATCGTCCGATTGGATCACGGAGTCGAACATTCGCCTCGCCAAATGAAAGCATCGATCGAGGGACGGAACCCGGGATGCCCTCCCAGCGCATGACCTCGGTGGTATTCATGAACTCGAAGGCGCCGAGATCCGGTGCACTCCCGAGATAGGACCACTCAAGCTTGGCTCCGCGATCCAAGAGTTCAGATCCCGCGGAGGGACGAAGGAGGCTGTTGCTGGGAAGCGATCCATCCACGGAGCGCTCGGCGTGGGCGATCGAGGTATCGAGGGAAGCGAAGTCTACGCTGCCAAGGACCAAGGAAAGGTTCCAGGAATTCTTCTCCTGGGTCGACGTGCCGACATCCACCTTTCCCTGGTGCGAAACGCAGTTCCTCAAAATATTCCGACCGCTGGTGGGCGACTGCCCAAAGGCGAAGTTGTAGGCTCCGTTCATGTATGCCGTGCAGTGGATCATGGTCACCGCCCCGGTGTTGTTGTTCTGATCGAACCCCTTCACGGGATTTCCGAACGCGACGCAATGTCGGAGGACGTGGTTTCCTGCTGCACCATTCCCTCCCACCTTGAAGCCGTTCTGGTTGCCGATCGACCCCCACCCCATGACGTCGATGCCGTTGCGAAATGCCCAGCAACTGTCAAGAGTGACCATCTGCGGACTGTCGAAGAGATCGAATCCGTCGTCGGAGTTTTCCCACGCCCTGCATCCGATGAATTTGTTGCCGGGTCCTTGTGTCTGCTTCGGTCCAAACCCGTCAGCCATGCTCCCACCCTTCTTGGGATCGAAGTTGCGGTACGCATCGCAGTTTCGAACCGTCGTGTACGCCCCCCCCTTGTTGATCTCCAGGCCCGTGTTGCGATTCTCGAAGAAAGAGCAATGATCGAAGGTATTGTGAGCACCGGTCACATACGCACCTTGGTATCCAGCCCGTGTGACATCAATGCGCCGGAATGTCCACCAGTCGCCAGAGACTGAAATGCCAAAACCATCCTGCACCCAATCGTCCTTTGCGAACTGGAAGTCGAGGACAGCCCTCTTGGCGAGGGGGGCCTGAACAACAATGGGAGATTCCGCGGTCGCTGGGGTTGTACACCGAATCGTATTCGCCCTACCCGTAGAATAGGGAATCCTGTAGACCCCTTCCGCCAGGTCGATGGTATCTCCGGGCTTCGCCGCCTCCAGCGCCTTCACGACATCCAATGGTGAGCTTTTCGTGCCTGACCCGCTGGCCGGTGCACCCGGCGCGACATGGACAAATCGGGCATGCAAGAAAGAGGAAACAACCAGGAGCGGAAGGATCAAGGAGGGTTTCATGGAAGGAAATTTCGCAGGAAGAACCCCCATGGTGTGTGGAAAACCATCATCTCATGTTGAAAGGAGGTACAACAGTTCTCTTAAGTTCCGCGGCCATCTGCATCGAAGAAGCGCCCCTCCACCCTACTCCAACGGCAGTACCCGCACCGTTTGAGCGGCATCTCCAGGCGATGAGACAGCGCCGATGTGGATACTGTGCTCGACCCCCGGAATCGCGATGTCCTCCCGCCGTTGGTCACGCAAATCCGGGAAGGTGGTGCGGTTCGCGATGTCCCGGACCGCCACGTGTCGGCCCGTGGCGTTGCCCTGGGAAGCGATTCCAAATCGTGATCCGACTCGACGACTGGAACCGGTAGCCTCTGCGGAATAAGACAATAGATGGCTGCGGTGCAGGGTCCTATCGAATGATCTTGATGCGGCTCGCCCCGGAGGTTTCCCCGGGAACCTGCACCGAGGCAAGCAACACCCCCGCACCTGAATGGGAAGAAATGTCGAATTCGACTGATGCCCCCTCGACCGCGGGCAGGATGCGGCGTTCAAGAACCCTTCCTGCGAGGTTGGTGATCCGGAACTCGATATTTCCTGTCTCGAACCCTTCGGCGACCAGGATATCGCCTCGCAATGAGAGCCGCGATGATGACTGGTGATTCCGTTCCTGGGCCACACCGGTGGCTCCCCCTCCACACGACGTCGGGTTGGCGAGGTTCGCTCCGGCGAGTTTCTGCACTGCGGCCTTGACCGAACTCGCAGGAATCACAAACGATTTGTCGTAGGGAATCGGGAACGCCGATCCGTATCCGGTCTGGTTTCCTTTTGTCCCCTCGAATATGTTGCCTGTGACGTAGTGCGCGGAAGAGCCCGCCTTGTGCCCGGTGTAGATCGGAGTCGAGGTTCCGACGAACACGTTGTTTTCCGTGATCACCTGGCAGTCCTTCCCGGCGGAAACAGCGTACTGCGAGGCCAGTCCATCCGTGGTGTAGAGGTTGTTCGCCACATGGATGTTGCCGTAGCGGCAACGAGGGCCTCGCTGGTTGATGCCTCGGAACCAACACCCCATGAAAGTGATGTTCAGCTTGTTGACGCTGACCGGCTCATCGTCGGAGCTGGCGATGAGATTCGACAGATTGTGAGGACCACCCTTCTTGTACCCGAAGATGGACCAGGTATACGTGATGTTGTCCGCCCCCTTCACCGCATCCGAGTTTCCATCCTGGCCGTCCCAGAATTCGCAATGGTCGATCCAGATATTCTTCGAGGCCCCTTCGATGTTGATGTTGTCCCATGCCTGATCGGTATTGGATCCTGGCCCGTTGATGACGAGGTTGCGGACGATCACATTTCCGGCATCCTTGATATGGATCGGTGCATTGAGGATCGTTCCGGGCCTCAAACCGATGATGGTCTTGTTCGATTTGATTTCCAGTCGATCTCCGCTCCTTCCGCTCCACCCTCCACCGAGAGTCCCGTCGATGTAGATCACGCGAGGACTTCCATCCGTGGCGTATTTCAGAAGATCCGCGAAGTTCTTCACGGTGATCGGTGTCGCGTTTCCACCTCCCGTCACAGCGACCGCCCCCCCCGTACGCCCCGAACGCGTCGCCCACCCTATGGGCTTGCACTGATCCTGGGCGCTGGTGGTCGCCATGGCCCCAGCCATCAACAGAACTCCCAGCCTCGACACGATGCATTTCATGGTTTCACTCCGGTATGAGGGATCGTCCTCGGCCACTCGAGAAGACGGTCGATGTCCCGCAAAGTTTCGGTTCCCGTACGCAACCTGGCTGGACGATCGAGATGGGAATCGTTGCCTGCAATGGGGAATCGATCCGGGCCTCGATACGCCATCGAATGTCGCCATACCCACCGCATCCCAGCAAGAATGCGGACTTTCAGCAACGCCCGCATCCCACTGTACCGCCGTGGAGTCCTGCAAAGGCCCCAAAACAGGCAACGCACGAGATATCACCCGATCACTCCCCCATACCAGGAATGGGAACATCCGACCTTTCGCATGGCATACCCGTTGCGGGGGGGAATACCGGAAAATGAAGATCTTCTCGACGCTCTTGCTGGGATGCATCGATCCGAATTGACCTTGCATCTACCGAACCTCAAGCATTCAAGATGCTGAACCAGGGCTTCAGATATTGCTCTTCAACGGAGGCGGAGAAGGGGAATTTCCGGATTTCCATCGCATCTTCCCTTGCGGCCCTTCCCTCCCCCGTCAGAACGACCGGCGGATCCTCATGGACCCGGCATGGGCGAGTGAGCGCCACCCGGACTCCGGTCGGCCATCGGGATCTCCGTAGGTCAGCACCGATTGGCCACGAAGTTCCAGCTCCCAGTCTTCGGCGAAGTTCCAGTCGAGAACGGGCATGGGAATCACCGTCTCCAGGTCGGGCGCGAACAGGATGGTCGCCCCGCACGAGAGGATGGGTGAAACCGGAAAGGATCCTTGGACGAGAAACGTCCATCTCGAAGGGAACAGATCGATGGGGGACGCCCCTTCGACCCCGTTGGAGGCACCCAGGAGTCGATCCAGACCTCCGGTCGGCTCGCCGTTGAACAAAGCGGAACCGGAAACGAAGGAGCCATCGCGCAAGGCGTAGTCGAAGGTGGTGGTTGCGGCCAACTCCCCGTCGGTTCGCCCCTGGGCGGGAGCGATCCAACTGGCCTCTCCCTTGAACCCTGCTTGCCAAAGGTTGCCCGCCCATCCCGCACCCGCCACCCCCCGGTCGTGGTACCACCCCCCGATCGCCTGGAAGTCGTATCGCAGGAGATTCCATCCGAGTCTCAAGGCCCCCACCTCATTTGCCGAGCCGTCGGCCTTCGCGACCAGATCCAGCTGCAGGGGATCGAAGGAATAGACCTGCAGGCGCACGGCATCCGATCCGGGACGTTCCTCGTAGTCCATGTCCAGGACGTTGTAGGCGTTGAAGAAATCATTGGGGTTCCACGCCAGCGCCATTCCCCAATTCACCCTCTGTCTTCCCAGAACGAGTTTCCAGTCCTGGCCGCCCCATTGCGCCCAAGCGCGATCCACCGACAAACTCAGGACCGCTCCCGCTTCATCGAGGACCAGATGGTTCAGGTCGATCCACCCGGGATCCTTCCCGAGGGAGGTGCGCAGGCCGGGTTGGTTGCGCAACGCCTCTCCGTACAAGAGCCGGTTGCGCATTTCGAGGTTGGCGGAAAGGTCGGGCACCGCGGAGGGAGACCAGTGCATCCGCAGGCGATTCTGGAACAAGTTGGCCGCGGACAGCGAATCGAGGTCATCGGCGAACGCCGCGCCCTGGATCGATTCGACATACCCTCCGAGTCTCAGGGAGCCTTCCTCCGCGGCACCTGCGGAGGCGGGAGCCAGGGCAACCTGGGCCGCAAGGCCCGCCATGGCAAGACACCTGGTCCGCGCGATCATCCCGGTCGTCGCTCGTCCGAAACCACCAGTCCATCTTCCAGGGTGACCACGCGGGACGCCCGTTCCATGACACGTGGATCGTGGGTCGAGAACAGGAAGGTCGTCTTCTCATCCTCGTTGAGCTTCTTCATCACGTCCAGGAGATCGAAGGCCGATCGGGAATCGAGATTGGCCGTCGGCTCGTCGGCCAGCACGAAACCGGGCCGGGAAGCGAGGGCGCGCGCCACCGCGACGCGCTGCTGCTGTCCTCCGCTCATCTCCCCCGGCCGGGCATGGCGGCGATCGGCCAATCCCACCGCTTCCAGGAGCTCGAGCGCGCGCTCCTCCCGCTTCTTGCGAGGCTGTCCCTGGAGGAGCATGACGAATTCCACGTTCTCCAGGGCCGAAAGCACGGGAACGAGATTGTAGGCCTGGAACACGAATCCGATGTGGGCCAGGCGGAAATCGATCAACTTCTCCGAGGACAGTCCGGACAATTCCTGGCCATCGACGAGGAGCTTCCCCGAGGAGGGGGTGTCCAGACCTCCCAACAGGTTCAGGAGCGTGGTCTTGCCCGACCCGGAGGGGCCGATCACCGCCGCGAATTCGCCGCGCCGGACCTCCAGGTCGAGGTGCGACAGGGCGGTCACGGGAACGGCGCCCGGGTACACCTTGGCGAGCCCTTGGGCTTGGATCACGTTGTCGATCATCTCCATATCCTCCTTGGTTCCCTCTCAGAGGGACCGGATGGCTTCCGTCGGTTGCAAGGCGAGGGCTTTCCGCGCCGGAGGGATCGAGGCCAGCACGGCCGTCACCGCCACCAGCGCCAATACCTGCAGGTAGGCGATCGGATCCAGGCGCGGATAGACGAGACTCGACATCCCGAACTGCCCGAGCCCCTCGCCGAACCGCGAGAGGTCGATTCCCGTCGTTCCCGACCAGGCGATGGTCAGGGCGGCGAGCGACATTCCCGCCGGGGCTCCCACCAGGACCAGCACCACGGTTTCCGCGAGGACCATGGCGAAGATGCGTCCCCGCCGCATTCCCAAGGCCATCAATGTTCCGATCTCCCGCGTCCGCTCCAGGACGGCCATGAGCATGGTGTTCACGATGCCGAAGGCGAGTCCCAGCATGATGATGACCATGAACACGTACAGCACCTGCGAGGAAGAGGCTTCGGAAAGCTCCAGATCCGGGGACAGCTGCTTCCAGGTCAGGATCTCGAGTCCGGGAAACCGCCTGCGCAGCCGTTCGGCTTCCATCTCCAGCTCCTCGGGACGTTCCAACCGCAGGGCGATCTCGTTGCCCGAGGAGTCTCCGATCCCGAGAAGGGAATTCACCTGGGCGCGCGGAACGAACACGGTCCCTTCGTCGAAACGCATGTCGGAGGTCTGGAAGATCCCCGAGACGCGGAAGGCCCCCGACACCATGTCCCCCGCGCTGTCCTGGAAGGTCAGGACGATCTTCGTCCCCGTGGACAGACCCCTGCGATCGGCCAATTTCCGTCCGACCACCACCGGACGACGGTAGCTCCCCCCGAAGAACTCCCCTTCCACGATCTTCGTCCGCAGTCGACTCACCTGCGACTCGGAAGCGGAATCCACCCCCCGGATCTCCACCCCGTCGCCGGATCGGACCGTCGACAGCATCCCGCGCGCGACGGTGCGGACCGCCACGCCGACCCCGGGAGTCGAGGCGATCCCGCGCGACGACTCCTCCACGGAGGGAATCGGAAGCGAAGCGTCGTACTCCTCGCGGAACCCGGGGGAGTGGATCTGGAGATGGCCGATCCGCTCGATCCCTCCGCGAAGCCGCTGTTCGTTCATCCCCTGGTAGAAGGCGATCACGAAGACCCCGAGCCACAGTCCCAGGGCCACGGAGGAGATCAGGATCGCACTGCGGAGGGGACTCCGCCATACGTTGCGCCATGCCAATACGAGGAGGGTCTTGGAGGTCATCTGCGACTCGCTTCCAGGGGATCCAGTTTCAGGACGCGCGCGACCGGGACCAGGGCGATCACCATCGCCATCACCCACACGAGGGTTCCCTGCTGCAGGAAGACATCCGGGCGGGTGGTCGTGGGGAAGATCGGCTCCAGCCCCATCTTGGCACTGGCCTCCGCGACCTGCCCCGAGAAACGGAGAGGATGGATCGACATCCACCAAACGATCGGAAGGCTCGCAGCCAAACCCGAGGCCACCCCCAAACCGGTGAGGATCGTGGATTCGATGAACAACAGCCCCGCGAGGCTCCTCCGGCGCATTCCGATCGAGACCAGCACGCCGAACTCCCTCTTCCGCTCGTGGCTCATCATCACCACCGTTCCGAAGATTCCGAAGGCGAGGATCAGGTAGAGGATCCCGACCATGATCAATCCCCCCGCACGATCGGCGGCGATGGCCTGTTGCAGATCGGGCATCATGCCTTTCCAGTCCATCACCTCGTACTCTCCGCCGCTGACGGAGGCGATGCTTCGGACCAGTTCTCCCAGGTCGGAGCCAGGGTCGGTTTCGACGACCCAGGCCGTGGAGAGCCCTTCGGAGGAGAACAATTCCCTCGCCGCCTCCAGCGACAGGTTCACCAGATGGTCGTTCACCTCGGGCGACCCGAAATGCACCAGTCCAATCACGGGGAACTTCCCGCCCGCGGTCGCGCCGTGGTATCCCTGGCCGAACAGCACCAACGTGTCCCCGAGGGACAATCCCAATCGCTCGGCCAATCCATCGGCGATCATGACCCCCTGGTCGGTGGGCGCCAGATACCGTCCTGCGCTCACCTTGGCGCCCAGTCCGGTGATTCGATCTTCGTCGTGCGGGGAGATCCCCACCACCTGGCACCCGAGGGTGGTGTTGCCGTTGGACGCCAGGGCGAAGGTTTCCAAGCGCGGCGCGATCCCTCGAACGCGCGGAACCGACAGGATCCTGCCGAGCAGAACCTCGTCCTGGGCGAACGCGTTGTCCAGCGACTTGTCGTCCCAGTACCCGCGTCTGTGGACCTGCAGATACCCGGTGTACTGGCCTGCGACGTTCTCGACCATGCGGTCGTAGGACCCGATCTGCAGGGCGGTCATCACCGTCGCCAGGAGCACCGCGAAGAACACCGAGGCCATGGTGATCAACGAACGGGAGCGGTTTCTCCAAAGGTTCCGCCAAGCCATCAGAAGCAGCATGGTGCCGTCCTTCCTCAGCGCAGTTCGGAAAGGTGGCGGACCGAGAAGACCCGGTCGTCGATGGGCTTGTCGAATTCCGCGGACAGATAGTGGATGCCCGTCTTCTGTCCGGGCTTGTCGTGCGGAAGCATCTCCAGGCGGGTCGGCAGTCGTCGCCCCCCGAGCATCCCGACTTCGGTCGCCCGGAGGGTGTTGACCAGGAGACCGTCCTCGTCGAAGAACTCGACCAGCAGTTGCATGCGGTCCTTGTCGTCGATCGACATGCGGATCTTCCCCCAGACGACCGGAGCTCCCGGTTTGGGAACCAGCTCCACGACGTGGCAAGGCAGCCCGAGCAGGGTGTCGACCCCGACGAAGGCGTGGTCGTAGTCGTCCACCACGGAGGACTCCTTCACGAAATCGTCGTTGGTCATGTCGGTCCCCATCCACGATTGGGACATCATCGAGGGAGGCAATTTGACCACGCGCTCCACCTTCGGAAGCCAGCTCCACACCTCGCGTCCCCGTTTGAGGAAGGCCGAACCCTTGTCCTTGGCGGGAGCGGTGACCAGGGTCAGGGCGTTCTCGCTCCCCTGACCCCAGCTCTCCACGGACATCTCCCTCTTCCAGTCCGGCCGGACGACCTGGATGGACACGACGGTGTGGGACGTCCTCCCCCGGGCGTGCTGGTCGGATTGGCGCACCCACCCGGTGGCGTCGTCGGCCCAAGCCGCGGCCCCCGACAGGAAAAGGACCGAAAGGATCCGCAACGACAAGAACTGGTTCATGGGTTCTCCCGGGAATTCTTGAGGATCACTTTTCCTTCGAAGAGGAACCGGATCTGCCCGCGGGTCCCCTTTTCGAGGCTTTCGAAGTCGGCGTCGTCCTGGTAGACGAACAGCATGAACTGCCCCATGGCGCAACTGTAGACGGCCATGGCGGCCTCGCGAGGATCGAAGGAGCCCCCGAATCTTCCGGCGGACTTCTGGCGCTGCAGATACTCCTCGATCCGGGCGATGAGTCGATAGTCGAGTTTCATCATCCCCTTGGCAAGGAAGGAGCTGGCCTTCGACGTGGAGAAGGCAGCGGCCAGCAACTCCCGCCAGATCCGGCGACCGAGCATCTTCGTGGTCCGGAAGAAGGGACTCAGGATGGACAGCACGCTCTCGGCGACATCATTCACCAAGTCGTGCTCCAGTTGCTGCTCGTCGTCGTCTTCGAGCTGGAGCTCCCGGGACATGATGGCCAGGAAGATGTCGGCTTTGGAGGGGAAATAGTTGTAGATGGACCCCACCCCGATCCCGGCCTTCTCGGCGATCTTCTCCACGGTGGTCTGGGTATACCCGTTCTCCAGGAAGACATCGCGGGACGCGGAGCGAATCTTCTCCTCCAGCTCCACCTTCTTGCGCTCGCGCAATCCCACCATACACCCCCCGGAAATTTGTGAATCAACTCATTTATGAATGCGTTCATTTTTGAATGTACTCAGATTTTCCACCGAACGCAAACACAAATTCAAGGGGACCTTCGGAAGACTGCTGGTGCGCTCCAGACCACTCACGGCACTCCCTCTCGAACCGGGTGCATGTGGGCGTGGAAACCTGCACGAATCGCGGTCGGACACCCCCTTCGGCAGAGCTACCCTCGACACCGCCCTCGCTTGGTCGCTCCGCTCGAACGGAACGGGAACGATCCTCGAAGGGACCCACCAAGGATTCGAACTGGATCCCCCCTCTTGCGCCAAACAACTATGGAAGGCATGAACCTGGGCGGATCCCGGGGACTCGTCTGCCGAGCAACCTCCATCCAGGTCACCAGATCGATTCGGGAAGGCCCCAACCGTGTGACCCCGCTCACACCCCATCCACACCAAAGCGCTCCGGCGATCTAAAATTCCGGAATCATGACCCCATTCTCCCTGTCCCGCTTCGTGCTCCTGGTTTTGGTGGCGTTGGTGGCAAGCAGTCACGGCATGCGGATCGCCGTGCCAGACTTCACGGATGCCTCGAACGACGCATCCCTCGCCTTCCTCTCCCAGACTCTCCCCGGAGCCCTGTCGGAGCCGCTGTCCCGCAAGGATGGATTCGAGATCGTTGAACGATCCCGCCTGAACGCCCTGATCGCCGAGCGGGAACTGGACCTGTCCGGAATGACCCGACCCGACAGCACCCGCGCGTTGCTTTCCGCCGACGCCCTGATCCTGGGGCAATTCGGAGGGAAGCTGGAGGCCCTGACGCTCCAAGTGAAGGCGATCGACGCCGCCTCGGGAAAAGTGCGCGGAGTGTTCCAACGCAAGGGAACCTTGCAGGAAATCCTCAATGGAATGTCCCTGCTGGCCGACCAGATCGCCGGGGCCTTCCGCTCCAATTCCTCCGGGTTCCTCACCATCCGAAGCTCCCCCTCGGGCGCTTTGGTGTCGCTGGATGGCAAACCCCTCGGACGAACCCCTCTGGTGGAGCAAGCGATCCCGGCCGGGCGGCATGTGGTCCTGCTGGAGCTGGAGAAGGCTTCCCCTTGGACGGAAGCCGTGACGGTCCCGGCAGACAGCCACGTGGTGCGAGTGGTCGAGATGGAGGACGATCTCGACGCCAGTGGATTCTGGATCCAGGGCGGCGGCAGCATGAGCGGGTTCACGCGCGACATCGAAGATCCTCTTGGCCCGAACTTCACCGGGAGCACGGCCTTCCTTCTTCGCGGAAGATGGGCCGGCGTGGAGGTGGGGTGGGAATTTCCCACCACCCGCGCCTACACCGTCGAGTACCCCGTTCCCTACAGCAAGGTGGTCGACCGCCGCACCCTGAAATTCGGGGTACTGAGGGCCATGGTCGTGGGGGACTTGCTGCACAAGGGAAAACTCGTCCCCCAAGTCGGTGCCGGAATCGCCTTCGCGCAGACCGACATTTCCCCCAAGAATCTCGACGATCCCGACCATGACGATACCGAAGGACTCTTGGGACTCAACATCAACGCGGGAGTCGCCTACCGGCTGATGCGCCGTGTCGAGATCGCCGCACGCGGAGATCTGGTCCACTTCCTCCGCGACATCACCGTCGTGGATTTCACCTCGCGCGATCTGTTCCGCGGGTACAACGAAGAACGCGCCTTCAAACTCCAGACCTGGTCGCTGCAACTCCAAGCGAGGGTATTGCTGTGAATTTTCCCCAACATCCCAAGGCGACGGCCAGGACCGCCCTTCTCGCGGGGGCCTTCGCACTGTTCATGCAAAGTTGCGCCCTCCCCCACGACGGCGGATTCGATCCGGACTCGAGCAACGAACAATCCAGCTCCATCCTCCCCATGGAACCGACGATCCCCAAGACCTCCCCCATCGGGCTCTTCACCCCTTCCTATGCCCGAACCCTTCCCGCAGGCGCGCGCATCGCCTTCCAGTTTCAAACCAGCGGGTACAAAAACGGGATTCTCGTCATTCTGAAGGCGCCTCCCGACCTCGCCAACGGTGTGGTCACGAATCTTGTCAAGGATTGCGCCGCCGGTGCCGCTTCCTTGGCGGGACACGTTTTCGATGGTTCCTTGGGGGTCGACTCCAGTCGCTCCGATCTCTACGCCTGCACCGGAAATCCTTCGGCGCCCTTCTCCCGCGAGACCAAGGTGAAATCCTGCCCGCCGGGAGCCACATGCCCCGCTCAAACGAGTCTGCAGGCCGGCCGCGACTACTGGTGGTTCATCCTCGGGTACGACGAAAAAATGGTGCCCACGCATTCCAGTCCCGCCTTCAAGTTCACCCTGAAGGGCTGATCCCATGCTCCAGCGCATTCCGATCCCCACCGGACTCCTGCTCCTCTCCCTCCTGGGAGCCTGCGATCTCGCCTCCCAGGAGAGCGAGACCTCCACGGTCCGCGCTTCCGATTCGTCGTCCTCCCAAGTGGTCGTGCGCCTGGACACCCTGTCCCGCGGCAACGGCACCATCACCACGGTTCGGACCAAACTTCTGATCACCGACGGCGACACCTCCCTGCTCTCCCGGGAGGACACCCTGGTCCGTCTGGACAACGATTCGGCGCTGGATGCAGGCGTGTCGAGACTGGAACCATGTACCAACGGCCTGACCCTGTACAACGCCTACGGCACCGAAGTGACCGTGGAACTTTGGCTGGGGAACGGTCCTTCCTACCAGGATGGAAAAGTGACCGGGTCGAACCTCGAGCGTTTCGGATGGACCCAATCCCTGCGCTCCGACTCCACCCACAACGAGTGGTGCCCCGGCTTCACAGGATCCGGCGATCGACGGGATCTGCTCGTCGTGGTGGGGGTTCCTCCCGACCCCGGTGGGCCGAGCTACTACCTGGTCCAGGGGATTTTTCCCGCCGTGGACCAAAAAAGCGTGCTGCTGATCGACGAGCTGGGACGACTCCGCACCTTGCGTTGACCAGCCTCGCCGGCGAAAGGGACTAAACTTTGCGTCCCATGCTCGTGGTCGATATTGGCAACACCCACTCCGTCATTGGTCACTTCCGCACCGGCGTCCTGGTACGCAAGTGGCGATTGACCACCATTCCCACCTCGACCTCCGACGAGGTGGAGTTCCGCGTACGCGGACTCCTGGACATGCAGGGGGTGCATCCCGACGAGGTCGGAGGGTCGGTGATCGCCACCGTGGTTCCCTCCCTGGACCGCACCTGGCGCAAAGCCCTGGAGCGGGTGTTCCCCAACGGGATGGTGGCCAGCCTCGACCACCGCAATTGCGGATTTCCCATTGATTACGGCAATCCCGCGCAGATCGGACCCGACCGGCTGGCCAACGCCCTGGGGGTGGAAAAACTCGGCCTGCAAAACGCCATCGTCATCGATCTCGGGACCGCGACCACCTTCGACGTGGTCCGCGGCGGACATTATCTCGGCGGATCCATCGCGCCGGGAATCGAAACCGGCATGCTCGCCCTCACCGGGCGAACCGCCCGTATTCCCCAGGTCGCCATCGAAATCCCCGAATTGGCCACCGGACGCAGCACCGAATCGGCGCTGCACTCCGGGCTCCTGCTCGGTCATGTCGGAATGATCGAATACCTCGTGGAACGGATCCGGCGTGAGGAGCGCATCCCCGACGCCCGGGTGATCGCCACGGGCGGCTGGAGCCAGATGCTGGGAAGCCTGACCTCCGTCATCGACGAATTCCACAACGACCTCACGTTGGAAGGCCTGGAATGGTTCGCCCACACCAGACTCCACGCTCCCCCGGAGACTTGAAGAATGCACCGTGTCCTCGTCACCGGCGGCGCCGGGTTCCTTGGCTCCCACCTCTGCGAACGCCTCCTGGAACGGGGCGACGAAGTCGTCTGCCTCGACAACTACTTCACGGGCCGCCGACGCAACGTGGAACATCTTCTGGGACACAAGAGATTCGAACTTCTGCGCCACGACGTGGTGGAGCCCGTGCTCCTGGAAGTGGACCGCATCTACAATCTCGCCTGCCCCGCCTCTCCGGTGCACTACCAGTACAACGCGGTGAAAACCGTGAAAACCTCGGTGATGGGCGCCATCAACATGCTCGGTCTGGCCAAACGGACCAAGGCGCGCATCCTGCAGGCGAGCACCTCCGAAGTGTACGGAGACCCCGAAATGCATCCCCAGAAGGAGGATTACTGGGGACATGTCAACCCGGTGGGGATCCGCAGCTGCTACGACGAAGGCAAACGCGTGGCGGAAACCCTCTTCATGGACTACCACCGCCAAAACCAGGTGGACATCCGCATCGTCCGCATCTTCAACACCTACGGCCCCCGGATGCACCCCAACGACGGCCGGGTGGTCTCGAATTTCATCGTCCAAGCCCTTCAGGGTGAGGACATCACCATCTACGGCGACGGTTCCCAGACCCGCAGCTTCTGCTTCGTCGACGACCTGATCGAAGGTTTCCTGCGTTTGATGGAAGCCGAAGGCCCGGACATCCACCTCCCGGTGAACATCGGCAACCCCGGTGAATTCACCATCCGTGAACTCGCCGAGAAGATCATTTCCCTCACCGGATCCTCCTCGAAGATCGTCTGCCACCCCCTTCCTTCGGACGATCCTCGGCAGCGTCGCCCCGACATCGCACGCGCCCAGACCCTCCTGGACTGGTCTCCTTCGATCGACCTCGCCCAAGGCTTGGAAAAGACCGTGGCCTACTTTCGGGACGAACTCTCCGCCTGATCCATCCTCGAGGCAGGCGGATCGGGCCGTGGATTCTACTTTGATGGACCTATGAAGATCCTCGTTGTCGGCTCCGGTGGCCGCGAACACGCCATCGCCTTGAAACTCTCCGAAAGTGTCCATTCCCCCGAGCTCGTGATCGCCCCAGGAAATCCTGGCATGGCCGAGTTGGGGAGATTGGTTCCCGTCGCGGCCGACGATGTCCCCGGACTCGTGTCCCTGGCTCGGGAAGAGTCCGTGGATTTCGTGTTCATCGGACCGGAGATCCCTCTCGCCCTGGGTCTGGCCGACGCCCTCGCCGAAGCGGGCATTCCCGCGCTGGGCCCCTCCCAGGCCGCCGCGCGGCTGGAATCGAGCAAGGCGTTCTCCAAAGCCATCATGGCCAAATACGGAATCCCGACGGCCGCCCATCTCACCTTCACGGAGCTGGAATCCCTGGTCGCCCACCTGTCGGAATGCCCCATCCCCGTGGTGGTGAAGGCTTCCGGCTTGGCGGCCGGGAAAGGGGCCGTGGTCTGTCTGACGCGCGAGGAGGCCCTCGCCGCAGCGCGTTCCATGCTCGGGGAGGAGCGCAGCTTCGGGACCGCCGGCGATGAAGTCGTGGTCGAGGAATTCATGCAGGGGGAGGAACTTTCGGTGTTCGCCCTGTGCGACGGCCAGAATTACGTCCTGCTTCCCTCCGCGCAGGATCACAAGCGTCTGCGCGATGGCGACAAGGGACCCAATACGGGCGGCATGGGGGCCTACTCCCCGGCACCTTGCGCGACCCCCTCCGTGCTGGCCACCAGTTGCCAGACCATCATCGAGCCCACCTTGCGGGCGATGGAATCGGAAGGCTGCCCCTATCGCGGCATCCTGTACGTGGGCCTGATGCTCACCAAGCAAGGCCCCAAGGTGGTGGAATTCAACTGCCGCCTGGGCGATCCCGAGACCCAATGCGTCCTGCCCGTCCTGGAATCCGATCTCGTGGATCTCAGCCTGGCCGCAGTCCAAGGTCGATTGGGAGATGTACACGTTCCCGCCCCGCGCAAATCCGCGGCGGTGGTGGTCCTGGCCGCCGAAGGGTACCCCGGCCCCATCCGCAAAGGACGCAAGATCGAAGGTCTCGACCAAGCCGCCACCCTCGAAGGGGTCCGTGTCCTGCACGCAGGCACCACTCTCGACGAAGACGGCCACCTGATCACCTCCGGAGGACGCATCCTGGGGGTCACGGGGATCGGAGAAGACCTCCACGGTGCCGTGGAACGCGCCTACGCCGGCGTCCAGGCCTTGCGCATCGAGGGTGCCCAGTGGCGCACCGACATCGCCTCCCGGGGACTGGCGGCCCTTCCACGTTGAGGGTTTCTCCCGCACTCTCCTTGGTGTTCGCGCTGTGCGGGGCGATCCCCGCCCTCGGAGCTCGTCCCGCCGCGGAATCCCTCGGCTTCGAGGTGTTCTGGGGAGGAATGTTGGTGGGCCGATCGCGCATCGATCTATTGCCGACCACCGATTCCACGCAAATGGTCGTTCGCACCACCGCCAAGGCCAACAACGCCATCCAGAGCTTCTATCCCGTACGCGACACGGTCGAATCCTGGGTCAATTGGCAGACCGGCCTTCCCTTGACCTTCCACAAACGCTTGAACGAAGGCTCCTACAGCGCATCGGTCAAGCTTTCCTTCGACCGGCAAGCCGGCAAGGCCCTGGTCCGTGGAGGGCAGAAGAAGGGGGGCGCGGTCGACACCATCGTCGAGATCCCCGAAGGGGCCCATGATCTGCTTTCGGCATTCCTGGCGGTCCGGCGCGCACGCTTGGAGCCGGGGGAAAGCCTCCACCTGCCCATGCTGGACAACCGCAAGGTGTTCAAGGACGTCGAGGTGCGGTGCCTGCGGCGGGAAACGCTGAAGACCGACCTGGGAAGCTGGTCCACCTTGGTGATCGAACCTCGTCTCCACGGGGATGCCCTGTTCCAGAGCAAGGGAAAACTGACGATCTGGCTCACCGACGACGATCGTCGCATTCCGGTTCGCATGACCTCCGCCATCAAATTGGGCACCATCCGCGCCGATCTGGTGGACCACACTCCCTGAGGATTCGCACCCCGCGTCCATTCCGGTCCGCCGTCCCCGTACTCCCAGGCATCGAAGGACAATGCCCCTTCGTTCGTCCCGCAGGTAACCCCTTTAGGGCTCGAAGATCCGCTTCCCACCTGGGCGAGTTACCGAACGTTCGGTAAATTAGAGGGTGTGAATCGAAACCTCTTCCTGACCCTCTTCCTCGGCGTCCTCATGGGCGCGCTCGACATCGCCATCCTCGGGCCGGCCCTCCCCGCCATCCGGGGAGAATTCGCAGCCTCCGCGGTCGCGTCCTCCTGGTTGGTGACCATCTACGTCCTCACCAATCTGGTGGGAACCCCGTTGCTCGGGGCCCTGTCCGATCGCCAAGGGCGAGGTCGCGCCTATCGGGTCTCCGTGGCCTTGTTCGCCCTCGGATCCCTGGGGGTGGTGCTCGCTCCCGGAATCGGTTGGCTCCTCGTCGCACGAGCCCTTCAGGGTTTCGGGTCCGGTGGAATCTTCCCGGTCGCCTCGGCCACGATCGGAGACGTCGTCAGTCGGCAGAAACAGGGACGCATGCTCGGAGCCATCGGAGCGACCTTCGGACTTGCCTTCCTGATCGGTCCTCCCCTGGGAGCCGCGGTGCTGTCCTTCGCCGACTGGAGATGGATCTTCGCAGCGAATCTCCCCCTTTCCGTCCTGCTGCTGGCCATGTCCCTCAAGAGCATGCCGACGGTGAAACCTTCCTCCCATGGCCCGATCGATCTGGTGGGAATCGGGCTGCTTTCCTTGGCCTTGGTCACTCTCGCCTTGTCCATGTCGATGGGGAGACTGCTGGCACCTCCGCTGCTTGCGGGTTTGATCGTGACCGGGATCGCCTCGCTGGGATTGCTCACCGCTTGGGAGCGGAAGAACCCGCGCCCTTTCCTTCCGCCTCGCCTCCTGGGGCGTCGGGCGGTGGTGCTCCCCCTGCTCCTGGGAGTCGGAGCCGGATTGGGGGAAGTCGGAACCATGTTCCTCCCCGACCACGCCGTCCGATCCCTGGGAGTCACGCCCTCCCAAGCCGGCTTCCTGCTCACCGCCCTGGTGTTGGCCCTCCTGGTCGGGTCGCCTCTGGCCGGACGTCTGACCGACCGCTTCGGTGCACGCCCCATCCTGGTGGCGGGGGCCTTCCTGCAGACGGCGGGGCTGGCGGTCTTCGCCCTCACCCCCCACCCGGTGGCGATGACCTGGCACATCGGCGGCGCCCTTCTTGGACTTGGACTGGCGGCGTTGCTCGGTGGTCCTGCCCGGCTGGCTCTGCTGCACGCCACACCGGCCGGGCAGAGGACCATGGCCCAATCCCTCCTCTCCGTGGCCCATGCGGTGGGACAGATTTCCACCGCGGCCTTGCTCGGAGGGCTCGCGCACCCGGCGTCCCCCGACACCGCGCCGAGCCTGACCACGGCCTTCGCGGTATCCGCGATCATCTCCACGTTCCTGGTCCCGCTGGCCTACTTCCTCCCGGCGGGCATCCGCCGCAAAGCCAAGGCGTCCTGAGATGGCCCTGAGCCCCCTCGACATCCTCGACAAGTCCTCCGCGCTCTTCGAACTACGAGGCTACCACGGGACGTCCATGGCCGACATCTCCACGGCTTGCGGCCTCACCAAGCCCGCCTTGTACCACCACTTCCGCGACAAGGAGCACCTCTTCCTGGCCTTGCTCGAGGCCGGCCTGCAGGACCTCGAATCGCAGCTCGAACGACTCGAAACATCGATCCCGGAACGCCCTTCGGACGTCCTCGGGGATCTCCTGGAAATCCTCTGCGCCCCCCCGGGTCGAGCCCGCGTCGCCATGCGGCTGGCCAGTCAGGATCTGTCCCACCTCTCGGAATCCGCGCGCGAAACCTTCGGTGCGGCCTATCGGCAGCGCTTTCCTTCCCGCGTCGCCCGACTGGTCGCCGGACTTCCCCTGCGGACGGACCTGGACCCCTCCCTGGCGACCACCGCCCTGCTCGGGATGGCCTCCGCCTTCAGCCGACGGCACCGCCCCCCCGGTACGGCCCGCACCTTGGCGAACCTGTTCCTCGAAGGTTGCCTCGCCCGGGAACCCTGAGGCGACCGGCACCGCCCGGGCTGCGGTTCAGCCCGCGGCTTCCAGGCTCCCCGACGAAGGGCCGAGTCCGACCTCACTCGCCGTTGGCGAGGATCCGCGGGAGGCCAGGTTCCAGGCCCCGACGCGATCGAAGGACATAGACGCCTCGGGAAATTCCCGGGAGGATGGTGGGCCCCTCCACCTTGCGACGCAGGAGCGTGCGACCGCGAAGATCCTGCAGGACGATTTCCACGGGTCCGGCGGGGGGATGGAGCAGCAGTGCCCCACCCTGGAACCGGGCATCGAGGAACTTGCCGTCGCCTGTCCGCACGGAAGTCGGCTCCCCCGAGACTCGCTTGCCGTACTGATCCCTCCACAGCGAGGCCGGCGACAACGTTTCGCCCATCCCCTCCCCCTCCACACTGTCCAATGGCTCCGTCTTCAGGAGGATGGAATCGGAGGTGGAGTTGCTCGCGGCATTCCTGACGGAGGTGCGCGTGCCCCGCGTGCCGATCACGTAGCCGTAGCGTGCCTGGGAGGTGCGGATCAGGTCGGTGCTCCCCTTCACTCCGGCCCCCAGACCTTCGGTGTTCCAGTAGAGGGTGTGGGCGGCGGTCAGATCGTGTCGGGGATCCGAACCGTAGGGTCGGTACTGCGCCAGGAAGACGCTGTTTTCGGAAGTGCATCGATCGAAGAGGTTGCTGTGGCTGAAGTGCATGTGGTTGTCGCTTCCGTTCCCGGAGGTGACCTCCGATCCGACGAGTCCGGTCTGTAAGCCCGTCTCCTTGTCGTGATCGCGCAGGAAGACGTTGCCCGAAGCCAGCATGTGAGACAGCACGAATCCGTGACGGGTGAACCAGGAGCGGCAGTCCCGGATCATGTTCTCGTTGCCCGACACGCGGTACGCGTACCCATTCCCTCCCCCGCCTCCGTACTGGAGATGACCGATCTCGCAGGAGTCCACGAGAACCCCTCGGGTCTGGTTGAGCAGGATCCCGTTGGACAGGAGGTGGGCACCGCTGGTGTTGCCTTCGGGCTGGAAGGAGCGCACGTTGCGGATCCATCCATCGCGGACTCCATGGAAGTTGATGGCGTAGGAGGCGTGCGCATCGTAGCCGGCGGAACCCGCGACGGAATAGTCGTTTTCCCCCCACCCCGAGGTGGTGGCGATCTGGCTGTTGCCCAGCGAGAAATCCTCCAACCCGACCTCCTCCAGCATGGACGGGCTAGCGTGGACCATCGCGGAATCGCGCCGAAGGAGGGAGTAGCGCACGGGAGCGTCGAGGGTGATGGTCCCGGCGGACGCATCGATCGACAGAATCCGGCGCTGATAGACGATGCCGGTGAATTTCGCCGATTTGCCGAGCCAGTCCGACTCCTTGTGCTCGGAGATCCAGCCGTCGGTGATGCGGTTGCGGAGGATGATCTGGTCACCGACCGCGAACCCGCCGACATCCTCGACGGGCACGACCGAGGTCGGATTGCGGAGATCCGCGGCGACGGCCGTCCGTTTGGAGGGAATGGAGGACCAGGATCCCGCTCCGGAGGTCTTGAGGATCGATTTCGAATTCATCTCCGTGGTGGTGTTCCAGAGGAAGGTGCGCTCCGGACCTTCTCCGCGAAGGATGATGTTCGATTTCCGGATGCTCAACGCCTGGGGATTCGACCCGGTGGAGATCCGATAGGTTCCGGCGGGGAGGAAGACGACCCCTCCCCCGGCCTTTGCGGCACTGTCGAGGGCCGCCTGGATCGCCGAGGTCGCGTCGGTATTCCCCGTATTGTCGGCCCGGAAAGGGGCGTCCGTGACCCGGAAGATCCGGAATCCGGACAGTCGCGCATCCCCGGCGCGCGGGGGCTCCAGTTCCCCCCGATGGTACCCCGCGTAGGACCAGTCCTGGAGGAAGGCGTCGGTGTAGAAATCCGCCGCAACCGGGGGTGTCCAGGATGGCGGATAGAGGGCGCTGGTCCAGGCTTTGGCGATCCGGGGCAGAACCAGAGCGCAGATCATCATGGTGACGAATTTCATGTTGGGATTCCTTTTCTCGCTTCGATTTCCTGTGCGACAAAATTCGGCAAGACACGGGAGGATCCAGGATGGCACGGTTTGGCGAAAAGGTCTTCGAGATGCCGTCGAGCCTGCCCCGGTCGAACCGGATGCGGACCGTTCCGGAGAAGTGTCGGGTTCCCCGGCCTCCTGTCCGGCCTCATCGGATCCCCCGGAGGAGCGCTTCGAGTCCGACACCCCTCAGTGCCAATCCATCCAGCCAGAGGTCGGCATCCTGGTTGACCAGGAAGTGGATGCTCCCGACCTCCGCGGCCGCCTGCATCCACGGGATCCCCGACACCTTGGAGTTCGGCGGCAGGGCGATCCGGTCGGCGGGGATGGAAAACCGATTCCAACCTTCGCTCAATTCGAGGGAAGTCTCGAATTGGACCGTTCCCCCGGTTTCGAGGGCCATGGCGCGGGTGGAAAACTGGATGCGAACGGTGCCCTGCCCCTTGGCCAGGAACACCAACGAATCCATGGACCTCAAATCGATCCAGGAGCGGCGGCTCGGCGACCCGAATCGAGGAGACATCTCCAGGCCGACGAGGGCGAAGCGTGCCGTCCCCTCGCTTCCGATGCGGAGCTTCGCCGCCAGGGATCTGCCCTTCCCACCCCAGGCACTGGAATCCGTGATGGCGATCCCCAGGTCGGATTCCGCGGCAACCGGGTCGAGGAAGCTCGTTCCCCCGTAGGCGGAGTCGTCGTGGTAGAACCAAGTACCTCCCCCCAGCAAGGATCCAAGCAAGGAGAATCGATCTCCGTCGTCGAAGTCGTCGAGGAGGACCTCCCGTGGAGCCACATCGACGGAAAGGTCCGCCAGCTCTTCCCCTTCCCCCACCTCCAGGCGCATTCCCCTCTGCCATGTGTTCCCTTCGGCCTCGGTGAATTCGACCAGCAATTCGAAGGTGCCAGCAGGAACCGCGGGAAGGAGAAACCCTCCGGAGGAATCGACTCGAGCCGAAAGTCCGGTCCCCGAGAGGACGACTCGCACAGCCTGCGAGGTGGGACTTCGAACGACTCCGGAAACCCTTCCGGCCCGGGTCAGCCGCAAATCTCCCAATTCCCGTCCCCCACCGGAGGAGACCCCGAAGTGGTCCTTGCGGTACAGGATTTCACCACGACCGAGGATCTCAAGGGCATAGGAGCCTTCTTCGAACCCCACGAACCGGAATCGACCGGAGGAATCGGTCCGGACGCTGTCGACCGCACTTCCACTGTCCGCAACCGTCCGTCGTCCCCAACTCTCGAGGTCGATCAGCCGCACCATCACATCCGAAGCTGGTTGGCTGTCGCTGTACAGGATTCGCGCACCCAATGCGGTGGTCTCGGAGCCGGTGCCGCCGGCGATGCGCGAGTCGGCGCAGGATCCGAGCAGCACGAGGAAACTTCCCAGCGCGAGGCCCCACCACCCCGACTTTCCCTTGCCGATCATGGAGTTCCCTCCTCCGGATCCCCTTCGATCTTCCGGGTAAGGGGAAAGGCGTGGATGTTCACCTGGTACACCCGGTCGGCATCCTCCTCGTCCCGGGCGATTTCGAGGATTTCCCGACGTAGCTCGTCGATGCGGCGAGAAATGGTTTCCCATCCTCGCGCGGAGACGCCCACCGTCACCGTCGAGGCGTTCCGAACCTCGCGCGGAAACCTTTCCAGTGCTTCTCGTGCGAGATCCATGACAGCGATGTGGTAGTTGCGGAGGGCTACGCCGGTGGTTTCGGACCCCGAACTGATGAATCCATCCATAACCTCCCACACTCCGTCCGGGCTTCGCCGAACCAACCCCAAGCGTTCGAGAAGTTCCACGCTCTTCTTCGCCTCGGCGGCGGAAACGGAGGGCTCCAGTCGTCTCCCAAGCTCGGCGAAATCGCCTTGGAACCCACCAAACCCCAACACCGCCCGGACTGCCGAAGGCACCCAACTCCCGTAGTATTCGTACTGACTCGCTTCCAGGGTCCTGACGCGCACTTGGTCGTATTTCAGGAGCAGTTCGAGGGCATCGCGTTTGGCGCGATAGGATTTCGCCTGGTTGAAGCGAACCAGATGCCGGAAGTACTCCGCCTCCTCCGTCCCCAAGCCGAGGAAGGGCACGAATCGTTCCACCATCGCTTCGGAAAGATTGGTCAATCCAGTCAGGATCTGCGCGAAGAGACCGGAGGAACGGAATCCCACTCTCTGCGCGATCCAACGATGGGAGACGCGTCGATCCCGGCGCTTCCTCTCTTCGTAGAACTCACGCAGATACTTGCGGTAGTCGGTGAACTGGAAGACATCCGGATTGGAGTTCTCCCGTCCAACGCCCCCCTCGTCCGCTAAGCGTTTTTTCGGCATGACTCCCCTATTCTATCAGCTTTTCCCCATTCCCGAAGGCGATCCCAAAAGATCCCGCTTCCCATTTCCACTAAGCAAAACACTCCGCTTCGCAACCAGAGCCACGCAAGTTTCCTCGAAAAGGAAACCACCAAAGCCCTCCCCAACATCCAGCCATCCCGAGTTCCCCTCCCCCCCCGCCGCCGCCCG
>JACKCV010000007.1 GCA_020633825.1 Fibrobacteria bacterium | reverse complement strand
TGCTCGCGGGTGTGATGAAGGAAGCCGCGGCCGGCTGATTCCCAACCCCTCGACGAAGGCGGCCGATCCGCCCATTCCCGACCGGAATGGGCAATTCCCGTCGCCCTGCCGGCGGGCGCCCACGACCATCGAATCCACCTTTTCCGGCCCGGACGGGGAGCGCCGAGTCGGGAGCGGTCATTTGGCCGATGCCGACTCCAGGGAATCGAGAAGAGGTGCGAGGAATCGTGCGGCTTCCTGCGCGTTGAGGCGTTGCTGGGCTCGATTCGGGTGCCAATCGGCGCCATAGCCGCGCTTGGGATCGTTGGGGGTGAGATGCAGCACCCGGACGCCTGGAATTCTACCGGCGACACGCTCCAGGTGGGAACGGACCGTAGTCAGACTCGGGAAGGGCGTGCCATCCGGACGTTGGGGCCAGTAGTCGGACAGCATGGGTCCATCGGCCAGGACCACCGGAACCGGTCCGTACCCCTTTCGGAGGTCTTGGATGAAGACCTCGATCGAGCGTTCCCAGTCCGCGGAATCCGGGGGCGGGAAGAAGGAGAAGTCGTTGGTCCCGAGATTCACCACCACGACCTGCGGTTGCCAGGGCGAGGGAATCGCCTTCGGGGCCGAGGGATCCGGGAAGACCCGATTGAAGGTCCGGGGCAGGATGTCGGAGGTGGAACCTCCGTAGTTGCGGACCAACCCCTTTCCGGAGGCGCAGATCGTCCGGGTGTCGGCGCGCAACTCCTGCCCGGCCAACCATCCCCAAGCGGAGAACACATCCTGCGTCGCGGGATCGAAGTGATGCTCCTTCACCGAATCGAGGACACCGTATCCGCAGGTGATGGAGTTGCCGAAAAACTCGATCCGCCGCTGCGGGGGTACCGGCAGACCCTCCGGATGGGCTTCCATGCGGATTCCCCGGAAGTCCAGATGCCCGACGGAACCTTCGGTCTTCTTCCCGAGCTCCAGGAGATGCGTCCTGCGCCGGCGGGAGCCTTCGAACCGGAGGACGGTGTCCTGCACGACACCCAGGACGATGTCCTTCTGCGGGCGCCCGTCGAGGACCACCGACAGGATGGCCCCCGTGGAAGCCAGCCGCACCTCGCAGGTGTCCCCGGAGAAGGAGGCGCGGATCCCCGATCCGGGCCAGGCCAGACGGATTCCGCCCTCCACGACACCGGCGCGACCGAAGACCGCGACGCCCGGGGCGTCGGCGGGGAGGAAGGTCTCCGCAGGGCGAGGCCCGGCCCAGGAGGCCAGGGCCAGAAGCAGGCTCAGGACGGGCATGGGTCAGCGCAACCGGTCGGTGTCGCGCACGCCGCCGAAGGCGGCCGACTTGGCCAGGGTCGCGTAGGTGCGAAGCCAGGTGCTCGTCTCCCTGGTGCGCGAGACGGGCCGGAAGGCCTGGGCGCCCCGGGCTTCCTGCGCCGCGCGGCGGGTGGCCAGGACGGAATCCGACACATCCACGCGGATCGAGCGGCCGGGAATGTCGATCTCGATGCGATCCCCTTCCTGCACGAGCCCGATGTTCCCGCCTTCGGCGGCCTCCGGGCTCACGTGGCCGATCGAGAGTCCGGCCGTTCCGCCGGAGAAGCGGCCGTCGGTGATGAGCGCGCACACCTTTCCGAGCCCCTTGGACTTGAGGAAGGTCGTGGGGTAGAGCATTTCCTGCATCCCGGGTCCGCCCATGGGGCCTTCGTGACGCACGATCACCACGTCTCCGGGCTTGATGGTGTCGCCGAGAATCGCCTCCACAGCGTCTTCCTGGCTCTCGAACACCCGAGCCGGGCCGGCGAACTGGAGGATGGAAGCGTCGACGCCCGCGGTCTTGACCACGCATCCGTCCTGGGCCAGGTTGCCGTAGAGGACGGCGAGTCCGCCATCGGGGCTGTAGGGGTGGTCGGCATCCCGGATGCATCCGAGGTCCCGGTCGAGGTCGAGCGAACCGTAGCGCTTCTCCTGGGAGAAGGGAACGGTGGTCGGGACGCCCCCGGGTGCGGCCTTCCAGAGGTTCTCGCTCTCCGGATTGCGACGAACATCCCACTGGTCGAGGTAGGCCGAAACCGATTCCGAATGCACCATGGGAAGTTCGGTGTGGAGCAATCCAGCCCGATCGAGTTCCCCGAGGATCCCGGGAATGCCCCCGGCGCGGTGGACGTCCTCGATGTGGTAGCGGGGCGAGGAGGGGGCCACCTTGCACAGGTGCGGCACCTTGCGGGACAGGCGATCGATGTCGGCCATGCCGAACCCGTTCCCCGCCTCCTGCGCGGCGGCCAGCAGATGCAGGATGGTGTTGGTGCTTCCCCCCATGGCGATGTCGAGACTCATGGCGTTCTCGAAGGCCCGGAAGGAACCGATGGTCCGAGGAAGCACGGATTCGTCATCCTGTTCGTACCAGCGGCGCGCGAGTTCCACGATCAGCTTCCCGGCGCGCCGGAACAACCCTTCGCGATCCCTGTGGGTGGCCACGATGGTTCCGTTTCCCGGAAGCGAGAGCCCCAGAGCCTCGGTGAGGCAGTTCATGGAATTGGCGGTGAACATGCCGGAGCAGGAACCGCACGTCGGACAGGCCGATCGCTCCACTTCCTCGAGGCGTTCGTCGGAGACGTTGGAATCACCCGCCTGGATCATCGCGTCGATGAGGTCGAGGCCGTGCTCGTCCCCGGCCACGTGTCCCGCTTCCATGGGACCACCCGAAACGAACACGGTCGGGATGTTCATCCGCAGGGAGGCCATCAGCATTCCGGGAGTGATCTTGTCGCAATTGGAGATGCACACCATGGCGTCCACGGTGTGGGCCCGGCACATGGTCTCCACGGAATCGGCGATGAGCTCGCGGCTGGGAAGGCTGTAGAGCATCCCCCCGTGCCCCATGGCGATCCCGTCGTCGACGGCGATGGTGTGGAATTCGCGCGCGACTCCCCCTGCAGCGGCGATCTCCCCGGCGACCAGCTCCCCGAGGTTCTTCAGGTGCACATGGCCCGGGACGAACTGGGTGTAGGAATTCACCACGGCGATCAGCGGTTTCTTGAAGTCCTCGTCCTTGAGGCCGGTGGCTCTCCACAGGGAGCGGGCACCCGCCATCTGGCGGCCCTGGAAGGTGGTGGCGGATCTGTAGGCAGGCATGTGGTCGGCTCCTTGGAGGTCTCTCGATCTGCCAGAATAAATATCCTCGAGCCCGGCGTGGGGCTCCTCGCCTCCTGGCATGCTCGTTGCACGGATCCCGCCCATGCAAACTGTCACCTTCGGCACCGGCTCCACGCCGATCTCCCGACCCCGACTGGAGGACCTCGCCGGAGCCTGAGCGCGGGGACCGATGCGGTCCGTGAAGTACTCTTCTCCTGGATCGAGGGGTGGTACAACAGCAGAAGAAGGCGTTCGACTCTCGGCTACATCAGCCCGGCAGAGTTCGAGAGGAAAGGGGCTGCGTAACCTGTCCGGTTTCAGGGAGGGCAGGTCATTTCAAGTACAACGGGCGGGCCATTTTATCGAGATCGGCGAAAGGCACCTTAGCGACGAAGGACCAGCCCGTCGCGTAGAGAGTGTCTCCGATCCCGACAATCCCCCGTGTTTGCAGAGGACAGCCGTTGAGAATCTTGCACCATTTCTCATCCACCAAACGCCAATCCCCGAACTGGATCTTCCCGGAATCCTGGGGAACATGCATCACTATGGATCCGCCCTCATCTCCGGTGAAAAACAATCGATCGCGGTAGGTAGCGATCACGTAGATGCTTTTCGTCGTCTCGCGTTTGTTCGATCCGTCCCCAGGTGTGGGGGTCATGCTGGTCCAATGGTCGTCGTCCCACCGGAACAAACCTTCCCACCATCCTCTGGTTCCCACGTAAAGCTTGCCATCGATCGCAGCGGCTGCGGACAAATTTTGAAAATTCGGATTGCTCTCCGGAATCACCATGGGGAGGGAATCCCATAGCGAATCGCCTTCGCGATAACGAAACACCCCGAACTGGGCACTGATTCCGTAGAGGGTATCGCCAATCGTAGCGGAGAAATCCCAGGGAATCCGTTTTTCCGATCCGACACAAGGGATATCAACCCAACCGGAATCATCAGGTGATTTGAGGAAGCAATAATTTCGATTTGTGACGTTCATGCCTACGCCAACTGCAAGCATATTCCCAAGTCTCCCCAATCCCTCTACAAATGGTAGCGAATCCGGGTCTCCAGGGGGCACTGGTGTAATGAGTTGCTGCCACTCACCTTCACTCGGGTCATAGCTATAAATCCGCGCGGTGTACTTTGTTCCAACGATCAACTTCGAACCTATCACGATCCATTCGTTCGGAATGTCTCCATTCGGCAACGGAATTTGTCGCCATGAATTCGATCCCGCTTCGCCCCTCCAAATCCGCCATTGGTTGGGGCGCGACTCGGGCGCATTCGAAGGGGAATAGGCATCCATGGCAAACAGCGTATTGCCGATGTTCACCAAGCGATGCAATCCCCCCGTCCGCTCGGCATCAGGAAGCTCCAGGCCTGCACTCCTCCATCCGTACTGCGCCGGCTCCGAATCCGGAGAAACGGCACAAGCCGTCACGAGACCAGCGAGTGCCAGACATGCGGGGGTCAGCCCCACCCTCATGGCTGGGCCATCGAACTCGCGAAGATTTCGACCCCCGCCGAGTTCAGCACCTGAAGCGAATACGACAAAGAGGATTTGTCCAAGGGCTGCCAGTTGTCGGTATGAACGCGCCAATACCCAAGACTATTGCTCGCCGAGGCTGGCAATGAGGCCGAGAAGGTCCACTCCATTCGGACATGGCCATCTGCTTCTCGGGAAATGCTGGCTTCATTGTCTGGATGATAATCACCCACAAGAAGAGGGAGCGGAGCGTCAATTGGCAAACCAGCCATCCTCACGACAACTTTGTAGCCCATGCTCAATTCATCACTAGCCAAATTCTGAATTTGGACATCAGGACGAATCGTATTCATTTCTCCCGAGGAAGCAGCATCTTGCCAAGTTGCCATGACAACAGCTGGGCCCGTTTGTGTTGGCGGAGGATTTCCCTCTTCAGGGCTTCCATCTTCAAGGGCCCCAATTTGGGCGAGCAAGATCCCATTGGCATCAAGAACGTCTACTTGATACCGAAGATCAGCCTTGTTGAACACTCTATGGTCTGCCCAATGGATTCCCCATTCACCGATATCAACCATATTGTTCGGCTCTAGAATCATCGGACGGAATTCCCACTCAGCACGCACAATCCCATCAGACTCGCGTGACAATACCCCAATGTTGTCCGGAGAATAGAAGCCATCCAGGATGGGCAATTCATCGGATTCGGCAATCCCTGCTATGCGCAGTAATACCCGGTACCCAGATGCAATGGAGGTTGTTCCGACGTTCTTTATCGTGATTTTTGGCCGAATCATTTTTGCATCAGATTCACCTTTTTCCTCCCATGTCACAGATACATCCCCATTGGAAGGTGCATCCATTGTCAAGGCTGGGCTTGGTTCATGCCCCCAAATCACACGACCAAGAGCGTCTCTCACCACAACAGTTTCCAAGAATTGGGGGTAAACCGTTCCAATCGAAGGATCATCGGATTTAGCCCAAGGCGTCCAATCAGAATAGTGGATTCTGACCTGCATTCCTGTTTGAGGAAAGGCTTGCTTGACTGGCAGTTCCGGAACGGAAACATGAAAAGCCCACAACCATCCTCCAATGTGCTCCGTTTGCAGCATGAGGTCAAGCGGATAGTCCATTTCAACGACAGGATTTCTTTCAGGATCGGCTGTGAAATAGTACACGACTTCGAGATTCTTTTGAACGATATCCGACTTGTTTGTGAGCCAAATCCACGGACGACTCTGAGCGGACTCCTTACCTCCACGCTCTTGTATGATGGTACGTACGTCACCCCATGCAACCGGAGGAATCTGGGATTCAGGCTCATACGGTGTCGCATCCCCTACAAGTAGGACAGGGGAAACGGCCAAACCGTCGCCTATTGCTACAAGATTGACGACATTATCCGAAATGGATCCCAGTGGCACGATACGTTTCCCTCCATTGAGGGAATTCAAAGTAAGAGTAAACTTTTCGTCGTCTCTCGTGAATGTGAATTGAGTCCGATGATCGGGCTCCATCAGAATCTCAGTGGTCCCTCCATTTGGTCCATCGACCCAGATCCAAGTTCCAACCTCGGGGTCGTAGCCTACGATTGCCTTGTTGTTCCCCTGCGCATCCTGCAAGGCAACCCCGGCGAAATCCCCGGACAAAATCTGAGGATACAAATCGAAGTCACCCTCAAGCTTGATCAACTGGGTATAGATCTCTCGGGAATCGATGGTCCCATTTGGCAATAAAACAACTGGCATCAATCGCTTCACGGCCTTCCCAGCATACAGGACCGGCCGGTTCCTCCCCAGTAATTCGCTGCAACTGGGTTCGATCCCACAGAATAAATCGCGCCCCATCAACGATGCACCCGTTCCCAATGCTTCAAGGTAAGACGGTGGAGCAGCATTGGAGGCGAACCCAAATAGAGGGCCGTGAAGGACTGGCCGATTCGGATGTCCAACAGGAACTTCAGCATCGTGAAGCTTGTAGTTCGTAGCAACATGCAATTGAGGAATTATTTCTTTAGATGACTGATCTCTTTTCGGCTCACTTAATCCCCAAACTTGACTCTCCTTCTCGACAACAAAGTCAGAATTCTTGAGCCAACCCGACTTGAGCTCCTGAATCATGTTCAGATAACCTTGATTGATATGCAAATCCACTGCACCATTCCCCACATGAACATCTCCTCCAAGTAGACCGCCCAAGGCATCGTTCATTGTTTTCGCGGCGATATCATTCACATACCGTTCAGCAGCTCGACAATTATCTGAACGATTATCCCCGCACAGCCCCCCCAGCACCCCATTGGAGATATCACGAGCAATTCCCGTTTCGATGTCATTCGACTCCTCACTGTAGAACGGGAGCACATCGATAAATTTCCCATTTGAGCGCTTCGGATAATCAACGGCCTTTCTGTTTGTTAGCCAATTTGTTTGAACATCAATTGCCGAAGTGCGGGATTCCAGAAAACTTGACCGCACTGATGGTTGCCCAGGGATATTTTTTATCTGCCACCCATCCAGATTCACCTTATATGGACCGAAAATCGGCCCTTTAACAGTTAGGTCAAGGATGTCAAGGTCGGGACATGTTTCACCTTGGGATCCCAAACAGATCCCAAAACCTATTGCTTCAGTCATCCAATCTAGTTCCTGCCCCCCAAGCCAACATAGAGCCTCATCCCAAAAATCAGTTCCGCATTGCCCCGAAGCAATATCACTCCAATCCACGTGTATCGTCCCAGAGATTACCGGTCGATTTGGATCCGCAGTCACAATTTCATCGATAAGTGGTACTAGCCCCCCGTAAATTGGCAAATTTGCCAACTCACCATCAGGACGACCAAGCCCGGACCCTTCGTGCGGAGCATTGACCGTGATGATCCTTTGAATGTGATCCACAGGATTCGGAATCAATGGATTTTCTGCCACGTATTCATTAACATTCGCGATGGCTTCGCGCAACGCAATGCAAGACGTGCTGTGACAAACGACATTCACCTTCAGATCTGGCGTAATGGGCAAACCTGCCGCATGATCAACAACGAGATCGCCCAAACGATCTAGAAGATTAAATTGATACTCTTTATTTGCTAGCGACAACCCGGCATTGATATCAAGATTTACAAAATAGATGCCATTATGATTGATTGCATTCTCACCCTTTGCTAGACCATAGGCCCGTGAGATCACATCAGGAAGGCTTCCTTGTAGATATCCAGAAACGTATCCTTTGCGCCAACCTTCTGTTCCTGGAGCATCCTTGGGAATAGCTCCCATGGATCGGAAATCAAAGCCTAGCCCATTGATTAAAACCACAGGATTAGAAAGCGTATTCGGCCCTCCATAATAATGCGGAGCGCCAACATACCGGCCTTGCCAGCGCTTCAAGATATCCCCAACCGGGATTCTCAGGCGCTCGGATCCAAGCTCAGGCCCTATGATCAATGAACTTGGATCATAGGTAACATCCATAGGCGAAAAATCCCTCATTCCGTCACTACAATTATCGCCATTCCAATGGTCTTCACAATAATGATCAAACTGCTTCCAAGTATATTCATCCTTATACGTTATCCCATTTTCACAGGTCACCGTATATTCAATTCTCCCTAAACGATTGTAAGTCCACTCCCCAGAAGGACCCGTCACATCAAGGCGGTGATATGCCTTTTGGATTTTAAAAATCCCAGGTTTAAAACGCTTCCCAGTGTGAATCGAAGTGAATTTGAATCCAAAAAAGTCGGATGGTTTCGACTTCCTATAGGTTGTCCGAACATCCCATGATGGCTCCTGCCCCTCCAATGCCACATCATCGTACCACGACTGTTTCACCATAGGGGAACCATATTCCATTGGCATATCCCAAATGATTTCTGAATTCCCATCCGTCAGTTCCTCATCACCACAACTCCACTGTAGACCAAAATTATCAGGAATCTCTACGGCCTCAGGACAATCAGGATAGGGACGATCATCACAAAGTCGACGGGGCAAATCTTCTCTAGGAGCCTCCGTTGACACCCCCGTCAAAGGATCAATGATCGAGGCGGCATTGGACGCCGCAGAAAGGATCAAAAGTGCAGGGCACACTAAGGCCCATAAATTGCCGGGGGGGGGGGTACTTCATGGATTCCCTCAATCGGAGCAGGATGTTTCTGTGGCGAAGGGGGAAATTTAACTCCAGTTGAGTCTTTTATTCAACCCTCTCCCCCAACAGCATCCATACAAGACCCGTAGCACCGTGTGACCGTTCCCGTTTCCGCCCACCAACGTGAAATGCCACGCCCCCGGTTCCAATCTGCCTCCGCAGGTTTCGAGCGCCTCAACCAGCGGAGCTGGCAACTGCGAGGGACAGCAACCAGCGGGCTGGAAGCATCGCGAGGCTTGGACCCGGGGATACAGACGCCGCGACGCCCCCCACATGTCGAATCCCGAGGCGTTTCCGGGGGGTGGGGAGCCAGGATGCGCCCCGAGACCCCGGTCAGTACACGCGGACCGGGAGGATGACGAAGGGGATGCCCTGGTTGTAGAACCGCCGCTGCAGCGAGAACACGATGTTGTTGTGCAGGAAGCGCGTCACCATGGTGTCTTCGGGGAACACCAGCTGCCCGCCGAAGAAGATGCTCTGGGGGAACTTCTTCAGGATGCTGGGAGCCAATTCCGCCGTCATCTGGACCACGTCGGTCCCCATCGCGGTGAACGATTCGGCATAAGAGCCATGGCGGCGCATGAATTCCACGTATTTGCGCGCCTCTTCCTCCACATGCACCTTCAGGGCTTCCATCTCCTCCTCGCCCTTGAAATTTCCGGCATCGATCACGCCGACGTGCACGAAGATGAAGTTCTTGTACACCCCGGTGAACAGGCGTTGGATGTTGAACAGGGTGTGCAGACCCAGCCCGTTGAAGCCGCTGACGAGCATCACCGCCGTCTTGCCCTTGGGATCGGGAAGGACTTCGGGAAGATCCGAGACCGGCTGTCCCGACGCGGAGGGATTCACCCCGGCCGCGCGCACCAGCTTGTCCAATCGGCGCAGCAGGATCTTGGTCTGGATGTAATGGCGTTTGACCCACCAGGAGAACACCACCAGGACCGCCGTCACTCCGATGGCCACCGAGCCCCAGGAGTCGATCTTGTTGATGAACACGAAGCTCAGGATGAACATCGACAGGAAAAAGCCCACCAGAGGGATCCAGATCTTGGACTTCCACTCCTCGTGGCGCTCCCGGGTCGTCCACCAGTGGCGTACCAGGCCCGCCATGGACAGGGCGAAGGTGATGAACACATTGATGGCGTAGAGGACCACCAGCGACTCCACGCTCCCCCCGGTGGCGAACACCGTTCCCATGGCGATGGCGCTCATCATGAGCACGCCGTTCTGGGTGACCAATCGGTCGGAGAGCATGGCGAACCGGCTGGGCAGCCACCGGTCGAGGGCCATGTTCGCCAACACGCGAGGTCCGCCGATGAACCCCGCCTGGGAGGCGATGAAGAGGATCGCCGCTTCGGAGAACAACGTCACCCAAACGAAGATTTCGCCGCTTTTGCCCCAATCCTGGGAGATGGCCTGGAACAGGATGGCGTTGAGGGTGCGCGTCTCCGTCTCGGGTCGGCTCACCGACAGCAGGAGGTAGGACAGGAACAGGCCGCCCACGGTGATCGCCAGGGACCACGACATGTAGCGCATGGTGCGCTTGCCGTTCTGGACCCTCGGCTCGCGGAGGATGTTCAGCCCGTTCGAGACGGCTTCGATCCCGGTGAAGGTACCGGCACCCAGGCAGAAGGCCTTGGTCACCAGGATGAAGGCGCCCAGCGCCCCCAGGGTTCCCACGGCGGAGGAAAGCTCCGACTGGGTGCGTTGGGCCACCATGGGGATTTCCATCACGTGCGACCCGATGGCGTACACGATCCCGAAGGCGTGCGTGATCACGAAGACCAGGAAGATGGGCACCATGAAATTCACGGACTCCCGGACTCCACGCATGTTGAGCACGGTCAACAGCAGGATCCCGACGATGATGGCGGTGAATTTCCATCCCATCAGCGTCGCCGGCAGGAAGGAGAAGATCGCATCGGCCCCTGCCGCGATCGAGATCGAGATGGTGAGGACGTAGTCGATCAGAAGGGCGCAACCGGAAACCATTCCCAGGGTGGGATTGAGCAGCTTGGAGGCCACCAGGTATCCGCCACCGCCGCCCGGGAAGAGCTCGATGATCTGGACGTAGGAGGCGGAGAGCACGAACACGGTCAGAGTCGCAGCCAGGGCAACGAACAACCCCAGGGCCGGATAGGCTCCCAGGATGTGCCAGGCCTCCTGAGGTCCGTAGCTCGACGACGACAGACCGTCGGCCCCCAGGCCCACCCAGGCGAAGAAGGGCAGCAGCGCCATCGAATGGAAAATGGTCTTGTCGAAGGGATTGCGCGAGCCACCAAGGACCAGGCGTTTCATGCGTTGAGCGAGGGCGGGCTTGTCTTCCGATTTGAAGGCCGGAGTGCCACCCGAGGCGGATTCGTTCATGGATCTCCCGATTGGTCGGTGGTCGAATCGGGGTCAAAGGTATACTCCTGCATCGATTTTCGTACCCCTGGGGTCCTGCAAACCGAAGCCCGTCCCTTCCCCCTCGCGGAGGATGCCTTTGCACCGGGAGTCCCTCTCGACCGGTCGGCACCAATGAAAAGGGCTCCCTCGCTTGGAGGGAGCCCTGGTCCATCACCCGTCTGCCAGGCGTCGATCCAGCTCGTCGAGCATCTTGTGGGCGGCCACGGGAATCACCGTTCCGGGCCCGAAGATGGCCGCAGCACCGTTGGCGAGAAGGAACTCGTAGTCCTGGGCCGGGATCACTCCGCCGCAGATGATCATGATGTCGGGACGGCCCAGACGAGCCAATTCGTCGCGCAACTGGGGCAGGAGCGTCTTGTGCCCGGCCGCCAAGGACGACATTCCCACGATGTGGACGTCGTTTTCGACCGCCTGACGCGCGGTTTCCTCGGGGGTCTGGAAAAGAGGTCCGATGTCCACGTCGAATCCGAGGTCGGCATAGGCCGTGGCCACCACCTTGGCCCCGCGATCGTGCCCGTCCTGGCCCATCTTGGCGATCAGGATGCGAGGACGGCGGCCCTGCTCCTGCTCGAAGGCGTCGGTGCGCGTACGCACGCTGGCGACTTCCTCCGTCTCGCCGAACTCGGAACTGTAGACGCCTGAAATGGAACGGATCACGGCCTTGTGCCTCCCCCAAACCTTCTCGAGAGCATACGAAATCTCTCCCAGACTGGCGCGAACCCGCGCCGCGTCGATGGCGAGCTTCAGCAGGTTCTCCTTGATCTCCCCGGAAGCGGCCCGGGTGAGGGCGTCGAGGGCGGCCTGCACCTTGGAGTCGTCGCGGTCGGCCCGCAATTGCCCCAGGCGGCGGATCTGGGATTCGCGCACCGCGGCATTGTCGACATCGAGGATCTCCAGGGCGTCTTCCTGATCGAGCCGGAACTTGTTCACCCCGACGATGGTCTCCTTGCCGGAGTCGATGCGGGCCTGGCGTCGGGCCGCGGCCTCTTCGATGCGCATCTTGGGAAGACCCGTTTCGATGGCCTTGGCCATGCCGCCCAGCTCCTCGACCTCCTGGATGAGGGTCCAGGAACGATGCATCAGCTCGTGCGTGAGGGCTTCCACATAATAGGAGCCACCCCACGGATCTACGATCTTGCAGATGCCGGTCTCGTCCTGCAGGAACAGCTGGGTGTTGCGTGCGATGCGCGCGGAGAAGTCGGTGGGCAGGGCGATGGCTTCGTCGAGAGCGTTGGTGTGCAGCGATTGCGTATGCCCCAACGCGGCCGCCATGGCCTCCAGGCAGGTGCGCGCCACGTTGTTGAACGGATCTTGCTCGGTGAGGGACCAGCCCGAGGTCTGCGAATGGGTCCGCAAGGCCATCGATTTGTTCGACTTGGGATTGAACTGCTTGATCAGCTTGGCCCACAGCAAGCGCGCCGCGCGCAGCTTGGCGACCTCCATGAAATAGTTCATGCCTTCCGCCCAGAAGAACGAAAGCCTCGGGGCGAAGGCGTCGACGTCGATCCCGGCTTTGATCCCGGTGCGCACGTACTCCAGGCCGTCGGCGATGGTGTAGGCCATCTCGATGTCGGCGGTGGCGCCCGCTTCCTGCATGTGGTAGCCGGAAATGGAGATCGAATTGAACTTGGGCATGAACTTCGAAGTGAATTCGAAGATGTCCGCGATCGAACGCATCGACCCATCGGGTGGGTAGATGTACGTGTTGCGAACCATGTACTCCTTGAGGATGTCGTTCTGGATGGTGCCCGAAAGCTTGTCCATCGAGACGCCCTGCTCCTCGGCGGTGACTATGAAGAACGCGAGGATCGGCAGCACCGCCCCGTTCATGGTCATCGACACCGACATCTGGTCGAGCGGGATCCCGTCGAAGAGGATCTTCATGTCGAGGATGGAATCGATGGCCACCCCCGCCTTGCCGACATCCCCCACCACCCGGGGGTGGTCGGAGTCGTAGCCGCGATGGGTCGCCAGGTCGAAGGCCACCGAAAGGCCCTTCTGGCCACCGGCGAGGTTGCGCTTGTAGAAGGCGTTGGATTCCTCGGCCGTGGAGAATCCCGCGTACTGCCGAACCGTCCAGGGCTTGTTCACGTACATGGTGCTGTAGGGACCGCGCAGGAAGGGAGGGATCCCGGAGACGAACCCCAGGTGCTCCAGACCCTGCAGATCTTCCGGCCCGTAGACGGGCTTCACCTGGATCTGCTCCATGGTTTCCCAGAAATGGGTGGAGAAGGGCCGTCCGGTGCGTTGCTCGAACGCCGATTTCCAGGCTTCGAACCCGGTCTCGGGACTCTTCTCGGACCGATAGGAAAGACGCGTGAAGTCGACGTTCATCACTGGACTCCGATCTTCTTCTGGAGGCCGGTCAACAAGGAAAGCCTGTTGGCGCGGAGGTGGAGGAATTCATCGACACCACTGGCCTTGTGGGCCTCGATCTGGTCGACGGGATTGCCCGCCAGGACCACGACCACCCCGGGGATGGCTTGCTTCAGGGCGGGCACCAGGAAGGGGACGATTTCCGGATAGGTGGCGTCGGTGCTGCAGACCACGACGATCTTGGATCCCGAATCGAGGGCGCTGCGCACCGCGGACTCGACGGTTTCGAACCCCTGCGGGTAGAGCACATCGAATCCACCGACCTCCAGGAACCCCCGGGCGAAGTCGGCGCGCGCCTTGTGCTGGGCGAGGGGTCCCATGGTGGCCAGGAAGGCCGTCGGACGACGCCCGGTCTTGGCCAGGTGGGAGTCGGAGGCGGCCCGCAGGGTCTCGAAGGGCTCCGAGATCCGATGGAGGTTCAGGGGACGGATGCGAGGCGGTTCGTCGATCTGGCGACGGATCACGCGCGTGATCTCCCCCAAGGTCGCGCCCGCTTCGACGGCCTCGATGGCGGCCTGCAGGACCGTGGCGTCGGTCGCTTCGAGCATGTCGCCCAATTTGGCCATCACCTTGGCATGCTTGACATCGTCGTAGGCGGTGCGGTAGTCGGCCACCGCAGCCACGCGCGACTTGTAGATCGCGGCGAGGTCGGGCTGCCGGCCTTCGGGCTTGCGTTCGCCGATGTTGGCGTACTGGTTCACCCCCACGAGGACGTCCTTCCCCACGGCCAGGGCCTTCTCGCGGGCTTGGCACACCGCCTCGATGCTCTTCTGGACGAATTCTTCTCCAAGCGCGGCGAGCATCCCGCCCTTCGCTTCCACCTCCTGGAAGAGACTCCACGCCTTCTGGGCGATCTGGTCGGTGATCCATTCCACGGCCCACGATCCACCGGCCGGATCCACCACATGGGTGAGTTGCGACTCGCTGGCCAGCAGGATCTGCTGGTTGCGGGCGATGCGACGCGAGAATTCGTCGGGCAGACCGAACACTTCGTCGAAGGGAGTCACCTGGAGGGACTGCACGCCCCCCAGGACCGCGGAGAAGCTCTCCGTGGTGGTGCGCAACATGTTCACGTACGGGTCGAGCTTGGACTTGTTCCAAAGGGCGGTGCGGGCATGGATGGTCATGCCCCGAACGTCCTCGGAACCTCCCATGGCCTCGACGATCCGGCTCCACAACAACCGCGCGGCCCGGAACTTGGAGATCTCCATGAAGACGTTCGATCCGACACAGAAGGCGAACCGGATCCGCGGGGCGACGAGGTCCACGGAAAGACCGCGAGCCTGCATCTCCCGGAGGTACTGCACCCCCATGGCCAAGGCGAAGGCCAGTTCTTGGACCGCATTGCCGCCGGCTTCGTGGAAGGAACGGGAGTGGACGCAGATGGTCTGCAGGTTGGGAGCGTGATCGGCGGCCCAGCGCGTGAGGGCGGCCATCTCGCGATAGGCCTCTTCCATGCTCTGCGGCAAGGTTCCTTCGTGGGCGAGAACCCCCAGGGGATCCATCTCGATGCACCCGTGCAGGGACGACAATCGAAGTCCCCGCTGGGCGACCAAGGCCGCCAACATCGCGGCAAACGGCAGACCCGACGCACCGGAACGGACGAACAGGGACGTCTTTTCGAGGTCGATGTCCTCGACGGCGATCGAAAGATCCTTCAGGGTCGCGATGCTGACCCCTCCCCGACCGACATCGCCCTCGAGGGCGGAATCGGGATCGAGGCCGGCCCGGGTCGCCTGGTCGAGGTTGATGTTCAGCGCGGTGAGACCGCGCGACAGATCGTGGCGCGCGGCCACGTTGAATTCACGCGGACCGGGATAGGGAAGCTCCTGGGAAACCTCCCAGGGCTCGGCCACATTCCCCTCGGGAAAGGCTCCGCGAACCATTCCATCGAACCCCGGACGAGCCCGGAGATGCTCGAGATCGACGACGTCCTCTGCCGTGTAGAGAGGCTGAAGATCGATGCCCTCCCATGTCGGGGTGACCAATTTCTTTTCGAAAGGAACGCCTTTCAGTTCCGCCTCGACCTGGGCTTTCCAGGTCTCCAAGGGAACCGACGCGAATTCGCCAAGAAGTCTCTCTGCCATGGGATGCTCCTCCGGGTTGTTCGGTTTCTACTGGACGTCGACGAGCGCGTGCCCTTCTTCGACGTTCTCCCCCGCCGTGACGTGGATCGCCGTGACGGTTCCCGCGCGAGGAGCGACCACGGGGGTGTTCATCTTCATGGCCTCCAGGACCAGCAGCTGCTGGCCTGCGCCGACCTCCGCTCCGACGGCGATGTCGACGGAAACGATGCGACCGGCAAGCTGGGAGCGAATGGACATGGCCGAGCCCCCGGCCGGCTTGGCGGGAGGAGCGGAGACCGGCGCGACCGCCGCGGCCGCCACCGCGGCACGGACGGGCGCGCGGGAGGCGGTGGGGGCGGTGTTCGAATCGATGGATTCGACGACGACCTCGTAGGTCTTTCCTTCAACGGTGATGCGAAGCTTCTTCACAAGGTTCCCTTTCAGCGAAGTCTGTGGCCGTCGAACTGCTGGATTCGGCCATGGATGGTCCAGAGGGTGTTGACACGCGTCTCCGGTTCGATGCTGACGATGCGGAATGGCTCGTCGATCACCGAATGGACGGCCGCTGCGATCAGGCAGCGCAACGTATCCTGCGGAATTTCATTGGACATGCGTTACCTCAGAGCGGAATGTTGCCGTGCTTCTTGGGAGGACGGGTCTCGCGTTTGGAGAGGGTGTTCCGCAGCGCCAAGGCGATGGTGGGACGGCTCATGGAGGGCTCGATCACGTCGGTGATCATGTTGTTCTCCGCGGCCTGCCAAGGCGTCGCGAACCGACTGCGGTACTCGGCGACCATTTCCGCGGCGCGAGCGACGGGATCCGCGGCTTCCTTGATTTCCTTGCGGAACAGGATGTTGGCGGCCCCTTCGGCGCCCATCACCGCGATCTCCGCCGAAGGCCAGGCGAACACCATATCGGCGCCCATGTCCTTGGAGCACATGGCCAGGTACGCACCACCATAGGCCTTGCGCAGGATCAGGGTGATCTTGGGAACCGTCGCGGCGGCGTAGGCGAACAGCATCTTCGCCCCGTGGCGGATGATTCCACCGCGCTCCTGCTGGACACCCGGAAGGAATCCGGGAACGTCGACGAGGGTGACCAGGGGGATGTTGAAGGCGTTGCAGAAACGCACGAACCGAGCGGACTTGTCGGAGGCGTCGATGTCGAGGGTTCCGGCCTTCACCATGGGCTGGTTGGCGATGATGCCCACCACGATGCCCTCGATGCGTGCGAAGCCGATGATGATGTTCTTGGCCCAGTCGCGTTGCACCTCGAAGAGATGCCCGTCGTCCACCAGGCGCTCGATCACCTTCAGGACATCGAGCGGATCCTTGGAGGTTTCGGGGACCAGCTCGTCCATCCCCGGGTCGGCGGACATGGAGATCTTCGAGCCGGGACGGTGGGGAGGGTCGTCGAGGTTGTTGGAGGGCAGGAACGACAGCAGCTCCTGCGCGATCTGGATGGCGTGCTCGTCGTTCTCGGCGATGAAGTGGATGTTTCCGGACACGGCTCCGTGGGTGTCGGCGGATCCGACCTCATCCATGGTGCACTGCTGTCCGGTGACCGCGCGGATGACGTCGGGTCCGGTGATGAACATGTTGGCCTGACCGCGGATCATGATCAGGAAGTCCATCAGCGCAGGACTGTAGGCGGCACCACCGGCGCAGGGGCCGGCGATCACGGAAATCTGGGGAACCAAGCCCGAAGCCTGGACGTTGTGATGGAAGACCTGACCGTATCCGGAGAGGGAATCGACCCCCTCCTGGATGCGCGCGCCGCCCGAGTCGTTGACGCCGATGATGGGCATCCCCGATTGCATGGCGTATTCCATCAGGTTGCAGATCTTCTGGGCGTGCATCTTGCCGAGGGATCCACCGGCCACGGTGAAATCCTGGCTGAACACCGCCACGGGACGACCTCCCACGTATCCGACTCCCGTGACCACGGCGTCGGCGGGGAGATATTTCCCGGAAAGACCGAAGTCATGGGCGTGGTGGGTGACGTGGGCTCCGAACTCCTGGAAGGAATCGGGCTCGAAGAGGGCTTCCACGCGATCCCGCGCAGTCATGATTCCCTTGGAGCGACGCTCCTCCAGTTTGGCCAGACCACCGCCCGCGGCCACGCGTGCGCGGCGCTCCGCGAGATCTTTCAACAAGGCCTTGTCGATTGCCATCTTCGTTCTCTCCTCAGTGATTGGGCGCGCAGAATTCGGTGAGGACACCCCGAGTGGACTTGGGGTGCAAAAAGGCGATGTCCTTCCCGCCGGCTCCGGGGCGCGGGACTTCATCGATCAGTCGGATGCCATCGGCCTTGGCCTTGGCCAGTTCCTCGACCAGATCGGTGGTGGCGAAGGCCACGTGCTGGACCCCTTCGCCGTTCTTCTCGATGTAGCGGGCGATGGGGCTGTCCTCGGCGGTGGCTTCGAGGAGCTCGACATGCGCTTCGCCGACGGCGAAGAAAGCCGTCCGGACCTTTTGCGAGGGAACTTCCTCGATGCGCTCGCAGGTGGTTCCCAAAAGCTTTTCCCACAGGGGGATGGCTTCGTCCAAACTCCTGACGGCAATGCCCAGGTGATCGATTTTGGTGATCATCTACTCCGCCTCCTCCAAAAAAGCCCCGGTGGTGCGTCCGCCCGGATGCCATGTGGGAACGTATCAATCTGGATTTCCGAGTCCTTTTTAGCAAGGGCCAACCAGAGTCCCCCGCAAACCTCGTCGGCGGCACCGAGGGACTCCCTGGATGGATCGTGGACCACCCTGTAGATTGCTGGACGGCCCTGAATCACGGAGGTTCCCACCCATGCATCTGCGTTCGAAGTCCAAGAATTCCATCGCCCCGTTGGCCTTGTTCGGCATCCTCCTCGTCTCCTCCCCCGGCTGTTCCCTGGAAGCCAAACCCGCTCCCGAAGCCTTGAAACTCGGGGGAGGCACACCGTTGGCAAAACCTCCCGCCGCGGCGCAGGCCCTCTCGGAGGCTTTCGTCGAGGTGGCCAAGGCGGTGCAACCCGCGGTGGTGAGCATCTACACCACCCGCATGGTGAACTCCCCGGCCATGAACATGTTTCCGTTCCTGTTCGGACCCCAAGGTCCCGACGATCCGGATCCTCGGTCGGTCCCCAAGCAGAAGCAGGAGGGCGGCGGCTCGGGCTTCATCATCAACGACCAGGGATACGTGATGACCAACGCCCACGTCGCCAAGGACCAGGATGAAATCCAGGTGGAACTCTCGGATCGCACCCGGTTCCCCGCCAAGGTGATCGGGATCGACGAGAAGACCGACGTCGCGGTGCTGAAGATCGATCCCGGCACCAGGAAACTCGCCGTGGCGGCCTTCGGGAACTCCGACGAGATCCAGATCGGAGAGTGGGTCCTGGCCATCGGGAACCCCTTCCTGTTCCGCAACACCGTCACGGCCGGAATCGTCTCCGCGAAAGGACGCAACCAGACCGGTGGCGACGGATATGCCGACCACATCCAAACCGACGCCGCGGTGAATCCCGGCAATTCCGGAGGGCCGTTGGTGAACCTTCGCGGCGAAGTGGTGGGCATCAACTCCTCGATCTGGACCCGTTCCGGTGGGTACCAGGGCATCTCCTTCGCGATCCCCATCAAACTCGCGACCCGGATCGCCTCCGACCTGATCGCCCAGGGCAAAGTGGTCCGAGGATGGCTCGGTCTTTCCATCGCCGACCTCGATGCCGATCTCGCCGAGGCCCTGGGGATTCCGGGAAGAAACGGGACTCGGGTGGAACAAGTCGTTCCCGGCAGCCCCGCCGAAAAGGCCGGATTCCTCGCCGGGGATGTCGTCCTGGAGCTGGATGGCCGCATCATCACCGGAGCGGCCGACCTGCGCAACCACGTCGCCGCGCATCGTCCCGGCGAAAAAGTCGAAGTGAAATTCCTGCGGGACGGCGTCGAGAAGTCGGTCCAGGTCGAACTGGGGACCCTTCCTGGGGACGAGGTCGCCTCCGGAACCCAAAAGGAAGACAAACCGGACGCCTCCCCGAAGAACGAGGCGGTTTCCAAGGCTTTCGGATTGCGGCTGAAGGATCTGGATCGCAAGACCGCCGAGGATCTGGGTCTCTCGAAGGGCCAGGATGCCGTGATGATCATCGGAATCGAAGCCGGATCCCCGGCGGAGGAGAAGGGACTGCGGCCGGGAACGGCCATCCTCCAGTGGAGCATCGACCGCAAGCCCCAGGCGGCCAAGAACGCCGCGTCGGTGGCCAAGGCCCTGGACAAGCTTCCCGCCGGGGCGAGTGTGGCCTTCAAGCTGGCCACCAAGGACCGGGTTTGGCTGGAGGGACTGCGCGGAGCCGGAGCGAAGTAGGAACCGGCTTTCGGAAAACCATCCCCTCCCCGCAAGCCCCCCGGAACCCGCGACCCAGCCGATCCCCAGCTGGGTCGCCGTGTTTCGGGGGAGCTCCTTCGGCATGGAAAACCCAGGGCCGATCTGATTCTGGAGAGTCCATTGGTGACCCCCGCGTCAACACCTTGCGGAGAATCAGGTGGCGAAATGACGGAGGATTCCGTAGGAAATAGGCGACGACCATTTTGGAGGATTCAGCCACATGCGGCTTGCTACACTCGTTCTGCTTCTTCTCTCCCTTTCCACCCAGGCGGCATGGGATCCATGCTCCTTCCAGTTCGGGCGCACCTGGACCGGGCCCGGCGACTATTCCGACGCCGACTACGTGACGATCTGGATCGGCGACGGCTCGCAGAAGAACAACCAGTACAACACGTATTGGGAAGGGGACATGCTCAAGACGTGCAAGTCCAAGAACAAGAACGCGGTCCTGTACGCCTACATCATCGCCTTCGTCGCACGCAACAAAGGCGGCCTCCAGGATTGCGACGTGGCCGGAAAGAACAGTCCGTCCAGCCTTTGCACCCAAGGCGCCAAGTACATCCGGTCCAATCGCGCCCTGATCCTCGACACCTACAGCAACTTCGCCACCGGTGTGGCGAAGGACTGGGGAACCAGCGAACCCATCGTCTGGCTTCTGGAGCCCGACTTCTACCAGTACACCGAAGCCTCCTCCTACTGGGGAACCATGGACTCCCCCCTGACCACCAAGGAAGCGGCGGACCTGATGAGCGACATTTCCTCCCGCATCAAGGAGAAACTGCCCAACGCTCGCCTTTCCCTCGACATTTCCCCTTGGATGGGGGGCACGTCCTGGCAGAATGAACAGACCGCGTGGTGGAACGCCATGCCCAAGAGCTCCTTCTCCTACCGGCACACCTCCGGCGGGCGCACCGAGGGCAACAACTCCCGAATCCGCTCCGATGCCAACAATCTGACCACCTGGGCCGGGATCTACGGCATCTCCAAGCTCGGCATCATCGCCGACGACGGCTACGGCGTGGGTGGCGCGGCCAACGGGGAATGGGGAGAGTGGTTCTCGGCCTCCAATCTCAATGCCCGCATCAAGGATGGCGTCATCGCCGTGACCGTGGCCGAACCCGGAGGCGGCTACGCCGACAAGATCCGCTCGGCGCGATCCTCCATCACCGAAAAGCTCGTGACCTGCGGCGCTTCCACCGACCCCGACCCGACCTACAAGCTCACCCTTGCGGCGAACAACGGCCAATTGACCGCCACCCCCACCCCACCCGCGGACGGCTACGCCAAGGGAACCACGGTTTCCATCACCGCCAAGGCCGACAACGGCTACCAGTTCACCGGTTGGACCGGAGCCTGCTCCGGAACCGGCAACTGCTCCGTCACCATGAACTCCGATCAGAGTGTGGGAGCCACCTTCACCGCCTCGCAGTCTTCCACGTACACCCTCACCCTTTCCGCCTCGAACGGCCAACTCACCGCATCTCCCGCCCCTCCCGCCGGAGGCTACGCCAAAGGGGCCACCGTGACCGTGACGGCCAAGGCCGACAACGGATTCGAGTTCTCGGGGTGGACGGGCGCCTGCTCGGGAACCAGCGCCTGCTCCGTCACCATGAACTCGAATCTTTCCGTCGGAGCCACCTTCAAGGCGGCCTCCGTGGTGGCCAAACACGCCATCAACGCCCAGGCCGACCACGGGACCCTGGTCTTCGATCCCGCCGGTCCCGAATTCGCCGAAGGCTCGACCGTCAAGGTCACCGCCAAACCCGACGAGGGGTACCGCTTCACGGGGTGGCAGGGAGCCTGCTCGGGAACCGGCGAATGCTCCCTCACCATTCCCAACTACAGCCCCTGGCTGGGTGCCAATTTCGAGAAGATCATCCTGGGAGTGGATCCACGCGACCAGCGGGATCGTTGGACCCGCATCTCGGGAGACCGGCTCGTGCTGAACCTCCCGGAGGCCGGGTCTCTCCAGTGCACCCTGATCGGCATGGACGGACGCCGCGAAGCTCTCCTGTTCCAGGGAAGCATCTCCGAAACCTCCCTGGAATTGGATCTCCCCCCCTGGGCGCGCGGACTGTACATCCTGGAAATCGTCGGAAACGGCTTCCGTCACTCGGAATCGGTCCGCTTGGGACTCTGATTCGCCTCCCCATCCTTGGAGGGCGAGCCGCCCCACCAAGGATGGGACCGCGTCGAGGAACTCTCCATCGTTCTCGTGCCCGGCCCGGCAAGGCTTGGGCAACACAAACGCAAAAGGCCCGCGCTGCGGGCCTTTTGCGTTTCAGGGACCTTCGGCCCCGGCGAATATCGAGGAGGATCAGGCCTTCTTGGGAGTCGACTTGGCCTTGGGTTTGGCGGCCGGTTTGGCGGCCACTTCCGTCCCCTCGGCTTCAGGCTTCGCGGCCTTGACCGCCTTGACGGCCTTGGGTTTGGCCGGGACGCGGGCGGCCTTGGGCTTCTCCGCCTCGGCATCGCGGACGGCCTGGACCGCTGCCGCACGATTCTTCCGGAGTTCTTCCACAAGCTTGGCCCGCACCCAATTGCGGCGTTTGAATTCGTTGCGATGCTCCCCGCAGAAACGGGGGTAGACGAACTGCTTGGGAAAGACCTTGACCGTGTAGGTCTGGTCGCATCCCTCGAGCTCGCAGGTCCAGGTTTCCTCGGCAACCTCGATGAAATCGTGGTTGTAGGTCTTGTTGTTGGAATCGCCGGGTTCAGGAGACTTCTTGGTCTTCTCGCGCTGCTTCACGTCGCGGTGGAGCTCGCAATACTTGGCGATCGGATGACCCCAAAACTCCTTGCCGCAGTACTGGCAGATCTTGAGCTTGATGCGTTTCTTTTTTTTGTACTTCGGAAGCTGCACCTGGATCTCCTGGCGGGGTGCTGGGGTGGTTGTGCAAAGGGTACAAGACCCCCAGCATGCAGTTTCAATCTGGATACGAAAGATGGGCCGATGGACGCATCCCGTCAAGGGGCAATCAGTCGATTCGACCTCGCGGCCATCGCCTCGAAAACGGCATGCGGCGCCGTTTCGCGCTGGATGCGACGATTGCGGGGCTCGCTCGAGCGCCTGCCGTCTCAAGAGCCTCTCCTGGAGCAGGCCGTGCGCGCCGAAACCCTCGCCCATGCCTTGGCGTCCCATCCCGATGCCCAGCGGCGGGGCCGCCAGAACCTCGATCTGACCCTCTACGAGGCCGAAGGCCCCCGAGTCGTTCGGCACCCCATCGACCCCGCCACCACGCCGCGCGAGGAAGCGGAGGCCCTCCGGAAATCGGCCCGGAAATGGCGACGCCAGGCCTCCATCCTTCCCGAGCGGCAACAGGCCATCCTGGCCGAGCTGGCGGAAGCGGAACAGGCCAGGATCGCCCTGGACTCCCCGATCACGGATCGCCCGACCTTGCGCGCTCGGGAGCGGCTTCTCCAAACCCTCCAAGAACGCCTTATGCCTCGCGGCCTCTGGCCCGTCCCCCCTCGGAAGGCGGAGACCCGCCCTCCCTCCGGCCCGGTGCGATGGAACCTGGAAGGGGGATGGATCCTCCTGGCCGGGCGTTCCGGCACGGAAAACGACTTTCTCACCACCCGCATCGCCCGACCCGGTGATCTGTGGTTCCATGTGGCCGATGTCCCGGGTGCCCATGTGGTCTTGCGAAGTCCCGACGGTCGGGATTCCTCGCCTCCACCCCCCGAGCGCATCGAACAGGCCGCCTCGCTGGCCGCCTGGTTGTCGCGTTTACGAGCGCAGGATCGCGTGGAAGTTCGCTTCACCGAACGGCGACGTGTTCGCAAACCCCGCAAAGCCCCGGCTGGTTCCGTGGTGATGGACCAATCACGTTCCCTCCTGGTGAGGCCGGCACCGCCGCCCCGCCAACTCCCACCCCTGTCGTAGCCGTCCTGGATCGCCTCAGGGCCAGTGCCCGAGACGGTGGGCGCGAGGCCGCGGGGGAATTTCCTCCACCGGGCACGCCGGAAGCCCCAGAGCCCAAGCCAACCAGGTCAGGGCCAATCGTTCGTGTCCCACCGGCCGGGGATGCACCCCATCGTAGGTCCACTTGACCTCCGGATGTCGGCGCTGCGCCTCCACGAACTCCTCCCCCATGGGCACGTATCGCACCGATTCCCGGGAGGCGACGGAACGCATCACGTCCCGGTAGGTTTCCAACTCCCGATTCCAGGGATGGTCCGGGTCGGCGTGCAACGTGCAGGGAGACGACAGGAACACTTCGGTGGCGGATGCTTCCCGGCAGATCGTCACCAGGCGCCGCAAGTTCCGACCGAAGTCGTCGGGATCGACGGGTTCGTGGTCCTCCCAAGGAACGTACCGCCTCCAAAGGTCGTTGGCACCGACCAGGATGGACACCCGCCGGGCACGAGCGAGGTCCGGCGACTCGCGAAGATCGCGCAGCACCTCGACCGAACGGGAGCCACCTCGCGCACGATTCACCATTTCGAGGTGTCTCCCATGTTCACCGGCGATCCGGCAAGCCGCCGCCGGCCAGGCCGAGCCGATCCCTTTGGGGTCCCGAGCTCGAAAGCCGTCGGATAGGGAATCGCCCAGCACCAGCCAGGATTCGAGTTCGGAATTCTCAGAGGGAAGACGAGGCTCCATACCAGCGCGAAGCTAGATCTCCACTCCTGGGCTGTCTCGGCGTGGACCCCGGGAATCCTGATTTCGGTCTCGCTCGCCCCTTCGGGAAACTCGGCGCTCGAAGACACTTCGCGTCTCCGGGGATCGGACACGCCGCACCTCTGCCCGGGGGAGATCCCCCCTCGGCCGGACCGTCCGCCCGCAAACCCGCCGGAGGTCGTTTCCGGGCTGGGCCGGGAATTCAGGGATCCAGAAACACCCCGCGGAAGTTTCCCCCGGAGGTCGAAAGCTTCCAAAAAATCGGACCACCCGAGGGCAACGGAACGACGGCGGGGGAACTCCCCGATTTCCGGCCGCCCGTGCGCCCCCGCAGGTCGCGCCACTCCAACCACCAATCCCCCTCGACGCGCAGGACGAGACCTCCGTTCCCGCGCCCCACCGGCGAAGAACGGGCGACGGATCCGGGACTCGCCACCGGCAACCGATCCAGCCCCATCGCCCCGGCCACGGAGAGTCGACCGCTGGTGCGCGATTGCTCGGCGAAAGCCGGGAGGACATCCACCCCGGCCACCAGCATCGACACCAGCGATTCCGGGGACGCGGCGGAATCGAGGGAGGCCAGGAGGGCGAGGGCGGCCGACACCAGAGGTGCGGAGAAGGATGTCCCCCACACGCGGGCGTAGGACCCGACTTTCGGTTGGGCCACATCCCGGGCACGCAGACACAGGTCGTCGATCTGCACGCCGGAATCCCCGGAGGACTGGAAGTTGTCCGAACGCAGCAGGAAACGGATCGCGAAGGCCCCTGCGTCGCCTGCGGGCAACTCGAAGGTGAGGGTCTTGGCGGAGTCCTGCCGGAATCCTCCGTTGAGAAGCAGGGTGTCGACCGAACTCTGGAAGGTGGAATCGGAGGAAACGGCGATCGCGAAGAGGTCGTTGGAGGAAACCCGACCCCGCAAGGAGAGGTTCAGGACCAGGTTCCTCCGGTGGGGAAAGGACATGAGCGGTGTCTGGATCCATCGATTCGCGCCGCGGGGATAATTGCGTCCTGGACTGTCCGACAACCAAGTCGTTCCCAAGGCGCTCTCCAGCCCCCAGGTGATCCCGGTTCCTCCGGTGGTCCAATCCGACAGGGGTTGTTCGAAATCCTCGGTCCAGAGCGTGTCCCCCTCCGGAAGACCAGCCACCACCAGACCATCCCCCGGTGCGGACAAGTCGACAAATTGCGGCGAATGGTTGCTGTACCAACTCGGTTCGTCCGAACTGCTCGACGCCCCGACCACCACCATCCCCGGCATTCGCAAGGCGGCCGGGTATCGGGGATCGAGATCCAGATCGACCCCTTCGTTGCCGGCCGAAACCACCACCGCGGCACCTCCCCGCACGGCCCGGGCGATGGCGGAATCCAGGAGGTCGGCCGAGGGCAGCCCTCCCAAGGACAGATTGATCACCCGGGCCCCGCGCTTGCGCGCGAAGGCGATCCCATCCAAGATGGCGTCCAGCTGCACATGCGAGCTCGCATCGGCCACCCGCACCGGCAAGACCCGAACTCCAGGAGCGAGCCCGGCCAGTCCGACTCCGTTCCATCCGGCACCCACCAGGGACGCCGTCGCGGTACCGTGCCCGGCGAGATCCCTCGGGACAGGATCTTGGCGCACGAAGTCCCATCCGAGGGAATCGTCGATGTAGCCGTTGCCGTCGTCATCGACCCCAGGTTTCCCGGCCCGCTCCACCAGGTTCCATGCCAGGCAATCCCGGAGGTCGGGATGGGTGGGATCCACTCCCCCGTCGATGAGGGCGACCACCACGGAGGAGTCCCCCGAGGTTTTCTGCCACGCGGCCAGGGCACCCACATCGGCCCCGGGGAGCCCGCTCACCCCGTCGTTGTCCTGGCCGGTGTTTTCCAGGGACCACTGGACCGGAAAGAAGGGCTCCGATCGAGGGGTTTCCTGGAGGGTTCCGATCCAGTTGCGGACCACCTTCCGTCCCAGGGAGTCGCGCAGATGTCCGACCCGCAGCGAATCCTCCGAAGTCACCCCCCAATGCGCACGGGAGAATACCCGGTGACCGCCCCCCTCCTCCACCAGATATCCTCGCCAGGGAGGGGATATCCCGCCGAAGGATGCCCCCACCACGACCAGGACCAGAAGAAGAAAGCGACGCGACATTGCTCCCATTGTACCGTTTTTCCGTCGGGATCCGCCGGGGATTCCCGGGGGGATCCTGCTCCACCGGCACCCACGGAATCCGCGGTTCGGTCCCCGAGGGGAGGTTGCGGGAGCATCCAGGGAGCCGAAGAGCTCTCAGAGGAAATCGCGGCGATCGAACCACCAGGAGCCGATCGCCAGGATGGCCACCACCCAGCCGAAGGCGTGCAGGGTGGCCCAGGCGAGATGCCATGGGGGCAGCGGCAAGCCGTGTACGATCTCGGGGCGGATGTTGAACATCTCCAGATCGGGAAGCGCCCGTCGGACCACCCGGGCCACCGGCTCGAACCATTCCGGAAGCGGTTGGACCCCCGGAATGCGTTCGGCGTTGCGCTTCATGGTCTCGATGTAGTCGAGGATGCTCCCGGAAAGGTGGGAGGCGAGGAAGGTCGCGAAGGTGAACAGCGAACTGACCACCGGGGTGGAGAAGCTGGAGAACAACAAGGCGACGGCGGTGATCACCGACATCTCGAGGAAGACCCCCCAAGCGGCCAGCCACAGCCTCGGATCGAAGTCGTTGTGGCTCCAGGCCAGGGCCGCCCACAGCCCCAGGAGCATCACCAGGACATTGACCACCAGGACCATCAGCAGCCCCAGGTACTTGCCCACCAGGAATTGCCAACGACGCACCGGCTTGGAGAGCAAGGTGAGGATGGTCTTGCGCTGGATCTCCTTCTGCACCAGTCCCACGCCGATGAAGATGGCGATGGCCAGCCCTCCCAGGGACATGACTCCCAGCGAGAAGTCCGTGATGACCTTCTTCTGGGCGAACACCGACCAGTCCCCCAGGAGCACGGAAAACGCCAGGAGGATCAGGACGAAGAACAACAGCGTGTAGAGGATCTTGTCGCGCACGGTTTCGCGGAAGCTCGCCAAGGCGATCCAGAGGGTTTCACGCACTTTCGACCTCCCGAGCGAGGATGTCTTCGAGTTTCCCGCGATGGCCAGGATCGGAGGGATCGTCCAACAGGGCGGACAAGGTTCCTTCCACCCGCAGCGTTCCACGCACCAGCATGGCCGCGTGGGTGCAGACCTCCTCGACATCCGAGAGGACATGGGAGGAGTAGAAGATGGTCGTTCCGGAGCCGTGGAGGGTCTTCATCGCCTCGCGAACGTCGCGGCGCCCCATCGGATCCAGGCCGCTCATGGGCTCGTCGAGAATGAGCAGGCGCGGTTGGTGGAGGATCGCCTGGGCCAATCCGAGCCGTTGGCTCATCCCCTTGGAATAGGTGCGCAACCGACGGGATAGCCAGGATTCCTCCACCTTGCAGAGCGCGCAGGATTCCTCGATCCTTCGCTGGAGGCGAGATCCGGAAAGCCCCGCGAGTCTCCCGTAGTACTGGAGAAGTTCCAGACCGCTCAAATGATCGTAGAACCACGGCTGCTCCGGCTGGAATCCCACCTCGCGACGGGAGGCGGGATCGCGAGGATCGAGCCCCATCAACCGGACCGTTCCCGACGATGGTCGCAAAAGCCCCATCAGGGTCTTGATGGTGGTGGATTTGCCTGCACCATTGGGGCCGATGAAGCCGTACAAGGCTCCTTCGGGAACGGTGAAGGAAACCGCTTGGACGGCTTCGACGGATTTCAGGAAATGCTCGATTCCGAGCCGATATCGTTTGGAAAAACCACGGATCTCGATGGGGTTCACGAGGAATCCTCCGGAACGGTTCAGGTCTTTTCCTTGCGCGCTTGCGACCTTGCCCAGGACTGCAGTCCTCGTCCGATAAAATAAAGCCCGGCTCCAGGGGCGGCCAGGGACAGGACCAAGGTGCGCGTGGCCCAAGCCGCGCCATCGTGGTTGCGCATCCAAACGAACAGTCCGGCCAGCATCACGGCTTGTCCCACCAGCATCGTGGTCAGGGCGGCTCGTCCAAGCAGGGTTCGCGGGGCTTTCATGGAGTCTCCTTCACCAGGATTTTCGTCCGAATCGCAACACATCGAGGACTTCGCGAAGCTCCCGGACCACACGCTGCCGATCGAAATCGGAGGGTTCGCTCGGAGGAGCTTCGGGCAGCAGCAACCCCAGTTGTCCCGCACTTTCGCCGCGATCCCGTTCCTCGGCCATGCGGCGACGCGCGGCCTGGATCGTGAGCTTCTCCTCCAGCAGCAAGGTGCGGATGCGATCGACCAGAGCGAGTTCCTTCTCGCGGTATTGTCGGGTTCCGTTCGACCCCTTCCGGGGGCGCAACTGGGGGAACTCGGCCTCCCAATACCGCAACACATGGGCCTCCAAACCGGTCCGTTCGCAGACCTCCTGGAGACTCCACCAGACCTTGCCTTCGGGCGACTCGCTCGAACCCGACATGGACTCAGCCCACCTCGCTCTTGGCGGCTCGCGCCATCAACGACTCGACGGCTTCGGCCGCGGGTCTTCCTTCGAACAAGATCCCATGCACCTGTTCGGTGAGCGGCATCTCCACCCGGTGGATACGGGCCAACTCGCGGACACCCGCGACGGTCCGGACCCCTTCGGCGACCATGGTCATCCCCGCGAGGACTTCCTGGAGGGTCTTGCCCTTGCCGACCTGCTCGCCCACGTGGCGGTTGCGGCTGTGCTTGGAGATGCAGGTGGTGATGAGATCCCCCATTCCCGCCACACCCCAGAAGCTTTCGCGGCTTCCCCCCAATTTCTCGCCCAGGCGCGCCATCTCGGCCATGCCGCGGGACATCAACGCCCCGCGGGTATTGTCGCCGAGATCGAGGCCATCCAGGATCCCCGAGGCGATGGCGATGACATTTTTCACCGCGCCGCACAGTTCCACCCCGACGACGTCGGTGCTGCGGTAGGTGCGGAAGTAGGGCGCCAGGAAGTAGAGGTCCTGGAGGGCGGCGGCGGTCAATTCGTCGCGCGAGGCCAACACCACCGTGGTGGGAACCTGACGAGCCACTTCCTCGGCATGGGACGGCCCGGACAGCACCGAGACATTCCCGGCGGTGGCCCCGGGAAGGGCATCCTGCACGATTTCCGTCATCCGGTGGAGGGTCTTCTCCTCGATCCCCTTGATGAAACTCACCCATTGGCGCGAGGCGACCTCGTCGGAGGTGAGGATGTCTCGGAGAGTGTTGCAGACCGAACGCAGGGTGTGGGAAGGCACGATCAGGGAGACGACCGCGGCACGTTCGACCGCGGCCTTGAGGTCGGAGGTGATCTCGATGTCCGGGTGCAGCAAGACCCCGGGGAGCTTGTCCTTGAGCTCGCGGGTCTCGCGCAGACGCTCGGCGGTCTGGGCGGAATACTCCCACAGTACCACTTTCAGGCCCTTGGTCGCCAGGATCTGCGCGATGGCGATTCCCCAGGAGCCGGCACCGATGATGGCGACGCGGTCGGGATCGAGCCCCTTGGCCTGGGCCTGGGAGCGGAACCGGGTGACGGCGCGCTGCCGAATGTCCTCGGCGGCATCCTCGCCCTTGCGACCGAACCGGAACTCGGTTCCGGCCTTCAGGCGCTGGATGTTGGAGCGGTGTTTCCAGATGACGAACAATCCCACGATCCAGGACAGGAACACCAGCGCGGTGTCTCCGCGGGCGACCAGGGATCCCACGACATAGGCCCAAAGGGGACCGACGTACCCGACGGGGACCTCGGTCATGTAGCCCCAGGCCTTCTCGAGCATCACGGCGGAGTTGGCCAGGGCCAGAAGGAGGGCCCCCACGATGGAGGCCAGGGAGACGTAGCCCTTCCATTTCAGGACGACGACCCAGGCCACGAAGGCCAACAGGGCCGTCCATGGGGAGATGCCCGCGAACACGCCCAGGCCAGTGAGGACGCCCTTGCCGCCCTTGAACCCGGCGAATACCGTGAACGTGTGCCCCACGACCGCCGCCAAGCCGCAGGCCAGGGCGAAGGTGGTGTGCCCGTGGTCCATGCCCCAGGCCGTGCGGGACCAGACCAATCCCAGGATCACGGCGCCCAACCCCTTCCCGAAGTCGACGAGGGCGACCGGCAAGGCGGGTTTCCATCCCAGCACTCGGTACACGTTGGTGAGTCCGGCGTTGCGGGAGCCGTGCTGACGAATGTCGATCCCGCCGAACAGGCGACTGATCCACACCGCGGAGGGAATGGATCCGAGCAGGTAACAAATCGGAAGAGCAAGCCAGAGCGTCATGAATCCTCAGCGGGGGTGACGGTGGGAGGGGGAACCAGCTCCGCGGGAAGATCCCCGAAACGGGCCAGATCCTCGTCGGTTCGCAGTTCGAGCTTGGTTCTCATGGAAATGCGCAGGGGGACTCCGGCGAGATTGAAGAACTCGATGGCCCGCGCTCGCAGGTAGCGACGGTACGATTCCATCACGTCGTCGGGGTTCTCGGTCTCGAAGGCCAGGGTGGGAGGATCGACGGTGACCTGGCAGCAACGGGTGATCTGGACGGGACGGCCGTGCGAATGCGGAGGCTTCTGGGCGGTGGCCGCCTGCTGGAAGTACTCGATGACATTGTCGCGTCCGAACACGCGACGGCAACCCTCGCGCACCCGGATGACTTCTTCCAGCAATCTGGGGACGCGCTGCCCGGTCAGACCGGAGAAGGCGACGATGGGAGTCTCGGCCAGGGAGGGGATGCGTTGACGCCATTCCTTGCAACGTTCGTCGAAGGTCCGATGGTCCTTCTCGAGGGCGTCCCACTTCGAGAGCCCGATGACGATTCCCTTGCCGGCTTCCTCGACTTGCCGCAGGATGCGCAGGTCCTGCTCGGGCATTTCCTTTTCGAGGCTGTCGATCAGGAGGATCACCACCTCGGAGCGCCGGATGCTCTCCAACGCGCGCATGTTGGAGTAGTACTCGATGTCGTCCCGGACCTTGGCCTTCTTGCGAAGTCCGGCGGTGTCGGTGACCAGGAACTTCCGGCCCTGCCAGACGAACTCGGCGTCGACGGAATCCCTCGTGGTGCCCGGAAGGGGACTGACGATGACGCGATCCTCCCCCATCAATTTGTTGACCAGGGTGGACTTCCCGGCGTTCGGCCTGCCGAGGATGGCCATGCGGATGCGGGGATCGGCGACCCGACGCGTCCCGGGAGGAGGAAGGAGTCGGCGGAACTTCTCCATCAGACCGTCGAGGCCGTATCCGGTGGTGGCGGAGACCGGATGGGCCTCTCCGAGTCCCATTTTGAGAAGTTCGGCGCGGTCCTCGCGGTCCTGCGGGCGTTCGGACTTGTTGGCCAGCAGAAGGACGGTCTTGCCGGAGCGCTTCACCTGACGAGCGAGTTGGAGGTCGTCGTAGGTGATGCCCGTGCGCGCATCGACCAGGAAGAGCACCAACGCGGCGTCGTTGACGGCGATTTCGATCTGGGTCCGCACCTGTTCGGCGAGCGGATCGAGGCTTTCGTCGATGAAACCGCCGGTGTCGACGAGGTCGAGTTGCCGTCCCTCGAACTCCCATTCCCGGAAGTGCCGGTCGCGAGTCACGCCGGGTCGGTCGTCGACCACCGCAGCCCGCCGCCCCAGGAGACGGTTGAACAGGCTGGATTTGCCGACATTGGCGCGGCCGACGATCACGATACAGGGTCGTTGAGACATCGACGGAAAGGTAGTTCCTCCGCAAAGGGGGGGGAACACCTGTTCAGCTCCCCGGGGAACTCTCCGACCCGCGGCCCCGCCCCCCAACCGAAGGGACGCAACGACGCCAGGCCTACCGACGTGGTGCGCCGAGCGTGGGGAATCATCCCCTCCGGCGGAGGGACCTCAACGCTCGCGGCTCATGTTCCAGCCGGCGAAGGTTCCCGCCATGGCAAACAGCAAGCCGGCGACGACGGTCCCCGTGGGGCCAAGGAATTTCTGTCCCATGTTCCAGCCGACGATCCCGCCGAGCAGACATCCAGCTCCGATACCGAGCCACTTGCTCATGGCCGTTTCCTTTCCGGGAATTCGAGCGGGAGGCGTCCGCGAGGACACTCCCGACGAGTCCTCAGAATATCGTACCGAATCCCCGAACGTCAAGGAGGGAGGCACGTTTTCCGTCCGCGGAAATGCCGCTTCGCACTCGGGAAGTCCGACCGCATTTTCCCTCCTCCGCTCCCCCCCCCTGGCCTCCAGACGGGTTGCTCCCCCGGGATCCGAGTATCTTGCGACCGTGACCGACCAAGACGAACACCTGCGCCTGCCCCTCGCCCACTCCGCTCGCGTCTTCACCGGAGGGTACCTCCAGGTGGACCGGGAAGAATACGTCCACGGCTCGAGGCGCCAGGTCCGGGAGATCGTACGCGTGAAGAACGGGGTCTGCGTCCTGGCGGTGACCCGTGATGGCTTGGTTCCCGTGGTCACCCAGTTCCGTGCCTCGACCGGTCGCATCCTCTCGGAATTGCCTGCCGGCGTGGTCGACCCCGGGGAAGAACCCCTGGAAGCCGCCCGACGTGAACTGTCCGAGGAAGCCGGTGTGACCGGGGGCGAATGGTTCCATCTTCGCCATTACGCCCAGGCCGAGGGCTACTCCTCCGGCTGGATGGACATCTACCTCGCCCTCGATTGCCATCGGGGGGAAAGCCACCCCGAGGAAGGGGAAGAACTGGTGCTTCGATTCCTTCCCCTGCGGGAACTCCTCGACCACATGCCCTTCCAGGACGCCAAATCCATGCTCTGCCTCCTGCTTTCCCGCCCCATCCTCGGTGCCCGAGGCCTCGTTTGAGCACCTCGGGCGCGAAGCCCTCCATCCGACGCGACCTGTTCCCGTACCTCTTCGCCCAGATGCGCCCCTACCGCCTGCAGGTCGCGGTGGGCATCCTGGCCACGGCCATTTCGGTGGGCCTCGACCAGCTGACCCCCCATTTCGTCGGCATCCTCATCGATGGTTTGAGGTCCGGCTGGGGTGTGCAGGAATCGCTGAGGACCATCGCCATGATGCTCCTGGCCGCCATGTTCGCGGCGGGATTGCTCTGGGCCCAGCGGTACTACGTGATCCGCGGCAGCAGGGCCATGGAACACGACATCCGGCAGCGACTGTTCGAACGGCTCCAGGCCATGCCGCCGGCATTCTTCGACAAGCGTCCCACCGGAGAGTTGATGACCTTGGCCTCTTCGGACCTCGACCGGGTCCGGGACGTCCTGGGACCCGCGATCCTCCACCTGTTTCGAACCATCCTCTTCATCGTCTACGCGGTCGGCTACCTGCTGTGGCGCGACTGGGAGCTGGCTCTGTGGGGCCTGGCCCCCTTGGTGTTCATGCCTTTCCTCGCCAACCGGGCGATGATGGCCATGCACGCGGCCTACGCCCGCATCCAAGGACATCTCACCGACCTCTCCAACTTCACCCACGACGCCATCGCGGGAATCGGGGTGGTCAAGGGATACGGTCGGGAGACCACCTTCGCCCAACGCATGGACGGTCTGTCCGATGCGTTGCGGAAGGCCACCGCGAGGTCGGCCTGGGCCACCGGTGCTCTCTGGCCCGCCGTCACCGCCCTGGGCGGCGTCGGAATGGCCGTCCTGTTGTGGCGCGGCGCGGTCCGCGTCCACGACGAAACGCTCACGGTGGGAACCCTCGCCACCGCGACCATGCTGTTCTTCCGCCTGCAGTGGCCGCTCATCGGGCTTGGGTGGGTCTCGAGCATGCTGCAACGCGGGGCCACCAGCCTCGGACGCCTCCAAGACCTGGAGAAGGACATCGAAAACTGGGAACGTTCCGAATCCGAACTCTCCCTGGAGCACCTCCCTCCGCCACGGGCCACCCCGCCGCTCCTGGAGGTGCGTCGACTCTCCTTCCGGTACGCCCCAGACCGCCCCTGGGTGCTGCGCGACCTCTCCTTCACCTTGGAACCCGGCCAGGGACTCGGCATCGCGGGCGGTCCGGGATCGGGCAAGACGACTCTGCTGCACCTCGTCTCGGGCTTGCGACGCCCGCCCCCGGCCTCGATCTTCCTGGATGGCCAGGATCTGTCGCGCGTTCCGGCCGCCGAGGCCGCGGCACGGTTCGCCCTGGTCCCGCAGGACGGGTTCCTGTTTTCGGCGACCATCGCCGAGAACCTGGCCATGGGAAGACCCGACGGCGCCCCCGACCATCCCAGCGATCCCTGGCTCGCGGCGTCCTGCTTCGACCAGGATCTTCCGCAGATTCCCCAGGGTCTGCAGGCCGTCCTCGGGGAACGGGGCATCAATCTTTCCGGCGGGCAGAGACAGCGACTCGCCCTGGCCCGCGCCCTGGCCAAGGAAGCGTCCATTCTGCTCCTCGACGACACCCTCTCGGCGGTGGATGCCCAGACCGAAACCCGCATCCTCGAGAGGCTCGCGCCCCACCTGGCGGGACGTTCCCTGCTCCTGGCGTCCCACCGGTATTCGGCCTTCCGATTCGCGGCACGCGTCCTGGTGCTGGAGAACGGCCAGCTCGCCGAAGAAGGGACCCACGAGGACCTGATCGCTCGCGGTGGCTACTACGCCCGCGCCTGGCAATTGCAATCCCTGGAAGAGGAGATCGCCTCCGCATGAAGACCAGCGACTCCTCCCTCGTCCGCCGGCTGTGGCCCTACGCGAAACCCGTCCGATTGCTCCTCGGACTGGCGGCGATCCTCATGGTCGCCGAGGAACTCCTCCCCTTCGCAGGCCCCCATCTGCTCAAGAAGGTGATCGATCATCTCGAAGCGGGTGGCCCCGTTTCGGGTGTGCACTCGATGGCGGCCCTCTTCCTGGCCGCCGTCCTGGCCGCGGCCTTCTCCGGTTTCCTGCGCGCGGTCGCGATCGAAAACGTCAGCGCGCGGATCGTGCACGGGCTCCGAACCTCCCTCTGGCGCCACGTGCAGGGCCAGGGAATGGCATTCTTCCACAAGCGCCCCCTCGGCGAGCTGATGACCCGTCTGAACAACGACGTCGATTCCGTGAACCGCCTCCTCTCCGAGGTGGTCCTGGATCTGTCGGGATCGGTCCTGATGATCGTCTTCGGATCCGCGTACATGCTGGCTTCCGATTGGCGTCTGGCGTTGTGCTGCCTCCTGTTCCTGCCCCCGATGCTCCTGGCCACGCACATCTTCCGGATCAAGGTCCGGGATTCCAACCGCGAAGTTCGTCAGGAACTGTCCATCCTCAACACGAGCCTCCAGGAGAACCTGTCGGGGTCCGCACTGGTGAGGATCTTCGGCCTGGAACAGCGGCGGCAAAAGGAGTTCGCCCGCCACAACGCGGACTACCGGACGGCCTGGTTCCGCAACGTCGACTACTATTCGCGCTACTTCCCCGTCCTCAACCTCCTCACCGAACTCGCCACGGCGCTGCTGTTCCTGGTGGGAACGTGGCTGTTCGCCCGCGACATGGCGAGCCTGGGGACCCTGGCCTCCTTTTCCTGGACCATGGGCATGTTCTTCCGTCCGCTGCGGGAACTGTCCGATCGCATCACCAATCTTCAACAGTCCCTGACCGCCGCGGAACGCGTCTTCTCCGTCTTCGACGAGCGCAGCGTGGTCCCCGCGGACGGAACGCATCCCCTGCCGGCTCCCGCCGGGGAGGTGGAATTCCGGGACGTGGTCTTCGGGTACGCCCCCTCGAATCCGGTGGTGAAGGGCATCTCCTTCACCATCCGCCCGGGAACCACGACGGCCCTGGTCGGTGCGACGGGATCCGGGAAGAGCACCCTTGCCGCCCTGCTCGCCCGATTCCACGATCCCGACAGCGGGTCGATTTCCGTCGACGGCGTGGATCTCCGCGAGCTTGCACCCCACGATCGGGGGAAGGCGTTCGGAATCGTGCTGCAGGAGCCCTATCTCTTCCCGGGCAGTCTCGCCGACAATGTGGCCCTCGGCCGGGACGTGCCGCGCGAGCGCATCGAATCCCTGCTGCGCGAAGTCCGGCTGGGGGATCTTCTGGATACGCTCCCGCAGGGGATGGACACCCCGGTCGGCGAGCGCGGGGCGCGACTGTCCACCGGCCAGAGACAATTGCTGTCGTTCGCTCGGGCACTCTGCCAGGACCCGGCGGTCCTGGTCCTCGACGAAGCGACCGCTTCCATCGATTCGCAATCCGAGGAAGCCCTGCAGGAAGTGACCAACAGGCTGCTCGGGGAGCGTTCGGCGCTGGTGATCGCCCACCGACTGGCCACCATCCGCGATGCCGATGAAATCATCGTGTTGGCCCACGGAGAGGTGCGCGAACGAGGAACCCACTCGGAGCTCCTCGAAAAGCAAGGGCTCTACGCCCGCCTCTGGACCCTGCAAGGGAGCCGCGGAACGCTCTGACCGCTCCCCCGCGGTTCGATCCTCCCTCGATCCCGTCGGCTTCGGGGGAGAGGTGGCGATCCCGCGAATTCCCTCCGGCGCGCGCCGGGAACGGGCCCTTGGAAGGCCCTCCGGATCGAGGCCCCAGGTCTGGACGATTCGTGCGCAATCCACTTTTGCCCCGTCCGACCCGCACATCGAGGGGGGAGGTGGTGGCGAACGGATTTCGGCGATCTCCCGGCTGCACCTCCCGAAACGGGAGTCCCTCGGAGGGTCTGCCGACGGAGGCTCCTGCAGGAGAGGGGAATCCTCCAGACCCCCTCACCCGGATGATCCGCGAAGATCCGATGTCCGGGAAACCCGCCACAGGGAGATTGCTGCCATTGCCGGAGAGGGCGCCGCAGCCTCGCCGCCGGACGCCGACGAACCCTGAACCCCGCCGGATCGGATCCTGGAGCACTCGAGTCCCGGGAGCGGAACGGATCCGTCCCTTCCGATTCGTTCCACCGCGAAGGAGCGACGGATTCCGTCGGTCCAGACCTCCTGGGTCGCCTGGAGGGCACCTGCTTGGACAGGTTGGAATCGAAGGACTGGCCCCTCGGTGCACGCGTTCGTCCAGTCGGGTCGGAGGAACAAGCCGCGATCCCCCCTCAGGAGGCGACGGAAGAAGCTTCGGCAATGGACATTGGAACGTTCCTCCAACGAATAAGCCCCCCTCCGACTCGGAGGGGGGCTTGGGAGACTCGTTCCGCAGCGCGGGAGATCAGTACCAGCGAAGTCCGACCGTACGCCCCGCTTCACCTTCCAGTTGGATCAACGTGGGGTTGGAACGCGACACGCCCATGAGGTAGAGGCTCTGCCATTCGGTGGTGAAGGTTCCGGTTCCGGTCGCGGATCCATTGGTCCAGGAGAAGGGTACGGGATACTGTCCCCCGGTGATGGTGCCGAACTGGATTTGGGTGTTGTTCCACCAGGCAGGGTACTGGGTGATCTTCACACAGGCGTTTGCCGGAACGTTCCGCGTCTCGGTACCGAATCCTCCAAGATCCAAGGCATCGTCCAGAGTGCACCCGACCGGGACCGGCTCGAAGATCGCCGACACCGTGTGGTTGGCGACAATGTCCGCCAGGGTCACCGTGCCCACCGCGCCTTGGCTCACGCCGTCCACGGTCACATCCAAGATGCGGAAGCCTTCCGACGGGGTGACCTCGAAGGTGGCGCTGCCTCCTTCGATCACAAGAACCTCACCCGAGGGGCTGATCGTGCCGCCCACACCGGCACCGGCCGTGATGGTGTAGGAGGGAATCTCCTCGAAGTAGGCCGCAACCAGGTGATTGGCCACGACGTTCGTCAAGGTCACCGTGCTCACCGCACCTTGGCTCACACCATCCACAAGAATGTCCAGGATGCGGTAGCCGGACAAGGCGGCGACCTCGAAAGTGGCACTGCCTCCTTCGATCACAAGAACCTCACCCGAGGGGCTGATCGTGCCGCCTACCCCGGCACCGGCCGTGATGGTGTAGGAGGGAATCTCCTCGAAGTAGGCCGCAACCAGGTGATTGGCCACGACGTTCGTCAAGGTCACCGTGCTCACCGCACCTTGGCTCACACCATCCACAAGAATGTCCAGGATGCGGTAGCCGGACAGAGCGGCGACCTCGAAGGTGGCGCTGCCTCCTTCGATCACACGAACCTCACCCGAGGGGCTGATCGTGCCGCCCACCCCGGCACCGGCCGTGATGGTGTAGGAGGGAATCTCCTCGAAGTAGGCCGCAACCAGGTGATTGGCCACGACGTTCGTCAAGGTCACCGTGCTCACCGCACCTTGGCTCACACCATCTACAAGAATGTCCAGGATGCGGTAGCCGGACAGAGCGGCGACCTCGAAGGTGGCGCTGCCTCCTTCGATCACACGAACCTCACCCGAGGGGCTGATCGTGCCGCCCACCCCGGCACCGGCCGTGATGGTGTAGGAAGGAATCTCCTCGAAGTAGGCCGCAACCAGGTGATTGGCCACGACGTTCGTCAAGGTCACCGTGCTCACCGCACCTTGGCTCACACCATCCACAAGAATGTCCAGGATGCGGTAGCCGGACAGAGCGGCGACCTCGAAGGTGGCGCTGCCTCCTTCGATCACACGAACCTCACCCGAGGGGCTGATCGTGCCGCCAGGGCCAGCTTCGGCCGTGATGGTGTAGGAAGGAATCGGGCTGAAGATCGCCGACACCGTGTGGTTGGCCACCACGTTCGTCAGCGAAACCGTGCTCACCGCGCCTTGGCTCACGCCGTCCACGGTCACGTCCAGGATGGTGTACCCCGACGAGGCCGCGATTTCGAACGAGGCACTGCCCCCTTCGATCACGGTGATCTCTCCCGAAGGAGTGATCGTGCCGCCCACCCCCGCACTGGCCGTGATGGTGTAGGAAGGAATCGGGCTGAAGCTCGCCGACACCGTGTGGTTGGCCACCACGTTCGTCAGCGAAACCGTGCTCACCGCGCCTTGGCTCACGCCGTCCACGGTCACGTCCAGGATGGTGTACCCCGACGAGGCCGCGATCTCGAACGCGGCACTGCCCCCTTCGATCACGGTGATCTCTCCCGAAGGAGTGATCGTGCCGCCCACCCCCGCACTGGCCGTGATGGTGTAGGAAGGAATCGGGCTGAAGATCGCCGACACCGTGTGATTGGCGACGATATTTGTCAGAGACACCGTGCTCACCGCGCCCTGGCTCACGCCGTCCACGGTCACATCCAGGATGGTGTACCCCGAGGAGGCCGCGATCTCGAACGAAGCGCTGCCCCTTCGATCACGGTGATCTCTCCCGAAGGAGTGATCGTGCCGCCCACCCCCGCACTGGCCGTGATGGTGTAGGAAGGAATCGCACGGAAGGTCGCCGACACCGTGTGGTTGGCGACGATATTTGTCAAAGACACCGTGCTCACCGCGCCCTGGCTCACGCCGTCCACGGTCACATCCAGGATAGTGTACCCCGAGGAGGCCGCGACCTCGAACGAAGCGCTGCCCCCTTCGATCACGGTGATCTCTCCCGAAGGAGTGATCGTGCCGCCCACCCCCGCACTGGCCGTGATGGTGTAGGAAGGGGTTGTCGAGGGTTCGCACACCTTGATGTTCTTCACGAACCCGTGGAACTCCGCTCCCGGCTGGGAGGTCCAGGCCAGTCGCAAGGCGAGGGCAAAGGAGCCCGTGGCCGCCGCGGTGAAGGGAATCTCAACGGTGCGATATCCACTCGAGGGGAAGGAGCCCGACACGGTGGCAGCCGTCCCTTGCAGAATCGGGGAGTCCCAGTTCAGGCCGGTCGCCCATCCCCAGGACAGTCCTTGGAATGCACCCGCCGCGCTGTTTCGGATCTCGAAACTCAAGGTGTATTCCTTGCCGGCGACCAAGGAGAACCGGTCGGCGTTTCCGATCACCCAGAGATCGGTCTTGCCCCATTGGCGATGGATGATTTCCATCGCATCGGGAGCGGCCCGAACACCGGATCCGTTGGCGGCATCATTCCAAGCATTGCGAACCACCCAACCGGTGGCGGTGGGGATCCCCTTCACCTCGCAAAGTTCGGTCGGAGGATTGGGAGCGAATTGTGCCACCACCGTATGGTTGGCCTGCACGTTCGACAAGGTGTAGCTCGACGGCGCTCCCACGGAAATGCCATCCACGAGCACCGCACTGACACGGTATCCGAGGTCGGGGGTCATGACGAAGGTCTGATTGGATCCGGCGACAACGGAAACCTCCCCACTTGGGGAAATGGTCCCGCCGACGCCCGCACTCGCCGTGAGCTGGAAATGGACCACTGCGGGATGGACCAGGAACTGGACCGGCACCACAATGGCGTCACCGGAAGCGTCGTGGCGGACCGTCAGATCCAGGTCGTAGGTTCCGGCTGCCAGAAGCGCGGCGGAGGCGGTGATGTCCACGTCCACGGCTTCGCCTGGCTGAAGTACCCCGGACAGGGTCGAGGCTTGCAGCCAAGTGGTGGGGGTGGGAGGCTCGGTCGTCCGAGCCCCTTCCAACTGCCAGGTCAGGGGACCGGTTCCAGGATTGGCGATGTGGAGAGCTCCTGCGTCGGATTCTCCTGCAACGGCTTCGAAGGACAAGCTCGCTGGCGAGACCTCGATCCCGGGGACTCCGACTGCGGAACCCTGCATCGCCACTTCCAGGAGGCCTCCGATGGCGGACGCGCTCGAGATCGCCAAGAGTCCGTTGAAGGCGCCGACTTCACTGGGCTGGAATTGGATGGCGATGGTCGCCTCCCCACCGGCCGGAATGTTGGTCGGCAGCGGAGCCACAAGGGCATAGGGAGCTGCCAAGGGTTGGGCGAGAGCGAGGGTCACCGCTTCCGCACAGCTGTTCTGGAGGACCACCTCCAGTTCAGCCTGCTGTCCCAGGGAAACCGAGCCGAAATCCAGGGATGCGGGAGTCGCCGTGAGGCCCGTGCAGGCGTTCCCGGTTGCATCGATCGTGATCGGCAAGGAGATCGCGGGGAGATTGGGATCGTTCGAGCGGATTACGACGTTGGCATGGTAGGTGCCGGCATCCAAGGAGGATGGATCGACGGTGACGGTCAATTCTTGACTGGAACCCGGCAGGATCGAGCCAGGTCCGCGCGGACTCACCGTGACGATTCCACCGTTGGTGGCCCGCAACGCGTTGGCGACGTTCAGACGTCCACCGGAAACGACTCGGGAAGCCACCGAGGAGATGGGATCCACCGACGACATCAAGATCTGCTTCAGTTCCACCGGCGAGAGGGAGGAATTCTTCGCGAGGACCAACCCGGCCGCGCCCGAAACATGGGGGGTGGCCATCGAGGTGCCCGACATGTACTGGTACCCTCCCCCCGGAGCGGCGGAGTAGATCGAAACGCCGGGAGCCGCGAGGTCCACGGAGGTCAACCCCCAGTTGGAGAACGAGGCCAGCGCATCGGTGGAGCCGGTCGCGGCCACCGACAGCACGTTGTCGGCGAGGTACGAGGAGGGATAGAACGGATAGGAGTCGTTGTCGGATCCATTGTTGCCGGCTGCGGCCACGAAAAGTCCACCGACGCTGATGACGTCGAGCAGTCCTTGGGAGAACCCGCCGCCTCCCCAGCTGTTGCTGGTAACGGGAACATTCATCGCCGTCGCGTAGGAGACCGCGTCGATGGCGTCCGAGGTGGAGCCCGATCCGGCATCGGTGAGGAATTTCAGAGCCATGACGCGGGCCTGCCACATCACTCCGGCCACACCGACGCCATTGTTTCCACGTCCCGCAATGGTTCCGGCACAATGGGTTCCGTGACCGTGACCGTCGGTGGGATCGTTGTCGTCGTAGGCGAAATCCCAGCCATGGATATCGTCGATGTACCCGTTTCCGTCATCGTCGATGCCGTTCCCGGCGATCTCCCCCGGATTGGTCCAAAGATTGTCCACGAGATCCGGATGCAAGGGGTCGATGCCGGTGTCGATCACCCCGACCACAACGGATTCACTGCCGGTGGTTTCTTCCCATGCTTCCGGTGCGTCGATGTCCGCATCGACCAGTCCACCGGTCTGACCGCTGTTGTGCATGCCGTACAGACTGGAGAACGAGGGATCGTTGGGAATGCGTTCGACCTGGATCAGGTAGTCCGGCTCGGCGTAATCCACCGACGGATCGGCCTCCAGGGCTGCCAGCATGGACTCCTGGGTGACATCGTTGGGATTCCAGGAGACGAGCACCAGACTCCGCCCCTTGAAGGCGAGGGATTTCTCTCCAGGCCTGCGTGCGATCGCGAGCTCCTTCACGCTCTGGATTCCCAGGGAATTCAGAGCCGAAGAGGAGAGGGCCGCGGCGCCAGGCTTGAGACCGACGATGGCCCGACCCGGGACGGAAGGATGCGCCAAGGTGGCGGCAGACTTCATGAGGTCGCGACGAATCGCGGGAAGCCACTGCTGGGTGATCGCCCGGACGTCGGTGGATTGGATGGATTCGACGGACCAGGTCAGCTCGGACCCGCCAAGATTGCTCAAAACCGCGACCTGATCCACGGGAGCCGAATGCGCTTCCACCTGGAAGAGCATGCTCGTGGGATCCAGACTCGCCTGGGGCGGAAGCGTCGCCAGGCCAGTCAGGTGCAAGGGGAGAACGGTGCCATCCTGATCGGCCAGGCCGAGTTCGACCGTGACATCCAGAGCTCCCACGGTGGTGGGGGCGAACTGGAGAACGAGATCTTCGGTGGCTCCGGGCGCCACCTCAAGGGGCAGAGTTCCCGTATGGGTGACGGTGCCGGGCAGTCCACTCAGGGTGACCACGGAACCTGCATCGCTGCAATTGTTGGTCAGTTGCACGGAGGCCGTGACGGCGGATCCGACCCAGGTGGACGGGAAGGTCAGTTCGCTTTGAACCAATTGGAGGGTGCTGCAACCCTGCACATCGATCGACACCGGAACGCGGACCGAAGCCCCGCTACCATCGGCGGGCTCCACCTTGAGGGTGGTCGAATACAAACCCGAGGTGAGATTCGCGGCGTCGAACTCGACAGCCACGGTGGTCTCCTCTCCGCCGGCCAAGGTTCCGGAGGTGGTCGGAACCGACAGCCAGGAGGAGCCCTTCTGGATCGCGATGGCCATGTTCGCGCCCAGGTAGATGGCATTGTACGCCACCGAGAAGCCGATCGCACGAGTGGGATCCTGGATTCCCACCGTGTAGGAGCTCGTGGTCGGTACAGACAGATACTGGAATTCGATCCGACCGTTGCGGAACAAGTGCGCCTGCATCGTGACGCTCTCGGAACCGCCGTACAAGCGGACATTGTTCCATTCGACGATGAGGCGATCGGAACGGACCTCGGCGTACACGTTCCCCTGGGATCCGGGATAGAGGTCGTCCCAGTAGGGGGCGATCATGCTGGCCGGAGCGGAGGTCGATGGCAGGGGAACGTTCGAGTAGGTCGAGGCTCCCGCCCCGACGGTCACGTATCCGTTCGAGGACACGTAGACGCTGGGCCAGGTCGAGCCGTGGAAGGGGAAGGGGAACGTGACGGATTCGTAGCAATCGTCGCAATTGGAAACCGTCGAGAGCAAGTTGCCGGTAGCGGCGATCGAGGACCAGGCAGGACGAGGGCCAGCCGGATCGTTGGAGTCCATCCAACGGTAGCCGGCCGCGTCCGGGCCTCCCCGGAGGCCTTGCACAGGCTTGCCGGCCAGGCTCAGCTCTCCCTTTTCCCGCAAACGGTGGTGGGCCGCGGAATACACGACGGGAGCGACCAGAGAAGTGGGGAATTCCTCGGAGAGGGTCCATTGGAGATCCGCGACCCCTTCATTGCGAAGGGTGAGCTGGTCCTGCGCGGTCTCGCCGACCAGCATCGAACGCTGGATGGATAGCGGTGTGACCACCAAGGAAGCCGGGTCGCCGACACGGACGCGGAGCAAGGCCTGCGCAGCGGGATCCTGGGCGTGATCGGCCCAAACCCGGATGGTTTCTTCGAAGGCCCCATCCGTGGTTGCATCCCATAGAACGACCAGGTCGCGGTTCTGGTTCCCGGCCAAAGTGAACGACTGCAGACCGGAGTACGTTCCATGGATTCCGGTGATCTTGATCGAATCCACTTGCAGGACGCCGGTTCCCTGGTTGAACAAGGTGAAGGAGAATGCCTTCGAGAGTCCTCGGGCGATGGTTCCACCTTCGAGGATTTCCGGTCCAAGGACAGGAACCGCGACTTGGGGAAGAACACCCACCGCGGCCCATGCCTGTTCCACCGGCTCGGTGGCGATCCCCAGAACGGATGCGGCCTGGATCCAGGCGTCGCGGGAATCTTGGTAATTGGAACCACTGGTCAACAGGTACATGTTGGCGTACATGGCCACGCGTCCCGCCGCTTCGATTCCAAGCGCGGTGACCGCGTAGGGGTGTCCGTCGTTGGTTCCCGATCCCCCTTCGGAAAGGAGGTAGAAGGCATGGTTCTGGACACCGCTGTTGGTGTGGACGCCACCGTTGTCGCTCGATCCGGTATACCAATTGGTCCCGAGGTAGTAGGAGGGCTGCCCGTATCGTTGGGGGTCCCGGAGGTCGCGGAGGGCGACATCCGAAAGCCAGCAATCCTCTCCCATCAGCCAATCACCGGCGCTCGCGGTGCGCCCGGGATAGGCAATCCGACCATCTGGTTGGGAATGGAACTCGACCAGGACACCCATGATGTCGGAGTAGGATTCGTTCAGGGCACCGGATTCGTAGGAATACACGAGATCGGAGGTGGACTGCGTGATGGCATGGCCGAATTCGTGGGCCACGACGTCGAGAACGGTCAAGGGTGCGGCATCGACCCCGTTGCCATCCCCGAAATTCAGGGTGCTGCCATCCCAGTAGGCATTGACGTAGGAGGTTCCCACATGAACGGTCGCTTGCAGGAGACTTCCGACATCGTTCCAGGAATTCCGTCCCAACACGGTGGAGGTGTATTCCTGCACGGCCTGCATGTTGTTCGCCAGACTCACGGCGGCGGGATCGGAGGAACCCCAGCTAGCGGAGGCCTTCTGGGACCAGGCCGCTGCATCTTCGTCGTAGACGCCCCATTTGGCGGGCGAGGAATGGAGAAAGTGGGTCCCGTCCAGGTTGCTCCAGCCCTGGATCTGAACGGAAGCCCCTCCTTCGCCGGCGAGCAGGTCGCCGGTGACGGTCGCGGAGTTGCCTGCGGGATCAGGAACGGCGTGGACCTTCAGCCCTCGCTCGTGGATCACAGCGCCGGTCTGGGCGTCGAGGTATACCAGGAATTCCGGCTTCCCTGCCTCGTCGGCAAGTTGGACTTCCCATGAAACGAGTCCGTCCAAGATCACCAAACGGGGGGACCCAAGCACCTTGGAAGCGGAAGGATCCAGGAGTTGGCCGAGTCCACGCGAACCGGCCTCCTTCGCACCGAGCACCTGCTTGTTCGAGAGTTTCAACTTCGAATGCAAACGACCGCCAACGGACCTCACCACGCCCGAAGGGTCGACGTGGACCAGGATCTGGGATCCGATCAGAGGCATCCCTGCCGACATCTGCTGCAGACGGACATGGCTCCATCCCAGGTCGTCCTTGGCAACACGGTCGACCTGCAGGTAGGTCCCCCTCTGCCGGAGGGACTGATTGAGGCGTTCGCCGATCCAGGCCCCGAGGTCCGCTTGGGCCATGGGGACCCGGAGCCCCACCCAGGAGTCCCCGATTTCGCGGGTGAAATTCTCCGGGCGAACTTGCTGGCGAAACCCACGCGCCCAGGGATCCTGTGCGTTCCCGTGTGCGCGGACGCCCTGATGACGAGCCTTGGCTCCTTGATCACCTTCGGAGTGCGGGCGAATGGCCGCGGCGGTGCTGCCCAACCCCATCACTAGGGCGATTCCCAGGGCAAAGGTGCCGTGTATGCGACTCAGGACGTTGGACATTTGAACTCCAATCCAGCGAGGTTCAAAACACAATCCAAGCGTCCGGAAAAATTCCTGGGGTATGCCTCACCATGCGAAGAGCACGTGCGACACGATGCCAGGAATTCAGGTCCCTTGCGTGGAATTGTTGTGGTGCGAGTGGGAGTGGATCGGGATCCAGGGAAGACCCTTCCCGTAGGGGATGCCGATCAGGATACGTTCAACAAGATAAAGCAAACCGGTGCCAAATGGCAACTGTGCGATGCCGCTGGCGTGTTCCGCACGGATTTCGCCCCGATGCTTCTTGAAGTGCCGTTTCGAGGATAGGACCATCGGTCTGGTTTCCGGCCCTTGGCGACAAATCCCGGGTCCCGCTTGCCGCGACCCACGGCCAATTTCCGGCATCACTCCGGATGGACGAGGATCAGGGTGCGGAGCTTCGGGTGCCCCTCAGTTCCGAATTCTGTATGGACACACCCAGCGAGCGGAGCGAGTCGAGGATCGCCTTCGTCCGCAAGGCGACCGCCAGGGAATCCGAACGACGGCGTCGATCCAGCTCCTCGGCGCGGGAGACGTACGCCTTCAGGCTGTCCATCCTGCGGAGAGCCTCGAAATCGCCTTGGGGCCCCGAAGGCCCGGCTCCCGATTTGACGGATTTCGTCACAGATCCGGAAGCCCCCTTCACCGCAAGACCGTTGATGATCGCCAGCAGCTCCCCGAGGGTGAGCCCCTCCGAAACACGCCCCTTCAAAGCCACCCCGTAGGTCTCGCCGAGACGCCCCTCCAGCCCTTCGATCCGCTCCGGCTCCGTGGCGTCCGGACGGAGGATGGCCAGGACGGAGTCGACACGATCCTCGGGCCTGGCCACCCTGGCCAACCCCGAATCCTCCCCGAGGGGTCTGCAAACCGTGCCGAGGAACTCCTCGGCCGACGGGGTCCGCATGTGACGGAAACCGTCCCAAGCGCTCGCGGCCGACGGCCGCTGCATCCAGGCATCGATCCTGGACACGGGAGCGGGACTCGCGACCTTGATCGAACGCGCGATGGAGACCGCCAGGAACCCCACCAAGGCCAAGCCCAGGATCGGGATCACGAAGCTCCCCGCCGAAGCCTTGGAAGCGGGCTTCGGCGCAGGCTTCTGATGTCTCGGGAACACCCCCACGTCACCACCGTCCTTCGACGGAAACCGTCCATCGACCACCCGACGCCCCGACCTTGCGGCGCCGACGGCCGGGAACGGTCCCGCGATCGGGACTCGGACGTCGCTTGGATGGCGAGGAAGGGATCATTGACGCCGATTGTACCAGTTTCCGGGGCTCCTTGGCCACAAATTGTTGACTCGGACGGAACCGGAAACCTCCCCGCCGACGGCACCGGGGATCCGCAACGCGGATCCGGGATCACGGAATCCGTCTTGAGGTGGTTCCGGAATCGTCCCGGGGAATCGGGCCGGTGGCAGGGACCGAGATCCTACCGCCGGCGCCCCCCGTGTCGTGGACGGGGATTCCCAAAAGAAAGCCCGCCCCGGAGGATTCCGGGACGGGCTCGTGGTTCATGGCTGGGATGGAACGGTCAGACGAACCGATCGTCCAACGAGGAAAGGGCCTTCATGTAGTGCGCCCGTTCGAACAGCCAAGGCTCGGCGACCTTCGCCTGGCTCATGGAGCCGCGCATCTGGTCGAAGGAGTCGTATTCCTTCTCGGTCATCCAGGCCACGGCGCCGTCGACGATCTCCCGCGCGCGCTGAGGCCCGTTTTGGAGAAGCTCCGAAGCCACCTGGACCACCTGGGCACCGGCCATGACGGCCTTCACGAAGTCCTTCGCGTTGTGCACACCGCCCGAAAGGGCGATCTGGGCGGGAACCCGCCCCGCCAGGATGGCGGTCCACCGCAAGGGCAGGCGAAGGTCGTCGGAGCTGGAGAGGGTCGCCTGGGGAACGACCGCCAACTGGTCCGGATCGAGATCCGGCTGCAGGAAGCGGTTGAACAAGGTGACGCCCTTGGCTCCGGCCAAGGTGATCCGCCACGCCAGATTGGGAAGGGACGTGAAGAAGGGGGAAAGCTTGACGCTCACCGGGATCTTCACCCGACTGGCGACGTCCACCACGAGATCACCGAGCTTCTCCTCGAGGGTTCCGCTGGTGATATCGGGATCGGAGGCGACCTGGTACACGTTCAGCTCGAGAGCCTGCGCTCCCGCTTCCTCGATGCGTTTGGCCCATTCGGTCCAGCCGCCCTTGGTGCACCCGTTGAGGCTGCCCACCACGGGGACGTCGACGGACTTGACCACCTGCTCGAGATGCTTGAGGTACTCGTCGGGGCCAAGGTTGTAGTTCCCCAGGTCGGGGAAGTAGTCCAACGCTTCGGGATGGGCGTGGGTGGCCCGGGACAGGAAATGGTCGAATTCCTTCGATTCGTGGAGGAACTGCTCCTCGAACAGGGAATACATCACGATGGCACCCACCCCGGCATCCGCCAGCCGCTTCGCCCCCTCGACCTTGCGGGTCAAGGGGGATGCCGAAGCCACCAGCGGGTTGCGCAGGGACAGACCCATCCAGGTCGTGTTGGTCTGGACCATCATCCCACCGCCTTGCCCTGGCTGGCCAGGTACTGGAGGTGGTTCCAACGCGCCGCGATCCCCTGCTTGGCCTGGCCGAGAAGAAGTTCCGCGCGGGCCTTGTCCTGGGCTTGCAGCATCTTGTAGCGCGTCTCGTTGTAGACGTACTTCTCGAGTTCGACGCTGGGATCCTTGGAGTCGAGCTGGAACCCGTTGCCACCCGCCAAGGCGATCTCTGGATTGTACCGGTAGAGCGGCCAGTGACCGCTCTGGACGGCCAACTTCTGCTGGTCGAGGCCCTTGTGGATCGGGAACCCGTGGGCGATGCAATGGCTGTAGGCCAGGATCAGGGACGGGCCATCGTAGGCTTCGGCCTCTTGCAGGACCTTCACGGTGTGCGCGTCGTTGGCACCCATGGCGATGCGAGCCACGTACACGTACCCGTAGGCCATGGCGATGAGGCCCATGTCCTTCTTGGGGAAGCCCTTGCCGTTGGCGGCGAACTTGGCCACCGCACCCGTGGGGGTGGACTTCGAAGCCTGACCACCGGTGTTGGAATACACCTCGGTGTCGAGCACGAGCACGTTGACATTCCGGCCGGAAGCGAGGACATGGTCCAGACCACCGTACCCGATGTCGTAGGCCCACCCGTCGCCACCGACGATCCAGACCGATCGGCGAACCAGGAGATCGGCCAATTCGAGCATGTCCTTGCCCGCCGGGGAGGCGTCGCCGGCGAGTTTGCCCTTGAGGATCGCGATGCGTTCACGCTGGGCGGCCAGACCCTTCTCGGTCTTCTGCTCGGCGGTGAGGATCGCGGTCACGAGGTCGTCGCCCAGGACGTCCGAGAACTTCTTGACGAGTTCGCGAGCGTATTCCTCCTGCTTGTCCAGGGCCAGGCGCATGCCCAGACCGAATTCGGCGTTGTCTTCGAACAAGCTGTTGGACCAGGCCGGACCGCGTCCGTCCTTGTTGGACGCATACGGCGTGGTGGGAAGATTGCCGCCGTAGATCGAGCTGCAACCGGTGGCGTTGGCGACATGCATGCGGTCGCCGAACATCTGGGTCACGAGCTTGATGTAGGGGGTTTCGCCGCAACCCGCGCAGGCTCCGGAGAATTCGAACAGCGGCTGGAGGATCTGGCTGTTCTTGACGTTGCTGGGGTTGACCAGGGTCCGATCCATCTCGGGAAGGCCCAGGAAGTAGTCCCAGTTGACCTTTTCCTTCTCCAGCAAGGGCTGGACGGGGGTCATGTTGATGGCGCGACGCGCCGAATTGGTCTTGTCGCGGGCCGGGCAGGCCTCCACGCACAGTCCGCAACCGGTGCAGTCCTCCGGGCTCACCTGGAGGGAGAAGTCGTGACCCGGGAATTCCTTGAAGAACTTCGCGGGAACGTGCTTGAATTCCGTCGGGGCGGCGGTCAGATCCTCGCTCTTGTTCAGCTTCACGCGGATGACCGCGTGGGGGCAGACCAGGGAGCACTTCGCGCATTGGATGCAGATGGAGGGATCCCATTCCGGGATCTCGAGGGCGAAGTTGCGCTTCTCGTACATCGTGGTGCCGGACGGGTAGGTTCCGTCGACGGGCATCGCGCTCACGGGGAGGTTGTCTCCGTCGAAGGCGATCATCTTGCCGATGACGTTGCGGACGAATTCCGGCGCCGAAGCGGGAACCGCGTCGGGACGGGAATGGTCGGCGGTGACCTGCCCCGGATAGGAGACTTCGAACAGGTTCTCGACGGACTGGTCGACCGCATTGAAGTTCTGCTGCACCACGGCCTCGCCGCGCTTGCCGTAGGTCTTCTTGATCGCCTTCTTGATCTGGGCGATGGCTTCGGCCTTCTCGAGGACGCCGGAGATCGCGAAGAAGCAGGTCTGCATCACGGTGTTGGTGCGGTTGCCCATTCCGGTGTCCTTGGCCACCTGGTAGGCGTCGATCACGTAGAAGCGCAGCTTCTTGGAGATGATCTGTTCCTGGACCTCGCGGGGCAGCTTGTCCCAGATCTGGTCCTTGTTCCAGATCGTGTTGAGGAGGAACACGGCTCCGGGAGCGGCGTTCTTCAGCATCTCGACCTTTTCGAGGAAGCTCTCCGCATGGCAAGCCACGAAGTTCGCCTGTTCGATCAGGTAGGGAGCGCGGATGGGGTTGGGCCCGAAGCGAAGATGGGAAACCGTCAGGCCGCCTGACTTCTTGGAGTCGTAGAAGAAGTAGCCCTGGGCGTGGTTGTCGGTCTCTTCACCGATGATCTTGATGGAGTTCTTGTTGGCGCCCACCGTGCCGTCGGAGCCGACACCGTAGAAGAGGCAACGAACCGACTTGGGATCTTCGGTGTTGAAGGAGGAGTCGAAATCGAGGGACAGATGGGTGAGGTCGTCGTGGATGCCGACGGTGAACTCGACCTTGGGAGAGGCGGCGTTCAGGTTGTCGAAGACGGCCTTGGCCATCGCGGGAGTGAATTCCTTGGAGGACAGACCGTAGCGTCCACCGCAGACGAGGTCGAACTTGCGACCCATCTCGTTGGCGGCGACGACCACGTCCATGAACAGGGGTTCACCCGAGGAGCCGGGCTCCTTGGTGCGATCGAGGACGGCGACCTTGGTGGCGGTGGCGGGGATGGCCGCCACGAACGACGAGGCATCGAAGGGGCGGAACAGGCGAACCGCCAGGACGCCGACCTTCTCGCCGTTGGCGTTGAGAGCCTTCACGGTCTCCTGGACGGTTTCGACCGCCGAGCCCATGATGACCACGACGCGTTCGGCGTCCGGAGCTCCGAAGTACTCGTAGAGCTTGTAGGAACGCCCCGTCAGGGAGGCGAAGCTGTCCATCGCCTTCTGCACGATGGCCGGGGTGGCGTTGTACATCGCGTTGGAGCTCTCGCGCCCCTGGAAGTACACGTCGGGATTCTGGGCGGTGCCGCGGATGAACGGGTGCTCCGAAGACAGACCGCGGCGACGATGTCCGGCGACCAGTTCGGCCGGGACCATGGCGCGCATCTCTTCCTCGCCCAGGGGCAGGATCTTGTTGACTTCGTGGCTGGTACGGAAACCGTCGAAGAAGTGCACGAAGGGAATGCGGCTCTCGAGCGTGGCCGCCTGCGAGATCAAGGCGAAGTCGTGGGCTTCCTGGACGCTGTTGGAACACAGCATGGCCCAACCGGTCTGCCGGACGGCCATCACGTCCTGGTGGTCGCCGTAGATGGACAACCCCTGCGCGGCCAGGGCGCGGGCGGAGACGTGGAAAACCGTCGAGGTGAGCTCGCCGGCGATCTTGTACATGTTCGGGATCATCAGGAGTAAGCCCTGCGATGCAGTGAAGGTGGTGGTCAGGGAACCGGTCTGCAGGGAGCCGTGCACGGCACCCGCCGCGCCGCCTTCGGACTGCAGTTCGATCACCAGGGGCACGGTGCCCCAGATGTTGGGCTTGTTTTGGGCCGACCACTGGTCCGAGAATTCACCCATCGGGGTGGAAGGAGTGATCGGATAAATGGCGATCACTTCGTTGGTCTTGTGGGCCACCATGGCAACGGCTTCGGTGGCGTCGACGGTGAGCATCTGTTTGGAACCAGAATCGGATGACATGCCAGATTTCCCCTTTCCGGATTAACGGCTCCGGGAAATTTAAGATGCTGGAGTCCAATTAGGAAGTCTTTCGGACCAATCGATCCAATTTTCCACTTGAGGGAGAGGTGGGGAGGGCGCACCGACCGCGGGAGACTACATTGCATTCCCTATGAGGCACATCCGTCTGGCCACGCTCGCAGCCCTGGCCCTCGTTCCCGTCCTATCCTCCTGCTCCAAGTCGAAGGTCGCCGCCAGTCCCGAGAAGGTCTGCCGCGAGAAGTACGACAAGGCATCGAAGGCCTTCGAAAAAGGCAAGGACGTCCAGGCACAGGAAATCCTTCGCGACATCACCATTTCCTGCAATGGCTACGATTTCATCGAAGATGCCCAATACAAGCTCGCCGAAAGCCATTTCCGCAGCGAGCAGTGGATGGAAGCAGAAACCGAGTTCGGAATCCTGGTCGAGAACTACGAGCATTCCGCACATCTGGAAGAGGCTCGCTGGAAGATCTGCCGCAGCGCATGGGAGCAGTCTCCCTCGTGGGATCGCGATCCCGGCCTCACCGCCAGTGCCATCAAGCGATACAACGCCTACCTCTACGACTTCCCCGCTGCTCCCCATACCGATTCCGCCAAGGCGGACCTGATCGCCCTCCAGGAGAAAATGGCGTTGCGCCGTTTCAAGACGGCCCAGTTGTACCTGCGCATGGACGAGCCGTTGGCGGCTACCATGTACTACAACCTCCTGTTCCAGGAATACCCCCAATCCAAGGATGTCCCCCAGGCACGCCTGGATGTGGCCCGTGCCTACGCCCAGCTCGACCAGTTCGACCGTGCTCGCGAAACCCTCGACACGCTCCGCATGGACTCCACCTTGGCGGCACCTTTTGCCGATCGCATCGTCGGAGCCCTCAAGTACATCGACAAGGCCCAAGCCAAGTTCGAGAAGTTGCGCGCCAAGGAAGCGGCGAAAGCCAAGCAGGGCGAACTCTAGGATTCGTTTGCCCGACTCGAGCGAGGGTTGGGGCAACCCGAACCAGGTCGGAAGGTGTTCAGATCCGCAGCAGCAACACCTCGACATCCGCCGGGCGAACTCCCGGTAGGCGAGCGGCCTCCCCCACCGTGACCGGCTTCTCCCGCGCCAGGGTTTGGCGCGCCTCAATCGAGAGCCCGTCGACATGCGCCCAATCGATGTCGGGGGGGAGCGCACACCCGGACATCTTGCGGACCCGCTCCCGGGTTCTGGCCTCGCGCTCGAAGAACCCGGCATAGCGGATGGCGCTTTCCAGGGCCAGACATGCCAGCCGATCGAAGGCACCGTTCACACCATCCGGAGCGAAGGCTGCCAGGAGATCCTCCAGATCGATTCCGGGACGGCGCGCCAGGTCCATCAAGGTGGCACTTCGTTCCAAGGCCTGGGAGTCCCTTCGCCGGAGGAAGTCCGAACACTGATCGGGAGTCACCTTGGTCGACGACAACAGTCGCTGAACCGTTCCAATGGCGGATCGCGTCTCCTGGAAAGCCTCCCAGGAGGCATCGGAGACCAGCCCCGCTTCTCTCCCGATGGGGACCAGGCGCTCTTCGGCGTTGTCGTGGCGCAAGTGCAGTCGATGCTCGGCACGCGAAGTGAACAACCGATAGGGCTCGTCCAGGACCAGGGAGGTCAGATCGTCGACCAGGACGCCGATGTACGAACCCGCTCGGTCCGGCAGGAAGGGCTTTTTCCCGAGCACCGACAAGGCCGCGTTCGCCCCGGCCACCAACCCTTGGGCGGCGGCCTCCTCGTATCCCGAGGTTCCGCAGGTCTGTCCCGCCACGAAGAAACCCGGGCGGTGGCGCGCCTCCAAGGTGGGGTGCAATCTTGTGGCATCGATGGCGTCGTACTCCACCGCGTACCCGTATCGGATCACCCGACATCCCGCCAGGGCCGGGATGGTGCGCAGAGCGGCGTCCTGAACATCCTCGGGAAGCGAAGAGGAAAACCCGTTCACATACACCCGCTCGTTCCCGAGACCCTCCGGCTCCAGGAAAAGCTGGTGGCTTTCGCGCTCCGGAAACCGGTGGACCTTGTCCTCGATGGAGGGGCAATACCGTGGACCGATCCCCGTGATCTGGCCGTTGAACAGCGGGGAGCGATCGAATCCGGAGCGCAAGGCGGCATGGGTGTCCGGTCCGGTGCGGACGATCGCGCATTCGACGAGATTCCGCACCGTTCCCGAACGCGTCGAGAAGGCCCAGGGCCTCTCGTCGCCGGGCTGGGGATCGGTCAAAGCCCAATCGATCGTGGAACGATCCAATCGCGAGGGTGTTCCCGTTTTCAGTCGACGCAGGGAGAATCCGAGCTCCTGCAGGGTCGTCGAGATGGCGCGAGCAGGCGGCTCCCCCACCCGTCCCCCGTCCCAGCAATCCCCCCCCCGATGGAGGCACGCGGAGGCGAAGGTCCCCGTGGTGAGCACCACTTTGCGCACCCGCAAATCCTCGCCGTCGGACAAACCCACCAGGAATCCATCGCTGAGCGGTTCGATCCGCTCCACTTCGGCTTGGCGCAAGGTCAGGCGAGGCATCGCTTCCAGGCGTCGGCGCATCCAGGAGGAATATCCATCCATGTCCTGTTGGGCGCGGGGCCCCCAGACCGCGGCACCGCGCGAGGCGTTCAACATCCGGAAGTGGATGCCGTTGGCGTCGGCGGCCTCCCCCATCAGTCCGCCCAAGGCGTCGATTTCACGCACCAGTTGCCCTTTGGCCACGCCTCCGATGGCGGGATTGCAACTCATTCGGCCGATGGCCTCGAGATCCTGGGTCACCAGGAGAACGTCGACCCCGACGCGTACCGCGGCCGCAGCGGCTTCGATGGCGGCGTGTCCACCGCCCACGACCAGGACATCGGTATGGAACATGGGCCGAGAAAGGTAGTCGGGGCTTCCATGAAATGGAGATCCACACAAACTCTCGAACCTTCAACACTCCTTGCGCGACCAAGGGATTGCGAATCAGTACCTTGGTATCCACAACCCGCGTGCAAGGATGAACCAGAACACCGATAGGGTCCCGAAAATGAACCGAATACTTCTTGCCGCCGTTCTCGCCGTTTCCATGTTCGCCGGCTGTGCCGACGATGGAGGCAGCGCCTCCCCGACCTCCAGCAACACCGTGGTTCCCCAGGACACGAATTCCACAGGGAACCCCACGGACACCTCCAAAAACCACCCGGGGAACACCGCGTTCGGCCCGCTGGCCATCGGGGTCTGGACGGCCGACACCACCTTGATCGTCCAAGGCCAGAACCTCACTCTCGGCATCGCCGACACGGTCCGAGCCGATTCCACCTTCCTGGCAACCGTCACTTTGGACAGTGTTTTCGGCAACCCTGTGATCGGCCCGGTCTACACCAGAGCCGGCTCCTGGATGGCCCCCGGAGATTCCCTCCTCATCTTCACCCCTCTGACATGCCACCAAGCCGACACCGCATCGCTTCCCTTCTTCGGTCCGGTCCCCTTCCACACCGACGCCTCCAACAACCTCATCGCCAACGCCTTGGTCACCGTCCCCTGCGGTGCCCCCCACCGTTTCCACCCGACCAGCGAACGGCCATTGGACGGTTCCGATGAAGGTCAACATGGGTGCCATCGCCTCCGGAGATTGGAACCTCGATTTCGTGAAGCAGCCCTGACGCCATCGATGTCGGCGTCCCCTCGCTCCGCCACCCCAGGTTGATGGTCGCCCCGCTCCTCCTCTCCCTCCTGACATTTCTCCACGGTACCGAGCTGTGGAGACCCGTCGGGCCCTGGACGTTGCGGGCGGGGGTCTCCGCAGGCTACTCCCATTACGACGGCGTCGACCTCAACCGCACGCTGGTCCTCCTGGAGAATCTCACCCGGGAAGCCGCGGGAACCAATCCCTACGCGGTGAAGGGGTTCGATGGACACCCGGCCGCCCAGAAACGCCTCGGTGTCCGGCGCGGTCCTTGGAACCTGGATCTGGAAATGGAGCAGTGGATCGAGACCTTCCACCAAAGCGAGGTGCCCTTCAATCTGGAGGACAACGACCGCGACAATCGGATCACCTGCGACGACCTGCGCGTCCAGGCGGACCGGCTCACGAGTCTCGCGGGCTGCATCCAAGCCTCGGAGCGTTTCCTCTTCGTCCCCCTCACGGCTCAGGTTTCCTGGATGCCCGCCTGGACTTCCTGGATGCGGGCTGGATTCGGGTATGGGCTGGGAGTCCTGGCCGGGGATGCTTCGGTCACCCTCGATGCCCAATACCTCGGCCCCGATGCCGCCCCCGACGACCAGATCACCTTCGCGATCACCCCCGACCCCCTGGTCACGCCGGTGCACAAATGGTTCGCGAGCCTCGAATGGGTGCCGACTCGATTCTTCGGCCTGGAGTTGCGTGGGGGATGGAGGCTCACCCACCTTCCCTCCTTCGTGCTGGCCGAAAAGCAGGGCTCCTCCCAGGTGTTCGATGCCGCCTTCGATTATCCCGAAACGGGCGACTACCTGTGGATCCAAGCTCCCGGAAGGAATCCCGAGGTGCAGTCGATCTGGATCGGTTCGCGGGAAGAGGCGGTGGGACGATCGAGCCGCTACTCCTACCACGCCGTGGAGGGAAACTTCGACGGATGGTTCCTCGCCGGCTCCGTGGTGTTCGAGTGGAGATTCCCATGATCGACTTCGCCCATTACCGATCGGGAAAGGCACTCTCCCTGGCGGCGACCCTGTTCCTTCTCTCCTGCGGGAACGGGCCATCGGACGTTCCTTGGCGTCCCCAGACGCTGTCCGGGCCTCAAACCTGCGTGGAGGGATCGCGACCGGATACTGTGCTGGCCGCATCCCTGAATTTGTCCATCGGATTCCGGGTCGAGGATCTCCTGTTCATCGACCAGGGAAGCGATTCCGTGGTGTATCGCCGAGTCGAGGGCATCTACGCCGATGCGGCCCGCTCCCTTCCCCGGGAACGCATCCGGAGAATCGCCGTCGAGATCGCCGCGCTCCGGCCGGATCTCGTGGGACTCCAGGAGTGCTTGCACCTGGAACGGGACGGCAAGATCGTCATGGACATGCTCGATACCCTGCGGCATGACCTCGATTCCCTGGGACTTGCCGACTACTCCCTGCATCGACACGCCCTCAATCCCGTGGATGTCGTGGTCGGACGACCCGGCGGGGATTCGATCCACGTGGTCTTCCACGAGGGGTTGGCCACCTTGGTCTCCCCGCGCTGGACAGTCCGGAGGGACGTGATCCTTCCCTTCAAAAGCGTCTTGTCCATCGAGCTGATCGGCCGTCGCGCCACATCCGAACGCGCCGCGCAAGGTCTTCTCCTGAGCGCCGCCGATGGATTCCATCTGGAATCCTGGAATACGCATCTGGAAGTGCTGCCGTTCCAGAGGAAGAACCAGGCCACCGAACTCGTCCTGGTGGCGGATTCCCTGCGTTCCGAACTTGCCATCGACCCTCCCGCGGGTCGCGTCCTCCTGGGGGATTTGAACTCCGCCCCCGGCTTGGATGCCGACTCCCTGCTCACCCAGGCTGGCTGGAAGGATTCCTGGACGGATGCGGGCAACAGGTCCCGGGGCCCGACCTGCTGCGTCTCGAACAACCGCTCCGCGACCGGAAGCTACGAGACCTCGGGACGTCGCATCGACTACGTCCGTCACCAAGGTGCCTGTCGGGTGGACTCCACCTCGGTTCGCCTCGATTCCTGGTTCCTCACCGGATCGGGCGACACCCTTTGGACCTCCGATCATGGACTGGTCCTGGCCCGCATGATCTATGGAGTTCGGCCCTGACCCGCTCCGAGTTGCTTCCCAGGATCGCGCCCAGGAGCAGGGTCCCGAATCCGCACCCGCCCTAGACCGTTCTTCCGATGCGGCTTGCATCCCTTCAAGAGCATCCTTCGGCAAACCCTTTCGAGTGTGTTGAGCTAGTTTTCCCTGCCAATGCAAACAGAGAACATGGACGAAACCTCCCCGGTGCCCCAGAGCGCCAATCCTGCCACCCCCTTGGCCACCTCCATTCCCGTGGAGACGGACGCGCTGGAAACTTCCGCGACCGATTCCGCAGACACCTCCGAGGACACGGCGGGCTTCTCCGCCGAGAGCCTCGAGACGGACGCCTCCGGCGCCGACGACGACCTCAACGACATCGTCGAGCCCGAACCCCCTCTGCCCGATTTCAGCTTCGACCAGGTCGGACCGGCCGTCCAGGCCGCCGTGGCACGCCAGGGGTGGACCAACCCCATGCTCGTCCAGAGGAAGGCCATCCCCTATCTCCTGGGCGGACAGGATCTGATCACGCAATCCCGGACGGGTTCGGGGAAGACCGGCGCCTTCATGATCCCCCTGGTGGAGATCATCGAGATCGAGCACCGCGCCCCCCAGGCCCTCATCCTCATCCCCACCCGCGAACTGGCCTTGCAAGTCGCCAAGGAAGCCGAGCTCCTCGGCGCCGACAAGGGCGTCAAGTCCGTCGTGGTGTACGGCGGCGTCGGATACGAGAAGCAGATCGAAGGGCTGAAGGACGCCCATATCGTGATCGGCACGCCCGGTCGCGTGATCGACATGCTCCAGAAGGGTCATTTCAAGGCCGGATCCATCCGCGACCTCGTCCTCGACGAAGCCGACGAGATGCTTTCCATGGGGTTCTACCCCGACATGTCCCGCATCCGCCAGATGATCCCCCAGGACCGTTGCACCTACATGTTCTCGGCCACCATCACCGAGAACGTGAAGCACCTGGCCCGGGAGTTCCTGCGCAATCCCAAGTTCCTCTCGCTGTCCCAGAAGAAGCGCTCCGTCGACGCCATCAGCCATCGGTACGTGGTCGTCGACAAACTCGCCAAGGACAAGGCCGTCTTCGACATCCTCGAACACGACCATCCCGAAATGGCCTTCATCTTCTGCAACACGCGTCGCGATGTCGGGTATCTCTCCGACTACCTGCGTTCCTGGGGCCTGTCGGCGGAACCGTTCTCCGGAGACATGAGCCAGACCGCCCGCGAACAGGTGATGGATCGCTTCCGCAAGCGCAAGACCCGCTACCTGGTCACCACCGATGTGGCCGCGCGCGGCATCGACATCTCCGACATTCCCTGTGTCATCCAGTACGAGATGCCGATGGAACCGGATGTGTACGTGCACCGTGCGGGCCGGACCGCCCGCGCCGGCAAGACCGGTGTCGCCTGGTCGGTCGTTTCCGAACTGGAAGAGCTCGCCGTCAAGGGAATCGGTCGTCGCTTCGACATCCGTTTCGAGAAGGTGCCCGCCTTCGACTCCGACAAGAGCGCCTCCGTGCTCGTCGAACGGTGTGTCGGGTTGCTGGAGCGGGCCGAACGCGACAGCATGCGCGCCGTCCAGCGCGCGGCCGAGAAGATCGCCGCCGCCCTCCCCGAATTGGTGCAGGCCGAAAGCACTCGCATGGGGCTGGCTCTGCTGCTCTCCAAGGCCTATCGCGAGGAGTTCTACGGACAGAAAGATGCGACCTTGCTGGGAACGGAAATGTCCAAGATCGGAGTCGAGGACGGTGGCGACGATCGCCCCCGGCACGGCGGCGGCGGACGTTCCCACCACGGCGGCGGAGATCGCCATGGACGCTCCGGCGGCGGCGACCGCGGACGCTCCCGCAGGCACTGATCCATGTTGTGCCCTTTCTGCAACTTCCCGGAAGACAAGGTCGTCGACTCCCGTTCGGCCAAGGAAGGGCGCGCGATCCGTCGCCGTCGCGAATGCCTCGGCTGCGGCAAGCGTTTCACCACCTACGAATACATCGAATCCCTCGAGATGCAGGTGGTCAAGTCGGACGGTCGCCGCGAAGCCTTCGATCGCGACAAGATCATCAAAGGGGTCAGCCTGGCCTGCAAGAAACGCCCCGTGGGCGTGAAGCAGATCGAAGCCATCGCCGACCGCGTCGAGACGTTGCTGCAGCAACTCGGATCCCATGAAATCCAAAGCAAACTGGTCGGTGAATTGGTGATCAAGGAATTGCAGGCGGTCGACGAGGTCGCCTACGTCCGATTCGCCAGCGTATACCGGCGATTCCAGGATTCCATGGAATTCCTGACCGAGATTCGGAACTCCTCGATTCCCAACTGATTCACCGCGGGGGGGTATCTCCCCCGTTCTTGGAATCCACCAGGACCGAGATCCCTAACACGTCGGGGATCGGTCGTTCCTTGTACCGGCGATCCCCATTTCCCCGGTTCAGGAATCGCGGAGTTCGCTCCTGGCTTGCCGGATCACCGACCAGCCCCCCGTGACTCCCAATCCAGCGATCCCCACCGCCGCGAGCACATCGGGCCACCCCTGGCCGGTCCACGACACGGCCTGGGAAGCGGCCAGGACGGCGACATTGGCCAAGGCATCGTTGCGTGTGCAAAGCCAGACCGCCCGCTGGTTGGAATCGCCGGACCGATACTTCCAGAGGAGGATCGCCACCCCCAGGTTGGTGCCCAAGGCCATGAACCCGACCACCGTCATCATGGAGGCGTCGGGCACGGACGAGCTGAAAAGCAGCCAGAGCGAACGGGCCAGAACCGCCACGCCCCACAGCCCCATCACCGTTCCCTTGACCAAGGCCAATCGCGATCGCCACACCAGGGCCAGTCCCAGGACGGCCAGACTCGCCCCGTAGTTGAAGGCATCCCCGAGGAAATCGACCGCATCGGCCAACAGCGAGACCGAGTCGCTCTTCAAGGCTCCGGACAATTCCACGACGAACATCAGGGCATTGAGGACCAAGGCCCACACCAATGCTTTCCAGTACCCGTCCCGCAGGACATCCTGCGGGGTCGAACAGGATTCGCAACAAGCAGCCAAGGGAGCCTCCCCGGTGAAACGGAACAAATTGAACGTCCGTCTCAATCTACCTATTCCCGCAGGCACCGCTTCCCGGGGCATCCCCAGGTCGGCGACCTTCGAAGGCTTCCCCCGCGCCGCCCCTCCCCGAAGGGATAGGGGAGCCACGCCTCGACCAGTTCTCCACGGGTCCGTTCGACCCCGAGGCGGAGGGAGGCCTCAGCGCTCCGGAAGCAGCCAGAGACCGGACCTTCGGAAGGTCGAAGCTCGATCGAAGCCGGCTCCGTCTCCACACAGGGATCTCGGGTAGCGTTCCACGACCACCTCGATCGAATCCCTCCAGAAGGAGATGATCCCGGCGCTGGTGTCCTCCTCCACCTCCATCTTCCAACGAAACCGACGGCGGCCCGGAGTGGATCCCACTTCCCGGGCCAGCCCCGAAACGTCGCAGCCCCGGCATTCATGCTGGTCGATGCACTTGGCATATTCGAAGTGCAAGAGCCCTGGGGGATCGCCTCTCCGGAGTTCCAGCACGTCGGCGGCCTCCCGTTGGGCGACCCCCTCCTCGGAATCGAAACTCGATTCCAGGCACGTCCCGCGGGATTCCAGGCGCACCCCCGTCCGCGCCTCCAGGGTATCCGGAATCGTACGCAAATCCCGAAGGCCTCTCTTGAAGGAAAGCTCCTCGAGGCGAAGGGTCCATCTTCGCCGCAATTCCTCCAAGGGAAGTTCCCGTCGACGGGAATCGTCCACCCAGGCCTTCTGTCGCCCCTTGAGGTAGGCCGCATCCGACGAGGCAGGAAAGGCCTTCGATGCGGCCTTCCACTCCTGGGACAAGCGCGAATCCAGTCCGGAAAGGATCGAGTCCCCGCAGATGGCCCGCTCCACGCGGTGGGAGGCCTTGCGACAATCGAAGCTCGCCGCGAAGCATTGGGAATGGACCCAGACAAGAACCGGCAACAGCATGGTTTCGATCCTTTCCCTCCGAAGGAGTGGATTCCGTCCTCGGTCGGCCCTGAGGCGCCCGACCAGCATAGCAATTCCTCCGTTCGGTCCGGCCCCGGGGGGACCCCGACGATCCCGCGTTCCGGACAGGAACCGCCGCGGCCGTGGCCAGCGGCATCCTCGGGTCGGGGATCGAGCCCCCGAAGCCCCTTCGGGAAGGGACCGAGCCGTGCCTTCCCCGGAGCAGGGGTCCGGTGGTTCCGTCTCCACCCGATCCATCCGCTTGCAAGCGACCGTCTACATTTCCCGTCGTTCGAGGTTCTCCCCTTTCGCCCCCATCGGCTCCGCCCCCCAAAGGCCCCTACCATGTCGGACTTCCAGAATTTCGAGGATTCCATCGAGGTCGATCCGGATGAGCTCCATCCGGGAGTCGAATCCTGGCGCGGAAGCGTGTGCGGCTCCTGCGGATCTCCTCGCGAGGAATCCGACATCCACTGCCGCGCTTGCGGTTCCGAGAAGGTCCGGGAGATCCCCGACGTGCGCAACGGCATCGATCGAGGACGATCCGCCTTGATGTTCTGGGCCGCCCTGGCCGCCCTGGGATTCGTATTCACCTTGTTCTCCAAGCGTACGATGCCCTGGGAAGCCCTGTCGATCATCGTCCTCTGCCTGGGCCTTCGCCGGTGGAGCCGATCCCAGCCGGAAGCGGCCTTCCTCACCTCTTTCGCGATCAGCTCGGCGACGACCTTCCTGCGCTTGCTGGTCGTGCTGTCCGGCAAACTGGTCGGAATCCTCGGACTGGTCCTGCTCTCCGCGCTCTCGATCCTGCTGTACCAGGCCTGGAGGGCCTCCCGCGATGCCAAGGTCCTGGGAATCCCGGCCTCGGCCTTGCAATAGTTCGAAACGAAGCCCCCCTTCCCGGACCGCACGCGCCCCCCCCCGCATCCGCCGAGCAGGTTTCCCATCGCGCCCGAATCGTTTCCTCCTTCCAGAACGGGACCATCCTCCGACATGGAGCCGACACCTCCCCACTGCCCGAACTGCCAGTCGTCCCCCCGCCCGGGCGACCTGTTCTGCGCTTCGTGCGGCCTCCGCCTCTCCGATCCACACGACAACCCGGAAGCCGCCCGCAACGACCCGGAGACTCGACTCCGTTCGCGTCTTTTCCTCCTGGGGCTGCTCCTCGTTCCCGGGGCGAATCTGGCCATCCTCGCCCAGCCGACTCCCCTCTCCCTCTCCCTGTTCTACGCCCACGGGGGCATCGTGGCGATGGTGATGACCGGTTGCGCTTTCCTGCCGGTCTGGCCGATGAAGAAATGGCTCGATCCAAGGCGCGTGCGCGGTGCCGACCTGGCCTGGACGATCCCCGCGATGGCCGCCATGATCGCCCTGCTCCTGGCGATGGTCTCCGCGGTCGTCAACTTCCACTATCCCCTCGGATACGGGACCTTCGACATCGATCTGGCCGACCTCGACAATCGCCTTCCCCTCGCCCTGGAAGTGTCGGCCATCCTCGTGCTGGCCTTCGTGGAGGAATTGCTGTTTCGAGGCGCCCTCGCGGACGTCCTCCAGAGGAACGTCGCACCCCGTTTCGCCAACTTCGCCCAAGCCTTCCTCTTCGCCGCCATGCACATGCGGATCGGAGCGTTTCCCATCCTCCTGGCCCTGGGGTGGATCCTGGGCTGGACCACCGCCCGGACCCGCAGTCTTTGGCCGGCGATCCTCCTGCATTTCCTCTGGAATTCGGCCCTCTGGTTCCACCCCGGAGGATAGGAGTCCTCCCGGCGACCCTCGACGGATTCCGGTCGGCGAGGCGGCGAGCCTCCCGATCCCCGGACGACGGCACGGAGCCTTCGAGGAGGATGGACTCGGCCTCCGCGGATCGATCCGCCAGGTGGGGTTCCGAGCGGGAGCCCGCGCGTCGATTCCATCCGGGTTCGGTCCCGGCGGCCCCGGATTCCCACGCCCCCCCTTCGGGGGATCGCGTCCACCAGACAAAAAACGGGCCCACTCCGCGCGCGGAGCAGGCCCTCGTACCGGGAGATGTCCCGAAGATCACCCCTTCATCGCGTCGAGCTTCTCCTTGAGCACATCGGGCGTGAAGGGCTTGACGATGTAGTTGGTGGCTCCGGACTGGATGGCTTCCAGGATCCGGGTCTTCTCCGATTCGGAGGTCACCATGATGACCGGGACCTTCGCGGTCTCGGGGTTGGCGCGGATCGCCTTGAGGGCGTCGATTCCCGTCATGTTGGGCATGTTCCAATCCATGAGAACCAGGTCGTACCGGGTCTTGGCGACCTTGGAAACGGCGTCCTGACCATCCTCGGCTTCATCGACATCGGTGAAGCCGAGGGAGGACAGGGTGTTCTTCTGGATGCGACGCATCGTGGAGGAATCATCGACGAGCAGAATCTTCATGGAAGCGGGCTCCTGGAAATCACTTCGGATCGGTCAGGGCGATGCACACCTCGACGACGAACTCGCCGTGCGCGCACTTGAAGGGGATGACGATGCTGGGAATGTCCTTGGGCGTGGTCACCTTGTGGTTCTGCCCGATCACCACCGAGGGAAGCGAAATGGTGATGTTCAGCCCCGAGAGGTCGGCCTTCGCGGCACCGGCGATGATGTTCGCCAGTTCGCCGACGGCATCGGTCACATCGGCATCCACGGCGGTCACGTTCAATCCGATGAAGGAGGAAACCGTGGCCAGCGCGGTGCTGGTAGGGAAGGAAATGATGACGGCCCCTTTGGCCCCGCCGGACAGACCGATGATGCCCGAAACGTCGTGGGAGAGCGAAGGCTCCGCCTTGACGAAAGGGGCCGATGGCGTCGGATTGGTGTTCACCATCGTTTGGAAGGTCGACATCGTCGCCTTCAGGAAGGGGTTGATCAGTTCAGCCCGCATCGGATTCTCCCTGAGGGGTGAAGGTGGTACGAATGGACTCTACCACCTTGCGAAAGGGGATGTCAAGCAGGAATCCTGGAAACTTGCCTTCGGCGACCAGAATCTTCCGCCGGGATCAGAGCCGTCCCTTCATCGCCCCGCGCATCATCGATCGAACCTGCTGGGTGGTCATGCTCTGCACCTTGGTGACAGGGTCTTCGGTCCACTTCTCGCACCAGAACTGCTGATCCTTGCCGACGGAAACGACCCCCGCGGTCCCCCCCGTGCGCCACTTGCGGAAGGTATCGCAGCGGGTTCGGACCTTGCAGTTCCAGCAGGTCTGGGCCTCCTCCTTGGCGGCCCCGCCGGCGTCCTTCTTGATGACCGTGCGCCCCTTGAGGGCATCCTTCTCGAAGGCCATCGCCAAACTCTTGTTCTTGTCGATAAATCGATCGCCAGAGTAGTCCATGTTCAATTCTCCGATGAATAGGTGACGAGGGAGTGGACCGGCAACGGCTCCAGTCGGGAACGACCGGGAAGGAAACCGAGTTCGATCACGAACGAATACCCGACCACATTGCCCCCCAGGCGTCGAACCAGATTGGATGCGGCCAGGATGGTACCACCCGTGGCGAGGAGATCGTCGACGAGGAGGACGTTCTGGCCGGGCCGGATGCAGTCGTCGTGGACTTCCAGACCGTCGGTCCCGTACTCGAGGGCGTATTCCTCGCGGATGCTGGACCCGGGCAGTTTCCCCGGTTTGCGAGCCAGGACGCAACCGGCCCCCAGGGCGACGGCGACGGCGGGCGCGAAGAGGAACCCCCGGGCCTCGGTGCCCAACACGAGATCCACACCCTTGTCCTTCCAAGGAGCGGTCAGGCCCTGGATGCAGGCCCCCAAGGCCTCGGCGTTGGACAGGAGCGTGGTGATGTCCTTGAACTGGATTCCCGGTTTGGGCCAATCAGGGATGTTGCGGATCACGTTGGAAAGTTCGACCATCCGGGGCGCTCCTTGGGATTGTGGCATCTCCTCGTCGAACCATCGGGGACCCTTGCGGGGAAATCGCGATGGCATCGGAATCCAATGGTAGAACCTGCCTCACCGGACAACCACCCGCCCCAGGAATCCGAAACGCCTTCGCCATCCGCGGTTGCGCACCCCGCAGGGGGGCGGGTAGGCTCCTGAGACACGAGCCCATCGGGTATCCCGGTGCTCATCCTCGAGCCCGGGGGTGCGCCGAGGCATGCACCTCCTTGAGGGTGGAGAGATCCATGTGGGTGTAGATCTCCGTGGTGGCCAGATTGGCGTGGCCCAGCATCTCCTGGATCGAACGAAGATCCGCTCCCCCCTTGAGCAGATGGGTGGCGAAGGAATGACGGAGAACATGGGGATGCACGCGATGGCTGTTCTTGTGGCCGGTCCCGGCGTCCACCTGGACTCCGACCTTCCGTGCCCACCGATCGAGGATGCTCCAGGCGGAAACTCGACTCAACGGCCCCCCTCGATGATTCACTAGAATCCGGTCGCACCGAGGATCCAGGGCCGCGCGCGCCGTGGCGAGATAGGCCTCCACACGGCGGACGGTCGGCGCACCCACGGGAACGATTCGCTCCTTGTTTCCCTTTCCGTGGACGCGCACCAGACCGTCCCGACCCAACCAATCCTGCAGCCTCGTGGAAACGACCTCCGAGACCCGCATTCCGGTGGCATACAACAGTTCCAGGAGGACCCCGTCCCGCATTTGCAGCGGGGTTTCCTCCGTGGGGGCATCGAGGATGGCCAAGGCCTCCTCCACGGAAAGCACCTGGGGAAGCGGCCGTCCGAGTCGCGGTCCCGACAAGTCTTCGAGAGGACTGCGATCCGAGAGACCGATCCGTTCCAGGTACCGGAAGAATCCGGAAGCGGCGGATCTGGCTCGGGCTCTCGACCGCGGCGCGGCCCCCGCGTCGGCAAGGTCGGAAAAAAAGCGCCCCATCACCGAGACATCGACGTCCCCGGGGGAAATCCCCAGTTCCAAACAGAACTCGATCAATTTCGCCAGATCGGAGGCGTACCCCTCCACGGTGCGGGGAGAGAGGTTCCGCTCCAAGGCCAGGTGTTCCAACCACTGCCCGGCCAAGCGGTCCCACTCGCCGTCGGAGCGCGATTCCGGTGGAGGGTGCCGACCCGCGCTCATGAACGCCCCAGGGACGCCTCCAAGCGAGCGATCCGAGCCCGAACCGACATGGCCAATCCCGTGAAGGTCAGTTGAAGTCCCGAGGTCCGAAGTCTTCTCACCAAGGTCGCGACTTCCCGGAGAATGGATTCGGTGGGCACTTCCGAGGGCGGGAAGGACAATTCGAGATCCTGGCCTCTGCGGACGGCATCGACCACCTCGGAACGAGGGAGGGAGTCCTGGGTGGGGTCGACCCGGACGACGCGCTGTTTCCCGGTATAGTCCCCCATGGATTGGGGAAACCGGCATTGCCCCTCCGGGCAATGATCGACATCGACCATGAGGTCGGCAGCGACGGGACAAGACTTCCTGACCAGGTTTCCCATCCGGGAACCGTCACCAAAAAGGTCGCGTAATTCCATGAACAGCCATGGCTTTTCGCATTTGGACAGGGACATGATCTCAAAGTAGGGCCCCCCGCCATCCCCTGGCAAGCACCATCCCCTCCAAATTCCCAAAATCATCGAATTTTCTTGGGGTTTGACGATTATAAGACACGCAGATCCGTTTATATTTTCGACTGCACAGTCCATCGCTCTTCCGTCCAGGTTCATCCATTCCATCGCGAGGCACAGATGTCTTTCCCGCTCCTTGATCCCACCGAAGCCGCTAGCATCGTCAAACACGACATGACTGTCGGCTTTTCGGGGTTCACCCCCGCCGGCTCTCCCAAGGTCGTGCCCGGAGCGATCGCCGCCAAAGCCACCTCGGAGCACGAACAAGGGCGCCCCTTCAAGATCGGTGTCATCTCCGGCGCCTCCACAGGACCCTCCCTCGACGGTGTCCTGGCACGTGCCGACGCCGTCAAGTTCCGCACTCCCTACCAGTCCAATCCGGATCTTCGCAAGGCGATCAACGATGGCCGCGCGCAGTTCTTCGACATGCACCTCTCCCAGCTCCAGCAGTCGATGCGCTCCGGTGCGCTCGGCGAAGTCGACGTCGCCGTGATCGAGGCGGCCGACGTCACCCCCCAGGGCGAGGTTCTCCTCACCTCCGCCGTGGGTGCCTCCCCCACTCTGGCCCGCATGGCTCGCAAGGTGATCATCGAGGTCAACGAAGCCCATCCCACCGACCTTCTGGGCATCCACGACATCTACGAACCCCAGGATCCCCCCTACCGCAAGCAGATCCCCATCATGTCCGTCCGGGATCGCATCGGGACCACCCGGTTGTGGATCAATCCCGACAAGATCATCGGCATCGTCCGCAGCAACAAGGCCGACGAGGTGGGCGGCTTCGACGAAATGTCCGACACCACACGGCAGATCGGCGCCAATGTGGCGGGATTCCTGGCCGGAGAGCTGCGCTCGGGTCGGCTGCCCCGGGAATTCCTTCCCATCCAGTCGGGCGTGGGCAACATCGCCAACGCGGTGCTGGCCGCCTTGGGTGATGCCTCCGACATCCCGGCCTTCGAGATGTACACCGAAGTGATCCAGGACGCCGTGATCGGCCTCATCGATTCCGGCAAGATCAAATACGCCTCCGGCTGCTCCTTGACCATCTCCCCCGAGGTGCTTGCCAAGGTCTATGGCGACCTGAAGCGCTACAGCCAGCACATGATGCTGCGTCCGCAGGAAATCTCCAACAACCCCGAAGTGGTCCGGCGCCTGGGGCTCATCACCATGAACACCGCGCTCGAAGCCGACATCTTCGGCAACATCAACTCCACCCACGTCCTGGGCAGCTCGATGATGAACGGAATCGGCGGATCGGGCGACTTCACCCGCAACGCCTATCTCTCCATCTTCGCGTGCCCTTCCACCGCCAAGGGCGGGAAGATCTCCACCATCGTTCCGCTTTGCTCGCACCTCGACCACTCCGAACATTCCGTGGCCGCCGTGATCACGGAGATGGGAGTCGCGGACCTGCGTGGCAAGAGCCCGCACCAGCGCGCCGAGGCCATCATCGAAAATTGCGCACATCCCGACTACCGCCCCCAGCTGCGGGAATACATGAAGATCGGCGGCGGGATGCACACTCCCCACACCCTCTCCAAGGCTTTCCGGATGCACGTCCAGTACCAGGAGACGGGATCCATGGCCGGAGTGGAGTGGAACTGAGTCGAGTTCGTCCTCGTTGACGTCAAGGCCCTCCGGAACCATTCCGGAGGGCCTTTCTCATTCCCCCGGGGGAGGAATCCCCGGGAGGTGACTCCAGACTCGGTCACGGGCTCCGCGTAACCTTCCGCAACCCACCGGAAGAAGTCCCCTCCGCCGTTCGACAGGACGAGCATCCGATCGCTCCCCTTCCGGAATCGG
>JACKCV010000006.1 GCA_020633825.1 Fibrobacteria bacterium | reverse complement strand
CTAGGGGATTCCTCCCAGTCTCCGAATGCCATCGCAGAACATGCGAAACGAGACGGATCGATTCTGGCCGGAAAGGTCGAGGTACGGGGCTATCCGCCGTGATCCGCCGACCTTCTGGTAGGTGCCTCTAGTTAAAAGTTTCAGCTCCTGTGCGGCGTTGTTGAGGCGATCAGGATCGCGGAATTTCGCGGCTGCCGATTGTCCCGAGATGCCTCTGATATCCAGCCCACGTTCGACGGCCGAAAGATCGCCCAGATACCAAGCTTCCAGCTCATGGCACGCGATTCTCACGAGGGCATCCGTGCAGCCCGCTTGTCTGCAGAGTTCGAGAAGGTGTTCCTTCACTTTTCTGCAGTCACCGGAGTCTTGGTCGCGAAGGACAAGAAACCTGGAGTTCGGCGTCTTCCAGCCTCGGATCTTGCCGATTAACTGCTTTTCGAGATCGCTCTTGCCTTCGAAGGGGACAATCCTGTGTCCGACTTCTGGAGGCAGGATCTTCGGGAGGATCGTTTCCAGAAGCGTCTTTGCGGACGTCTCCTCGACGAAGACGACCAGCGTTCGGCTCAAGGATTGACACCCTCGAAGAATCCCTGCTTCCAAAGATGCCCCATCTTGTCGCCGTTCCTCATGTACGCCGCGACTTGCTCGGAATCTGCGGCCGATTGGATCCGCGAATAGCCTTTCCGCTTGACGATCCAGAAAACTTCGTCGAGTTCGGTCGCATTGAGGAGGTCGGGGGAATGGGTGCTGACCAGAACTTGTCCGCCTTGCCGGGCATGATCGCGGAATTCTTCGGCAAGCTCCTCGAGCAGGCTGGGGTACAGTTGATTCTCCGGTTCTTCCACGCAGAGGAGGGAATGAGGCTTGGGGTCATGGAGAAGAACCAGGTACGCGAGCATCTTGATGGTTCCGTCGGAGACGTGCCGGGCTAGGAATGGGTCTTCGAAGGATCCGTCCTGGAACTTGAGAAGGACCTTCCCCTCCTCGGTGACCTTGCTTTCGACCTTGGAGAGTCCAGGGATGCGATTCTTGAGCTTTTCCAGGATTGTGTCGAATATCGGGCGATGGAACCGGTACAGGTAGTCGACGACAAGGGATAGGTTCTCGCCTTCTCGCGTCAGATGCTCGGAGTGTCCGACATCCTGCTCAGGACGTGCCTTGCTGATGTGGAAATCCGAGATGTGCCAGTTCTCGATCAGGTTTCCAAGCGCCTTCACGGCGGGGAACTTCTCGAATTGAGCGAGGCCTTTGATTGCGAGAATGTCGGAGGACTTGAGGGTTTGCTTCTCGCGAGTCAATTGGGAGTCGTCTTGCACCTTGGCCATTTCGTTCGTGACAGCGAGGCCTTCGCCACGAGAGAAATCCAGGAACCTCCATGGCTGACCGTATTGCCCACGCCGGTATTTCAGAATTTCCTGGGTCACGATGGGGCGACCATTTTCGAGATCGATTTGAAGCGAGTATGTCACCAACGGGCCATCATCCCGAAATTTCAGCTCGATCTCGATCGGGCCGTCCGCATCCCGACTACGGACTTCCTCGAATCCCTTCCCTCCCCCAAGCTTCGCCAAGGCCACTTGTACGTTGTCGCGCATGCAGTCGCGGAGAAACTCAAAAACCTTGAAGAGGGTGGATTTTCCGGTGCCATTTGCTCCGACGACCACTGCGAAGGCGGGTATACCGCGCCATTCCGTATCGCGAAATGCCCGGAAGTTCTTGAGTCGGAGGGCCTCGATTTTCATGTTGTCAAAGCTAGCCTCAAACCGGATCCCGCATTGCTCGCCTTGAACGAATGACCCCGGTGGTCGGTGGCCGCCGGGGTCATTGTTGGTGGGTGCCGAATTGGGGTCGGAACGATCAGCCCTGCTCGAGCTCGAGGGTCTTGGTGGTCGCGTCGCACACCTCGGTGGGTCCCCAGTACTGGATGGGGCCGGGGTACACGTAGGCTTCGGTCTCGGCCCACACCTTGCGGTTGGCTTCGAGCTTCTTGAAGGGAGCCGCGTCCAGCTCCACCAGGGCCTTGCGGATCACGGGCTTGTCGTGGCCGTGGCGGCGCTCGATGTTCATCATCTGGGTGACGGGGATGCCGCCGGGAACCCAGTTCTCGATGCCCTTGGTCAGGTTGGAGCAGGTGGCCATGTAGCCGGTGTTGCCGCCGTTGATCAGGAGCGAGGCCACGTAGCCGAGGCTGTAGCAGTAGTCGGCGTCGAAGTTCGACGGAGCCGCGCAACGGCCTTCGTAGCCGAAGAAGTGGGTGAGGAACGAGAACTTGGCCTTGGAGCCGCGCTTCTTCAGTTCGGCGGTGACCATCTCGCCCAGGAGTTTCTCGGTCTCGATGCGCGACACCTGCACGTTGCCGTGGGGATCGCGGTCGAGCAGCAGCTGCCCGCGGATGCCGAAGGGCAGCGAGAAGTAGGTGGCGGCGACGTCGGCGGCGAGGAACTTCTTGAGCAGCTCCTCCTTGGCGGCCTGGTCGGCGGCGGCCTCGAACGCTGCGGCTTCGTGGGCCATCAGGTCGTTCAGGGTGCTGATGAGCTTCTTGACGTCGGGCATGAATTCCACGAGGCCTTCGGGGATCACGGCCACGCCGAAGTTCTTGCCGGCCTTGGAACGCAGTTCGACGAGGTCGGCCATGGAGGCCACGACCTGCGCGAGGGTTTCGCCCTTCTTCTCGATCTCTTCGGAGATCAGGCAGAGGTTGGGCTGGGTCTGAAGGGCGGCCTCCAGAGCCAGGTGCGAGGCGGAGCGGCCCATGATCTTGATGTAGTGCCAGTACTTCTTGGCCGACAGGCAGTCGCGCTGGATGTTGCCGATCAGCTCGGCGTAGGTCTTGGCGGCGGTATCGAAGCCGAAGGAGGTGGGGATCTGGGCGTTCTTGAGGTCGCCGTCGATGGTCTTGGGGCAACCCACGACCACGAGATCGGAGCCCTGGGCCTTGAACCACTCGGCGAGCACGGCGGCGTTGGTGTTGGAGTCGTCGCCGCCGATGATCACCACGGCGTTGGCCTTGAGGTCTTCCAGGACCTTCTTGCACTTGAGGAACTGCTCTTCGGTCTCGAGCTTGGTGCGCCCACTACCGATGATGTCGAAGCCGCCGGTGTTGCGGTAGCTGTCCATGATCTCGGGAGTGATCTCGAGGTACTTGCCTTCTTCCAGCCCGCTGGGGCCGCCGAGGAATCCGAGCACGCGGCTGGCGGGGTCGATGGCCTTGAGGCCGTCGAAGATGCCCGCGATCACGTTGTGGCCGCCGGGGGCCTGTCCGCCGGAGAGCACCACGCCCACGGTGAGGGCGCCCGAGGCCTTGGTGGAACCCGCGACGAATTCGGCGACCGGCTGTCCGTAGGTCTTGGGGAACAGGGCCTTGACCGCGGCCTGGTCGGCGATGGACTCGGTGGCGGCGCCGAACTTGATCTCGACGGCGGCGGGGCCCTTGCGCAGGACGGGGGGCAGCTTGGGCTGGTAGGCCTTGCGGGCGGTCTGGAGAGCGGACAGCTGGGTCATTCAGGACTCCGGTGGTTGATGCAATGGACTCCGGCCGGGATAGGCCCTCCGAAGCGTGGTGGGAGAGCCGGGAAAGGTAGAAAGCGGAGCTGGGGGTCCGTTGACGGGTTCTCGGGGCTCCTCAGGGAGGACGTGCCAACGATGAAGCACTGGACAGGGATTTCCCAAGTACAGGGAAAGGAGGGTGGTCTCCCCCCCCTTGACGGACTCCTTCGAAGGCCCCGTCTTTCCGATGGTGGGACGGACACACCTCCAGCCCGCTTCCCTGGAAGCCAGGAATTGGGGGGGGCTCGCCAGGGGGATTCGCAGGTGCACGGACGATTGGGGAGCACACCCAGCAGGACGCTCTCCGGCCTCGAAAACGACTTCACAAGTCGGGCGGAAAGATGCTGGGGTCCTCCGACTCGGAATCGACCTCGTCGAGGGGGAAGTTCGAGATGGGGTCGCCCGAGGCGATCACCGGAGCGGAGTCGTCCCCGTCGATGGCGCCTGCTACCAGATTCCGTCCACGGTGCTTGGCCAGGTACAAGGCCCGGTCGGCCGCGCGCAGGACGCCGTCGAACTGTTCCAGTCCGGGGCCGGCGGCGGCGACTCCGATGCACCCGGTGATGGTGAGGGGACCCGGCAGACCGGAGATCTCCATGGGCACGGCGGTCAGGTTGAGACGGATGCGTTCGGCGAGCACCAGCGCGTCGGCGAAGCCGCAATGCGGGCTGAGCACCACGAATTCCTCGCCCCCCCACCGTGCCACGGTGTCGTAGGGACGCACCGAGACTTGCATGCGTCGGGCCGCTTCCTTGAGGACTTCGTCCCCGGCTTCGTGGCCGTAGGTGTCGTTGACGCGTTTGAAATGGTCGATGTCGATCATCAGGAGCGACAGGGGGTGGCGTCTCCGATGGAAACGTTCGAATTCCCTCTGGGCGAGGTCCTGCAAGGCTCGCCGATTCCGCAAGCCGGTCAGGGGATCGGTCTCCGCGGCCTCCAGGAGGATGGCCCGATCGGTGATGAGTCGGCCTTCGCGGCGCAATCGACGCAGTCCCGCGTAGATGCGCGCCCGCATTTCCCGAGGCTCGTAGGGTTTGACCAGGAAGTCGTCGGCGAATTCCAGGGCCTTCTCCATGTCCTGGATGCGGGAGCGGGCCGTGAGCAGCAGGACATGGTAGGCGTGGTCGTTCTCGTCTTCGCGATTGCGCAACCTGCGGGCGATTTCGAGGCCGTCCATGCCGGGCATGTTCCAGTCGGTGACCATGACGCAATGGGGGAGTCGCCAGGCGATCTCCAATGCGGTGTGGGGGTCGTCGAATCCCAGCACCTCCCACGACGGTTCCAGGTGCCGCAGCGTGGTGCAGGCGACCTCGAGACTGAGAGGGTCGTCGTCGACGACCAGGATGGTGGATTCGATCTGCTGCATGGTTTCGATGTCCTTAGGATGGCATCCCATGGAGGAAGGGTCAAGTCCGGAGCGCATGGCTCTCCCCTATTTCCCGGAGGGTTTGCCCCACACGAGGGTCCAGTCCTGCCACAGGGAAGGACGAGGAAGGTCCTGGACCCGTGGCCGGGTGCCCCCCGGCTGCGGAATCAGGGTGATCCTCCCGGTCAGGGCATCCGCGCGCAAGGGGAACGTGCCCATCGGAGTGATCCAGGTTTCCGGGAAAACTTCGCAGATCCGCTGCGCATCGGAGACGGGGGGCCGTGGAGTATGGTGGGGAAACCCCTCCAAAAGGGCGGCCATGGGATCATGGCGTCGGGTTTCCTCGCGGGCGATCCAATCCAAGGCCCCTCCGGGAGGAGGGATCCAGCGACCGGCCACGATGCAGACCTCGCGCCAGTGGAGTTCGAGCAGGGACTCGACTTCCCGCAGATCGGAGCGCGCACGGGCCAGGACCTGCCCCAGGAGGGCCGGATGGGTGGGCAGGGCATCGGTCTCGCCCAGCGGGGTGCCGGCGACTTTCCGGCGCAGGCGGCATTTGAGGATGCCGTTGTTGCATTCGGCGTGCAGGATCTCGGCTCGTCCCGCCTCCAGCTCCAAGCAGTCCTTGCGGGAAAGCGCGGCGGCCGCATCGATCCAGATCCGGCTTTTCCCGGAACGGTCCTCTCCGCCGTGGAAGGACAGCACCAGCAACGCCTCCGGGGGACGCTCCGAAAAGGCCAGGGAATCCTTGGAAAGCCACCAGGCGGCTCCGCCACCCAGAGCATACTCCTCGCGACCCGCGTTTCCCCGCCGCAGGCGCAAGGAGCGCGGGAAGATCCGCCCCCAGGCGCGAAGGACGGAACGAGCCTGGAACGGCTCGTGGAGGGGAGCGTCGGAAAGTTGGAGTCGTTCGGCCAGACGCAGGAAGCCATCGCTCGCCTCGCGCCAGGCCGGGAGGTGGATCCCCAGGTCGAGGGCCTCGCCTTCGGACAGGCGCACCAGACGGGAAAGCAGGGCGGCGTCCCCTCCGCCTTGACCGATCTCGCGTCTGGCCGCGATCTGGTCCGGACGCGGACGGGGACGCAGGAGCGGGCGTCCGGCATCGAGGGCGGCGGCCAGACCCGCGGCGTCGCACGCGGCGGGGGTGCCCAGGAGGTCCAGGCAGAACCCGGCCAACGCCGGAGACAAGGGGAGATCCAAGGCGTCCGAACCTCGTCGAGTGAGCCTCCCCCCGGCGGGAAGCTCCCGGCTCCAAGGGTCGGCATCCCACAGACCGGCCGATTCGATCCGCTCCTGGGCCTCTCGCAACGCCGTGGCCAAGGGGCGATCCAGCCACGGGAGATCCCGTGGAGAGATTCCCGTGGCCAGGGAGGGCAGGAGCCAATCGTCGGGTTCGTCCACCTGCACCTCCGGGGGATGGTGGGGGGCGAGACGTGCCGAGGACGACCACAGCCGAAGGCACCTTCCGGGACGCAGACGCCCGGCTCGGCCTGTTCGTTGGTCGGCCGAGGAGCGGGAAATGGGTTCCAGGGAAAGGCTTCGCAATCCCCCGGTGCGGACCATGCGTCGCTCCAGTCCAGAATCGACGACCGCGACCACGTCGGGGACGGTCAAGGCGCTTTCGGCGACATTGGTGGCGAGGATCACCCGCACGCGGTGGGCAGGCCCGGGAGCCAGGCATCGATCCTGCGATTCGGGGGGCAGTTGACCGTGCAACACCAGGAGATCGGCGTCCACGCGGCCTTCGAGCCAATGGAACGCCTCGTGGATTTCGCCCACTCCGGGAAGAAACACCAGGACCGTGCCTTCCTGGGCTTCCAGCCGGGCCAAGGCCCTCTCGATCCGCAGAGGAAGGCCCGCGGGGTCGGGAAGGGAACGGTCGGGTGCGGGGAGGTATTCGATGTCGACGGGGAAGGTGCGACCTTCGGAGGTCAGCACCTGGGCACCCATTTCCGCAGCCAGGCGGCCGCTGTTGAGCGTGGCCGACAGGATCACGATCCGATGCGCCTGGTCGCGGTGGCGTGCCAGGGCCAGGAGAAGGTCCGTCTCGGCCCGGCGTTCGTGGAATTCGTCCAGGATCCAGGTGTCCCAAGATTCCAGATCCCCCGACGCCAGCATCTTCAAGGCCACACCCGGGGTGACGAACAGGATGCGCGTGCGCGGGCCTCGACGGGCGTCGTCGCGGACGGCGTACCCGACCTCTTCCCCCACCGGGGTCCCGAGTTCGAAGGCGACTCGGCGGGCCAGGGCGCGTGCGGCCACCCTCCGGGGTTCCACCACCAGCACAGTCCCCGTTTCCGAACACCATCGCGGAACCCGCGTGGATTTTCCCGACCCCGTCGGGGAGGCCACGATCCGCGGACACCGCCCGGAACGCAGGGCCTGGAAGTCCGCATGAAGGTCGTCGACAGGGAGGAAACTATCCATGGCCGAGGGGCAACCTAGAAACCGGGCGCGCTCGGGATCCAAAGGGATGTGCTCCGGTGGAGCGCAGGAACCCCGGTGGGGTGATTTCGCTCACGCCTTTTCGGCGACATGAATGTCCATCATTGGGGGGTGATCTCCCACTTTCCTCCTCCAAGAATCCAGGTACTCTTCGCGCTTTCGATCCAATTTCTGGGGATCGCTCTGCTCGGTTTGACTTCTGGAATCGCCGCTTCCGAACCGGAGCGGCCTGCGCGTGTGGCAATCCTCGAGTTGCACGCCACCGATCCGAAGATCTCCAGCGGCGATCTCCAGACCTTGGGCACCCGCCTGGAAACGGAGTTCCAGAAAACCGGGAAATTCCTGATCCTGGAGCGGCGGAACATGGACGCGATCCTGCGGGAACAAGGGTTCCAGGAAAGTGGCGCCTGCGACAACACCGATTGCCAGGTCCAGGTGGGGCAGCTGCTGGGGGTGGAGCGAATCGTGGTGGGCGAGGTGGGGAAGGTGGGGAAACTCCTCACCTTCAACCTCAAGATGGTCGATGTGGGAACCGGTGCCAATCTGCGCAGCCACGCCCTCGATGTTCGCGGGAACATGGACGACCTCGTCCGCGGTGGTGCCTGGGAAATGGCCCAGATCTTTTCCGGAAAGAAGCGCCCGGCCTCCGATCGCTCGGTGCTGGTGGTCGAAAAACGACGGATCTGGCCATGGATCGTGGGTGGAGGAGTCATTGTGGTGGCCGGCGCCGCGGTGGCCGCCGTAGTGCTGAACCAGGATGAGGCCCCCGCGCCTCGCAGGGAAATCGACGCGGTCGCCCAATAATCCAAAATCCCGCATTCCCGATGCCGAGATCCTTTTTCGTTCCAGCTCCCATGGAGTGTCTGCCAATGGTCTGTCGCCAACGCTTCTTCGCATTCTGCATGCTGGTCCTCCTCGGGCTGTTTCCCTCGGCCTGCGATTCCTCGAAGTCCTCGACCCAGGCCGGGGACGAGCCCCTGCGCACCAATTTCGCTGTGAATCTGGCCAAACTCGTGGCCGCCGAGGGCGAACCCGATTCCCTGGTGGCGGCCGTGGTCGTCGACGGGATACCGATCGACACTGTGCGCCCAGACCTGCGGGCCCGCAAAGGCGATCTGGTCCGATTCCCCGTGGACGTGGCGGAAGGCTCCAAGATCGAGGTCAGCTACCGCATCTACAAGGACGGCGGAGTCGTCGCGGCGGGCGCGAAGGCCTGGATTTCCGGCGAGGCTCCGTTGGTCCCCTCGCCCAATCTCGCTCCCAAGGTTCGCATCGACACGGTCCTGGCGAGCGTCCCTTCCGACAGCATGGTCCTGGTCCGTCGGGATTCTCCCTATTGGGTCCGCCTGTCGAGCTCCGACGATGTGGAAGCGGGTGTGGTCGCTCTTCTCGTCGATTGGGACGGGGATGGACGGTTCGACGACTCCCTCGTTCCTCCGAAACGTCTCGATTCACTGCAAATCACCTGGTCGAATCCCGGCACCTACCACCTCTGGGCCTTGGTGCGGGATGAATCGGGGTTGGAGCGATCCCAATCCATCCAGGTCCGGGTTCTCTCCAAGGCGTCCATCATGACCTCCCCTGACGACACGGTGACGCTCAACGATTCCGTCGAGGTCTTCGCGGAGATCGAGTTCGACGACAGCTTGCAACGGGAATCCACGCGCCTGGAGTGGAGCGTGGAGGGGGACGTGGCCAGCACCGGGCCGACGGCTTCGCGGAAATACGCATGGAGCACCCCGGGAACCCGGAACCTCGTCGTGCGATCCCTGGACGACCTGGGAGAGGCCGCGCGTCGGAGTGTCCAGGTGGTGGTCCTGAAGGATGAACCGCAGCTCGCCATCCACGGTCCCCAGGCGGTGGACCGGGGGGCCTTGGCCGTCTTCCGGTTCGAGGTACGTCAGCGTGTCGATTCCGTTGTGGCCTGGGGGATGGACTTCGACGGGGACACTTCCGGTGGGCAATGGGACACGGTGGGAACGGGGCGCCTGGACTCCCTCCGGCATGTCTTCGCCCAGGCGGGAGACCACCGCGTGATGGCCTGGGTGCAGGACGAGGATGGAAACCGCGGGGTGGCCTCGACCAGTCTGATCGTCCAGTCGAGCTCGGTGGGGGCCTTGGTCCGCTCGACGGCTGGAACCTCCACTCCCGTCCTGTCCATTGGGGACAGCGCGGCCCTCCGCTTCGAATTCCGCTTCCCCGACGAGAACTCGTTCGCCGCCTCTTCGGTCACCTGGGTGTTCGATGGCGGAGAGCCGACCACGAAGCACCTGGACAGCGTGGCGAGATTCGCCTGGGCTGAACCGGGATTCCATGTGGTGCGCTGGACCGTGCACACCCCCTGGGGAGCCTTGCCGACCGATTCGCTGCGGATCGAGGTGAAGGGCGACCCCCCCGTGCTCGACCTCTCGGGCCTCCCCGGGGTCGTGCCGCGCAACCAGTTGGTCGTGTTGCATCCGGGGCTTTCCGACAGTTTCGGCAACATCGTGCGGTGGGGCGTTTCCTTCGATGGCGACACCACCACGGGCGGCTGGGATTGGATCGGGACCGGCGCGAAGGATTCCGCACGCCACATCTGGTCGGAATCCGGCACCATCGAGCCCCTGTTCTTCGCCCTGGACGATGACGGAAATCGGACCCTGGCCCGCAGGTCGATGATCGTGGAAGACCGGGGCGCAGCGGTGCTCGCTCTCCTCCCGGGGCTTCCTCCCGTCGTTTCGATCGGGGACGAGGCGAGGTTGCGGTTCGCGCCGGTGGTGGATTGGGACTTGCGGACCGGTTCCCGGGTCGAATGGGCCGTGGACGACGCTCCGGTCGAATCCCTGGCCGTCGATACCGTCCGGGTCTTCCGTTGGATGCAGCCGGGAAGTCATGTGGTGCGCTGGCGGCTCGTGGGACCGTCCGGCAGCACATCGCGGGACTCCATCCGGGTGGAAGTGGTGCAGGGAGTGCCCGTGATCCGTGAAATCTCCGCGAACCTGTCCGGCGTCAACACGGACATCACCTTCACCCCGGTCATCGATCCCGTGTTCGGCTCCATCGTGCAGACCCGTTGGGATTTCGATGCAGACGGAAAATGGGATGTGACCAACTCCTCGGGGAAACAATCCGGAGTCTGGAAGTTCGTGGTGGATTCCACGGTTTCGATCCGCCTCCAGGCGACCGACGACGACGGCAACGTCGCCGACACGTCCTTCGAATTCTCCCCGAGCAATTCCAATCCGGTCTTCATGAGCCTCCATTTCCAGCCCTCGACGGTGGGGATGTCCCTGGTCTCGGCCTTGGCCGCGACGTTCTCGGATCCCGATGGAGCCACCGATCTCAAGGAGCTGTCGATCGACTGGGACGGGGACGGACAGTGGGATACCGCGGTCCAGGTGGGTACGATTTTGGGCACCCAAGTCGCCCATGCCTGGCCGATGCCCGGTGTGTGGAATGTGGTGGCCAGACTGGCCGACCGCAGCGGCGGCTTCGTCCTGGATACCGTGGCCTTCACGGTGACGGCGGATCCCCCCGAGATCACCTCGATCGAATCGGACAGAGCCTCCTACCGACTGCGGGATCCGATCCTGCTGACGGTGCATGCGGTGGATCCCAGCAAGGTCGCGGACCTGGATCGTCTGCGCTGGGATTTCGGAGGGGACGGAACCTACGACACGAGCCTCTCCCTGCTCGGCGCGGGGGGCGTCGCCTCCGAGATGACCTGGTCGTCGAGCATTCCCGGTTCCCACAAGGTCTGCGCGGAGGTCCGGGACCTCGCCGGGAATGTCGTCCAGAGTTGCACCACCGTGGTGGTGGAGGCCTCGCCGCCGAAAGTCTTCGGGCGCCTTTCCGATACGGTGCTGACCGCGACCGAAACGGGAATTGTCCTGTTCGACTCCATCCCGACTCCTTCGGTTTCGGGAGTGCCTTCGCGGCTCGTCGAAGTCTGGTCCATGCCCAAGGGCGGAGCCTGGACGAAATGGACGCCCAAGGAACTGCAGGATTCGCAGAAGACGTTTTCCGTACCCGCGGATGTCTCCGACTGGTACATGGTTCTCAAGGCCGTGCAGGACAACGGGGAAGTCGGGTTCGATACCCTGCGGGCGCGCATCCTCGACGTGTTCGTGGATGCCCGCGATGGCGCGAAGTACCCGGTCCTGGAAATCGGAGGCCGGCATTGGTTGGGGCGGGACCTGCATTGGGTTCCCGATGTCGTGGCCTCCAAACATGTCCAGAGCACGTGCGGCAGGTCGGATCCCGCCTGCGAGGACTTCGGGATGGAGTATTCCGCCCCGGTGATGATCCCCGGACGGAACGTGTGGGACCTCGACAGCCAGGTCGTCCAGAGCGTGTGCCCCGAAGGCTGGCACGTCCCCAACCGTCGGGAATGGCTGCAGCTGCAAAGCGCCCTCGAAGGGATGAATCCGGGAGTCCCCTGGGCGATCTCCCTCCGGGACCGGCAGTCGTGGCAAATCCCTCAGCCGGGTCAGGTGGCTCCAGGCGATTTCCGCGCCATCAGCGAGAATGGATCCGCGAACTTCTGGGCCAGCGCCATTCCTTCGGAGCATCGGAACGGGGATCCGTTCGATCAACAATTCTCTCTGGTGGCGGTGAACAACACTCCCAATTCCGAGGGTTCCTTCGGGGGCCTGGGTGGCTACTTCACGGCACACGGTAGGATCCGGTGCATCGCCACGGACAGCGTCAAATTGGGCACCTCCAGCGGGTACCACGATGCGATTCCCGCCCAGCTGGGTCAGGCGTTCCCCTTCGTGGTCCATGGGATCCCGATGAATTCTTCGCCGGTCTCCATCGAGGTGCGCTCGGCCGACGGGATCAGTTCCAAAGCGTTGGATGCGGTCAACTTCGCCGGAGACGACGGAAGCACGGGGCAGGCGGCGGTGGTCTATTCTCCGATCGTTTCGACGCCCGGCCTGCAGCAGGTCTGGGTGACGGCCAGGCAGGGCGGAACGAGCGACCGGGATTCCTTCTGGATCAATCCCGCAGGCGTCCTGAACGACACCCGCGACGGCCAGACCTACCCCTTCATCCACTGGGCCGGACTTCGATGGATGGCGAAGGATCTGAACTACGATACCGCCGGGATCAAACTCGCGGTGGATGCTCTGTTCGAGGACCAGTCGGTCAGCCCTCCGAAGGGGACGCTCTACCCCAAGGATCTCGTCTTCGCGGGGCAAAGCCCTTCGTCCCACGGGAGCCCGGGCCCCCGCGGAATCTGTCCCGACGGATGGCGGCTTCCCAGCTCCGCGGATTGGAACGCCCTGATCCAGGAAGCGTCGGTGCGGGGACTCGATCCCACTGCCATCTTCCGGGCGCGTTCCCCGGTCGAAGCGGATCCCAACGTCCAATGGCCCTGGGATGCCCCCGGAACCAACATCTCTGCCTTCAAGGCCTTCCAGACCGGGTACTACGAGAACACCGATTACATCGCGGCCACGGCCGACGCCACCATGTACTGGGCGGGGGACCTCGGGGAGGATCCCGCCAATGTCTCGCGTGCGCAATTCCAACTGGATGTGGACTACGCCCCCTTCGCCGCCGATGGCCCCGCTTCGATGATCGTGGCGGTGCGGTGTGTTTCGGAGGAGCCTTGACCGCCGAGGGCGGTCCGGTCGAGGAGGATGGAGGGGCATTCCCTTCCGGTGCGTGGAGCCCTGGGGGGGCGGGCGGGAGAAACGCGGGTTGGGCGACCCGTGCGAGGAAGTCCACCGGGGTTCCTCCCTCCGGGGACGGGAATAGAGGTTTCACCTCCCAGGACGAGCCTCCCCCCTTCCTCCGGCCTCGGAGGGGGGCGCATGTCGGCCGGGTCGCCGATTTCTAATCTCCATGGTCCCATGAAACACGTACTGATGCGCTCCGTCTCCGGCGTCCGCGGGGTGGTCGGCGAGGGTTTGACCCCCCCCGTCCTGGCCTCCCATGTCCACTCCTTCGTCCAGGCCGTCGGTCGCGGACGGGTCCTGGTGGGGCGTGACGCCCGGGACTCCGGCCCCCTGGTGGAACAGATCGTGTGCGCCACCCTCGCCATGAGCGGGTGCACGGCGGTCCGATTGGGGATCAGCTCCACTCCCACGGTGGAGATGGCCGTGCAGGCCGACGCGCAGGCCGTGGGAGGCATCATCCTCACCGCCTCCCACAATCCCGCGGAATGGAACGCCCTCAAGTTCCTCGACAAGGACGGATTGTTCCTCGGCCCCCAGGAGGTGAAGGAGCTCTTCGGTCGTGTGGATGCGGGAGCAACCGACTGGCCCCGCCACACCGGACTGGGGGAGGTGGTGGATGGCCCCGACGGCGACGATCTGCATATCGACGCCGTGTTGGCGCTGCCCTACGTGGAGGTCGAGGGAATCCGCGCCAGGGGGTTCAAGGTGGCGGTCGATTGCGTGAACGGAGCCACCTTCCGCATCGGGCCGCGCCTTCTGGAGCGCTTGGGGTGCGAGGTGGTGCCGTTGTTCACCACGCCCGACGGAACCTTTCCGCGAGGAGCCGAGCCGGTTCCCGAAGCCCTCGCGCGACTCGGCGAAGCCGTACGGGAACATGGATGCGATCTCGGGCTCGCCTTCGATCCCGACGGGGATCGCCTGGCCCTGGTCGACGAAAGCGGAACACCCCTGGGGGAGGAGGCCACTCTCGCCCTGGGCGTACGACACGTCCTGTCCATCCGTCGCGGCGATGTGGCCGTGAACCTCTCGACCTCGGCCATGTCCGACGATCTCGCCGAAGCGGCCGGGGTCCGTTGCCTGCGCACTCCGGTGGGCGAGATCCATGTGGCCAAGGCCATGCTCGCCCAGGGTTGCGTCGTGGGGGGGGAAGGCAACGGCGGTCTCATCCTGCCCGAGCTCCATCCCGGACGGGACGGGATCCTCGCCGCGGCCGTGGTGCTCGACCTGCTCCGCTCGACGGGGCGGAAGTTGTCCGAGGAGGCCTCGGCCCTCCCGAAGTACGCGATGGTCAAGACCAAGTTCGGCCTCGAAGGGAAGGATCTGTCGGCCTCGATCCAGCGCCTGAAGGAGCGCTTCGCCGACGCATCCCTCGATGAACGGGACGGGTTGAGGCTCTCCTGGCCGGGAAGATGGCTCCATCTGCGGGCCTCCAACACCGAACCCATCCTGCGCGCGATCGCGGAAGGTCGTACACTGGAAGAGGCGCGGGCCTTGTGCCAGGCGGCCGAGGAGGTGCTCTGACATGTGCGGTATCGTCGGTTATCTCGGGCCTCGGCCCGTCCTGCCTCTGCTTCTCGAAGGGCTCAAACGCCTGGAATACCGCGGCTACGACTCGGCCGGCGTCGCCGTCCGGTCCCCTGCGGGCATCCAGGTCTGCCGCGAGGTTGGGAAGGTCGCCAGTCTCGAGGCCAAGGTCGGGCTCGAAAGGTCCCGGTTCGCGGGCACGGAGGGGATCGCCCATACCCGCTGGGCCACCCACGGCGTCCCCGCCGAGAGGAACGCCCATCCGCATCGGGACGACAAGGCCGGCATCCACCTGGTCCACAACGGGATCATCGAGAACTACACGACCCTCCGCAAGGCTCTGGAGTCCAAGGGACACTCCTTCCAGTCGGAAACCGACACGGAGGTCCTCGCCATGCTGGTCGGGGAGCTCTACGAAGGAGACCTCGAATCGGCCGTGCAGGCGGCTCTGAAGCAGGTCACGGGGGCGTACGCCATCGCCGTGATGGCCGAATCCGAGCCCGGGGTCATGGTGGCGGCGCGCAAGGGCTCGCCCCTCATGGTGGGACTGGGGCAGGGGGAATACGTGGTGGCCTCCGATCCCTCCGCGATCGTGGCGCACACCACCCAGGCGTTCGCTCTGGAGGATTTCACGGTCTGCCGATTGAGCCAGGACGGCTGGAGGACCTCGAACCTCCACAACGCTCCGGTATCGCCCAAGGTCATGGAGTTGGAGATGAAGCTCGAGGAGATCGAGCTGGGGGATTTCCCCCATTTCATGCTCAAGGAGATCTTCGAGCAACCCGAGGCGCTCCGCAACACCCTGCGAGGCCGCTTCAACGCCGAGCAGGGCGAGGTGATCCTCGGAGGGCTGCAGCAGGTCGGTCGGGATCTCGTGAAGGCTCGGCGCATCGTGCTCACGGGGCAGGGGACCGCCTGGCACGCGGCCCTGGTGACCGAGTACATGATCGAGGAGTTCGCGCGCATTCCCTGCGAAGTCCAGTACGCCAGCGAGTTCCGCTATCGCAATCCCATCGTGGAGGAGGGGACCGTCCTGGTGGCGATCTCCCAATCGGGCGAGACCGCCGACACCCTCGCCGCGCTCGAGGAAGGGCGGGAACGCGGGGCCATGACCCTGGGCGTGGTCAACGTGGTGGGCTCCTCCATCTCGCGCATGACCGATGCCGGGGTGTATCTGCGGGTCGGACCGGAGATCGGGGTCGCCAGCACCAAGGCTTTCGTCGGCCAGGTGGCGGTGGGGGCCCTGATGGCCATCTACGCGGGACGACGTCGGCATTTGTCCATCGAGGCCACGAAGCATCTGCTGGTCGAATTGGAGGCCATCTCCGACAAGATCCGCGCGGTGACCGCCCAATCCGACCTCATCCGGGATCTGGTCGCGAAGGTGGTCGATCGCGAGAATTGGCTCTTCCTGGGGCGCGGATACAACTACCCGGTCGCCCTCGAAGGAGCGCTGAAGGTCAAGGAGATCTCCTACATCCACGCCGAAGGCATGCCGGCGGCGGAAATGAAACACGGTCCCATCGCTCTCATCCACGACGGCATGCCCTGCGTGTTCGTCGCTCCCAAGGGCAGCCAGCACGACAAGGTGATCGGGAACATGCAGGAGGTCAGGGCCCGGGGAGGCCGCGTGATCGCCATCGCCACCGAAGGGGACGAGGCCATCGTCCCGCACGCCCACGACATCATCCGGGTGCCGGAGTGTCCGGAGGCGTTGTCGCCGCTGCTCACCACCGTGGCGCTGCAGTTGATGGCCTACCACGCGGCGGTCCTGCGCGGGCACGACGTCGACAAACCCCGCAACCTCGCGAAATCCGTCACCGTGGAGTGATCGGTCGCCTCGGGGGACGGTGGTGTTTTGCACATTGCTCCCATCATGAACGACATCGCCACCACCATGCCGCTTTGGCCTTGGTTCGCTTTCCTCGGCTTCCTGGCCTGCTTCCTCGCCCTCGATCTCCTGGTCCTGAACCGAAAGTCCCACGAGCCAACCCTGAAGGAGGCCACGACCCAGACCATCGGTTGGGTGCTCCTGGGAGTCGTGGTGGGTTTGGGGACCTGGCTCGGCTGGGCGCACATGCGTCCCGCCTCCCCCCTGTCCGCCCACGAGGCGGGCATGACCTGGTTCGCCGCCTGGATCGTCGAATATTCGCTTTCCGTCGACAACCTCTTCGTCTTCATCCTGATCTTCCAGTTCTTCAAGGTTCCCAACGCCTGGCAGCATCGTGTGCTGTTCTGGGGCATCCTCGGGGCGTTGGTCCTGCGTGGGTTGGTGATCGGCGCAGGAGCGGCCCTGGTCGCCCATTTCGGCTGGATCCTGTACCTGTTCGGCGCCTTCCTGATCTTCACCGGGGTGAAGATGTTCCGGTCGGGCGACGAGGATCATCTCGATCCCGGGCAGCATGTGGTGATGCGCGTCCTGCGCCGCATCCTTCCCTTGACCGAACGATTCGACGGCGATCGTTTCACCACCCGGGTCGAGGGGAAATTCTTCTTCACGCCGTTGTTCGCGGTGCTGATGTTCCTCAACGCCATCGACATCGTGTTCGCGGTGGACTCCATCCCCGCGGTGTTCTCCCTCACCACCGACGCCTTCCTCGCCTTCACCTCCAACATGATGGCCGTGATGGGCCTGCGCGCGCTCTACTTCGTGTTGGCCGGGGCCATGCAGGCATTCCGCTTCCTGCAGACCGGATTGGCGTTCATCCTGACCTTCATCGGGATCAAGATGCTCCTCCCCCTGATGGAGTTCGTCCTGCCCGGGCACCACTGGCACGTCCCCATCGCGATCTCCCTGGGAGTCATCGGCGGGGTGCTGTCGGTTTCCGTGGCCGCTTCCCTGCTGATCCCGGCTCCCGCCGACGAGGAGTGAACCTCCCGCAGGGGAGGGACGCGGGTGTGGCCGATCGCGCAGGTCCGCGGTCCCGGAGGCGTGGAACATCCTTCGATCCGTGCCGTCCGACCATGGAGGTGAAATCCGGAGCGTCCGATCGGTCGGGGAGGCGAGGGGTTCCGGATCAGGGAGCGGACAAAAGTCGTCTCCATTGCTCCGGAAGGATTTCCGGATCCGGGATGTCCATCCGGAGCATGGGGCAGAGCAGATTCCGTCCCTCGGGGTGAGGAGGAATTCCCAGCGAGTAGGCGATTTCGCGCGCGATCAACCTGGCGAGGTGGCGCTCGGGGAGAGCTCCTGCCAGAGACGGGAAGGCGAGGATCGGTGCGGCGGGAACCCACCAGGGTCGGAAACCCCACACCCCTGGATCGAAGTCCGGCAAGGTGACCCAGTCGATCGCCGAAGGATGGTCGGGGCGTTTGCGCACAGGGGTCGTCCAGGAGATGTCGTGGGTGCCGTCCCTGTAGCTGCGCACGATGAAGGTGTCGGCGCGTTCCCCCTTGCGTCCCGCCAGGACGTAGGACCGGGGCGCGCCTCTTTCGTCGCGCCAGGGAAGGTTCGCCGCGCGATCCAGGACGAGGATGGAATCTCCGGATGCAAGGGGACGGGCCAGGGACCATCCCGTACGGCTGGGAAGGCCGACCAGGACGACGGAGGGGAACGGGGACGAATCGGACAGGAATCGGGCGAGGGAATCGAGTTCGGGATGGGGGGCTGCGCTGTCCATGTTGCGCCGCATGTCCAGGAATCCGTCCCCTTCGCGATCCCAGAAGGGCCTGGGGGAGGCGGGAAGGGCGAGCTCCCCGGAGTCCTCCAGCTGGACGCGGATCCCCAGAGGCGCCGCCAGTCGCGAAGCTTCCTCGGAGACCCGGGATAGGAAGGCCTCGGAAAGCTCCGGGAAACGGATCCGGCGCAGGGGGACCCGCAGGGTCCGTCGAGGAAGGACGTCCAATCGGACCGGACGCGAGCTGCGCCACCAACGCCACCAGGGCCCGAAGGAGAATCGATGGACTCCCGGCCGGGTCGGCGCGAGGACGAAATCTCCCCCGATCCACCCACCCTCGGGGGGAGCTCCCCGGGTCGCGCGCAATCCGGACCTCGAGGGTCGCAGGACGGCGGTGTCGCCCGGAGCCAGGGAGAGGCGGAGGGTGTCCGGCTCTTCACCCACCCCGCCGGGAGTCGAAACGACGACGATGTCGGTGGAGGCGAAAAGGTGGAGCAACAGACCTAGAAGGAGGATGGGCACGACCAGGAAATGTACCTCGCGAACTCCCCGCCGGGGTTGTAGGTTGGAGGGTCCATTCCAATGCAGAAGCCAACCCTCATCTCCGTCGACGAAGCGCACGCCGCCGTCCTTGGCCATGCCCGACGCATGGACTCCGAGGAGGTCGATTCCGCGCGGGCGCAAGGACGCATCCTGGCGCAAACGGTCCATGCCGATCGAGCCCACCCACCCTTCGATCGGGTGGCCATGGACGGAATCGCCCTGCGCGTGGTGGATCTGGCGACTCGCAGGACCTTCCGGGAGCAGGCCTTCCAACCCGCGGGTGCCGCGCCGCTGCGGCTCGACGGACCCGGGGAATGCATCCGGGTGGCGACGGGCTCCATCCTGCCCGAAGGGGCTGACGCGGTGGTCCAGGTCGAACTCCTGCGGCCCGACGGATCCGGCTCCTGGACCGTTCTGGCGGAAACTGTCCGCGAAGGCGCGAACATCCACCGTCTCGGAGGCGATCTGGCCTGTGGCGCGGTCGTGGCCGATCCCGGGCGCGGGCTCGACGCCGCCGCCTTGGGCGCCCTGGCGACCTTCGGAGCGACGGCGCCCCGATGCGCCCGGATCCCCTCCGTGGCGCTGGTGTGCACCGGGGACGAGATCGTCCCGCCCGACCGGATCCCGTCGGCATGGCAGATCCGCGCCTCCCACCCGGCGACCTTGCTCGCCGCTTTGCATGCCGCCGGTTTCGCGGATGTGGCGGTCCATCTGTGCTCCGACGCTCCCGGAGCCCTGGAGGCGTTGCTCGCCCGACTTCCGCCGGTTGATGTCCTCCTCTGCACCGGCGGCGTCTCGGTCGGCGAGCGCGATCGGGTTCCCGCCTCCCTGGAAGATGCCGGATTCCGTCGCGTGTTCCACGGCGTCTCGATGAAACCGGGCAAGCCCCTGTGGTTCGGAATCCACGACTCCGGACGCTCCGCCTTCGGGTTGCCGGGGAACCCGGTGTCGGCCCTGGTCGCCCTGGTTCGCTTCGCGATCCCCCATCTCCGTGCGCGCCTGGGAGATCTCCGCCCGGATCGGTTCCTGCGTCTGCCTCTGGAGAATCCACCCTCCGAGGATTCCCGCACACGGTTCCTGGCGGCGAGCCTGGTCGATCATCCCGACGGCACGCGGGTCCGGATCGTGCGCGGGAACGGGTCCGGGGATCTCCCGGGATTGCTGGGGGCTGCAGGCTTCGTGGAGATCCCTCCGGGGCCTGTCTCGCCGGTGGCGGCGTACCGAGGGTGGGCCTGATGCGAGGGTTTCCTCCGGCCGGTGCCGGCTCCGCGCGAGCGTCCTCCCTTCCCGGAGCCTGGTCGCCTCCCTCGCAGGCTGGGGGATGCCTCGGGGCGCATCGGACCTCCTTTGCGCGGACGGTGCGATGATCGCCTCCTCCCACGCGTCGGTGCAGGATCCAGCCTGGGCCGTTGGAGACCTCGTTCCCTCGCAGGCTCGATCGGAAGATCCGGGCACCCCTCGGATCTCCCCATCCCTCGGGCCCGATCGGCTGGGCCGGATCGCCACGAAGCTCCGGGTCCAGATCACCGACGCCTGCAACCTGCGCTGCCTGTATTGCATGGGAGAGGATGCCGTCTTCCGGCCCGGTTCCGATCACCTCTCACCGCGCGAGTTCGGCGAGATCTGCAGCATGTTGCGTGGCCTGGGGATGCGCGAGGTCCGCGTCACCGGTGGCGAGCCCTCGGTGCGCCCGGACTTCCTGGAATGCGTCGAACGCATCGCCGAAGCGGGGTGGGATCGGGTCGGCATCACGACCAACGGGCTGCGCCTGGAGTCCCATGCAGGGGATCTGGTCGCCGCCGGGGTGCACGGAGTCAACGTCTCCCTCGACAGCCTCGATCCGGACAATTTTCGGCGAATCTCCCGGAGGCCCGGTCTCGATCGCGTCCTACGCGGAGTCGCCGCGGCGCGTGGGAAAGGGCTGGCGGTGAAGATCAACTGCGTGGTGATGGCCGGAGTCAACGAGCATGAAGTCCCGGATTTCGCGGAGTTTTCCGCACGCGAGGGCATCGAAGTGAGGTTCCTGGAGGCCATGAAGGTGGGGCCCTTGGCGGGTACGTCCCCTCTGGTTCCCTCGTCGCGGCTGCGCGAGCGGCTCACCCGCGAGTTGGGCGAACCTTCCCCCACGGCCAGTGCGCCCGACGCCACCGCCCGGACCTGGGTCTGGCCCGGGGGCGCCCGTCTGGGGTTCGTGTCCAGCGAAACCGAGCCCTTCTGCGGAGGATGTTCCCGATTGCGGCTCACCAGCACGGGCCTCTTGCGGCCGTGCCTCTTCCGGGAGGAGGGGCCTTCCGTCAAGGGACTGTCCGGGGAAGCGCTCGAGCGGGTCGTGTCCCGAGTGCTCGAGGGGAAACCTCTCTCCCGCCTTCCCTCCACGACCGCGGGGATGAACGCGATCGGAGGCTGAATTCCCGCAGACGCGGCCCGATCGGGTTCGCGGACGGGATGGCTTGGAGGAGGGGCGTGGAATCCCCGGTCCGGGGCCGACCAGACCCCCGATTCTGGTGGAGGGGGGAGGGTTGCCGAGCCGGGGCGCTTGCGCCCACTTGGACCCCGTCACGGAAGGCGGAACCTTTTCCAGCCGGTGAGCGGGACCGTCCCTAGCGAGGCAGAAGATGGGTCCGACAGGCGACCAGCGTGCGTCGCAGGCAGGAAACGTCCTGGGCGAGCAAACCCATCAGGCGGCGACGGGCGCGCGGTTCCCAGACGCTGCAGCCGGGAAGCGGCATGTGGGTGTCGGGGGCCGGATACGCGGAGGCTTCCGCCAGGCCGTCGCGTTCGGCCAGGAGGGTTTCGAGTCTCCCGGCGCTGCTCTTGCGCGGGTCGAACACGACGATGGAACAACCCGGGTTCCCCTCCATCAGGGTCAGGAGTGTTCCCGCATCCCCCCAGCGAGGGTGGGCCGATTCGAGGTGGCCCTCCTGGTCGGGGGGCGCCCCCGTCCTCCAGGATCGGTCGCAAGCTTCCGTCAAAGCCTGGAAGGCATCGTCGTCCGGCGCCATCGGGTCTTCGAGCAGCCAGCCCAAGAGGGGGCGTGCTTTCGCCTGCTGTTCCAAGTGGTCGAGAAGGTGGTCGGCGAGGTCGGGAAGCTCCTGGGGAGCGAAACGTGGGATGCCGCCCGGGGGCAGGTCCGTGCGAGGGGGGACGGTCCCCACCAGGGCGATCACCCGGGAGCGTTCCTCGCGCGGGATCCTCTCCAATCCGCACCCTTCGGAATCGAGTTCCACCACCCACGGGGCGTCGCTGCGAGCCGTTCCCTCCACGATGGCCAAGTCCACCGACGAGAGCAACGTCGATTGAAGGACCGCGTCGGGATGGCCCTGGCAGGACCATGCCGATTCCGTGCCGTTGCACACCAAGGCGCATTCCACCCCATCGCGGGATCCATCCTCGGAGGGGGGGATCCGATGTCCACGAGCTTCCAGCAGGTCCGGAGTTCCAGGGTCGGCCGACCAATCCGCGGCATGGGCGACCCAGGCGGTCGGGCGGGTTTCCTGCAGGAGCCGGGCGACGCTGCGAGCCAGGGAGGATCTTGCTGCGGGGCGCCAAACGATTTCCTGGGGGTGGTACAGCCAAGCCAAGGGGTCTCCTGCAGGAGGATTCACCGACGGAGCGGGCGCAACGTGCGATGGCCCATCGGGAACGCTCTCGGCCAAGAACCTAGAATCCTCGGGGCTTCGAAGGTTCGAGCAATCTGGCGACGAGTTCCTTGCGTTCCCGGGACAGGGCGCGCCTCTCCTCCAGCAGGGCCACCGCCTCCAGATGTTCCGGACCGCCCTGCGGACCGATGCGGGCGAACCGGGTGTGGGGCCCGAGCTTCGAGACCCGGAAGGCGACCCGATCTCCACCTCGGGAATGGATTTCGATGGACCCGAGGGGGATCTGCTCCAAGCGACGATCGATTTCCTGCAAACGATCCTGAATGCTTCCCATGACTGGATTCTGCCAAGCGAAAGGTGGTTCGGAGTGGTCGGGGAGGGGGGGATGGTCATTCCTTCCGTTCCCGCCCCTCGGAAAGGGATGGGTAAAATGCAATCGCCGAGGCTTCCCGCGGGAGTCCCCCACCAACGGGAAGGCCCTGCGGCGGGAGAGCCTGGACCTGTCCCTGGATTCGCCGGCGGAAGGGGGATCGTAGGGGGGGGGATACCCCGAAATCGACCGAGTCGGGGCATGATCGCTCGAAGGATCTATTTTTCCCTCCATGAGTCCTATGTCCGCCGGATCGCACCACTACGCAGAGTACGGGGCCATCGCCCTTCTCGGCATCACCATGATCGTCGTCGTCTTCGTGATGATGGCCATCGTTCGCCTCATCACCCGTGTGGTCGGTCGCATCCCGAACACCGACGCCAAACGCCAGACCTACGAGTGCGGCGAACAGCCCATCGGCCAGGCCTGGTTCCGATTCAACAATCGGTTCTACCTGGTGGCCATCCTGTTCCTGGTGTTCGACGTGGAAATCGCCCTGCTGATGCCCGTCTTGTCGCATTACACCACCTTCCTTTCGGAAGGATCGGGCGGGGCCGCCCTGGCGAAGATCGGGATCTTCGCAGGCACGCTGGCCTTGGGGTTGGTCTATGCCGTCGCCAAGGGGGATATCCGCTGGGATCGAACCATCCGCATCGACCAGGGAGATCGCACCGATGTCTGAGCCCAATTCCGTTCCGACCACTCCCTCGAAGACCGGGAACCGGGAGGACGAACAGATCCTCCTGACCACGGTCGACGATTTCCTCAACTGGGGACGCCAGAACTCCTTGTGGTACCTGCTCTTCGCCACCGCCTGCTGCGGCATCGAGCTCATGCAGACCGGCGGCCCCAAGTACGACTGGGATCGACTCGGGATGATTCCCCGGCCCACTCCTCGGCAGGCCGACCTCATGGTGGTCGCCGGGACCATCACGCACAAGATGGCCAGTCGGGTCAAGACCCTCTACGACCAGATGGCCGAACCGCGTTGGGTGGTGAGCATGGGCTCGTGCGCCAACGCCGGGGGACCCTTCAGCAAATTCAGTTACTCGGTCCTCAACGGGGTCGACAAGTACGTGCCCGTCGATGTCTACATCCCCGGCTGCCCGCCGCGTCCGGAGGCCTTGATCGACGGCGTCCTGGCCCTGCGCAAGGTCATCGACGAGTACCGCACCTTCGGACGTCGTCCTTCCGAGCCCATCACCATCGTCTGACGCCTCCTCCGGTGTCTTCGGACATCGGACCGGCTGTCGCTTCTTCCGAATACGTCCCGCACGGAGTCTCCGCGCGGGACGTGTGGCATTCAGGGTATCCAGGCGAAGGAACGCCGCTCGATGCCCCGGGAAGACTGGATTTCCACGATCCAGGTCCCGGCCAGGAGCCGGGCCCCGCGGTCGTCGGTGCCGTTCCAGGTCGCTTCGTACGCGCCCGGGGCCACCTCCAGGGTGCGGACGATCCGTCCATCCAATCCGAGGATCCGGATCCGCGTCACGGACTCTCCGGCACCCCACCGCACATGCAGGATTCCCCGCGACAAACGCAGATCCAGGCGATGCGACGCGGGAGCCTCGATGCGTCGCACCTCCGTGGCCTGGCTCGACTGGTAGGCCTTGGCCAGGGAGGCGTCCGCCTCGACAGGTTGACCGAAGGCGGCCAGGAAGGCCGTGTATTTCGACAGGATCTGCCACGAGGTCGAGAGGGCGACGATGCTGTCCTTGTTGTCGTCGGAGATTCCCTGCTGGAGCTCCAGCCGGGATATGGCCGATCGCGCCCACAGGCGGGGGACACCCCAATTCAGGCTGGAGCCCTCGATCAGATCGACGTCGCGCTCCATGGACCAGGACTCCCCCGACCGTTGGCCGCGCACGACGATGGATTGCCTTCCCCCGTCGAGGTACTTTCCGTCGATCTCCAGGGGGAGGCCGCGGTAGAGTCGATCCGACTGGGGGATCACCAGGTCGTGTCCGCCGAGCGATGCGAAGTCGAGACGAACCCCTTGGACTTGCGGGCTCTCGATCCGTCCCCAGGCCACGGCCGTGGCCGAATCGGCGCGCTCCGTGGCTGTCAGGATGGTGGCGAATCCCCCTCCCACCGCCGCCGCGCTTTCCAGCAGGTAGCGGTTCAGGCTGCCTCCGCATCCGAAGGTCAGGACCTGCGGGGCGGGGCTGGCCCTTTCGAGGTCGTCGAGGATCGCGGCTTCGTCGGTGATGAAGCCGTCGGTGAGCAGGACGATCAGGCGCTGACGATCTCCCGATAGCGGCACGGCGAGGGCGGCCTGCAGAGCGGACCTCAGCTGGGTTCCACCGCGGGCGTCGAGATTTCCCACGAAGCGGGAGGCGATGGCGACGTTTTCCGCCGTGGCCGGGACCGGGGTTCGGCCCAGGGCGTATTCGTTCACATCGTCGAACGCCATCACCGTCACCTGGTCCGTCGGGCCCAGGCGGGAGAGGATGGACTGGGCGACTTCCTTTTCGCGATCCATCGGCCACCCCGATTGCGAACCGGAGCGATCCACCAGCAGGATCACATCCAAGGGCGCACGTGGCGTCGTGGTGGCGGAATCGAGATCGGGAAGCAGGACCATGTGGAAGAATCCGGTGTCGCGCCCTGCGGGTTTCCAGCTGGTGACGATGGCGTCGATCCCCTTCGAAGCCCGGTGCACCCGCAGGACCAGGTCCCGATTGGGATAGGTGTCGAGGGGTTCGAGCACCAAGGCCGACTTGCGGGCCGGATCCTCGGGGGCCGTGGTGTCGATCATGCCGCGCAAGGCCAGCTCGAGCTTCTGCTGCTTGAAATCCCGCTCCCGCAAAGGATGGGTGGGGCTCTCGATCCGATCTGCCGACAATCCCGCTCCCACGGTGATGTTGAACTGGAACCCGGGTCCGGAACGGTCCTCGGGGGGATTCCATCCTCCGAGGGTTCCCACGACCGGGGAAGCTCCTTCGGAGGAGTAGCGTTCGCCCACCATGGTCGGAAAGGCCAGCTCCCAGGATCCGTCGACGTATTTCAAGGGAACCAGGACCTTGATCTCGACGTGGACCGTGTCATGGGGGCCGACCGAGGCCATCTTCTGCTGGAAGACGTTGGGTCGCTCCTGGATCAGGATGGCGGCCGAACCTCCCGCCTTTCGGATGGAGTCGTAGATCTCCTGGGCGCGCTCCTTCTCCTGGATGGTGGCACGGAACAAGCTGTCGTGGATCTGGTAGCTCATGGCGTGCACGGCCCCGCGCTCGGGAAGCGGGAAGACGTAGGCGATCTCGGTGGCGTGATCGAGGGGGTTGGCGAAGGATTGGATCATGGTCGCCTGCGCCACACCGTCGTCGAGGATCGTGTTCACCCGAGTGAAGAACGGGGCCAGGGGGAATTGGGAGCCTGCGGCGGAGTCGACGATCAGGCAGGAGGGGCCTTTGATTTTTTCGATTTCCAGCGACCGGATCCCCAGGGCCGAGCCGGAGCCGACCCAGGTGAGGAAAAGAAGGGGGAGGATGCGAGATTTCATGGAAGACTCCTTGGCAGGGGGGGCCCCCGGCGTGGGGGCGATCTGCAGGAATCTGTCGTCGAAACCGGCGATCGGTTCACTCGAAGGTGGGCATGAGAAATGCCCACTCGACCCGCACGAGTGCCCCAAAGGGGGAGGGGCGCTCCTTGGTGGTGGGCATGCTCGAAGGGAACCCCGAATTCCGAAATGCGATCCGTCGCCGCACTCGGGACATCGCCGGTCGGCGTGCAGGACGATCTCCGGGAGGGCGGGGAAACCTCTCCTCAGGTCAGGGAGAGATGGAACTCCTCTCCGGGACTCAAGGTCGGATAGAGCCCGAGGATGTCCCCACGCAGGGAGAGCAACGTGCCCAGCCAGGCCCTCAGATTGATCGCGAATTCCTGGAAGACCCGGACGTGCTGGGACCGCGGAGGCGGCATCCGTCCGGCCAGGTCGGCCGCGAAGCCGTAGTAGGCGCTGGCGCGATTGGCCAGGTTGTCCTCCGTGATCTGGTAGTACCGGCCCTGCTGGTTGCCCTGCAGTCCGTCCCAGAGTCCGAGGTAGAGGAGGTAGCGATCCGCTGCGGCTTGGTAGGTCTCCAGTCGCTGGCGAGGACTGCCTTCCTTGGAGGCCCGATGGGCGACATCCATGTCGAGCCGTTCCCCCTTCTGGTCCAGATGAACCAGCCACTGCCGGCTGGTCATGTGGGTGAGGAGCCCGGCCAGGTAGATGGTGCAGGCCGGCTCTTCCTCGCCGAGCACATCATGACGTTCCCGCTTCTGCCGCGCTTCGAGGATCCGCTCGGCGAACCAACCGAAGAGATCCCTGGTCTGAAGATCGATGCCTTCCATGACGGTCCTCCTTTGTTGTCGAAGGGAGATCTCCGTTCGCCGACGGAGAAACTGCCCGGATCGGGGCTGTCCCCCCTGGTGGAGCGAATTCCATCAGAGGGGGGACCACCCCTCCCTGGAATCCCATCGGCAATCTCCGTGCCGCCCTGAAGTCCGAAGGCGATCGAACGGGGAAAGGGAGATTTTTCCCCACAACGGGGGAAGGGCCGGACTGGATGCCAATGACATTTCGGCGCAAATGGCGACAATTTCGGCGCGCCGGGGACTTTTGGGAACAAGGGCGCGGGTCACCAAGTCGGATCGATCTGCGCCAAGGGAGGGGATGGCGCAACTCGGGGAGGAGGGCCCCTCGAAGGCGTCACGGCGATCGAAGGGGCGGATCAGGGGGGCGAAAGGGAGGGACGGCCCGACGCACCGATCTCGACCCCATAGAAAGGAGTCGGAGGACGGCAGCCGGGCCTGGAGAGGGTCAATCCAGGGCGGGCAGCGGGAGCGTTTCACTCCACGAGGACGAGCGCACTTCCGCCAGGTAGAGCCCGCGAGCCAAGGCCGACGGGATTCGGAAGGACTGACCATCCGCGACCGGACCACGATGCAGAACCAGGACGCCGGAGCCGTCGGCCTGACGCAGGCGGATGGTCGCCGAGCCCGTGAATCCCGACACCACCAGGCGATTTCCCTCCCGGCGGAGGTGGGAGGTTCGGACGGTGCGAGAACCCACTCCCACGGTGCCGAAGACTCCTGACACGGTCTTCTCGCCGTCGAGCATCACCACGGTGGCACTCGCCGTTCCGTTGGCATCGCCGATCCAGCGGGTGAAGGGAGTGGTGGAGTCGGGGATCGCGAACAGGGCGACGGAGGAACCCGAATCGTATTTGGCCTGGTCGGGGACGCGGAGGATGGAATGCTTGCCGGTTCCGATGACCGAGGTCGTCAAGGGATACTGCGGCAAGGCGCGGCCGGACCGCAGCACGACGTTGTCCAAGGTGACCGTCCCGGTGGACGCTCCACCCAGGTTGATGTCGATGCGCGCATCTCCGTCGGTGGTGGTCATGGTGAAGGACTTGTTGAACGATTTCATCTGGCTGGTGAGGTCCACGACCCAGTCCGCGTTGGATCCCATGGCGTAGTTGGTGTAGGGATCCCCGCTTTGCCCGACGTAGCCCACCATGGTGCGGGATCCCGAGGCCTTGGCGTCGAAGGAGAATTGGTAGGTCTTCCCCGACTGCAATTCGATTCCCGTTTGACGCCATTGGATGCAGTAGGGAGCACTTCCGGCATCGGTGATCTGGATGGTGGCGACCCCGTTCTCGATCGAGGAGGTGGCGGCACCGCAATTGACGGCCAGCGACCAGTCGCTGCCGGAATTGGAGAAGTCCCCGCCACGGACCAGGTCGGCGCCGGTGCCCACCGGCGGGCCCACTTCGGTCTTCTCGAAGGTGGCCGTCAGCGACCGGGCCTTGTCGAGAGTCAAGGAAACCATGGGGTCCTTTCCGGTGGCATCCCCGGTCCAGGAAACGAATCGGTAGCCGATAATCGGCACGGCGGCGGCGCGCACGACCGTTCCGGAATCGAAGAGCGAGCCGGAACGATCCAGGGCGATGCTGCCGGAGCCGACCACGGTGGTGGACAAGGCGTATTTGGGCGTCTTGGGACCCGTTTCACGGCAGCTGGCCAACTCGCCGGTCAGCTTGGGGCGGATCGCTTTGAGAGTCGATCCCCAGGAGTAGTCGGCAAGCACGTTGGTGATCGCCACCACGCCGTCGGCGATGCGGGCGTTCAGGTTGTCGACGTCGTTCCACGCGGCGATTCCGTTGGCATCGGGGCCGCCGCCCACGCCGTAGCCGACATCGGCGATGATTCCGCGTTTGAGCGCGGTGCTGGCCGATGCCCAGGTCGTGTTGTTCTCCGATCGGATCTTGGTGTTTCCACCTTCGGTCCGTCCTCCGGAGGTGTTCGCCCAGGCGAATTCGTCGGCGTCGAAGACCCCGAACCAGATCTTCTGGGATGCCCATGGGGAGATGTCGAAGGAGAACTCCGCTTGCGGAAGTGCGGAGCGAACCGCGTCGTGGATCTGCTTCATGATCACGTTCGCGGAATCACGGGGGATGGGGTTGCCTCCCTGCTTGTCCGATTGGAAGTACTGGTAGAAGTCGGGCTCGATCATGAAGACGATCTGCCTCTCCTTGCCCCAGATGGCCGCGGCGCTCTGGGCGAAGGATTTGTAGGCGTTGGTGATCTTGTCCATGTTGCGCCGGATGTAGTTGGCGCCGTCGGTGCAGAGGTTGTTCCCGCTGGTGACGTCGCAGTCTCCCAGCCCGGAGGTCTTGGCGATCAAGTACCCGTAGAATACCGGGGTCTTGTCGGTGTTCTTCAGCCCGTTGAGCATGCCGCCGTGGTACCCGCCGTCCCAACCGGAGTTGGTCCAGATCGTGACGTATCCCACTTCTTCGGGAAAATTCGGCCCCTTGTCCCAGCTCATTCCGAAGTTGAACGAGCAGGGGTCGAGGAGAGCCTGGGTGGGGGAGGCGGCAAGGAGGAGAGTGCCGGCGATCAAGATCGAGCGCACGGAGCGGAAGGTCATGCGAGCACCTTAGGCTGGATGTGAATGGGATCGAAATGAATGCAGTAGTAAGGCTTCCACGGCGCCGAGAGGCGGTGGAAAAGGGCCCTGGAATACGCTCGCCCGAACCCAGGATCCTGGAACAAAAGAGGAACATACCGCGATCGGACCGGTTTCGCCCTACTTTTTGCCCCTCATGCGACTCTGGGCCCTGTCCGATCCACATCTCACGCTTTCCACGCCCTCCAAGGCCATGCATGTCTTTGGGGAACAGTGGAGGGACCACGAGGAAAAGATCGCCACCGCCTGGAGGGCCTCCGTCGCTGCGGAGGATGTCGTGGTGCTGCCCGGGGACATCTCCTGGGCGTCCCATTGGGATGACGCCCTCACGGATCTGGAGTTTCTCCATCGGCTACCGGGTACGAAGGTTCTTCTCGAAGGAAACCACGACCGGTGGTGCGATTCTCCTTCCCGGATCCGTCGCTATCTGCCCCCTTCCTTGCGCTTGGTATCCGGGGATCACCTCGAAATCGGGCCCTGGCTGTTCTTCGGCACCCGGCTTTGGGAGCACGAAGAAGCCGATGTGGATTCGTTGATCCGATGGACCCGGCTTTCGGACAAGACCCCGGAGAGACGCACCCAGGAGGATCGGGAGCGCAACGAACGGATCTGGAGTCGCGAGGTCGCGCGCCTGCAGCGATGTGTCGAAGGGCTGCCCCGTCGGGCTTCCCGCCGGATTTGCCTCACCCACTACCCTCCCCTGGGTGCCTCCTTGGCTCCGACGCGGGCGTCCGCCATCGTGGAAGCTTCCGGAGCGGAGCTCTGCGTCTTCGGGCACCTGCACTCCCTGAAGGACATCCATCGCCCTCCGCAGGGGGACTTGCTGGGGACGACCCGGGGTGTGCGGTACGTCCTCGCTTCCTGCGACTACCGGAATTTCCAGCCGCTGTTTCTCCAGGAGGCTTGAGGCGCCTCTGGCGACGGGCAAGGCCAATGCGGTACAATGGGGGGATGACGGACGCTGCTGCCCTCCCTGTATTGGTCGTGGACGATGATCGGATCATCCTGCGGGTCATGACTTCGTGGCTTCGGGAGAATGGCTGGGATCCGGAGCCGCATGAATCGCCGCTGGAAGCCCTGGATTCCTACGCGCGGAAGAAACACCCCGCCGTGGTCGTCGACTGGAGTCTTCCGGGCATGGATGGCCTGGAGGTCGTGCGCCGATTGCGCAGCGTGAACAATTCGGAGCAGGCCTACGTCCTCCTCGTGACCGCCGCCGAGGATGCCGGGCTGCTGCAGCGGGCGTTCGAGGAGGGGGTGGACGATTTCCTGAGGAAGCCCATTTCCAAGATCGAGTTCCTGGCACGCATGAAAGCCGCGCGACGCGTGTGCCTCCTGGAGGAAGAGATCCGGCGGCGCTCCAGCGAGCACTTGGAAAGGAATCTCCACGATGCCGCCATGCAGAGGATGTCGGCGGTGGCGGGCGCGGTCGCCCACGAGCTGCGCACTCCCATGGGGGCGCTGCGGATGGCGGCCGAGAGGCTCCACATGAAGCGGGATCGACTGCCGGACGACCTTCGGAAAGTCGGGGATCGCATCGAGGAGTTGTCGCGAGTGATGGCGGAGACCATGGCCAATGTCCTCGATTCCTTCGGGATCGGGACCCAGGTCGAATTCTGGGCCGAGATCGATTTTTCCCAGCAGGTGAAGGCGGGTGTCGATCAGGCGCGCTCCCGCTTGCACCAAGGGGTGGATCTCGAGGTGGAGGTGGCCGATTGCCGCGGCATGGGGGATGGAATGGCCCTGCGGCGGTTGGTCGCCAACCTGGTGGGGAATGCCCTGCGCGCCACCCGGACGGGGAAGGTGCAGGTTCGGCTGTCTCCCAGCGTCGAAGGAATCGCGGTCCTGGAGGTGAACGACACCGGGTCGGGGATCCCCTCGGAATTGCTTCCCTGGCTGGGGGAGGCCATGCTGCTGAACTCGGAGAACACCAAGGCGGGCCGGTATGTCCAGGGCAACGGGATCGGATTGGGTCTCTGCCGGAAGATCGTCGCCAAGCACCACGGGCAGTTCGCGCTCCGATCCTCTCCCGGCGCGGGGACTCGCATCCGGATCGAACTGCGAACCGATCGCCCCTCGCCGGCTTCGGCCGAGGGGCCGGACGCATTCTTCGCCAGCCCCGGTTGACGGGAGAAAGTGGTACAATCCCTCGCGACTCCCGCCTTCCCGTTGCCTGTCCCACTTCTCGAATGGTCGACTCCCCATGCCAACAATCCTTCTCGTCGACGATCAGCCCCTCTTTCGCGAGAATCTGGCCGAAGCCCTGGAAGACCACGGGTTCGATGTCCTGCAGGCCGAAGGCGCGACGGAGGCGATGGAGCATTGCCGATCCAATCCCCCCGATTTGTTGCTTCTGGACATCGCCCTGCCCGAGATGACCGGATTGGAGTTGCTCCAGGGGATCCATTCCCGGTCGGGGATGCGTCGTATTCCCGCGCTGTTCCTGACGGCCTTCCCGCGCGAGGAATACCTCGAGGAGTCCCATCGCCTCGGGGCCTCCGATTTCCTGGTGAAGTCCGACATCTCCCTGCAGGACTTGTTGCATCGCATCGAACGCAGGCTGGATCCCTCCATGGGAGCCGCCACGTCGGCGTCCTCCTTGGCACGGCGCTCCCCCGAGGAGGAGGGGGACGAACCGCGACGGCATCTCCGACCGGCCCTGCGCAGGTGGCGGCCGGCGGCACCGCGTCCTTCGATGACGAGACTTTTCTCCCTTTGTTGCAAACCCGAAGTCTCCGCCGGGGAGATCCTGCACCTGGTCCAGCTCGACGCGGAGATGGGGGATCTACTGATCTCGGCCGCCACCTCCGGCCCCTTCCGCACGGAGCCGCGCCTGCGGACCGCGGAGGAGGCGTTGACGCGGATCGGCATCGAGGACGCCCTGCATCTGCTCCTGACCCGCACGATCATCGATCTCGCCGGACGGGGGATCCCTCCTCGCGGGGACCTGGTCCGACTGTGGGCCCACGCGATCGCATCGGGCCTGTGGGCCGAACGACTGGCGACCACCTCGGCCTTTCCGTCTCCCATGTCCGCCTTCCTGGCAGGGTTGTGCAGCGAACTTCCGTCGGTCTTTTCCATCCTCGCCCTGGAGGAGGACTACGCGGAATTCCGGGCTCAAGCCTGGGAGGACGGGGAGTCCATCCAGAGGTATCTGGCGGAGGTCTTCGAGACCACTCCCGCGCATCTGGCCTTGGAGTGCACCAAATCCCTGGAACTTCCCGAGGTGGTCTGGAAGGCCGTGGTCGATCTGCAATCCGGACATGCCCCGATTTCCCTCTGGGAGCCCGGGCCCGCCTCGCGCATCCTCGAAGGGGCCTCCCTCCTGGGCCTGGGATCGAACCAGGTCTGGAACCCATGCGTTTCCATCCGCACCATCAGTTGCGAGGAGTCGCGGTGGTGGCGGGAACCGGAAGGATTGGTCCACGAGCGGGCCGGCATCGAAGCCAGCCTCCACCGGTTGCTCGAGTGGGAAGGGGTCTTGCCGGAGTTGTCCGGGCCGACGCGCGCGATTCCATCGGGTCAGGAACGGCGATTCCTCTACCTGGCCTCGGCGACCGTCTTCCAGCCGGATCCTGTCGCATCGCTCCTGGAAGGCCTGGGAGCCGTCCAGATTCTGACCGATCCCGTGGCGTTGGGCGGCAACGACGACGACGTGGTCCGCTTGGCCGCGGTCGAGCCCGGAACCCCCTTGTGGAACCGCATCCTGGAAGTTCCGCGCCGGGTGATCCTGCTCCATCGCAAGCATCTCCCGCCCGACGCGCGTCTGGGACCCCATGTCAGCATCCCCCTGCCGGCCACTGTGGCGCTCTTGGAGGCGAGTTTGCGTCCGAGGGGCTGAGAGTCGCCGGCAGGGACGAAGACCCGAGGCGGCAGGATACTACCCGAGTCAGGGCCCCATGTTCAGGGTGACGCCGGCATACACGCCCGCGGAGGCCGATTGGGGCCAATCCCCGGCGATGGTCACCGGAATCTGGAACTCGGCACTCCACTCCTCGTTGAACGTGATGAAGGTGCCGGGCTGGACGGAGACCAGGTGGGACATCTGCCCGACGCGGATCTCGTTGACCTTGCCGGCGGTGCGCACCTGTCCGACCAGACCCAGGTAGGGGGTGAAGGTGGAATCGACGCGCCACTGCGGGCGGGCGAGAAGAAGCCACTCGTCTCCGCGCCGGACGCCGTCCTGGTCGGCAGGCGTCGCGGTCCAGAGGACGGTCGCATCGACCAGGAATGCCTTGCGGTCCCAGTGGGCGAGGCCTCCCACGGAGAACTTCCAGCGGGACTCGTCTCCCACCACGACCTTGTGCCCCATGGGGAAGGCGACGGCCCCGACCACGGCGACCTTGTAGTCCTCGTGCCCGAGTTTGAATCCCAGGACGGGTTGCTGGAATCCCCAGTCACCTTCGTCGGCGCGCAAGGCGTCCTTGTTCATGACCGAAAGCGGAACTTGGAGGGAGATCTCGGTGACGTTGGGAAGTCCCAGCCGGACCTGGACCCCGGGGCTCCAAGTGAAGGGGGATCCCACCGGATCGATGATGCGGCCTTCCGTGTCGTAATCCCCCAATCCCTGGGTGAAGCCGCTCCGCAGGTCGACGGCGATCACCCCTTCTTCGGCGGGCTGGTATTCGTCGATCGCGAACGCGGGGGCGGCGCAGAGAATCATGGGGAGAAGGCGGCGCAGGTTCATTCCGGGTCCTCTTGGAGCATGGATGGGGGCGAAAGGGGGAAGGTACCAAATCCGCATCCGAACAGAAACGCCCGACCGGGATCCGGTCGGGCGTCGGTGGTCCCGTTGGTGGGGGACCAAGAGCGGAAAATGGGACTCGAACCCACGACCGCCTGCTTGGGAAGCAGGAGCTCTACCAACTGAGCTACTTCCGCGTCGGAATGCAAACATAACGCAACCCCGGCGTTCTGGCAAAGGGGGAAAGCGAGAGTCAGGAAAGGGTGAATCGTTCCCCCAGGTAGGCCTTGCGCGCCTGGGGGTCGTTGGCCAGGAACTGGGCCGATCCCTCGGTGAGGATATGGCCGCCGAAAAGGATGTAGGCCCGGTCGGTGATCGCCAAGGTCTCGCGGACATTGTGGTCGGTGATCAGGATGCCCAGGCCCTTGGTTCGCAAACTCGCCACGATGGACTGGATGTCCTCGATCGCGATGGGATCGACTCCCGCGAAAGGCTCGTCGAGCAGCAGGAAAGCCGGATCGCAGGCCAAGGAACGAGCGATCTCGAGACGGCGGCGTTCCCCTCCGGAGAGCGTGATCGAAACCGATTTGTGCAGATGGGAGATCCTCAACTCCTCAAGGAGCTGGTCGCAGCGTTCCCGTCTCTTGCGACGACCCAGGCCCCGGACTTCCAGCACCGCTTCGACATTCTCCCGAACGGTCAGCGCCCGGAAGATGGAGGGCTCCTGGGCGAGGTAGCCCAGGCCCAACCGGGAGCGCCGGTACATGGGCTTTCCCGAGATGTCCTTCCCGTCGAGAAAGACCCGCCCGCGATCGGGGCGGACCATGCCGGTGATCATGTAGAAGGTGGTCGTTTTTCCGGCTCCATTGGGCCCGAGGAGTCCGACGATCTCCCCTTGTTCCACGGCCACGTGCGCCCCGTCGACCACCCGCCGACCCCCGTAGGTCTTGCGGAGATCCCGGGCTTCGATGCGCCGCCGCGTCCCCGCGGGGAGGGATGCCATCTGCGACGGAGGATCGAGGTACTCCGGAGAGGGCTCGTCGTCACGGACCTCCTCCTCGAATCCCTGCGGCGGGTACCCGCCGGGATCGAGGGGTTCGTCAGTTCCGGGGTCGGGATGGTTCGATTCCATTGTACACTCCCTGGGCGCCGCCCTCGACGCGGATGCGCCGGATGCGGCCATCTTCGAAGGCGATGCGGATGGCGCGGCCCTGCGCCTGGTTGGTGCCCTTGAGGCGGCCCTGGTCGAGCCAGTGGTAGAAGCTTTTGGCATGGCCGCCGACCCAGGCCGTGTCGATCTTGCCATCGAGGAAACCCAGCCTCAGGCTGTCCCCGTCCAGGCGGTCGATGCGCGTGCTGTCCAGGCTGGTCCAACTCTCCCCTTTGGCCTTCCGGGTGACGAGGAGGCTCTTCAAGCGGGAGCCGTCGATTTCGGCCACCAGGGTGTCGCCCACCACGCGCGAGGTGGAGAAGACTCCCGTGGAGTCGGCGTCTCCGGTCAGGATCCCGAGGGCCTCCTTGAAGACGGAGACGCGACGGATCTCCTCGCGCGTTTCATGGAGGTCGACGACCATGGCGTGACCCGACAGATTCCGGCCTTCCAGCTCCGCGCGGGGGGTGTCCCGCAGCAGGATGCGGCGGGACTTCTGCTCCAGGATCGCCTTTCCACAGGTGGCGGTCAGTCCTCCCTTGCGCAGGCGGACGTCCCCGGTGGCCTCGGCGACGGTGTCGAGCTCGAGATAGGAGAGGACCTTGGCCCGGATTTCCACCGTGTCCCAGGTCGAGGAGGAGTCGCGTCGCGACCTGCGGCGGAAGACCGGTGCCCCGGATGCTTCCGCGCGCCGGGCTCGACGGTCGTAGCGGAGTACCGCGGCGTCCACCGAGACGGTGGCTGCGGAATCCTCCAGATGCGCGGTTCCCTCGGCCCAGGCGGAGCCCGAGGCGCGCTCGTACCGACCGCGCTCGGAAGTGATGCGGCCGGAAGGATGTTCCAGGACGAAGGATCCCTCGAAGAGGACCTCGTCCCGCGCCCGGTCCCAGATGGCCCGATCGGAGCGGAATTTCACATCGCCCCGATGGAATCGGACGTCCCCCACCAGCTCGACTATCGCCCCGCGTCCGGTCATGGAGAACGTGTTGGCTCCATCGAGGACCAGGGGTTCCGTGGGGGCGGGGGTGGAGGCGCCCGCCAGCAGGGTGAGGAGGAGGGCGATCACTTGAGTCCGAAGGGAAGGCTGTTGAGGTTTCGGATGGATCCCTTGACGTCGGAGAGGATCTCCCAGTGGTTCAGATGCGCGTCGGATCGGAACCCGCGGCCGGTCAGGACATCGCCGCTTTCGGTCTTGACGCGCACCCGGGAAGCCGTGTGGATGCGGTCGGCATCCTTGTCGAAGACGATGGAATCGGCACGCAGCTCCATGCCACCCTTGTTGGAGGCGATCACGTGGCCCCAGGCACGGAAGAACCGCATGTTCCGGTCCATGGCGCCGGAATCGGAGACCACGTGGGCGGAGATGCGACCCTTGGAATCGTAGGATTCGAGGTTCACCGGCTTGGCCCACACGCGTTCCCGCGTCATGTCCTGGCGGAGGTCGGAGGAACGCAGCTGCCAGGCGAAGGTGTCGGACATCCAGAAATCGACCACGGCGCCTTCGGTGAATCGCGCCTCCACCTGCCCCGGTTCGGGGGGGATGGAGTCGACGGACGGCGCATCCACCTGGGGAGGGGATTTCGTTTCGCAGCCGACGAGGAAAATCGTGGCCAGGAGGTAGGGAAGTGGATTCCTGCGCATGTGGACCGTCTCCCAAAACTAGCTTGCCTGCCTTCGGATGATCAGTCGACTCCTCCTTCCCATTCTCCTGGCCTGCCTGTCCCTCGTCGCGGGATGCTCGCAAGGACACGCCCCGGAGGGGGCTCTGGCGCGGTTCCACGGTGCTGGCTCCCTTCCCCTGTCGGGGGCCTTGGGTCGGATGGGAAACGCCTTCCGGGAGGGTTTCGATTCGGCCTTGGACGCTCAGGGCGACTCTGCATGGCTTGTGGAATGGTCCTGGCACGACAACCAGGGGATCCCCGATTCCCTGCAGACCTGGCTCGATCTCGGGGAGCATCGGACGGAAGACCTGGTCCTCGGTGGACTCGGGACGGCCGCCAGCGAATTCGAGGTCCGGCCCGAGGGACCGCCGCTTCTGTGGATGGGGAACGGATACCGGCCTTCGGCGGACCGGGTGTGGCCGATCTGGCCCACCCATTCCCAGGTTTCGGCCCGTTTGCAGGAATGGGTGCGTTCCCGTCCCGGCGGAGTGGGGGTGCTCCTCCTCGCGGATCCCGCCTGGACTCCACCTTGGTTCGAAAACGACACCCTGGCCAATTCCGTCTACCTCTTCCCCCACGATCCGCTGGTGCGCCATTGGCACGCCGAAATCGGCGAAATCCTCCGCGCCCGTCCGAAGACGCTCATCTTCTGGGATCGCCCGGAGCATGCGGCAGACCTTCTGGGAATGCCCCTCCTCCAGACCGCCCTGGAGGGGCGATCCCTGCTCCTGCCTCCCGGAGTCGATGCTCCCGAGGGGTGCACCGCCTTCCGGTTGCGGTCGGGCTGGCCCCTGGAGCCCTCGTTGGATTCGGGATCGTTGGATCTGCTGCGTTCCTGGGGACATCATGTGGGCCGAGGTGTGATGTGGGTCTCCCGCTGCGTCGCCCAGGACTCGACCTCGACCTGGTCGGAATGCCTGCGTCGCCGTCCCCTCGATTCGCTCCTGGAAGAAACGTCGGTGCGTGAGGGGTGGATCCCCCGGTTGGAGATCCTCGCCGACGAGCCCTGAGGGAGAGGGGCTCCCGCGAGACGGTTTCCGATCGCCCGAGATTCGGAGGGCGATCCGTGCCCCGACGACCCGGAGGCCATCCCGAGTGGTCTTCCTCCGCGGTGATTCCTATCCTGGTGGTCTGCGCGGAGGATGTCCTTCGCGCAGACCTTTTCGAATCACTTTCGCAGGAGCGCAGCCTTGGATCTTCTCTCGTCCGCCCTTGGAAATCTCGGTCCCGACGCCCTCAAGTCGCTGGCCCCCCAAATCCAGACTCTGTTCGCCCAGTTCATCTCCAGGCCCGAGGCGCGGGAGAAGTTGCAGGGACTTCTCAACCAGTTCAACATCCCCCTTCCGGTGGATCAGATCCTCGCCTTCCTCACCAACAACGGCATGATCGAAGAGAAGGGCGACCAGGTGAAAGGCACTCCCGCCCTGTCGGAATTGGCCGGAAAACTGCCGGAGCTGCTCGGTGGCTTCGGGGGGGCGGGCGGCCTCGAAGAGCTGGCGAAGGGGCTGGGAGGGCAGCAAGGAGCTTCGGGCCTGATGAAGGGACTGTTCGGCTGAACGGACCCCGGCCTTCCCTCGATCGCCTCGCGGGGTGTCAGCCTCCGGGGCCGCGGTAGCTGCATCCCGCGGTGCAGGTCTCCTTGACCTGGATCTCCCACAACATCGGAAGCACGGGCTGCAAACGATCCCAGATCCACACGGCCAAGGTCTCGCTGGTGGGATTCTCCAGCCCGTCGATCTCGTTGAGGTAGCGGTGGTCGAGCTGTTTTTCCAGGGGTTTCCAGGCCGCCTTGAGGTCGGCGAAATCCAGGACCCATCCGGTGTCTTTGCCGGGGATGCCGCGCACGGCCACGCGAACGTGGAAGGTGTGGCCGTGGAGTCGGCCGCATTTGTGCCCCTGGGGAACCCTTGGCAGGTGGTGGGCGGAATCGAACGAGAAGTCCTTCCAGATCTCGACGGGATTCATGGCATGCCGATCAGCTTGTGGACCTGCACGGAAAGCCGCCAGCGCGGGCGTTCCAGGATGGTCCGGATGGTGTCGCGCAGGTAGTGCTCGCGCAGGGACGTCTGCGGCGAGTCCTGCGCCTGCAGGTATCGATGGGTGAAGGGAAGGGATTCGAGGGAATCGAGATCGAAGGACTGCGGCCAGACGATCTTGAGCTCGTCCCCCGACTTCTGGACCCATCGGGCTCCCGCCTTGGGGCTCACGCAGATCCAATCCAGCCCCGGGGGGGCGGGCAGAGTCCCGTTGGTTTCCACCGCCACGCGAAAGCCCTCGGCCTTCAGGGCCTCGATCAGGGGTTCGTCGAGTTGGAGGAGTGGCTCGCCTCCGGTGCACACCACCCACCCCGGACTGGAATCGGTGGTCCGATGGGTGGCGACCTGGGCGGCGAGGAACCGGGGCGAATCGTAGACACCGCCGTCCTCGCCGTCGGCGGAGGCGAATTCGGTGTCGCAGAAGGTGCAGGTCGCGTTGGAGCGATCCTCTTCGCGGCCGGACCACAGGTTGCACCCGGAAAACCGCAGGAAGATGGCGGGGGTCCCCGCCTGGGCGCCCTCGCCCTGGAGGGTCGCGAAGATTTCCTGGACCCGGTAGCTCATGGGTGCGGATCCGAGAGTCCGAAGCGCAGCAGCCGCGGATCGGGCATTCCCGCTTGGCGGAACCCGGCCAGGCGGAGGTGGCAGGAGTCGCACTCCAGGCAGGGAGCTCCGTCGGGGTGCGGGTCGTAGCAGGAATGGGTGAGACCGTAGTCCACCGACAGGGACATCCCCAGCTCGATGATTTGGCTCTTGGACAGATTCTGCAACGGGGCGACGATGCGGAGCGCTCGACCCTCCGTCCCCGCCTTGGTCGCCAGACGGGCGGTGCGTTCGAACGACTCGATGAACTCCGGGCGGCAATCGGGATATCCGGAATAATCCACCGCGTTCACGCCGATGTAGATGGCTTCGGCTCCCAGAACCTCCGCCCAGGCCAGGCCGAAGGAAAGGAAGACGGTGTTGCGGGCGGGGACGTAGGTGCTGGGCACGCCGTGACCGATGGCGTCGTCGTCCCGTCCCTTGGGAACCTCCCCGTCCCCCACCAGCGAGCTGCCTCCGAAGGCCGCGAGGTCGATGGTCGCGGTGCGGTGCTCCACGGCGCCTTGTTCCCGGGAGATCTCCTCCGCCCATTCGAGCTCCACGGCGTGCCGCTGGCCGTAGCGGAAGGCCAAGGTGTGGCAGGAGAAACCATCCCTCCGTGCGCAAGCGAGGACGGTGGCGGAATCGAGCCCCCCGGAGAGGAGGACAACAGCCTTGGGCGTATCGGACATGGTGGTCGCAAATGTAGGTCCCGACCATCGTTCCTGGAGGGAGTACACATTCCGGTCCCGGGGGCGTCGGGGCCGTTGCGGCGAGCTGGCGGGGACCTTAATCTTGATCTGTGCCCAACCAGGAGGATCGTTCCTCCTCTCCCCGTCGTCATCGATTGGAGCCGCATCATGAAAAACGACCCGTCCTTTCTCCGAGGTTCCCTGGCCTCGATCCTGGCCCTGGCGCTTCCCGCCCTGGCCCAGATCGATCTCGGCGGGGTGAGCCTTCGCACCGTGCGCGCCACCGACATCGGTGTGGTCGCACTCCCCCGATTCGACAGCGTGGGCCTGGATGTGCGTGTCGACCATGGCGTCGCCCGGACCAAGGCCACCCTGGTCTGGACCGCCACCGCCGGATCCCGCACCCAGTACCACTGGTCGTGCGCCGAGAAGGACTTCCAGGGGAGCTTCGTGTCGGAGCAGAGCTGGCTTCCCTACGAAGGGACGTACTACCACGACACCTTGGTGACCTACACCTACCAGACTCTGGACAAGGAAGGGAAGGATTCCAGCTACACGCGTTCCTATGTCCAACGCGTGACCTCCTGCCACGTGGATAGCGTGTCCTTCGTGGAGGCGGAGGTCGACAGCATGGAGCTCTCCGCAGGGTTCTCCTTGCCGACGGACGCGGCCGTCACGGATCTCGCCTTGTGGGTGGGGAAGGAGCGGCAATCCGCTTGGATCATGGATCGCCGACTGGCCAGGGAGCAGTACAATCAGATCGTCGGGGCACGCAGGGATCCCGCTTTGCTCGAAACCTGGGGATCCTCGCACTACAGCCTGCGGGTGTTCCCCCAGGCCACCGGCGAGACGCGCCGTCTCGAGCTGGAGTTCACACAGGCATTCCGTCCGGGCATGGTCTTGCCGCTGCGGATCTCCGCACCACCCAGCCATTCCGTGTGGTACCAGGCCGACACCGGGTACGCCACCAGTCGCAGGGTCTCCAGTCCCACGGGGCGCGTGGTGATTCGCCTGGCTTCGGAGGACGGAACCCCCGTGGCATTGGATCTCGGTGAGCACGGCTCGATTTCGGCCGCCGACATGTCGCAGGAGCGCATCCTCACCGAGCCCGACCGCTTCTCCGCCGTGGCCGCCAAAGGGGTGCGCGAAGTCTGGACCGCGACCAAGGACGGGCGAGCGGTTTTTGGGGCCCGAGTGGTGTTCCAAGGAGAGGAATTCACCGTGGAAGACGCTCCCACGGAGCGGGTGGTGCTTCTCGATGCCATCCATGCCGCCGAACGTGCGCGTCGACTGGCTCTCCTGTCTCTGAATCAATACGGACAGGACGGCAACAAGGTGAACCTCGCGTGGGTCGCCAAGGACGGATCCATCCAGCATCTGTGGAAGGCGCCCCGCGAATTCCAGGGTGCGGCCGTCGAAGATGCCCTGAAATTCCTCAAAGCCTGGGCTCCCGGGGACTCATTGGATCCGGAAACGGCGCTGCGGTCCCTGACCGAGTCCGATTCGGGACGGGTCGTGGTGATCCTCACGGATTTGTCCGGCAAGTTCTTCTCCCAGCCCTATCCGAATTCGCGGGATTTCTTTGTGATCCAGGGCGACACCACGGTCTTCGACCAAGGCGCCTACAACCTGGCCACGGCGAAATATTCGGCGCACTCGCAGCAGTTCTACCAGGACCAGGACGACCTCTGGACCGCATTGGGCAAGACCTTCAAGTCCAAGAACATGAAGCTGTTCGGCTGGTGGCGGGATGGCTACATGTACAACGTCGCGAGCCAGACCGGTGGATACCATTTCGGGGATCTGGAATGGGGTTCCTGGCGCTGGTGGAGGACTGGAGACAGCCTCATCGTCCCGGAACTTTTCGGAGCGAATCGTCGAGGCTGGGTGGAGGGCATCCAATCGGCCGATCTGCAGACCTCCGGCTTGAAGGTCGACAGCCTGGTCCACAACCTCCAGCAGGGTGGATACTACGGATACATGCCTTGGATCGATTTCGCGCCGGATATCCGCGTCGCCACCCTCGACCTGAAGGCGGCGCGGCAGGCTCCCGCTTCCCAGCTGCTCGCGGCCCGGAGTGCTTCGGTCACCTTGCCCGATTCCTTCCCGGTCGTCTTGGCCGGGCGGCAATCGACTTCCGGTACTCTCGATCTGGATCTCACCGGATACTGGGGGGGATTGGAAGTCAAGGCACGTCGCAGCATCGCGGTGGGAACCGGAGGGGGATCGGCGGGAGCCGGAATCTGGGCGGTGGAATACGCCGGCAAGGTGCAGCCTTGGATCTGGTCCTTCGATTCGGTGTACAACGCCGTCCGGAACCTCGGACGCTCCTACCGGGTCGCGACCACGGCGACCAGTTTCCTCGCTCTCGAACCCGGAGTGAAGCCCTTCGACAGCCTGGGCGGCCAAGGGGAGCGGACGGATCTTTCCGCATCCTCCAAGTCCGCCGAATTCAGCGTCGTCAACGACATGGCCGAAGGCGGGATCCTGCTCGACAGTCTCAGCCTCGAATCGCTCCTGCTGGGACGCATCGTCTCGGTCGATCCGCGGGCCAACGTCGCGGCTCGGGGGATGCGGGTGGTCTCCGGGCGGGAACTGACCATCCTCGGAGGTCCTTCCGACATGGCTCCCCAGGTCCGCATCCTGGATGTGTCGGGCCGCGAGTTGGCGACCCCGCGGTTGGAGCGCGACGGCAACGGGTGGCGGGCCACCTGGAAGCCTCTGCGTGCCTCGGTCGTGGTGGTCCAGATGTTCCAGGACGGAAAGATGGAAAGCCAGCGGGCGGTGGTTCGCCCCTGATCCGATCGGCCTTCCTTCGCCGTCGGTGAGGAAGGTCTCTCGGTTCGATTTGGAATGGCCTCATCCCGGAACCGGGATGGGGCCTTCGTTTTGTCGTCGCGACCACGCCGAACCACCCGATCCGGGGGAGACAGAGTCTGTCGGCCGGGGTCGGATCGCGGGTTCGGCGGGTTTCCCCGGACACGACTCGGGATGGGTTTTCGGAACCGGTGGTTCCGCCGCTTCGACCTCTTCCCGGTTTTGCCGGGACACGCGGAGCGACCCCTTCGCCGGGAGCATCCGTGGAGGGTGCAGGCACGCCTTTCGCGTGGTAGATTGTCACCATGATCAAGCACTTCCTCGTCCTGTCCCTGATCCTAGTCGCTTCGGCATCCGCGCGCCGATCTTCGGCGATCCAGCCTGGTTTCCGCCTGGGCGCACGCGTAGGGCCCAGCGAATTCACCCCGGAATTGGGCTTGGCCGCCTTCTTCGGCCCGGCCTACGTGACCGCCGATGGCTGGGTCCAGCCCTGGCGGTTCCGCACCACCGAGAAGGATCTCGTCTACTACGCCAACGACCGGGAGCGCCTCCTCCTCGACGTCCAATTCCGCGAACGCCGCTGGGGGGCCACCACCGGCCTGCATTACGACGTCGGAAACCGTCTTTTCGGCTTCGTGCCGGAAGCGGGATGGGAATGGTCCTGGGGGGATTGGGAGGGGGACCTCGTGGACCCGCCCTTCGAACACACCGGTTGGTTCGGCGCCTCGGTGCGCATCCTTCCCTGGAACCACTTCGGATTCAAGTACTACCCGGAAGGCACCCGCTCCGGGGATTGGAAGATCGAATACGTCGCCCAATTCGGAGGACCCAAGCGCCGATGAACACCAAACTCCTTTCCGCTTCCCTCCTGGCGCTCGGCCTGCTCGCATCCTGCGACAACGGAGTGATCTCCGGTCCCACCTACGCGGACATCTCCGCACGCGTCACCCCGTGGCGCGGGGTGTTCGATTCCATGGGGATCGACGTCCGCGTGGGAAGCTTCCGCGGCGCGCTTCGCGAATCGTACATGTCCCGCGACCCCGATCAGGTCCAGCTCAACATCCCCGATCTCCCGGTGGGGGAATGGACCATGGTCGCCGTGTACTACAAGACCTACTGGGACACCACGGTCACCCCGCACCGGATCAAAGGCACCGGGCATCGGGCCGCCGTCGCGCAGGGTGAAGTGACCGTCTCCTACGATCCCGACTGCGACTGCAGCGTGGTCAAGGGCGACAACGTCGACCTCCGCCTGGCGAACTGATCGCACCGATCCCATCCTAGTGGAAGGCCCGCCCGGATTCGTCGATCCGAGGCGGGCCTTGTCGTATCCTAGGGCTTGAGGGCGATCAGGCCGTGCGGGTCACCTTTCCCCGCGCATCTTCCACCAGGACACCGTTCTGGAAACGCTGGGTTCTTCCGCCTTCCGCCAGCGGGGACGAGAGCCCGATGGGGAAGCCAAGCGGGCCGTTTTCCCAACCTTCGGCGGCCCAGAATTCCCGGATGGCCCCGTGGATGGCCGATGCACCGGTGCCGGGAGACCAGTACAGGGAAACCTCGGGGAAGGATGGCGTATCCAGATCGCGCAGGTGCTGGAATTTCCCTTCCTGGTTCGGGGTGGGGGTGGCGTCCATGAACGGGATCCCGAACGACTCCGAGCCGGCGGCACGCCAGGCCATGTACATGTCGTGGTCGAGCTGGTGCGCTCCCCATTCGGCATGCCAGACCAGGCAGCCTCCCTCGAACACCTGGATCTGTGCCGAGGGGAGGAGGGGGGCGGGGGATTCGTCCACCAAGGGATAGCCGAGGCTTCCGCGCTCCCAGCCTTGGTTCTTCCAAAGCTCCCGGAACGCGCCCCGCACCGCGCAGGCTTCGCTTCGAGTCTTCCAGTAGATGGAACGCTCCTCCGAGGTCCGCTTGGGGTCGACGACGAAATGGGCGAATTGCGCGGACCCATCGGGGGTGGAGGTGTTCCCGCAAACCGGGTATCCCCACTCCGTTTCGCCGAGTTCGCTCCACTTGGTGGCGATCGCGCCGATCAGGACCCGCAGTTTCCTCGTCGCATCCCAGACCAGGATGCCGCCATCGAAGCGCTGGAGGACGCCGGCGGTGGATCCCAGCGGCGATTCCGCGCTGGAAGGGAATCCCAGGCTCCCCTTCTCCCAGTTGTGGGTTCGCCAGAATCGGTGGAAGGCACCCGAAACGGGGAGATGGCCATGCGTGGGGGTGCGATAGATCGACCGGACGGCCCCGAGAGGAATGTTCGCCGCGATCGTACCGTCGGTATAGTCCCGGAAGTGCACGAAACTTCCCTTGCCACAGGGCGTGGATGCCTCGGAAGCGACCGGATAGCCCCACTCGTGCCCGCCCAGCGATTCCCATGCGGCGAACATTCCCTTGGACAGAAAATGGTTGTGGAGGGTGTGGTGGGCGACGAGGAATCCGTTCTCGAATTCCTGGGCGAGGATCTTGGAGGTTCCGAACTCCCTTTGGGCGGCCACCGGGAAGCCCGCCCTTCCCTTCTCCCATTCGAGATCCTTCCAGGCCAGGCGAATGGTTCCCGAGATCTCGATCACCTCCCCGGAACGGTTCTGGTACAGGGAGGTGGTTTCGGGGATCCGCCGGTTGGGATCACGGATCATGTGGGAGAACATCCCGACTCCATTGGGGGTGGGCGTGGAGTCGGTGGTCGGGACGGCGAACTGGTCCATCCCACGCGCCTTCCAGCCCTGATCCAGGGAGCCCCAGAGGGCTGCGGCATGGGTGGCGGGGTGCCAGGCGATGGTCCCTCCCTCGAAGGATTGCAGACGCACCTTGGAACGGGCTCCGTCCCGTTCGTCCCCCACGGGCCAGCCCAGGGGAGAGGACTCCCAGCCCATCTCGGCCCATTTCTTCAGGATTCCTCCGTAGATCGCGTGGATCGTCCCCCCCGATCGGGCGTAGATCGCCCCATGGGTGCCTTTCGCGGGGTTCCGGAATTGGGCGAAAATTCCCGAGTTGGAGGGGGTGCCGGTGGCGTCGCATGTGGGGTAGCCGAAGGCGTGCCCGCCCATCTCCTCCCATTTGCGAAGCATGCGGCCCTGAAGGACGTGGGCTCCCGTCTTGGGATGCCAAAGGATGCTTCCCTTCTCGAAATCCTGGCGCCGACCTTTGCCGTCGCGCAGGGAGTATTCGTTGGTGGTGGGCAATCCGAGGAGCCCGATTTCGGCATCCAAGGTGCGGTATTTGGCGCCGATCGCTCCGTACACCACCTTGCCGTTGGAAGTTTCCAACGGAGCATCTCCCTGTTGGAGGATGTCCCGGATCATGGGATAGAACGGATGCTGGGAGGAGCAGCCGGGTGTCCCGGGATGCAGTTGTTGGGGGGCGAACCATTCGTCCACGACCGTGGCTTGCTCCTCCGGGCTGTATTGGCTCCAGCGTCGGACCTCGGTTCCGGGGTTGTAATCGTCGTCGGTGGCTTGGTCGAGTAGAGTTGCGGCGGCGTTGCTCGAATGCCAATCCTGCCAGACGTGGGTCATTTCGTGGACGAAGAGCTTGCCGGGAGTCGCGTACCGGTCGCTGGTGTAGGCCATGGGGTTCGCGTAGGCGGCTCCCAGGTTCACGAGGTACTCCCCGGCGGCGTTGGGAACCACGAAGGCCCTTCCGCCAAGGGCCATTTCGCCACCCTTGGAGGCCAGGTCGGTGAGGATGATCTTCTTGGCCGGGGGGAGGGTGGTGCCGAACACCCGTGCCAGGAAGGCCATCTCCTCGTCGGAAGGATGACGGCTTTCCACCAGGAGCTTCCCGGCGACCTCCGTGGCGGCGATGACCAACAGGGCGACCCCGGGGCCGAAGAGGATCAGAGCCCCCGCACCGAAGTACAGGGCCATTCCCCCTCCCGGTCCGGAGATGAGGTCCTTCCCCACCTCCTCGAGTTCGTCGACGAGGTATTCGGTGCCGTCGATCACGACCGCGGCACCGCGTTCCCCGATCTTGTAGAGACCCTTGCCACCGTAGAGGAAACTCTCTCCGATGGCTTCTCCGAACCGGGAGACGAGGTTCCCGACCCCTTCCACGATGTTGCCGAGGACAGGGATGTCGGAGGGGCTGAGGATACGCAGGACGCGGTTCGGGATGGATTGTTGGGACATGGAGTCTCCTTCGGGGGGAGCGTTGTGGTTCCATCGGACTCCTTTTCGGCGGCCATGACCTGGAAATCGGCGCATCGCGAAGCGAAGGCGTCGATTCCACGAAGTGTGGACGTTTTGAATGGAGTCTGGAGGAGAACGCAGCCCGGTGGAACGGGCCACCCTGGAACGCGCCCGCTCTTCAAGGAACGTGCGACGAGCCGCATCGGGTGACGGATGGGAATTGGAAGGAAACGATGGAAACCAATGCGATGCTCCAAAGTTTCCTTCTCTGAAAAAAGGAGGAAAACCTCCAGCTTGTCAACCAGTGCCCGGCAACTTTCCGAAAAAGGAATCCCTCCAACCGAGGCGGCGCCCTGAGGATGGGTCGCAAGGGTCTCCTCTCCTTTCCCGCTTCCCGCCACCCCCCACGAGCGGAGCCCGCCCTGGTCTCCATTCTTCCTTCCCTGGGACTCCGCGACACGAAGCATTCCCCTCCCTCTTCTCTCTCCCCCCTCCAGACTCCGCCGCGAGGCCCCTGCATCCACCCTGCCGGGGACACTTGCGAAGTCCTCTTGGCGTGCCCGGCCCGGGTGGATGCAGGGGCCGAGCCACCGGATCTACCTTTCAACCCCCGGTCCGACATCCAGCCGGAAACCGGTCACATCACTGAAAGGCGCGAACCCGCAGACCTGCGGACGCGACGGAATCCCACCATGACGCAGCTCACCGACCTCAAGGACATCGTCTCCCTCTCCAAGCGCCGCGGCTTCGTGTTCCCCGGCTCCGAGATCTACGGCGGACTCGCCAACACCTGGGACTACGGCCCCTATGGCGTGGAGCTCAAGCGCAACCTCAAGGACCTGTGGTGGAAGCACTTCGTGACCCGCCGCGACGATGTGGTGGGCCTCGACTCGGGTATCCTGTTGAACACCAAGGTGTGGGAGGCCTCGGGCCACCTGAAGTCCTTCTCCGACCCTCTCATGGATTGCAAGAAGTGCCACGCCCGCGAGCGCGCCGACCACCTGGTCGAGGCGAAGCTGGGTTCCAGCGCCATCGCCGGCAAGAACAACGCCGAGCTGTTCGCCCTGGTGAACGAACACAAGATCGTCTGCCCCTCCTGCGGCAAGATCGATTGGACCGAACCCCGCGCCTTCAACCTGATGTTCAAGACCGAGCAGGGCGTCGTCGAGGGCGAAGGCGCCGCCGTGTACCTGCGTCCCGAGACCGCCCAAGGCATCTTCGTCGACTTCAAGTCCATCGTGGAAGGTGCTCGTGTGAAGGTTCCCTTCGGCGTGGGCCAGATCGGCAAGTCCTTCCGCAACGAGATCACTCCGGGCAACTTCACCTTCCGTACCCGCGAGTTCGAGCAGATGGAACTGGAGTTCTTCTGCAACCCGGGCGACGACCAGCGGTGGTACGCGCACTGGAAGGAATATTGCATGAACTTCCTGACCTCCACGGTCGGGATCAATGGGGACAAATTGCGTCTGCGCGAGCACGACAAGGAGGAACTCTCTTTCTACTCCTCGGGCACCTGCGACATCGAGTACGAGTTCCCCTTCGGCTGGGGAGAGCTGTGGGGCATCGCCTGCCGCACCGACTACGACCTCAAGCAGCACATGGAGCACTCCGGCCAGGACATGCGTTACCACGACAAGGTGACCAACGACCGCTACATCCCCTGGGTGGTCGAACCCGCCCTCGGTGCCGATCGCTTGGCCCTGATGACCCTTTGCGACGCCTACGATCTCGAGACCCTGGAGAACGGCGAGCAGCGCACGGTGCTGCGCTTCCATCCGCGCGTGGCTCCCGTGAAGGCCGCGGTGCTGCCCCTCTACAAGAAGCCCGAGCAGACCGAGGTCGCCCACAAGCTCTACAAGGACCTCCTCGAGAGCTTCCCTGTGGAATACGACGAAACCCAGGCCGTGGGCAAGCGCTACCGCCGCCAGGACGAGATCGGAACCCCGTTCTGCGTCACGGTCGACTTCGACACCGTGGGACAGGGCGAGCCCGAGAAGCTCAACACGGTGACCATCCGTGAGCGCGACAAGATGACCCAGGACCGCATCGCGATCGACCAGGTCGAGAACTACCTGCGCGACCGGCTGAAGTAAGGCGGTTCCGGCCGGTCGACCCTCACGCCGCTGGTCGAGATCTGCCGAGCCCTTCCCCGCCGGTCGAGCCTGTCGAGACCAGCGGGAATCGAATGCCCTCTCCGGGGATTCTCGGGGAGGGCTTTTCCTTTGGTGGATCGGGCGCCTCCCCGGCCCGGCGGGCCGGGGACCGGACTGCCAGCCAAGTCTCGGCTACGCCGGGGTCTTGGCCCTTCCGGGCGGCATCCCTGGCGCGTTCAGCTCTATCCGAGGCTCCAGCCGTCGTCCAATTCTTGTCCATTCTCCAGGAGCCACGCCTTGGCGCTTTCCAGCTTGGAGGAGTGTGCTCGCAGCAGGCCCCAGAACCGGGGTGTGTGGTTGGGCTCCAACAGGTGCGCCAGTTCGTGGGCGATCACGTAGTCGATCACGAACATGGGCGCCTTGATCAGGCGCCAATTGAAGGTCACGTTGTTCCGCGCCGTGCACGATCCCCAGCGATAGCGGCTGTCGACGATCTTGGCGTTGGCGTATTCGACCCCGAATTTCAGGGCATGTTGGCGCACTCTGGGCAGGAGGATCTCCCGGGCTCGGGCGCGGTACCAAGCCACCAGTGCGGGAAGCTTTTCGGCGACCAGGCGTGCAGGGATCGTGAAACCGTGGGAAAACTCCACGCCACCGCTGGCCGTGTCCTGGATCTGCAAGCGGTAGTGCCGGCCCAGGTAGGGAATCGACTCCCCGTTGACGATTTCCTTGCCCGGTGGGTGCGGCAGCTCCGCGTACTTCAGGGGGTGGTTCACCTTCTCCCAAAGCCATCGCCGCTTCGATTCGACCGCCTTACGGATGGTCTCGTCGGTCGCCGCGAAAGGGGCGTGGACCAGGACCGACCGGTCGCGTTCGACGGAAATGGTCAGCCGCTTCCGGGCCTTGGAGCGTACGATCCGGTAGGTCAGGTCCATCAGAGGGCGTACAGGATGGCGTCCTGGTTGCGCTCGGCCACTTCCATGATCCGGCTGATGATGGCCTTGCGATTTCTCACCAGTCCGGGAAGATGCGAGAACTCCGGCAGGAGCAAGGTGCGCTGCAACTCCTCGACGAGCTTGTTGCGCGCGGGGATGCTCGTCCAGAAGCCGGTGAGCTTCAGTTCCCGTTCGATCTCGGTGGTGACATGCTGCGTGAGGCGCACCAATTCCCCGATGACCTCCTCGTCGCCAAGGGTGTCCGCCGTCGGCTCACCGGCAGGAAGGGCTTCGGGATCGGTCGGTGCGGCGGGCTCGCCCAAGACTTCGCGCCGGAGCAGGCGGAAGAACGGCATCTGCTTCTTGGGGTGCAAGCCGTAGGTGGGCTCCTTGGACACGTTCAGGATGCGCTGGCGAAGCAGCTCCAGTTCCTCGTGGATCTTCGCCCAGTTCTCGGCGAATTGCTCGAAGATCATCCGAAGCGCCTCGGCGAACGAGGCCCGCAATTCGGGGTCGTCATCCAGGTCCACGTCCAGGTGGTGACGGATCGCGTGTTCGATCTGTGCGGCCTTGGTCTTGGTGCGGGAATGCTTCTGGACGTCGCTCTCGAAGTCCTTGTGCAGGATCGAGATCGGTTCCACCGTGACGTCGATCCCCACCGACTCCAGGTGCGCGTCGGCGATCTTGCGCAGCTTGGCCGTGACGCCCTTCATGCTCATGCGGCTGTCGTGGAAGTGCTTGCCCGCCATCACGTTGATTTCCGAGAGCGCCTTGAGGTCGGGCAGGTAGTCCAGCGCCTCCTTGGCCGGGAAGACCAGGTCCAGACGGCTCGCGAACTTCTTGAACAGGTCCAGGAACGCGAAGCGGATGTCCTCGTCGTAGAAGGTGTCGAAGAAGGCGTCGTAGTCCTTCAGGTTCGTCAGGCCGTGCGCCTTCAGCAGCGCGAAGATCGCGGCGTGGCTGGCCTGCAGGTCGCGCAGCTCCTGTTCGGGAAAGCTCAGGACGTCCAGGACTTCCTTCTGTTCGCGTTCGTCGTACGAACTCAGAGCCTTCTTCAGGTGGTGCCCGATCCCCACGTAGTCCACCACGAAGCCCTTTTCCTTGGCGTCGCCGGCCACGCGGTTCACGCGCGTGATCGCCTGCAGCAGCCCGTGCGCCACGATGATCTTGTCCAGGTACAGCACCTGCTCCACCGGTGCGTCAAATCCTGTCAGGAGCATGTTGTTCACGATCACGATGCCCACGTCGCCCCGCACGCCCTGGTCTTCCTTCCCGAACGGGAGCTTGAAACTCTTGATGGTGGCCTCGTGCGTGCTCGCGTTCGTGAACGGCAGCAGGTGCATCTCGTCGTTGTGCTTGCCCGAGATGATCACGTCGCTGCGCAGCGTGCGAAGCACATCCAGATCCAGTTGGAACGGATTGTCGTGTTCCAGCCGAACAATCTCTTCCCGGATCGCCTCGTCGACCTGCGCCTTGTAGCGCACGGCCGCCTCGCGCGAGGTCGCCACGATCTGCGCCTTGTAGCCGTTGGGGAACACATGGCGCAGGTAGTGCCCCACCATGTCGCGCGCCTTGGCCGCGATGGTCGGTTCGGCCTCCAGATACGCGTCGCGCGAGCCGTAGCCCAGGATCTCCAGGCACTGCTGCGGGGTGTAGTCCTCGAACACGTCCGCGAAGGTCTGGTCCATCCCGGACGGGTCGGGCGTATCGGCCTTGTGGGTGCGGCCCTCGTACACGATCTCCAGCGTCACGCCGTCCTCGATGGACTGGCGCATGGTGTACTTGTCGATGTAGTCGCCGAACACCCGCTCGGTCTTGTCGATGGGGGTGCCCGTGTAGCCGATCTTCGTCGCGTTGGGGATCGCCCTGTCGAGGTTGGCTCCCAGGAGCGAGTACTGGCTGCGGTGCGCCTCGTCGGTCATCACCAGAATGTGCGGGCTGGTGTTGAGCTCGGGGAAGGTGGTTTCCAGGTCGGATTCCTGGAACTTGTGGATCATGGCCATCACCAGATCCGACGCCGTGCTGGCGAGCAACTCCTTCAGCTTCCGGATGCTGTCGGCCACCTTCACGGTGTAGCCCACGCTCTGGCTGGTTTCGCCCAACTGCGCTTCCAGTTGGGTGCGGTCGGTGACGAACACGATTTTCCACTTGGCCAGAGTCGCGTGCCGGTACATCTCGCGCACCATGAACATCATGGTCAGCGATTTGCCCGACCCCTGGGTGTGCCAGATGATGCCGCTGCGCTCGCGTTTGTTGCCGCCTTCCAGCAGGCGCTTCACGGCCAGCTTCACGGCGCGGAACTGCTGGTAGCGGCCCACCACCTTGATCATCTCCCCCTTGTCGTTGGTGGCAAACAGGGTGAAGGTGCGCAGGATGTCCAGCAGGTTCCGAGGTTCCAGCATGCCCGCCACCAGGCGCTGCTGGTCGTTGGGGCTGCTGGCGCCGTGGGTCAGGTCGTCGAGCGTGCGTGGGAACGGATCGCTCCAGCGGTAGAAGTGCTTTTCGGTGCGGGTGGTGATGGTGCCGAACTTGGCCTCCTGGCGGCAGGTGACCACCAGGAAGAGGTTGTAGAAGAACAGGGGCGGACTGCCTTCGCCTTTGGCCCCGCGCTGTTCGCTGTAGCGCAGCAACTGCTCGATGGCCTCGGGAAGGGGCTCCTTCACCTTCGGGGATTTGGCCTCGATCACCACCACCGGAAGGCCGTTCAGGAACAGCACGATGTCGGGGACGATGTGCCGATCGGTGCCCAGGACCCGCACCTTGAACTGGCACACCGCGATGAAGCGGTTGTTCGTGGGGGTCTCGAAGTCCACGAAGCGCACCGTGGGACTGGCCTCTCCCGTCTGACGATTTTTGTCGGCATGGCTTCCGCCCAGGAGAAGCTCGAACACCTGCCGGTTGTTCTTGAGCAGGTCGGAACTGGCGAATCCCGTCGTGATCTGGCGGACGGCGTCCTCGATCTGGTCGTCTTCCAGCCACGGCTGCATCGTCTTGAGCCGTTCGCGCAGCACCGGAAGCATCACCACTTCGGTGAAGGATTCGCGGTGGGTGTCTGCGGGGTGCTGCTTGGCATCGAGATCGAGGATCTCCCAACCCATGGCGTGGAGCTGGTCCAACAGAGGCTTCTCGACGTGGTGGCGTTCGTCGAGCCGGATCTGTTCGGGGGTGTCTTTGCTCATGGTTGGTTTGGTCTTTCGGTCTCGCAAACACCCGATGCGGCGGGCTTTGCGGTGTCTCGTCGGGGCGTGGCGGAATCGTCCGGCGCCCCTGACGGCGTTACGGTAGGGGGCCGTTCTCCTGGCTCGGATCTCCCCTCAAGGCTTCGTTGCCGATCCTCCGTGCGACACAAGGCGTTTTGACAATCAAAATAATGGAAAAATGATCGGCAATTAGGCTTGGTGCGAAGGTGTGATCGTCAAAAGACATCGCGGCCCTCGGCGATGTTCAGCAGTTCGGCGAAGGCATATACACCCGGTTTGCGGCCCGCCGGAGCCTCCAGCACCCGGAGCAGCCGGGTTTCGCGGAACACGGAAAGGATCCGCCGCGCCGTGGGGGCCGGAATTTTGGCCGCTTCCACGAAGTCGTTGCTCTTGAAGATGGGGCGCTCGAAAATCCAATCCAGGGCGTGGATGCTGTACTGCGAGCGGGTCTGCTCCGCCACCACGGTCTTCTTGGCGTCGTAGAGTGCCAGAATCCGGGTGGCCCGTTGGGTATTGAGTTCGGCTTGGGCGATCAGGGCTTGCAGGAAGAAGGCGCACCAGCCGGTCCAGTCGCCGTGCTGCGACACGGCCAGCAGGCGGTCGTAGTATTCGTCGCGGTTGGCCTCGAAGTGCGCGCTGATGTAGAACATGGGCTGTCGGATCATCTGGCGCTGCCACAAGAATAGCGGGATCAACATGCGCCCCAAACGGCCGTTGCCATCCAGGAACGGATGCAGGGCTTCGAACTCGGCGTGCAGGACGGCCAATTGGACCAGGCGGTCGGGTACTGACTCGTCGTGGATGTAGGCCTCGAAGGCGCTCATGGCGCTGGGGAGTTGGTCGGCCCCTATGGGCACGAACCGCGCGGTTTCCAGGGTGCAGCCGGTCGGGCCGATCCAGTTGGGAATCCGGCGGTAGGCGCCCGGCGATTTCCCGTGCCCGCGCACGCTGTCCATGAGCACCGCATGGGTTTCCAGGATCACCCGTTGCGACAGCGGCAGGGTTTCCAGCAAGGTCATGGCGTGGCGCATGGCCTTGCGATAGTTCAGCACTTCCTGGATGTCGTGCCGCTTTCCTTCGGGCAAGCGCGCATTGTCGGTGGCCTCGAATTCCAGCACCTCTCCCATGGTCGCCTGGGTGCCCTCGATGCGCGACGACAACACGGCTTCCTGCGTGGTCATGGGGCTCAAGAGCACGGCGGCATTGGGAATGGCCGCCAGCAAGCCGTCGTACCGGGCCAACGCCGCTTGGGCGGGGCCAATCAAAGGAATCAAACGCTCCCATTCCAGCCGTGCCGGAGGGAACTGCCCCAAGTGGTACCGCACCGAACTCACGTCGCCGCCTCCGTCGCCAGCAACGGGGTGACCCGCTTCTTGCCGGTGAGCAGGTCTTGCATCAGGGCGGTCTTGAGGGAACGGAGTTTGTTCCCTGCTTCCGTGGTTTTCTCGACTTGCAAGTCTGCCTCATCCAGTAATTTTGCGATAGAATCTTGTTCAGTTCGTCCTGGGACAATGGCGAGGATACCCCGAACTGTAGGTAGATTCAGCCCAGCCTTTGCGCCGCCATCATTGAGCTCTGAGATAAACTGCTGCGCAATAGAACTCGCCAGGAAATGACCAATGAACCGGGGATTTACGCCTTCACTTGGGCGAACAAGCGCAATGTGTTGATTGATATAAGCCTCCCCAATAAAGTTATTCACCACGGCAACGATCCCAAGATCAGCAGTGATGGAAATCAATATGTCACCAGGCTCCAAACGAGTTCTTTGTCCATCTGCATTTTTCGGGGGCTCGACATGAATGATCGAATTAAATCGAAAGTTAATATGCTCCCGCGTCAAGTTGCCAATGCGAACAAATAGTGCACCGCTCACAGAGTAATAGCGAGCCCAATCGCGTGAGCCACTTGTTACCGTGGTCGATAATGATTCAAGCGCTTTCACCTCCCACTCCACAGGGATTCTGCCGAGGGGGGAATCCTTGAAGGCGTGGGTGGCTTCGCTGCGGAGGTTGCCGTGTTCGTCGATGCCGCGTGTCAGCAGGTCTTGCAGCAATCCCGCCTTGATGCGCTGCTGCTTGGCGATCAGAGCCTCGGTCTGCTCGATGGCCCGGTCCACCGTCGAAAGCACCTCGGCAATCTTGGCTTGCTCGGGTTTGGATTCGGGAAAACCAAATTCAACAGTAGACAACGCTGCCTTCGATATCTCGGCGAAGGTCGTGCCTTCGCCGAGACCCTTGATTTTTTCGACATTAAACAGCATGTTATAGTAGGTGAATTCCGAATCGAACTGCGGTTTGAGTTTGATGGATTTGCAGCCTTGATTCGTGCAAAACTCGACAGTTGGAAGCGCCAAATAGCCAATGGGAGCCCGCGAAGAAATCACCAGTGATCCAGGGGGTAATAAGTTGGCTGAGCAACTTTCAAGACCCGCTTCCGTGATTCTCTTGTTGGAATCATCCAAATATGGTGTTTTGATTCGTGCAAGGTCGTAGGGTGTCACCCAGATAATATCGCCATCCCAAAAGCGTTTTACAGTAGTTGATGGCGTTGATCCAGAAAAGACCTGGCCGATCTCGTCAAGCCGCTTTGTCTGCCAGCCCGGAATCTCGCTCATCTCACCCTCCCCGCGCCCATGAGGACCCCACCCAGGTCCTCATCGGCCTTCCCACATCCTCCAGCGCGGAGCTCCGTCAACGACCGCGGGTTCATACCGCCAAGACTCCGTTCGCGACAACAAGGAACGCCGTTATTGTCGTGAACTCATCTTCACAACAATAAGGAGTGCCGCTATTCCCGCGAAGTGCCGTTCGCATCACTGCAGGTACCCCAACCCTTTGAGGAAACCGTCCAGGGCTTCCAGGGTTTTTGCTCGGTTGGACTCCAGGGTCTGGCGGGAAACGGCGTACTTGTCCCACAGGCTTTCCACCGCCGCCACCAGAGCGCGCTTGCTGGCGTTCAGGGTGCGCTCCAGATCCTGGGCGGCCCGTTCGTGGAGCTTCTGCAAGATCAAGGTCTTGGCTTGGGCGTCGGTGAGCTGCCCCCCGATGCTGGCGAAGAGGGTGTCGACCTTCGACAGGCGAACGCGCAGGGCGGCCTGGTCTCGCTCCAGGGCGGCGAGTTCCTTCTTGCCTTCCTTGTCGAACACGACCAACTTGGCCAGGCGGGCCTCGAGTTGGTTCAACAGAGCCTGGCTTTCGGCCTTGAGGTCGTCGGGGCCGGTTCGCTTGAGCAGGACCTTGAGTTCCAGTTCTTCGGTGAGAACGCTCAGGGAGGACTTCCCCTCCTTGATGGCCTTCTCCAGCTTGGCCAGGGTCTTGTCGTGCGCCACCAGCGCGGCCCACTCCTTGCGCGCCGATTCGCCTTTGGCCTCTTCCAGGTCGTCGATCATGGCCTTGAGGGCCTTCTTGACCACCGTCGCGGTGACCTTCTCGTCCTCTTCGGGTTCGTAGGCCACCATCTCCTGTGCGGCTTCCACCGCCTCGGTGAGTTCGCTTTGGCATTCGCCGATCTTCGCTTCCAGAGCCTCGATGGCGCTGGCCTCACTTTGGAAGAACGCCGCCACCAGCATGTCGTCAGGGATCAGCGTGTGGTGCCAGCCGGTGGACACGATGGTCTTGAGGTCGTACCGAATTTGCTGCCACCAGTTCACGAACACGCCGGCGCTCTGGAATTCGTCGAGCACCCCCAGCGGCACTAGGCTCGACTTCAGGGTGCCCAGCAGTTCCTTGCGCACCTCGGGCATTTTCTTCCCTTCGCGCAACTTGGCGAAGTCGTCGCGGGCCACGTTCCACCAGGCTTCCAATACCTCGTGGTGGCGGGTCAGGGCGGCCACCAGGGCGGGATCGGCCTCGATAGCGGCCTTGATGGACGCCTTGGTGCCGATTTCTTCCCTGAAGGCCAGATACCCGTCGCGTCCCGACAGATCCTGGAACAGGGACGGCCACCGCATCCCGAACTTGGCGAAAGCTCCATCCAGCGCGCGAACCTCGGCTTGGGGAACTCCACCCAGCAGGTGGCCCTGCACGTCTTCCGGCTCGGGCGCGGGGGTGTTGTCCACATAGCGGCGGATGTTGAGGTTGTAGTCGTGCTGGCTGACGATCTCCGTCACTTCCACCAGGCGGCTGTATTTGTCGATGGTCAGCTTGTGGGTGAAGACGTGGTCGATCTTTTCGATGTCTTCGGGGCGCAGCTTGTTCTGGTTTTTGCCTTCGGCGAATTCGCGGTCGGCGTTGATGAACAGCACCTTGTTCCTGAGCGCGTCGGGCTTGCGCTTGTTCACCACCAGCACGCAGGCCGGGATGCCGGTGCCGTAGAACAGGCCGGGCGGCAGGCTGATGATGGCCTCGATGCTGTCGTCCTTCATCAGCAGTTCGCGGATGAGCTTTTCCTTGCCGCCGCGAAACAGCACGCCGTGCGGCATGATGGTGGCCATGTGGCCGTGGGCTTGAGGCTGGCGATCATGTGCTGCACGAACATGAGGTCGGCCTTCTTGCCGGTTTCCGGGCAAAACTCGCGGAAGCGGCTGGTGAAGGTCATGCTGGCGCGGCTGTAGTTCTGCGAGAACGGCGGGTTGGCGAGCACGCGGTCGAACTTGCGCGGCGCGCCGTTTTCCAGAATTTGCGGGTCTTCCAGCGTATCCCCGTTTTCGATGGTGAAACGGGTGATGTTATGCAGGATCATGTTCATGTTGCAGATCGACCAGACCGTACCGTTAGAATCCTGACCGTAGAGGGCGAGGTCGTCGGGATTCTGGCCCTGTTCTTCGACGTATTGATGCGCCTGGATCAGGAAACCGCCCGAGCCCGCCGTGGGGTCGTACACGGTGTTGCCCGCTTGCGGCTTGGTGAGTTGCACCAGCAGGCGCACCACCTCGGCGGGGGTGTAGAACTCGCCGCCCTTCTTGCCCGCGCTGTCGGCGAAAAACTTGATCAGGTATTCGTAGGCCGCGCCAAGCAGGTCAGGGAACTCGAAGTTGTCGTTGACCAGCACGAACTGGGGCTGGTTGAAGTGGTCGAGCAGGTCCTTCCACTTCTGGTCGGCGATCTTGGTCTTGCCCTTGACGGCGTTGAAGTCGATGTTGTTCTTCAGCACTCCGGCCAGGGCGTCGTTTTCGTCCTCCACCGCCGCGATGGCCTTGTTGAGCATGCTCCCGATGTCGTGCTTGAGATCCTTGAGGGCGGGGACTTCCCGACCCGATTCATCGAGCCACGATTCGTTCCACCGGGCCCGCACCGGGACGAAGAACGTCTCGCCGTAGGTGGCCTTGTCTTCCAAGAGCTCCGCGATCAGGTCGGGCTGGTGGGCGTACTCGCGCCGGATCGCCGCGCGCTTGAGATCGAATTCGTCGGACAGCCTCTTCAGGAACAGCATCCCGAAGATGAATTCCTTGAACTCGGAAGCGTCCATCTTGCCGCGCAGGATGCCGGCGGCCTTGAACAGGAAGGATTCGAGCTGCGAGAGGGTGATCTTCTGGGTGTTCAAAGGATGTTGTTTCGGATGGATGGACGAGTGCTGGGGCTCGGAGTCGGGAGGACTCCAACGATACGAATTCGCGCAATGGCCCAACCCTGCGGTCGGTCAGGCCCGGCGGTCGGCTCCGACCTATCTGGGATCCATGCCCCCCGACCAGACAACGGTTACCCACAAACTCTATAAGGACCTCCTCGAAAGCTTCCCCGTGGAATACGACGAAACCCAGGCCGTGGGCAAGCGCTGCCGCCGCCAGGACGAGATCGGAACGCCCTGGGGGGCCCGCCGAGGAAATTCGGCGGGCTTCGGCCGGCTGCGCGCACCCCCAGCCGCGCCGACCCTCCTCACCGTAGCCGCCGGCTACGCCTCGTCGGTCCGACACGACTGGAGACTCGCTCGCTCGCCCTCGGGCCTCGCCGCCTCCCCTCGCCGTGGCCCTTCTGCGTGACGGTCGACTTCGACACCGTGGGACAGGGCGAGCCCGAGAAGCTCAACACGGTGACCATCCGCGAGCGCGACAAGATGACCCAGGACTGCATCGCGATCGACCAGGTCGAGAACTACCTGCGCGACCGGCTCAAGTAGTTCGTCGCTCCGCTCGCTGTTCAAACAAACGTGGCTGGTCGAGCCTCCGAGGCCTCGGGCCGAGGGTTTAGCATGAGCCTGTCGAAGGCAGACCTGCCGGATTCGAAAGCCCTCTCCGGATTCCCCGGGGAGGGCTGTTTGTTTCAGGGATCCGGGGGGCTCCTCGACGGGCTCGGCTGCCAGCCAACGTGGGCGCTGGGTTCGCGGAGGAGTTTGGTTGTTTAGCAAAAATCAAACCAAACAGAAGTATCCGAAGGGGGGAGGAGGGCTGTTTCAGACAGACTGCGGGACCGGAATCGGATGCTTCCCGGTGGACCCCTCGGGCTTCCCTCGAAATATTGTCACATCCGAAGAGTCGACCCTTTCAGGGGGCTTGCTTGTCGAGATCTTCGATCAAGCCAGGCTTCGATGGAAACCAAAGGGCGTTCTCCGGATTCTCCTCGGTTTTCTCCCAAAGAGGTTTTGTGAATTTCTCAACACGGGAGGAGGCAAGTCCATGGTTCCCTGCCCCAAGTGAAACGACTCTTTGGGGAATGGAGACGAGAGGGATCAAAACCGCAACCAGGTTTCATGGCTTCACCTTCGTGGAGGTGATGGTCGTGGTCGCCCTGATCGGGATTCTCGCGGCCATCACCGGTCCCAAATGGTCCAACTTCATCTCTCGATCCCTCGCCCGAGGAGCGGTGAACGATCTCCGCGGGGCCCTGTTGACGGCCCGTTCCGACGCCTTGACCCGCAAGAGGTTCAGTGGAATCGTCCTGGATTTTTCCGGGCATCGATTCCTGAGGTTCGTGGATTCTTCGGGCGTGTCGGGGACCACTCGCAATTGCCGCTTCGACAACGGGGAGAGGATCCTCCAGGATTGGCAGGAACTCCCTTCCCGTCTGTTGTTCCATCAACAGGCTTCTTCGATGTCGCCCGAGCCCCCCTTGCGATCCTGCGACAACCAGGCCGGGGGCACGGTCGGGACCGCGCAGTCGGGATCCTACGCGATCGTCTTTCGGCCCGACGGCAGTTCCTGTGCGACCCTGGCGGTGAAGATGGGTGCTCGGGGAAATCCGAACGATACCTTCCGGTTGGCGGTTTTCCCCGCCACGGGAATGGTCACGGTGGAGAATTGACATGCGCTTGCGTTTCGGACTCACCATGCTCGAAGTCATGATCGCCCTCGTGATCCTCGGAGTGGTCGCCACCCTTTTCGCGCAGACCACGAGGATGACCCGGCAGATGGCGGGGAAATCGGAGAACTGGGACCAGGAGGGGATCGCCATCGAAAGCGCGCTGGAAAACCTGCGCGTGGACTACTCGCTTCCCGCCCTGCGCGCCTTGGACAGCACCTGGACCGACGCGCGCGGACAGTTCCGCATCACCATGCACGCCAGGGGATCCACCCCGACCGACGCCGATTGCCCCGGGTACCCGGTGACTCGGCTGGCGAAGGTGGTGCTCACGGCACGCCGGGCCAATCTCCTGGATTCCCTCCAGACGACGACCTTCCTTCTGGTGCCTTGAGGTGAAACGCCGTGGATTGACCATCGTCGAGATCCTCGTCGCCCTGGCGATCTTCATGGTCGTGGGGAGTGGCGCGATGTACGTGCTGTCGGCCCAGAACCGGGATTGGAAGATCTCCAACGATGCGGCCACGATGAACCTGACCGCCAAGGCGCTCCTCGACGAACTCACCCGCGGATTCCGGATGGCGGGAAGCGGATTGCCGGACTACGCGGGAGGGATGAAGGTGTTCGGCGACGGGGAGGAACGGGTCGTGGTCGTGATGAACGAGGATGGATGGCTCGATACCATCCAGGGATGGAGCTGGGACATCGCGACGGCGACGCTCAAGCTCGCGGTCAACGACGCGTCGCGCTTCGCCTACCTGGGATACGCCCGAGTGGACCTGCGGGTACCCGCCCCCGGCTCGCATTCGGGATCCGGAGTCTCGCCGAGGTCCTTCACCCTGGGGGTGGTGGACCGCACCCGAGGCAGTGGCTCCTGCGGGGATTCCCTGGTGCTCGACGTGTCGACCCTGCAGGCCGCCCCGAATTCCTGGGATCAGGCGGGGGACATCGTCCCGCTGATCCATGGCCTCGCGCAGAACGTGGACTCCATCTCCTACAGGAAATCCAAGGACACGCTGTATCTCAAGCGCAACATCCAGCCGGAAACCGTCTTCGCGACGGGATTGGATTCGCTGCGCTTCTGGTACCACCATCCTTCCACGGGTTGGGGAGATTCGCTGTCTTCCGCGTTCCCCTCCGGGATGGTGAACAAGGTCCGGATCCGCCTGGTGCTGCGCACCGGCCACCCCGACCGGAAGCTTCTCCAGCAGGATTCCTCGTCGCGAGGATACCAGTTCTGCCGCATGGAAACGGATCTGGCCCTGCGCAACACCAACTTGACCAATCGCTGAGGTGACCATGATCCGGAAAGTTTCCCGCGGCCGGCGTGGCCACCGGATGGGTGTCGTCCTCGGACTGGTGGTCATGATCGGGGTCATCGTCCTGATCGTCGGGGTCGCCATGGTCACCCAGACCCAGGGGCTGCTCCTGGGGAGCGTCGATTCGAAGCAGCGGATCAAGGCGCGCATCGCCGCGGAGACCCAGGCCACGCTGCAGATCGCCTCCGCCATGGAGAAGGCCGCCCTGCTCTACGGAAATGAAATGACCCTGCCCAGCACCCCGCTGGCCGCGCTGCCGACCGAGGATGGATTGAAGGGGGAGTCCAGCGTCGAACAAACGGGGATGACCGGCGGCCAACTCGCCCAGGAGCCGATCACTTCGGGACCGTTCAAGGGCTTCACCGGACTCAAGCTCTCCTACCTCGTGCACGCGACCGGATACGCTCCGGGGGGCGCGAAGAGCAAGGTGGACGTGGAGATGAGGATCTACCAGATCCCCATCTTCCAGTTCGGGGTCTTCTACCAGGGGAATCTGGAGATCACTCCCGGGCCGTCCATGAACGTGATGGGTCCGGTCCACACCAACGGATCGGCGTTCTTCCGATCTCCCACCACAGGGGCGGACCTCGCGCTGGAGTTCCAAGGTCCGATCACCGCCACCGGTTCCATCTACCAGTGGGCGAGCGCGGGGAGCATCAAATACCGGGTCCTGCCGATCGATCCGTCCGTGCTGTTCCAACCTTCCCTGGCCAGTTCGATCACGCCGTTGACGGACGCGACCTCCCCTCCCGAGTTGGACGGCTGGCGCAACATCCAGTGGGGCGTGGACAGCCTGAAGCTGCCCATCGAGACGTCCGATCCCAGACAGATCCTGATGCCCGGCTCGCCGTCGGATCCGGCCGGCATGTCGCGGCAGAAATTCGCGAACAAGGCCAGTTCCGCTTCGCGGTGGATCAATCCCGGGAACGGGTCGGGCCGCCCTTCCTGGATCACGGGATCCTGGGCGAACACCCACCGGGTCTTCTGGGATCGGCGCGAACAGGCGTGGGTGCGGTACTGGAACTTCGACGTGGCCGCATTGATCGCCAGTGGAAACAGGGACTCCGTCTTCTACATCGCCGACACCTTCGATCACGGGGCGGACCACGGACTGGCCCACAAGCAGACGATCACGGCGTTCCGGATCATCAACGCCTCCCGGCTGCCCCGCAACATGACGATCGCGACCCCCAATCCCGTCTACATCATGGGCGATTTCAACACCCAACCGACCCCCGGGTGCTACGATCGGAGCCTGGGATCCCCGCCTCCGAGTGGAGACTATTGCAACGCCCTGATCGCCTCCGACGCGATCACCCTGCTCAGTCCGAAATGGTTGAACTACAAGCGGGGGAATTCGTTCGGTTGCGACGAACGGCAAGGGAACCTCGACCAGGGGGCGGAAAACGCGTTGTGGACCATGGATGCAGCCTCGCCGGAGAAGATGAACGGCGCGCCCAACGACACGGCCCTGGCGCGATCCGATACCTGCGGCGCCTTCCAGGGCACCGTCACCGTCAACGCGGCCCTGATGACCGGGAACAAGGCCGCGCCCCCGTGGGTCCTTCCTCCGAACAACTATTCCAACTGGACCTTCGAAACCGGATACGAGGGGGGATGGCACAACACGATCCGTTTCCTGGAGGATCTGTCGTGGTCCACCGTGAACTTCAAGGGAAGTTTCGTGTGCATGTGGGAGGCGAGGTCCCGCGGCCTGAAGACCACCGGCAAGGTCATCCAGACATTGCCCGGCGGGTACTACTCGGCTCCCACGAGGAATTGGGGATTCGATCCGCGGTTTTCCAATCTCTCGAACATGCCTCCCGCGACGCCCTTCCTGGCGACCCAGCCCATCACGACCTGGTCGGAACTTCGGTGAGACTCCTCGCCGCCTCCCCCGGAGGGCGGATGGGCGGCGGAAGGCGGACGCTTGTCGACGGGAATTGTCTACTTGGCCGCGATGGATGGCCGGGGGCGCCGCGGTCCGGGGGCGGCGGCGCCACGGGGCGCGGGGTCAACCGTTGAGGAACGCGCCGGGGAAGCGCTCGAACAGGATGGGCAGCGGCAATTCGTGCGCGAGGAGGATGTCGGATCCCGACAGGGCATCGTGCAGGGTCCGGTCCCGGAGTTCGGGTGGAAGGATCAGCCTCGTGTTCCCCCAGGATGCCTCTCCGACGGGGGGGGCGCCGGACGAGGCGAGATGGGTCGTGAAACGGGGAACCGCGGCCAGCATCCATCGATCTCCCGAGCGGCGCGCGAAGGCCATCACGTTGCGTTTGCGCGCGCCTTTGGCCTCGAGGGGAAGGATCTCCCGGCTCTGGATCAGATCGGGAGCGAACCTTCGGGCCCAGAGGCACCTGCGGATGGTCGATTGCTTGAGGCGGGGATCGAAGGGAAGCTCGAGCAGGTCCGCCGGCAAGGGGTCGTGGGCCAGGCCCTGCCAGAGGAGTTCGTAGTCGACCGCGCGACGATTGTCCGGGTCGACCAGGGTGAAATCCCATGCCTCGCATCCCTGGTAGAAGTCCGGCACGCCGGGGATCGCGCACTTGAGGATGGTTCGGGCCAACGTGTTCCAGACCCCGTGGGGGGCGATCCGGGCTACGAAAACCTGGAGGGAGGCGAGGAATTCCCCGGACCTGGATGGATCGAGAATGGCTTCGATGAAGGAAAGAAGCGCCGATTCGTACGCTTCGTCGGGTTTGATCCAGGCCGTGTGGACCTTCGCCTCGCGGACCGCCTTCACCATGTAGTCCCGGATGCGCTGGCGGTAGGTGTCGTCGAGAGCGCCCTCGAAGGGGAAGGTGCCGACCAGGGATTGGTACAGGAGGAATTCGTCGTTGGGGTCGAGCCGCGTGGCGGCCCGCCCCCGGGGGTGGTGGACCGCGTTCTGCCGCCTCCAGGAAAGGACGGCCTTGGACCATTCCGCGGGAATCTCTGTCAGGACATGGAGGCGGGCCCGCGTGTCCTCGCCGCGTTTGGTGTCGTGGGTGGCGGTGGCCGTCAGCCCACGGGACTGGTTGGTGGCCCGATCCTTGAGGAAACGGTGGAACTCCTTGTCGGAAGCGCCGAATCGCATGGGCCATCCGCCCACTTCGTTGAGCGCCGTGTGGCGATTGAAGACGTAGAAGAAGGTGTCCTCGCAGCCCTTGGCCATGAGCGGGCCCGTGTACTGCTGGAACCGCATCACCGCATCCTTCCAGGTCTGGTCGTATTGGCTTTCGAGCACGTCCTCCCCGCGCATCATCAGGAACCGTTCGATGAAGTGGAACTCCATCTCGCGTCCCGGCATGCGCTTGCGGGACAGGGCCAGGGCGTGGGCGATCCGTCGGGCATCGTCCCGGGTGAAGGATCGCTCCGTGACGTAGGTGCGGTAGACGGGGAAATTGGCGAGGACCTCGACCAGGGCCCGCCGCATCCCGGTGAGAGTCAGATCCCGTCCGAGGAGGTCGGAGCCCGCGACGCGGATGACCAGGTGCGCGACGTTGTCGATGTCGCCGGCCATGTGCTTTCCGATGATCAGACGCTTCTTCTCCAGCTGCAGCGCCGCCGGGTCGTCGAGGTCCGGGGCGAAACGGCGGTAGAGGGCATCGAAGCTTCGAACCTTGTGTTCGTCGACGAGGACGGCATCGAGATGGTTCAGCGCTTCGTAGCCGGTGGTTCCGTCGACGGGCCAATCTCCCGGCAGCCGTTCGTCGTGCTCGAGGATCTTCTCGACCCCGATCCAGGCGCCCGGGGCCTTGTCCCGCAGACGTTGGAGGTATTCCGCCGGGTCCCGGAGACCGTCGATGTGGTCGATGCGCAATCCGTGGACGAGTCCACGTTCGATGTACCCGAGGATGAAGGCATGGGTGGCTTCGAAGACGTGCTCCAGATCCACCTGCAGGCAGATGAGATCGCTCACCGTGAAGAACCTGCGGTAGTTCAATTCCTCGGCGGTGATGCGCCAGAAGGCGGGGCGGAAGTGCTGGCGGCAGAGGATTTCGTCGAGGAAGGGCGCCGCGCCGCGGTCGGCGATGGATCGCAGGCGGTTCTCGATGTGCTCGCGGAGGAATTCTTCGCGGTCGAGCAGTTCGCGCAGCGTCCGCCGTCCCAGGGCGCACCGGTCGGAGCGCCTTTCCGGGGAGTCGAGGCTGGACAGTTCCTGCAGGACGAGCAGGGCTTCCCGGAAGGTCAGGCTCGCTTCGTTCTCCGGGTCGGGCAGGGGAGGAAGGCCCTCGCGCTCCTCCAGGAGCACAGTGGCGTAGGATTCCGGACAGATGGGATAGCGTTGCTCCCAGTAGGCCAGCCAGAGACTGTCCTGCTCCCAGACCAGACGCAGTTCCCCGTCCAGGAGACATTGCCCGTAGGGCTTTCCGAGGAAGGGGGCGAGGAGCCGGCCTCGCAGGCTGGGGTGCTGGTGTTCCCAGGTGATGTCGAACCAGTCGGCGTAGCGGGATGCCCGACCGTGCTCGAGGACATCCGCCAGGTAGGGATTTTCGTGGGAATAGGCCATGTGGTTGGGGACGATGTCCTGGATCCACTGCATTTCCATGCGGCCGGTTTCGAGAAGAAGCGCCTCGAACTCTTCCAGTGTCCCGAGCTCCGGATCGACCTGCGTGGGGTCGCACACATCGTATCCGTGGCGGCTTCCCTTGCGGGAGCGTGCGATCGGCGAAGCGTAGATGGCTCCGATGCCGAGATCGCGCAGGTAGGGGAGCAGGGCCAGGGCGTCCTGGAACCCGAAGTCGGGCGTGAACTGCAGGCGGTAGGTCGAGGTCGGGGTGTTCAAGCGGCGTCTCCGGTCAGGGCGAGCGAGGAGGGGCGGTCGGAAGGCACCTTCTCCAGGACCAGGACGCCCCAGGGATCGAGGTGCAGGATGGCGTTCGCGCCACGGGGCGCTTCGGAAGGCGCAGTCGCGACCAGGGGACGCCAGAGGCCGGGTTTCGTCCAGGGGAAGGAAAGCGGCGAATCCGAGAAGCGCAGGAAAACGGACAATGCTCGGCTTTCATGGGCGTAGCGAAGCTCCAGGACGTCAGGCGCGGGTCGCTTCACCTGGAAGTTCTCCCTCGGGCCGGGTCGCAGTGCGGGGCAGCTGCGGCGCACGGCGATGAGGCGGCGGGTGAATTCCAGCATGGAGGCCCCGTCGGCGCGCTCCAGGGCATCCCATCCCAGGATCGATGCGCCGAAGGTCGATTCCGCGCCGGGATCGGGTGGTTCGCCCTGGTCGTGGAAGGCCGCGAATTCCGCTTTGCGACCTTCCGCCACGGCTCGGCGGAGATCCTGGTCTTCGTGGTCGATGAAATACAGGAACGGGCGCGTCTCCCCGTATTCCTCGCCCATGAAGAGCATGGGGATGAACGGGGAGAGGAGGTTGGCGGCCAGCGCCAACCGGGTCCTGGGAGGATCGGTCAACGAAGGCAGTCTCTCGCCGAGCATCCGGTTGCCGACCTGGTCGTGGTTCTGGCCGCAGACCACGAAGGCGCTCGTGGGCATCGCCGAGGCGTCGTTGCCGTGGCTGCGACGACGGTGCAGGCAGTATTGCCCGCTGTGGAAGAAGGACTCCTCCATCACCTTGACCAGGGCTTCGAGCGATCCGAAGTCCTCGTAGTAGCCCCTTCGCTCCCCGGTCAGCAGGGCGTGGAGCGCGTGGTGGAAGTCGTCGGACCATTGGGCGTGGAATCCGAGCCCACCGCGCGAGGAAGGGTGGAGGATGCGCACATCGTTGAGGTCGCTCTCAGCGACGAGGAAGGGGCGGGGCGCGCAGCCCGCCGGATCCGAGACGGAATCCGTCAATCTTTGCAGGAACGGGCGCGCGCCCTGGTCGACGATGGCGTGGATGGCGTCGAATCGCAGCCCGTCGAGATGGAACCTTTCGATCCAATGATGGGCGTTCTCGACGAAATGGCGCACGACTCCGTCCGAATCGGGACCGTCGAAATTCAGCGCCTCCCCCCATGGAGTCCGGTGCCGGTCGGTGAAGTACGGGCCGAAATCGCGGAGATAGTTCCCCTCCGGTCCCAGGTGGTTGTAGACCACGTCGAGGATCACGGCGAGCCCGGCTCCGTGGCAGGAATCCACGAACTCCTGCATCTGCTCGGGGCCTCCGTAGGACTCCTGGACCGCGAAGGGATGCACACCGTCGTAACCCCAGTTGCGTCCGCCAGGGAAGGCGGAGACCGGCATCAGTTCGATGGTGGTGATGCCGAGGTCGACGAGGTGGGGGAGTTTCCCGATGGCGGATCGGAACGTGCCTTCCGGGGTGAACGTCCCGACGTGGAGTTCGTAGAGGACCTGGTCTTCGGGAGCCGGAGGGTGGAATTCCTGGTCCGACCAGGGAAAAGCCTCGAGGTCGGTGACGCGGGATGGTCCATGGACGCCGCGGGGCTGCGAGGTCGAGGCGGGGTCCGGTCGATCGAGATGGCCATCGAGCCTCACGAAGTACAAGGTTCCCGGGCCGACGCCGGACGCGGTGGCCGACCAGCAGCCCTCCGAATCCCGTGCGAGGGGGACGAGCCGTTCGACGGGCTCGATCAGACGGATTTCGACCCGCTCCCGAAAGGGGGCCCAGACGGTGAAGGTGCAGTCGTTCCCTTGGATCCGGGCGCCCAGGCGGTTCATCGGATGTCCGTCTCGGGGGAGGCGGCCACGGGGATCCGAAGGCCGTCGACCGCTCCGACGTGGGCGGGGCCGGGCCGGTTCGGATGGATCCGTCTCAGGGATGATGTCGTCGGACTGGTGAAGGACGCACTCATGATCGGACTCCGCGCGAAAGGGTACATCCCCCATTGTACATCGAACTCGACATGGAGGAGCGGAATCCCCCGCACGGGAATGCGGGATGGACATGGCGGCTTGACGGGAATGCAACGACCATGAAACTCGCCCAGATCATCCTTGGTCGGATGCCATCCAACCATCAAGTCCTGTCGGCACTCCTGATCCTCGTCGGTTCCGCGGTCTCGTCGCCATCGCGGGCGGTTTCTCCCCTCCTGGACACCCTCGATGCGATGTATTCCTCGCCGAGGAGGATGGATGCGGTCCGCAGGGTGCGCGAATTGCGATCGCGGGGTGCCGACCTGGAGGGACTCCGGTGGCGCCACGCGTACATGATCCTGGCCGAGGCCAATGGAGCCGATTCCGATCCGCGCAGGAGGGCGCTCCTGGATTCCGCGCGGGGGGTGGTCGATACCTTGCTGTTGGAAAGACGGGGGGATCCCGGAACCTGGTTCGTCGCGGCCCTGAAGGATGCGGTCGAAGCGTCGGTATCGGATCCGCGGAGGAAACTCGAGCTCTCCCGGTCCATCCGGAGTCGCGTCGGAACCTGTCTGGACCTCGAACCGTCCCATGCCGGCTGCTGGTTCCTGCTGGGACGTTGGCACGAAGGGTTCGGATCCCTCTCGACCTTCGAGCGGGTGATGGTCGGAACGGTGCTGGGAGGGATGCCCCGGGGGGCCAGTCTGGATTCGGCCCGAATCGCCCTGGAGAGGGCGGATGCCCTTCGGCCCAACGATCTCCAGATCCTGTCGGACCTGGCCACGGTCCTGCATTCGCTGGGGGAGATCGACGACGCCAGGGAGGTGGCGCGTCGGGCCCTCCGGGCACCGGCGATCGGAACCGAGGGGCGTACGGCCCGGAAAAGATTGCGCAGGAGGTTCGCGGGTCTCTGACCGGGGCGAGCGATCGGGCGGATTCCGGAAGGGGATGATCCTGGGAGCTGGACCACCGATTCGCGACCACCGCGGACGATCCGGGATGCTAGAATGCAGGAATGGATACCAAGGACTCCTCATCGGTCTGGTCCGCCCTGGCCCCCCGCTGGAGCGAATTGTTCCCTCTCCGCCCCGATCGCATCGAAATGTGTCGGACGCGATGCGGATTGGGTGGGACGTTCCTGGACGTCGGCTGCGGGGACGGAGCCCTGGTGGAGACCATGCTCGACGCGGGCCGGGATGCCTACGGGTCGGACATGGACGGGAAGGCGGTCCAGCGCGCGAAGTCGCGGGTGGGAGATCGGAGGGAGAGGATCCAACAGGCCTCCATGACCGAGGTGGCCTCCCTCTTTCCCGGAACCTCCTTCGATCTCGTCGTTTGCCTGGGGCAGACGTTTCCCCACCTGGTCAGCGACCAGGACGTGCGGGCGTTCCTTGTCGGCGCGAGGGATCGCCTCGCGCACGATGGCAGCCTCCTGATCCAGGTGATGTCGGATGCCGACCTGCCCGCCGAGCGGGAACTCCCGGCAAGGGAGATCCCCGGGCTTCGTCTGGAGCGTCGTCGGATCCTCGACCAGGGAGGGGAGCGCGCCCATCTGGAATTGAAGGCCACCACCGAGGATGGATGCTCCACCTGGAGCGTGGAGCATCGGGTGTGGACGCCGGAATCCCTTTCGGGGATGGCTTTCTCCGTGGGGTTGTGGGCGGTGTCGGTGGCTGCCGACGAGTCCGGTCGCGAGTGGACCGGGCGGGAGCCCGGTTGGATCCTGGAATTGGCGCGCAACGCAGAATCCCGTCCCTGGTAGCCGTTCCCCTTTCGCCAGTTCGCTGAACGCGGGAGGGGCGACGTCCTTCGATGCGGTGGGGACGCGATCGATCCCCGGAGGAGACGCCTTGGCGAGGGACGGAAAGCGTCCGGTTTCCCGTGCCCCGGGATCGGGGTCGCAAGGAGGGGGATCCCTCCCCTCGACGGAGGTCTCCGCGCTCGATTCCGGCCAGTTGGAGAGGTCGACCTCGGCGGGAGGGTATTGCCCCGAGGGAGCCGCATCGTCCCCTCGGAACATGGATTGTTTCGCGCCCGACGAATTCCGCTGCACTACCATTGGGGTGTGTTCGGCCGTTTCTCGGCGCCGATACGGGTCGCGAGATCCGGGCATCCCCCGTCGGGGGGCGCCCACGACGAGACCCATGTTCACATCCATTCGAAAGGCGGCCCCCAATGGGCAGGATCCATCTCATCGGCGGGGAGAAGGGCGGCGTCGGGAAGTCCCTGGTCGCCCGCCTCCTGGTGCAGAAGTTCATCGACAGGAATCGTCCGGTCCAGGCCTTCGACACGGATCGCTCGCACCCCTCGCTGCTGCGGTACTACGGGGACTTCTCCTCGTTCGTGGACACCGGATCCGCCGAGAGCCTCGATCGGATCCTGGAGTCCGCCTGCGAATCGTCCGATCGCGAAGTCGTCGTCGATCTCGCGGCCCAGACCACACCCGCCATGGCCCGCTGGATCGAGGATTCCCAGCTCGCGGAAGCCGCGGGCGAGCTGGAGGTGGAGATCCTCTGGTGGCACGTGATGGATGCCGGCCGCGATGCCGTCGAGCTGCTGCGGGCCCATATGGACCGCTTCGGTTCCACGATGGGAATCGTGGTGGTCCTCAACGAGGTGAGGGGGGAACGATTCGACCTTCTCGACGAGTCGGGGTTGAAGGCGCGCGCCGCCGAGCTCGGTGCGCGGTTCGTGAAGTTGAGGAGGATCCAGGACGAGAGCCTGCGACGGATCGACGCCCTGGGAGCGAGTTTCTGGGCGGCGATGAATCCCGTCGAGGGCGGGCCCTCCCTGGGCCTGTTGGAGCGCCGGCGGGTACGCTCCTGGCTCGAAAGGTCCTTCGCGGAATTCGAGCAAGCCGGGATCTGAGGAGCCCCCCCGCGAGGACTTCTCGCAGCGGGATCCTCGCGGCCTCTGCACGTCACCCCTTCGGCGGCTCGGTGTTCGGAGTCGGTTTCGCGAACCCTTTGCGCAGGGGATCGCTGTCCCATGCTTCGTCGGACAGGGATGGCTGGTGGCCGAGGTCGCTCTGGATGAGCTCCTCCTGGAGCTGGATCGCCTTGCGGACGTTGGCGATGTAGGCGTCGGTGTCCCCGTGGTGCACGGCGAGGGTTCGCATGGTGCGCTCGTCGTGCCGGAGGAAGCCGAGTCCGCTGCGATGGGCGGTGTGCGCGGGCATCCCGAGTTTCCTCAGGACGTCGACCCCCATCTGGATGGATGTGTGGAGCGTTTCGCGGTACAAGGTGTCGATGCCTTCGCGCAGGTATTCGTACGCCTCGTAGCGGTTCTCGACGCGGACCATGAGATGGAGATTCGGGAAGTGCTGGCGGGCGGTTTCGACCAGCGTCCGGGTGGTTTCGGGACACCCGATCGCGCAGACCAGGATGGCGGCCTCGGCGGCCCCGGCGGTTTCGAGCAGGTCGACTCTTGTCGCGTCCCCGTAGTAGGCGCGGAAGCCCATGCGACGCAGGAATTCGACCTGTGCGCTGTCGTCGTCGAGGATCGTGATCCCGATGCCGTTGGCGCGAAGGAATCTGCCGACGGTGCTGCCGAAATGGGAGAAGCCGGCGATGATCACGCAATTGCGCTCGTCGATGTTGTCGGGAGCCCGCTCCGGCTTCGAGGGGTTCGCCAGGAGCCGGGGAAGCACCAGGACCTCCGACAGCAGGCCGAGAACGGGGGAGATGGTCATGGACAAGGCCGTCACGGCCACGAGCAAGGCACCCAGTTGCGGGTCGACCAAACCCAGTCCCGTGATGAAGGCGACGAGGACGAAGGCGAACTCGCCCACCTGGGAGAGCCCGGTGGACAGGATGACCGCCTGGTCGATCGCGCTCTTGGCGGTCCAGGCCAGGAGCGCGAGGACGACTCCCTTGACCAGGAGGACACCGAGAGTCCAGGAGGCGATGCGCAGGGGCATCGAGGCGATGAGGCCGAAATCGATGGAGGCTCCGACCGCGATGAAGAAAAGACCCAGGAGCAATCCCTTGAAGGGCTCCAGATCGCTTTCCAACTCATGCCGGAATTCACTTCCCGAGAGGACGAGTCCGGCCAGGAAGGTCCCCAGGGCGGGGCTGAGTCCCACCATCTGCATCAGCCAGGCCACTCCCACGACCAGGAGCAGGGAGGAGGCGATGAAGAGCTCGCGCAGTCGCGTGCGGGCGACCAGTCGCAGGGCGGGAACGACCGCCCAACGGCCGGCGGCGAGGACGGAGGCGATGACGGCAAGTACCGCGATGGTTCGCAGCCAGGCGGGAAGCGCATCGAGGGGCGAGCCGGCCCCATGCGCGCCGGTGGGGCCCGAGTGGACCGCCAGCAGGGGAAGAAGCGCCAGGATCGGGATGACGGCGATGTCCTGGAACAGGAGGATGGCGAAGGATTGGCGTCCCGCGACGGACTCCATCAATCCCTTCTCCTTGAGGGATTGGAGAGCCATGGCGGTGGAGGACATGGCCAGGGCCAGGGAGGCCGCGAAGGCGGCCTTCCAGTCCAGGCCGACGGCGATGCCGATGCCGGAGAGCACCGCCGCGGTCGCTAGAACCTGTGCGGTTCCCATTCCCAGGACGAGCCCCCGCATGGCCCAGAAGCGGCGAGGTTCGAGTTCCAGTCCGACCAGGAAGAGCATGACCACCACTCCGAATTCTGCGAAGTGCTTGATGCTTTCCCCCTCGTCCCCCACCCATCCCAATCCGAAGGGGCCGATGAGCATCCCCGCCGCGAGGTAGCCCAGGACGGAGCCCATCCGGAATTTCTTGGCCAGCGGCACGCAAAGCACCGCCGCCGCGAGGTAGATGACCATTTGAAGCAGGATGTCGCTGGTCATTCGTTCATCTCCAGGGATTCGAGATCCCCTTCGGCAAGGGTCCGAAGGAACGCCGCGTAGTCGTCTCCCGCCTGGTCCATGCCTTCGGGGGAGAGGTGGAGGGTTCCTTGCAGAGCCCAGGGTTTGAGATAGTTCATGTGGCAGAGCGTGGTGGTTCGTTGGAAGGGATGCAGGAATTCCTTCAAGGTGCGGCGGTGATGGCCTTCGGGGGAGTAGGCCTTCGCGCTGCCTCCGGTGGTGAGCAGGTTGACCACCGACTTCCCCTTCAGCCGGTCGCCGCCGGGGCCGTAGGCCCATCCGAACTCGAGGACGCAGTCGATCCATTGCTTCAGCAGCGGGGGGGAGCTGTACCAGTAGAGCGGGTGCTGCCACACGATGACGTCGTGCTCCAGAAGGAGGGATTGCTCCTCCTTGACGTCGATCTGGAAATCGGGATAGAGTTCGTAGAGATCCCGGAACGTGAGCCAAGGTTCCCGGGGGCGGTGTCGCAACAGCGCCGCGTTGGCCCGCGATTTTTCGATCCGAGGATGGCAGAAGAGGAGCAGCACCCTTCTCACGTGTACGTTCCTGTCCTGGTGCATCGCAGCACCATGGTGGTGATGTCGTCGGATTGCTCCGCGCCGTCCACGTGGAGGGCGACGTCCTTCCACATGGCATCGAGAAGATCCTGAGGTTCGCGGTTTCCGTCCACCCCGGAAAGGAAGTTTTCCAGGCGCGCGTCGCCGTAGAGATTTCCTTCGGGATCGAATGCCTCGGTCACGCCGTCGGTGTACATCACCAGCGTGTCGTCGCGATCCAGGTGGAAGCTGCCGAATTTGTACGCCATGTCTGGCATCACTCCCACGGCGGGTCCGTGGCGATCCTTGATCTTCTCGAGTCCACCGTCCTTGCGGCGGATGAAGGGCGGATTGTGGCCGGCGTTGACGAAGACCGCGTCGCCGGTCTCCAGATCCAGGACGGCGAAGAACAGGGTCAGGAACTGGCAGAGGTCGTTGTGCCGGAACAGGCTCGCGTTCGCGGCCCGCACGACGGCATCGGGAGCCAGGCCCCGGTAGGAACCCTCGCGCAGCAGGGTGACGGAGATCGCCATGAACAACGCGGCGGGCATCCCCTTGTCGGACACGTCGCCCACGGCGATCACCAGATGGCGGTCGTCGACCATGAAATGGTCGTAGAGGTCCCCTCCCGCGGAACGGGCCGGGCGGGAATCGGCGGCGAGCAGGATCCGGTCCCCGATCCTGGGATCGGGGGCTTTGGGCAGGTAGTTCTTCTGGATCTCGCCGGCCATCGCCATCTCGCTTTCGACCTTGTTGCGCCTGGTCGTCTCGATCTGCAATTGCCTGATGTGCTCCGAAAGATCCTGGAGCATGGCGAGGAAGGCGAAGGCGAGGCGTCCGGATTCGTCCTTGAAGCGATCCCAGATGCCTCGGAGGATGGACGTGTCGAATCCTTCGATGTCGAACCCCTCCGCCACGATCTTGCGCGTCTGCTCCTCGAGCCTGCGGATGGGCGTGGTGATCCCGTCGGCGAGCTTGAGGCTCGCGTAGAGGATGACCAGGAACCCGACGAGTCCGATGGCCAGGCTCTGGAAGAGGCTTTTCCGCACTCGATCCTGGATGTCCTGGATGTCGATGTCCGCGCCCAGGACGTAGGTGCGTCCATCCGACGTGGACTTCCTCACCAGGGCCGAACGCCAGTTCCCGTACTCGTCCCGCGTGCTTTCGAAGACCTCTCCTCCGTGGGCGAAGCACGCCAACAAACTGTCGGACGCATCCGGGTAGGAGGCCAGATGCCGGACGTAGGACCCGTCGAGGAGCTGGGAATCCCGGTTGCTGGAGATGAGGAAGCGGACGGAATCGTTCTTCATCTCGAAGCTGTACAGGTAGGTCACGTGGTTGACGTCGGCGAACCTCTGGAGATTCCGGCTGAGTTCCCGGTAGGTGCTGTCGGGAAAACCGGCCGAGTCCATCAGCACCTGGGAGAGTCCCTCGGGCAAGGCGAAGGCGATTCCCTGGGCGGCGCTGAGGAGCCTTCGATCGATGCCGGCTCGGATCGCCGAGGAGTGGGTGTCGTATCCCCTCCAGGTGTAGGTCGCGGTGATGACGAGGTCGAACAGCACCATGGCCAGGACGAGTTTGCCCCGAATGGACGCGTTGCGGATGATTTCAAACATGATGGTCTCCGGATGGGATTGCTCGCAACAAGACGCGTGAGCCGTCCGACAACAAGCAGGAGGGATGGTCCTCGGGGGAGGGGATGGGGCAGGACGACCCGATGGACCCCGGGGTCAGCGCCGCTTCGAGAGCGAAGGGGAATCGGATCGGGTCGGCGGGGAGCGGATGGAGCCGGATGCGATCGGCAAGCGTTTCGACCAGCACGCAGGAGTTCGGTTCCGTCTCCTCCAGGATGATGCGGCGCACCTGGGCGGTCCGGCCGGAGGCCAGGGGGACCTCCAGGGAATCCCGGATGGCGGGGAGAAGTCGGGAGGGGCGTTCCAAGGACGCCTTCACGATCGAGTCGAGCAGGCGGAGATCCATGATCTCCCGGAGCCTGGAAGGATTGTGGCCGGTTCGTGGCGGCCCTCCGAAACCGAGCAGGTCGGCTCGCAGGGCTCTTGCGAACAGGGAAGTCAGCAGCCATCCCAATCCGAGCAGGCCCGCGACCGCGAAGGACATGAAGCGGGCGACCTCCAGTCCGAGACCATCGAGCTCCGCGTCGGAGAGCAGGACGCTGAATCGGACGTCGCCGATCCCCGGGATGCTCTCCGTGTGGTTGAGACGAAGGTTCTCGCCGGGAGGGATCGGCGGGCTGGTGGAGCACGACCGCGAGGAGAACAAGGGTTCCCCGTTGGAGAGGGATTCGATTTCGAGATCGAGGAGGGTTCCTTTCCCGACGAGGGAGCAGGGATCGAACCCCGTGAGGATTCCTCCTCGCTCCCGCTGGTTCCAGGCGGACACCCCTGCGATCGATTGCAGGATCGTCCTCCCTTCGATGCGGATCCCTTCCTCGAGGGTCTCCTTCAGGAGAAGCCAGACCCCGAATCCGACGAACAGGCTCGTGCCCAGCAGGAGCAGGGTCAAACGAAGGCGGATGTTCGACGAAAATGTCATGGCGACAGCTCCGCGAGACGGACGCTCCATCGGGGTTGGCGTTCCAGGAGATCGAGGAAGTTCATCCGCGGGAGGAAGAACACCAGGGAACCCGTGGAGCCGGACTGCAGAGACCCCACCTGGTTGGTCTGATGGAGGAGATCGTGGGGAGAGGACATGCACCAGGGATAGGGGCTGGCGTCCAGCAGCAGCCCCCCCTCCACGAGGAGGAAATGCCCGTTCGGGGTCGTTCCGGACGCGACCAGGGATTCGTTCGGTGCGGACCGCAGCAGCGATGCGTCGCGCAGCACGTCCTCCAGGCACTCCTGGGGCAATCCCTCGGCCCAGGGACAGGTGCCGGCGCGTCGGATCCGATCGGGCAACGAGGTTCTTTCAACTTGCATGGGAGGCTTCCTCTTCCAGGAGGAACGGGGCGGGAGGTCGCGGAGTGGCTCCCCGCAGTGGGATCCAGGCGCCATCCTCGGGGTTGAATTCCCAGACACCGGAAAACAGCGCGTCCACCTTGGAAGGGAGGTCCGGTCGCCACCAGGAGGAAGGGGAAGGACCCGCCCCCAGGAGCGGCAAGGGTTCGTGGAGCATCCACAGGATCCACCTCCCGTGGTGCTGGATGCATCCGGCCCGATCGGGGTCGGTCGCGGTCACCACGATGCGGGATCCGTCCATGGCCTGCAGATGCCAACGATGGGGATGCAGGTCGTGCACATGCCGTCCCAACCATCGGTTCCACATGCGATTCACTTCGCGCAATTCGGCGGGAATCTCCGTCTCGGGAAGTCGCGTGTCCGTTTCTCCCGAGGCGACGGAGGCGAGGCATCCGCGCGTCCTCTCCAGGGCGGCCAGCAAGGTGCGTTCGGTCCTCCAGGAGAACCACCCCCCGAGGGCGAGCGCGATCAAGGAGATCGCCACGACGAGGAGGACGGCCATCCGGACCTGCTTGCGGATGGCCGAAATGTTCAGGTCGGCGCCCACGAAGGCGAAGGCCCGCCCGGCGGTGTCGAGCACCGGCACCGCGGAAACCTTCAGCAATCCCCATTGGTTGTATTCCAGGATGCCGCTCACGAAGGGCGTCCCCGTGGACCAGGCGCGATCCAGGCCTTCGACATTCTCCTCCGGAAGATCCTCTTCCTGGCCGATGGTGCATGCTTCCCCGTCCGGGGATCCGTCGACGACATAGGTGATCTTCCCTCGTGTGGTGGGAAGGAACGTGTACACGTAGGTGAGGTCGTTGCGCTCCTGGACGTCCCGCAGCAACTGCCAGAGGGGGAGCGTCTTGAGGACGGAATCCGACTTCTCCTTGTGGCGGAGCAGCGAAGGGATGTCGTAGGTGGAAAGGGCGCCGGCCAGGGTGCTGCCGCAGGCGGTGAGCTGCCGGTCGAAACGGGAAGCGATGCCGCGCTGCATGCGGAGGTCCAGGAAGACCGCCGCGGACCCGATGAGGAGCACGACCGTTCCGAGGACCAAGGCGCGCAGGGCGGTGGAAGCTCGGATGAAGAGGTTCTTCATGGCCTCCACCCCGCTTCCAGGAGGGCCCGTGCGAGGGATGCGTTCCTGTCGGCGACGCCCTTCCATCCCGGACGGTCGTGTGCAAGGGAGGAGAGGAGGAACGCGTTTCGCAATCCGATCGCATGGATCCCGGGATCGGAGAGGAGGAAAACGACGTTTTCGAGCGGAGAGAGCCCGTCCTCGAAGAGGAGGTCGTGCACCATCCTGCGCAGAGGCAGCGGTCGCTCGTGGGCCAGATACCAATCCGATTCGCGGAGGGCGAGGGGGCGATCCAGGAGTGCCAGCGAACCCATTCGGACCAGGGTTTCCACGGGGTCGGCGGAACGGGGGAGGCGGAGGAAGGCGTCGATCGCGGTGGGCTCGCGGGGATGGGGAGGACCTTCGATGGCCCCGGGGACGGAGAATTGCCATTCGATGCACGGGGCCAGCAGTCGGAAGGTCTTGCGGGGGAATCCCTGTTCGATCACATCCAACGCATGGCCGCGATCGAAGGCGGAGAAGGATCGCAGCAGTCGGCGCACGGAACGGAATTCCGGGATCCGTCCCGACAGGGCGACGAGTTCGAGAAGCAGGTCGAGTCGATCGGCGACGGCTTGCCTGCGGGTGTGCAGCAGGAGTCCCTGCCATCCGTCGGCACCCGGGGATGCGGCGAGTCCCCAGCTTTCGAGGAGACCTTGGAGCAACGAGCGCTCGAGTTGCGGCAGGAGGTCTTCGAAGAGGACCGGTGCGACCCGATTGAGGGATCTCGCCGCCAGGAGCCGCGAACCGACGGAGCTCGTCGGATCCAGAAGCACACGGCTCAAGGCGGGAGTCGTCGCGAGGGACGTCCGTCGGGAAAGGTGCTCCCAGCGGGCGAGGACGGCGGTGTCGTACCACGGAGCCAGGAGGAGGAGCCGGTGGATCTCTTCCCCGGAAAGCGACGGGAAGTCGATGTCGTCCAGCAGGTCGCGGGACGGTCCTTCCCGGAGGCAACGGCATTCGATGCGTTGGATGGTTTCCGGATGGGGGACGATCCGTGGAAGGTTCGTCCCCGACATTTCCGCCGATCCCGGACGTTCCGCGTCCGGTGGCCTTCCCGCGAGATTGAGACGGAGCGCTTCCCGGTAGGCCTTGCGGACCACCACCGCCGCCACGACCGCACCGACGGCGAACAAGGCTCCCAACAGCCCGATGTCGGTGTCGAGCATCGGTTCCAGGGGGAGGACCGCGCGGATCCATTCCATCTCCGGGAGGATGAGAAGACCCACCAGGGCGACGGCGAGGGGTTCGCTCGCGCCTTCGACGACGGTGCGCAATTCCTTCCCGACCTTTTCGGGGAGGGCGCGCAGGAGGAGGTTCTGGTTGCCCTGGTCGATGGAGGTCTGCAGGAACTGGTAGGCCATGAACAGCGCGATGGCCAGCGGGAAGTTCATCTCGACGCTCACCAGGCTGAACAGGGCCAGGTAGGTGAGCGGGAGCAGGAAGGCGATGTTGCGGATTCCCAGCCGATTGACCAGTCGCGGAAGCACGACCAGATTGGCCACCAGGTTGAGGAGGCTCGCGACGGCCGCCAGAGTTCCGTTCAGGTGCGCCAGGCGCGCTTCGATGCCCCCTTCCTCCACCTGTCGGAGGGTCCTCTCGAATTGAGAGAGATACAGGTACTCGGAGAAGAGGGCCAGGACGATGACCAGGAAGAACAGCACGGCGAGGGCGATGGCGTAGGGGGACTGGAGGAATGTCTTCCACAGGCGGAACATGCGGACCCGGAATCCTCCCTCCTCGCGGGGATCGGCGACCTGGACCAGCATGGGGAGGCGCGAAGGGATCCACAAGGCCAGGGGGAGGGCGAAGACGAGGAACAAGGACCATCCCAGGAAGATCTCGTGGACGTCCACATGTCGACTCAGCCAGGAAGCCGCGAAACTCCCCACCGCGAATCCTCCCGAGATTCCGGCTCCCAAGTACGGATAGGCGGTCCTCGCTTCGCGCGTGTCGAAGAATCCATCCGAGAAGTTCCAGAACGAGGAGTACAGGAGGAACAGCCAGATGTTCGTGCCCAGCATGGCGGCCACATGCACCGCCAGAGGCTGGCTCGACGGATCGGAGGAATAGATGGACCACAGCGCCAGGGCCACCAGGAAGCTTCCTCCGATGGAAGACAGAAGCTGACCTCTCGTCCCCCATCGGTCGAGGAACCACGTGGAAGCCCCGACGGCCAACGACATCGCGACGGGGGTGGCGAGGTAGACCAGTCCGAGGGCGGAGGAGCCGGCGGTGGAGAGGAACAGGGCGTTCATCGCCGTCCAGCCCAGGGAGAATCCCGCCTGGAGGAGGAAAGCCAGGACGCAGAACAGGGCGACGCGTCCGGCGATCGGCATGGCCGCGGCCTTCATGCCGCCGGCCTGCGCAGCAGGAGGTCGCGCCGTTCCAGGATCGAAGGGGGAGGTCCTTCCCGGAAGCTGGGGTGGTCGGGAGCGGTGTCCCCGAGGATGGCTTCGAGAGGATGGGCCTGGGGCGAGGAGAGCCGCAGGGGAGACCAGTCGCCACGGTCCGACGAGAACGCGCTCTGCGGGAATCGCAAGTCCTCCACGAAACGGTTCCGCCCGCTGGGATCGGGGGCGCGGAGCCGGACTCCGGTGGACTGGCCGTGGAAGACCCGGAACTTCGACCACACCGTTTCCGAGTCGTCCCGGGCGGGATCGATCGCGGAATGGGCGAGCAGTCGGGAGGAGTCGGCGATGAATCCGTTGCCCGCGAGGGAGGATCGAGGGCGGCTACGGAGGGACCGCAGGGCATGGAAGGCCTCCGCGAAGGCCTCGGGAGCCCGCGCGTCGACCTGGTCGAGGAGTTCCCTCGGGGTGGTCCAGCGATCCAGGGGGATTTCGGAGGTCTTGGAGAGGATGTCGCCCGCGTCGAATTCCTCGACGACGCGGTGGACGGTTCCGTGGATGCTGGATCTTCCCTGGAGGATGGCGAAGGAATCGCATTCGTACCCCCGGAGTTCGGGGAGGGAGGCCGGATGGAAGTTGAGGAATCCCAAGGGCGGGATCTCGAAGAGCGCCGGCGGCAGCCACGCGCCGTAGAAGACCAGGCCGGCGTCGACCCCCAATTCGGTCAATTTCCGACGCACAAGGCCGAGGCCTTCCACCCCGGCGGGTGTCGACAGGGCGCGGAGGATGCCCGCGCGGGGAAGGCCGAGGAAGGGCGGAAGGACGATCGATTCGATCCCGAGTTCGGTCGCGATTTCGGATGGGCCGTCCGGGTGGACCAGGATCGTCCGGACGGGGAAGCCTTCCGCGATCATGCGCTCGACGATCCTGCGACCGGTCAGGGCGGACGGTCGATCCCTGCTTCCTCCCAGGTAGGCTGCGATGGCGATGTTCCGGTCCTGGTGCAATGGTTCTCCCGTCGTCGATGGGGCGGATGCGCGTCCGTCCTTCGTTGGCGACAAAAAATGACTTTCAATCGCGGGGGGGCGGCTTCGCGCGCTCCGGATCCGGAAGACGTGCACGGCCGTGGATACCGCATGTTATCCGATTTCCTCCCCGAAGGCAACGAGGATTCTCGGGGTCGGAATCGATTTCCGAGGAGAATCGCGATATCGCGATATCGTGATTAGGAGGTGGTTTAATCATGATATCGGTTATGGTTTTTATCAGTTGTCCCGGTCGCCTCGCGTATGCCAACCTCCTGATTCGAAGAAGCCTCGGCTCGAGGTCGGAGCTTCGGAGCACCTGTTCAATCCCCCCAAGGAGTGCGGTTCCATGCAAGGACTTTCCTTCGAGTTTTCGGACACCATCGCCGGATACGTCACGCGCAAGCTGGAGGACGGCTCGTTCGCGGTCCGAACCTCCGATGGCAGGGATTTCGAGATCAAGCTCTCGAAGAACGTGTACGCCAGGTTGATGCGCAACCTGCAGGAGCCGTGGCTCGATTGCACCGGGACCATCGCCGACCTCCTGGTCCCCGGACAGTTCGTCTTCAGCTACGGGACGTTCTACCCGGACGGGGACGTCCAGAGATTCGAGGTCCAGGTGCTCGACTTCCCCGGGAAGAAGCTTGACAAATTCCGTTTCGAGGAACCCGATTGGTGGATCAAGCAGGCCAAGAGCATCGCCGACTTCTTCATCAAGGCGCAGTTCGGCGGTCCCGAATCGATCGACTACAGGAAGTACCGCACCACGATCAGCCTCACCGGCGAGCAGTCCGGCACGGTGCGGCAGGAGACCGACACGATCAGTCGCCTGGTGTACGGCTTCGCAAGCACCTTCCTCATGACCGGGGAGGACAAGTACCTCGAGGCGGCCGAGAAGGGGACGAAGTACCTGCACGACCACATGCGGTTCTTCGACGTGGACGAGAACGTGGCCTACTGGTACCACGGGATCGACGTCCAGGGAGATTCCGAGCACAAGGTCTTCGCCTCCGAGTTCGGGGACGACTACGACGCGATCCCCGCCTACGAGCAGATCTACGCCCTGGCCGGACCCACCCAGACCTTCCGGATCACGGGAAATCCGGAGATCCGGAAGGACATCGATCTCACCCTGGCCCTGTTCGAGAAGTTCTTCATCGATCGGGACAAGGGAGGGTACTTCTCCCACATCGATCCCGTGATGCTCGATCCCCGGGCGGAGAGCCTCGGCCCCAACCGCGCCAAGAAGAACTGGAATTCCGTCGGCGACCACGCACCGGCGTTCCTGATCAACCTCTTCCTGGCCACCGGGGAGAAGGAGCACCTGGAAATGCTCGAGTTCTGCGCCAAGCAGATCGTCGACCACTTCCCCGACTACGACTGGAGCCCCTTCGTCCAGGAACGCTTCCACGAAGATTGGTCTCCGGATCGCACCTGGGGATGGCAGCAGGACCGGGCCGTCGTGGGCCACAACCTCAAGATCGCATGGAACCTGATGCGAATCCACAGCCAGAGCCCGCGCCCGGAGTACAAGGCCCTGGCCGAGAAGATCGCCTCCCTCATGCCGCAGGTCGGCTACGACGCCCAGCGAGGCGGCTGGTACGACGTGATGGAGCGCACCCTCGCCCAGGGCGAGAAGTTCCACCGATTCGCCTGGCACGATCGCAAGGCCTGGTGGCAGCAGGAGCAGGGGATCCTCGCCTACCAGATCCTCTGGGGGATCCTGGGCAAGGAGGAATACCTGAAGTACGCGCGGGAATCCGCGGCGTTCTACAACACCTTCTTCCTCGACTACAGCGATGGCGCGGTGTACTTCAACGTTCTATCCACAGGTATCCCCTATCTGTTGGGGACAGAGCGGTTCAAGGGAAGCCACTCGATGAGTGGATACCATTCGATCGAACTGGCCTACCTGTCGACCACCTACATCAACCTCCTGCACACCAAGCAGCCGATGGCGATGTACTTCAAGCCGTATCCCGGCGGCTTCGCCGACAACATCCTGCGCGTGGCTCCGGACATGCTTCCCAAGGGGAGCGTCACCATCGGTTCCGTGGAGATCGACGGCGAGCCCTACGCCGATTTCGATGCCGAGGCCCTGACGGTGAAGATCCCCGTCACGACGCATCGGCCCAAGATCAAGGTCACCCTGGTTCCCCGTTGAACGACATGGATCGCATCGACATCTTCCCGACGAGGGAAATCGGCGGGTTCCCGGTCCGGGCCGGGACTCCGCTTCCCTTCGGCGCATCGTTGGTTCCCGGCGGCGTGAACTTCTCCATCTTCTCCAGCGCGGCCACCAGCTGCGACCTCGTCCTGTTCCGAAAACGCGAGCGCGAGCCGTTCGCGATCCTTCCCTTCCCCGAGGATTTCCGCATCGGAGACGTGTTCTCCATGGTGGTGTTCGGTCTCGAGGAGGAGGAGCTGGAATACGGGTACCGCATGGACGGCCCCTGGGATCCCGAGCATGGACACCGGTTCGACAAGGGGAAGATCCTCATGGATCCCTACGCCCGGGCCATCGGAGGACGGGACGTCTGGGGGGAGGATCCGGATTGGTCCGACCCGTATCCCCATCGGGCGCGGATCGTCCCCGACGATTTCGACTGGCAGGGGGATCGCCCCTTGCGGCTTCCCACCGAGGATCTGCTCGTCTACGAGATGCACGTGCGCGGGTTCACCAGGCACGAAAGCTCCGGCGTGAAGTACCCGGGAACCTTCGCGGGGATGCGGGAGAAGATCCCCCACCTGAAGGAGCTCGGCGTCAACTGCGTGGAACTGATGCCGATCCACGAGTACGACGAATTCGAGAATTCCCGGATCTCCGAGGCGACCGGGGAGCGCCTGTTGAACTACTGGGGCTACAGCAACGTCGGTTTCTTCGCGCCGAAGGCCGGATTGGCGGCCAGCGGACGATACAGCATGCAGGTCGACGAGCTCAAGACGCTGGTGCGGAACCTCCACCAGGAGGGCATCGAGGTGATCCTCGACGTGGTGTTCAACCACACCGCCGAAGGGGATCATCGCGGGCCGTACATCTCCTACCGAGGTCTGGACAACAAGACCTACTACATGCTCACCCCCGATGGCTGGTACTACAACTTCAGCGGTTGCGGAAACACCCTCAACTGCAACAATCCGGTCGTGCGGGGCATGATCCTGGATTGCCTGCGCTACTGGGCTTCGGAATACCACATCGACGGATTCCGGTTCGACCTGGCGTCCATCCTGGGGCGCGCGCAGAACGGCGCTCCCATGGCGGCCCCTCCCCTCCTGGAGTCGCTCGCCTTCGATCCCATCCTCTCGCGCTGCAAGTTGATCGCCGAGGCGTGGGACGCGGGGGGATTGTACCAGGTGGGATCCTTCCCGTCCTGGGGGAGGTGGGCGGAGTGGAACGGGAAGTACCGCGACGACATGCGGGACTTCCTGCGGGGCGAGGCGAAGGCCGCGGGGGGGGCGATCCAGAGGATCATGGGGTCCCCGGACCTCTACGCGCACAAGGGCCAGGGAACCAGTTCCTCGGTGAACTTCCTCACCTGCCATGACGGATTCTGCCTGATGGATCTCGTCTCGTACAACGGCAAGCACAACGAGGCCAACGGCGAGAACAACAACGACGGATCCAACGACAACGCCAGCTGGAACTGCGGATGGGAGGGGCCTTCCACCGATCCCTGGGTGAACGCGCTGCGCCTGCGGCAGATCAAGAACGCCTGGACCCTGCTCATGGTCAGCCAGGGGATCCCCATGGTGCTCATGGGCGACGAGATGGGAAACACCCAGCAGGGGAACAACAACTGCTACTGCCAGGACAGCCCGATCTCGTGGCTGGACTGGACCGACCTCGAGCGAAACGGTGAGATCCATCGGTTCGCCAAGGGGAGCGTCGCCTTCCGCATGGCGCACCCCGTCCTGCGGAACTCCGGACACTTCCAGCACAGGGACTACGTGGGGAGCGGAATTCCGGACATCTCCTGGCATGGAACCAAGGCTTGGAACGCATCCTGGAGCGATACCCTGACCTTGGCGTTCATGCTCTGCGGGAAGCACGCCAAGGGGGGATCCGTCCAGGACGACACCTTGTACTGCGCCATCAACATGCATTGGGAGATGCACGGATTCGAACTTCCCGACCCTCCCCCTGGGACTCGATGGCACGTCGCCATCAACACCGCCATGGGTTCCGGACAGGATGTCTGGGAGTCCGGCGCCGAGCCTCCCCTGGGGGACGCCCGGGAGATCCTCGTGGCGGATCGTTCCATCATGGTGCTCGTCGCTCGCTGAAATCGCTGCCAATCCACCCTTTCCATCAATCAGGAGAACCCATGTCCGACTTCATCGCCACCTTCGAAAACGGCGTCGTCAAGATCATCCTCGAAGGCAAGCTCGACGCGCTGGCCGCCCCCAAGCTCGCAGACCACCTCAAGACCCTGGTAGGACAGGGGGTCTCCAAGGTCGTTTTCTTCGCGGAGAAGCTCACCTTCATCTCCTCCGCGGGACTCCGGGTGATCGTGTTCGCCAAGCAGAAGATGGGCGCGGACGTTTCCGTGTTCCTCATCAAGCCTCCCCAGGAGGTCGTGGACGTGGTGAACATGACCGGATTCGAAGGGTTCCTGCAGATCCAGGAAACCTTCGAGGCCTGATGGCCGTGGAGGCGAACTTCCCCGCCCGGTTGGAGGATCTGGCGGACATGATGTCCTTCCTCGAGGAGTCCGGCGGAGCCCTGGGTGTTCCCGCCGGTCTCCAGGCCAAGCTCGCCCTGGCCTGCGAGGAGGCATTCGTCAACGTGATCAGCTACGCCTATCCGGACGGGGAGGGTTCCTTGCGCATCGCCGTGGAGGGGGCCCCTTCCGGAGATCCCCCCTCGGCGGGAGTCGAGATCGTCCTGACGGATTCCGGCATCCCCTTCGATCCGCTGGCCAGGCAGATGCCGGACACGAGCCTCGCGCCGGAGGATCGGCCGATCGGGGGCCTGGGGATCCTGCTGATCCGCCGGACCATGGACGAGGTACGGTATCGGCGCGAGAACGGACGGAACATCCTCACCATGCGCAAGAGGTTCGCGGACTCATGAAGGCCTCAAAGGGAAAGATCCTCACCATCCTGTCCAACTGGGGATACTGGGGGGTCGAACTGACCGGCCCCTTGGCGAAGCTGGAAAAGGCGGGATACCAGCTGGAATTCGCCACACCCACCGGAGCGCGTCCGGAAGCCCTGCCGCCCAGCTGGGATCCGGAATATTTCGATCCACCGCTGGGGGTGTGCGTCACGACCCTGGGGGACGCGGAGCAGGTCCTGGCCTTCAAGGACAGCCCGAGGCTCGATCATCCCATCGATCTCTCCTCCTGGATGCCCTCGCGGCCCTACCACAGCGCGCCGGATTTCCTGCGTCGCCTGGAAGCCTACCACGTCGACCTGGCCGCCAGGCGTTCGGAACTCGAAGGATACAAGGCGCTGTTCCTCGTGGGAGGGAGCGGCCCGATCCTCGACGTGGTGAACAACCACCGTGTCCACGATCTGATCCTGGGATTCCACGCCCTGGGGAAGCCGATCGGCGCGATCTGCTACGGGGTCGCATCCCTGGTGTTCGCCCGGGATCCCAACGAACGGACTTGCCTGCTGCGCGGCAAGCACGTGACCGGGCATTGCCTGGAATTCGACTACCAGGATGGGACGGGATTCGTGGGGACCGACCTCAACATGGGCCCTCCTCCCTACGTCCTGGAGTACCTGCTTCGCGACGCGGTGGGACCCGAAGGAGCCTTCCACGGGAACTTCGGGAAGCCGACCTCGGTGGTCCTGGACTACCCGTTCCTCACCGCGCGATCCCTGCAGTGCTCCCACGAATTCGGCGACCGGTTCGTCGACATGCTCGACCACGGCCTGCGACGGAGCGGATGGTGATCGACACAAACCTGCGAAGGAGCGAACGATGAACGATTCAAGACCGGACATCTCCGAGGGGATCGCCGAGGCCCGGAAAGGGGATGTCTACGCCCTGCGCGGCTGGCTGGCACGCGGCGGGGATCCCGACGCGCACGATCCGGCCGGGTGGACGCCTCTCCTGTGGGCCGCGGCACGCGGGCACCACGAGGCCGTGCAGTTCCTCCTGGACAACCCCATCCGTCGCGCCGATCCCTTCGTCGCCCACCGGGATTCCGGAGCTCTCCCGATCCACATGGCGGGCCAATCCGGGTGCGTGTCCTCGGCTTTGCACATCCTGGCCGAGGCGCCTTCCCAGCTCGACGCGCTCCTGGATCTCAACGGGCATACCGCACTGTTGCAGGCGGTGTTCTACGGCCACAGGGACCTGGCCTTGGAGTTGGCTCGGCGCGGCGCCGACACCTCCATCACCACCGCCCGTGGTCTGGGGCCGGTGGAGCTGGCCCGTCAATTCCAGAACCAGCCGATGGTCGATCTCCTGCTCCCGTTCGATCGGCCGGCCGAGGCCAAGTCCGCCTACTACCGCGGCTACCTCGATCGGATCGCGCCCGTGGTGCCCGAGGAGGAGCGTCCCTTGCAGGAGCTCGCCGACGCCCTGGTGGAGGCGATCTCCGCGGGGATCGCGAAGACCCTCGCCGATCCTACCCGGATGGCTTCCGTCCTGGCGGAGGTCGAATCCATCGTCGGGAGGGGGGCGGACGTGAACCGGTTGGGCGGGCCGCTGCAACAACCCGCGCTCATCGTCGCCGTCACGGGGAACAACGGGCTGCCCGGAGTCCCGGAAGTCGCAGCCCTGCGCCTGGCGATCGCCCGATGCCTTCTCGACCACGGAGCGGACCCGACCTTGCGCGAGCTGCACCCCATGGCGGCGCAGACGATCATCCGCGCCGCCGTGTTCAACCATCTCGACATCCTGCGCGAATGCGCCAAGGTCCTCACGCCGCAGCGTCTGGCAGATGCCATCAACGAGTACCCGGCGGTGAACGGACTCACGGCCATGCACGACACCGTCCTCCGCGCCACCATGGCGGGTCCCGATCGCCTGGAGGGATACCTCGACCAGGCCCGGTTCTTCGTGTCCAGCGGAGGGCGCGTCGATGTCGAGGACTTCGCCGGGGTGACCCAGCGCGACATCGCCGACCGGTGCGAGAAGCCCGAAGTTCGCAAACGCCTCCTGGATATCCTGGACGGCAAGGAATGATCCCCGAATCCCATCAAGGAGAACCATCATGAACAGCGACGCACAGAGAAGTCCCAATCGTCTGAAGCGGGATCTCGCCGCCGGCAAGGTCTGCCTCGGATCCACGATCACGATGAACTCCTCCACCGTGGCGGAAATCCTCTCCCATGTCGGCTTGGATTGGATCTGGCTCGAGATGGAGCATTCGTCCCTGGGCGAGAACGAGGTCCTGGGGATGCTCCAGGCCACGAACGGTTCGAGCACCAGCACCGTGGTCCGTGTGGCGTGGAACGACAAGACCCTGATCAAGCGGGCGCTCGATCTCGGCCCCGACGGCATCATCGTGCCTTTGGTCAATTCCCGTCAAGAGGCGGAGGAGGCCGTGCGCGCGATGAAGTACCCTCCCCTCGGGGAGCGCGGGGCCGGGCTCGGCCGGGCCCAGGCCTACGGGCTCGCCATGGGCGAATACCTGGGGAACGCCAACGACGAGGTGGTCCTGATCCCGATGATCGAGCACGTTCGCGCGGTGGAGAACATCGAGGAGATCCTGGCTGTCCCTGGCGTCGATTCCATCATGGTCGGGGCCCTGGACCTCTCGGGCAGCATGAACAAGCTCGGGAACACCGCCGATCCCGAGGTGGAGGGGGCCGTGCAGAAGGTCCTCGCCGCCTGCAAGAAGGCCGGGAAGCCGGCCGGGATCATCGCGGTCTCCCCGGAGCAGGCGAATCTCCGCATCCAGCAGGGTTTCACCAACATTATCATCGGGATCGACGTCCTGTACCTGCACGGCGCGGTCCGGGAGACGATGGGAAAGATCGTTCGTCCTTGAATCCCGGGCGTCGGGGTGCGTTCCACCCCGGCTCCGGCCTTGTGCTCGCGCAACGAGGAATCCCCCTCCAATCCATCGCCGACGAGTCCCGGGACCGTCGGGCACCTACGGGAGAAGCATGGCTTCCAAACGATCCGTGGCCGTCCTGTTCGAGGGCGACTTCTACGAAAACGAAATCTTCTACTACCAGCATCGCTTCGCGGAGGAGGGGATCGAACTCCACTTCCTGACCCGGTTGTGGGGCCAGGCGTCTCTGGTCTTCAAGGGCCACGAACACCACATCCCCATGACCTGCTCGGAGAGCTTCGAAGGGCGGGATCCGGCGGAATTCGATGCGATCATCGTCCCGGCGGGAATGGTCTCCGATCGGCTTCGCTATACCGAAAAGGTCGACGAACCCGCGCCGGCGGTGGTGTTCCTGGAACGCGCCTTCGCGAATCCGGCAGTGGTGAAGGGGATCCTCTGCCACGGCATGTGGCTCGCCGCCCCGATTCCCCAGGTGGTCCGAGGGCGCAAGGCCGTGGTCCACAACAATCTGATCGGGGACGCCCGGAACATGGGCATCGAGTACCAGGATCGGGATCTGGTCTGGGATGGAGATCTCGTCACGGCACGCACGGGGGGGCACTGCCACCTGCTGGCCCGTGCCATCATCGACCGGATCAACGGCGTCGGATGAGCGTCCCGGCCCCGCTGGCAGCGAGGTTCTCGCACGTGGGAATCGCCGCGCGGGACCCCGAACGGTTGGAGCGCTTCTACGCCGAAATCCTCGGGTTCCGCAGGGTGAAGTCCTTCCAGGCGGGTGGGGAGCGGATCGTCATGATCCGGGCGGAAGGTCTGGGGCTGGAGATCTTTCCCAGCTCCGAAAATCGTCCGGCAGGTGCCCCCCAGGGCGTCGGGCCGGGATATCCGTGCTATCGGCATCTGGCCTTCGATGTCGCGGATCTCGACGAGGCGTTGCTTCGTCTGGGGCCAGGCGTTGCCATCACCCACGGCCCCCTGGTGATGGATGCGATCGAACCGGGATTTCGGGTGGTCTGGGTTTCGGACCCGGAAGGCAACATCCTGGAGTTCTCCCAACGGGCCGTGAACCCCCCGCAACCAAAGGCTGTCCCATGAACACCACGATGAGAGCTCTCGTATGCGTCGGACCCGAGGAAGGATTCCGCCCCATGGAAATGCCGGTCCCCACACCCGGGGAAGGGCAGGTGAGGATTCGGGTCGAAGCCTGCGGAATCAATCCGGTCGACGTCGGAACTCCCCGATGGGTCCATCAGGTCGACACGGTCCATTCCCAGGGGTGCGTGATTCCCGGGCTCGATGTGGCGGGAACCATCGACGCCTTGGGCAAAGGGGTGAAAGGCCACAAGGAAGGGGATCGCGTCGTCTGCCACGGATACCGATTCCGATCCTGGGGCGGGTTCGCCGAATATTCCTTGCAACCGGCGAACGGTTTGGTGGCGCTGCCCAAGAATGTCGCGATGATCGACGCGGCCGCCACTCCCTGCGCCGGGTGGACGGCCTGGAGGGCCCTGGTGGACCGGTTGCGCATCGAGAAGGGGCAGTCGATCGTCGTGGCGGGAGGGGCGGGAGGCGTCGGATCCTTCGCGCTGCAGATCTGTCGCCTGTTCGAGCTCGACCCCATCGTCGCGACCTGTTCCGCCGCCAACGAGGAGCATGTCCGGGCCATGGGGGCGACCCATGTCCTGGACTATCGCGATCCGGACCTGGCGGCGAAGGTGCGCGAGCTCACCTCCGGTGCGGGGGTTCGCAAAGGACTGGATGGCGGGGCTGGCAACAGCGACATCCAGGTCGCCGACAGTCTCGGATTCGAGGGGGAGATGGTCCTGCTGTCCCGGCTGGCCCGATCCAGTTCCTACCAGGAGCCCTTTTCCCGGGCGCTGGGAATCTTCCAGATCAGTCTCGGCGACGCGCATGGCGCGGGCCCCAAGGCCATGTCCGATCTGGTCGCCGCGGGGACGAAGTTCACGGAACTGCTTCGGGATCGCGTGGTCACCGTACCCCTGAATCGCGTGGTGGACCTGGAGGGCGTGCCCGCCGTCCTCGAGGAATTGCGCGAGCGCAAGGTGTGGGGGAAGGCCGTCGCCACGCTCGTCTAGACAGGATCCGTCGAGCCGCCCCGTCGTTCCTCCGGGCGACGGGCGGGGTGGTCATGTGCTCCGTCGGCGGGTTTCCCAGAAGAACAGACCGAGGGTTCCCAGCGCCGAGAGGAGGAGCGCGGGGCGCGTCCAGGGGCTCGCGATGCGCACCAGGAGGATCGCGTCCTCGTAGAAGGGGATGCCATGGGTCGCCGAGACGTAGTAGAGCCACGCGATCGGCAGGGTGAAGGCCGTCGCGAGCCGGATCCAGGTGGGATGGAGCAGGGTCCGTGGACCTCCGGGGGATCGGACGAGGATCCAGGCGAGAGCCGCCACCAGCACTCCCGCCCCCAGGAGCGAGTGCAGACCCCAGGCCAAGTGGCGGATCCGGATCGGCCCCGCCACGCTGTCCATGATCTTCGTGTCGAGGAAGGCGCTCGGGATGGTCGGGCCTCCGTCGTGTGTGAACAGGTCCCAGAACAGGTGGGTTCCTCCCCCCAGGATGGCTCCCAGGATGGCCCATTCCCATCCGAATCTCTCCTTGGGGTCGACAAGACCGGCCAGCCCGGGCAGACGCATGGCCCGGGGGAGCACCCAGCGGGAGATGAGGGGCGCCAGGACAAGCGTGAATGGAAGCACCAGGATCCCCAGCCCGAGCAGGGAATGGCTCAGCTCCCGCCCGACCCCCGGGAGCAGGCGCACCAGGTCGGGGGCCATGGCTCCCAGCACCAATGCGGTCTTCCATCCCCGCGTCCGGGACAGACGCACCAGGGGAAGGATCGCGGCGGGATGGACGAGGGTCATCGGCATAGGGGGAATAATCTACGGATTCCCGGCAGGTGCGCACGTCCAAGTGGCGGGATTCGCGGAACCCGATGTACCATTTTCCCTTTCCGCACGCGGGATGCTTCCGCTCCCGCCGAAGTCCTCCAGGAGCCAACATGTCCATTTCCTCGCAGAAACCATCGGCAGCCTTCGTCGGTGCCAGCTGGGTCGCCCTGATCCTCGGGTTGTCGGCCTATTGCATCGGCCTGTGGAACGCCACCATGCAGCTCAACGAGAAGGGGTACTACTTCGTCCTTCTCCTGTACGGTTTGTTCGCAGCCGTTTCCCTGCAGAAGACGGTGCGCGACCAGCAGGACGGGATCCCCGTCACCGGCATCTACACCGGACTGGCCTGGACCTCCACGGCGATGTCGCTCCTGCTTCTGGCGGTCGGCCTGTGGAACGCGACCCTGACCCTGTCCGAGAAGGGTTTCTACGCGATGTCCTACGTGCTGTGCCTGTTCGCTTCGGTGGCGATCCAGAAGAACATCCGCGACGCCAAGGAGTGACGCCCGCCCGGTCGGGTTCGGGGAATCCATCCCCGAACCCGACCGGAAACGGGATCGATTCCTGTTTCTCAGCCTCCGGCGCGAATCCCCGCAAGGATCGATTTCAGGAGCGGGCGATGGAATTCCCAGAAGAATCTCGCCCGATCGCTCGGCGAGCGGCTGTGGAACAGGAATCCCACGTGGTGGATCCAGGCGAAGGAGGAGGAGGCCAAACCCACGGGATTGTCCGCGTGGTCGCCGGCGAAGTACCAGGATTTCCGAGGTGCCTGGCTGCGGAGCACGGCGGGGAAGTTGGAGGGGATCCCCTCCCTTGCCAGCAGCGAATCTCCATGGGCATTCGTGCGCACATGGTACCAGGCCATCGGCTCCATGCTGAATCCCGGTTTGATCACGTCGATCCAGAAGGGATAGGGGACCGAATCGGAAACGTCGGCGATGCGACGCAGGGACGGGGTCGGGACGATCCAGGGGACCGGGTCGTCCAGGGAGACGGAATCCTCCAGGATGCGAACCCGTCCATCCTCGTGGACGAAGACGATGCCCGAGCGCCGGAAGGGCCAGGAATTTGTCTGGCGCAGCTGGGCTTGGACGAGCCAGCGCGGGATCTCCCCGTTGGAAGCGGTGTCGAGCGATTCGAAATGACGGAGCATCCACCCCGTCCAGGACATGTCGAAGGAATGCTCGAATGTCGTGCGGATCTCCCAGGAGGTCGGCGAGGCGATGGTGTTGAATTCGCAGATGACCAGTTTGCCGCGATCGCGGACCCGCTCCAGCACCCGCAATTCCTTGGCGGTCATGCCTCCGTAGAGCAGGGGGGACCGGGAGTCGGCGATGGAATCCGGGTACCATTCGTCCCGGTACACCCCGTACGCGTCGGTGTAGTAGACCAGGTCGAGACCGTCGGCGAACGAGTCGAGCTTCGCGGCGGACATCCTTTCCAGATCGCGGATGGAATACCCTCGTTCACTCCGAGGCGACCGCGGGTGGAATCCGTAGTAGTCCCGCGAAGGATCGGGAAGCTGGCCGTCGGGGAATCCGATCCGTTCGTGGCGCAGCGACCAGATCAAGCTGCGGTGCTCCTGTTGGAGGGAATCTCCGGCGGTCTTGTCGAAAATCGCGATTCCCGTCCTGTGGACGGGCCGCACCATCCACGCCAACCAGGAAAGGGTCGGGATCGCCACGGGAAGGAGGGCAAGCCCCAATGCGAACCAACGTCTGCGGATCATGGGCAGTGCGTTCCTGCGGAAAAGGACATGCTGCGGCTTCTGATGCTGGATAATAGCACTCTCGGATCCGGATGGGTTGGTCGTCCACCTCGAGGTGGATCATTTTCGTTGAACGTCCGGGAGCGCCCATCGGACGATGGGTCGGATCGCGGTGGTATTCTTGCGGGCAGGCCGGCCAAGGAGGAGCATGGGATTCCAGACATTGTTCGCGATGGTTCTCCACGCGGCGACTCCCGCACCGGCGGGGGTCGACACCTTCGGTTTGGCGCAATTCCATCCTTCCCGCTTGGGAGGGGTCCAGTGGAACTCCGCCCACTGGGGCAACGGGGTCGCGCGGCGAGTGCGCTACGCTCCCGATCCCTTCGATCCCACCGGATGGACCGACGACCACAGCGGGAGCACCGACGGCTTCCAGATCGACGGAGCGGGAACCCTGACGATGTCCGGAGGTTCCCCCCGTTTCCACATCGACGCCACCCGCGAAGGACCCCGGGGCGCAGGTTTTTTCCTCAACACCGAGTTCACCGGGTACTGGAGCCGGGGGGGGAGTCGGGCGACCGCTTGGGGAGGGCTCGTGGTCGGGGCCCGGAGCGGACCGAAGGGGCACGCCTCCGCGGGGGGAGATGATTGCGACGCCACCACCTACTACGCCCGATTCCGCAACGACGGGACCTGGGACTTCGAGAAGGAGTTGAAGCACCCGACGAGCGACTACTGGTCGGGGTCCGGGTTCCACACCCAGGATCCCTTGTGGAAGGGAGCTCCTCCCCCGAACCAGCGCTGGATCGGCATCAAATATCTCGTGTGGAACCTGCCTGCAGACCAGGGGGTGCATCTGGAAGCCTGGATCGACAGCGTTTCCGGAGGGGAGCCGGATCGGGCTCGCTGGGAAAAGGTCGGGGAGGTGGAGGATGTCGGGGGCTGGCCGGCCGCTCCTTCCCCGATCGCGGGTTGTTCGTATTCGGATCCCCGCACGCCCATTCTCCAAGGTCATGGAACCTTCCTCCTGCGGACCGATGGAGATACGGCCCGGTACAAGATGGTGTCCATCCGGGAAATCGTTCCGCCCTGGGAGACGACGAAGGCGTTTCGATCCGCTCCCCACGGGAGCTCGAGGGGCCGGGAGCAAGGACGAGCGTTCTTCCGGTGGGGACCCCAGGGGGGTGACCTCAGCTTGGATGGACGGCGAGAGATCCCGAATCCCTCGGGACCTTGAGCACCAGGTCGAACCGTCCACTCGTCACGAGTGGATGGCCTGCCGACAGTGCGATCGGGCGAAATCAGGCCGCCCTGGGGAAATTCAGAGCGTTCTTCCGAAAAGAACCTGAAGGCTGGTCTTGTTGCCGATTCGATCCCACATGGACAGATCGAGCTTGTATCGGGTCACCGGTTCCAAGGCATCTCCGTCGACGCGATTGTCCTGGTCGCGAAGAAGCGACCGAGGCACGTACACGACCGCCTTTCCCTTTCCAGGCAGGAATCGCCACCCCACGGAATCACCCTGGGCGTCCACACGTACCGGGCCTGCGATGCGTCTGTTTCGGAACTGGCCGGAGGATCCTTCCGTCCAGAATTCCACTTCGTACCGGTCGTCCTTGAGAAAGGTCTGCAGCGATGCGATTCCAGCGGTGGAATCTCCGAGCGCGTTGCGCAATGGAGTTCGCAGGCGCATCAGGTCGATTTCCAGGCGAAGCGAGGAGCCGGGCGTGAGGCTGGGCATCCAAAGACCGCCTCCCGGAATCGGGGGATGGGTTCGCAACGAGTCCGCATACATGACCGACCTGGTGCTTCCTCCAATGGTCTCGAGGTATCGCACCAGCATCGGTGTTTCGCGGAACACCCAGGTCACAGGGGAGAAGGCCCGGTAGGAATTTCCGTTGGAGAAGATGCGAAAGGAGATCACATCACCAGGCCGAATCATCCGAAACAGGGCGCCCGTCGGACTGTAGAGCTCTGCGTGCCAACCTTCGTTCGTTCCTGCGTTGGAAAGGTGCCGCACCATGCCGTCGGGCCGGTTGTTCCCCGGAGTCCCGGGAGCGCCGATGATCTTCCATTGGCAAGAGTCGAGATACTTCGGACCCTCGACAAGGATGCTGTCGATCGGATGGCGTCCGGACTCCCTGACATGGAATTGCAGCAAGTACGACCTCTGCCTTTCCATGGGGGTCGATCCGGCGACGGGAAGGAACACGCTGTTGGCGTGGGCATCCATGACGTACTCCCGAACCAGGCCCGGGAGACGACGAAGCATCTGGTCGAGGGAGTCCCCGTCTTCCAAAGCATCCAGGATTCCATTGTTTCCCGCATCGGCATCGAATAGGTCTGGCATGCCGTCGTGATCGCGATCCAGAGGGGCGTTTGCATCGTTGGATGCGGCGGGAATCGAGACGGCTCCCAGATCCGCCTGGGCGTTGGCTGCGATCGTGTACCCGGGCATGGCCAGGTGCGAAAGGGAGTCGGCCAGCATCGCGGAACGAGTAGCCGTGTCGACGAGGATGGTGCCCAGGTGGATCGCGGGATCCTCCCCCCGGGGCTGGGAGTCGATGGCAAGTCCGATGGAATTCGCCGAGGTCACCACTCCTGCGAGATTGCTTTCCGCGTCGAGGATGGAGAGGATGACTCCTCCTGCTTCGGCCACGGGTTTCCCCCCGATGGAATCGATGCGGAAGGTCCCGTCGGGGCCCACGCCGACGACCACGGTGGAGGAGTCCAGGATCGCTTGGGCAAGAATCTTGTACTTGTCCACGCTGTCGTTGACCGACCCGATCTGGCCCTCCAGGGAACGAGCCGCCTGGAGGCCATCTGAAATCTTGTCGTCCGCCTGATCGAGGGTTTCTTGGACCGTTCCGCATCCTCCCGCGAGGAGGGATCCCAACGCCAATACGGATAGAACATGAAGTTTCACGGATCCCCCCCTTCCACTGGATTTGTGCCGCTGGACCACGGCCTGCCCAGTGTATCCTCCCATAGCCGAAGGAAACTGGGGAGAGGGGGGGTGGGTTTCGCGAATCCTCGGATCCGACGTCGAGGATTCAGTCCGGGGCGGGGAAGCTGTCGGTGCGCAGGACGAGTCCCTTGAAGATGTTCCCGGCCAGAAGCTCCATGCTGTCGTTGCCGAAGAAGCGGTAGGTTCCTTCCGCGGTCTGGTTGCCGGCGGTCATATGGATGGATCCGCCCCCGGCCTGGTAGGTGAAGGGGATGGAATCGTTCACCCATCCTCGCATGGTGATCATTCCCTGCGTGGGGTCCCGGAATTCGAAGTACTGCCCCGAGACGTTGAGGGCGGGAACCCACAATCCGAGGAGACGGGAATCGTCTGGTGCGGCAATGCTGCAACCCGTCGTCGTGGAGACTCCGGCAGTGCCGCAATCGGTGGGCGTGGAGGGGCTGTCGCAGGCCGCGAGAACGAACAGGCTTGAGAAGGCGAGCACGGTGGGAAAACGCATGTCGGAAACCTTTGGGGAGACTCGAACGGGGGTTGTCTCCAAAGGTATGAAACCGGGCGAATATGTACCCTCTGATCGCCTCCCAAGGGGTGGAAGGCCAAGCACGGGAGGATGGATGTTCAAGGGGTTCACGCGGTACCAGGCGTTCGTCGTCCTGCTTCTGGCGTTTCTGCAGTTTTCGGTGGTGGTCGACTTCATGATGCTGTCCCCGCTGGGGGCCTTGCTTCTCCACGAGCTTCACATCACTCCCGCCCAATTCGGACTGGTGGTGAGCGTCTACGCCTTCAGCGCCGGGGCCGCGGGATTCCTCACCGCGGGGTTTGCCGACCGCTTCGATCGCCGGAACTTGTTGTTGTTCTTCTACGCCGGATTCGTGCTCGGCACCTTCCTGTGCGGCATCGCCCCCGATTATCCCACGCTGCTGGGAGCGCGGATCGTGACGGGTCTGTTCGGAGGGGTCATTGGTTCGATCAGTTACGCCATCATCGCCGACCTGTTCCCGATGTCGATGCGCGGTCGGGTGATGGGCGTGGTGCAAACCTCCTTCGCGGCCAGTCAGGTGCTGGGGATCCCCGTGGGATTGTTCCTCTCCGACAAATGGGGCTGGCACATGCCCTTCCTGGTGGTCGCGGGGATCGCCGCCCTGGTGGGGATCCTTGCCTTCGCCAAGCTTCGCCCCATCGACGGACATCTGCACACCCATGTGCGCAGACACCCTTTGGTGCACCTGTGGGCCATCGCCTCCAAGCCCCGGCATCTGGTGGGGTTTTCCGCGACCATCCTGCTCACCACGGGAGGCTTCATGCTGATGCCCTTCGGAAGCGCCTTCAGCGTGAATAATCTCGGTATCGAATATTCGAAGCTGCCATTGGTCTACATGGCCACCGGCGCCTGCAGCCTGATCGCCGGCCCCTGGCTCGGGCGACTCGGGGACCGCGTCGGGAAGTTTCCCGTCTTCGTGTGGTCGACCCTCGCCACCATCGCGCTGGTCCTTGTGTACACCCGTCTGGGCATCACGCCGCTGTGGGGGGTGATCCTGGTGAACATTGTCCTGTTCGCCGCCATCAACGGCCGCATCGTCTCGGCTTCCGCCCTGAATTCGGGAGTGCCCGAACCGGCCGACCGGGGAGGGTACATGTCGGTGAACTCCTCCATCCAGCAGATCTCCGGGGGCGTCGCCTCCATGGCGGCGGGGATGATCGTGGTCCAGACCTCCGAGAAGGCTCCCCTGGCCAACTATCCTCTCCTGGGAGTGATCGTGGCGGTGAGCATGGTGGCCACCATCCTCCTGATGCGACGCGTGAACCAACTCGTGCTCCCCCAGGAACGCCCCGTCGCCTGAGGAGTCCACCGACGAGCGGATGGGGAGATATCTTGGCCGAACCATGAAGCGCTTGGTTGGAATCCTCGGGGGTGTCGCGGCGAGCCTGCTCGTCGCGGGGTGCGCGCGTTCGGACTCCGCCGTGGATTTCGAAGTTCGAGCCTCCGGCCAAGTCTGGCTCGATGGCGCCCTGGCTTCCTCCCTGGCGCGGATCGAGGTCCTTCGAGGCGTCCGATTCCCCGGGCCCGTCCGGGCCGATTGGGTCCCTGCCGGTGGGTTCGACAGCCTGGTCGACCACCTTTCTGCGCAGGTCGATTTTCCGCCCGATCCCGCTTGGGAGTACTCGGAGCGGACCCTGCTGGCCCTGGGGATGGTCGACAGCCTGGGGCAGTGGGCCAAGGCCCGCAAGACCTTCGACCAGGGAACCATCCTGGGGTTCTACCTCCCCGCCACCCGGACCTTGTACGTCTTCGACAATCCCGATCGCGAGGAGCTGGGACATGTCGTGGTGCACGAATTGGTGCATGCCCTGCAGGACCAGCGTTTCCGTCTGGATCGGATGAGTGCATCGACCCGGGAGCAGGACGAGGATCGTGCCTTGGAACTCCTCGTGGAAGGCGAGGCGGAATATGTCGCCATGCAGTCGGCGCTCGACGATCCGCCCCCGGCGGTGCTGGATTCCATGATCCTCTCCCGCCGCGGGAGCCTCGAGGACCTGGCGAACCAGCTCGATGCCTGGGCCCGCCCGCAGGGGATTCCGCTCTCGATGGCGCTGCCCGACTATCTGCCCTACGTCTTCGGATCCGATTTCATCTCGGGAGTGCGTTCGCGCGGTGGCTGGGGGGCGGTCGACTCCTCCTTCCGCTCCCCCCCCTCGACGTCCAGGCTCCCCTTGTTCCGGCTGGCGGACGACGGGTACGTCGATTGGAATCCGGGGGGCTGTCCCGCGGTCTCCGGAGCGTGGAGGCCGATCCAGACCGGGCGGGTGGGAGCCTCCCTGCTGGCCGCCTTGGCCTATCCCGGTCGGTCGCGGAACGGACGGTTCGATTCCCTCGTCTCCTCGTGGCGTGGCGACAGATTCTGGTCCTTCGAGAGTCGATCCGTTCCGGGATTGCTCTGGCGCCTGCGCACCGCGGATTCGGCCTCGGCCCGGGATCTCTCGGAGGCGTTGTGGGCCGCGCGATTCGCCTTGGCCAGATCCGCCTCCTGGGTCATCCGCGACACCGCTCGTGCGGAGCGACGGGTGGCGCGGGACTCCTCGGGGGATCGGTCGCTGGTCGTGGTCGCCCGGGGGAGCGATGTGGTCGTGGTGGAGGGGTTCTCCGTGTCGGAATCCGACTCCCTCTGCCAAGCGCTCCTGTCCCTTCCGGAGCGCGAAGCGGCCGCGGCGGGGCGTGCGGCGCGGATGGAGGCGGTCTTCGGCGCCGGGTCGTGGTCTCCTCCCCGGCGCCCCTTCGGCAGGCCTCCGCCCATCCCCGGAATGCCGCGATGAGGGCGACGCGCGAGGCGACTCGGACGGTTTTCCGCGATCCCCGAGAGGCCATCCCCTTCGGGGACGGCGGGATTCGCCGGAGCACGTCCGCTCCGGATCGGAGTCGGACCGTACGCTCTCCGGTCGGCTGGCTGTGGATCCTGGTCGGGCTCTTCCTGGGAGGTTCCGTCGCCGGATGCGATCACGAGAAGATCTCGGAACCGCCACCCGACCTGGTGCGGATGGTGGACTCCCTGCGTTCGGTGGTGGAGGGCTTGCGGGGGGAGTCGTTCCGGGGTCCGGTCGAGGTCAAGATCGTGGAGCGCGACGCGATGCTCGCGGTGTACGATTCCGTCGCCCCCGAGGAACGCGATCCGGCCGATACGGCCTGGACCTCCCTGCTTTGGGCCTTCGGGTTCGTCGATTCCGTCGAGGGGTTCTCCGACGCGGTCGACGATGTCGACCACAGCAGCCTCCAGGCGTTCTACTCCCGGGGGACGCTCTGGATCGTGAAGGATGTCCTGGATTCCTCCGAGGAACTCGATGTGGTGGTCGTGCACGAGCTGGTGCATGCGCTGCAGGACCAGCGATTCGATCTGGAAGTTCTCCTGGCGGAGGCGGCGGGTCTGGATTCCCGGCAGGCCTTCCAGTACCTGATGGAGGGCGAGGCGAAGCTGGTCGAGACCATGTACGCCGCCGGAGGCATGGATTCCCTCGAAGAGTTCCTGCCCGACCAACCCCTGGAAGCCTATCGCGACACCCTGCGCGCCACCGGGGGACTCGATCCCGAATTGGTGACCTTGCCCACCTTCCATCCCTACGACCAGGGGGCCCATGTCCTCCTGAAACGATGGCGCGAGGGGGGATGGGAGGCCGTGGATGCCTGGTGGCGCCGACCTCCCCGCTCGACGAGATGTTTCCTGGATCCCCGTTGGTCCTGCCCGACTCCCGCGGCCCTGCCCTTGGCTCCCGTGGTGCACCTGGGAGCCGATTGGCACCGGGCCCATCGAGGGCGGCTGGGCATGTTGCACACGGGGATCCTGTTCTCGATCTGGAGGGATTCGGAGGAATGGATCGAGCCGGGTTCGTTGCGTTCCGAGGACTTCCTGCGCCGAGGGCGGGACCTCCCGCCGGATTCCGTCGTCCAGGGCATGGTGTCCGACTCCTTCGCCCTGATGGAGGATGGGGAAGGGAGCCTCGCCCTGGTGTGGCGCACCTCCTGGGACGACGCGGCGCAGGCGGGCCGGTTCCTGGATGCCTGGAGCCGGCTCCTGGTCCGCAAGCAGCGCAACGACGAAGTCGTCGCGGCCAGTCCGGGAACCCTCATGCTGGCCCGCGATGCGGCCGACGGGGTGTGGGATCGGGCGGAACGGTTCGGAAACGAGGTGTGGATCGCCGAGGGAGTTCCCAGCCGCAAACGATTGGTGTTCGAAGGGGGGCAACGGCGCCCCAACGGGCCCGCGTCGGTGCGCTGACGATTCCCGTCGATCCCGCCTCGGCGGGATCGGGTCAGTTCGCCCCTTTCCCCGTGAGCACGACCCAGATGGTGCGCACCAGGATCTGGATGTCCAGGCCCAGGCTCATGTTCTCGAAGTACCAGAGATCGGCCATGACCTTCTTCTTGACGTCCTCGATGGAGTTGTCGTAGCCCAGGGTGACCTGGGCCCATCCCGTGAGGCCGGGCTTCATCTTGAGGCGGCGCATGTACAGAGGGACCTGGTCGCGCAGCTGGTCGATGAAGAATTCGCGTTCGGGCCGTGGACCCACCAGGGCCATGTCCCCGTTGAACACGCACCACAGCTGGGGGACCTCGTCGAGTCGGCTCTTGCGCAGGATCTTCCCGACCCGGGTGATGCGGTTGTCCTTCTTGCCCGCCCACTGGGGGCCGGCCATTTCGGCATCGGTGCGCATCGAGCGCAGTTTGAACACCTTGAAGCGCCGTCCGTACTGCCCGATGCGTTCCTGGCTGTAGAAGATGGGGCCGGGGCTGTCGAGCTTGATGGCCAGCATCGCCAGCAGCAGGGCGGGCAGGGCCGCCAGGAGGATCAGCATCGAAAAGCTGATGTCCATGGCGCGTTTGAGTCCCGCCTGCCAGGCGGGCAGGTGGTGCTGGTAGAGCACGTGGAAGTCGGTGCCGTGCACGACCCCGGTGCGCAGGTGTCCGGAGACGACATCGAAGAGGTCGGGGATGAGGTACACGGTGAGGTTCGGCTTCTCCTCCAGGTGGGAGAGGATGCGCAGGATCTCGTTGTGCGAGGTGGTGGAATGGCAGATGATCACATGCCGGGCGAGGGTCGCATCGATGATGCGGGGAAGGTCGGAATACTTCCCGAGGATCTTGAGCCCGGCGTGTTCGCGTCCGGTGCGGTTGCCGTCGGGGTCGACGAATCCGACGGGGCGCAAACCCAGCACCTTGCGCTGCTCCAGGATTTTGACGGCGTGTTCACCCTGGCTGTTGGCACCCAGGAGCAAGGTGGGTTCCAGTCCGCGTCCGGAGCGCAGCAGGGATCGATCGATCGACTGCACCAGCAGGCGGAGGCCTCCGCACCCGAACAGGATCAGCGCCGAATAGGCACCGATGGTCACCACGCGCGAACGGGTGAAGACCAGATCCCATCGGCCTTGCGGACCCCAGGCGACGGCATCGGCACCGGCCAGGAGCACGAACAGGGCCAGTCCGGCGAGCACGACCGCCCGCAACAGGACACCCATCTGGGAGGATCGGCTCTCGAGGAACCAGTCGCGATAGAGCCCGTTGAGCAGGAACCAGACCATCAGGGCGCCGGAAAGCAGGACGCCCGGGGTGACGAAATGGACCACACTCAGGTTGGGGTCCACCGACTGGGGAATCCAGCCGGACTGGTACCGGACCCAGAAGATGCCCACGAAGGCGAGCATCCCTCCGAGGAAGTCCGCCGCCACCAGGGCGGCTCGCTCCAGGGCCCGCAGCGACATCATGCGCCGACGCCCTTCTCGTAGAAGCGCAACACGACCGTGGGAGCGACGGTCTCGGGCAAGGCGTCGATCCGGGCGATGGCTTCCAGGAGGGCGCCTTCGCGGACCACGTGGGTGTCGACCACCATGGTCACGCCTTCGGCTCCGGGGATCGCTTCGTGCTGGATCAAACGCGAGACCGAGATGCCGCTGTCGCCCAGGACTTTCGCGATGCGTGCGAGCACCCCGGGTTTGTCGCCCACCTGCAGGCGCAGGTAATAGGGGCCCTCCACGTCGGAAGTGGGGAACAGGGGAGCCTCCTCCCCGCCGAACCAGGAAAGGTCGTGGACGGGGGACTTCCGATGCAGGATCCCGGCGACGTCCACGATGTCGGCGACCACCGCGCTGGCGGTGGGCATCTTGCCCGCTCCCTTGCCGTAGAGCATCGAGGGGCCGGTGGTGGAGCCGTCGAGGAACACGGCATTCATGGCGCCGTTGACCCCCGCCAGGGGATGGGCCTGCGGAACCAGGCAGGGGTGCACGCGGGCATCGACCCCCGTGGGGTGGACCTCGACCAATCCCAGCAGGCGGATCACGCAGCCCAATTCCTTGGCGCCGGCGACATCCGCGGCCGTGATCTGGGAAATTCCCTCGACCCGCATCTTCTCGAAGTCCACGCGACGACCGCCGCAGAGGGTGGCCATCAAGGCCACCTTGTGCGCGGCGTCGATTCCCTCCACGTCGAAGGTCGGATCGGCCTCGGCGTACCCGGCGGCCTGGGCCTCCTTGAGGGCCTGCTCGAACCCCATTCCGTCCTGGAACATGCGGGTGAGGATGTAGTTGGACGTCCCGTTGATGATGCAGGCCAGGGAGTTCACATCGGAGGCGATGAAGGCTTCGCGCAGCGCGCGGATGATGGGGATCGCCCCACCCACCGCGGCCTCGAACCGCAACTCGGCCCCGTTCTTCGCCGCCAGAGGGAACAGTTCGCCGCCGTGCTTGGCGAGCATGGCCTTGTTGGCCGTCACTACGGATTTGCCCCGTTCCAGGGCCTGGGTGACCCAGGCGCGCGGAAGGTCGTATCCGCCGGCCAGTTCCACCACGATGTGGACTTCGGGGTCGTCGAGGAGGGTGGCGACTTCGGTGGTGACGGGAATGCCCAGGGCCTTCCAGGGGGCGAGCTCGTGCTCGAAGCGCGCGGCGACGCGAGCCACCTTGAGGGGGGTGCCGGCGGCACGGGAGAGGCTCTCCGTGCGGGTGGTGAGGATCTCGAGCACTCCGGACCCGACGGTCCCTGTTCCGATGATCCCGATCCCGATCGACATGTTGGCCTCCTGCATCACGTGTGGACCAGGAAAGATGCTTTCTGGGGCACCGGGTGCACGGATGGTGCCGGAGGCTGGAAGATTTCTTGGAGCAGGGGCTTGAGAGGTACTTTTCTTGGAGCGCGACACCCCGCCGCCCTCGCTCGAATACCACCCAGGATCGTCGAACATGCCTCCTCGCCCAACGGGATTCCGCTTCGGTTCCCTTGTTTCCTCTCTCGGTTCCATGGCTCTCTTGCTGGTTCTCGCTGCTGGCTGCGACAACTCCACTTCCGGGACCGCAGAGAAGGAGTCCACCACTGCCAACTCCATGTTGGCGCGGTTCTCCGTGGAGCAATCCGCCTGGATCCCGGATTCCGTCCGGTACCTCTTCGCGGGGGATTCCGGGATGCTGAAGCCCACCATCCTGGACAAGAGTCTGTTCGAAGTGCGCATTCCCGCAGGAGTCGGGGAGAACGACACCTTGGAACTCCAGTTCCTCTTCCGCGGGGTTCTCGGTGCGAAGTACCTGCTGAGAAGGTTCGGTGCCACGTTGGCGCCCTACGAGAGGAGGCAGGTCGAGTCGGTTCGCCGAGCCTTGCTCGCCCTCGACAGTCTGAGCCGCTTTGATCCCTCGAGATTTCCCAATGATCGATCGGGCCTGATCAAGTCGTGGGCCTGGGGATTGGCCAAAGGGGTCCAGGGATTCGGACGTTTTCCCGACGATGAACCAGAAGAATTCGATTCCGATGTCGTCTGGCGCGATGTGTTCTACTGGTTGCTCGACGAAGGGGCCACGGTTCCGGGTCGCATCGGGGTGTGGGGAATGCCTCGGGATACGGAAGTCGTGCGTGCGAGCGCCAATCGGCTTCGCGAGGAAGGTGTGCTCACGGCGGTGCAAGTCAGGACCCTGTTCGCCGATTCCGGGGCCCAAGGAGTTGACCGCCTTCCGACCATCTCCCTGGTGTCCCCGACCAGCCCCTCCCTCCAGGTTGAGTCGGGACAGGACAGCTTGCGGGTGCGCGTGGTCGCCATCGATCAAGACGGGATCGCGGGGGTGAAAATCGGGGAGATCGAAGCGAAGTGGATCGGCGAAAATTTGTTCGAGGCCACGGTGTCTCTTCCGGAGCCGGGGAAATCCACAAGCTTGAGGATTTCCGCCCGGGACAGTTCGGGCCAGGAAGCGAGCCGGTTTCTGGCCGTCGAGCGAAAGGCGGAAGGAGCCGCTCCCGATACCATCGTCCCGCGATTGAGGCTTCTGGTGGATCTCGACTCGGTGGTGGGGCATTCCGTGGATTCGGCCCGGATTCGCTGGCTCGCCACCGACGAGGGAGGAATCACGCTGGTCCGGCTGGACTCCCAGTCCATTTCGCCCACGGATGGCGACCTGTACGAATCCTCCGTCCGGCTGCGGGAAGGCGTGAATCGAGTGGCCTTCCATTTGGAGGATGCCTCCGGGAACGCCTTCGATTCGGTCCTGGTGATTCGCCGGGAAGAGGGGCCTCCCCCGGACACCGTCGCCCCGCGATTCCTGCTGTTGATGGAGTTTGATTCCGTGGTCGTGCACGAGAAGGATCGAATTCTGGTGCGTTGGTTGGTATCGGATCGAGGAGGATTGCAGGTCGTCCAACTCGATTCCCAATCGGTTTCGCCTTTTGATTCGGGGTTGTACGAGCAATGGGTTCCACTCTCCGAAGGAGTAAATCGCCTGGTGTTCCATGCCGAGGATCTTGCCGGCAATGGCCTGGACACCGTCCTGCGAGTTCGCAGACGTGGGCCCCCTCCCGGCGAAGTCGAATCCTCCGTCCTCCCCGGGGTCTACCGCCGACCCTTCTTCGTGAATTTCCAGACCAGGGATCCCGTCGATGCGATCCGCTACGAACTCGGTACGGACGAGCCGGATTCTTCCTCGGCCATTCTCGGGGACTCCCTTCGCATCGATTCCACCGTCACCATGAGTCTTCGTGCTTGGGCGGATGGGGTCCCGGGACCAGTGACCCGATTTCGTTGGCAACTCGTCGCCGACGAAGTCAGGTTGTCGGATACGGGGACACAGGAACGGTCCGAGCCTTTTCGCATCCGCGCCAGTTGTTCCACGCCCGGAGCGGTCATTCGGTATTCTCGGAATGGACCGGCGCCAGATTCGACCTCACCTGTCTGGAGCGATTCGCTGTGGATCGATTCCACCTCCACTTTCCGTTTTCGCGCCTTCGCTCCGGGGTTCGAAATGGGGGGGGTGCGCGAAATTCGCTACCAAGTCGCCTATGTCGTGGATATTGCGATGGGGAATAGCAATACCTTGTTTTTGAAATCCGATGGGACACTGTGGTCGTCAGGAAGTGCATTGGAGGCTGGATTCGGTGGAGAGAGTGGAGGAGTGGTCCTGAGGCCTCTGAAATTGATGGATTCCGTGTTGACCATGGATGCAGGTGCTGCGATTCGAAAGGATGGATCGCTGTGGAGGTGGCAATCGCATACTGCAGGCGGTTTCAAACCTCAAGAATGGACCGTGTGCACCCAGAATGGTGGAGCTACCCGGGTGCGAACAAGTCCTGGCAATCAGATGGTCCTCTGCTCCGACGGAACACTCTGGGCCTGGGGCGACAATTCAAGTGGTTCCCTAGGAACGGGGGATGACTCTCCTCAAACACTCCCCTCGCTCGTCTTGGAGAATGTCATCGATTTTGCGGTGGGCCCAGCCCACACCTTGGCGATTCGGGAAGATCATTCCATCTGGGCATGGGGCAGCAACGAGAGCGGGCAACTCGGCCTGGGGGATACCGACGTGAGAATGGTTCCCACCAAGGTAGAGGTGCCAAAAATGTCGTGGGTCCAAACGAGTGCAGACAATCAAACATCTCTCCTCCTGGCATCGGATGGATCACTGTTCAGCATGGGATCGAATTATCGGTCCATGGCCGGGATGGGTGACGATTCCGGCATTGCAAGATTCCCTACGCAAATCTTCGCCGAGGTTGCCCAGATGGACATCGGGGCCTTTCACGGCCTGGCAGTGACAGTCGATGGCGTTGTTTGGTCTTGGGGATTCAATCAGCGTGGTGAGCTGGGGGATGGAAGCCCATTTGATCGTCAAGTTCCTGTGCGAATCTTCGCCGAGGCTGAGAAAGTTGTGGCTGGATACCAGAATTCCTTGATTCTGAGAAAAGATGGGACTGTCTGGGGAATGGGGTACAATTCATCAGGGAATTTGGGGTCCGGGGACGCCACGTCTTTTATTGTTCCAACCAGAATCCGGTTTTAACGAGGGCTTTGAATGTTCTGGATTTGTATTCGATTGAATCTCTGGGTCAACCTGAGGTCAAGTGGGGTATTTGAAGAGATTTTGGTCGATTTTTGAATTCAATGGTGCAGCTCCGGTTTAAGTCCGGAGCTTCCATGGGGCATGCTAAACCTGACCTCCAAACCAGCATTTTGGCAAAGGCAAGGGTGGCATATTTTTCGTATTGTCTTGGTCGAGAGGGTGGGGGAAATCTGAGCGTAGCGAGCTTTCAGAGAGTCGATCTTTTCGAAAAAAAGTAAACTCCATGATCGGGGGGATGGAAATGCCGTGATATGTGTGTGGCCTGAAACAATTATTGGGATGTATGTGGACGCACTCGTGGGTTTGGAGAATTTTAGAAAAGACGCGCTCCGCCAAACAGAAAAATGGCTCGTTCCAAAGCTGCTCGAGCCTGTGAAATTCAACGATTAAAATTCTTGTTTGACGAAGGATGGAATCAGGAAGGGCAAGCAGGACTTCGTATTCCATGAATTCGATGTCCATCTGGATGATGATGTCTGCAAATTCTGGGGTGTTCGTGGAGCGAATCCACTCCTCCATGGTGATGTGGTCGCGATCACTCACAGCTCCCACGAATTTCTGAATAAAATGAAAATTTTCGTGCTGAGCCCCTGGGCCATCTACTGACAGGTCGGCCATATGAACAGGGATGCCAAGCTTGGCGCAGTCCAGCTCAAACCCGGATTCCGTGCTTACCCCCGGAGAAAAACACCCTGTCAAGCCATCCAAATCATCGGGAATGAGATATCCTCCATCATCGTCGAGCGGACCAAGTCTACGAAGTGGAATATTCGTGGATTTGGGGTGGAGTTGGCGCAGGAGGCTCTTTAATTGTTCCGGATGTGTCCGCCGAGTTGGAAAGGAATTCGCGAGGGCAAGAGTCCGAGTGAGGGCCGAGGCGAGTCTGGATTTCATTTGATTGCTTCCGTCCTGGTCTGGATCATACGCTGAAATTGAAATCTAAGTCCCCCCAATGGGTGGGGGGATGTTGGATCGTTGAAAACGGATGGGACTGTGAACCGTTGTCGGCGAGGACATCGACTTTCGCATAACCGATAGCAGACCACCAAACCGGATGCTTCGTTTGCCCATGTGGCTTGTTGTGCCGAGACTCCCTCCTTTCTGGATCATTGCAGAGCAAGGGGTCTCAGTGCCAACGCGCCGGAACGGTGTGGCCACAGGAAAAGAGGGGGGCAGGTTTCGGTCTGATGGCGACCAACTACGTTCTTAGGATGATGTCGAGCAGAATAGCTCTGGTGGTCCCTCCCAGCGACCGGTTTGGGCGAGTCTTCGAGACCTCCGCGGAGTCGGGGAATCGAGACCGGATCCGCGAGCCGTTTCGGGAGGTACGCAACGCCATCGTCCGGAGTGGGGGCCACCTCGAGACCCTTGACCATTGGGGACAGCTCGACGACTTCGATCTGGTCGTGTTCCATGTCCGGGATCTGGCCACCCTCGCCGAATGCTACCGCAGGGGGATCGGATCCAAGACCGTCTATCTCGCCTGGGAGCCGCCCGTCGTGGTCGCGGAACATACCCTGGAGGGATTGCACCGGCTCTCGCGCTCTTTTGGCAGAATCCTCACCTGGAACCCCGACCTGGTGGATGGACAGCGCTTCCTGGAGTTGTGCTACCCCCATTTCCTGGGGCCCCTCGAGCCCTCTCCGATTCCCTTCGAGGAACGGGGACTGGTGGTCAATCTGTCGGCGAACAAGGTCTCCTCCCATCCCTTGGAGCTCTACTCCGCGAGAAGAAGATGGATCGAAGGATTGGAACGGCTGGATCCGGGCTTCGAGCTTTGGGGGAGTGGATGGGGGGCGGCAGGGTTCAAATCCTGGAAAGGATTGGCGGAATCCAAACGCGAGGTGTACCACCGCTTCCGATTCGCCCTTTGCTTGGAAAACATGCGAGACACCCCGGGCTACGCCACGGAAAAGCTGTTCGATGCCCTCGCTTGGGGCGTTGTGCCCGTGTACCAGGGCGATCCCGTTCTGACTCGCCTACTTCCGTCTTCCTGCTGGGTGGATGCGGCTTCCTTTTCCACCCCCCAAACCTTGTTCGAACATCTCCGGTCCTGGACCAAGGAGCGACACGAAGAGGCCCTCGAAACCGCTTCGGAGTTCCTGTCCGGACCGCGTGTCGATCCCTGGAGGCCTTCTTTCCTGGCCTCCCAGCTTTTGGCGTGCGCCGACCTCGCCCGCAGTCTGCCCAATCCTCCCGACCCACCATCGATGGATCGCCTCCGCCAGCGGTTGGCCTGGGTGAAGCGAAAAATCGTCGGAAAAGGAGGCTTGCGGTGAGCCGCGAATCCGGTGCTCCCAAAGGAGTCCCTTCGAAGGGAAAAGTGTCGGGAACTGCCGCCGTGATTTCCCTTTTCCGAAAGGTCCATCGTCGGGTCTCGAGTGCGTTCCACCGGTCCTGGCTGGAATCGCGGAACGAACTCGCGCCGGAGTGCACCGTCGAGGTCAGTACCGATCTGTTTCACTGTCGGATCGGGGCCTGGGCCGCGATCAGCGACGGATGTGATGCTTGTGAAGCTTCCATCGGGGCCTTTTCCCAGATCGCCGCCGAGGTGGTGATCGCGCCCCGGAACCATGTCCTGGGCAACTTCACCATCCACGACTTCCCCTATCGGGCGAAGGATCCATCCCTCCTCCACAGTCCAGGAGTCTTCGAGGGCCGATTCCGGGTGCGCATCGGATGCGACGTCTGGGTCGGGACCCGGGCGATCATTTTACATGGGGTCGAGATCGGGCACGGCGCCGTGGTCGGGGCGGGAGCCGTCGTGGCGCGCAGCGTTCCTCCCTACGCCATCGTCGGGGGGACGCCGGCCAGGATCCTGCGCTATCGGTTCCCGCCGGAGATTCGGGAGAGGCTTCTCCAACTGAAGTGGTGGGAATGGCCCATGGAGGAGATCCAGGCCCGGTCCGCCGAATTGGAATCACTCGTCGGCTTCCAGTTCGACGATTGGAAGCGACGTCACCTCGCCCCTCGGGAGCCCCTCTCCTGAACTCCCGGACCGCACTCCATTTCATGGCCGCCAGCGCGGTTTCGGCGGGACTGCGCTTCCTGGCCTTCCCCGCTTTCGCCGGGCTGATGACCCCGGAAGACTTCGGCAGGGTCTCGCTGTTCCTCGCCACGGTCCCGTTCCTGTCGTTCCTGGCGGGCTGGAATCTGGCCGTCCCCTGGGTGGTCGATTGGCACGGGGCGGGGGACGACGAAAACCGGCGTCGCATGGGAGCCGCCCTGCTGGTTCTGCTGGGGATGTCGGGAGCCATGTGCCTCCTGCTCCCGCCGTTCGTGGGGATCCTCGAGTCGCGGATGGGATTCGGACTGGGTCTGGGGGGGTACCTGCTGATGGTTCTGGCCGCGGCATCCGGGGCGATGTCCACCTTGTACCTCGAATTGGACAAGATCCGGTTGGAGAGTAGTCGCTATCTGTCCTCCAGCGTTTTGCTGGTCTGCCTCCAATTGGGGGCCTCGATGGGGTGGGTCCTGTTCCTGGATCGTTCCTTCGAAGGATTCCTGGGGGCATACGCCGTGGGCGGGTTCCTCGTGGTGGTCTTCCAGGTGCTTCGGCGCTGCCGCAGCTGGAACCCGTGGTTTCCGAAGGGGGCGCAGATCGTCGCGTTGGTTCGCAGAGGCACGCCGACCACCTTCTCCACCGCCTTCGCCCTGGTGGCCGGTCTGGTCGATCGGCAATTCGTCCATGCCTCCTCCGGGTTCGCGGCCGTGGCGTACTACTCCATGGGGGCCAAGATCGGGGAAATCGTCCAGCAGATCCTCATCGTACCGCTTCTGGCGAGCTTCGTTCCCGTCCTGCTGGCGACCTTCCACAAGGATCCGGAACAGTTTCCGGCAAGATTCGAGACGGCGTGGAAGCGTTTCCTGGTGGTTTCCATCCTGGCCTCCACGGCGTTGGGGGCGGGGCTCGATCTACTCTACCGCCTGCTCCTGCCTTCGGCGTACGAGGTCTCGATCCCGATCACCCTGATCTTCGTGTGCGGGTTCTCTCTCGGAGGCATGGGGCAGATGTGGATGACCGGAGTGATGTCCCGGGGAAATCTGGTCTCGTTGCTCCCCCTGACGGTGGTCTCCGCCATCGCCAGTCTGGTCTTGAATGCCCTCCTCACTCCGGCCTGGGGGGGCATGGGGGCCGCCTGGGCCATGATCTTGGTGCAGGGGATCACTTCGGTCTCTTCCTGGGGGATCGCAAGGGTCTGGAGAGGGCTCCCCGCCTTGGGGAACAAGACCCAAGCCCTGGTGGGACTCGCGTTCCTGTCCCTGGGAGGGCAATTGGGAGCCGAACTGGCGTGGGCTGGATCCTGGAAGAGTATGGTGGTGCGTTGGGGAATTGCCACAATCGCTTGGGGTGTTTTGCTCCAAACGGCGGAAATACGTCAAGCAATTGGGGGGAGGTGGGTGCATTTGCGGGGTCAGTTTTTCCGGCGAAAAACTCCCGACGTTCCTTGACCGGTTTCGCGGGGGTGCGCGCCTTTCCCCCGAGTGGTGTGCCCAGCGTCCGAGCGACCACGGCAAATCTCGTTCCAGAAGTCGCATATCGCGAAAACAGAGCGGTTTGCAGGGTTTTTGCCGGGATTCCTGGTCTGCATATCGTGATAAAAGTTCATTCTGAAATGCGATTTATGCTCGTGGAACAGGCAAAGAATATCGAATTTTTTCAAGGATTATAAATCGCGATAAATGTCCTGGTTTCCGCCGACTCGTGATGAAAATTAGGCGAAAAGAGGGAGGGGGTGCAGCGTTCCTTGCGGGTTGACAAATCTTCCAATTGGCACAAGATCTTGGAGGTTCTTCATGCATATCCACAAGCTGTGGATAAATTTTTCCCTTGCCAGAAGAGGGGGTGGATCTTAGTCCCCGACGTGATCAACGGTTTCGAAATTTTCATTCGAAATCCTCTTGAATCCTCCTGAGCTGGCGTCTATTCTCTAAAAGACGGGGACAGTGCACAGGGTACAACTGTGCCGATCCCCCAATTGATTCATCCCATCGCATCACAGCCCTTGAGGACTCCCATGGTGACCTCCGAATCGCCCTTTCCTTCGACTGCGCCCGGCGCCACCTCGGCTCTTCTCAACGAACTGGGAGAGAAGATCTTTCTCGACCGCTACGCCCTCAAGGACATGACCAAGAAGTCCTTGGTTCCCGGCGATCTCGTGATCGTGTGCGTCAACCAGAAGACCCGTCAGCGGGAAATCGGCACCGTCAAGTCCCTCGACGGCGATCGCGTCACCATCGAGCTGCGCGACGGCACCAGCACGGAGCAGGGCATCGAGGATGTGGACAAGCCTCTGGAAACCACGCCCGAGGCCATGCTCGACCGCGTGGCGCGGGGGATCGCCGAGATCGAGACCACTCCGGAGCGCAAGGAGGAATGGGAAGCCCGTTTCCGTTGGCTGCTCGACGAGTGGAAGTTCGTTCCCGGGGGCCGGATCCTCAATGCCGCCGGAACCGACCAGAAGCTCACGTTCTTCAACTGCTACGTGATCCCCTCGCCCAAGGACAGCCGCCGGGGCATCGTGGAAACCCTCAACCAGATGATGGAGATCATGAGCCGCGGCGGTGGGGTGGGCATCAACCTGTCCAGCCTCCGTCCTCGCCACGCCTACGTCAAGGGGGTGAACGGCCGCTCCTCGGGATCGACCTCCTGGGGTGGACTCTATTCCTTCGTCACGGGTCTGATCGAGCAGGGTGGTTCGCGTCGCGGTGCCCTCATGCTGATCACCAACGTCTGGCATCCCGACGTCCTCGACTTCATCGATTCCAAGCGTGAAGCCGGTCGCATCACCAACGCCAACATCTCGGTCGGCGTCACCGACCCCTTCATGGAAGCCGTGGCCGCCGACGGGGATTGGCCCCTGGTGTACCCCGATCCCCAGCATCCCTCCTACAACACCGATTGGGACGGGGATCTCGACAAGTGGAAGTCCCAGGGACGGCCGGTCATAGTCCACAAGATCGTGAAGGCCCGCGAGGTCTGGGATCGCATCATCCAGTCGGCCTGGACTTCGGCCGAACCGGGTGTCTTCTTCATCGACCGGGCCAACAAGTCCTCGAACTCGCATTACTTCAGCCCTCTGGTCTGCACCAACCCCTGTGGGGAACAGCCGCTTCCCGCCTGGGGGATCTGCAACCTGGGTGCCATCAACCTCGGACGATTCGCCACCCCTCAGGGGGAGGTCGCCTGGGAAGATCTCCGCCGTGCGGTCCGCTACGGGGTGCGCTTCCTCGACAACGTCATCGACGCCACTCCGTACTTCTACGAGGAGAACCAGCGCCAGCAGAGCGCCGAGCGTCGCGTCGGCATGGGGATCATGGGGTTGGCCGAACTGCTCGTGCGCTGCCGCGTGCGCTACGGTTCCGAGGAATCCCTGCGGTTCATCGACAAGCTCGGTGAATTCATCGCCACCGAAGCCTACCTGGCCAGCTCCGACTACGCGGCCGAAAAGGGCTCTTTCCCCCTCTTCGACGCCGAGAAGCTCCTGCAGTCCGGGTACATGCAGGGGATGAGTGAAGCCGTGCGCCAATCGGTGCGCGAGAAGGGCCTGCGCAATGTCACCTTGTTGACCGTCGCCCCCACCGGGACCACGGGCACCATGGTCAACACCTCCACCGGGGTCGAGCCCTACTTCTCCTGGACCTACTTCCGCAAGTCCCGCCTGGGAGTGCACGAAGAACGCGTGGCGGTGGTCCAGGATTGGGAGAAGGCCAATCCCGGCAAACCCCTGCCCCCCTGGTTCATCAACGCCATGGAACTGTCTCCGGAAGAGCATGTCCAGGTCCAGGCGGCCCTGCAGCGTTGGGTCGATTCCGCGATCTCCAAGACCTGCAACGTCCCGCAGGAATACACGGTCGACCAAACCCGCGAACTGTACGAGATGATGTACAAGCTCGGGTGCAAGGGCGGAACCATCTACCGCGATGGATCGCGCGACGAACAGGTGCTCCACCGCAAGCGCGAGGACGTCAAGGGACTCGCAGAGGCCGAATCGGAATCCAAGGGCGCCAAGGAAGCGCGGGAGGCCAAGGAAGCGAAGGCGCTCGCCGGGGCGGCCACGCTCTGGAACCAGCCCAAGATCCGTCCACGTCCCAAGGTCAGCCGCGGAATGACGGTCCAGAAGCCTTCGCCCCTTGGGTCGGTTTTTGTCACGGTCAACGACGACGAGGCCGGCGAACCCCTGGAGATCTTCCTGGCCGCGGGCAAGGCGGGATCCGACATCACCGCCATGGGCGAGGCCATGGGGCGCCTGATGTCCCTGGTCCTGCGGATCGCTTCGCCGCTGACCCCCATGGAACGCCTCAAGGAGATCCAGAACCAGCTGGGCGGCATCGGCGGATCCCGCCAGCACGGGTTCGGGAAGAACGCGGTGCGTTCGCTGCCCGACGCCATCTCCCTGGCCATCGACGAAGTCCTCAAGGTGCGCATGCCCGTCTCCCAGGACGAGGACTCCTCGGGAGCGGTGGCTCTGGTCGCCCAGGAATCCCTCGATCTCGGACCGCGGATCCATGCCGACCTCTGCCCCAACTGCGGCGAGGCCACCTTCATCCGCGAGGAAGGTTGCATGCACTGCACCGCCTGCGGACATTCCCAGTGCTGATCCGGTGAGGTGAGGCAAGGGGGCGTGTAGCCCTCCTTCCTCGCGAACGGGTGCGGGTTCCCCCGGGCCGGTCTCGGTCCGGGCCCAGTTCCGCCTCCGCCACCCTGGACCCTTCCTCCGACTCCCTCCTCCTTCTGGCGACGTGCGCCGTGGAGGGGGGAGTCTTTTTGTGGCTCATCCGGGAAACGAGTGGGTGATTTTCGGGGTGATACCTCCCCACACCCCTGATTGGAAGCGGTCTCCGGGGTCGTCGCTCGAATCCAGATTTGGAGTATGGATTCGACGACCTGTCTCGGCCCGCCTCGTTGCCATCTGAAGGGAGCCTACCGCTTCCCCGGCTTCACCCCCTCGGTCCATCTGGAGCCCCACCCCGTCGATGACGCGGCATGGGTTCTTTCCCTGCGGCGTCGGGGAAAAAACCAGTCGTTGCGGATGCTGTGGGCATCGGGTCCGTGGTTGGTATGACCAGCGGGACCGACTGGTTCGGGATCTCGATCTGGGTCCGTGGCGCATCTGGCTTCGGATCCCAATCCGGCGAGTCTTCTGCACTCGGTGCCAATCTGTGAAGACCGAGCGGATCGAGTTCCTCGCCGACGTCAATCGCTATACGGATCGATACGCCCTGTGGGTGGGGCGTCAGTGCCGTGAGAAGTCGGTGAAGGCCGTTGCCGTCGAGACGGGACTCTCCTGGGACACGGTCAAGGATCTGGACAAGCTCTACATGGCCAAGCAGTTGGAGGCGCACCCCCGTCCCGCTCCGCGCTGGATCGGTCTGGACGAGATCGCCATCGCTTCCGGACACTCCTACCGCGTGATTGTCCACGACCTGGAGCACAAGCGTCCGATCTGGGTCGGCGAACGCAAAGGACGGGGGCGCGAGGCGGTCGACGACTTCTTCCAATCCCTTACGGCATCGGAGCGGGAGGGCATTGAACTGGCCGTGATGGACATGTACGGCCCGTACCGGACGTCGCTGGAAGCCCACTGTCCCAACGCCGCAGTGCACTACGACCACTTCCACCTGGTCAAGAACCTTGGCGATGCCGTCGACAAGATCCGCAAGGCCGAGTACAAGCGTCTGGAGGGCGATCAGCGCCGTTACATCAAGGGAACCAAGTACATCCTGCTGTCGCACCGCGAGAACCTCGACCCCCGACGCCGCAAGGCCTTGGACGAGCTTCTGCAGGTCAATCGGCGGCTGAACAAGGCCTACCTGCTGAAAGAATCGTTCCGACGGATCTGGACGTTCAAGTCTCCAGCCTGGGCTCGGAAGTTCTTCGACGAGTGGAGGTCCTCGTTACGGTGGCAACGACTCCAGCCTCTCGAGAAGTTCGCCGACCTCGTGGAAAGCCACTGGGACGGCATCGTCCGATCCCTCGACCCGAAGTGCAAAGTCCCCATGGGATTCGTCGAGGGCATGAACGCCAAGATCAGAGCCATCCAGAAGCGTGCCTACGGTCTACGAGACGAGGACTACCTCAGGCTAAAAATCCTCACGTCGACCCTGCCAAGACTCTGAACCGGGACGATTCCACCCACACGAATGTCGGATGAGCCAAAAAATTGCGGAGATGTTCCCCGACACGAGCGAGAACGACGAGTGACCCTCGCCTTGTCTCTGGTGGAGAGGGGTTGCCAACCGAAGGTGGTCTGTTTCGGCTTGGGCTTACCTCGTGCGACGTTCTATCGGCATCGCTCCCCTCCGAAGCTGACCTACCCTAGACGGCCTCGCCGACCACCCGCCAATCGCCTGTCGGACCAGGAGAACACCAAGATTCTGGACACGATGCACGAGGAAGAATTCCTCGACCAGTGCCCCCGCGAGATCGTTCCGAAGCTCGCCGACAGAGGTGTGTACCTCGGATCCATCCGCACGTTCTATCGGGTGCTCGCCCGACATCAAGAAGCCCGGGAACGCCGATTGCAAGCCCGTCGGCCCGCCATCAACGCTCCCATCCTCGAGGCAACGGGCCCCAATCAGGTGTGGACCTGGGACATCTCGCGTCTAGCCGGCCCCTTGAATCGCCCCGGGTTTGGAGTCGAGCACCTGGTTTGAGTCACACCGAGATGGTGGACCCGATGTTTGCATAGTAGTCGGCTTCGACCTCTGCGGGTGGACGGTAGTCCAACGGCCCGAACAGGCGGCGGTTGTTGAACCATTCCACCCACACCATCGTGGCCCACTCGACCTCCTCCAGATTCCGCCACGACGACCTTCGCCGGATCACCTCGGTCTTGAAGAGCCCGTTGATGGTCTCGGCCAAGGCGTTGTCGTAGGAATCGCCCACGGTGCCGGTCGATGCCTTCACCCCCGCCTCCACCAGGCGAATGCTGTAGCGGATTGCAAGGTATTGCACGCCCTTGTCGCTGTGGTGGACCAGTCCATCCTCCGGTGTGGGCTTGCGGGCGCATAGGGCCTGTTCCAAGGCATCCAGGACAAAGTCCGTACGCATGGAGTAGGACACCTTCCAACCCACGATGACGCGGGCGAACACGTCTACCACGAAGGCCACGAACACGAATCCGGACCAGGTCGACACGTAGGTGAAATCGGCGACCCACAGCTGGTTTGGGCGCTGGGCGTGGAACTGGCGGCGCACCAGATCCGTCGGGCTGGAAGCCTTCGGATCCTGCACGGTCGTCTGGATCCCCTTGTCGCGTCGCACACCCACCAAACCGTGCTTTCGCATCAGGCGCGCTATCCTGCAGCGAGGGATTTCGACCAGGTCCCGCTTCAATTGCTCCCACACCTTGCGGACTCCGTAAAGCTGGCCGCTTTCGTCCCAAACCCGTCGAATCTGGATCAGCGACTGCTCGTCGGATTTGGCGCGATCCGATCGAAGATCCGGACGGAGGGTCCGTCGTCTACGCAGTCGGTAGGCGGAGGAGGCAACCTGCAGGATCTTGCAGATCGGTTCGACCCCGAAGTCCGCCCGATGAGCGTCGATGAAGGCGCTCACTTCTGCTGGCGGTCGAACTCCGCCTTCGCGAAAAACGCACTGGCCAGGCGGAGGATCTCGTTGGTCCGGCGAAGTTCCTTGACCTCCCGCTCCAGAGCCTTGATCCGCTCCTTCTCCGAGCTGGTCGGCCCTTCCCGCCGACCTCCATCCCGCTCGTATTGGCGGACCCAACTCAACACCGTGGCCGCATGGCAGCCCAGCTTCTGGGCAACAGACGTCACCGCCTGCCATTGGGATTTGTGCTGGGCTTCCTGCTCTAGGGCCAGCTGGACCGAACGCTCACGAACCTCAGACGAGAACTTGCTCACTCCCATGATGACTCCTCTTTCTCAAGTGTAGGAGTCGACTCAATTCCCGGGGCGATTCATACCGCCGCGACAGGCCGGTGCTGGAAGCGCGTCACACCTTGTACCTGAAGGCCAGAGACGCCAATCCAAGGCGCTGGACGAGAGGGATCAGGAACTGGAGGCCGATAGGACCAGTCACCCTCAATCCAGAAAGGGACGACATCGCAGCTCAAGCTCGACAATCCCAAGAATCGGCAAAGGCTGCATGATTCAGGCGGCAACTACCTTGACGCATAGCGCATAGCGAGGGGGACACGCCAGGGGTGGCAATCACTCTATGACCTTACATCAAATAACTCCAACAGAGTCACGAGCTACAGTTTCACGACCCCATATAATATTACACCAGCGAATTGGGCGAGATATCCCTACACACCTCCTGTTATCCACCATTCCCGATACAAAGACTGTATCAACACATTAATTTTTGCCGCCATTGGGAATACCGTTACCCACGACCACTTGCGAGACTCAATTTGACCAGGAAATTTAAATAAATTCCACTATCAGTTGATCAAATGGATGAATCACGGAAACAATCAAGGATTTTTCCAAGAGCAATACCAATTGAATCCGAAACCACTCCGCAAATCTCCGACCGAAAAGGACAGTCTGCCTCACCGGCACGTACATACAACCAACTAACGAAAGATAAATCACGAGGAAATTTATTCTCATCTCAATAGCATCTTGAGGCATAATAATTAGTGAAAAACCACCCCATTCCATCACCGAACACAATGACCATAATCTATAACCGGAAATACCCATCCAGTATTCTCATTAAATGAGCAACTCTTAGTCCCTGCAAGCTCAGTCCAATCCGCAACCCATGGGCAAAGAATAATATAATCGTCATAAATCACCCAAACTTGGGTTTTACCGAAGCCATCTTCGATTTTACTACTTAAAACAGAATCTACAATCTTCATTGGGCCACCCGAATCGCGAACGATAATCTCCCGAGGCCTACATGAATATTCCAGATGCTTCCCATCCCTCTGCGGCTTTATAAAAACCGGATCAGCTTTCCCAAAGCAGATAACATCAACCCTTCCAGGACGCGTTCTAGCATTAACTACAAGCTTCTTGTTCGTCTGAACGAACCATGAAGCACACCCCCCACCCAGAATACACGCCAAGACCATGAGAATGGTTTTCATCATTAATATAGCCTCATTCCAATCAGATTCGCAGAATTTTCGATCGGATTAGTTGAGCTTGGTCCACCGCCACTGAACCAACGCCAGGCCATACCACCAACCCCATAATATTCAAACTGCTTAGAATGAAATGCTTCATGAGTTCCAAGCCTTTGAAGCCAAGGCTTCTCATAGTAACGACCAATTGACTCGGGCGTCGCACCTCCAGAATACAGCCTCGTTCTTCCTAATGTTAAAGCACCATCCTCGAGGTCTTTAGGAGTAAACTTTTTCGATAATGAAATTATATTGATTCCATCCTTCGCAACCTCCCATTTTGTATTTTTCCAGTCCAACACAGTCATACCCACTCCAATGGCAATCCCTCCAAAAGTAGCCAACGAGGCACTCGCATACTTCATATCTCTCCATTGATCAGAAAACTCATCTACATAATTCCTTACAGATATCGCGCCTGAATTATCAACAGATGCCGAAACTACTTTGGCACTGGCACTAGTTTTCCAGCCGCCATTTTGTGAATACCCAGTTTTCACCCCCATTGCAGACACCTCAGAAAAACCACCGCGACCTTTCTGTCCTCCAAATCCCCATTCATATCCAGAACCAACATATGAAGAAGTTGTTCCAAGAAACCCCATCCCATACGCTGTTGCACCCATATAATCGCCGCTTGCATCCCAATAGGCACTACCACCGCCTCGGAGACCGAGCCCAAAAGCACTGGCACCTCCATAAGCCGAAAGAATTGTCCCGGTTTTAGAGTTATTAGTATAACTTGCTCCCGCTTCCAAACTTACAACTCCCAGATCAACGTTAGCCCCAGCGCCAACAGATAGTGTTCGAGAACCGTCATCAATGTTATAACTGTAGCTCGCATCGGCACCAATACCAATTTCGTCTCTAAAATCAAAAGCTGCACCAACACCAAAATTAAGTCCATTATCACTATCATAGCCAATGGTAAACCCAAGACCCACTTTCCAAAGTCCATACGGATCGATGAAATTCATCGGGTCACCGCCCACGTAAGCGTATGGGCTCAGTCCTTCATGGGCCGGATCAGGCGAAATCCAGAGCCCCAATTCGGGGTCGTACCAC
>JACKCV010000005.1 GCA_020633825.1 Fibrobacteria bacterium | reverse complement strand
CTAGGAGTCCCGATGAAGATCCGCCCCCTTCCCGCCTTGGCCATCGCCGCGGGTCTCGCCCTCGCCGCCCAGGCCTTCCGCCCGGATCGCACCAATCCCGCCGTGGTGGCGGAACCCTCCTGGGATTCCCCACGTACCCGTGCCTTGGCCCAACGCGCCTGTTTCGATTGCCATTCGCATGAAACGATCTGGCCGTGGTACTCCAACCTGGCCCCGGCCTCCTGGCTGGTGGCCCATCATGTCGAGGAAGGCCGGGAGCATTTGAATTTCTCCGCCATCGACGGATCCGAGAATGTGCGGAAGATGATCAAGGAGATCCGTTCCCACGACATGCCCACCCCCGACTACCGTCTGATGCATGCCTCGGCGCGGCTCACGGAGGCCGAGCGGGACTCCCTCGTCGCCGGGCTGGAACGCACCTTCGCCCCCCATCTGGAGCCCGCCACCCCGGTGGAGGAGCATGGCGACCTCGTCCTCCCCGGGAGCCCGGCCACGGGGATTCCCCCTCAAGGAGTGACGCGTCCCTTGGCCGGAGCGGAAAACCCCGTCCCCGGCCTGTAGCCCCCCTTGCTCCCATTTCCGCCCAGGCGGAAATGGGGGTCGATCCTCCCGTCAGGATACGCGGGAAGCCCCCCCCTAGCGGAAGATCGCCGTGAGCTCGAGCCCTTCGGTGGTCGGCGCGATGGTCCGGCGAGCCGACGTTTCCCCGTCGCTCCACCCGGTGAACTCCCGGCCTGGATCGGGCACCGCCTCCACCTGGAACCCGAGACCCGGGTAGTGGATTCCCTGGTACGAGCTCCCCACATCCAGACCTTCCAACTTCAACCGCCCGCCGGAAGCTTCCAGCTTCACGGTGGCCGTGTCGGCCAGTCCGTACCACGCTTCCATGTTCTGTCGCACCAGACCCGCCCTTTGCGAGAGGAAGGTGCGCAGCTTTTTGTCCTCCCGCTCCTGGCTGGCCGCACTCAGGCCCCAACGAGCCCGATCGCGATCGATCTCGGGAGCCAGGACGGCGGTCATGGAGTCGAGCACCTGCAGGGATCTCGCCGGGGAGAAATTCCGCGAGAGGAGCACCGCGAAGCGGTTCACGAACCGCGTGCGCCAGGCCGGATCCCCCGAGAGTCGCCGGAAGAAGACTGTGGCGTCGGGGCCGTTGGGATATTCGTCGACCACGCTGGAATCCCCCAGGAAGGCGAACATGTCCTCGTCGCCGCAGAAGCTGCTCAACCCCCCATCGAGGTCGAACAGCATCATGCGCCAGGGACTGGCGACGTCCCACCGACGCCAGCTGCGCAGGTTGTTCGCGGGCCAATCGCAGTTCGAGGCCCACATCTCCGCGGCCAGGTAATTGGCGTAGTTGTCCACATCCAGAAGCTGGCGGGCCTTGGCTGCGTCCGCTTCCCGGGCGAGATCGGCGGTGTGGAACCATTGGACCATCTGGCTCCATCCGGTGGCCGAACCCGCCTGGACCTCCCCTCCGTTCTTGAGCAGATCGATCTGATCCCCCGACAGCCCGAATCGGGTGTCCAGGTAATCGGCGTCGAGCTTCTCCCGCAGGTTGTGGATGCCCCAGTAGCGGCCGTTGAGGAACACGATCACATGGCGGGAAAGCTGGTACTCGAGGTCCAGGCCCTCCGTGAGGCTGCTGGCCAAGGCGTCCCGGACGTAATCCTTCCCGAAATTGCCTCCGTTGTTCCGCAGTCCGAACCCCTTGAACCGGGTGAACTCCGGGTGCTGGGGAAACAAGGGCCACTCGATGCGACGCACCCCATACTTTTCGCGGAACTGGATCGACAGCGACTTCTTGGGGGCGGCACGGCTCCAATTCCCGTAGATGCCCACCCCCGCCGGAGCGGAGAAGGCTTCCCGTCCGTCCTTTTCGAAGAACTGGACGTGCCCCGGAAGTTCCCGGTCTTCCCAGAAATTGGCGCCATAGTAGGGCAATTGTGTCGAGGCGTTGGGACCCGTCTGGTAGAGGCCGGTCAGGGTGTCGAACATCTCCAGGGAATCGACCACCACCGACATCACCGGGAGCGTCACCTTCTCGTTCACCAGAAACAGGGCCGTGGAAGATGGCCCCTGGCGTCCATCGGGGCCGAAGGCCGCGCAGGTCAAGGAGCGGGTCGAATCCAACAGGATCCCCTCCCGGGCATCGGGACTCCCCGGGCCCACCCGCTGTCCGTCCAGGGCGCACCGCAGAGTGGCTCCGGGAACCGCCCCCAGACGCACGCGGACCGGTCCGGCGTGGAACCCGGGAGCCGTGGCGAAGGCTGGCGCAGGCAGATTCCAGACCTCGGGAGCGGAGGAGTTTGGCGCTTCGGGAGTGGGCGTTTCCCGTTGCACGAAGCGACGGGTTCCGGGAATCCGGGACCACGACGCGGTGGTGGGCATTTCCGGATAGGCCACGGTTTGACGCCTCACCCCCGCCGTATCCTCCAGATGCAGGACACCCCCCTTGCGGTGGAGCTGGAAATTCGCGTGGGCACGAACCTGCGAGCGGTAGATCTTCATGGAGACGACCGTGAAGTGGTAGGTGCCGAACCGACCCGTGGGAGCCTCGAACACCACACCCTGGAAATGGCCGAAATCGGTGGGCAACCCGAGCAGGGAGATGTCGTAGGTGTCGAGGCGTTTGCCCGTTCCCACGATCTCGAGGGTGGCCCCCTTCCAGGAGTCCTGACCCTCTTCGTAGAAGCGCAGCACCAGAGGCTGGCCTTCGGGGATCGTGGCGCGCATGAGCATGTGGTCCCGTCCCGACGCATCGACGGGGGCGTTGCGGGCGTTCATGTTCACGTTGACCACCGACCAATCGAGTTCGGTCCCCGCGGGATCGGCCAGGGTCATGGTGGCACTCACCGCCAGAAGACTCTCCGGCATCAGGACCCCGCCCAGACGCTTCATCTCCCAGGGCCCGTAGGTGCTGTGCCCCGGCGGGTCGTTCAGGGAATCGGACCAACCGTATCCCTTGGGGTAGGAGACCTCCACGGAATCCCCGGCAGGGCTCATCCGCCGCCGATCCAGCCCGGACAGGAAGACCAGGACTCTCTGCCCCGGAGCCAGGAGAGTGTCGGGCAACCGCCACCCCGGGCCATCCTTCTCCTCGCCTCGCAGACGCCATGCGCCCAACGGGATCGAGGTGTCGGACACGTTGGAGATCTCCACCCACCCGGGGTCTTCCCCCCGCTCATCGAGGAAATCGACGTTCCCGGGGACGATTTCTTCCAGGACCAACCCCGTGGTGTCCAGGGAATCCGGAAGCCAGGCGTCCGGACCAGGGCCTTGTTCGGGAGGCGAGGCGAGAGGTTTCGAATCGTCGCAAGCAGAAAAGCCGACCGCCACGACAGAGGCAAGAACCAACAGCATTCTCGTGTTCATCGGGGTCAGGCTCCTGGTGTAGGGGATGCGGCACGCCAAGCCCGGGGGGAATCACCGGGGATCCGGGGGTCGATGCGTTCCAGGCAGTGGCCTCCCCCGTTGGCGGAGAGCGGCCAGGGGAATCCGGGAAGCCAGCTGGCCTGATCCACCACTCGCGACTTCCACTCGAGTTTTCCGGCGGAATTCGTGACCGGAAGCAAGGGATGCCCCAATTGGAGACGTTCACCGGCATCGTCCAATCGCCCCGGGAAAGTGCGGATGAGCACGCCGGTCGGAACCTTGTGGGCCGCACGGAAGGTGGGCTCGTCGGAGTGGACCGCCGCGATCAGCAACATCCGGCCCCGGGCGGGGAGGGTATCCGTGGATGCAAATCGGAGTCCCAGACCTTCCAACTTCCAGGACATCGTGGAATCCGTCGCGTTCCCCAAGGCCAGAGGGGTCTCCAGATCGTTCACCAACTCCACGAACTCCTCCCCCGAGGAGAGGTTGTAGCACACCTCGGCGAGATGGACCGGTGGAGGGGAAACCAGGGAATCCAGACGGCCCGGCGTGGGGTCGACTTGGAGACCCGTCCCCCAGGAATCGGCGCGTACCATCGAGGCACCGGCCGGAATCGCCTCCCAGGAAATCGCATGCGCGACCCCGTTGGCGGCACCGTCGGTGCCCTTGGCCGCCAGGACGAGGGTTCCACCCTCCGCTTCAGGGTGGAGTTTCCCCCAGGGAGACTGCGCACCGGAGGGGGTCTGGGCGAACACCACCGCCCCTCGGGCAGGAACGGTGGTCCCGGCAGGAAGAACCAAGCTGTCCTGGGGATTCTTGGGGTCGAAAAGCACCCACCCGGACACGTCGACGGGTTGGGCCGCCAGGGAGCCCAGCTCGACGAACCCTTTTCCGGATGGATCGATGGGACGCACTTCGGAGAGGAAGATTCCGGGGTCGGACCCTTTCGTTTCGGGGCCACCCGGCTCCCCTCCCCAGCGCGCCGAAGAAGCCCAAGATCCGGGGGATGCGGGATCCCCGCCCAGCCAGACCATGGAAAACCCCATCCGAGCCGCGGCCTGGGGCCATGGCTCCTTCCGGCTCCAGGACACCACGAAGCCCGGTTCGTCCGATCCCATCAGGGCCAATCGTTCCCCTTCATCGGAAAGGCGTCCCGAAAAGCGATCGAAGATGGGCACTCCAGGATGGCGGGCCGCAAACAGTTCCGGGGAATTGACCACCAGGATCCGCTTTCCGCTGGGAAGGTCCCGGGTGGAATCGGCGAACTGGTAACCGGCCCCGGAGATCTTCACTCCGGCCAGGCGGGCCGCTCCATCGCCATCGTTGCGCAATTCGATCCATTCCAGCGTATCGACCCCGCTGCGATACAGGAATTCCGAGACCACCAGTCGTCCCCGGGGAGACTCGACGCTCGTGCCCTCCTCGCCTGCACACCCTTGGTGCATCAAGAAGGCGAGCCACAACATCTGGGCCGCACCGCGGGCAGGGACTTTGAATTTCATGGCGATCTCCAAGGACGGGTGTCCATTCCAGGGTCCGGGAGGCGGTGGCCGGGCAATGACAGACCGGAGGCTCCCCTTCTCCCCACAGGCCTATTGTCGGCGATCGACCCCCAAAGGTTCTTGTCATTTTCTGCAGAAACTCTTGATCAATCGGGGAAATCCCCTGTTTTGCGAAGTCTATCGGCGCCCCACCACGGGAATGTCCCCCCACAACTGGCGGTGGTTCAACCGCTCGCGCAGGGCAGAATGCCGGGGAAGCACTTCCTGGATGAGGAAACCCGGCTCGGAAGCGTCCCGGAACTGGTAGATGGGATGCATCCGTCCGTCGGGATCGGCGATCACCCGGATTTCCGGAGCCTTCAGGTTGGCCGTGCGGCGGACCACCACGGCGGTCTCCCCCGACTGCAGTTTCACCAGGAGCCCCGGCGGCCAGAGTCCGAGGATCCGGATCAGCTCCTGGGTGAGGGTCTCGTCCACGAAACTCCCCCGATTCTTGAGCAGGGCCATCACCGCGTGGGGACCTTGGATCGCCGGACGATAGGCCCGCGTCTTGGTCAGGGCCGAATAGATGTCGACGATCCCCAGGATCCGCCCCCAGGGGCCGATCGCACCGCCTTGTATTCCGGCGGGATACCCGCTTCCGTTGAGCCGTTCGTGATGCTGGGCCACGGCCTCCAGCCAATCGGGATCCCGGACCCCCGCCTCCCGAAGCAGTCGGACCGAGGCCAGGGGATGGGCGCGGACCTCGTCCTGCTGGTCCTCGCTCAGGGGCTCGCTTTGGCGGTCCAGTTCATCCTGCAACTCCAGGAATCCGATGTCGCGGGTCAGGGCGGCGGCGACCAGCGGGGCCCGGGCCGGAGCCTCCCGGACGTGCCCGAAAGCCACGAGATCGCAGAAGGTGGCCGAATGCAGCGCGTGGATGCTCCCGTATCTCCCCCCGTCGAACAGTTCCAGGGAGGCGAGGAATCCATCGGGATCCCGGGCGCTTTGCAACTGCACGAGGCTGGCCAGGTGCAGAAGCCGGTCGGGGATCTCCTTGCCTCTTCCGTTGAGCAGGTCGGCGACGATTTCTTCCAGCGTCTGGACCAGGCGCTCGACCGCCAGGAAGAACCGCGGACGCGAAGAGGCCGCTTCCGTGGGTCGCTTGCGCCAAATCGCCGAAGCCGCCCTCGGGGCGTCTCCCCCGATGGCCCCGGAAGCGATCTCCTCCTCCTTGGCCCACCCCCGGGTGAACAAGGATTTCGCTTGCTGCTCGTCTCCGATCGGGGTGCCCTTGGGCAGGAGGACTCGCCCCGCATCGTCCACGATATCCCACGGCAGGACGGCACCGGGAACCAGCTGGTCCATCTCCAAGGCCTTCATCCCGCCCTCCGCGCCTCGGAGAGGAGCAAGGCATCCATTGCATGTGGAGCTCTTGAAGACATGGAAGATCTCGTGGAAGGCGGAGAAGATTCGGCTCGGAACCCGGAACGGAATTATCCCTTCCCCGGGATGGGTCGCGCAAGCCCTTCCACGGTCGGGCGCTCCCGGGGGGCCCTTCCGCCGGGACGGGCAACCTCACCGCGGCATCCACCTCCGCACGACCGGGGCCGCGCCGTCGGCGCGGTAGACCACCAGGACCATCCCTCGCGGGATCCGATCCAACGCCACGGAAACCGTCCGGCCCCGGGAGGCCGGAACCAAGACCCGTCCGTCGACCGACAGGATCCGCCACTCACCCTCCCGCGCCGCCTTCGCGGTCAGTCGCCCCTCTTCCATCGCCAGATCGAACCCGGCATGCGATCCCGCGGGCGAGGCACCGGTGGGGATCCGCACGTCGCTCTTCAAGATCGCCGCGATCACCCCCGCCATCACGCTGTCGATGGAACTGATGAATTGTTCGGTCCAGCGAGTCCCGAACACGTCGATCTCTCCCTGGTGGCAGGAGTCGTCAGGGCATTTGAAGGCTCCGGAGCCGCTCTCGCCTTGCCACGCTTCGGCCATCGTGACCCAATTGCGAACCGTCTGTTCGTTTGAGAAATACATGTCGCCGTAGGAGTGGCAGAGGGTGTCGGTCTTGGTCGCCGTGTCGCAGCTCTCCGCGTTGCAGGGAGGGGGGATCAGAGGATACCCCAGGTAGTGCATGAACTGTTTCTTCCTGGAATAATCGATGGGAACGACGCGCGCCCAGCCCAGCGTGGTCCCCACGTCCTGATCCAGCTCCAAGATGGCCCAGTCGTCGTCGCCGGGATAGTCGGGCACCCCGGGGATGGACTTCGGAAACTTCGACTTGGAGATCCAGCTGCGAGTCACGCGCACCCGATCGAATCCGGGCGCCGACTGCCGCAGGTTGTATCCGGGCCGCACGTAGAAGTCGTCCCTGACCCAGAAGTCCTGGATCGTGCCGGTGGTGGGTGCGTACTTGACACAGTGGGCTGCCGTCAGGACATGCCGCGGCCCCACCAAGGAGCCGGAGCAGCGCTGCCTGGTGGTGTCGTCCAAGGCGTAGTCCAAGCGCACCGCGATGCGACCTGGCCACCCCACTTCGGCGACGGTGGGACTCAGTGGGAAACGGTACTGGGGAATGACCCCATTGTCCCAGATGGGGGCCACCGCCGGCAAACCCGTCAAGCCTTGGCTGGGTCGGGTACCCACCCACGACCCCGCGGTGCTGTCCCACAAGGTGCCCGTCACGACCGTGTCGACCGCGACCTGCCGCAGATGATCGCGGTAGACCACCGGCCAGGTGATGGTCGCCGCTTGGATCGCTGCGGCCCAGGCGCCCAGGATGGCGAGGTATCGGAACATGGAGGCACCTCAGGGAAATCTTTTTGGATCCTAAACTGGAAACCCTCCCTTCGCAACGCGGAAGGAGGGTTGTTTCGGGATCAGGATATCGGCATCACTGCAACCACCAGTTCAGCCGCACCGTCCGCGAACCAGGTGCCTGGATCTTGAGGTAGAGGCTGGCCGCCGTCGGATCGGCGTAGGGAACGGTCTGGGAATAGCCGGTCAGGCTGGTTGCGTCGCCCCCCACCTTCGAAACCGATAGGCCGTTCAATGCGACGCCATTGTCGCTGTTGACCTGGAAGTGGACGTTCGACCAGCTCCATTCCCGAACGAGATTGGCCGCGCCCACCTTGAAGCAGTTGGCACCCGCCGCGAGGCTCGTCGAAGATTGGGTATTCACGACACCCAGATCGATGGTGTTGGATTCCGTACACGCCTCGGCGGCATTCTGGACTCGGACCGTCTTCTGGACGAACACCGGATCGGAATGGCCGTCGTCCACGCGCACCTGCACGACATGCTCCCCAGCCGTGGCGAAGGTGTGGACCAGGCGCGCCGGGCTCCCCGGGTTGGACGAGCTGACAACCCCGTCGACCGTCCACTGGTAGGTCAGGTACGAACCCTCGGGATCGATGGCATGGGCTTCGAAGAGAGCCGGTTCGCCCTGCGCGACCAGGTCGGGTGCATCCAGAGTGACGATCGGCTGGGCATCTCCGAGGAATCCGACGGGATCCAGATCGGGATTGCCGGCGATGAGCGTCCCATCCGCGGTGTAGACGTTCACGAAACCGTTCACCGACCAAGTCGTCTTCAAACCCTGGGCCGACCAGTCGTTGGCCGCGTTCCAGGGTGCCCGCCACTGCGCGTCGATGACATTCAGCCCTTCACCAGTATTTTGGCCGTAGCTGCTGGACTCTCCGGGCTGGATCGTCTTGGATCCGAAGTTGAACTCGACGTACGCCAGTCCCGGGCGGCCGGCAACGGTGCCGACGGTGGCCTGGGACATCGGCAAATACATGGGCGAGATGGCCGGGGTCCCGTTGGCGAACTCGGTGACGCTGAAGAAGTAGCGCACCTTCAGACCCGTGAGCGGTACGCTGGTGCCGTTCTTCACGAACATCTTGAGCGTGGTCCCCTGCGCGTTGCTCGGCTGGGCATTCAGGGTCCACACCTCGAGGCCGGGAAGAGTCCGCGGCGTCGCGGCCCCGGAGATCCACACCTGCTTCGACAATTCCCGATCCGCAAAGAACGGGTACGGGGTTCGCTCCTCGTCGGGGATCCGGTTCTCCGCGGCGGCGTAGAAGGCCATGCCCGATCCGGGATGCCGGACCTTGACCTGGAGGTCGTTGATGCCCGGCTGGAGGTTGCCATTCATGGCGCCCACGTAGCTGGATCCGTTCCATTCGAGATCCACCGTGCGGGTCACGCCCGTCGCTCGGTTCACCAGGAAAGTGCTCACCTGGAGGCCTTCGATCGCCCGACCGTCACGAACGGAGACGATGACCGGTAGACGCCCGTTCGACTGGGCCGCGCGAGGATCGAATTGCACGTCGACCTGCATGCGGGAGCTGCGGGTGGCGATGCTGGGGAAGATGGTCACCGGGAGGGAAGCCGAGGAGGTCACGCGCACCTTCCAGGTCCCGGGAGCGAACCGGGAGAGATCGATCTCGAAGGACTTGGAGTTGGAACCGTTGCGGAATACGATCCCGTTCGAGGATCCTTCGGGAATCGTCTGTCCGTTGGAGGCGGTCAGGTAGAGGACCGGTGCGACGGAGCCGGTCCAGGCGATGGAGAACTTCGCGCTTCGCTGCGAGGCATCGGTGGTCACCGAGTACTCCCTGGCGGCGTCTCGGTACAGCTGCGCGGCACCGAAGGTCTGGATCTCGTTGCCCTGGATCGCGTCGTGGATCGCGTCGGCGGCCTGCGTGAGCTCGCTGAGGGTGTTCACGCCGTTGGTGTAGAAGGCGTTTCCGTCGGCCCCGACCAGACCCGCGCTGTTCAAGGCAAGATTCTGCATCTTGCGACCGTAGTCGTTGGCGTCCAATCGGGTGTCGACGGAGACCGAAAAGACCCGGTAGTTCCCCTCCTGCCCCTCGAGACCCGTGAAATCGGCGGCGCTGGGGTAGTTGTGGATCCCATCGGAGATCAAGATCACGTTGCGCTGATAGGGACGGGTCGCGTCGTTGTCGAAAAATGCCTTGGCCTGCGCGAGGCCGTTGACCAGGTTGGTCCGTCTTCCGGTGTTGACCGGAGGGGGGATGGGGTTGGTCGAGGACGAGGCCCAATCGAGTCCGTTGGAAGTGGTGGGAGTCGTCCGGGTGGCAAGGTCCGCGATGGAGAGGCCGTACTCCAAGGGAGTGTTGGTGGGAGGATTCGCCCCGTTCTCCTCCTGCTCGAATCCGATCAGACCGAACTTGGCGTTGCTCGGATACACGGAAACCGAGTTGGGAAGTCCGGGATGGGTCAGACGACCGAGGAAGTCCATCGCAGCCATCCAACGGGTCACGCCTGCGGCTCCGCCGCTGACGGTCTGGAGCATGCTGCCCGACCTGTCGACCACGAAGACATTCGACTGGATGGAACCGTAGACATCGACCGACAAATTGGAGGTGTTGTGCGTCCCACCGGTGGCTGGCGAGTAGGCTTCGCCAAGGGCGGTCCGTACCGCCGTCTCCAGGGACCACATGCCGCCGTGACGGTAGACCGATCCGAGTCCGACGCGCGCCCCCACGTTCGCGATCTGTTCCGTGACGACGTAGTTGCCACCCAGGCCCCCGCCATCGTAGGTCCATTCCGCCGCACCCGCTCCGAAACTCGGAATCGATGCGGGAGAGAAGCCTATCGAGGAGTTGTAGCCGGAGAGGTACCCCATCGCCGAGCCGTTGAACAGCCAGGACGAGGGTGTTTCCTGCCAGCCATCCGACAAGGCCATGCCCTGGTGGGTGGCGGGATCCTGCATGACGGCACTCTCGAAGGCGTCCAGGTCCGCGAAGCTCGGACCCTCGTATTCGTCCCGCATGCCGAACAGGTAGTGTCCGAATTCGTGGACGAGGACGTTCGCACCGTATTCGGCCAGAGTCTGCCAGCTCGCGGCGACGCTGGCACCGACGTTCGCTCCGGCCTGGCGTGCGAAGACCTCCCCATGGGTGGACAGGGTGGTCGACTCCCACCACTTCAACCCGAGATACCCGCCCGTCGAGGCATCCGCGCAGATCGGATGCCCCCCTTGACCGTCCCCGGAGCGCTGGAGGTTGTCGGGGCACTGGTCGGAGGCGGGATCGGAGAGAATGATGACGTCGGGATCGAGATCCAAGGCTCCGTTGATGTCGATGGCTGGAACCACGACCACGTCCCCAAGCTGCACCGCGCCCTTGCTGGCCGTGAACAGCTTGCTCGACGCGTCCTCGAAGAGTTCCTGGAGGAACGCGGATTCCGTCTTGCCGGACAGATCGACGAAGGACGGTCTGGGTTGGTAGGCCACCAGAAGGTTGGCGTAGACCACGCCCGTGGCACCATCCTTGTGGAAGGTGCGGGAGGCCCGGTCCACCGCAAGGGGCGCAGCGAGACATTGCTGCCACAGCCCGAGGGTGATGGCGGCCAGAAGCGGAAATTTCATGCGCGGGTTCCTTTGCTCAGGGTTGCAAGATCAAGGGGTGGATGCTGGGGTTTCCGGATTCTTCGAGCCTCAGAAGGACGATCCGCCGCAGCCCCGTGGTGGAGACGGTGGTCCGCCCATGCGCCGGGACGAGGACGGTCCGCAAAACGCGGCCATCGAAGTCGAGAAGGTCGACGCGGGTGGGAGCCCGCCCGCCATCGAGGATCAGCGCATTGCGAATCTGTCGGAGACGGAAACCCATGGTTCCCAGGGCGCGACCTTGCGAGGAAACGGTGGCGAACCGGGCGTAGACGACCAGTGTGTCCGTGTTCTCCAGGAAGGTGACACCCTGGAGGGCCTTCTTGCGGACGGCGATGGAAACCTTGGCTTCCTCCTGGCCCGGGACGATGTGCAACGAGAACGCCCCGAGGCTCATCCAGTCGGGCAAGGAACCAAGGACCTCGTACTCCAAGGTATCCCGATCGAGATCGACCGTATCGAGCACGATCGTGGAGGGCGTTCCCTTCACCATCTCCAGCCAGATCGTGTCCTTGGGCAATCTGTAGGGAGTGAGCTCCGCCTGGATGGTCAGAAGGAGGGTGTCGTCGTGGATCACCGTGGTGTGCGTCGCACCACCATCGCTGGAAACCAACTCGAACCCGCGTACCACGACGCCGCAGCGCCCCCACTGGTGGGGTTTCGGGAGGAGCTTCAGGGTGCTCGCGTACCAGTCGCGGACAACTTCGGCGATTTCCCGGCAGTCGTGGATCACCACCCCGCTCCCACCGTAGAAGCGTCCCGCCCCCGAGAAAAACAGGCTGTCGGTCCGGATCACCACAGTGTCGGCATCCTCCTGCACGGTCGTGTCGCGCAGGGGCTTGTAGATCCGCATTCGGTCGGTGTTCGCGAAGACCTCGAACCGGGCCCATGCCGAATCGGACACGTGGCCGTCCGTCAGGAGGTAGCGAAGGGAATCCCTTCCCACGAAGAAGGAATCGGGCGTGAAGAGGATGCCTCCGGACACGATCGCGGCCTTCCCATGCGACGGCGGTATCGCGACGGACACCGTCAGGATGTCCTGGGCATCGAGGTCCTCGTCGTTTCCTGTCACGGGAAAGGGCGTGGGAGTCGATTCCAGCAGGGTGTAGGCATCGTCCCTGGCCGTGGGGGGATGGTTCACGTGGACCACTTCGATCACCAGCGTGTCGAAGGCGGCCGTCCTGTAGTCGTCCTCCGCGACGACCTGCAGGGAGCACAGCCCATGCCTCAGTGGAATCGTTCGCACGTGCAACGAGTCCGAAGAGAGGTAGTAGTTGATCAGCGCCGCCGTGGAGCCGCCGAGAGGGGTGAGACGGAAGGTCAGAGCCCTTCCGTCGGGATCGACGAAATGCCGGGATAGAACGGCCACCACGGAATCCTTCTGGTCTTCCTGGAGGGTCACGCGGGCCACCAGTGGAGTCTGGGATCGCTCGGGCGGGATATTTCCCCCGGAGACCACCACCTCGAGTTCCAGGGAATCGGAGAATCGATCGGTCGAGGGAACGTTGCCACTGTCGGTGGCGACGACTCTCCATGTGGAGGACCCGTTGGTTCCCAGCGGAACGCAGCGCAACCGCCCGGAAACCTCCGCGCAACGGACCGCCGCGTCGACCGTGCTGCGGCGAACTTCCTCCACCCTCCAGGAAAGGGCGTGACCACCCAGGAACATTCCCAACTCCCACGACTGGGGATCGGTGTCGAGGCGGATCGTATCGGGGAGATGACGAACCCAGGGCAATGTCTTCATCCTGGCCCACCAGATGGAGGCTGGCGAGCTTGCCGTCCCATAAGCCCCCAGCATGACCTCCGGCTGGTCATCCCCGTCGAGGTCGCCCGCCAATACGTCCCACCCGAGATAGGACTTCTCGACCAGGACATCCCCCGAATCGACGAACCCTCCCCCGTCGTCGGTGGGGCCATATTGCCGGGCATCCTTGGCCGACCCGTCCGCGGAAAGCAGGATCACCGAAAAGCCCCCCACGCCCGCAACGGCGTTGCGGCCGACGCGCTGCGGAAGTCCGACGACCAGATCGAGGACCCCGTCGTGATCGAAGTCGGCGGCCGAGGCGCTGTAGGCACCCAACACGGTTTCCGCGCCGGCGGAGGGCAACACGGGACGATCGGAAGTGGGTAGGTACTGGTCGTCGAGGTCGACCACGTGCACCCTGGCCTGGGGCTTGTCCCCCCAGGACACGATGCCCAGGCGAAGACCGTCTGGCGACGTCAGCCGGACTACCGATCGACCGAAGCCCGAGGCGGATCCTACGAGCTGGGACATGACGGGATCCGTGGCGTCGTAGGATTCGGGGATGCGTCCGACCTTGCGCCATGCCAATGTGTTCGGATTCAGGGCGACCAGCAGGACGCCCCCCAGCACGGTCCGGGTTCCGGGAACGAGCGCGGTCGGAGCCGTCGCCGAAAGCACGACCTCTCCGGTAGCCAAGGTGTCGATGTTCCTCAACTGCTCGCCGATCCGCAACGTCCCGAAGCCTTGCAGAATGGGGCTCGTCGTGGAATCGATCACGGAGACGTCGTCGACGGCCAGGCCCTGCCCATCGCGGCAGATCCGAAGGGCCCACAGCTTCGCCTTGTTGGTGGAGGCCGCGGCGATCACCGCGCAGTCCTCCGAAACGGAGAATTTCCGCACCACGCCGACCCCGCCGCCGAAGTTGTCGAAGGCGCCGTACTTCGAGAGCAGTGGACCGATCAGGGGATCCCTAGTGCTGATGGCGATGGGAGCCCCCTTGGCCTTGCCCGAGCGATCGAGGAGGACGAACTGGAGAGATCCGCTGTCGCCGAAGGATTCCCCCGCTCCCACGACCAGGTCGGGGACCCCGTCGCCGTCGATGTCTCCCGCCCAGTCCATGCCGGAGACCCCGAACCGCTTGCCGGGCCGGGCCGAGGTCGTGACCGGATCCTCGATGCGCGACTCCTGGACGACGAAGACGCCAGGAATCTCCGCCCCCGCCCCCATGTACAGGGCGACCGAAAAGGCCACCGACTGCATCGCCCAACGACGGCACCGATTCGCCATCTTCTCAATCGTTCCCATGTTCAACTCCTTGCTGGGCTTTGGTCACACGGGGCATCAGGGAGCCCCTACGCGCACGATGCGGAAGCCGATGCTCGAAGACCTGGTCGTCCCCAGAATCCAACGGCTCTCGACCAACGGGTCGGTCATGGAGGCGTCCGTGAAGCTCCCGCCACGAACCATCCAGTTCGTGTATTCGTCCAGATTGCCACGGTTGGAGTAGACCCATTCCGAAGCATTGCCGGCGAGATCAAAGACTCCGGTTCCCGTCGGGCTCCTGGATCCGACGGGGAGAGCTTTCCCCTCGGACCACACCGCATATTGGTTCACAAGAGCCGTATCCGTTGAGCTACCCCAGGCGTATGGCCCGCCCCATTGCGTGAGAAGGAGGGCATGCTCCTCCGGAGTCGGCAGGCGGAAACCCCGGCGCAGAACTCCACGGGAATCTTCGAGGGTATCCGATCGCACCCCGAAGGAACCGAGAAATCCCGTTTCCTTGGCGATCGAGGAGTAGGTGTAGAAGGTGTCCAAGCCCGACGCCTTCGACAACTCGTTGCAGAAGTACATGGCTTCGTAGATGTTTGCGTGCGTCGCGGGAAGCGAGGAGTCCGTGCCGAGGGAGTCTCCCAGGACATCCCGGAAGAGCCCGAGGGACACCTCGAAACGTCCGAATCGCAATCCGGGCCGCAATTCGTCGGACAGAGGGACCTCCTTGGAGCGGCTTCGAGCCGTCGCGATGGCCTCTTGCCAGGGTGCTCTTGGATCCGGCCGTTCGATCACGAGGGAATCGATCGAGCGACTTCCCAGTTGATCGATGGCCTCGACACGAACCACGCGCTTCGTGCCCGGAGCGAGGAAGATGGTCTTGCCGAAGGTTCCTCCAAGCGGGGAAGCCGGTTCGTCATGCCCGTCGATGGCCACTGTCGACAGGTTGCTGTCCATCACCGACCACGACACGTCCACGAAGGATTGGGTATCCGGTACCGTCCCTCCGGATTGGCTCGGAAGGATCAACTGGATGACCGGGGGAACCGATGCCGCTCGATACACGCGGACCGTATCCAGGATTTCGTGGCGAAGCCGATCCACGGCACGCAAGACGTGGAGACTGTTCCGATCCGATTCGAGCCCGACCTCCTTGGTCGCCACCACTCCTTGGAGCAGGACCGGAACCCCATCGATCGTCACGGAATCGAGATCGTCATCAAGCACATTCCACGAGAGGCGATACGTCGACACCAAGTCGGAGACACTGTCTTGGCTCCTCTCCGGACTCTTTCGTTCCACCGTGGGAACCGTTCCGAAGGGTCGGAAGATTCGGACCGAGTCCCGAGTCGTGTTGCCGGCGGAGTCCTTCGCTTCCAGGACCACCAAGGTGATGGCTCCTTGTTCCAAGGAAACCCTCACATCAAAGGTTTCCCCCGCCCCGACCGCGGGGCCCCCGTTCCAGGTCACCGTCGAAAGATGGGCATCCGTCACCAGCGCTCGTATCAGGAAAGATTTCGTGGTGTCCGGCACGGTGTCCAAATCCACTTCCGGGGAGATCCAGGTGATGAACGGAGCCACCGAATCCTTCACGGGCAGAACGGGATCGACAGGGCCGGTTTCAGAGCGCAACACGGCATCCTGCTGCTGTTTGGTGATCCGTCCGGCATTCAGCCAGCCACGAAGGATGCCGGACACGGACAAGCTGTCGAGGGTGGCGAGCCAAGTGGATTTCACTTCCGTGAAGGCCATGCCGTGGGTCGCCAGGTACCAGAGGGCCGCGGAATCCCCTTTGGCGACACTCAACCCTTCCGGCAAGGAGATTTCCCATCCGTGGAGAGCGGAATCGCCCTGGGCCAGGCCAGCCCCCAATCGCTCCAAGAAGGCGGTTTTCACGTTCAGGGAAGGGTCGATCCGTTGGAGGGAATCGAGGCGTTGCACAAGGATCCGGGCCACGGGGTTCGTGGAGTCGAAAACCTTGATCGCCTTCCGATCCACCATGCGGAGCGCCACGGTCCGGTACCGAATTCCCAATCCCCAGACGGACAGGCTCAGCGTGTCCTCTCCCAAGGAGACGGGAGGTTCGATTCGAACGGAGACCACATCGTCCTTTCGCGTGAAGAACACACCCGTCAGCTCCTTGCCGGCAAGCTTCGCTTGGATGGAATCGGGGCCCAGGGAGTGGGGAAGAGCCATGGATAGGGTCGAGGGTCGCTCCGGTGCAGGTGGCGGATCGGAGCTCACCGATTGGCAGCCTTGCATGAATGCCAGCACTCCCATGAACCCGATCAGAGGGAAGACCCTTCGGGCGGCCGCCCCGAACGGGGACGCAGGATGGAGAAAGCCGGTCGCTGGTCGCTTGCTCACAGAGGACTCGTGGTAGGAATGCGGGAAGTTTTGCCGGATCTGGGGCCAAACGCGGGACCCAAGCGGCATGGAAACGGACCGGCCAATCGAATAGCAAAAAGGATGGCGGCCTGTTGTCAAATCTAGGACAAACATCCCTTTCCGTAGCCCCTTCTCTGATCCGCCTCCGCCGTCCTTGCTCCTCCCGCATCCTCGGTTTTCTCGAAAGCCCGGCTCGAGAACCGTCGGAGAAGGCGAAGCCCCCCGAAAACCCCGCAGGCCCCCGGCGAGGAACACTTGACCGCGTCGCCCGAGGTTGGTATCCATATCCCCCGGGGAGTAGCCACCGCCCATCCCGGGCGGAGCGCGGCCGTCAGCACGGGAGGACATCTCCCCGGCCCGCGCAGACGTGGAAAGTCGGCGAGACCGTCATCGTTTCCAAAGGAGCGTTCCCCATGATGGGCAAGCGCATATTCCTGTTCCTGCTCACCAACATCCTCATCATGGTCACTATCACCGTGATCCTGGGGATCCTGGGAATCTTCTTCCCCGGCATCGGTCAATACACCCACGGCAACACCCTGAACCTCACCGGCCTGTTCGTGTTCTGCCTGGTCTGGGGCATGGGCGGCGCGTTCATCAGCTTGCAGATGTCGCGCTGGATGGCCAAGACCTCGATGGGTGTGCGCCTGGTCGACGGAGCCACCGGCAACGCCAAATTCGACTGGCTGTACGCCACGGTCAAGCGTTTGTCGCTGGAAGCGGGGATTCCCATGCCGGAAGTCGGGTACTACGACTCGCCGGAGATCAACGCCTTCGCCACCGGCCCTTCCAAGTCCCGTTCCCTGGTGGCCGTGTCCTCCGGCTTGCTGCAGACCATGAACGCCTCCGAAGCGGAGGGGGTGATCGGCCACGAGATCGCCCACATCAGCAATGGCGACATGGTCACCATGACCCTGATCCAAGGCGTCCTGAACGCGTTCGTGATGTTCTTCGCCCGCATCGTGGGATGGGCGGTCGGACAGGCCTTGAGCAATCGCGACGAGGAGGGGCGTGGCCACAATGCCTTTTCCATGATGGCCCAGTTCGGCGTGACCATCGCCGCGGAGATCGCCTTCGGGATCCTCGCGAGCTTCGTCACCGCATGGTTCTCGCGGCAGCGGGAGTACCGTGCCGACGAAGGCGGGGCTCGACTGGCGGGCCGGGACAAGATGATCATGGCCCTGGAGAAGCTCGCCGGGTACCAGAAGGCCATCGATCCACGGGGCGCCGAACTGGCCACGATGAAGATCTCCGGGAAATCCTGGCTGTCCCTCCTGTCCACCCACCCCCCTCTCGAAGACCGGATCGCCACCCTCCGCAAAGGCGGATGAGCCCCTTCGCAAAGCCCAACGGGGGGGGCGGATCGAGCCTTTTTACGGGTTCGCCCTTTCCTCAACTCGTTGTCGTGCCTATATTTCGCAATTCCGCACCAAGTTCAAGGAGACCACGGTGAAAGAGGGCATCCACCCGAAATACCAGCATGTCGTGATCAAGGACATCTCGTCCGACTTCCAGATGGTCACGCGCAGCACCAAGAGTGCCAAGGAAACCACAACCGTCGACGGAGAGACCTACCCGGTCATCGTCGTGGAAGTGTCTTCCGCCAGCCACCCCTATTACACCGGCAAGCAGATTCTGGTCGACTCTGCCGGTCGTATCGATCGCTTCAAGAGCCGGTACTCTGAGCTCGTCGGCGCCAAGCGCAGGACCCGCGAAGAGCCCAAGGTCGAGGAAGAGGCCCCCAAGGTCCTGTCCAAGACCAAGCAGAAGAAGCTCGCGAAGGAACAGGCTGCCGCCGGAGTCAAGGTCGCGCCTGCGGCCCCCGTCGCCGAAGCCGCCGAAGCCGCGGAGTAATTCTTCCGGATCCTTGTCCTGGATCGTGCGGGAGCCTTCCCTCTGAAGCGACATGCTTTCAGGAGGAAGGCTTTTCGTGTTTTTGGGAACCGCCTGTCTTCCTCCCTGGAGCGACCTCTCCTCGTGCCTGATTCCAACCTCCATCGTCGGGTCCTGCCCTCCTTCCTCCTCGGTTTGGGAATTCCCCCTTCCGACCAAGGCCGGAGATCCGTCTCCCGCGGCGAGCATTTGGTCAGCTCGGGAGCCCTGGCATGAGAGAGGAAGCAACCCACCTTCTCGAAGAGCTCCGATCCCTCGAGGAGGAATTGGCGCTCCCGGAAACCCTCGCGGATTCCCGACGATTCCGGGACCTCGGACGCCGCCACTCCCGCCTCCAGCCTGCCGCCCAGTTGGCCCGCACCTATCTGCAGCTTCTCGACGACCTCGCCGAATGGCGCGAGGCCACGCGCTCCGGCGACGAGGAGTTCGCCTCCGAAGCCCGACGGGAATTGGCCGACCTCGAAGGTCGACGGGAGCCCCTCGAGAAATCCCTCCAATTGGCCCTGATTCCCCGCGATCCCGCCGATGACGGCAGCTGTGTCCTGGAAATCCGCGCCGGCACGGGGGGAGACGAGGCCTCCATCTTCGCCGGAGACCTGGTGAGGATGTACATGCGCTGGTGCGAGACCGCGGGTTTCCGCGCCAGCCTCGTCGACGCCTCCGAAGGAACCCAGGGGGGATTCAAGGAGGCGATCCTGCAGGTCGAAGGAGCCGGAGCCTTCGGCCGACTTCGCTTCGAAGCCGGTGTGCACCGGGTGCAACGCGTTCCCTCCACCGAGACGCAGGGGCGCATCCACACGTCCGCGGCGAGCGTGGTCGTCCTCCCCGACCAGGACGAAGAGATCGAGATCCGCATCGACACCTCCGACCTGCGGATCGACACCTACCGGGCCCAAGGGGCCGGCGGACAGCACGTCAACAAGACGGAGTCGGCGGTTCGCATCACCCACCTGCCTTCGGGACTGGTCGCCGCCTGCCAGAGCGAGCGGTCGCAGCTGCAGAACCGGGAAACCGCCATGCGCATGCTGCGCTCGAAGCTGCTCGACCGCGCCCGGACCGAACAACAATCCGCGCAGGATGCCGTGCGGCGCGACGCCGTGGGAACCGGCGACCGCTCCGACAAGATCCGCACCTACAACTTCCCCCAGAACCGCCTGACCGACCATCGCATCGGCCTGACCCTGTACCGCCTGGATTCCGTGATGCAAGGCGACATCGCGGAAATCCTCGATGGTCTTCGCCTGGCCGATTCCATGGAACGCCTGGCTGCGGCTTCCCGCAGATCCTCGCTGGGAGAAGCCTCCTCGTGAGCCTTCCGTCCCTGGGCGATCTGCTGCGCAAGACCGAGGAATTCTTCCAGCGCAAGGAGATCGAGAATCCGCGCGGAGACGCCCGCCGCCTTCTCGCCCACGGTCTGGGGCTCACGCCCATGCAGGTCATGCTCCAGTTCGACCGCCCTCTCACGGACCCGGAAGTCGCGGTCCTCCGGGAACTGGTTTCCCGTCGCGGACGAGGCGAGCCGCTGCAGCACATCCTCGGGGTCGTCGGATTCCGACACCTCGAGATCCGCTGCGACGCCCGCGCTCTGGTCCCCCGGCCCGAGACGGAGCAGTTGGTCGACCTCGCGCAGGAGAAACTCGCCCACCTCGACACCCCACGCGTCCACGAGGTCGGGGTCGGGACCGGGTGCGTCGCGCTGTCGATGCGCCACGAGAAGGCGAAATGGCGCGTGACGGGAAGCGACCTGTCCCCGGATGCCCTGGCCCTGGCGCGACACAACGCCCAGCTCCTGGGAATCTGGACCCCGTTCCTGCGCATGGACCTCCTGGACGGATTCCTTCCCGAGTCCCTCGACGCGGTGGTCTCCAATCCCCCCTACATCGCCAGCTCCGAAATCCCCGGCCTGTCGGCCGAGGTCCGCTGCGACCCCCTCCTGGCCCTCGATGGAGGAAAGGATGGCCTGGTGGTCGTCGCCCGCCTCGCCGAGCAGGCCTTGCGGATCCTGAAACCCGGCGGCTGGCTCCTGGTCGAACACGGACACGACCAAGGTCCCTCCAGCGTGTCCTTGTGCGGGGAAGGGTGGGCGCAGGCCGCCACGGTTCCCGACCTGGCCGGTCTCGACCGTTTCCTTGTCGCGCAAAAGCGCCCGGCATCCCTCTAGGATCCACCGAGCCAGAACGCCGGGCCCGACCACATTCCACCGCCCTCCCCGCCTTCCGGGTTCGGGGGGCGGAATCCGACCAGGTCGGGGAGCCGCGACGAGTCCGGGAACGCACCCTCGTGGTGCGCTCCCGGGAAGACCCGCCTACTTGACGTGGAACTCGATGCGACGGTTGCGAGCCCGTCCCGAAGCGGTGCTGTTGCTGGCAACGGGGTCGGCGGATCCATATCCCTTGGCCTTGAGCTGCCGGCTGGGAACCCCGAGACTGACGAGATAGATCCGCACGGCGTTGGCGCGGCTCTGGGAAAGACGCTGGTTGCCCGACTTCGACCCGCGCGAATCCGTGTAGCCCGCGATCTCGATGTGGACATCCGGAGCCTTCAAGATGGCCAGGGCCACGCTTTCCAGGGTGGGTCGGCTCGCCTCGTCGATCTGCGCCTTGCCTTCCCGGAACACGATCCCGTCGAGGGTCAGACGCGCACCCGCCTCGATCTTGAGCACCGGACAGCCGGTGGAATCGATTTCCTTGTCGGTGCGGGTGTTCGGGCACTTGTCGCGGAAATCGGGAACCCCGTCGCGATCCAGGTCGGGAGGGCATCCCGTGGCATCCACCGAGATCCCCGAAGCCGTGTTGGGGCAGCGGTCGGTGGTGTTGGGAACTCCGTCGAGGTCGTCGTCGGTGCCGCAACCGGTGGCGTCGACCTTCACCCCGGCGTGGGTGGAGGGGCACTTGTCGGTGAAGTCGATCACCCCGTCGTGGTCGGAGTCGAGAGGGCAGCCGACGGTGTCGACGGGCGCGCCCTTGGGGGTGGAAGGGCACCGGTCCATGTGGTCGGCGACCCCGTCTCCATCGGCGTCGAGAGGGCAACCGTTGGCATCGACCGAGATGTTCTTGCCCGTCGCGGGGCAACGATCCATGTGGTCGGGAACCTTGTCCCCGTCCTTGTCCTGGGGGCAGCCCTGGACGTCCACGACGATGCCGGAGGCGGTGGCGGGACAGCGATCGAGGAAGTCGGGAATGCCATCGACATCCGAATCGACCGGGCAGCCGTCGGGTTGGACCGTGGCCCCCTCGGGAGTGGAAGGGCAGCGATCGAACCGGTCGCTCACCCCGTCGTGATCGGCGTCGGAGGCGGGGTCCACGAAGAACACGAGCCCCGCCGCGACGCGTCCGAGGTGATCCCGACGCACCAGATCCGGTCCCGTCCCCGTCTGGATGCCATCCCAGTAGTCGTTGCCGTCCGACCAGATCCTCATGGAGGCCGAAGCCGTCAGGGCGACATTCTGGGCGACCAGGATGTCGAATCCGATCTCCCCGGGAAGGCTCCAGGCCAATTCGGAGTAGTCCGGCGCCGGGAGGAATGCGCCGTTGCCGGCAGCTCGCACCCGGGAGAAGAGGACCCCCCCGGAAATGTAGGGTCGGAATCTGCCCACCCAGGTCTGGAGCATGAGATCGCCGCCCGCATCCTGGAGCGAGAGGGTCCGGCCATCGCGAGCCAGGAACGCGTCGCCGCCCTGCAGGCGAAGTCCCATCCATTCGGTGGGATGCCAGCGCAGGAATCCGCGACCGGTCAGATCGGCGACGTCGCCGAAATCGCTGCGCATCCCCGTGAGGCCGCCGTCGACGCCCAGCCCCCATTTTCCGGCCAACGTGGGTGAGGACGAGGTACCGCCCGCGGAGGCGAACGGTGCGGCGGCGAGCGCGAGCGCCAGGACATGCGACGATTTCATGGGAACCTTTCCAGTGGGATGATCAATGGATGCGGACGATCTCGAGGCGCCGATTGCGCGCTCGACCGTCCTGGGTCCGATTGGAAGCGATGGGGTTCGATTTCCCGAACCCCTTGGAACGTACGCGCGCTGGGGAGATTCCACGGGAAAGCAGGGCCTGCCGCAGCGCTTCCGCGCGCTTTTGCGACAGGATCTGGTTCACCCGATCCGATCCGAGGTCGTCGGTGTACCCCCGGATCTCGATGGACACTTCGGAGGACTTGGCGAGCCAATCGCCGATCTCCTGGATCATGGCTTCCGACTCCTGGAGGAATTCGTCGGACGATTCGTGGAACCAGACGCGGTCGGCGATCATGGAAGCGCCCGGTGCGAGCGCGATGTCGGGGCAACCGTCGACATCCTGGAAACCGTTGACGGTTTCCGCGATGTTCGGGCACTTGTCCGCGGAGTCGACGATGCCATCCCGGTCGTTGTCGAGGTCGGGGCAACCGTCGCCGTCCTGGAAGCCATCGCGATCCTCGGCTTCGCGAGGACACTGGTCGAGGGAGTCGGGCACGGCGTCGCCGTCGTTGTCGAATTCGGGACAGCCATCGGAATCCTGGAACCCGTCGCGATCCTCCGCCGACAACGGACAACGGTCCGCGGCATCGAGCACTCCGTCCTGGTCGTTGTCGGGATCGGGACAGCCGTCGGAGTCCTGGAACCCGTCGCGATCCTCCGCCGACAGGGGGCAGCGATCCGCGGCATCGGGCACGCCGTCCAGATCGTTGTCGGGATCGGGACAGCCGTCGGAATCCTGGAACCCGTCGCGATCCTCCGCGAGATCCGGGCATTCGTCCTTTCCGTCGGAGAGCCCATCCTTGTCGTTGTCGGGATCGGGGCAACCGTCCTCGTCCTGGAAGCCGTCGCGATCCTCGGAGGCCGTCCGGCAGCGATCCCGCGAATCGTCGACGCCGTCATGATCGGTGTCGCGGACGGGATCGAGGCGATAGGCCGCGGAGATGCCCGCGGTCACGACCTGGTCGCGAGCCCCCAGGGACCCGCCTCCCCCGGCCAAACCATCGAGGAGATCGCCCGGAGAGGAGTACACCTGGGCTTCCCCCCAGAGTTGGAGCGACACCTGCGGTCCGAGGATCCATTCCGCTCCCAATTCGACGGGGGTCCGGAACGTCCATCGCTCCCGGGGACGGAATCTGGTCGTGCCGGGCTGGTACTGGGCGTTCACCAGGTCGACACCGATCCCGGTGCCGAGTCGAGGCCGGAAGGGGCCGCTCGGCCATTCCAGGAAGCCGTCCAGACCGGTCCCCATGAGACTGGTCCGGAAGGATTCCGATTTCCCCCGGGCCTCGAGCGCCTTCACCGAGGTCCGCAGGGAAAACGCCTCCCAAGGATGCCACTCGCCGAACGCCCGCATTCCCATTCCCCACCCTTCGCCGGCGTCGGTCTCCAGCCGCGAAGCTCCGAGTCCCCAACCCAGGGAGATGGTTCCCGAGAGGCGGGGAGGTGGAAGATCCGGCAGCGGTGGCAACGGATCCGCCGAGCACAGCGCGGCGAGGAGCAGGATCGCGTTCATGTCTGGACCTCCGGGGTGACCGGAATGGAGGCGCTTCGCAGGATCCGGCGAAGCTGGCGCTCCCAGGGGGGGAATTCTTCGGGGGAGTCGGGATAGCGCAGCAGGTGGTTCCGAAGTCGCGTCAGGAGCAGGAGACCGCCCCCGATCCGCCAGGCGAGGGCGGGACGGCGGACCAGGGAGGCCACGACGGCCAGGAGCCGAGGGACGGCCCGCAGATCGAGTTTGTACAACGCTTCCACCGTGGAGCTTCGGGCGTGCCCGACGAGGGTGTCGAAATCCCTTTGCGACACTTTCTGCAACATGGGGCGCAGGGCTTCCAGGGCGGAGATCCCGGCGCCGTGATCGACGATGCGATCCTTCCAGCGATACCCCAGGTAGGCGCGATGGTACCCCCAGAGGGAGCGGAGATCCGGTTCGCCGCGAGACAAGGCCAGGCTTGCCTGCCGGGCGGCGAGATGACCGGACAACATCGAGGAATGGATGCCCGCCCCGTCCAGGGGGCCGACACAGCACGCCGCATCCCCGCAGGCGAGGAACCCGGGTGCGACCGCGCAGGAAAGGAAGGTGCGCGCGGGCAGGAACGCGCCGCCTCGGACTTCCCGCTCCGCGACCTTCAGCCCTCGGGCTTCGAGATCCGCGTCGAGGCGTTTGGACCATGGCAGTGCCGCGGCGATTCCACCGATTCCGGCGTTCACCCAGTCCGGCGCGTAGGGGAAGTACCACACGTACCCCCCGTTGGAGGCCGCCAGATCGTAGGCGATAGCGATGTCGCGGGGGTGTTCCACCGCCTTTTCCAGGCGGAGATTCTCGCGGTAGGCGAAGGCCATGCGCCCTTCGCCATCGAACCGCTCCAGGAACTGCCCGGGAAGGTCGACTTTCGCCCGCAGTCCGGTCCGGGCCCCGGAGGCGTCGATGCACACGCGCGAGCGGATCTCGCCTTGCGAAGTGCGTACTCCGCGGACCGCTCCGTCTTCGAGGATCCAATCGGACACCCTCACCCCGGAACGGATTTCGGCACCCGACTCGAGGGCGGCGTCGCGCAGGATGCGTCCCAGACGCGGTCGATCCACCAGGGCCCGCGGGCAGACACTTTCCGGGACGCGCAGGTGCGAGCGCCAATCGGAGGTGTACACCCTCCCACCCAGGCCGCGGGCCAGGACGCTGGGTTCGAGATCGACACCCAGGACTTCGCGGGTCCAGTCGAGCTCCATCTCCTCCATGCAATCGCCGCAGGCCTTGTCGCCGATCCGCTCGAAGGGCTTCCGTTCGAGGACCAAGACGCTCAAGCCGTCCTTCCGGGCTGTCAGAGCCGCCGCACAACCGGCGGAGCCGGCTCCCACCACGATCAGGTCAAACCTGTCCACCATGACAGCAAACCTAGTTCGCCGCATGCACCGGGACGGGCCGGATCCTCGCCCCGGTTCGGATCACCTGCGCACCGGTCCCCGCGTCCGGCGAGGCGGATCGGGCAGCTCCAACGTGTCCCCGACGGTGGCCCAGAAGCAGAGGTTCTCGATCTCGATCTCGCCGTTGCCCTCCCCGGCGGCGCGGAACTGCAAGGCCCGCAGGATCGCGGGATCGAAGGGCCCCATCCCCTGGCCCCATCCTTCCTGTCGGAAATCTTCCCAACGGATCCACACCCGCCTCCAGGCACCGTCGGTATTCTCCAGAGGGTGCTGGTAGTCGTCGTAATCCTTCACCTTGGTGGTCAACGCCTGCAAGTTGAACTTCCCGGTGGCCGACGTGTGCCGGGTCCGCAGATCGAAGACCAGCCCTCGGAAGCGCGAGATCCCGGAGAAGTCGGTCCCCGCCACGTTCAACCCCGCCACGGCGATGTTGGGCCAGGTCTGGGAACGGGGCTGGATGATCGTGAAGACTCCCTTGAGATATCCCCCATCGGGCCCGATTTCCCGGGAAAGCTCCATGCGCGTGCCGTTCCCGCCGTGCCCGTAGGTCCACCAGCCCTGGCCGTTCTCCGCCGCCAGCCCCTCGCGCTCGAACCGGTCGAGCGCGGCCACGGGACGCGGGAAGTCCTCGTTGTCGACGGGAATCGTCACCACCAGGGGATCGTTTCCGAGTACCTCGAATCGCAGCTCCACCGGCACGTTCCGGCCTCGGGGCAGACGCGACGCGGGAATCCTGGCGACGACCCCCTCCTGGGATCCGTCCCAGGCGCCATCGAAGGATTCCAAGGCGGATGGTTTCCCCTTGCCGACGGTCCAGGAGCCCTTCTTGAAACGTCGCCCCTCCGCCTCGACGGTGGCGAAGAGGACCAACGTGTCGGTCGGCACCAGGGCGCCGGGCAACCAGCCGGCGTGCAGAAGTCGGGGTGGGCGCGCAGCGGATTTCCCCCGACGAACCAGCATCATGGATCGGGCCGGCACGACGAAGGTGGATTCCCCATGCCCCAGGGCCCGAGCCGTGGGCCCCAGGTTGGGGACCGCCTTCGCCTGGGCGGTGCGATCGCTCCAGACGTAGTGGCCGGGCGTCCAGAGGAGGACCTCTCCGCGGTCGGCGACTTGGGAAGGGAATCGCACCAGCAGGGATTCCGGGGCTTCACCGGGATTGATGGCCAGGACCGACCAGAGGGCGGAATCCGTCGCGGCACCGACCCGGAGGGTCCCGTCTCCCTTCCCCGTGGGAATCACCCGCGTGGTCGGGGCACCCATCCAGGAGCGCACCATGACCTGTCCCCACCACGATCCCGTCGGCGCATCCCCGAGACCGGAGACCAGGCCTCCACGAGGCGTGGTGAACAGGCGCAACGCCCCGTAGCTCTCGATGGCACCCCCGTCGGGGTTCATCGGCTCCCCGGCCATGGGCTCCCACAGGATGGAGGCGGCCCGGTCCGGGAAACGCCTCCAGAGATCCTGGAGCATCATCGCCACGGCCAACCCGTTGGTCTGTTCCAGGGTCGAAGCGGTGATCTTCACGGTGGTATTGAATTCGGAGAGGCTGATCATGCGGCTGGAAGGGTCCGGCAGATGCTCGCGCATCTGGCTCGAAAGGAGATCGAGCGCCGATCCGAACTTCGCCACCGCCGCGAGCAAGGCGGTATCGCTGGAAGGCCCCTTCTCGAACCAATAGGGGTAGGCGTGGAAATCCACCCCGTCGAGCAGGCGAATCCCCGTCTCCTTCTCCCTTCGCCCGATGCGTTCGAGGAAGGACTCCAGCCAGAACAACCCGTCGTCCCGACCGCTGCGACGCGTTCCGAATTCGATGGAATAGGTTCCGGGACCGTAGACCTCGATGCCGGGGTCGACCGCTTTCATGGCCCGCACGAACGCCTCGAAGCGCACCGCGTACTGGGCGGGATCCACGGGTCCGCCTTCCTCCCAGTGCCCATCCATCTCGTTGCCCACGTGCCAGCGACGGATTCCGTATTTCCGCTCCACGTTGGCGTAGCGCACCCATGCGGCGGCCTCTTCCGGAGTGCCTGTCCCGAAGTTCACGCAGATCAGGGCCTGCCCGCCTTCCTGCCCCTTCATCCACTCCATGAACCGGTCGAAGGTCCACTCGGGGATCCACGGCGAGGACCGCCCCACGGATCCCGGGTGGGCGGAGACGGCCAGGACCTTGGTCTGCGCCAGGGGGTCGGGGAGGTTGGCACTCACCTGGACGCCCTTGTGCCAGACCCGCACTTCCCGGATCTGGATTCCGTCCGGAGCGACTTCGCCGCGCAGCGCGAAGAACCGGGACCGCACTCCCGGGAAGCCCGCTGCACTGCGGGATCCGGCGACCTTCCTGCCCGCGGCCTTCTTCCAATGCTTCATTTCTCCATGGTGCGGAGGCGGGTAGACCGGCCCATCGAAGGATTCGAGCCGCCAGGAAAGCGGTCTCCGCGCACCCCAGAGGATTTCGATGGAATCGATCTCCACCTCGGCGGAGAAGTCCAGCATCGCCCAGGGGAGGATCGAGTCCTGGAAGGTCTCGCCCCACCAGAGGGTGGAGGTGTCGCCATCGGTCAGATGGGACGGAAGCTGCGCGTCGTAGTTGACCTTGGTGGTGCCCCGCCAGCGGCTGCGCACCGTGAATCCGGGACCGACCTCGGTGGGGGACGGGGTCCAGATCCCGGTGGAATCGAATTCCCCTTTTCCGTTCCAGTGGTACTCGTTGGAAAGGGTGCCATTGGGGAAGCGGAACAACCGGAAGCCGCCCCGCTGGAAGCCATCCCGCCACAGTTCGTATTTCGCGGGACTGTTCCAGACCGGGACCGCCGTCCCCAACCCGGAGGGCTGGAATTTCCCGCCGGCATCCATTTCCAGGTCGACACGGGTGGCGGCCAGGGCGGGAAGGGCGAGACCGGTCAGAACAGGGAGGGTACGCAGAAGGAAGGACATGGAACGAATCTCCCGAGGAGGAGGAAAGCGGGGCCGGAGGTGAAGTGGCACCTCGCGGCGGAGAGGCCGGACGGATCGAAAGGCATGGGCCGACCCAGGGAGGAGGAACCCATCCCTCCGCCCATGCCGGATCCCCGTTCCAATGTGCCATTCTCCCGGCGGACAGGGAACGACAAACTTCCGACAAAGCACCGCCATCGAACCTGCGCACACGAGGTCGGATCCGGCCGCCGGGCTGTGATCGGTTCCACGATCCCGATCAGGGGCTGGCGAACCAGTCCATCTGGGACTGGAAGAAGACCACCAACCGAAGCCCTTCCCGACTGCCCGCTCCCTGGAGACCCCCTCCCCATCCGGCCATTGGACCCGAGATCTCCGCCACCGTGACGGGGCGGGACAGACGAGCCGACAGAAGGGCGGCGAACCCGGTGCCCCGGAGAGCCCCTCGAGGGGAAAGAGCCAGGAGCGAATCCCCGACCAGCAGGATGGGAGCGGCCTCGTCCGGCGACCACACCCGACCCGCGGAATCGTACACCCGACGGATCCGCATCCTCTCGGGCTTGGTACGCGCCCGCGCCCGTGGCTCGAGACGACCCACCAGGTTTCCGTCGTCGGTCCACAATGTGTCCCGGACGCGACCCGATGCGATCGGCATCGACCTGCCGAACCAGGGATACTCCTCCACCCTTCCGGCGAGCCGGTCTACCACGGCTTGGAGACCCTCGGGGCTCCAGCGTTCATCCTGCTTGCGCCATTGTTCCCCCGAAACGATGGTTCCGCGAAGATCCAGCGATTCCACCCCCTCCCCGGAAAGGTCGTGGAGGATCTTGCGGGTCCATGGCTGTACGACCTGTTCGCGCCACCCGCCCAGAAGACCTGGATTCGCCTCGAACTTGGTCGGGACCGGAACCAGCAGGAAATCGATTCCGAGTTCGGCCAAGGTGTCGCGCAACGCCACCGCCATCCTCCGCTGTTCGGCCTCTGCGGCCCCGGCCGACGCCCCCCCGGACTGGATGTACCGAAGTTCCCTGCGGGAAAGCAAGGTCCACCCGATGCCCGGAAGCGCGTCGGCACCGGTCGGGATCGCCAACTCCAGGGAGCTGGCTCGCCTTCGCAGACGATCCAGTTCCCGCACCCAGGATTCCCACGTCCCGCCGTGCGAATCCCGTTCCGCCTCCAGATGGGCCCTCATGGAGTCCAATCGATCCGGCAGCATGGGGTCGACCGATCGCGGGCTGCCGGCCGCCGCCCCGCGGACGGCCCGCGTGGCGCTGTCGGGTTCCGGCACCTGGAGCACGAGGTACCTGCGGACCCCTTCGACGGACCCCGCGACCACGGCAAGCGGCTGGAAGACCCGCAGATCCCCGAGTTCCCGGAGGACCTCCTGCTCCGTTCCTCCTTGCGGGAAGACGTTCTCCATGTCGAGATCGAGCAACTCCGCGGAAGTCTCCGGGGGCAGGGTCGCCACCATTTCCTCGGCCCATTCCCGGGCTTGGGAGCGGCGCAGGATCCGTCCCGAATAATCCTCGGAAAGCCATCGCAGCAGCGTGGAATCCCCCTGGTCGAGGCGCCAACGAGCCCACAGGTCCGGATCGCCCTCCCCCGTCAGATCCTGGATCGACTGGAGGTGCGGCCCCATCCAGGAGGGGAATTCCAACCGAACCCAGAGCCGTGGAACACCCTGCTCCGCCTTCAGATGCAGGGCGGAGATCCGGATCGCGCCGGACCGGCCGTCGAGTCTGGCGCGGACCAAGGCCTTGATCGACTCCCACTCCGACAGGATCCGACGACCACGAACCGGATCGAGGGTTCGCCACCCCCGCAGGACGGGATTCCAGGCCATGGGGCGCACCAATTCGCTGTCGGACAACCCCGTCTCGGAGGTCTTGCGGCAGACGGAGTCGAACATCCCCCCTTGCAGGAGCAGGGAGGGGTCGATGGCCGCGCGTCGGATCCGGGTCGTCCTGGGGGACGGTTGGACGGGAAAGGGATCGAACAGCGGTTCGCCCCATACCGCCCAATCCAGCGAAGCCCGGGAAGGTTCGAGGATTTCGCGGACCAGGGCGCGGGACTCTCCCCGCACGTATCGGGGATTCAAGGTTCGGACCGGCTCCTCCACGGAGGAGCGACAACCTGCCAGCCCGCCGACGACCAGTGCCGACGCGAGGAGCATCCCCCTCCTTCGCCGGAGGATCGCCGCCGGGAAATCGCGCGCGCTCCGCCCCCGGCGTCCGTGGTGCGACCCCATCGAAACCGGGTCCGGATGGATGATGTCTTCGGTCGGGATCATGGATGGTTCCCGCATCAAACTAGATCGCGCACGACCGATGGATCCCGAGCGATTAGGTTACTGACCTATGAGCGAACTTGCCGCACGCTTCCGACACGCATTTTTCCGCATCGACGACCCCGCCGAACGCATCCGTACCCTCAAGGCCCTCCTCGGGGAGGAGCGGGAGGCCATACGGAACCGGTTCCTGACCGGCGCCAGCGCCAGCGCCACCACCGCCGACCTTTCCGATCTCGTGGACGCATTCCTACGCGCCCTTCTCGAAGCCCGCAGGAACTACACGCCGGCGGCCTCCCGCCTGAGCCTGGTCGCCGTGGGTGGCTACGGGCGTCGGGAGATGTGTCCCAAGAGCGACGTCGATCTCCTGATCCTCATCCCCCGTCGCGCCTCCCCCGAGGTTCTCGCCGAAGCGGAGCAGATCCTCTATCCCCTGTGGGACATGGGCTTCGTGGTGGGGCAGGCGGTGCGGACCATCCCCGATTGCAAGAAGGCGGCCGACGAGGATGTCGAGACCTACACGGCGTTTCTCCAGGAACGGTTCCTGGGCGGGGATTTCTCCCTGTACCGGGAATTCGCGGATTTCGTCGCCGATCGTCCCTCGGGGAGGAGGCAGCGGCACCTCACGGCCATGAAACTCGCCGAGCGCGACAAGCGACTCCTGGCCCAGGGGCAACTGGCCCAAACCCTCGAGCCCAACCTCAAGGAGGGACGCGGGTGCCTTCGCGACCTGCACACCCTCGTGTGGCTGGCCGGGATCCAGTGCGGAGCCCGCAACCTCGACGACCTCGTCCGCTCGGGCATCGTCGGCCCGGAGGAACTCGGCGACATCCGCGAGGCCAATGAATTCCTGCTGCGCGCCCGCATCGCCTTGCACTACGCCACCGACCAGAAATCGGACCGCATGGGGTTCGACGACCAACAAGCCATCGCGGCCACGATGGGGTACCTCGACGCTCCGGACAGCCGCGGCGTCGAACGGTTCCAGAAGGCGTTCTACCAGCGCATCCGGATGGTCGATTCCATCACCACCCAGTATTGCGACGCGGTGGCCAGCCAGGGCTCCCGGAGGGCCCGCGCCAAGAGCCTCGATCCGCGCTTCCAAATCCTCGACGGATCCCTGGAAGTGCCGGTGGAAGGCGCCAACCCGTTCCTCTCGAACATCGAAATGGTCCTGGATCTCTTCCGGACCGCCCAACGGGCCCGGGTCGGTGTCGGAGCCTCCACCCGCTGGTACGTGCGCCAAGCGGTTTCCCTCGTGGACTCCCAGAGTCTGGACCTGCCGCGCCTGCTGCCGAAACTGCTGGAGATCATGCGTCATTCCAGCCATCGCGCGGTCACGCTGCGGGAGCTGCACCGGGTCGGGGTCCTGTCGCTGGTGGTCCCCGATTTCGCCCTCATCGACTGCCACAGTCAGCACGACATCTACCACCTGTACACCACGGACGAGCACACCCTCACCGTCCTTTCGCGCCTGGCGACCCTCCCCCGCTCCGAAGATCCGGTGTTGCAGCATCTCAAGGGCGAATTCCTCAAGATCCCCGATCTCGACATCCTCTACATCGCCGCGCTCTTCCACGACATCGGGAAGGGGCTCGGGGCCGATCATTCCGATTCCGGTGCGCGCCTGGTGCGCGCCTATTGCCGCCGAGCGGGCATTTCCGACTCCCGCGCCTCCCAGGCGGCCGACCTGGTGCAGCACCACCTGCTCCTGAACTTCCTCGCCCAGCGTCGCGACATCGAAGACCCCCGCACCATCCGGGAGCTCCTGGCGAAATTGGGCGACGCCCATCTCCTGCGCAAGCTCTACGTCCTGACCTGGGCGGACACCTCCTCGGTGCATCCCGACGCCTGGTCGGCCTGGAAGGCCAACCTCCTCCTTCGGCTGTACAACGGCGCCATGCTGGAATTCGAGCAAGAAGGATCCCGGGAGCACATCGATTCCGACAGCCGCCGGGAAGCCTTGGCCCAGGAAGGGTTCGGCCATCCCCGAGAGGAGATCCTGGAGCACCTCCGAAGACTTCCACGGCGGTACGCGAGTTCGGTGTCCGCACGCCAGGTCGCCGACCACCTCGACCTCCTGCAGGCGATCTCCCCCAAGCGTCGCTGCGCGGTCAAGGCGCGCAACCACGGCTCCCACTGGGATCTCGCCATCGTGATGGCCGACCGTCCCGGTCTCCTGGCGCGCATCTGCGCCGCCCTCACGACCTTGCGCCTCTCCATCGCCACCGCGCAGGTGTACACCCGGGTCGACGGGGTCGTGATCGACCTCTTTTCGGTGATCCCCCAGGATCCCGACACCAGCGTCAACGAGGAAGAGCTCGCGCTCCTGGCCGAGAAGCAGCTGTCGGAGTTCCGCGACATCGATACGGGCATGCTCCAGGCATCGGTGGACAGCCACATCGAGCGGTGGTCGTCCACGGTGACCCGCATCATGACCCCGAAGGTGCGCGTGGAGTTCCACAGCCAGGGAGATCTCGACTGCACCTTGCTCGACATCACCGCCGGGGATCGGCTCGGACTGCTCTTCGACCTGACCCTGTACCTGTCCAAGCGACAATGGGTGATCCACTCGGCCCGTGTGTGCACCGAGGCGGACAAGGCCATGGACTCCTTCTCCCTGACCACTCCCGAGGGGCGACCCATCCTCGACGAGGAAGTCCTGCGGTCGGCCAGATCCGAGATCTCCAAGCTCCTCACGGCCAGACAGAATTTGTCGTAGCTCGCGATCCCGGCGGGAGAATCGTTGATTCTCCTTCGCAATCCTGTTGACTGCCGTCTTTCGCCAGCGTATCATTGGCCGAGGATCGTGGCGCATGGCAATCCAACCACGCGGTTTCCACGCTCCCAAGGCGCTTGTCGCGCCACGGCAACACCACAAGGCTCCATAGGAGACCCGACGATGCAGAAGAAGCCCACCGCCAAGAAGGCTGCCGCTCCGAAGAAGGTCGCTGCCCCCAAGAAGGCTGCCGCTCCGAAGAAGGCCGCTGCCCCCAAGAAGGCTGCCGCTCCGAAGAAGGCCGCTGCCCCCAAGAAGGCCGCGGCTCCGAAGAAGGCCGCCGCCCCCAAGAAGGCTGCCGCCCCGAAGAAGGTCGCTGCTCCCAAGAAGGCTGCCGCTCCGAAGAAGGTCGCCGCCCCCAAGAAGGCCGCGGCTCCGAAGAAGGTCGCCGCCCCCAAGAAGGCCGCGGCTCCGAAGAAGGTCGCCGCCCCCAAGAAGGCTGCCGCTCCGAAGAAGGCCGCGGCTCCCAAGAAAGCCGCCGCTCCGAAGAAGGTCGCGAAGAAGAAGTGACGGGTTCCGGGATCCGTCCCGGAAATCCAGTTCCAGGTGTCGCCGTCGAGCACCCTGCGTCTCCCTCGGACGCGGGGTGTTTTGTTTTCGCCGAGTCCACGGCCGATTCCGGCTCGCTCCGTCGGGTTCCGAGGAAGGCCCCTCGAACCCTCGCGGCTCGACAAGCTCCGAAGCGATGGCCGTTGGACCGATCACACCCCGGCGAACCACGCCCCCCTGGGGTCGGAAGGGCCGGAGGACAAAACGAAAGCGGGATCCCGCATCCCGGAATCCCGCACAGGACATCCTGGTGCCCCCCCGGGAAGCCGCCTCGGGCGACCTCCTCCGGGGGGTTCGGGAGCACTCAATCCACGAAGTGGTATCCCTGTTCTCCGTGCTCCACCAGATCGAGGCCCTGGATCTCGTCCTCGACTTCCGGACGCAAACCGACCGCGACCTTGACGATCGCCGCGATGGCGATGGTCGCGACCACGGAGATCACGATCGTCAGCCCCATGGCCTTCAGCTGCTCGAGCCACAGGGTGCGCCCGACGATGTCGGCCAGATTCCCCGAAAGGTTCGCGTTCGCCTCCGTGGTGGCGAAGAAACCCGTCAACAAGGCGCCCATGGTCCCGCCGACGCCGTGGACCCCGAAGGTATCGAGGGCGTCGTCGTACTTGAAGAAGGACTTCATGCTGGTGCAGGCGAAGTACGGGACGATGCCCGCGGCGATTCCGATGAGGACGGCTCCCGTCGCGGTCACGAATCCGGTGGCCGGAGTGATCACGACCAGGCCCGCGACGGCACCCGAGCAGAAGCCCAAGATGGTGGGCTTGCCGGTCTTGACCCATTCCAGCATCGGCCACACGAAGGAGGCCACCGCCGTCGCCAGGGTGGTCGTCATGAAGGCCTGGGAAGCGACTCCGTCGGCCGCCACGGCGGAACCCGCGTTGAAACCGTACCAGCCCACCCAGAGCATGCCCGTCCCGATGGCGGTGAGCACCAGGCTGTGGGGCGCGAAATTCTGCTTGCCGAATCCCGTCCGCTTGCCGAGCAGGATCATCAGCACCAGGGCCGACCACCCCGAGCTCATGTGGACCACGGTTCCTCCCGCGAAATCGATCGACTTGATGGCGGCGTCCGCGTTCCAGACCCCGTTCATCAGGCCGGTGGCGCCCCAGACCATGTGGGCCAGCGGGAAGTACACGACCAGCATCCACAGGAACACGAACAGCAGGATGGCCTTGAACTTCATGCGTTCGGCGATGGCCCCCACGATCAGGGCGGGCGTGATGATCGCGAACATCAGCTGGTACATCGCGAAGACCGATTCGCTCACCCAGGCGGAATAGTTGGTATTGGGCGCGGCTCCGACTCCCGAGAGGAACATCTTGCCCAATCCTCCCACGAAGGCGTTCCCTCCCTCGAAGGCCAGGGAATAGCCCACCGCCCACCACAGCAGGGCCACCATCCCCGCCATCGCGAAGCATTGCGCCACGACGGAGAGGACGTTCTTCGTGCGCACCAGACCTCCGTAGAAGAGGAACAATCCGGGCAGGGTCATGAACAGGACCAACGCCGCGCAGACCATCATGAATCCGTTGTGCCCGGGACCCGGGGTTCCCACCAGGGCTTCCGGAGCCGTGTTGTTGATGTAGGCCTCCAGGTCGGCCACCCTCTTGGCCAGGGCGGAATCCGAAGGCGTCGCACTTGCCGAAATCGACTCGAGGGAGGGGGCCGCCTGGGCGGAATCCGCCGGCTCCGCGGCGGAGAGGAGGGTTGCCCCTCCCGTCAAGGCGAGCGCGAGACCGACGATCTGCAGACTTCGAAGAAAACGCATGTTGGAACATCCTGGCGGTGAGGAGGAACGATTCGAGCACGGGCCGTGCGCGTTGAGCGCGCGCCTTTTGCAAAGGCCAGGCCAATCAGACCGCATGGGAGGTCCGCCCTCCGTTCCTCCCCGAGCGAAACCCGCTCCCTAGAGGGCTGCGCCAGATCAGGAACGAACTTTGCGCAGATTCCCGGCACAGGGGATCCACCCCAAAAGCAGAAGACAATTCGAGACAGATCGTCCCGAATTGTCTTCACTTGTCTCCAATCGTCATCCGTCTCGATGCGGGCTACATGCGCTCCACGGGCGTCAGACCCAGCAACGTGAGGGCCTTGGCGAGGGTCCGACGGGCCGTCTCCACCAGGAGCATGCGCTCCGGGGTGGCGTCCACCTCGAGCACGCGATGATGGTGCGTGAAGGAATGGACCGCCTCGGCGAGCTCGAGGGCGAACTGGGCGATGACGGAAGGCTCGTTGGCCTCCACGGCCGCATCCAGGCGTTCCGGGAACTGGGAGACGACCGAGGCCACCCGTTCCGTCTCGGGTTCGCACAACAACGACCAACGCGCCGCCTCGGGAGCGATCACCTCTCCCCCCTTGCGGAGGATGCTCGAAAGTCTGGCATAGGCGTACTGGATGTAGGGCCCCGTGTCCCCTTCGAAGGACAGGATCGAATCCAGATCGAAGCGGGTGTCGGCGGCACGACGGCTCTTGAGCTCGTTGAACACCAGCGCGCCGACGCCGATGGCCTCGGACACCTGGTCGAGTTCCCGGTCGCTGAAGGAGTCCTGCTCGCGCGAGGGATTCTCGAGCGCCCGTTTCTCGGCCAGGGACACCATGGTTTCGCGGATGCGCGCCGCGGCCCGGTCCATGACGTCGGGAAGAGGTGCGCCGGTGCCGGATCGCGTGCTGACCTTGCTCCAGTTTCCGTCTTCGCCTTTGCCCAGGACCAGCCCGAAGGGGACGTGGATGCACCCGTGCGCGCAAGGCTCGCCCATGCGCCGGAGCACTTCGAAGACTTGCCGGAAATGGAAGCTCTGGCCGGCATCCACCACGTAGAGGGCGCGATCGCACCCGAAATGCTCGTGACGCCAGATGGCCGCCGCGAGGTCGCGCGTGGCGTAGAGGGTGGCCCCGTCGCGCTTGCGGATCAGGCAGGGAGGGATGTCGTCGCCCACACGCACCACTTGGGCGCCTTCGCTCTCCTCGAGGATCCCCGCTTGGCGGATCCGCTCGATCGTGGCCTCGAGCTTGTCTTCGTAGAAGCTCTCCCCCAGGAAGTGGTCGAACTTCGCTCCGAAGCGCACGTACACCTCGTTGAGGGCGGCGATGGAGACTTCGATGAAGCGTTCCCAGCAGGTGCGGGCGAAGGCTTCCTTGGCCTCCAGGCGGGCGAACCAGAGGCGCGCCTCCTCCTCCATCGCGGGATCTTCGGCGGCCGCGGGCTTGAATCCGACGTACATGCGGTTGAGCGTCGAGAGGGTCACCGAGGGAAGGTCGGCCAAGGCCGCTTCCTGGTCCATCCCGTGCTCGCGCAACCACATCAGGATGAGTTTGCCGAACTGCGTCCCCCAGTCGCCCAGGTGGTTGACGGCCTCGACTTTCCAGCCGGCCGCCTCGTACATCCGGCACAGGGCCGCGCCGATGGCGGTGGAACGGATGTGATGGTACACCAGCTCCTTCCCCGCGTTGGGGGAGCTGTAGTCGACCAGCACCGTACGACCGACTCCCGAACCGCTCACGCGGGACGTGGTCTGCCAAGCCTGGACCGACTCCACCGCTTGTCGCGCGAGGATTCCCGGCTGCAGTCGCAGATTGACGTAGCCACCCGCGGCCACCAGCTCGGTACCCTCGGGGGCCTGCGCGGAGGCGACGATTTCCGCCGCGATGGCCGGAGGGGCCTTGCGCAGGGTCTTGGCCAAGGGGAAGCACGGAAAGGCGAACACGCCCAGGGCGAGGTCGGGAGGCCGAGCGATGGCGGCCTCCACGGCCCCCAACTCCAGTCCGGTGTGGGTGGCGAGGGCCTGGGCGAACCGGGTCTTCAGTTCGGTCACGTCCATTCCTCCTCGGACAGGGGCAGGATCTCCTCCTCTTCCTTGGCTTCCTTCTCGGGGAGCGGATAGTTCTCGGGGAGGCATTCGATCTGGGGCGCATCCTTCCACAAGCGCTCCAGGGCGTAGTACTCGCGCGCTTCGGCGAGCAGGACGTGGATCAGGATATCGCCGTAGTCGAGCACGCCCCACCGCGCGCCTTTGCCGGCCTCGGCACAGAGGGCGCTGTGCCCCGCCTTGCGCAGATCGCGACGGACTCCGGTCAGGATGGCGTCGAGCTGCGGCTCGGATTGGCAGGTCGCCACCACGAACCAGTCGCACAAGCCGCTGCGTCCGCGAAGGTCCACGAGGACGACTTCCTGCGCCTTGCGGCCGAAGAGATGCGCGACCGCCAGGTTCTGGATTTCCTGGAGGTTGGGGGTGGTTTCATTCATGGAAGGGTCTCCTCGATGTCCCGGCCGACGAATACCGTCGCATCGACCAGAAGATTTTCGTTTCTCATGGGGTAGGCGCGTCGCAGACCCAGGGCATCGGCGACTTCGGAGGCGGTGGAGCCGCCTTTGCGTCGCTCGACCACCAGGGTGCGCGTGTGGTTCTGGTCGGGGGCGTTCCCGATCTTGACGACGTCGAAACCTCGGATCCGCAGCCGCTCCGCGACCGCGCTCGCGGCTCCGGTCAGGGAGGACCCGTTGAGCACCTCCACGGTTCCGCGCGTGGGGATCTGGGGCACGGAATCGACCTGCACGGAGGGAAGGGCCAGGGCTTCCTTGCGCTGGCACCCCGCGAACAGGATGGGTGCGCAAAGTCCGAGGAGAATCGGAAGCCAACCCCGTGGCCTCAGGTGGAGGATCGCGGACTTCAAGGGGAAGGGAACGCTCGACCCGGGGATGCCCATGGATCGCTCCAACTTCCGGCCCAGGGCCCCCGCGAAAACGACAACATCAGAAGGGAGTTGTCGGAGGGACGCCATTCCAATCCCACCGCCGGGAACAATTGGGGAGTCTGCTCCCGCAATGCGGCGGTCCCGGGGCCGGACGCCCACATGGGAGCCGCGATCCCGAGGTCGAGATGCAAGGTGAGGGGCTCGGCCAGACGCCAGGACATCTCGTTGACGTACATGCTCTGGGAAACCGAAGTTCGCCCATTGGTGGAGTACCCCATGGACACGCTCTGGCGCATCACGGGGCGAAGGATGGGCGTAGGGGATCCGAATCCCAGCGGCGACACCACCGAAGAACCCGTACCACCGGAAAGTCCCGAAGGATCCGCCATGGGCACCATCGGTGGAACCGCACCCGTGGCGACCACGAGCAGGGCCGACACCAGGAAGAGGGTTCGGACGCGCATTCCTTGAACTTACCCCTTTGCGGGCAAATCGGCCAGAGGTCGGTTGTCCCCGTCGACCAGGATCACGCGGATACGGTGCCCGCGAGCCTGGGCATCTTCCATGTGGCAGTACGTGATGATGATGACCAGATCACCGGGCTGGGTCAGACGGGCCGCGGCACCGTTGACGCAGACGATCCCGGAACCGGCCTCGCCTTCGATGGCGTAGGTCTCGAACCGCGCGCCGTTGGCGATGTTCACGACCTGGACCTTTTCGCCCGGAAGGATGTCGGCGGTGGCCAACAAATCGGCGTCCACCGTGATGGAGCCTTCGTAGTTGAGGTTGGCTTCCGTCACCGTGGCGCGGTGGATCTTGGACTTGGCCATCTCGCGCAACATCAGAACGATCCCGCGATGGCGAAGGCGACGTTGTCGGTGCCCGGCAGGATGGCCCAGGCGAATCCCGTGCGAGCCTGCTCGCTCTGGTGGCGCCACCAGACGTCGGCGGCGGAAGTGGTCATCACCGCGCCCAGCAGGATGGGCAAGGTGAGCGAGCTCTGCTTGTCGATGAAGGTGGATTTCACGGTGAATCCTGCCAGTGCCACGGCTCCCGTGAGCATTCCCCATCCCAGGACCGGACGATCTTCCCCGATTTGCACGACGCCGGGAGCGAAGAAGGCCAAGGCCAAGGAAGGGCTGTCGTCGTCGTCCTGCACATCGCGGGAACGATCGTAGCGGCGTTCCAGGGAGGCGATGTCGTTGCCGTTGTCGAGCTGGCGCTTCCAGGCTTCCTCGGTGATCCCCATGGCTTCCCAGGGACGGCGGGCGTATTCGCGCACCGAAACCCCGTGCATGACCAGACGCTCCACATCCTTCTTGGACATGTTCAACTGGTCGATGAGATCGACATCCTGGGCGGACAGCCCCAGCCGATACCAGTGGTTCTCGTACTTCATGCCGTCACCGGCCTGAACGGCCACCGAGGCGAGAAGGGGAAGCAGGAGGGTTCGCAATGCGAGGCGTCCCGCGATGAGAGGGTGTGATGCCCAAGGACGGAATCGAACCGTCACGGAGTCTCCTCCAGCGGATTTTGAGTCCGCCGCGTCTACCAATTCCACCACTTGGGCTCTCATGAAGAAGGGAAAGGTAACAATCCAGCGACGGATTGACATGGTCCAATCCGGAGCAAAGCCCTCCAACGGCCCCTTGGAACATCCATCCCGACGGAGTCGGAAACTCTTGGGGCGTCGGCTCTCCGTCAGGGATGGAAACGGACTCGGCACCCCGCGAGTTCGGCGAATCGATCGGGAACAGCCCGACGCAGGAAATCCAGATTCACCCGCAACAAGGTTCCGTGGAGGTCCTCGAGGGAGAAGATCTCCTCCGCATCGACATCCTCCACCCCCTCGAAATTCCAGGGGCAGTGGTCCACTTCCTGGTCGACGGCGAGCAGGAGATGCCCTTGGGTGCGGCACACCACGGGGCGGAACGGATAGATCGCGCATCTGCCATCGGACTCCAGACGGGCGCAAAGCCGCTCCCCCGGATGCAATCGGGACACCAGGGGAGCCTCCGGCTTCCGATCGTGATCCCTCATCCAGGCCCACTCCACCGGCAGGATGGTGGGAATCTCCTGGCAACAGTCGTGGCAGCCGCTGCGGCACGCGAACGCCTGGGGATACCGGGATTCGATGCGGGCGGTCTTCTCCTCGATGGCCTGGAGGAGTTTGCGGTAGGTGCCCAGATGCTCCTGGCAGGCGCCGAGGAGGGGATCGAGGTCCGACGCTTCCACGATCCGCAACCCCGTGCCGGACACGCCGTCCATCACATCTCGCCTTTGGTCTCCCCTTCGAGGGCATCGAGGAGATCTGCCTGCGAACGGACCACGGCCCGCAACCGCACGATGTAGTGGGTGCGCTGGGCTTCGAGGTTGGCGATGTCGCCCTGCAGGCGAGCCACCCTCTCGTTGAGGACGCCCACTTCGGCCTGGGCGCGCACATGGGCGTCCCGCACCACGAGCTCGGCCTCCTTCTCCGCGGCCCGCGCGCGCTCGTCCAAGGCGCGCTGGACGGTGACGGCGGCGTCCTGGAGATTGCGCTCGATCAGACGGTAGTGGCCCAACCGATCTTCGGACTCCTTGAGCTTCTCGTCGAGGGCCGCGGTCGCGGCCTTGGCCGATTCCAACTCGGACGCCACGCGATCCAGGTAGGAACGGACCTCTTCGGGATCGTAGCCGCGCATCTTGCGACGGAACTCCTGCTTGCGGATGTCGAGGGGAGAAATGCTCACGGATGGCCTCGGGTCAGGAGAATTCTTAGGAGGAGGGTTACGGTCCCGGCGAGCGCCGCCGCGACGGGAGCAGTCAAATCTATTCCACCCAGGCGAGGCATGCGGCGTCGCAACGGGATGAGGAAGGGTTCGGTGAGCAGTTCCAGGGCGCGGAAGAGGCTGCTGTCCCCCGACCACCTCCGGACGGAAAGTGTCCACCGGAGCACGAAGGCCAGGAACACCGCCCCCCCCAGGGCCGTCACCAGATCGCGCAGGAACCCGGGGAAGCCTTGCTCCATCAGAGAGCCCCCGAGGCCGTGGCGCGCTCCCCGAACAAGGCCGTCCCCACCCGCACGTGGGTGGTTCCGCACGCCACGGCGATCTCGAGATCGTCGGACATGCCCATGGAAAGGGTGTCGAGTGCCAGGTCGGCGCGATGACGGTCGAAGATCGCCCGAGCCGCGTCGAAGACCGGACGGGCCGCCGCGGGACCGCCCTCCAACGGCGCCATCGCCATGAATCCCGACAACCGCGCGTGACGGAAACCCGCGCACGCTTCCAGGACCGGTTCGAGCTCCTCGGCCAGAAGCCCGTTCTTGGTGGGTTCGCCGGTGAGGTGGAGCTGGAGCAGGAAGCGGGGCCGCAACCCCTCTTCTCCCGCGATGCGCTCCACCGCCTGGGCCACGGAAAGGCTCCCGACGCCGTGGAGAAGATGGGTCAGGGGCAGGATGCGACGCACCTTGTTCCGCTGGAGCGACCCGATGAAATGCAGGCGAGCGCCCTCGCGGGGGAACTTGTCGACGGCCTCCTGCACGTAGTTCTCGCCGAAATCCGCGTATCCCGCTTGCATGGCCGCATCCACAGCCTCGGCGGGATGGCGCTTGGAGACCGCGATGATGCGCACGGAGGACGGGTCCCTTCCGTTGTCGAGGCAGGCGCGGGAGACGCGCTGTTCGACCGCCGCCGCGCGCGCGCGGAATTCCTCGACGAGGCTCATACCATGCTTCCTTGGATCAGCCCCAGGGAGTGGAGCGCTTCGAGATCCCGACAGGAGACGACGACATCGGTCCCTCCCCGCAGGATGGGGTCGGTGGGAATCTCCTCGCCGTTGCCCGAGGGGATCCAGAGTCGGGAGAAGCCCTCCCGTTCGCAGGCCAGGAACTTCTCCTCGACGAATCCGACCGAGGCCAGCTCCCCCGAAAGGAGCAGCTCCCCCGTGAACCCGAACCGGGCATCGACGGGCTCCATGGAGAGGAACGACACCATGGCCACCAGCACGGGCCACCCGAGGGAGGCGCCATCCTTGGGGCCGGCGGGTCCCGCCACGTGGATGTGCCAGTCCATGTCGCGCAGCGATTCGGTAGGCATCGCCAGCTGCCCCGCGAGAGCGAGGAGGCGCGTGCGCGCCACCTTGCAAGCCACTTCGGCCTGGGGTCCCGCGCCGGTGAGAAGCAATCGGCCTCGACCGGAGGATGCGAAGACCTCCACGCGGGCGATGGCTCCTCCCAGGGAAGACACCATGGGCGCGTGCACCGAGCCGGGAGGGAGGGAGGGTGCCGGCGCGTCGATGGGGGAACTTTCGGTCCCCAGGACACGGTGGAGCCAGGCTTGGTCGATGCCCCGGGCGCGACCTTCCATCAGCTCGCGCGACCACCGGCGGCAGATGCGCTCCAGGCGCAGGATCGCCCCCTTCAGCCCCGCTTCGTGGTCTCCCCCGCGAAGCAGGCAGGCGAGGATCTCCTGCTGGAGGACGACCTTGGCGTCGATTCCATGCGCCTGCGCGATCCGGGGAACCAGGCGGTCGACCAGGAGGACCCGCTTCTCCTGGGAGGAAAGCCCCCGCACCCGGATCACCGGGGTTCCCGGAGGCACCCCTTCCGGACGGATTCCGTCACGCACGATCCAGGCCACGATGGAACCCGCCCCGTCGGCGGTGGAGCCGCGCATGATGCGCACCCCCGCCTCGCCCCCCAGGGCCTGGCGCAGACTCTGGGCCAGATGGGTCTTGCCCACCCCCGCGGGACCTTGCAGCACCACGTGCAGCTCGGGTTCCGCTCCCGCCGCGGCGTTGGCCGATTGACGCAACGCCGTCAGGAAGGGACCCGAGGATTCCCGAAGATCCTCGATGGTGACGTCGTGCGCCAGACCTCGGCTGGCGACCAAGTCGAGCAGTTCCTCGCGCGCCGTGGCGTGGGACCGGTGCAGATCCGAAAGAGCGGCGGTGACGGCGGGATTCATGCCGCCGACGACCTCCGGGAACGGATGGCCTCGGTTTCGAGGATCGGTGCGGAGCGTCGCTCCATGGCTTCGGGCGTGACGATCACGCGCACGACGTCCTTCCAGGAGGGTGCGTCGAACATGGTGTCGGTGAGGGCCGCCTCCAGGACCGAGCGCAGTCCGCGCGCACCGGTCTTGCGCTTGCGGGCGATCCGCACCGCCGTGCGCAGGGCCTCCCCCTGGAACACCAGGTCGATGCCATCGAGCTTGAGCAGATGCTGGAACTGCTTCACCAGGGCGTTGCGAGGCTCGGTCAGGATCTGGAGCATCGCGTCCTCGTCGAGCTCGCGCAGCGCAACCAACAGAGGCATGCGTCCGATGAGCTCGGGAATGAGGCCGAAGTGGACCAGGTCTTCCGGCTCGCACTGGACCAGGAGGTCGGAGGTCTCGCGGGAACGCTTGGAGAGAGGGTCGGCGGTCAGCCCCAGCTGCGCCGAATTGACACGGGCACCGATGATCTTCTCCAGGCCGTCGAAAGCCCCGCCGCAGATGAACAGGATGTTTCGCGTGTCCATCTGGATGAGGTTCTGCTCGGGATGCTTGCGCCCGCCCTTGGGGGGGATCGCGGAGATGGTCCCTTCGAGGAGTTTCAGGAGGGCCTGCTGCACACCTTCGCCGGACACGTCCCGGGTGATGGAGGCGTTGGCCGTCTTGCGGGAGATCTTGTCGACTTCGTCGAGGTAGACGATGCCCTGCTGGGCGCGCTCGACGTCGTAGTCGGCGGCTTGCAGCAGACGCACCAGGATGTTCTCGACATCTTCCCCGACGTATCCCGCCTCGGTGAGGATGGTCGCGTCGGCGATGGTGAAGGGGACGTTGAGCTGCCGGGCGATGGTCTGGGCGAGAAGGGTCTTGCCCGAGCCGGTGGGCCCCAGGAGGAGGATGTTCGACTTCTCCACCTGGACATCGCCGCGCGCGGCACCGGAAGCCGCCCCGACGCGCTTGTAGTGGTTGTAGACCGCCACCGAGAGCGCCTTCTTCGCGCCGTCCTGGCCGATCACGTATTCGTCGAGATTCTTCTTGATCTCGGCGGGGGTGGGCAACTTGGATTTGCCCCCCGGCTTCCCCTTTGCGGCACCGGCGGCGTGGGTGACTTCCTGCCCGAGGATCTCGTTGCACATCCCCACGCATTCGTCGCAGATGTTCACCCCGTCGGGGCCTGTGACCAGGCGGCCGACCTCGTCTCCGGGCTTTCCACAGAAGGAACAGCGCACCCGAGCCTGACGGCCGCCCGCGCGGGTCATCCCCGAGCCCTCGGATCCCGGGACAGGATGCTGTCGACCACGCCGTACTCGATCGCTTCCTGGGCGTTCATGTAGAAGTTGCGGTCGGTGTCCTTCTCGACCACGGCCTTCTCCTTGCCCGTGTGGTGGGAAAGGATGTCGTTGAGCTGGACCTTGATCTTCAGGATCTCCTTGGCGGTGATCGAGATGTCGCTGGCCTGGCCGGTGGCGCCGCCCGCGGGCTGGTGGATCATGACCCGGCTGTGGGGGAGGATGAAGCGCTTCCCCTTGGCTCCCGCGGCCAGCAGAACCGCGCCCATGCTGGCGGCGGAGCCGACGCAGATGGTGGAGACGTCGGGCTTGACGTGCTGCATGGTGTCGTAGATGGCCAGACCCGCCGAAACCAGGCCACCCGGCGAGTTGATGTAGAAGATGATGTCCTTCTCGGGATCCTCGTATTCGAGGAAGATCATCTGGGCGATCACGGCATTGGCGACCTGGTCGTCGATGCCCGTGCCGATGAAGATGATGCGCTCCTTTAGAAGTCGAGAATAGATGTCGTAGACGCGTTCGCCGCGGCCGGTGGTTTCGATGATGGTCGGCAGATACATGCAGGCTCCAGGAATGACGTAGAAGGGATAACCCGGTGTCTATTGCAACAATACCAATCTGAGCCTCGTCCGGTGTCCCTCCGGACACCTCTTCCCTTTCGATCCGGTTCCTCGTCGAGGATTCCGTCGGAGGGCAGAAAGCCCCTCCGGAATCCCCGAGGAACGAGGATCCCGGGATCTGGGGGGAACCTCAACGCACCAGAGTTCTGGCCTGGCTCCCCACTTGGACCACCACCAGGCCCCTGGCGGAGCCCGCCAGCCCGATGTCCATCCGGCTCTCCCCGGCGTCCGCCCGCGACGAGGCGAGCAACCGGCCCTCGGGACTGCGGATCTCGACCGAGGTCGCGGCCTCCAGGGGCTCGTTCCATTCCAGGGAGACCCCCCGCTCCGAGGAGCGAGCCCGGAATCGGGGCGCGTTCCGGAGGACTTTCCGTTCGACCGCGATGGGCAACAGGCTCCGCACCTCGTCGTGGGCCACGGTCTGGGCGATCAGGAACCAGGTGGCGTGGGGAAGCCATTGCTCGGTCCAGCGCCAGCTCATCCAGGGCCCGATGCTGTAGGCGGGAGGATTCATCGGGAATTCGGAAGGAACGCGGTAGTCGAATTCCGACCCTTCCTGGCATCCGCGCGACACGTCGCACCCGGTGATCCCGTTGACGATCCCTCCCTCGTGGTGGCCGTTGGATTCGAGGTAGTATCCCTCGGCGGCATCCCGCCCCACCCCTTGCATGAACGAAAGCCCCTTGGGGTTGGATCCCAACACCCAATCCATCTGACTCTGGGCGAACCGCCGGACGGAATCGGGAAGGCCTCCCGCGAGGGACGCATGCCCCAGAGCCACGCGCCCGCCGTAGATGGCCGCCGCCGCCAGGGATCCCAACCGCGCATTCTCCCCCTGCCACCAGTAGCCCGTTTCGTTGTCGTGGGGCATGAAGAACCCCTCCTTGACGGCCTGCCCCACCTTGAAGGTCTGGCGCGCCACCTCGAAGGGATTGGCCACCTTGCGGGACACCTCGATCAGATACGAAACGTGGGAGGCGACGGCCGCACGGACGTTTTCCGCCGTGGAATCGATTTCCAGGTACCGCACCAGCGCCACCACAGGCAGTCCGGCGTCGGCGGCGTGGTAGAACGGCCGGGTCCGGGCATCGTCGGAATAGAACCAGCCCTCGGGCGAGATCCTTCCGGCCAGCTTGGTCGCGCGGGCGCGGGCGTCGGAGAGGTACGAGGCCGTCCCGGTGGCCCGGTAGAGCTCCACGGCCGCCATCAGGGAGGTGTAGTCGTCGAGGATGTTTTCCTTGCCGTCGTCGCAGTAGGCGCAGTTCCCGCCCACGGTCTTGGACTTCAAGTGGGCGTATCCCTTCTCGGCGGTCTCCAGGTACACCTTGGGGGAATAGTCCCCCGACTTGCCCCAACGCGACACCGCGGCCAACGCGGCGATGGCCATGCCGCCCCCCTCGCGCCAGGCGGCCTGGTAGTCGGAGGTCTTGGTTCCCCGGTCGGTCTCGAAGGCGCAGATGACCTTGGCGTTGGCAGTGTCCCAACCATCGAAGACGGTGACGTAGAAGTAGCCGTCTGGATCTTGCATGCGCACCAGGAAATCGGCTCCCCAAAGCCCTTCCTCGACCACTGGGGCATCCTTGGCACTGGACTCCAACCACGCGGGCGTCTTCTCGCGGGCGAAGGCCATGGACCACACCGTGAGGGGAATCTGCTGGGGATTCATGAAGTTGGCGTAGGAGAGATGGCTCAGGTACTTGCTGACATCCCCCGTGGCGTCATGCCAGCCTCCATGCACGTCGTAGGTCTTCCCCGATCCGTCCCCCTGCTTCTTGACCTTGGTATCGCCTTCGGTCGCTCGGGATCCGGGATTGTTGGCCACCCCGTTCTGTCGGCTGGAGCGGAAGTACCCCAGAAGCTTGGGCACCACCAGATTCCGCAGCGCTTGCGGCCCCACCTCGAACGACGCCGACTCGGCCCCGCCACCCTCGACGGCCACGGTGTAGGTTCCCGGCCGGGTGAGGGAATCGAAACGAGCCACGCACCAGGTCTTCCCCGCCCAACCCGACACGGTTTGGGCCGCACCGAGTTTTCCGGAATACACGACCGATCCACTCTGTCGCACCGAGAAGGGCGTTCCGGCGCAAGAGCCGTCGGATTCCACGACCGCTTTCTTGGGGGCGTCCTGGTCGAAGGCCCCCTGGTTCATGTGGATGGTGGTGGCGGCCCAGGGCGCGGAAACCCCCAGGGTCGCGAGCAGGGCGATGCGTGCGGTGTTCACGAAGAGAATCCTTTGGAAATCCACGGATTCCCCTACGCGGCAATCCGCGCTCGGGAATCCCGGAGGGAGGAGAAGAAGGAAATCAGGGAAGCAGGAGGACGCGGTGCACCGTAGACTCCCGGTCGTTGGAAACCTCCAGCAAGACCAGGCCGGAGGTGGGAACCCGAAGCGACGTCGATCCCGTTTCCGCTCGGACCTGGGCCAGCACTCGGCCATCGGGATGGCGCAAGGTCAGCAGCGCACCGCTGCGCACCTCCACGTCGAGCCGCCCCCCGTTGGCGATCCACGACGGCCCGGAGCGGGGACGGAACCGATCCACCGCCGTGATGCCCCGCTCGAAGAGGACCGTGTCCTTCAGGCCCCGGGCACGAAACTCGTATTGGACCGTTCCCGTGGGCAGAGGATCGCTCCCGACCAGTTCGGAAACCAGGATTTCGATGGAGCCAGACACGCCGGTCGTGGACCACTCCTTGCCGGAGGCGGTATCGATCATGCGGACCGCCCAGGCGCCGGGTTTCACCAAGGTCGCGGTGAGCATGGGGGCCCCGGCACCGTTTCCGGTCGGGAACGCCACGAAAGGTCGGTTCTTCCAAGCTTGGACCGTGGCGGCATCGGAAGCGTTCAGGTCGGCGAGGACGTTGGTGAAGCGGCCGGCCAGGGAGCTGGCTCCGAACCAGGCCAGGAATTGGTCGAAGTAGATCTCGTTGTGGGCCGTGTCCTCCTGTCCTCCGAGGGGATCGCGGGAGAGCCCCCAGACATCGGTCCCCTCTCCATGGAAAGACAGAAGCTCCTTGGCCCACGGCTCGGCGGCTTCCGTCCCTCGTGGCAGGAAAGCGCAGGCCCACATGCCCACCGTGAGGGCCGAGTGTTCCCGCCGGGAGCGCGAAGGCCCTTTTTCCCCTGAGAGGGTGAAGGTCGATTCCGCCGGCACCAAGGAGCCCTCCATGGTGTAGAAGTTCGCCTTGTCGGGGGAGCCGATGAACTTCGCGGCGTTCTCCAGGAAGGTCTTGGCCCGCGGTTCCTGGAACCACATCCAATCCATCGCCAACCGCCAATGGACCCGGATCGCATCCTTGTAGAGCGCCTTCCCCCCGTAGAAGGGGTTGTATCCCAGGGCGGAGCTGGTGGGATAGCTCCCGTCGAGGTTCATCCAGTCGGGCAACAACCCTTTTCCGTATCCCGGGCTCTTCTGGATGGTGGTATAGGACTTCTCCACCACATCCCCCCAGGCGTGGCTGGGATCGAAATCCTTGAAAATTCTGTAGTTGGCCGGGGAGAAGTAGCCGGGATTCACGTGATCGCCGCAGTTCCAGCTGCCCGCTCCGTTGGAGCAGGTTCCCCCGCCCCCCCAATTGGCACCGGGACGAAGGTTCCCGTCGTTGATTCCCTTCGACCAGAGGGTGTTGAGGATGGACTGGGCACGAGCGCTGTACGTGGCGTTCTTGGGACTCTGGTGCTCCGTCCAGATGCCCTTCTTCACCAAGGCGTCGGCGAAGATGAGCATGAGGGCGATGTCCTGGTCGGCGTCGGTGGCCAGTCCCGAGCCGGTGATCCGCCCGTTTTCATAGCGCCAGTCGTAGTAAGCGTTGCCGTCGTTCCACAGCTTGGATTCGGCGGCGTCCCAGATCTTGTTGAAGGTCGCCTGGTCGTTCTCGTACAAGGCCACGATCATTCCGTAGGCTTGACCTTCCGAGACGGCATCTCCCGGGGTCTCCGACTTGGGACGGTGCACCAGTCCATCGCTCCAAGGTTGGATGTTCCGCTTCCGGATGCCGTCCCAGGTATGGGCGAGGGCGCTGTCCAGGGGCTGGGCCACCATGGGAAGCTTCCCGAAGACCCACGGGGCGGCCGCCGAACCAGGGACGGCGAGGAACAGGGGAAGGGAGGCCAAACCAGCGAAACGGGCGAGATTTCCGAACATGACATCCAGCCTAGCCTCGGAAACCCGTTTTCGCAGGCCGTTGCTGGGCAAAAAAAGGATAGTGAACTCCAATACTATCCGTGCAGCCTCAGCTCGACCTTCCATGCCCCCCATCGGAGCAATCCATTTCCGCAGGGGATGGTCTACTTTCTAGTCTTCTTTCCTCCGGTCGCGGCTCGACTTCGATTCGCATCCAACCGCCCGCGCCTTGGGGCGTTCCCCACTCTCCCCTCCCCTGGAGCACCCGCCATGAAGGCCCAAGGTCAAACCGATCAGCCTTTGGAAGTGAAGCTGGAATCGTCCATCCTGCGGGCCCGCTGGCTCTCCCGCCGCGTCGCGGCCGGGGGAAGCGTCCACCTGGAGGTCGCCACCCACTTCGTGGCCGACGACTCCCCCATTTCCATCGAAATCCGGACCGTGGAAGACAAGCGGGTCGCCAAACTCGAGGGTCGCGTCCATGCCGACATCCATCGGGTGGGATTCGAGGTTCCAGCCGACCTCCAGGACGACATCTTCTTCACGGCCACCCTCCAGGAACACGACCTGGAGACCGCCTCCTCGGCGCTGGCCGTCATCCCTCGGTTGTCCATCCAGGAAACCAAATGGTACGACTCGGAGGGGAACCTCCTCGAAGCCCTTCAGGACGGAAGACCGGCTCTGGGAAAGGCCAAGATCCTCGGTCGCCCGGAGGGAACCGTGGTCGAGGTGGTCTTCATGCTGAAGGATTCGACCGGAGCCGCCCGGCAAGCTGGCCGGTGCGAGTGCAAGGTCTCCTCCGAAGGAGGGATCGAAGCTCCTCTCTCCTGGCTTTTCGGCGATCGCTCCGCGAACGTACCGCACCGGACCACCCGGGAGCGCGACGGAGGCGAATACCTCCACCCCTCCCTGTGGATGATCGTCCGGTGCGATGGCATGGAGGCCATCGGCGAGGAAATCCCCATCGAGCAGGAGATGCGTCTCCATTTCGAATCCGCACCGGGGGAGGCGGGCCCCTTCAAGGGCAGGAAGGTCAAGGTGACGGCTCCCGACGGGGAAGTCCAGGACTTCGAGATCCCCGAAGACGGAACGATCGTGGTGGAGCGAACCCGACCAGGCCACTACGAGGTCGTTCCCGAGAAGGTGGACCCCTGAATCGAGACAATTCCCGACAGACTAGGATTCGACCTCGAACCGGACCTCCGGATGAGCGGTCAGCCAATCCAACCCCGGGTAGCGAGCCGATCCTCTCCACAACATGCTGACCTGCCGGGTGGGGGTGTAGATCTCGACGGTCTGGGCGTCCATGGGCAGGGGAATCATTCCTTCTCCCAGATCGAGATAGGCCTGGGGCACCTCCGCGGGAAGGGTGAATTCCAGACGGGGCACTTTCGCATCGAGGTAGGTGAGCACGACCGTTTCGCCCCCCTCCAGCGATCGTGGACGCAGAAACGGAGGAGCACCGTTGCGCTCCTCGAAGGATTGGTGGAGGGATCCGGGGGGGGCGGGATGGCGCAGGAGCGCCTGTGGCATGTTGAGGGCGAATTCCTTGCGACGTTCCCGTGCCGAATCCGACTCGTCCAAGGGCAGGATCGCCTGCTGGATCCGCCGGTGGGCGTTGCGGGGCATCCACCCCAGGGCCGAGGGCTGGGGTGCTCGGGGCCAGCGCTCGTATTTCTTGACCAGGAGACGCTCCGGGACCAGGAGGTCCTGGGGGTTCTCCAGGTTCGGCAAGGCCGTTCCATGGAGGTGTTCCGGGGAAGGATCGACCACGAACCCCTTTCCCAGGGGATTGGGAGGAAAGGGAAGCTCGATGTCCGGATGGGAGCACCGATCCACGCCTCCGTAGGCCAGTCCCCAGTGGATGGGCATCGTCTCGAAGGGTTCGGGGTTGGTGAATCGCAGGGATCCACTGGAAAGATCCGCCCGACGATCCCCGAAGACCCTCACGGTCGCCGAGCATTCCCCGACGCGCACGTTGGTGTCGAAGAACAATCCGCGTTTTCCGGAAGGCGCGAAGGCCAACCCATGGACCACCACGTCGACGCGCGGTTTCCACGGAACCAGATCGCTTTCCTGGAGCGGAGCGTCCACTCCGGGGCGTCCTTGCCCTTCGAGCACGTCGGCATCGAAGAAGGGTAGAGGGTCCACGGGATCGTATTTCGCCTCCTGGTCGGGGGCGTACCGGTAGGTCCGCTTGGCCAGGACGGAGAGGATGGGCGTCCCGTCCGGAGCCAGGCCTGGCACTAGTCTCGAAATCCACATCGATCCTACTCCCCTGTCCGGGCCTTCACGAGCGGAACCGCGGTTTGACGAGCTTGGGCACGGTGGTCTTCCCGCAATGGGACAGGATCTGGTCCATGCGCCAACCCACGTCGCGGGCCCAACGCACGCCGGTGGCGTAGACCTCCTTCTGCATGGCCGCCATGTTCCACCGGATGTCGTAGAGCGTGCGCCGTTTCCGGACGACGATCCAGTCGTTCTTCACGTAGGCCAACCCGTCCGAGAGGGCCTTCTCGACGCTGTCCCACCCGTGTCCGACCGCGTAGGCCTTCCCCCTTTCCGAGGCGTTTCCGTCGGTCGCCCCGATCCCGAAGAAGTTGTGGTAGGTCTTGCCGTCGGATTCGAAGCCCTTGGACAGGAAGCACCATTCGATCATCAGATGGCACAGGCAGTAGGCGGGATTGAGCGAGAGGGTCTTCGCCGTGTCGAGGACGTGCTGCGAACACTCCCCCACGATCCCGATCCCGTGGTAGTTCGCTTCCATGGAGGCGAGGAAGGAGCGCACCTTGTCCACGGGAAGATCCATGTATTCGTCGATGGGGACGAACTGGCCGGAGATGGGGGCATTTTCCGACGACTGGGGATCCAGGAAGGTGCGGACGTCGGAGTCGGACGCGTCCTTCCAGGTCTTGCCGACTTCGATCTTCGACTTGTAGCTCGCTTGATGGCGCGCCACCGCTTCGTCGAGGGAGAAGGGGATGTCGGCGAACAGGATCCCGTTGGGACCGGGCACCAGAGGGACGGTCCGAAGGGAGAGGCGGTCGTCGTATTTCACGGTGATCTTCTCGAAGACGCGAACCGGAGATCCCGAGGCATCCAGGCCGACCGTCCCCAACGCCGTGGGCGTGGCGACGGAATGCGCCTCGCGGAAATCCTTCGTGAAGTCCACGGCGGCCCCGTCGTCCTCGGTGAACCACAATTGGAACAGTCGCCTCATGGGGATGATCCTGGATCCCTTGACGACCTTCTCCCGCATGCACGCCAGGATGGTGAACACATCCTGGTATCGCACCTTTTCGTCGGAAGCTTCCTTCACCTGCTTGAAATCCTTGCCCGTGTCCATGTAATCGATGGGGATCGGATTGGGGTACCCCTGCGCGGAGCCACGCACCGTCACGGCCAGGGGATGGTAGGGGGAAGCGGGCTGGTAGGCGTTGAAGACGCGAGCGACCAGATGGGCCCCCTTCGCGGCGGGATCGTCCTGCTTGGGAGTGTACCCCACGAAGCACTCCAAGGAGACCGTGGCACCCGGATGAAGGTTGGTCACGACGATCCCGACATCGATCTGCTGGATCCAATTGGCATCGGTGACGGGAGTCGCATTCAGGTGCTCCGCCGTGGCGATGGCGGAAATGGGGCGTTGGGCGACCGCAGTGGTGGCGGCGACCATCGCCTGGGGTTCGTCCAGATAGGCACTCCGCGCCTTCTTCGATGGCTTCAAGGTCACCGACTGCAGGCACGGCTTGGGCAGCCGCTCCGCCAGAGGGATGGTGAAGAGCGGAGTCTTGTCGGAACGCGAGGAGCGGAATGCCAATCGAAGGTCGAAGTATTCCCCCTGGGTCGCCAACCGCGCGTCGATTCGATTTTGGGCATCGAGCCCGTAGACCCACACGGGAGGAGGCGTCGGCGCGCCGGCTCCGATCCGGGTCCAGTCCATCAGGTAGGAATCTCCGGGCTTGCCTTCGCTTCCGACCTCCCCCCGGGCGATGATGGCCACCTCCGGCTCGGCTCCGCCGGCGGTGAGCGCCGGGGGAAGCACGGCATCCAGGAACCGGACACGCGATCCCACCAAGAGGGAGTCGGGCAGGAATGCCCCTCGGGCGATGGCATCCTCCATCGCCACCTTCAACTTCTTCCCGGAGATTTCCAGCTCCATCTCGAAGAGGTTCTCGAAGGTGATGGTGCTGGCGGGAAGCCGAACGGTCGTGGGCTCGGCGTTCGCCATGGTCACCGCGACCTCCAAAGCTCCCTTCCCGAAGATGCTCTCCCGGAACAGGTCGATGGTAGGACTTCCTCCACCTCCGGGATGGAAGGTCGCCACGACATCCTTGCAGGCCCCGGTCGTCGCAGCCGGGACCAGCTCCCCCAACCAGCCCTTGGAGCCATTGGCGTGTTCCAACACCACGCTTGCCGCTCGTGAGTGGGGCAGATCATCCGTCGAGACCTTCACCTGGAACTTCGAACCGGTCCCCCGGGAGACTTGGGTCAGTTTCTGTTTCGGTGTCGCCTGGTCCTTCTTCTGGACCGCGACCTGGCGCAGCGCGACGGCCACCAGACCATCGGCGTTCAAGGGGAAGTCGCAGATTCCCACAGCCAATTCAGGCAGAGGTTTGGAGGTCATGGAGAAGCCGCCGTTTCCACTTCGAGGGGGATCACCAGGGGACTGATCGGAACTCCACGCACCGAACCTTCGATCGGCGCGATGCGCAGACGATGGAACCCGTCCGGTGCCAGAAGGAACCGGGGAGGAATATCCAGACGGATCATGCCATCTGGATCGGGAAACACCACGCATCCTTCCCCCGGGTCGCCCCCCGGCAGAGGATCCCCGAAGGAATCGCGCAATTCGAGCTTGCAGGCCCCCGAAAGGGTCGAGGGAATCCGCCAGGAGCTCCTGTGGTCCATCCAAAGGGAACTCGCCAGACCCGCGGTGCGGATGCGAACGCAGGTGATCCCGGACTCGGTGGAAACAGAGCCTTCCGAGAGCCGGGGGGTCAAGTCGACATGGCGGGTCGTGGTCTCGCTGGACAATTCGAACGAGCCACCGATCTGCTTCAAGGCGGACGCCGCGAGAGCCAGGGCGCCCTTCTTGGCCTTGCCCTTGGCGGTTTCGACCTTCCCGCGAATGGTCAGAGCGATGGCATGTTCGCCCGTGCGCAGGAAATCGCCGCGGTCGGCGCTCTCCGCGACGGAGAGGGAGAATACCGCCTTGCCATCCACCAGGTCCGCGGAAACCGGTTGCGATTTTTCCAGTCCGCGGGAGACCACCGCCTCCACGGTGAGCTTGGTCCACGGTTCGGGGTCTCCGACCAGCTCCACCTCGAAGGTCCACACCAGGGAGGAGGCCGCCTCGGGGGTTTCCGGAGGCGGCACCTGGGCCTGCATGGTCGCCCTGGCGGCACCGAATCCAGCCGCGGGAAACGATCCGCATTTCAGGGGGAAGGAATAGGACGCGAAGTCATCGGGGGAGCGCGTCTCGGGCAGCCGGTAGAACTTGCCCGTGTCGGGATTTTCCTCGGAGAACCCTTGCACCAGGTGGAGATCGAAGGCGTAGTCGGCCCCCACCATGTCGGGACGATCCTCGCCGAAGGCCTTCGACACCAGTGCGCGCGCGTCGAAGGTGCATCGAAGCCTGGGGTTTTCATCGGGGTCGATGGCAACGGTCCCGGTATTGGTCGAAAGGTTCCAAACCACCGAGGAGAACAGGCGGCTTTCCGTGTAGGCCTTCACGGATTTCGCCCTTCCGGAAACCTTGGCCGAAAGCCCGTCGGCGGAGATGGACTGGATCGCCAGATAGTCGAGCTGCCGCCCCATGGTTCCCAAGGCGCGGACTAGCCGCCGGTGCACCTTGACGAATTTCTTCAGCTTCCCGAGGGTGCTGGTCTGGATCCTGTCCATCAGCTTGATGTCGGGGGCGGATCGCGAACCCTCCGGGATCTTTGCCCCCAGGATGTAGGGTCCATCCATCGCCAGCGTTTCGGGATCGGCCAGAAGGGGATCCGGCTCGGGAGGGATTTCGACCAGGCCCACTACGGCAAGGCCTGAAGATATCCTGCCTCCCGACTGGAGGAACACGAGTTCGACCAGGGCTTTCATGGGCTTGCCCAGGGGTTCCCCCTCCCAGGGAACGCACCAGTCCCATTGGTCGGACTCCGATTGGGGCGCGGGAGCCATCGCCGAATTCGCAGGCCCGAAGCGGGGAGGAGGAACGTCGATCTCCTCCGCACCCCAGGCTTGGGTGTCGGAAGGATTGTCGTCCCTTTCGGCCCCGACCTTCCATTTGCCCCAAACCCCCACCACCCAGGGTGCCACCTGGACTCCCACCTCGCTGAAGGACAGCGGAATGCGGATCTTCGAAGGGATGGAAAGGGGGGCCACCGGGGATTCGTCCGACTGGCCGGCGAGCAGGTCGGTTGCTTCTTCCTGCGCACTTGCGGCGAGATCGACCATCGCGTCGCGTGCCAGGTCGCGACCGGCGTCCCGCAGGGAGGTGCTCGATGGCGCCGCCGATGGATCCGACGGAATCGAGGCTCTTGCGCCCCCGGCCGGAGAGGAGCCCCCTCCGGAGGGTTGCCTCGCGATCACGACCGCCTGGTTGACGGAATTCGTCGGCACGCCGCCGAGGAAGTATTCCCCATGGGCGCAGGCCACCGCCACGGTGGATCCGAATCCCGCCTGGTTGCCCTCCACGAGGAACCCCACTCCGATCGGATTCGCGTCGGTTCCTGTCGATCCGGACACGGCTCCCCCGCTCGAGGGGATCTCCCGGAACAAGGGGGACATCCCCTTGCCGAAATTTCGCACCAGTTCCAGGACCCATTTCAAGGTCACGGGATGCATGCATTCCACCACCCCGTCGCCGGGAAGCAGGCTGCCGAAAATCGACTTCCCCCCGTAGGCGGGAGCTTCGCAATTGGGATCCCACCAGGCGAGCGCTCCGGCAGGGGACGCCTCCCCCACGCCGTCTCCGAGCTGGCTCTCGTTCGATTCCGGCAACCAGTCGCTGGCGTGCACCAGCCGCACGTTCCGCCAGGAAATCCCGGTGAGGGCGCGGAAATAGCGCCAATCGACCTCCAGCTTCCGATGGTCGGGAGGCTGGATCAGGAGGCGCGGGTCGAACCACTCCACCCGCAGGGTGTCGGCACCCATGGAAGCCGGCAGCAGGAATTCGAGAGGTTCGTCCCCATTCCAGTGACGTGACGAAAGCTGGACCGGGTCGGGCAACTTGGGAGGAACCACCGTGAAGTCGAAATTCCGGATCCAATCCAAACGAGCCTGGGAATCGCCGAGGCGCAGGGAGAAGGGCAGTCCGTGGACGACCTTTTTCCCCTTGGGCCCCCCGATCCAACTCAGACGGAACGCGCACTCCTCCACCGAGGAGGCCCTCTTCGAGGGAGGAACCAGGTCGCGCAGGTTGAGCGTGACGTGGATCAGGGCATCCTTGCGGATCTCCGCCTCGAACAGCCACACCACATCGAAGGCCGTGGGATCGTCCGCCAGGTCTCCCAGGCCGACAGGCGCATTCGAACCGGCCAACTTCTCCCGGATCTGACTGCCTGTCCAGGCCTCTCCCGGAGTGCGAGCGACCACCGATGTGATCAATGATTCGGCATTTTCGGTGGCGATCTTCTTCAGCTCATCCACCAGAGCCTCGATCGAACCTTCCTGCTCGGGAGCGAAGACCTCCCAATGGAGGTAGCGCCCGTTCACCTTGAACGACGGCGCATCCCCGTCCCGCACGACACTACCCTGGAAGGGGCATCGGGTGGTGATTCCCAGGCATTCTCCGGACTGCAGAGGCATCGGGCGCGAGCCGAAGGTCACGACCTTTCCCTTCTTGAGGTCTTCCCAGACGGCAGCCACATCCATGGGAGGGGGCTTGAACTCCCACCAGGACTCGGATGCGCCGGTGGCGTCCGGTTCGCCGCGCAGGGCCACTCGACGTCCCGATGCACCGTCCAGCGTCAGAACGTCCGTCTGGAAATCCGAAGGTTTTCCATCGGCGATCTCCAGCGGGCGGGCGCACCAGAACGAGGCCCCCACGGGAATCTCGCCGGTTTCGCCGGTTCCTCCGGGTCGGACCTTCACGAGCAACCCGTGGCGCCCCAGGAACACGCGTCGCAACCAAGGGATCTTTCCCAGATCGCCATCCACCGGAGCGAGCTTCGCGGCGAAGGCTTCCTCCTCCTCCGGGAACCGAACCGGCGCCAGGTGCATGTACAGCGAATAGAGGCTCTTTCCCTCCAGGTCCTTCGGCTGGAACTCGTGGCGGACCAGGACGAAGTTGTTCCAATTCCTCAGCGACTGTCCCACCGTGGCGTTGGTCTGGCCGTGTTCGAGAGGCGCCAAGCGTGCCGCGACCACCACCCCGGGGGCCATGCACCGCACCTCCGCGCCATCGGAGTCGGAGGCGAGGTGAATTCCCCCGTGCAATCCGCATTTCCCTCCGTTGGGAAGCGCCAGCGGGAAGAATCCCCCTTCCGTGGAAGGGATCTCCAGTGGCTCCTCGACCTCCGCGATCGAGGTCGCTTCGTTGTTGCGGTAGTATGCGGACGCATTCCGTCCATCTCCGAGCACGATGGGGAAATGGAACACCCGGGGCATCTCTCCCACGCTGGGAAGCTGCTCGAGCATGTACTCGAAATGCATGTAGTCCCGACGTTTGGTGTAGAATCCTCCCCAGAAGAATCCCTTGCGCTGGAACAGATCCACGATGAAGGGATGGATGTCGCAGACGGTATCGTTTCCGAGGCCGTTGGTGCCGGCATTGATGTCGAGGGCGGTGCCGGATGCGTGATTGGAGAGCTTCTCGCGTCGGGGCCTCGTCCATCCGGGGCCGATCTCCTCGAATCTCCCCAACCTCAGGTCTTCCTGCGCGAAGGTGATGTGGGAATTCTTCCGGGAGATTCCCTGGTACTGGTCGGATTCGAGCCATGCCTTAGGGAGGGAATCCACGACATATCGGAAGGAATAGTCGTGGAAGGTGAGCAGACTGTAGTCGAGGTCGGCGTCCCGGATCTCGCGGAAGATCTGCTCCACCAAGGGAGCCAACGATTTATGGAGGCGGACCCCTTGGGTTTTGCTCCGGTCGGGACCGCATCCGACGATTTCGACCGGGACGATGTTCTCCTGCTCCCAACCAGGCAAGGTGGGATTGCCGAACCACTTGACCTTGCAGGCCCAGTTGTCGAAAGGCCGTTCGGTCAGAAGCTGGGGGTAGTGGGCCCGCACCGCCTCCGCACTGGAATAGGTCTGGATCTTGTAGCCGGGTTTGCTCATCGGGTGCAGTCCTTTTCGCGGTCGCAGGTACAGCCAGGAAAAGCTTGGAGGCCGCTCACGACCTCAGTCTCCCTGGATGCCGAATTCGAGCGCTTCGAATTCCGAGAGGGCGGCGGCCCCTCCATAGAAGACGCTCCCTCTCCACACCAGGGCCATGCGCCCCTCGTCGGGCCGAATCTCCACCGTCTGCAGGACCATGTCCATGGTGGAAGTCTCCTTCCCGGTTCCGATCCAGGCCGTCGGCTTTTCCCCTGGGAGCTCGAAGGTCCACTGGGGGTGATCGGGATGGAAGTGTTTCAGGACCATGGCCTCCCTTCCCGACAGGTAGGAAAAGCGAAGCCCTGGAGCCGCCCTCTGGTGGAATTCCGGATTCAGGATCGGCGGCGCGGCCGGAGGAATGGTCCCCGGGCCGGCTCCCACCTGGCTCATGGATTGGACCGCCTTGCGCCTTTGCACCTCGAGGTCCACCGCGTGCTCGGGAGCCATGCCCGCCATCTCCGATCGCGGCCAGGAATTGGCAGGGCAGAACCCGAAATACGCGGGCCTGGGCACCTTGTTCCAATCGGGACGCTCCCCCGCCAGGAAGGATTCCGGTTCCAGCAGGCGGAGGGGGTTCTCCAGGAGCGGCAAAGGGATTTCCCTCGGAAGATCGCCGGCTTTCAGCGCGAAACCCGTCCCATGGGGATTGTGCCGGCACACGACAGGATCCGGATGGGAATGGGCATCCACGCCACCGTAGGCATGCCCGACGTCGAGGGGCGCGGATTCGAAGGGCGTGGGATCGGTGAACCGCACGGTTTGACGCCCCAGGATGGAGGATTTCCCGATCTCGGCGGTGCGCGGCCCGAACACACGGACCACACGAGTCCGATTTCCGATGCGCACCTCGGCGTCGAGGAACCGTGCAGATCGACCGCGCGGAACGTGGACCTTGCCCACCAGGATGATGTCGGTCAGGGGCTTGAAGGCGACGAGGTCGGTTTCGAAGTCTCCTCCCTCCTCGTGGAATTCGATGGGAGCTTCGCTCGGGACGGGTTCCCTTCCCGGGACGAGGTCGAAGGTCTTCTTGCACAGCACCGACATCAAGGGAGTCCCGTCGGGAGCGTGCCCGAAGGCAAGACGCGGGTTCACATCGACACCAGCGGAGCGCGGGTCTCGATGGGTTTGTCGTCGGAGGGCTCCCGCTTCGCCGCAGCGGACACGGCGACCAGGAACCCCGACAGGGCCACGAACCGGAAGCTCTTCACGCCCATGGCCCCTTCGGGTGCGCACCGGGCGAGTTCGAAGTCGCGGTAGCTCCAACCCACTTCGGCCGCACCGTTGCCGACCTTGCTCGTTCGCACCCCCAGGACGGATTCCGTATCGTCGTGGGCGATGGTCTCGACCTGGAACCGCACCACTTCGCCATCCTGGAATCCATCGCAGAGCACCTTCATCTTCACCTCGTCCCCCGGCTTGATGGAATCCTTGGAGAATCTCGCATCCGCCATGGAGCGCACCACCACGGTGAACCGGCCCTTTTCCACGCCCTCCTTGCGGAACAGGCCGTCCATGCTGCTGCAACAAAGGGACTTCGCGCCATCGGGGCCCTCGAGCTGGAAACGAACTCCGCTCATGGGCCTGCCCGACGCGTCCTTGAACGCGAGGTCGATGGTGTGGGATTCCGTGGTGGAGGATCGGGGCTCGGGAATTTCGAGCTTCTGGATCGCCTTCGGCCCTTTGGTCGATGCCGCCTGGGCAGCGGCCGCGGCTCCTGCCGATCCCGCCTGCGAACCACTGGAGGTTTCTCCGATCATCACGGTGGGGCACCCCATGATCACCGACGAAGGAGGGCCGACGCAGACCGCCATGTCCCCCATGCGCGCGGCCGGCTTCTTGCCGATGAACACTCCCGTGGACCCCAGGGTGATGGGGCCTCCCACATGAGGAATGGGAGGTGTCCCCGGTGTGAGCATGGGGCATACGTGCAGATCGCCCATGGTGGCGGCGGGCATCTTTCCAATCAGGACCGTGGGAACTCCAGGACCGGTGATGGCTCCACCATGAGCCGTGGGATCTCCCAATCGGGCGGCAGGTTTTCCTGGCATGACCAGAAGTCCTTCGGGGGGGTGGGGGGGTGGGGGTGACGGAATCTTTCGTGCACGGGAGATACGATACGGGGTGCACCGACCTCCGTAAATGAAGCAATTCCAGCGGCACCAAAAGAGCATTGGATCGAGGATTCCGAATCAAGGACTCCGGTGTACCTTTTGGAATCCGCCCCCGCCCGACGAGCATGGAGCCCCCCGATGACATCCTCGCCCGACTCGAAACCTCCCGTCCAGAGCAATGGAACTCGGCAATACGGATGCGGCGTTCCCGCCGTGATCCTCTACCCCGCCTTGGGGGCCCCTACCTTCGTGGTGGGCGAGAGTGAAGAAGGGAAAGGGGGATTCATCCACCTCCTGCTTCTTTCAAAGCAAGATCTGACGCCTGCCGAAGTCAACGCGCGCTTGCACGTGCACAGGGATTTCGATCAACTCCGACGGCTCGAAAAAACGACCGCACCGGCGGTGGTCGCGGGTGCAGGAGGCAGGCGTTCCAGAGAGCCCGTCCCCAACTACTCCCAAACACCCAAACCACCCGATCAACTTTGCCTTGGGGATTCAGCCATCAAGGTTGAACCGATCACGGGGGAATCCAAGAAAATCACGATCCCCGGTCTGGAGCTTCACGGGTACTTGAATCCCGAAACGCTCGACCTGTGGCGGAGTCAGGATTCCGAGGGCATCCTCCATCTGGAGACCCTGTACCACGTATCGATCAACCTCGGGTTGCTTGCACCCGCAGCCCAATCATCGATCACCGGCCACAGCTTCTTCCTGCACTGGGCCGACTGCGGGACAAAATACCCCGCGCAGCTCAGCCGAGACACGTACTTGGATTACCAGGACCAGGTGCTGCAGTCCCTGCTGACCAAAGAACGTCGTTCCGCACCCAAGGCTCCCACTTTCCTGGGAAAACGCCTCGTGGAGCACTTGCGCGAGGCCGCGGTGAACCACACCATGGGACTCCCCGGGCTCGATCCCGAGGGCCTGAAACCCGACGTGTCCGTTCCCGTCACGGCCTACCACCCGGTCTACCGACGCCCTCGCAGGACCAAGCAACCCAAAACGGATGCTCCTCGCCAGACGCGCGAACCGCCCAAGAACCTCCAAGTGCCTGTGGAGGCCATGAATCTGGGAGTCATCTCCGACCTTCATTTGGTGACCAAGTTCCAGATCCTGAAGAACAACCACATTTCCCTCCAGCACGATCTTCCCGCGTCCTTCGAGCATTGCCCGCTCCAGAGGGAGCCGCTCTCTCCCCTCACGGACGAGCGGATCTACCCCAACGAATTCCTCCCCCCCATCGGCCCCATGATTTCGGATTCCGTCGGGGTCCTGAAATCCCATTTCGAGGACATGGCCAAGGTGGACCCCGGCCGATCGCCCGATGCGATCCTGGTGGTGGGCGATCTCATCGACTTCCATCGCGACAATTTCCCCTCCGCCAAGGAAGTGCTTTCTCCACCGAAAAACAGGACGCCCGAAACCATCCTCAAACACGCCAAAGCCATCTGGAGCTCGGTACGAGTTCCCGCAGAAGCCTTCCTCGACTCCACCAAGGAACGCATCCTGGAGCCGAACTACCAGCACGGCACCAGCTACCTGGGGATCCACCATCTCATCGCGAAGTTCGTCACGACCTGCACCAAGCCGGTCTTCGTGCTGGCGGGCAACCACGACGCCTATGCCGACCCCTTCGGCATCTCCCCCCGCGTCGCCTTCAGCGACGAACCCGACGCCATGGAGTACCAAAAAGCCAACGATGGCATTCCTTGCGACACCAACCTCACCATGCTGGAAGCCGCCACCTGCTTCGGACCCAGCTACGGCAACTTCTGTCGTGACCTCAATCTCGATCCCACCATTTTTCCAATCTTCCACCTTCTGTTCTCGCCCTTCAAAACCTGGTCGCTGCGTTTGGGGACGCGACAGCAATTGGCATTCATGCACTGGGGGGAAGCCGAGGAAATGCTCACCCACGCGGAGGATGCATCTGGAAAATTGCTGAACGGGCATCTTCCGCATGCCTCCAAGGCCATGACGGATTCCGATGTAGAACTTGTGACTACGTTGGCCGCAGACTCTCCGGACACGACTCTAACCCTGGTTTCGCACTACACCTACGCTTGCTACGCTCCATCCGTCCCCCTCTTCGAGAACTCCGATTCACGAAGCGATCGAGGAAATGTCGGACATTTTCCTGTCGGGGACGTCAGGAACAAAGAGAAAGACCTGGCGATCGACGGCGTTTCCATGGCAGTCGGTGGAGCAGCTATCGGCGCGGTGCTGGGGGCGGGAGTTGGGGGCATCGCTGCTGGGGCTTTCGCCGCGACACAAACGATGGCGGAGTCGCACGACCTGGGCAAAGCGTATGAATCCGGCATGGAAGGCGCCGAAGACGGCCTTTTGCCTGGGGCCATAGCTGGCGGTGTCATGGGTGCCGCCATGGGTCTATATGTGGTCTCGAAGGGTGCCACCATCAACACGATGGCTATTCATGCAGGCTTTCCCAACACCTTTAATTGGGGAACCTTCCACCATAAGCGAAAAGAAATCTTCGAACTTCTCAACAAAGGATCGATTCAAGGGGTGTCCCTCACAATTTCCGGTCACGCGCACCGTGCGGCGTTCTATACCCTTGAAAACTCCGGCAATGAAAATCTCATCCAGGTGAGGGGCCACCATTTCGACGAATTCCCGGAAATTCGGAAGAAGCTTCCGGGTCGCTCCGGCGCAGCCGGCACTGAAACCCACAACGGTGCGCTAATGGTCGTTTCCGATTCCGCAGGCCCCATTCCCCGCAAGAACATCGGCGGACTCTTGGAGGGTTGGGGAAGCCAAAGACCTTCTTGGACATTTGTCGGGATGGGCGCCGACCTCAGGCCAACCATGCTCGAGAGCCGCTTCACCGATGTGGAAAACTCCAAACCCCGACTGGCCGTAGTCCTCGACTACCTCGAAAGCACCGTTGGTCACTCCAAGCACCTTGCACCATCAGAAACGATGGCGATGCTGGGCGTCAAGTTCATCAGTCGTCGTCTTGGGCACCGACCAAAACGAGATTCTATCCGGAGTGGCCCCGGTGTCCTGGATGCTATCTCCGAGACCGCCACAGCCAATGCCGCCGATGCAGCCAGTGCGGCCGCGGAGGCCGCCGAAAAGGCGGCGAAAAAGCTGACCGCGGAATACATGGAGTACCTGAAAGACGGTTCCGACAAGCCGCTGTGGCTGGCCTACATTCCGGCCCCTCCTCCAGACCCTGTTCGCACCTCCCCAGCGCATTCACTCCCCTCGGCACCCGACACCTCAGGCATTCCAACAATCCCCGGGCAAGAGGACGCCAACGAGGCGGCCACCCACGTCCAATCCGCCGTCAGTGCCTACGAACGTGCGACCCACCGCATCAAGGAATACCAAGACGGATATGCGAACCAGAAGCGCGAAGCTCCCAGCGACGGGAGCTACCAGGTTTCTCCAAGCGACGAAAAGGGATGGGCCTCGGAGCCTAGCTCGGTTGGACTTTTCCCCGATGACCTTCTTGGCAGAGGATCGGGCATCATGTTCCGCACGAATATTTTCAGTGCGTTTGTGAGTTCGGTGTTCAGTTCGAAAAGTTTTCGGAACCCCAATGGCATTCACTTAGTCAACCACGGAGGTGCGATCCAGCTGCCCTCAGGGCACGCCATCCGTTCCATCCTGCTTTGGATGAAGATCAAATCAGGCAAAAGCTTGAAACACATCCTTTTCAGGATTACCCCCGATCATCTTGCCGACGCTTCTGGTAACAAAACATGGCGTCTCCGGGAAGCCCGAAACGGCCGAGGGGACTCCTCCCTTGCGGCTTTTCTCAAGGCAGGAGAGTCCTTAGAATTCCAAGGGCTCTTGCGATACGAATTCACCACCTTCCTTCCTCCCTCAAAATCGCAATCCTACGAAATCGAAACTCCTTGGGTTGTCCCTTGCTCCGGAGGGATCATTCCGATCTCGGTTCCAGACAAATCATTCCGAATCCTTTTCTATCGCGACATCTGGGCCTGCGAACGGCCTGATTTCCACAAATTCGGAATCCAATGAGGATACACCCTCTTCCTGCATTCTCCCTCGCCTTCGCATTCATCCTTGGAGGCTGCATGACCTCGAACATGCTCAAGTCGCTCAATCGCCCGGCGGAGTTCCAGAAGCTCTACGGCGACCATGTCCGCATCGTGACGCTCCAGACCATCCCCAGCAATCCTTGGAGAGGACTTTCCATCAAAGGATGGACCTTCGATCACGTCACATTCCGAGAAACCCTCTTCGACGCCGACACCTTCGAAAACGTCCATTTCCAGGACTGCACCTTCGACGATGTCACCATGCAAAATTCCGTCTTCAGAAATTGCACCTTCCGCGATTGCCAATCCCTCAGTGGATTGTGGCAAGGAAACAACTTCACCGGCGGAAAAATCTCCAACCTCGAAACCGCAAAGTCAAGCAATTCAGACTATATCGGGACCTGGAAACACAACTCCTTCGAGGATATGACCCTCCAGGACATGACCATCACACACCAGGGAGGAGACTGGGAGGATTTTGTCTTCAAAAACGTACTCTTCAAAAACAACAACATCCGCCTCGCCAATGTAAGGGGCGAGTTCCACCAATGCACCTTCGAGGGCAATGCCGTTGGAACGGGGATGGGGACTTGCGGACTTCGGGGCACCTTTCATCAATGCACCTTTGGAAAGAATCACGTCGTCGATCGAATGATCGAAGGTCAATTCATCGCCCCCAAATTCCTGCATTCCTACGATGGGTACTTCGACTTTTATGGAGACTTCGAGGATGTCGATTTGCCCGTTAAAAACGTCGACATTGGGATTGGAGAGAATAGTCGAAATGTCCGGATCCTTGGGCCTCTGAAAGGCTTTGGAGGAGGAGGAGAAAACATCGAATTCCACGACGTTTTCCCGGCGGGAATCATTCTCGAGCGAAGCTCCGGCGTAAAAGCAACAGATATCGATGTCGGGTCCATCAGTTTCGACAAAGGACCTTTCATCGATTGCGTCTTTAAAAATGTCATCGCCAAAAAAATGGCATTTATGCAAGGATCTCGCTTTATTCGCTGCACATTCGAAAACTTTTTAATCACAGAAATCATCTATCAGAACAAGCCATACGCCACCTTCGAGGATTGCAAGTTTATCAATGTCAGGCGCAGTCCTGGTGTTGTGGTTCGTGAATATCCAGGCATTCCTCTATATCCCATCTACGAATACACCTTCCCTTGGGAATCCTCGCCCGGAGTGAACAAGATCAATACCCCATGAGCAATCCTGGAACCCATCTTCCCCCATCACCGTTCCGCGCCGGTCCACCGCCCAGCATGGCCTCGCTTCGTGAGCGGGTGCGGGGTGAATGGCCTGCCGCCGACCTGCCCCTGGGGGGAGCCACATTGGCCACGCTCCAGGTTCCCGCCAAGGTCCAGACTCGTTCTCGCTTCCTGCGATCTGTCGGGGGTAAGTTGGGCATCCTGCTCGGACTCGCCACGGTTCTTGGAGGCTGCGTGACCTCGAACATGCTCAAGTCGCTCAATCGCCCGGCGGAGTTCCAGAAGCTCTACGGCGACCATGTCCGCATCGTGACGCTCCAGACCATCCCCAGCAATCCGTGGAGAGGGCTTTCCATCAAAGGATGGACCTTCAATCACGTCACATTCCGAGAAACCCTCTTCGACGCCGACACCTTCGAAAACGTCCATTTCCGGGACTGCACCTTCGACGATGTCACCATGCAAAATTCCGTCTTCAGGAATTGCACCTTCCGAAATTGCCAATCCCTCAGTGGATTGTGGCAAGGAAACAACTTCATCGGCGGAAAAATCTCCTACCTCGAAACCGCCAAGTCAAGCAATTCAGACTACATCGGGACCTGGAAACGCAACTCCTTCGAGGATATGACCCTCGAAGACATGACCATCACACACCAGGGAGGAGACTGGGGGAGTTTTGTCTTCAAGAACGTGGATTTCAAAAACAACGACTTCCGATACGCCTATGTGGGTGGCGAGTTCCATCAGTGCACCTTCGAGGGGAATGCAATTGGGCGAGTGGGGAGCGGAGGGACTTGCGGACTTTGGGGAGCCTTTCATCAGTGCACCTTTGGAAAGAATCACGTGGTACAACGGCAGATCCAAGGCCAGTTCATCGCCCCCAAATTTCTGCATTCCTACGATGGGTACTTCGACTTTTATGGAGACTTCGAGGATGTCGATTTACCCGTTAAAAACGTGGACATCGGGATTGGAGAGGGAAGCAAAAATGTTCGCTTCTTATGGCCACTGAAAAGCTTCGGAGGGGGAGGAGAAAACATCGAATTCCACGACGTTTTTCCGGGCGGGATCGATCTCAGAAGAGGCACCCGCATCAAGGCAACGGATATCGATGCAGGAGTATTCTTCTTTGGCAAGGGCCCGTTCATTGATTGCGTTTTCAAGAACGTATATGTGAAAAAATTGGGATTCTCGAACGGCCCCCGCTTCGTACGGTGCACGTTCGAGAACTTTCTGATCTCGCAGATCATCTATCAGAATAAGCCATACGCTTCCTTTGAAGACTGCAAGTTCATCAACATTCGGCGTGCTCCAAATGTCACAGTTATGAATAACGACATGGATTTGGTTCGATACGAATACACCTTCCCTTGGGAATCCTCGCCTGGAGTGAGTAAACCAGATACCCCATGAGCAATCCTGGAACCCATCTACCCCCATCACCGCTCGGCGCCGGTCCACCGACCAGCACGGCCTCGCTTCGTGCGCGGGTACGGGATGCATGTCCTGCCACCTACCTGCACGCGGGGGGAGCCACCTTGGCCACGCTCCAGGTTCCCGCCAAGGTCCAGACTCGTTCTCGCTTCCTGCGATCTGTCGGAGGTAAGGTGGGCATTCTGCTCGGACTCGCCACGGTCCTTGGAGGCTGCGTGACCTCGAACATGCTCAAGTCGCTCAATCGCCCGGCGGAGTTCCAGAAGCTCTACGGCGACCATGTCCGCATCGTGACGCTCCAGACCATCCCCAGCAATCCGTGGAGAGGGCTTTCCATCAAAGGATGGACCTTCGATCACGTCACATTCCGAGAAACCCTCTTCGACGCCGACACCTTCGAAAACGTCCATTTCCAGGACTGCACCTTCGACGATGTCACCATGCAAAATTCCGTCTTCAGGAATTGCACCTTCCGAAATTGCCAATCCCTCAGTGGATTGTGGCAAGGAAACAACTTCATCGGCGGAAAAATCTCCTACCTCGAAACCGCCAAGTCAAGCAATTCAGACTACATCGGGACCTGGAAGCACAACTCCTTCGAGAATATGACCCTCCAGGACATGACCATCACGCATCAAGGGGGCGACTGGGAGAGTTTTGTCTTCAAAAACGTGATCTTCAGAAACAACGACATCCGATACGCCAATGTGGGTGGCGAGTTCCACCAGTGCACCTTTGAAGGAAATGCCATTGGAACGGGGATGGGGACTTGTGGACTGCAAGGCACCTTTCATCAATGTACCTTTGGCAAGAATCACGTCGTCGATCGGATGATTGAGGGACGGTTCATTGCACCCAAATTCTTGCAATCCTACGATGGACACTTTGACCTATTTGGGGACTTCGAGGATGTCGATCTTCCAGTCCGCAATGTCAAAGTTGGGATTGGAAGAAAGAGCAGAAATGTCCGCATCTCAGGACCCCTGAAAGGCTTCCGAGGAGGCGGAGATGACATTGAATTTCATGATGTTTTTCCCGGTGGCGTCGGCCTCGGAGGAGGACATCGCATCAAGGCCACGGATATCGACGCAGGAGAATTCAGCTTCGACGATGGCACGTTCGTTGACTGCGTTTTCAGAAACGTCTATGTGAAAGATTTGGTTTTCATGAACGGGCCGCAGTTTGTTCGTTGCACGTTCGAGAACTTCCTGATCACCAGAGGCATCTACCAGGACAAGCCCTACGCAACCTTTGAGGACTGCAAATTCATCAATGTCCGTCGGGCTCCAAATGTCTTGGTCAGAGAATGGGACGACACTCCTCCTCCCCCCCCCTACGAATACACCTTCCCTTGGGAATCCTCGCCTGGTGTGAGTAAACCAGATACCCCATGAGCAATTCTGGAACCCATCTTCCCCCATCACCGCTCCGCGCCGGTCCACCGCCCAGCACGGCCTCGCTTCGTGCGCGGGTGCGGGATGCATGTCCTGCCCCCGACCTGCCCGTGGGGGGACCGATCCTGGCCGCGCCCCATGTTCCCGCCAAGGTCCAGACTCGTCCAAGCTTCCTGCGATCTGCCGGAGGAAAGGTGGGTATCCTGCTCGGACTCGCCACGGTCCTTGGAGGCTGCGTGACCTCGAACATGCTCAAGTCGCTCAATCGCCCGGCGGAGTTCCAGAAGCTCTACGGCGACCATGTCCGCATCTTGACGCTCCAGACCATCCCCAGCAATCCGTGGAGAGGGCTTTCCATCAAAGGATGGACCTTCAATTACGTCAAATTCCGAGAAACCCTCTTCGACGCCGACACCTTCGAAAACGTCCATTTCCGGGACTGCACCTTCGACGATGTCACCATGCAAAATTCCGTCTTCAGGAATTGCACCTTCCGCAATTGCCAATCCCTCAGTGGATTGTGGCAAGGAAACAACTTCATCGGCGGAAAAATCTCCTACCTCGAAACCGCCAAGTCAAGCAATTCAGACTATATCGGGACCTGGAAACGCAACTCCTTCGAGGATATGACCCTCGAAGACATGACCATCACCCATCAAGGGGGCGACTGGGAGGATTTTGTCTTCAAAAACGTCCTCTTCAAAAACAACAACATCCGCCTCGCCAATGTAAGGGGCGAGTTCCACCAATGCACCTTCGAGGGAAATGCCGTTGGAACGGGGATGGGGACTTGCGGACTTCGGGGCACCTTTCATCAATGCACCTTTGGAAAGAATCACGTCGTCGATCGAATGATCGAAGGTCAATTCATCGCCCCCAAATTCCTGCATTCCTACGATGGGTACTTCGACTTTTATGGAGACTTCGAGGATGTCGATTTGCCCGTTAAAAACGTCGACATTGGGATTGGAGAGAATAGTCGAAATGTCCGGATCCTTGGGCCTCTGAAAGGCTTTGGAGGGGGAGGAGAAAACATCGAATTCCACGATGTTTTCCCGGCGGGAATCATTCTCGAGCGAAGCTCCGGCGTAAAAGCAACAGATATCGATGTCACCAACATCAACTTCGACAGAGGACCTTTCATCGACTGTGTTTTCAAAAATGTTTATGTGGAAGATCTGGATTTTATGAATGGCTCCCGATTCGTACGGTGCACGTTCGAGAATTTCCTGATCACAAGAGCCATTTACCAAAACAAACCGTACGCCACCTTTGAGGACTGCAAATTCATCAATATCCGACGTGCTCAAGATGTTCCCGTCATGGAGAATACCGGATTGCCCCCCCTACGAATACACCTTTCCTTGGGAATCCTCGCCCGGAGTGAACAAGATCAATACCCCATGAGCAATTCTGGAACCCATCTTCCCCCATCACCGTTCCGCGCCGGTCCACCGCCCAGCATGGCCTCGCTTCGTGCGCGGGTGCGGGGTGAATGGCCTGCCACCGACCTTAACGTGGGGGGGGGCAGGTCAATTCACGGCGGCCCCACAATACGCTCGCCAAGTTTTGCCGTCACTTCCACGCCCTCTTTTGTCTAGACTCCCTACACCAGGCCAGAGAGTCGAACTCCATAGAATATCCGAGAGCAGACAGATGCCTTTTCATATTCCATACAAAAGCAGGATTCTTACCCTTAGGACATTCAATTTTCAATAGCAAATCTCGCTGCAAATCCTTGCTGTAAGGACTCAATAATGAGAGCAAACGAAACAAGACTTGGTTGCCACTTGATGAGGCAACATCCAACCAATAACGCCGCTCGTCGTCGGTCAGCCAGTGGTTTTTGTTTTGGGGGGGATACAAAACAGCCAGCTCTGCTGCGGAGTCCATATCACCGGATATCGCAGACTGCCGAAGCCGCTCTATTCTCTCAGAGTCTATAACCCCAAACGCCCTGCCTAACGAATCATCCCTATCTCTAAGAGTTTGTGTGCATGACTTAAGGGAACCATTATCCCTCAGCGCGCGAAGCGGTTTTAGGCCCGTCTTGAGCCAACCATATTCAATTCGTCCTTGGACAAATACTGACATCCCAAAGCAAAATGAATCCACTGGCTCGCTGATTCTGAAGTATTCCCTGTTAGATAAGTCGCTAAGCGCAGTATCAACCACCAACGCCACGCCCTTCGCAACAAGTACTCCATCAAACTGAACCAGCGCCCCATTGAGCAAAGACCGCATCTTATAAATTTGCGCATGAGACCCGCAATAGATGGTATCAAACCCAGAGACTTCAACTTTAATCCCTGAATCCTGCAGCCTTACAGCATCAGCATTTTTTTCACAAGAAAAACATCCCAGCAGCAACAACAATGCACCAATACGCGCTACCATGATCCAGATGTGCCATCTGGATCAAGCCAATAGAAATCCCCATCCAAATCTACCATATAAACACGCTGTCCGGAGCTCTTACTCACGAGGTAGTCGCTTTCTCGATCCCGATCCATACTAAACCATGAATTATCAGGATGGGAATGATAGAGCGCAATTGGCGCATCCATTCTACATAGTTCGGATCGCCGAGGATCAACCGACTCAAAATCACCAACAGTTATTGAATATGAGTATGTGCCATCAGCCTTGCGCACGATATAACCACCCACTTCCACCCTAGTCATTCCTGTTGCGGTTTGTGCGTATGAGAGCGCGTCTCGGATTGCCGCTTCCCGTGATTCGAAAATCTCATCTGGAGCCAATCCTAATGGATCAACTCGATTCACCGGATCATTCCCGACATACCCGTACAGGTTGGTCAGACCCCCGTTGAACCCGATCGGGTCCTTGGCAGTCCAGCGCCCAAGCTCCGGGGAGTAGTCGCGGGCTCCGAAGCGCACCAGGCTCGTGGCGTCGTCGCGTAGGCCCCCGGCGTAGCCGAAGGGCTGAAACTCGGGAGTGACGGAACTGGTCACGTTGCCCCAGGCATCATACTCGAAGCTCGAGGCCACCGAGCCGCTTGCGGTGTTGACCACCATCCGCACCGAGCCGCGTTCGTCCAGAACCAGGCGGTACGTGGAATCGCCGCGCACCAGGTACTCGGGGACGTTCGCACGGGTGCCGTAGACATACCGCGTCAGGACCTCTCCCTCGGAGTCGACTTCGGCGACGGGACGGAGACTGCCCTCCCAGAGCCAGCGGTGCGTCACCACGCCGTTGAAGCTCCGTGCGATGCGACGGCCCGACGGATCGAGAACATAGCCCACCGAGTCCCCCGAAGCCAGGACAACAAAGCGCAAACTACCCAAGGCATCGTACCCGTAGCGGGTCGTGCCCGTGGCGTCGGTGCGCGTGAGGAGTCGGCCGTTGAGGTCATAGGTATAGGTCCTTCCTCCCGAAGCGAGCACGCGATCCTGCGGATCCGCAATCGCCGCACCCACTCCCGTCCCGGCGACGCGGACTCCGTTCGAATCATAGCTCCACCAGGCCTGAATGCGGCCACCCCGCCAGACGGAGTCGAGCCGGCCGGCGAGGTCATAGTGGAAGCGGTCCTCGAAGGAATCCCCGGAGCGAATCTCCTGGCGGCCCACCACGCGCCCCAGCTCGTCGCGCTCGAACACGACCTGCGAAACCACCTGATCGTCGAATCGGAAGGTCTCGCGGGCGACTTCCCCTCGCTGAGAGTATGTCACCTCCCTGGAAACACCTCCCACCTGGTCCCCCGAGATCCAACCCGTGGCGGGATCCCGCGCGATGGAGTACTGCCCAAACCGGGAAAGTCGGCCATCGCGATCGAACTCGTAGGAAAGCGGCACGCCGCCGATGGTCTGCGAAACCGGGCGCATCCCATTCCCCCAGGACGTGGCAACCGAACCCAATACCGCACCCGACCAGGATTCCGACAGCGGAAGAGTTCCATCGTATTGGAATGACAGACCCTGGCCCGCCCTCTGAAAACCATCTATGCGGCCGCTTCCGTCGTAGCTGAAGATGGTCGTGTCGTTTGAAGTCGTGAGCCGCGTCGGCCGCGAAGCCGCGTCATACTCCAGATGAAGCGTATCGCCCGTCGGGAGCGCAACCCAAGAAGGCCTCTTGTCCAGATCATATCCTCTGGCAATCGGAGCCGAGTCACTCGACACGGCCGGAGACCACGACAAGGTGTCGAGGCCCGCCCGGTCGTATCGGAACCCATAGGCTTGTCGACCAGGGGGAGTCAGGGAGGAGACCCGCCCCCGAGCATCCCGACTGAAACCGATTTCTCGACCATCCGGAAGTCGCTGGGAAACCAAGCGACCCACCGGATCGTAGCGAAAGGAATGGACTCGCCCCATGGGATCCATGATCGTGTCGACCCGACCTGAGTCGTCGCGGTGGTACCGTGTGGACCGCCCCGCCTGGGACACTTCGACCACCCGATCCAATGCGTCGTAGGCATAGTTCACAACCGGAACACCGGGTGCGGCGGTCGCGACCACGCGGAACCTCTCGTCTAGGGTGCTCGTGGAGGTTCGTCCCGATGGATCCGTAAGCGACCATTCGCGAGATCTCGGATTCCAGACCCGTGTCCAAATCCGACCATCCCTCGTCGATCGTTCCTGGAGGAACTGGAAATCGAAGCGATCGACCGCTCCGACGATTTCCACAGCACGAGTCTCAGAGGAGACCACTCCCGCTGGAGTGGACGTGATTCGCGAGGCAAGCGCAGGAGCCGCCCACCCCCAGCGCGGATCCGCCTGGACGGTTTCACGGATCGTGGTTCCATCCGGCTGCACCATGGTTCTCGACCCATCGGGCCGCTCCTCGCTTCGAACGATGCCCCCGTCAGGGAGGAAGGTCTCCCGCAGGACAACACCGGATGTTGTTTTGGTTCGATAGGTCGCCCTGGAACCACCTGCGGTCACCCGGGTTGCTTCCTTCCATCCGTCGATCTTCCGGCTGGACAATTCCTGCCAACCACCGCGGGGATCGGTGTCGCGCACCAGACGCCCCATGGCATCGTAGGTGAAGGTGCTCCGACCGCTGTCGGGCTGGACGAAGGCCGTCAGGAGGTCTCCGGCCCATTCCATTTTCCAACTGGCACTGTCCGGAGCGATCGCCTGTACGACCCTCCCGGTCGCGTCGATCTCGAGACGGGTCCTCAATCCACCACGAGAACTCGGACCAACGATGGAGAAACCATCGACATCCCGCTCGAACCGGGTCCGTTCTCCTTGGGCATCGATCATGGCCGTCAGAAGACCCCCAGCGTCGTACTCGAACGTCCAAAGGGTGTCCCCGTAGAGCCCATCCAAGGTGCGTAGGTGGCGTCCCGACCCGTCGAAGACCCAAAGCTCGGACCCATCCTGTGAAGGGATCGAGAGCTCATGCGAGGCCAGCTCCCGCCCCATGGTCGGGGTCAAACGAAGTACGCGACGGTTGTGGCGATCGATGAAGGTCAGCCTCCCCTGGAGGTCGAAACCAATGCCCTGAGGATAATCGATTTCCACTTCAGTGGGAATCCCGGGCGTGACCCCGCGACCCGATGTTCCCGTACCTGCCACCGTCCGGATTTTGCCGAAGATGTCGATGCAGCGAACCTTGGCCCCGAAAATCTCCGTGAAGCAGATCTCTCCAGAGGGCGACTCCGCCACGGTGGTCGGGTAGTTCAACGTCGCCAGCGTCGCCGGTCCTCCATCACCGCCAGAGCCGCACGAACCCGTGCCGGCCAGAGTCCGGATGTTGCCATCGGCAAGCACCTCACGGATCCTGCAGTTGTGCGTATCGGCGATCAGCAGATTCCCGTTTCGACGCACCCAGACCCCGTTTGGCTGGTTGATCCTGGCCGTCGCGGCCGCGATCTCGTCGCCTGAATAACCATCCACGCCCGTTCCTGCGGCCGTCGAGATCCTTCCGTCGGTGGAGATTCGGCGAATCCTGCTGTTGCGGGTGTCGGCTACGTAGATCGTTCCGTCCCACGCGACCGCCACACTCCACAGGGCATCCACGCAGGCTTCCGAGGCTGGGCCGCCATCCCCGCAATACCCGGTCGACCCGGTCAGGCGCTCGATGGTCCGGTCCCGCCGGATCCGATATAGAGCCCCTTCGATGGAGGAAACAAGGATCTCGCCGGATGGTTCGACCGCGATCCCATGGGAGAGTCGAATCTGCACGGTCTCCAGGATTCTGCCGCCATCGGCGGAGTAGTGAGCGACGTTTTCGTCATCGTAGGGCGCGATCCAGAACGATCCATCGGGCTCGAAGGCGATTCCCGGGGGCCATCCCCTCAGCCCCGTCGCGACGGACTCCAGCACGTGGGAAACATTGCTGCCCTTGGCGATGTTCCCGTCACCGAGGTGCACCTGCATCCGCGCCACGTCGAGGCGATGGTTCTGGGTGGGAGTCCAGCCTCCGATGCCCCAATCCTTCCCCATGCCATTGGAGACATTCAGGGAAATCTGCTGCCAGAGCGTGACTTCCTGGCGCGTGCGGGATCCGGTGATGGGGATCCCAGCCCCGTGGTATCCGAAGCGAGGCGTTTGCCGGTAGACTCCCTGGTAGTTGTAGCCGATCTGCACGGATGCATCGTGCGTCCCTGAAAGATCCCGTCCCCACCCGTCCTTTCCGTCCCAGGTCCACTCCACGTTCAGATTGGCCGTGGCAGGGTAGGTCGCTTCGTGGTGCTGTCCCGCGACATCGACCCGGAGGGTGATCGAACGCAGGCTTGCTGGGATGGTCGGTCCGGAAAGATTCAGGCGCAGAGTCCGCGCCAACGCGCGGCCTTTCGCGCGAAGACTGGTCCAATTCAGGTTCCAGGCCTCACCAGCGACCGGAAGCACCTCGCCGAGGGAGGCATCCTGGATCCCTACGACGGATCCGCTCTCCTTGCAGCAGTCCTCGTCCTGCTCGTCGAACTCGTGCTCTTCCTCGTTCGCCTCGGCGTCTTCCGGCGGTCCGAATCCCCAATTGCAATCCCAGGGAGTGAGGTGCGTCATGGTCGTCCACCAGAGGGACTGCCCGGGCTCGTACCGGCGGGCAAGCTCCTGGCGCGCCTCGGCGGAAGGAGTCTCAGGTCCATCGTCCGCCAGGCCATCGCCATCGATGTCGATTTGGGCGACACCGTCTGCGACGGTCAGAATCCGAATCACAAGTCCGTTCTCGGCGGCAGTCCATCGTGACCGTTTGCGATCGTACCACCCCGTCGGAACGATCGTTCCCACAGGAAAGCCCAGGAAGTTCTCGACGAAGAAGCTCGCCGCCCGATCGAAGAGGATCGTCTCGGCTCCTTGGGCCAAGGCTTCGTCGGCCGACAACTCGAAGGCATAGGTGTAGGCGATGTGCTCCGGCAACGTTCCCGGCATCGCCTTGGGGCCGTTGGTTCCGACAGTGTATTCCGTCGCGCGGAGGGTCAGGCTGGACACGGCGACGGTGTCTCCAGAGGCGCCCACCAGCCTGGCGGAAAGACCGGACGGCAGAAGGAAGAGTGCCTGGCGCACGCCCGAGGAATCGGAGACCTGGTCACCGACCAGGACCTGGGAGGCCGTGGAGCCTCCAGAGACATCCGATACCAGGAAGCTCCCGGAGAGTTGGGTGAGAACGACATCGTCCACCCGATGGACCTTGTTAGCCGAGGACACCATGGAACGCTGGACCGGCAGGCACCCTGGTTTCGAGACGTCCACCACGAGAACGCCACCCCCGTTCACGGCAAGATCCCAGCGACCATCGGCCCGAGAGAGCGTGTGGCCCAGTTCCGGGTGACCGAGGACTTGGACACGTGCCCCCTCGAGCGCCCTTCCGCCGGGATCCCGAACGGTCCCGAAGATTTGGGTCAACCGGTTCCTGTGGATGGAATCCGCGACGGCGCCCACCTGCACGGCATTCTCGCCCGAGTAGAGGAACGCGATCCTCTGCGCGAGATCGGGAATTCCTGCCGGGGGGAGGGAGGGAGGGATCAAATCCGGCGGCGGCTCCGATTCCGAGGCAAGATAGAGCTCGAGGCTAGCGGACCCGATGTTCCCAGCAGCATCCGTGGCCGATCGTACAATCGTGTTCAGCCCTGGCTGCAGCGAGACCACTTCGCTCCTTGGAACGCCGTCCACCGACCAGCGTAGCGTGTACTCTCCGCTGGTCACCGTGTCCCCGTTTCGTGCAGACAGAAATTGAATGACAGGGGCTTGCGTGTCCAAGTGCACCAGCACCGATGCACGTCCTTCGTTCCCCGCGGAGTCGGCGATGGCCCGCTCGACGGAATTTGCCCCCTCGGAGAGGCTCGCGGAGTCGGCATGCTCCGCTCCTTCACCACTCCAGCGCACCTCGATCCTGCGGCGATTGGTGACGAGACCGTTCACCGGAGCGAGGATCACGACCTCCGGAGGAACGGTATCCCGCACCACCACGACCCGAGCCCGTCCGGTGTTGCCCGCCAAATCGGTCGAGGAGCGGAGGAAGAGGTTCTCGCCTTCGCGCAGCGGCACCGACTCCTCCGCCACCGCATCGTCGACACTCCAGCGAAGTGTCATGGTCTTTTGGTTCGTCCAGCTTCGTGGAGCATCCGGATTCAAGAAGGCCACGCGGGGCTCGGTTCGATCCACCACGACACGAACGGAATCGCAATTCTCGAGATGGCATCGCCGGACCCATTGCAGACCCTCATCTCCAAGAGGCTCCACGAGAGCGGTGTCCTGCCAATACCGTCAATGCTCCAGGACACAGGCCAGCTGAAAGCCGAGCTGTGGGACTCGCGCGGTGCGTGGATGACCACTCCAGGAGGGGCGCCTGACCACGAGGGCAAGAAACGAGGGGCGACCCACCTTCCACGGGAGTCCCAACCCCATACCTGACTACGCGACAGTACCTGGCCAACAACGAGGGCCCGATCCTGGATGAGCACCGGGGAATGCGGCGCCCAGAGGGAACCCCTCACGACGGCGTCGTAGCCGATGGCAACCTCGCCTTCCTGGACCAACATGCGGATCCGCGAAGCTGCCGCACTGTCGGTCTGACCCGGCCAGCGGTTCTGCACCCGATCCATCCAGGTCAGCCGCTCGGCAATCACCAGTTCCATGCGGCTTGTGTCGTGCTGACCGGAAGTGTCCACCTCCAAGCGTGCATCCCACTCCAATACGAGTGCCTTCAGGCTGTAGCGCTCCGGACGCACCACGAGGTTTGCACCAGCCTTGACATGGACTTCGCCGTGGAAGGCCGTGTCGAGCCATTCCGTCTGGCCCCAGAGAACCTCTCGAACAGCAGCTCCTTCGGGACGTTCTGGAAGGGCAATCGGAACCTGGCAATCGGCACTTGCCGGAACCACAACGGCACCCTGCCACGAAACTCGCTCCCTTTGGGTCAGGGTATCCGTCAGGATCAACAGCGAGTCGAGGCAACTTCCCCCTGGACTAGCGACTGGTATGAAAGTTGCCCCCCCCCCCCCTGAACGGAGGGTGTGCAAACCAGCAAGGAGGCTGTAAAAGCGAACGCGAGCCGTGGCATCATGATGGGAGATCCAACCGGAAGTAGGGAAAGCGAGCTACACACGGGGCCAAATCGACTTGCTCTACACGGCGAATTCGGCGATCTGTGGCTCTATTGGACTTAAAAACCTCCGATTCCCAGCGTCAAGCCCTACTCCCGTTGCTACTTGGCGTTGCGGAGCGCAGCACCCCAGCCAGTGGGGGTGCGCGAAGAAGGCCCCGCCTTCGTCGCCAGAGGGAGGAATCCCCCCTCAAACAACACGCGACCAATAACTACCCGCCGGCAAGTGACCCATCACAAACAAATCCTTGAACGCCCTGAGGAATTCCACATCCTAACAAACCCATTTCGGCCCCCAGGACCCAACCGGAGCCGCGCGCACCGCGTTGCCGATCCAAGCGCTATGGAGCCGGTGGTTTTCTGGGATCGTTGAACGGTTTTCAACAGATCGAGGGTACATCGGTGTCGATCGGAATCCCCTGGAGGCCTAGATTCGGAATTCCGTCTCGCTCGGGGCAAACCTCGAGTGTGCCTCGGGGCACTCGACTCCGCGAGGGAGCCCGAGACGACGCCCGCCTTGAACCACCTCCAACGGGGAGGCCTTCGCGATGCACCTATTTCTGGCCACCCTGCTTGCGTTCGAGCCTTTTGCCCAAAACGTCCAATTCGCCCCCTCCATTCCCTTTCGGCAGAGTGACACCCAACCCGGAGCCCACGACCCCACGGTGGTGCGGGATGATCGAGGGGTTTTCACCCTTCTGTCCACGAACAACTTGCTCTCGGTCTGGCAGTCGAGCGACATGGCGACCTGGAGCCCCCAAGGGAAACTCCTGAAGTCGGTCCCTTCCTGGATGCTGTCGGCCTATCCGGGAATCGAAGACATCTGGGCTCCCCACGTGTCCCGCATGGGGGGGCGCTACTGGGTGTACTACTGCGGATCCGTCTTCGGCAAGAACACATCCTTGATCGGAGCCCTGTCCACACCCACGCTCGATGTGGGCAGTCCGGCGTACCAATGGACCGATGCGGGCGAGGTCTGGCGCTCCCGTTCGGGCGATGACTACAACGCCATCGATCCCGAGATCCTCGTCGAACCCTCGGGCAAGGCCTGGATGAGCATGGGCTCGTTCTGGCAGGGGTTGCGCATGATCAGCATCGATCCGGCCACGGGCAAGCAATCCTCCGACAAGACCCTCTACAAGATCGCCAGCCGGGGCGGAGGCGCCATCGAGGGCCCCTCCACCATCCAACACGGGCCCTGGACCTACCTCTTCGCCCCGTTCGACAAATGCTGCAGCGGCGTGAACTCCACCTACCGCACCATGTACGGAAGATCCTCCAAGGCCAACGGCCCGTTCCTCGACGAAAGCGGCAAGGACATGGCCGCCGGGGGAGGAACACAAATTCTGTCTTCGTACGGCCGCTACGTCGGCCCGGGTGGAGGATCCCCTTTCCACGATGGGCGGCGCGATTGGTTCGCCCACCACTACTACGACCGCAACCGCAACGGCGCGGCCCACCTGCAGATCCGGGAAATCGTCTACGGGGACGACGGATGGCTCGACCTCGGCCAGCCGTTCCTGGGTCGGCACCAGGCCCTGGAAGCCGAACACGCCGTGCTGGTCGGGGACTCCCTGATGTCCTCGAACGCATCCAAGGCGTCGAATTCCGAATACGTCGGCTACATCAACGGTGCCAACAGTTCCGTGGAATTCCTCACCACGATGTTCCAGCCGGGTCGGCGCTGGATCGTGGTGCGCTACGCGGCCGGGGATGGAGATGCGACCCACAGGCTCTCCGTGAACGGAGCGGCTCCTCGAACCATCGCGTACCCGAAAACCCCCGCCTGGGGCGATTTCCCCGCAGGGCAGGTCGTGGTGGTCGAGGTCGAGGTCAAGTCCGGCCGGAACAGCTTCAAATTTTCCAAGGGCGACGGCTTCGCCGAGCTCGATCGCATCGATGTCGTTCGCCCTGCCGCCGACTCTCTTCGCCTGGGCGCCTTCGATCGATCCCCCAACGCCTCGTGGGACCCCGCTCACGACGCCGTGGTCCTCGGCCCCTCCTCGAAGGCGGTCTACGAGAACATGGGATTCGACGAAGGCGGATTCCGATCCCTGGAACTGTGCGCCATTTCCGGAACCGGCCGTGCAAGGGTCGGCCTCGGACAAGAAACGGCTCTTTCCATGGAACTCGACGTTCCCGGTGCCGGATGCCACCAGACCGATCTGCCGACCGGCTTCCAGAACGCGACCGGCATCCACGACCTCTTCCTGGCAAACCTCGACGGGACCTTCACCCTCGGCTCGATCCGCTTCCGGAAGACCCCCGTGGACGTGGAACGTCGGATATCCATCCACCGTCCGGACGCCCCGACCTTCGACGCCCTGGGTCGGGCATCGGAGTCCAGGTCCAGGGCACCGAGGGCCATTCCCCTCTCGCCGGGATTGCCTCCGCGCTGATCCTGGCGGAGGTTCGAGGAAGCAGGCGGGTCCACCTGCTCGGCGCATCTCATCTCCCTCCTAGCGTCCTCGGAAACCACCTTCGGCAGATGGCTTCTCGATGCGCCTGGGATCGAGGATTCCTACCCTTGACCTCTTGGAGAACGCCTCGGCTTTTCATCCCGATCGATCGGAATTGCGCACGTTCCGTTCGAAAATTCCATCGTATGCGCAAACGTCCTACGCTTTTCCCAAAACCCAATCGGGTCCATTTCCGGGAGGTCCAAGATGATCCCGAAAACGCATACCATCTGGATCGCCATTTTGCTGGTGGCCTTTCCCATTTCGCATCCAGTGGTCGCCGCTTCCTGTCCAGACCGCAACGGGGAATGGTCTGCCAAATGTTTCGAGACCAAGGACGATCAACGACGTGTGAAGAAAGCCCACAGGAAGCGCCTGCAATTCGACCGCAACGGGTACGAGACGCTCAGGATCAAGTTCCCGGTGGAACTCGTGGCCGTGAACCGGCAGGGAATGGTCGTCGTTCCCAACATCTACTTCTGGAGCGATTTCGATTACCCGAACGACCAAGGCGGCATCAGTCGTTTTTCGGCTCCATCCGACTCGGGTCGATCCAAATGCGGCTACTTCATCGATTCCACGTTCACCGTGATCGTTCCCGCCGCCTACGACAACTGCACCACCTTCCTCGAGGGCGCCGGAATGGTCTGCAACAACTGCATCCGGTATTGTTTCGATCCCGATTGCCATGACGAAAGGTTCATCGGAGGCGAGGACCGACTGGTGTTCGATGCCGGTGGCCGCCTCCTGCGAAAGGCCGAACCGTTGCGGCTCGAAGAGGTTTGCGAGGAGGGCGGCACCCCGAACGTGCGGATCGAAGGAGCCACAAGGATCATGACCTGCCCCTCCCCTCCCGGGATGCAGGTCCTCCTCCCAGGGACAATCCGCTCGGATTGATTTCCATCCCGACGGTGGTACTCCAGACTTCGCGAAGATCCGCCGTGCGGGTTCCCGGTCGTGGGATTGGAAGTCCACCCGCGAGCGGCACAGGAATTCCACGGCCACCCCGCCGAGCGTTCGACACCCCGGAGCACCCCTGCTTCGATTCCCGGCTGCCCACCCCACGTTCGGACACGGAGGAAACATGCCCCCTTCGCTCCCGACGCAGGGGACTGGACCATGAGTGATTCCCGTTCCACGATTTCCTATCCTTCGGTCTTCGCGGCACACCCCGACAGACTCCTAGCGACACCCCGGGATGGCCTGCGATCCGCACCAGATTCCCACCCAGGCGCCACGTCATGAACTCTCCGTATCCCAATTCCTCCTTGGGGGAATCGAGTCCGTTCGATGGTCCATCCCTGCTCGACCGGTACAAGGGAAAACCCTCCGGGGATATCCGTTTTCCAACGGCATCCGCTCCTCAACGCCCGGCCGTCGACCCCGACTACCTGGCCAAGACCCGCGAGAACGATCCCTGGCCGGAGGGGTCGAGTTGCGCCCCACCATCCGAGAAGCCCTCCTCCCCTACCCCGTCGGTCGTGCTGTCGAATTGCCGTTTTCTGACGCCACCCGACCAGCTTCGCCTCAACGAGCCCTTCGAAATGGCCGTCGACGTCCGCCGGATCGCGCCCGGGAAGGTACGGCGCGCCTTCTTCGACCTCCACCAGTCCTGGATCCGCGACGGGGTTCCGGAGGAGCAGTCCATCGTGCGAGGGATCGAGGGATTCCCCGACTCCGACGGGACGACCCATACCATCAAGGCCAAGGAGGCCCTCGAGATCGCCGTGCCCTATGTTCCGGGCGAGACGGTCGATTTCTGGCTCACCGCGACCCACCTGGAGGCATCCGAGCCCGCCACCAGCCCCCGGATCCAAGTGGCCCTGAAAGTGCACGCCCATTGGCTGGGGGGAGGAGACCTCCAGTTCGGATTGGATGGGGAATTCCCCTTCCTGGGCAGCGACGGAGGCTTGGCGAGAATTCTCGCGACGGCACTCCGACGCACCGCCCATCCACCCGATCCCGCGCATCCCGAAACCACGATCTGCTTCGGTTTCGCCTCCGCCTCCGGCTCGCCGGAACACAACCGCAAGTTGTCGCTCCGTCGTGCCCGGGTGGTCAAGGCGATTCTGGATCGCGACGAACCCTCCTGGGAGGATCTCGCCAAGGAGAACTTCCGCACCGAGGACCTGCAACAATTCCTGTCCGACCTTTCGATCTTCGCGGACCTCCCCTGCGACCCCGGCCCGGTGGATGGACGGGACGGAAGCAGGACGCAGCGGGCCGTGAAGGCATTCCAGGGCCACGCCAATGCCGCATGGAAGCTCGGGCTCCAGGAGGACGGCATCTGCGGCCCCAGGACCTGGAACGCCATTTTGAGACAGATCCTGTCGCTCATCCAGAAGGAACTGGGAAACGATGCGAGTTCCACCCCGGATTGGAAGACCCCGTCCTGGGGTCACGACGGAAAAGGGGTGTACGGAAACGGGGAGGATTTCGCCTCGGCCGAGGAGAATCCCGACGAGCGATCGGTGCAGATCATGTATTTCGCCCCAGGCAATGACCCCAGCCTGATCGATCCTCCCGAGAACACGAAGGTGACCTCGAAGGAGAATCCGGTTGAGGATGCATCGAGGGTGGCCAAGGAGAAGATTCCGACGGAAGGCCCAACCAAGCCGGGAACCCCGCCAACATCGCCAGCCTCGCCGCCCGGTTCCATTGGGACGCCATCTATCTCCGTCAAGTTCCTATCCAGTTCCGCGTATTGTGGCGACACCATCAAGATCGAGATCGCCGGCGAGAACCTCCCCGAAAAACCCGCAACAAAAATCGATCTCAAATCTGTGCATGATGGGTCATTGGTGGAATCGCTCACCGACACACTGGATTCGCTACCCCACAAGACGAAATGGATTGTCAAGAAAAAGGGGACGGAGTGGGCGATGCCCGACATTCTCGTCGCCGCTGAAGCTGGTGGCACCAGCGCCACGGGGGGGACCAACTTCAAAATCAAGCGGCTCCCAGATTACGCCAAGGATACGAAGACCATTGCCTGCGCCAGCGGCATCTTCGGATGGACAGGGAAATTCGACATCGAATTCAAAGGCGGAATCCTCCATGTCACGACCAAGATCAAGCTGGTCAACAGACTCGGCGCCAAGCCAGCTGCCGGCAGCCCGTTGCCCGCGATCGGTCCGGCGGTCACGGACGCGGACAAGGCGGCCATGAAAAAGGATATTGAGTCCAAGTTGACAGGCAAATGGTTCATGCACCGTGAGAAGTGCGACCGAAACAAGCGTTGCGACTGCGATGCGAGGAACGGCTGTTGCAAATTTCGCGTGCGTGTGCACACAGAATTCGTGGAATCAGGCGAACATCATGTCGTCAACTTGTTCCAAGGCGCGGGAAGAGCCAATGCATCGAATTGGACTCGAGTCAAAACGAGAGACAATAGCTGGGCGCATGAAACCGGACACCTTTTGGGCTGGTACGATGAATACGCAGGAGGAGCCGTCGGAACCGCCCCACGCTGGAAGACTCCCAACAGTACCGCTGTCATGTCTTCTGGGCTCTCTGTTCCGTTTGAATACTACTGGGATTTCCGGGATTGGCTCAAGGGAAAGACAACGCAAGACTGGGAAGGCACCCGTTGAAGCTTTCCGTCATCGCATTCGCTTTGGCCATGACCGCATGTCAGGCCGGAAAGGAAAAAGGCAGTTCCATGTCCTCGATTCTCGAAACCGATTATTGGTCTACCGCCGCGGATGAATCTCTCCCGCTATCGTTGAACCTCCATCCATCAGGCACCGCCAAGCTTTGGATTCGCAGCAATCGCGACATCCCCGCAAGGAAGTCCCTGGGCTTTTTCGATGGCCTTGTCGCCTCCGAACTGGCGCAGAATGCTTTCGCAGCCATTTGCACACCTGAGTTCACCGGGCTTTCTAATCCGAAATCCGTCATTCCGGGAGAAGTGGTCCGGAAATTCATCCTGAAGAAGTCATCGGCACCGGACATCCTCAAGTTCGTCAGCGAGGCTGATCCCGCACCGGCATCATTCCTCCGGGCGGAGGAGGAATTCGCAAAGGTGATCGAGGACGTACAGAAGTATCCTGCCATCGCCATCGGATTTCACATGGAGGGATTGCCCCCGGAAATCGCACCAGGCGAAGAGTTCGGCTTCCAGCTCAGCGTATCGAACCCCGGTCTCAAGCCCTTGAGGATTGCTACTCCCAAGTTTTGGGCAGAAGCCGAAACCAACCTCAGCGTAAAAGCGGTCCGAACCGACATACCCCTCGCCCTGCTGAACAATTCACATTCACCCTCCATGGAAATCGCCCCCCAAAACATCGAACTAAGCGAGCCGGATCTCCAGGACAGCACCATCGTACTGGAGCCAGGAACTGTTATTGTCTTCCCCATTCGAATCCAGCTGCTCTGGGAGCCGGGACTCTACGCGTTCCAAGCATCGTTCGAATCGAATCTGGTGGACGCCCAAGGCAACATACTGACTCGCTTCGAATGGGTCTCTCCTGATTCACCCCTGAAAATCTCCGGAACAAGCCACTAACCCATTCTGGTGAGCCCGGATGTCTCGATGTTTCCGGATGGAGCCAAGGCATTGATCCCTTTTTCCCACACCAACGCTCCAAGCCGCCGATGGGTTGGCAACGATCAGGAATTTCTCCCTGAATGCGATATTGAAACTCCGCACACGACTCCGCGACATGCCCAGCAATTGAGCGAATGGAATCACGCTTCTGATCCACGATCGAGTCACGATACCTCGAAAGGTCTTCATGCCGAATCTCCTGCTCGCATTGGAACTAGTCACTGCTGTTTCGCTCAATTCCACAGAATTTGTCAGCCCGTTCCCGCAGGGGATCCTCCAGCCCGTTTTGCAGGTGATAGAAGCCACGGATGTCGCGCAGTGATCAAATCTCGACGACTTTGCTCGGAACGCGTCAGAAAGCAGAGGAGCTCCCGCCGTGAATTTCTTCCCGACGACTGCTGGAACGCCAAGGTCCCCATCGTGCATGAAGATCCGCAATCAACACTCGGTATGCGGAAGGATTGGCTGGTATGATGTAAATGAAAAACGCAAAGTCATTCCATATCCCTTTCTACGGAGCCGCATGAACCTCCGCAACATCGCCTTGGGATGGTTCCTTTTCGCCGGAAGCGTATTCGCCACCGAGGTGAGAAAAATCGAACCGGGAGATACGCTGAACTTCGGGCTACCAGATCCCTCCTCCACTTGCCCGGCTCCCCTCCAAGATCCATCGGAATCGTTCCCTTGCAGTCTCGTTCGGTTGGGAGCGGCGCTTTCCTGTCCCGATGGCGCCATCGAATGGCACTCGATCGTCCTTGACAACAAGAACTGCCCTATCGGCACCAAAAGACATTCCACATCAAAGGCCCGCTCCGGAGTTCCCGTCGAACCTTCCGCCACGGAAATTCCATTTCGGCCTGTCTGGAAAGACGATCATTCCCTGGGTCCCATCGTCTTTGCCGACACCTGGAAGTTCGGCGCTCTTGTGGACCCCTCCCGTGCCATCATCTGGTCCCTCGATGGCCAATCCGTCGAGTTCCCCGGTCGAGGGGGGGGCGCAACAAAATTCGGCATGCCTCGATCATACCCTCTCAGGGATTCCATTCCTTCCCGTTCGGAGAATCCACTGACCTTTCTGCACAAGAAGGGACCCCGGTGGACAGGCCTGAAGATCGCGAGCACCAGATTCCCGAACCAGCCATTTTCTCCTCCTCCCGAGGAGTTGTGGATTTCGGCGCTCACGAAACCTGGGGATTCCGGGATGGTTCTGCATTGGTGCCTGGTCGGATCGAAATCCCGACAAGGGTCGCTGGCAGGCTTGCAGGTTTCCGCCACCCTGCCGTCCGGCACCGAGATCCGTCTCCCCGCCACGATGGTTGCTCCAACCGGCATGGAAGGAGAAACCCGCGTACTCCAATCCGACGAGCCGATCCATCTGATCGTGCGAGATTCCGCCGGAATCGTGCTCACCGGCTGTTACGCACTGCCATCGACGAAATTACCCATCGGCATCCGCCCCCAAACTCCGCCCAGACCCGGAGCGCCCGCCTCGACACCTTTGAAGCCGCGAACGCCCACCATCTTCGATTTCGGCGACACCCTCCTGTGGGCCCACGACGAGGATCCCTGGAAATCCGCATGGTCTTCGCGACTCCCCTCGTCCCTTGAGACATGGCGTTTCGATGCCAACAACCCTCTGGGCACGTATGCACGGTGGTCGGGTGCAGAAAATGTCCTGCGCATCGATTCCATGGCGCTCGATGGCTTCATGATGCGTTTCCGGGCGTCCCAACAGATGAGGAATGGTTGCCTGACCTATTTCGCAGCCGCCGGCGCCTTCGATTCGTACTCCATCGGCCCCGGAGAGGTGAAGCCTGGGCTCGAAAACGGCCATTGGACCTCCGTCGACACGCGACTCAGCGTGTCGGATTTCATGGTGGCCGCTGGATGGTTCTACTCGTCGGGCGTCTACCCGCCCATCTATCCGGAAAACCGATCCGTTTCCGGGTATGGATCGCCCTCGCCCCCTCCCAAACTGGCGTCCCCGCTCCACCGCACCCTGGGAATGACCTGCGCGGATTCCTCCGGCTGGCATGTTGTCGAGTTGCCTCCACCCGATGCGCACGGCCTTCGTTTCGAGGTCTATGGCGTCAGTCCTTCCGGGATCGCATCCTTCGCCCTCGACCTGCCCCGAAAGATCGAGACTCAACGGGATCCCCGCTCTTCCGTTGGCTCGGGATCCCTCGAACCGAAGACCTCCGAACCACGCCCCTCCTCTCCATCCGAACCCGCAGCGGTTGAGCCTGCCAAGCCGTGATCCTCGACTTGGTCCCTTCTTCCAATGGTGTGCTCCCGAGGCTGGTGCATTGAGCGGATTTTGGCAGACCCCGGCAAGGGGCCGACCGAACACCCTTGGGACCTGGGCCCCTATGATTTCCAGGCCACCTTCGCATCGAACCTGGTCGACGCCCAAGGCGATGTGCTCACCCGCTTCGAATGGGTTTCTCCGAAATTCCCCTTGAAGGTCACGGGAGCCAGTCGCTGATGGGTTGAGGGGCGCGCCCGATCGGCCCTGGAACCCACGCATCGAACTCGGCGCTTCGCGCGGAGATAGCCATTTCCGAGCCGTGGCGCGAGTCCTTCCTGGAGGCAGGCTCGCCCCCTGGCGGGGGCTGGTTCCTTACAGCCCCGCGGCGGAGGCCAATTCTTCCAGGGCCTCAGCGGAGGTCTGCGCCCAACGCGTCCGATCGCCGTTTCGCTCCCAGGCGTAGTTGAGCCCGGAGCTCGCGTTCACCAGATGCCCCCAGGGGTCCAGGCCACCGGCGCGCAGACGGGAAACGACCTCCCCGATGCCTCCCCCCTGGCCGCCGGGCACCCCGGGAACGCTCACGCCGGGAATCAGGAACGGAGCATCGGAGCCACGCTCGGCGTACCAGGCGGCGATGGCTTCGAGTTCCGCCGGCGCGGTGGCCCCGACCACGAATCCGAGGCCCTCGGATCCCTTCCAGCTCAGGGCCGTCTTGGCCACGTGCAGGTACAGGGGCAGTCCATCGACGACGAGATCCTGGAAATCGCGCGCCCCGGGATTGGAGGTGCGCAGAAGCAGGAACACCGACTTGCCGGGGGATCCCAGGAACGGCTCCACCGAATCACGGCCCATGTACGGGGCGACGGTCACGGAATCGGCGTGGAAGGTGTCGAAGGCCGCTTCGGCGTAACAGCCCGAGGTGCGCCCGATATCGCCTCGCTTGGCATCGAGCACGATGTGCACGCCCGCCTGTTTCCAAGCGGCGATCACACGTTCCAGAGCGCGCAAAGCCTCGATCCCGAGGTTCTCGTAATACCCGGAATTGGGCTTGAGGGCGGCAGGAAGCACACCCCGACGAACGCAGGCCTCGAGCAGTTCCATTCCGAAACGCTCCACCACCTCGTGGGCAGGCCCTTCCAGGGGAATCCGCGCGAGCACGGGATCCAACCCGAAACAGACGTTGTTGCCGACAAGACGGGTGCGGGTGGCCAGAAGGGAGCCGAAAGTAGCGGTCATGGGGGGGAAAAATAGACCGACGAGGGAGGCTTTCCGACAAATCTCCTCTCGGAAATCGCGTCGAACCCGGTACGGGGGTTGTGATCGCCTCCAACCATCCCGGATTCCCCTATCGCACCCCCCCCCCGAACGGCTCGTTCCTCTTCCTGGGAACCTCCCGGGCTGCGCTCCTCCAACGGAAGGTCCGGATGGCCCCGCCGAGAGCGCGATGAGCGTCAGGACTTCATGGATTTTTCGAGCAGGATCCGGATACGACGGGCCGTGGGGAAGGTCAGCGCCAACAAGAGGAGATAGATCCCCATGGGGAGCACCCCCTGCGAGACGAGCTTGGGCTCCAGCGCCGCCAGATTGCCCTGCAGGGCCACTTGGACCGAAAGCATGGTGGTGAGCGGCCCCAGGATCCACAGGGTGAGACGACGCGTCCAGTGCTTCTGGATGTGGTGGACGAGTTTGTCGGGCTCGGTCGCCTGGTCGGCGAGCACCTTGGGACCGCGCCAGGGCGAGGAGGCCACCTCCAGCAGGGTCTCGCGCCGCATACCCCGTTGGAACAGCCACAACGCCAAGGCGAATCCGACCACCCACAGGACGAGTCCGGCCAGAGCCAGAAGCTGGGCGATCGCCATGCCCCGCGGCTCCGTACCGTTCGGTTTGGCCAGGAAGGTGAGCACCGACACCCCCACCGCCGAGGCGAGGAAAGCTCCGTGCACAAACTGCAAGGGGCGGAGACGTTCCTTCGTCACCACCCCTTCGATATCGATCCGTCTCCCGTTGCTGGGAGAGCTCTTTTTCTTGGAACTCACTTGACCTCGAGAACGACGTCCTTGTTTTCGGCCGAGGCGACCGCAAGCTTGTTGCGATTCTTGTTGACCTTCTTGCCATCGACGGCGGCACAGAAGTCGTCGGCTGTGCCACGCCAAGTCACGTCCAGGAAAAGTACTCCGTCGGCGAGCTTGCGCCTCACGACCTGCACGGCATCGACCTTGAGCTCCTCCTGGATGACCTGGGCCGCGGCGTAGTTGGGGATGTTCCGCACCCGCACCCGCAGCACCGTGCCGTTGTTGACCTGGTTGCGCCAGGTCTTCAGGATCTGGTCGATGAATCCCTTCTTTTCCAGGACCAGCGCGGCGGCTTTTTCCAGCGCCTTGCTGCCGGCGACATCGGGGTTGGGATTGACCATGGCCGCGTCGCCGTTCTGGTTGGCCAGGATCGCGCTCGTGGTGACCTCGACGGCCTTGAGCACCACCGTGCCGCCCGAAGACTTCATTCCGGTGTTCTTGAAATAGGGGTTCTCGGACATGTCCGATTCGGTGGCGGTGGCGGTTCCCAGGATCACCACCTCGGCTCCCAGCTCGGCTCCCAGCTCGGCGGCGGCCTTGGCATCACCTCCCGTGGCCAACGCGATCTGGCTGGCGCGCTGTGTCCGCAACTCGGCGGAGGCCTCGACGACTTCGAATTCCCGCGAGCGGAAAGCCTCGATGACCTTGGCCTCGACCACTCCATCCACCTTGAGTTTGCCCATGACCTGTTCGGTCACGAGCACCGCGATGCGGGGATTGTCGAGTTGCATGCGAAGAATGCCCAGTTCGGCGAGATCCTTGTCCAGACCGGCCTTGGAAACCGTGGCCCGCACCTTGACTTCCCAGGCGCCATCGGGCCCCTGCTGCTGCGAAAGCACCTCGGAATTGCGCACCACGCCTTCTGTCCGGGTCAGGACGAGATCCTTCTTGAGCTGGAAGTCCTGGATCTCGGTGGCGCTGGTGAGCACCTGTCCGATTCCCAATTCCACGGCCGAGCGGTTGGCCGCACGGGTGGCGGCCTCGACCGTGGGGCCGAAGCCGGTGGCCTCGACCACGAGGTCCTGCGCTCGCACGATGCCGGCGAGAAGCAGGGGGAGAACCAGCAGAAGGCGGGTAATCACTTGCGAAGCTCCTTGATCAGGCGGATGGTCAGCAAGGCATCGGCACCGGAGACCGGCTTCATGGCCCCGAAGGAGCCGTCGGCGTTGCCGTCCATGATGTTCTTGTCGACCGCGTTGCAGATCGCATTGTAATACGGCGAACCGCCCGCGACATCAGAAAAGCGGCTGGTGCTGCCGATGTACTTGGTGGCCAGGGTCTTGTCTCCCAGGGCCGCGATCAGGGCGTCCTCGGCGAGGAAGGCGAACTCCGCCCGACGCACCGCTTCATTGGGATGGAAGGTACGGTCGGGGTACACCTGCAGCCCGCGAATGCCCAATCCCACGGCGTCTTCGATGAAGTTGCGTGCCCAGTTCCCCTCGATGTCCTTGGCGATGGCGGCTTTGACCACCTTCACGGTATCCACGGTGGGCACCGCGGGAGCCTGGAACGTGGTGTCGACGGCCGCGCCGCGAGTGCGCCCCAGGATACGGTCCAGTTCGAGCTCGGCGATGAACAAGGCCGCCGCGTCGGCACGGGTGATCGAATCCACCAAGGCGATCTTGCGACCCACGCGGGTTCCCGGGGCCGAGCGCTCGATCTTCTGGATGCGGGCCCATGCCTCGTTGGCCTTCTCGGTGTAGGAGCCGTTGATTTCCAGCACCTTCCGGAACGCATCGCCCGCTTCGCGGAACTTGAGGCCCCACTGACGGCACATGCCCAGGCGGTACCAGGTTTCCCCACTCTTCTCATCGCGGTCGAGGGCCTTGGAGAACATGCGCTCGGCATCGTCCACCCAATCCTCGTCCTTGGCACCCCGGTTCTTGAGGGTGATGGCCCATCCCTTGGCCATCCAGCCGTCGGGGAGCTTGTCGTTTTTGACGATGGCCTTGTCGGCGCGATCGATGGCCTTGTCGAATTCCCCGCGGGAGGCCAGAACCATGGCCTGTCCGGCGATGGCCGGGGCGTATTTCTTGTCGAGTTCGAGGGCCAGGGTGAATTCCTGGTCGGCCCGATCGAGTTCCCCGGCGTCGTAGTACTGCTTGCCACGTTCGGTGTGTGTGCGGGGATCGTCCATCAGGCCGGCGGCCTTGCGCTTTTGGCCGCAGGCGGTGAACACCAGGGGGACGAGTGCGAGCAAGGGGAGGATTCTGGATTTCATGGAGAAACTCCGGTGAATGCGACGAGGGGAGGAATTGGAGGAGGGGAAGGCAGCGGCAGGCTGGACGGGGATCCACCCTCAAGGGCAACGGATCCCGGGGAGCCTTCCACCGCTCGATAGGCCCGAGGCGGGGCCTCCGGAAGATCAGTCGACGACGAACACCACGCGGGCCTGGGAGAGGAAGGTCAGGTTTTCGGCGGCGCTGCGGAGGCTGGCGGCATCCTCGGCCGACAGGACGAGATCGGTCTTGGAGGCGCCGTCGGCGCGAACAGCCTTCACCACGGCGGGAGACGCTCCGATGCGGTCCTTGAGCCCGCGAGCTCCGTCGATGCTCTTGGCGTAGCCGACCATCCCGTTCTTGACGGCCCAATCGCGGCTCACCACGGCACCGCCGTAGATTTCCTTGCCCTCGATGTCGGTGATGCGAGGGGCCAAGGCCGGCAACACACCCAGTCCACGGGCATCGACCACCAGACCGGTGTAGACCTGGGAACGCAGAGGAGCCGGGCTGGCGGTGCCGGCCGCCGCGGGTCCGGACACTTCCGTCGGGGCTCCCCAGGACGTGACCGTGGGGACGGACTGGATGGAAGACGGCAGGACCAGGTCGGAGATGCCGTCCAAGGGCATCTGGACGTAGACCTCGACCGTCAGGTCGTCCATGTAGTGCGGCTGGCTGAACTGGAAGCCTTTCACGTAGGCTTCGACCTTGGACTTCACCACGTCGCTCTCCGTCATGGAATTGGCGATGGTGGTGTTGGAGTTGACCTGCACGCCCTTCACCAGTTCGACGGCGGCACGCAAGCCGGTCATCTGGGCGCTGCGGATGGCGCCGGGGCGAGCGGCGGCTTGGGGCTGCTTGGGATTCACGGCCCCGATGCCCTTGGCGCAAACGGTGCGCGCCACCCAGTCCACTCCTTCCTGGCAATCCTGGGCGAAGGGTGCGGATGCGAGACACAGGCTCAGAGCGGCGGCGATGGTTGTTGCACGATTCATGGGTGGGAACCTCCGAAGGGGGAACTGACAGGTTGAGTCTACATTCGGAGTCCACCGCGATTCAATGGATCGATCTCGACTGGACGGGAATTTGTGACCTACCGCACAAAAATCATTGCGCGACAGGAACTTGCGTGATTCTTCTCACGTTTTCCATCGGGTTTCTCGCCCTGGGCGGGACGCTGCTCTACGTGGGTTTCCTGGTATTCCTGATGGTGGGTTTGCTCCGCCTGCGCCGCCCGACCGGAACCTCCACCCCCTCCATTTCGGTCGTGGTGCCCATGCACAACGAGGAGATTGGCGTCCGCGCGACTCTCGAGGCCCTGTTGGCCCAAGCCTATCCCGGATGCTGGGAAATCGTGTGCGTCGACGACCGTTCCAGCGACGGGACGGCGGCCATTCTGCAGGAGTTCGCCCTCCGGGACGCCCGAATTCGCATCGTCTCCATCTCCCCCGAGGAGGAAGACGTCCCCAGCCCCAAGAAGCGGGCCCTGGCCCGTGGCATGGCCGCCACCCAGTATGAAATCCTGGCCACCACCGACGCCGACTGCCTCCCCCCCTCCAATTGGCTCGCCACCCTCGCCAGTTCCTTCTCGGACGATGTCGACATCGTCCAGGGCCCCAAGCACCTGATGGGCGACGGACGCGCCTGCCATCGCTACCAACGGCTGGAAGTACTGGCCTTCGTGGCCGCGGAAGCAGCCGGATTCGCCCTCGGTCGCCCTTTCCTGGCCTCCGCTCCCAGCCTCGCCTACCGCCGGACCATCTACGAGAACTCCGGAGGATTCCGCGGACTGGAAGGCCTGGTCTCCGGGGACGACGACATGCTGGTGCACCGCATGGTCCACGCCGGAGGACGCCCGGCCTACGCCTATTCCCCCTCCGCCTCCGTGGGGACGCACCCGGCCGACACGTGGACCCAGGTCCTGAACCAACGAGCCCGCTGGGCATCCAACGGCTCGCGCTACGAGAGCGTCTCCTACGTCGCCTTCCTCCTGTGCATCTTCCTCTACTGGCTCTGGCTCCTGGTCGGATTCCTTCCCGTGGTCACCCTAAGCCTCCCCGCCTGGCTCTGGTGGGCTCCCTGGGCCCTCAAGTTCCCCTTCGACCTCGCCTTCATGTTCCTGGCCGCCCTCCGCTTCCAGAAACTGTCCCTGCTGCTCCCCGACACCCTCTGGGCCCTCCCCCTCCAGGTCGCCATCGCCGTACGCTCGGCCATCGCAGGCCACCTCGGATGGTTCCGCTGGACCCGTGAAGCCGACGGGGGCTGAGGGGCGTTTCGAGGCGCATGCTTCCCTTCCTCCCCCGCTCGACGTCCCTACGCGGACGCCTTCGGGGGAACGGGGCGGGGCGCCTGCATCCTCGAAACGACCCTCAGCCTTCACGGTGACGGGCGCAGGCCTGAAACCCAAGTTGCGAGGCCGGTGATTCTCTTCCTCCCCCGCTCGGCGTCCCGACGCGGACGCCTTCGGGAGAGCGGGGCGGGGCGCATGCATCCTCGAATCGACCCTCAGCCTTCACCGGATCAGACACAGGCATGACACCCGAGTCGCGAGGCCGGTGCTTCCTGCCTCCCCGCTCGGCGTCCCGACGCGGACGCCTTCGGGAGAGCGGGGCAGGAGCGCCTGCATCCTCGAATCGACCCTCAGCATGCCGGATCAGGCACAGACGCGACACCCGAGTCGCGAGGCCGGTGCTTCCTGCCTCCCCCGCTCGACGGCCCGACGCGGACGCCTTCGGGATGAGCGGGCGGGGCGCCTGCATCCTCGAAACGATCCTCAGCCTGCACTGGATAGGCACAGACATGACACCCGAGTCGCGAGGCCGGTGCTTCCTGCCTCCCCCGCTCGACGGCCCGACGCGGACACCCTCGGGATGAGCGGCACAGGGCGCCTGCATCCTCGAATCGACCCTCAGCTTTCAAGGGGACGGGCGCAGGCATGACACCCGAGTCGCGAGGCCAGTGCTTCCTGCATCCCCCAGCCGCGAGCCTACCCCCCGAGCAACCCCCACGCGCGCTCCCCCTTCTCGCAGTGCGTACCCATGCTCTGCCCCACGGCCAGCGAAGCGTCGCCGCCCCGTCGCCGCCAACACCGCGCGACCTCCCCGCACCCGCCAACCGCCCCTACCGACCGCGAGCCTACCTGCTGCGCACCCCTGCCCCGCGGCCAGCGAAGCGTCGCCGCCCCGTCGCCGCAAACACCGCGCGACCTCCCCGCACCCGCCAACCGCCCTGACCGGCCGCGAACCTACCTGCTGCGCACCCCTGCCCTGCGGCCAGCGAAGCGTCGCCGCCGCGTCGCCGCCAACACCGCGCGGCCTCCCCGCACCCGCCAACCGCCCTTACCGGCCGCGAGCCTACCCGCCCCGCCCGAGTCCGGGGAGATTGAGGGGGGAGTCGGGGATGCAGTCGCCGCGACGGGGACCCGCCGGCGTCCACACGGGACGCCAAGTGGTTCGCGGAGCAAGAATGCGCCCCGAATCCCCCCTCAATCCGGGGAAAAGCGGTAGCCTTCGCCAATCACCGTCTGGATGTAGCGGGGTTTTTTCGGATCGGGCTCGAGCTTCTTGCGCAGGGCCAGCACGAAGGTGTCGATGGTGCGCGTCTGGACTCCATCGGCGTATCCCCACACTTCCCGCAGCAGGCGGTCGCGGGTCAAGGTTTCGCCCCGCTGATCCCACAGGGCCTTCAGGAGCATCGCTTCCTTGTACGACAGTTCGACCTCCTGGCCGTCGACGTGGGCCAGAGACCGGCGGAAGTCGACTTCCCGCCCCGCGAAGCGCATGATCTCGGGCTCGCTATCCGTGCCGCCTCCGGTGGCGAGCCATTCGCGGGAGCGGATGAGGGTGCGGATGCGGGCCATGAGGATCCCGAGATCGAAGGGTTTCCCCAGGTAGTCGTCGGCCCCGGCGTTGAGGCCCTCCACGATGGAATCGGCGCCCGCGGAGGCCGAAAGGATCAGGACCGGGGTGCGCACATCCTTCGCCCGCAATCCCTGCAGGACCTCCAGCCCGTTGATGCCGGGGAGGAGCATATCGAGGATCACCAGATCGAACCCGCCCTCCAGGGCACGGGCGAGGCCGGACTCCCCGTCGAGGCAGTGGACCGTCTCGTATCCGTCGTCGCGCAGGTTGAACTCCAGCCCCAGGGCCATGGGCTCGTCGTCCTCCACCAACAGAATCCGTCGAACGTCGTTCATCGTGGTCCTTTTCCTTGGAAGATCATCGCACCACCGGAAAACGCATCCAGAAGGAGGTTCCCTTTCCGTCGGGATTGTCGGAGACCCCCATGGTTCCCCCCATGAGGACCACCAGCGAACGTGCAATGTACAGGCCCAGGCCGGTTCCCGTGCGGCGGCGGTGCTCGCGCGTGGGGACGCGGTAGAAGCGCCGGAAGACCTTCTTGCGGACCTGGGGGGGGATTCCGATGCCCCGATCCCGCACCTCGATGGACACCGAGGTTCCCTGGAGCGAAACCACCACGCGGGGATTCGATCCGTCGCCGTACTTGTGGGCGTTGTGGACGAGGTTGTCGAGGATGGTTTCGAGCTGCCGGCGGTCGACCCGGATGCGACCTTCGAAGGTCCCTTCGATCTCGAAGGCCGGGGATGCCGGGCGGGCCTGGCACGACCGCAGCCAAGGCACCACGGCGATGTTCTCCGGGCGCAGGTCTTCCATGCCCCCCTCGATGCGCCGCGCTTGCAGGATCCTCGAGACCAGTCCGTCGAGGCGTCGGGCTTCCTGCACGATCAGGCCGGTGAACCGCACCCGATCGGCTTCGGCCAGGTTGGGGCGCTGCATGGTCTGGGCGAAGAGCTGGATGTTGGCGGTGGGCAGCTTCAGCTCGTGGGTGGTCATGGAGAGCCAGTCGGTCTGGATGCGCCGGTACCGGCGGTTCACCAGGTAGGAGGCGAAGAACAGGGACAGGGCGATGAGGATCACGGCGAAGAACGACGACCCCATGGCCAGGACGATCCAGCGTCCGGAGGGATCCCCCCCGCCGGGGCGGGTCAGGGACGGGTCGCGCGCCAGCTCCGCGATGGTGCGGACGTCGTCGATGATGTAGACGTTCCACAGCACCAGGAGGGTGATCGACATGATCACGGCGACGACGAATCCCGCGATGGCAAGGCCCAATGTCCAGTGTCTGTTCACAGTGGCCCAAAGATGCCTTCGCAGTCGCGATCAGGTCATGCCCCTCATTCGAGGTATATTCAAGGTCCCCATGGCTACCTATCTCACGGCCCTGCAGGGTCAACACAACGGCCAGGACGTCGCCGGCCTCCTCTGGAACGTCGAGCCCGGACAGAACATCCGCCACATCCTGGAGCACCTGCGCGCGGAGGCTCCCTGGATCGGCGCCCGCCAATCCGGGCGGGAAATCTTCACCCTGACCTCTCCCGACGATCCCGAAGCCGACCATCTCCGCGGCGGGAAGGAAGGGGGCTGGAAGGTCGATTTCCGTCAGCCGGGATCGCGCGGCCTCCTGCTGCTGCGGATCCTCGCCCACCTGCGGGCCCGGAAGATCCTCGTCGATCTCCGCACCGGATTCGTGGCCGTGCGCACCACCGACGCCCCCGAAGGACGCCTGATCGTCGACGGACTGGAGCTCCACCTGGAGGCCCTGGGCGAAACCCAGGTGCTGCTCTGGGCCCACCCCCTGCAGCGCTCCATCGACGTCCGGCCCGACGCGCTGAAGGCCGTGGGGCATCGTTCCGCCGACCTCTGGTTCCCTCTCGAAGGCGTCTCCCTGGCCTCCACCCACCCCAAGCGCAACGACCAGGGCTGGTCGATCGCCCAGGGCCGACGCGCGCGCCTGGTCCGCACCGGGGACCCTTGCGCCGTGATCCTCTCGGAGAATCCTTCCGACCTCACCGCCCAGGAGACCGTCTCCACCCTCCGCTCCTGGTTCGCGGGAGCCGACATCTCGGGCCTGACCTTCTCCTCCGACCCGTGCCCGGGCGAAGCCCTCGACCTCATCGAGTCCGACCTCCCCGGCACCGAGGCCTGCGCCCTCCTGTCCAACGACGAGGAGATCCTGCTGCCCGACGTGTTCCACGCGGCCCTGGGCGGACACACCGCCCTGCGTACGCCGCGTCTGCCTCCCCAGAACTTCCATCTGGTGGCTCCCGGGAACCTGGATGCCGTGGCGCACGCCCTGAACCATCGGGCCGCCGATTGGCCCGGAGTCTGCCTCCAATTCACCACCGAGCCCATCGAAGGAAGCCTCGATGTGCCGCTGGAAGCCAAGAGCCCCCTGCTGACGCAGCCCCGGTCGGGCCGTGCCGCCGGACAGGCCGCGGCGCTCTTCCTCGAATGCGTCCGCAGGTCCGGAGGCTCGCCCTGGCGTCTGAAGCGCCCTGGTGCCCGTTGGTCGCTGGGGATCTCGCAGGCATTCCTCTACGGCAAGATGCACCACCTGTCGTTCGCCCTGCTCGACCCCTCGGGCGACCTGGTCTCCTCGGCGGTGGTTCCGTTCCGTTTCGCCGACCTGGCCGACGCGGATTTCGCCCACGGCATCGCCCGCCGACTCTGGGAAACCCAGCCCGAGGACCTCGTGCTGCACCTCGACGAGACCCTCGATCCTCCCCCGGCCTTCCTGGCCGCCCTGGCCCCGCGCATCCCGGCCTGGAAGATCCGTCGCCGTTCGGTTCCGCGTGCCTTCGGCGCCAGCACCTTCGATTGGCTCGACCCCTCCACCGTCGCCGTGTCCGACCGCCACGTCCTGGCCCGCATCGAGCGCGAAGACGGAATCCGTCCCCTCGCCCTGGAACGACTCGCCGGCAAGGACGACCCCCTCGTCGCGCTGGAGGAGATCCTGGTCCTGGAATTCGCCTGGACTCCGGGCCGGGCCGAACGCCGCCACGCCCCCGCCACCCTCGAATGGGCGCGGGGACTCCTGTTCCAGAAGGAACGCTACCTGCCCCTGGCCCAGCCCGGCCAGAACCGAGAGAAGAAACGATGACCGATTCCGTCCTTCCCCCCGAAGACCGTCCTTTCACCATCGCGGGTCGGACCTACGCCTCCCGCCTCCTGGTGGGCACGGGCAAATACGCCACCAACGAACTGATGACCGAAGCCCTCGAGGCCTCGGGAACCGAGATCGTCACGGTGGCCCTGGGCCGGGTGGACCTTTCGGCCCCCAAGGGCAAGGGGATCTTCGACGCCATCGACCCTTCGCGGTACACCATCCTGCCCAACACCGCCGGCGCCTTCACGGTCCAGGACGCGGTGCGCATCGCCCGTCTCTCCAAATCCATGGGCTGGAACCTCCTCAAGCTCGAAGTCCTCTTCGACGCCAAGACCCTCCTCCCCGATCCGGTGGGCACCCTCGAAGCCGCCCGCATCCTCAAGGACGAGGGCTTCGACCTGATGATCTACACCAACGACGATCCGGTCCTGGCCCAGCTCCTCGACCGCCTGGAACCCGCGGCGATCATGCCCGCGGGAGGTCCCATCGGCTCGGGACAGGGCGTGCTGAACCCCTCCAACATTCGCATCATCCTCGAATCGGTGAAGGCGCCGGTGCTCATCGACGCCGGCCTGGGGACCGCCTCCGACGTCGCCGAAGCCATGGAGCTGGGCGTCGACGGCGTGCTCCTCAACAGCCCCATCGCCCTGGCGAAGGACCCCGTGCGCATGGCGCGCGCCATGAAGTCGGCCTGCGAAGCCGGACGCGACGCCTACCTGGCCCAGCGCATCCCGCGCAAGCTCTACGGCTCGGCCAGCTCGCCGCTGGAAGGCCTGTCCCCCGCGGTGCGCCCCGTGCGCGGAATCCCCGCGTGAAGGTCGACTTCGACCACGTCCGCGCCTACCTCGTCACCGACCCCCGTCTCAACGGCGGGCGCGACGAGGAGACGGTGATCCGCGCGGCGGCCTCCGGGGGCATCAACCTCTTCCAGTTCCGCTCCAAGCACCTGTCCAAGCGCGAATACTTCGCCCAGGCCACCCGCCTGGCCGCGGTGTGCCGTGAACTGGGCGTGTCGCTCCTGCTCAACGACCATGTCGACATCGCCGCCCTGGTCGACTGCGACGGCATCCACGTGGGCCAGTCCGACCTCCATCCCGCGCAGGTGCGGGCCCTGCTGGGCCCCGACAAGACCATCGGCCTGTCCACCCACACGGTGGAGCAGGCGCTCGCGGCGCAGGAATCCGGGGCCGACTACATCAACATCGGCCCGGTGTTCGCCACCGCCACCAAGGACACCCCCGTGGTTCCGGTGGGGCTGGAGATGGTCCGCGCCGTCACTGCGGTGTCGCACCTTCCCGTCACCACGATGGGCGGCATCAAGCACGGCAACGCCGGATCCGTGGTGGCGGCAGGAGCCAACCGCGTGGCCGTGGTGACGGCCGTCACCGAAGCGCCGGACATCGCCCGGGCCGCACGCGAACTCGTCGAGATCGTGGAGAAGGCCCTGACCGAGCGCTGAGGCTTTCGCGCCGCGACCCGTCCTCCGCGAAGGCGCTGGAAGATCACCTCCTGCGCCGGCTGAAATTGAGCTGGACGGGCTTCTTCTCGAAGCACCCGATCTGGTCCAGAAGGAAGCGGTAGGGGGGGACTTTTCCCGGAGGGTTGCCTTCGGGTTCGCTGGAGATTCGGAACGACTTGATCCGCGACCAATCCATCTTTCCCCGGACCTCCTCGCCGGACTGCGGATCCCGATGGATCCCGGAGTCGGGGAATCGGGCCAACGGAATGGCCATGAGGAACCAACCTCCGAAATGTTGCGAGTCGTACCGAGTGCCCTCGATCCGGCTTTCAAACGAGTTCCCGTCGATCTGGAGGTCGATCAGGCTGATCCAGAAACGCTTCGGGGCGAAATCCGCCTTCACCCAGAATCCCAGGTAGCCGTCGGCCACCCATCCGGCCAGGTCGATGAATTTGTCGGGGCCCAACGACACGGTGGCCCCGGAAATACCCGAGTCGAGGTAGACGGCCCACAACGCCTGGCGGTACCTGGGGTCGTTGTCGGTGGTGGAGGGTAGGAGCCTCTGGACGGAACGCCCTCCGTCGGCGCTCGCCCTTCCCGCCATCGGGTACCCGTTCTGGTAGAAGTAGAAGGACTCCCCCCCGGAGATCCTGTCTTCCCCCGTGACCTTGTCGAGACCCACGCAAACCTCGTCGAGGTCGGTCCAGGGGATGGTCGACCGGTCGACGGGTTCCTGCCTGCCCAGACCGAGGGCTCCGGAAATCCCCCCGCAGGAAACCAATCCGACCAAGGGGAGGATCCATCCGAATCGAACGACGGAACGAGGTTTCATGGGCGGGAATTCCTGGAAGGGGGAGCCGGGCGAAGGGACCTCGAGGCATCCGCGAGGAGCCGTCGGCGGGAATCCCGAAAATTAGTCCGTCCGCGCGCGCCTCCACCGGCAGGAAAAAACCGCCATCACGCACCCGATCGCCGCGCGTCCGTGCCCGAGGCAGACCAACGAAAAGGCCCCGCCGACGGAATCCGTCAACGGGGCCCGGGACCGGGCGGATCGTCCGCCACACCCGATAGCGGCCGTTCCCGCGGCCCTGTCCGGTTCCGGAAGACGCACCCCCCGCGACCAGCGGGGAGCGCGACTCCCGGCGATGATCACTCGAAGCGGATCGTCACCACGGAATACTTGGGCACCACCAGGGTCGCGCCGTCGGCGAGCTTCCTGCGCTCGGGCACGGGTCCGGTGGACGGCCAGGTCTCGCCGGTGGGCTCGGAGCCCTTCAAGCCGCCCGAATTCTCGGCGGTGAGGATCTCGACCACGGCGTTCCCCTTCAGACCGGGCACCTTGAGGGTGGTCTTGAAGTCGGTCTCGGGGCTCTTGTTCACGAACACCATCGAGATCTTGCCGTCATCGCGGCGCGACATCCAGCCCGACAGGTCCTCCTGGTCGGTCTTGGCCTCGAGCAGCGAGCCCGTGAGGGTGGTGGCCATCTGGCGCATCGCCCAGTAGGTGGGACGACGCACGTCCATGCCCTGCGGGTCGGCCGAGGTGGAGAGCACGCCGTAGTCGCCCATGCGCTTGTCGCGTCCGTTGTACAGCGCCCACAGGGTGGCCTTCTGCAGCGGGGCCTGGGCGAGGTGGCCCAGGTAGTCGGCCACGAACAGGGCGTTCACGTGCGACAGGATCTGGGCACCGGGATTGAAGTCCACCGAGTTCCATTCGGTGAGCCACAACTCGTACTTGCGGCCCTTCACTCCGTACTCGTCGAGCTGGTGGCGGACGTCGATCATCAGCTTGTCGGATTCCGACGAGGTGGCCAGCAGGCCCTGGTCGTTCTCGGAACCTGCGTTCTGCGCGTAGTGGTGCACGTTCACGCCGTCCACCACGTCGGCGACCTCCTTGAACACGGTCTTGTTCCAGGGTCCGCCCAGCATCCACACCGCGGTGATGCGGATCTCGGGATCGACGGCCTTCATGGCCTTGACGTATTCCTTCACGGCCCTGGCGTAGGCGAAGCCGCCGTCCTTGCCCCACTTGTCGTAGTACTTGTGCCAGTTGCCGTAGATCTCGTTGCCGAGTTCCCAGTCGAGCACCTTGGGGCCCTTGCGGGTCTTGTTCACGTACTTCACCCAGGCGGCGGCGCGCTCGGGCGAACCGTCGCCGATGTTGGCGGTGAACATGGGACGGCATCCGATGTCCTGGCACCAGTCGAGGAACTCGTCGGTGTCGACATGGAAATCCTTGTCGCGCAGGGTCTTCTCCCAATCCTCCTCGTCGGAGCGCAGACCGCCGGGGTAGCGCACCACGCCCAGGTGCAGGTCCTTCTGGAGCTGGCGCGCCGCGGGAGCGATCAGTTCGGGAGCCCACAGGCCCACGTTCACGCCGTAGATGTCGGGAACCTTCTGGACCACCTTGGCCATCTGACCCTGGAACACCGCGGGCAGTTCGGCCGGCCCCTTCTCGCGCACGATCTCGCGCAGGTTGGTCAGCTCGAGCTTGCCGATGTACAGGGTCCCGGGCACGTCGCCGCCGGGCTTGATGCCCAGCTGGTACACGTCCTCCAGGTCGAGGCGGTTGTTCTGGTCGGCCTCGGGGGGCTGGTAGTAGGGGAACTTCGACAGATTCCGGAAGGGAACCAGGACGCGGTTCCATCCGCGACCGGCGCCGACCTTGGCCAGGTACATCTCGTGCCCGGCGTCGTGCACCACGAAGTCGAGGGCCTGGAAGGGCTTCTCGGTGTAGAGCCAGAACGACAACCCGTAGTGGTGGCGCCAGTCCTTCTCGAGCCCGGGGGCCATCTGGGTGCGCAGGAACGCGTCGTACCAGTCGCCCGGCTTGAAGTCCACCTTCAGCGCCTTGCCCGAAAGCCCGGCCGGTGCGCCCTTGGGCAGATCGACCACTTGGGCCTTGATCTCGGCGGAATTGCCCTGCTGGGTCTTCCAGCGGTCGGCCCAGGTGGTGAAGTCGGTGAGGACCGCGTCGGGGGCGTTCGACTGGAACGCGTCCCACATCGCCTCGGGGTCGTAGACGCCGTTGGCGGTGCGGGTCACCTGGATCTGGTCGAGGTAGAAGGCGACGGGTTTGCCCTTGCCCGGCTTGTTCTCGTCGCGTCCGATCGACAGGCGGAATTCCTGGATCTTGCTCCAATCGACCTTGCTGGAGATCTCACGGCTCTGGGCCGCGTCCCAGTAGACGCCGTCGTCGATGAAGGCCTTGAGGGGGATGCGCACCTGTGACCACTGCCCTTCCTTGAGGGTGGCGTAGCCGTCGCCCATGACCTTGGTCTGGACCTTCTTGTCCCCGCCCTGGTTGTCGAGCAGACCCACCATGAACTTCTTGGCGTTGGGTCCGGGCTTGATCCAGAAGGTGAGGGTCCCGGTGCGGCGCACCGCGGAGAGGTCCATGTACTTGTTGGTCCCCAGCGACACCGTCACGCCCGACCAGTCGTTGTCGATGTAGGCCGCCCACACCGCGTCGTTGCCCTTGGTGCTGGAGGCCAGCGTCTTCTGGGCCGTCTTGCCGCCGTACACGTAGGGGAATCCCCCGGAAGGGATCCCGTCGATGAAGAACGACCCGGCGATCTCGTCGGTGAGCTTCATCTGGTCCTTGGTGGGGGCGTCGCTCGACTCGTCGAGGTCGACCCACTCCTCGGCGAACACCCCCTTGAGGGCGTCCTTGGGTTTGGTCTTGGCCTTGTCGAGGGGTTCGAACAACCCTCCCCACGACATCGGTCCGGCCACCGCCAGGACCGTCATCATCCACATCCAATTCGTTCGCTTCATGTTCTGACCCTCCATCGCACCCCTCCCGACCGCTCAATGCGTCCGGCTTGCGGGCACCACATGTCGGAAAGGTCCTACCGAAACCGGCCAACGTGCTTGCCGGAATGCCCCCTCATTCCCTGCAATCTCCGGGAAACCGGGAAATGCGAAGGATCCCCCCCCCTTTTGGAGGGCCCCATCATTCCCCCATCCCGGGTTTTGCAAGGTTTTGCAAACCCTGCACACCCTTTTTCAAAAGCCTGGGAAGGACCTGTTCCGGTTTCTCTCCCGGTGAAGGGCGGTTTCCTTTGGGGCGCCTCCCCGGTGGATCCGATGGCCCACCGGGGCCGCTGGCCTGCGGGCTACCCTCCGGTCGGTCCCGCCCCCCCCGACGCGGTGGCGTGACGGCGCACGCGCCCCCTCCGCTCAGCTGGCGCGCCCCCCGGCCGTGCCGGAATTCCCCCAATGCCCTGGTTCTCCGCATCGGCCCCACCACCAACGGAGTTCGAGGGTTAGATTCCCCCGGTGGGGCCATCTCCGGTCCCTTTGGCCCGCGATCCACTTCCGGAAGTCTTCCCTGATGCCCCCTTCTGCCTCCCCCGGCGCCATCGAGTCCTACTACGACGACCTCGCCCCCCGCTACGACGACGACCGCTTCGGGAACTCGTACGGGGCCTTCGTAGACGCTCAAGAGCGCACCATTTTGAAACACTGGTTGCATGGAATCGCCCCTTCCCGGGTGGTCGACCTGGGGTGCGGCACGGGGCGGCTGTTGGACTTCGCGGGAACGGGGATCGATGTTTCGGAAGGGATGTTGGCCGTTGCGGCCCGCAAGCATCCCGACCGCCGGTTGCTGCGCGCCTCGTTGGAGGAACTCGATCCGAGTCTCCACGGCACCTATGCGGTGGCCACTTGCTTCCATGTGCTGATGCACCTGGACGAGCCCACCTTGGTCCGCATCCTGGAGCGCGCTTCCTCCCTGGTGGAGCCGGGGGGGCATCTGATCGTGGACATTCCCTCGCGCCATCGCCGCCGCTGGAAGCGGCGTTCCCCCAGCGCGACCGGCTGGCACGGCAACACCGACGCCACCGCCGCCGACCTGCGGCGCTGGGGAGCGGGGCGATGGGCGTTGGCCGGACGTCGCGGCCTTCTCACCTTCCCCATCCACCGCCTGCCTTCCCGCTGGCGCCCCCTGCTGGGCGGACTCGACGCCTGGCTGGGCCGCACGCCGCTGGGTCGCTGGTCTTCGTACCACGTGTACCGATTGGAACGCCTGCCGTGAGCAACTGGAGACCTCTGGTGCGCCGCCTCGTTCCGCTGGCCGCGCGCCAGGAATGGGCCTGGGTGCGCCGGTGGGTGCGCGATGTGCGCCATCCGCGCCCCTGGTCGGTCCAGGTTTCGATGCCTCCCGGAGTGGAACTGGTGGCCCGGCTGGAACAGCCCCTGAAACCGGGGGAATTCCTGCAAGGGAAACGCGCCAATCTGGCCCTGGCCGCCGCCTTGGTCGATGGACACCTCCTCAACCCCGGAGCGACCTTCTCGTTCTGGCGGGCGGTGGGGAGACCCAGCCGTGCGCGCGGGTTCCAGGAAGGGCGCAACCTGGTGGGGGGGCGCCTGGTCCCGCAGGTGGGCGGCGGACTGTGCCAACTCTCGGGCATCCTGCACCACCTGGCCCTGGTGACCGGACTCTCCGTACCGGAGCGGCACGCCCACAGCATCGACCTCTACCGCGAACCCGACCGCTTCGCCCCCTTGGGGTCGGACGCCACCGTGGTGTGGGGGGCCAAGGACCTGCGCCTGGGCAACCCCCACCCCTACCTGGTGATCCTGCGCTGCCACCTGGAAGCCGACACCCTGGTGGCCATGGCCCTCTCGTCGGGGCCCCTCTCCCCCGTGGACGTCGAATTCTGTCGGGAGGAACTCGACGCGTCGCACGTCGCGGTGACCACCCGCCTGGATGGCCGCGACGCCGGACGCACCGTCTACACCCGGGCCCACCCCGCGCCATGAAGCCGCCCCCGCTCCCTGGCATTCCCCGGAGAACAAGCTGCATTCTGCCGAGCTTGCTCCTGGCCACCTGGGTACTGACCGCTGGAGCCGCCCCGGAATCGGGCGCGCCCGGAAATCCAAGCCTGGCCGCACGCCTCGACAGTCTGGCCCTGGCGACCATCGAGGGGCATGGCCTGCGCACCACACACGACAGCGTGGTGCTGTTCGGGGTGCGCACCAACGGCCCCGACACCAAGAACGGCCGTTGGGCCTGCGCCAAGGTGGCCTCGGTGGTGCTGCGCCGCGCCGGGGCCATGCCCAAGGTCGTGCTGGCGGTGCGCGACGTCGAACGCGCCCTCTCGAAATGGACCCCGATCACCTCCGAAGACAGCCTGCGCCCCGGCGACGTGGTGGTCTGGACACGCCGCTTCGATGCCCCCGCCAACGGCGCGTGCATCGGTGGAGGCACCTGCCACGTGGGCATCGTGACCTCCCGAGGCTACTTCCACAACGACCCCTTGCGCAAACAACCCACCCTGGGCGGACTGTCGCTGTTGGCCTTCCAGTTCAAGGCGGGGTATCGGGGGAGGTGAGGGGGGGAATGATGGATCCTGAGCGAGAACTTGCAGGGTTGCTACCTGCACCCAGCAAAGAACCCTCAGGTCACTCCATCATTCCAAAGGCCTGACGAGGGAATCCCAGTTGGCGGGTTTGCGGAAGTAGGTCCAGGGCTTCATGCCACAGGGGAGGGAGTCGGGCGAAACGCGGACCATGCAATCCGAATTGACCTCGTAGTTGTTGCCGAAGCCGCAAAGGGCGGAGTCGCGGCGAACAAGAGGGTTCGAATAAAAATCGGAATCACTCTTTCCCCAGCTCGTCTTAAAATGCCGCAAAACTTTTAAATGAAACCCGTCGATTTGAAAGGACCCAGAATCTTCTCCGTAAAAATTTGGACTGACGTTATCCGAGAATAAAATCCCGTCCGAGGAGAGACATTGCACATAGCAATCTTGCAACCTTCCAGGATACGTCCAGCACCCTACCACCGTCTTCATGGTCAGGTCCGGGAAACGGGGGTCTACCGGCTTTCTAATGGCTGAGGCACCTTTGAGGCTTCCCCCTTCGGAGGAGAGTTTCCCTTGGACAGCACATCGTTCTACGCCCACATCCTTGGCCTGACGCCTCCCTGGTGCGTCTCGAACGTAGATCTGGACACGTCTCTCGGCGAGGTGCGCATCCAGGTGATCCATGGCTCCGAGACGTCCCTGCCCTGCCCGAACTGCGGCTCGGCGTGCAGCATCCACGACCACGCGCCGACGCGCACCTGGCGCCACTTGGACACCTGCCAGCTCAAGACCATGCTGGTGTGCTCCATTCCTCGCGTCTCGTGCCCGGAGCACGGAGTTCAGCAGGTGTCCGTGCCTTGGGCGGAGGCGAAATCGCGCTTCACTCTTCTCTTTGAAGCCTTCGCGATTGACCTGATGCTCTGTTGCGCGCGCCGCCGTGCTGCGGAGATCCTGGGAACCAGCGAGGACTGCCTTGCGGGCATCGCTCGCCGAGCTGTTCAGAGAGGCCTGGAGCGCAAGGCGCTGTCGAGGCAGGAGGACGCGACGCCCACCATGCCGCACCTCTCGATCGACGAGAAGTACTGGCACCGCCGCCAGTGTGCCACGGTGGTGGGCGACGCCAAGCGTGGAGTCGTCGAGGAGATGGTCGAGGGCAACACCACCGCCAGCGCCAAAGCCGCATTGGAAGGGCTTGGCGAGGAGATCCTGGCTCGTGTGGTTTCCGTGTCGATGGATCTGCACGGACCCTTCGAGAAGGCGGCCAAGGACGTCCTCGACGAGACACGAATTGTCTTCGATCCGTTCCACGTCGTGAAGCTGGCCAACGAGGCGATGGAGCAGGTCCGTCGTGAGGAGGTTGCCATCCATCAGCGGCTGGACGACCCCAAGGGCGCGACCTTCCTCAAGAAGGCTCGCTACAGTCTGCTGACGGCCGCTTCCCGCCAGAAGGAGTGGGCGCAGCAGAAGGTCGCCTTCATCAGCGAGTGGTTCGCCAACACCGCCGAGGCGTACCGACTGAAAGAGACGCTTCGCCTGTATCGCCAGTGCACGAACGAGCGGGAAGCACGAGACCATCTCCAACACTGGATCGCGATGGCGAAGACCTCCAAGCTTGCCCCCATGAGGACGTTGGCGAAGACCGTCGAAGGCCACCTGGAAGGTATCGTGCGCGTGTTCAGCCTGGGGGTCACGAACGCCGCCGCCGAAAGCCTCAACGCCCGCATCCAAGCGGTGAGGGTCAAGTGCCGGGGCCATCGTCACTTCCAAGCCTTCCGCGACAGCGTGCTGTTCCATCTGGGCGGCCTCGACCTCTATCCCAGGAACCCTCACTCAACTGTGCCGGTTTCCTGGTGACCCATGAGAATCACGGTAGACCCGGAAACGGGGCCGATTATCTCCGCCGTCCTCCTCCCAAAGGCATCCTCCCATAAGGAGGGAGAGGAGCAACAAGGATATGGGAAACAGCTGTATCAAATCATAACCAGCCTGGTTGGAGGAATTCAATCTGACCCACCAGAAAATCCATCATTCCAAAGGCCTGACCAGGGAGTCCCAATTGGCGGGTTTGCGGAAGTAGGTCCAGGGCTTCATGCCGCAGGGGAGGGAGTCGGGGGAAACGCGGACCATGCAATCCGAATTGACCTCATAGTTGTTGCCGAAGCCGCAAAGGGCGGAGTCGCGGCGGACAAGAGGGTTCGAATAAAAATCGGAATCACTCTTTCCCCAGCTCGTCTTAAAATGCCGCAAAACATTTAAATGAAACCCGTCGATTTGAAAGGACCCAGAATCTTCTCCGTAAAAATTTGGACTGACGTTATCCGAGAATAAAACCCCGTCCGAGGAGAGGCATTGCACATAGCAATCTTGCAACCTTCCAGGATAGGTCCAGCAACCTACCACTGTCTTCATGGTCAGGTCCGGGAAACGGGGTCGATCTTCCCCACCGCCCTCCTCCTCCCAAAGGCATCCCCCCAGAAGGAGGGAGAGAAGCAACAACGATACGCAGAATTGCCGTATCAAATCATGACCAGCTTGGTTGGATGAATTCAATCTGACCCACCAGGAATTCCATCATTCCAAAGGCCTGACGAGGGAATCCCAGTTGGCGGGTTTGCGGAAGTAGGTCCAGGGCTTCATGCCGCAGGGAAGGGAGTCGGGGGAAACGCGAACCATGCAATCCGAATTGACCTCGTAGTTGTTGCCAAAGCCGCAAAGAGCGGAGTCGCGGTGGAAAAGAGAATTGGAAAAACCACTCGAATCACGGCGTCCCCAGCTGGTCTGAAACTTGCGCTGGATGTTGAGCTGGAAACCCTCAATATGAAAAGAGCCGGAATCCTCTCTGTAGAAATTTGGGCCTCTGTAATTTGAAAAAAAACCTCCGGCAGTGGAGTAGCAATCCACCAGACAATTCTCGGTCCTTCCAGGAAGGGTCCAGCACCCAATCAGTGTCTGCATGGTCAGGTCCGGGAAACGGGGTCGATCCTCCCCACCATCCTCCTCCCAAAGGCATCCCCCCAGAAGGAGGGAGAGGAGCAACAAGGATATGGGAAACAGCCGGATCAAATCATGACCAGCCTGGTTGGAGGAATTCAATCTGACCCACCAGGAATTCCATCATTCCAAAGGCCTGACGAGGGAGTCCCAATTGGCGGGTTTGCGGAAGTAGGTCCAGGGCTTCATGCCGCAGGGAAGGGAGTCGGGGGAAACGCGGACCATGCAATCCGAATTGACCTCGTAGTTGTTGCCGAAGCCGCAAAGGGCGGAGTCGCGGCGGACAAGAGGATTCGAATAAAAACCGGAGTCACTCTTCCCCCAACTCGTTTTAAAATGGCGAAAAACATTTAAATGAAAACCGTCAATTTGAAAGGACCCAGAATCTTCTCCGTAAAAATTTGGGCCTCGGTTATTTGAAAAATGCCCGCCGTCTTGGCTGAAACAATCCACCAGACAATTCTCGTTCCTTCCAGGATTCGTCCAGCACCCCACCACCGTCTTCATGGTCAGGTCCGGGAAACGGGGCCGATCCTCTCCGCCATCCTCCTCCCAAAGGCATCCCCCCAGAAGGAGGGAGAGAACAAGGAGCGAACAGGGGGGAAACCGAAGCATGTCATTGCTCCCAGAACTGGATTTGGATTCGGCGAGGGATTGTGCTGCGTACCTCCAAGGATAAGGGATCAGGCCCTTCTTTGTCCAACCGAATCTCCTGCCACCAGGACCCCAGATCCTCGGTTCCGCCAGAGGAACGAAGCTCGACGCCCTCCAAGGACATCCCATCCAGAGGCGTGAATCCGACCACGAGATGGGTCCAGGCCCATCCCGCGGAGCTCGAGAAATCGATCCTGCGCCATTGCTCGGAGACGAGGACGTCCCCGGGACCACCCAGCTCAAAGGGGGTCAAATTCTGCCGGGATGGATCGACCCAAGGGATCTCGTCGTTGCAAACGCCACTCGAGAGCAATTTGCCTGAATCATCGAATACATGGATCCAAGGAACAGGCACCTCCTGACCGCTGGAAAGGATCCCGCCTCGAAGATGGGGAGCGATGGTCCTCCAGGGCGCGAACCCCGTTCGGTGCAACCCGAACACCAACTCGTCTACCGTGCCCGGCATCTTTGGGCGGCGCCCGCCCGTACGATCCACTTCAAGAGTCCAGGAGGACGGGCCGATCCGACTCCAAGAGGTGCGCAGATCCTGGGGCCACCACGATTCCACCCGAGGAGGAATGGCGCCGGGAAGGTCCATGCCTTCGATCCGTACCCGATACCCTTTATCCGGAACCCCTTCCGGAAACATCACCTTCAATCGAAGGTGAACCATGTTCGGATCATTTGGATCTTCGTCACGCGCCCACACCTGGACCGGACCACTCTCCACATGGAGCAACGGATTCCATACCTCGAGATCCTCCGTTGGGTCCACCCAACCGAGGCCATCCCACAGGCCTCCAGGACCGAACAGGAACGTCAGGGAGTCTCCCGGAAGCGTCCTCAAACGTGCGATCCGTTCGACCGCCCCCCAGGAGGGCCGAGCCGGGATGGGCACCCGTGTGGTGTCCCAACCATTGCGCACCACCGTCAACGTCTCCGGAATAGCAGATCTCCATCGCCCCACCAAAACATCCCCTGCATCCGAGGGGATGCGCCACCCCAGGAATGGAACGATGTCCGTGGCGATGGCGGCGAATCCCGAAGCACGGCACACCGACACGATCTGTTCCGGAGTGGCAAGAGTTTCGGCTTCGACCCAAATCTTTTGCGGAAGCCGATGGGGTTTGGCGTCCAGAATGCGGAGATGTTCGACATGGTTTCCCCCGAGATCCACCGCCCTTCCTTCGAGGACCAAGCCTTGCGAATCCCGGACATCTTTCCCGACTCGGACCTTCAGGGACACGAAGCCATCCATGCCTTCGGAGGAAGCGATCCGCCGTCCCGAGGAGGTACGCAACTCCAATCGCAGCAACCTCAGATCACCTTCCTCGTCTCCCGCACGCATGCGAAGCTCGACATCCAAGGAGTCACCGTCCTCCCGAACCGTGAACAAGTCCTCCTGCAACCAAGGCAAACTCGCGTCCCCTTCGAGGAAAGGACCTTGGACGGTTTGAGTCCAGCCATCGGAGGAGACACCGACAAGACTGGTGCGAAGCCGTCCCGACCATCGCCTTCCCAGAAGAGGACCCTCGAGCTGCAATGCATGGTCTCCGCGTGACATCAGGCCGGAAGGGAACCCTGCCGCACTCCCTTCTCCGATGGCCAATCGGAGCATTCCGGATCGGCTGGAGCGGTACGGAATTTCCAGACTTCCGTTCACGGTCCCGACCACAAGCGCTCCGGGACCGGTATAGGCCAAATCGAACTCTCCCGGGAACCTCTCGATTTCCAGGGCTTGTTCCCGACCACCCTGGACCGGGATCCCCACCAGATCCCACACGCCCTCGGGCAAGGAGAATACCCAACCTTCCTCGAGGTTCAGGGTCGGCACGATGGTCCGTCGGTTCGAAGCCCCTCCCGGCGCGGAACTGCGCTCTCGGATTTCCCATCGCAGATCCTCGATGGAACACCCTCGCACGAACACCCTGCGGGTGGGTGCGGAGGATCGGGCCACATCCACCGAAAACGACCAGGGCACGGAATCCGAGCTTCCGCCCGGAAGCACGGCGAACCAGGAGAATGAGGGCGTGGGGGCCGACAGCTCCAGGACATCGAATCCTTCCAGGCAGGGCACGCCCTCGCACAAGGTGCGGATCTGGGTGGGAAGCGTGGACAGGATTCCCGTGGATGGATCGATCTTGTGGATCGACAAGGAAGTCAGATCCTGTCTGGGATCGAGATCCGCCTTGGACAGACGCACCACCACCCATGGTTGGAGAGACTCCTGCACGGAGAACCGTTGCGACGGGGTGGCTTCGACCACGGGCCCGATCGCCCTCAGCCCCCCTATCACTCCGAGATCCAGGTCGCGCGGGGAAAAGGTCCGCACACGAATGGCCCGGAGGTCGATCCCGCTCTCGTGGAGACTTCCCGAGCCGAACACGACCGATGCCTCTCCGAAGGTGGAGGACACCACGGTGGGCGACCCCGGCGGCACCACAGCGCCTTGCCGGAAGGGAATCAGGGAATACCGAGGAGCTTCACCATGGATCAACACCCCGATTCGACCTCGATCGGGAAGTCGGGAGAAGTCCACCATGCCCAGCGGGCAATCCGCGGCGGCCTCTCGAATCGTTTCGCAGGTGGAGAGGCGTCCGTCCAGCTCGACCCATGCCGATCCATCGGATTCCGTCCACCCGATGGAGTATTCCGCTCCTGCGGGAACATACCCCACCAGGGGAGACCATTCCGGTACCGTCTTGATCCCTCCCTTGCGGACCACTCGAAGCTCCGTCAGGTCCTTTCCGGGATCTGTCCGTGATTCCACTCCGAAGGCATCCTGCGCATCCTCCCCGTTTCTCCAAAGGACCTTGGCGCCGACGACCCGAACCCTCCGCAAGCGGGGATTCCTCTGAATGCCCGTTTCCATCGGCTGGTACAGGGAGAACTCCCCGGGGCCTCCGGAAGGGGAAACCGAAGCCTGGTAGAGATTCCAAAGGGAGACATCCACTCGCTGCGTCGTCCCCGACCAGGGCAATGGTGCCGAGAGAGTTGTCTTCCCGGCCATCCAGGGATCTTCCCCCAAGCTCCAACGCTCCTGGGCGATCCCCAAAAACGTCGCGATTCCCGATCCATCCAAGGCGACGGACACCGGTGAGCCTGCGGGCAGGCGTGGTGCCACAGTGGGCTCGATCAAGGCCCCCCATTCCGCGGCGGGAAGCGCGGGCTTGCGGAAATGGTCGGCGTCCACGAATTGGGAGATTCCATCGGGAGTCTCCTCCAAATGACCTTCCAGGCGCAAGACGTCTCCGCCGGGCAGTCTCCCGGGTAGCGCGTCCGGATCGACCAGCTCGCCTCCTCGCATTCCCTCGAAGAAGGCCTGTTGGGCCGATGAAGCGTAGGAGGGAAGCGAGGCTTCCAATCCATCTCCGATTCCCAGCCGAAGTCCGGAGGCCGCGGGATGCAAGCGGCATCCCGACAGGGAGGGATCCACGAGCCGCTCGGAACACCGACGCTCCGCCTCGGCGGCGACCGCCTCGATGTCTCCTTCCAGGATCGGCCAGGGTAGATCCAAGGACGGGGAAGAACCCAGGACATCGTCTGGGGACCCCATTTGGCTGACTTGAACGTGAAGATCGAACGGCCGCCAGTCTCGCACGCCCTGGATCCGGGTTCCGCTCCCCTCTCCTCGCAGCAACGGTACCTCGATCCGATGATGGGACCCGAAATGTTCATCGGATCGCACCAAACGATCTACTCCTGCTTGGGTGAGAACCGCTTCGAAGCGACTCGCCCCCTGCTCCGGGGAATTCTCGAACCACGCCGAAAGAACTTCCCTCCGATGGCCGTGATCCCCTTCGAAAAAGTACAGGGGGTCCTTGTCGGCCATTTCCGCGGCGGGGAAGGAGGGGTCCTCAAGGTCCGTGCCATCGCGATCGTCCCAGGACATTCCCGTCTCCACGGATGGCATCAGGTCCGAGAGACGCGGACGCCACGACCATTCGAAGGTTTCGAATGGCGAAAGATGTCCATCCGCCTTCTTCCACCGCTCGGGATCTACACCTTGCAAGTATCCCGACGATCCGAACAAGAAACGGTTCTCCGAATCCAGACGCAGGAAGCGATTGGCCAGATTGTTCACTCCCGGGGCGGGCTCCCAATACGACTCGGGCACCTGCAGCTCCATGCGGAAGGTGTACGTGTTGGCCTTGTCGTCGCCTGCGCAGTCCGCATCCGGGGTTCCGGTCGTTCGCGGCAGGAGATTCGTCGCTCCTGCGCCATCCCCGATCCGCCAGCGGAACAGATTCCGGTGCGGATTCACCGCTTCCACTTGGTCGCTGGAGGCCGAGGCGGCGAGGCCGCAAGGATTCCCGACTTCGGGACGCCAAGCCTGGATTCCCTGGTGGGTGGCATCCCCGAACACGCTCAAGACCTCGGGACAAGTCAGGGGAGGGGGAGCTTCGAACCAAGTCAGGAGTTTTCCCGTCATGGAAGGTCCCGCCAGCCCAAAACGGGCCACCACGGAGGATTCCCACCCTTTGAACTCGACGCGAGTGGAAGTTCTAGAACTACCAGAGCGCCCAAAGTGATGGATCTTGGTGATTTCGAGGATTGGTTTTTGGTCGATAATGAATTTTCCAGATGCTAACGATCTCTCCCCAGCCATCTCCCAGCGACGAAGTGAATTCCTTTGATGTAACAGGTCTTCCACCTGACTCAACGGCACCACCAGGTATTCGATCCTCTGTCCTTCCCGCTTGAATCGGTAGGTGGTTTCCGCATCCTGTTGCGGGGCGTAGAAATTCACTCCCACGGGAACGGTCTGACCTCTCTCGATTTCCACCACATGGATTTCGGGATCGTAGATCACCTCCGCCTCGGGGTCGGTGCGGCCTCCACAGGACGTCCATTTCTGATGATCGCTGTCGTAGGCGTTCAGGCGGAAGATTCCGCGATAGAGGATTCCGAACTTCACCGTTTCCCGCCTGCGGTTCAACATCAGACTGAACCTCCGACGGGGGAACATCGTCACCCGTTGCTGGGCCGACCAAACCGCTTCGTAGGGGAATGGCCCCGAGGGAGACACGTCGGCTTCCAGACCGGTCGACACGGACAACCACGGTTGGGGTCGCACCAGCCAGGATTCCAGTTCCTCGTTCCATTGGCTTTCGGGCAATCTCGGACGGATTCCGACATCTTCGACCCAGTTTTCCCCCGTGACCCGAACAGGCACCTGGGCCCAAGCATCCCCGTCCCGTTCCCGAACCTCGAACCGGTATTCGCCGGGCGGGACCAAGGATCCATCCCATCCACGACCATCCCAAGACACCGTGTAGGGCCGTGATGGACTGCGCCCTTCGAAACGGCTTCCATCCCCTTCCAACCGGCGAACCACCTCTTCGCCCTGGAGGATGCGCAGTTCGAGGTCGGCCTCGCGACCCTCGAGGGAAAAGTGCAGCCTGGCGGCCTTTTGGATTTCCGGAGCGTCCTCCGACACCCCGATCTCCGCATCCCCCCAAGCGTGGAGCACGGCCTTGGCTTCTTCCAGCTCCGCCGACGTCCCGCCACGCACCACTTGACCTGTGATGGCGTCCCAGGCGACGACCTCCATGCGTACCTCTCCTCCCGAAGGCCAGGTTCCATCCATTCTGAACCCATCCCAGACTCCCGCCCAGCTTTCCTTCCCGGGATCCAGACGCATCGGACCCGGGAGCCCGCATTCCGGAAGGGAGGAGCGCCCCGTGGTGATCTCCCCGGGATAGGCCAAGGGCCAGGAGGATTCCGAAACGCTTGGAAGGTCCAAGTCCGGGCAGGAAGAGGCCGTATTCGCACAAGCGGCAGCACCTGGATCCCCTTGCACCACAAGTTGGGCGGGCGAGCTAAGCTCCATCGCAAGCTCCCCCGCCACGTTCTGCGGGATCCGGACTTCCACCACCCGATTCACCGCGAGCATCCCTCCTTCCCCTTGCATTTCGAAGGGAGCGGTTTGGGATTGCGTGCATTTCCAGGAATCGGGACAATGCAAGACCAAGTCCTCCTCCGAACGGGTCTGGATGTGAAGCGTCAGATTTCGGCAGACGCCGCGAGTCCTCACATGCCACGCATCTTCCCTCCAAACTTGCAGGGCTCCATCCACGACATCCACAGGTTTGCCGTCGAATCGACTGGCCTTGAGATCCACCAAGTCCTTTCCAAACAGGATCCTTCCACGGGAATCCTCCAAAGTCACCATGGCCCCGTACCCGTGGGCGGTGCGAGCGGAGCTTTCGATGTCGAACCCGATCGGGGAAGACACTCCGGGACGAGCATCCAACGAGGCCGTCCTCACGGTGAAACCTCCGTCCTGCGGCGTGGAGACGTATACCCTGGTGGATGCCTCCCGACCCGGGAGATTCCCGCTGCCATCGTCCACTCGCACGCGCAATTCCACCTCGCCCGTCACGCCGACTGGAGGATCCCACGTTCCCAGAACGCCCTCCACGACCTGGGCTCTCGTCGAAAGGGAGGGCTGGTCGGTCGGACCTCTGCCCGCCCCCACGCGCATGCCCTCGTTTCTCCAGGATTCCTCTCCCGACCTCCTCCAATCCAACTGGTACGACTGGAACGGATGGTTGTCGACATCCACATCGGCAGCCACCCCCATGAGGACGATCGGCCCCGAGACTTGGGCATCGAGGACGCGGAGTTTGGGAGGGGTCCGGTCCACCCATAGGACCGTACTCGTACGAGTGGGATTTCCCGCGGGATCCCGCAGAACTCCAGTCCAGGTCCAAGCCCCGGAGACTTCCCCGAGTCCGACGGGATACGAAGTGGTCCAGACCTTTCCACTCCGTATCATTTCGGCGGACACCTCGCGCCCGTTCGGATCCGTCCACACCCCGGCCACCATCGAAGCGTCGGGACTCACCAGGACCACCCGACCATCGGGAATCGATCGGCTCGACACCACCAGATGATCGGTCATCACGGAACTCACCGTAGGTGGCTCTCGATCCACCACGAGGACTCCCTCCAGATCCTTCCGGACGCTGTTGCCGTTGGCATCCTGAGCGATCATCGAGACTCGCCAGGAACCGTCCGGAAGACGCCCGCCTCCCGCCGATTGTTCCCCCAAAACGAACCGATCCTCCTGCGGGTTCGAGCCCCCACCCGGGAGGAATGCCCCCGAGACCTCGTGGATTGGCTGCACCGACGGCCCATCGGGTTGGAAAAGCACGCGCAACTGAATCGGCTTGCCCATCCTGACTGCTCCCCTATCGCGGAGACTCCCCGTCGCTTGGAAGAGGGTCATTTCCGCCACCGGCCGGACGGGCAAGGGGTCCAGCTCCAGTTCGGGAGGGGTTCGATCCACGACCAATTCGGCCGACACCGAGGACCAGTTGAGGTCGGCCCTTGAACGAAGATCCTGCCATTCCGCACGTGCACTCGCTCCCCAACTCCGCTTCTCGCGCAATTCGGAACGGAGGGCACGGACCCGGTCCCTGGTGGGTGCATCCGGGATGGCCAAGTCCATCGCCTCGACTTCGATTCGATACACGCCATCCGACACCAGGTCCCCGCGATGGTCGCGGGAATCCCAAGTCAAGATCGCCCGTCCCCCATGCGCCACGGGCAAGGGATCCAACCAGCGTACAGGTGCGCCGCTGGCATCCCGCACCAGCCCTCTCACCAACTGCAACGAACCCTCCGCTTCGGCAGGTAGATCGTTCCAATGCAAGGGAATCATGAAGTCCTGTCCGGATTCCGGCACGGGATCCAACGGCCCCAAGGACAATCGGGGAGGGCTCCGATCCAGGAGGAAGGGGATCCTGCGGTAGGAAACGGTCACTGCGGAAGGATTTGTCACCAGGTGGGTCCCGAGGCGGAACGAAAGCGACATTGGACCTTCCTGCAGGTTTTGTCCTCCCCCTGCGGATTGAAGCAGACGGAATGTTCCCCCACTGCTTTCCAGCCCGGAGATTCCCTGGTACCCCTGCTCCGAAGGTGCGCGCAACAGGGGGTCGCCTTCTTCCAGCTTCCAGCCGGTCTTGGTCGGATCGAATTGCATCCGGGTGTACGAAAGGAACGATGCCCGTGCGTCCACGAGCAGCGAAGGATTCGAAACCACCTCCCACGGCTGGGGGAACGCCAGGTCCAATACCGGAGGAGTCGCCTGCCAGGTGATGTACTGACGTTGCACCGACGCCTTTCCAACGTGGTTCACCGTCGAAATGGCGAGGAGGTTTTGACCGTCTCGCAGAATGGGCCGCGAGAGCCACTCCGACAGATCCACGTGCCACCGGCCGAACGCATCGACGGGATTGGGAACTCCTCTCCGGACGGGTCTGTTGCCATCGATCTGACCATTTCTCAACACGGTCACCGCGTAGGTCCCGTCTTCCTGGCGATCCCAAACCACCCCTTGGAGTCCCCAATTCACAGAGATCGACATTTGCTCCATCAAGTCCGGACGGAGATCATCGATCTGCAGGTCCATGGAAAGGATGTCTCTCGTCGTCAGCAGTTCCAGAGGAAGACTGCGTCGGACCACCTTCCGGATCGTGGTTCCGGCGCCTTGGTGGTCGGGCACCTGGGTTTCCGTGCGCACTCCCCATCTCTCCTCCCACCCCGGGCGCGAATATTCGATGGGATCGATATCTTCCAGATCGATCACGACTCCTTCCGCCTCGGGAAGAAGCGGCTCGAAGGTTCCTCCGGAATTCAAATGCAAACGAACTTTCGAGTTTTTCCCATCCGTGGGGCTTCCATCCCCTTTGGGGGTAGCCTCCGAGGATACGATTTGGACGAAAGGCGCTTCGTACAAATCGTCCTCGATCCGTTTCACACTTCTGGTCACCGTAGATCCGTTCGCCCGCGGAATCTCGATGGGAACCGAATTGTTCGCACTCTCCCAGACCGTCAGATTGTGGCTGGATGCGTAGGCCAGGCTGTACAAACCGAAATCGATCGAGGCCCCGAGCCCGATCAATCCCGCCCCCGCGGCCAATTTCGTCAACGCCAGACTCTTTCCGGTTATCGGGTCGGCCATCGACAAGGCATCCAAGGCGTCGAAAGTCAGGAGCGTTCCACCCAGCAGACTCGAGATGTCCCCGGCCGATCCCAGCAGTTCCCATCCCAAGCTTCCGTCCTGGCCCCAGACCCGGGGGGATCGAGGAGATACATCGGAGCGATCCAGGAAGGGAACACCGGATCCCGTGGAGGAATTCCTGGGAACCATGAGCGATCCGTGCTGGGTGTAGTTCCAACCACCCTGCGCATAAAGCTCCGCCATCCAGGCCAGATACATCCGTCGGCCTACGCCAAGCTCCTCCGGCCAGTCCCTTTCGAAAGCCATGATCCCCGCCTGCATCATCGCCAGCATTTCCGTGGGAGCGACGTAGGACAGGCCCGAATTCCCGAGGATCTTGTCGGGATTGTCGGGCGCGAGGACTCCATCCACGCCATATCGGACAAAAACCGGAGGTCGGCAACCATCCCGTTCGCAGGGCATCTCCCGCTTTTCGTTGAGGACCTTCAGATCTCCATCGCTACGATCCCCGATCTCGGTGTAGGGAGTCAGATAGGCGTTCGCCGGTTCGTCCCCTTGGAACCGGTTCCCGATCCAACCACCGAAATTTTCGAAGGTGGCGGAAGTCCATCCCGCGCCTCCCGACAGGAGCAGGAGCATCCCCGGGAGGTTCCATCCTGGGTTTTGGGCCGAGAGCAGGGACAATCCGGTGACGATCTTGGCGCCATCCGAGACCAGCGAAGCACCCGGGTCATTCATCCCCCCCTTGTTGTAGTGGGCGACCCAGGATCCCTTGTGAGGACTGTCGAAGGTCACCACCTTGTCGACGTCGTCGTTGTAGACATCCGACATGAGGTACTCCCGAGTACTCAGGCCCCCATGCTATGCGCAAAAACGACGACTCTGCTCGGCATCGAATCGGGGGCTGCGGCGAACAAGGAATGCAGGTCTTCAATTTCCTCGCCCGCCGGATGAAGCTCCAGGAGAGTTCGCTCGAATTCCGTCCTCCTTTCCGGATCCTTCGCCTCCGCGCGGTCTCGTCGAGTCGTGGCGAATCGAACCATCGACTCGACCACATGCGATCGAAGCATGACAGGTTCACCCGGCTCCAGATCGAGGACCGGATCTCCTTCCCGATTCTGGAAGACACCGCCATCGACCTTCCTGAGCCTGGTGGCCTCCTCCCAATCCCGCTTTCCCAATTCATTCCTCAGCATCACAGGGGAACGCCCTGGATCGGAGAAGGACCGAAGCGAATATTGACCATCTTCGAAAAGGGATCCGTCCAGGAAGCAGAACAGCGCATCGTCGCTCGGCATTCCGTCCAGGTCCTTCACCCATACCTGACCCGCTCTTCCGAGGATTTCGTTCCGATCCACGCAGTACGGACCATTCTTCTTGTCATCCTTCCCTTCGCAGGACAACGCGGGATCCAGATCCGAGTCGAAATCGTTTTCAAGCGCCCCCGAACATTTCGGGTTGATTCCGTGGACGAATACGAACAAGGTCCGTGAGGCCGGCTCCATCGGTCGTGGGGAAGCCCATCCGGCAGCCACGATCAGAAGCGCCAACGACAGGACGCGCGCGGGAAACAACATGGAGCTCTCCATTGGTGGAACCGAGCGTCACGGCTCGACGGAAGCCTCCGTTCGGGGACCGCTCTGCGACGATATTGCGGGAAATTGATGGAGGTGGTTTTTCCCCGGGACTTCGGTTTCTTCCCGGGAATCGCCCTCAGGGCGAGGCGAACAATGATTCAGGGAGGGAATTCGGGAACGTCCACTTCGAATATTCGATTCCGATGCTGGCGGATCCCTGTGGCGTCCTCGTCCTCACCTGGGTCAGGATCGGAACGGAACGCCCGTCGGATACGCCACGTTGCAGCCGGATTTCGGTGGTGTCCCCAGCTTTCCCGATTCGGGATATTCCAACGATGCTGGCATCGGAATCCGAAACCTCCAGGAATTCCCGGACAAGGTCTCCCTTTGGCTGAAGTCTCTCCAAGGACCAATTCCCGGATGGCATCTGGACAGGATTTGCCCACTCGGAGGAATCGAAGCGCCCAGGCATGGTCTCGCCTAATCCTATTCCTGTCGCACCCTGGGTATGGATGCTTCCCGACTGGAGATCCTTCAGCCAGGTTCTTCCGCGGTTGCGGACCACGCGCCATTTCCGACCATCCGTTTGCATTTCCATCCACTGCAGGGAGTCGCCGCAACGAATCACATGGGCGGAAGTACTCATCCTGCGGGAACCGGATTCCATCGTGGTCACCATGTTGTATTCCGATGTGTCCGGGATGCGAACCGCCTGCTGTCTGCGGGAGATTTCCGAGAAGGTCATCGCTTCCGTGTTGGACGTCGCGAGGGCGAGCGCACCGAGGACGGAGGAAAGGGAAAGGAGTTTCATTCCGCGAAGGATATGGACATTCGGAAATCCAAACGTCGCCAACTGGCATCTAGAATCGAACGTGGGTTCGAGAACAACTCAAGCCCCAGTCCCCTCACCCCCCCAACCGGAACCTCCCCACCAGTTCCTGGAGGCCCGAGGCCGATCGTTCCAGCTCCCCCGACACCGCTTCCAGGGTGTTCGAGGCGTGCTCCCCTCGGTCGGATTCCGTCACGAGTTCCTTGGAACGGCGGTCGATCCCCGCGGCCAGATCCTTCAGCCGTTCGGCCAGGCTCGCCACGCGGCGGGCTTCCCGGCTGGTTCCCTCCACCAGGCGCGCCACCTCCGCCACCACCTGGGCGTGGTTCTCCGTCGCATGGGCGATGTTCGTGCTCGAGGCGTGGATGCGGTCGGTGGAGAGGGCCGTCTCGTCGGAAACCCGCTCGACCTTCGACAGAATCTGTAGCATGTCCTCCATGCGCAGATCGATCTGGCGCGTGACCTCGCCCGTGTTGCCCGCGAGCTGCTTCACTTCCTGGGCCACCACGGCGAAGCCCTTGCCGTACTCCCCCGCCCGCGCCGCCTCGATGGTGGCGTTCAGGGCCAGCAGCTTGGTCTGGTCCATGATGGAGTGGATGGTCTCGAGCAGTTCCCCCACGCCCTGCGCACTGGTTCGCAAGGTCTCCATGGCCTCGGTGGTCGATCGCGCACTCTCGCGCGCCGATTCGGCCTGGACCAGCTCCGAACGGCACTCCCCCGCGACCTGCGCGATGGAATCCGACAACGTCGCGATCGATTCGCTGATCCCCGCCACGTCGCGGCTGATGGATCCCGCGCCTTCCAGCACACCCGTGGCCGAGACATGGGTTTCGGAGGCCTCGTGCGCCAGGCGTTGCAGACCTTGCCCCACCTCCAAGGTGAGGGACCGTGTCGACGAGACGGCCGAGGCCATCGAATTCGAGTCCCGGCGCAAGGCCTGGGCCGATTGCACCACCCCCCCGATGAGCACCCGGAGGTCCTGCATGGTCGTGTCCATGGCCTTCGCCACCTGGCCGATCTCGTCGGACTGATCCACTCCCGAAGGGGTCGCCAAGTCTCCTCCGGCCAGTCGATGGGCCAATCCCGTGATGGCCTGGAGGGGACGCGACAACAACGCGCCGATCCACCTCGACAGCACCAGCACAGACACGATCGAAAACAGCATCGCCATCAACGCCGATCCGGCCATCATCCATTCCATCCACAGCGACCCTTGCTCGATGCGTCGCATCCGGCGGTTGGCCAGGCTGGCGAGTTCGGCGACCCGTCCCAGGGAATTCAACAAAGCCTCCTCGCACGGCGCGGTCATGGTGGAGGCGGTCGAGGCGTCGACCGAGGCCATGTCGAGCACCTCGGCGATGGAGGTGCGGAATCGTTCCGACGAAGCCCGGAGACTGTCGATCAAGGTTCGTTCGTCGTCATCGCGCGTGGCACGCTTCTCCAATCGCTGCGAGATCGAATCCATTCCGTGGAGCGCCGTGGCCGCGATGGAATCGAACCGCTCCTGGCTGCACGAGTTCGCCCCGCACACCAACGCCTGCCACAGGGCTCCTTGCGAGCGTTCCAGATCCTGTCGCACCCCGATGTCCACCAGGTGCGCCTCGAGGGTGCGGCGGATCTCGGCCTGGTTGTCCCGGAGCTTTCCCCCGAAGAAGAAGGTGCCCCCGCCCGCTCCGAAGAGCAGGACCACGGCAACCAACGGAACGACCCGCAGCTTCCAACGCAGGGGCCAATGACGGACACGTTCGAGCAAGGGAACCCCCTCCTAGCGATACACGCCGCAGCACAGCACGACGTCACCCACCTTGCGGATCCAGGTCGTCTTCTCCTCCACCTTCCCCGAAGTGGCGTTCTTGTACTTGTAGTCCACCCATCCCGTGCCTTTGGTCTTGGCCAGCTCCACGATCTCCTCGCGGAACATCTTGCCATCGACATCGGGGACCTTGAGCATGTTCTTCCCGATCAGCTTGGAGTTCTTGGGATGCGCCACGATGACCCCTTCGAGGTCGTAGGCGAACACGTAGAGTTCGCCCGCCACGAACGGACCGTCGGCTTTGCTGATTTCTGTCAGGGCCTTCTCCCGCCCTTCCTTGGTCATCAGATCGGCGGCCTTGGCCACCAGCGCGACCGCTTTCTCCTTCTCGGTGGTTTCAGCGGCGGAAACGACCATTCCGAAGCACATCACGAACGCGACCAGGGTTCGAAGGATCATGGCGGACCTCTCCAGGTGAATGGGATCGAACAGAAACCGACATCCGGCTCCAGTATCCCACATCCAAGATCGACCGGGCAACCCCTTTCCTCCTCGGGTTCACACCCCTGGACAACACCCGTCCCGGAGGGTTCGCATTTCCCGCCGGGGCTCCCCTCGGTTTCAGCGATTCCGCTCCCTTTAGGAGGTCGGAATCCCCTCGAGGAATGCCACAACCGTCGGCTCAGATCGAGACGCCATCGAGCGCGTCGACCACGTCCTTGGCTTCCTTGAGCCCCAAGCCCGTCGCCTCTCGCAGGATCTTGATAGCCCGGATCTTTTCGCCGCTCCGCAACGCTTCGCGGAATTGTTCCACCTCCTTCTCGGGCAAGTCGATTTCAGAGCCCCCGACATTCAAAACCAATCGATTCACCACCGTTCGCGTTCCAAGCGATGCGCTGAATCCGGCATCCATGGACTCCTGCTCGTGCCGGGGACGCGACGAGGGGACGATGCGAGGAGTCTCGGTCGCCAGGTGGGAATCGGTGATCTGCGGGCCTCCACCGGGTGAACGGAGTCGACACGCGACCCAACCCAGGAGGGCACCCACCGCGAGACCTCCCCAGGCGGGATCGATCCCGATGCCCAGGAACGTGTTGGAAAGGGAAAACGACATCTGGGACCTTTCGATGCGGGTGGCTTCCCAAGGATCCCTTTCCCTGAGGAGCCTGTCAAACGAAAGGACCGAAGCTCCGTCTTCCCGACTCGCGCAGTCGGGGCCCGGGTTCGGTCCTGACGCTCCCGGGTTTTTGCTCCCCTCGGGCAATTCCTCCGTCGCAGGGATTCAACGACGAGACGGCTGTCACCAGCCGACCACGTAGCGACTCCGCTTGCCCATCGCGAATTTCACCAGGAGGATCGGGACCATGGAGGCTCCGATGATCGCACCTACCACCAAGGGGTAGACCAGCGAAGCGTGGGCGTCGGCGTAGCGCACTCCGTGGATCTCGCAAATCCACAGGACATAGGGGTGGATGAAGAACAGCGCGAAACTCGTTTCGGCGAAGAAACCCACCACCCGGGAATGCACCGATTCGAATCGATCCAGGAAGACCATGAAGAAGAAACACAAAGCGGTCTTCTGGAAGAACATCAGGTCGATCAGTCCAAAGTCGAAGGCGGGTTTGTGGTAGTTCCCGTATCCGTTCCTCTGCCAAGCTTCCAGGATCGCCAGGCCCACCACCGGCAGGAGGATCCAGAATTCGCGTCCCCGAAATTTCCCCAGGATCCATTCCCGCTGCTGGGACGCCACCATCCCGATCAGGTACGATGGCATGAAGTACGCCAGGGACTGCAGCGGATCGATGTTCTCCAGTGGACGTTGCACGTACAGAGCCAGCACACTGGCCAGCACGATCCATCCCGCCTGGACCTTCCCCGACTGCGTGAGGAATTTGCGGTGCAGCGGAGCCATCAGGTACACCAACACCGAAAACGGAATGAACCAATAGGTGATGAGAACCCTGCCGGTGGCCAGGTACAGGAGGACGGGGCGCAGGTACTCCTGGTAGAAACCCTCCCCTTTGGGGAGAAACATCCCCCCCGACATCGGGTCGGCATGGAGGATCGCCCAACCGATGGGCACGATGGAAAGGATCAGGTACGGACTGACGACGTTCTTGAACTTTGACAGCAAGAATTGTCCATACCGAAACCCGCCCTGGAACCGGTGGTGGAAGAGGTATCCGGAGATGAACATGAACAGGATGGTGCCGCCGAGCACCAGATTGGCCAGCACCTGCTTCGCGAAGGTATCGATCGGTAGCCCCGCGATCGGCAACGAGTGCCCAGCCACGATGAACAGGACGGCAATTCCGCGGAAATGGTCGATCGAGCGAACGAAATTCTCAGGCCGGCGCTTCATGAATCCTTCAGAGGTCTGGTGGATGGTTCCCAACACGTCACACTGCACCGCCCAACGAAATCGCTCCGTTGTAGCCGCGACTGTTCCCGGAAAACCCCGGTTCGGTCCGTGGACAAGGTACGCTCCCAGCCCCGTCCGAGCATAGCCGATTTTCGGGCCTGCCACCCCCACACCTCCGGCCTTGCCCCTTCTCGACTGAGGACCTACACAACCTTGAGGGCAGGAGGTCCGGGCGACCCGACCGAGGATGGAAATCCGTGGAATTGTGGGGGGGCTTCGCTCTGTCCACAGGTCGCGTGGTATTGGAGGGATGTGAACCGTGACGCGACAGTCTGGCCAATCTCGTCCTCCATGCGGGATATCAATGAAGGGCTAGAACACGCACCTCTGCCTTGTGACCGAGGAGCGTCTCACCTCCCCCCCCCATCTGCAACAGCGATGGGTTGACAGGAGTTCCATGCGGCTGCTTCATCATCCCGCCCTCAGGGGCCCTGTACCCAAGTTTCCTTGAAAGTGGGAATTTAGAGTTGTCCATTTGAACGCCGGAATGGTGGACCTCGCCCCACTCCCGTAGCGAGTCCCAAAGTCTAACTCCCTAAGCCTCCTTTAAACTTAAATCACAATCGATGACCCAATTCCGCGTGCCTGGCATGCCCCGCAGGTCGATTATGAAACTGAGTCTAATAGATTGAGCGTTTGAAATAAATCTTATCTAGTACTCAAAGAGGGCTTTTCCTGGAGCCCTCCCTTTTCCTTCGAGTGCGTTTTACTCAATCAACAATTCATCTATCAAAATTGGACCCCCGTTTTCTGGAGAGACGACCGTCAACCTTACAACCAAGTCATGCACATTCGGCACAAGCTTTTCCCGAATGTAGGAGGGGATCACCATTGAATAGTTCACCCAATCCCCAAAATTCGCATTCGTAATATTTCCAGTGCCAACAAATTGATTGTATACACCCATGGATTTGCTTTCAAGGAACACCTGAAGCTGCCCTTGCCACCAGATATTACCGATCGGTCGAATTGATTTTGAAGAAAAGGAAATTTTTGAAACCTCATTTGGCGCAGAAAACGGGATACTTTCCATAGCAATCCAGCCATTCCCTTGCATCCGAAGCGAACCATTTCCTGTTCGGAATTCAAGCAAATCAACGCCTATTGTTCCGTTCGAAATGAGCTTCCAATATCGAACATCATCCATATTGCTGACATGGCTGTATGATTCATCTACTGGAGGGTTCCCTGGAGTCCAGCCTTTTGGCAATGGAATCTCTGCCGGGTCAGGCTCCTTACCCCACACTTTTGTCCACTCACCACCATCAACAGCTCTGGTGAATAGAGTAACCTCATCTACTGGGCGCCACTGATCACCAATCATTTTCAACGAAAAGTCGTTCTGCTTTCCCCACGTATCCCATGTTTTAGGGTGAACGCCAATTGAAATATCACCTCGAATGGTTTTCCCAGCCGGATCCAAGGCAAGGTCATCGCCCAGAACCAAATCAATCCAGCAATTATTGGGGTTTGTTTCAGAACAACCCACATTGCAAGATGCATTTTCCGAATTAATATAGTATTTGTCACATACAAGGTCATCCGGGTAAAACTCCGACCGATTAATCCAGAGTCGAATTTTCGGATCAACCAATTGCCTTGCAATGGATTTATTTTCCAGCGTCAAGCTCAGTCTCGAGATCGGCTCACCAGGTCTAGAATCATCTCGAACTTCCACGCCGGCCTCAATGTAGTCTGAAAAGCCATCATCCAGCCATTGGAACCTATGAATTCCATGATCGCCGCCCGCCTCAAAATCATCTGCTACATAAAACTCCCGATTCGATGAATAATTCCCACGAGTATTGTTCGTCATGATTGTTCGCGCTAGATAGAACGGACCATTCACTTTCCATGATCCCCATGGATCCGCAGGATCAATTGGAGCATTCCCCCATGGACTTTCCAACCAGCGACCGTCTCCAGAAAATACATGAATTCGGTTATTTGACACAGCTAAGATTCGAACATCATTGGCTCCAGTCCAAAATGGAATGAAATCTTTCCACAAAGCCAATGCCCCAGTTGTTTCATCTCTATTCGCATTCACAGGAAGCCCCAACGGAAACCAACGCACTTGCAGTGTTCCGGATGCTACCGAATACTCCATTCGCTCAATTCCAAATACAGGCTTTCTATCGATGCTTTCGACTGTCTGGGCCCAGAGAATTACTCGACCTGTCTCATCAACAAATCCATCACCTTTTAAGCTCAGAAATCGCCGCCCCTTCGGCTTCTCAATATTTATTTCACGCCGCTCCTCCAAATTATCATCCCAGACAATAAACTTCCCATTCCCATCTAAAACGATAATTTTCTTTTCGAGAGTATTGCATGCCCCAGATATTCCCACTAAGTCATTGACGCCTGTTTTCCCCTTCCAACTGAGTAGCTCAAGGGATTCTTGATTTAAAGACCCCCTCACAACGGACCAATCTGACCTAGATTGGGCATAAATGGTCCCATCAGAGCATCCAAAAATATTATTCAGGCTTGCAAAGTTCGGATGGGAAGCCAGATGCCTATTAAAAGCCTTTGTTGAAGCGTAAGATCGATTTTGCGGCTGTACCCAAAGCGTTCTAACATCATCGTACTCAGTAATCAAATGAAAAACATTTTTTCCATCATTCATCACCTTCATCATTCCATGCTTCGGATTTCCGTCCAAAAAGCCGTGACCTAACCATTTATATGAAGCATTTTCATCAAAGACATTGATGAAATATTGGCGATGCCGTGTTCTACCAAGGTAATCTTTGTAAGTAGCTTTGTAATAGAAAAAGTTAGTTCGGTTCACCCCGGCTTCAGCAAGGCCAACAATCAGCGCAACCGCAAGCATGGCAATTTTCATTTAAAAGCCTCCAAAGTTTGCTCAATGACCCAACTTGACCACGCCACATATACCGTATCAGTCCCACTCAAGAATTTGTACGGAGCAGCCTTCAGGTCAATTGGTTTGGTCAATTTCGCCAGCCGTTTAACCAATTTGTTTGCATTAACCTCCTCAAGCGAGCATTCTGAATTTCCTTTTTCTGAAATCCTCGAATAGCATTTCCCGAGAGAATCATTTTCCGGCCAATTTACCAGGCCAGTGCCGAAGAATTCAGGTTGATTTTTGGAACAAGCCCCCATCCGCAAGAAATTAATAATTGCTGATTGCAGCACATAATCAGCCCCTTCCTTAGCAACAGCCTCGTTCATTCTCTTTATAAATGAAGCGCATTGAGTTTTTTTTGCTCTGAAATACGCAGAATCTTGCTTTACTTTAAAAAGCGATTTTGTAAGTACATCATCCATCAAACCAAAAAGCCTCATGTTTTTTGGCGGCTTTATTCTTACATACACCTTTGAAGAATCGGAAATAATTCGCCGATCCTCTGGGATGGCGGATAAGAAAATTTTCGCATCTTTCGCCTTGGCGAATTCTGGCAAATCAGAAAGCCCAATCCCGCAAATGAGGAATAGCGAGCTGTTCGGAGGTATTGGCCAGGAACATCCATTGCACCCTCCAATACGCCTTGAATCACGACCATCGTTGATTTGCATTCTCAGTTCATAGCTGGAAGGATTTTCGGCCACAACAAACGTATCTATTAGGCTTAGATTCGTGTACTTCACCCAAAACATTACGTATTGGTAATCTGTGATAACAGAATCAAAAGTTCCCCACTCAAGCTTGACCATTTTTTCAGGGGGTTTGGCATAACTCTTCTCCGTTAATCCCAAAGAGTTAGAAGCCCATATCAAGAGAAGAATCAGAATCAATTTTTTATTCATGGCAACCAAATCTCCCTAACATCATGTATTGTTGTTTCCGAAATATCTAAAACAACGTCCTCTGGCTCCTCAAATTCTGTAGGCGTGTATCCAAAGTCAAAATCATCGGAACATGAAAATTGTTGGCTGAGCATTCGATTTGGAGCAGGATCATGCCCTGCCGATAGGAAGTGATGCCCAATTTCATGTGAAATTAGATGGCGTACAATTTCCGAGGGGTCTGGCTGCCCGCTAGAGAACTTACAGTCTTCAAAATTATACGGGAGCCCTTCCATAATATTATCAAGGTATGCAAAGACTGTGAAAACATGAGATCTTTGCGTTTTTGTTGCTTCACCAATTCTTTCCCCGAGCATCTCACGATAATCTTTAGCCAGTACCTTTTCTATTGCTGCCTCCCCTTGATCCCATTTCGCCACTTCCGATATAGGCAAACTCCCACTAGTGCACGCCCCCGAAACCTCATCTCTTGTTTGCTTCTCAATTGGCGTGGCAACTAAATAAACATTCACCTGGACGCCTTTCCCAGTCCAATTGGAGTAGACATCATTATACGCCTTTGCTGCTCGCCCATTTGCTATCAATGGAATACCCCATTCCAAATCCCATTCATATGTTTTGATTACGGTTTTATTCACATTCAATTTTAGCGCAGTCGGACTTTTTATCACTCTTGGTTCTCCACACATCCCAGGCGCCTGCTTTTCATCACTGTCTGGCCTCCCAGCAATCCAGGAATCCATAAACAGATCAATTTTGGCCCTATAATTTCCACTGGCAGATTTCACTAAAATTTCGCGATTATTTTTCCTCAAGATGTTTGCAAATTCTTGGTATGACAGCGGAGCGCCGGTTGGCGCATCATTCGATAGATTCGAAAAGTCAATTTTTCTTGGAGGATATTTTTCGGGAAGCGATATATTCGAAAATGTTCTCTTGTAGAGATCTATTTTTACAACGTTAAATGCAATTCTTTTTAATTCAGTAGAATTCGTCGATCCACCAGGATTTTGCGATGGCACTGTGGCGTTTTGCGGCTCATCAGTTTTCGGATAATAACATGTCCCAATGACTATTTTTTGATTGAGCGGGCAAGTGTTTGATCCCGATTTGTTTGTCAGACACTCAACCGCCTTATCTGTCAATATTCCCTTACATTTCTCCCATTCCTTTTTTTGATCATCAGTTTGATAATTGTTTTCGCACCAATCACTACATTCCTCTTCAGTAGGCTCAGTATCTGGAACGCTTCTACATGAGGAAAGAAATGAACCAAAAAGCACAATAACAAAACCAGCAAGAAGAAATCTTGAAGTTAATGTCAGACCTTTGCTTTTTTTTAACCAACTCAGACATAAAGTACACTCTATCTCTTTTGATTCTTCTCATTTTTCCCCCTCATTGACATCCCTCCAATAACAACGGTTGAAGTTTTCAAACGCATTGCAGGAGATTGATTTTCGCTCAAGCCTGATTGATATTGAGATTCATCCTAAAGCAAGACAAGTCAACGGCACTACTTAAAGATACTGCCTGATTCCGGTCTGGCATCCGATACCGCTTTGCTTTTTAGTTCTCCGCTTCTTTCATGTCGGTGGCGTGTCCCCCTCTGACCGGACAAGTTAAGCAGCCCCTTTAAGCTCGAACTGGGCGGGGTTGCATCCGCCGAGCTTCGTGTGTCGTCTCGCCTGGTTGTACCAGGTCTCGATCCAATCGACCATGGCCGTCTCCACCGCTTGGCAGTCGTCCAGGATCCACTTTGAAATTCCGGTTTCGCGCTTCATCGTGCTGAAGAAGCTTTCGGTCGGCGCATTGTCCCAGCATTGTCCGCGGCGACTCATGGACTGCAGGATGCCCAGGTCGTGGAGTTGCTGACGGTACTTCCGCGAGGTGTACTGGCATCCCTGGTCAGAGTGGACCATCAGCCTCCAGCGGCGTGGTTTGCGAGACCGCACGGCCATCATCAGTGCCTTTAAGACCAGATCCGTGTCGGGATGCTGGCCGACGTGCCAGCCCACGATTCGACGCGAGAACAAGTCGAGGATCACCGCCAGGTACGCCCAGCCGTTGCTGGTCCAGATGTAGGTGATGTCGGTGGTCCAAACGCTATTGGCTCGTGCGATGTCGAAGTCGCGATCCAGACGATTCTTGGCCACCTGGTGCTCGTTTCCAGATGCCTTGCCGTAGGGCTTGGGAAGGCTTGGCGTCGGCACCAGGCCGTCTTCGGTCATCAGGCGCAGAACCTTCTTGCGGCCGACCGTCTCGCCTTCCTTGCGCAGCTCGTCCACGATGGAACGGTGCCCGTAGGTGCATCGAAAGCGGCGGAACAGCACGCCGATGCGCTTTCGCAGGGCAAGCTCCACATGGTCGACGGGACGGCTTCTCCAGTCGTAGAAGCTGGAGCGACCAACCTGGAGCGCACGGCAGAGATCGGAGATGTCGTGAGCCTCCTTCATGCTTTCGATCCAGGCGTACTTCTCGGCGGGACTCGATCCCGTGCGAAGTACGCCGTGGCTTTTTTTAGGCTCATCCGGGAAACGAGTGGGTGATTTTCGGGGTGATACCCCCTCACACCCCTGATTGGAAGTGGTCTCCAGGGTCGTCGCTCGAATCCAGATTTGGAGTATGGATTCGACGACCTGTCTCGGCCCGACTCGTTGCCATCTGAAGGGAGCCTACCGCTTCCCCGGCTTCACCCCCTCGGTCCATCTGGAGCCCCACCCCGTCGATGACGCCGCATGGGTTCTTTCCCTGCGGCGTCGGGGAAAAAACCAGTCGTTGCGGATGCTGTGGGCATCGGGTCCGTGGTTGGTATGACCAGCGGGACCGACTGGTTCGGGATCTCGATCTGGGTCCGTGGCGCATCTGGCTTCGGATCCCAATCCGGCGAGTCTTCTGCACTCGGTGCCAAGCTGTGAAGACCGAGCGGATCGAGTTCCTCGCCGATGTCAACCGCTATACGGATCGATACGCCCTGTGGGTGGGGCGTCAGTGCCGCGAGAAGTCGGTGAAGGCCGTTGCCGTAGAGACGGGACTCTCCTGGGACACGGTCAAGGATCTGGACAAGCTCTACATGACCAAGCAATTGGAGGCGCACCCCCGGCCCGCTCCACGCTGGATCGGTCTGGACGAGATCGCCATCGCTTCCGGACACTCCTACCGCGTGATCGTCCACGACCTGGAGCACAAGCGTCCGATCTGGGTCGGCGAACGCAAAGGGCGGGGGCGCGAGGCGGTCGACGACTTCTTCCAATCCCTCACGGCATCGGAGCGGGAGGGCATTGAACTGGCCGTGATGGACATGTACGGGCCGTATCGGACGTCGCTGGAAGCCCACTGTCCCAACGCCGCAGTGCACTACGACCACTTCCACCTGGTCAAGAACCTGGGCGATGCCGTCGACAAGATCCGCAAGGCCGAGTACAAGCGTCTGGATGGCGATCAGCGCCGTTACATCAAGGGTACCAAGTACATCCTGCTGTCGCACCGCGAGAACCTCGACCCCCGACGCCGCAAGGCCTTGGACGAGCTTCTGCAGGTCAATCGGCGGCTGAACAAGGCCTACCTGCTGAAGGAATCGTTCCGAAGGATCTGGACGTTCAAGCCTCCGGCCTGGGCTCGGAAGTTCTTCGACGAGTGGAGGTCCTCGTTACGGTGGCAACGACTCCAGCCTCTCGAGAAGTTCGCCGACCTCGTGGAAAGCCACTGGGACGGCATCGTCCGATCCCTCGACCCGAAGTGCAAAGTCCCCATGGGATTCGTCGAGGGCATGAACGCCAAGATCAGAGCCATCCAGAAGCGTGCCTACGGTCTACGAGACGAGGACTACCTCAGGCTCAAAATCCTCACGTCGACCCTGCCAAGACTCTGATCCGGGGCGATTCCACCCACACGAATGTCGGATGAGCCTTTTTTTAGGATCTCGTTCTCCTCCCGAAGCTGGGCGACCTCCTTCTCCAGGGCCGCCAGACGGGCTCTCTCTTCCAAGGCCATCGCCAAGCCTTGCCCCTTGCTGCGGGCCAGCTCAGCGGCATTGCGCCAGCTGTTCAGGAGGCTGTAGCCAACGCCAAGCTGCCGCGCCGTCTCGGCGACGTTGTTGCTCTCTGCCGCCATCGCAACCGCGCGCTCCTTGAACCCCGAATCGTAGGTCCGGCGACCGGACCGTGCCTTATCTTCCATCTGTTCAACCTACCTGATCGTTGCGTCCGTCAGGAGGGGGACACGCCACGGAAACACCTATCTCGCTACCTTTTCCCCGAGGGGCAAAAGACGAATTCACCGGCCCAGTTTCCAAGGGATCTCAGATTCTGACAGACATAGGTCTCTCTTGGCCCAGAAATGAAGTACAGCACACCCAAGAATCACAAATGGAAAACATCCTCCTCTAGGTAGCGACGCCTTTTTTCACCATTTAAATCCTCATCATTTCCTGGGCGGATTCACCGCGCGACCTCACCGTCCCTGCCAACCAACCTACCGGCCACGAGCCAGTCTTCGCAGGCGGCCAGCGAAGCGTCGCCGCCGAATCCGCGCGACCTCACCGTACCCGCCAACCAACCAACCGGCCGCGAGCCCGCACCCGCATGCGTCGCCGCAAACACCGCGCGACCTCACCGTACCCGCCAACCAACCTACCGGCCGCGAGCCAGCCTCCGCGTGCGGCCAGCGAAGCGTCGCCGCCAACACCGCGCGACCTCACCGTACCCAGCCGACCGACCGACCCAAAGCCATCGTTTGCCGCCCTCACACCAGGAAAAACCGCGCGAGGTGGATGCAGACGACCAGCCCCGACCCCCGAAGGCGTCCGCCTTGGGACGTCGAGCGGGGGAGGAATGGGAGTATGCGCCGCCTCGTGCGGTTTTTCAGAAGGGAAGGTCGTCGTCGGCGCCCGCATTCGAGGGCGCCGCCGGCGAGTAATCCCCGAAATCATCCGGCCCCGGAGCCGCGCCCATTCCCGAGGAACGAGCGCCGCCGCGTGCGCCGCCACCGTACCCCGATCCACCGGCGGCTCCGCCGCGGGCTCCCCCGCCGAAACCCGAACCGCCTTCGTAGCCGCCGCCTTCACCGCCGCCCTGGGGGCGTCCGTCGAGCATCAGGAAGTGATCGCAGAGGACTTCGGTGGCATACCGCTTACCGCCGCCATTCTTGTCTTCCCAGGTGCGGGTCTGCAGCTTGCCCTCGACGTACACCTTGGACCCCTTGCGCAGGAACCGCTGCGCGATCTCGGCCTGCTTGCGCCAAGCCACGATGGTCACCCATTCGGTGCGTTCCTGGCGTTGCCCCGACTGGTCGGTCCAGTTCTCGGTGCAAGCGACGCGGAAATTCGCGACCTGCGAGCCGTTGGGGGTATTGCGGACCTCGGGATCGGCGCCGAGGTTGCCGATCAGCATGACTTTGTTGAGGGATCCGGCCATGGAAGTGCTCCTGGATGTGGGTCGTACGTATTGGGATGGAGGCCCCCCTCGTTGGGCCGGTTTCACCGTTCCCGGGGGAAGTGCGTCAAAAGTAGAACCCCTTTCCCGAGTGGGGTCGAGCGAGTGGTCTGGATGCCTTTCGATCTACGTTGAAATCTCCCTTTCCAGGAAGGATCCCGCTGGCATGCGCTCCCAAATCTCCATGGCGTTTCTGATTCTGGCCCCGCTCCTGGTCCTCCACGGCGGGGCCTTCTGGATGGGCCTGCGCCGCTCGGTCTGGATTCCTTGGATCATTGCCTGCTTGGGACTTGGTTCCGCAGGAGGAACGGTCGTTTCCCTGTTCTACGAAGAAACCCACCCCGGCTTCCTCGCCGGCTGGAGCGGGATGGACTTCCCCATGCTCTCGAGTCTTTTGCTCTACGGCTTCGTCGGCGGCTTGCTCCTGGTATCGCTGGCGGGTCTGTTTTGGATGGGGCGCGCCTGGACGGCCCGGAAGCGGGGAATCCTCCGAGCACTTGTCCTGGCGGTGTTCGGATTGTTCCACGTCGCTTTGACGGTGGGCGCAGGCGTGTTCGCGCTGGGGGTTCTCGCCGGATTCATGGGCGATCCCGGTCCACGGTACTTCGAAGAACCCGCCGATGAGATCACCTCCGGTCCCCCGTTCGGAAAGGTCCCTGGCCCCACTCCCTGGACCTACCTTTGATGCCCATGACGACACGCGTGCGCCTTCCTCACGAACGACTCGCCGCGCTCTGGCCGCAGGAGCTGGTCGGCTGCCGCTTGGGTGCGGTGGTGCACCCCGCATCGATCCTCCCCGACCTGTCTCCCCTGGCCGACCTCCTGAAGGCACCGGGTCAGCCCTGGAAATTGGCCGCACTGTTCGGGCCCCAGCACGGCATTCTGGGGCACACCCAGGACAACATGATCGAGTGGGAAGGGGAAGCGGATCCCCGTTGGGGAGTCCCTGTGCACAGTTTGTACGGCCGTGTGCGCAAACCCACCCCCCCCATGCTGGCGGGTCTCGATGCACTCTTGATCGACCTCCAGGATGTCGGAGCGCGCTATTACACCTTCATCTGGACGCTCAAACTGTGCATGGAGGCCGCTTGGGAACAAGGTCTGGCCGTGGTGGTCCCCGACCGTCCGAACCCGCTGGGGGGAGTCGTCGAAGGCCCCATGCTGGAGGATGGTTTCCAGTCTTTTGTGGGATTGCACACCGTACCGGTGCGCCACGGATTGACCATGGGGGAAATGGCGCGTCTGTTGGTCGCGGAGTGTTTCCCCGGGCTTCGGCTGTTCGTGCTTCCCATGGAAGGCTATCGCTCGGGCATGACCTGGGAGGAGACTCTTCTTCCCTGGGTCCTCCCCTCGCCCAACATGCCCACCCCCGACACGGCTCGGGTGTATCCCGGCATGTGCCTCCTCGAAGCTTGCACAGTGAGCGAAGGACGCGGCACCACCCGCCCCTTCGAGATCTTCGGCGCTCCTTGGATCGACTCGCAGGTCCTCAAATCCCATCTCGATTCGCTGCATCTCCCCGGCGTGGTGTTCCGCGAGATGGGGTTCCAGCCCACCTTCCACAAGGGGGTGGGCCGTCTGTGCAGCGGTGTTCAGATTCATGTCACCAATGCACAGCTCTTCCGCCCTGTGCTCACCGGTTGGGCCATCCTGTGGGCTTTGCGCCAACAAGCACTTGCACAGCAGCCAATCCCCATCGATCCGCTCCACCCGGAGGGGCTTCCGGACCTTTTCGGCTGGAAAGCTCCGCCCTACGAGTACGAGGAGATCAAACTCCCCATCGACATCTTGGCGGGAGGCTCCCGGTGGCGCGAGCGGCTGGAGGCGGGGGCCACCCCGTACGAGTTGGAGCAAGATTGGATTCGGGACTATCCCCTTTGGGAGCAACGATGCCGGGACCATCGGCTCTACCCCCAATGATGCCCGACCGAAATCCCGGGGAAGGGCTTCCCATCGCCCTGCGGGGAACGTGGCGGTCGGACCTTCCAAGAGCCTCGCGCCCCAACGGGGTCTGCACACGAGATTCCGTCGTTCCCGACACCTGGTTTGTCCACACTTCGGCGCACGAATCCCCTTGGGTGTGCAGAATGACCCCACCCTTGCCCACCTCCATGGCAGGAACCACCCATGGCTGATCTCGACTGCCTGATTCTCTGTGCAGGACGCGGCGAACGACTTCGACCGCTCACGGATGTATGCCCCAAACCCCTGATTCCCATCGCCGGCATCACCATGGCCGACCGCGCCTTGGCCGCCTGCGAGACCTTGGCCCCCACCTGCCGGTTCGCCAATTCCTACCACCTGCACCAGCAGATCGAGTTGTGGGGAGAAGCGCGCGGCATCGACCATGTCCAGGTCGAACCCGGGGTCCTGGATACGGGTGGTGTATTGGCGATGCTGCGTCCCGAGATCCAATCGAGTCATCTGGTGGTGCACAATGGCGATGTCCTCCACGACATCGATCTGGTGCAACCCTGGATGCACCATCTGCACACCGGAGCATCCGCCACTCTGGTGATGATCGATCGACCGGGAGTGAATACCGTCCAGGTGTGCAAGGGAGCCTTCGCGGGAGTGGTCGGGCATCCGCGTTGCCCTGCACACACGGTGCCCGGCACCTATGGAAGAACCTTCTCGGGAATCGCCTTCTACCGCGTGCGCGATCTGGGCAAGCGCCCGGTCGCCAAATGGAGCGTGAAGGAATTGTGGCACGATCTGCTCGAGTCGGGATTGCCGATCCAGTGTTGGGAAGCCCCCGCCTCCACCCGTTGGGAGGATCTGGGCACCCCCGCCGACCTCGCCGAGGCGATCCTGCGGGAATCCGCGGGCGGATGGATCCATCCCGAATCCCACGTCGATCCTTCCGCGGTGCTGGGCACCGACGTGGTGTTGGAATACGGTGTGCGCGTCGGGCCGGGGGCCCATCTGTCGAATTGCATCCTGCTCCCGGGGTCGGAAGCGGCTCCCGGCGAGCACCTCGACCGTCTCCTGCGCAACCCCGCCGGGGATCTCCTCTGGTGAGCCTCCGTCCTCCGCCGCCGACCTTGCCGATCCGCCGTCCGCGAGCCCACCTGTGCGCCGACCGCCCCACGTTCCTGGAGTCGCCATGACCACTCGTCCCCTTCCCGTCATCCGGCCCGACATCAGCGCCATCCTCGAGAACCTGGGGCATGTCCAGCCTTTCGAGGTCACGGTGGCCGGCAGCGCCGGGAGCGGACGCGTGTACTGGCGCATCGGCGCCCCGCCGCAAAGCCACATCCTGTTGGTCAGCCACCGGGAAGACGCCGACTATGAACGTTTCCTGTCGGTGTCGCGCCACCTGCGGCGGGTGGGATTCGCCGTGCCCGAGATCCACGGTTCCGACGACGCGGTGCGGCAGGTGGTCCTGGAGGACCTCGGGTCGGAGCTTCTCCTGAGCCGCGCCCATTCCCAGGGCTTTCCCGGCGCCGGCGACCTGGAAGCCCTGGAGAACGACTACGAGATCGTGGTCGACGCCCTGGTCGACTGGCAACTTCGCGGCACCCCCACGATGGCCGATTGCCCCTCCCTGACCGACCGCGTGTTCGACCGGGAAGCCTTGACGTGGGAGACGGGGTACTTCGCCCACCGCTGCGCCCAGGACGCCTACGGCCTGCCCGCCCGGCGACTGGAAGACCCCGCGCTGCAGGCGGAGCTCCACGCCCTGGCCTTGCGCGTGGAAGGCCACGAACGCGTCCTGATGCACCGCGATTTCCAGAGCCAGAACCTGATGTGGCGCGACGGGAAACCCTGGTTCATCGACTACCAGGGCGCCCGCGCGGGCAGCCGATGGTACGACCTGGCCTCCCTGCTTTGGGACCCCTACGTGCAGATCCCCATGAACAACCGGTTCCGACTGTTCCTCCGCTACTGCGATCGATCCCCGGTGGCCGACGGCCCCCTGGCCTGGCAGCAACTGCAGGACGCGGCCTTGCAGAGGGTGATGCAGGCGTTGGGCGCCTACGGCTACCTCTCGGGGACCAAGGGCCTGCCCTGGTTCCGACAATTCCTGGTTCCCGCGCTGGCGAGCCTGGGAAGCACCCTGGAGGAGCGGGGCGACATGCCCGCGCTTTCCGCATTGGTGCGGGAGATGCAAGAGAAGGGCCCCCGGGATTCCTGAGAATCCCGAGGGCCTCCCGTCCACCCTCGAGGAAGGGGTGGGCGATCGGGGAATCGCGTCAGACAGAATATGGGGCCTGGGGAGTACGCCGCGGACCCGCGCATCGGCGATTCCGTATCCGCGATGAGTACAACGAGGATTCGACGGCAAGCCCGGACCGTCCGAGGCCGACGATCTCCGCCGTCCACGGGCGCGGCACGCGCAACGATCCCTCCCGAAACCAAAAGCGAATCCCTCACTCGGCATTGCCGCAGGGATTCGCAGGAGGGGCCCCGGCCTTCCCGGCAGGACGACGCGAGGGGAAGGATGTCGATGTGACGGGCCGGAGGCCCCAAGAAGCCGAAGGCAAGGGACCGATGGGAGAAGGCCCACCCGTCCCCTGCGCCTCAGGGATGGCGGACGAGGAAATCCACGTGCGTTGCGGGCACACCTTCCTGGACGGTGGTTTCCTGCCACGACTGCGCCGGCAACACGGGGTCCCATCCCGACTGGGGCAGGTAAGCGACACGATGGGTTCCCGGCACGATGTCATCGAAGCGGTATTCGCCATTGGCATTGGTCACCGCGACGGGTTCATCGGGATCCCTCTGGCCATCGGCATCCCGATCGAGGAAGACGGTCCAGGACGGAAGGGGGACCCGAGGAATCGCGGGTGTTTTCGAGCGGAAGATCTTGTAGTGGGGTTCGGCGGGCCCCCCTAACGAACCGAACCCTTGGGCCCAGACGAACTTGGCGGCCGGGTCTATTTCCGGAATGTACCCCCAGGGGGTGGTTCCCATCGGCACCTCCGACCGCAGATCGCTCCACTGGGCTCCGGCGATCTCGCGCGAGACCTCTTCGAGGGCGGGAACGTCGGCCCAAGCTCCACCCAGATCGAAGGGGTTGGGTCCGGAAGCGGTGATGTACTCCCAGTCCTGCAGGTTCGAAACCGTGCGACGCGTCCCGTTGAAGGTGAAATCGCCAATCCACATCCGATATTGACCGTCATCCCAGACGACCATGTAGAGGTGATCGTCGGGCTCTACCTGGAATTCGAATGTTTCGCCGATTTGCCAATTCTGTTCGCCTCCCGAGCCATACGGGCCCTTCTCGTTGCGTCCCTCGAAGACCATCCCTGTCCCGTCCGAACGCCCGTGGAACAGTCCATAGTGGTTGTCGGCGGTGAAATGCGCCACGACGTGACCGACGTAGCCGTCGAGCATCGATCCGGAGATGGACAGCGGAGACGGAGGCGGCGGGACCTGCCCGACCACCACCGCCTGCGGCTCGATCACCACGTTGGCGGCACGGAGCGCACCGGTCACGCGGGTCCTGGAGTACACGTGGATCTCGCCCCGCGGTGACACCACCGTGCCTTGGAACTGGGCATCGGTTCCGATCCGGAAGGACTCCAAGGTCTCGAAGGCCAGGGACGTCGCGTTTCCTCCCTCCACTTCGACCCGGGTGCGATCCCCGAGGTCGACATTTCCCGACACCAGGATCCGGACCGGCCCGCGGGTGGCGTCCACGGAAAGTTGGCCGCCCGGCTGGATCGAGAAGGAGCGGAAGTGGTATTCCCCGGACGAAAGGTTCAGGCTCGCACCCGGGTAGGCCACCAGGTTCCCGTAGGCCCCCGGCTCCAGGTACATCGTGCGACCACCCGGAACGGTCTCCCACCCGGAGACGGGATCCACGGTGGGAGCTTGCAGCGGGAAGGCGGGCACCGCGTCGGGAACCACCGGCGCCCGATCCAGGACGACCCCGTCCTGCCGGTCGATTCGGACGCCGGCGGACACGCCGGATTTCAGGTGGGCTCTCGAACGCAGGAAGATCGTTTCGCCGGAGGCGACGGCTCCTTCGACCACGCTGACGGAACCGACCACCAGGGAATGGTCGGAGTGGACCGCACCTTGGACGAGGACCTGGTCGCGGATGTCCACCTGGTCACGGGCGTGGATGCAATAGTCGGAGAGGGCGGGATTCGCCTGGGCGAGTGCCGCACCAAGCAGGAGGGGAAGATGCATGGGGAATCCTGAGGGGTGAATGGGGAATGGTTCGATCCCGACGTGGGGCGGGGATCATCCCTATCGAATTTTGTCCGAAGTCGAGCCCTCGGCAACCGTGGACGGTGCGGTTTCCGTATCCGGCTTGGATACACCTGCCCCTTCCAGGAACAGAGGAACCCCCGGGTGCATCCACCACGGGGGCTCTTCTTCTCCGGTTCGGATTCCGTCCAGGACAGGATCCGGTCCCGCCCGGAACGCGCCCTACGTCAGGAAACGACCGATTTGCCGCGGCGGTCGAGGAACCACCAGGAACCGGCCCAGACCAGGAGCGCCAGGAAGGCCAACCACATCCCGCGGGAAGCCTTGGCGACCCACTCGCTGTGGAAGAACAGGCTCACCTCGTGCTTGCCGGCGGGAACCGCCACGCCCCGAAGGGCGTAGTCGACCCGCAGGAGAGGGGCCTCCTGGCCGTCGATGCGCACCTTCCAGGCCGGATACCAAGGCTCGGAGAGGACCAGGACGGCCGGTCGCGCGGCTTCCACCGAATAGGTCCAGTGGTCCGGATCGGGATTGGCCCAGGCCACGGATCCGACCGGGGTGGAATCGGAAGCGGTTTGCGGGATCGTCTCGAGGATGGGATTCCCGGCCACCTCGGAAGGATCCACCAGGATCTGTCGGCGATGGTCGAAGGAGGAGTCCAGCACCCCCGCGAGCTGCGCCTCGAGGGGCATCGCTCGGACCTGGTCGACCAGGCGCGCCCGCGGAAGCACAGTGCGATTCACGGCCGCCCCCATGGGCGCGTTGTTGCCCTGGCGGTAGAGCAGGTATTTGACGTTGAGAAGATCGAGGATGCGGCTGCCTCCCACCGTTCCATCGGGGGACTGGGCCAGCCCCTGCATCGTCCGCTGCCAGTCGCGTCCCCGGAACTCCTGCATGTGGGCCATTTCGTTGTCGGCGAAGCCGCCCATGGTCTGCAGATCGTAGAGCATCAGGGCGCCGGAGGTGACGCTTCCGGGAAGATCGGCGACGCGGAAGGTCTCGGGGTCCTTGGCGAGATTCTCCAGCAGCGGCTCCGGAGCGTAATACTCGTCGTGGTGGAAGGTCTTCACGAAGTTCCCGGCCAAAGGCAGCAGGTCGAGCAGGGAAACGAGCAGCAGACCGACCGCCATTCCCGGGGCGGGAAGGCTGCCGGAGATGCGCAAGGAGGAGAGCGCGAGGACACCGGCTCCCAGGATCGCCGTCCGGAAGGCTCCCAACCGGAAATCCTCCACCGCGTTCGGCCAGTTCGCGTAGGCCTGCCAGGAAGGTTCGAGCAGATTGCTCGGCCACAGGTCGTGGACCAGGGACGGGGCGAGGGCGCACAGCAGGAACACACCCGCGACCGAGGCGGTGGCGATCCAGAGGTTGCGCGACCAGAGGGCGCGGCGCGGTTCCTTCCAGGACTGGGCCGCCTCCAGATGCTGGATCCAAAGGGCCGACAACGCCAGGAGCGATCCCGCCCACAGGAACATCACCATGCTGGCGGCGCGGAAATTCCGGATCCCCGGGACGTTGAGGTCGTAGATCAGCCGGTAGAAGGGCGTGTGTGCTCCCAGGCCGTTCAGGAGCGAGAGCAACGCGATGGAGGCCCAGAACCAGGACCAGCGCGATCGGATCGCGAAGGCGGCGGCCAGTCCGAGGACCGTCAGGACGATTCCCGCGTACTCGGAATTGAGTTTGAACGGATTGCGTCCCCAGTACTTCTCGTTGATGCCGGCGAACTCGGGAAAGGCCAGGGCTCCGATCTCCTCGGGATGGAGCGACCAGCTGGTGGCGTGTTCGAAGGAGGTCTTCTCCTGGGTGTTGCGGACGGAGAATTCCTTGACGTACTTCATGGGCGGATAGAGGACCGGCAGCGCCAGACCTACGCCCAGGAGAATCGCCCCCCAGAAGATGCCCGCCTTGCGGGATGCCAGGGCGATGCGACGCGCCAGAGGCCCTTCCTCCCTGAAGATCTCCCACAAACGCCAGAGCAAGTAGATCCCGTAGGCGATCAGCGCGTAGTAGGTCATCTGCAAGTGGGAGGTCGAGACCATGAGAGCGGTGGTCACCGCCAGGCCGAGAGGGTGCCAGAAGCGGGCTTTGGGGCCCAGGGACTGGATGAGGAAGTGGATGCCGAAGGGAAGCCATGCCTGGATGTAGACCTTGGCGGTGTGTCCCCCGTGGATGATGCTCAGGATGTTCATGTTCAACATCCAGGCGGCCCCCAGCGCGGTGGAGGTCCAGCGATCCAACTGGAAGGATTTGCGCAACAGGAGATAGCCGCCGAATCCCGCGAGCAGGACGTGGGACCACATCATCAAACCGAGGATCTTGTGCGCGGGGGCGACCAGGGCCACAAGCCAGAAGAGGGGGTAGGGTAGATCACCGGCGATGGCGTCCAAGGTGGGCATGCCGGACAGGTACCAGGGATGCCAACCGGGGATCTGGAAGGAGCGAATGGCCTTCTGGTATTGGACGAAGTTGCCGAAACCACCGATCTGGTCGGATCCGTAGAGCATCTTGCCGGTGAACAGGAAACCCAGGAAGGGCAGACTTCCGACCAGTGCGATCAGAAGGAGGGGCGACCAGCGAATCAATTTGTCTTTCATGGTTTCCTCAGGACGAATTCGACTTCACAGAACCCGCCGACAGCCGGGGCCCAGAATCGCTCGCAAAGAAAGTGGCTGGAATTGGCCGCGGCATCGATGAGCCTTCGGAGCGGCTCCGCGATCCAGCGCGTCGTCGACCGGAAGGAATGGACCTCGAGATACCCGTAGAGATGCAGTGCCTTGTGGACGATCTCGTACTTGCGGTCGAACCCGTAGTCCGGGGAGTATCCAGGCTGCCAATAGTCGAAGGTTCCGGTATGGAAAGGCCGACGATGGGTGGGATCCTTCCAGAAGTCCCTGGCACTCCAATGGGGGACGCGAATCCAGGCGTATCCCCCGGGTTTCAGGCATTCGTGGATTCGTGTCATGGTCGAGATCAGGTCGAGGTGTTCCAGGACATGAGTGGCGATGACCAGATCCACGGACTCCGGATCCAGCGGCCAGACTTCCGCCCCGAGGTCGGCGACCAGATCGACACCCGGGCCGGGTACGACGTCTATCCCCAGGCTTCCGGGATATTTCCTCGATCCGCAGCCGATGTCGATGATTCGATGTTCGCCGTCGAAGAGGTGAACGGGGAGAGATTTCGGCCTCAAACAGGTCTCCGGGCGATTGCCATGATGGCGGGATGGACATTCCAACTTCCTCGAATCCTCATCAGGGCGCGTGAAACCTGATAGGACGCTCCCATGACCATTCCATCCCATCCCCCCGGAGGTTGATGGGGGTCCGGCTGCACCGTTTCCAGGGTGAAGCCTCCGAATTCCACCAATCGAGCGAGGGAATCCGGTCGGAACCTCGAGAGATGCAGCTCCTGGAGATCCTGCCGGGTGTGGATGGTCCGAATGCCAGCCTGACCGCGTCCCGCGAACGTCACACCCAGAAGTCGAGCCACCCGGGAAATCCGTGCCGTGGCCGCCCCCCATTCATCGGGCACGGCCAGGACCACGACCCCACCGGGCTTCAGGATCCGGCGGATCTCGGCGAGGGTTTCCCCGGGCCGGGGGACATGCTCCAGGACGTGGAACATCGAGACGACATCGAAGCTCTCGGAAGGCAGCCCCAGCCCTTCGAGATGCCCGCCGAGCAACTCGATGCCCCACCGCTCCTTGGCGATGGTGCGTGCGACGGGCGAGAGTTCCGTTCCGGACGTGGTCCACCCCTCCCCCGCCAGGGACAGGAATTGGCCGATTCCCGCGCCGACGTCGAGGATGGCCCCGGTTCGAGGAAGGAAGGGGCGAATCAGGGACCAACGCCGCAACCAGAGCACCTGACGCGCCTCGAGGTTCGAGAGCCAACCATCGTACTGCCCCTGACGGGCGTAGAATGCGTCGATGGACGGCGCATCGGGACGAGGATTGTCGAAGACGAGGTCGCATCGGAGGCATTTCCAAAGGCAGGCCGGCTCGTCCAGCACCTGGATCTCGCCGCCGCCGCAGGCGGGGCATCCATCGAGTTTTTCGCAGGCAATCTCCATCGATCCACAATTGTAGTAGATGGCACGTCCTGGTCTTCCTTCCTTTTCCAGTCTGCCCATGGCCAAGTCCAACAAATTGATCCACGTTTCCCGATTCCTGTTCGCGGCGGCATTGGCTTGGCTCGTCCTGGCGAATGTCAAATTCACCGATGCCGTGGCCCTGCTTTCCGGAGCATCCGTTCCTCTGCTTGCACTTTCCCTGGCGGGGAACCTCCTGGCCCTCCACATCCAGGCCATCCGCTGGAAGCTCCTTCTCGGAGGCCACGGCCCATCCACCTGGAGACTCTTCCTTTGGAATCTCGTCGGCGGTGCCGCGAGCTTCCTGCTTCCCTCCTCGGCCTCCGGCGATGTCGTGAAATCCCTGCTCATGGGTCGTCAGGAGAACCTGCTCGGCAAGGCCGTCGTGACCACGGCTCTCGGTCGATACCTCGGGCTGGTGGCGACCCTGGGGATGTGCTTCTCGGGGTTCCTGCTGTGGCCCCAGGTGCGGTCCATCCTCTCCCTCGACAAGATGCTCCTGCTGCTGGTCGCGTTCATCCTCCTGGGAGTCGGAGGCGTGTGGGTTCTCCGCACGATCCGTCCGCGCATCAAGATTTCCGATTCCCCCGGGAAGTGGGAGCGTCGATTGCATTCCGCCCTGCAGGTCGCCGACGAGGCCATGTCGCGTCCCAAGATGGTCCTGCAAGCACTGCTCCTGAGCATCCTCCTCCAATTGGCGAACCTCCTGGCTGGATGGTGCTTGTTCCTGGCCATCGGAAGCGATGTCTCCCTCGTCGCCGTCCTGGCTCTGCTCCCCATCGTCCAAATGGGGACACTCGCCCCCATCAGCCTCGGAGGAATCGGGGTTCGCGAAGGGATCACCCTGGCCTTGTTCCACGGGCTGGCAGGGGTCTCCCAGCCGCAATGCCTGGCTGCGAACCTGGCCGGTTACCTGGTCACGGCCATTCTCGCCCTGATCGGCCTGGTTTCCTGGCTGATGCTCCGTCGGAGGACGACTCCTCCCTCCGCCGCGGAGGGCGAGGCTTAAACAAGCGAGTAGACCTCCTCCATCCGCCGGGCGAAGACTTCGCGGGAGAACAGCCTGGCCCGTGCCACACGCTCCTCTCCTCCGGAGGCGTCGCCCCGGTCGAGCGCCTCTTCCAACGCCTCGGCCCAGGATCGCGCATTCCGAGGGTCCCGGTAGGCCACGACCTCCCCGCCGATCTCCCGCAAGGCGGGGCAATCCCCCGCGATCGCCGGGCAACCCACCGCCAGGGCTTCCGCGAGCGGGTATCCGAACCCCTCGGAGGAGGAAGGCATCGCCATCACCTGCGCGGCCCCGTACAAGGATTCGAGCGCCTCGTCGGAAACCCCTTCCAGGATCCGGAGGCGGTCTTCGATCCCCAGCTCCCGGGCCAGGGCCAGATGGCCTTCCCGCGCCGACGCCTTCGCCGCCCTTCCCACCTTCACCAGCAGGAGGTCGCGGAACCTCGGCTGGTCGGAAATGGCCGCGAAGGCCCGCAACAGGGTGTCGAAATTCTTCCGAGGCTCTTCGCTGGAGACGTGGAGGACGAACCGACGCCCCTGCAGCGGCTCGGGAAGCCGGGAGGGATCGACGGACTCGGGGATCCGGACCACCAGGGGGACCACCCGGATCCGGTCGGACGGGATTCCGACCACGCGCCGCAGGGCATCGGCCGCGTCGGCCGAATCGCACAGGAAGAGATCGTAGCGGGGAAGGAAGGGATAGAGGGTCCGCGACAGGATCCGGTCCTGGACGTCGCGGGGGTGGGTCGCGTAGAAGAGATCGTGGACGGTGACGATGCGGAAACGGCCCCGTGCCAAGGGCAGATTCTGGTGGGTGGCGTGCACGATCCCCGGCGAGGAGAACCTCCCGGAGGCCAGGGCCGCCCAGTAGGCCGGAGGGAGGAGACGGGGAAGACGCGCGAGGATCCGTTCCGGACCCTGGTCGTAGTCGGGACGGGAAACGACGGCACCGCGCGCTCGGTCGAGTCGCACGTGCTCCACCTTCCCGGAGAGGGAGGGGATCCGGAACAGTTCGCCCACGTACTTGCCCACCCCCGAATGGGGAGACGCGCTGTCGAGGATGCGGATCAAGTCGGCGCCCCGTCCAGGATGCTCCGGAACACCTGCGCGTGGCGCGATGCCACCGACTCCCAGGTCAAACCCGCGGCTTTCGCCCGACCTCCCTCGCCCAGTCGGCGGGCGAGGTCGGGATTCGCCAGGATGGATTCCAGCGCGGTCGCGGTCGCTCCGGGCAGCGCGTCGTCGTTGGGGATCAGAAGTCCCGAAACCCCGTCGTCCACGGAATCGAGGAAGCCGTCGGCGGTGCTGGCCACCACGGGAAGTCCGCACGATTGGGCCTCGACGGCGGCGATGCACCAGCCCTCGAAGCGGCTGGGGGAGCAGAACACGGAGGCCGATCGGAACAGGCTCGCCTTCCTCGCATCGTCGGGGTTGGGCTCGAGTCGGATCCGGTCGCGGAAGGGATGGGGCGAAACCAGGGCCTCCATGCGCTCCAGGACCGTGCGATCGGCGCGGCCGGCCATCACCAGGTTCGTCTGCGGTCGCCTCGAAGCCAGGAGGGCGAAGGCCTCGAGCAGGCGATCGAGCCCTTTCATGTACACGTCCATCCTCCCGAAGAAGAGGATGGTCTCGCCCGGGCCCTCGGACGGCACCTCCAGCAACGGGGTGAATCCGGTGGGAACCACCTCGATGCGGGCCTCGGGTCGCGCCGCGCGGACGGCGTCGGCGGTGGTGCGATTGATGCACAGGAAATGCCTCATCCGACCCAGGATCTGCCGTTCGTGCCAGATGGCGAGCAGTCCCGCGGGCCCGTACTTGGACCACGCCTTCCAGCCGACGAGATGGAAGAGGGAGACGGCCGTGCGATCCGGAAAACGGAGGTAGGCCGGAACGGGCGCGAAGACGGATGGCGAGATGGACCAGATCCCGTCCGGCGGAGGGGATCTGCGCGCACGGAGCTGGGCCGCACGGGCGTAGGCCAATCGTCCACCCCACCGGCCTTCGCCTTTGCCGAGGAATTCGACCTCGATGCCTCCGCGATCCACAGGGGGCATCGCGCCCGGAAATCCTCCCACTCGGTAGGCGACCTCCCATCGCGGTCCCAGGCGACGCAGGATCTCCCAGTCCCGTTGCGCTCCTCCACCCCCGAACTGCGGGTTCCAAGGGCTGTCGTAGCTCCAGTGGACGATCCGGTGCGACGCATCCACGTCGGAGCTCCGGTCGTCGCGTTCCGGGGCGCCCCGCAGGTCGGCAGGGTGCCGGAGTTCGTCGGGAACTGGGGTCCCGAAGGATTTCTGGGATGGGTCAGGAGGGGTCAAGGGCACAAAGGTACCCACCCGCGGTTGGGATCAGAGTCGGCAGATCCGGATGGAACGGCGTCCATCGGTGACCATCCAGATTCCTCTGCCCAATTTCGACAGGTCCCAAGTCGATCCGACCTCCCGGATGGGCAGGAGAACGCGTCCCCCTTGTGCGGAAACCGCCCACACCTGCTCCGAACCGGGAGCCGACAACCCATCCCTCCCCAGCAGCTGGAAGTTCTTGCCGGAACCCGCGCGGTCCACGGAAACGCTGCGCCCGACCAGGATGAACGGACGGATCATCGCCCATTCGTCCTCGTGGGCGGCCACGCGACCCGCGACGACGGGAGCCTTGCGGACCAACCGTGCCTTCAGGCGGACCACCTGGATCTGGTCGGGGGCCAATCCCAGATCGGACAGGGGAAAGGAGAGGGTTCCCACGCGCACCAAACCGAGCACCGAACTTCCATCCTCGGAAAGCGCCATCACGTCCAGGGAGTCTCCCTCGCCCAACTGCCGATCGGGTTCCAGCCCCGGCACGCAGGACGGTCCGGGATCCAACCGAAGGACCACCAGGTCGTCGCTGGAGGCGACATCCAGGACGGAGGGCCGCAGGATGGTGGGAACGGCCTTGCAGGATCCTGCCACGGGCTTGCGCTCCTGCTGGTACACCTCCAGCGCCTTGGCCGGGTCCAGATCTCCGAGTCGAATCTGGAGCTTCTGGATCGCGCCCCGGAAGAATTGGCTCTGGTTGGGTGGTTTCGGCGCCCGCTTCCCGACCGACAGGGGATATCCGGACAACTCGCGGGGGGTGTACCCCTTCCCGAGCTGACGCAGGGTGTCGGTGACCTCGATCCCGTCGAGATACAGCCGCTGCCGACCTTCGTACCATCCCGCCGCCACATGGACCCATTGGCCCCGGGGAACGCAGCGATCGGAATTCGATTGGACCCAGGTCACGACACTGTCGGTGGTTCCCTGGGAAAGTCCGAGCAGACAAGCGGAGGCCTTGGCCTGCCGGGCGTGGTCGAAGGCGTCGAGGACCATCACCCATTCGGCATCGGTGATTCCGGGATTGCGGGGGAGCAAGGGGTATTGGCCCGATCCACCGGTTCGGAACTGGAATCCCTGGATGGTCGGCTGGGCGGCGCCGTCGGGCCACGTCGCGGTCGCCAGGAAATCGGCGATGTACCAGCTCGATTCGATCCCGTACTGGTCGAGGCGCAGGTAGGCGGAGGTGGACCATCGGCCTTCCGGGGGCGTGTAGGATGCGAGGTCCAGTCCGCCGCTCCCGGCGAACACCAGATGCGTCCCCGAATCCACCACGGAAGGGTCCATGGAGAGGGTGGTCGGCTGGCCCCGGTACATCACCAAGGATTCCCGTGGTCGCGAAGCATCCAGATCGAACCAGATCTCGTCCTGTTGGGCCGAGGCCGCCGTGGAAAGCGCTGCAAGGCAGAGGGGAATCGTTCTGATCATGGCATCTCCCATGTGTAACCGAAAGGCTGCAGCGTGTTGACCGTCCAGACGCCCAGACGGGATTCGAAATGCATCACGCGCTCGGAGGGCACGCCTCCCTCCGAGGGACAAGCCACGCGGAAGAGGTCGAGGGTGTCGGCGTGGCGGCGTCCGGCGATGCCGTCGGAAGGCAATTCGTCGCAGGATCGGCCCAGGGTGGAGATCCAGATGGTGTCGCCTTGCACCCAGACGGAATCCGGTACGAAGCTCTGGAGCACCTCCGCGGGAGCCGACGTCACCCGGGGAAGCGGCTCCACCACACGGGAGTAGTACTTGGGAATCAGGGTGTCGGGAGGGACCGCGACGCCCGGATCGAGCCGCAGCACACGCAGGAACTGACGCACATACCCGCTCCCCGTGGAATCGAGGAGGAGGTGGCGTCCGTCCCGGGTCGCCAGGACGGAAACCGTGGCCGCGATGGAATCGAGGCGGAAGGAGCCATCGGCCCCGAGGGCCACGGCGAGGCGCGTGCCCGGAACGAAGAGACTGTCGACCCCGGGATCCTGGAGGGTTCCGACGATATCGGTGGCGGCATTCAGGACCAGGAGCACCTGCCCCTCCGGCGTACTGGCGAACTTGCGGAACCCTCGAAGGATTCCATCCGCTCCTTGGAGCGTGTAGCGCCCCTCCGGAAGCCGGACCGAGGCCTGGCCCAGGGAATCGGTTTTCAGGAAGGCGCGGGAGGCCAGGGAATCGGGGACGGACGTGGAGGCCCAATCCTCGGGGAGGATTTCCAAGCGTGCGGCGACCACGGGGTTTCCGGTTCGATCCACGACCGCCACCTGGATGGCATTCCCCTGATCGCTCGACCCCCCGGACACGGCGTTCCCCTGTTCGCTCGACCCACCTGCGAACATGTCGCAGGCCCCCGCCAAGGCCAGAATCCCGAGGATCCAGGTCTTCCGAAGGGATTTCACGAGACGGCCCCTCCGAGCCGGGGCCGGAATGGCCGGAACAGCGGGCACGGAACCGCCCGGCATGGGGTGCCGGTGGGATCGGAAGCGATTTCGTTCCCGGTCCTCATGGCAAATCCGTGGAACTCCGGACGCTCTCCAGGAAGGCTTGTTGTTGTGCCGCCAAGGCGGGCCAGGTGTGTTTCCCCGCCCATTCCCGCGCCGATTCGCCCATTTTCGAACGTTCGCCATCGTCTTCGAGCAACCGGGCGAGAGTCTCGGTCAGGGCGGTCCGGATGGTGCGCTCGTCGTTGGGAACCAGGATTCCGGTCTCGCGATCGCGGACCGAATCGAGGAATCCATCGGCGGTGCTGGCCACCACGGGAACCCCGCAGGCCTGGGCCTCCACGCCGGCGATGCACCATCCCTCGAAGCGGCTCGGAGCGCAGAATACCCACGCCCGGGAAAGGAGTTCGGCCTTCTCGGATTCCGAGATGTCGGTCCGCAACCCGATGGCCTCGCGCGCCGGGTGTTCTGCGCATCGCGCCCGCAGCCAGGCGAGGTCTTCCCGGCTTCCGCGCCCGGCAATTTCCAGTCGCACCCCGGGGAGGCGGGAAAACAACGAGGCGAAGCTGTCCAGAAGGCGGTCGAGACCCTTCATTTGCCGGTCGAGCCGTCCGAGGAAGACCACCAGAGGCTGGGCCTCCGGCCTGCGCGTTGTGCCCAAAAGCGAGGCGTCGATCCCGTTGGGAATGCGCTCGATGCGTGCCCGGGGCTGGAGGGCGCGGATGCGTTGTTCCACCACCCGATTGACCACCACGAAATGTCGGCCGCGTCGCATCAACGCCTTCTCGTAGGCCACGCAGAGAGGAGCCAACGGCCCCACGTTGCGCCAGGCGTTCCATCCCACCAGATGGTGCATCACGAACACCGTGCGATCGGCATGGCGCAACAAACCCGGGATGGGCGCGAGAATGGAGGTCGAAGTGGTCAGGAGGTCGGGAAGTCGCCCGGACTCCTCGAGCGATCGCAAGCGTCGAGCCGCCCCACGCACCCAGTTCCAACGGGCTTTCCCGGGAGAGGAAACTCCTCCCACCCACTCGGTCCCCGCCCAGGCTTCCCCGCGCTCCAACCGACCTTCGAAATCGGCGGCCACGTACCTCGTCTCCCACTGCGACCCCATGGCCTGGAGCAAGGTCCAATCCCGGTAGGCGCCCCCTCCTCCCAGCCAGGGGTTGGCGGGATGGTCGTAACTCCAATGCTCCAGCCGAAATTTCATTCGATCGGATCCTTGGTAGCGATACGAAGGAAGGGAGTGCCGGCGGAACGCATCGAGCAAAGCTAAATTGCCCCCGGATCCCATCCCTTGGGATCCCTTGCGGGCAGCGAGGGATCGATGGCGGTGCGGGGAGGCCAGCCCAACCGGACGAAGGCGGTTGAAGTGCCTCACCCTTCGACCTTCCGGGAATGGGGGACCAGCTGGACGTTCACCGCGAAGACCCCGTCCGAATCGACATCATCCTCGGCGATGCGAGCCACTCTCTCCTTGAACAGCCGAATTTCCTCCTTGATGCGGCGAAATCCGTCTTCGGACACCCCGACCACCAAGGTGGAGACATCGCGCCGCGAGGGCGGCACCTCCTCGATCGACTTGGCCCCCAGGTCGGCGAATTGCTGATTCCCGGCGCGCACATGGCGGGAATCCACTTCCGGCCCCGTCGTCAGGGCGGGGTCGGGCTGGATCCAGCGCCTTTGGTCGTACTCCAGGAAGCCGAGGCGGACCAGGAGATCGATGGCCTGCTCGGTCTCGAGGGCGGAAAGTTCCGGCCGCACCTGCGCTCCCAGCTTCCCGAAATCCCGATCCCAATCCACTTGGCAAGCCAACTCGCGCAGAACCGGGAGATACCACCTGGAGTAGTACTCATGCCTCTCCAGGGGCACGAAGGTCGCTTTCACCCGGCGACGCAATCCCCGCATGGTTTCGAGCCATTGCATACGGGTCCGGGGATCCTGGGCTTGGTTGTAGTGCACCAAGGCGGTGAAGAACCTGGCGTCGGTTTCGGTGAGACCCAGCCCCTGAATGAACTGGAGGATGGACGTCTCGGTGAGGTTCCGTCGACCTTCGGTGACTTCCCGCAGCAGGGACGGCGAGCGGATCCCCGCCTTCAGGCTGAATTGCCGATAGCTGAAGGTGGAGGACCGCTTCTTCCGGTCCTCGTAGAAGTCTTTCAGGAATTCCCGAAAGTCCGTGTAGTGCTCCAGGGATTTCACCCCCCGAAGCTACCTACCGGGGAAGTTCGTTTCCAAGGCGACGGGGGCGATTGCCGTATCCGGGATGGATACGGACCGGCGCCCAGGCCGGGGGTTCGCCCTCGAACCGGGCGTGGGCCGGATCGGAAGGACGCGGCCCCCATCAGGCGAGGATCTCGTCGGTGACCACCTGGAAACTCACCAAGGTGTTGGGACCGAAGGTGTTGCTGAGGGGAACATCCGCGGCATCCCGCCCCCGGGCGATGAGCACTCGTCCGATGCGCGGGGTGTTGTTGCGGGCGTCGAAGGTGTACCAGTGTCCTCCGAGATAGACCTCGAACCAGGCCGCGAAATCCATGGGTCCGTCGGGAGGGGCCACACCGATGTCCCCCAGATATCCGGTGCAGTAGCGGGCCGGGATGTTCATGCAACGACAGAACGCCACCGCCAGATGGGCGTAGTCGCGGCACACCCCGACCTTTTCGCGGAAAGCTTCGAGGGCGGTTCGCGTCATGCGGGCGTTTTCGTAGCCGAAGATGATGTGGTTGTGCACGAAATCGCAGATCGCCTGCACCCGCCCCCACCCCGTGGGAGTTTGTCCGAACAGGCTCCATGCGGTCTCCGAAAGTTGATCGGTTTCGCAGTAGCGGCTGCCCAACAGGAACACCAATGCCTCCTCGGGCAGGTCCTGGACGGCGGTCTGCGGCGCGTCCCAGGCCACCGGCTCGGGGATACCGCTGTCGTGGATCACCACCGCCGAAGAAACCCGCATCCTCCCCGCCGGGGCGACGATCCGGGTGCACCAGTTCCCGAACGAATCCCGGTAGGCCGACATCGGGACAGGCGGGTCGAAGGAGAGATCGTCCCGGCCCACGAGATCGGAGACGCGCGAGAAATGGACGTTCAGATGGAAGATCATGGGGGTGGGTTGGGGGCAGTCGTAGACCATCTCCAGCCCGAGTTGGATATCCATGGTTGGTGTTCTTTCCGATAAAGGGAACTAGACGCCAGCAGCCTCTCGAAACGATTCCACGACGAGGTCCCGCACCGAGCGCCAACGGGCCTTCGGGTGCGAAACCATCGCTTGGCTGATCTCCAGCTCGATGCCCAGGTAGGACTTGGGCCCGTACCGTCTCCGCAAGTGCGAGGTCAGCCCATCCCCCTTGCCGAGGTAGGGATAATTACGCCGTACCCGCAGGTGCGGGGCCCTGCCTTTCAGTGAATCCTTCCAACGCGCGCACAAAGCGGCTTCGCCCGCCCGGGAGGGGTCGTAGAGCAATCCCACGTCGGCGGTGCGGACCACCCCGTCGAGGATCGGGGTGAAGGAGTGGGAACTCAGATGGACCACCCGATCGCCACGGGTGCGAGCCTGGGCCACCAGGGCCTCCACCCGAGCACGGTAGGGGGTGAAGAAATCCCGGAGGATGGTCTCCCGAATGGCCGAAGGTGCGTCGGGAACCATCTGGGAAATCTGGTGCGGATGCCCCACGGATCGATTGAGGTCCACCAGGAGGCGGCTCACCGTCGAGAACACCAGAGGGGCGGCCAAGGACCTCGCGAAATCCCGGGCCAGGCCCAGCGCCCCGGAGTCGAACCCCCGGTGGGAATCGAGCAGGTCGCCTCTGGTGGCGAAAAAACGCCGATAAGCCGGAGGAATGCGGTTGCCTCCGTGCTCGCACGTGACGACGAAGAAGTCCAGGGGGGAGACCTTTCCGTCAGTGGTTTCGTCGTGGACGGCAGATTGCCCACCACATCCCTACCTCCCAAGGTACACGGTATCCTCTTCGAAAGGGCAAACGCCGATGGATTCCTGCGCGGGAGAATCGGATGCTGGGATCAAAGGGGAGAGCCCACCGGGATCTCGTACCAATTCTTCTTCGAAGTCTGTAACTCTTCCTTCGAGAGAATCATCCATCACAGGGAAGCGCCATCATATCCCGAGAGGAGGCATCCCCCATGACCGAACTCGACAAAATGCTCTCGGGAGAACCCTACGACCCTCGCGATCCGGAACTGGTGGCGCTGCGCCGAAAAGCCCGCCTGGCCACGGAGGAATTCAACCGCACCTCCACCGACGACTACGAAAAACGGGTCGATCTCATCAAGCGCCTGTTCGGGAGCACCGGGGATTCCGTGTTCATCGAGCCCTCCTTCCGGTGCGACTACGGCCGAAACATCCATGTGGGCGAGAACTTCTACGCCAACTTCGATTGTGTGATCCTCGATTGCGCCGAGGTGCGCATCGGGAAGAACTGCATGCTGGCCCCCCAGGTCGGACTCTACACCGCCACCCATTCCCTCGATCCCGTCCAGCGCAACTCCGGAACGGAGATGGCGCGCCCCATCGTCATCGGCGACAACTGCTGGATCGGAGGGCATGCCACCATCAATCCAGGGGTCACCCTGGGCGACAACGTGATCGTGGCCTCGGGAGCGGTGGTCACCAAATCCTTCGGGGACAACGTGGTGATCGGGGGTGTTCCGGCCCGCGTGATCCGCTCGGCGGAGTGATCCGCACCTCTACCGGCACAACCAGATCCCGTCCAGGAACCAGGTCTGGTCGCGCCGGGAGAAATCGATGTGGACATGCCCCAATTCGGAGGCGTGTCCGCCCAACTTGAACCTCGCGCGCTCGGTCGGGAACTCCCGGTCGGCATACCGCGCGGACATGGGTTTGACCCGGTACAAGGCTTCCAGGCGATCGAAGGTCACCGTCCTGCTCCCAAGGAGATTTCCGTCCAGCAACTTGGAATCGCCGGTGGCGAAGCAGGAGTCGAGGAAGGCCACGGCCTCCGACAGATTGGCGAATCCACGGAGAGTCGAGTCCACGGGAACCTCCTTGCAGAACCCCACGGTTGCAAACGACAGGACAAGCGCGAGGGTACGAGGGAACGTCATGACCGAAATCTCGTTCGACGTTCCCCTCCAGGCAAGGAATTCCGGAATGACCCTGGGTGGTTTTCCCGGGGACCGATTGGGATCTTCGACGAACCAGCCACCCATTCAAGCACTCTACTCCGGAGCCCGTCCCGTGCGTCGCATCCACATCGCGCTTTCCGTCCAGGATCTGGACGCCACCGTCGCCGACTACACCCACCGCCTGGGACAAGAACCCGAAGTGGTGATCGCCGGCTCCTACGCCCTGTGGCGGACCGAATCGGTGAACCTCTCGGTGCGATGCACGGAAGATCCTCCCGGGACGTTGCGCCACCTGGGTTGGGAAGACCCCGCCGCCGAACGATTCACCGTGGAACGCGATGTGAATGGAATCGCCTGGGAGCGGTTCCATGCCGGTCAGCAAGCCCGGGAGATCCGCGACGCCTGGCCCGAATCGCGCTACGAGGCGCGTTGATCCCGATCATTCCCCGACCTCGACCCGGCTTTCCCATGCCGGGGGAAGCGGCCCGCTCCAGCCGATGCGCAGCACGCAACCCGCACGGGTGAAGGCCATGTACAACCTTCGCGCATCGCGCTCCCGGAGGATCTCCCGATCTTCCGGATCGAGCAGAGGGTTGGATTCGGCCTCCAGGATCTGGGACACCCCCAGCACATACACCACGGGAGCTTCCAAGCCGGTGGCGGTGTCGAGCGAGCACAACCGCACGGCATCCTCCTCCCCGAGGGAATCGGCTTTCCCAACGGGCACTCCATGCATGTGGAGGATCCGGCCCAGGTTCTCGATGCCATGCGGATCCCCGGTCAGGACCAGGAAGTCGCGGGGCCGGAACCCCTCTCCCAGGGCCTCCTCGATTTCATGCGCGCAGCGACGGATCTGGGCGTCGAGATCGAGGGCCTGCAACACGACGGGCGCCTGGCCGTCGTCCATGCGCGAGAGATCGGGGAAGACGGTGTCCTCGGAGGCTTCGGGAACCCTCTCGACCAGGAAGGACCAGGCGAACTCCATGATGGCCCGGGTGGTGCGGTAGCTGCGGGACAACCTGTCGGAGTGGCCGCGGACGTGGATGCCGGCGGTGCGCCAACTGGTCCCGTGCCGCAGGAATCCCTGGGAGGGATCGGCGGCCAGGAACAAGGTGCCCGAAGGTTTCAGGTGCCTTCGCACCACGTCGAACCACACCGGAGCGAAGAACTGCGCTTCGTCGATCAGGATGGCGTCGTAGAGGGCGGTCGGCTTGAGCCCCTCCGACAAGGCCACGTGGAAGCGGTATCCGAAATGGGGGAAATCGCCGTGCTGTCCACGATCCAGGAAATCCCGCCACTCGACACAGGCCTTCCAGACTCCTTCGCGCTGCGCGGCCGAGAGGCGGAAGCCCCGGCCGCGCCGCTCGGCTTGCCGGTATTCGTCCCAGGTGCGCAGACCCTGGTCGTGGATCCAGTCCAGCTCGGAAGCCAGATGATCGGCGATGGCCTCGTGGCCGGGAAAGAATCGTTCCGACAATTCCCGGATGGTGGCGCGTTTCCTGGATTCCGGGTAGTGCGACCAGTAGCCCTGGGTCTTCCAGATCTTCCAGCACCACCTGTGGAAGGTCTGGCATTCGATGTGGGTGTCGCGATCAAGGGACCGCAGCCGCCGGACCAATTCCGCGCCCAGCGGTTTGTTGAAGGTCAGGATGGCGATGCGGTACCTCGGGAACCGCTTGGCCAGGAGCAGCGCCCGGTGCAGCAGGACCAGGGTCTTTCCCGATCCGGCCACACCGGTCAGGAGCCGCACCCCGAACTCCCCCACCAGGGCGGACTGTTCGTCGGGAAGTCCGAGGTCCCGCTTGGCCAGCACCTCCTGCCGGAAATCCAGGAAGGAGCGTCGACGGACCACCCCGGCTTCCCGGGCCTCGAAGCGGTCGATGGTCGCCGTGTGGTCGAGAAGCCCCTCCGGCGCGAACTCCACGCGCAGGTCGTCGAACCACTCGCGCGTCAGCCCGGGTTTGGAGAGGGCGTCGAGCCGGGCTTCCAACGCGCCCTCCCGGAGGTCCGACCTCCCCAGGAACGACAAATCGTGTCGGACCAGGTCTTCGGCCAGCTCGGGGGGGACGGTGTCGACGTCGTGGTGGGTCAGCACCCGCGAGACCAGGGCTCCGAAGAGGGTGTCCGACCCCACCGAAGACAACGAGGCGAGATCGGGCTGCACCGATTTCCCGGCGACCACTTCGGCCTTGGACGACCTCCAGGCCCGCAGCAGGAAGGTCCGCATGGAAGGCCGATGCAACGCCAGGAAGTCCGCTCCCTCGCTGTTGCGCATGTTCTGCCACACGGCCCAGGTGTCGGGGAGGGTCTTGAGGGCGGCGTGGAGCTTCAGGGCTCCCAGGAGCAGACGACCCGCGGGCTGGGGAGGAATCAGTTGGGCCATGCGAGGGGATCCACGATCGAGGCTTCCTCCAGAAGCGCGCGCAAGGAATTTCCCTGCTCCTGGAGATCGGGACGGCGTTCGAACAAGTCGGTCCAATCGGCGCGCCCCACCAGGACGAGCTTGGAGCGCGCGCGCGTGGCGGCGACGTTCAGGCGCTGGGGGAGGAAGTAGAACTCCGCCATCCTCTCCACGAAGGGTTCGGATCCGCTGGTGAGCGACAACACCACCAGGTCCCGCTCCTGGCCCTGCATCCGCTCCACGGTGTCGACCACGATCCGCTCGGCTGCGGAACCCAACCGTTCCCGCAGGACTTTGCGGATCCGGCGATTCTGCCGACGAAACGGACTGATCACGGCGATCTCGACCGGAGCGACACCGCCCTCCAGGGCCGCTTGCACGATGCCGCCCACCCATTCGGCCTCCGGACGCGAGGAGGTGGTGGCCGAGGGGTCCAGCACGGGCACATGCACCAGGGGTCGGGAGGGATCGAGGATTCCGCCCATGGGGCCTTTTGGAGCGGCGACGGTGAGACGGCGGGCGCCAGCCTCTGGCGATGGAGCGAGACGGCCCCCGTAGAATTCCCGGGAGGGCCACCGGCATAGGACGTCGTTGAGGCGGTAGGTCGTTTCGAGCATCTGGTCGAAATCGCGGTCCTGCAAAGCCCCGAAGACGGACCCTTCGAGGCGCTCGCAGGCCGCCAGAGTGGGAAGGACCGGCGGGAGCTGGTGCTGGTCTCCGAAAAAGACCCATCGACGCGCTCCGTTCATGGCCATGATCGCCAGGGGAAGGGTGATCTGGCTGGACTCGTCGAAGAGGGCGAGATCGAACTCGACCCCGGCCAGGCGGTGGTTCTGCACGCAGAAGGGGGTGGCCCCCACCACGAAACCGCGGTCGGATTCCGACCAGGGGCACTCGACGAAGGAGTCCCAGCAGGGAATTCCCGCCTTGGAGGTGCGGGTCGGGGATCCGATGCGCGCGATGTCCAGGTCGGGGTCGCGCCGACGGATGGCGGCCAGGGCGTTGTCGATGGCGCGGTGCGTGAGACCGGTGACCAGGACGCGATGTCCCTTGCGCGCGGCCATCTGGGCCAGCAGGGAAAGCACCGCGGTCTTTCCCGTTCCCGGAGGTCCCTGGATCAAGGCCGCCAGGTCGGTGCTCCAGGCCAGGGCCAGACCTTCGATCTGGCTTTCGTTCAATCCTTCCGCCTCCCCGATGCGGACCGCGTCGGCATGGAGCCCGGAATCGAAGGAGGGACGCAAGGTCCCTTCCAGGAGCGGCAGGATCCGCTCCCGCCCCTTCACCGAATCGCCGGCCTTCCGCAGGGCGTCTTCCAGTTGCCGCGAAACGTCTAGGAACCCGAAGTCGAGCACCCCGACGGAGCCGACGGAGAGGAGGTGGCGACCGGAACGGATCATGCAGACCCATAGATCTCCCCGATCCTCCGCCAGCACCAGTTCGGCGCGGGATTCCAGGTCGGGATTTCCCGATTCCGTCCAGATCAGCAGATCCCCTTCGCGGAAGAGGGCGTCGTGGTCGGGCAGATCCAGATGCACCCATTCCTGCGAAGCGGAATGGACGCGGGCTCCTTCGAGCGACTTCCCCTGGGCGGCCCGTTCCCTCAAGGGGGCGCTCCACATCTTGCGGACCTGGTGTCGTGCCGACTCCGCTTCCTGCACGATCTGGCGATGCAAGGTGTGCAGCAGATCCGTCTTTTCGGCCGAGGGGGTCATCCGCGGCGACTCCGTTGCTCCTCCGCCTTGCGACAAATCAGAATGCGGAGGGGGGAAAGGGGGGTGTTCCGTTTGGTCGGCACGATTCCTCGCAGGGAGTTCCTTGGCTCGCACGATCCGAAGGGGCGAACCGGGTCTGGTGGCGGAGCCGCCATGGTTGCATGATAACCCCAAAACCTGTCTGCGGACATCCCGATCGACCGGACCTTCCCTCCATCCCTGCGGCCCCTCCCCTCCCGTGGATTTTGTAGTTTGTCCGGGATGACGGATGCCCGCTGAGTGAACGAGAGAACCCTGACCCGTCGCGGGACCATCTTCCTGCTGGGCGCCCTGGCCGCCATGGGTCCGTTTTCCATCGATACCTACCTGCCCGCCTTCCCGGAAATAGCCCGGGATCTGGGGGTCACCGTCGGGCAGGTGGGCTTCTCCCTGGCCACGTATTTCTTCGGCATCTGCCTGGGCCAACTCGTGTACGGCCCCCTCATGGACCGCTACGGTCGCCGCACGCCCCTGCTCTGGGGTCTGGCGCTCTATCTCGGAGCCTCGCTCCTTTGCGCCTTCTCCCCGACCGTCCTGACCCTGTCCACCTTGCGCTTCGTCCAGGCTCTGGGCGGATGCGCCGGGATGGTGGCGGGGCGAGCCCTGGTGCGCGACCTGTTTCCCGACGAGGCCGCCCAAGTCTTCAGTTCGCTCATCCTGGTGATGGGGGTGGCTCCGATCGTGGCCCCCTCCGTCGGGGGATGGCTTGTGGCTCTTTGGGGGTGGCGCAGCATCTTTCTTTTTCTCTCCCTGGTCTCCGCGATCCTCTTCCTTCTGATCCTACGGAAGCTTCCCGACCGATACCGACCCGATCCCACCCATTCCTTCCATCCCCGTGCTCTGGCCAAGGGATGGCTCGCGGTCCTGTCGCAACGTGATTTCCTCCTGTGGGGCATCGGAGGAAGTTTCGGTGCCGGTGGACTCTTCGCCTACCTGGCCGGATCACCCGCCACCTACATGGAGGGGCTCGGACTTTCCAGCCGCACCTACGCGTGGGTGTTCGCCATCAACGCCGCGGGCTTGATCGGAGCGAGCCAGACCAACCGCTGGCTGCTGCGCCACTTCCCCGGGGACCGCATCGTGCGGCTGGCCATGTTGGGCCAACTGCTCTCGGCCTTGGGGCTCGTCGGTGCCGTCACCCTCCGATTCTCCCCGGCGGTCTATCCGCTGGTGTGGCTGTTCCTGTTCGGCCAGGGCCTCACCTACCCCAACGTCTCCGCCCTGGCCATGGCCCCCTTCGGCCGCACCGCCGGCAGCGCCTCGGCCCTCATGGGATCGTTCCAAATGGCCAGCGGGGCTCTCCTCTCGGGTCTGGTCGGGATCCTTCCCGGACCTCCCGCCTTGCCCATGGCCCTGGCGATGGTCACGGCCATCGCGGTGGGTCTGGGCTTCATCGCGCTGATCGATCGCCGCCCGGACCGGGCGGTTCCGACCCTTCCCGCGGAATGATCCTCCCGGCCGGACCTGTTCATGCAGGATCCTCGCCGGACCGCCCGACCCTCAGCCGGGTGGGAATCGACGACGCAGGAACACCCAGGGAACCCAGCACAGCCCCGCCAGGAGCAGGGAAACCAGGTGGATCGGCAGAAACCAGAATGGCGTCAGAATCGGTTCGCGCGAAATCGCCAGCCGGGGATCGGGAATCGCGACCTTCGACCAGGCGAGGAAGGCGTCGGCCACCGGCATCCACCCCAAGGCGTATCGTCGCATGCCGTCGTGTTCGTAGGGAAGCCCGTAGAAATCCACGGATCGCTCCAAGGCCCCTGCCACGACGGTGTCGCCATATTGGCGGGTCGTTCCCACGCTGACGATGGTCGCCGAGGCCCCGATGTCCCAAACCACGGGTCCCGAATCGTAGTCGGCGTCCCCCGCCTGCCCGACCGGGAACTCCCGAACCAGGACCAACCCCAGGCGGCGTTCCAGGAACACCTCGCGGAATCGTTCGTACTGCTCGCGAGCGAAGACCGGATCGACAAACGGCAGGAATCGCAGCAGGAGGGTTTGCCCGCTGCCGCGAACGGGATGCACCACCTCCCCCGAAGGATGCGACAGCTCGAAGGACGGCATGCCGGTTTCCGTCTCCAGGAGGCTCCGCGCCCGGACCACCCAACGGTGCAAGGTGTTCGCGTACCGCTGGTCGCCATGGAGACTGTCGTGCAACCCCATGGCCGCCAAGGGCACCACATTGTCCCCGGGCCACACCATCCCCCGGTAGGACTGCTGGAAAGGCGAGGCACTGGTGTCGTACAGACGCGCCAATCGATCCAGGTCGTCCACGGTGCGCGCCATCAGGGCGCTGTCGGGATGCTCCCCTTGCAGCTGGAGGATGCGCTCGCGCAGGAAACACGTCCAGCCCACATAGGCCACCCCGAGAGGAGGATCGATCTCGGGCTGGAAGACCGCCCGACCCGCCGGCGATTCGAGCACCGCCAAGGACCGCATCGACTCCTCCAGCGCCCGATCCTTCCACGGCGCATCGCTGGTTCCCAACGCCAGTTCGCTCCAGGCCAATCCGTGCAACACATGCAGGAAGAAGAAACCCTCCGGATAGAGTTCCTGCATGTCGTCGGCGGCCCCGTGTTCGATGGCGTATCCCAGAAATCGCAGCTGGGCGAGCACCGAGCGGTCGCGATCGGAATGGACCACCGCCAGCGAGGTGGGACCTCGGTGGAGCATCCAATTGGGGATGGTCAGAAGGATCGTGGCAAACACCGCGAACCCCAGGCTCGCCCGACGCGACCATCCGGAGCCGGACGACGGACTCATCCCTCCCCCCCGATCGACGGCGGGATAGGTTCGCCATTTCCCGTCCAGACTCGCGCCTTCGAACGTCGACGGGCCAGACGCCATCCCAGCAGGGCCGAAGCGAAAGCCAGCGAAGGCAGCCCCACCCAGCAGATCTCCGAACCCACCACATGCAGTCCGCGTTCGCTGAAGAACCCGGAGCCGATGGGAGATACCCGGATGGGCCGGACCGGGGCGAACCAACGCTCGGCGCTCCAGGGCCACAACAAGGCCACACCTTTTCCACCGTTGGTGAACATGTCCAGCAGGGTGTGCGAAGAGGTGCTGATCCAGACCGTGAGGAAGGTGATCCATCGACGGGAACGCAACTTCCCAGCCAGGAGGATGCTGCCCATCGCCCAGACCCACGCGAAGACCAGGGAGTGCGAGGCTCCGCGGTGTCCCCAGACCGATCCATACGGCACTCCGAAGGCGAAGCCCACGACATCCAGATCGGGCACCACGGCCGAAAACGCCCCGAACGCGGTCAGGCGCCACGGCATCCGTCGAGCTCCGAGCCCGAAGCGCAGGGAAAGAGGAACCAGAACGTGTCCAAAGGCGGAGGGCATCAGGGATTCCTTGCGGAAGGATTTCAGGCTGGGGCCATTTCCGGAGGCCAGCGGTTTCGCCCGAAACCATAGAAAGGGTCGGATTCCCGGGGAACGCGAGCACAAGATTTCGTGGCCGGAGTCCTCCCGCCGCCTCCCCTCCGACCTGCGGGCCCTTCCTCCAGGCCCGTTCGAGTGTTCCGGTTTTTCCATTCGCTCCCCCAAAGAGGGCGGTGCTGGCTCCAGAAAAGCTCGGTGACATCCTCGGGGGGGGGTTGCGGGAACCCACAGAAAACACCCAGGAAGGTGGTACAATGTCTCAACGAGGAGCCATTCCGTCCGGAGGTCTCCCCACTCGTCCCTTGCCCGGACGAACGTTCCTTGCTCGATGCTCCCCACGCGCCACGCATCGGTGCTCCAGGGAGAAGGCGACTTGGGAGAAGGGGCAAAACCCTAGCTCTGTTCGACCACGATCTTCCCTCCTGCGGCCACCCGACCTGGGTTCGCCAAACTCGATTTCCAGGGAGTCCTCTCGTGAAACCACCCAGCCTCCTCCTGGCCCCCCTCCTCCTGATCGTCGCGGTCGCCGACGGCGCGTCGGCGGATCGCCGCCCCTGGATCGATTCCTCCTTCGTCCTGTTCTGGCGCGCACCCGTGCGCGCCCATCCGGGCGTCCCTCTCGACTTCCAGTTCAGCGTCTACGAAGCCGACAACCAACCCCTCGCCTGGTCCCTCTCCCACGCACCCGCGGGGATGACCATCTCCTCCGAAGGGGAGGTCTCCTGGACACCGTCATTTTCCGACACCGGGATCCGCGACATGGGGGTGCGCGCGACCCGTGCCGACGGGGTCTTCCGCGAACGTTCCTTCCGTCTGACCACCGGGACCCGCGATTTCCTGTTCGTGTCCCCGGAGGGCAGCGACGAGGCCGACGGATCCATCGACCATCCATTGCGCACCCTGGAAAAAGCCATGCGTTCCATTTCGGGCAGCGATGGCAAGACGATCCTGGCCCGAGAGGGGGTCTACCGCGAAACCTATGTCTGGGAAACCGCGGGCATCAAGGCTCCCTTCGGCTTCGTGCACTTCCCGGAGTCCGACTACCTGGAGATCCGCAGCTACCCCGGGGAGCGCGCGGTGCTGGACTGCGGCCCGGGAGGAGGTGGCTTGGGGGCCTTCGGAGCTAGCCACGTGGTCTTCTCCAACCTGGTGGTGCGCAACGCCTCGCGCGGAGAGAACGCGGGCATCCTTCTGGGCGGCGACAGCGGCGTGGCCTTCAAGGTGGAGGTCCACGATTCCCACTGGGCTTCGGCGAACAACTGCACCGGGTTCAAGATCCAGGGAGGCACGGGGAACCTGATCGACCGCAGCGTGGGCCACGACAACCGCGACACCGCCAACGACCATTGGAACAACACGAATTTCCTCGTGTACAACGACGGGGATCCGGGAATCATCCATGTCCTCAACAGCGTTTCGTGGGGATCGAACACCGGGTTCAAGATCAAGCATGCCGGCCCCAAGAAATTGATCCTCCACAACAACCGCTCCTCCGGGGACGCCATCGGATTCGGGGTGGGAAGCCGTCTTTCGAGCATCCGCCATTGCGTGGCGGAGGAGAACGGCGGCGGGATCGTCCTGGGCATCGCCGACCCCAATTCCTTCACCAACGATTCGGTGCTCGCCGAACACAACACGGTGATCGATCCTACGGGCTGGGGCATCCAGATCCAGCACTCCTATTTCACGGGTGGCTCCCTCCTGAAGCGCAACCTGGTCGCGGGTCGCAGGAAAGCCTCCGGAACGAGCGAAGGCGACCACCGGCTCTTCGGTGCCTGGATCTACGATCCGAAGGCATCCACCTATCCCCTGATTCTCGATTCCAACCTCTACTTCGCTCCCGGCGAGGAGAACATCATCCGCCTGGGGAACGACGACCCCAACTTCAGTTGGACACGCTGGCGGAGCGCCACCCCACACGATGCCCATTCGATCTTCGCCGCGCCGGTATTCCTGGACAGCGTCGACGGACGATGGATTCCCTCGTCTTCCTCGGCAGCGCGATTCCCCGATGGAACCTACGCGGGCGCCTTCGCCCCGATGAATACGGCAGCCAACGGTCCACGCCCGCCCCCCTCCCCGGCAACCTGGCGATCCCTCCCGGCCTCGACTCCGGTCCGGATCCTCACCCCCGGCGGGAGGATCCTGTGGACAGGAACCGTCGGAGAGTGGCAGTCCCGTCCCGGGCAGGCACGGATTTTCGCTCCCGCCCGGATCGTCTGGAGCGATCCAGTTTCGGGGATGCGAACCTCCTGGATCCTCTCCCTCTAGGCCCTGCGGGAAGATTTCCTGCCAGCTTCCCGGGTCCGCAGAATCGTCGCCCCCCCCCTATCTCGACGGGAAATTCATCGCCGCGCCGGGGCATCCCGCCCCCGGACTCTGACGTTCTCCGTTTCCGCATGGAGGCACTGACGGAGCTTCCCCTCGGCACCTCGCCCCTTCCGTTCGGGCACTCCGAAAACCCTGCGCCCCTAAAGGGTCGCTCTGGTGGAACCCTCGGCTCGTCCTCCACCCCATCCAGGTTGCCCCGAACCTCCTGCGCCCCTTTGAACCATTCCCCCGTTCCGGGCTCTGTCGGCAAGCTCCAGCGGAGATGCGAGCGGTCCTCAATCCCCTCCCAGGTCCCGCTCCCAGTGCACGATGTCCATCGGGACGCCGTTCTTCTCGAATCCTCCCGGTTCGTCCCGGACACGTCGGAATCCGGTCTTCTCCAGCACCCGCATGGAGGCCGCGTTGGGAAGCATCGTGCGCGCGATCGCCAGGTGCAATCCCAGTTCCGAACGTCCCCATTCCAGGATCAGGGCGACGAATTCCGTCGCGTAGCCGCGCCCCCAGACCTCCGGACGCAGGACGTACCCGATCTCCCCCACGCCCTTGCCCGGATCGCGCCACGCCCATCCTCCCGTCCCCAGGAGCCGCCCCTCCCCGGCATCGACGATCGCCCACGACGGAATCTGCTCCACCCCGTCGAGGGTGGAGTTCCAATGCAGGAAGCCTTCCGAATCGGAGAGGGTGGCATGCCGATCCCAGGTGCACCAGCGGGAAACCTCGGGGAGGCTGGCGTACTCGAACACGGCGGGAGCGTCGGAGGCCACCAACGGACGCAGTTCCAATCGCGCCGACCGCAGCACGGGGAGTTCGGAGGAGGAGAAGGTTTCCATGGGTTGCCGGTCCTTGCGCACGGGATCGAAAAGGCGTTCGAAAGCACTCCAGGAATGGTAACCCCGCGAAGCGGACGGAATCCTGCGCCTCGCCCAGACACTCTTCGCCGCTGCAGGGGGAACCAGGGCCTCCATTTGCCCTTTGTTCTCTTTCCATCGATGGATCGATCCTCTTCCCCCTCTCGCTCCCCCATTCCCGGCACCGGGACGGGAGGACCCTTGCGCCACATGGAACGGCTCCTCGCCCTGGCCATGACCTTGCTCTACAAGCGCACCGCGACGGTGCCCACCTTGGCGAAACGCTTCGGGGTGAGCGAGCGGACCATCTTCCGCGACCTGAGTCTCCTGGATGCGGCGGGGTTGCCGGTGGTCTCCAGCCCCGGACGCGGAGGAGGGATCGGACTGGCCAAGGGATTCCGGCTCGAGAAGCAGCTGTTCTCGGAGCAGGCCCTGGCGGTGTGGTCCGATTCGTTGCGGGCCTTGTCGGAACTCGCCGGAGACGATGCCCTCTCGGCGGCCGCCGACCTCGCCGATGGATTGCTTCCCGACGCCCCCGCGGTCCCCGGGGCCATCGAGGTCCGATGGGACACCCCATCGACGGAACATGTCAAACCGATCCTGCGCTCGGCCGCCCGCGCCATCGGCGGATCGCAGGTCCTGGAGATCGAATACCGCGATCGGGACGACGTGTCCTCGCACCGCACCATCGAGCCCCTCCGCCTGGTCCATTTCGGCGCCTCCTGGTACCTGCAAGCCTGGTGCCGCACGCGCGAGGCGTACCGACTCTTTCGACTGCAGAGGATCCACTCCTGCGAATCGAGCTCCGACACCTTCGACCGGATCTCCCGCCTGCGAGACCTGCCGGTTTTCGACCTCACCGACGGTTCCCCTCCACCGCCACCCGTGCGTCTGTCCCTGACCACTCCGTCCCCCGATTTCCTCGCCTACCTCGGCCATCCCCCGGTGCTGGCAGGTCCGGACGGCGGGATGGAGGTCGAAATCCGCTGGCCGATCGACACCTGGCTGGAGAAGTGGCTGGCTGGACAGGCCCCCGAAGTTCTCGTTCGGGAGCCCGCCTCCCTGCGGGATCGAGTGGCCCGACGACTGCAGGATGCGGCACGCGCCTACCCGGAGACACGACACAAACCCTGACATGCCGTTGTCAGTCCGGAATGCCATTCTTGATCACCGCCCGTGAAACCCATCTCTCCCACCCCGGAGCCTTTGGAGAATCCCGCTGATGGAATTCAAGAAGACCGATCCTTTCGACTACAAAGCATCCGCCAGCACGGTGGAGATCCTGGATCTGGAACCGCGCCGTTTCGCCTCCATCGAAGGGACCGGCGACCCCAACGGCGACTCCTTCGCCGAAGCCCTCGAGGCCCTCTACACCTACAGCTACACCGTGCGCATGAGCGGCAAATCCCCCGCTCCCCCCGCCGGGTGGTTCCCCTACGTGGTGGGGGTTCTCCAGGGACGCTGGACCCTGCGGGATGGGTGCACGGAATTCGACCCCGCCCGGAAATCCGACCTCGCCTGGACGGTCATGATCCGTCAGCCCACCTTCCTCGATCAGGCCCTCCACGAGACCCTGCTCGAGACGGCGCGGAAGAAGGCGCGCGCCAAGGGCGGACACGCGCTCCCGTGGCTGGAGAGGTTGCAGCTCGATCTCCGCGAGGGCGGTCGGTTCGCCCAGATCCTGCACGAAGGACCGTACGACCAAGAACCCGCCACCTTCGCCCGCATGCAGTCGCAACTGGACGCACGCGGCCTGCAGCGCGACGGGCTCCATCACTGGGAACTCTATCTCACCGACCCGCGCAAATCCGCCCCCGAGAGCATGCGGACCATCCTGCGCGTCGCCCTCCAACCCTGAAATCGAGGAGTCCACATGTCCCCCGCGAACCCCGGCGTCAGCGACGCCTTCCAACTGTTCTTCACCGAGGCCCCCGCACACGCCAAAGCCTGGATGGAGGCCGTGCAATCCCTGAACCGAGCCAGCGCCCTCGACCCCAAGACCGGCCACCTCGCCTACCTCGCGGTGCTTTCGGCCTTGGGGCTGGACAGCGGCGTCCCGTTCCATGCGGACCTCGCGCGCCAAGCCGGAGCCACCCGCGACGAAGTGGTCGGCGCCGTGCTGGTGGGCCTTCCCGCCGCCGGCAACGTCGTGGTCAAATCCCTCCCCCCGGCCCTCTCGGCCTTCCAAACCATCGAGGCCTGATCGCTCCTCCCGGCTCGCCCCGGAAAACGTCCTCCCGATCTCCGGGGGCGAAAGGGGAGAGACAAGTTCTTCCCACTGCTGCCTCACCGAAGACACGACCGCGCCAGAGGAGGGCTCGCCGCTTCGACCTTACCCGCGAATTTCAGCCCATCCGCTCAGGCCCGATGGAGCCTGCGGTGAATGCCCCCGGATTCACCGCACATTCTGCGGCGTTTGAGCCCGATATTCGCCGCAACCCCGGGGCGCCTCCCCCCGTTCCCCCGGGATCTCACTCCACGAGGAACGTGGGGTCGGGCTGCCTCCCGTCGCCGCGCTGCGCTCGCTCCGTACCAGGCCTCCTCGCCTGCGCGTCGTGATCCCCCGACGTGGCATGCGGGGTCGCTGGGCAAAGCCGGCATCCCTGGCGCGGAACAACCGGTACACCCTTTGACACCCTTCGAGGAACCGAGAGGCTCGGCGAAACGCCACCGCCAAGCGTATGAGGCGACGTCAGGACTCCGGTGAGCCCATGGAGCCCAACGCCTTGGGCACCCTTTCCTGGAGGATCCGGACCAGTTCGGGATCCATGAACTCGAAATCATCCGGTATGTCGAGGCAGACCACTCGTTTGTTGCGCAAGGAACGGGAGAACCGCTCCTGGAGGACTTTTCGGTGACGCTTCTCCATGACCAGGACCACGTCCGCCCAGTCCACCGCATCGGCATCGAGCGGAGACTCGGCATCCGGGGCCAATCCCGCCGAAGCCGTGCGCCAACCCGGACGGCCCGCGAACACGATTTCGGCCGTGGGGCTGCGAAGGCGGTTGCGACTGCAAACGAAGAGGAGATTCATGGAGAAGAATTCCGAGTCGCTCCAAGGTGGCTTGCGAATTTCCGTTCCAACAAGATGGGCCTGGCCAGCTGGCATTCCCAGACCGTCATAACCCTCCATCCCAGTTTCCGAAGATCCCTACGGTTGCTCACATCGCGCGCGACGTTCGCCTCGAACTTCGCAGTCCAGAACCCCACGTTCGTCTTCGGCGTGGTCGCCCCCTTGCATCGCTTGTGCCGATGCCAGAAACAGCCGTGGACGAAGACCACCGTTCCGCGCCCCGGGAGCACGATATCGGGAGAGCCTGGAAGGTCGCGACCGTGGAGCCGGAACCGATATCCCATCCGATGCAGGATCGAACGCACCGCGATCTCCGGCTTCGTGTCGCGGCCGCGGATGCGGGACATGAGGGCGGAGCGGTCGGGTCCAGAAAGTGAGTCCATTACCGAGTATCGAACATGACGTTGCAACTGCAATCCAACGAAGCTGGAATGCTTTCCCAGCTTCGGATCAATGCCAAGGCTTGCCTAGCTCCTGACACTTGGCCCAAGATATGACCGAAATCCATGCAAACGATACGGCTCCAATGAACCAGAATGCTGGCCACATGAAAAGCAGCACCGGAATCTCCGTATTGAATGAGTCGACGATGAGATTCCCCGTCGGTTCAGCAGGCTGGTTGAAGGCTCCGATCAAGGTGTACCAGAACAGGGCAAATCCAATACCAGACAGGATCGCTCCAATCTGCCATTTCCATCCAATGAGCCACAACAGCCCCTCGACCATCCCTTCGAGTTCCCTCTTCGGTTTTCGATATCTGCGGTATCCCATCAGAATCCCATCCTTCGCCGAACCAACTCCGCGCCAGCGATCCTTTGCATGGTTTCCCAATCAGGGAAAATCGTCGTGGACCGGATGTGCGCGTCCCATTGCGCGTGGGGAACTCCTTCCAAGTCCTCCATCGTTTCAATCTTGAATCCGCTGGCATCGAACAGATCCTGGATTGTCGCATGCCGGGTATGTCGAGCCATGAAGCTCGAAGGGAAGAGGTCGCCAAGTGAAACTTCGTGACGGCCATTAAGCCGTTGGGCGCCATCCGCCATTTGTTTCAGCCTCTTCTGGAGCCCATCCAGGCCAGTGATCGATGATCGCATGCCTCTATGCTCCTCTCGTGATCAAAGGGAGACCTGCGGGTGTGCTCGCATCGAGGAACAGGTGCGAGATGAATCCGGATAGGAGGATCGCAAGGGCTGGATGGCATCCCTGGAATGCAGTCCTGGACATGAATCCCAAGCTCGCGAGGCTGTGGGCGGTGCCACGATGGGAAGGCGTTTCCGCAGGTTCCAGGAGATCCGGAAGCACCCCTCCGAGACCTCCCAGGCCGGCGCCTACGAGCATTCTCCGATCGGGTGGCAAATGCGCAAGTTCAGGGTGGAACAGGGCGACGGCGGCACCAGCAAGGGCGCCCGCTGCAAGATGAGTGGGGCGATTGGGCATGATCAGCCCCTCGGAGGAAACGGATCGTGGCCGTGGCTGTCGCTTCCCGAGATCCGGCCATTTCGATTGTGGATCACCAACTCCGAGTGCTGATTCTGGGAGAGTGCTCTGGCTCGATCGATGGCTTGCGCCTTGGTCGGAAGGATCGCCGAGGCTCGTTCGCCTCCGCCTTGCCGAACCTTCCAGCCATCGCTTCCATTGGGCAACACGTGGGTCGTCTTCCTTGTCATGATGGACTCCTTTGTCGTTTTTGTCCTCCTCGCGAATGTACCGGATGGCCTGCATAGAAGCAATACGGGGTCCCGCAAAAGCTGCGGGACCCCGTTTGTCAATAGCGACCGAGAGCCGCTTCGAGTTTCTTTCGCACCTTCTCGCGAAGCTCTTCGGGTTCGAGGACCACGGCCAATTCGCCCCATCGCAGAACATCCATGACAAGCTCGATGTCCTTGTGGAAGGGGATCGAGAGTTGGTAGCTGCCGTCGTCGAGGAAATGTCCCTCCTCCATGGAGTGCCAGCGTTCCTGGGAGACCTCCTCCGCGGCGATCCCGAAGAACTTGATCCTTGCGATCTTGTCGGCCTTGCCGTTGAAGATGCCGTAGGCCGAAGCAAAGTGCATGCTCAATTCGGCTGAATCCTTGCGAAGGGAAGGGTCTTGCAAAACGAGGACCTTTGAAATCCTGTTCATCGCGAAGGAGCGAAACCCGTCCTCCACATGGCACCATGCGTCCAGATACCAGTTGTCCCGAAAACGCACGATCTGAAGTGGAGAGACGGTCCGCTCCCGTGAATCCGCGCCGAGCTTCTTGTGCACGATCCGTAGGCGCTTCCCGAGCAGGACCCCCTCGACCAGAGCTCGGAAGACCCCGTCTTCGATGGTCCTGCCTCCGATGGGAAGGATCTTGACCTTGCCCGTCCAGTCGGAGTCGGGAAGTTGTCCGGATTCGACGCTGACCTTCTCGATCCGTTCCCACAGCTTGTCGGCGACCTTCGAAAGCGCGCCTTCGGGGATGTCGCCAAGAACCTGCTTGATCGCAAACAACGCAGCGAGCTCGTCCTTGCTGAACCAGATCCCCGGCAATTCGAACCGGTCTCCTGCATCCAAATCGTATCGATAGGCGCTAGCTCCGGGCAAGCATACCAAGGGTGCGCGAAGCGCATCGCGCAGAAAGTCGATGTGTCGTTCGATCGTTCTGTGGTGGATGCCTGTTCGCTCCGACAAATCCTTCTTCGAGATCGTCTCACCTTGCACAAGGCTGTTCAGGATCGTGTTGATCTTGGTGATCGGCTCCAGATTCGACATGCGCGGGGGAATCCTTTCTCAGCTTTCCGTCGGGACCGACGACCAGAAGACGACACCGAACGATCCTTGCGGGCCTCTGATCGGCCCGAGCTCGATTTCGTTCGTGGGTGGATCGAGCTCGAAGAGGACGTATCTGGTCCATCGACCGGTCGTTTCGGGGCCGAATCCCTCCCACTCGATGCCGTTCTCCGCGTAGCGCTTCCGCACTTCTTCGCGGCCAAGGACCTGAGGCGGCCTCCTGATCTTGTAGACGCCGTGGATTTCCAGGCGATCGCCGCCCGATTTGCGAGGGGCCACATGGGTCCAGTTGCGTCGATCGTGGCCTGCCAACTCCACGCGTCGGACTTGTTCGACCGGAACATGGTAGAGGTAGGCGGGACGTCGAACCGAGAACAAACCGTCCTGCTTCTTCTTGGTCAATCCGAAGAACACGAACGCCTCGTCGGGAACCGGCATGGATCCCTTGGCGATCGGGGTGGACGAATCCCTTTCGGAAGCGGCAAACTCCTCCGACGTTTTATGTCCAATGAACTTCCGGAGGATCGAGAAGCCTCCGTCACCATCGCCGGGGTGGAGCGGGAACGCGCCGATGTTCACCTGCTCAACGGATTTCGACTGGGCGTGCCGGTCCCATCCTTCGAGCTTTCCAGGAAAGAGCGCGAACGCTCCGATGCTTTCTCGAAGCCGGCGATCGGGAGCACCCTTGGCGTCTTCCGTCCACAGCAACGCGTCGCGGTAGCGGTGCATCTGGTTGATCGCGTCTGCGGGAGCCTCGGTTCGCCGATCTCCAGGCGTATCGCCATTCTTCTGCGGCAACAGTTCGACCCGATACTTCGCGTCGAAGATCCACGTGCGGATCTTGTCACCCAAGGCGTGGCGAAGCACGATGTCGGGACGCTGGGGCACCGGCAGCGATTGGATTCCTTCCCATCCGCGGTCGGACGAAGGAGTCGCCGAGGCGCTGGGCTGGTAGAGCAGTTCGATCGATTCGCCATCGCGATCGGCGCGAACGTAGTGCAGCTGTGCAGCCAGGCTTCCGGCCTTGCGCGCGAGATCGTCCCAGCCCGCATGCTCGCGTTTCCACGAGGTGGTTTCGCATGTCCAGCCGAGATCGATCAGAATCTTGTCGAGCTGGACCAGACACCAAACTTCGTAGAGATCGTCGACCGACTGGATGCCACCTCGGAAGCGATCCGAGATCACAAGGGACAGTCCCTTGCGCAGCAGGTGCCATCCCTGCATGATGCGCGAATACATGGGATCTCGCTGCAACGCCAACGATTCCTGTCGGAAGCCATGGAACTTCCCGATGCCGCGCCAGAACGGGTGGCTCCGCAAACTGTTCCAATCCGTCCACCGTTCCTCGATCCAATCCCGGAACACCTCCGATACCTGCTCCCGTCCGGCCAGGGCCGTGCGCACGCGCTCCAGATCTCGGACGATTTCCGACAACACGTGCTTCGCGAACCGGTTCTCGATCCGATCGGGATCCAGCACCTGTCGCTCGACGCGGAACACCCTGCCGGGGTGCTCCATCACTCCTCGGGCGATTTCTTCTTCGCGCCGGGGATCTACGCGACGGATCTTCTCGACGCGGGACCATTCCGTTTCGGGGCGCAGACGCTGGCGATGGTGTTCGACCAGTCGTCGATACGCGAAATGCAGATCCGTTTCCAGACTACGGAAAACGGCAAGCCAGCTTTGCAATGTGGTGGGCGAACCGGAGGAGAGGAGATTCCATTGCGTCTGCCGGAGCAGGTCCAGACTAAACGCCGATTTGAACTGCTTCGCGACATCCTCGAACATGTTGCGAAAGTCGCTGTGCAGATCGAGCTTGGTGCTGTACACGGTGGTCCGCAATGCGGCTCGGCGGCGGACGCCGCCCTGTTCCCATTCCCAGGCCAGTTCGAAATCGCCCAGATCGTTCCCGAAGTCGAGCAGTCCGACCAGACGTGGACCGTCATCGCCGGATCGCGACTCCTTGGCCACGAAACGATCGCAAACTGATTTCGACAGATGGAACACGCGAGGATTCCTCGCCCCCTTCGGCAAGGCGATCTCCACTTGCACCTTTCCGTTGTCGAAGAACAACGGTTTCGAACTCCACATCCAACCGGTGGGATCGGCTTTTGGAGACTCCACCTCCAGCCGGCTCTCGTTGTCTCTTCCTTGGCCCGGATGAAGAACTTCGAGCAGCTCGATCTCCAGCTTCTTGTCCGTGGACAACTTCCAGTTCGCATCCTTGGACAAGACGCCAAGCTCGTTCGCTTTGCACCACTGCCCCACCGAAGTGGACGAGTCCATCTCCACGCTCCAACCCTCGGAGGATCGGAGTCGCAGGATGGGCTTGTTCCCGGGCGCCACGGCCTCAGTCCCAGTAGCTCGTGAACTGGCTTTCCAACTTGAGGAGCATGGATCGGATCTTGTTCAGCGATCGCCGCCAAGGAAGCGCGGGAGCAAAGGGGTCCGCTGGCCACGATGCACTTCCGAACATGAATGCAGGACCAGATTGGGCATTTCGGAGTTCATGAAGAGGTAGTTCGCTCTCATTCAAACAAACCACAAGCTCGGGCCATCCCTCAGCTTCCGCGAGGTCCGCATCCATCGCTAGAAGCAGTGCCAGACGGATCAACGCCCTTCTCGTGCGGACCTCATCGCCTTCGATGCGTGGCAAGATCTTGCTATAGAGACCAACGTCCAAAGTTTGCTGCAATGCCTCGGCCGTAGCAACGCCCCTAGCGAGAGTGAGCAGCAGCAACTCGTCTCGGACACGGTAGGATACTTGGTAGGGCGTTCCATCCAAATTTTGATTGACCTTTTCCAGCCAAGTCACAATCGCCTCAAGTATCGATTTTTGACCATCCCATTCAATAACAAGATCGCCGAGCTGCTCCTTTGCCCCTGAACCTTCCGTGGCGAGAAACGGCTCCCATTCCAAAGGAGTTTCAGGATAGGCGAGCTTGTCCCAACCACTAGACAAGTCGCCAATCGGCATCTCCCACACGAATGCCCGGTCCAGAACCTTGCGGCTGAAGGAATGCGTAGTCTCGTCCATGTTGACAGTGCCGACTACGATCAGGTTTTGAGGCAGTGAGATTCCTTTGGTTCGGAATTTCTCTCGAAGTGGATCCTTTGCTTCAATCCCCAACTCAAGGCAAAATCGCGACCAATCGGAATCATTCAACTCATTGAAGGTTGCTGCCGGAATTATCGGGTCGGACACGATCGCCTCGCCCTCAATGCGCCGCGTCTCGATTACGCTGAGAAATTCAGCGAAGTACTGCTCGATCGGTGCGAGGTTCATCTCGTCCAGACACAACCAATACGGACTCTCTGGATTCATCCAAGCTTTGACAAGAAAACGAACAAAATTCGTCCCAATGAACCGCGCTTTCTCTCCGTCCCCCAATCCCAGTCGTGTCACGTAGCCCAGAAGCTCGGAGGAATCATGCCAGTTCGGCTTGACAGGAACGAGTAGGTAATTGATTGGGGGAATCTGCTTTTCCGGACCTGCCCAAGTCAGAAATGCCTGCTCCCGCACCCACCTTGATTTGCCGGTACCCGATGGCCCAGCAAGAATGATAAATGGCTTTGGGAAGGAAACAGAATATGCAGGGAGTTGATTTTTGTGAACATCCCGCTTGAATTCTTGCTGAATCTCCTCCCAAACCGGAATCGCTTTCTTTGCGATTTCGAGTATTTCACGAAGATCTGCCTCTAGAATTGTCTGAGAAGGAATGTTGTCGCAAGGATAGAACCTTGCCCCAATATTTGGCCGCTCATAGGATCGCCCTAGTGAGGTTGGAGACTTGAGATCTATTTCATCCTGCCAATTTTCCAACGACAACCTTTCCCGGAACACGGACTTCACCATTTTGGCTTGTTCCATAGCCATTTTGGCTCCAATCCGACGTTTGGGCCCTGTCACTCCTTGGTTCAAAGACAAATAGACTCCAGATCCATCTCCACAAAACAGGTAAACAGCATAGAATCCCTCTTCAGTATTGCGAGCGACGGCAGGATCGATAATTGAGAGCCATGGGACACCTGACCAAACTCCTTGGCCAGGCGATCCCTTGACATCAAGATTCGGACCGAACTTCTCTATAGAAGATCGAACACTGCTGGGAAGATCCCCGCGAATGAAGGCTGCAAGATTGTTGTTCGAGAATGGATTCAGCTTTTCGGTATTCCATTTCGAACAAATTTCGACAAGGCATTCACGGAGATTGGGCATCTCTGAAACTTACCTCCCGGACAGTCGCGCCAGGGACCGTCACCCGCATGGGCGCGGACCCCGCAGGCCTCCGGCCAAAGAGGCCGGGTGCCGCAGGCATAGGGCCCGACGGTCCGCGTATCGCGGACCGGGGCGCCCAAGGATCAGAGGAAGCGCAATTCCACGACCACGTCGTCGGGGCCGTTGCCCATCGCGGCGCGAACCAGGGAACAGGCGACTTCCAGCCCCGCTTCGCGAGCGCGAAGGACGCTGTCGGAGACCACCTTGCGGATGTAGCCCACAAGCTGTTCCTGGAACTCCAGGCGCACGGCGCGAGGATCGAAAGCGTTGGTCGGTTCGGGCACAAGTTGGAGCTCGGTTCCGGCCAAGATACCGGCGAGGGTGGTGTTTCCTTCGTAGTAGCGGAATCCAGCTGCTGGAGTCAGGAAGCGGGTCCCGGCGACGCTGCGCAGGACGGGCAAAAACTCGAAGGCGTCTGTGACCAGGCGCCCACCGGTGGCGCCCAGCAGGACGAAGGGGTCGGACTCGTCGGGCGCGACGCCCCACAACCCCAGAAGATGCTCGCGGTCGGGACGCTTGGGTTGCGGAAGACGGGCGCGGAAGGCCTCCATGGAACGACCGTTCCAGACCGTCGTGCGATCTACGGGCATTCCGGGGTAGCCCTGGAATCCGAGGTGGACCGCCTTCTCGAGATCCGTGCCGTCGTATCGGAAGGAATACGTGTCGCCTTCGCGGCTGGATGTTCCCACGACCAACCGCTCCCCGGCGCTGGCAGGCCTCCACGCCAAGCGCAGGGCCTCGATGTCCATCCGACAGCGAATTTCCGTGGTGGTCACGTCAACCTTTCCAGAAGTCTCGCACGGCGTACCGCGAGCACGTCGAGCAAGATACCTTCGCGCAGCGGGGAAATCCCGGGCTCGACCCCCGAATCGCGGGCGAAGACGGAGATCTCGTGCACGGCGCGCTCGATCTTCTCCATGCTGGTTGCAAGCACCGAGGCGGCCGTTTCGCGAAATCCCGGTTCCGAAGCGGTGCACCGCCGGAACAGATCCAGATGCGGAATCTTCCGCCCCGCCTCCCAGCGGATCTCGGAGCTCGAGCGAGCGATGTAGCCTTCCCGCAAAAATGGCGTTCCCGCCTTCCTGGACAGGCTTCCGTCCGACGACAGCTCCCGGAGCAGACTGCTCCCGTTGTCGAAGATGTCGGCGAATCGCCACTGTCCCTCGGTGGTCTTGGCGAATCCCCAGTTCTCGTGGTGGCGATCCTGGTTCCCGATCCAGGCGTCGAAGACGAGCATCCGTTGGAATGCCGCAGGGTCCGGGTCGCCGAGCACCGCGGCGATGGCTCGACGGCAGAGCGCCACCGTTTGCCGCTCCCCTTTTCCCCGGCGTTCGTAGGCTTCGTCGAGCCCGGCCATGATATCCGCCGCCTCGACCAGCTCTTCCCCCGGGGCCAGAAGCGATTCTGCCAGACTTCCTGCCAGTCCGTCGTAGATGCCCAGATGCGTCCTGGGAACCGGAACGCCCATTTCGGCGCCCAGTCGGCAGGCGAGGATCTCGGACCAGAATTCATGGGGATACTTGTCGTCGACACCCTTCCAGAACCAGCCCGTGGCGTCGGCCAGTCCTTCCAGGTTGCCACCCCGGAGACTGCAGTATTTCTTGGGTCGATTCCCTTTGGTGTTTTCCTGGAACGACCAATCCGCCTCGTCCAGGACGATCTTCCGGGGCAGGAATCCGGGTTCGGCGGGCATGGGAACGATCCTCGGTCGGAGGTGGAGCGGAGGGAAGGGGTGCGAGGTTCGGCCCCGGGTCCTTCCAAAGGTACCGCCACGGACGGCCTCTTGGCGATAGGCGTCTGGAAATGCGGGACACCTGGGGCCTTGATGGACAGGCATGGCGCAAGGAATTCCCCGATTCCGCCGGAATCCGTCATCGCCCACCGAAGTCGGCACTGGGACCGACGGGCCGCGCATCGCGGACAAGGGCGTCCGTCAGCTTCGGCTCAGGTCGTCCCAGTCGTCCAGGCGCACGTACTGATCCAGGTCGCTGAGCGGGAAACGGTCCTCGGAACGCAGTTCGTCCTCCCCGACTTCGATTCCCGGACGAGCCTCACCACCCCTTCCCACCAACCCCTCCCACCCGGCTCGCCCCCTCGTCGGAACCCGGCACCTCGGCCTCCACCACCCCGGCCTCCTTCATGCACTTCCAGCCGTCCTTCCAGTCGAGGGAATCGGGCGAGGCGATGAGGGAGGGCGAGGAGAGGACCGTGTGGCCCAGGCAGAGGGCGGAGGAGGCGGTGGCCTGGACGCAGCCGTGGGCGAAGAATCCGGCGATCCAGATCACCGATCCGGGGTGGTCCTCGAACCAGGAGTTCAAACCCTTTGAACAGAATCCGTCAGGGCTGGTCTTGGGGAAGAGGGGGCCTTGCCGGGTTGTGTCGGGGAGGATCCAGCGGGCTCCCGGTGTCCCGCGTATGGCGGCGTAGTGGCGGAAGATGTTTCCTGGATCCCATTTCGAGAACGCGTTGGCCACGCGAACCACGCTCCAGCCTCGGGAATGCGCGGTCTCGACGAGATTCGTCGCATTCCTCAGTACCTCACGGGAAAGCTGCGGATCCGCGGGCCAGGCCCCGTCGGGGGACGCGAAGTCGTGTTGGAAATCCACCAGCAGCACGACGGTGTCGGCGGCCTCCCGGACGGGAAGGGGAGCGTGGAAGAGGGCCAGGGCAAGTGTTGTGGGAAGTATCATACTTCCTATGATGCGCCCCACCAACGCGCCGGAACTTGATCCAGATCAAGACTTCGATCCGCTGCCCGCCGTCCTGTGGGAGCGCGAGGGCGGCCTCGACCACGCCACCCGCGACCTTCTCGGGTCGGTGTTGCGCCATGAGGTCCTCCCTGCCGGGTCTCGTCCGTGGGTCCGCGGGGAGCACCTGAATCACGAGATGGTCCTGCTGCAGGGAGCGGTGCGATTGTACGTGAGCGATCCCCGTGGCCGCCAGTGGAACACCCACCTTCTGGTCGGCCCCTGTTTCTTTCCTCCGCTGCACCTGCGGCTGCGCGAAGGGCGCACCTCGTTGGAATCCGAGGTGATCCGCTCCTGTCGCATCCAGCGTTTCGGAGCGACGGAATTCTGCCGCATCCGCGATGCAAACGAGACTCTTCAACGACTGGGGTCGCGACTGGTCGAGGAGGAGGTGGACCGGCTGCGCAAACGGGAGGAGAGGTCCCTGGGGATGGACCTCGCCCAACGGGTGGCCTTGCTGTTCCAGGAGCGCCCCGAAGTCTGGCAGCACTTCTCGAACCAGGACATCGCGAGGTACCTGGGGGTCACTCCCGAAGCCTTGTCCCGAGCCCTCTCCAAGGTGCGCCTGGAAGCGCCCCCTCCCGGGAAGCACCTGTAGATCGCTCCCACTTTTTAGGGAAGGGGAGCTCGATTTCAGGCCAGGTACCGGGTCCGCAGGGTGTTCAGGTGCAAGTCGACGTGGCACCCGATCACGAAGACCCAGGCGCGGGCGCTCACGGGGTTCCCGCTGGAATACCCGACTCCGCGCCAGGCCTCGTGGGTGAAGGTGCGGACCATGGCGAGCGTCGAGCGACGCACCGCGACCAGTTCCTCCACCAGCAGAGAAAGAGGGATCTCGTCGTGGCCGGCCCGGGAGACGTAGACCTCCTCCTCGAAGGGCGACAGGTTGGTGCGATCGCCGCGGGCGGCGGCCAATGCGCGGTAGCAGAGGATGCGTTCGGTGTCGGAGAGGTGGCCGACAAGCTCGCGGACGCTCCACTTGCCGGGGGCGTAGCGGAACCGCTCGCGCTCGACGGGGACGGAATCCGTCAAGGATGCGATGGTGCGCAGCTGGCGCTCCAGGAAGGTCGCGGCGTCGTCCTCCAGCCCCCCGAGGACCGCTCCATTTCCCGGGATCCCGGGGAGGTGGTCGACCAGGTATCCAAGATGGAACGGGCTCCATTCGCAGCGGGCGGGCGTACCGGAAAGGGCGCGGAAACTGGACATCACGAATCCTCCTTCGCCTGGCAATATGGCAAACCTCCCGGCTCCCGATGCGAAATAATCGCAACCTTTTCCCGAAGATATCGGCGATGCCTGCAGGTCCGGTCTCCTTTCCCGGCAAGTCGATTCCCCGACCAGGTCCGATGGTCCCGCGCGAAGGCCTAACTTTCCGGGAGTTGCGGAGTTCGGCCGCCCTCCGTGTACACTCCCTCCCGCATTCCCCGTTGCGCGCGGGTGCTTCGATGGTCGCCGACAAGGTCGTGTGCATGTCCACCTCCTCCCATCCTGAAGTCCGGGAACTGTTCCAGAAGGGGCTCTTCCACCACCATTACGCCAACACGGCCTACCCCCTCACCCCCCGGTCCTTCGAGCGCTTCCGCGTCGAGGACGACCGGGATCGCGAACGGCTGCTGGTTTCCGATTGGGACTCGTGCGACTCCCTCAGCCTGTACGTGCACATCCCCTTCTGCAAGGTCCGCTGCCGGTTCTGCGAATACGCGGTGCTTTCGGGGGACGACTCCGAATCCGAGGACCTCTACGTCTCGCTCCTCCTCGAGGAGATCGAGATGTACCGGAAGCTCCTGGGGAGCGGCCGCAAGGTGGTCGGCTACGACATCGGGGGAGGGACCCCGACCAAGCTGAGCCTGGAGAACCTGCGGACCATCACCAACGCCGTCACCGATTCCTTCCAGGTGCCCTCGGACGTGGTCTTCAGCGCCGAAACCACCCCGGTGATCGCCGCCAACGAGCCCGAGAAGATCCGCGGCCTGTACGAAATGGGCTACCGGCGCATCAGCATGGGCGTGCAGACCGTTTCCGAGAAGCTCCTCAACGAACTGGGTCGCGAAGGCGCCACCAGCATCTACGAACGCGCCGTCGCCAACATCCGTCAGGCTGGTTTCCGACGCCTGAACATCGATCTGATGTACGGATTCCTGCACCAGGACCTCGACGACTTCGAGACCACCCTGCGCTACGCCATGGAGCTGGCCCCCGAGTACATCACCCTCTACCGCAACCGGTACAAGGGAACCAGGATCGAAAGCGAGGCCGGAGGGGTTTCCATCTACAAGGTGATCACCCAGTACCGGCTTGCCTACCGGCTGCTCAACGAGAACGGGTTCCTCGGCGGTCCGGGAAAGAACACCTTCAGCCGGGTCGCCGACGACCACGGCACCAGCGACTACCTCACCTCCCGGGTGATCCGGGGCACCCCCTACCTCGGCATGGGGCTCGGGGCGCAATCCTTCGGACGTCAATATCTGTCGTACAACGAGGGAGCCGCCTCCAAGAAGCTCGGGAAGTACCGCGAACGCATCGAGCAGGGCGTCCTTCCCATCCAGGACTGCTACGCCCTCGACCAGGAGGAGGCCGTCGCCAAGATGGTTTCGGTGGCGTTCTACTTCGGCTTCGTCGATTTTTCCGCCTTCCGGGAACGGTTCGGAGCGGAGTTCCGCGACCTGTTCCCGCGGGAAACCGACTTCGTGCTGGACGAGGGCTTCATGGAACTGCGCGGGGGCGGCATCCATCTCACCGATCGCGGAGCCGACTACATCAACGGCATCATCCCTCTCTTCCACTCCAAGCGTTCCAAGTCCGAACTCGACGACCTCATCCGCCGCGCGCGCCGCCCCGACGGTGAAAAGACCTTCCTGGGAACCTATTCGCTGGCCGACTACGAGCGTCCCTCGGTCGCCACCGATGTCGTCCTCTTCGCACCCAAGTCGCCCTCGTCGCCCGAACGCGTTCTCCTCATCCGCCGCGGCGAACACCCCTACATGAATTCCTGGGCCCTTCCGGGAGGATTCGTCGATCCGGGCGAATCCGTGGAACAAGCCGCCGCCCGCGAATTGCACGAGGAAACGGGGATCGACGCCCCTCTTCTGCGCTCCTTGGGAGTGTTCAGCCGACCCGGGCGCGATCCGCGAGGCTGGATCATCTCCTGCGCCTTCACCTCGCGCCTCGAAACCTCGCTCGACACGCCGAGGTTCGGCGAGGACGCCATCGACGCCCGCTGGTTCGAGGTGGAACTGGAACCCGTCGAGGAGGGCAGCTTCGTCTTGCGCCTGGGGGACGGGGCCACCCGGCTCTCCGCCACCCTCGAGCGCGCCCCCTCCGGCGAATACCGTCAGATTTCAGCGGAAGGGATCGCCTTCGACCACGCGCAGATCCTCGCCAAGGCCTGGACCGCCAACCCGCTTCCGTGAATCCACTTCCCGGGGTTCCGCTCCGGGGTTCGCGCCGGCGTGGATGCATGGCTCCCGGGCGCACTCCTTTCAGGGACCAGGCGATCTCCACGCCCACCTGATCCGGATCGACCCGAATGCGCACCTCGGTCCCGGATCCGGCCCAGGCTCCGAGGAAGGGCAGACCCACCAGCACGACCGTTCCCCCGCAAAGGCCCACGATCCCCGCACCTTGACCCCTTGCGTGTTGCAAATGCTTCTCATTCTCGGAAAATGGTATGTTCGGGCTTCCACCTCTTCCGGAGTCTTCTCCCAATGGGCAATTCCGTTTCGCTCCACCGCGTGTTCAAGTCCACTCCCGAAAAAGTCTATCGGGCCTTCCTGGACCCGGCAGCCCTGGCCAAATGGATTTCCCCCAGGGGATTCACCGCGACGGTGCACCACCTCGACGCCCAGGTGGGCGGCACCTTCAAGATGTCGTTCACGAACTTCGGGACGGGATCCAGCCAGTCCTTCGGGGGAACCTACCTGGAGCTGGTCCCGCACAGCAAGCTGCGGTACACCGACCAGTTCGACGACCCCAACATGCCGGAAATCCTGCAGGTCGCCGTGGATCTGAAACCGGTCCTCTGCGGAACCGAAGTGTCCATCGAGCAGTCGAACATCCCCGCATCCATTCCGCTGGAGTTCTGCTACCTCGGTTGGCAGGAATCCCTCGATCAGCTCGCCGCCCTGGTCGAGCCGGAAATCCCCGACGGGGCCTGATCCCCCGCCTGCGCTTCGCGCCGTCCGCACTCCCCCATCGCACGCGGGATGCGGAGGCTGGACTCGTACGACTCCTTCGGGGTGCGACCGGAAGGCCACCGAACCGGGATTCCCGAACACCCACCGTCGACGATTTCGCGACGACGGGGCACGACTTCCCGGGCTCGCCTCGGATCGCTCGCGGAACCTTCAGGCCGCCTGGCCCGATTTCGGATCGGGCAGGTTGAAGGTGAACGTCGCCCCCTGGTCGGGAAGCGACTCGGCCCGGATCCGTCCCTTGTGGCGCACGATGATGCGTTGCACGGTGACCAATCCGATCCCCGTGCCCTCGAACTCCTCCGGGCCGTGGAGACGTTGGAAGACCCCGAAGAGCTTGTCGACGTATTTCATGTCGAAGCCCACACCGTTGTCGTGCACGCTGAACTCGAACTCCTCCCCCGACTTCCTGCAACGGACCTCGATGCGCGCCACTTCCTGGCGGCCGGAGTACTTCACCGCGTTCCCCAGCAGATTGATCCACACCTGCCGCAGCAGATTGGCATCCCCCAGGACCACGGGCATGGGGTCGATGCTCCATTCGATGTTTCGGTCGGGATGGTTCTCGCGCACCTGCCCCAGGGCTTCCTGCAACGGGCCATCCATGGGAAGAAGGCTCATGCGCAATTCCTGTCGACTGGTCCGGGAGAAACCCAGCAGGTCGTCGATCAACCGTCCCATGTTCCGGGCCGATCGGGAAATGACATCCAGGGCGTGGAGGCCGTCGGGCCCCAGGACGCCGCGGTAGTCGGTCTCGAGCAGGTCGACGAATCCGTCGATGTGGCGCAGAGGTGCGCGCAGATCGTGGGAGACGGAATAGCTGAAGGCTTCGAGCTCCTTGTTGGCGGCCTCCAGGTCGGCGGTTCGTTCCTGGATCAGCTCCTCGAGATGGTCGCGGTAGCGCAGCAATTCGCGCGAGGTCTCGCGGCTTTCGGTGATGTCCCAGTTGGTCCCGATCATCCGGACGGGTTTCCCGGATTCGTCGCGGTACACGGAGCCGTTTCCCTTGAGCGTTCGCACTTCCCCGCCGGGCCACACCACGCGGAATTCGGTGTCGAATTCCTTGCTCCCTTCCTGCGCCTCCTGGATGGCAGCCTTTCCCGCTTCCAGGTCTTCGGGATGCAAACCGCGCGTCCAGGCTTCGAAAGCCCCCGAGAAGGAATCTTCCGAGAGCCCGTACAGCCGGAACATCTGCTTGTCCCACACCAACTGGTCGTTCACCACGTCCCAATCCCAGATTCCCACCCCACCCGCCTTGGTGGCCAAGGCGAGTCGTTCGTTGGAATCCCGGAGTTCGGCTTCCGCCTTCTTGCGTTCCGTGATCTCGATGAACGCCGCCACGAAATGGTCGGGTTTGTATTGGTACCCCACGACATCGTACCATCGATCGTTGGCCACCAGGTACTGCTCGAACCGCACCTCCCGACCCGTCAAGGCCACATTGCCGAACGTGCCGATCCAATCGAAGGGATCGTTCTCGATTCCGGGGAACGCCGCCTTCACCGTCTTGCCCCGCGGATCCACTCCGGTCAATTTCTGGTACGACTCGTTGGCGTCGAGGAAGCGGTAGTCGATGGCACGTCCTTGTTCGTCGCGGATCATCACGTGGAAGGCCACGCCGATGGGGCCCTTCTCGAACAGGGCGGCGAAATTCCTCTCGACTTCCTCGAGGCGCTCCCTGCAGGGGCGATCGTCCATCGAATCGGTGAAATGGGAGGGAGGAATCGAATCGCTCAACGTCAGCCTTTCGACCGGGGTTGCGTGGTGGGAACAGGTGACTCCTGGATTGTATCAAAATGGAGTACAAAGTCCAGCAGTGTCCGGGAATCCGCCGACTTGGCGTGCAGGCGATCCAACGGACGACTTTCTGGATATCGTGTAGATTGAGTTTCCTATGAACCTGGATTTCCCATGAGCTATTCCCTCACCCTCACCCACGCGGTGGCCGTGACGGTGTTCGTGGCCGACAAGATCCGTCGAGGCATGTTCGATTTCGTGCCCACCCGGGAGATCGCCCACCAGCTCGACATCAAGCCACCCACCCTGGTCAAGATCCTCCAGAGCCTCATCCGCGCCGGCATCGTGGAGTCCCGCGAAGGAGCCAAGGGGGGGATCCGCATGGCCAAACCCGCCGAGGAGGTCCGGATCCTCCACATCTTCGAAGCGATGGAGAACCAGCGGCCCGTCTTCCAGACCGACCTCTCCTTCCGCGTGACCGGGGAGATCCCCGATCGTGCGAAGCTGGCCATCCGCTCGGTCTTCGATGAAGCTTCCCAAGCCCTGCGCCGATCCCTCGACGCGCGCACCATCGCCGATCTCCTGATCCGCCTCGATCGCTGAGCCCATCCGACCTCCCGGGAGACCGGAATGCGCTCAGGAACTTCCCCGACCCTCCTCCAGCGAACCGACTCCCTTCGTTCTCAAGCCTCCAGGAGGCGTCGCAGGACTTCGAGCCCCGTGCCGCCCTCGATGCCGCCTCCGTGGCGGGACCGGGACAGGATTCCTTCGAGATGCGTCCGCAGGAACACGGCCCCCGAAGCCGGGTCCCCGGCCCCCAAGGGGGAGGTTCTGTCCAGCCGCGCCACACACTCGGCCAAGCGAGATTCCAGCGACGTGTACAACGCCTCGATGCGCCCCATGATGTCCGGGTCTGCGTGGTTGAATTCCTGCCCCAAGGAGAGGAGAAAGCACCCGTTGTGTCCGATCCGTTCCTGCAGATGGGTGGCGAATTCGAACAACCGGAGGATGGATGGGCCTGGTTCGCAGGGATCGAGCATCTGGAACGTCGAGGCCTGCCACGTCCGGGCGTAGAGGTCGAGGGTTTCCTGCAGGAGCCCCCGCTTGCTCCCGAAGGCCGCGTACAGGCTGAACTTGTTGATCCCCATCACCGCTTCGAGATCGGCCACCCCCGTGGCCTGGAATCCACGGTCCCAGAACAAGGCCATCGCCTTCTGGAGAACTTCGTCCCGATCGTATTCCTTGGCACGTGGCACCTCCCCAAGGTACGGGATATGTCGATCCCCGGTCAAAGGGATTCGGTGGGCGCACGTCGAGAACCCTGTATATTCTAACCGATCAGTTTGATTTGATCCCTCCTCTCCTCTCTCTTCTCGGGAGCCTCCATGCGCCGCGCCAAAGCCGTGTTCGTCAGTTCCTACCTCAGCATTGCTTCGGGATACGCCCTCTGGGCGCTGTGGATCCTGGCCTCCCGTCGGGACGCCGGTTTCCTGGGGATTCTTCTCGCCACCCTGCCCATCCTCCATCTCACGGTGGGGAATCTGGTCTGGAACCATTCCGCCACCACCTCCCGGTGGCTCCCTCTCCCCTCCGGCCTTCTGGTCGCGGGCAACCTCGTGGGACTCCTTCCGCTTCTGCCCGGTGCGGGAACCCCGAGCCTGTGGGTCGGATTGGCGATCCTCGACCTCGGATACCTCGCCTACCTGTTCTGGTACTCCCGCTTTCCCTCGCGGCAAGGAAGTCGGGTCCAGCGGGGTGCCCCCCTCCCCCCTTTCCAGGCCCTGCGTCACGATGGAACACGCGTTTCCTCCCTCGAACTGGCCGGAAGCCCCGCCCTCCTGATCTTCTACCGCGGG
>JACKCV010000004.1 GCA_020633825.1 Fibrobacteria bacterium | reverse complement strand
GAGCAGCTTCTGCATGAGGCCGCGCTTCTGGCGCTGGAGGAGTTCGAACTGCTTGCGGAGGAGGGTGAGTTCTGTTCTTGCCTGATTCAGGATCGAGACAGCTTCGAGCTGTGCGCTGACAGGTGGAAGGTCGATGGTTGAGGCGAGGAAGTCTGGTGGGTTGACGCGGCGTGCGATACGCTGCCCTCGCGCCAACTCCAGTTGGTTCTCGTAGAACTCCGGCCTCGTGAAGAAGTAGAGCAGCCAATCCGGAGACGCATCGGGAGAGACATCAAAGGCTGGGAGGTCAAGGGTCGATTCGTACCCGTCAAGTTCATCTGGGATGATGCCGAATGCGCCGTTGAGAAAATCCAGCTTGCTGTAGATGAACTGACCCGCGCGTCGCACGTAATACTGAGTTGATGCGCTTCCATGGCGAGCGTCAGATTTCGGCACGACGCCTTTCCCGTAGAGTTTCACAGTCAACTTCTGTGCCTGATCTCCAGGTGATCCCACGATGCGGCTTTCGCTGAGGATGGAACCGACCTTAACCTTGCGAGTGTCATTGCTGGCGCTACTGGGCGTGATCAAGAGATGGACCAACGAGGTCAAACGCCGTTCCTTCGCTGCGATCAGCCGCTCCATTGTCTCGATGGCGGTGTCCCAGGTGGAGAGCGTGTCGGCGATGGCTTTCTGTTCGGGGAGGGGAGGGATAGCGAGCTCAGAGTCGGTGATGTCAGACTTGTGGACATGCAGCAACGAGGACTTGAATCCATGTGCATTGGATTCAATCGAAGATGTCACACTTACCAACGCATAGTACAGCCATTTCTTGTCGCAGCTTGAACTGGAGATGGAGAAGATGTGCTGATTCAGTACGCCACGTTCGCCTCGCCAAATTGCAGGGCCGAAGGAGACGCCTTTCACCCCTGCCCAAGCAAAAAGCAGATCGCCAGGATTGACGATCCAGCTTGGCTTCACATCGCCTTGATAGTAGTTGAAGTCTTTTGATCCATTCAAATTCTGAATTCGAATAATCGGAAGACCGCTTTCCTTCCAATCTTCGGGTCGAAATCCGTTTCCGTTCGTGAAATGGCAAAGGCTACCGACTTTCCCCGATTGCCACCCCTCCGGCACCTTCACTCCCCACCCCCCAACTCCTTCCGTCGCCGGGTCTCCAGCGTGCGGATGCTGTCCGGAGGCGTGGGCAGGTTCTCTGGCATCACACCGCCCAGCTCCTCGATGGTCTGGCGCACCTTCTTGCCCACCTCGAAGTGAGTCTTGTTCGCCTTGCCTTTCTCCTGCACACCGTCGCGACGCAATTTGTCTTCCGTCTGGGTGGCGCGGAAAAGGTTGGCCGCAAGTTCGGTGCTTCCCATGTGATCCAGGATCTTCTGGCTCTTCTTCAAGCCCTTGCGCTTGTGCAGTTCCTTGGCGCCCAATCCTCCATAGAGACCCTTGTATCCGTGGTCCTGGAAAATCGCGTAGTCGAGAGGGGTGTCCACGCCGGCGTCCTTGGCCGCTGCGGCCAGGTGCTTGTTGTGCTCCGCGAGCTCCTGGCGGATCGCCAAGCGCTTGCCGTCTTCGGTGAGGCGAGCAAAGGCGGCATCGTCTTGAAGTTCCTGGCGGCGTGTTTGGGCGGCGAAATAGGTCTGCCCCAGGGCAATCAACGGCTTGGACGGATCGCCGTTCTGGACGATCAGGTAGCAGGCATAGCGCGTCAGTGCGAAGGAGGGCATCGGGCGTCTGGCACCGGATCCGATCTCGACCATCTCGTGCATCTCCACGAAATGGTCGGGCACGGGATGACCACTTTCGGAGCAGGCTGTCCGCGCCCTCTCGATCACGGGAAGGAAGTTGCGGAACTCCGCGTAATCCAGGGCCTTCCCCAGCTCGCGAGCCCACCAGAATTCTTCACCCTCTTCGTTGGTCCGGCGAAGGGATTCGAACAGAGGGATTGGAGACGGTGCACTCACCGCCGGATCTCCGCGAGCTTCACCGCCATCTGCTGGCGCACTTCGGCGAGTTGCTTCTCCAACGCGTCGATCTCGGCCTGCACGGCGTCGACGTCGATCTCCTCTTCTTCCTCGAAGATGTCCACATAGCGCGGGATGTTCAGGTTGAAGTCGTTCTCTTCGATCTCCTTGAACTTCGCGACGTGGGCGTACTTCTCGACCGCTTTGCGCTTGAGGAACGTTCCGACGATGCGCTCGATCTGCTCGTCGGAGAGGGTGTTCTGGTTCTTGCCCGCAACGAACTCGCGGCTCGCGTCGATGAACAACACGTCCTTGCACTTGGCCCGCGCGCCGCCTTCCTGGCGGGAGCGATCGAAGACCAGGATGGCGACCGGGATTCCCGTGGTGGGAAACAGGTTGGCGGGCAGGCCGACCACGGCGTCGAGCAGGTTCTCGCGGATCATGGCTTCGCGGATGCGGCCCTCTGCGCCGCCGCGGAACAGGACGCCATGCGGGACCACCACCGCCACCCGGCCCGTGAACTCGAAGGCCGATTCGACCATGTGGCTCACGAAGGCCCAGTCGGCCTTGCTCTTGGGGGGGACCCCGCGCCAGAAGCGGTTGAATCGGTCGCTTTCGGCGTTCTCGGCGCCCCACTTGTCGAGCGAGAAGGGGGGATTGGCTACCACCACGTCGAACTTCATCAGCCGGTCCTTCTCGACCAGGCCCGGATTGTTCAGCGTGTCGCCCCATTCGATGCGGGCGCTGTCGGCGCTGTGCAGGAACATGTTCATGCGGCACAGCGCCCAGGTGCTGCCGTTGGATTCCTGCCCGAACAGGGCGTAGTCGGAATCACCCACTTCCCGCGCGGCCTGGATCAGCAAACCGCCCGCGCCACAGGTGGGGTCGTAGATCTTGGCTCCCTTGTGGGGTCCGGCGAGTTTGGCGACCAGTTTCGTCACGGTCTGCGGCGTGAAGAACTCCCCCGCCTTCTTGCCCGCGTCGGATCCGAAGCGCTCCAGCAGGTAGATGTAGGTGTTGCCGATCACGTCTTCCGGAACGCGACTGGGGCGCAGGTCCAGCTCGGGTTTGTGGAAGTCTTCCAGCAGGTTCACCAGGCGTCGGTTCCTGTCCTTGGTCTTGCCCAGGTTCGACTCGGAGTTGAAGTCGATGTTGCGGAACACGCCTTCGAGCTTGGCCTTGTTGGAACTTTCGATCGCGTCCAGGACGATGTTGATCAGCTCGCCGATGTTGTCGGCGTTGCGACGCTCGTACAGCGCGTCGTAGCTGGCCACGAACGATTCGCCCTTCTTGCCTGTGCTCGCCTGGATCTCGACGACGGGGAGCACGAAACGCTCGCGTTCCAGCTTGCGCCGGATGCGGACGTCGTCGTCGCCGTACTCGTTGCGGTAGGCCTCGTAGTGGTCCTTCCAGACGTCCGAGATGTATTTCACGAACAACATCACGAGGATGTAGTCCTTGTACTGGGCCGGATCGACGGCTCCGCGGAAGGTGTCGCAGGCGGCCCACGCGGCGTTGTTGATGTCCTTCTGGTCGATCACTTCTTGCCTTCTTTCCTGACGCCCTTGAACGGCGTTCCGTCCTTCTTGCCGTCCATGAATCGGCCCGTTGCCGTGTCGCGCTTGGTCCAGGTGTCCGTCACGGGATTGAAGGTCTGGGATCTTCCCGTGACCGCACCGTTGCGATGTCCGTCGCCGCTGGGGGGATTGGTAGCCATGTCAGGTCTCCTGGAGGGCTCGTGCCAAGCACGAGGTGACGAGTTTGGAACGCAGTTGAACGATCGATTCCGTGAGTCGGGCCTCTTCGCGGGCCAGTGCGGCCAATTCAACGATCTCGAGTTGCCGCGAAAGGCTGGGTACGGTGACCTCCAGATCCTTGACCGACTGGATGCTCACCATCTTGAGGTCGCTCCCTTCGGCGCGGGATCCGAGGTGGCTTTGCCCCACCGTGTTGATGAACCAGTTCAGGTACCGCGGTAGAATCTGCTCGGTGGTAGGGCGGATGCGAAACAGGGGCGCGGCCACAAGGGCTGGCATGGGCAAGTCTGGCACCAGAGCCGTGGACACTTTGGTGCCGCGGGAACGGAATACGAGGTCGCCCGGCAAAAGAAGGTGGGTATCGCGGACAGGGCCAAACACGATTTGGGTCAAGCCAGCGGGATCGACGAATTCGAGATCGGCGACGTCCCTCATCTGGAACACGAAGGTGTCGCCCACCGGGTTGGGCTCCAGGCCCGTGCGGAAGGTGTTGCCCACCTGGACGGAGGCCACCTGGGATAGCTTGTGAACTACCATGGGATGCCAAAAAGGATTGCTGTACGTCTGCTCATATCGAGAATATATGAGACCAGGATAAATTCAGCAACAGAAAAAATGCAAAAAGCGCCGTATAGCACGAGATGCATGTAATGGCCGATTGCTTTGAACAGCTCGGCAACAGGATGTCGCTACACATCAAAGTAACTGGCTCCCACCACCAGAGCCTTTGATTTCCATGCGCAAGCCAATGGGGGCGCTGAGGTTCACTCCCCGTTGAGGGGGTGGTGAAGGATCACGGCGTAGCCGTAGCCGTAGCCGGAGCCAGGGGGAGGCTTCCCCCGCCAACGTTTGTTCCGAAATTAGGGAGCTGAGGGGTCTTTTCTGCCTGACAGCCACGAAGGAGCTGGAAAGGGTATGCCTGATACCGCCTTCGGGGGAGTTGAGAGACCGTCATAGGAAGATCTGGAGGCCGGAGTCAGGACCGGGGTGGGGGCAGATGCACGTAGTCGATGTTTCGGAAGGGTAGAGTGCGTTTGCAGCGGATCGCGTTGTTGGTGTAGTTGGGGCAACCCCAGAACGGGCCGTGGGGGCCGCGCCGAGCCCTGAGTTTGATCTCGCACTGGACGCAGCTGGGGATGTCGTATCCGGTCTTCAGGTGCTTGGCCTCCCACTGCAGGCGGATCGTCTCCGGTTGCTTGGCAATGGCGTTGAGGATCCATGATGTGTCGCCAAGGAGGAGGCGGTCCTGGTTCGTCAGGGCAAAGACGCGGGCATCTTCCGTGAAACCGGAATTCGTCACCAAGATGCCTCGACGCGCTCCCGTGGAAGCTACAACGCCGAGAAGTTCCCGGACCTTGTCCACGCCCACGGGCTTCGAGGCTCGGGCCTTGCACTGGACCAAGGCCTGGGCCGGGGTGTCGGAAGAAGATCCCTTGGGGCGGAGCTCGATGTCGATGCCTCCGTCTGCACCGGGCTGCGTCCTTGTTGCCTCGAAACCGCTTGCCCGGAGCAGGTCGACCACGAAATGCTCGAGGCCGAGCCAGTCCATGCGACGAAGACTTTCCTCGGAGAAGACCCGAGGGGTGGGTGCTGCCAGGACTACGGACTCCATCGCCTCAAGGATGGCTGCGTCCAGGGCGGCGGATGGCTGCGGGGCTGTCGGCGAAGGATTGCGCCTGCGCCTTCGGGTCGGGTCGGTTGGTGCCGGGGGAGTGGGGGTAGAGGAGGGGGCCTGGAACGCTCTGAACAGAAGAAGCGCGAGGGCGAGCGCTATAAGGATGGCGCCGCCGATCACATAGGGCTTTAACGCGGCGGGAGTGAGCCACATCAGGAAGATTAAGCCTCCCACAAGACCGGGAACGGTTTCGAGGGCAATCTGAGAGGGCGATTGGGGTTTTCTTCGACGGGCCACGGGCGGGAAAGTGAGCTTCTGAGGGGAGTCCTGTCATCGATCCCCCTGTCTTCTGGGTAGGTGTCCCGCATTTGAACTTGTCCTTTGATTGGAAGCAATGGCGATCTGACTTGATCTCCTGGCAGTGGCCACGAGAGGCGACAAAAACTGCAGCGGGGACTCGGACTCCACGATGTCTTCGAAGGCCCCCGCCCACAAGGTTCTTCCTCCCTGCCGGATCGATGGGGCGAGACCTAGATTTCCCGCCTTCCATCCCACCCCCCCCTGCACCATTCCCTGGAGATGATTTCATGCCGCGTCGATGGGTTCTCGGAATTTTCGCCCTGGCCTTCCTGTCGGGAGGTGCGATCGCCGCCAACGAATTCGATTCCCTGCGTCTTCGCCTGGTCGGGGATCTGGAGGCCGCGGAGATCTATCCGTTCCCGATGCGGTGCGTGGATTGGCGGACCACCCCGGTCGGGAAGGACTCCGTCCGTTTCATTCCCTCCGTGGCTGCCATCCACGAATGCCGACTCCTGCGGATCCAAGACGAATGGATCGTGCCGCGGGCCGGTGGGGAGCCCGTGTTCGTTCGCGCGGGCAAGGCTCCGAGGCCGTTGTCGGAATACGGCAAGACCTCCGAGGGAGCAGGGGGTTCCGGCGCCGCTTCCGGGAGCGAGCGCATCGAAACCGCCCTTGCTGGGGGCGGGTCGATCACGAAGGTGGAGGGGGCATCCGGATCCGAAATCCGATCTGGCGCGCGACGGACCTCGATGTCCTCTTCGGAGGCCGGCCGGGAGGATGCGTCGAAGAAGCGCAGGAATGTCGCCATCCATCCCCAGAGCAAGGATGTCGTGATCACCAGAGGCGGCGCGACCCGGAGTTCGGAATCCCTGCTGCGCGTCCTGAGGTCGTATTCGGGCGGGTTCTCGCACGCTCTGGCGCGGAGCATGGGCGATGTGCCGGAATTCCCCTCGGGGGAAATCCTGCTGCGCTTGGAGATCGCGCCCGATGGGAGCACGGCAACCGCGTCCGTAGTGCGCTCCAGCACCGGGGTGTCCTCGGTGGATGACCAGATGGCCAAAAGTGCGAGGCGCATGCGTTTCGCCAAGGTCTCCGGAGACACGGTGGGTTGTGACCTGCTGCTGCGCTACGAGGTGCGCGAGCCCTGATTGGGCCTCTTCGGAGGCTCGCCCTGGGGTCATCCTTCCAGGCAAACCGCACGGATCGCCGAGGACGAAACACGAAGATCGGGCGGTGCGGTCGGGGCGAACTCTGATCCGGAAAGGAGAGGCACGGGGGGATTTCATCGAGGGAGGGCGAACCGGAGATCGGGGCGGGCCACGTTTTCCTCCTCCCCGCTTCCCGGCATTTGGGCGCCCTGATCGGGGGAGGGGGCGGCGCACCCGATTTTCGGACGCGACGTTCCGTGCAAAAGATTGGAAAGAGGGTTAGACTCGGGGAGGATGAAACCTCGCATCTCTCCTCAAGAGTCCTTCCGGATCGGACTGCCGGGCCTCGTCGTGGGTTGCCTGTTGCCCTTGGTTTTCCTCGGGTGCGGCTCGGACGATCCGGCTTCCGGGGGACCGTCCTCGCCCCTCCAATTCTCCGCATCCCTCGACTCCTTCTGCGTGCAGAACATCAACGCCTACCGATCCACTCTGGGCCTCCCCGACCTGAAGGTCTGGAGCGATTCCCAGGAATGCTTGGCCCGGCAAGCGCGCGACGATGCCGCGTCGGGGAAGGCGCACGCGCATTTCGGTGCTTGCGGCGAGCGGGCGCAGAACACTTGCCCGGGGTGGAGGACCGCCGACAACGATTCGTCCCGAAGGTCTGTCCTGCGGTCGTGCCTGGGCTCGATGTGGGACGAAGGGCCGGGTGCCGACTATTCCAAACACGGGCACTACCTCAACATGACCAATACCAAGTACACCAAGGTGGGATGCGGATTCCACCAAAGTGGCGGGGAACTCTGGGTCAACATGGACTTCCGGTAGCCCCGCCGAGGAGAGGGCGCACCAGGCAGAGATCCTGCGCTGGGAGCTAGGGATGCGACCCGTCACAGGGCCGGGGAGGGCTTCAGAGGACCGGGGTACCCCCCTCGGGTCATTTCCCGGACAATTCGTTGGAGAGGCGGTCGAGGTTCTGCTCGTTGGCCGAAAGGAGGAACGATTCCATCGATTTGGCGAAGGTCTTGTTCTCGAACTCGGCGAGCCATTCGACGCGGGTGCCGCTTCCGTGGGGATGCAGCAGGATGTCGAGCACGAAACGCGGCTCGCAGACATGGTCGATGCGGATGCGCGCGTTCTCCTCGATGAGGGAAAACGTGCTTTCGTTGGGGTAGTCCGTTCCGTCGGGGCCGTGCATCACGAAGATCCACCGGCCGCCGGGGGTGAATTCGAACACGGAAAAAGTGTTCGAAAACCCCGCCGGACCCCACCATCGGGCCAGACGATCGGGGTCGCGGTGGGCCGCGAAGACCTCGGCCGGGGTGGACTCGAAAACGCGTTCGTTGCGAAAATCGGGCATGTCGGACTCCTGTTCGCCCAGCAAGGTACACGGATCCGCGAGGTACGCTCTTTTGTGGGGTTCGCCCAGATTGCCCATGGGTCGCCCTCCGCAGGCCCCGGGGGCAGACGGCTCTCGCCGACTGCGTACCCCGGGGGCGGGAACTCCCTCAGTCGGAGACGATCAGACGGAAGCTTTGCCCCTGATTCCGGCCCAACCAAAGGCCAGGCCCGAGGGAGGGGATGGAGGCGGTCCAGCCGGTGCCTTGGCGGGTCCAGGCGAGAGGCGCCACCTTCCCGTCGATCCGGGTCAGGTGGGTCATTCTCGGGGCATTGGGGCCTTCCATGCGCAGCTCGCCGGAGCGAAGTCGCACCACGGGGGAGGAGGTCGTGGCCTTGGCTCCGATCGCGGAGGTGCCCGGGTCCCAGTACAGGACCTTCACGTTGTCGAGGAAGACCTTCCCCGTGTCGGGTCCGAGGTTGAACGCCACCCGGGCCGAGGCATCGTCCTTGCCGGGAACGAAACTGGCGAAGAAGGTCTTGCGGGTGGTCCCGAGGCTTGCGGCGGCGGTGACATATCCCGTCCAGGGGTCGACGCTCATTCCCACGGTTCCGTCGATGGCGCGAGGGGACGAGGCCCAGGCGTCGAACTGCAGGACGTGCGTGAGTCCGGCACGGAGCACGATGGGCTTCTGGATCAATTGGATCCCCCAGGCGTCGGACGCCGCGTCGGTGATCTCCACTTGGGCGGTCGAATCCACGATGGAGTAGGTCGCGGCCCCTTGGCCGGCGTTGAGGGACCACTTGGTCTTCACGGCGAATCCTCCGTTGACGACCAGATCGACCCCTCCGGAGGGGGGCGTCCCGAGAGCCAGGGTGGAAGTATCGTCGGATATCAGGGCATTCATGAGCTCCGAGTTCCAGGACTTCGCCTTCTCGTCGTAGACCCCGAATCCCGCCTTGAACTCCCAGAGGGACCACGAGAACCCGTAGGATTCGAACAGCCGGGCGCAGTATTCCGTCCAGCGCGCGCGCGATTCGATCTCCGCTTCGCTGAAGGCGCCGAATTCCCCGATGAACACGGGCAGGTCGCGGGCCGTGGCGTAGTCGTGGATCGCGTCCATAGCTTGCCGTACCGCGAGCTTCTCGTAGTAGGTGCCTTCCCAGGGGACGCCGGTGGGCGGGACCGGGGTGACCCAGCTGGCACCCTGGTGCGTGAAGGCGAAGGGCTCGTAGTAGTGGACGGTCAGGATCAGATTGGGGTCGCCCGCCGGAAGCCGGAGACCGGACAGACCGGACAGGCCGCCCCAGTTGGCGGTTCCGATCACCACCGGGCGAGTGGGATTGCTCGCGCGGATCACCTGGAGAGTGGTGTCCAGGAGGTCGTTCCAGGCCTCGATCGTGACCTGCGTGTTCGGCTCGTTGAGGATCTCGAAGGCCACGGAATCCGTCGGAAGGTCCTTATAGCGCTCGGCGATCTGCTTCCAGAGCGCGATGAAACGGGGCCTTTCGTGTTCATAGTTCTGGAACAGGCTGTCGTGGTGGTGGTCGTTCAGCACCACGATCAGATGGTTGTCGCGTGCCCACTGGATGGCGGAATCGACGCGGTCGAAGAAACGGGGGTCGACCGTGTACGGGGGAGTACGGGACACCCGGTCGAAGGTGGCGTTTCCGACTCCGCTTCCATCCCAGCGGATGGGCATGCGGATGTTGGTGAACCCCTTGGAGGCGATCAGGGCCAGGTCTTCCTTCTTGAGGACGATGCCCCATTCCCCTTCGCTGGGTGCCTCGAGCAGGTTGCCCAGGTTGACGCCGCGACCTTGGGCTTGGACGAAGGACTTCGCATCGGCCCCGGCTTCGGGGACCAGCGCCAATGCCAGTGCAGCCAGGGCTGTGATGGATTTTCGAAACTTCATGGACGGTTCTCCTGGCGTCTGGGGAGGATTCGATGTGCCGATCTTCGCGGAAGGAAGCTCCGGAGGAGCCGATCCGCGGTGCAGGCGATGGTCCAATCCTTGGGTCGTGGCCGGTCGTTCTCTCGGTGATGGAAGGAGGCGCACCCTGCTCCGGTGGAGTGAATCTCCATTGTGGATGCGGGCGAGATCGGTCGTCGATGTCGCACCCAATAGTATCCCATTTCTTCGTCTTTCGAAGGCGGAAAAAATGCCGGTTTCCGCTTTACTGGTTCCCCGGAGGAAACGGAAAAGGGCCGTGAATCTCGGTCTCGCGACGGAGGGCGATTCCCGGTTTCCACAGGGGTCTCCCATGGTGCAGGTTTGACAGTTTGGAAGGCGCACAAGAGTTTTTCTGGTGGACGTGCCCCTCCCCTCCTTCCGGGGCGCCAAACACCCTGATCGGGCGGAGCGATTTCCCAATGAAAAGATTTCCATCCATCCCCGTACTCCTCCTGGCTCTGGCCTTCACTTCCTGTGATGAATCCACGGGAACTTCGCCCGGGGGCGGGGATCCTCTCGACTTGAAGTCTTTCGACTCCACCGGAAACAAGGGGACTTCGACGCCTCCGGATCCGACCTCCCTGATAGGGACCTGGAAACAGCCAACCGGGGAGTACGCCTTCCGATCCTTCGTGTTTCGCGCAGACGGATCGGGGAATGCCGTCTCGGAGGCGGGGACCCGTCGCTCGGTGTCGGCGTTGACTTGGAGAATCCAAGGCGACTCCCTCGCCGTGACCAAGGATTCCACCACCGGAGTCGTCGCCTTTGCGATCGTGGGGGACTCCTTGATCTTCACGGCTCCCGGATGGGTGGGGCCCACGCGGACGGCTTTCGTTCGTTCACCGGACGCGAACCTCACTCCACGCGAAGGGGATCGTCCGACAGCGCTGGTGGGTGCCTGGACACGGGATCTTCCCTGGCTCAGCCAACATTACGAAGATGCCGAGCTGGTGGGGGTCGACACCACCTGGGTGCCCTCCCGCATGGAGATCCATCAGGACGGAGTGGCCGACCTCATCGGTTTCGAGATGAAGTCCGATTGCGGAGATGCCGTGACCTGCGCCGGGACCATGGTTCCCAGTGACACGCTCCGCTACCGGTGGTGGACCTCCGGGTCGGACCTCTACCTCCAACTGCGCAACCACATCCTGTCGGGGAGAGAGGAGGTCTCCCAGGATCTCGGGGATGCAGGCCCCGTGCAGGTGGTGGGCTGGAAAGCGACCTCCCAGACCTTGGTGCTGAAGGGATATTTCCCCCCTTACCTGGTCGAGGAGTACCAGCGGGCTCCTTGAGGGGGATGTTCCCGGCTCCCTCCGGGGCGGGAGGCTCAGGGGAGGAGGATGGGCCGGATTTCGGAACTCGTTCCGGATTCGATGCGCAGGAAATGCAGACCCGCTCCGACTTGGTTCGCATCGAGGATCCCGCCCTCGCCGATTCCTCGGAGTTGGAGAAGACGACCTCGTCCCCTGCGCCTCCCCCGGTTGGCGAAGCCAGGGCCCCCGCAACCCGGTTCGCAGGCTTAGATTCTCCGCCATGATCCCCCTTGGCGGTCCCGAGGCACCGCGGATGAATTCCGTGAAGAAAACTGCCTGGAGGCTGGGGATGGTTTTCTGCGCAATGATCCTGACCTGGTTCGTCGCGTCTGAAATCATCTATACCAGAGGCAAGTCGTGGAGGTAGCGAAGTGGATCGCCCCACCGCCCTCGGAATTGCCGGAAGAAATCACACGGGTTGGGTGGGTGGCCTTGGGAGAAACCTCTCGACTGCGAAGCCAGCCGGCCTTTCTGGGCTGGGTCCCCTTCGCTTTCGGGATGGCTGCCTGCACGGAAAGGTTGCGAATGCCCATGGGAGCGGGGTTCCATGCGGCAGAACGGGTGCAGCGGAGGTCCTTCACTTGGGAAGGAAATGCTCATTGGCACCGACTGCTTGCGACAATCTGGATCACTCGGCATTGGAGTGCGCGGGGCATGGTGGCGGCTGCGCTCGAGTCGACCTACTTCGGGTGCGATGTGGTCGGGGGCCAGCATGCCGCCCGTGCCTTCTTCGGCAAACCTCTCGATTCTCTCGATCTCCCCCAGAACATCCTGCTTTGGTCAATGGGGAGACGGTCCTTCGGTACAAGACACGGGCCTCCCGAGTACTTGCATCAGGAATTCGAGCGTCTTGAAGTACGCCTGCGAGAAACCTGGCCGGAGTACGGATCGAAACCGATCCCCTTCCCCTCGATGGCGATCGAACACTGCCCCGCTCCTGAACGGGAACACGCAGAGGCCCCCTCCGTGAGCGTCGACGATTCCGCGGAGGTCGTCGCCCGACCACGCCTCTTCTAGGAATTCTTGGAAACCTGTCGGGTCGCGCGCTTCAACGTCCTCGCACCAGGGAGGTGTTGTCGAGGATTCGGATTCCCGTCCAGGAGGGATCGTCGGCGGCTTTCACCAGGCTGGCCGCCACTTCGTGGTCGTGCACCGGGCGCCAGGAGGAGGGGAGGAGGCTCCGAATGGGGCCCAGGATCGTACGCGCGAGTTTTTCGGAGAATCGGAATTCGCCGCGGTCGCCCAGGAGGAGGGAGGGGCGAGCGATCACCACTCTCGGAAATCCGAGGGCATGGACGGATTCTTCCGCCAGTCCTTTCACACGGTTGTAGAAGATGCGCGAGCCGGGTGCGGCACCTGCGGCGGAGACCAATGCCAGGGTGCGGACGCCCGCCTCCCGGGCCCGACGGGCGCACTCGACCACCAGATCCAGGTCCACCGAGGCGAAGGCCTCGCGGCTTCCCGCTTTGCCGATGGTCGTGCCGAGGGCGATGAACAGCGCGTCGACGTTCCAGAAAATGTCTTCGGCGGAAGGGATGGTCTCCGAGACCACGGCGTCGATTCCGGGGGGGAGACCCACGGGCCTGCGGATCCAGGCGCGAACGGTACGGTCTCCCGCCAAGGCCTCCAGGATCTTCTTGCCCACCAGCCCCGAGGCTCCGACGACCGATGATGTGTCCATGCTGGGAATCTCCATGTTGGGGAAGGACGCTGCCATGTGGTTTTTACGGAAAAGGAGGAGTCGGGATCCCGGAAACGTTCAGGCCTGCATTTCCCTGGCGATCCATTCCGCGTGTCGGGCGTACATGCGAGCATTCCTGTCGAGGGTTTCGTTGCCGGTCTGGAGGGCGTAGGCTCGCGTCCACTGCGACAACGACTGGAGTCTGACCGAGACCGCGGCGTACAACGAGGGGAGGGGAATGGCCTGGCCATCCGGGGGCGTTCCGTAACTGTGCAGAAAGAGCCGTAGGCGATGGCTCCGTTCCTGTGCCGTGAAGGGGGAGGCATCGTCCCCCTCCTCCAGGGGTGGGTTGGGCATCAAGGGGAGGAATCGGTAGACGCTGTAGGATAGGTCCCAGAGTCGGGACCCCGGACAACAGAGGTCGAAATCGATCAATCCCGTCATGCGCCGTCCTTCCTGGAACACGCAATTGTACGGGGCGAAATCGTTGTGGCAGATCACGTCGTCGGGCGTTCCGTTGGAGAATCCCCAGGCCGCACCCTCCCTGGGGAAATCCCGGGTGGCGTCGTGCCACTGCCGCAATTTTCCCGCGACCTCCACCAGGACCTCCGGGCTCCAGATCCAGGAAGGCATGCCGTGGGGGACTTCGCCTTCCAGGAAGGTGAGGCGTTCCTCGTCGCCCTCCGTGCCGAGGGGTTCGGGAACCCAGTCGATGCCACGCTTGCGGACATGGTGCAACAGGCGGTGGAGAGTGGGGGTGGCCGAGGTCGCTTTTCGAAACACCACTTTGCCGCGGCGTCGCGGGACATTCATCATTCCACCAGTCAGGGTTTCCTCGGGCATGGAGGAGGAAAGTAGGGTTTTTCCCGGATGGATCTCTCGCGCGGCAAAACGGTATGGGTTCCCTCCAGCGATCCTGCGGGAAAGCTCTCGCCCCCTCCCACCGGGGAAAAGGCGGAGAAAGGACGAGAACCAGCTTCGCGGTCGAGGCGGGTGCCACCTGCGGCCACGGGTGGAATCCTCGGCTTGTGCCAAAACAGCAAAAGGGCGGGATGGAAACGGGTAGGGGAGGGTGCGGGAGGAGGTGGATTTTCCAGGGGACGATGGGTGTCGTCCGCCGATCCATCATCGGTGGGAAGGTGAAGGAACATGCGGCCGATCTTCGAATACCTGGATTATCGCGACCTCCTGAAGGATGCGTTCGAGGAACGCAAGGAGGAGGATCCGGGTTTCTGCTACCGGGTGATGGCGGAAGCTTTGGGGTTGCACACCAGCAACGTCTTCCGCATCCTGAACAAGGAAACCCATCTGCCGGCCCGGTGCCAATCCCGCGCCGTGGAGTTCCTCGGTCTGACCGAGCGTCGTTCCAAGTATTTCCTGCTGCTGGTCGGCTACGCCCGGGAGAGGAGTGGCAAGGCCCGTCAGGAAATGCTCGAAAAGGCGATGGCCATGCGCGATCTGAATCGCATGGATCTCGGAGCCAAGGAGCTGGTCTATTTCCGGGATTGGTGGATCGCCGCCGTGCGTGGAGTGTTGGAGGTGGTGGAGGGGCGGACCCATCCCGCGGAAATCGCGGCTCTGCTCAATCCTCGCATCTCCGAAGAACAGGTGACGGCGGCTCTGGAACTCCTGCTGGAACTTGGGCTGGTGAAGAAAGGCAGTTCGGGGAGGCTGTTGGTGGGAGAGCCTCATCTGGGCATCTCCCAGGGGCAGGAAAAGATCCAAGCGGTTCGCCAGTACCAACGTCAGACCCTGCAATTGGCCTCCGAAGCCCTGGAACGGTTTCCTCCGGAAATCCGGGATGTCACCACCATGAGCATGGCGGTCGACGAGGCCGTGTTCACCCAAGTCCGGGAAACTCTCCGCGAGTGCCGGCTTCAGATCCAACGGAATTCCGACGGAGCGAAGAAGCCTGATCGTGTGATGCAGCTGGTCATGGCCTATTTTCCCCTCACGAACACCGAGAAAGCGTCATGACCCGTCGAACGAAAAAGGTCCTGCTGGGAATCTCCCTGGGTGCCCTGGTGGCCTGCGGAGAGGATCGTCTTGCCGGAGGGACCACCCAGACCGACAACATGGCCGCTGCCAGGACCTTCGATGTCGACTCTCTCCTCGGGGACGGGAATCGTCCCGAGAACGTTCCGACCATCGCCACCTTGCGCCTGACTTCCGCGAACATGGTCTTCGAGGAGAGTCGCGCGGATGGGAGCGATCTTGTCATCGAGCTGGTCGACGGCCACCCCGTACCCTTCCGGATCGTGTACTGGGATCGTTCGGCGGCGCGCGGCCGCATCCAAGTCCGGTTGGATCCCAACGCGCAAGGCATCGGAGCGAGGATTCGTTTGCGATGGGGAGCAAGTTCCCTTCCAGCGGGCGACTCGGCCGCGGTCTGGTCGGGGATTCCCGACAGCCAACGCCTGGCGCTGACTTCCGTCCTGGTGAGCGATTTCGAGCAGGAATCGCTTTTGTCGCTGCTTCCGCATCCCGGAGTTTGGTACTCCAATTCCGGGGACTCCGCCTCGATCTCGGAGGTCGCAATCCTTTCGACCGGGAAGGTCGATCGAGGAAACGCCCTCCATGTCACCTTCGTCGCACCGATCCGGAAGTCCTTCGCCCTTGTCGGGGTTCCGCTGGGAGTGGGGCCCTATTCCCTGCGCAGCCTGGACTCGATCGAAGTCTGGGCGCGCGGCGCCAATACCATCCTGACGGTATCCTTCGACCACCAGGGGACGGACGACCGCAAGGCCTGGACTCCGCGCTACCCGGATTCGACGTGGAGACGTTTCGTGGTTCGCCCCGGAGATCTCGATTCGGCCAGTGGAAATGGCGGCAACGTCGGCTGGATGGGCGTGAGGGATTCCGTCACCCATTTGTCGTTCTTCGCGGCGCAGGGAGAGGAGTTGTGGATCGACGACGTGCGGCTCCATGGTGTGGATGCGGACGACTTGAAGTAGGCGGGCTGCAGGAGGCTTTGCGGTTTTGGGATAAGGCCTCCCGGGAAACGATGCCCGCAGGCGCACACGTCGCTCTATCGTCGATAGGGAATCACGAACCGTCCACGATCTCGTTGTCCCGGGAGAGCGGAATGGTTCCGGGAACGAGCCCTCCGGCATTCGAGGGGCTTCGGAAAGTCGCGCCCCGTCCAGGTGGATCGCGGGGAAACGGAATCAAGGAACGGAGAAGCGGAATGCAACGTCGAATCATGGAGTGTCTGGTCGCCGCAGCGATGGTCGCGGGGCAGGCCAAGGGTGCAAGCTTCAATCTTTCGGTCGGCCTGTCCGACAGCATCCGACCGGCGACCCGCTGCGCGTCCGGATCCCTCTACGGGCTGACCGAGGCGCTTCCCTCGGATGTGGCCAACCTCATCGCTCCGCTGCGCCCCAACGTGTTCGTGCAGCCGGCGTTGAGCGGTTCCGGTCACCAGCAGGGCGTGGCCGCGGCCGCCGTTCCGGTTTCCGCGAAGATCGCCTCCACCACCGGGAAGGTGCAGATCCGTCTGGCCGATGTCCTCCCCGGATGGCCCTACAAATGGCCGGGCCAGGCGAGCTGGTTGAATTCCGTGAAATCCGTGATCCAGAGCAAGCTCGCTTCGGGTCGTGACAACTACGACGGCTACGAGATCTGGAACGAGCCCGACGGAACCTGGCAGGCGGCCAACGGCGACTTCTATGCCGTGTGCTGGAAACCCACCTACGATCTGATCCGCTCCCTGGATCCCAAGGCGAAGATCATCGGCCCGTCGTACTCCTGGTACAACAACAACACCATGAAGGCGTTTCTCCAATCCTGCAAGAATGGAAACGCCCTCCCCGATGAAGTCGCCTGGCACCAGTGGGGGGCCGGAGGCTTCGTCGGAGCGTTGAACGCCTATCGGGCGACCGAGAAGAGTCTGGGCATCTCCCCCAGAGGGCTCAGCATCAACGAGTATTCCTCGAGCACCCACGCCTACGAGGGAAGTCCTGGGGTGTCGGTTCCGTTCATCGCCAAGTTCGAGCGCCATCAGGTGCACAGCGCCATGATCTCGTGGTGGTTCACGGGATTGCCCGGCCGCATGGGCAGTCTCCTCACCGCCAGCAACGCCAAGGGCGGTGGATGGCATCTGTACAAGTGGTACGGAGAAATGAGCGGATACATGGCCAAGGTCACCCCTCCCAACGACGCCAGCGAAGGGGTCGATGGATTCGCCTCCGTCGACCGGGACGGGAAGTTCGCCAGCATCGTGCTGGGGGGGAACAGCATTGGCACCATCCACGTGAACGTGGAAGGAGTGCCTTCCTGGATGGGCTCGAGCGTGAACGTCAAGCTCGAGTACGTCACGTGGAAGGACAAGGATACCCCGGTGGAGGCTCCCGTGACGATTTCGCAGGCCAAGGTTCCCGTGAACAATGGGACGTTTTCGGTGGCGGTCGAATTGACCAACCAATTCTACGGATACCGCATCTCCATCACCCCGGTCGCGCCCGTCGACGTGGATCGCACCCCCGCCCGGCAGGACGTGGCGAAGGGGAACTACCGGGTGAGGGACCTGAACGGGCGCGACTTGGGCGTCGTGGATGTTCGGGCCGGGGAATCGCTGGAGCGGGCGGTGTTGCGTGCCACCCTGCGTTCGGGGATGTTCCTGGTGACCTCGGCAGTGCCGGGAGGATCGGCGCGCAAGATCCTGGTTTCGACTCCCTGAGGAGAGCCCTCCCGTATCGGGGGGTGCCTTTTTGGGGAGGACTGCGTCCAGGACCTTGCTTGTGGCAGGAGGGTCCGTCGGAGCTCCCTTCCCCGATCGATGGATCCGATGCCGGGGTGAATGGATCCCCTCCCTCTAGTCGAGGTTGGGGGTGTCCCCTTTCCGCTTCATGAGTTGTCGGAGCGTGTCGGCTTGGTCGGGGGTTTCGATCGACCATGGGCACGACAACTCCAGACCCCCACCTTTCCGTGGACGACCCAGCAGGATGCCGCGGGCACCGGCGGCGCTTTGGTTTTCCAGCTTGGTCGGGCTTGTGTAGTAGGGGAGAAACAGGCCGACGTCGAGGCCTGTCGTCCGGTATTCGTGGGCTCTCCCGCAATTCTGCTCCTGGCCGGGATGGAAGACCTTCAGCGAGTCTCCGGGTTTCCAGGAGGGTGGGCCATCCAGGAGGGACTCGACGACCCAGGATTCGTAGCGCAGGGTACAGGAGTAGCCTTCCTTCTGCTTTTCCTGGGCGCTGCCGGTATGCCCGGTGTTCCTGGCGAGAACGAGGTGCGTGGTGGATTCCAAGGCTTCCGATCGCGCGACTTCCTGGAGGGCATCGTCGGCATGCCCGAGGGACGCCAGGGCAAGGAATGCGGAGAGGAAGAGGGAAGCCGCGGAAGGGGAATGCGTCATGTGCCAAATCCTAATTCCGCAATTGTGGAGAAATGCACTCGCGGACTCGGAGGGAGGGTGCCGAGGCCATCGGCGGAACCGATCGCCTCCATCCGATCATCCGATTGGGATTCGATCTCGCCCGGCCCCATCTTCTTGATGTGCCTGATCCGAATCACTTGTCCGCCAAGGAGAACATCATGACCAGCAAGCCCAGCCTCACCCGCAAGAACCTCGAATCCGCCTTCGCCGGCGAGTCGATGGCCCACATCAAGTACCTGCATTTCGCACGCATCGCACGGGCCCGCGGCGACGAAGAGGTGGCCAAGGTCTTCGAGGAGACCGCCCGCCAGGAAGTGCAGCATGCCCTCGGCCACGCCGAACTGCTCTATTCCCCTGCCACCCTTTCCACGACCGACGTTCTCAAGCTCGCCATCGACGGGGAGACCTACGAGTACACGGAGATGTACCCGACCTTCCGCCGCGAAGCCGAGGCCGAAGGCCAGGCGGCGGCGGTGCAGGAGATCGACGAGCAGATCGACGAATCGAAGGAGCATGCGGCGGCCTTCGCACTGGTCCTGGAGAAGGCGCGCAAGCGATTCGACGCCTTGGCTCGCGTCGAGGAGAAACACGCAAATCGCTACCGGGGCCTCCTGGCTTCGCAGGCATGAGTCAGGTTCCCGTCAACATCTCGAAAACCGGAGGACATCATGAAGACCTGGAAATGCATCGTGTGCGGATTCGAATACCACGAAGCGGAGGGGTTGCCCGAGGAAGGCATCGCCGCGGGGACCAAGTGGGAGGACATTCCCGAGGATTGGGCCTGCCCGGATTGCGGGGTGGCCAAGTCCGATTTCGAGATGGTCGAGGTGTAGCATGGCCGCGCCTGTCGTCGTCGTGGGGGCGGGCCTGGCCGGCACCTCGGTGGTTCGCGAAATCCGAAAACTCGATCCGGGAATTCGTGTGGTCGTGGTGACGGCCGATGCCGCCGAGATCTACGCCAAACCCAACCTTTCCAACGCCTTGGCCTCCGGAAAGGAGCCGGCTCGCCTCGTCCAGTTCTCGGGGGAGGATTGGGCGGCGCGGAATCGGGTGGAATTGCGTTCCCGAACCCGTGTCCTGGGGGTGGATCGGCCGGGGAAGATGCTCCGGACCGACCAGGGGGAGATTCCCTACGGATCCCTCGTCCTGGCCCTGGGGGCCCAGCCGGTTCGACCTCCTTGGGAAGGCGATGGCTTGGATCGCGTGCGGTCGGTGAACTCCCTGCGCGACTACGAGGTGTTCCGCGGGGATCTGGTGGGTGCGCGTTCCGTGGCCGTGATCGGAGGGGGGCTGGTCGGCTGCGAATTCGCCGACGACATGCGTTCGACGGGGCTCCAGGTGGCCGTGTTCGATCCGGGATCCCACCCCTTGGGGCGCCTACTGCCCGAACAGACCGGGAATTGGGTGCGAGAAAGGATGGAACAAGCGGGGATGGTGTTCCATGCCGGAACCGGGGTGGTTTCGGTGTATCGGGAAGGGAACGGCTTGCGTCTGGTCGACAGTCGCGGCGAGAGCCACTTGGTGGACGCCGTGCTCTCCGCGGTGGGTTTGCGGCCGGAGGTGGAGCTGGCCAAGGAAATGGGATTGACGGTCCAGCGAGGGATTTCCGTCGACCGCCATTTGCGCACCTCGGATCCGGACATCTACGCCCTCGGCGACTGCGCGGAAGTGGAGTCCCTGGTACTGCCCTTCGTGCAACCGATCCTCCATGCTTCCCGGGCCCTGGCCGCGACTCTGACGGGCAATCCCACCGTCTTGCGCTATCCGGCCATGCCGGTGGTGGTCAAGACGCCTTCGGTGCCCACGGTGGTTTGCCCTCCGCCACCAGGGGCCCATGGTCGCTGGCGGGAGGACGTGGCGGCCGAGGGGGTGGTATCGGTCTTTCTCGACGAGAACGATCAGGCCTTGGGCTTCGTCCTGGCGGGGGAGACGGTCAAGGAACGGACTCGTTGGGCGGAACGGATGCCGGATTGGCTCTGAGCGCCGCTCAGGCGGGGAAGGGTCGCGCGGGAGTCAATTTCCGGGCGAGGGTCGGGTAGAAGCCCGCCCGGGGATGGCCCTTGCGCCAGCAGAGCCCGACTTTGCGAAAAGGGGGATCCTCGAAGGGGACGATCGCCAGTCCGGATTCGGGCTGGGCCGCGGAGGCGGGAAGCAAGGTGGCTCCGGCTCCCGATCGGACCATGTGGCGGAGGGATTGCAGGCTGGTGGCGCGGAATCCGTCCCGTTCGCGCGCTCCCGACCGGCGGCACACCTCCAGGGCTTGTTCGCGCAGGCAATGTCCGTCGTCGAGCAGCAGCAGCTCCATTTCCTCCAGGACCGGGAGGGCCACCGAGGGGCGCGAAGACAAGGGGTGGGTCGCGGGAAGCGCCAACAGGAAGGGCTCGTCCCACAATTCGGCGGAATCAAGTCCGGGAATCTCCAACGGGAGGGCCAGGATGCCGGCGTCGATGCGCCCGCTCTTGATGGATTCGACGAGCTGGCGGGTCGGCTCCTCGCGCAGCAGGGGGACGAGATTCGGAAAGCTCTCCTTGAGAGCCGCCAGGGCGCTGGGCCAAAGGTAGGGGCCGATGGTGGGGATCGCGCCCACCACCAGTTCTCCGCTCTGGGGGTCTCGGGAAGCCTTGCCGAACTCCTCGATGCGATGCGCCGCGGAGAGCGCTTCGCGGGCGGCGGGAAGGCATTGCTCGCCGAGCCCCGTCAGCCTCACCCCTCCCGGGAACCGCTCGAAGAGGGGGACTCCCAGCTCGTCTTCCAGCTTCTTGATCTGTCCGGACAAGGTCGGCTGGCTGCAAAAGCACCGCTCGGCGGCCTTGCCGAAATGGCCGAGCTCGGCCACGGCCACGAAGTACTCCAGGTCGCGAAGATTCATGCCCCCAAACTACCAAGTCCCGCTCGCCCGCTCGTGCGCCAAGTCCCGAGCGCGACGGATTCGCGGGTCGCCCCGGGGGATCACCGCGCATGGATCCTGAAGTCGGCTCGGGGCTCCTCCGCCCCGCGAACCGGGCTGCGAGGAATCGGGAGGTCATTCCTCCAGCTTTTCCAATTCCTGCCGGACGGCCCGATCCCAGGAACGGGAGCCGCGGCCGTACCCGGGACTCCACCCCTGGAGGAACCGTTGGAAATCGAGCCAGGCCACCGGGAACAAGATGCGCCATTCCGATTCCACCTCGTCGATCGACGGGGTGGGACGGGAGGATTCCTCGCATTGCCTGCGGAATGCGCGGAAATAGGTGTCCAGGGCGCGGCTCGTCGTGGAAGGGTCCAAGGGGGATTCCCGGAAATCGTCGATCAGGTAGGCAAGGTCCCGCATGCCGCAGCCGCCCCCCGCATATTGGAAGTCGACCATCGCGACCTTCCCGGGGCCTCCCAAACAGAAATTGTCCGGTTTGGCGTCGCCGTGGACGATGGTGCGGAACCGGGCCCGGGCGAGTCTGCGATCGAGGTCGGGCGCGGCTTGTCGCAACGGGCCGGCGGGCATCGCTTTCCACTCGTCGGAACGGGTGCCAAGCTGCCAGTACGATCCCTCCTTCCAGAGCCCCTGCGGTTCGACCCCCAGGAACGCGGCGTGGAAGGCGGCGAGGAAGCCGATGGCCCCCTCCAGGTCCTCGCGTTCCAAGCGCGAACTGCGGCGGGCGTATCCCGCCCGGTCGAGATCCTCCAGCACGAGGGTCAACCCGTCGCGTCGGGATTCGCTTCCCAGGAATCGGGGGATCCTGCACCGAGCGGGAATCCGGAGGCTCCAGTGCTCGTACCAATGGGCTTCCACCTGGTACGAGCGGAGTTTGCGCTGGTGGGAGCGGTCGCCTTTTCCGTCCGGCCACCGGATGTCCTTCACGATGCGGGGGCCTTCGGGCGCATGGCGGCGGACCAGCTTCCCGTATCCTCCCCACAGGGTTTGGATCGGTTCGTCCCTCGTCTGGTTCCTGGCCATCGGGAGGACAAGTTAGATCGACGGAGGATGTGCCCGGACGGGTGGACGGTCGGCCTCTTGGATGAAGGTTCGACCGTTCCCGATCGCCTTCCGTCCCGGTGAGGTCGCGAGATGCTCGAAGCGTGGAGCAGGAGTTGCCAGATGGTTCCTCAGATCCGGATCAAGACAATCTCCGGCCGGGCGTTGAAGCGGAGGCCGTGCAGATTCCCGATTCCGGAGGTGACTTCCATCCAGCGCGCCCCTTCCCGGCACAAGCCATGGATGCATCGCTTGTCCTCCACCGGAACGAAAGGAGCGCCCAGGAGGGGGAGGGAGAGTTGTCCGGCATGGGTGTGCCCTGCCAGGAGGATCCGGGTGGAATTCGCATCCGGGGTGAATACCGTGTCCGAGGCGGGGAGGCACAGACCCGCCCAGAGGTCGCCTGCACCGTACAGTTGGATGCGCCGGCTGCCGATGGTGAGAGTGTCCAGTTCGTTTTCGAGGAATCGGATGTGGGACCTTTTCAAGAATGCCGCCAGCTCCGCCGTGGTCTGGTACCCACCTCGACGCCAGGCCCAGAACCCCCCGTCATGGTTGCCCCCGATCGCGTAGGTGGGAGCCAGGGAGGCGAGCACCGCCAGGAGGTCTCCGAATTCTGATTCGAGCACCAAGTGCTCGGTGAAGAAGTCGCCGGTGATGGCGATGAGATCGGGTTTTCGGCGGCGAAGGATTTCCACCGCCTTGCGGACTCGGTCCAGGCTTTTCTGGTCCACGACATGGAAGTCGGAGAGATGGGCGATGGTGATGGCCGTGGAGTCGGAGGCGAGGTCGTATTCCGTCACGCGGAGCCAATCCGGTTCCACGTATTTCGCATAGAACACGCAGGCAAGGCCGATGGCGGCCATGGTGCCCAGCATTACCCCAACAGGGTGGCGTCGGAGAGGACGGAGGAGACGCTTCCAAGGCTGCATCGCGACAATCTACTGGGAACGTTCTCTCCCGCTCGGATTCTGGTTGCGGTGCCGCTGGGAATCCGCTTGTCCCTCCGTGGTGAGAACGAGTTCAGGGGATCCGTCGGGTGTTCCGGAGCAGGCGAGGCTGCCCCTCCGAACCCCAAAAACGACCCGGCGAATCCAGGAATTTCCGAGATTACCCCCCCCCGGTGCCCGGAGTCAAACGGTCTTTTGCGCCTTTGGAATCTTCGGTGCGGGGAGGACGGAGCGATGGGCGCCCGTGAGCAGGACCACGAATTCCGGTACATCGATCCGGTCCATGTCGATGGTGGTCCAGCCTTGCTCGCCGTACTTTCCGGAGGCAGGTGCCAGGAGCCCTTCCGAGAGGCCTTTCAAGCGGTCGGGGTCGTTGAGGGGAAGTTTGATGGACAATTGACCGGTCTTGGGGTCGAGGGCCGCGAACCTCTTCTTGCCGACACCGAAGACCACCATGGAGAAGTGGGTCGATTCCTGCGTTTCCGGAAGGTCCAGCGCGAGGGTCCTGAAAGCTTCGAGGGAGACCATGTGCGTACACTCCCATGGGAGGAGTTGGGTGGGGCGGAACGCCGTGCGAGGAGTTCTGGTGAACCTAAACTCTGGGAAGGACGATGGCGGGTTTTTAAGGACGACGGACAGCGCGGGGGAAGGGGGGCGCCAACCTGGTGCCAGCCTAGAAGTTGACCCCCACGCCCAGGTTGAGGTCGAACACCAACGGGGAGGCCGGGAACAAGTCCACCTTGTGGTCCGATGGGGGTTCCATCGCGATACCGGTCCATTCGATGTCGTGGAGTTCACGTTTCCCACCCAGCAATGCGATTCCCAATCCGACTCCGAGGTCCCATCGAATGCGCCGAGTCGGGTCGGTCGCCCAGCCCGCGTACCACATCGCATAGGGCTCCTGGAAGATGTTGTCGACGTCGCCGATCAAAGAGGTGGTCACCTTTCCGGAGGCCTCCTTGCGGGTGATTTCCGCCCATTTTTGCCGGTAGGATTCGAACAGCCATCCCACCATGGCATCGGTGTACCAGCCGCGTTCGGGAAAGAGGCGGTATCGTCCTCCGAGTTCCAACGCCACGCGATGGATGTCCCCTTTCTCGAAATTCTCCGGGGAACCGAAATCGGAGGTCACGCGTGTCCAGGAAAGGTGCGCGACAGGAGACCAGCGCTGGGCGGGGTGGAGCACGGCGTCCAACTGCAGATGCAGGAACGTCTCCTCGGCATCCCCGACGGCGGGAAGGCCGATCAAGGCCACCGGGTGGGCGGTCAGCGACAGCATCGGGGGGGCGGACTGAGGCGAAATGCCCGCAAGGAGGCCAAGGAGGAGGGGAACGAATGGCGCGAGGGGGCTCCGGGGGGGGAGAGGTTGTGGATGGTGCAAAAAATACCCTCGGGTTCCTTCCTTTCCGGAGTGTGAGGAACCAAGCACGGAACAGGGGGCCATCGATACTTCGGGGAGAGGCGAAACAGTCCGATCCCAGCGATCCCAGGGAGGCGGTGTGATCCTCTCCATCTCGAGGCGGACGGACATCCCGGCATTCCATGCGCGGTGGTTCTCCCAACGACGTCGCGAGGGGTATGTCGATCTCCCCTCGGAACACGGTCGTGCTCCTCGTCGCATCGGGCTTTCGGCGGACGAGGTGGAGGGCATGGTCTTCTGGACCCGGAATCCACGCCCCCTCTTCGAGGAATTGGCGATCCTGCACCAGGAGGGCGTTCCCTTCTATGTCACCCACACCTTCACCGCCCACCCCCGATGGCTCGAGCCGCACACTCCCGACCCGGCGCGAGCGCTCGACGGCATGCTCCAAGTGGCTTTGCTCTTCGGTCCGCACCGTCTCGTTTGGAGGTTCGATCCCGTGGTGCCCACTTCCTTGACCTCCCTCGACTGGCACCGGGAGCGGTTCGAGCGCATCGCCGCCAAGTTGGAGGGAGCCACCGACGAGGTGGTGGTCAGCGTGGTCCAGAGCTACGCCCATTCCGACCGGAACCTGGCGCGCGCCCTGGCATCGCGAGGGGCGCGACCCGAACCTCCTTCCCTGGAAGACCAGCGCAGCCTGGTGGCCGAGCTGGCGGAGATCGCCCGGGGAAGGGGAATGAAACTGCGCGTCTGCTGCCAGCCGCAGCTCCTGGTTCCCGGAGTTTCCTCGGCGCGATGCATCGATGTGGATCGCCTGCAGAGGATCGCCGACCGCCCGATGCCCGCCAAGGTGCGTCCGACGCGGCCCGGATGCACCTGCCACGCCGCCATCGACATCGGCCGCTACGACACCTGCCGCCACGGGTGCGTCTACTGCTATGCCGTGCGGGACCACGCCAAGGTCGGGTCCATGGAAGATCCGGCCTCGGGCGGGTGAAGCGCGCGCCGCGGGAGGGCCGGCTCGTCAGAGCGCCTGGGTTCCCCCGTCGACATACAGATTCTGTCCGAGGATGTACGAGGAGTCGTCGGAGGCCAGGAACAGGACCGTGCGGGCGATCTCGGAGGGCTTCCCGAAACGCTTCATGGGGTTGGTGTCCTTGATGCCCGCGGCCATTCCGTCCACCACCTCCTGCGGCAGGCCGGTGCGTCCCCAGATCGGGGTTTCGATGGCACCGGGAGCGACCACGTTCACACGGATCCCGCGGTCGACGAGTTCCGCCGAAAGGCTGCGGGCGAGCGACCGCACCGCGGCTTTGGTGGCGGCGTAGAGGCTCATCCCGGCATATCCCTTGGAATCCACCGCGGAGCTGGTGAAGATCACGGAGGCTCCAGGGGCCAGCAAGGGCAAGGTCGCCTGCACCGTGTGCACCACACCCTTGAAGTTGGTTCCCAGCAGAAGGTCCATGGTGGCCTCGTCCATCCTCTCGATCGGAGCGGCACGGAAGACGCCGGCGTTGGCGAACACGACATCGAGGTGACCCCACGTTTCCCGGATCCGGGCGGCCACCGTTTCCATCGCCTGGCGATCGGAGACGTCGGCACCGAACACGAGCGCCTCGGGTCCGAGTTCGGCGCGGGTCGTTTCCAGACGCTCGGGGTCGAGCCCCGTCACGGCGACCTTCGCCCCTTCGGCGACGAAGAGTTTGGCGGTTTCGAGACCGATTCCCGAGGTGCCGCCCGTGACCAATGCCGTCTTGCCTTGCAGTCTTCCCATGAGGAGATCTCCGATTCTGGTCCCGAGACCTTCTGCGAGGCGGTCGGGATGGTGAGGGGTTCCAGGAATTTTCGAGCGCATTCTGTAACGCTCGGTACATAACATACCGATTGTTACAATATTCGGCAACACGGCGGGTCGATTTCTTGGAAGGAGGTCGGGATGAGCGCATCTCGCGGCAGGCCGCGGACCTTCGATCCGGAGCTGGTGCTGGATGCCGCCACGCGCGTCTTCTGGGCGCGGGGATTCGAAGGCACCTCGGTCAACGATCTCGTGGAGGCCACGGGCCTGAACAAGCCGAGCCTCTACGCCGCCTTCGGCGACAAGGAAACGTTGTACAACTCGGTGGTGGAACGGTACGCCGCCGGGCTGGAGAAGCACCAGAGGGAGCTGTTGGAATCCGAGCCCGACATCTGGTGCGCGCTGGAAGCGCTCCTGCGCCATTCCGCCGTGGCCCTGACCGATCCCTCCCTCCCCGGTGGATGCCTCGTGATCACGGGCTTGGCCGACTGCGGGACTCCCAACCTGCCCCCGGCAACGGAACGATTGCTTCGCGATGCGCTCGGGCGCACCGAGACCGCGATCCTCGATCGACTCGGCAGGGCCCGCCAGGAGAGACAGATTTCGGCGAAGATGCCCATCGCCCCCTTCGCGGGAGCCCTGACCACCTGGATGGCGGGCATGGCGATCCGCACCAAGGCGGGAGCCGATCGCGCCGCTCTCGACGCCTCGATCGACGCCCTGGTCGGACTGTGGCCGCGTGGATAGCCCGTCCCGTGGGGCGGTCTCCCCGCCGCAGGTCGTGCGCGACGCCGCCGTCCTCCGGAACCGACTCGCTCCCCGATTCCGGTCGCACGAAGTCCCGTTTCCCCAATCCTGGAGATATTCCATGAAGTTTCGTTCCGTGTCTTTGCTGGTGCTGGCGGGAGCGTTCTTTGCCCAGGGATTGGTCGGGTGCGGTGATTCCTCCGGAGCGGGGTCCGAGCCGACCGCGTCCACCACCGCGCTCCTTCCTCTCGATTCGCTCCCGGAATCGGGGAAGTTGCTGCGCGACCTCCATCCCGGGGATGCGGGGATGGACTCCAACCCGAACGTGCTGTTCCACGGGGATTTCGAACACGGATTCGACGGGTGGGGCTGGCACACGCCCGGAGACGATCGCGTAGCCGTGGATTCCGTCTCCGGAGGCGCCCATGGTGGAAAGGCCTTCCTGAGAGCCCGGGTCACGCGAGCGCATCTGGCCTCGGACCCGTACGTCTCCAGCCAGATCGGACGGGAATTGGCCCAGCCGGTTCCCCGGATCTACTGGAGGTTCCACGCGAAGTTCGTGGGGGCCACCGCCACCCCCCATCATTGGGTGCGCATGGCCGCCGGGACCCCCGGATTCCAGTCCGACGGCCTGGCCAACACGGTGCCGGCGGGCGACCAGGGTTTCTGGTTCGACCTCGATGCCCGCCGAGGGGATCTGTTCGCCTTCTACGTCTACTGGTACAAGATGCGGTCGGGGCGCTGCAACGACGGGACCGCCGTCCCGGGATGCGCGGGCGACCAGGGGACCACCTACCACTACGGGAACAATTTCGTCCCCGCCGACCAGGAGGCCTTCCCGCGCGACCGGTGGTTCTGCCTGGAGATCGGAGCCCAGGCGAACACGGTGGGGGAATCCGACGGATCCCTCGCGCTTTGGCGCGACGATTCCCTCGTGGGGGAATACAAGCCGGGCGCTCCCCGGGGACGCTGGCTGCGCGACAATTTCTTCACCTGGGGCGAGTACTACCGTCCCGACCAGGATTTCGAAGGCTTCGACTTCCGGTCGAGTCCTTCGGTCCTGTTCAAGAAGATCGTCCTCGACGCCTACTACCAGGAGAACACCCTCGCCTCCGACGCCCCCGACACCCAGGAGATCCTCTACGACGACGTGGTGGTGGCCACCACGCGGATCGGATGCCGCCGGGACGGACCTTGAGGTCCGCTCCTGTTCGGGCCGCGTCCCGGATCAATCCTTCTGCAGGGAGAATTTCCGGCCGAAGGCGATGAACTCCGGATCCACGGCGAGGGCTTCCAGCAGCGGGCCGAAGGTGGCGTGGTTCTCCTCGAACAGGTCGGGATCCAGCTCCAGATCGGGTTCCGATTCCTCGTTGGTGAACAAGTAGAGGTCGGATTCCGGGAAGGCTTCCACGGCCTGCGAGAAGAGTTCGGTGGCGGTCTCGAGTTCTCCGGCCCGGAAGGAAAGCCAGCACCTCCACCAGAAGAACAGGTCGAGTTCCTCGGAGGGAATGCCGTCGTCCGTGGTGAGCAGGGCGAGCAGGTCGCGTGCCTCCGACAGATTCCTACCGGCAATCAGCCAGGTGAGCACGGCCAGGAAGGTCATGCCCGAGTCGGGTCCCAGTCGCCAGGACTCCAGGGCGATGTCGATGCAGTCCTGGTTCCGGCCGAGTGCGGGGCCGTCCATCAGCAAGGTGCCCAGGAATCTCTGGTAGGGGCGCATCAGGGTGGCGGGGATCCGGGATTTGTCACCACCCCATTTCGCGCTCGTGCGCTCGAGCCAGGACTTGCGCAGGGCGAGCAGGTCCTCGAAGCCCTCCACGGTGGGTTCCACGTCCTGGTTGGCTTCCACGCGCAACCGGGCGGTGTGGGCGTCCAGGCAGAGGGGGTCGATGCCCAGGGCCTTGTTCGCCAGGCGCACCACCTTGCCCGAATGGTCTTCGTCCTCCACTTCCTCCCAGGCCAGGGCCTGGAAACCGATCTCCTGGGCCGACTCGACCGGATCCGATTCCACCTGCTCCAGGGCCAGCTCGTCCACCGTGAGGTCGTCCCCCAGGGATTTGGCCAGGAACGCGTCGGCCTGCTCCTCGTTCTCGAAAGGCACCCCGTCCCGCAGCAGCAGGGCCCGGCGCATGGCGCGTTCGGTGAGATAGTTGTCCTCGAGCGGGGTCTTGGGCGCGGGGGGCGGTGCCGCCTTGCGCTTGCGGATGGATTCGGCTCGGGCCTTCTGCTTTGCCTGGCGGCGCTTGTTCGGTTTGGACATACGTGGGGGAAATGTGCACCCAAGCAGGGCGAACCCGTGGCGCTTCCCGCTCGCGAGCCGCTTTTCGCCACGGGCCGGGCTGTCGCACGCCGCGCCTCCTCGGGGCCGCGAATCTCCGAACCCGGATGGGGCGCGTCCCGCTGCGGGGTCGACGGCCCTGCGGGCGTCCATCCCTTTCGCTTCGGGCCTCCGTGGTCCTCGCTGACAAGGCACCGACTGGGCCGGGTGGTGCGGAATCCAAGGCCAACGGGCACGCTCCGGAGGCCCCGATCACCAGTGGGGGCTTCCGTCTGGAATCCCCCTGCGGCCGGACGCAGGGGGCTCGCCTTCACCAGGGCCGGCGGCTTTGTACGTCATTGTTGAATGGCCTGCCAAGGGTGCATTTGTGCAGGTGTCCTGCATTCCGGAGGCTTTGGTCGGACACAGGGCGTCGGAGCTACCTTGGAGGAAGTACCGGGCGAGTCCCCCGGAGCTCCAAAAAGGGCTTCGAATCTCCCCTCCGAGCCGCCCCGGAGAGTCCATGGACATGAAGAATCTTTCGGAATCCGACATCTGCGCCAAGTTCATCACCCCCGCCTTGGTGGCCGCAGGCTGGGACGAAACCGTGCAGATCCGCCGGGAGGTCACCTTCACCGATGGTCGCATCGTGGTGCGAGGCAAGATGGTCTCTCGGGGCAAGGGCAAACGCGCCGACTACGTGTTGTCGCATACCACCAATTTGCCGTTGGCGGTGATCGAGGCCAAGGACGCCAACCACGCCGTGGGGGATGGTCTCCAGCAGGCGATGGGATACGCGAAGTCGCTGCAGGTGCCGTTCGTGTTTTCCAGCAATGGCAAGGGGTTTCGCTTCCTGGACCGCACATGCGTCACGGGTGGGCGTGAAACGGACCTCCGCCTGGACGAGTTCCCTTCTCCCCAGGAGCTTTGGGAGCGGTATTGCGTCTGGAAAGGGGTCGCTCCCGAAAAGCGCAAGGTTCTGGAGCAACCCTGGCACGATGGAAAGAGCCCGCGCTACTACCAGGTGAATGCGGTGAACGCGGCGCTGGAGGCCGTGTCGCGCGGACAGGATCGGGTGCTGCTGGTGATGGCCACCGGAACGGGGAAGACCTACACCGCTTTCCAGATCTTGTGGCGGCTTTGGAAGGCCGGGGCCAAGAAGCGCATCCTGTTCCTGGCCGACCGCAACATCCTGGTGGACCAGACCATGGTCAACGACTTCCGGCCCTTCGCCGGGGCGATGGCCAAGCTCTCCACCAATGCCAAGACCATCGAGAAGGCCGATGGCACCAAGGTGGAGCTGACCCTGGCCATGGAATCGCGCACTTCCATCAACAAGGCCTACGAGGTGTACCTGGGGCTCTACCAGGCCCTCACCGGGCCGGAGGAGAAGGACAAGGTCTTCCGGGAGTTCTCCCGGGACTTCTTCGACCTGATCGTCATCGACGAATGCCATCGCGGGAGCGCCGCCGAGGACAGCGCCTGGCGCGAGATCCTGGACTGGTTCTCCGGGGCCACCCAGATCGGTCTCACGGCCACGCCCAAGGAGACGGAATACGTCTCGAACATCGCCTACTTCGGGGATCCCGTCTACACGTATTCGCTGAAGGAAGGCATTCGCGACGGGTTCCTGGCCCCCTACAAGGTGGTGAAGGTCCACATCGACCGCGACGTGGATGGCTGGCGTCCCGAAAAGGGGACCGTCGATCGATCCGGCGAGATCGTGGACGACCGCATCTACAACCAGAGGGACTTCGACCAGAATCTGGTGATCGACGGGCGCACCGCGGCCGTTGCGAGAAAGGTCTCCCGGTTCCTCAAGGAAAGCGGGGACCGGATGGCCAAGACCATCGTCTTCTGCGTGGACCAGGAACACGCCGACCGCATGCGCAAGGCGTTGGTGAACGAGAACGCCGACCTGTGCGCCGCCAACGACAAGTACGTCATGCGGATCACCGGAGGCGATGCCGAGGGCAAGGATCAGCTCGACAACTTCATCGACCCCGAGAGCAAGTACCCGGTGATCGTGACCACCTCCAGGCTGCTCTCCACCGGGGTGGACGCCCAGACTTGCCGAATGATCGCGTTGGATCGCCCCGTGGGTTCCATGACCGAATTCAAGCAGATCGTGGGACGTGGCACCCGCATCCACAAGGACACCCACAAGCTCTACTTCACGCTGATGGACTTTCGGGGCGCCACCGCGCACTTCGCCGATCCCGAGTTCGACGGCGAGCCGGTGCAGATCCTGTCGATGGACGACGAGGGTTGGCTGGAAGACGAGAGCCTCCAAGCGGCCGATCCAGGGCCGGACGGAGCCGATGCGGATCCAGAAGATCCGGACGCCACGGTATTGCTCGATTCCGAGGGAAATCCGGTCGAGTCCGATAAGGCCGGGAAGAAGGGGAAGGTCTACGTCGATGGGATCGAGGCGCGCATCGTGCACGAGCGCGTGGAGTTCCTGGACGAAGACGGCAAACTCGTGACCGAGAGCCTGCGCGACTTCACCCGCAAGAGCTTGCGCAAGCGATACGCGAGCCTGGACCAGTTCCTGAAGGCCTGGAGCCACGCCGAGCGCAAGCAGGCGATCCTCGACGAACTGGCCGAGGAGGGTCTCACCCACGAGGTGCTCGCCGAAGCCGCGGGGGTGGATCTCGATCCGTTCGACCTGGTGTGCCATGTGGCCTTCGATCGCGCGCCCCTGACACGCGCCGAGCGCGCCGCCAACGTGCGCAAACGCGACGTCTTCGGGCGCTACGAGGAGGCCGCCCGCAAGGTGCTCGAAGCCCTGCTCGCCAAGTACGCGGACGAGGGGGTTCTGGATCTCGAGGATCCGCAGATCCTGTCGATCGCGCCGTTCACCTCCATGGGAACCCCCGTGCAGCTCATCAAAGCCTTCGGATCGCGCGACGCCTTCGAGCACGCGGTCCATGAACTCCAGTCCGCCCTCTACACGGAAGCCGCCTAGACCATGTCCGTTCGCAATGTCGTCAAAGCCATCCAGGACATCATGCGCAAGGACGCGGGTGTCGATGGAGACGCCCAACGCCTCTCGCAACTGTGCTGGATGTTCTTCCTGAAGATCATCGACGACCAGGACCAGCAACTCGAGCTCACGCAGAAGGGATACCGCTCTCCCATTCCTCCGCCTTTGCAGTGGCGCACCTGGGCCGCCGACCCGGAGGGGATCACCGGGGAGGAGCTGCAGCGATTCCTGAACGAAGACCTCTTTCCAGGTCTGAAGGGGCTCACGCAATACGGGAAGGGTGCCGAACGTTCGGCGGTGGTCCGCAATGTCTTCGAGGACGCCTTCCACTACATGAAGTCGGGCCAACTGGTGCGCCAGGTGGTCAACAAGATCAACGAGATCGACTTCAACAACCTGGCCGATCGCCAGCATTTCGGCGACATCTACGAACAGCTCCTGAGCGACCTCCAGGCTGCCGGCAACGCGGGCGAGTACTACACGCCCCGCGCCCTGACGCAATTCGTCATCGATCGGCTGGACCCGAAGCCGGGTGAGACCGTCATGGATCCTTCTTGCGGCACGGGGGGATTCCTCACGTGCGCCATGCGCCACATGCGCGACCGATACGTGAAAAAGCCCCAGGACGAATCTGCGTTGCAGACCTCATTCCGAGCCTACGAACTCAAGCAGTTGCCCCACATGTTGGCCACCACCAACATGCTCCTGCACGGGATCGAGGATCCAAGCTTCGTGCGCCACGACAACACGTTGGCCCGGCCCTACACGAGCTGGACGCGCGACGAGCGGGTGGACGTGATCGCGACCAATCCTCCGTTTGGCGCACGCATCGAGGATGGCATCGAGTCGAACTTCCCCGCCCACCTGCGCACCAAGGAAACCGCCGACCTGTTTCTTGCGTTGTTCCTGCGTCTCCTCAAAGACGGCGGGCGCGCGGGCATCGTCTTGCCCGACGGCACGCTCTTCGGCGAAGGGGTGAAGACGCGCATCAAACAGGAACTTCTGGAGACCTGCAACCTGCACACGATCGTGCGCCTGCCCAACGGGGTCTTCAACCCCTACACGAGCATCCGCACGAACCTCCTGTTCTTCACCAAGGGCCAGCCCACCGAGGAGGTCTGGTTCTACGAGCATCCGTATCCGGCCGGGGCGAAGAGCTACAACAAGACGAGGCCGATCCGCTTCGAGGAGTTCGCACCCGAGCAGGCGTGGTGGGATCATCGCACCGAGAGCGAGCAGGCCTGGCGCGTGCCGGTCGACCAGATCGTGAAGAACGGCTACAACCTGGACCTCAAGAACCCCAACAAGGTCGAGGACCGCCCGGGCGACGTGGACCACTTGCTCCCCGAGTACGAGAAGCTCCTGGCGCAGATCGCCGACACCCGCGCCGCGCTCAAGGGCATCCTGCGCGAGGCTTTGGAGCGATGAACCCGACCCCTCACTACAGTGCCCTGCTCACCGAGATCAAGGGACGAATCCACGGTGCCCAGGTGCGTGCGGCCCAGGCTGTCCACGCGGAGCTGGTGCAGCTCTATTGGGAGATCGGGGGGCTGATCCGCCAGCGTCAGGAGATCGAAGGCTGGGGGGCCGGGGTCGTCCCCAGGCTTGCCTCCGACCTGAAAAACGAACTGCCCGAGGAGAAGGGGTTCTCGGAGCGGAATCTCAAGCTCATGGTCCAGTTCCATGCCGCCTATCCGACGGCCTTTGCAATTGGGCAACCGCCCGTTGCCCAATTGGAGCGTTCCGGAATCGCGCAACCGTTCGTTGCCCAATTGCCGTGGGCGCACCATGTCGTACTGCTCCAGAAGGTGAAGGACCCGGAAACACGCGGCTGGTACGCAAACCAGGTCGTGGAACAACGCTGGACCCGCGACACCCTGATCGAGCGCATCCGGGCCCAGGCCCACCTGCGGCAGGGGGCAGCGGTCACGAACTTCGCCAGCCAACTGCCTCAGGCCCAGGCCGACCTGGCGCGAAGCCTCCTCAAGGATCCGTACCTCTTCGACTTTCTGACCATCGAGGAGCCCTTCCACGAGCGCGAGCTGGAGACGGGGCTGGTGCGGCACCTGGAGAAGTTCCTGCTGGAGCTGGGCCAGGGATTCGCCTTCGTGGGGCGGCAGCACAAGCTGACGGTGTCCGACCAGGACTTCTACCTGGACCTACTCTTCTACCACCTCAAGCTGCGGGCCTTCGTGGTGATCGAGCTCAAGCGCGGCGAGTTCCGGCCCGAATACGCGGGCAAGATGAACTTCTACTGCGCGGCGGTGGACGACCTGCTGCGCCACCCGGGGGATGCCCCCACCATCGGCCTGATCCTGTGCCAGTCGCGCAACCGCCTGGTGGCCGAGTACGCCCTGCGCGGCGTGGCCCAGCCCATCGGCGTGGCCGACTACGAGCTGACCCGCGCCCTCCCGGAGACCCTGGCCTCCAGCCTGCCCAGCATCGAGGAATTGGAAGCGGAGCTGGCCTCCGAATGGCTGGGGGAGGACGACGCATATCCTGCGTCCGTTCGTCCTGAGGAGCGTAGCGTTTCGAAGGGCGAGCTGAAGGGGAATGTGCCATGAACCTGGAGACCTTCTTCGAGAAGTTCGACCTCTTCGCCGACTGCCCGAATGCCGTGCAGAAGATGCGCGAGCTGATCCTGGAGCTGGCGGTGCGGGGAAAACTTGTGGAGCAGGATGGCGATGAGTGGCATTTTGATGAATCCAAGCCGTTTGCCATCCCACGCCGATGGGTGTGGAGTTCATTGGGCGAGGTCACAGAGATCGTTCGCGGCATCACCTTCCCCGGTTCGGCAAAGGCAAAATCACCAGCGGATGGGCTAGTCGCATGCTTGAGGACAGCAAGTATTCAGGATGAGATTGACTGGGATGATTTGATCTATGTCCCCAACACCTTTGTAGGTCGGGAGGATCAGTGGGTAAAAGTTGATGACGTGATGATCTCTATGGCGAATAGTTATGAGCTTGTCGGGAAGGTTGCGGTTGTACGAAACACTCCGGTGAGGGCTTCGTTTGGAGGATTTATTGCGGCGATTCGGCCAATTGGTGTTGATCCATTTTTCTTGCTCTACTATCTGCGTAGCCCTGGGATGCAAAGTGCCTTTCGGGAAAGTTCAAGTCAGACGACAAATATCGCGAACATATCACTTGGGCGGATGAGACCGTTACCCTTCCCCCTCCCGCCCCTTGCCGAGCAGAAGCGGGTCGTGGCCAAGGTGGACGAGCTGATGGCCTTGTGCGATGCGCTGGAGGCCCAGCAGAAGGAGCGCGAGACCAAGCGCACTGCCCTTGCCAAAGCCTCGCTTGCCGCCTTCGCAGAGGCTCCCTCGCCTCAAAGCCTGGAACTGCTCTTCCATTCCTCCTACGCGATCGACCCCGCCGACCTGCGCAAGTCCATCCTCACCCTGGCGGTGCAGGGAAAGCTGGTGGAGCAGAGGGAGGAGGAAGTTGATTCGCTGATCGAATTGATTTCAAATCAGCGTAACGCTCTAGGTGCGAAGAATTATTCGTCTGTGAGTCCTGATGATTACTTCTTCGATATCCCTGAATCTTGGTCTTGGGTTCGTATGGGAAATATATGGGTCTACCGGCTTTCTAATGGCTGAGGCACCTTTGAGGCTTCCCCCTTCGGAGGAGAGTTTCCCTTGGACAGCACATCGTTCTACGCCCACATCCTTGGCCTGACGCCTCCCTGGTGCGTCTCGAACGTAGATCTGGACACGTCTCTCGGCGAGGTGCGCATCCAGGTGATCCATGGCTCCGAGACGTCCCTGCCCTGCCCGAACTGCGGCTCGGCGTGCAGCATCCACGACCACGCGCCGACGCGCACCTGGCGCCACTTGGACACCTGCCAGCTCAAGACCATGCTGGTGTGCTCCATTCCTCGCGTCTCGTGCCCGGAGCACGGAGTTCAGCAGGTGTCCGTGCCTTGGGCGGAGGCGAAATCGCGCTTCACTCTTCTCTTTGAAGCCTTCGCGATTGACCTGATGCTCTGTTGCGCGCGCCGCCGTGCTGCGGAGATCCTGGGAACCAGCGAGGACTGCCTTGCGGGCATCGCTCGCCGAGCTGTTCAGAGAGGCCTGGAGCGCAAGGCGCTGTCGAGGCAGGAGGACGCGACGCCCACCATGCCGCACCTCTCGATCGACGAGAAGTACTGGCACCGCCGCCAGTGTGCCACGGTGGTGGGCGACGCCAAGCGTGGAGTCGTCGAGGAGATGGTCGAGGGCAACACCACCGCCAGCGCCAAAGCCGCATTGGAAGGGCTTGGCGAGGAGATCCTGGCTCGTGTGGTTTCCGTGTCGATGGATCTGCACGGACCCTTCGAGAAGGCGGCCAAGGACGTCCTCGACGAGACACGAATTGTCTTCGATCCGTTCCACGTCGTGAAGCTGGCCAACGAGGCGATGGAGCAGGTCCGTCGTGAGGAGGTTGCCATCCATCAGCGGCTGGACGACCCCAAGGGCGCGACCTTCCTCAAGAAGGCTCGCTACAGTCTGCTGACGGCCGCTTCCCGCCAGAAGGAGTGGGCGCAGCAGAAGGTCGCCTTCATCAGCGAGTGGTTCGCCAACACCGCCGAGGCGTACCGACTGAAAGAGACGCTTCGCCTGTATCGCCAGTGCACGAACGAGCGGGAAGCACGAGACCATCTCCAACACTGGATCGCGATGGCGAAGACCTCCAAGCTTGCCCCCATGAGGACGTTGGCGAAGACCGTCGAAGGCCACCTGGAAGGTATCGTGCGCGTGTTCAGCCTGGGGGTCACGAACGCCGCCGCCGAAAGCCTCAACGCCCGCATCCAAGCGGTGAGGGTCAAGTGCCGGGGCCATCGTCACTTCCAAGCCTTCCGCGACAGCGTGCTGTTCCATCTGGGCGGCCTCGACCTCTATCCCAGGAACCCTCACTCAACTGTGCCGGTTTCCTGGTGACCCATGAGAATCACGGTAGACCCAAATATATCGCTTCGTAGTGAATCTGGGTGGAGTCCTCAATGCCTTTCTGAATCGCGAGTTGGTGATGCCTGGGGTATTTTGAAAGTGAGTGCTGTGTCTTGGGGGGCTTTTGATCCGGATGCAAATAAGGCACTCCCGGCCGGTATGGACATACGGGAAGAATGCGAAGTCAAGGATGGTGACTTCCTTCTGTCGCGGGCCAATACAGAGGAACTCGTTGCTAGAAGCGTAGTCGTTGATCACGCGCCACCACATTTGATGATGAGCGACAAAATCGTTCGCTTCCAGTTTCCGGAGGAAATCGAGAAGGGTTACATCAACCTTGTGAATACTTCAGCGCCAGCCCGCGAATATTATGCAAGGAATGCCTCCGGTACGAGCAGTTCGATGAAAAATGTCGGGCGTGATGTGATGTGCAAACTGCCAATCCCCCTTCCCCCCCTTGCCGAGCAGAAGCGGATCGTGGCCAAGGTGGACGAGCTGATGGCGCTGGTGGATCGGCTGGAGGCTTTAGGTAAGGCTGCCCGCGAGACGGCCTCGCGGCTCCTGGAGGCCATGGTCGCGGAGCTGTCGGGACGGGCGGCGGCGTGAAACCGGAGGAACCGATGAGCCTCGCGGCAAAGGCGGAATTGCCCACTCTGGTCGGCGCGGTTGGGGAATTGATCCGGCAGGCCCGGGCCCAGGCATTGCGGACGGTCGACACCCTCCAGGTCCAGACCTGCTGGCACATCGGGCGGCACATCGTCGAGTTCGAGCAGGGCGGAGCCTCCCGTGCCGCCTACGGCAAGCGCCTCCTTCCGCAACTGGCCGAAGCCCTCACCGCCGAGTTCGGCAAAGGGTTCGACGAACGCAACCTGCGGAACATGCGGGCCTTCTTCCAGTCCTTCCCGAATTGGAACGCAGTGCGTTCCGAATTGGCGTGGACCCATTACCGGCTCCTGGTGCGCGTCGAATCGCCGACCGCACGCGAATGGTACATGAACGAGGCGGCGTCCCAGAATTGGAGCAGCCGTGCCCTGGAACGGCAGATCGGGACGCTCTACTACGAGCGGCTACTTTCCAGCCAGGACAAGGCCGCCGTGGTCGCCGAGGCGTCGGCCAAGACCGCGGGGCTGACTCCCCGCGACATCGTGCGCGATCCTGTGGTGCTTGAGTTCCTGGGATTCCCGAATGCCGGCGCCGTGCTGGAAAACGACCTGGAACAGGCGCTCATCGACCAGCTGCAGGGCTTCCTGCTGGAGCTGGGCAAGGGCTTCGCCTTCGTGGCGCGCCAGCAGCGGATCAGCACCGAGTCCAAGGACTTCTATCTCGACCTCGTCTTCTACAACTACCTGCTCAAGTGCTTCGTGATCTTCGATCTCAAGCGCGGTGAGCTGACCCATCAGGACATCGGCCAGATGGACATGTACGTGCGGATGTACGACGACCTCAAGCGCGGGCCGGACGACAATCCCACGGTGGGCATCATCCTCTGCGCCCAGAGGGACGCATCGGTAGTCCGCTACTCGGTCCTGCACGGGAACGAGCAGCTGTTTGCCAGCAAGTACAAGCTGATCCTGCCCAGCGAGGAGGAGCTGCGCCGCGAACTGGACCGGGAGCGGGGCGTGCTGGAAGCCCAGGAGAGGTGGGCGTGAGTACCCCCTTCACCATCACCTCGCGCATCCTCACGTTCGTCGCCGAGATCGCGGGGGTGACCGAGCGTGTTGCGGCGCAGGCCAAACGCATGACCCCGAAGCTTCGGCGGGGGAATCGTATCCGGACCATCCAGGCCAGCCTCGCGATCGAGCAGAACACGCTCACGCTGGAACAGGTCACGGCACTCCTGGAGGGCAAGCGCGTGCTGGGTGCGCCGCGCGAGATCCAGAAGTCCGCAACGCCTTTGCGACCTACGACAAGCTGGAGACCTGGGATCCTGCGAAGGAGGCAGATCTGCTCGGCGCTGCGGGAACTTCCGAAAACCGACCATGTAACCGTACAAGTAACCGAACAAGTAGCCGCGCTGTTGAAGACTTTGGGATCCCGCGAGCTGGGAACCGGCGACCTCATGAAAGCCTTGGCGCTTTCGCATCGTCCCACGTTCCTGGCTAACTACCTCGATCCGGCGCTCAAGGCCGGTTTCGTGGAGCGGACTGATCCGGCATCGCCCCGCAGCCCGCGGCAAAAGTACCGTCGCACCGAGCTGGGTAGGCGAGCGATGGGCGGTCGGGGGAGGTGATCCTTGTCCGCTGACCTGCTGGATGTGACCAGCGGCGATGTGGCGCTACTCGACGACAATCCGTTGCGCGCCCTGATCGCCCGGCTCTGCGAAGCCGAAGTGGAGAGATTCGGCAAGCCTCGAACAGCCGTGACCTGGGGAGGGCATCAGGACCGAAGAGAATCGTAGCGGACATGCTCTGGGGATCCTGCGGCGCATAGAACTTGGACGAGATCATAACGATCCAAGATTTCAGGGCCATATTCTGCCACGATTTGGTCCCTGCCCTTGGCTGTGAGCAAGTGCCATCGCATTGAAGGAGCGATTGAATTCATTGATGTCGCGGGACTTCAATCCCGTGGCGGCCAAAAAACGTCCCAAAACGAAATAAGCCTTCGCCGAAACTCGGGGAGGCTTGTCCAATTTCGTGATCGGGGGGGTTAGATGATCCGGAGGTCTTTCCGGATCTGTTCAGCCTTCTTCTTGGGGACGCCGGCCGCGTCGGCGTACACGGGCCACATCTCGATGGCGGCCGAGACCTGGTCGAGGATCAGCTTCCGATCGGCGATCGAGTAGCGTTCGGCCTCCAGGAGCATGTCGGCACGGGAGATCTCGTCGTACTTGTTGTTCACCGCGAGGAAGTGCTGGTGGTTCCAGCGTCCGGCGGGGTCGTGGGCGTGGGTGAGGTCGTAGGCGGGCGCCAATTGCCAGGTCCCTTCCTGTTGGAGCAGGAAGGATTGGTTCTTGGTGTGGTCATCCAGGTTGCGGGCCATGACGTTGAAGGCCATGCGGCGGTACGCCTCCTCGAGACTTCCTTCAGGAAGGCCGAGGTTCAGGATGGCCTCGAAGAACTGGCCGTAGGAGTAGGCTCCCAGGTAGGCCAGATCCATGTGGGCCATTGCGCACAGGGTTTGGACGTGGTGCCTGGTGCTGGCTCCTTCCCGGTCGAATCGACGTGTCATGAAGTGCGCGCGACCACCTTCTTCGTGGAGGCGAGACTCGGACATCCGGATTCCGGCCGCAGTGGCCATCAGGTAGTAGGCGAATTCGACACGTCCTTCGTTGTGGGGTTCGACGAAGTCGTTCTGGCCCTTCTCGATGCCATCGAATTTCAGGAGCCAGTGTTCGTAGCCTTCGGGAGCGTCGAATTGGCCGGACTGAAAGTCCCCCGTGTTGGGGTTCCAGCAGATCACCGCTTTGGGCCGAGCACCGCCAGCGGAGATGCCAACCTGGATGATGTGCTTCAAGCTTCCGCTCCCGTCTTGAAGCGCCTCGCGAGAGATTGCCAGGCGTGCCTCCTCGACGAGTTCGCGCAGATGGATTGCGGTGGGGCGTTGCGCAGGCTCCTGTGGGGGCTTGAACTGCAGGGCACCCATGGCCCGGGAGCCGAGGTAGGCGAGCCGATCGAGGAAAGTGATCTGCTCTATGGGCACACCGAAAGAGGGGAGGGCGCGATCGATGACCCGGTTGCCGAAGGCGTCCGGGAGGCTGTCGTTGACCAGCGCGGGCAGGCCGTGGTAGGTCTTCTGGTTGAGGTTCGGGAAGATCCAGGTGATCGGTCGATTCACCGGCATCTGCAGGGGAGATGGCTCGATCCCGGCCAGACGGAATTCGTCTGTGTAGCGGAAGGCGTAGGCGGGCGAATGGGTGTCGGGCATGAGGGAGCCGATGTGGTGCCCCCACAAATGGACCTCAAGCTTCGAGACGTGCCGGAACTTCTTCCTAGCGGCCATTGGTGGACTTCTTCCTGCGTGCCCGCTGTCGTGGGTTCTCGTTCACGGCCTGCAGGGGGTTGATGGTCGAGAAGGGGGCGATGGTGTCGAACCAGTCTTCCAGGCCCAGGGCCTTCATCACGCGGATGAGGGTCCCCAAACGGACGGGTTCGCCGCGTTCCAGCCGCTTCAGGACGCCTAGACTCACACCGGCCTTGTTGGCGAGCTCGGTCTGGAGGATGTTCTGGTTCAGACGATAGGCTGTGATCTTCTGGCCGATCAGCTCTTCGATCTGCTGGACGGTTCGGAACGCCATGCTTTCCTACTTCATTTTTAAGGGAGAAGTATTTGCCTCTAAACTGCGAAATGCGTTCTGTATAGTCAATATATTGACCCTTATATGCAAGTTGGTGTTGGCACGATGGCAGGGCAGGGGAAGCGCCCGTTCCCTGCAGGCCCAGGGTCTTTCCGACGAACCGGTGCGGGCGAGTTTGCGGACCCTCGATGGACGCTTGCTGCGCGAGGTCCGGTTGTCCCCGCGGTCCGGACGGATCGCGATCGATCTGGGCGCCTTGCCCGGCGGCCCGCTGGTGGTCCAGCTTGAGCAAGGTGGCCATTCCTGGCGCACTCTGACCACCTTGTTCTGATCCGCGGAGTCCTGGCCGCGGGGCCTCGCAGGCCCTTCCGGGGCGTTGCGGGGTGTCCCCGCTGGGCGGGGGGTGCCGCAGCCGTCCGGCGGCGAAGGCCGGGGGAGGGGCTCCTCCCCCCCTTTCCCGAGATTTCGATTGCTCAGATTGGGTCGTGGGTACGAGGAGGGAGTGGCCAATTGCTACAACTCTTCGCATGCAATACAGAAACCTCGGAAACACCGGCCTGCGCATCAGCACCATCACCTACGGGTCGTGGCTCACCTTCGGCAGCCAGGTCGAACTGGACGGCGCGCGCGCGATCCTCGAGAAGGCCTTCGCCCTCGGGATCAATTCCTTCGACACCGCCGACGTCTACAACAAGGGCGCCGCGGAGACGCTCCTGGGACAGATCCTGCCCAAGCGCCGTCGCAGCGAATACGTGATCGCCACCAAGGCGTTCTGGCCCATGTCGGAGCACCCCACCGACAAGGGATTGTCGCGCAAGCACCTGTTCGATTCCATCGACGCGAGTCTGGATCGCCTGAACCTGAAGTACGTCGATCTCTTCTACGCCCACCGGTTCGATCCGGAGACCCCCATCGAGGAGACCTGCCAGGCCTTCGACGACCTGATCCGACAGGGGCGCATCCTGTACTGGGGCACCAGCGAATGGACCGCCGACCAGATCCGCGACGTCCACGAGTTGTGCAAATTGCGCGGCTGGCGGGCCCCGGTGGTGAACCAGCCCTACTTCAACCTCCTCGGACGCGGCATCGAGAAGGAGATCCTTCCGGCCTGCCGGGACACGGGGATGGGAACGGCCTGTTTCTCGCCTCTCGCCCAGGGGGTCCTCAGCGGCAAGTATTCCGGAGGCCGCATTCCCGCCGGAGCCCGCGGGGGCAACTCGTCCATGAACATGTGGATGAAGGACCACCTCGGCGACGCCGATCTGCTCTCGCGCGTGGATCGCATCGGGGAGATCGCCGCCAAGCACGGCGTGACCACCACCCAGGTGGCCCTCGCCTGGGTGCTCCAGGTGCCCGGTCTCACCTCGGCGATCGTCGGGGCCTCGACGGTCGCGCAACTCGAGGAAAACGCCAAGGCCGCCGACCTGGTCCTCGACGCCTCGGACCTGGCCCTCCTCGAGAGCTGGTTCCCGCGCGCGGCCTGAGGCGCGCGGGAAGATCGGTCCCTCGAGCGGTCACTTGCCGCCGAGGGATCTGCCGGAAAGCCCCGCCAACAGCCCGAAGACGATGAACACGCTCCAGAAGGGCTCGCGCATCCAGGCCAGGGCGGCGATTCCGTACCCGATGTAGAAGAGCGCGATCAGCAGGGGGGTGGATTCGTCCAGAACCTCCCCGTGGCGGGTCTTCCACCATCCGGAGACCACCATGGCGCCCAGGGCGACCATCGCGGCTCCGGCGAAGTGCCACACCGCGATCACCAGATCGGCCGTGTGGGCGTCGAGGCGGACTTTCCCGAAGGCCTCGTGCACCTGCCCCACGGCTCCCAAACTGTGGCCCAAACCTCCCAGGGCGATGAGGATTCCGGACATCAGGTAGAGTGCGGACGCGATCTTTCGGTTCATGAGGATTTCCTGGAGTGGGAGTGGAGAAGGGTTCTGTGCATTCCCATCATACCCGGATTCAGGGGCCGTTTTCTTGTACGAATGGGAACCCCGTCTCGAGGGATCGGGGGTCGGGGCGGTAGAAGATGCGTCCGAATTCGTTGTCGGCCTGAGCGTATTTCCCGGGCGGAAAGCCCGTGAAGCGTTTGAATTCGCGGGTGAAATGGGACTGGTCGTAGTAGAGGTCCAGGATGTCCTCCCGCAGGACGTTCGAGGAGGGGGTCATGGCCCAGGCCTTGTAGAAACGCTGGAAGCGGAAGATCGCGGCCAGGGTCTTGGGGGAGTGCCCGACATGCTCCTGGAAGACCTTGTCGAGCCATCGTCGGGAGAATCCCGTTTCCCGTTCGAAGCTGGAAATTTCCGCCGCCCCATCGGTGAGGCGCAGACGCCGCGAGACGTGGTCGAGGACCGCGTGGACTGGGCGGGTCTTGGCGAGCCGTTCGATCAGGAACCCCTGGAGCATCCGGACCTTGGACGCGACCGAAGGGGTGTTGGCCAGGCGCTCCTGGAGATCCCGTCCGAGGTGGCCGAAGACCTCGTCGGCGTCGCACACGCGGTTGGCGATCTCGTGCAGCGCGAATCCGCAGAATCGGGAAAACCCTTCCGGATGGAACTCGATCCCGATGCTTCCGGTGGCGCGGGCCGGGGAGGAGACGATGGACGACTCGTCCCACACCCCGATGACGTGGAGCCGGCCTTCGCTCCCGATCTGGGTGCCCCGCCGATGCGACACGTCGAGGGAATTCCGGAAGGAGAGGATGAGCTTCGGGCACCCGTTGGGGGCGATCACCCGGGAGGAGCTCTCCGGGACGCCCTGGTCCGATTCGAACACCCAGATCGATTCGATGTAGGGACGCAACGGTGCCTCGACGGGCCATCGCATCAATTGCATGCGCAGAAAATATTCGCTTTTCCATCGCCGACGGCTCCGCCAGGAGGCGACTTGGAAAGCGGTGCCGGGCCCCCTGGAGCGGCCACGGGAGCCGGGCCGGGCTTCAGTTCGCTCCGGCTTCCACGTGCTTGCGGAAATTGTCGAGGATCGCCTGCCACCCCGCCCGTTGCATGTCGGCGGAATTCTGGTCCTCCGCGTCGAATTGCTCGGTGACGCGGACCCCCTCGGCATCGGCCTGGAAGTCCACCTGCACGGTCCGTCCGTCGGGAAGGGCGTAGGCCAGGCGGCGCAACGGTTCCACGATCGTGTACGTGCCGGGGAAGTCGAACCCGAACGAGCCGTCCTTGGCTTCCATGCGCGCCTTGAAGGATCCTCCCACGCGAAGATCCACCTCGGCGGAGGGACACTGCCAATCGTCGGAAGCGAAGTTCCAACACATGATGTCGGCGGGAGTGTTCCACGCCTCCCAGACGCGTTCGAGGGACGCGGCGACGACGGTTTCGATCTGGATCTTCATGCGGACTCCCCGGGGGAAGGATCCCCCCTTCGAAAGGAAACGTGTGTGAGATACAATCTCACGACCTTCTCGGGTGGCCCTCGGGGGGGATTTCGTTTCCTAGAATCAGGAAAGCCACCCAGCTCGCTTTCCACCGTTCCACCGTTCCCCCGGGGCCCGTATTGACCACCTTGGCACCTTCGGCCGACCACACCTCCGTCCCGACCGATCCTCCGCGGATCTACCGTGCCTCCGTGGGGATGCGGGTGCTGTTCTCCGTGGTCGGGGCCGCGGGATTCGCCGGAGCTGTGCTGCTCCTGGGTTCGGGGAGTCCCAGGGGATCCTCCGACCTGGCTTTGGCCGCGATGATCGGCGGAGTGGGCCTGTGGATCCTGGGGTACGGTCTGTGGTGGATGGGGGCGACGCGGGTGATCCTCTCCGAGTCTTCGATCGAATACCGTTCGCCCCTTGGGGGGCGCCGGATCCTTGTGGCCCAGGTCAGAGGCTACCGCATTCGAGGGAGCAAGGATTCGCGGACCATGGAATTGCATCCGAAGGCCCCCCGTGCGGAGGTGGTGAAGATCCCCTTGAATTTCCGGAAGGGAGGAGAGATTTCCGCCTGGGGAGCCCGCCTCTTCCCCGACCTGGACGAGCTCGACCGGCTCGCCGACCGGAGAGCGATCCTGGCCGAAGAGGAATACGGATTCACCGAGGCGGATCGGGAAGCCTTCCTGGAACGCGCGCGGAAGGTGGCTGGTTCGACCGTTGGCGTCGCGATGGTCGTGTCGTTTTGGGCCGGATTCCTGCCTCGCCCCTTCACCTGGGCGATGGGGGCCGCGTCGTGCCTGCCGTTCGCCGCGTTGGCGGTGGGATTCCTGCATCGGGGATTGGTGCGGCTCTGGGGAAGCAAGGAGTCCGCCCATCCGCACGTGGGGCTCGCCATCGTGCTGCCTTCCTTCGCCTTGGGAGCGCGAGCGGTGATGGAGTTCCACCTCGTGTCGATCGCTCCAGTGGTCGCTCCTTCCCTCCTCGCGGGAGCGGTCATGTCGGCGTGCATCCTCGCGGTCTTCCGGGAGACCCGCTCCTCGCTGCGTCCGCTCCTGGTCGCCGTGGCCCTGGGGTTGGCCTCGGGGGCGGCCCTGGCCGTGCAGGCCAACGGTCTGCTGGACTCCGGAACCCCGGTCGTGCACGAGGTTCGCGTGCTCGGCAAGCAGGTCAGCCGGGGGAAGACCACGACCTGGAGCGTCCGGCTGGCCCCTTGGGGGCCGCGTCGCCACGCCGCCTCGACCACCATCGGGCGCGACCTGTTCGATCGGATCGAGGTCGGTGGGACGGTTTCCGTCCACGAGAAGCCGGGCGCTCTGGGGGTGCCCTGGTTCTTCCTCGCCGAGGGCAAGCCTCCCGCATCCCCTCCTTGATCCGGGAGGGGGGGGGCTTCGATCCTTCCCTCCTTCCCTTGGAGGAAGCCTCCCCTGGAGGAGACCCGGTCAGCGCAGGATCAGGAAGAGCGACACCCCGAGGAGGAAGAATCCGTAGAGCTTCTTGAAGAGCTTGGGGTCGAGGCCGATGGCGATGCGGGTTCCGAACAAGGTGCCCACCACGAGCCCTGCGGCGACCCAACCCGCCAGTTGGAGGTCGAGCACCCCGCTGCGCGCGTACATGACCACACCGGGGAGCCCCACCGGCAATTGAAGGGCGGCCAGGGAGGTTCCCGTGGCCTCCTTCGCTCGATAGGCGTAGAAGAACATCAGAATGGGGACGATGACGACTCCTCCCCCTTTTCCGAAGAGGCCCGCGATGATTCCTGCGGCGAATCCGGTCGCCAGCCACACCAGGTTCGCACCGTCCCGGCGGGGCCCCGGATCGCTCTCCACGCGGGTGGCGCCGCGCAGGCGCTTTCCCACTTCCAGGTAGCCCTGGGCGATGTAGAGGAGGAAGGCGGCGTAGCCCCGCTCGAGCCACACCGAGGGGAGCGAGAGGGCGAAGGCCGCTCCGAGAGCCGATCCCATCAGGAGTCCCGCGGAGAGCCATCCGGCCACCTTCCACTGCACCAGCCCGGACTTGTGGTACTGCCACACCCCCAGCGCTCCCACCGGGAGCAGGAGGGCCGCCAGGGAGGTGGCGCTGGCGTGGAGGACGTCCATGCCCGCGAGGGCGATCAGGGCCGGGACGATCAGGCTCCCGCCTCCGATCCCGAACAATCCGGAGAGGATGCCGGCTCCGACCCCGACGGCCAGGAAGATGGCGTTCATCAGCATATGGGGAGGAAGGTGCAAATCGCCCGGGGTGGTTTCCGTCCTGGCGACTCATGACTTTTCCGGGGTCCAGGAATGCGTCGCGGGAATGGTCGGGGAGGCGACGAGTCGTGGCGATCGCGGACTCCAGGAGCCATGGGACGCCCCGGGGAGGACTCCCTGGGGGAGGAATTGGTCTACTTTGACAGGACCCGTCGAGCCACCCACCCCATCGTTCGAGCAGCCATGGTCCGTCCGAAATCCATCCCCGTGCTCGCCGCGCTGCTCCTGCTCGCGGGTTGCGTCCCCGGTTCGGATGGGGGAGGTTCGACCGCGGCGGTGCGCGCGCTCCATGCCCAGGAACGGTTCTTCGCCGTGCGGGTGGAGGCCTGGAGCGAAGGGACCGAGCGCCAGGCGCGTCTGATCGTCGACCATGTCGAGCCCGGCCAATCGCTTCCCTTGCGTTCCATCGTCCGCTGGGCCGACGACGGGTCGTTTTCCGTCTTGTCGGAGAAGGGCGTCGAGAGCCGCCAGGGCACGGCCGCCTATGCCGGCGCCTGGGGGGACTTCCTCGAACAGCTCCTCTCCAGGAGGCCGGGGGTCCCCGTTCCGATCGCGGATCCCGAAAAGGATCCCGTGGTGGGGAACGTGATCGTCTATCTGGTCAAGAACGGCCGTTGGACGCGGTTCTGCGGCCTGCGCAGCCGGGAACAGATCATCCGGCTGTCCGATCCGGCCAATGCCGCGCTCTACCGCGAATTCCCGGAAACCATGGCCGGTGCCGTCGATTCGGTGGCCGAGGCGGTCGAGAAACTCGTGGAAGCCCTGGACGCCTGGTAGGAGCGGCGGATCGATCCGCTGCCCGCGCGAGCTGCGCGCGGGTTCCTGGTCCGACTGCCGGTCCGCCCAGGTCGTCGCGCTCCCGGCGCACGCGGAGGATCGAGGGCGTGGGTCGATCCCTCACAGAGGGCGGGGGCGCACCTTCGCCGCGGCGGACTTCGCGCGCTCCCGCGCGGAGTCCACGGTCTCTCCGGTGGAGAAGGCCACCCCCATGCGGCGCCGTGCGAACGATTCCGGTTTTCCGAACAGACGGAGATCGGTCTCGGGGAGGGCCAGGGCCTGGTCCACGCCTTCGAACACCAACGCTCCGGCTTCCACGCCGCCGTAGATCACCGCGCTCGCGCCGGGTCGTCGCAACGCCGTGTCGACGGGAAGTCCCAGGATGGCCCGCGCGTGCAGTTCGAATTCCGACAACCTCTGGGTGCCCAGGGTGACGAGTCCCGTGTCGTGGGGCCTGGGGCTCACCTCGGAGAACCAGACGCGGTCGCCCTTCACGAAAAGCTCCACGCCGAACAGGCCCCGACCTCCCAGGTTGTCGACCACCGATCCCGCGATGCGACGGGCTTCGGCCAGGGCGGTGGGGGACATCTCCTGGGGCTGCCAGCTCTCCACGTAGTCGCCGCGCACCTGGATGTGGCCGATGGGCTCGCAGAACCGGGTCTCGATCCCTCCGGAGGCGCCCTTCGCTCGCACGGTCAGCAGGGTGATCTCGTAGTCGAAATCCACGAATCCTTCCACGATCACCCGGCCCTGGTCCACGCGCCCGCCTTTGGCCGCGTAGTCCCAGGCGGCCTCGAGTTCGTCGGGAGTGCGCACCACCGACTGTCCCTTCCCGGAGCTCGACATCACCGGCTTGACCACGCAGGGGAATCCGATCCCCTCCGAAGTCGCCGCGCGCAACTCCTCCAGGCTCGAGGCGAACGCGTAGGGCGAGGTGGGGAGGCCGAGAGTCTCGGCGGCCAATCGTCGAATTCCTTCGCGGTTCATGGTCAATCTCGCCGCGCGCGCGGTGGGGATCACCTCGGCGAGCCCGTCGGCTTCGATGCGTTCGAGTTCCTCGGTGGCGATGGCTTCGATCTCGGGCACGACCAGATGGGGGCGCTCCTTCTCCATCAAGGCGCGGATCGCCGAGGGGTCGGTCATGTCCAGGACGAGGGCGCGGTGGGCCACCTGGTGGGCGGGCGCTCCGGGATAGCGGTCGGCGGCGATGGTTTCGCATCCCAGACGCTGCAGGGCGATGACGACTTCCTTGCCCAGCTCGCCGCTTCCCAGGAGCAGGACGCGCACGGCGGCGGGCGAAAGTGGGGTGCCAAGATTCACGAAGATCCTCCAGCGTTCGGTGGGGCCGCAAACCTAGCTGCCGAACCGGTGCGCCAGGAGGTGGCCGCGGGCCGCAAGGTCGGGCCGACCTCCATGCGCGACAGGTTTCCATGGCGGGAACGCGAGGTGTTTCGGTGCCGGAGCGGAGGATGCTTGAAGTGCTAGAATTGCTCCATGCGAATCCCCTCCCTGATCGCGACCCTCCTCGGGGTCTCCGCGTCCCACGCTTTCCTTCTCACGGGAACCATCCATGTCGAGGGCACCCGTGTCCCCTTGCCGGGGGCCGCGGTTTCGATTGCCGGGCGTCCCGAGATCCCCTCCTCCCTCACCGATGCTGCCGGAGCCTTCGCGCTGTCCGATCAAGCCGCCGGAGTTTCCAAACCCGTGGCACCGCGGTTCAAGGCGGTCTTCCTCGGTCGATCCTTGAAGATCGATGGCATCGGCGCCGGGGATTCCCGGCTGGACATCCTGTCGGCCTCGGGACGGATCGTCGCGACTCTCCAAGGGGCTCGAACCGGAGCCGAGACGGTCGAATTCCGTCTTCCGCGAAATCTCCAGGGAGTCTCCATCCTGAGGTTGCGGCAAGGCGATGCCTTCGCGGTCTGGACCCTGGTCTCGTTGCAGGGGGGAGCCGGCGCGATGCATGCCGGGGCAAGCCTCCTGGCTTCGCGGGGATTGGCCGCGATCGTGGACACCCTGGTCGTGACCAAGCCCGGAATGCAGGACCTCAGGTATCCCCTGCCCGAGGGCGCGGGGGATCGGGTGACCACCCTCGCCGCGGATTTGGCGATCCCGTCCGTCTCGAGGGGACGCATGCGGTTCATTCCCGAGGGGCGCTTCCTCATGGGCGATTCCCTCGTGGCCGAGGCCATGCCGCGAATCCATCGTTCGGTGCGGTCCTTCTGGATGGACACGGTGGTCGCCACGCGGGCCGATTTCCGCGCCTCGGGAATCGCCTCCTTCGGCGCCGATTCCCTCCCCGCGGAGGGGAACTGGATGAAGGCCGTGCGCTATTGCAACGCCCGCAGTCGCGCCGAGGGACTTCCCGAAGCCTACGAGCTCACCGCCGACAGCGCCAATTGGGCCGTTGCGCCCGAGGCGGTGGGGTACCGGCTGCCCACCGAAGCCGAATGGGAGTACGCGGCCCGGGCGGGAACCACCACGGGATGGTTCTGGGGGGAGGATACCACCGCGCCCACCATGGCCCGCTACGCGTTCACCTACTCCACGGCGGCGGGGAACCAGCAGCCCGTCGGACTCCTCGGTGCCAACGGTTTCGGGCTGCGCGACATGGCGGGGAATTCCTGGGAGTGGACGGAGGACAGGTTCGGGCCGTACGCGCGCGACGACATGCAGCCCATCCCCCAATATCTGTCCTATGGATACCACCGGGTCATGCGGGGAGGCGCCTGGATGAGCTCCGCCCTGGAGGTCCGCAGTGGCTATCGCAAACACGATCTGCCGCTCAATCCCGCCTACATCGGGGTGCGCTGCGTGCGCACGGCCTTTCCCGACACCGCCCGACCATGGCGGATCTATCCGGTGCAGGGCCGGGCTCGCAGGATTCCCGGAGGCTCGTTCCTCATGGGGGACGCTTCCCTGGACACCGCGCGCCCGGTGTCGGTCCGGCGCGTCCGGAATCTCTGGGCGGATACCGTCCATGTATCGGGAGCGGAATGGAGCGCGGTCACGGGGTTCGTCCACTACGGGGATTCCTCCAAACCCGCTGACATCAACTGGTACAAGGCGGTTCGCTACTGCAACGCCCGCAGTCTCCGCGATGGTCTGGATCCGGTGTACGACCTGGTGGGGGACAGCACGCTCTGGTGGTCCGACACCACCCGCAACGGATGGCGTCTGCCCACGGAGGCGGAGTGGGAATACCTCGCCCGTGGAGGCAGCAGCTCCGCCTGGTGGTGGGGTTCCGACACGTCGTGGGACGTCGTGGGATCGCGTGCCTGGTGGAGCGGGAACAGCTTCGGGAACTCCCGCCGGGACGGTCTGCGACTTCCCAATCCCTTCGGCCTCTACGACATGGTGGGCAACTATTGGCACTGGACCGACGATTTCTTCGCCCTCTACACGGAAGACGGATCCCGGCCGAAACCCCTCCTGGTCGATGCGAGGTACCACCGCGTGATGAGGGGGGGCGCGTGGTTCTCCTCCGCGGAACAATTGCGTTCGGGATACCGGAGGCACGAGATGGGCCTGGCCAGCGGGTACGTGGGTTTCCGATGCGTGCGAAACGCCGACTGAGGGAGCTTTTGCAGGTTTCCCGGGAAGGGGCGCGCGAGTCCCCTCCTCGGATCCCGTCGTCCGCGGACACTCTTTCTGTCGGGGCGGCTCCCTCGTCGGTGTCGGTTCCCGCATAAACCTTGAACGGTCAGGATCCTCATGCGTCTGCCCGCGGCCACAGCCTTCCTCTGTCTCCTCCCCATCCTGGGCGTCCGGGCGGGAGAGTCGCCGACTCCACCTTCCGGGAGGAGCGCCGTCGCCGCGACTTCGGCGTCCCCGGATCTGGCGTTTCCGCCGTTCCTGAAGGCGTACCTGAGGGCCTACGCGAAGGATCCGCTCGAAGCGTCGCGCTGGATGCATCCCATGATCGAATACCGAACGGTCGAAAACCCGGGGGTCGCGTGCCTTCTGCTCCCCGCGCGTCCGACGGTCGGCCTGGAGGGGGAGAGGTCGCCGATTCCTTCGGGCCAGTCCATGAAGATCCAGCAGGGATTGCCTCCCGCTCCCAAAGGTTGCGACGACGAATCGAGCCCGTATCCAGGTCTCGACGGGGTGTATTGGGAAGTCGTGTCCGCTCCTCCCGCCTTCGAGAGGTACGACGAAGAGGGCGAGCTGGTCCACGTCGTTCCCGCCACTCCCGACGGAGCGAAGCCGATCGCGACCAGGGTGCTGGTGGTGCACGAGGGAGAGGGTGTCGCGCTTCTCCATTTCCTCTGGTACGATGGTGCCTGGCATCCCTGGGTGGACCAGTTCTGCCGAGCCTGCGGCGCCTGATCCCCGATCCCGCGAATTGTTGGTAGCTTCCAGGCATGCCCGCCACCATCCTGGATCCGCTCGTTCGTTCCGCCCTACGGGAGCGTCTCCTTTCCCTGCGCGCCGATTCCCCTGCCCGATGGGGGAGCATGGACGCGCCCCGGATGCTCTGCCATGTCGGCGACGCCATGTCCCAGGCGATCGGTGAACTCGAACTGGCCGACCAGAGCACCCTCCTGTTCCGGACCTTGGTGCGCTGGGTGGTGATCCGGGGGCCGCGGTTGCCCAAGGGGGCGCCGACCTCCCCGCGGATCGTCGCGGGGACCGGAGGGACGGTTCCCGCCGAATTCGCCGCCGACCTCGCCCGAGTGCTCGATCTCCTGGATCGCAACGCGGCGTGGCCGCCGGAACGCCCGATGCCTCCGCATCCCGCCTTCGGCCCGCTGTCGCACGCGGAGCGGGGGATCCTCACCTGGAAGCATCTGGACCACCACCTTCGCCAATTCGGGGCCTGATGGGAGCCCGGCCCGGGGCGGCGGCCCTGCCTCGGCGCGAAAGACGGATTCCGTCCTCGCGGAGCTCCGGGCGATCTCCGCGGATCGACTCGTGATCGCCGGGGTCGTCAGCGGTCTGGTGGCCTATGCCATCTGGGGACTCTTCCCCCTCTACTTCCGCCAGCTCCAGGGGGTCGACGCCTCCCAGGTGGTGGCGCACCGGGTGGTGTGGTCCACCGTGCTCCTGGCGGCGGGGTTGACGCTTTCGGGAGGATGGAGGGCTTTCGCCGCCAGCGCGCGTTCCCCCGGAACCTGGGGAGTGCATGCGCTCACCGCTGCGCTCATCGCCTCCAATTGGCTGTTGTACGTCTGGGGAGTGAATGCCGACCGTGTGGTCGACTGCTCCCTCGGATACTTCCTCAATCCCCTGGTGTCGATCGGCCTGGGGGTCGTGGTCCTGGGGGAAAGGTTGCGTGCGGCGCAATGGATCGCCTTCGGATTCGGGTTCGCCGGAATCCTGTCGATGGCTTGGAGCCTGGGGACCTTCCCGCTTCTTTCCCTGGGGCTCGCGACCAGTTTCGGATTGTACGGGTTGCTGAAGAAGCGAGCTTCGATGGGCTCCGTCCACGGGTTGATGGCGGAGACGTCCCTGCTCGCCCTGCCCGCCCTGGTCTGGATCGGCATGGGTTCGGCGGACGACGGATTTCACATCGCGGGAAGGGAGTGGGTGTTCCTGGCGGGAACGGGCGTGGCGACCACCGTCCCCCTGCTTCTGTTCGCGGTGTCCACGCGGAGGATCCCCTTGGCGATGGTGGGGTTCCTCCAGTACCTCACCCCCACGATGCAGCTTCTGATCGGTGTCCTGGCGTTCGGCGAGCCGTTCGGGGAGGCGAAGCGGACAGGCTTCCTCCTGGTGTGGATCGGACTTGCCGTGCTGATCCTCGACAGCCTCCTGCGATGGCGTTCCTACGTGCCTTCCCGTTCGTCTCCGTCGGCCTGACATCCCACGGGCGCGGCGCATCGCGGCGACCCCGGAAATCCGTCCACGCGCCGACGGGAAGATCGTCCATGAACTACGATGGGATTCCGATGGCCACCCGATTTCTCGATCGACTGCGCACGAATCCGTTCCCCGGCGAAAACCGGAACGATCATCCCGACCTCCGTCGGATTCCGTCCATCCTGCTGGGGCTAGGCCTCTACCAGGTCGTGGGAATGCTCGGAACCACGGCGATGTTCCTCGTCGGCTCGGTCTTCATCGTCGATCTCTCGGAGGGGGATTCCCGGTGGGGCGGAGCTCCCATCGCCTCCGTTCTCCTCGCTTCCGCGGGATCCGCCCTGTTCTTCTCGCGGAGGCGTTCCCGCTGGGGCGTCCGAGGAATCCTGCTCGCGGCTTCGGTCCTCGGGGTGGCCGCGGGACTCCTGGCCGTGTGGGCCGTGCTCGCGCGATCCGTGGAGATGTTCCTGGGGGCCTGCCTCCTGGTGGGCGCCTCCAATGGCGGCATCCAGCTCAGCCGCTACGCGGCGGGGGAACTGGCCCCTCCCGGTGGACGCGGCCGGGCGATGTCGGTGGTGATGACCTCCGCGACCCTCGGGGCTCTCCTTTCCCCGTTCCTGGCCAATCTCGCCCTGGAAATGGCCTCCGGACTGAACCTGGTCAAGGAAGTCGGGCCCTTCGCCCTGGTCGCCGTGGTCTGGGGAATCATGGGGTTCCTGGGGCGCGCGCTGGTTTCGAGGGAAGGCTCCCGGATCGCGGCCGTCGCCGACTGGCGGGTTCCTCCGGCGGGTTCCTCGGGGCCTGCGGAGAAGGCCGACGCCAGTACGCGGAGTCTCCTGGTCAGTTTCGGCGCCTTGGTGTTCGGGCAGGCGGCGATGGTCTTCCTGATGTCCATCGCCCCCGCCCACATGCGCACGTGCCACTACCCGATGAGCCAGATCAGCTTCGCGATCACCGTGCATTCCGTCGGCATGTACGCCCTTTCCTTCCTGACCGGGATCCTCATCGATCGCCTGGGGAACAGTCGGGTGATCCTGGCGGGGAGCCTCACCATGGTCGCGGCTTGCCTGGTCGGGTGGCGGTGGGAGGGATTGGAAGGTCGGCTTGCCTACCTCTTCCTGCTGGGGTACGGCTGGAACCTCTGTTTCCTTTCCGGCTCGGTCCTCATGGCCAACGCGCTGCGGGGTGGACGTCCTCCGAGCCTCCAGGGGAATGCCGACGCCTTGGTGGCCCTCTCCGCGGCAGCCGCGAGCCTGGCCTCCGGGCTCGTCCTCCAGGGGTACGGTTTCGGTGCCCTGATTTCCCTGGGGGTGCTCCTGTCCGCCGCCCCCCTTCTGATTCTGTTCGGCACCGGGGCGGTCCGCTTCCGTCCGCGTGCGCGGGATCCGGAATGGACGACGGCGGATTGATTCCCCAGGGCCCCTTTCCCGCCTGGGCACTCCGGGATCGGCCAGGGAGGAGAGGGGCGCCCCCAGGATCCATCCGAAAGATTGTTCCCCTCCAGGTATTCCCAACGCGGGATCTTTTTTGGATGTTGGCGGTGAGGCGTCCTCCCACCACCAGGGGAGATCCACCACCCGTTCCACACTGACGCAGAACAGGAAACGCAATGGACGACAAGACCGTCATGCGCAGAGCGACGGTCTTCATGCTGCTCGACAACGCTTCCCGAGCCTTCGAGCCCCTCTTGAAGATGGCGTGCGCGGTCGCTTTCGTGGGAGGCGCATGGGGCGCGTTCGCCTACCTCGAATCCCTGGTCCTGGTCCTGATGCGGCTGTCCCTCCTGGGGCTGGAAAAGGGCGTGGTCTGGATGGGCGGAGGAGAGCCCGATGAAAGGGCGTTCGTTCGATCCGCGACGGGAACTTTCGGATTCGTCTTCCTTGTCGGATGCGTGGTCGCGGCGGCGGGGGGGGTCGGGTACGCGCTCCTCGACGGCACGTCGTCCTTTCGGCAAGTCGGACACGGGACTTGGATCCTGGTGTCGGTGCCGTTCCAGGCCCTGGCCACCGTGGTCCTGCAATCCCTGGTTTCCCGTCAGTTCCTGGGCGAGTCCATCCTGGTTCGCAACGCCATCCTCCCCCTTCTGACCTTCGGATTGCCCCTGGGGCTTGTCGTCCTCTTTCCCGAGACCAAGGAGGAGCTGCTCCCCGCGGCCTATCTCCTGGCCAGCGTCGTCGGGTGCGCCTTCTCCTTGGGGGCTTTCGCCTGGAAATTCCGGGCTTCCCTGGGGTCCTGGTCGGCGATCCCGTGGCCGGGGTGGCGCCTGGTGCGCTATTCCTTGCCCGTTTCGGTGACCGAGATCCTCCAGAGCGCGGCGCTGCGCACCGACCACGCGTTGCTCTTCCAGTTCGGCGGAGCCCGGGAGGTCGAGATCTATTCAGTGGCGATCATGATCGCGAAAATGGTCCAGGCCATCCGGGAATCGTTCGACGGAGCTGCGCTGAGCTTCTTCAGCAAGCCCGAAGAGGAGCCTCTGGCGAAATCCAAGCGAGATGGCGCGAAATACGTCACCTGGGTGGTGCTCGGACTGCAGCAGCCGCTCCTCGCGGGGATCGTCTTGTTCGGAGCCAGCGGTCTCGCACTGCTCGACCCGAGCTACACGACGGGATTCGCCACCCTGGTGGCCGCCTCCGTGCTGTTCTCCCTCGCCCTCCCCGGGAATCTCGCGGGCACGGCCCTGTTGGGCTTGGGGAAATCGTTCCTGATGCCCATCACGCAGATCGTCTTCCTGGTTTCCTTCGTGGGCCTCAATGCCTGGCTGATTCCCGACCACGGAGCGCTGGGAGCGGGGATCTCCCTGGGGATGTCCAATCTTCTCTCCGGACTGGTGAACTACCTGATGGTCCATCGTCTGACCGGCAAGTGGCTGCTGGAGTGGTCCAGCGTTCTCAAACCGCTTGCGGGAGGTCTGTTGTTCGCCCCGATGGGTCTCCTTCCCGTCGGGGGAGTTTCGACGATCGTGGCCTGGGGAGCGGTCGGGACCGCTTGGTTCCTGTTCGTCCTACAACGCGCACGGCTCCACCGGGAGGCGATGGCTTCCTGAGTCCCGCTCGTCCCTTGGTCCCCCGTGGGGAGCGCGATGGGGTCCCACGGAAGGGTGTCCGGCCACCTGCCCTGCCCGACGAACGGAGTCGTCGGGCACAGGGGAAGGATGGCCTCAGAGCTTGAGAAGCTTGAAGGCGTGGGTCCACTGGTTGCGATGGAAGCCGGGGGCGCACCACAACTGGCAGAGCGCTTCGATGGGGCGTGCGGAGGCGGCTTTCCCCATGTCCTCGCCATCCCATCCGAATTCGTCGAGGATATCCGCGACTCGGGCCTTGGCTTCCGGGTCGTCGCCGGCGAGGAACATGGTCGGACGGCCATCGGGGAAGGATGGATCGACCATGAACGGATTGCCGACGGAATTGAAGGCCTTCACGAAACGAGCCTGTGGAGCCGCTTTCTGAAGCCGTTCCATGAGGGATTCCGCGCCGGAGGTGAAGTAGGTGAGGACCCCATCCTGGGGCGGCAGGTCGGCGATGGGGTTGGTGGTGTCGATGACGATGCGACCCGCGAGCTGCGGAGCCAACTCCCGGACGACACCTTCGGCCGCCGTCCCCTTGATCGCCAGGACGACGATTTCCGCCTCCGGGAGGGCGTCGGAAAGGCTTGAAACGGGAATCCCCGTTTCCGCGCTGAAGTCGCCCAGTTTGGAAGGGGTGCGCGTTCCGATGCGGACCGGGTAGGAGTGTTTGCGAAAACCCTTGGACAGGACTTGGGCGACGATCCCGGACCCCAGGACGACGACATTGGGTTTGCTCATGGACGATCTCCGATCGGGAACGGTTCAACAGGGAAAAGACGTCGCATTCGACGGTACCACAAGCAAACAATTCGGAAACCCGGCGGCCAGGACGTCGACGAGTTTTCCACAAGACCCAAGGCTTCGAGGAAAACGCCCATCGCGTCGGCCGACCGGGGGGAGCACGACCCAAACCGGATTCCCGCCCCTCAAATCCCCTTGCGATCCAGGAAATCGAGCGTGCGCCGCGCCAATTCCGACGGGGCTTCGCGCGGCACGATGTGGCCGACCTCCGGAAGGATGTCGAATTCCGCTCTCGGCCAGGCCTGGGCCGTACGTCGGCACATCCACGGTGCGACGTAGAGGTCCTCTTCGCCGGCCAGGAACAGGGCGGGAAGATCCAGGCCCGCCAGCTGCGACTCGGCGAGGGCAAATTCGACCAGGGCTTCCAGCATGCCCTCGGCGGCCTCCGGAGTGGTTCTCCGGTGCGCACCGGCGGACATCTTCCCCAAGTAGGGTTCGATTTCCGAGAGGGATCGTTCTCCGAAGATCAGGCCCATTTGCGCGCTCATCAGGAGTTCGAGTCCTCCGAGGGCGAGGAGATTCCTGCGGAGATTGTCGAAGACCCGCAACTTGGCGCTCTCCAGGAGACGGGTCCCGTGGCAGACCAGGCCACGGATCCTCGAGGGATGCTCCAGGGCGATCACCGCCCCCACCATGCCGCCGTGGCAGAGACCCAGGACCGGGGCGGAGGATATGCCGAGATGATCGAGCAGTTCGACGGCGTCCCGGGCCCAGAGGGAGAAGGAGTACGGGCCCGCGGGTCGATCGGAGCCGCCGATGCCGCGGTGATCCAGCAGGATGCATCTGCGTCGTGGAGCGAGCAGGGAGGAGACCGGATCCCAGAATTCACGGTCCCCGAAAAGTCCGTTGAGGAGGAGAAGGGGCTCCCCTTCGCCTTCGAGGGAGTATGCCAGTCGGATTCCGTCTGAACTGGAGAATGTCGGCATCCGTCGCGGTCCTTGGGACGAGTTTGAGAAGCGAGTCGGGTCGGACGGTTCGTGTCTCTCGTCCGACGGGCTTCCGATGTGTCGGCAGCCCCCCGAAAGCGCCCTGCGGAGAAGGCCGGAGGACGGGGACAATCTAGGAGGTTCGCCCCTCGCGAGCAACGGGCGGGATGCCCATCCGGTTTCGTCCCCGGTGCGGGTCTCGTGGTTCGTCCCCGGCGCCTGTGGAAGCTATCCTCTCCTTCGACGGGGGCGGAGATCCCCGGCGCAAGCACGAAAGGAACGATCCATGGAAGCGGCATTTCTGGGGATGGGGATCATGGGATCCCGCATGGCGGCGAATCTCGCCAAGGGTGGCCACCGCGTCCGGGTGTGGAGCCGTTCTTCGGCCAAAGCGGAGGAGCTCGCCGCATCCGGGTGCGTCGTGGCCGCGTCGGTGGCGGAGGCGGTCCGCGGCGCGGAGGTGGTCTTCACGATGGTGTCCGATCCTCCCGCCGTCGAAGCGCTCTCGCACGAACTCCTCGCCTCGATGGATCCGGGATGCATCTGGGTCGACAGCTCCACCATCGGACCGGAGGCATCCAAGGACATGGCCTCCAGGGCGCGAAGCCGCGGGATGCGATTCCTCGACGCCCCTGTCTCGGGGTCCCTGGGGCTCGCCGCTTCCGCGAAGCTCATCTTCCAGGTGGGCGGGGATGCCGCCGACATCGAGGCGGTGCGACCTGCGTTCCAGTGCATGGGTTCCCATGTGGTCCATGCCGGATCGGTCGGTTCCGGGAGCGCGCTCAAGCTCGTCACCAACCTCCTGATGGCGCAGGAATTGTCCGCCTGGGCGGAGTCCCTTCGCCTGGCCGAGGCGTTGGGGCTGGATCCGGACATGGTCCAGGACGCGATCCTCCCCTCGGCGGTGGCGCCGGCGTTCCTGGGGTTCAAGCGCCGGAAGATCCAGGAGGCCGACTGGAGCCCGGAGTTCCCCTTGAAACACGCCGTCAAGGATCTGCGCTTGGCTTTGGGTCTCGCCGAAGCGAACGGATTGACCCTTTCCCAGGGGCGTGTCGCCGCCTCCCTGTACGAACGGGCCCTCGATGCCGGGAAAGGAGATCTGGATCTCTCCGTGGTGTTCGAATCCGTGGGGAACGCGGCGCGAACTTGAATCTCCAGGAACAGGACTCCCTCTCCGGGGTCCCGTTCCAAGGGCTTCCGTTCCTGGTCGCCCCGGGGCACCGGGGGGAGGGAGGGTCAGCGCGGTTGGATACGGGTCAGGGCGTCGAGGATGTCCTGGCGATGGGTTTGATAGGCTTGCAGAGGGCCCGCGACCTCCACCACCACGATCCGTTTCTCGCCAGGCTGGATGGCCACGAGCCAGGCTTCCTGGTCGATCCCCGCCTCGAAGGCGAACGCCGGTCGGTCTCCCATCTGGAACGCGAGGCTGTCCACGACCTGGTAGCCGCTTCCTCGCAATCGTTCCCGGATGGCGCGTTTCCAGAACGACAGGCCGGCTTGGGGAAGGTGCGGTTCCGAGCGGATCCGCCACACCAAGCCGTCGGGGGTCGCCGCACGGTACAGACGTCCGTCGTTGTCCGACCAGGGGGCGAATCCGCGGGGATGGGCGCCCTGGAATGCGGCGCAACCTCCCAGCAACGTCCCCAGGAGGAGCGCGGGAATCAGGCGGTTCATCGGAAGCTCCTGTGCAATTTTTCGAGATCCAATCGGTTCACCCAAGGGAACGGCGAGGTCCCGTCCTTCTCGGAGGCGGTGCGCCCCTCGAAGCGGAATCGAAGAACCAGTTTCGGATACTCGACTTCGTGCCTCAAGCGAAGGAGCACTCCCCGGCGCTCGTCGATCTGCCCGGCGAGTTGCACGATCTGGGCTTGGAGGTCCAGGGTCGATTTCAGATCCTTCGAGGTTCCGAGCATGTGGTTCCATTCGTCCATCAATCGGATCCGGGAACCGATTCCGCCAAGCTGATCGAGGAAGGGTTCCGTGATGTCGCGGCTGGTCAATCTCCGGTCCATCCTGCGTCCGATCCGCTCGAGTCCCTTTTCGAAGAGGGGCAGGGAGTCCTGGGGGATCCTCACTTCGATCACATCGTTCGACCAGTTCTGGAACCATCCCCCCAGGGATTCGGCGAGGTCGGCGACCGATCGCAGGGAATGCTCCGGGTCGGGGGCCGCGATGTTCTGGGTGATTTCCAGGACCCTTGGCGAGGGCGGCAAAGTGGTGTCGGCCGGGGAGATTTCCATGGCGTGGAGTGCGACGGCGACCAGCGGAAGCCAGCGGAGCGATTTCATGGGCGTTCCTTCCGCAGGGCATCTTCGAGGGCGGGCCGATCCCTGCGTTCCTGCGCGGAATCGGGAATGTACGCTTGGGCCAGGTGCAGTCGATCCTTTTCCACGGAGGTCGCCAGCCACCAGCTCCAGGCTCGAGGTTCGGAGCTGACCAGGCGCAACACTTGCCATGGCCCCACCGTGAAGGTGTCCTGGACCGCGAAGGCGGGACCCAACCTCAACCGGATGGCCTCCCGCCAGAAGCGGGCATCTCCTCGCAGTTCGTTGGGGAGGCTGCGCGCCCGGAATTCCGTGCCATCCGGGGACGCGGCCCGCCATTCCCGGGGGGAGTCGGTCTTCGGGAGCTCGACCATCCCGGAGGGGGCGGCGAGGGGGAGTCTTTCGCCCCGCGGGGATCGGTCGTCCCGGTTTCGCGCCTCCAAGGAGTTGATCCATCGGAACACCTGCAGGTCGGTGTGCGCAGAGTATCGTGGGGAACTGGAAGCGATGGGCTCGCATTTCAGGGTCAGGATGGAGAAGGCGGCCTGGCGGGAGATCGTTTGCAGGGAACGCTGAAGCCGCTCGAGATCTTCCGCTGCGCTCCGGATCTCCTCGAGGAGCGCGCGGCGGCGGTCCCGATCCGTTTCCAGGGCCAGGAGATCCTGGAGTTTATCCAGAAGCCGCTTCTTGATGCCGATCCGTAGCGACAGATCCTGGAATTCGTCGGTGACGTCCCTTGCGGATCTCCTGTGCTCGAGGACTCTTCCGAGGAGGCGGAATCTGTCGAAGGCATCGTCGAAACGGTCGACGGGGACGCGGAAGGTGCCGAGGTATTCGAGACGGGATTCCGTGTAGCCTCCCATGCTCTGGACGATCTGCTCCGCTTGGTCGAGGGAGGATTCCATGGAGGAGGTGGCGATGCGGACCATCCCGTTTCGCACCAGGAGTCGACCTGCCTTGCGCGCGACCACGGATCGGCTTTCCCGAGCCTGGGAGGAGGGCTGGGGCGGGTCGGGAGGGTCGAACTCGTCGTCCAGGAGGATGTGGCCTGCAGATGGACTGCTTTGCAATCCGATGATTTCCGCATCGGATTTCGAGCTCCCTCGCCATGCCCCTCCGGCTCCTTCTGGGGAGGACAGGGAGCTTTTCGCGCACGACGCCAGGAGTCCGAAGGCGCAGCCCACCGCGATCCAACGGACACGGATCATGGGGATTTCTCCAGGTAGATCAGGGCGCCGTCCCCCACGAGGTCCATCCAGAGGATCGGGCCTTGGCGTTGCACCAGGAAGGGGTCGTCGAAGATGGTGAGCACGTTGCGATCGGAAAGGAATTCCGCGAGAGGCGGCACGAGCCCCGTTTGCGACAGCGCCAGGGAGTCGGGATACCGGACGGAGCCCCAGGCGCCCTTGGATTCCCCGGACGGGTCGCGCATCTGCCAGGAACTGTCGGGGGAAAGCGTCAGCGTGTCCTTTCCGGAGAGTCCTCCCCGCCAGGTCCCGGTCCACTTGCCGGTGGTGTCCTCCCCGATCCAGCGCATGGACTGCAGGGACAAGGCCAGTCCGTTCCCCGCAGGCTCGAGACGGATCCAGCCGGTGGGGTTCCGTCTGGCCAATTTCCCCCGCGTCCGGGCGAGGTGGAAGTGCATGCCGTCGTGCGCATCCAGGAGTCCGGCGAGCAGCGTGTCGAAGCCCTGGGTGCTGCTGTCGACATCTCGGACTTCCAGGACGGAAAGCCATTTGGAGGTGTCGATGCTCAAGCGGAGGATTCCCGGGGCCACGGAGGACTTGAACGCGACCTGGATGTTGCTCCATTGGGCTTGGGCGCGGGATTCGACCAGGACGGTGTCCAGGAAGTTGGGGGACGAATCGATGGGCGGGATCACGGCGATCGGTCCGGGGAGCTCGGTCGCACCACCATCGGCCACCGGATCGGAACCGGATTCGCAGGAGGCCAGAAAAGCGAGGAACAGGATCGCGAAGCGCAGTTGCATGGGGAGTCCAGGGAGATCTGGTTCTTGGGCGTGCTGGTCTTGGGTCGCGCGGGCCGACTTCCCACAAGGTATTCACCGGTCGGGGGAGGTCGCGATCCCGATCGGGGGTATCTAAGATTCCTGGATCGCCTCTTCCGAATTTCTCCCCTCAAAAACCTGGAGCGATCCAATTCCCATGAACCATCGATCCGGTGCCGTTCTCGTGCTTGCTCTCCTCGTGCTGGCCTCCTGCAACAAGCGGGAGGAGTCCGTCCCCCTCGGTGAAGGCCTTTCCGAGCCTCGCTACGACATGGCAGAGAAAGCCATGGAGGCTCCCGCGAGCCCCGGCGCCATGTCCCCTGGGGAAGCCGTGTCCCCGGATCGCGGCGCCCACTTCATCCGCAGCGCGGAGCTGCAGATGCGTTGCCGTTCCGTGGAATCCTCGGTCGCCCGCATCGAACGCATCGTGGCCGATGTCGGCGGATACCTCGAGCTCAGCGACACCAGGAGGTCGACCGAGGAGTCGCATCGTCTGCCCCACGGGAGCGATTCCACCTTGGAAATCTCCAGGGACGGGATTTCCGGGACCATCCACGCGAGAGTCCCCAACCAGGCGATGGACTCGGTCGTTTCCCGCATCGCTTCCCTGGCGATCGTGGTCCATGCCCGCACCGTCCGTGCGCAGGACGTGGGGGCTGAGGTCCGCCGTGCGGAGCGCGCACGTCTGCGCAACGAGCGAGCCAGCGAGCGCATCCAAGGGCTGTCCGAATCCGGTCGCGGGCGGATCCGCGACCTGGCAGCCCTCGACGCCCAGGCCCTCTCGCGAGAGGAACGCGCCGACGAGGCCCTGGGCATCCTCGACGACCTGTCCGGGCGGGTCGAGTTGAGCCGGGTGGACGTGCAGCTCTGGCAACATCCCATCACCGCCATGGACACCGTGGCGCTTCCATTGAGCCGGATCTGGAAGCTCGGATTCTTCGAGCGTTCCACCCGCGCCATCGTCTCCGGATGGCGGGCCGCGCAGGACATCGTGGTGTGGATGCTTTCGCTGTGGATCCTCTGGAGCTTCCTGATCCTGGTGGTCGTGGCCTTGCGGATCCGCCGGCGTTTCCGGCGGGCCGGACCGGACGAGATCGTCGCCTGATCCGGAGGAAAACCTCCGGATTTTGACCTGGCCACCCCTCGGGGCTACCTTGCGGTCGTCATCCGCCCCGATCGGGCGGGGGGAGGAGCATGTCATGTCCCTGATCAAGGATTTCAAGGCGTTCATCTCGCGGGGCAATGTCGTCGACATGGCCGTCGGCGTCGTCGTCGGAGGCGCGTTCGGCAAGATCGTGTCTTCGTTCGTGGCCGACGTCGTCACGCCGCCTTTGGGTCTTCTCATCGGCGGGGTCGACTTTTCCGACCTGAAACTGGTGATCGGCGGCACCGAAGAGGCTCCCGTGACGCTCAACTACGGGAATTTCCTCCAGACCGCGATCAACTTCCTGATCGTCGCGGCGGCCATCTTCCTCCTGGTGAAGCTCGTGGCCATCGCCACGCGCAAGCCCGCGCCTCCCGCTCCTCCGGCCGCTCCTCCTCCTCCCGACCCACAAGTGGTCCTCCTCACGGAAATCCGTGACTCCCTCCGAGAAAGGAAACCCTCCGCATGAAGTCCATCGTCGCGATCCCGTTGATCTCCCTTGCCGCAGGATACGCCCAGGACAGCGCCGCGATCGCGCCATCCGATTCCTCCTTGTGGAGCCGACAGGTGATCGCCTCGGCGAATTTCGCCTCCAGCTACTTCTCCGATTGGGCCCAGGGCGGTGAAGACAACCTCGCCTGGTCCTTCAAGCTCGATGCGAAGGCGGAACGCGACGGCGAGGACTGGACGTGGACGAACACGGGGAAAGCCGAGTTCGGCCAGGTGAAGCAGGGGGATTTCGCGCCCCGCAAGAGCGCCGACGAGTTCAAGCTGGAGACCATGGTGGTCCGCAAGCTGACCACGATGCTCAATCCGTTCTCTGCGGCTTCGATGAAGAGCCAGTTCGCCTTCGGCTACAAGTACCCCAAGGACGGCGGCGGGCGCGAGGCCGTGTCCGATTGGCTGGACCCCGCCTACTTCACCCAGTCGCTCGGTCTGGGCTACAAGCCCGTGGACTTCTTCCGTACCCGGTTGGGCTTCGCGGTGCAGGAGACCTGGACCAACGGGTTCCGTCGATACACCGACGACTCGACCACGGCCGGACGCGAACGCTGGAAGATCGAGCCCGGTATGGAATGGGTCACCTCCTACGACCAGACCCTGTTCCAGAACCTGTCCCTGAAGTCCGAGCTTGGCGTCTTCGCCAATTTCAAGGGGCTGGACGAAGTCGATGCGGTGTGGGGCAGTTCCCTGGCGTGGCAATTCACCCATTGGGTGAACGTCAATCTGACCGCCGAGGCGCGCCGCGATCTCGGTCAGTTCGACGGATGGCAGTGGAAGCACGTCCTCGCGCTGGGACTGACCGCGAACCTGCTCTGAGGGGACGGCCCCCGACCGAGGAGCTTGCCCGGCGACCGTGCTCGCTCCTCGATCCCCGGCTCGGGCACGGCCTTGCCTCCTCGGCCCCGTGGAGGCCCGGGATCGGTCCGTGTCTGGCCTAGGCTTCGCGTTCCTGCCGCGCCCATCGGATGGCCGCGATGTCGGAAAGCGTCGCCTGCTCCTTCCTGCGTTCGGAGAGCTTCCATTGCTCCATGCGGCGGTCGCGGAGCTTCTCCAGGACCTGGACGCCCCGCTTGGCTTCCATGAGCAGCTCGCGCGCCCTGGCGACGACCTGAGCGGCCTCGGAAATCCTCCGGCCCTGGGAGGCGATCTCGCCGCGCCGCCCCGCGTTCCATCCCAGGGCCAGGATCTGTCCCTGGACCCAGATCTCCCCTTCGCGGGAGCGCTTCTGGAGATCCATCGACTCCGAGAGTTCCTCCTCCATGCGTTGGAGGATCTCCCGTTCCCTGGACTCCTTCGCGATCGCCTTGCCGAGGATCGTGCGGGCCTCCTGCTCCGTCCTGCGCCGGAGCTCTAGAAGGGGGTCCAGTCGGAAGGTGAACCTCGCCACCGGCTCACTCCGGCTTCCTGGGGGCCGGACGCGAGGAGTGCGGCGTGCGGGCGGCCTGGGCCATGCGCAGGATCTCCATCCGCGAATCGGCGCTGGACGCGCTTTCGTCCCTGTCCTGGCGAACGAACGCCTGCCAGCGGTCCCGCATGCGCACGGCAAGGTCGATCTGCGCGTTGGAGCCCTTTGCGTAGGCGCCGAGATTGATCAGGTCCTCGTTCTCCCTGTAGACGGCCATCAAGCCGAGGATTTCCCGCGCCGCCGCCTTGTGCTCGTTGTCGGCGATGTCGGACATGCACCGGGAAATGGACTTCAGGACATCGACCGCCGGGTAGTGGTTGCGATTGGCGAGGTCGCGTGAGAGGACCACGTGGCCATCGAGGATGGAGCGGATGGCGTCGGCGACCGGCTCCTCCATGTCGTCGCCATCGGCGAGCACGGTGTAGAGGCCGGTGATGGAACCGCGCTCGGCGGTTCCCGCCCGCTCGAACACCTGGGGCAGGAGCGCGAAGACAGAAGGGGTGTACCCCTTGGTGGCGGGAGGTTCCCCGACGGCAAGGCCGATCTCCCTCTGGGCCATCGCCAGGCGGGTCGAGCTGTCCATCATCAGCAGGACATCCTTGCCTTCGTCGCGGAAGCTTTCGGCGATGGCCGTGGCCATGAAGGCCGATTTCACGCGCACCACGGCGGGCTGGTCGGAGGTCGCGCAGACCACCACCGAACGCGCCATGCCCTCGGGTCCGAGATCCCTCTCCAGGAACTCGCGCACCTCGCGGCCCCGCTCGCCGATCAGGCAGATGACGTTCACATCCGACTCGCACCGACGGGCGAGCATCCCCATCAGGACGGATTTCCCGACACCAGAACCCGCGAAGATCCCCATGCGCTGGCCCCTGCCGATCGACAGGAAGCCGTCGATCACGCGCACTCCCGTCCCCATCGTCTGGGAGATCCGGCGCCGTCGCAGCGGATGCGGAGGTTCGGCGAGGACCGGCCTGCGGCCCTTCGGGAGAGGGCCGAGATCGTCGATGGGGCGCCCCAGCCCGTCCAGGACGCGTCCCAGGAGCTCCTTGCCCTGGGGTGCCATCAGGGGGGAGCCCGTCGCCACGACTTCCAAGCCGGGGCGGATGCCCTCCATGCCGCCCAAGGGCATGAGCAGGGTCGTCTCCGCCCGGAAGCCGACGACCTCCGCGTACCCCATCAACGCGTCGCCGGCCGCCAGTGCGCAGATCTCCCCGACGGCGGCGGCGGGACCGCTGCTCTCGACGAGAAGGCCCACCACCCGGGTCACGCGGCCGCGCACTTCCACGGGATCGCAGGCCTCCAAGGCATCCTGCCATCGGCGCAGCCTGTCAGATACCGTCTTGGTTTTCATCTTCGGCCTCGATGGCCCTGGCCAGGGCGTGTTCCACGGCCTCCGTGAGCCGGGGGATCCTGGCGTCGATGGTCCCCGTGTCGGTCTCGATGATCACGCCGCCCCGGCCGATGGATTCGTCGTCGACCAGCTCGACCCTTCGCCCGGCCCCGCGCCCGTTCCAGAGGTCCCTTTCGCTGCCCAGGATGTCGAGGTCCGCCGGATGGCACCGCATGACGACCCGGAATTCCGATCCCAGCTTCTTCAAGGCCATGCGCGCCACATGGGTCGCCGCGGCCCCGGGAACTTCGCAGACCTCGCCCACGATGCGGCGCGCCACCGCCAGGGCCAATTCGGCCACGCGGCTGTCCCAATCCAGCACGGCCGATTCCAGCCGGGCCTCGACGGCTTCGATCCTGGTGGTGACGGAGGCCTCGATCTGGCGGATGCGGGATTCCGCGGCGGCCTGGGCGATGGCCTTCCCCGACGCTTCCCCCGCCGTGGTCCCGTCCCGCAGTCCCTGCTGGTAGGCGTTTTCCGTCCCCTCGCGCAGATCCCGCTCGTGGTTGCGGATGGCGGCGGCGTGTTCGGCTTGGAGTGCCGCCAACTGGGTCTCCAATTCGCGGATGCGCGCCTTCCGCGGGTCGCCCCCCCTCGATTCCGGCAGGGGAACGACTTCACCGCCCATTCCCTCGAGGTCCATGAAGTCCATGGGCCGCAAGTGGGCGTTTCCCCGCAGGGAATCCCCGCCGCGAATGGGACCCGGAGCCACGGCCTACACCACGATGTCGTCGCTGCCGCCGCGACCCGAGACGACGATTTCCCCGGCGTCTTCGAGGCGGCGCACCGAATCGACGATCTTCTGCTGGGCCTCTTCGACATCGCGCAGCTTCACCGGGCCCATGAACTGGATCTCCTCGGAGATCATCTCCGCGGCGCGCTTGGACATGTTCCGCAGGAACTTGTCGCGCGCGTCCTGGCCCGCGCTCTTGAGGGCCAGCGCCAGCACCTTGGAGTCGACCTCCTTGAGCACGCGCTGCATGGAGCGGTCGTCGAGCATGATGATGTCGTCGAAGACGAACATGAGGTTCTTGATCTCGGTGGCCAGCTCCGGATTCTCCCGCTCCAGATGGCCCATGACGTTCTTCTCCGTGGAACGGTCGGCCATGTTGAGCAGCTCCGCGAGGCTCTTGACGCCACCCACTTCGGAGGCGTCCCCGCCCACCAGGTCCTTCATCTCCGCGGCGAGCACCTGCTCGATCTGTTCGAGGACGTCGGGGGTGATGCTTTCCATGGTGGCGATGCGCTGGGCCACGTCGAACTGCAGGTCCTGCGGGAGCGCTCCCAGGAGCCGTGCCGCCATCGCCTTGTCCATGTGGGCCAGGATCAGGGCGATGGTCTGGGGATGCTCCTTCTGGATGAAGTTCACCAGTTGGTTGGCATCGATGTCCGACAGCATGTGGAATCCGGTGGTCCGGATCGCCTTGGTGATCTTGGCGAGGATTTCGGAGGCTCGGGCGGGGCCGTAGGTGGTCTCGAGAAGTTCGCGTGCGAAATCGATGCCGCCCTGGGAGACGTACTGCTGGGCCAGACCCATGGTGTGGAATTCGGCGAGGACGGCTTCCCGCATCTCCGGGTTGACCCCGTCCAGCCGGGCGATCTCCTTGGTGAGCTGTTCCACGTCCTGTTCGGACAGCTCCTTCAGGACCTCCGCGGAGCTTTCCCTCCCCAGCGCAACCATCACGATCGCGGCCTTCTTGGGGCCGGGGATGTCGAAGGTGCCCGCCTTCCCCCCGGCTTTGTCGGAATCCTTGTAGAACTGTTTTCCGGCCATGTCCGATCAGCCTCCCCGGGGATTCCGGTCGCTTTGATTTCCCTCTCCCAGCCAGTTCTTGATCAGCTTGGAGAAGTTCCCGGGTTCGCTCTTGGTCATGTTCTCGAGCCGGGAGAGGAGATCGTTGACCCGTACCGCTTCCTGCGCCATGTCGGCCTCCTCGATCACCTGGTCGGTCGCGGTCACGAGGTCCGCGTAGGAGGGCTGCGGTGGAGTGACGGCATCCTGGAGGATCTTGACCAGACTGGTGGTGAGCATGATGCCGGCCACGACGACGATGGCGATCACGGCCCACCACGCGTACTGCTGCCAGGGCAGGGGGCGTCGCGTCATCTCGGCCATGGCCAGTTGGACCACGGGGTTGTCGAACTTCACGCAGGTCACGAAGACCGCGTCGTTGCCGTCCTGGGCGCCGACGGCGTTGCGGACCAGCTGCTGCAACTGGTTCACCTCCGCGTCGTCGCGGGGAATCCACTTCGGCTTCGCGTTCTTGTCGGCCTTGAGCATGGAATCGGTCGGTTCCTGCCAATGGCCGTCGACGGCCACCGAGACCGTCACCCTCTTGCGCACGCTGCCCGGAGCGCTGACGGTCTTCACCACCGATCGGGAGATCTCGTAATTGGCGGTGCGGGATTCCCGGGTCGTGTTCCCGTCGGCGGGGGAGCTTTCCTTGGACTCCTCCTCGGTCTGTTCCGATCGGACCACCTTGGAGTCCGGGTCGTAGGTCTCCTGGGTCTTCTCGATCTGGTCGAAGTCCATCTCCGCGGAAACCTGCACACGGTGGTTGCCCTGGCCCACCACTCCGTCGAGCAGATCGGAAACCTTGTTCTGGAGGTAGGCTTCGACCTGGCTGCGAAGATCGGCGTTTCCTTCCACGATCGAGGAGGGGTCGTCCCCGCCTCCACGGTTGAGGACCTTCCCCTCCTGGTCGAGGATGGTCACGTTCTGGGGCTTGAGTCCCTCCACGGAGGAGGCGATGAGTTGGGCGATCCCCTTGGTCGTGCGCCGGTCGAGTTCGCCGCCGGCCCGCATCTTCACCACCACGGAGGCGGTGGGTGGTTGCTCGCGATCGGTGAAGAGCGTCGGCTTGGGGATGGAGATGAGGACGCGGGCGGCTTCAACGGGCCCCAGTCCGGCGATGGTGCGGGAGATCTCCCCTTCGAGCGCGCGCCGGTAGTTGATGTTCTGGACGAAATCCGTCAGGCCCAGCTGGGACTTGTCGAAGATCTCCCAGCCGACCGAGCCGCTGCGGGGAAGACCCTGGGCGGCGAAGGTGATCCGCTGCTCGTCGACCGAGCCGCGGGGGACCAGGATGTCCTTGCCCTGGTTTTCGAGGCGATACTCGACCTTCGACGCCTTGAGTCCGTCGATGATCTGGGACGCTTCGGAAGGATCCAATCCGCGGTAGAGCGCGGTGAACCCCTTCTTGTCCTCTTCGGCAGGACGGGACATCGCGGGCCAGACCGCCAGGACGAGCAGTCCGGTGAATGCCAGGAGGGCGGAGGCGGCGAGGATGCCCTTCTGCCCTCGGCCCAGTCGGCTCCACGCCTCGGAGAGACGCGCCAGGAATTCGCGAAGGACGTCCATTCAAGCTACGCCTGCATCCGCATCAGTTCCTGGTAGGCTTCCAGGGTCTTGCTGCGGATTTCGAGCATCAGGTTGAAGCTGGTACGAGCCTCGGAGACGGCGGCCATCACCTGGTGGACGTCCTTCACTTCACCGGCGACGAACTTCTCGATCGAGGCATCCGCCTCGTTCTGCATCGAGTTGACGTCGCCGAGGAAGTCCTTGAGGGTGTCCTCGAAGGAACGGACGTTCGGGTTCTGGGTCCCGATCTGCCCCGGAGAGGCCGATGGAGCGCCCAGAGGCGAGACGATGCCGGAATTGATCTTTTGGAGCGGATCCATGGGGGCTCTCCTTTCTCAGGCCAGAAAATCGATGCGTTGGCCCTTCATGGGCGAGAGCGGTGCCTGGGTCGCGACACCATGATCCATCGTCGGAAGGGTTCTCGTCAAGGGGGGATTGCGCCCCCCGCCGTTGGCGGCGGTGGCCTCCATCCTGCGGGCGGCCGCTTCCCGGACGGCCAGAAAGGCGTCGTAGCGGCTGGTTGCGGCGAGGGCGTTCATCAGGCGATCTCCAGGGCCTTGGTCATCATGGACTTGGCCGAATTCATGGCCGTCGCGTTGGCCTCGTAGGCGCGGGTGACGGCGATCAATTCCACCATTTCCTGGACGACGTTCACGTTGGGGTAGGCCACGTAGCCCTGCTCGTTGGCATCGGGATGGCTGGGGTCGTAGACCAGGCGGGGAGGATTCTGGTCCTGGGAGATCCCGTCCACCGTCACGCCGCTTCCGATGCGGTCCTTGCGGATCTCGAACAGATCGGAGGGGATGGGCATGTGACGGTTGTTCGTGGTCGCCCCGACCATCGAGGGGCCGGCCAGGACCAATCTCGGGTTGACTTCCACGGGATCGGCCCTCAGGAGGGCTTCCTGGCGACGGTAGGGGCCGCCCTCGGCGGTGCGGGTGGTCTCGGCGTTGGCGATGTTGGCCGCGACGAGGTTTTGCCGCAGGCGATTGGCGCGCAGGCCGCTTGCCGAGATGTTCATGCCGGTGAAGAGTTGGACCATGGACATGGCTTAGATCCCCTTGCCCGTGATGGCCGATCGCAGGACGGAGTTGCGATCGGAGAGCATTTTGACCCCCGCCTGGAACAGGATCTGGTTCTCCGCGAGCTTGGCCATCTCCATGTCGATGTCCACGTTGTTGACCTGGCCGGGCAACGTGGGGTCGTTCGGGCGATACGCTTCGGGACGGAGAGTGCCCAGGTCCGGTCGGCCGATGGTCATGTGGTTGCCGTTGGTGCGTGCTCCTTGCAACACCCGGGGGTCGAGCGCCTTGCGCAGCTCCGATTCGAAGTTGACCTCGATGCGCTTGTACCCGGGAGTGTTCACGTTGGCGATGTTGTTGGCGATCGCCTTCAAACGCATCGCCGAGGCATCGAGGGATGCGCGAACCGCCGGTGCGGAAGTATGTCTGGAGAGTCCGTTGGCGAAAATCACAAGGGGACTGTTTGCAAGACACGGGCCAGTCCGGGAAATCGCGTGGAGGCCAGGTTCGACAACGACTTGTGGGCAAAGCGTGCCTAGTGGAGCGGGGGGCGGCAAAACATTCCCCCCTGGGCAATTCTTGCCGGGCGCCCCCCCGTGTTGGAGGTCCGAAATGGCTCCCACCGGATCAAATTTCCTCCGGGTCCTCGAAACGACCACGGTACCGTATTCGCTCGGAAACCCCCATCAAATCGGAGTATTTTCGATGCCTCCCAGTGGTATCATACCGCTGGATGTTCCGGAATCATGAAACGCTTTCATGGACTCGCGGCTCGTTTCCTTCTTCCCACGGGGTAGTTTCCAGAAAGCACCATGACACCTTTCCAAAAACCACAACAGCGACTCGGCAAGATCCTCCTCCCGGTGTTGGCGATGGCCTTGGGGGCCCCAGCGGATTCCTGGACCCTCCAGGGGGGCGGGACGGCGGACGACCTGGGATTGGTCGACATCCGCTCGGTCGCGATCTGGCACTCGGAGGAGACGACCTGGGGTTGGCCCAGCCTCGAAGCGGGGTGGCATCGCTTTCGTTTCCCCTCGCTTGCCGCGCTCCCCGAGGGGGGCGGGGACGAGGTCTCCCTGAAGGGGGCCTGGATCGACGCGTTCGGACCGGTGCGTGCGAAGGTTCAGCTCGGTCTGGACGACCTCGCCGACCCATCCTCCTGGAGGGGCGGGGGACGGGCCGATTGGTACACGGGGGCGATGCAGGGCATGCGTGCCACGGCCCGCCTGGAGACTGGCCCCCTGGGAGGCATCCGGGCCGAAGGGGTCCGCGTTTCCCACGGAGCTTTGGCCTTGGGTTGGGATGGACCTCGAACCTGGGCGGAGGTCGGGGTGTCCGGAGAAGATCGTTCGGGGGGGACCCAGCCCGAAGGGAACGTCTCCGTGGATCTTTCCTCGACGCAGGTCGGGACGCTCTGGGCCTGGGGGACCCGTCAATGGTGGCCCTGGCTCCAGGCGGGACTCTCCGCGTCCGCGACCCACTCGACCCGCGCGACCCACCAGGCCGTTTTCCGCACCGGGGACGGGTTGCAATGGACCGATGCCCCCTACGAATCCCCTCGGGAGCGAATGGTCGCCGGGGGCTTGCTCAAGATGTCGCATCGGGGTGCGTGGGTATCCACGACCTGGCCCATTTGGAGCACGGAACGCCTGACCGTGGAGAATCCCGACGTTCCGAGCCCGGTGTACGAATACACCCAATTCCACGTGGCGCAGGCCGAAGTCCGCGGAGGGTATGATCTGACCGTGGCGGGGAAGGCCGTCGTCGGCATGGAGCTCTCCGCCGTCTCGAAACCCTATCTGGCAGGGGCTTGGTTCACCGGGGATGCCTGGAACCAGTTCGGAGCCACTCTCACCGTTCGTTTCGCCACCCCCTGAGCACCCAGGAGCAAACATGAATACCGAGGATCTATCCCGATACCAGGCCGTCATCCTCTGCGGAGGGCAGGGGACCCGCATCCGCGCCGTGGCGGAGGATCGACCCAAGCCGATGGTCGAGGTGGGGGGGCGCCCCATCCTCTGGCACATCATGAAGACCTATTCCCACTACGGAATCCGTCGCTTCGTCCTGTGCCTGGGGCATCAGGGCGAGAAGATCGTGCAGTACTTCGAGAACTACCACAGCTACAACCACGACTTCACGATGCAGGTGGGGAAGCCGGGCGCCAAGGCCTCCCACCAGGATGCCGTCCGCGGGGCGGACTCGGACGTCGACGACTGGGAGATCACCTTCGCACACACCGGGGCCGAGACCATGACCGGAGGGCGCATCAAGAGGATCCGCCGCTACATCGATCAGGACCACTTCTTCGCGACCTACGGGGACGGCGTTTCCGACGTGGACATTCCCTCCGTCTTCCGCCGCCATGTGCAGGCGGGCAACGTCGCGACCCTGGTGGGTGTGCATCTTCCCACCACCTTCGGGATCGTGGAAGCGGAGGAATCGGGACGCATCACCAGCTTCCGGGAAAAACCGGTCCTGCCGGGGTTCATCAATGGCGGGTACTTCTGCTTCACTCCGGAGATCTTCGACCGGATCGAAGGGGACCAGACCGTCTTGGAAAACGATCCCTTCCGAGGCCTGGTCGATTCGGGAAGGATCGGGATGGTTCCCCACACCGGATTCTGGCACGCGATGGACCACTACAAGGACTATTCGACCCTCAACGACCTCTGGAAGCGGGGGGACGCCCCTTGGAAGGTGTGGTGAAGCCATGAGGGATCTTTTCGGCGGAGTCTACGAGGGCAAGCGCGTGCTGGTGACCGGGCACACGGGATTCAAGGGGAGCTGGCTCTCCCTGTGGTTGACGGAGCTGGGGGCGGAAGTCGCCGGGTTCTCCCTTCCCGCCCCGACCGATCCGTCCCACTGGTCGATCCTCGGGCTGGGGATCGAGGAAACCATCGGGGACATCCGGGACGCCGCGTCCATCGCCGAGGCCGTGGCGCGTTTCAAGCCGGAGGTCGTCTTCCACCTGGCCGCCCAGCCCCTGGTCCGGGAGAGCTACCGGATCCCGGCCGACACCTTCTCCACCAATGTCGTGGGTTCCATCAACGTCTACGAGGCGTGCCGTGCCGCCGGGACCGTGCGGGCCCTGGTGAGCATCACCACCGACAAGGTGTATCGGAACAACGAGTGGGAATGGGGGTACAGGGAGAACGACCCCTTCGGAGGACACGATCCCTACAGCGCCTCCAAGGCCTGCGCGGAGATCGCCACCGACAGCTATCGATCGAGCTTCTGGAATCCGGCCGAATTCGGTCGCGGCCACGGCACCTTGCTCGCGACGGCTCGTGCGGGCAACGTGGTCGGGGGAGGAGATTGGGCGGCGGATCGCTTGATCCCCGACCTGATGCGGGCGGCCTCGTCCGGCGCATCCGCCAGGATCCGCAATCCCGATTCCACGCGCCCCTGGCAGCACGTCCTCGAGCCCCTCGCCGGCTACCTGATGCTGGGACGTCGTCTTCTCGAGGGCGACACCTCCTTCGCGGAGGGGTGGAACCTCGGGCCGGACGAGGATGGCGTGGTGACGGTGGCCGAGGTCGTGGAGCGCATGAAGGGCGCGTGGTCCAGGATCGATGTCGAATTCCGTCCGGATCCGGGAGCGCCCCACGAGGCGCGTCTCCTGAAGCTCGACTGCGCCAAGGCCAAGGCCCGGCTGGGCTGGAAGCCGGTCTGGGATGGATTGGAGACCGTCGAGGTCACCGCGGCCTGGTACCGGTCCTGGATCGAGGAGGGCGTCGTCTCCAGCCGCAGGGACATCGAGCGGTACGTGCGCGATGCCACCTCCCGGCGGGTGCGGGGGCTCCGGGGATGACACGCGTCCTCCTCACGGGAGCGGCAGGCTTCATCGGAAGGAATCTCCTGGGCGCCGAAGGTGCGCGGGCATTCGATTGGATCGCCCTGGATCGCGCCTTCCCCGACGGCGGTCCGGGGGGCATCGTGGATCGCGTCGTCGATCCCATGGAAGACCCCGCAAGCCTGGCGGAGGTGGTCCGTCGGACCCGTCCCGACGCGGTGGTCCATCTGGCGGGGTGGCTCGGCAAAGGGGGAACCCCGGAGAATCGGACTCGCCTCCTGCAGGCGAACCTCGGGTCGACTTGGAACCTCCTCGATGCGTTGGCTCTCGGCGGACGCCGCGAAGTTCCGTTCCTCCTGGCTTCCTCGGCTTTGGTGTACGGGGATCGGGAAGGGCCCTTCCGGGAGGACATGGAATGCCGGCCGGTCGACGAATACGGGATGTCCAAGTTCCTCGCCGAGGAGGCGGTTCGTTGCCACGGACGTCGAGGCGTGGTCGCGCCCTGCGTGTTGCGACCCGCGGTGGTGTACGGCCCCGGACAGACCGGGGGGATGTTCGTCCCCGCGCTGGCCTCGGCCTTGTCCCGGGGGGAGCGGTTTCCCATGACGGCCGGGGCTCAGAAGCGGGATCTGATCCATGTCCGCGACCTTTGCGACGCGATCCTGGCCCTGGTCTCCCAGTCGCGGTCCGGCACGTTCAATGTGGGCACGGGAAATGGGGTTTCCATGCTCGAGATCGGGCGGATCCTGGCGGCGATGGCGGGGCGTTCCGATCTGCTGGGGGTGGGGGAGATCCCCTACCGGGAGAGCGAAGTCTGGGAATACGCGGTGGACTCCTCCGCTCTGCGGGAGCAGGTGGGGTGGCGTCCGCGCATCGAGTTGCAGGATGGATTGCGGGAAACTCTGGACAAGGAGCTGGGAACATGAAGAACTGGTTGGTCTTGTTGTTGGGGGCCGTCGTGGCCGCGGGTGCCGGGAAGACCGAGGAGACGGTGGTCGAGCTGGTGGAGTCGGGTCGCTTTCCGGAAGCGCAGGAGGTCGCCAGGACCAGCGGAGCGAGTGGCGCCGATCTGCTCCGGATCAATGCCCTCCTGTTCCATGGGGCCGGTCTCACCGATTCCGCCCTGGTCTACCTCAAGCAGGTGGTCGCGGATCGGAAGACCGAGCCACGCATGGCGTTGCGCCTGGCCGAGGCGATGGTCTGGAAGAAGAGCCTCGGGCCCGCGAAGGCCGTCGTGGACGCCGTTCGCATCGCGGACGTCCGCAAGGAAGTCCGCTGGTGGGAATCCGCGACTCGAAGGGCGCTGGTCTACCTGTACCTGCAGGAATTGGGCAAGTCGCGGGAAGCCTTCTTCGAGATCGCCACGGGGAAGGACGTGCCTCGCGACTGGTCGGTCGGGGCGAGGATGTACATCGCCCAGATCGCGGCTTGGACGAAGGACTTCCAGGGATGCATCGCCATGTCGGATTCCATCCTCGCGATCGAGCCGGGTCACGTCCAGGCGAGCCTGGTGCAAGGGGAAGTGCTCGAATGGCAGGGGGAATACGCGCGGGCTCGCAAGTTGTACTCGGACGCCCTGCAGAAGCATCCCGAGGAATGGCGGTTGCGCGATCGGCTCGAAAAGCTTTCCTGGGTGAAATGACGTGGGAGCGCCGAGCAAACCCATCCGTTCCCGGCACGCGGGACGATCCCTGGAGATCGAGCCCCGCGTCCCTTGGCGGGAGAGGCTGGAGATGGCCGTGCTCGCCGCGCTGGGTGTGCAGGCGTTCCTCTACTTCGCCGACTACTGGTTCTTCTCCACCAGTCGCCGCTCTCCGGTGTTGTTCGGACTCCTGACCTTGGCGGTCCTGTGGAATCCGGTGCGCAACCTCTACAACTGGTGGATCTACGTCTGGGCCTCCCATCCCCGGGACCTCCTGCCCCCAGGAGGTCCCGAACCCGCCCCCGGGGAGCGTGTCGCGGACGTCCTCACCACGGCCATGCCGGGAGAGCCTTTCGCGATGTTCGAAACGACCTTGGAGGCCATCTCCAGGTTGGATCACCTCGGAACGGCCTATCTGCTCGACGGAGGCTGGGACCCCGACCTCCATGCGCTGTGCGAACGCCTGGGGGTGGTGCACGTCGATTGCCGTTCGGTCCCCGGGGCCAAGGCCGGGAAGGTGAACCATTGCCTCCGGGAGCATTCCCGGGCGGAATTCGTCCTGATCATCGATCCCGACCACATCCCGCGACCGGACTTCCTCGCCCGCTCGCTCGCCTGGTTCGACGACCAGGGGATCGGCTTCGTCCAGGTGGTCCAGGCCTATTACAACCTGCGCGAGAACTGGGTGGCCTGGGGGGCCGCCGAGCAGACCTTCGGATTCTACGGAACCACCCAGATGGGTCTCAATGGCCTGGGAATTCCCACCGCGATCGGGGCCAATTGCACCTTCCGGCGGGAAGCCCTCGATTCCATCGGGGGACATGCCGAACACCTCGCCGAAGACGCCCTCACCAGCATGCGCCTGCATGCGCAAGGTTGGAAGAGCGTGTACCTCCCCTGGCGTGGTTCGGAAGGGCTGGTGCCGACCGACCTCGGCACCTTCTGGAAGCAGCAGCTGAAATGGGCGACGGGCATGACCTACCTGATGTTCGCCGAAGTGCCGCGCCTGTTCGCGCGGTTCTCCCCGGTCGCCCGGCTCCACTATCTCGCCGCCAGCACCTACTACCTCGGCGGAGTGGCCCAGATGCTCCACCTCCTCCTGCCGATCCTTTGCCTGTTCTTCCAGGTGTACGCCATCGAGGTCCCCCTGTCCGGATTCCTCGTGCATCTGGCGCCGTACGTCGTGGTGAGCACGATCATGCACGGGATCGCCCAGCGCTGGTACACGCATCGGGAGGAGATGGGGATTCCCTGGCGTTCCATGCTCCTGGAGAAGGCGACCTGGCACGTGAACTTCCTGGGATTCGTGTATGGCGCGATCGGACGCAAGGTACCCTACCTTCCGACCCCCAAGGAGGGATCCGACAAACCGATCCCCGGCTGGGTCGCGCCCCACTGGGTGGTGATCGTGCTCTCCGTGCTGGCCATCCTGTGGGTTCCTCTGACCTACCACCGGATCGACGACGGCACCATCCTCATGATGGCCTTCGCCGGGTTGAATGCCATCCTCCTGCTGCCCGCCGCGTGGTTGGGAGTCCGCGGCTGGTTCCGCGGCGAACCGAAGCTTCCCGAGGAGGTGGTCGCGTGATCCGCCGGCTCCGACGCAATCCCCTCACCTTCGGCCTCTTCGCCCTCGCCGGGCTGGTGGTCGTGTACCTCACCGTCTTCAAGACGGCCTCCCGCCTGGGCAAGGAGCTCTGGTACCGGCAGGTGGAGTGCCGACTGGTCGAGGACCACGCCCAGGTCGTTCCTCCCCGGGGCAGACGCCTTTGGGGGTTGTATCGTCCCGAGCTTCCCTGGGACTACGCCCGCTACTACACCATCGCCGAAAGCCTGGGGGTGCGGCCCGGTGTGGCCTCGTGGTACCAATCCTGGGGGGACGGATCCGAACACGAGTTCAAGGACGAGGCCGTGACCAAGGCGCATCGCGCGGGTCTCCTTCCGATGGTGACCTGGGAGCCCTGGCTGTCGGCGTTCCGGCACGGAGCCGTGCTGGATCCGGAGTCGAGCCTGGTCACGGTGGCGGAGGGTCGTTTCGACGGGTTCATCCGAGGCTGGGCCCGGGAGGTGGTGCGTTCCCGCCGACCGATCCTGATCCGGCCGATGCACGAGCTGGGGAACCCCTGGTATGGTTGGTCGAGCCCCCATGGCAACGCGCCGGACATCCAGATCGCCGCCTGGAGGCGCATCGTGGACCTGTTCCGCGAGGAGGGAGCCCGGAACGCGGCCTTCGTCTGGACACCCTTCGACGGCCTGGATACGCTGGCCTGGCCCGGTCGCGAGTACGTGGATTGGATCGGGCTCGACATCTTCAACTACGGCACGATGGCCGAGAACGGGGCCTGGGTCGGATTCCGTAGACTCCTCGAGCACCAGCTGGAGCCCGTGAAGAAGTACGGGAAGCCGGTGATCCTCGCCGAAGTGGGCACTTCGTCCCACGGGGGATCGAGCACCGACTGGTGGCGCGACATGGTGCGGGCCCTGGCCGACGGGGCATTCCCGGAAATCCGGGCGGTGGTCGTGTTCGACAACCCGGCCTGGACTTCCACCACGGGGATTCCGGTGGATTGGGGATTCACCCATTCCGACGGGGCCCTGCGAACCATGCGGCCGGGCATGGTGCGTTCGGGTTTCGCGCCCGCGGAGTCGCCGTGAGGCCCGCGCACGAGGCTCCGGGCGCGGAAGGGTCCGAGATCGGCCGGTCTCCGGATCTGTTCGGCTACACCGATTACAGGAGGTACCTCGCCGATGCCTGGGCGGCCCGCAAGGAGCGGGACCGGAAATTCTCGCATCGGGCCATCGCCGCCAAGGCCGGATTCTCCAGCTCGGCCTTCTTTGGTCGGATTCTGTCTGGAGAGGCCAATCTCACTCCCACCGCAGCCCTGAGGCTGGCGGCCATCTTCGGGTTGAGTCGGGTCGAGTCCCGGTACTTCGAGCATCTGGTCCTCTTCGACCAGGCCCGCAGCCAGGAGGAGCGCGCCTTGTTCCTGGACCGGATCGTCTCCTGGCGCAAGGGGAAAGTCCCGCGGCTGGAGGCCGACCAGATCGAATTCTGCGAGAACTGGTGGGTCGTGGTGGTCCGGGAACTGCTCGATCTGGTGGAGTCGGATGGCGACCCGAAGGTCCTGGCGCGCATGTTGCGCCCCCCGGCGACTCCGACCCAGGTGAAACACGCCCTGGATCTCCTCCAGAGACTGTCCCTGGTGGAAAAGGACGCGAAGGGCATCTGGAGGAAGACGGAGGCGGTCCTCTCCACCGGGGACCTGGCGGCCACCGCCATCGACACCTTCCGAAAGGAAACCCTGAAGCTGGCGGCCGAGGCGCTGGATCGGTTCCCGCCCTCGGAACGTTCGCTTTCGACCCTCACGGTCACCTTGTCTCCTGCTACGTTTGAGCGTCTGAGGGATCGTTTTCGGCATCTTCGAAGCGAAATCCTCGACATGGCTCGCGAGGACCGTGAGGCGGATCGGGTCATCCAAGTGAACATCCAGGCCTTTCCTCTGGCCATTCGCGACCGGAGACCTCCTCCATGAGAATCCCATCGACCCTTTCGCTGGCCCTGGTCGCGATCCTCGGATCCTGCTCCAGCGACGCCGATCCGGATCGGTCGGCGGGCGGCGGCTTCGAAACCTCCGACATCGCGGCGCGTGCGGTCGACACCCTGGCGAACGCCCTTCCCGAAGCGCGGATCTGGCTCTTGACGGATCCGGTCGACAGCCACCAGGTGGCGGAGGGGCTCGACAGTGCAGGGGTCGATTCCACGGGGCACGCGATGTTCCCTCGGGGCCGGGGGAAAGGCGCGCGCCTGGGGTTGGAAGCCTGGCAGGGAGACTCCCTGGTGGGGTTCCTGCGACGCATCGACATGCAGGACCGAGACACCTTCCAGATCGTCCTCCGACGCCCGAAGGCCTTGCGGCTGCCTTGTGCTCCCTACGAAGGAGCCATCTTCGTGCTTCCCGGGAGTCATTTCCGACAACTGGCTCCCCGGTCCTGCGTGGATTCCTTCCGGATCCTGGTGCCTCCCGGGCACTGGGAGATCGTGGTGCTCGGTCCGGAGGGGACGGCGCCTCGGTGGCTCGGCATCCAAGGGGATTCCCTGCCCCCCTGGCCCCCCAAGGGAATGGGGCCGGGGCCGGGCGGCGTGAACGCCGGTCCATCGGGCTCCGGGGCCGGCGGCTCCATCGCCCTTCCCTGAGGGGGCATCCCCATTCTCTCCCCGGGCCTCGAACGGGCCGGGGAGGGTTGCCGAGCATTGCGCAAACGATTGCGAAATGGGAAGATCCAGGGGATGACCACCGCGACCGTTCCAGACAAGTTCAAGGCGATCGTCGAAGGCTTGGGCCAGGTGCCGACGCTACCTGCCATCGCTGCCCGAGCTCTCGAGATCCTCAATCAGCCAAACGCCAGCGCCGATCAGGCCGCCCGGCTCATCGGCCAGGATCTGGCCCTATCGGCGAAGGTGTTGCGCCTGGCGAATTCCGCGTTCTACGGAATTCCCCGAACCATCTCTTCGGTCGACCAGGCGATCGTCATCCTTGGATTCCAGACCGTGCGATCCCTGGTGATGTCCGCGTCGGTGATGAAGATCCTCGGACGCGGCGCCAAGGGATCCCTCGATCGTCGCGGCGTGTGGCGCCACTCGGTGGCCGCCGCTCTCGCCGCTCGGCTGCTGGCTCGCAAGCTGGGTCGGCGCATGGGGCTCGATACCGAAGCGCTGTTCATGGCCGGTCTGCTGCACAAGATCGGGGTGATGATCCTCGATTCCGCCGTCCAGGCGGAGTACGAATCGGTTCTCCGCGAAGCCGCGCAGGAGGGGGCTCAGCCTCTGCCGGCCATCGAGCGCGCCGTCCTGGGAACCGACCACGGGGCTCTGGGCGGGATGCTCTGCGAGCGCTGGGGTTTGCCGGACGAATTGCGCGAGCCCATCGCGAGCCACATCAATCCGGCCGAGGCCACGTCCAGTCGCGAACAGGCTGCGATCATCCATCTCGCGAGCCATCTGGCCGAGGTGTCCGGATTCGTCGCCTTCGTCGGCTTCGGACAATGGCCCGTCGACACCTCCGTCCTGGAAATCCTCGGCCTCACGCCGCTCGACATCCCGGAGTTGGGCGAGGCGTTGCGGAGCGAGCTCGAGAAGGCCGAGGGATTCTTCGCCCTGATCGACCAGTCGATGTGATGGGAAACTCGGCGCGGGTTCTCCCGAGCCGAGGTTCGCGATCAGACCAGGGATTCGAATTCCGCCACCAGGGATTCGATGGCGCGGTTCCCCGCTCGCCAGAAATCCTCGTCCAGCCGGATGCCCACGGCCTCGCAGGCTTTGGCGGGGTCTTCGGACCCGCCTTTGGAGAGGAGTTCGAGGTAGCGCGGGACGAAATCCTCCCCTTCCTCCCGCCAACGCTGATAGAGCCCCAGGACCAGCAGCAAGCCGAAGGTGTACGCGTAGCAGTAGAACCGGGTGTGGATGAAATGGGGGATGTAGCTCCATCCCCAGCGGTAGGCGGAGTTCATGGCGACGGCGTCCCCGTAGAGGTCGGCGTTGGCCTTCCACCAGAGATCGCACAGCTTCTCCTGGGAGAGGAGGCCGTCCTTGCGCCCCAGATGCGCGGAAAGTTCGAACTCGGTGAGGACGTTCTGGCGGTAGGCCGTCGAGATGGCGTCCTCGATCCGACTGCACAGCAAGGCCCGACGAAGTTCGGGATCCTGCTCGGATTCGAGGAGCTTGAGGGTGAGCAGCTGCTCCCCGAAGATGCTCGCGGTTTCCGCCAGGACCAGGGGGGCGTCGTACAGGAAGAGCGGTTGGCGGGAGGATAGGCTGTAATGGACCCCGTGGCCCAGCTCGTGGGCGAGGGTGTACACGTCGCGGAGCAGGCCCGTGTAGTTCATCAGGACGTAGGGATGGTGGGACGGCCAGGAACCCGAGCAGAAGGCTCCATCCTCCTTGCCGGGACGGACTTCCGCATCGATCCATCCGTTCTCGTGGAACCTGCGCGCCAGGTTCCCCAGTTCCGGGGAGAACGTGTCGTAGGCCGACAGCACGGTCTCCACCGCTTCCGGCCAGGGAAGAGGACGTTCCCGGGTGGAGATGGGGGCGTAGAGGTCGGTGTTGGCCAGTTTTTCCATCCCCAGCAATTTCGCCTTGGCCTTCCAGAACCTCTGGGCGATGGGGTAGCTCTCCCGGACGACCCGCATCATGGTCTCGACGGTCTCGTCGGGGAGGGAATTGTTCATGTGGGTGCGCTGCATGGGATGGCTGTATCCGCGCACCTCCATGTCGATCTCGTGATCCTGGCACAGGGTGTTGAACACGTGGGAGAGGACCAGCCCGTTGCGCGCGTACACGCCGAGGAACGCCTCGTGCGCGGCCTTCCGAAGGGCCGGGTCCGGGTTCCGCCCGAAGGCCAGCATTTCCGCACCGGTGCGATCCCGAAGTCCCGATCCGTCGTCGAAGGGGAAGGTCAGGGAATTGGTGAGGTCGTCGAACAGTTGGGCGGTGGCGGATTTCCCGGTCAGGTCCTTGCGGCTGGCGAGTCGTTCCTCCGGCTCGGACAGGATGTGCTTGCGGTACTTCCGCAATTCCTCCACCCAGCGACGCAAGCGCGAGGCCCGTTCGTCGCTCCACCAGGTCTCGACCTGGGAATCCTCGAGGGTGCTGATCTCCACCGTGAGGAAGGAGGTCCGCGCCTCGAGATCGGAGAAGAGCTTGCGCGCGCGGGCTTGCACGGCCATGATGGACGGATTCTGGCTGTCGATGGAGTAGGCCAGGGACGTCCACGAGCCGATGCGCCACTGGATCTCGGTCGCGGACTCGAATTCCTCGAGCATCCGGCCCGCTTGTTCCGGGTCGAGATGGGTGGTCTTCCCCTTCCAGTTGGCGGTGAAGCGGTCGACCGCGGCCTCGGCCGCCTTGAAATCCCCGTCGAGGACCGGGTCGTCGGGGCCCGTGTAGAGGGACGACAGGTCCCAACGGACTCCCTTGGCGGAATCCTGGGCGGCAGTCTGGGCGGAAGCGACATCGAGCATGGGCGAGTTCCTCGGGGTCTGTTGGACCGGTGGGACGAAGTCCACAAGGTGGGAAACCCGAGTCGATCCGTCCAGCGGGGAAATGCGTCCCCCCCTGCACTGGCGAACGCCGGGTGCGCCAGATCGTCGGAACCTCCGAGTCCCGTCGGGCGCAAGCATGGAGGACTTTTCGATCCTGATTCGATTCCACTCCGCAGGGCGACGGGTCGGACTCCCTCCCGCGCCGGGAATGACGCGGGGGGGAAAGGGGCGCGCGTCATCGGATCGATTCTTTGGGGCTACCTTGTGGAGGTGGTCGAAGTCCCCCTACCTGCAATCCTGGATCGAGCTTGGGCGCTCGGCGATGGCCGAGCCTTGGCCCACCGTGCCCAGCGGGAGGATCTGCTGCTGCTTTCCGACCGGGTCGAGGAAGTGGATGCCCTGGCGGCGGGATGCCTCCACAACGCACGCCGGCAGGCCTCGCGAACAGGCCGTCGTCTCGCCCTGAAATCCCCGACCGCCCGGCTTCTGCAACGTCTCGACGCGTTGGATCCCGGACCGGATGCTCCCGCCGCCCCGGCACGCCCGGGTCTTCCCTTCCTGGAGGCGATGGGGGCCCGAGGGTGGAAGTGGGCTCGCCACCAGCGCGATGGGGCGGTCTTCGCCGTGGAAATGATCCGGGCCGTCTTCGATCTCGCCGGAGGGCGTTCGCGAACCTGGCCCGGGGCCACCTGGCGGCAGCTCCACGAATTGGGGACCACGGCACTTCCGGTGGTCCTTCTCCTGACCGGCCTGATCGGATTGACCCTCGCCCTGTTGATGGGGCAGCAACTGGCCGAATACGGGGCTTCCATCCATCTGGCGACCCTCATGGGCGTGGCCTTCACGCGCGAGGTGGGGCCTCTGCTCACCGCGGTCATCCTCGCAGGTCGCTCCGGGAGCGCGATCACCGCCGAACTCGCCTCCATGAAGGTCCAGGAGGAGATCGACGCGCTGCGCACGATGGGGGCGCGGGAGGCCGTCTTCCTCGTGGCCCCCCGGCTTCTGGCCATGATGATCTCCATGCCCATCCTGGCCCTGTTCGCCAGCGCGTGCGGCATCTCCGCGGGCCTCCTGATCGCGGTGTTCGAGTTGGGGCTCTCCCCCGACGTGTACCTCCAGATCCTGTCCGAGGCGGTGGTCGCCCAGGACATCTTCTGGATCCTGGTCAAGAGCGCGGTCTTCGCCTTCATCATCGTCTTCCTCGCCTGCCGCATCGGACTTTCCGTGCATGGCGGATCCGACGCCGTGGGGCGCGCGACCACCAGCACCGTGGTCGCGGGGATCTTCTGGACCATCATCGCCGATTGCGCCTTCGCGCTGGTGCTGTACCTGTGACGGCCCGGCACCCGACCATGCCGGAGCCCGTGCTCTCGGTGCGAGACTTGCGCGCCGGGTACGGGACCAGGGAAATCCTCAAGAAGGTCTCCGTCGACGTGGCCCCCGGGGAGATCCGGGTGGTGCTCGGCGGCTCGGGGAGCGGGAAATCGACCTTCCTTCGCAACGTGCTGGGGCTGGAAACCCCCTGGTCCGGCGAGGTGAGGGTCCTCGGCGAAAATCTCGCCGCAGGGGGGCATGCCGCGGACCGCGCCCGCAACCATCTGGGGGTCCTGTTCCAGCAGGGCGCGCTGGTGACCAGCCTCACGGTCGGCCAGAACGTCATGCTCCCGCTGGTGCTTGACGGAATCCGACCCGACGGCGCCGCGGAGGAGATCGCGCGTGCGCGCCTGTCCCGAGTCCGCCTTTCCCATGCCTGGGGATTGTACCCGGGGGAGCTCTCCGGGGGCATGCGCAAGCGCGCGGCCCTGGCGCGGGCCCTGGTCCGCGAGCCCCGGATCCTGTTCTGCGACGAGCCTTCGGCCGGTCTCGATCCCCTGACGTCCAAGGAGCTCGACGAGCTGCTCCTGGAACTGCGCGACACCCTGGGGCTGTCCATCGTCCTGGTGACCCACGAACTCGATTCGATCCGCGCCTTGGCCGAGAAGGTCCTCTACCTCCACCTGGGCGAGGTCCTCTTCGACGGCCCCTTCCAGGACGCCCTCGACCATGGACCCGCGCGGATCCGCGACTTCTTCGCCCGGCGGCTCGATCCCGCCGACGCCATCCTTTCCTCCTCCTGGGAGATCCTCACCTGATGCCGAGTACCGCTTCATGAACCCGACCTCCTCCCAGCTTCGTTGGACCGGGATCTTCCTGGTGGGCGGCCTCGTGCTGGCCATCCTCTCCGTGGTGTTCCTCATGGGCTCGAGATTGGCCCGCAAGACCCTGCCTCTGGTCTGCGCGGTCCGAGGGGAATCCGTGTCGGGAGTCTCCACCGGCGGCAAGGTGCTCCTGCGCGGAATCGAAGTGGGCAGCATCGTGTCGCTCACCTTCGATCCGGCCGATCCCGAGCGGATCCTGATCGGGATCGAAATCGAACCCGACGCCCCCGTGTACCAGGACGCCACGGCGACCCTCGAGATCTTCGGGATCACCGGCCTCAAGTACCTGGAGCTGGTTCCGGGCACTCCGGACTCGGGCAAGGCCGCCGCGGGAGCGGTCCTGGCCATCCGGCCCAGCCTCACGACGGGCCTTCTCAACACCCTCGACACCGTCGCCCGTTCCAGTGCGCGGGTCCTGGAGAACCTCGACCACCTGACGCGGCGGGAAACCCAGGGCAAGATCGACTCCATCCTCGCGGACCTGGCGCGCAGCTCGCGCAGTTTCGCGGAAATGGCCGAGGGCCTCCGCGAGGCCCGTCTGGACAGCCAGGCGACGAAGGTGGCCCACGAGGTCCAGGGCATGATCCGTCGCATCGACAGCTCGTTGTCCGCGGGTCGGCCGGACAAGGCGATCCTCCGGGTGGACTCGGCCGCCGCGGCCCTGGCCAGCGTGGCGCGCCGAGCCGACGTGATGCTCGGTCGCTCGCAGGGGGACGTGTACCGCACCCTGGAAGACCTCCGCTCCACCATGCGCAACCTCACGGACTTCAGTCAGACGATCCGGGACAATCCCGCGGCGCTTCTGCGCTCGGGCGACAAGGGGGAGAGAGAATGAGCATCCGGTCTTCGCGGTTCTTCCGTGCCTTTTCGGCCGCGGTCGTCGTCGGATTGGTCCTGGGGGGGTGCTACGCGGGCCCTCGCGACTATCGGTACTACGTCCTGGACTACGTGCCGGAGGTTTCCAAGGCTCGCGCGTCGCAGGCCCCCTGGCCGGTGACCCTTCTGGTCCGGAACTTCGAGATGGGCGAAGCCTACCAGCGACAGGAACTGGTGTACCGGACCTCCGCCCACGAGATCCGGTATCGCTGGAAGGATCGCTGGGCTCTGCGTCCCGAGCACGTGGTTTCCGACATGGTGCGCAAACATCTGGTCGAAATCCGTCTCTTCCAGGCGATCCAGAACCAATACGAGGAGGATTCCCCGGACTGGGAGCTCCGAGGGCGTGTCGTGTCCCTCGAGGAATACCAGTCCACCGCCGGCCGCTTCGCCCACCTCGAGGTCCGCATGGATCTCCTGCGCGCCTCCGACAATCGCGTCGTATGGGGCAAGGACTTCGACCTTCGCCGGGAGGTGAAGGGGGAAGATCCCGTTCTGGTGGTGCGGGCCTTGTCCAGTCTGCTCGAGGCCAGCGTCGATCGCACCGTCCAGGCGGTCGACTCGGTGCTTGCCGCCCAACTCCCTTCCTCCCAGGCCGAGCAGGGAGTCGATCGGTGATCCCCTCCGGGATTTCCTGGATCGCGGCGTCCCTTCTGTGGGCTGGGCCGTCCCCGGAATTGCCGGGGGTGGACATTCGAGATCTGCCACCGGCATGGGGGGATAGCGCCGCCCATCTGAACGCCCCTCCCGTGGAGCGTGGCGCTCCCGATGCCATCGGGGCCTGGCCGGCACCTCGGATCGAGGAACAACTGGAGGCCGACGAGGTCCTCCTGGGGATCGGGGAAGGTGCCATTTTCGTGCCTTCCATGACCCATGGACGTCTCGAACCCCGCGTGAGCGTCCTGGACGACAAGGACGAAGTCGTCGCCTTGGGGAGCACGGGAAAACGGATCCGACTCCAGCCGGGATCGTACCGGATTCGTTTCGGCTCCGGTGCGGAGGATCAGCGCCTGGAGATTCCCGTGGAGGTCCGGGACGGCGAGACCACGGTCCCTCCCATCCCCTGGTGCGGATTGACCGTCGCAACCATTTCCCCCGAGCGACAGTATCTGCGCGGGGAATACAAACTCATCCGACAGGATCGTTTCCAGGGATACGGGGAAGGTTTCGGGCAGACGGAGGATCGCCTCGTCGATCTCCCCACATGGATCCTGCCGCCGGGGGTGTACAAGCTCACCGGATTGGCGGCGGGAACCGACGACTTGACCAATTTCGTCACCGTGCGATTGATCGCGGGGGAGTGGGTCGAGTACACCCTGGTCATGGACGAGGATCGCGTGGTCGGAGGTGGACGCATCACGGAAGTGGCCACGGAGAGTGGGCGCGATCGCTGGAGATTCGGTGCCGACATCGGCGGCAGCCTGGCCTGGACGCGGGAAAAGTTGGCACGCCAGAGCAATCTGAGGACCACGACCAACATCACGGGAGTCACCCAGCTGCGGGCCCGCAAGGAGACGGATGTGTGGCTGAGCAGCGCGCGTCTCCAGTTCGTCGGTGGTGCGGCGATGGTGGGTTCCGATGGCTGGAAGGTGTCGCCCGACGAGATTTCCACGCAGGTCTTCACGGTTCGTCGCGTCACACCCCGGATCGGCCCCTACGGTCGCCTGGTGGGGACCAGCCATCTGTTTCCCGCGAACATCGACCTGTCCTCGACCACCGATCCGCTTCGCCTCTACGTGCGGGATCCGGAATCGGGGCGGTTGACCCGAAGGGCCGAAGGAGGGCAGTACTGGCAGTACGCGTCCCCTCTGGCTCCTCTGGAACTGCGGGAAGGGTTGGGCTTGAACATCGAGGCCCTGCAATTTCCGGCTTTGGAGGTTTCGCTCCAGGCGGGTGTCGCATCGCGACAGGTGATCCCCTTCGGCTCCTACTTCCAGAAGGATCTGGAGAATCCGTCCTTGCAGCAGGAGCTTTGGGGCGTCGATTCCCTGGCGAACATCACCAACGCCATCGTCATGGAACAGGCCGTGTTCGAGCACGGGACCGGGTTCGAGGCCACAGGGGACCTCCGGGCACGGCTGGGCTCCTCGGCCAGTCTCACCATGAGTCCCGGAGCCTTCTGGAGCCTCTGGCCCCGGGACCGGATGGAGTTCACCATGACTTCCGTCTTGAGCCTCCATCTGACACGACACCTGACGGCGGATCTGCGGTACACCGTCAAGCGCAGCCTCGATGAAGGTGTGATCCACCGGTACCCCTACAGTCTCCAGTCCCTGTTGCGATTCTCCTTCGGAGCCTGAACCCCGCTCACGAGTTCGTCGATCGCCCGCAGGGCTGGGGGATCGATCGGAGAAGGTCTGGATTCAGATCGGGACACCTGCTTGTTCGAGGGCCTTGCGGGGCAGGGAGGAGACCAGGCGGGTCGGGAGCAGGGGGCGAGGGCACCATTCCATGCCGTCGGGAATCCGGCCCAGCCTCTCGCGAGATCGAAGGATGCGCCAACGGATTCGGTGGTGGGTGATGGCGTGGCGAACGAGGCCGCAATCGTCGGGTGGGGTCTCGAGTCGAAGCTGCGACCTCTCCGGAAGCGTCCAATGCCCCTTCAGGAGCTCCCCGGCTCCCGCGCGTCGGAGGAGGATGCGGTCCTCGTTGATCAGGACCAGGACCTCCGCTTCCAGGTCCGTGGCCTCCCTGCGTGGTTTCGGTTGCGGGAAGCGCTCGGGCTGCCCATCGCGACAGGCCCGACAGGTTTCCGCCAGGGGGCAGGAGTGGCACATCGGGGAACGCGGAAGGCAGACCAAGGCTCCGAGCTCCATCGTGGCCTCGTTGACCACGGCCGCATCCCGCCCGGAGATCCAGGCGGTCGCCGCGGCCTCCAGGCGCCGTTTTCCTGGTCCTCCGTGGAGGTCCCCCGCGATGGCCCCGACCCGGGACAGAACTCGCAGGACATTGCCATCGATCATCGGAACCTGTTCACCGAAGGCGAAGCTGGCGATGGCGGCCGCCGTATAGGGACCGACGCCGGGGAGTTTCCTCAGTTGATGCGCAAAGCGAGGCCAGCCCTCCTGCGCGAGGATCCGGGCGCATCGCAGCAGGTTCCGCACCCGGCTGTAGTACCCGAGGCCTGCCCAGGCGGCCAGGGCATCCTCTTCCTGCGAACGGGAAAATTCCTCGACCGAGGGCCAGAGTGCAAGCCATTGTTCGAAACGCGGAACCACCACCTCCAGGCGCGTCTGTTGGCTCATGGTCTCCGACAGCAAGGTCTGCCAAGGATCTCGGGGAACTCCCGGCGGGGTGCGCCATGGAAGGTCCCTCCGGCGACTCGAGAACCACCGCTCCAGGGAAAGGGGGGCTTGCATCGGAAGGTCGGTCACGGAGCGCATCTCCCTCGGTTTCGAAATCTGGAAGTTTTCCCGGCGAGGGGAGACTCGACCCTCCACGGCCCGGGTTCCCGAATCCCCCGAATAGGAAAACAAAAAGCCCTTGGCTTCGGAGGGACCGGCCAAGGGCGCAAGTGGATCGACCGTGTTCGAGGGAGATCACCCCAAGGCGGCGATGTAGGCCTCGTACTTCTCCCGAAGGACCTCGCGATTGCGAGCTTTCTTGATGCGGCGCAGGGCCTGATCTCGGAGCTGGCGCACGCGTTCGTGGCTGATCTGGAGGCTCTCGCCGACCTCGCGGAGGGTCTGGGGAGCCTCGTGGTTGATGCCGAAAAGTCCCTTGAGAACATCGGCTTCGCGCTTGGGAAGTTCCCCCAGGAGTTCGTGGGCCATGGTCTCCACGGAGTTGATCTCGGCGTCGTTTTCGGGGTTGGCGGCTCGAGGATCGGCCAAAACCTCCTGGTAGGTGGTCTTGGTATCGGCCTTGAGAGGAGCGTCGAAGGAAATTCCGGCCTCGCCGAGCTGGATCAGTTCGCGAATCTCGTCGGTGAGTTCTTCACCCTTGCTCTTGTTCTTCAGCGCCCTGCGGACACGAAGATGCTGGTTGGCAGGCAAGCGGATCAGGCTGCCCTGCTCGTTGATGGCGCGGGTGATGTACGCTTTGATCCACCAGACGGCGTAGGAAATGAACTTCAGTCCACGGCTGTGATCGAAGCTTTCGATGGCGCGAATGAGCCCCATGGCGCCTTCCGAGACCAGGTCCGGGAGGGGGATGGGGCAGCCGCGATACTGGAGAGCCACCTTCAGGACGAAGCGCATGTTGGCGCGAATCAGCATTTCCCGGGCGCGGCGAGCGTCCCGGTCGTTGTAATTCGGGTCCTTGGGGTCGAGTTTCCGGAAGAGGAGCTGTTCCGCCTTGCGGTCGATGGGCTGGGTCTTGCGAATGTCATCCAAATACCGGCGAAGGGTATCGTCGGAACTATCCACCTGAGGTCCTCTCCTGTCGTGTGAGTAGGGGGGGGCAGACCGGCCGAACCGCGAGGTCGCAATCCCCCCAACGAGAGGGGAATCTCGCTCCAAAAGCTTCCAAAGTCAATAGCCAGGCAGATATTTCTGCATGGAGCGGCGGAAGGAGGGGAGGACTTGCCCAGTTTCTCCGCGGCTTGGGCTCCTCGCGCCGACGGAATGTTCGGCACCGCTCTTGCTTTCCTCAAGTTGCCGTCTTCGGATTCCGATAAGGGAATCAGGTAGGATGGAGAAAGGGGGGGTCCATGTCTTCTTCGTTTTCGGTGGGAGGGCTCGTTTCGGGTCTGGACACGAATTCGCTGATCGATGGCTTGACCTCCATCGAGCAGCAGAAGGTCGTGGCGGTCCAGAAGAGGCAGTCCACCAGCCAAGCAACGCTTTCCGCCTTGGGGGATCTCCAGAGCAAATTCATGGGTTTCGCCGCCTTGGCGCGCGACCTGAACGACATGAAGGACTTCGACCTCTACAAGTCGACCTCCTCGGATGCCGAAACGGTGGAACTCACCGGAGGAACGGAAGGCCTGGAAGGCTCCTTCGAAGTGAGGGTCCAGCAGCTCGCCTCGAGTTGGAAAGTGACCTCCGGGAAGTTCGCCTCCTCGACCACCGACCTCGCCCTCGATGGCACCTTGACCTTCTCCCGGAGCCAGGCCGCCGTGGAGGCCGATCCCACCAAGCCCACGGTCGATGTCACCATTCGTCCCGGGGACACCCTCAAGGACATCGCTTCGAAGATCAATTCCGCCGACAACGCGGGGGTTTCCGCGACCCTGATCACCATCGGTCCCGGCGATGTGCGCCTGATGCTCACTTCCGTCGATGCCGGGGTGGACACCTTCACCATGACGAGCTCCGGAACCGACGATGTCGGGGCCGCCTTGGGCATCGTGACGTCCGGGACCCAGACCCGTGCGGCGGATTTCGCCCTCCGCCAGATCGTCGGGGGGGCGGCCACCGCCGCCACGAAATTTTCCGAGATGTTCACCGGGGTCGGGGCCAACAACATCGGAGCGGGGGATTCCATCACCCTGGATGGCACCGATTCCGCGGGCAATCCGATTTCCGGACTGACCTTCAACGGGGCGGGCTCCCTCGCCGATGCCACCATGGGGGATCTCGCCACCTGGCTGGGGACCCAGCTCGGAGCCACCGTTTCCGTGGATTCCTCGGGGCGCCTGGTCGCGACCAATGCTTCGGGGAACCCCATCGATTTCACCCTTTCCATGACAGCGGGGTCCACCGGCACCCTCGAACTCGGAGGGTCCTCCGACCAGAGATCCTTCGCCAATGTCGTGGCGGAAGGCAAGATGGCCTTCTACACGTTGAACGGATTGGCCGTCTCCTCGGCGAGCAACACCGACGAGGACACCCTTTCCGGGGCCAAGGTGGTCCTGAAGAACGTCAGTGCCGACACCGATCCCGCGATCCAGCTCACCCTGAAGCGCGACGACGAAGGGATCAAGAACAAGGTCCAGGGCTTTCTCGACTCGTACAACGGCCTGATGAGCTTCATCAAGCAGAAGAGCACCGCCGAAATCAAGGAGACCAAGGACGCCAACGGGCAGACCGTCCGCAGCTACGTCCCGGGGGAGTTCACCGGCCAATCGGCCGTCCAGAGCCTGAAATCGACCCTCCAGACCATGATGACCAGCGAACTTTCGCGCCTCTCGGAGAAGACCTCCTACACCTCCTTCGCCAGCATCGGAATCACCACCAACAAGAGCGACGGATCCCTCACCCTCGACGCCGACAAGTTCCAGAAGGCCATGAACACGGATTTCGACGGGATGCGGCGGTTGTTCTCCAATTCCGCCTGGACCAGCGACTCCTCGGCCACGGTCGGCGGCTGGACCCAGCGGACGAAGTCCGGAACATGGTCCGTCGATCCCGGTGCGAACACCATCGATGGCGTCTCGGTCACGAGGAACGGGGATGTCCTGATGGGCGGCGAAGGGGACATCGAAGGCCTCGGCATCACGGCTCCCTCGACTCTTTCGCCCTTCACCGCGACCTTGAACCGCGGGATCGCGGGGATGATCGAGCAGTTCTACAACGACGCCACGGGTGTCGGAGGTCTGCTTCGGGACGCCAAGACCGCGGTCCAGAACCAGGTGACGGAATATGGCAAACAGGTGTCGACCGCCCAATCGAGGGTGGATTCCTATCGCGAGGGATTGGTCAGCCAGTTCAGCGCCCTCGAACAGGCCATGCTCCGCATGAAGGCGCAGAGCGCGGCCTTCATGTCCCAAATCGGCTCCATCGGATGAACAGGAGGAATCAGTCATGTTGAATCCGCACCAGACCTACCGCACCGCCTCCATCCAGACCGCCGATCGAGGGAAACTCGTGGTGATGGTCTACGACCACTGCATCCAGTGGTGCGATCGAGCGCTCGAAGCGAGCTCCAACATCGAGGCCCGGACGAAGGCCCTGACGCGGGTGCAGGACGGCCTGGCGGAATTGACATGCGCCCTGGACATGGAGAACGGCGGGGAGATCGCGAAGCAACTGTGGCAGCTCTACGACTTCATGACCTGGAAGCTCCACGAAAGCCTCATCCAGAAGATGGACGAAGGCATCAACGTGGTCCGCACCATGCTTTCGGAGCTCCGGGGCGCCTGGCAGGTCGCGGCCGAGACCGTCCGCAAGACCCAGCCTTCCGTGGTCGCCGGACAGGCCCATTCCTTCGCCTTGCGCGGGTGATCCCATGTCGAACCTGACGGACCGTCTCGCCGAAATCCTCGAGAAACTCGAGGCGACGTGGTCGCCCTTCGCCCGGCCGAGCGAAGACTGGACCACCGATGGTGGCCTGCAGATGCTTCTCGACACCCGTGATCGCGCCCTCGCCCAGGCCGCACCGCTGCTGGACGACATGAAGGAACTCTGGAAATCCTGGGAAGCGGATGCTCCGAAGGAACAGGAGCGTGCGCGCGTCTTCTCGATCCGGAATCGTCTCGTCAACCTCGCCCTGGAGGCTTCCCGCTTCCAGACCGGACTGGAAAACGGCGTGCGGCGTCGCATCGACGAGGGGCGGCGGAAGGCCGCGGATTCGGATCGCAAGATGCGAGCGGCTCGCGCCTACGGAAGCATGAGCCTGCGCTGAACCCCGGGGTTGCTTCGGGTCGGTTACCTTCACAGGCGATGATCTTCCGTCCTGTACTCCTCCTGCCGGCTCTCCTTGGCCTGTGCATCTCCGCGGCGGCGTCGAGGCCGGTCCTTCCCTCCCTCCCGGAGGACGATCCGGCCGTCCCCTGGCTGGAACGCCTCGATGGGCGGGATGGGTGCTCCCTGCCCGACCGGCGCCCCTGGCCCGGGGAACTGGTCCTGGCTTGTCTCGAATCCATCGACTCGACGGACCTCGCGCCGACCGATTCCGTTCGCATCGCGCGGCTGCTCCGGAGACTCGCCTTGCGGGATTCCTTCCCCGCCGGGTGGGGATGGCGTCCGGCCTGGTCGGCAAATCGCGGGGATCGCACCGACCACCTCCTTCTCGACCTGGCCGGCGAGGGGTACGTGGAGACTCGCTTCGATTCCTCGGGCGTCCCCCACCGGATCCTGGGCGGGCGGCTCCGCCCTCGCGTCGATGTCCTGTTGGGAAACCAGGCGTCGATGTGGGCTCGTCCGTTCCAACGGACCGAGGTCGCCGATGCATCCCTGTGGCGCAAGGAGATGGACCCTCGTCGCGGAGTCTACCAGACCGCCTTGTTCGCCGGCGACGGGGAAGCTTCCTGGGCACGGACCGTGGATGGCCTGGAAGGGGGGCTGGAGGCCACCGCACTGGGAGTCCGGTTGCGGTCGGGGTGGCTGCGGACTTCGTGGGGCCCCTTGCCCGAACCGTTGTTCCTGTCCGGGACGGCCGATCCGTTCGCCCTGACCGAAGCCTCCGCACGGGTGGGGCCCATCGAAGCGGTGGTCCTGGGGGGGCGCCTGACCGGGGATGCCTTCGACGAGCGCCGCCTTCTCTACGGGCATCGACTTCGGTGGGTCGGCAGGAGCTGGGCGGTCGCATGGAGCGAAGCGGTCGTCTCCGTGAATCGACCCCTGGAACCTCTCTATCTCGTTCCCGTCTTTCCGGTGATCCTGACCGAACACCTCCTGGGAGACCCGGACAACCGCCAGATGGGGTTCGACGCCTCGTGGCGAATTCTCCCAGGGATCGAGATCGCGGGGGAATTGTTCCTCGACGACCTGCAGAATTTCCTGGGCTTCTTCTCCGACGGATGGGGGAACAAATGGGCGCTCGGGGTCGGTCTTCGCCTGCGGGACGTCTCGGGCCCGCAGACCCTCGACAGGCTCCAGGCCACCAGGATCGAGCCCTGGGTGGGCGGGGCGTCCTCGTCCATCCTGCCTGGAGCTCCCCGGAACCTGCCGGTCCATTTCGGCCGTCCCCTGGGCTCCCCCCTGGGGCCGAACTCCCTGGCGCTGCTCTGGAACAGACGGCAGGATCTGTCCGCATCCTGGTCCCTCCTCTCCGAAGTCCGGGCCGAGTGGAAAGGTGCCGGACCGGGATCCTCCGTGGACGATCTCAACTGGGCGGATTCCTCGGGGACCTGGGTCGTGCCCCATCCGCGGAAGGATTGGATGGGGACGGTGGACTGGACGAGGCAGGTGCTGACGCTCGGTGCCGAATTCCGTCCTTCAGGCGATTGGGGGACGAGGTGGTCGGTCGGTTTGGACGTTTCCGATCGGGAGGGCTCCCGCCGTTTCTCGCCCGTCGTCTCCGGGGAGGTCTCCTTCCGTGAATAGCATCGCCCTTGCCATGGTCCTGTTGAGCGGCGGATGGAGGACCGACACCCTGACCTTCCGCGATGGCAGTCGCGCGGCCCTGGTCGTCCCGAATCCCCCCGGGAGTCTCGATCCCGCCCAGGCCCGGAAGTGGAAGGCGCCGTTGGTCGTGTGGCTGCACGGGGGTATCGGAGCCGATGATCCCGCGAAGGGGTTGCGCGCCGCGGTGGGATTCGCCCCGTGGGCCGACTCCGGAGGTTTCGCGTTGCTGGCACCGTCGGCCTGGCCGGCATCGCCCTGGTGGTCCGCTTCCGCCCTCGAGCGTGTGGAGGCCCAGATCCGGATCGCGCAGAAAACGCAAGGCGTGGATTCGCGCTCCCTCGTCCTGGCGGGGGTCTCCGATGGAGGAGCGGGAGCTCTCTGGATGGCGCAGCGATTGAGAGGGGTGCCGGAGCTGCACCTGCGCGCGGTCGCCGTCTGGTCGGCGAATCCTTCCGTGTTGATCTCCCGAGGCGCCTCCTTCGATCCGGTTTCCCTGGGAGGGATGCCGGTCCGCTGGACGGCGGGAGGGAGGGATCGCCTGTATTCCTTCCCCGAAGTGGCCGCCTGGTGGGAACTGCTCCGAAGGAGTGGCGTCGACCTGGAAAGCCATTACAATCCGGGGGCCGACCATGATCTTTCCCAGCACCAGGAGGACATGGGGAAGTTTCCCGCTTGGCGTCGTCGCTTTGCCCGCTGAGGGGGCGTCGCGGGTCGGGGTTTGCTCCTTGCAGCGCTGGAGTGATACCATGTCGGGACCATGAGGGATTTCTGGAGCGTCTTCATCGAGCCGATGGGGGGGTGGTTTCTCACCCTCCGCCGTCTTGCCGACTCCGCGATTTCCAAGGGCTCGTGTCCGCAGGAGAAGCGGTGCCTGCTCCTGGCGTGGGTCTGTCTGCTGCTCTGCCTGGCCATGACAGGAACCGCCATCGCCCTGTTCGCCATCCTTGGAGAGGGGGCCCTGGTGTCGATCGGGGTCCTGTTCCTGGGGGCGCACGTCGTCGCGGGCCACTTGCTTCGGTCCGGTCGCACGCAGGTGGCCCGGCACTTGTTCCATGGAGCCTTCACGGTTTCGATCCTGCTTCTGTGACTCTTCGTCGGACCGTCGGGACGGATGGAATCCGGCCTGCTCTCCGCCGTTGCGATGCCGTTCCTGATCTTTCCCGTGGAGCAGCGGTGGCGCGTGTTCCTCCCCGCCCTGGCTCCACTGTTGGGAATCCTCCTGCTCCAGTTGTGGGCGTACGATCTCGTCGAACCGCTGGGGATGTCCGCCCAACAGTTGCGGTGGTTCGGCGTGTCCGCCTCGCTGGTCTCTGGATTGGGGCTCCTCGTCCCGCTCTTCCTCCTGATGCGACTCGTCGTGTCCACCGAAGGAGCCATGGCCGAGGCCGTCGGGCAGGCCGAAGCGTCCAGCCAGGCGAAGAACAATTTCCTGGGCATGGTGAGCCATGAGCTGCGGACTCCTCTGAACGGGTTGATGGGAGCGCTCGATCTGATCGGCAGCGAACCGCTCTCCTTCCAGCAGCGCGATCATCTGGAGATCGCACGCTCGACGGGTGGCGTGCTGCGAGCCATCGTCGGGGACATCCTCGAATTCTCCCGACTCGAGGAGGGGGGTGTCATCCTCGAAAGACGTTCCCTTCGCCTGCAGGCGGAGGTTCCTCGCATGCTGCATCCCCTCCGGCTCCAAGCCGAGACGAAAGGCGTCAGCTTGCGCATGCAGGTCTCCGACGACCTGCCACGGGTGATGGTCGACAGCGATCGCCTGCGACAGATCCTCCTGCACCTGGTGACCAACGCCATCAAGTTCACCGAACACGGATTCGTCGAAGTCGCGCTGCGAGGCCAGACGTCGGTCGGGGACGGGATGGTGCGGTTGGTCCTGACCGTCCGGGATACCGGGATCGGAATGACCCCCGACCAGCAGCGGGAACTGTTCAATCCCTTCGTCCAGCACCATCGGGACACGCATCCGAACGCCAATGGCACCGGCCTCGGTTTGGCCCTGACGCGCCGCGTGGTCCGGGCGATGGAGGGGACCATCGAGGTGGAGAGCCGTGTGGGCCTGGGAACGGTGGTCTCGGTCCATCTGGGATTCGAGCAGGCTTCGAGCCTATCTCCGGCACCGACCGCGATCTCGCCTCGGGATCCGCTGCGCGTTCTGCTCGTGGAGGACGAGCCCGTGAATCGGATGGTGGCCTCGAAGCTGCTTCGGAAGGAAGGCATCGAGGTGGTCACCGCCATCGACGGGGCGCAAGGGTTCGATCTCTGGAGGATCCATCGCTTTCCCTTGGTCCTCATGGACTGCCAGATGCCGGTGATGGATGGCTACGAAGCGACGCGGAAGATCCGGGAACTGGAAGCGTCCCTGGGTGTTCCCAAGACTCGCATCGTAGCATACACGGCCAATGCGCTCTCCGAAGATCGTCGAAGATGCCAGGAGTGCGGGATGGACGGATTCCTGGCCAAACCGGTTTCGCGCAAGGAGTTGCTCGAGGCCTTGGGCCCGGGATGGGCTTGGAACGCCCAGGCAGATTGATCGTTCCCGGCTCTTGATTCTCTCCTGGGGGGGGCGGGAGCTTCGCGGCGGGTTTCCTCTTGGAACGGATAATGGGAAGACGGGAACCCTCGTCGGTTGTCGAGGGGCGTTGTTTTTGGAGCGAATCTTGACTTTGTACCGTCTGGACGGTATGTTGTCTCGGAATGACCACGCACCAGCGATCCGATTCGGTTGCGACGAGGCACCAGATCTTGCAGGCGGCATGCGTCCTGGCCATCCAGGGCGGGCCTCAAGCTCTGACCATCGATGGCGTCGCTCGCGAGGCGCGCATGAGCAAAGGGGGGGTCCTCTACCACTACCCTTCCAAGGAGGCTCTCCTGCACGGATTGCTCCATCTGCATCTGCGCTCGGCTTGGGATGGACTCCACCGGCACTGGAAGGCGGATTCACGCGTCGAGGGACGGTGGCACCGGGCCTGGATCCGTGCCTCCTTCGAGGGGATGCGGCGTTTGGAAGACCTGGAGAACCCCGCCCTGTTCGCGGTGGTCACCAGCAACCCGGAACTCCTGGCGTGTCTGAGACGGCAGGTCTCCCGGATGCAACGCTGCCTGAGCAAGGATGGTTTGGATCCAGGGGATTCCAGGATCCTCACCAGCACGGTCGCAGGAATTCGGTACGAACGGATGTTCCAGATCTGTCCCATCGCCACGGACCTCCTGGATGTGCTCGAAACACGCCTTCTCGCCAACTTGGATCAATTTCTTCAGACGGACACTGGCCGGATGTCTCGGAGTTTTTCAAATTGATTAACGCTGTTAACAAAAGGATCCGCCCCATGAGAATCGCTTCGGTGTTCTGGCTCGTGCCCGGTTTGGCCGCGGCCCAGCCGATGACGTTGACCCAAGGTCTGGAAGAGGCCCTCACGCGAGGGCCCGAAGCCGCCTTGATCCGGATCTCCGTGGACTCGGCCAACGAGCTGGTCCGGGAGGTTCGCAAGGTGGCCTGGCCCAGCGTTTCGGGATATGCCAACACCGGGGTCGGGCGGCAACCGTCCATGCTGTCGGGTCTCGGGGCCGGTTTCGGGGCGCTGGGGCAGTCCATCGCGAGCCTCGACGATCGAGTGGCCACCTTGGACGGTTCGCAACCTGGAAGAAGTCTCGGACCTCTCGCCGCTCTCCAGGACCTCCAGTCCGATCCCGACGAACCCACGTGGTCCGTGGGTTACGGCGTCCAAGCGAGCCAGGCCTTGTTCACCTTCGGGAAGGTGACGACGGCCCTGCATATGGCCTCGACGCAGAAGCGCATCACTTCCTTGAAGGTCCGCATGGATCGTTCCAAGGTCCAAGGCGATTTCCTCGGGCTGTGGTCGGCCACGGCTCTCGCCGAGCAGAAGGTGGGAATCGTCGAGCGATCCATCGCCCGGCAGACGGAAGTCGTCGCCTATCTGGAACGCGCGGTGGCCGGTGGCTTGGGATCCCGCGCGCAGCTGCTGATGGCTCGCTCGCAATTGCTCCGTCTCCATCCCGACCTGCTCGCCGCGCGGCGCGATGCGCTCACCTCCCGGCGGATGCTCAACCGGACTCTCGGTCGGTCGGCCGACGAATCCCTGGAACTCGACACCGCGGGTTTGCCCGCGCTCGAAGCCCTGCTGCCCCCGGCCAGGGAGGAACTCCTCCGCCTGGCCATGGACAACCGCTCCGACTTGAAGTTCCTCGACGAAGCGAAGTCGCTGCAGAACGACATCGTCACCATCTATCGCGCGAATTACCTGCCCAATCTCGGTCTGGTGGGGAAGGCCGGCGTGATCTCGGCGAACACCGACATGGGAGAGGCCTTCAAGGAGGCCGGAAACGTGCGGGACAACTACGAGTGGTCGGTCGGACTCGCCCTGCAGTGGAACCTCTTCGACGGCTTCGAGCAATCCGCGAAGGCGGGACAGACCCGTGCGGCGGTCCACGCCCTGGAAATCCGGCGCGAGGACCTTCGCAGGATGGTCGAGGTCGAGGTCGACAAGGTCCTGATGGATCGCGAAGCCGCCGACTCGGCGCTGGCCTCGGCGCTGCAGTCCATCGCCGCCGCCGCGGAAGCCCGCACCCTCGCCGATGTCGATTTCCGTCAAGGTTCGGGAGCCCTTTCCGATCTCCTTGCGGCCGAGGAGAATCTTCGCATGGCCGAGCTTGCGCTCGTCGCCGCCCGTCTCGAACGCACACGCTCCGCCGCCGCCCTCGCGCTGGTCCGCGGACAGGATCTGATCGCCCTTTCGGAGGAACCATGAAAACGCGCCTGAACCGATTCGCCTTGGCCGCTCTCCCCTTCGCCCTCATGGCCTGCGAAGGCCAGAAGGAGGCGGAAGTCGAGCAGGTCCGCTCCGCCGACACCACGAGAGTGGAAGTCGTCACCTCGCGCATCCAGGGACGGACGTTCCAGGACTGGGGGGTGTACCCGGCGGATCTTCGAGGTGCGGACGATGCCATCCTGGTGAGTTCCGCCGCCGGCACCATGAAATCCATTTCCGAGGTGGGCACGCGGGTGCGGGCCGGCCAGGGTTTGTGCGACATCGAGTCCGACCGCTACCGGGCGCAGCTCGACGCGGCGCGCTCCTCGATGGATGCCACGCAGGCGGCCATGGAGGTCGCCCGCAAGAACGTCGAAGCGGGTAGTCTGGGCAAGGCCGCCTTGGATGCGGCGTCCGCGCAGTTCCACGCCGCCAAGGCCCAGTTCCTCGGTGCGCAGAAGCAGTACGAGGACTCGCGTTGCCAGGCCCCCTTCTCCGGAGTCGTGGCTTCCAGGATGGTCAATCGCTGGCAGGCCGTCGGTCCCGGCACCCCCACCCTGCGGATCGTCCGCAACGATCGGCTCGAGGCGACGTTCGCGGTCCCGGAAACCGAGTCGGGACTGCTCAAGAAGGGATTGGATGCCGAGTTCCATCTGATCGAGTCGCCCGACGCCCCCTACAAGGGCACCGTGAGCTCGGTGGATCTCGCCGCCGATACCCGCAACCGCGTGGTTTCGGCGCGGGTCGTGCTGACGAACAAGGACGGGAACCTGCGGCCCGGGCTCGCGGGCAAGGTCCGGATCCTCCGGCAGGAGGTGCGCGAGGCGGTCGTGGTCCCATCCTGGGCCCTGCTGCGCCGTGAAGGCGGGGTGTTCGCCATGGTGGCCCAGGACGGAAAGGCCCAGGAACGGAAACTCGAACTCGGTCCTTCCTCCGGGGACTCCGTCCAGGTGCTCTCCGGCCTCTCCATCGGTGACGATCTCGTGGTCCGCGGTGCGTTCCGGCTTTCGGACGGCACCCGGATCCAGAAGTGATTCCGAGGTATACGCGATGACGAAATTCGCTGTCAGAAACCCTGTCACCATCATGGTCCTGGCCTTCTTCATGTTGGCCGCGGGGACGATGAGCTACTTCTCCCTTCCCCGGGAGTCCTTTCCGGAAATCAAGATCCCCTTGATCTTCGTGAACACGATCTACCCCGGCGCTTCGCCGGAGGACATCGAAAAACTCGTCACCGAGAAGATCGAGGACCAGCTCGACGGTGTCGAGGGGGTCAAGAAGGTGACCAGCCAGTCGATGGAGTCTGTCTCGGCCATCCAGGTCGAGTTCAACACCAACGTCGATGTCGAGACGGCTCTGCGAAGGGTCAAGGACAAGGTCGACATGGCCAAGGGGGAACTGCCTTCCGACGCCGAGGATCCGATCGTCCAGGAACTGAACTTCTCGAACATCCCGATCTTCGTGGTTTCCCTGACCTCGGAATACGGAATGGAGCGGCTCGAGGTGGTCGCCGACCAGTTGCGCGACCGCATCCAGTCCCTTCCCGGAGTCCTGGAGTCGAAGGTCACCGGCAAGCAGGAGAAGGAGATCGCCATCGATGTGGACCCGGATCGGATGCGAGCCCTCGACCTCAACCTCGGAGCCATCGCCGGGGCCGTGCAGGCCCAGCATAGGAACATCCCCGGAGGTGCCCTGAAGGCGGGAGGAAACCGCTTCACCATCAAGCTCACCGGGGAAATCAAGGATCCGGACGCCTTCGGGGAGATCGTCGTGCGCGCCGAAGGCGACAAGACCATCCGCCTCCGGGATGTGGCGAACGTTTCCTTCGGTTGGTCGCGGGAACGCTCGGCCATCGCGCGCTACAACGGGAAGCCCTCCCTGGCCATCACGGTGACCAAGCGCACCGGAGAGAACATCATCGAGATCACCGACGAGGTGAAGAAGCTGGTCGCCGAGCAGGCGCTCCATTGGCCCAAGGGGACCATCGCGGACTACTCGTTCGACCAGTCCACGGAAATCCGCCACATGGTGGACGAACTGACCAACCACATCATCACCGGACTTTTCCTGGTGGTGGGAATCCTTTCGTTCTTCCTCGGCTTCCGCAATTCGTTCTTCATCTCCACCGCCATTCCGTTCTCGATGATGCTCGGGTTCATGGTGCTGCAGATGATGGGGGTCACCCTGAACATGGTGGTCCTCTTCTCCCTGGTCCTCGCGCTCGGCATGCTCGTCGACGACGGGATCGTGGTGGTGGAGAACATCTATCGGCACCTGGCCATGGGAAAGACCCGCGTGCAGGCGGCCATCGACGGGACGCGCGAAGTGATGATCCCGGTGGCCACCGCCACCTTGACGACCATCTCGGCCTTCGTGCCCATCCTCTGGATGCCGGGAATCATGGGCAACTTCATGAAGTACCTGCCGATCACGGTGTCCGTGACCCTGGGCGGCTCCCTGTTCGTCGCCTTCATCTTCAATCCGGTGTTCTCCTCGTTGTTCATGCACAACAACCCGGACCACCACGACGACGAAGGCGGGAGTCTGTTCCATCGCTTCAAGGCCTTCTACGGAAGCACCCTGGAAGGCTTCCTCCATCGTCCGGTGCTGGTCCTGCTGCTGTGCCTGGGCTTCGTGGCCTCCGGCATCATCGCCTATTCCACCTTCGGCAAGGGCGTGGCGTTCTTCCCCAACACCGAACCCGAGGTGGTGGCCGCCGAAATCGAAGGCCCGCTGGGCCTGGACATCGATCGCACGGATTCCGCCATCGCGGTCCTGGAAAAGGCCGCGTTCAACATGCCCGAGGATTCCGCCGATATCCGGTCGGTCTCCGTGGTCGTGGGCCGCGGCAAGAGCGACCAGAATCTCGGTGGTTCCCGCGAGGAGTCCAACAAGGCCTACATCGATGTCGCCTTCACCAAGTTCGAGGATCGCAAGGTCGATTCCTGGACCACATTGGCCTGGATGGAAAAGCATCTCCCGGCCCTGGCCCCGGGATGGAACATCAAGGTGAAGAAGCAGCACGACGGCCCTCCCCAGGGGAAACCGGTGGAGCTTCTCGTGCAGGGGGAGAACTTCTCCGTCCTGGGCAAGTACGCCGACTCCGTGATGGCTCGCTTGAAGACGATTCCCGAACTCACCAACGTGACCTCCGACTTCAACCCCGCCCAGCCGGAGATGCGCATCGACGTGGATCGCGACCAGGCCAAGCGGTTCGGTCTGGGGGCCACCGACGTGGCCATGGCGGTCCGCGGATCGATGTACGGGATCGAGGCCGGCAAGTACCGGGTCGGCAAGGACGAGCACAAGATCATGGTCCGCATGGACGCCAAGAGCCGCGAGAGCTTCTCCTCCCTCGACAAGATCTCCATCGTCCACGAAGGAGCGTACATCCCGCTGAGCTCGGTGGCGAAGGTGACGGAAAATGCCAGCCTGGCTTCGGTGAATCGATTGGATCGACTCCGGACGGTCCAGGTCACCGCGGAATTGGCGCCTGGACAAAGGGATGAGAACGGTCCCAAGGCGAAGGCGATGGCCGCCCTCAAGGGTCTGGAACTTCCGGGTGGGTACAGCATCCTCCCGGGGACGGGATCCAAGGAGCAGGAGGAGACCCAAGTGTTCATGGGCAAGGCCATGTTGATCGCGGTGGGACTGGTCTTCTTCACGATGGTGCTGCAGTTCAATTCCATCTTCCAGCCCATGCTGATCCTCCTCGGCGTGTTCCTGGCGGTGGGGGGCGTGTTCTGGGGGCTTCTCATCGTGCAGACCCAGATGTCCATCATCATGACGGGGATCGGCATCATCGCCCTCGCTGGCGTGGTGGCCAAGAACGGCATCGTGCTGATCGACTTCATGAACCATCTCAAGGCCGAAGGGCGTCCGCTCCACGAAGTCGCCGTCGAGGGCGGCAAGACCCGGTTGCGTCCGGTGATGCTGACGGCCTTCACCGCGATGATCGGTCTGCTCCCCATGGCCACGGGAATGGGGATCGACTGGTTGCATCTGGGGATCGTGGCGAAATCCCAGAGCTCGGGCATGTGGGCACCCCTGGCCTGGGCCATCTTCTGGGGACTGCTGTTCAACACCGCCTTGGTGCTGGTCGTGACTCCGGTGCTCTACTACTCCTACTACCACGCCATCGAGAAGTACCGCGCCTGGAGAGGGTTGCCTTCGGAGCTCCCGGCCGTCGAACCCACCGGCGAGACGGACATCCGAGCGCACGCCGACGACTGACGAAGGTTCGCGACGGCTTCACGAGGGAAGCCCCTCCGTGCGATCGTGCGCGGAGGGGCTTTTTCGTCCGCGCCTCGCGCGTCGGCGGAAGGGCGCCATCGGCGTCATCACCCTCGGTACGCTGGAAGGACGCGAGGCCAGCCTCGTGGTGCGGGGCGCTCGCGACCGGCGTCCGATCGATTCCGAGGTGGGGCCGCGGGCGCCTCGGATGGACTACCCGAGGGGCTCGGGCAGGTACCTGGATCGGATGTGCCGCAGGAAGGCCTGGCTCGAGGGCCTGCTACCCGTCGCGCGTTCGATCAGTTCGGGCGTTTCCCAGCGGTGTCCGTGTTCGTGGATGTTGCGTCGCAGCCATTCGAGGAGGGAGGCGCGATCGTTGGTCGCTCCCGCGCGTTGGGCCGCCTCGTAGATCTGGCAGGAGAGCAGATTCCCCAGGGTGTAGGTGGGGAAGTACCCGAAAAGTCCGGCGCTCCAGTGGACATCCTGGAGGCATCCTTCCGCATCGTGGCTGGGTGCGACCCCCAGGAGGGTGCGGTAGGATTCGTTCCAGGCCGCGGGAAGGTCCTCCGGATCGAGGTCTCCGGCGACGAGGGCCTTTTCCAGACGGAAGCGGACGAGCACGTGGAGGTTGTAGGTCGCTTCGTCGGATTCCGTCCGAATCAGCGAAGGGCGCACGCGGCGCACGGCGGCCAGCCAGAGGTCGCGAGGGACGTACCCCAGCGTCGAGTAGTCCTTCAGGAGCCCGGGATACTCGGTTTCCCAGTAGGTGTCGGATCGCCCGACGAGGTTCTCCCAGAGGCGGGACTGGCTTTCGTGGACGGACATCGAGCAGTAGCCGCCCAGAGGAGTTCCGGTCAGCTCCTGGGGTAGGCCTTGCTCGTACAGGGCGTGGCCGGTCTCGTGCAGACTCGAGAACAGGCTGCCTTCGAGATCGGACTCGTCGAGCCGGGTGGTGATCCGGTGGTCGCCGGCATGCACGGTTTCGGAGAACGGATGCGCCGAGAGATCGAGGCGTCCGGATTGGAAATCGAACCCCAACCCGGTGGCCAGTCTCCTGCACGTCTCCATCTGCTTGGTTTGCGGGAAGGGGCCGCGCAAGGCGGAGCAGGCGTCGAGGCGTGCGTGGGAGTCCCGTTGGCGATCGACGATGGATGCGACGAGGCCGGGAAGTTCGGCCTCCAACTCCAGGAAGAGCCCGTCCCAATCGGAGGTGGTCATTCCCCGTTCGTAGTCGGAAAGAAGTCCGTCGTAGGGGGTGCCTCCCGGGGGGGCGATGCAGGCGCCTTCCTCTCGCTTGAGGGAGACGACCTCCCGCAGATGGGGGAGGAACGCCGCGAAGTCCCTTGCCTTCCGCGCACGGGACCACGCCTGTTGGGCGATGCTGGTGGTGCGTACGATTTCCTCGACCAGACGCGCCGGCACGGCGCTCGCACGATCGAGATCCCGACGCACCAACTCACATTGTCGCTTCTGATCGTCCGTGGAAGCTTCCTGGGTGGCCTTCTCGAGCAGTTCCCGCAGGTGGCCGCTCGTGGAGCGCGAATGCACGTGGCGTGCGAGCGTGGCGAGGAGCTCCGCGCGTGCGGTTTCCCCGTTGGGGGGCATTCCGGTTTCCTGGTCCCACTGGGCCAATCGGGCGGCGGACTGGAAGTGGTCGGTTTCGCGCAAATGGGCGAGCAGATCCTCGTACGAACTCATGACGACAAGGTAGTCCCCGAAAGGGACGAGTCCGACTTCGGAAATGCGGGCCGGATGCCCCCGATCCGGGGTCTCCGCTTCCGGACCTTCCCTCCCGCGGGTCTTCCTTCATCGTGCCGGCGGAGGGGAGAAGCTCCTCCCCCGCGGACGGTGGGTCCTGCGATCCCGCGCGGACGCGCCGTCGCGGGATCGACCAGCGGGGGAGCAGGGGGGAGGACGATTCGTGGAGACGAACGTGGCTCGGAGGAGTCCATCCCGGGAAGGCGAGGACTCCGGGACCACCCGCGTTCCCCGGACGGGAGAAGGGGCGCGGGGGGCGGAAGTCCGTGCCCTCGAAGCTCCTCATGGGACGTAGACGCCTTTCCAGGCGACCGTGGGGAAGAGCGTTCCGACCTTCTGGCCGGGCGCCTGGGCCACGCCGGTGTCCCCCGGTACGAGGGTTCGCGAGAGGTCCAACAGCCGGGAAATGCGCTGCAGGCTCGTGGAGGGTTCGGCGTCCAGGGCGATTCGCGTTTCCTCGGGATGGGCCCGCTTGATCTCCACCAGGGCCTGGTGGAACCGATCCAAGGTGGCCTGGTCGTAGTCCTCCCCGGCGGCGACGGGAATCCGCACGGTGGGCGCCGCATCCGGGCTGGCGGGATTCAGGAAGAGCTCGATGGCCTCCGGAGTGGAACGTGCGACGAGATCGAATGGCGGACGGATCTCCTTGGGGACGCTGGCCACGGGGGTGGGAAGGGATGCCGGGACCGAGACGATCGCCGCGAAGCTCGCGGAGAACATGAGGAACGGGATCAGGACGATCATGACGTCGAGGAAGGGGACGAGGTTGAGCTCTTCTTCGGTCTGGTGGCGGAGGCGATTGATGCGGACGGTGTTCAACATGGCGAATCTCCTGGTTTCTGGTTCGTGTGCCGCCCCGGGGGATTTCCCGGGGCGGAGGAAGCCCGGACGGAATCCGTCCGGGATGTGGTCTCACTGGCGATCGAGCACGAAGGCGTAGGTGACGGTGACGTTCCCTTTCTCGATCTGGTCGAACTTCATGCGGCGCGCCTTGTCCATGATGTCCGTGTCCAAGCCGGCGTCCCCGGTGTTGGATTTGGCCACCTTGATGGCGATGATGTCCCCGGAGGGGGCGATGGTGAACTGGAGGGAGATCATCCCTCCGAGTTCGGGGGAGTTGCGCAGGTACTTCTGGTACGTGTACTTGAATCCCCCGATGTTCTCGCGGATCACGCGCAGGATCGATTCCGGCGATCGGCTTCCCTGCGCCTGGTCGAGCACGACATCGTTCGGGCGGGGAGGACGGATGACCGGTCGGGTGGCCATGGGAGATCCTCCACCGACCCTCGCGGGTCCGGGACGTCCGCCGGCCGTTGCCGCCGCGACTCCGTCGTGGCCGTGGTATCCCAGGCCCACCCCGTGGACGCCCGCCATGCGGTCGTCGCCGCCGCCCGCGCCGCGTCCGCCGATTCCCTTCTTCATGTGTCCCCCGCCTCCGGCGAGGATCACGTCGGTGATGTTCTTCTCGTCCGGATCGACGAGTTCGCCCAGGGCGCCGTCCGACATCTGGTTCACCATGTCGAGGACGGAATGTTTCATCACGGCCGCCGGCGTCTTGTCGGTCATGGCGACGGAGTTGTTTTCGGTGGAGCCTCCGTTGGGCGAGGGGTCCGGAGTGGTGGTGGGATGGTCGTCCGGGCGCAAGGCGCGTTCGGGTTCCGGATCGGGTGGCGGAGGAGGGGGCGGAGGAGGGGTCTGGACTTCCACGGTGTAGGTGTCGAAATCGAAAGGCAGGTTGGGAGGGGGCTCGGGGCTCTTCTTGACCAAGCCGACGGAGGCGATTCCGAGCAAGCCGAAGAGCGACAGGGCGGCCATCGACCACTGGCGGGTGCGGTCGTTCGCGCCGGGTTCCCGCCATTCCATGCGACGGGAGAAGGCCATGCGATCCCGGGCCTTTTCCCAGAGGCTTTGGCGCAGCCAGGTGTCTTCGTGGACGAGCAGTCGCCCGATGGGAAGGTCCACGACGCCTTCGTGGTCCAGGACCGCCGCGCGGGGCGCGACGGGCGCTGGAAGCACCAGGGTGGATCGCGGGTCGGAGCCGATGACGAGATGCTCCGCCCAGAGGCTCCACTGGCGGACCGAGCGATCCTTGCGCTCGAGGGTGATTTGGTAGTGTCTCATGGGTAGTTCTCCGGAAGGGAGGGGAGCGGCGCTGGGCAGGACGGCTGCTTGCCGTCCGCGGGCCGCGGACGTTCCTGGCCTGTCGCTCCTCGGGAATGGACAGGCGCGATTGGTGGCGATCGCCAGGAGGGGCGACGCCGATGAGTTCCGATCGTGGATCGGGAATGGCTACCAGCAGGAGTGAACCTGCGGGAGGATCGTGCCTTCTACGCTGGCCCCTCGCGTGGATTCCGGCGATCGCCAACGGCGTGCCGGATCCATGCATGGGAGCGACGTCGGAGTCGGGGTGATCCCCTGCCGGAGGGAAGCGGGCGATGCCGGGCGCACCTCGGAGGATGCCGGGAGGGCAGCCACCGGAAGGTCCGGAGGTCGCTCAGGGCGACTCCTCGGGGAGCCACCCGCGCAGCTTCCCGGGAGTCCTCAGTGCGGAGGTTCGGGGGGAGGCTGATCCAGGGACGAGAACCGAACGGGGTCGGAAATTGTCCAGGAAGTCCCGGGAGAGGATGCGCCGAGGGTATACGGCTCCGAGGTCAGGGCTCCGATGGAATGTCCATCGGGAGATGCCACGAGCGTCGGTCCGTTGCCGGATCGGGAGGTTGAAATGGCGGCCAGGACGCTCGGGGGTGCCGATGCGCGGGAGACGGAATGGATCCCGCTGGTGGGAAGTGTCTCCCTAGCGGGGGCGTCCGCGACGTGTACGAAGGGGGCCTGGGGCTGGATCTCGGGAGCATCGACCACCTGGATCGATGGAGCGACGCGGAGCGGCTCGGAGTCCGGGTTGGAAAGCGACTCGGCCGTCCATTGGGTGATCCCTGCCAGGCAAAGCGCCGCGATCGCGGTGCGGAACGGGCCGGGGAGGGTCGCTCGTGCCTGGGATGTCGACTCGGTCTGCTTCCGGGCCGATTCGATCCGGATCTGGGCGCGTTCCCAAAGACGGGACCGTTCGTGGGTGGTGTCGGCGATGCGAAGGGTGAATTCACCGACTTCGAAAAGCTCCGCAGTGGGAAGCTCGGAAATCCGCAAGGCCCAGGGTTCGACCGGGAGGGGTAGGCGGACTTTCGCCGCACCATGCGAACCGACCGTGAGGGTTTCGGCCCACACGTGCCATTCGCGGGAAATTCGCCCCTCGCGCAGCAGACTGACGGTCCAGTGCCTCATGACTTTACGATACCGCCGGAGAAACACGGCGCGCAATGGAATTCCATCCCTGGGGCGCTTTGGAAATGCTCCAATGTGGAGTACTCGGGAGGCGGGCGGAGGGTCGCGGGTAGAGAACCAGATCTGCCCCCCCCTGGCGAAAACCGATCGATCCGCTTTGAGGGTCCTGGATGTTGCCGCGAGAGGTCGGCCGGGAATGCCTGTCTCCAGATCCGGGTGCGGGTCGGTGGGAGCGATGGCCGGTTGCACCAACGGAGGATGTCCGTCCTCGGGCGAGTGGAGGGGAATCGGTTGCCGTTGATGTGGGAAGGAGGCTGACGAAGATCCCGGAGAGCGCCTGTGTCCAAGAGAGCGTTTCCGGCTGGGGCGTTGTCGGGTGCGGGAGGCCGAAGGCGGTTCCGCGGGATGGGAACGGGAATCGCTAAAATCTTCCTCGCAGGAAGGTGAGGATTGGTTTTCCAGGAAAGAAACGACTCCCTCGTCGTTCCCTGGAAGGGGCATTTCTTTCGGGATGATCGCGAATCACCACGAAGCGGATTTGGGTGGAACCCGCATCGTTCCTGAATTCCGGAGAGTGTCGTCCAGAATGGCTTGCCGACGCCTGGGGGGAAGGCGATGTTTTGGAGGGCAGAAATTCGATTCTTCGGCTGTCAAATGGTGGTTCCTCACGGAGTCCAGGGTTTCCCGGCCTTAAATGACAATGACTTGCGGTTTTTCGGGATTCACCCTACTCTGCCAGGGATGATCCGGAGGACGCTCCGGAGTAGTTGTTGTCTCTGCCCGGAGAAACTCGTGCTTGCTTTTGCGACAAAAATGCGGTCCCTTGTCTTGGTACTCGGAGCGGTGGGCTTCGGTTTCGCTGCTGAACCGATGCCCTACGATCCCATCGCCAATCCCCTCCCCGATTCTGGGGTGGATCAGCGGGTTCGGGATTCCCTGACCCTGAAGCCGTCCCGCATCCGGTTGAACCAGGCTGGCTATCGCACCCAGGACGTCGTGGGCGGCATGGCGAAGTTCTACCACGTCGGGAGCGCCCTGGCGTTTACCGTGATCGATTCCGCGACCGGCACCGTGGTCGGGACCGGTCCGTTGGTGGCCAAAGGATTCAACAGCGGCACGAACATCTCCGTGATCGCATCCAATTGGGCCGGCACCGTTTCGGGGGGCGATACCCGCTACCGCATGAGCACGACGGGCCTGGGCACCACCATCCTCCCCGATGCGGTGATGGAGGGAACGCTTCCCGGTGTCGGCTTGGTCGAGGGGGGCAAGTACCGGATCGTGGTCGGGAAGGACACCTCCCACACCTTCCTCGTTTCGGACAATGTCTACGGCATGGTCCGCGACGGCGTTCTCAAGTTCTTCGGGATCCAGCGCAGCGGCAGCTTCCCCTCCTGGTTCCACCGGGCCAGCCACATGAAGGACGGATCCTTGGCCACTCCCCCCGCTCCGGGGGCCTACAAGGGCGGCTGGTACGATTGCGGCGACCACTTGAAGGAGCCGCAGACGATGAGCTACGCCTTGGCCACCCTGGCGACCTTGGCGGCGACGATGCCCGAGCGCGACGCGAACCACTACGGAATGAACCATGCCAACACCTTGCGGACCGATGGCATCCCCGACATCCTGTTCGAGGCCTATTTCGGTGGAAGGTTCTTCGTGGATTCCTGGGTGCGGCATGGTCGGTCGACGGGCCCGAGAGGGGGAACCGATTCTGGAATGGTGACCGGTGTAGGGGATTTCGGCAAGGATCACGGCTGGTGGGGACGCCCTGAAAACCAGGATGCGATGACCGAGGTCGGACGAGGGGGGTGGAAGGAGCGGATTCTCAGGTCGGAACTCGGTGCCAACACCCTCGGGGATGTCGCGGCCGGGTTGGCGATCCTCTCCAAGCGCTGGCGCCCCTACGATCCGAAATGGGCGGACACCGCCCTGATGGCGGCGAAGGACATGTACGCGTACGCCAAGGCGAATCGCGTCGTCGTTTCGAGCCCGGCCTACAACGGAGCCGGCCCCGACAAGGTGAACGCCAACCTCGCCTTGGCCGCGACCGCGCTGCTGTGGGTCACCAAGGACAAGTCCTACCTCTCCGACATCGCCTACGACAAGACCGTCGGGTCGCACGGGGCGACCTGGAACGCCGGTGGGGGACCCACGCCGATGAAGAGCAGTTGGGAAGGTGGATGGATGGTGTATTCCAATCCGAACCTGACCAAGGGCGGTGCCAATTCGGACTGGGCGAACCGACACCAGCTCGCCTTGTACGCCTTCTACAAGCTGATCCTCTCCGACAAGGATTCCGCACTCGCCTTCGGCGTGCGGGACGAGGCCGAACGCCAGAATCTGGTCACCCACACGATCGCGGGCGTGGTCCAGAACCTGAATTCCATTTCCGGAGGGGCGGGGATCTCGATCGACCTTCCGTCGGTCGATCCCAACGATGGCGGGGGGTACGCGATCCGGGCCGGAGGGAACTGGTTCACCATGTTCACCCAGCAGCAATGGGTGTGGAATCGGTACCAGGTCGCCAACGCGTTCGAACTGTTCATCTACTACGACATCACCCGCGACCTGGAAGCGGGGTTGGCGGGGACCGAACTCACCGGATATGCTTGGAATCGCGGTCCGGTCCGCCAGCTGATGGTCCGCCAGATGGACTACATGCTCGGCGTGAATCCCTGGGACGTGTCCATGTTCATGGGGCTCGGCGAGAAGAATTTCAACCACCCGCACCACCGCGCCGCCAACCCGGAGGGGCGCAACACTCCAGGGACGCCCTACGCCTACCATGTTCCGGTCGGTGCGTTGTACGGGGCATGGGATCCCACCCTGGCGGAAAACGGCGTCGTCGAGGATTATTGGAACGAATACCACACCACCGAGGTCTGCCTCGATGGTGCGGCTTCCTCGATCGCGATCGCCACGGGGTTGGCGGCGGACGTTCCCCTCAACCTGCCTCCGGTGCCCACCGTGAAGGTGGTCTACGTCTCCGATACCCTGGCCCAGATCGAGATCCAGCTCGACAAGTACGGACGGGTCGTGCTGGACTACGGGCTGGCTCCGGGAACCTGGATCAAGTCCCTGCCCTCGGATTCCCCCGGGGTATCCCACAAGTACCTCATCGGAGGACTCAAACCGGCGACCCAATACTTCTTCGATGTCCGGGCCACCGACCTGGCCGGAAACTCCGCGACCTACACCAAATGGGAGAACCCCCTTCCGGATGGAACTCCGTTCTCGTTCACGACCAAGGCCCTGCCGGTCGGGCCTGCCCAGATCGAGAACGTCAAGGTGTGCAACGTCACAGCCGATTCCGCGGAGATCATGTGGTTCACTCCCGACGGGGAGCACCAGTCGAGCATCTGTTGGGGCCGGACTCCCGTGGAGGACGCGACCTGGACCTGCGCCGACGACATCGACGAGTCCGGACATCCGACCAAGTTCCACTACGTGAAGATCGGGGGGCTGACCGAGAAGACCAATTATTGGTTCAAGGTGGGGTCGGACGGTGTCTGGGACAACAACCAGGGCCTGAACTACACCTTCCGCACGCCGGTCAAGATGGCGAATTTCAGCATGTACGCGGTCCAGTACGATTGGGCGGGGATGCCTGCGCTGGGCATCAACGTGGTGAACAACGAAGCACGGGACTACGACTCCCTCTCGGTGCGCGTGTACGTCCGATCCCCGGACACCTTGAAGGATGCGACGGGTACGCCGCTGACCCACATCAAGAGCACCGCGGCCGGCCTCGTGGACGTCCCTCTGCTCTTCGAGGAGGCGATGGCCGCCCGTTACGACATCTGCCAGGCCTACGATGGAGCGGGATTCAACAAGCCCTGCGACGATCCGGTCTGGGGGCTGGACTGGTCCTGGGGCACCCTGAATCGCGGGGTCCAGATGCTCCGTCCCATGAAGATGCCGGAAACCTACGATCCCGTCACCAACACGACGGTCTTCTACTTCGACCTGCCGCTCGGTCCGACCATGATGAAGCAGGGTTCCCGCATCCGCTTCGACGTGATGTTCGCAGAGCGCAGCGAGTATTCCAAACTCCTGAACGCGGCCCAGCTCGATCTGATCAATTGGGTGAAGGTCTTCGTGCCCACCGTGCCGGTCTTCCACGTCAACGACACGGGTTGGTTCGACGTGCTCGACAATGGATTGGCGGCCCACCCCATGGGCAAGAACACCCTGGATTGGTCGTTCATGCCGCATTCGACCGCCGCGGGTGATCCGGTCGACTTCCCGGGGATCCCCATCGTCAAGAACCAGACCGAGGCCAACGCCCTGATCGACAATCTTTCGGCGGACATGCCGTTGAATCCCTACATGACCGTGTACCGCAAGGGCGAGTTCGTGTACGGCTTCTCGCCTTCCCACATCGAACAGGCGACCAAGAAGACCTATTGGGGGGCGGAAGTGAAGTGGGCGGCTCCCTTCGATGTTCCGGACGGGAACACCATCGTCCTCGACCGGGCCTCTTCGACGGTCCGGGTCAAGGGGGTGGCGAACATCTTCGACAAACTCACCCCCGCCGCCAAGGGGGTGGTCACCGACATCTGGGTGAACGGCACGCGGCTGACTCCGGCCCAGCTCGCCCAAGCCGCGATCCAGGATCCCGTCTCCAAATTGTGGAACCTCGACATCCCCGTCCGCATGGGGGTCGGCGGGAACTCCGTGGACATCACGATCTTCGGCGGATCGGGCGTGTGCCCCGACACCGCCACGACCTGCGAGAACGGCTGCGCCTTCGACAACGGCTCGTGGTTCGTGCAGTTCACCAAGGGCAATTCCACCACCTCGAGCATCGCCTTCCTGGATCCCGCCTCGCTCGGCGTCCTTTCCGGAGATCTCGTTCCGGATTCCTCGAGCGTGGTCGTGGAGGTCCGGGACAACGACAACAACCTGACCCGTGCAGGCAAGGATCTCGTGAAGGTCATCCTGCGATCGGGGACGGATTCCGTGGCCCTGACCCTGACCGAAACGGGGGACAGCACCGGCGTCTTCCGTTCCGCTCCGGTCTCCATCTCCACCCTTCCGGGATGGACCGCGGGATCCATCTCGCCGGTCGCCGATTCCCTGCAGGCGATCTATCGGGACGCCAACGATCCCGAGGATTCCGCCCAGGTCCGTCTGCGTGTTCGGAGCGCCTGGCCGACTCCCCTGCGCGGAGGGATCTTCCGCGCCTGCGATGGGAGCTACGAAGCACGCGTGCTCTTCGACCGGGCCTTCCCGGGGGGTGCCGCTCTGGGACCCGAGCTGGTGGTCGACGGAGGGTTCGAAGATGCCTCCATCACCGGGAAAGGACTGCAGTTCGATGGGACATCGACCTTCCGCGCATGGCGTGTCGCGGACGTGGACATCATCGACGATTCCATTCTGCCTCCAGCAAGTGGCGGCGCCGCGCTGGACCTGAACAACGCGAAGCCCGGGGCGATTGGTCAGAAATTGGCGACGACACCGGGGCAGCGGTTGGTGCTTGGTTTCGAACACTCCTGGAACAGTTGGACGGGGGATACCAAGGGGACCCTCGCCGTCGTCCTGTGGAATGGTGTTGTCGTCGACACCATCCGCCGACCCGTCGGAGCGCGACGTTGGGAACATCAAACCGTAGATCTCGTCGCGATCGGCAACGATTCCCTGGTGTTCAAATCCATTTCCGGAGACGCCTACGGGATCATGATCGACGATGTTTCCCTCCGAGCCGTATCCACCGGCACCGTGGTCGGTCTCGGGCCGGACACCGTCACGCTGCGGTCCGTCGGAGGGGCGTCCCAGGTGATTCCTCTGCCTGGTGCCGCGACGAGTCTGGATGCCGCCGGGACGACCCTGATCATGCCTTTGGCCGGAGTTCCCGAGATCGGGAACCGCACGGGAAGCGCCTCGATGATGGTTCCCGATGGCCGCGGTGGATACAAGGCGGTTTCCCAGGCGCTGTCGGACAGCGTCGGGCCCTGGATCGATTCGGCCAGGATCGTCGAGAACCTCACGGGAGGGGTCGTCGATACGATCGCGCTGTGGGTCTCCGAACCGATTTCCGTTCCGGCCAAGACCTGGTTCACCGAGGTGGTCCGGTCCGGGTCTCCCTTGGCGACTTCGGGGATCGTGGTCGATTCCGCCTGGTTGAGCGATCCGGTCACCGGCCGTTGGACCGTCGTCGTGCGGACGGGTGTGCTGAAGGCGGGGGACCAGGTCCGCCTGGGTGGATCCGCGCAGGATCTGGCCGGCAATGGAGCGAGCCCCTGCCCCGAGCTGAGGGATCTGAAGCTCTGGGTGCGCCAAGCCCCGGTGTCACGCGCCTGGATCCGCGATGCGGACGGCGACGGCACTGCCGACCAGGTCGTGGTGGTCTACAAACGAAACCTGAGGGCCGGTGAAACTCCCGAACGCGCCGTGGTGCGTTTCGGCGTGGCCGACAGCGTGCGTGATGTCGTCGTGGCCCCTGTGGTCGGAGACTCGCAGGTGGCGATCGATCTGCCCGCCTACTCCCGTTCCCTCACCATGGGATCGGGCTCGCAGGGGATGGGGTCCATCACCTTGTTCAAGAACGGGGATTCGGCTCGGGTGCCCCTGATCGATTCGGTGGGCCCCGCGCTCCTTTCGGCCAAACTGACCTACGGTTCGGGCGCGACGGACACGCTGCTGCTTTCCTTCAGCGAGCCGACCCGCTCCATCGTCGGAACGAGCTGGTTGCAAATCCCCGTGGCGGGCACGTCGCCATTGACGGTCGTGGGAAATCCCATCGCGGTGGACGACTGGAATTGGAAGATTTTGGTAGATACCGGATCCATCCTGCCGGGTGATTCGACGAGGCCCACTCCCGGCGGACGCTTCGTGGATGCCAACGGGCGCTCCGCGGCACCGCTGCATCCTTGGGTCGAGATCCAGGGAGAGGATCGTCCTCCGGCGATGGCGTGGTACTCGGATGTCGATGGGGATGGTGCCGTGGATCGCGTCACGATGGTGTGGTCCCGAGCACCGCGGACCCGTCCATCCTTCGTGTTGTTGTGGCCTTCCCTCGGTGGTGGCTACGATACCGTTCGCGTCGCCTCCAACGGATGGATCATGCAGCCCGACGGGAAGACGACGGTCGTTTCCATCGGCCCCTTCGATCTCGGGGTCACGTCCTCGAGCACCACGGATCTGGGACGCCAGGTCTCCGGGACGGCTTCGGTGAGATTCCCCATCCACGACAGCGTGCCTCCCGTCCTCCTTTCGGCCAAGCTCTCCTACGAGGTCGGCCAGCATCTCCCTCCGGCGGACACCCTCCACTTGGTCTTCTCCGAGCAGGTGACCCTCGACAAGGGTGTTTCGGGTCTGTTCCTCGGGACTGGCGGAGCTCCGGCATCCATCGCGTTCATCGCACCGGGATTGTCCGGGGATGGGATCCGATGGGCCATCCCCGTGGATACGGTGAGCGTGTTCCCGGGTGATTCGGTCAAGCCGGAGAATCTGACCGGGTTCGTGGATGCGTTGGAAAATCGTCCGACCGTCTCCCACCCCTGGGTCAAGGTCCAAGGTTCCGAACGGGCCCCGCAGGCGGGCTGGGCTCAGGATCTGGATGGGGATGGTGCCGTGGATCACCTCCTGGTCCGCTGGGGGCACCGGCCCCGGACCCGCCCGGCGTTGGATCTCCTCTGGCCCAATCGTGCGGGAACGCTCGACTCGGTTCGGATTGTGGCCGACTCCTGGGAACTCCAGCCGGATGGATTGTCCGCTCTGCTTCCGGTCGGCCCCTTCGAGGTGGGGGCGACGTCCGCCTCCCGGCTCGACCTGGGACGCCAGATCTCCGCCGGAACCACGACGGGATTCCCGGTTCACGACCAGGTGGCACCGGTCCTCATGACCGCTCGCCTGGGTTACGCCCAGGAGGATGGTGCACCCGACACCCTGCACGTGTCCTGGAGCGAAGTGATCTCCTGGACCGGGGTCGATCCTCTGCTCGTGCTCGATGCCGGAGCCTCGGGGATCGGCCCGGTCCGCGCCCGGCAGACCCTCCTGCGCTCCGACAGTCTGGGAGCCATGTTGCTCCTCGACAGCAAGGACTCGACACTTTCGGTGCTGCGTGCGGGGGATCGTCTTCGCCTTTCGCCCACCTCCTCGGGGACGGTCACCGATCGCCTGGGGAATTCCGTGGAAGATCCGACGCGTTGGGTTCCCGTGGTCCTGGGGCGGAGGCCTCCCCGGTTCAAGATCTCCTTCGAGCCGAACAAACTGAAGTACGAAGGGTGGCCCCTTCCGGCCGAATCCGCCCCCCAGGTATGGGTGCGGGCGGCCGGGGCGAAATCCTGGAACGATTTCACCACCGGGAATCCCGTCGATCCGATCGCCGAGGCGCAAGGTCTCGGGCCCACCATCCTGCTGAACCAACCTCTGCGCGGGAAGGCGATCATCTACGACAACCAGGGAACCTTCGTCGGCGGAGTCGAGCTCGACCTTCTCGGGGAGGCCTTCTACACGGATCGGATTCCCAAGGATCGGGACAACCAGTACGAAGTCCGCATCCAGTGGCGGGGCATGGCCGCCAACGGAACGCCCGGAGCGAGCGGCGTCTACATGCTGCGCCTGGTGCTCTGGCAGAATCTGGCGGGAGAGGACGAGAATCCCGAGTACAGCGTGTTCAACAAGGTCTACCCCTTCGGGTGGGAAGTCTCGACGAAATGAGGACCATCCCCCAGGGAGCCGGCTGGAGCCATGGGGGATCTTCGACCGATGGAATCCCCGACGTCCTGTCCGGTCGAAGGGGCTTCTCTCGGCGAGGTGCGCCAACCCGGCATGAGAAGGGGCGAACTCATGAGTAGAAGGGTGCTCGATGCCGTGGTCGGCATCCTGGTCGCAGCCGTGGTGGGAGCCAATGCCCAGACGGCGATCGACAACACTTGCGCGACCTGCGGGCGGCGCGCGTTGGATTCGGCGAACCTGACCATGCACGCGGTACGGGTGAACCAGGTCGGATACATCACCGCCGATCCCGCCAAACGCGCCCTGGTGGCCAATCCTCGGTCCTCCACCTTCCAGATCGTCCGCCGCAACGGCACGGTCGCCTACAGCGGGAATCTCGTGCCGCAGGGAAAGGGGGATCGGGGGCGCATCCGGATCACGGGGTATTTCAACTCCATCACCCCGTTGTACCGCATGACCAACGACACTTCGAACGTCGTTCCGGAAGATGTCTCGGAAGCCGTGTTCGGCGGGTTCCGTGAAGAGGGATCCTTCCGCATCGCGGTCGGGCCGGACACCTCCCTCCCCTTCGACATCCGGGCGGACATCTACAACGACGTCCTGGAAACCAACCTGAAATTCTTCGGGATCGCCCGCAGCGGGGACAACGATTCCTGGTTCCACGGCCCGAGCCACATGAAGGACGGTTCCGCCCGAGGTGCCGGCAAGGCCGGGAGTCTCCAAGGGGGATGGTACGACTGCGGCGACCATTTCAAGGTGGGACAGACGATCGCCTACGCCTTCCAGAACCTGATCCTCACCTACACCCTCTGGCCGCAGAAGGCCGAGGATCGCTACGGGAGCTCCTACAACGACACCATCCCCTTCGGCAACGATGGCATCCCCGACATCCTGCGGGAAGCAAAGATCGGAGCGGACTACCTGATGAGGCTCTACAACGCCTCCGTGGAGGACGGGCTGCTGGCCAAGCAGGACATGTACCTGCAGGTCGGTGTCGCCCTCGCCGATCACCAGTACTGGGATCGGCCCGAATACCAGGACGCCCAACCTGCCGCACGGGGTGGCCCGGATCGGGTGATCCATACCGCGCAGGGATCTGCCGTCCCGGCGTCCTTCGCCGGGTCCCTGGCGTTGTTCGCGCGTGCCTGGGAACCCTTCGATCCTGCCTTCGCCGATTCCTGTCTGCGCGCCTCGCGGGACATCTATGCGAAGATCGTCGTTCCCCGGCGCGACGAATCGGGATGGTCCGATGGCGGCTTCTACATCGCCCAGGGGCGTTGGGACGACGATCTCGCCTGGGCCGCGGCGGCCTTGTGGATCTCCACCCAGGACACCCTGTACAAGTTCCATCTGATGGGGAACACCGCCTTCGGGGACAATCCCGGGGCCGTGTTCAATCCGGAGACCTTCCGTGCGGGCTTCCTGGCCCGGCACAGGTCCAAGCTGTTCAGCCCTGGTGGCTGGATCATGGACTACCAGAACAACTTCATCCACACGATGTGGTTGCTGCACAACCTGGTCTACCGCACCGACTCCCTGGCGGCCCGGATGGGCGTTCCCGCACTGGAGGCGCAGGAGTTGAGGACCCGGATCCGGACGGTGGTCGGCGAACGGTACGCGTCCGAGAGCACCAACGGCGGACCGCGCTTCCCCGGAACCATGGTGAACGTCCAGGTCCCCTACGGACTGGTCTGGACGAGCTCCGCCTGGGGGATGAATCGCTACAACCTCGGAGGCTTGCTCCCCGTCGTGGCCTACCACGACATGATCCGGGAGGATTCCGCGACCGCGGCGGCACCCTACTGGGACATCGTGCTGCGCAACATGAACTACAACCTCGGGACCAATCCATGGGACATCAGCTTCCTCATGGGTGCCGGCTCCAAGAACTTGCAGCATCCCCACCACCGGGCTTCGAATCCCGAAGGCTACAACGCGGGGGGGATCCCCTACGCCTACCGTCCGCCCAAGGGCGCCCTGATGGGCGGCGCCATCCCCGGGCAGGTCCTGTTGGACGAGTGGGAGAAATACGACGCCACCGAGACCTGCATCGACTTCTCGGCGCAGAACCTCCTTCCCGCGCAATACCTGGCGGAGGACCTTCCACCCGACGTGGATGGACCTTTGTTCCGGAATGTGACCGTGGTTCAGGTCACCAACACGACCGCTCTGGTGAGTTGGGAGACCGACGAGCTTTCCAGGGACACGCTCTTCTACTCCCTCACTCCGGGAGGACCGGTGATCGGGCAAGAGGTGGTCTCCCTGGGGAAGAAGAAGACCGTCGAAATCACCGGGCTGACCCCGGACACCCCCTACTGGTTCTTCTTCAAGGGGATGGACATCTTCCGCAACGTTTCCCGCGACGACAACCGAGGCCGGTTCTACACCTTCACGACCACCGTCCGTGCGGTGGGCCCGCCGGTCATCCAGGACATCCGTGTCTGCAACATCCGGCACGATCGGGCGACGGTCTTCTGGTGGACGGACGTTCCCTCGACCTCCGCCGTGGAATTCGCGCCGGAAGGGGGCGTGTTGGAGACGTCCAAGGTCCGGGTCGAGGGCGACGACGAGGGGTTGCCCGGAAGATTCCACAAGGTGACGCTCAAAGGCTTGAAACCCGGGACGGCCTACCGGTTCGACGTCCTCTCCGGAGGTGCACGCGGGGATTCCGGGGGATTGCACCATCGATTCGAGACGATCAAGGATTTCGCCAGCTACACCATCCAGGTGAAAGCCACGGACAAGAACGGGGCCGCCAACGGCCACTTCTACCTGGAGGTCGCCAACAACGAGCCCCGGCCGTACGTGGGACTCGAGTTGCGGTTCTATTTCCAGGCACCCGCCACGGTGGCGCAGAGCCTGGTGGTCCATTCCAACGACAAGCAGATGTTCGACGTCGGCGGGATGGCGGGCCCCCTGGACGTTCTCTTCGGCACGGTGACGGCCGTTCCGGGGATCGCCGACCAGTGGTATCTGCCCATCACCCTGGTGGATACGCTTCCCGTCGCGGGGAGAGCTCGCATCGAATTGAAGATGGATGATGCCGGCTGGAACCCGATTCCCCTGTCCGTGTTCCAGTCGGCGTGGTCCCTGGTTCCTCATGCGAATCCGGTCGCCTTTCCCGGCCTGGACTTTTCCCATCTGTGGAAGGGGCCGGACCACGTGGAAACCTGGAACGGGACTCCGTATGTCACCTACGTGCAGACGCCCTACATCACCGCCCACTACCAGGGAGTCCATGTGTACGGCTACCCGCCCGACGGGGCCAAGCCGAGGGTGACGCGGACCACGGATTTCCGGTTCTCCTCTCCGCTTCCATCTCCAGCGACATCCCTCCGGCAGGATAGCTTGCCGGTCCACTTCGCGGGACGGACCTGGTCCTGGCCGGATGTCGCGCGTGCCCAGTGGCAGGTGGATGGACCGTTCGTCCGTCCTGCGGCCCCCCTTGCCGGACGATTGGATTCCGTGGGCTTCAAGCATGACACGGGAGAAGTCCAGGGGACGAACACCCATGAATTCGCCTTCTGGGGGGATCGGGATTCCAGCTATTGCTCCTGCGCCTGGACGCGGTACACCGTGGTCGCCGACACGCAGAAGATCCCCCCTCCGCGATACCGGCTCGTCTGGGTCCCGCAAGGAGGGGTATCCGGACAGGTCGGTTCGAGGTTGCCGCTTTCCGTCGTGCTCGCCTCCGACACGGCCGACACCGTGGACGTGAACGGATCCATCGACCTTTCCTCGATCGATCCCAGGATGTCCTTCTTCGCGTCCGGTTCGGCCACCAATCCGGTCTCGACCTTCCCGGTGGTCTCCGGTGTGGCGACCGTGTGGGTGTCGTCGGAGCAGGCGGTGGATTCCGCCCGGATCCAGGCCGACGGGAAGGTCCGCGACGCGATCGTCACGCCGGAGGCATCCGGACCGATTTCGTTTTACGAGCGCGTACCTCCTCGATATCGATTGGTTTGGAAGCCGGACACGGCGCTGGTGGCGTCGGTGGGCTCCCGCCTCCCCTTCGAACTGCGCCTGGTCTCCGACACGCTGGATCCCGAACCGATGGCCGCCGTGGTCACCCTCCAATCCACGGTGGTCGGCGTCCAGTTCTTTGAGACCTCCGCCTCCGCTTCGCCGGTTTCCCGAATCTCCCTGGTCGATGGGGTGGCGCGGATCTGGATCGGCAGCCTCGGAAGCGTCGATTCGGCCCTGGTCCTGGCGCGCGGATCGGTCGTCGACGGGATCGTCGATTCCGGATGGTCCTCGTGGATTTCCTTCGTTCCGCCTCCCCCCTGGCCCTTGATCGACAGCGCCTCGTTCCAGGACACCGACTGCGACGGAGCGACGGACCTCGCCCGGTTCTTCCTGAATTCCGCCCCGGGCACCGCGAGGCTGCTGGCCCTGCAGGCGATCTTGGGGACGGATTCCGTCCGGGCTGCCCCGGTCTGGAACGCCGACTCCACGATCCTGTCCGTCCCTGTGGCTCCTGCGATCGTCGGGACCCGGCCGCTGGGAACGGTGCGAATCCACTGGTCGGCCCAGGGCAATGCCGGGGCCGACACGGTGGTGGTCGTCGAACAGGCGGTTCTCGACCGCGTCGGGCCGCGAATCGTGTCCGCCTCCGTGCTGGAGAACTTCGCTCCCGGGGTCGTGCCGGACACCTTCCGCGTCGAGTTCTCGGAGCCAGTGTCCCTGGGGCAACCCGGGTGGCCCTTCGCCGACCTGGTGCCGGTCTCCCCGGCTCTCGGCACGGGCCGCATGCTCTCGCCCAACTTGGTGGAATGGGTCATTCCCCCCGGAGGGGCGACGGTCCATGGCGGGGACGTCCTCCGGAGCTCGAAGGGGGGCTTCGTGGTGGACGCATCGGGGAATCCGCCTTCCGGCTGCGGCTCGGATTCCGCGGTCGTGGCCGTGCGCGCGCGCCCCGTTCCGTTGCGTCGAGCGGTGCTTCTCGATGTCGATGGCGACGGGCAGGGGGATCTTCTGCAGGTCGATTTCGCGCGTTCCCTGCGGGATGCGGAATTCCCGGACTCCATCACGGGCCATTGGAACGGATCCCAAGGAGCCTTCTCCCGATCGGAGATGATCCGCGGGAGCGATTCCAGCCGCATCTTGCTGGCACTGTCTCCCCAGTGGCAAGGGGCCTCGCCCGATGCCCTCTCCCGGTTGGTTTCGCGATCCGGGGTCGGGGCCGATCTTTGGTTGGACTCCATTCCCTTGGAAGATGGTGTCGGCCCTTCCTTGCGCGCGGCCATCTTGAGATACGGAACGGATTGGGATACGCTGGTCTTGCGAGTGTCGGAGCCCGTGACCGCTGGACTTGGGCTGGAGCTCGATCGTTGGTCGACCCCTCTGGTTCCTGCGACCCGTCGCGAGGAGGCCTCGCCTTCTCTCGTGCGTCTTGTATTCCCCTCGCAAGTGGTCCAGGAAGGGGATTCGCTCCGATTGACCCCCGTCTGGAGCGATGGGGCAGGCAACCCTGCCGCCCCCAACGCCGTTCGAGTCCCGGTGTTCGCGGGCGATCGTCCACCTTCCGACGCGTGGCTGGTGGACCGGGATGGAGATGGCCGCGCGGACCAGGTTGTGATGACCTGGGATCGACCCTACAAACGTCCCCATGGATACGTGTTCCATTGGGAGGATGGGAGCCGGATGGTGACGCGGACCACCGAGGCGACGGATTTCCATCCGACCGGACCGATGTCCGCCTACGTGGATTTGCCGGACCCCTTCCCTTCGGGAGCGACGGGGTTGGTTTATTCCTCCAGCTCGCCGGCTCTCCAATTGGAGTTCCTCGATGGATTCTCCGACAGCCTTCGCTTCGAGGTCCGCGACAGCGTCGATCCCATCGTCCGGGATGCGGAACTGCGCTACGCCTCCGAGGAAGGCGCCCCGGACACCTTGGTGGTTCTGTTCAGCGAAGGCATGCTCCTGCAGCCGATCCTCCCCCAGGTCCTCCTGCACGTTCGAGGGCCATCCACGCTCGAGGCCCCCGTCGCCCAGTGGGTCGTGACCCAATCGGCCGATGGAGTGGTGGCACGACTGCTTCTGCAGCCTTCGGATTCCTTCCAGACGCGCTTCGCGCGCGGGGATTCCGTGCGGGTCGCCCCGGCGGAGGATGCCACCATCCGCGATCTGGTCGGAAACGTCGCCGCGGGTCCGAGTCCCTGGGTCCCCGTCCGTTTCGGAGCCCGGCCTTCCCGGTTCCTCGTCGAGATGCACCCTCGGGCGTTGCATCGCATGGATCCCACCCATCCTCCCCGGGGGGATCAAGTCCTGTTGCTGGTCCGCGCCAAGGGGGCTCGCGATTGGAGGACCTTGGACGGCCAACGACCCGGGGAGCTCGACCATCGGATCGGGCCGAAGGTCACCATCAACGTCCCCTTCGGCGGGCGTGTCCATTTCTACGACAACATCGGGACCGCCGTCTCGGGCATGGGCCTCGAGGATCTGGAAGCCGCCACCCTCGCGGGACGCGTCCCGACCGCCGCCGACGGGCAGTACGAGGTCTGGTTCGCCTGGAACGGAGCCGACTTGCGTGGCCATCCCGTGGGATCCGGAGTCTACACGGTGCGCCTGGCGCTGCGGCGGAACGTGGCCTCTCCGGAATCGGATCCGGCCTGGGAATGGAGCAACGATTTGATCAAATTCGGTTGGATGATTTCGATTCCCTGAGCGTTCCCTCCCCGGACGCAGGTCGGGAGCCGAGGTGGTCGCTCGCCCGGCTCGGAAGGGGGGGGGAGGAACTGGAGGCCGGGTTGGATTCGATCACTGGGCAAACCGCTGGAAGGATGCTACTGTCTCCCCAATGTCCATGAACGCAATCGCTACCGATACCACGGCCGGCACCTTGGTATTGTGCCTCGCTGGATCCGGGGTGGTGATCGGCACCCTCTGGGTCCTGGAATTCCTGAGCCGATTCAATGCCCTCGCCGTCCGCCTGATCCAGTCTCCCCGGGAGGCCAAGTCCCCTCCGGTGCCACCGACACACGTGCCTGTTTCGCGATCCCCGGAGGCCGGAGCATTGCCCGCGGACTCCACCGGGATGGATCCGCACCTCTACCTGGTGTTGGCCGCCGCCGCGGCCGCCTTCCTCGACGAGGAGATCGATCGAGTGGTGGTCCGGGAAGTGAATCTCGCCTCCCCTTGGCACCTCCAAGGCCGGATCGAGCATCACCGGACCCGGATGCACGGACGAGGCTCGCATCCCGCCTGCATCGGACACGATCTCGAAACCTGAGAACCCGCTTCGCCAGGACGCGGGTCCTGTTGAGCGCACCCCGAGAGAGCCAGAATGATCGACTTTTTCATGAATCTGAGTGCCTTCGACGAGGTGACCTGGAAGATGATGGTGATGTGGGCCGTCTGCGGTCTGCTCGTCTACCTGGCCATCGCCAAGGAATTCGAGCCGCTGCTGCTGCTGCCCATCGCGTTCGGAGGGATCCTGGCGAACCTGCCCACCATCGGTCTGGTGAACGCACCGGCCCATGGAGAGCCGGGAGGATTGTTCCACTACATCTCGCTGGGAATCCGCTACGAGCTGTTCCCCCCCATCATCTTCCTGGGCGTGGGCGCACTGACGGATTTCGGTCCACTCATCGCCAATCCCCGGACCCTCCTCCTGGGGGCATCGGCCCAAGGGGGCGTGATCCTGACCTTTTTCGTGGCGACCCTCCTGGGGTTCACTCCCCAGGAAGCTTCGGCCATCGGGATCATCGGGGGAGCGGACGGCCCGACGAGCATCTTCCTGGCCAACAAGCTCGCCCCCCATCTGGTGGGTGCGATCGCCGTGGCCGCCTACTCCTACATGGCGCTGGTTCCCCTGATCCAGCCTCCCATCATGAGAGCCTTGACCACCGATGCGGAACGGCGCATCCGGATGTCATCGCTGCGCAAGGTCGGAAAACTCGAGAAGATCCTTTTCGCGATGTCGGTGATGATCGTGACGATCCTGCTCGTTCCCGCCGCCTCGGCCCTTCTCGCCATGCTGTTCCTCGGGAACATCCTCCGCGAGTCCGGCGTGGTCCAGCGCCTGGCCGGTGCCGCCCAGAACGAGATCATCAATGTCACCACCATCTTCCTGGGAACTTCCGTGGGGATCACCATGACGGGGGACAGCTTCCTTCGACCCGAGACGCTCAAGATCCTCTGCATGGGGGTCGTGGCCTTCGGCGTCGCGACGGCCTGCGGAGTCCTGATGGCGAAATTCATGAATCTCTTCCTCAAGGACAAGATCAATCCCCTCATCGGATCCGCCGGCGTTTCCGCGGTGCCCATGGCCGCACGCGTGTCCCAGGTCGAAGGGGCGAAATACGACCCCCAGAACTTCCTGCTCATGCACGCGATGGGTCCCAACGTGGCCGGGGTGATCGGAACCGCCGTGATCGCGGGATATTTCATCGCCATGCTGTCGCCCTGAGCCCCTTCGGGGCCTCGGGGGAGGCTCGGTCCCGCGGCGTTCGGCCCGATGCAAGGTGGATCGGAGCCCGCGCCGAGGAACTGGCAATTCCTGCCAATTTGCGACGCGGCGACTGACAGACAAAAACGGACCATTGACTGCATTATTGGTGGATGGACAGGACGCAGACCGATTCGACGCCCTCCGTCTTCAGCCGATGCTCCCTTCCTCCTTGGGCCTTGGCTTCCCAGTCCTTCCAGGACAATCCGTGGCCCGTCGAAATCGTCGGCGTGCGCACCTCGGAGAGTCGCTTGTTCAGTCGGTTGGACGCCTGCGAAGACGTCCTGGAGCGAGGGCGCCTGTTCCACGGGTTCCTCTGCGAACGTTTCCTGCTCGGGCAGTGGGCGGAGCACAAGGGGGGGGATTCGCGCAAGGCCCACGACATCGTCCGGTTCCTTCGGGGATGGGGGGCCGACAGCAACGGGCGTTCGGGAGCGGTCCTGAAATCCTGGGTGGAAAGCCGGTTCGGGTTGCGACCCACCTACCACCACGGACGGCTTCGCGACGATCCCTCCGCCCGGGAGCGCTACGCCGAGGATCGCATGCGTGGCGAGGCGGCCACCATGGGTGTGGCCATGCAACTCGATCTTCTTTACACCTACTGCCAGTACGAATTCGAACGGCAGCGGCCCGGGGAACGATGGGTGACTTTGTACCGGGGAACCCACGACCCCGAGGAGTACGCCGTGAAGGGGGGCGACGAGGGTCTTGTCGAACTCAACAATCTCAGCTCCTTCACTTCTGATCGGGAGATCGCCTGGGAATTCGGATCCTCCGTCTGGGAAGTCCGGGTGCCCGTTCCCAAGATCGTGTTCTATTCCGGGCTTCTGCCTCGCAACCTCCTGGAGGGCGAGTGCGAACACCTGGTCCTGGGTGGGGAATACCGGGTCCGGAGATTGGCCTGGTGAGCGCCTTGGGAGGATTGGGGCGATGGTGGGGATTGTCGGGCAACGACGTCCCCGAAGTGCCTTCGGCCCCGGATCGCCTCCGGGGAGGATTCTGGGGCCTGCTGGTGGGGGATGCCCTGGGTGTCCCCTACGAGTTCACTCCTCCGCAGCGTCTTCCCGAACGGCGGAAGCTGGACATGGAGCCCCCGGTGGCCTTCCTGCGCTCGCACCACGGGATCAAGCCGGGGACCTGGAGCGACGACGGGGCGCAGGCGCTTTGCCTGCTGGAATCGCTCCTGGAGAAGGACGCGGTGGATCCTCGCGACCTGATGGACAGGATCTGTCGATGGTTCCGGGATGGACATCTCGCGGTGGGGAGGGACGTCTTCGACGTCGGCATGCAGACGAGCCGGAGCATCTCGAAGTTCCTCGAGGGAGTTCCCGCGATGTCCTGCGGTAGGACCGACGAGCAGGGCAACGGCAACGGCTCCCTGATGCGCAGCCTGCCCCTGGCGCTCTGGCACGTGGGCACCGACGAGGAACTCGTGTCCGATGCCAGACTGCTGTCGCGCCCCACCCACGCGCATCCGCGGTCGGAGCTCTGTTGCGCGCTCTACTGTCTGTGGGCCCGCCGGCTCGCCGACACCACGGATCATCCTTGGATGGAAGCCGTGGAGATCCTCGAAGGGCTGTTCCCGAGGGGGACCCGGGAGCGCGAGGAGATCGATGCCGAGATCCGTCCCCGGGAGGAGTACCCCGCCAAGGGTTCCGGGTACGTGGTGGACTCCCTGCAATCCGCGCGGATCGCCATGCGCGAGCGGAGCTTCGAGGACGTGGTGCGCGCGGCGGTGGCCTTCGGACACGACACCGACACCACCGCCTGCATCGCGGGAGGTGTCGCCGGGATCCGCTACGGCATCCGCGGCATCCCCAAGCGTTGGCTCAAGACCTTGCGGGGACGTGACCTCGCCGAACCCCTGCTGGCCCGATTGGAGATGGTCAGGGAGAGGGCTGGGAAGCAGGAGTCCGGTGGCGGACCAGGAAACTCCACGCCGGAGGTTCCCCCTCGAGGGTGAGTCCGCATCCCTCCAGCCCGGGGTGGAGGAGGGGCACGGGCTCTCCGCGTTGGTTGGTCAGTTCCGAGGCGACCACGGGACGGGTGCCCTGGGGTGTGAGAAGCTCCAGTTCCTCCCCGACCTGGATGCGGTTGCGCACCGACAGGGTGGCGCGCCCCTCTTGCCAGCCGCGGATCTGCGCGACGACATCGACCGATGGGGCATGCTCGCGCGCGCGGTCGAGGATCTGGGGGGTGGGGTCGTCGGAGGTGTAGAACCCACTCATCCAACCACGACTGTCGGTGGATTCGATGGCCGCCAGGGCTTGGGGGGGCACGGGGGCGCCTTGCTCGATCGCGTCGAGGGCGATCCGATAGGCCCGGACGGTCTGTGCCAGGTAGTAGGAGGAACGGGTGCGGCCTTCGATCTTCAGGGAGACCACTCCGCTGCGAACGACCTGGTCCAGGATGGGCAACGCGCACAGGTCCCGAGAATTGAACAGATAGGTCCCGTGTTCGTCTTCGACGACCCGCATCGAGGCGCCTTCGGGGAGATCTCGGGAGGTTGCGCTCAGCTCGTAGGGAAACCGGCAGGCGTTGTTGCAGTTCCCTTGGTTGGGGTCCCGGTGTTCCATCCAGTTGGAGATCATGCAACGTCCACTCTGGGCCATGCAAACGCTTCCGTGGACGAAGACCTCCAATTCCAAATCGGGAACGCGTTGGGCGATCTCGGTGACCTCCCGAAGCTTCAGTTCCCGGGCCAGGATCACGCGGCGAACTCCCAGGTCGCGCCAGAAGGCGCAGGTCATCCAGTTCACCGCATGCGCCTGCACGGAAAGGTGCACGGGAAGCTGGGGGAATTCCCGGAGAACCCACTGGATCATCCCCGGGTCGGCCATGATCAAGGCATCGGGGCCTGTCGCGGCGATTTCGGACAGGGCCTTCTGGAAAGGGGCCAGTTTGGCGTTGTGGGGAAACAGGTTGGAAGCCACGAAGAATTTCCTGCCCAAGGAGTGGGCCTCGGAAATGGCCTCCCCGATTTGGGCGGCCGTCTGGAATCCGTTTTCCCGTCCTCGGAGGGAGAAGGCGGGTTGGCCCGCATACACGGCGTCCGCGCCGTAGGCGAAGGCGATTCTCATCCGTTCCAGGTCTCCGGCAGGGGCGAGAAGTTCCATGGGGGGCCGAGGGCCGCTGGAAGAGAGAGGAAAACCGGAGGCCTTTTCGGTCATGGAGGTCACCTTGGATCCCCCGTGGAGGGGATCGGGAACGAGGTCGAGAAGGAGGGTGGGGCGTTTTGGCTTGCGAGGATAAAAAAAAGGGGCCCTGGGTAAACCCAGGGCCCAAAGGGTGTCGCCGCCAATTCCCCGCGCAAAACGGCGATCACCTGCACTTAACTTAAGCTTAAGTTATGTGGAAGTCAATAGCCTTTGAAGATTTTTTTGGCTCCAGCTTCCCGACTTCGAGGAACATGGCCCAAACCTTGGGCGCTCGAGGCCGCAATCGACCGTCTACCTTTCCTGGTCATGGGAAATGTTTTTGGCCGATTGCTGCGGGTAGCCACCTATGGCGAAAGCCATGGAGTGGCAGTGGGGTGCATCGTGGACGGGTTGCCGGCAGGGCTTCCCGTCGATCGGGATTCTCTCCAGGCGGAGCTGGATCGCCGACGCCCCGGGCAGAACAAGCTGACGACACAACGCAAGGAAGGCGATGTGGTGGAGATCCTTTCGGGGGTCTTCCAGGGCTTGACCACCGGAACCCCCGTCGGGCTGATGGTCCGCAATGCAGATCAGAGGTCCGGCGACTATTCGGAGATGGAGCGGATGTATCGCCCCTCCCATGCCGATCTCGCCTACGACATGAAATACGGCTTCCGGGACCATCGCGGCGGGGGGCGATCGAGCGCCCGTGAAACCATCGGGAGAGTCGCGGCCGGGGCCTTGGCCAAATCGTTGCTCGAACGTGCCTGCGGGACGAGGATTCTGGCCTGGGTGGAGCGCATCGAAACCGTCGAGGCCTCGATTGCCGAGCCTCTTGCGGTGACCTTGGAACAGGTGGAGGCGTCCTTGGTGCGTTGCCCCGATCCGGGTGCGTCTGCCCGGATGGAAGAGGCCGTGCATCGAGCCCGCGGAGACGGCGATTCCGTCGGAGGGGTGGTCCGACTCGTGGTGGTGAATCCTCCCGCGGGGGTCGGGGAGCCCGTCTTCGATCGTGTCGAAGCCGAACTCGCCAAGGCGATGCTCTCCCTACCTGCCACCAAAGGCTTCGAAATCGGTTCCGGGTTCGCCGGATCCCTGTTGCGGGGGAGTGTGCACAACGACTCCTTCCAGCCTCTGCCTGCTCCGCATCCGACGGGAAGGGCTGGCATCGGGATGGCCTCCAACGCTTCCGGAGGAGTGCAGGGAGGGATCACCGTCGGGGCACCTCTCGACTGCCGCATCGCCTTCAAGCCCACCGCCACCATCAGTTCCCCCCAGAACACGGTCGACAAACAGGGGCAGGCCGCGGTCCTCGCCGCCAAGGGAAGACACGATCCCTGTGTGGTACCTCGGGCCGTCCCGATCGTGGAGGCCATGGCCGCCCTCGTCCTGGCCGATCTGTTCCTTCTGCACCGCTCCCGAGCGGCCCTCTTTCCCCCTCCTTCCCCGGAGTCCCCATGAGTCTTCCCCTCCGCGTCGCCTTGTGCCAGCATGCTGGCCACGAGGATCCTGAAATCTGCTGGAAACGATTCGAAAGCCAGGCTCGTGAAGGAGCCCGGGCGGGCGCGACCGTGCTGGTGAGCCAGGAACTCTTCCTGGGCCCCTATTTCTGCCAGGGCCAGGACCCCCGCGAGTTCGAAAGGGCGGAGGCGGTCCCCGATGGCCCGACCACGGGCAGGCTATTGCGCCTGGCCCGCGAACTGGGGTGCGTGATCGTGGGGTCGCTCTTCGAGAAGCGAGCCACGGGACTGTACCACAACACCGCCGTCGTCGCCGACGCCGACGGAACGTTGGCGGGGTTGTACCGCAAGATGCACATCCCCCAGGATCCCGGATTCGACGAGAAGTTCTACTTCACGCCCGGGGATCTGGGATTCCAGGCCTTCGATACGGCTGCCGGGCGGATCGGGGTCTTGATCTGCTGGGATCAGTGGTTCCCCGAAGCGGCTCGACTGACCGCCATGCAGGGGGCCGACCTGATCGTGTACCCCACGGCCATCGGTTGGGACGACCTGGAAAATCCCGATATCCGCCCGGTCCAATACGACGCCTGGCAGACCTCCATGCGCGCCCACGCCATCGCCAACGGCATCTACGTCGCCGCGGTGAACCGGGTCGGTCGGGAGGGACGCCTGGAATTCTGGGGTGGATCGTTCGTGGCCGAGCCGGAAGGTCGGGTGCTGGAGCAATCGTCCCACGGTGCCGAGGAGGTGAGGGTGGTGGATTGCCCGAGGGATCGCATCGGGAAGACGCGTCATCTCTGGCCCTTCTTCCGCGATCGCCGCATCGATGTCTTCCAGGGGCTTGCGGAGCGTTGGGGGGCTTGACCCAAGCTCTCCGAAGTGGTGGGAAACGGAGCGAGATCTGTTTTTTTCGACCGCAAACGGGTACTTTGAGCGGTTCCGAGCGATGGTTTCACCGCATCTCCCGATGCGGGAGCGCCGAGTCCTCATCGCGGGGAAGGTCCACCTTCCCCTCATCCACCGCTGTCCCGAGGCACCATTGAGAGGACCCTCTCGCCAGACCGTCGCCCTCCTCGTGGCCACCCTGGTCGCCGCGGGAGCCGTGCGTTCCCCGGGTCAGGTCGGAGCGCCTCCCGTCGTGCCCCTGCCCGGGCCTTCGCGCCCCTTCGACGAATCGCTTCCTCGGGAAGCTCTCCTCAAGCCCGCCCACAGCCCCGTGGTCACCGAGTTTCGGATCGGATTCGACACCCGAGCCGTCGACATCGTCCGCTACCTTCCCGCCGATCCCAACCTGGGAATCGATTCCATCGTCCTTTGGCAAGCCCACTACGATGAATTGTCCGACTACCTGGCGGATCTCGCCGCCGCCGGCCAGGAGGTCGGCTGGTTGCGCGAGCTGGATTCCATGAGGAGTTTCCGGGATTCGGTCGCCGATGCCGGAAACCGGTTCGAGCTCCCGGTCCGCATTCCCGATTGGGCCAAGCGTTTGGGTGTAGCCAAGCCCGCCCTGACCCTGACCGGTAACTATACGCTCAGCCTCCGGGCGGAATCCTACTGGAACAACATCGAGGAGAAGGAAGGCACCGCCAACCGGGTTCCGGACATCATTCCGGAACAGATTCCCAACATCTTCCTGACCGGTTCGATCGGGCGCCTGATCACGGTGACCCTCAACTGGACCGAAGACGGGTTCGGGGCCAACCAGAGCCAGATGCTCCAGATCCGCTACGCCGGCGAAAAGCCGGAAGACACTGAGGACGACATCCTCCAGGAGGCGGCCTTCGGTCAGATCGCCCTCAATCTGCCGGGCTCGCAACTGACGGGATACAACTACGCCGCGACCGGTCTGGTGGGGCTCATGGCGCGGATGCGATTCGGCGACGTGGACCTCACGGTCGTGGGCGGCGCCGAGAACGGGGAACGCCAACGGCAGAAGCTCGGTCGCGGAGCCACCGAATCCCGCACCACCATCCAGGACAATGCGCTTCCCATCCCCCCCCGCGACCTGTTCCTCAACCAGACCTACCGCAGGAAGTGGCGCGAGAATGCCCTGGACCCGGAGGGGACTCCGGCCCCCGCCGGAGGGTTGACACTCTTCCAGCGCGTCCGTGGGGACCAGTTGTCGCGTCGGCCGGAGTGGAAACCGTTCTACACCGCGACGGCCACGGTCTACGACTCCTTCCCGCGACCCACGGGCTTGAAGACCGCGGAAAACGAGAAATGGCGTCGGCTCGAAGAAGGCCAGGATTGGTGGTGGGATCGGGGGGTCGTGCGCATCAATCCCCGCGGGAGCGCCACCGACGAGGCGATCGGCGCCGTGTGGCAGGACGAAAAATCCTGGGGGAGCGTTTCTGGCGCCACGGCCTCCCTGGTCCTCCTGAGGGACAACACCATGGATTCCCCCGATCTCCGTCGTCTGCAGCTGCGCAACCGGTATTACCGGCTTCCTTCGGTGGCGCCGGCGGATCGTCCGCAGGTGAAGGTCGTCGTGCGACAGAAGTCCGGTGGGGGGGCCAACCCCGAGGTCAACGAGGCTGGCACCAAGTGGGCTCGCGTGTTCGGTCTGGTCGACGAGAACGATCGCGTTCGCTACGACGACGACAAGATCTTCGACTGGGAGCACAACGCCCTGATCTTCCCCGAGGAGGAGCCCTTCCGCGGGTACGGTCGAGTTCCCCTCTACGACAGCGCCTTGGCCCAGGTGCAAGGCTCCAACTTCCCACCCGCCTTCGAGATCGAAGTCCTCGCGCGCGGCAAGAGCGACAAGATCCAAGTGGGCAACGGGGGGATGTCCAGCGTCTCGGGATCGAACTGCATGGACATCCGGGAGGGATCGGAGGTCCTCACCCTCAATGGTTCGACGGTCCTGCAGAAGGGGGTGGACTACGATGTGAGCTATGCCACGGGAACCATCTACCTGCTGTCCGATCGCGCGAAGGATCCGGCCGCGGACATCCAGGTGGATTATGAATGCACGCCCTTCTTCAGTCTGGAGACCCGGACGGTGGGTGGGGCTCGCGTCGACTGGTTGCTCCCCTGGATCGGGACGGATTCCCGCCTGGGTGCGACGTTGCTGTACCGCTCGGAAACCGTCACCGACCCGCGCCCCCAGATCGACCGCGAGCCCAACCGGGCGTGGCTGTGGGGGGCGAACATGAGTCTGGCCGGCGATGCCGAGTGGATGACCGAACTCGCCGACAAGGTTCCCCTGGTGAAACCCAAGGGGGACTCCCGCTGGAAGATCGAGCTGGAGGGCGCCCAGAGCTGGAACGATCCGAACACCGAAGACTACGCCCTGGTCGACGACTTCGAATCTGCGCGTCAGGAAATGTCGTTCCCGCTCTCGCGCACCTCCTGGTTCCAGGCTTCCCCTCCCCTGGGGCCGGCCCTCCCCGAAGGCAGGCTCTCCTTCGACACCGACTCCTGGAAGCGGCTCGGCGAATTCGTCTGGAGCGCGAACGCCTCCTGGGCGCTGGCCAGCATCTATCCCGACCACAGCGACGGCGACAACGCTCCGGCCCGGCAGAACGTGCTGCGCCTGCGTCTGGCCCCCAACGACATCGTCGGGGGGACCACTTCCTGGGGCGGCATCATGCGCTCCTTTTCCGCGGGGACGGCGGACAACTCCGATGCCAAGTACCTGGAGGTGGTCGCCTTCGGGTCCGGTGGGGTCCTGCTCTTCGATTTCGGGCAGATCGACGAAGATCTATCCATCGCCGGAGCCGCTCCCAACGGTCGGCCCAATGGCGAAGACGTGGATGTCTCGGGGGTCTTCACCGGGGTCGCCCGGAACGATCTCGGGCTTGATGGCGCCCCGGACAGTCTCGAACAGGGCGTGTCCTGGAGCTGCTTCGGAACCTGCAATGGTTCGCCCATCTCCCTCTTCCAGGGGGATCCCGGTCGGGACAATTTCGTCCCCGATCCGGATGCCGCCGATCCAGGGCGTTCCATCAACGGGACGGAAGGGAACAATCGCTCCTCCGACGGAGGGTATGGCAGCTTCTTCGACACGGAAGACCTCAACCGCAACGGCACCCTGGATCGCGCCAACAACTTCAGCCGCTACGCGATCCAACTCGGTGGAAGAGGACGAACCCCCTTCCGCGAGCTCCGCAATGGATGGCGGCTGTACCGCATCCCCCTGGAGGACTCCGTCTTCCAGAGCGGACGTGGCGCGGATTGGAACTCCTTGGCCTCCATGCGCATGGTGTACACGGGTGTGGGGTCCGAATTCGGCGGCAACAGTCTCCAGGACGGCATCCAGATTGCTCGGATGGCCCTGGTCGGGAACCAGTGGCGCGGGGGAGGTCACCTCTCCCTCAACGACGATACCCTGACCACCGACTCCTCCTTCACCGCCGCCGGCTCCTGGAGTTCCACCATCATCCAGGCGGATTCTTCCCGGATGGAGGTCTCGGTGGTGAACAACACCACCGATTTCGGCATCTACCGCTCCTGGGACGTGCCCGAGAGCAAGGATGCCAGTTCGGGAGCACGCCTGGCCGAACAATCCCTGCGCCTGGCCTACCGCAACCTGCGGTCCGACTTCGGACTCGAGGGAGCCACCGGAATCGCCGACTCCGGGATCGCGGTCCGGGCCTTCGATCGTTCCCGGGACCTCACCCTCTACCGGGACCTGGTGCTCCTGGTGTACCACGCCTCCGAAGGACGCCAGGATGCCCCGGTCCGGCTCGGCGTCCAGTACGGCACCGGGGATTGGCAGAACCCGACTTCCTTCTACGAGTATTCCTTCTCGCCGGAGGCCCTGGACTGTCCCCTGGGCGCCGCGTCCTCCGCCTGCACCGACGATGCCGCTGCGCGCACCGATCGCATGGAAGCCAACTGGCGCGACAACAAGGTCCAGATCCATCTGCAGGATCTCGCCACGCTCCAGAACCTCCGTCAGGAGGCCGGGATTCCCAAGGACTCCGTGTTCCGACGCGGCCTGGACATGATCTCCTGGGGGGATGTTTCCAAGCGACGGGACTCCATCCTGGTGAAGGGCACTCCATCCCTGTCCCAGGTGGATTGGGTGCGATTCTGGGTGCGGGCCAATCCGTCCGCCTCCGGGGCGAAGACGGGAGAGATCTGGCTCAACGACCTGCGGGTGGAATCTCCCGAACGGTCCTTGGGAACGGCTCTTCGCGCCTCGGTCCAGACCAACATGTCCGACCTCCTTGATTTCTCGGCATCGGCCGAATACAACGAAGGGGATTTCGTACGCATGGGGCAGGCTCGGCCCAAGCTTTCCCAGCAGGCTTCGAACATCGCCATCGCCACCAGCTCCAGACTGAATCTGGCCAAGTTCCTCCCCGAGTCCTGGGGCGCGCAATTGCCCCTGCAGGGCCGGTACTCCACGGGGCTGCGGCGGCCTTGGGCACGACCGGGTTCGGATGCGGTCCTCTCCCGGGACGGGCTTTCCGAAATGGTTTCCGATTGGTGGGACGACGACCTGGTCCGCGACAGCACCGATCGCAAGGCGCGCAACTCCAAGTACTACCAGACGCTGGATGTCACCCGGGGGCTCTCCTCCAATTGGTCGCGGCAACGGGATCGCGGCGAGGGTTGGATGCCCGTGTTCACCAACACCCTGTTCGCCCGTCCGACCCTGGCGTGGAGCTGGACCGAGACCGGGCGTCTGGCCCCCGAATCCCGCGACACCACCAACACCCAGGGATTGCAGCTCGACTACGATTTCTCGCCCAGCACCACCCCGACCTACCGCCCCTTCTCCTCGGTGCGGAAATCGCCGTGGGTGCCGCCGTTCGTGGGCGATCTCGCGATCCAGCCCTGGCCTTCCCGGATCACGGCGACTCTCTTGAACCTGGACTACACCGAGCACGAGCGAACGGAACTCGATCCGGATTGGAACACCATGCTGTTCCGGGTCGAATCCCTGTCCACCAGTCCCAACGAACCTCGCGTCGACACCATCTACGCCCACCAATTCGACCGCTCCGCCTCCGTGGGGCATTCCCTCTCCTCGGATTGGCAGTTCCTGGACTTCCTGAAATTCTCCGCCAAGGCGGGAACCGATCGAGCCTGGAACGACATCGACGAGGCGGAGCGATTCAATCCCGCCCATCTCTGGGAGGCGACCCCCCTCCTGTTCGCCCTCGACACCACCGTGATCGATTCGGGTCGGCGCGGTCCGGGGGATGATCGCGCCCAGGAACTTGGTCTCCTGCGCAACGAAAACCTCCGAACCTTCTCCTGGCAGATGGATTTCGGCCCCAAGATCCTCCCGTTCCTGTCCACCTCCACGTCCTTCCGGTCCAACGCCTCGGCGCGCCGCGAAGCCCTGCGCCCGTACGTCACGCGCGATTCCCTCACCCGGCGCGACACCGTCTTCCTCGACACCAACGTCCACCAGTTCTGGCGATTGGATCAACAGGACAATTTCACCGCCAACACCTCCCTGTCGTTCGGGGATCTGTTCCGTTCCCTGGAGGCTCTGGGGCCCGATTCCTGGGACAAGTCCCTGTCCTCCACGCGCTCGGCGATGGAAAAATGGCGGTTCAACCAGGTCGGGTTCACCTACGGCGTGGATGCACGCACCGGTGGCGTCCACCAGACCCTGGGCTACATGGAGCTGGAGGAAGGGCTGGATCAGGCGGGTTGGTGGCGCTGGCAGAGCGGCCTCGGGGACGAGAGCCAATGGCGCGATCCCTGGAGCCTGGTCACGGGGTCGCGTTCCCGCAACGGCCTGGGCCAATACGAGCCCTGGAGGTTGAACGATCCTTCGGTGTATCGCGATGGGGACTGGTACCTGCCGGCTTCGCGCGATCCGCAACGCGTCCATGCCGATCGTTCCTCCCAGCAGTCCACCCGTTCCTACCAGTTGAGCGTCAATACCAGTTTCACGGTGCCGGGAGTCCAGCTCTCTGTGAGCCCCTCCGCTCGTTGGCAGAAGAGCTGGTCGGAGTCCTGGATCGACCCCTCCAACGTCGACACCTCGATCACCGATCCCAGCGTGTCGGTGGGGTTGCAGTTGGCCAATTTCGCCGATCGGTTCTCCTTGCTCAAGAAGCTCTTCTCCAGCGTGGTGGCCAACCACTCGGCCACCTACGAAATCACCCGCACGGTCCACCCCTTCAAGATCATCGCCGACGAGGAGAACGAGACGGTCCGCTTCCAGCCCCTTGTGGGCCTCAATTTCAAGACCCACGGGAACTGGAGTTTCGGCAACAACGTGAACTGGTCGGTGGGATGGGGTTGGAACTACGACAAACAGGCCGTGGTCTGGAACTATCCGGATTCTGCCGGAAAGCCTGCGTTGGCGATCGGTGTCTGCCAGGACCCCGACCTCCCCTTCTACTACCGGGATTTGTACCCGGGATTGCCCGCGCGCTGCTTCTCGGTGGTGGGCCAGACCGCCACGCGCAACTTCGAAGTGGGGGACGATGCCACCGCGACCTACCGACTGCCCACCAAACGAGGCATCCAGATCCTGCGCTGGTTCCTGCGGTTGGACAACGATCTGATCGTGAACTTCGGGGCGGGGTGGTCGTACGCCCGCAAAACCCAGCACGTCCTCCAGGACGGCATCGCGGAGGATCAGACCCTCAGCGAGAATACTAAAGTTTACGCGAGGTCCAATGCCTCGTACAACTTCACGCCCAAGCTCGTCGCGGAATTCAAGTCCGAATACCAGCGCAACGAGAGTTGGGCACCTTCCGATCCAGACGGGTCCAAGATCAACTACAGGATCATGGCCCAAGCCCAACTACGCTACAACTTCTGAGGTAATCCATTGCGTCGCGACATATTCATCAACGTGACCCCTTTCGAAAAGCGGATCGCGCTCTGCGAAGACGGACGTCTGTCCGAAATCGTGGTCGACAAGCCCGACAATCAGCGCATTGTCGGGAACATCTACAAGGGACGCGTGGTGAGTGTCCTGCCCGGAATGCAGGCGGCCTTCGTCGACATTGGACTCGAGAAGGCTGCCTTCCTGCATGCCGCGGACGTGGCGCCGGTCGATCGCGATGGCGGACCGGACGACGACGACGAGGCCGATGACGAGTTCGACCCCCGCCGCCGCGGGCGTTCCGAGAAACCCATCGACACCCTGCTGCGCGAAGGCCAGGAGATCCTGGTCCAGGTGGTCAAGGAGCCCATCTCCACCAAGGGGGCCAAGGTCACCGGCTACCTCTCCCTGGCGGGGCGGTTCCTGGTGTGCATGCCCAACACCTCCTTCATCGGGGTGTCCAAGAAGAGCCGCGACCACTCCTCCCGTCGCCGCATGCGCCGACTGGTGCAGGATCTCCGGTCGAGCCCCGACGTGGGGTTCATCGTCCGCACGAACGGTCTGACCGAGACCGAGGACGAGTTCAAGATCGAGATGAACATGCTCGAGACCAAGTGGGCCTACATCAAGTCGGTGGCCGCGGAGGTTTCGGCTCCCGCCCTGGTGCTGGCCGAGAACGAAGCCGCGGTCGGCATTCTCCGCGACTACTTCTCCGAGAAGGTCGACAAGGTCATCGTCGACGATCGCGACGAGTTCATGGCCATCCGCGCCTACATCCGCGAATTGTCCCCGGATCTGGTCGACCGCATCCACCTCTACGAGGAAAAGCCCCCCCTGTTCGACGCCTTCGAGATCGAGCAGGACGTCCAGAAGGTGTACCACGAGAAGGTCTGGATCCGCAAGGGCTCCCATCTGGTGATCCAGACCACCGAAGCGATGACCACCGTGGACGTCAACACGGGGCGCAATGTCGGCAAGGACGACCAGGCCGCCACCATCCTCGACACCAACATCGCGGCCGCCAAGGAGATCGCCAAGCAGCTGCGTCTGCGCGATCTCGGTGGAATCATCTGCTGCGACTTCATCGACATGGATTCCGAGGACGACAAGGAAAAGCTCCTCAAGGAGTTCAAGAAGGCGCTTCGTCCCGACCGTGCTCCCATCACCGTCTCCTCCTCGGTCAGCCAGTTCGGGCTGGTCGAGATGACCCGCAAGCGTGTGCGCGAGCAGCTGGTCAAGACCGTCTCGGAAACCTGCCCGCACTGCCAGGGTCAGGGCCAGGTGTTGCTTCCCAGTTCCGTCGTGGCGGGAATCGAGCGCTGGATCCGTCGCAGCCAGGGGCGCAACGGTCCCAAGGAGATCACCCTCGTCCTGCCTCCGCGCATCATCGAATATCTCCTCGAGGATCGGGCCTTCGCCTTCCATCGCCTGGAGAGCTTCGGGGTGAACATCGAGCTCGTCGAGGACGAGGAAGCCTCCGCCGACAGCTACCGGATCTTCCACACCCGCTCCCTCGAGGAGTTGACCCCCCAACACCATTCGGCATGAGCTCCGCAGATTCGATCCGCGAGCGCGACGCCCGCTTCGTGCTGGGCACCTACACCCGTGCGCCTCTCTTCCTGAGTCATGGTAGAGGGGCGGAGGTGTGGGATCTGGAGGGGCGCCGCTATCTCGACCTGGTTTCGGGGATCGCCGTGAACGCCTTGGGCCATGGGGACCCGTTGGTGGTCGCCGCCATCCACGAACAGGCCTCCCGCATCGCGCACTCCTCGAACCTCTATTTCCTCGAGGGCCAAGGACGCATGGCGGAGATCCTCTGCCGTCGGTCCGGGCTCGACAAGACCTTCTTCTGCAATTCCGGAACCGAGGCCAACGAAGCTGCCATCAAGTTCGCCCGGAAATTCTGGTACGAGTCCGGGTCCGCTTGGCGGCACGAGATCACCACGTTCCAGGACTCCTTCCACGGTCGGACCTACGGGGCCCTGTCCGCGACGGGCCAGGACAAGCTGCAGACGGGTTTCGGACCCATGCTTCCGGGATTCGTCCGCGCGGAACTGACCATCGAGTCCCTGCGGGATTCGGTGGGGGCGCACACCGCCGCCGTGCTCGTCGAGCCGGTCCTGGCCGAAGGCGGAGTGATCGTCCCCGATCAGGCCTTCTGGCAGGAATTGGCCGCCCTGCGGGATCGCCATGGGTTCCTGGTGATCTTCGACGAGATCCAGACGGGCTTGGGAAGGACCGGTGACTGGTTCGCGTTTCCCGCGACCGGGATCGTCCCCGATCTGGTCAGCCTGGCCAAGCCCCTGGGCGGTGGATTGCCCTTGGGGGCGGTCTTGGTGGGGCAGCGCATCGCCGATGCCCTCAAACCCGGCGACCATGGAACCACCTTCGGGGGCAACCCGGTCGCGGTGGCCGCGGGACTCGCGGTCCTCGATCGATTGGCCCAACCTGGGTTCCTCGACTCGGTGAACGAGGTGGCCGCACACCTCCAATCCGGACTCGCGGCTCTTTGTCGTCCCCAGGGGCCTTTCCTGGAAGTCCGCGGGCGGGGGATGTTGATCGGGGTCAAGATGTCCGTCGATCCCGCACGGATCATCGAAGCTGCCCGCGACCGTGGATTGATCGTGTACCGAGCGGGGGCAGATGTGTTGCGCCTGCTTCCCCCACTGGTTCTCACCATCGAACAAGCCGACGAGGCATTGGCCATCCTGGCGGATCTGGCGACCCCCTGAGGCGAGGACCTTCTCCTTCCCGCCGGGAGGGAGAAGGTGGCTCTTCCCGGAATCCCCCAGCCGGGAAGCGATCTCCGCGGCTGGGGGGAAGGACCGCCTCGCGCGGGAGGAAAACCCATCCCGGAGGAGCGGTACCGTCGGGAGGATGGACCGTCTGATGGGGAAGGGGATCGGGACCGGCGCTCCGACTTCGTGTCGGACGGTCCCGGGTTCCACTCAGGGAATCATCACCCGACGTGTTTCGCGGGTGCCATTGCCTTCCAGGACCACGATGACCAAGCCGGGATCGAGGGTCCAAGCCGATCCGGATGGACCGGCTTCGCCCTGCAGGAGCTGCTCCCCGGTCGCACGGAGGATCCGGATCCGGGCGGTTCCCTCCGAGGACGCCACATGGAGGAACCCCGGGGTGGTTTCGACCTGGAAACGGCTCCCGGAAGTGCTTCGAGCGGGAATCGACAGGGCTTTCGCCTTGGCGATGGAATCCATCGCGATCAGGCGCGACCGCACCAGATTTCCGGATTCGGAAAGTTGTTCCGTACCCCAGTTGCCGGTCGTTCCGCTGGTCGAGGCCAGCAGAGCGGCGGAGGCCTCATCCTTGTTCGAGAGCGACCAGTTCGCCCAGGAGAGATTCCACTTGTCGGCCCAGTTGAGCCAAGTCGCGGTCTCGGTGGGGTAGATCTTGAAATTGTCCACGTTTCCGTTGCTGGTCGAGGGGTGCTGCCCGCCGTCGGAGGTGGTCGCCCCCCATTCGGTGATGAACAGGGCGAGTCCCTTGCGCATGGCCCCTTCCGCCTTGGTGCGAAGGGAGATCTTGTGGGTTCCCGCGTAGAAATGCAGGGTGTAGGCCAGATTGTCCCCGGTGAGCGGATTGGCGGCGGCGGAATCGACCTCCTGGGACCAGTTGGGGGTGCCGACCACGATCACGTTCTTGCTGTGCTTGCGGATCACCGGGATCACCTGCTCCGCATAGTTGCGGATGTCGGTCCATGTGTCTTTCCCCTTCTCGCCGGAACCGCCGGTATTGTTGGGCTCGTTCCAGATCTCCCAGATCACGTTGGGAGTGTTTCCGTAGGCCTGCCCCATGGTTTCGAAGAAGGCCTTGGCCTGTTCCACATGCAGATTCGCATCGTGGTCGTGCCAGTCGACGAGGACGTAGATCCCGTTGGCGATGGCGGCGTCGACCACGGTCTTCACCAGTTGCACCTGTGCGTCGGGTGCCGCGAGATAGCCCTTGTCGTATCGCTGGTTGACATCGACCCCCATGGCGGCGCGGACCAGTGTCGCCTTCCAATCGGAGGTGATCCAGTCGATGGTGGACCGATTGTAGTAGTCCTGCCCGCCCCACACCGACCAATACAGGCTGGGACCGGCCAATTGGACGGGCTCGCCCGTCTTGTCGACGAGCTTGCCCTTCACGATGGAGAGATCCCCGTGGGTTTCCACAGGGGTGGCCGCGTTCGCTCCCAGGGCGATACCAAGCAGGATGGGAAGTGAGGAGATGCGCATGAGGACCTCTTGGATGGCCTGCGCCCCCGTCTGGAGGGGGCGAGGGCTTCCCGCCGGGTGGGTGACTGGGCGGATGGCGTGCTGGACCGGATCGTGTCCGGTGTCGACTGACTCTGATCTTAGGCCTTGGTCGCCATCGGGGCGCGACACGCATTGCTATGAACCGCCACCGGGCCAAGACGGCGGACTCCGAAGGTGCCGGGGCCGCCTTGGTCACCGATCGGACCCTCGCCGGTGGGCGAGGCGCGCAAGGAGGACTGCCTGGTTCCCGGGCGTGGCGCGGTCGGCCGCTCGCCACAGTCTGCGGGGAGTCCGATGTTCGCGCCCGTCGGGGATGGGGCGTGGAGGAGAGCCCCGGAGGGTTGGGGTGGAGGCCCTAGAGGATCGGGTTCAAAGGCAGCAGCCTCCACAGCCACAACTTGAACCTACCTCCCCACGAAACCTGTCGATCCCCTTCCCCTGTGGCGGCATCCCAGCTGTTCTCGGGCCGCATATCCTCTTCGATGGCATCGGCCGCCTCGTTGGCGAGCTTCTCGCTTCGCATGATCACCGCGGCTTCGGTATTCAAATTCTGACTGCGAGGATCGAGGTTGTAGGTTCCCACCACGAGGGTCTTACGGTCCACCACCGCGGTCTTGGCGTGGAGGACGATGATCGGCGTGTGTTCCCCGAACTGTTCGTAGCGCCGGAGGATCTTCGTGCGATTCTCCGGTCGGGGCTTGAGTTCGTGGATCTCGATCCCCGCCGCCAGGATCTTCTTGCGCTGCTTCTGGTATCCGCTCACCGCGTAGTGGTTGTCGCTGTTGGCCGCGGAGTTGGTGCTGATCCGGACTTTCACGCCGCGTGCGACCAGGGAGGAGAGGAGCTTCATCGCCTTGGGATCCAGGACGAGGTAGGGGCTCTGGATCAGGACTTCCTCGCGTGCGGAATCGAGGAGGGCTCCCAGCGCGCTGGTGGCGGAACCTCCGCCGGCAAGGCCTTCCGATCCGTCGTTCTTCCCGGGAACGTCGTGGATGTAGCGTGCTTCGCAGAGGTCCATGTCGCGCAGGAGGTCGGGGACCTTGCGAGGGACGTCTTCGATTCCCTGTCGCATCTGGGGAGAGAAGCTCGAGGAGTCGTCCCATCGCTCCTTCAGGGCGCCCAGAATGGCGCTTCGCCGCAGGGAATCCATCGCGGAAGCCTCTTCGGGCAGGATGCTGGAGACCGGGCGGCTGAGCGGACTTCGCCAGTGTTCCTCGAAGGCCGAATCGATCTGGGGCACGACAGGTCCGGCGACCAGGATGTCCCGATCCCGGAAATTGAATTCGGGGTCGAAGTCGTAGTATTCGTCGGCCATGTTCCGACCGCCGACCACCGCCGCCCGGTGGTCGACCAGGAAGGTCTTCTGGTGCATCCTCTGGTTCAGGTTCCGGAAATCGGTCAGGGCGTACCACATGCGTTTCCAGAAGCCCACGCCGAGGGTGTTGTTGGCGTTGTAGATCCGGATTTCGATTCCCGGGTGGGCGTCCATGGCCAGCAGGAGCTCGTAGGGCTTTTCCAGCATGAGGTCGTCGACGAGGACGCGCACGCGCACGCCTCGATCCGCGGCTTGCAACAGGCCGGCCAAGGCCAAGCGACCGACATTATCCGTCGACCAGATGAAGTACTGCACATCGATGGATCGGCGAGCGTTCAAACCCAACCAGGCCCGGATGCGCAAGGCGTGCTCCCCGTTGTCCATCACGAAGGCGGCGGATTTCCCCGAGTCGCCCGAGAGCAATCCGTCGACCGCCGCGTGCCAGTCCCGACGGAGGGCCAGCTCGAGGGCGTCGGCCGTGTCCGTCCGCGCGGCGAGTCCGGAGGAATCCACGCCGAGGGTGCTTCCCGGCTTGGCCGAAAGAAGGAAGGAGCAAAGGACGAGGAGGGAGAAAAGGGCGGGAGGACGGCGCGTGGGCATCGACGGAAGCTAGGAATCCGTCCGGAAGGAACGGAGGCCTCCACGGCCCCGGGAGGAGCCCGTCGGGCGGGCGGGGGGGCGGTCCGGAAGAGGGCGGCCGAGCCCTCGGGCTTGGAGCCGTCCGGATCAGGCCCGGGAGCGGAGCCTTTCCAGGCCTCTGGCCGCCCCTTCCCTCACGATTTCCGCCTCTCGGGTCGGATCGGGAATCTGGAGGAGCGTGCTCAGGAGTCGGCGGGCATCCTCGCCTCCGAGGTCCCCCAGGGGGATGCAGAGTTTCGCGACGCCCTCGGCCAGATCCCAATCGCCGGCGCGCATCCGGTCGGACAGCGCGACGATGGCCGCGACGGCCTCGGGGCCTTGCGAGGACAGCCAGCGGAGATCTTCGGAGGAGGCCGTGGAGGCCGAAGCGACCACCGCGGAAATGGATCGCGGCACATCCGGCTCCGGTTCCTCGCGGACCTGGGACATTCCGATGCCCTGCTTCTTGACCAGGAAGTCCAGGGAACGGTCGCTGGGAGCGGAGAGGCTGGTCAAGATGTGGTCGCCACCGGCATTGCCCAAGGTGATCTCGACGCGGTTGGCCTCGCGGGAAGTGGCGATGCGCTTCACCTGGTTCCAAGGGAAGGAAACCCAGCCTTCGTCGAAGTCCTTGACGAAGCCTCGTTGGCTGGTCAGGAGGTAGGAGGGTTTCGCTTTGTTCCCGCTGGGAACTTCCACCAGAAATTCCCCATCGAGAGCCTGGAACCATCCTCCAAGCTTGCGGAACGCCCGGATCTCGATGTTGTTGGCGATGAAGTCCTGGAAACCCCGGTAGTTGGACGGCGTGGATCGGTACCAGGGCGCCAATTCATCCAGGAGGCCACCTCTCCAAGCCTGGAACGTGTTCTGGAAGAAACCTCCCCAGGCTTGCTCTTCCCAAGCTCCTCGGGCCAGTTGGACCTTTTTTCCTTCCAGGACCAGGACGGCCAGGATGGCGATCGAGACCAGGCTGATGGGAACCAGCAGCGTGGAGAAGGGGATTTCCTTCTCCGCGGTGGCGAAGAGGATGATCGCGATCATGATTCCGAAGGAGCCCGGGCTGAGGGAAATCAACTGCCATCTCTTGATCGCCTTCAATGCGGGTGTTTCGGGAGGCTTCCCGAGGTCGGGGCGTACCGAGGTATCCACGGGCGCGGCAATCTGGGCCGTCGATTCCTTGGACGGCTTGGCGGAAGGGGCGGGATCCTTGGATGGCCCCGGGGGGGGCGTCGAGGTCGATGCGGACGAGGGAGCCGGAGTCGGTGCGGACCGAGATTCCGGGGCCGAGGAGCCCTTTCCCGAGGAGGAACTGTCGAACTCGGCCGCGCAAGGGCCGCAGAGGCTCCACGTCGAGCTGATGCTCTTGTTGACGGTGTCCTGCCACCAGTTTCGAGGGTTGGGTCCCGCCAGCCGCTTGGGAATCCTGCTGGGAAGCCATCCCTTCTTCGTGGTCATCTCGATGCGGATGCCGGGCACGTTCTTCATCGAGCTGTTGTCGCAAAGGTCTCCGCAAATAAAGCAGTAGGCCATGTCCCACCCTTGGATCGCCGCCATCCCGGATCCTCCATGGACCCAGGTGCGGCAATCCCCATCATCCGATTTTTCCGGGCGGAATGCACCACCCGCGTCAGGAAAGGGGGAGAGGAATCAGGGGGCGTTCACCCAGACGATGGTCAAGCGCCAACCATCGGATCCGACATCCAAGGTCCAAGTCGCGTTGGAATCGCTCCAGGACAGGAGGCTGAATCGGGAGGGCATCTTCCCGAAGGCGACCAGGTCCTGGAGGTTTTCGTCGGTGAAGGTGCCTTTCACGCGCGAAGCGACCCATTCCGGGTTCGCCAACATGCCCGGAACCGCCAGATTGGACAACGTGTGAGCGCGTCGGAAGGACTCCTCCAAAGCGGTCCGCAATTGAGGGATCAGGACCATGCCGGACTGGCCTTTCCCGTTTTGCAGCACGTCCTCGGCGTCGCGGATGGCGGATCGCTCCGGAACGAACAGTTCCAGACGGGTCCCCTTCGCGGTCTTGGTGATGGAAAGCGTTCCGCGTCCGTTGGCGGGCTGGAAATTGCGCGAGGATCGGGAGCGGGGGAGTTCCTTGAGGGGCTTGACCAGCGCGTCCAGGGTGCTCCCGCCCCAGGCGGGTGGGAGAGAGCTGTGCTGGACCGTGGAACTGGCACGGCCCGCGCTGAGATCGGCGCTCCCCAGACCCATGTCGACCAAGGCTTGGGCCCAGGACCTCTCGATGATGCGGATGGTGGGACCTTCCTGGGAGTTCTGCAACTGGGCGGCCATCACTCCGGAGGAGGGCACGAAGTTGATCAAGGAGTTGGGGGCTTGCAGGACGTGGAACGGAGCCAGCAGAGGGGTGCCTCGGCGCAACATCTGGAAGCCGCGCGTCTTGCCGTCGAGGACGCGCCAGAGTTCATCCTTCTCCCAAGGCTTCTCACCGGGGCGAATCCATTGCTCCTCCACGGAACGCCCGTCGCGGAAGAGGACATGGACCTCGAAGGTGGGTGCCATCATTCCCGATCCCGAAACCTTCCAGATCGTTTCCGTCGCGCCCAGAAAGCCTTTCCCTTGGCCCTGGGGAGCGCCCCAGGCCTTGGAATAACTGGCGTTGGAAAGTCCGAATCCGGGGACGACCACCTGGGAAAAGGAGGTGGATGCACAAAGTGCCAGAAGGGGGAGTAGACGATTCAAAGGAAGACCTCGATGCCGCCGTTCCAGGGGCGTGGGCGGGTGGGTGTGAAGGCGAGATTCTTTTCGACGTAGGCGGCTTCGCCGAGGAAGACAGGGTGGACGATTTCGCCTTGATGATGGAGGATTTCCCCGCTGAGCGGGGAGACGAACAGGGGTGCCCCTGGAAGCAGGGGGTGGTAGTCCCGGCCGACGAGGCTCTCGTGGAGGATCATCGAGATTTCGCCCGTGGAATCCGTTGGGTAGGAGACTGCGGGTTCGCCGAGGAAGAAATCGAAAGATTCCCGGGAGAGCGCTTCTCGAGGAGAAAAGGAATCGGATGCTGCGGAAATGCGGTCGAGGATCTTCTCCACCTGTTCCAGTGCCGCACGGGCCGCCCAATGGGAATGGGTTCCATGGGAAACGGGCCCGATTTCGATGGTGATCTCTCCCCGACCGACGGAAGGGAGGAACACATTGGTTTCCGGCGTTTCGGGGGTGAAGAGGATGCGCACCATCGGGTTTTCCGCTTGGGCCTCTCGGGCCAGCCACCAGACCCAGGGGTTCCGATCGGTGAGGATCCAGGTGATGCCCATGGCCGCGGTGGTGTTGTGCAGGTCGATCACGAGGTCCGTGTCGCGAAGGTCGTCGGAGATCCGTCGCGCCGCGGCGCGTTCCCGGGCGGAAGAATCCGGTGCATCGGTTCGTGTCAATTCCGGTCCGAAGCAGCGATTGAGGTCTCGATCGAGGTATCGAAGATTGCGTCGTTCGGCTTCCGGATTGGCGATCCGGGTTCGGACCTCCAAGCCTGGTCGGAGCCGCTTTCCAGGAGTGGCTTGGAGGGCCTTCACCGCCCAGACGCCACCCTTCTCGTTTCCGTGGGTGCCTCCGGCGACGGCGATGCGGCGAGGCTTGGGGACGTGGTCCGTCATGGCGACGCTTGGGAGGCCGTGTCCGGAAGGGGAGGGGGCTCGATGGATGCGGAGGTATCGGGCCTGCTCCAGCCTCCCGAGGTCGGCTTGGCGCCCTCCACGGCGGTCCCGGTGGCTTGCACGCCCGATTGGATCGATGCCTTCTCGAATTTGCCCGTGGTGACATCCAGCAGATGACGGAGGAATTCCGCGGAGGTGCTCGCACCCTGCAGGGATGCCTCGTGGATCTGTTCCCCTTTGGAATTGAAGAACAGGACGGTCGGGTAGGTTTCGACTCCGTAGTTTTCCGCATCCGCTCGAGCTTCGCTCGTGGCGACGTTGGACCGGATGGAGACGAAGCGTGATTCGAGGAGGGTCAGGACGTCCTCGTCGCGGAACGCGGTTTTTTCGAAAAGGCCGCACTCGGGGCATTTGGGTTCCACGAACAGTTGCAGGACGAACTTCCCGCTTTCCATGGCTTGGTCGAAGCCCTTGTCGGATTTTGGCGCCCATTGGACCCTGGTCGCGGCCGTCGCGGCAACAGCCAGGAGGGCGACAAGGAGATGGATCGTTTTCATTGGAATGCTCCTGTGGTGTCGCTCGTCCCAAGATAGACTTCCGCCACCATCGAGGATGACGCTTCGAGGCCTCGAGGGAGTTCCCGCCAACCCTGCCGAGGCCGCGCCCTCGGCGCCATGTCGCGACCTTTCCCGAGGGTTCCCGACGCTCTACCTGCGGGAAGGACGATCGGCGGTCGACCCGGTTGCTGCCGAGGACTTCCGCACTTCCGGCCACCAGGCCTCAGCGGGAGGGACTGTCGACACCTTCCGTCGATGCCGGGAAATGCAGCATCCGTCGTGCAGGGATGAGAAGGGAGCCGAACCAAAGGCTCCAGCCGATGGGGGCGACCAAGGTTTCCAGACTCCAGAGGCCTTGCAGTCCGAAATGGATGCCGTGGAAGGATTGGCAGGCCGCCAGGAACGCCGCTGCGACCAAAGTCAGGAGGAATCGCCGTTCCAGAGTGGAAAGGAGAACGACTGCCACCAATGGGAATTGGATCAGGACTCGGGCCGAAGCAAGGTCCAGACTGAAGATCGGAAGCGGCGAGAGTTCGGACAGAAGCAGGAGCCCACCCAACAAGGCGGGAATCCTGTCCCAGGTGGGAGCGCGACGAGAGAGCCAGAACCGCATGGAGAACTCCAGGGAGGTTGGGCGGAGGAGGATCCGCCCCAAGAAACGGAGAGGCCCCCTTTTGCGAAGGGGGCCTCTCGGAATTTCACGCGCCGTCGATGGGTGCGTTGATCAGAACCGGTACCAGAAGTACTTGGCGGCGAACTCGACACCCCACCCGGAGGTGAGAGCGATGTTGCGGTTTCCCGTTCCCGCGAGGACGACAGGGACGCCGAGCTCGAAGGAGAAGTCGCCGATGGGAGTCATGTCGATTCCGGGAGTGACGATGTGACGCATCCCGGGTTCGGCTTCGTAGTCCTTGTTGATCACGTGATCGCCATACCCTTCGAGGGTGTAGGCGACGTAGGGACGGTAGCGATCTTCACTGAACAAACCGGAAAGTCGAACGTAGAGGGTGTAGGAATCCTGCTTGTCGATCTTGCGGTTGGTGGCGGGAAGGTCGTAGCCGTAGACGAAGTTGGCAAGCACGCCGAAGTACTGCTCGCTCCAGTTGTGACCGTACATCAAGCCTGCGTTGATCTGGCCATCGCCATTGGTGTAGGCGTTGGAGCCGAAGATCTCTCCGACGGGAAGGATCACGGCGAAGTACCCACCCAGACCCCAGGGTTCGTAGACGGACTTGACCGCGAAGGTCCAGTCTCCGAAACCACCGGAAGCGGTATCACCCGCAGCCCCGACGGCACTCACGCCCTCCTTCACCGGCTCGACGCGCCGTGCGCCGCCCGAAGCCATGGTGTAGGGGATTTCCAGGATCGCCTCCGTCCCGGCGACGAAGCCGTGCCGGATCTTCAGGCCGATTTCCGTCGTGTTTCCCGCCTCGGGGAATTTCACTTCGCCGGAGCCGGTGGCGAATCCGTTCTTCTTGCCGCCGACCGTGTCGCCGGCAAAATATCCAGGTTGGTTGTAGTAGGACGCCCCGAGTTCGAACTGAAGAGCCGAATTGCGGATGGGCAGATAGGGATCCATGGCGGCGGCGCCGGTCCTGGTCTCTGCGGCCCACGCGGAGGTGGCGATGGAGAGGCAGAGAAAGGCCTGGGAGAAGGCTCTCATGGAGAATACTCCTGGAACGGTCGATAGGTGCGGTGGGAAAACAGGTACGGCACCTGTCCGGTGCAACCCGGGCAGCGGAAACAAGTTACGTCCGATTGCCCGTGGCTGCTGACGGTTTTTTTCAGTTCGAGCCTGCAAACGGCTTCTCCTGAATGTTGCCTTCGGGCGTCACGATGGTCTTCAAGGATTGCCCGGAGGGTTTGGTGCCGACGAAGGAGAAGAGCGCATTGGCGATGGTGGGCGGCTGGATGCTAGTGTACCAGGATCCCGTCAGGGGGTCGCCGGCGTCCCCGTAGACGTAGGACCAGCGGCCGAGGGCATCCTTGGCCAGCAAGACGTCGCGGCCCTCGAAGTGCCAAACCTTGTCGCCGAGATCGGAAAACGTCTTGGGTAGGATGTCATCACCGGACTTGGCATCCACGAACGTGCAGGAATTGGACGTGCACGACTTGAAAGCCGCTCCGTCTGCGATCCTCTGCAGGGGGCCGACCGGGGATCTTTGGAAGCCCTTTCCGAGGACCTTGCCCTTCAAGCTGACATTGCCCCATTCGCCGGCGGCGTTCTTGCCCCACAGGGCGCCCAAGCCGTCCGCGAAGTAGAGCCCCTTGATTTCCGTGAGCAGGCCAGCCTGGATGGAGCGCCCCTTCCGGTCGACCCACTGGACGGTTCCCGCGGTTCCGGCGAGCATGTAGACATCCCCGCCGCTGGCGGAGACGTCGTCGATGCGGCTGTACCAGGTCTTCCCCACGGGCTTGCCCGCGGGGAGACGAACCACGTTCTTCTGGCCCGAACCGTTGGTGCAAACGTACACGACGCTCTTTTCGAACGCCTGGATGGAATCCAACGCATTGAAGAACTCGCCCTTGTACTTGCCGCCGGAGGTCAGGTCGACCCAGGCCTTCCCGCCCTGTCCTTTCGCGACGGCGTAATGGCGCCCATCCACTTCGACAGGATCCGAGAGATCCTGGAACCAGGTCTTGAAGACCAGGTCCCCGGACTTCGGCTCGACCGCGTTGATGCCCTTGTCGGATCGAACGAGCACGTACATGTGCGCGTCGCCGAAACGAAGCGTGCCCTGGACGGACAAGTTTTCCAGACCCTTGTAGAGGTTCCGGAGTTCCTTCCAGAGCACCGTGTCGCGTGCGCCGTCCTGGAAATCCTTCAACGTCAGTTCATCCATCTGGCACAGGCCATCGCCGTTCTTGTCGGTGAAGGCCACGCCCTGGTACCCCAGGGTGCGCAGATAGGCCATTCCTTGTTCCGCTTGGGCGCGAGGAACGGCCGGGACTCCCAGTCCGGCAAAGGATGCCGCCGGCAATGCGGCGGCAGCAAGGAGCATGCGTACGCGAATCGTCATTTCAGCCTCCCATCTCGATGAGAACGGACACGGTACCAGACTTTTCACGGATCGGCAACAAATTGCCTTCCACCTTGACACCGTCGACCATCATGGACTTCACGCCTTTGCAGACGCCGTTGGGATTCTTGACCTCGATTTCGTAGGTGCTGCCGCGGAACTTGCGGGTGACCTTGAAGCCGGGCCAGGACTTGGGAATGCACGGATCGACCCGGAGACCGCCGAAGTCCGGCTGGATGCCGAAGATGCCCTGGGAGACGACGACGAAGGTCCAGGCGGCGGTGCCGGTGAGCCAGGAATTCTTCGCTTCGCCGAAGCAGGGCGCATCCTTGCCGGCGGTCATCTGCGCGTACACGTAGGGCTCGGAGCGGTAGGTGTCGATCTGCTCCTCCTTCTTGGAGGGACAGATCGAGTGGTAGTACTCCAGAGCGCGCTCACCGTCGCCCAACAGGCACCAGCCCAGATGGATCCAGGTGTTGTTGTGCGAGAAGATGCCCGCATTCTCCTTGACGCCCGGGGGGTAGGAGGTCACCTCGCCGAGTTCGGTGTGGTAGGTGCTGTAGGCGGGCTGCTGCAGCACGATGCCGTTCTTGGTGTAGAGATGCTTGTGCACCGACTCCATGGCCATCTGGGCGCGACCGTTGTCGGCACCGGCGCCGCCGAGCACGCACCAGCCCTGGCTCTCGATGAAGATCTTGCCTTCCTCGTTGGACTTGGAGCCTACCACCTTGCCCTCGAAGTCGTAGGCGCGGGTGTACCACTCGCCGTCCCAGGCCACGCTCTCGACGATGTCGAGCATGATCTTGCGCTGCCCGGCGATGCGCTCGGCGTCGGCGGCACGCCCCAGGAACGTGTAGAGGCTGGAGAGTTCGCGAGCCGCGTAGAGGAACAGGCCGGCGATCATCACCGATTCGGCCTTGGAGCCGCCCACGTCGCCGGCGGTCTGGAAGGACTCGTTGGGCTCGGTGGAGTGGCAGTTCAGGTTGAGGCAGTCGTTCCAGTCGGCGTGCCCGATGAGAGGCAAGCCCTGCGGGCCGCGCATCTTCATCGTGTAGGCGATGGATGTCTCGAGGTGGTGGAGAAGAGTCTCCTTCTCCGCGTCGGAGGAGTACTTCTTGTCGGCGTACCCGCAGGGGGCGTCGAGGATGCTCTTGTCACCGGACTCCTTGATGTAGGAGACGGTGGAAAGGACCAGCCAGAGGTGGTCGTCGTAGAAGTCTCCACCGACTTCGGCGTTGCCCTTCTTGGTGAGGGGCTGGTACTGGTGGTAGCAGGTGCCGTCGGAGAGCTGGGTCGCGGCGATGTCCAGGATGCGCTCGCGAGCGCGACCGTGGATCATGTGGACGAATCCGAGGAGATCCTGGTTGGAGTCGCGGAAGCCCATGCCGCGGCCGATGCCGGTCTCGTACATGGAAGCGGAACGGCTCATGTTGAAGGTGGCCATGCACTGGTACTGGTTCCAGGTGTTGGCCATGCGCGTGGCGTGGGGATCTGGGCTCTCGACCTGGAAGTTGGAGAGGTTGTTGTCCCAGTAGGCCTTGAGCGCAGCGAAGGCGGCTTCGACGGCTCCGGGCTTGGAGTACTTCTCGAGGATGGCCTTGCCGACCTTCTTGTTCATCACGTACGGGGCGTCGAACTTGGGCTCGGAGCCCTGGTCGACGTAGGCGAGGATGAACGAGAACGTTTCGGACTGGCCGGGCTGGAGATCCAGGGAAACCTCGTGGGAGCCGATGGGGTTCCAGCCGAAGGCCTTGGAGTTGGTGGCCTTGCCGGCGAAGGGGACACGGGCTTCGTGGAGCCCTTCGTGGATGCCCACGAACACGTCGCGGGACGTGTCGAAGCCGGAGATTTCGCGGGTGCAGGCGAACAGCGTGTAGTGGTTGCGGCGCTCGCGGTATTCCGTCTTGTGGTAGATGGCGCTGCCTTCGATCTCCACTTCGCCGATGGAATAGGTGCGCTGGTAGTTGGTCATGTCGTTCAAGGCTTCGAAGAAGCAGAACTCCTGGTAGGAGTAGATCTTCGGGGACTTGGCGACCTTGCCCGTGTTCTTGACGGTGACCTGCCAGAGCTCCAGGTTCTCTCCCGGGGGCACGCACATCTTCTGGGTGACTTCGATCCCATCCTTCTCGGCCACGATGGTGGTGTAGCCGAGACCGTGGCGGCACTCGTACTTGTCGAGCTTGGCCTTGACGGGCTTCCAGCCCGGGTTCCAGACCGAACCCGCGTCGTTGACGTAGAGGTAGCGTCCACCGAGGTCGTAGGGGACGTTGTTGTAGCGGTACCTGGTCAGGCGGCGAAGCTTGGCGTCCTTCCAGAACGTGTATCCGCCCGCCGTGTTGGTGCACAACCCGAAGAATTCGTCTTGCCCGAGGTAGTTGAGCCAGGGCAGCGGAGTGTCCGGGCGGGTGATCACATATTCGCGGGCGGAGTCGTCGAAACGGCCGTACGGATTCATTCAGGGACCTCGTGGAGGGCTCGGGAGTGGTGATGGACCAAAAAATCTTGGACCCGGAAAATGCATCCACAACGGCGGGATGGCCACCCCTCCCTCCCCTAATGGAAGAGCGTGTCTAGATTTACGCAAACCCAGAGGACTCCGATGCGAGCCCTTGCAACACCTCGGCGCCGCCAGCCGTATCCATTGAGGTGCAATTCCATGGTTCCCATGCCCGACCCGACCCCTGAATCCAACGCACCGACGCGCCTGCGGCGAGGTCGACGCTCGGTGCTGGGGCGCTGGGGTGCTTCGCTGGCATTTTCTGCCTTGGTCGCCCTGGCAGGGGGATGCAAGGAGCGTGGCGAAGGAGATCAGGACGGAGTCGTCCTGCGGCTGTGGGCCATGCCCAACACCTCCCGCCCCCAAGGCGATCTGGAGGCCATCCTGCAGCGATTCGAACAGGCCAATCCTGGAATTCGCGTCGCGGTGGAAATCCTCGATTGGGGATCGGCCTGGACCAAGATCACCAATGCCGCCAACGCGGGCTCCGGCCCGGACCTGGTGCAATTGGGCACCACTTGGTGCGCCTCCATCACCGACATGGGAGCCTTGCTCCCGCTCAACGACGTGGTGGCCAAGGTCGGCGGAGATACCGTCTTCGTGTCTCCCGTCCGCCCCTACATGCAGCCCATCTACGCGGACAACGTGACATCCCTGCCGTGGTTCATCGATGTCCGTCCGCTCTATCTCCGCAAGGACGTCCTCGACAGCCTCCACATTTCCGTGGCCAGCATGTCCAAGAGTTGGGACTCCTACACCGCCGGTCTGGCTCGCATCCGCGATGCCCGGCTCACGATCGATGACAGCAAGGTGGAGCCACTCGGTCTGCCCGCGCGCAACGACTGGAACGTGGTCCACAACGTGTACCCCTGGATCGTCGGGAACGGCGGGGACATCGTCAACGACCTGGGAGACTCCGTGCTTCTGGACAGCGAGAAGTCCATCCAAGGCGTCCTGCGGTTGCTGGGGCTGATCCAGCAGGGCCTGGCCCCCAAAGCCTATCTGGAAAAGAATACCGCCCAGGTTTCGGCGGAATTCGACCAGGGGCGCATCGCCAGCTGGCAGGAAACGACCTCGAAGCTGATCTACCTCGAGCGTCCCGTGGAGCTCGGGGGGGTGAGCAACTCGACCGCCGCCAAGAATTTCGTGACGGCCCTTCCCCCCGCGGGGCCTGCCGGTCGGAAGCTGTTCATCGGAGGATCCAATCTCGCCATCTTCAATTCCTCCGCGCACAAGGAGGAAGCCAGGAAACTGCTGGCCTTCATGACCACGGACGCCCAGGCGGTCCGGGAATTCTGCCAAGCTTCGGGGATGGCTCCGGCGCTGCATTCCGCCTACGACGACCCCTACTTCTCGCAGGATCCGAATCGTTCCTTGTTCCGGGAACTGGTCGCGGCAGGGAAGCCCTACCCGGCCGTGCCCTACTGGGGGGCGCTCGAGACCACGATCCTCAACAGCAGACTCAGCAGCATCTTCGATCTCGTCGCGCAAAGCGACGCCCCCGTTTCCGAGGCGGCCGTCCGCCAGGAATTGGTGGAGGCGGCCGCCCAGGCGCGGGAATTGATCGAGGTGCAACTGACCAGCCGGCCCCAGTACGCCGAGCGCCTGCAGCGGCTTCGTGCACTGCGGGGAAGCCCATGAACCCCTGATCGGAATGTGGATCGATTCTGCGGGAAACCTCCGGATGGAGGGGGGCTTGGAGAAATCGACATGCCAGTCCGCAACTTCTGACTTATGTTGCCTAGGCTTCAAGTCCTGTCGCTTTCTGGAGATACGACAGCCAAGCCAATCAGATTCGACCGCGACAATTCTCGACTGAATTTGCGGTTTACGGCACGAGAGTGAACCTCGACCGCCGATCAAACGACCAACGATCCGCCACCCAAGAACCACCGGAGCCTCGACGTGATCCATAATCGAACGGCTAGACTGCTCCTTCCGGCTCTGGCCCTCGGTGCCACCTTCCAGGCCGGCGCCAGTGTCCCAGCCGCCATCGGAGAGACAGCAATCTCCGAAAAAATCGACAGCATCGACCAGTACAGCGACAAGCTCGATGGTCTGGTTCGTCGCTCACTCCTCAACGGCGGCTCGAAGCCCGTGAGCTTCGCCGGCGAGGCCGACGCGAAACTTGTCGCCTCCTCTTTCTACGTCGCTCCCCAGTGGATGCTCGCCGACAAGACGGAATTCAAGAATTCGCAGGTGACCATCCGATTGGCCATGGTCGCCAAGCCGCACCGCAACCTCACGCTCTGGTCCAAGATCGCGTTCAACAACGCGTTGCTGGGGTATCCCAAGCGATTGGCCGTCGACCCCACCATGGACTCCACCATGGCTCCCGGCGACGCGGCCTGGACCGTGGCGGCGAGCTCCGGCGATGCCAACGACAAGCGCCCCGCGGTTCTCTACGAGGACATGGCCGTCGGTGCCATCCTGAGTGCGGGGCCCGCAAGTTTCAACTTCAAGGCTGGCGGAGTCCTGTGGAACGAAATGTCTCCGCTCACGGTCTGGAAGACCCAGCCGCGCATGTTCGGCTGGGACTACCTGCCGTTCGAGCTCGAGCAGCCGACGGCGATGTTCTACGACTACGCCACGGTCAAGGGGTTCAAGGAAGGGCGCGCCGCCTGGAACAAGAAACCGTTCCAGGGATTGCAGCTCGAGTCGATCGAGTTGCCCTACAACTTCTACTTGAACACCGTCTACGGGTTCTACGAAGGCTACAACAAGAACTCTCCGTGGCTGGTCCCCAACGACAAGACCAACGAGTTGCAGTACACGGGTGAGACCGTCGGCGGAAACCCCATTCCCAAACGCACCGCGGCCAGCAAGGGCATCGGCATCGGCGACAACTATCGGGCGATCTGGCTCTTGCGTGGAGCGAAGGCGGAACTTCCCTTCGCCATCACCGCTGGTCTCAACTGGTTCCAGTACCTCGTCGACAAGGACTACCCCAAACAGTGGTCCGAACAGTGGTCCGCTCTGAACGGGTACACGCTCGAAAAGAACGACGGAGCCCCGATCCGAGCCATGAGGCCATGGTCGGGTGGTTGGGTGGACTCCGCCCACCTCAAGATCGTTTGGGATTCCGCCCTGACGAAGAACACCGGGCGCTTCTTCAACAACTTCTACATCGAACCCAAGGTGGCCTCCTTCGACTTCAAGAGAGTCATCCCGGGAGCCTTGAATTTCCATGTCGACGTGGGCGCGTCCAGCGCCGACACGGTTTGGTTCAAGGTTTCCAGAACCGCTTCCAAGCACTTCACCTCCGAGGAGCTGGCCAAGGCGTCGCATGTCGACTCTGTCACGATCCTGAACGAATTCGAGAAGTACGATCCTCGCTTCCGCGATGGAGTGCTCACCGCGAACCCCTACGAGGAGATCGGCCGGACCACCACCGGGTGGAAGCCCGCGTTGTTCGCCTCCGTCTCCTATCCTTTCCAGACCCCGATCGGCGACATCGACGTGGAGCTGCGCTCCATCTATGCCGACAAGGAATTCCACTCGGGTGCTTCCACGGTCGGTCCCATCAACGGAATCTTCCCCTACGAAGCGAACATGACCGGGCCTGGCAAGTTCGCCGGGGTCGACAACGGGACCGCGTATGCCTCCAATCTCGCCGGCACGAACCTGATCGTGAAGCTCCCCGTGCCCCGTGGGCATGCTCGAGTTTCGCTCGGGTTCCATCAGCAGCTGGAGGAAGGCGACGATCTGGTCTATCTCCCCTGGCGCCAGAATGGTGCCGCTTTCCAAGCCGCCCTTCATTCCGACTTCACACGCTACGGCGTCGGTCTCCTCGACGACTACTGGCGCTCGACCGCGGGAGCCGCCACCACTCCTGCCGACAAGCGGATGATCCGCCGCTTGGGTGACGAGTCGTTCTTCCGCAGTTCCGTGCGCAACCCCTACGCTCCCATCACGGGATTCGCCGGTGGCATGCGCGCCGACTACATGGCCATCTACGAAAACTTCGCCGCCTACCAGCTCACCCGTTCGTGGAACATGAGCAGCAGCCGACGCGGGGTCATTTCCGCCTTGTCCTCCAAGCCGACTCGGGCTGATTCCCTGGCCGCATGGGTCCAGGATTCGACCAGTCGAGTTTCCGGGTACATCGCCGACTCCACCAGCTGGATGGCTGAAAACGGAGACGTGTACAACGCGATCATCGCCAACCAGGACTCCAGCTATTTCCGGATGCAGCACAAGAAAGCCACCCAGAATCTGAGCGTGGATGCTTCCTACGAGATCTCCAGGCAGTGGAACGGCAAGCGGTCGGTCTTCATCTCCGGCTACGCGGCGTTCAACTCCGTGACCAACGGACCCGGGATGGGAATCCCGGCCTTCGGACCCGGCAAGGATGTACTCCTGGTCGGCCGGAATCTCCGCTTCGAGCCTGTTTTCCAGGTGACCCCGAAGTTCTACGTCATCGCCTTGGCCTCCCAGGAAACTTGGCAGTCCGATTACGGCGTGGCCGCCATCGATTCCGCCACCGGCCTGGCTCCAGGCGATGACGGGGATTGGTTCATGTCCACGGACGCTGGCCGGAGCAACCTCCGCCGCGCTCCTATCGATTACACGGACTGGATTTATGGGCTGGGCTTCGACTGGGACATCGCCCCACGAGTCAGCTTCCACGTTCGTGGACAATACTTCACCCATGAAGACGCCGGAATCTCGGTGGATTTGCCAACCGCCGCGGGTCGTAACGACTACCGCGCCTGGGAAGGCTCCGCCGAGATGAAGATGTGGTTCTAAGAACTTCCGCACCAAAGAGGAAATCCGAAATGAAGACCAATGCGACCATCGCGCTCTTCGGAATGGCCCTCCCCCTTGTCGCGGGGGCTCAGGAGTCCGTTTCACAACGACAAGAAGGCATCGAGAAAACCCTGGAGGGCATTCTCTCCAAAGCTGGGGTTTCGATGTCGGGGCGCGCTACTGGAGAATTCGCCCAGTCCACCATGGACGGGTCCCTGAAGCGGGATTCCGTTCGTGCCACCGAACCGGTGACGTACACGCAGGTCGATTTTGACATGCGTGCCCGTCCGAACAGCGTCACCACCGCGCGAGCGGTCTTCCGTCTCCACCTGGATTGGCCCAACTTCTTCGGCGCACCGTACACGCCGTTTGAAACTCGCTGGCTGTCGATCGACGGCAAGGCGATGGACATGCTGTACTACTCCGTCGGCGACATGTCGGTGAAGTGGTCGCCCTACACCATCTACGGGAACGATGTCGGCTTCCTCTACACGCCTCGCATGTTCGCGCAAATGCAGGAACAGGCGATGGCCGAACGATTCCAGGGCAACAACGTCCGGAATCTGCAGGGTGCCCAATTCGGACTGCGCGCCGCCGCACCTCCCGCGAAGATCGACAGCTTCAACGTCGGTTTCCTGGCCACCAAGCTGACCAACGCGATCAATACCGGAGACAACCCCCCCACCGCATTGCCCTACATCTTCTCCGATTTCGATCGTTGGGTCATGGGTGGACGCGGGGACGTGACCTTCCTGGGCGGAATCTCCTTGGGTGGCTCTATGCTGGCCTTCCAGGATCTCAAAGGCACCTACGCCGACCAGACCTCCCTTGAAACTGAGTTGCAGACTGGGGGCTCTAGGGCGGGTTCGGCGGCCGAGAAGCGCAATGCCGCCCAGTCCGGAATGGTCTCCGGAGGCCGCTTCAATCTGCAGCTGGATCGCGTGATGCAGTCCCTGCCGATCCAGGTTGGACTGAACACCGAATTCTCGATGTCTTCCTGGGAAACACAGGGAATGTTGCTGAACACTAACCCCAGAATTCTTGGGGCGGATACAAAGGGGCTTCCAGAAATTCCCGATTCTATGCTCTCCCGCAAGAAGACCGATGGGGTTGCGTTCGCCGCAGATCTCGTTTTGGGGTATTCCATGGAGAAAGTCTTCGGAGGCTCCCTGTCGGCGGGCTTCATGATGAACGACTCCGGGTATCGCAACGACCTCGTGCAAGCCCAATCCTTCGTTCCCAACCGGATCTACAACTCCGTGCAGGGAAGCGACATGGGCATGTATTCCACCTTCGACGCGATGTACCACAACGTGCACCGCTTCGTTCCTGAAATCGTCTCCAACGAGATGGTCAAGAACCCCTTCGAGAAGGTCGGCTACTCCAATCAGATCGGGGCGAATTCCACCAGGATCGATCCCGTTCTCCAGACCGTCTTGCCTGGTGGAGCCGCGACCGCCAACCGCGTCGGCCCCCGTTTCGGGCTCGATGTCGGAATGCTGGATGGCGCCCTCACCTTGGTCTCCAACGGTTGGATCCTCTCCACGGCAAAGGACGTCCCGGTTTCCACGGAAATCTGGGCCATGGACTCCGCCACCGGAGCCACATCCCAGCTCGGCGATTCGATGGTTTATGCGCCGGTCCGTTCGGGTGGAGTCACTGATACCATCATGTACAACCTCCCCGTCGCCCAGAAGATCGACTACCAGAAGATCCAAGCGGGACTGAAGCTCCGCGCCGACAAGTTCCTGGGCGATGCCTGGAAGATGCCCTTGGAATTGATGGGATCCTACGAGCTCAACTCGGCCAAGTCCGGCTCCGCCGTCGACTACAAGGCCAACATCCTGAACGCCGGGTTGTATGTCGGTGTCTGGAAGCGCATCGCCCTGACCGGTGGCTACCAGATGATCAATACCGAAAAGGCCGTGCTGAACACCACCAAGGGTGCGGCGGGACAGACTCCCTACGTTTCGGGCAAGTACACCTCCAAGCAGACCAATGTCGGTGGCGGTTTGGAATACACGATCACGGAAGGGTCCTACGCTTCCTTCACCTGGCACAAGGTGAGCGTCGAGTACCCCGAAGACAAATTCGTGAAAAAGGCCGACCAACCTGCGGTTGCTCGCGACTTTTCTCAGAACATCCTGAACGCCAAGCTCACGGTCGGCTTCTGAGCCCCGCGATCCGAATCGGGAGACGAGCATGAACAAGAGATTCTACGCCGCAATCGCGGCGTCTCTCCTCGGGTTGGCGGGTTGCCTGCAGCCCATTCCCACCCCCGAGGGGGAAGCCACGGGCGCCGTCGGCGCGGCGCGCGTCGTGGAAGGCGTCGAGAAGGGGGCCTACCCGGTCTACACCTTCTTCGACGAAGACTTCCAGCAAGGCGGATTCACCTACACCTACGGTGGGGCTTCCAAGGTGCGTCAGAAGGAAGGCATCGGGGCCGATGGCTCGGAATACTTCCTGTCGTACAACCTCGACCAGCGCGACTATTCCGGTGCCGCCGTCTGTCTTTGGAACATGTCCTACGACATGGTTCCCTATCTCAAGACGGGTGCCGTGGTGTTCCAGGCCCGTGGCAAGAACGGAGGCGAACGCGGGTTCTTCGGTCTCGTCGACGACGAGAAGTCCGATGGCGCCAAGACGGTCGTCCGCGTCGACATCACCAAGTACGGAACCATCAAGCAAGGGGAATGGACCACGTTCGTGATCCCCCTGCGCGATTTCGGCAAGCGTGGTGTGGCATGGGATGCCGCCAAGGGGATCGAAGTTCCTCTTCCCTTCCAGTGGGACAACGTCCAGGAATTCCGTGTCCTGACCAACAAGAACGACAATCCCGCCTTCGAGATCGACGTGGACAACGTGATCGTCTACGCGGACGCCGTTTCCGAGTCGAATGAAGCCGAAACGGTGGACTGGCTCGACATGGACCAATCCACCACCGGGCCGGACCCGGAGCTGATGAAGCTCTCGGACGTGATGGAAGATGTGTTCATCGACGATCTCCCCCCTGGAGGATTCCAGTACGTGTATGGCGGGAAGACCGTTGCCAAGGGGCTTGAGGCCACCAATCAGCCCAACGGGCAGGTGTACGCCACCTACTTCGACAACGATTACTCGGGCGTCAACATCTCGATGGGGAGCAACAGGTACATCGATCTGACCCCGGTCCGCAAGACCGGCACGTTGTCCTTCTGGGTGAAGGCCGGACCTGCGGCTCAGAAGTTCATGGTCGGCATCATGGACAACCAGGGTGGCGAGAAGAAGGTTCAAACCAAGGTCACAGGAAACGACTACGGGAACCTCAAGGAAGGCGAATGGGTTCAAGTCCGCATTCCTCTGAAGATGTTCCAGGATTTCGGCACCTACTGGGATGCCGGCCAGGGCCGCGAAATCGCCTCCAAGATCGACTGGACGAAAATCCAGGAGATCCGCTTCTCGATCAATCGCGACGAGAACAAGCCTGGAGCAGGCAACCCCGTCATCTTCTACTTCGACAACATCCAGTTCACCAGCACCTCGACGGGCGTCTACGACCCCGATGCGTACTGGAACGAATTCAAGTCGAATGCACCGGACATGCAACTCATGAACTTCGATGGAATCGGAGCCAACGAGGCATGGAGCAGCCAGCATGGCAACACGGCCGACATCTCCGTCGCCATCCAGGCCGGCCCCAAGGGAACCAACGGCGTGACCAAGGGCAATGCGATCAAGATCGACTTCAAGCCGGGCGACTGGTTCGACGCGATGGCCAAGCTCGAAGACCTCAAGACGACTCCGGCTGATTGGTCCAAGCATTACGCGATGTCGATGTGGATCTACACCGACAAGCCCTACCAATCCTTCGACGTCACGATCCTGGATCGCGACCACGAAATGTTCCTGGCCCAGGCAGGTGCGACACGCGGATGGACGAACGTCCTCATTCCGTTCCGCGACTTCTACAAGTTCCCCTACTACCAGCCTCCCGAAGCCAAGCAGAACAACTTGCTGGATCTCGATGGCGTGTACCAGGTGGGATTCAAGCCCGGCGGCGAAGTTCCGGGAACCTTCTGGGTCGACAACATGTATGTCACCAACACCCGCGAAGTCATTCGCGAGAAGGCACCTCCCGTCCTGAACGCCATCGTGACCGGATCCACCGACAAGGTGATCAAGGAAATCGGCGACATCTACGGTGTGAACGTGGGTCTTTGGGCACCCGAACTCATCGAAGAGGAAGGCCTCGCCCTCCACAAGCCGATGAACCTGGGGACCGTTCGCTATCCAGGCGGCCTTCGTTCCGACGAGGAAAACTGGAAGCAAACCCTTCAGAAGAAGGACTTCCATGTCGACACCGACGAATTCCTCGATTGGTGTGGAAAGGTGGGAGTCGAGCCCATGTTCACCGCCAACGTCGGTGATGGTTCGGCCGAGATGGCTGCGGAGTGGGTCGAATACGTGAACAAGAAGCGCAGCGGCCCTCGTGTCAAATACTGGGAAATCGGAAACGAAGTCTACGGTGATTGGCACAAGTACTACGACAAGTGGGGCAAGGATGGAGGAGCGGCCTACGCCAAGCAGGCTCGCGAGCACATCCTCGCCATGAAAGCCGTCGACCCGGACATCAAGATCACCATCGTCTGGCAGCTCACCGGCAAGTGGAACGAAGTGGTCATGAAGGAAGTCGCCGACATCGTCGACGGCGTCAACGTGCACCACTACGCCCAGAAGGCTGGTTCCGACAACGATCTCGCGTTGCTGTCGGTGTCGGCCGAAGCCAACGAGGTGATGGAGTCGGTGCGCCAGCAGGTCGAGAAATACGGCAAGCCCGGCAAGCACTACGACATCTGGCTCACCGAGTGGAACTCCGTCGACTTCAATCCTGGAGCCCAGATCCTCCAGCCTGTCAACGGGATCTTCGTCGCCGATTACCTCGGGCACCTTGCCCAGAGCCCGATCGAGAAGGCGAATATCTGGGCGCTGTACAACGGGCGCGACAAGCGCAACGGCGACTACGGTCTGCTTTCCGTTGCCGCCGATGTCCAGGGGCTCAATGCCAAGCGTCCCGCCTACTGGGCGGTCCGCATGATGGCCAACGCCTTGTCCGGCAAGCTTCTCCAGGCCAAATCCGACCAGGAAAACCTGGCCACTTGGATGAGCCGACGCGCCGACGGCAAGATCGCCTTGGTGTTCGTCAACAAGGCCAAGGAAACCGATTTCAAGACCACCTTGAAGATCCCCGGCCTGAAGGGCAAGGCGACCATCCAGACCTTGACGCCCGAGCATTCCGGCGGTCTGAAGACCGACGATCCGCATGGCGAGCATTTCGACCAGGACGGTCCGTCCTCCGAGTCCAAGGACGTCTCCACCGGTTCCGTGCTCACCATCCCCAAATTCTCGATCGTCACCATCGTGATGGATTGAGGATCCGAATTCCATCCCTCCCTTGAAGGCGGGATGAGGTCGAGGAATTCCAGGGCGCCCGTCGGATCATCCGACGGGCGCCCTTTCGTTTCGGGAAACCGACCCATGGAGTCGGAAACCGTCGTGGCGCATGGCGTGCCGATTTGTTACCCTTCGAGTGGTCGCCCCATCCAAAATTTTCGGAGAGATTCATCATGGCGAAAAAAGCAGTTCCCGCAGCCCGCGTTCCTTCCGCCAAAGCCCAGGCCCAGGTGGACGTCGGCGATCTTGTCGCCGCGGATGCGGAGGCGTTGCGACGTTCCTTCCATTACCATTTGCGACTCACGTTGGCCCGTGACCGGTACACCGCCACCGACAACGACCGGTACCTCTCCCTGGCGTGGGCCGTGCGCGACCGCCTCGTCCAGAGCTGGATCGAAACCCAGCAGTCCTATTACAACCAGGACGTGAAGCGGGTCTATTACTTCTCGCTGGAATTCCTCATGGGTCGTGCCCTCGGCAACTCGGTCCTGAACCTCGGCATCGACGAATCCGTCCGCCAGGCGTTGGACCAGCTCGCGTTGTCCTACGAGGAACTCCGGGAAATGGAGATCGACGCCGGGCTGGGCAATGGTGGCCTGGGGCGGTTGGCCGCGTGTTTCCTCGATTCCTGCGCGACCTTGAAGCTGCCCGCCTACGGGTGCGGTATCCGGTACGAGTACGGGATCTTCAAGCAGAAGATCGTCGAGGGCTACCAGGTGGAGGAGCCCGACAATTGGCTCCATCTTTCCAACCCGTGGGAGATCCCCCGCCCGGAAAATGTCGTCCCGGTGAACTTCTACGGACGGGTCGAGGCGCAGACCGACCGCACCGGACGGACCAGCTACCGTTGGGTCGAGACCGAGAAGGTCATGGCCATGCCCTACGACACTCCCGTTCCGGGCTACCAGAACGGGGTCGTCAACAACCTCCGACTCTGGTCGGCGAAGGCGACGGACGATTTCGATCTGCAGTTCTTCAACGACGGCGACTACGTGCGGGCGTCGTTGGCCAAGAACGACAGCGAGACCATCTCCAAAGTCCTGTACCCCAACGACAACGTCACGGCCGGACAGGAACTGCGCCTGAAGCAGCAGTACTTCTTCTGCGCCGCGGGCATCCACGACATGATCCGTCGGCATCTCAAGCACCATGAGAGCCTGAAGAACCTCGCCGACAAGGCCGTCGTCCAGCTCAACGACACCCATCCCGCCGTCGCCATTCCCGAATTGATGCGGGTTCTCCTCGACGACCACGGATTCGGGTGGGACGAGTCCTGGGCCATCACCACCAAGATCTTCGCCTACACCAACCACACCCTCCTCCCGGAAGCCCTGGAGCGGTGGCCCGTCGACATGTTCGGCAAGCTTCTGCCTCGCCATCTCCAGATCATCTACGAGATCAACTTCCGCTTCCTCCGCCAGGTGGCTTTCCGCTACCCCGGGGATACCGAACGCCTGCGGCGCATGAGCATCATCGAGGAGGAGGGAAGCCGCAAGATCCGGATGGCCCATCTGTCCATCGTGGGTTCCTGTTCCGTCAACGGCGTGGCCGCTCTCCACACCGAATTGCTCAAGGCCCATGTCCTCAAGGATTTCTTCGAGTTCTACCCGTCGAAGTTCAACAACAAGACCAACGGCATCACTCCGCGTCGTTGGCTGGTGAAATGCAATCCGGGTGCGACGGACCTCATCACCAGCAAGATCGGCGACGAGTGGATCGTCGACCTGTCCAAGCTCAAAGGGCTGGAGAAATTCGCCGAGAACGCCGACTTCCAGAAGTCCTGGCGCGCGATCAAGCGGGAGGCGAAGGAGAAGCTCGCCGAATACGTCCTCAAGGAGAACGGGGTTCGCCTCAATCCCGACGCGCTGTTCGACGTCCAGATCAAGCGGCTGCACGAGTACAAGCGTCAGCTGCTGAACCTCCTCCACGTCGTGCACCTCTACCGGGAAATCAAGGCCAACCCCAAGGGCGACTTCACCCCGCGGGTGGTCCTGTTCGGCGCGAAGGCAGCTCCGGGTTACTTCATGGCGAAGTTGATCATCAAACTGATCAACTCCGTGGCCCAGGTGATCAACAACGATCCCGACGTCGGCGATCGCCTGAAGATGCTCTTCCTCGCCAATTACCGGGTCTCCCTCGCCGAGAAGATCATTCCCGCCGCGGATCTTTCGGAACAGATCTCGACCGCAGGTCTCGAAGCTTCCGGGACGGGAAACATGAAGCTCTCCCTGAACGGCGCGCTGACGATCGGAACGTGGGACGGTGCGAACATTGAAATCGCCGAGGAAGTCGGGGAGGAGAATTGCATCATGTTCGGCCTCAAGACCGAGGAGGTCCACGCCCTGAAGGAAGCCGGGTACCATCCGGAGGAATACATCGCCAAGACGCCTTCCTTGAAAGCCGTCCTGGAACTCATCGACAGCGGGTTCTTCTGCCCGGAGAAGCCGGAATTGTTCAAGCCCATCACCGACAGCCTCCGCACGAAGGACACGTATTTCCTCTGTGCCGACTTCGCCGACTACGTCCGCGCCCAGGAGGAAGCGTCCAAGGGATTCAAGGATGTCAAATCCTGGACTCGACGCAGCATCCTCAATGCGGCACGCATGGGCAAATTCAGCTCCGATCGCACCATCCAGCAGTACGCCAAGGAGATCTGGGGCGTCAAGCCCGCCGAGCGCCAGCCCGGGTAGGCATCTCTCCGATTCCGTTCCTGCAAGGCTCCGGCATCCCATGGATGTCGGGGCCTTTTTGTTGGGAAGCTCGGATCCGAATCGAAGGGTGCTCGCGCCTCCTTGCCCGCTCCATCCGGGATCTCACCAGTCCAGGCGGATGGAGGTTCCGGCTCTCAGAACATCCTCCCTGGCCTGGATCACGATCTCCATTCTCGGCAGGTGTCCTCCCCCCATCGCGGTCTTCGTTTCCCAGGAGCTTTCCTCCCAGGTCACGAAATGCCACGAGACCTGGAAGTCGGCGCGGCCGACCGTCGCCCGCGCACCTGCCGCTAGGCTCCAGCGACGCCGGGAATCCCACGGCACCTCGATCCAGGGGCGGATCCGACCTCGGGTTCGGCGGAGGCCGGGGGTCGCTTGCAGCAGGGGGGCGTCCGACCCTGTCGCGGACTGGTGAAGCCTCCCTCGGCACCTAAAGGAAAACCCGGACCGATGGAACTCCAGTTCCGGGGAAAGGTCCCAGGATTCGCGCCCGATGGAATCCATCTCAACGTCGGCGTGGGTCAGGAATCGATAGGAGCCCCTGCGTGCGAGGAATTCGACGTTCCCCGAGGTCGCTCCCCGTCTGGATCGGGGCATCCCACCGTGCGGGAAACCGGGGACGGAATTCGCCACGCGCACGCCCAGGCGTTCGTGTTCGCCATCGAGCGCAAGGTGGATGTCCCAGGCTTGTCCGGTGTACCCCAGGATGGAGATTCCCAACGAACTCCTTCGGGTGGCTCGAGTCCATCCGACGAAGGGGTGGAGGCGAGTGCGATCCGTTTCGGCGAAGACCAGCCCGGTTCGGATGCCTTTCCATTCCGCATAGCCGGAACCGCGGAACCCCGCCTGGCCAAGGCCTGCAAGTCGAGCTCGCACCCGGAGATCGGCGTCGGGTGCCCCGATCTGGCCATCCAGCCCGGAAGGACCTTTTCCCGATCCCAACGCATCGAGGAAGGTGCCCGACCCGGGCGATGATTCCCGGGATCCCTCCAGGAGGGGCTCCTCCTTCCAGGGGGACAGGTCCCCGGCGGCCAGAGCGAATTCCCCATGGTGGACTTCGAGTGCCTGGCGATTCGACCTGCATGTCGTGTCGCAATGGATGGCGGCATCCAACTTCCCGGGTCCCATGGACATTCCGGCGGCGAGTTCTCGTGGAATGGCTCGATCGCCATCGACCGGCCTGGCACGGGCGCGCAGGTAGCCGTGCTGCTCCCAGGATGGATCCGTGGTATCCTGCAGGAACGGAAGCGCGTCGGTTTCCAGGCTCCACCCCCATGGATCCGTTTCCGTGGCCGACTCGGCGTGGATGACACCTGTCACCGAAAGGCACAGGGCCAGCAGACACATTCGAATTCCATGGCCATCGCCTCGATCGTTCTTCCACTCCTGTTCGGCATGAGGATTTCCGAAGTCCTGGCGGATCCCGTGAGGGTGGATGATGCGCGCGGCGAATTCATCGAAGTGCAGGCCACACAGGAGCAGGAGGACCCATCGGGGTGGAGGTTGGTCGTCTCCGGGAGGGATACGCTGACGCTGCGCGGAGCCCCGATGGGCAAGGGGCGTTTTCTGGTCGCGGGGAAGGCGGTGGCTTCGGAGAACGGCGGATTCGACGTGGATATCCTGCAGGCTTCCGGATGGGGGATCCCCAACGCAGGTGGATCCTTGCTCCTGCTCGATCCCGGTGGAAGGAGGATCGATTCGATGGATTGGAGCGACGCGCCTTCGGGAAGCTCCTTGGAGAGATGCACGGACGGAAGTTGGCGTGCTTCGGAAAGGATCTTCGGATGGGGGGACGCGGGAACTCCGGGGGAAATCAACTCCTGCGACGACTCCCCTCTCCGGCAGGAGTGGAAGGTGGAGCGATTGGAGCGGATCGGGGACTCCCTGGTCGGCTCCATCCGCAATGTCGGAATCGAAGGTTGGAGCGGAATTCCAGCCCGATGGATGAGAAACGACATCCCCGTGGATTCCACGAGGGTTTCGTGCGCTCCGGGAGTCGCGACGCGCATCGCCATCGGCATCGAGGGAAGGGTAGGCTCCCGGTCCAGGTGGGTTCTCCGCCTTCCGCCGGACATGCGTCCGCAGGACGATTCCCTCGGGGTGTGGATCGGCGATTCCTCCGCGGGGGTTCGCATCTGCGAAATCCAACCGGGAGGAACGGGCCCGGAATGGGTCGAGCTCCGGCAGATCGACCCCACCCCGCTCCTCTTGCAAGGCTGGACCTTGGGCGATGCTTCCCTTCGGGGGAAAGTGCCCGCGGGGGTCGTCCTGGCGGGGGGAGGCCGGATCGTCCTTTCCCAGGACTGCCAAGCCCTCCGGGCCGCCTCCCGAAACAGTGCCTTCGCGTGTTCCGAGATCGCCCCTTGGGCTCGGCTTTCGGCGAGCTCCGACGCCATCTCCTTGCGGGATGCCGACGGGAATCTTTGGGACAGCGTCCACTGGGAGGGGAGCACTCGCGGGTGGACGGGGGATTTCACCCGAGAGCGCACGGCTTGGGACGGACCAGCGGATGTCGACGTTTGGGTTCCATCGGATGTCCCCGGAGGGTCCCCCGGGACCCCAGCAGCCCCTTCCGTGGGATGGACGGATTTCACAGGGGAATCCCACTCGCTCCAGGTGGTTCGCAGGCGTATGCGACTGGGGGATGCCGGAAACACGATCAAGATGGTGGTGCGTTCTCCTTCCCGCGAGGAATGGCGCATCGATGTGTTCGACATGGGGCGAAGACGAATCGCGAGGATCCATCAGGGAGCTTCGCCCCGGAACGGAGAATTGGAATGGGATGGCTCCGATGGACAGGGGCGGGAGGTCCGCCCCGGGGTGTACCTCCTCCTCGTCGAGTGCGGGCCCGTCAAGAATCCCCGTTGGAGGACGCGAGAATGGATCGTTGTGTCGCCACATCCCTGATGCTCTCCGCTTGCTTCGGGCTCGGGCATCCAGATGCGGCATTGGAGGCATCGGATCCGATTCCTTCCGTGGTTCGATTGGCCGGGAGCCAGGCGGCCGGTGCGGTTGGAGCGCAGGATTTCCGGGGAAACCCGGCGCTGTTGGCGATGGGGAAGGGGACCTGGGACCTCGGAGCGGGGATGACACGACCCATGGGCCTGGAAGGCCTGACCGAGCAGGCCTCCTGGGCAGCCTACGGCAGGAGGGAGGGGTCTGCGGGCGCATGGGCCGTCCGAGGCGCTTGGAGGGGATTCCAGGCCGAAGACTTGTACCGCCAGGATGCGGGTTTCGCGACCGTTTCCTTCCGTTGGGGGGAGCATGCATTCGGGGCGACATGGATCGGTATCCAGACGGACTTCGGAGAGGAGCAGAGAGGGACGGCCATGGGGGGTGGGCTGGGGAGCGCTCATCGCATCCATCGAATCGTCCTCGGCTGGAGCATCGAGGACGCGTCCTTCCTCCATACCTCCCGCCCCTGGATGTCGGAACCGTCCCGGGGATCGGTGGGCGCGAGCTTCTCCCCCGAGGACGGAATGTGGCGCTCCTCCTTGACCGGGAACTGGCGCCAGGGGCAAGGCTGGGAAACACGGTGTTCCCAGGAGGTCTTCCTTCCCGGTGGCTTCGACGCGGGAATGGGGGTCGGGGTGTCCCCGTTTCGGGTCGCGGTCGGTGCGGGGTGGAGGATCGGGGTCTTGAAGGTGGAAGGCGCCATGGAGGGAGACAACCTCCTGGGTTGGCAATCGCATTGGGCGATCGGCGTCGGACTCCCCTGAGGAGGTCGAAGGGACTCCCCTTGGGCCGACTTGAAGCCTCCTCCGGGAACGGCGAGCAATGCCCGCGGCCGGAGGACGGAGGAAGCCCTCCTCGCCCTCCCGAAGGAGGACTGGCCCATCCGTTCCGGTGCATCGGGGGGCGGAAGATCCTTCTCCATGGCCGAGGATCTCATTGGCAAACGGACTCCGGGATTCCGGAATCCACGCACCAGGATCGACCGACATCGTTGAGGAAGGGATCCCGAGCCGATCCTTTCATCCGCACGGTGTTCGCGTCGGAGGAGTTCAGATCCGGCCAGCCTTGCCTGCCGTCGAGCACATAGACGGCGTCGAACAGCACCTCGCCCGAACTGTCCCGCATTTTCCAGAAGGACCCTCCGGAGGCGGAATGGGTGACGATGGCTTCCTCGATCGCGCAGAGGAGATGATGTCTCCCATGCAGGACATGGGTCGTATCCTCCAGGGCGGAACAGGGAGCCCGTGTCGCGATGGCCTCCTGCCCTGCCGGAAGATCGAGCCGGAGCAGGGCGTCCCCGTTGCCTTTCCCCAGCCGCACCCATCCCGAGAAGGACGGGCCTGGATTGTAGATGCCGATCCAGTCGGAGGCTCCGGAATCGGAGAAACTCGAAAGCAGGAGGCGGCCGGTCTGCGAGGCGGAGGATCCGGATTCCCCGGGGAAGCTAGCCGTGATGTCCAACTCTCCCCCGGGGATCGAGCCGAAGGCCACGGCGAAGTCGCCACGCGAATTCTGCATCGAAAGCGCAAGGGGGAGATCCTTGTCGCCGGAGAGGGTGAGGAGGGTGTCCAGGTGGAACAACGTGTCTCCCGATCGTGTCCAGGCTCGCACCGATGCCATGCCCGACTTGGCCACCGGAAGACTGTCGAGTCGAAGCATGGTTCGGCCACCGGGCCCGCGGGGAACCTTGGCTTCGCGTCGTGCGCCTTCCCGGCTCCAGACGATTCCGAGCGTGTCCACGGAGGCGGGCAGGGCGGGAGCGTTGAGGAAGATCTTCCCGAGCAGAGGATGCAACAGCATGGCCACCCGGGCAGCCTCCCCGCGACCCAGGCGGAGTCCCCCGAGGCTGTCTCCATGGGTGAGGAATCCCAGGGGATCGCGATACCGGCATCGGATGGAATACCCTTCTCCTTCGGGAAGGGCTGCAAAGGCCAGATCGGCGGCTTCCTGGCCGCTCCAGGAAGTGGAGTCCGCCCGGTGGACCCCCAGTCGGGGATTGAGGAGGTCGACGACGAGCCTTCCACCAGGCTCCATGGAAAGGCTTCGGCCCGCGCTGGGGGCGACGATTCCTTCCACATGCAACTGGAAGGTGGACGAGGGGACGGATTCCGGATCGGTGGGAATCGGTTTCTCCGAGAGGCATGCCGTCAAGGAGAGCAGAGGGAACCAGAGAACGGACAAAGCGCGCATGGATGGAGCTCCTTCGGTGATCTTGCACCGTGGATCCACCCGCGGTGCAGATCGTCCCGGCAAGCGGAGACCATGCCAAGAGCCGATTGTCCGGAGGTTGGCCCGGTGGGAACCTAGCGGCGGAGGGGAATTGTTGCCTTGCAGGAGGGGGAGTGCACTGCAGGGATTTTCCTCCACCCGAGCGAGCCGGGAATGGGCGGGAGAACGGCAGAAGGTCCGGTCCATCGTGTTGGCGCGATCCTTGATATGGCCATCGGACCCAAGGAGGCCGCATGAAAACGTTCCTGTTCCTGCTCTTACTCCTGCTCGGCGCGTCGTCGGGAGCGGGCGCTTCCGGTTCGGATGCGTTTCACGGCAGACCGCGAACCCCGACCATCGCCATTCTTCCGTTTCTCAATGCCAACCAGGAGGCGGTGAAGGATGGTCTCGGCGTGTCGATGGCCGCCATGTTCGGAACGCACCTGAAGAACGAGACCAGCTTCACCGTCCTGGAGCGCGGCCAGTTGTCCCGCATCCTGGGCGAGCAGAGCTTGGAAACATCGGGTGTCACCGACATCCAGAGACAGCAACTCGGGAGGCTTCTGCAAGTCGAAGCCATCCTCACGGGGGAAGTGTCGCGATTCGGTTCCCTGGTGCAGATGGATGCACGACTGGTATCGGTGGAGACGGGCCAGGTGCTGGTCGCGGAATACGCCTCGATCGAGGGATATGGAAAGATGCGGGAGTCCGTGGTCGCCATCTCCAAGACCCTGGAGATGAAGTACCTGCGGCGCTGGATGGGGGACCTGGTGGTCTCCGTGCAGCCCGTGGACGCGGAGGTCTACCTCGAGGACCAGTACGCCGGCAAGGCGACGGTCAAGACCCCCTTGCGCTTGAGCAACCTGATGGAGGGGCGATATGCCTTGCGCATCCTGGCCCAGGGGTATTCCACCGTCCTGGATACCGCGATGGTGGCGCCTCGGGGGGTGAAGGACGTCCAATACGCCCTCAGAGCCCTTCCGGGGGGATTGCGCATGGTGTCCGAACCGACCGGCGCCCAGGTGCTCGTCGACGGGAAATCGGTGGGCCGCGCCCCGGTGACCCTCGACACCTTGCTCGAGGGCCGCTACCACTTGGCCTTCCAGTTGGACGGATTCCGTACCCTCGAACGCGACGTCGAGGTCCGCTCGGGTCAGCAAAGCGACGTCAAGGGGATCCTGGAGGTCCTTCCCGGGAGGGTGAAGGTGGCTTCCGAGCCGAGGGGAGCGATCACCTATCTCGACGACAAACGCGTCGGATGGGCACCTCTGGTGATCGAGAACATCCCTCCAGGAACCCATTCGCTCCGTCTGGAGCTGCCCGGACGTCGACTGGTCCGGGATGTGGTGACGGTCAAGCCCGGCGAGGAGGTCGCCTGGACGGGACGACTGGATCCGCTCCTGGGGACGCTGACGGTGGTTCCACGAACGGATTCCGTTTCCGTCAGGATCCTCGATCGCGATGGAGGCCTCCTCGAGGAGGTCGCCGCCCCCTTCCACAAGAGGGAATTGGAAATCGGGGAATGGACCCTCGAATACATCCGTCCGCACCACGACACCTTGAGGGAGCGGGCGAACCTGCTCCAGGACAAGGAACTGAGATTGGAACCTCTCCTCGCCGAGCGGAAGGGGCGACTGTCGATCGATTCCCCCCGATCCGCCGCCGACGTATGGATCGACGGGCGGTACGTGGGAAGGACCGGGCGAGCCCGGGCCGACCTCGCCAAGGGGCGGCACGTCGTCCGCTGGTCGTCGTATTTCCACGAGGGTGTCGACACCGTCGAGGTCAAGCCGGACGAAATCCGTCGCCTTGAGATCCCCGACACGGGTCCCGGACCCCGCCGATGGATGGTCGCGGTCGGGATCGTCCTTTCCACGCTTCTTCTGTTCGCCGCCGGGCGCTGAAGGGACCCACCCATGAAACGTTTCGCGAGTCGCATCGCTTCCCTGCTGGTGATCGCCGCATCGGTCGGCGCCCAATCCACGGTCTACGGACCTTCCGGACTCAACTTCGTCCCCTCCGCGTTCGGCGGCGAGGGCGGGGAATGGTCGGGCTCCGTGGGTGGGTCCACCGACGACTCCCCCCTCCCCTTCCTCACCGCGCAAACGCGCATCCTCGAGGATCAGGTGGAAATTTCCCTTTCCAACACATGGAGGTTGGTCGAAGGCGACTCCGTGGGCTGGAATCCTGGATCCCTTCCCGTGCCCCTGGTCCCTTCCGTGAAGTGGGTCATCGACCGGCAAGCGGATGGCCGGATGGCCTGGGGGTATTCCGCGGGCGTCTCCATGCCGCTGGGGGCCTGGGTCGCGGCAGGTTGGTCCATCCGGTTGCCGCTGGCGACACCACAGGTCCATGCCGGACTGGGGACCCCCCTCAATTCCATCGGGGCCTTCGGAGGGTTGGCCTTCGACCTGTGCGACCTGGAGGGGGTCCCGCTTCCCGTACGCGTCGTCGTGGACGGTGGTCTGTCCGGATCGACCGGGACGCTGGGGCGTTCCGAGGAGGGGTTCTGGTCCGCCGGGGTGTCCACCACGTTGGGACGGAATCTGTCCTTCCAGGCGGTCCACCGGCGGGATCGAAGCTACGCGGTGACGGCGAGGAATCGGTCGGGCGGGATCTCCCTGCTGCGGATCCTCTGGAACTTCGGCGGTGCGCAGGGAGGAGTCGCTCGATGAACATGACGAAATGGGTGATCGGACTGGCCGGTCTGGCCTTCGCGGGACTGGAAAACCCCGCCGAGCAAGCCTTCGGAGTCGTCCCCGGTGGAGGACACCCCGCCGTGCCTTCGGATCTCGCCTGGATGGACCAGGCGAAAGTCTCCCTCTCGGCGGCCTCCACCCCCGAGGTGGCCGCCACCTTGAGCGCGCCCAACGTCCGGGTCTCCTTCGGATTGCTCCGAAAGCCCGCGCAGGGAGACGCTGACCCGGATTCGCTCGGCCCGAACGTCGAGGACATCTCGCTTCGGATCGGCACCGGATTGGCGTGGTCGCAGATCTCTCCGGAGCAGCTGCCGTGGGACATCTCCCTGGGAGCGACCTTCGCGCGGGATCGCCTGTCCATCCGGAGCACTTCGGTGGAAGCCGCGCGGCAATGGGTCGACCTTTCGACCTCCGTGCGAGTGGGAACCTGGACGGTCTCCGCGGTCCTGGCGGAGATGTTGGAAATCCCGGGGGACACCGCCTGGAGATCCGACTCCCGGGTGGAGTTGCGCCTTGGGCAGTCGCTGGAGAGCGGAACCCGGTGGGGAGGGGAGCTCAGCCTGCCCGTGGAGGACAACGGCGAGGTTTCCGGGGGAGCGGGAATCGGGCGTTCGTTCCGGGATGCACTGGAATTCGAAGGGGCGATCGAATCGTCCTACGAACGGAGGTGGGTGCCCCAGGAGCAGAGGAGCCGGTGGATGCAGAACGATCTCGTCCTGCGGATGGGGACTCGTTTGAAATTCCGACCCTGGGTGCGTTCCGAGGATCCCGAATGGATGCGCTCCGTTCTGGAGCCCGCGGGATTTTCCTCCGGGGATGGCTTCCTTCTCCGGGGATGGGAGCTTGGCCTTGGAGCCGGATGGGATCTGATCCATGGAAGGGCCGTCTCCTCGATTTCCGTGTCGAGGTGGTTCTAAGCCGCGGGAGAATCGCTATTCGAGGGTGCCCAGGGTCGTCACGTAGAGGATCGCTTCGGAGGCGGGGACTCCCAGGAGGCGGTTGACTTCATCGTCGAAGTACCCGCCGATCCCGGAGAAGCCCAGGCCCACCGCATGGCAGGCCAAGGCCAAACGCTGGGCGGCGTGTCCCGCATCGATGCATAGATCCCGGTAGGAGCGTTCGCCGCAGCGTTCCACCACGGAATCGAGGTCGACGGTGTGGAACAGGGTCGCACCGGAATCCGAGGCGAGATCCTGCCCCAGGCAGGCGGCGGCGCACTCCTCGCGGAGGTCGCCCGGACGCAGACGGTGCAGGGATGATCCGGCGCGATCCATCTGCCACAGGCCGGATTGGATCCCTTCGACGCCGTGGATCGCCAGGCGCGTGGTGATCGCTCCGGGAAGCAGGGCCTCGCCAAGGGTGCCTTCCATGGCGGAGAAGGACCATCCGAGGATGCGACGAAAAAGGTGCCAGGGAACCTTTCGGGAACCGTATTCACGCGCGGAGCGGCGCGTGGCCAGGACGGGGTGCAGGGAGGAGCGCAGGGGCGAGGGACGATTTGCCAGGAGGAGATCGGGTGAGGGGGAGGGCTGGGGGTGCGATTCCCGAGGCACCCAATCGAAAGACGACGAAGGAAGTTCCGCCAAGCGATGGGCGTGCACCTGGAACGAGGCATCCGGGGGAACCCGGGATCGTTCTTCCGAGGGGGTTGGACTGCGCCCCGAGCGAGGCTCTCCGGCATGGATGGAGTCGCTCATGGCGATGGCCAGCAAGGGGACTTCTTCCTCCTTGTCGAGGAAGAGCAGATCGGAAAGTCCTTGATCGTGGAATCCGGACACGGACAGGGCATGGATTCCTTCCTCCCGGGCCAGAAGATGCAGGTTCCCCGACAGGTGTCCGGCATCCAGGAGCATGCGCCGATACGCTCGCTCCTTGTATCTCCACGCTCCCCGTCCGAAGATGCCGGTGAGGACCGCCGCCGCCGGGCAGGTCCCGAACGCGGAATGGTTTCCGAACGCCGTTTGGATGTCCGGACGGAAGCTTCCCCGCCACACCGGAACCAGCGAGAGATGGACGGGATGGAACAGGTAGATTCCGGGGTCGATTCCGGGAACATCGAAGATCGCCCAGTACAGTTCGATCGGATACAGCCCCCCTGCGGAAGGCGTGGCACGCAGGTACAAGGGGGGATTGGTGCCGTGGACCATGGCATTGATCCCCGCGGAGAACCAGCTCAGTCGAGCGACCGAGGAGACATCGAAGGGCGGTCCCGGGCGCAGGCCGGCCTTGGCCCAATCGCCCGGACGCGCCTGGGACAGGAAGGGCAGATGCGGCTTGAGGTCGATCGACTCCTCGCCGGCGATGTCCTTGAAGGGTTGGGGTTGCTCCTGCCAAAGGACCGTACCCAGGCGATCGATGGAACGCGGGTCGTATTTGGTCAGTTCGTGGTAGCGTGCGATGAAGCTGGGCATTGTCCTGGAAGGTACAAGTCGAGGGCGACGGGGGAGCCCGCGGGATCCTCGGGAGAGGAGGGGCGATGTAGTTTGGCCTGTACCATGAAGGAACAAGATCCGGTCAAGACCTTGATCAAACACGTGGGGAGGGGAAAGACCCTCTCGAGGGACCTCAGCCAGGAGCAGGCCCGGGAAGCCGCCCGGAGGATCCTGTCCGGGGAGTTCTCTCCGGCCCAGCTGGGTGCGTTCCTGCAGGCGATGCGCATCAAGGAGACGGATGCCGATGAATTGGTCGGATTCGCCGAAGGATGCGGGGAATTCCTTCGCTCCGAAACCGTCTCCGAGCTGCCGACGCCGGGGGAATGCCCACTGGTCGTGAATCTGGCTTTCGATACGGCTCGCAAGGGGGGGATCCTGACGGTCCTGGCCTGTGCCTTGATCCGCAAGTCCGGCCTTGCCGATCCACTCATCATCTGGGAGCCTCCCACCCTGTTCCCCCAGGCCGCCTCCATGGCCACGACCCTGGAGGCCGCTCAAGCCAATCCCTGGTTGGCGACCGGACTTTGTCCGATGGTTCCCATCGAAACCCTCGTTCCGGCATGGAGGTCCTTGAGGGACGTTCGCAGGCAGCTGGGGTTCCGCAGCATCCTCAACACCGCGGAAAAATTGCTGCGCCCCTGGCCGGAGGCTCCGGTCGTGGTGGGGGTGAGCCACGACACCTTCACGGCAAAGCTCTGTGAAGTGCTGTATCGATTGGGGGCATCCCGGGGCGCCGTCGTCCAGGGCCATCACGGGACCGTCGACCTCGGCTTCGGGGAGAAGCCCACCTCGGTGCATGTATGGCAGGGGGTGCGGGTCGAGCCGATCGGGGTCTCGATGGCCGACCTGGTTCCCGACCTCGACCCCTCGATTCTTCTCCAAGGCAGGCTTGCGGAATGGCCCGCCCTGGTCCGGGACCTCCGATCTCCGATCTGGCCCGCGATCCGCGCCCAGGCGGCGTTCCTCCTTTCGGTCGCTTCGGGGGCCACTCTTCCCGAAGCCCTGCGCAAGATCCAAGTCGCTCTGTCCAACCTCCCAGGAGAACCCTCATGAGCCTTCCCGTCGTCGGCACCCTGGCGCCTCCTCTGACCCTCCTCAACCAGTCGGGGGAAATGGTCGACCTCTCCGCGTTCCGAGGTCGATGGGCGGTGGTGTATTTCTATCCCAAGGACAGCACTCCCGGATGCACCACCGAGGCATGCGACTTCCGGGATTCGTACGAGAGGTTCTCCACGAAGAACTGCCTGGTGGTGGGGGTTTCCAGGGATTCGGCGGTCAGTCACGCCAAATTCCGCCAGAAGCAGGGTCTGCCGTTCGATCTCCTGGTGGACGACGAGACCAAGGCCTGCAAGGATTGGGGGGTCTGGCAGATGAAGAAGTTCATGGGCCGGGAGGGAATGGGGATCGTGCGCAGCACCTTCCTCGTCGACCCCCGGGGCATGATCGCCAAGGTGTGGAGTCCGGTCAAGGTCGCCGGGCATGTCCAGGACGTGATGGACAGTTTCTGAACAGCGCCGTCGGCATGGACGAGTCTCTGTCGGTCTTCGGGTTTCGGGACTACCACGAGTTCCTTGGCGAATGGGTGGGGCGGGAACGCGCCTTGCGCCCCTCCTTCAGCTACCAGTGGCTGGCCAACCGGGCTGGCATCAAATCGCGCTCCTTCCTGCGGATGGTGTGCGTGGGGGAGAAGGACCTTTCCAAGTCCTCCGCCATGAGGCTCGCCCAGGCGATCGGTCTGGACGAGGTCGAGACGGAGTATTTCCTCACCTTGGTGGACTTGAACAACGCGGAGGATCCCGGTGAGAAGTCGATGCACGCGACCCGTCTCCTCAAGATCGCGCCACCTTCCCGAAGAAGCCCTCTTTCGGCGCAGCACTACGACCTGTTCGAAACCTGGTGGATGATCCCGCTTTGGGAAATCGCCTGCGCCGTTCGATGCGGGGAGGATTGGGGTTTCCTGGGGAGCCAGCTCGATCCTCCGATTTCCCCGGAGGACGCCGAGCGGGGAATCCGTTCCTTGGTGGATCTCGGCTTGCTGGTTCGGGACGGCGACGGGTACCAGCGGCGAGAAGCGAGCCTCCATACTCCCGAGGAGGTGAGATCTCGCGCCATCCAGAAGTACCAGGACGCGTTGATGGACATGGCCAAAGGGGCTTTGCGTCGGGTTCCGACCTCCAAACGGCACATTTCCACGGTGACTTTCGGCGTGGACGAGGCGACCATGGCCCGGATCCACGAGCGGATACGGCAGATGCGCACGGAGATCGTCGACATCGTCCAGACCTGTGCGGCACCGGACCGCGTCTACCAGTTGAACCTCCAGCTCTTCCCCTTGAGCAAAGCGCCGCTCGATCTCCCACCCAAAGGAGTTCCGACGGCGTAGATTTTGCCGCATGTTCCAAAGTCTTCGCCCTTCGGGATGGCGTATCGGCGTTCTGGTGGCCTCCCTGCTCTGGGCCGGAGCCCTCTCCCTGGGAGTGGTGTCCTGCGGTGGCGATTCCCCCCAAGGAGGAGTGATCTCCACGGGAAATGCCGGGCGAATCCGAGGAGTGGTCGGAAGATCTTCCGACAGTACGTCCGGAATCCCGGGCGCGAGCGTGGTGGTGGAGCGTCTGGAGGAAGGGCGCTGGATTCCTGTCGACTCCCTTCAAAGCGACCCGGAAGGGGCATTCGCCTTCGGTGGACTCCCAGAAGGCACCTACCGCGTGAGTGCCTCCGATGGAGTGGGCGGAAAGGGAAGCAGCGGCGAGTTCGTTCTCGGCGGCGAGGATGTCCAGCTGGTCGTGGTCCTGGTCGCGATCACTCGGGTTCGACTGGCCTTCGCCGTCGCTCCGCCTTCCCAGGTGGAGGCCGTCCGGATCCAGGGGTGGAACACCTCGGCTCGTCGTTCGGGGGATGCCTGGATCGTGGATCTCGCGACGGGCCGAGCCGACACTCTCGTGGCCGTGGTGCGCCGCGAGGGAGGTTCCGCGACGGAGATCTCCTACCTGTTGGAGTGGGCCGACGGGGATATCTTCCTCCATCCTTTGGATCAGGGGGCTCCCACCGGGACGGGCTCCGAGCTGGAGGGATTGCGACTTCTCGCCGATTGGACCTTCGATGCCTCCGGGACTCTCCTCGACCACTCCGGACAGGGAAACCACGGAACGGCTCATGGGGACATCACGCGCGAGAACGGCACATGGACCTTGGACGGCGTCGGGGCGTACATCTCGCTCGGGGAGTGCATTCGCGATGCCGGGGCCTGCGCCGATTGGAGTCGATCCGATCTCACCATCCAACTCCGCTTCCGATTGCCCCCCCAGACCCTCGATCCGCTGGCCCATCTCTGGACCCTGAGGTCGTTCAACGGGGAAATCATGTTGAAGCGACTCTCCGGAGACACCCTCGGACTGGGGACGGCGTCGAGCGAAGGGTTCGCCGGGTTCGGCATCCCCTGGAGATCGCGGCTGGATGTCTGGGCGAACCTGGTCGCCATTCGGCGTGTGGCCACGGACAGCGTCGAGGTCTGGGTCGACGGTCAACGCGCAGGGGCGTTCTACGCTCCCGGTGCCTGGCATACCGGAGCCGGGATCCCTCCGCAGATCGGGGCATACCTCCCGACCCAGGGGCGAGGACTCTACGCGGCCATGTCGCTGGATCGGATGCGCATTTGGTCGGGAGCCCTCCAGGCCGACCAGGTGGAGGCGCTGCAGTCCGGGTTGTGAGAGGGAGGTAGGATCGAGGATCTCCGACGTGGGCGTGCTCCCGAGGGGCACACAAATTGGTCGCTCGGAGGGATTGGTCCCAGCCCGACCAAGGGGGGGGCTGTAAGATTTGGAGCAACCACCCCTCGACCTCCCCTCAAGATGGAGTCATCCCCATGACGAGTCGTTTGACGTATGCTCTGGCCGCACTGCTTGCCCTCGGTTGCCAGGACCGGGCTCCTGTTCCCGCGCAACCGGAATCTTCGGCCGATTCGGGCCCGAACACCCCGGAGAAGGCCGGTTTGGCATTCCGGTTGTCCAACTCCTCATTGGAACTGATGAATCCCGGCGATTCCGTGGTCGCCCGGCTGGACTATCTCGACGGCACCAGCCGCGAGGTCCGATCCACTGTGGGTGGAATGATGGCCGATGCGATGGACAGGATGCGCGTGGACGGAGTTCCCAAGAACTCCTGTCGCATCGAGGTCCGGGTGGTGCGCGACAACGGACAGACGGTGCGTGTCGTGGTCCAGATCGGAGTGGAGGACGGCGCCGAGGTCGAGGATCGCGTCTTGATCGATCCCACGGTCGTGGAAACCGGGGACCTGGTTCTCAAGCCATGGAAGGACGCATGGATCGGGCCCGAAAACACCAACTCCGGCCTGGGTTCGGAGCTGCGCCTGTGGGAGGGAGGTTCCCTGGGACTCCTCGATTTCGGGGATCTGGTCCAGGCCGTGGGGGCGAGGAAGGTCGCGCGGGCCGAGTTGGTCCTGCACGGGTGGAAGGGAGTGATCGGCATCGGGGATTCCACCACCGACCTGTCTCTCGAGCTGGGAACCATTCCCAGGGATTGGGAGGAGGGGAAAGGGGATTGGTATTGGTTCGATGGACGGGGACAGAATCGGTTCGAGAACGCCTATGCGCTGTGGCCCGAATTCCTGCCACCGGTGAATGCCGTCAACCCCTCCGTCCCCTTCGGAGTCCGGTGGGCCGAAGCCGCAAACCTGCGCGAAGGGTTCGTTCCGGTGGTCCGGTTCACGCCCGAGCTTCCCGATGGCCCGCTCGGCAAGTTTCCCCGAGCGTCGGAAACGGCGGAGGTGCGGCTGGATGCGACCTCCATCGTGCACGACATCCTGGCTCGGCGACAGAATGTGGGGTTGGCCCTTCGAAGAGCCACCTCCAGCCTTGGACCCCGGGAAAGCATCGCCTTCTATTCCAAGGACCACGCACCTTCGGTTTCGCCCAGCTTGGTGATCCACTTCGAGGAGTAGGCTCCTCTCGCGCCGATCCCCTCGGCGCGGTGGCGGGTTCAGGCGAACGAAGACGGCTTGGGAAGCCGGATCTGCTCGAGGATGTCGTCGAAGACCGCCTGGATCGGCTGGGTGGCGTCGATGGTGCGGAGGATCCGTTTGTCCTGGTAGAGCTCGATGAGCGGTTTGGTCTTCTCATGGTACTCGCGTAGGCGGACCTGCAGCACCTCGGGCGTGTCGTCGAAACGCTTCGTGAAGCTCATGCCCTCGGCGGCGCGGGCCATGACGCGCTCGTGGACGATCTGGTCGGGGACGTCGAGGTAGATCACCGCATCGAGATTCCAATGTTCGAAGAGGAATTCGGCCTGGGGGCGGGTGCGAGGGAATCCGTCCAGGACGAATCCCCAGTTCCAATCGTGTTCCTCGAGGCGATGATGCACGACCTCCTCGACGATTTCGTCGGGGACGAGCAGGCCTTGGTTCATGATTCGGGTGACTCGGGCGGCCAACTTGGTGTGGTTGGCCATGTGCCACCGGAAGATGTCCCCGATGGAGATGTGGACCCAGTTGAACGCCTTGCAGAGGAGTTCGCTCTGGGTGCCCTTGCCCGATCCCTGAGGCCCGAAAATGACGTACTTGTCCATGTCACCAAGGTAGACTCCGTAGGATCCGATCGCCAGTTCGAAACCGAACGGCGGCACGTGCATCCATCGCCGGCACGAGTGGGGAAGCGGGTTCGGCGGGGAGGTCGGCGAAGGGGCGTGCGGGGTGCGCGCCCTGCACGCCGGGCTTCAGCGAACCACGCCGAAACGAGTCCAGGATTCGCTTTCCCCCCCCTCGGACCACGAGACTTCGAGCCTCGCGGCGTACACGCCGGTTCCCCAGCGGAGGTCCTGCAGGGGAAGTTCGCAGGTTCCCTCCGACGAACAAAGTCCGGTCCGACTCAGGATGGCGAATCCGGTCTGATCGAAGACGGTGAGTTCCACCGACGAGGCAGATCTCCCCAACGACCAGCGGAAGGTCGCCGTCTTGTCGCGGACGGGAGATGGGTAGATCAGGAATTGTCCGATGGTCTTCTCCCGACGGCTGGCGGCACCGAGATTGGAGGCGGCCAGGCGGGAGGTGCGCCGTGCGTCGCGCCTCGGGAGCATCCACTCGGAGGAGGCGCCGGGAAGACGGAACCCGTCCAGCGTGGACAGCGACGACAGCCCGTGCAGGTGGATCGGCTCGGCGCCGCGCGCGGGAAGCAATGCGATGTGCAGCACCGGGGAGCGCACCGTGTCGCCGGGGCGACCTCCGGCGGCAAGCGGCCATAGGGACTGTCCATAGGACGGCGAGGCACCCGCCCCGGCCGTGGCCCCTTGGAGCGTGCCGGCATACAGGGTTGCCTTGCCGGAGAGGGCGGCGATGCGCGCATCGGGAAGCCCGACGAGAACCTCCGGGCGCCCATCGCCGTCGAGGTCCACGGGAAGGGGCGATGAGCCGATGAAGCCGGCGGGCCAGAGCCTCGAGGCGGTGGCCAAGCCCACGGGTTCCGTCCGTCCCATCCGTGCGGGCCATTGGGGAAGGGGGGTGCCGCGGAAATCCACGGCGTAGACGCGGTCGTCTCCGGTGAAGATCGCCTCCGGATACCCGTCCCCGTCGAGATCGGCCAGGGAAGGTGGAGCGTTGTCGGGACGGCCGGTTCCTCCGCGGGCGAAGCGTCGGGGCCAGCCGGGAAGCGCCCCTTGCCGACCCGAGAGGAGGGCATGCCCACGCGATCCGAGGGCCAGGATATCCTCCGAACCGTCGCGATCGAAGTCGGAGACCGCGATCCGAAACTCCTCGTCGGATTCCGATTCGCCGGTGGAGGCGAATCGAACGACGGAATCCGAGGAAAGGTCGGCGATTCCCGCCGCTCCTCCGGGCCCGACCATGGCGATCCCGTAGCGATTTCCGTCGATCTGGTATTCGGCCAGATCGTGGGGGGGGAAGGGGATGCGGATGGCGCGGCGGGAGCCGTCGGCGGAAATGCCGATCAGGCTGTCGTGCGTCGCGACCCAGGCCCGTCGGGCGACCACGACGGGTCCGGCGAGGAAATCGCCCGGAACATGCAGGTCGTGCACGATGGCCGTGTCCGATCCTCGCAGGGGAATGCCGCCGACGAGGGAGCGCAGGATCAGTCCACGGGAAGTGCGGACCACCAAGGTGTCGGACAGCATCGCCGACCCGAAGGGGCGGCCCAGGGCGGGGCCGGAGACCTGGAGGGGCACGGCCAGGGAGTCGAGGTTTTCTCCGGGAGGAACCACGGTGCGGACCCCGACCCAGGATCGATCCAACCGGAGGGTATCGCGCCGAGCGAATCCCGGGGAGCCGTCGGCCAGGAGCAATTGCGTGCGGCCAGCGGTATCGAGGATCCAGAGGGTGCCGGCTTCGGGGCCGGGGAGCAAGGCCGCCTCCCCTTCAGAGGGGGGGAGGCGTACGGGGAAGGCGGCCAAGGTGTCCCGGTAGGGGCCCCAGTCGAGGGAGAGCTCGAGACGACTCGCTTCGGAGGGGGTCCAGACCGAATCCAGGGAGGGGACCGAGACGCTGCCCTCGGTTTTGGAGGTCGACGGCCAACGGGTCCGCAAGGTGACCAGGCTGCGTGCGTCGGAAAGGTTGCGCGTGGAGGCGTACGAGAGGGGGCTGATGGCCACGAGGGTGTCCTTTTTTCCGCCCTTCTTCGTGAAGTGGGGGAGCATGTCGGCGCCCGTGCCGTAGTCGAATCCCGTTTGGCCGGCAGCGTTGGTGAAGGCCACGCCCAAGGTGGGAATGCCGTCGGCCTCGACGAGCCGAATTCCCCGGTACCGGTCACGCATCTCTTCGCCGCGCCAGACGTTCGGGCCACCGTAGACCAGCGCGGATCGCAGCAGCCATTCGTCGACCTTCCACACCAGGAGGCCGGAACCGGGAAGGGCCGCATCGGCGGTGGCGTCGACGATGAAACCCTTGAGCCGACGTGGATTGGGCTTGCCATCGAGGCTGTCGCGGAACAGCAGTTCGACGGAATCCGGAGAAACCTCGACGATCTGCTCGGGCCCATCAAGGGCGTCGAGCACGGTGAGGCGCACGCGTCCCGAGGCATCCGTGCGCACGCGGTTTTCGGCGAGGAGGAATTCCCCGTCGTTGAGCGGGATCACCAGAACGGTATCGGAGCCCGCGGACACGGGGGGAAGGCGCAGGCGGCGCAATTCCGACGGCGAGGCGACCACGGGGGTGGCCCACCCCATGAACAGACGCAACCAGGCGGAAGGACGCGTGGGAAGGAACCCCGAACCTCCCAGCAGGTATCCTCCGAAATCCATGCCGCAGAAACGGCCCATCATGCTGTAGCCGCGCACCCAATCCCAGGTGTCGGGGAGCCCGGTGAAGCGGCCGATCTGGTTGGCCAGGATGCCATGGAGCCCCCAGTTCAAACCGTCCTGGGATGCGGTTTCGGAAAGGACCATCACATTCTTGAGCGTATCCAATCCGGGTGCTCCCAAGACCACCCCCAGGGAGTCTCCGAGGTGCGTCGTGTCCACGACACGGTCGCGCAAGCGCAGGAACTGGAAGGAGGAATCTTCCACGAAGAAATCGTTGAGGTCGGAGCGGGAGTCGATGGCGCTCGCCCCCTTCTTGCCGCCGTCGGCGAAGGAGTTCGCGCCGGCATGCAGGAGCAGGTACCCGCGATGGCGCGTGGGGGAGGATGCCGGAGGAGCGGCGAAGGGGCCGGAGGGATCCTGTGCCGCCTTTCGGGACGCATCGGAGACCAGTTCCAGGAACCGGGACATCTTGGTGGAGTCGAAGGAGGCCGCCTTTTCTCCCGAGGCCGCCTGGGCGGGGGAGTACCACGAGAGGTTCCGATCGAGGTTGTAGAAGAGGGAGTCGCCCGTGGGGAAGATCTTGAACTGGACGACGAGATGCCCGTTGGAGACCTGTTCCCAGTAGCGCTCCTGGAATCTCAACAGGGTCTGGAAATATTCCCGGGGACGGTCGGCGCGATGCTCGGCCGGCTCGAGCGCGTAGGAATGTCGCTTGTCGGAGCCGAAGGTTCCATCTCCGGTGGTGCTTCCGTTGTCGGGGCTTTCCTTCTTGAATTGCACCAGGAAGACGTGGATCTCCAGAGTGTCCTGGCGGAGTCGGCCCAGGCTACGGCCTGCGACCGGAGCCGTGCGCGCCAGGGAGAATTCCCCCAGGGAGGGTCCGGGCAGGAGTCGGGTGGTGTGATGGGCCGCGGAAGCGGTGGGAGCCAGGCCGAACGCGGCGGCGAGGAGAACGCTGAGCATATGCGTCCAATGTACCCGATCTGTAGCCGAGGATGGGTTTTCCTTCTGGGGATCGGGAGCTTTCGGGCCCTCGTATTCCCGCTCGAAAGGGGGGTATCTTTGGGCCATCATGCACGATCTGGTTCTTCGCCTCCCCGACGACTTCCACGTCCATCTCCGCCAGGATGCCGATCTCCCCGCCTACGCCCGCGAGGCTCGGGACCGATTCGGCCGGGTCCTGGTGATGCCCAACCTCGCCCCCGCCGTGCTGCGGGCCGAGGATGTGATCCGCTATCGGCAGGCGATCGTGGAGGCGGCTCCCGGGCTCGAACCCCTGATGGCCTTCAAGCTCACGCCCCGGCACGAGGCCGTCGAACTCCGGGAGCTGGCCGAAGCGGGGGCGGTCGCGGGCAAGGTGTATCCGGAAGGGGTCACCACCAATTCCGAAGACGGAATCCATGACCTGCGGCAGATCTGGCCCCTCATGGAAGTGCTGGAGGAAACGGGTCTTCTGGTTTGTTGCCACGGGGAGAAGCCGGGGGCATTCAGCCTGGATCGGGAGGAGCGATTCCTCGACGAGTTCTGCGAAACCGCGTCGCGGTTCCCCGGCGTGAAATTCGTATTGGAGCACGTCTCCACCGCCGCGGCCGTTCGTGCCGTGGGATCCTTGGGGCGCAACGTGGCCGCGACCCTGACCTTGCACCACCTCGAGATCACCCTCGACGACGTGGTGGGGGGGATGCTCAAGCCCCATTTGTTCTGCAAGCCGCTGGCCAAACGCCCGGAAGACCGCGAAGCGCTGCGGCAGGCGGCCTTCTCGGGAAGCCCCAAATTCTTCTACGGTACCGACAGCGCCCCCCATCACAAGGGGAAGAAGGAGTGCGCCGCCGGATGCGCGGGGGTCTATTCGATGCCCGTCGCGTTGGAGGGGTTGGTCGACGTGTTCGATCGGGCCGGGGAGTTGGACCGGTTGGAGGACTTCTGCTCCTCCTTTGGAGCGGACTTCTACGGAATCCCTCGCTCCACGAGAACCATCACCCTGCACCGCAGCCCTTGGAACGTTCCGGATCTGGTGGACGGGGTCGTCCCCTACCGGGCGGGGGAGACCATGCCTTGGCGGATCGCTTCGGTTTCCGACTCCTGAACGGCGATCCGGAGCCGCGATTCCTCCGATCTCCGGATCCCTTCCTTGGCGGGATGGATGGCGGTGTCGTCGAGCCGCAGGAGCGGACTCATCGAGATCGAGGGCGCCGAGAAGAGCCGCCCAGGATTCCGCCGAGGAGTCCTCGGGCGATCTGACGTCCCAGCGACGAACCGATGGACCGCAAGGCGGATTTCGCCACCACCTGGACCAGGCCGTCCCGCTGCCCCCCTCGGGGGCCCTTGGAGCCCAACAGGACCTGGGAAAGGAGGGAGGGACGATCCGGCTCGGATTGCGCGGGAGGGACGGATTCCGACTCGGCGTCGAGGGCTTCCGCGACGGGGGAGGTCGCCCCGCGGGACGAGAGCATCTCCCAGGCGGATTCCCGATCCCGGGTCTCCTCGTAGAAGCCCGCGACCTCGGAGCCGGAGATGATCCTGGATCGTTCCGTGGAGTCCAGGGGTCCGAGGCGGGTGGCCGGGGGGCGGATCAAGGCGCGTTGGACCACGCCCGGAATCCCGTCGGCATCGAGCAGGGAGACCAGGGCTTCCCCGACCCCCAGTTCCGTGATGGCGGAGGCGGTGTCGAAATCCGGATTGGCGCGGAAAGTCTCCGCGGCGGTGCGCACCGCCTTCTGGTCGCGCGGGGTGTAGGCGCGCAGCGCGTGCTGGACGCGGTTCCCCAGTTGCCCCAGGACGGAATCCGGCAAGTCGGAGGGGCTCTGGGTGGCGAAGTAGACGCCCACCCCCTTGGATCTGATCAGGCGGACCACCTGCTCCACCGTGGCGACCAACGCCTTGGGGGCGTCGGCGAACAGGAGGTGGGCCTCGTCGAAGAAGAAGACGAGGCGGGGCTTGTCAAGATCTCCGGCCTCGGGGAGCTGTTCGAAGAGTTCGGAGAGCAGCCAGAGGAGGAACGTCGCATAGACGACGGGGGAGCGGATCAATGTGGATGCGGCGAGGATGTTGATCACACCTTGTCCGTCCCGCGTCTGCATCAAATCCTGGATTTCCAGCATGGGCTCGCCGAAGAAGGCCTCCCCTCCGCTCGATTCCAATCCGAGAAGCCCTCGCTGGATGGCTCCGATGGAGGCTGCAGAGACATTCCCGTACCGGGTCCGGTATTCACTCCCGTTTTCTCCGACGTGGGCGACCATGGCGCGCAGATCCTTGAGATCGAGCAGCAGCATTCCCTGGTCGTCGGCCACCTGGAAGACGATCTGGAGGACACCGGTCTGGGTCTCGTTGAGATGGAGCAGCCGCGCCAGGAGCGTCGGACCGAGGTCGGAAATGGTCGCGCGTACGGGGTGTCCCTCGCGGCCGAAGACATCCCAGAACGTGACGGGGCAGGCCCGCGGAGACCAGTCGGTCAAGGTCAGCTGGGATGCCCGCTGGGCGGCGCGGGAATCGCTCGAGCCCGCGGCGGCGAGACCCGAAAGATCGCCTTTCACATCCGCGAGGAAGACGGGAACTCCGGCACGGGAAAACCCTTCCGCCATGCGCGCGAGGGTGACGGTCTTGCCGGTTCCTGTCGCCCCGGCGATCAGACCGTGACGATTGCCCACCGACAGCGGGAGTTCCAGATCGAGCTCCCCTGCACGGGCGACGAGAAACGATGGATTCATGACGGCTCCGAGGAGGGCGTTTCCTGAGGGTGGTCGGACCAGGATCAACCTAGAAAGGGCATCGGGGGCGGGGCGTTCGTCGGGGATGGGAGGGCTGCGTCCTGTGCCTGCCGGAGTTTCGGGAACCTCCGAGGCCGAAGGACCGGGGTCCCGGAACGCAAAGAGACCACCGCGGAGGCGATGGTCTCTTCGATGACTTTCCGTCTTCGCTCTCCTCGAACGAGGAGGAAGCGCCGAGGAGAGTTGCTGGGAGGGTTCCGGAGCGAACTCCGGAGCCGACTAGCGACCCTTCTTCTTGTGACGATTCAGCCGACGACGCTTTTTGCGCTTGTGCGTGGCGATCTTCCTACGCTTGCGCTTCTTTCCACAGGGCATGTTCGGAAACCTGCTGGGTTAAGGTGGATTGATCGGTGGTGAAGGAGAGGAAAGAGACATTCGCGAGGCCAATGTTTCAAGGCCAAACCGTCGGGATGTGCTCCAGAATCATGGACGGTAGCGAGCGATGACGCTCCGGTACCGCTGTCCGACCTCGGCATCGCGCTCGATCAAGGCCTTGGCCGCTTCGAGGCTGTGGGTCACGGTGCTGTAGTCCCGCCCGAAGTGGACTCCGATCGAATGCAAGGTGTTGTCGGTGAGTTCGTGGATCAGAAGCATGGCGACCTGGCGTGCGATGGCCACGGGGCGCTTGCGGGTGCGCGAACGCATCAGAGCGATGTCGATCCCGAAGGACTCGGCGACCGTTTGGGCGATGCTGCCCGGGGAGGCTTGGTTCTTGCGGTTGCGCAAGACGTCGCGGAAGACCGCTTCGGCCGTGGTGCGGTCCACACGGCCTCCGCACATGTCGCTGAAGGCGCACAGCTTCAGCAAAGCTCCTTCGAGCTGGCGGACGTTCCCGGTGAATTGTTCGGCCAGGAGTTCCAGGACGTCCCGCGTGATGTTCCAGCCTCCCTCGACCGCCTTGCGTTGCAGGATGGCCAGACGGGTTTCGTGGTCGGGGGCACCGAGGTCGGCGACGAATCCGGATTCGATATGGCGCAGGATCTGGCGGTCGAAGTACTGGATCTCTTCGGGGGGGCGGTCGCAGGTGAGGACGATCTGCTTGCGGGCTGCCTGCAGGGTGCTCAGGACGTAGACCATCTCGCTGCGGAAGCGCGGTTTGTCGACTTCGCCGCCGAAGAACTGGATGTCGTCGAGGAGGAGGACGTCGGCGTTCTGGTAGATGCGGTGGAAGGCTTTCAGGTCGTGCTTCTGGACGGCGATCTCGAGGTATTCGCGGGCGAATTCCTCGGAGGTGCGGTAGACGACCTTGCGGGCGGTTTCACGGCTGAGGGCGAAATTGCCCACCGCGTTCATCAGGTGGGTCTTGCCGAGACCGGTTCCGCCGATCAGGAGCAGGGGGTTGGCGCGAGGACCGCCCGGATGTTCGGCGACCTGGCGGGCCACAGCCATGGCCAACCGATTGCACTCTCCTTCGACGAAGCTTTCGAAGTTCATCCGGGGGACGAGGCGGGCGGCCTCCTTGCGGACGGATTCGGCGGCAAGTTCCAGCTTGGGGGAAACCATCCGAGAACCCGGACGGACGGCCGGAGTGGCCTCGGACGGGCTGGCGACGCGAGGAGGCTCGAGCCCGGCTTGGGGATCGAGGGCGATGGTCACCCGGACATGGGCTCCCAGCTCCTGGGAAAGCGTGCGCTCCAGCAGAGGTTTGTGGTGGAGATGGACGAAATCCTTGGCCACGGAGTTCGGAGCCAGGAGGGTGAGAGTATCGTCGTCCCATTCGCCCATGCGCAACGGGGCGAGCCAAGCGGCGAAGTGGGTTCGCGAGACTTCCTTGGTCAGGCGCTCCAAGCAGGCCTGCCACAATCGCTCCGAATCGGAATGGATCAACAATGAATTCACGTCAGGGGATCCGATTGTGGATACGTGTGGAGGGTTGGATAAAGAAATCGACGCATATCCCCACATGGATCAACAGGTTATCCACATTGGTGGCGGTGGGGAGGAAGGCAACTGTGTGGAGGGCCAATTTGATATCCCCTGAGTCCACGCATCCCTCATTTTCGATTGGGGCCGAATCACGGCAACTGGTTGAATATAACACGTTTGCAACGAGTTCCGAGTGTGGTTCCAACAGCGCGAGAGGTGAGGAGAGACCCATGAGCAGGATTTGGCAGATCGATGGAGACGTCCCGCTGGCGATCACCCATTCCGGACCCAACCGATGGAAAATTCTCGAGCAGAACCATCCCGGGGCGTCGCGCCCGGATCGGTCCTGGATCGACGAATCGGGTGCATTCTGTGCGCCCTTCCGGGAGCTGGAAATCGTGGAGGAGGGGGAGCGGCTGAGCCTTCGTTGGTTCCGAGGGCACAAGGTCCTCCTGGCCCGAGGGGGGGAATTGGAACTCCCCTCCGGCTGGTGGAGCGAGGAGTCTCCTGCCCATCCTGCCTGGCCTTGGGCCATGGGATCGGGAGGAGCTCGGCCCGAGGATGCGGAGCGTCTCTCGCGGGGGCTTTGGTCGCATCGTATCCCGAACCCAGATGGAGGGACGCCGTTCCGACTGGTTCGGAACTGGTCCCGTCAGGATCCACACCACGGCGATCGACCGTGGCTGCATCAGGTGGCTGCACGGGAAGGGGAGAAGGGCCTGAGGGAGCGCCTGCGCGGGTATGGGGGATGCGGGGTCCTCGATCTTCGAGTCCTGGATCTCCACGGGATGGGAGCCGAGGATCTTTCGGATCTCTTCCTCTTCCTGCATCAGGCCTATGGCGCGATTTGGCTCGGGTTCGCCGCTCCTCCCTCCCCGGTTCTCCTGGAGGGAATTTCGATGGCTTCCATGGATTCCCAGGGAGACCTCGCTCCGGCGTGGATCCTGGAGCGCCCCGTCGAGGGGCGGGAGATTTGGAAGGAACGGGGGCCGTGTCTGGTCCCCTGTCTGTCCGGGATGGATCCAGACTGCTACGTTTGGGTGCAATGATTCTTCCCACCCTACTGGCAGCCTGCACCTGGGCTGCCGAGTTGCCTCTCGATCTCGATCTGCTGGAACGGGGATCGGTCCGCGAGGCCCTGGAGCGTGTGGCCACCCGCGCAGGAGTGGAGTTGCCGCGTGCCAGCTGGCCGTTGTCCAATCGGGAAGTGGTCGGTTTTCTCGCTCGGATTCGTGGCGTCGATTCCACGGCTCTGACCCCTTCGGATTCCGTGGTATTGAGGGATTTCCTGCAAGGGCCGAGGGAATTGTGGCGCTGGGAAGAGGGACGAGGTGGTTCCGTGCTGGCCTTGAACGCCAGGACGTCGGGATTCGCGATGGCTCCGGACACCGCGCCGGAGGCTTCCCGACAACTCCACGCCTCCATCGGCGGGACCATCTACGGCAACGTCGGAGGCGAGGTCTGGTTCCTCAGCGATGCGCGGATCTTCACGGAGTGGTCCGATGCCTTCCGGTATCGCGATCGGCATGTCGTCGGGGACGGGGAGCCTTCCGGGGTCCCCTACGACGACCCCTCCGAGAATGGACGTTTCGAGTCCCGAACGGGTGCCCGCTACGTCGCCTGGGCGCAGTGGTCGCGGGATTGGATCAGCTTGAAGTACGGACGGGATCGGGTTCGGTTCGGGCCAGGGGTCTGGACGGGCCTGACGACCCGTTTGGAGAGCCCTCCCTACAATTTGCTCGACACCAGGCTGGAGCCTTTTCCGTGGTTGTCGGTGCAGGCCACCGTGCTGGAGGCCCGGCCGGGCGAGCTGGAATACGCATTTCCTGGTGACACTCGCAAGTGGGTCCATGTCCATCGCTTCGAACTCCGCCCCTTCACAGGGGTCACCGCGGCGTTCCAGAACATGGTGCTCTATCGGGACTCGGGAGGGGTCCAGCCGACCTACCTCCTCCCCCTCGTTCCCATCTTCTTCTCACAGGATCTCGCCGGGAACCGCGACAATTCCGCCATGCAATTCGACCTGATGGTCCAGCGCTGGAGGGGGTGGTCGACTTGGGGAGCGTTGTTCCTCGACGACCTGAACAGCCTGACGGACATCGGGGGAGCAAGTTGGCTGAACCGATGGGGGATTCTGACCGGAGCTCGCATCCTTTCCCCGTGGCGCTCCTTCGATGCCGATCTCTCGATGGAGTTTTCCATGGTCCGTCCCTGGACCTTCACCGGTGGGCGCGAAGAGGCCTATTCCTTCGCCCACTACGGGATGGCCATGGGATCGGAGCTGGGCCCCGACAGCCGAACCCTCCATGCACGTGCGGCCTGGAGGCCCACGGGCACGACCGAGTGTTCCCTGGAAGCGTTTCGGTTGGAAAAAGGCGTCGGCGCGCCGGCCACCTTGGGCACCGTCCATCGGTCGACCAACGGTCCGGACTCCTACTTGATGGAGGAGGGAAACGTCGAATCCACCGGGGCGACCCTGGGTGGAAAATGGTCCCCTTGGAGGGATGTCACGGTCGGACTTTCCGGAACCTGGGATCGGCAAACGGATGTCGAGGGAGAGTCCGGCGACCATTTCTGGGGGCGTGTCACCTGGGAGGCCGACTGGTGATCCGCCTGGGAAGCCGCATGACTCTCCGCGACACCCTGACAGCGTTGCAGGTGCTGGGGGATCTCGGGTCGGTGGCCATCGCCTACCTGGTCGCGGCCCTCGCCTGGGCGTGGGGGGAATCGCTTCTCCCGATCGTGCTCCACGAGACCATCCCCAAGGGGAATTACATCCTGAACGCTCTGGTGACCGCGGTGGTTCTGCTGCCCGTGTTCCACTCGATCGGACTGTATCGAGAGCATCACAGCATCCTCAACATCCGGGAGTACGAAGACCTCATCAAAGGATGGGGGCTGACCGCGGGCATATCGCTCCTGGCCCTGACCCTCATCGAGAGATCCTTCCAGAGCCGGGGAATCTTCCTGATCGTCTGGGGGGTTCTCCTGGTGGTGTTGTTCGTCTTCCGGTTCTCGATCTATCGTCTCGGCATCTGGCTTCGCCGCCAAGGATGGCGGGATCGACCGGTCCTCATCTACGGGGCGGGGGAAGTCGGACGGAAACTGGTGGAACGGGTGCGGCGATCCCCCAAGGCAGGCCTCGATGTGCGCGGGTTCATCGACGACGCCCCGGATCTACGCGGCACGGAGGTGCAGGGGATTCCGGTCCTGGGAGGATTCTCCGAATTGGCCGAGGTGATCCGCGAAACGGAAGTGGAGGAGGTGCTTGTCGCGATGTCGAGGGCTCCCTGGAGTTCCGTGGCGGCGATCCTGGACATCTGCCGTCGGCAAGGGGTGGAGGTTCGAGTGGTCCCCTCCCTGTTCGACATCGTGCTCCAGCAGGTGGAGGTCAAGGACATCGATGGATTGCCCCTGATCGGGATGGATGCTCCCCGGATTCCGCCTGGCTCCGCCTTGCTCAAACGGCTCTTCGACCTGGTGGTGAGCCTGGTCCTGCTGGGAGTTTTCCTGCCGGTCATGCTGGCCTTGAGCGCCGCGATCCTGTGGGTGGATGGGAAACCCGTGTTCTTCCGACAGATTCGCGTGGGCATGGGGGGCAAGCCGTTCGAGATCCTGAAGTTCCGCTCCATGTTCGTCGATGCACCCAAATACGCGGTCACTCCCGGGACGGGATTCGATCCGCGGATCACCCCGATCGGCCGTATCCTGCGTCGCACCAGTCTCGACGAGTTGCCGCAGTTGATCAACGTCCTGCGCGGGGAGATGTCCCTCGTGGGTCCCCGACCGGAAATGCCCTTCATCGTGGAGACCTACAACGATCTGCAGAGGCAGCGTTTGAACGCCAAGCCTGGAATCACCGGGCTGTGGCAGATTTCGCCCGACCGGGCGACGGCGATCCACGAGAACATGGACTACGACATCTACTACATCCGCAACCAGTCCTTCCTGCTCGATCTGGCGATCCTCGCGAAGACGGCCTCCTCCGTCGTGGCGGGCGAGGGGGCCTGGTGACCAGACTGGGGGATTCGAGGTGAGGAAGAGATTTCCATCGGTGCGCGTCTGCGGCGTCCGCGTCGATGCCTTGGATGTCCGCAGGCTCCACGCCTACATGCACCACGCGATCCGGCGGGGATGGACGGTTCCCGTCTTGAACGCGAATGTCCAGGCCGTCGTGCTCGCACGCAGGGACCGCGAATTCGCCCGGATCCTCGAGGACGCCCCCGTGGTGTTCTGCGATGGATCCGGGGTTCGGCTCGGAGCGCGCCTGCTTCGCAGCGAGCTGCCGCCGCGCATCACCTACGCCGATTGGATCCACGAACTCGTGCCCTTCCTTCGGGACGAAGGCCACTCCATCTACCTCCTGGGGGGACGTCCCGGTGTCGCCGAGCAGGCCAGGGAAAAGCTGGAGGTTCGCTACCCGGGGATCCGGGTCGTGGGCACCCACCACGGGTTCTTCCGGAAAGAGGGGCCGGAAAACGACGCGGTGATCGCCGAGGTGAACCGGGTTCGGCCCGACGTCCTGCTCCTGGGGTTCGGCATGCCTCTGCAGGAGAAATGGGCGATGGCGAACCTGCCACGCATCGACGCGCGGGTGCTCCTGTCGGGAGGAGCCTGCATCGATTACGTGGCCGAGACGGTTCGACGAGGTCCGCAGTGGCTGGTGGACCACCATATGGAATGGCTGGCCCGGATGATCGTGGAGCCGAGGAGGCTCTGGAAGCGCTATGTCCTGGGCAATCCGAAATTCCTGCTCCTGGTCCTGTGGGAACGCTGGTTTGGATTGAAGGATCCTCTTCGGTGAGAGCCGGGAGAAAGCCTGTCATCATCCTGGAGGTCTCTCCTTTGGCGCAGGGGGCCAACGGGATCGCGACCTACATCCGGGGGCTGATCGGAGGATTGGTCCAGTTGCGTGCAGCGGGCGAGGTGGACGCGGACTTCAAGCTCCTCTTCCTCAATCCCACCGAGACTCCCCCTCCTCCTCCGGCTGAGGGGTTCCGGAATGTGGTGTTGCGGATGCCCCGCCGCCTGGCCCAGTCCTTCTGGTCCAGATTCCCGATGCTCCCGTTGGATCGTTTCGTACCGGGAGATCTGTTCCACGGCTGTTCCCACGTGGTGCCCTACACGCGTTGTCCGGCCTGGGTGACCATGCACGATGTCTCCTGGCGTGCCTTTCCCGAATCCTTCGGGGAAAGCCAGCGTTCCTTCAACGAGAAATTCTGCGGGCCATCCCTGAAGCATTGCCTCGCTTCCGGCGGGGGGATCCTCTCGGTGTCCCATTTCACAGCATCCGAGGTCGAACGTCATTTCGGGATTCCACACCGGCTCCAGAAAGTGGTGCACGAGGCGACCTTCGACTCCCACCCAGCCCGATCGCAGGTCGATGAGACTTCCGAAGGGCGCGCCTGGCTTGGATTGGATCGCGAACGCCGCTTCCTTCTTTGCTTGGGACTGGTGGAGCGCAGGAAGAATATTGTCGCGAGTATCGACGCTTGGGAGGCGCTTCGCCGTGGAGGGATGGACGCTGCTTTGGCCATCGTGGGAGGGCGGGGGGTCGGGTTCGAGGAAATTCGAGACCGCATCGCCGCCAGCCCATGGGCGAATGACATCCTTCTACCCGGTCGCGCACCGGAAGGAATTCCCCGCAGCCTCTACTCCGAGGCTGAAGCAACTCTCTTTCTCTCCCATTACGAAGGTTTCGGGCTGCCGATCTTGGAAAGCATGGCGGCGGGATGCCCCGTGCTGGTATCGAACCAAGCCTCTCTCCCGGAGGTATGGGGTCCCTCCGGGGATGGATTGGAATCTCTCGTCGTCGATCCCTCCCAACCGGAATGGATCGCCCAGGTTCTTGCGCGTCTCATGAAGGATCGCGATTTTCGCCAAGCCCATGTTCTTCGCGGACGTACCCGTGCGGCGGAATTCTCCTGGATTGAAACCGCCCGAAAAACCTGGAAGTCCTGGGAAGCCAGCCTGGATCGATCCAGCACCTCCCGGACTCCCGTACATCCTGAACATTCGCAGGTGGATCATGAGTGAACTTTCCGAATTCAAACCATTCCTCCTGATTCTGCCGCTGGTTCGGAGATGGTTGTGGATCCTCATCCCCGCCGTGATCGGAGGGGCCTTGGGAACCCTGTCCTTGCGTCTCGACCCCCCCCGGTTCGAGTCGTTCGCGGTGCTCCTGCCCACGAAAGGTCAGGCATCCGAAGGGGATCTGTTCACCCTGGCCTCGCGTTTGGGTATCGGCGGCGGAGGTGGCGGGGGAGATATCTCCGGTATCTACGACGAGGTGATGCGATCCATCCCCTTCACCAATCGGTTGGCGGGGCGACGATATCCCATCGGATGGGGTGGAGGAACCACCACTCTCGACTCCCTGTTTGACCTGCCCGCCGTGTCCGATACGCTGCGGCATGCCATGGCTCTCAACGGCGTCCTGGCCGGCAAGAAGGGCCTGGTCTGGAAAGTGCAACCCAATGGGACCGTCCGCATTTCCTTCCAGGCACTCGATCCCGTGTTCGCCTCGAGCGTGGTGTCGGTGGTCCTCGACGAGCTCCAGAGTTACACCGGTGAGGTTCGCACCCGAGGGACCACCCAGAAATTGATGATCACCTCCCGAAATCTCGATTCCGTTTCCCACGACCTGGAGCAGGCGGAATCCCGAGTGGCCCAGTTCCAGTCTTCGAATCTGGCGATGTCCCCCGGGCTCGGAGTTCGATTGGCGCGACTGGAAAGGGAAGCTCGCGTCCTCGAGCAGGTCTACTCGACCCTCCGTCAATCGAAGGCAACTCTGGAAGTGGAGAGGGACAGCTACATCCCGACGTTCCAGGTGATCGAAGCCCCACGGCCGGGGCTGGAGCCGGCGGTGCTTCCTCTCAGGAAATGGATCGCCATCGGAGTCTTTCTCGGTGGCGTCCTGGGCGGCCTGATCGCGCTCCTCGCGGCCGTGTTCAAAGGGGAATTCCGAGGAATGGTTTCTGCTCTCGATGCCTGAAATGGAGGTGGGCGGGGGCAAGAGAACATCCATGGGCGAGCAGATCGCAGGGAAGCTGGACTTCGAAACCCTCCTGTGCTCCTTCGCCGCATCCATTCCCTGGATGCCTTTCGTCAACCTTGGGCAAACCCCGATCAACGCCGCCTACTTGATGGCGATCCTTCTCTGGGGAGCTTTCGTGCTGCGCCGCGGCCGGGCGTTGTCCATTCCGCTGACCCCCGGCTTGATTCTCGGGGGAGCGGTATTCTGTTGGTTCGCAGTCGGCGCAATGATGACCGGCTCGATCCGAACCGCCCTGGTCGATCTTCTTCATTTCGGGAACTTCCTGATCGCCTACGCCTTGATCCTTGCGAGCGTACGGACGAAGGCGCTGCTGGAGCGCATGGTCAAATGGATGCTTGTTTCCTCCTATGCGGTGGCTGGCTTCGGAGTCGCGCTTTCCTTCCTGGTGAATGTCCTCGACATGCAATTCCTCCCCAGGATCATGGTCGACGTCCTCGGGAGCATCCTCTACGGATCTCGTGGGCAGGAAATGTTGATCGGGTATGGACTGGAGATGGGGAATTGGTATCGGGACGGCCAGTTCCGCACGGTCGCGACCTTTTTCAATCCGATGCAGAATTCCGAATACACCATGTTCTTCCTGTTCCTATCGGTCAGTCAGATCCTGGTTCGCTCCACCTTGCTGTCCAGGCGAACGTTGACGCTCGGGACCGTCGTGCTCGCTCTTCAGCTGTTCGTGAGCTTTTCACGCACCGCCTATTTCGGGGCTGTCGCCGGTGGGAGCGGTTTCTTTCTGCTATTGCTGATGCTTGGTGTCGTTCCCCGGAGACAGGTCATCCGATTCGCGTTGATCGCCGGAGTTGTGATGGCGTTGTTTTCCCCGTTGGCGGGAGCGTATGCCTACGAAACTCTCCTGTCGATCGGAGACATGCGGCAATTTTCGAATGCGGGTCGGTTGGTGGCGATGTCGGCAGGTGTCCTGGTCTGGATGCACCACCCCTGGTTCGGCACGGGTTTCGGGAATGACTTCGCCATGGCGTTCGGGAACCTGGACATCTCCCAGCCGAACTTCCTTGAGTCCTTGGTCATGCCTTACATTCGTGAAGGCCTGCTGTATGCCAAAGCGGTGGTTTTTTCGGAGCTGTTCGAACAGACGAACTACCACTCGGGACACATTTCGTTGATGGCACAATTGGGCTTGCTGGGGAGTGCGCTATTCTGGGGCTGGCAATTCAGTTGGTTGCGCCGGGCGTGGTTGTTCGCCACGGGATCCACGGATACCTTCTTGAAGGCTCTTGGGCTGGGTTTTGTCGGGGGATGGGGGACGTTCTTCGTTTGCTTGATCATCGATGACAACCTCTTCTACCCCAAATACATGCTGTCCATCTTCATCCTGGCCGCTCTGTGCGAGGTGGGGGTGAGGATCAAGAGGGAGGGGCGGGAGTCGATTTCCACGGGGGGGAAGTAACTTTCCCCCCTCTACCAAGCATGGAAGCCCAACCGAAACCCACCCAGATGCGACGAGCCTTGCTCGTTTGCGGCGCCTTTCCGCCGGAGCCTTGTGGTGTCGGTGACTACACGAAAATGCTCTGCATCGCCTTGGCGGAGGAGGGGGTGGATGTTCATGTGTTGACATCTCGGAACGCCGGGCCTGTTCCGGGGTGCACCATCCATGCGGTCGTGGAGGATTGGAGCCATCGTTCCCCAGTCCGTCGCCAGATCGAAGATGTTCTGAAGTCGGTGCGGCCGGATGTCGTCCAAATCCAGTACCCGGCCAGCTACGGGACTGCGAACCGATCCATCGTAGGGAACCTCCTGCCCTACTGGGTCAAAGGAGAGGGGCGTCTGGTCTGCACAACCCTGCACGAGTGGGGGGAGCGTGCCCTGAAATGGAAGATTCGGGCGGCTTTCATGGGGATGAATTCGGACGCGGTGGTTTCCGTCACCTCGATCGATGCGTCCCTCCTGACTCGTATGCGATGGATCGGAGGCCGGAAGGTCCACCATATCCCCATCGGGGCCAACCTGGAGTTCGACCGAATTTCAGGATCGCAGACCGACCTTCCCGTATTGTCCTACTTCGGGTTTCTGCATCCTCTGAAGGGGGTTGGGGAGTTGCTGGAAGCCGCACGCCTTCTCCACGGAAAGGGCATCCGATTCCGCCTGGATCTCCATGGCCACTTTCATCCGGAAAGCGATGCCCATCACGCGTCGATCCTCGAGAAGGTCGAGTCGGCGGGCCTGAATGCGGTGGTGCGTTTCCCCGGTCCTGTTCCCTCCGATCCCGAGGGAGCCTCTGAGGCCTTTCATGATTCGTGGTTGGGAGTATTGCCCTTCCGGGAAGGATTGTCCGAACGACGCGGCTCTTTTTTGGCGCTTGGCAGAGCGGGGTTGCCCATTTTGACGAGTCCAGGGCCGTGGTGTCCGTCATGGGTCGTCGATGGTCGCCATGCGTTCTTGGAGCCGCTCGTTCCCCAGGCCTGGGCACAGCGGCTTGAAGCCCTCCTTTCGCTCGGACTGGATCGCTTGGACGGAGTTGGTACGGAGCTGCGACGGGAAATCCTCGATCGGCACGCCTGGCGGCAGATCGCCAAGCAGCATGTGGCCTTGTGGGAGAGCAGGTGCTGAGCGTGCATCTTTGCGAGTGCTCCGCCCCGACTGGAGCTCTCCGAAGGGGATGGCTTCGCCTCACGACGCGTCGAGCCTTCGGGATCGATCAGGCGCCGTCGAGGAATGTAGGTTTGTCCGTCCCATCACCCTCGGTACGAATGGCCCACGGTTCCGAAGCGATTGTTGGTCACGCCAGATCGTCCCAAGCGAACTCCTTGGATCTGGTGAGAATGACCGGATTTTTCCTGCTGGGCCGAAACCTTCGCCTGGATCCTCTTCTTTGGACGGCCGTTTCATGACCCTCAAGCAGGGAATACCAACAACACCGATTGGAGATGGATTCCTTCGTGGAACGAGGTGGTTCCATGTTGCGATCCTGGTGTCCCCGGACGGATTCGGTGAGCGGGGGGCGCGGATGCGCAGCCTGTCTCGCGAGGGATTCGGCTCGTGAAGGCACGTCCCCTGGTCATCGGAATCAACACCTTGACCACCACCGCCCGAAAAGCGGGAGTGGGGGAGTACATCTCGGTCCTCCTGGATACGTTGCCCAGCCTGGCACCGGATTGGACCTTCGTCGTTTTCACGGCGCGGGACAATCGCCACATGTTCCGACTCGATCAACCCAACGTGCGCGAAGTCTGTGTCAACCTGTCGCACGAGCCTCGGGTTCCGATGCGGCTGCTCTACATGGGGTGGCAACACCTGGTCCTTCCCCGTTTGCTGAAGCGCGAAAAGATCGATGTGATCCATCATCCCAACACGATGCTCGTCCGCAAGGGACAGGTGCCGGCGGTGATCACGATCCACGATCTGGCCGAGTTCCACATCCCGAAATATTCACCGAAGCGCACCAAATTCCGGAAGAAGGCCGTGTGGACTTCGGTGCGAACCTGTGAAAAGGTGATCGCCGTTTCCGAAGATGCACGACAGGACATGATTCGACTCGTCGGTGCCGATCCCTCCAGGATCATCATGACCCACGAGGGGTTCTCCCCACGATTCCAGAGGCCTTCGGAGGATGCCTGCAAGGCGTTTCGCGAGGCCAAAGGGCTGTCGGATCAGCGGTTCGGTTTGTTCGTCGGAACTCTCTACAAGGCGAAGAATGTCGCGTTCCTGGTCGATGTCCTCGCTCGTGCGCGTCAAACCATTCCCGATCTGAAGTTGGTCGTGGCAGGTCATGATGGCGATGGCACGGAGGAATTTTCGCGACGGATCTCCTCCACGGGAGTCGCGGATTCGGTGCTGCGCGTGGGACACGTGCCCGACGAGGATGTTCCGCTCTGGTACGCCACGGCGGATGTGATCTTGTACCCGAGTTTGTTCGAGGGGTTCGGACTGCCGATTCTCGAAGCTCAAGGCACGCGAACCCCGATCATCGCGAGCAACATCACCAGCATTCCGGAGGTGGCGGGCGATGGAGCCATCCTGCTCGATCCCCACGACGTGGATGGTTGGGCCGATGCATGGGTGAGACTGGTCTCGGACCCGTCTCTCAGGCGGATCCAGGTGGAAGCCGGTGAGCGGAACCTGAACCGGTTCGATCCGGACGTCGTCGGGTTGCGCGTTCTAGATGTCTACCGGAGCGCCTTCGACTCCTTCGTGCCGGGAGCCTGATCCAAGCCTGCAACTTGAGGGCGCTCTTCAGGCCGACAGAAGGCGCAAGTGCTCCCGTGCGCTGTTCCGCCACGAAAAGCTGCCCACTCGTCGCAGGCCGCGTTCGATGAGATCCTGACGTAGACGGGTGTCTTCGGCGACACGACGAAGCCCGTCGGCGATGGCTTCGGGGGATGTGGGGTCGACGAGTACCGCGGCTTCCCCGGCCGCTTCCGGGAGACTGCTTCGGTCGGAGGTGACCACCGGGCAGCCGAGCGCCATGCTTTCGAGAACGGGAAGCCCCCATCCTTCCGCCAGACTCGGAAACGCGAAAGCCACGGCTCCGCGATACAACGAGGAGAGTTGTTCGTCTTCGACGAAGCCAAGGAGTTCGAGGCGCTCCTTCGCGCCGACAGATTCCGCGGCTTCTCGAAGGGATTCCTCTTCCGCGGTGGTCATCCTGCCGGCGACGGCCAGTTGGAGATCGGCATCCCGCGGCAGAAGAGTCAGCGCTCGGAGGGTCCGGGCAAGGTTCTTGCGAGAGTCGACGGCTCCCACATGCAGGATGTAGGGACGTCCCGAGGGGATCCTTCCCCGGGGCCCGTCGGGGGCCAGAGCCAGGTGGTCGGCACCGGGATGGATCACGGTGATGCGATCCGCCGCGATGCCGAGCGTCTCGACGATGGTGCGTTTGACCTCGTGGGAAATGGCCACGATGTGGTCGGCTTGCCGGAGCCGGTGGGGATTCCAGGCGCTGTGCAGCAGTCGGGGCAATCCGAACTGGCTCTTCCAGGGCAGGTACTGTTCGCGATGGAGGAGGGGGATGAGATCGTAGACCGTCGCGATCATCCGCGCTTTTCGCGGGCGCGCGACGACATCGGGATCGAGTCCCAGGAACGAGGCGGCCCCGTCCCTCGAAATGGTCGTTTCGATCCGGCTGAGACTGGAGAGCGCTTTGAGCCAATCCCGACCGGTCCCGGAGAAGGGGCGGACGAGGTGCGGTCCCGGGTGGTCCGTGGCCGATGCGAGACGGAGAATGCCAAGGGAGACGGAGGGATCGGCCTCTGCTTGCATCGCGGCCAGGAGACTCTGGGTGTACCGCCCGACTCCCCGGTGCCTGTGGGAAGTATCGAGAGGTGTGCCGTCGAGGAGGATGCGCTTCATGGTCTCAGAGCGTGGTTGGCAAGCCGAGCGCCGCGACGATATCGCGGTGGAAGCGTTGGCGCGAAAACTTCGCCGCTTGCGCGATCCCCGCCTCGGAAAGGTCGCGTCGGAGCTCCGGATTGGATAGAATCTGTCGCAATGCGTCCGCGAAGGCCGGAGGCGAGTCCGGAGGGATCATGATTCCCGCGCTTCCCGCGACTTCCGGCATGGAGGAACGATTCGAAACGATCACCGGAGTGCCGCATTGCATGGCTTCGAGGACGGGAAGCCCGAAGCCCTCGTACGTGGAAGGGAAAAGGAATGCGGTCGCTCCTCGGTAGAGCGCTCCGAGCTCCTGGTCGGGAACCCTCCCTGCGAAATGGACGCGATCCTTGGTACTCTCTGGAAGCTTCTCGGTGTGCCCTGGCGCCCGTGTCCCGGCAAGGACTAGCTGGATGTCCTTGTAGGGATCCTGGGAACAGACGTCTTCGAAGGCCTGCAAGGCTGCTCCGAGGTTTTTCCTCGGTTCGAGATTCCCCAAGGCCAGGAGGTAGGGTTTCCCCTTCGCAAATCTTTCCGCAGGGGAAACATCCACGGACGAAGCTGGGCGAAAGACCTTGGGGTCGGCGAAGAGGGGAACCGCGACCACTTGGTCGGGTGAAGCACCCATGTGGATCAGGTCTTGGCGAGATGCGTCCGAAACGGTGAGGATCAAATCCCCCTCCCGGACCGATGCGCGAATCCTGTGCAGGAAGCCTCCTTCCCCGGAAAGACCTGGAAACAGGATCGGAATGAGGTCGTGGATCACCACGGCTCGTTTCGCCTGGGGCATGAGCGACTTGTCCGGCAGAGGATCGAAGGGACTCAGGTAGACGTCGATCGTGGAAAGAAGCCTGCGCGGGATCGGAGGGGCCGCTTTCCAGGCAAGCCTCTCCCCGAGGGACGTCACTTTGCGAGCCAAGGAGTGGCACTTGGGCAAGGATGCGAAACGATCGGCGAATTTCGCCCATCGGCCGAGGATGCCTCCGACGGACAATCCCGCAGGGGACGCCGCGAAGGAGGCGCCGACGGGCGGATCCAGTGTCGCGACGGCTTCCATGGAGGCGAGGAGAGCACTCGGGCTTGCTGCGCAAAGGACGAGTTCGACGCCGGGAATGCTCGCGAGGACCCCGATAAGATCCGAAGCGACGCGGTGGATGCCCGTCCGATTCCGCGGGTTGAGAACGCCCCTTCCAAGGACCGAAATGTCGAAGGCGACGCGCATCGGCATCCAATGTAGTAGGAATTATATTCGCATGGATTGATTGGAAGGGGAGGGTTGCAAACTCCGCCACCCAACATTTTCCTTCGCTGTGGAGCGCCAGCCATCGATCCCAAGACACCCAGCCATGATCCCGGAATTGCGGATCGACTGCCACTGACTGTGGTGGTCGTGACATGGCAGGAAGAAGACAACATCGGGCATTGCCTGGATTCCGTGCGGGACTGGGCCGATGAGATGATCGTCGCCGACATGGGCAGCACGGACTCCACACAGCAGATCGCGATGTCTCGTGGAGCCAAGGTGATGCGGATCGACAGGCATCCGATCTGCGAGCCTGGTCGCATTCCGCCCGTTCGAGCCGCCCGGAACGACTGGATCCTGGTCCTCGATGCCGATGAACAAGTTTCGGCAGGTTTGGTGGAGGAGATCCGGAAGGCGATCGCCGACGACACGCCCTCCGTGTTCCTGGTCCCTCGGGCGAATTTGTCGCTGTCGGGATTCGCTCCCCACGAGGCGGGATTTCCGGAGTACACGCTGCGTCTATTCCGTCGCCAGTCCGTGGATCTGGACGGCTACAAGGGTTTGATCCACACCTTCTTCGAGCCTCTCCCGGGTGTGAGTATCGAACGGCTGGGAGCGTCCTTCCCCGACTGTTGCCTCCTCCATTTCACCAACCCGGCACTGACTCCGTTCCTGGAGAAGATCAATCGCTACACGTCCCAGGATGCCTTGACTCGCATACCCTGGGAACAATCCGGTATGCGGGAGCTGCTGAACCCGATGAGGATCTTCCTTCGACGCTATCTCAAGGAGAAGGGTTGGAAGGACGGCTGGAGAGGGTTCTGGCTCTGTTGGATCTCCGGAGTCTACGAAGGCTTCGTGCTCGCGAAACTTTGGGAGATGAGCCTCCACGAAGGAGCGATACCCGATTCCAAAATGGCTCGGGCCAAGATGCGCATGATCGTCGATGGAAAGCCCTGAGGCGACGCCCCATTCGCTGGGGACCCGGACGATGCGCGCGGCTCTTGCGTTGCTGTTCCGGCAGGGAGCGACCAACGGTCTCGCCGCGGGGGCGGGGATCCTCCTGGCACGCATGCTGGTCCCGGCGGATTTCGGCCTCTTCGCCGTGGCGACTTTCGTCATGTCGTTCGTCGGTGTGTTCGCGGATGCCGGACTGGCCGCATCCCTGGTGCGGCAGGTCCGGACACCGGATCCCCACGAGATCCGGTCGGTGTTCACTTTGCAGCAGATCCTGGTCGCCGGAATGGTGGCCTTGCTCTGGGTGGCATCCCCCTTCCTCGCGGAGGCCTATTCGCTGTCTCCGGACAAGGTGTGGTTCTTCCGCGCACTGTCCTTCACGCTGTTCATCGGTTCCTTCCAGACGATCCCCTCGCTGCTCCTGGAACGGGAGTTGGGGTTTTCGAAGCTCGCCCAGGTCGAGGTGTTCCAGAGTCTGGTGTACCACGGGAGCGCGGTGCTGTGCGCTTGGCAGGGACTTGGCGTGTGGAGTTTCGCCGTCGCCGGAATCCTGAGGGCCCTGGTGGGGGCCGCGATCCTGAATGTGATGCGTCCTTGGCCCATCGGTTTCGCCTGGGATTGGGCCGTCGCGGCGCCGCGTTTGCGATTCGGCCTGATGCTCCAAGGTGGCTCCCTGGTGAATTTGTCCAAGGACGCCATCGTTCCGCTGTACATCGGATTGCTTGCAGGACCTGGGGCGGTCGGTCTCGTGGGATGGGCCGGGATGATCGCCGCGTACCCGATCCTGGCCTTGATGCCCCTCGGTCGACTGTATTTCCCGGTGTTCGCTCGTTTGCAGACCGACCGGGCCGCATTGGGCCGCGCCATGGAGAGGATCATCGGGTGGACCAATCGGATCGCCGCCCCGGTCACCGTCGTGATGGTGGTCCTGGCAGATCCGATGATCCGCATCGTGTACACCGACAAATGGCTGCCCGCGATGGACCTGCTGAGATTGCTGGCCTTCGCGAACGTCTTCTCCGCGACCTCGACTCCCTGCCTGGGCTTGCTCAACGGTCTTGGATTGGCCAAGCATACCTTCCGCATGAGCCTTCTGTGGATGGCCTGCACCTGGATCGTGGGAATCCCGGCGATTCTCTGGGCGGGGCCCATCGGATTCGGCATCGCCAACCTCGCGGCGACAGCGATCAACCTCCATCTCTTCCAACTTTGCCGACGCGAAGCCGATTTCCGGATCATCGCCCCGATCGCTTTCCCATGGTTGGCGGCTCTGTTCGCGGGAGTGTCCTCATGGGCTGCCGCGTGGCTCATTCATCCCGACGAACTCTGGGAGCTCCTGGCCTGTGGTGCCGTCGGGGGAATGGTCTATCTGGCGCTGATCGCTTGGCGCGAAGGGGCCACGCTCCATCGAGACTGGAAACAGCTTCGGAAAGGATCCGCTTCATGAACGCGTCGAAGCTGCCCATGACGGCCCTGGTCATCACCTGGAACGAGCGGCACAACATCGACGCCTGCTTGAAAGCCGTTCGGGATCTCGCCGAGGAGATCCTGGTCGTCGACATGCGTTCGCCGGATGGAACCGGGAAACGCGCACGCGAATTGGGCGCGCGGGTCGTGGATATCGATCGAGTTTCGTTCGTGGAGCCGGCTCGGCCCGTCGCCATCCGGGAGGCGATGCACGATTGGGTGCTGGTCCTGGATGCCGACGAGGTGGTGTCCCCGGGGCTCGCCGACGCCATTCGACGGGAAGTGTCATCCGGCGAGAGCGACTTGTTGCACATTCCGCGTGCGAACTTCGCCCTTTCCGGCTTCGCTCCGCACGAGTCCGAATTTCCGGAATACCTCCCCCGATGCTTCCGTCGCAGCTCGATGGATGTGGAAGGATACGCCGGCATCATCCACACCAACATCGCTCCCCTTCCCGGCACCCGGGAGCGGCGCATCGAAGGCGTGTGGCCCGATGTGTGCCTGGTGCACCTGACCAACCCCACGGTCACCTCCTTCCTCGGGAAAATCAACGGATACACCTCTACAGAGGCGGTGCAGCGGCCCATGCCGAATTTCCAGGGCTGGCGCGGAGTCGCCCTTCTACGCATCCCCTTGCGCCGCTTCTGGGTCCACTGGCGCCACCGTCGCGGCTCCAAGGATGGATGGCGAGGATTCTGGCTGTCGTTCCTGTTCCTGGTCTACGAAGCTCTCGTCCTGATGAAACAATGGGAGATGAGCCTCCATGGTGGTCGACTTCCTTCCGATGAAGAAGCACGGGAGGCGATGCGAAAAGTGGCGGGAATCACCGGACCATGAAGGTGTCGATCCTTCTCCCCTCGTATGCGGAGGAGCCGGTTGGCGGGTTCCGCATCGCCTATGGCTACGCCGCAGGGCTTGCTCGCCGCGGCCACTCGGTCACTCTGCTCCATCCCGGTGCATTGAAGAGGCCGACCTCCCTCGCGGAGCGCCTCGACCGGACGCGGTGGTGGGTCCGGCGGCACATCCGCCAGAAGCCGCTCGCACCGTGGTTCCGGTTCCCGGCGGGCGTGAAATTCCGCATCGTGCCTTGGTACGAGGCCGATCGACTCCCCGTCGCCGATGCCACCATCGCCACCGCCTGGGAAACCGCGGAGATCGTCGCTCGAGCGCCATCCCGCATCGGGAAACGATTCTACCTCATCCAGCACTTCGAAGACTGGTCCGGCAGTGCGGAAAGGGTGCGGGCCACGTATCGATTGCCGCTGGGAAAACTCGCCATCGCCCGATGGCTCGTCGACCTGGTGCAGCGGGAAGGAGAAACTGCGGTGTTTCTTCCGAATCCGTTGGACTTGTCGAACTTCTCCATCGAAATCCCGCCGGAACGAAGGCATCCCTCCAGCATCCTGATGATGACCCACGAGCTGGAATGGAAGGGGACCAAGGAAGGACTCGAGGCGTTGGAATTGCTGCGCGAGAGGATTCCCGATGTCCGAGTGGTGCTGTTCGGCACCCACCCGATCAGAAACCTGCCCTCCTGGGTCGACTTCGTCCTTGCTCCCCACGGCGAGGTACTTCGACGTCTGTACAACGAAGCGGCGATCTTTCTCGCTCCCAGCTGGTCCGAAGGATGGGGGCTCACTCCCTGCGAAGCGATGGCCTGCGGCAGTGCCGTGGTCGCGACCGATATCGACGGGCATCGGGAGTTCGCTCGAGACGGCCTGAATTGCCTGCTGGTCCCGGCCCGAGATCCTCGTGCCATGGCCGACGCCATGGAGCGCCTCGTACTCGACGAGCGACTTCGTCTGGATCTGGCCAAGGGGGCGGGGGCCACCCTGGAATCTTTCACGGGTTCGCATTCGCTGGATCGTCTGGAGCAGATCCTGATGGAAGGTGCAAATGGGTGACTCCGTCGTCGTGGTTCTGCTGAATTGGAAGGGTTTCGAGGACACGGTCGCCTGCGTCGAGTCCTGTCTGAAGCTCGATCATCCCGAAACGACCCTCCTGATCGTGGACAACGCATCTCCCGACGGCTCGGGGGATCGCCTCCACCAGAGGTTCCCCGATCTGCCCTACCTGCAGACGGGCGCGAACCTCGGATTCGCCGGAGGCAACAACGCGGGCATCCGCGAAGCGGCCCGCATGGGCGCGACGTACGCATGGGTCCTCAACAACGATACCGAGGTCGATCCGGGCTCCCTCTCGGCGCTCGTGCGCTGCGCCAGATCGGACGATCGGATCGGTCTGGTCGGATCCAGGATCTTCTACCACTCGAAACCCGACGTTCTGTGGTTCGCCGGTGGAAGCTACGATCGCCGCACGGGCCGATCGTTCCACGAGGGCGAGGGCCAGGTGGATGCGCCCCGATACCGGATCCGCAAGGATGTCCAGTACGTGACCGGATGCAGCATGCTGTTCCCTCTCCGGCTTATACCTGAGGTGGGATTGATGGATGAACGATTCTTCCTGATCGGCGAGGAGCTCGATTGGAACCGAACCATCGCCGGGAAGGGCTATCGGATCGTCTACGAGCCGGAATCCGTCCTCTGGCACAAGGTGTCCGCGAGCTTCGCGAGCAGTCCGCTCAGTTCATGGTACTACAACACGAGGAACGCGCTGCTGTTCGTTTCGCGCCATCATCCCGCCTGGCTGCCTTTCGCGCTGCAGAAATCGGTGCGTGATTGGATCTACCACTTCCGGAAGGGCAAGCGCGAGCATCGCGAGATCTACATGGGGATCCGCGACTTCCTCCTCGGGAGGTTCGGAAGACGGCCGGATTGAATCTTGTCGCCGCTTCCATTCTTTTCCACGGCGTCCGTCCTGGTTTTCTGGCAGTTCTGAGAATGTCTCAGGTTGCGGGTGGCGTGCCCCCCTCTGACCGGACAAGTTAAGCAGCCTTTTCGAGCTCGAACTGGGCGGGGCTGCATCCACCGAGCTTCGTGTGTCGTCTCACCTGGTTGTACCACCGCTCGATCCAATCGACCATGGCCATCTCCACGGCTTGACAGTCGTTCAGGATCCACTTTGAAATCCCGGTTTCTCGCTTCATCGTGCTGAAGAAGCTCTCGGTAGGAGCATTGTCCCAGCATTGTCCGCGGCGACTCATCGACTGCAGGATGCCCAGGTCCTGGAGTTGCTGACGAAACTTCCGCGAGGTGTACTGGCAACCCTGGTCGGAGTGGAGCATCAGCCGCCAACGGCGAGGTTTGCGAGCCCGCACAGCCATCATCAGAGCCTTGAGGACCAGATCCGTGTCGGTATGTTGGCTGACGTGCCAGCCCTCGTTTCGACGCGAGAACAAGTCGAGGATCACCGCCAAGTACGCCCATCCGTTGCTGGTCCAGATGTAGGTGATGTCCGTGGTCCAAACACGATTGGATCGCACGATATCGAAGTCGCGATCCAGACGATTCTTGGACACCTGGTGTTCATCTCCAGAGGCCTTGCCGTAGGGCTTGGGAAGGCTTGGCGTCGGTACCAGGCCGTCTTCGGTCATCAGGCGCAGGACCTTCTTGCGGCCGATCGTCTCGCCTTCCTTGCGCAACTCGTCCACGATGGAACGGTGCCCGTAGGTGCATCGAAAGCGACGGAATAGCACGCCGATGCGCTTTCGTAGGGCGAGCTCCACGAGGTCGACGGGACGGTTTCTCCAGTCGTAGAAGCTGGAGCGACCAACCTGGAGCGCTCGGCAGAGATCGGAGATGTCGTGAGCCTCCTTCATGCTTTCGATCCAGGCGTACTTCTCGGCGGGACTCGATCCCGTGCGAAGTACGCCGTGGCTTTTTTTAGGATCTCGTTCTCCTCCCGAAGCTGGGCGACCTCCTTCTCCAGGGCTGCCAGACGGGCTTTCTCCTCCAATGCCATCGCCAAGCCTTGCCCCTTGCTACGGGCCAGCTCAGCGGCATTGCGCCAGCTGTTTAGGAGACTATAGCCAACACCAAGCTGCCGAGCCATCTCGGCGACGTTGTTGCTCTCGGCTGCCATCCCAACCGCGCGCTCCTTCAACCCCGAATCGTAGGTCCGGCGACCGGACCGTGCCTTATCTTCCATCTGTTCAACCTACCTGATTGTTGCGTCCGTCAGGAGGGGGGGGCGGCCGGGTCGGGCATCCTCGATCCCAGGTGCGATGCAATCAGTGATCAGAAGGGAACGGTTTCCTCGTTCAACCCCGGGGCATCATTCCGCTTCGATTTGGTTTGGCGGCATTCGTGAACCCTCAAATGAACGAGTTTTTATAGGGGTGACTTGGAAATGAATCAGGCGGAAATTATTTTTTTTAGACCATGAAACTGAATGCGGATGGCGGATTTCAGGTCGCACCCTTAGATGCAGAGCAAGGTATCCTTATGGTGATGACCCACAAGGCTTCGGCAAAGCAAAATTAAACGTAAAGGCGTTCGAGTCTGGGCGTTAGTCGTAGCTGCCTGAATAAGGTCGGCAGAGTTTCGTGATTCCCCGATCGCGGTAGCCCAGAGGTCTTTTACTCAAGGAGTAATATTTTGAGTCTGTCATTTGTCGTGATTCTATTGGCTTTTAGTTCCGGTAAACCCTACTCCTTCGTCAGTTTTTTTTCGGGCATTTTGCGATGGACGGGTGGCGAAACAAAGGTCCTGAGCGAATCAAATAACGGCGAGAAAAAGCATCGGCGTCAAAAGGAACATCGTCCTTCGCCCATTTCTTCTAGTGAGTATTTTCAAGGACTTTTAGCCGAAAAATCTCTTGATTCGGCGCCGCTGACAACATTGCCGTCCCTTGGTGCTTCCTCGCGAATGGTGATCGATGAGATGGATCAGGGCAGGCAGATATTATGGAGCCCGATCGGCCCATCTGCGAGAAATCAGATGGGGTGGAGCGCTCCTATTGGTATGGTTCGAGCAATCTTGACCAATCCGAACGATCCCAATTTTCTTTTGGCTGGCCTTGCTGTAGGTGGGATTTGGATGTCGACGAATGCGAATATAAAATCAACAAATTCGATCATCGGATACGAAACGAAGTGGGTGCCGGTCGGGGATTGGGCTGCATCAACAACCATAACCTCACTCACTTGGGATGCTGAACAGATTGGACAAGTCGCTTATGCCGGAACCGGGTACGCCCTATCCACTGGAGATTTCGGCATCGGAGCGGGCATATTGAAATCGACGAATTCCGGGAAAACTTGGTCGCGGCTTCCGTTTGTCGATGTCCCGAGGTCAAATGGGGTAGGGGTTATTCCTAGAGGTAAGGTGTGGGCCAATGTCTTCGATGTCCAGTCCGTTAAGGCAGGATCTCAATCTCGCTTATTTGCAGCGACAAGTGTTGGTCTGCTTGTATCGCTGGACAAAGGGTTCAGCTGGACCTCTATCAGTAGCATTCCGGAGGACGTGGTGGCTTCAATATCTTGTGACCCCACGAAATCGGGGAGAATTATGGTCGCCGTTGCTAAAACGACCCAGGCTGAATTCTACGAATCACTTGATGGGGGGGGCAGCTGGACTCGCCACAGTTCATTGAAGTATCACATGCCATGGTCGAGTGTCTATCCAAATGAAAGGCCTGCGTTCTCCAAGGTTGGATTTATCGATGCCTCCGGGGTGAAAAGGTTGCTTTTTGGATATACCACTTGGTATCTCAACCCCGATCCCGAAAAACCCAACGACCGGTTGATTTCTGAAGATATGTATTGGACCTATGGAGGAAATGGGACGGAATGGGCCCGTCTGAATGGTTACACGGGAAGCACAGCCTCGGGCTCCCATGTGTCAGTGTGGGTGAATCCGGTCGATAATTCTCAAGTGATGATTGGAGGGCAGAGCCCGAATGCCGGGGAAATATCCTTTGCTTCGTCTGGGGGAGATGGCTTTTCCCCAGATAGGATGATGGGAGAGGCAACAATGACAGACGGGCAGCCAAACAACTCGCGCATCCATCCTGATTTTCATACCGCAGTCTCCAATACTGGCCAAGTAAATTCGGCTTGGGTGGCTACTGATGGAGGCGTCGCGAGAGTTGATTTCCCCTCATTCGGAAAGTGGCGAGGATACACGGTTTCTGAGGGGATGCAAACCGCCCAAGCCTATTCGGGAGACGTTGATGACGCTGGAAATGTGATCTGCGGGTTTCATGACAATCAATCATTCGGACTCTTTCAGGGGCAATCGTCGTGGATAAAATTGAAAAATTCAAGCGGGGATGGATTTGCTGCAGTTTTCTCGCCGACGTCCACCTCCCATAATTTTATGTATGCACACATGTCTGCGACGCTTAATGTTGTGGGGGTGACTAGCCTTTCTACATTTGCTCGCCCAGAGCCGAAAGTTACCGATAACGTTGTCGAGAAAAACCTTCGTTGGAGCGTGGGAGGTTTGGCTGGGAAGTTTTTCTATGGAAACGTGAGGCGATCAGATGGTCAATATGGGGCGCTTTTCAATCTTGTCCATGTCGATCAATTGGCAGATAAAAATACCTCCAAAGGGATTTCGTGGGTGCCTCTCTGGAACCCAGATAATCTCAACCAAAGTGGAGACCCCATTTATTCACCCTCGAGGATTATTGATTTAGGCATAAAGGATCAATCCGGAAATTATGCCGATGGCATGTCCTATTCGGGGGATCAGATTTATCCGGGAGAAGGGGTTTTGGCTGTTCAGGATGGCGCATTCCCAACGGCCTACTGGGTGAAAATCCACGGAAATGGAGTCGTGGAGAAAAGGAAAATCATTGACGTTTCTCGAGCTTCCTCCCCTTATGGTAGTTGTGGAGGAGTTTCATATACAATGAGCGGGGACAAAGATTTGGCTGTTTCTGAGCCCGACAGGGTTACCGCAACGGCTATTGATCCGCGGAGACCCGGGCGGGCATTTGTCGGGCTGGAAAGGAAAGATTATAATCGTCCGAATTCGAAATTTGCGCCCATCTGGGTGACTGATGATTATCGATCTCCTCGGCCGAATTGGCGACCGGTTGGATGCAGAGAGACCGGGCTACCAGATTTGCCCATTACGGAAATTTTGGTGGACCCTCAGGATTCCCGAGTTGTTTATGCAGCAACCCAGTTGGGGCTTTATATGTCCGTCGACGGGGGCGATTCTTGGGGGAATAAAACTCCGTCAGGCTTGTTTGATGCGCGCAATGTTGGGCCGGCGAATGTGAAGATTAGTCACATGGCGATCAAAGGGCGGAAAATGTACTTGTTTACTTTTGGCCGAGGGGTTTGGGTCGGTGATTTGCCATCATTTCCTCCGTCAGAAAAAAAACCTGAGATCCGGCTTCTGCTAAAATCTCTTCGTTAATTTGAGTGGTCGAAGAAACAATAAGAAAGGGTGTTTGAAAATGAAAAAGGTGCAATATTTCTTGGCTGGGGTTTTGTTCTTTTTTGCACCAGCTTTGGCTGCTGATGCGATGACTGGAATCGGAAAAATAACTGAGCTCGTACTTATTGATGGTGGGCGCGCTGTTCGCATCAGCCATTCTGCTCAATACCAAGGGTTGGGGTGCAGCCCGAATGGGGGGGTGTACTTCCAATTGCTTGAAAATGGCGATTTGGGAAATCGGATTTATGCCACTTTGCTTGCCGCGAAAAGCGAAAATAAGGATGTCATGTTTTGGGTGGCAGGGTGCTACAATGGTGCAACCTCGTACTGGGGGTTTCAATCTCCATTGATTCAAACGATATACATTCGTTGAGATTTGCAAATGGCATGACAGCATTGGGCTTTTAAGGTTGGGCCCAATAGAATCCTTCAATATGCTGATTGTTGTTCAGAAGTTCAGGCAAAACAATAAATCATGAATAGAATTCTCTGGATCGACATCGCGAAGGGTTGGGCGATCCTTCTGGTCGTCCTCGGGCACGTGTTGGCGGGCCTGATGGACGCCTCCATCCTGTCCCAGGAGGGAGCTTCCCGATCCATCTACGAGGCGGTGTATCTGTTCCACATGCCACTCTTCTTCTTCCTGTCGGGACTCAACCTGTCGGGCTCCCTGGAGAGGGGTTGGCCATGGAAATTCCTGGAATCCCGGCTGAGGTCCTTTCTCCTTCCGTGCCTCCTTTGGGCGACTCTTCAGACCATGGTTGCCGCGGTGTTGTCGGGCTCCACGAACCACCCGGTCGAATGGACAGAGGTCTTCCACTTCTTCGATCGCCCTCCCAAGCAGTTCTGGTTCACCATGGCGTTCGGAACGCAATTGCTGGTCCTCTGGGGGCTTTTCCCGCTCATGGGTCGCAAGGTCGTGGTTCCCGTGGTGGGGCTCGGCATGATCCTCTGGTTCGCTCCCGTCCATACGGGAATCGTCGCCATCGACTCCGGGCTGCCGTACTGGGCGTTCCTTGGATTCGGCATGCTCCTCGGTGGCAGAATCCGTCCTGAAGCATCGGCCAGGATCCGATGGATCGCGCCGGTGGCCATGGGCTATGCCATCGGGGTGTTCTTCCTCGCCGAATCGGATCTCGGGGCGCTGATCCCCATCCATCTGGCGGCGGCCTTCTCTGGGATCGCCGTGGTCGTGTTGCTTTCGGCGGGCCTGGGGAGGCATGCGAACTCGTCGTCCCGACTCGTCCGCGGTGGCGTTGCTTGGGCCGGGATCGCGGGACAGGCGTCCCTCCCCATCTTCATGGTCCACATCCTCGTCTCATCCGGGACGCGAATCGTCCTGGCTCGCGTCCCGGCGCTGGGGACCATCTCCTCGGTTCACATCCTCATGGCGACATCGCTCGGGGTGGCCATTCCAGTCCTGATGTGGCGGGCGACCAAAAGCGGGCCTTGGGGAATCCTTTGGGGGATCCCTGTCGGGAAGCAGTCCGACCAGGTCAAGGCCACTGCATCCCAACGGTGAAAAGAATCCGCCCCAAGTTCCACCGGTTGATTTGTTTCCCGCGAGGTCCATCGATGGTCTCGCTCACGTTCGAGGACGTGATCCCTACGGAGGTCCTCGCAAAGGATCGCTCCAAGGAGATTCCCGCCCCGTAGAAGGTGCCGGCGGCGAGATCTGCATTGCGCGTGGATTCGATCGTCGCTTGGGGGAACGTCCAGCCCACCTTGCCCCAAGGTGCCAATCGGGAATCCTTGTGGCTCCATGCGACCACTTCGGCTCCCAAATGGAAGGGGATGGTTTGGAACCCTGCAGCTTCCAGGTTTCGTTCCCTTCGGATCGTCGGCTGGATGGCGACGCCGGTGGTCAACCTCCAACGAGAATCGACGGATACGACAGCTTCTGCCTCTAGATGGATGTTCCATGCGGCATCGATCCGGTCCGATTTCTCCTCCGAAAGGGAAGGAATGGAGGTATGGACTTCGGTGGAAATGGGAATGGTCGGTCCGGCAGCCGTTCGGAGGGAGAGCGTCGTCGCAGCTGCGACCAGAAGGAACAATTGTTCGATCATCGTCGGGGTCCGTTGCCAAGGTTCAGGAGTTCATCCAGGAGGGGGGCGACCATGGAGGCGATGACCGAAGCGCCCAGTGGCGTCGGGTGGATGAAGTCGATGAAGATCCGATCCAGGGAATCGTTGTCCATCGCTTTCCAGCGGAGGAGGCTCAGCGAATCCAAGGGAATGATGGGAACAGATTCCGATTTCGCGACCGACCGCATCACGGAATCCAGGTGAGGCAGGAGAATCGTTCGGTTTCGACCAGCCATCGGTGCGATCAAGAGGGGCACCGATCCGATGGCCCTCGCCTCGTGGATCATCGATCGGAGCGAAAATTCCTCCTGCCTTGGATCGCCTGGGTTGTGTCCGAACTGGAAGACGATCCATGCGGGAGCCATCCGTTTCACCGCGTCCCAGGATTCTTCGAAAAAGGATGCCGCGGTCGCGCCAGGTACGGCACGATTGGCCACCAGAATCTTCGGGTCGAGGTGAGAGGGCAGCTCCTGACCCCATCCACGGATGTCTCCTTGCACCAGGTATTCCGCCATGGTGGAGTCGCCACACAGTGCCAGAACGGGGCGCGCCTGGTCCGTGACGCAGGAGGCCAAAAAGGAAAGGGCGAAGATCCGCAGAAGGTCGAAACGCCATCTCCGCCGATAGGAAACGACGGACAAGATCGAGGGAAGGGGAGAGGTCGGGCGGATCAGTGGACTCCGGGATGGGGCCGGGAAGGCCTCCGACACGGGGCTTTCCCTCAGCTCCGCGCCGATTCGGCTCGTTCCAGGCAGGCCAGGAAATCCAACGGGGTGTTGGAGGCCACGAGTTCCTCCAGGAGGTCCGGGGAGATCCGGCTGACCGCCGAGAGGGCGCGCACATGCGACCCCGCGGAGGACGGCGGGGACAGGAGCAGGAAGGCCAGACGCACCGGCTGGCGATCGGGGGAATGGAAATCGACGCCGTCGGGGAGCGTGCAGCAGGCCAGGCGGATGTCGGGGACGTGGTCGCATTTGGCGTGCGGGACGGCCAGGCAATGCCCGATGCCGGTGCTCATCTTGGCTTCGCGGGCTCGGACCAGATCGAGGATCTGCTCGGGGTGCGGAAGGCTCCAGGCCGCGCAAGCCGATTCCACGAGGATCTTGAGGACCGCGTCGCGGCTGTCCAGGCGCAGCCCCGTGAGGACGGAATGAGGAGAAAGATGATCGAACAGACGCATCAGAATTCCGCTCCCAGACTCCAGTAATGGAATGCCCCATCGGGATTCGAGGGCTGGAGATTGCCTTCGTGTCCGCCGGGCTGCGTCAGGGGCCAGGCCACCGACCAGCGCAGGATGATCGCTCCGAGGTTCATGCGCAGACCGTATCCCGATCCGAAGCCGATCTGGTCGCGCCAATCCCCCGAGGTCCAGGCTCCACCGACGTCGAGGAATATCGCGCCCATGAGGTAGCGCAACGACGGGAACGGGAATCCGAACCGGATCTCTTCCACGAAGGGAAAGCGGAATTCCGCATTGGCCAGCGCCTCGTTGGTTCCACGAAATTGAAGATAGCGATACCCGCGCAAGGGAAGGTCAAGTTCGGAGAAGTAGATGTCCCCGAGCGAGGTACCGGTGTTCGCGGAGTTCACGTGGTAGTTCAAGGTGAAATCGTCCCCGCCCACCAGGAATCGAAGGGGGTTTTCCCGGGCCCCCAGACCCGTGGCCGATCCGGCCGACAGGCGCAGGGCGAAGCCGGAGAGTTTGCCGGTGGGGAGATACAAGCGGGAATCCAGGGCGGCTTTCACGAAACCGAACCGTTCCTGGCCCCAGGGTGGAAGGGCTGCCAGCGAAAGCCGGGTCCGGTTGCCGGCCAGCGGTCCGGTGATTCCCCAGGCCACGTTGTCGAAGACCCACGAGAGCTCTCCGCGCGCCCATCCCGTGGTGATGTCGTCGGCCGAACGCGTCGAATCCTCGACGAGTTCCCCCTTGTCGTCGATGGTCATGGCCAACCGTTCCATCCCCGACAGGCCGAGGTCCAGTTGGAAACGATGGAAGATGGATCGCGGGTGCAGGATGCTGGTCGACAATCCGTACATCCGATCCGACCAGAGCTCGGCGTCCCCGGTGAGCAGATCGAAATGCCCGGTGTAGTTGCGAACGTGGAAAGCCGAGGCGTAGAGATCGGTCTGCCAGGGAAGCCAGCCGTATCGCGCTTGCACATTGGCGTTGTCGAAGGTGCCTTGGAGGTCGAGGGCGAATCCCAGCGTCTGATCGCCGGTGAGATCCGAGAAGGTGAAATACCCCTGTCCCGCGGTGCCGGCGTAGGAGCTGAATCCGACGGCCATGGCCGCGTTGTCGAGGCTCCAATCGGCCTTGTACGGTCGGGAAAGGAGGTTGCCGGAATCGTCGCGCAGGGGCCACTGCGGCGGGAAGACCTTCGAGGTGTCCTCCGGCTCGTCCGAGGTCTTGATCGGCCGGTCGTGGGGCGCTCTTTCCGCCTGGTCCAGCGGGTCTGGGCCGAACAGCCGGCCGTCCCCGGTCTCGCGACGTTCGCGTCGCTCCGCTTCCAATCGGCGCCGTTCCCGATCGCGCAGCGCACGGAGACTGTCGACCTTGACGGATTCGAGGGAGTCGAGGCGCAGGGCGGAATCCGACCGGGCCAGGGAGTCCGCGGCGGCGGTATCCCCCGCCCGTCTCAGGGAATCGATGCGGACGCGCAACGGGAGGGTGTCCGGGACGAAGCTTTCCAGGTATTCCCTGGAGACGGGACGGAACAGGGAGGAGGCCTCCCGGCGGGAGGTTTCGCCGCGCGTCCAGGGCAGCACGGAATCGGAGAGCCGTCGACGGGCGTCGAGGAGCCACACGTCGAAGGATCCGCCTTCGAACAGGGAAAGGACCAGGTGCTTCCCCGACCGGGAAAGCTGGGCCGATGCCACGCCGGAGAGGAGGTTGGTCACGGGCCGAGGGGGGCGAGAGGTGGAATCGAGCAGCAGGGAGTCGAAGGCGTGCACCTGGGGAAGTCCGCAGCGGTCGGAGACGAAGGCGAGGAGGGCCGTGGAGTCGTCCGCCCCTCCCCAGGACGGGCGCGTGTCGTCGGCGGGGTCGGAGGTGAGGCGGCGGAGGTTCCCGTTGGAGATCTCCAGGAGCCAGATGTCCTTGCCGTTCCCGGCGCGGTCGGAGCTGAAGGCCAGGTAGCGTCCGGAAGGGGAGAACGAGGGCTCGTCGTCGTCGGCCGCGTCGTCGGTCAGCCTTCGGATCGTGCCGTCCGCAGGGTCGGCGATCCAGAGATCGGAGCGGCCGTCGAGCAGCCCGTGGAAGGCGATCCAGCGTCCGTCGCGCGACCAGGCGGGATTGGACAAGGCATCCAGTTTGGGGTCGATGGTCCCGCGGAGCCTGCCGGTGCGGGCATCCAGGATCTGCAGGACGTTGCGCCCGGACCGCAGGGCGGCCACCACGATCCGCTTTCCGTCCGGCGACCAGTCGAGGCCGGATCGGAAGGGGCTGAACGATTCGTGGGAAGGCGTGCCGGCACCGGATTGGACCTCCCGGGCGGACTTCCTGGGAAGTCTCGACACCTTGCCCGTCCACAACGCCTGCCGCGTCCCCTTGTCGGAGAACCAGGCGACCGAGGAGTCGTCCGGGCTGAGGATCGGCTGCATGTTCCAGAAGGATCCGTCCTGGCGCGCCTTTGTCAATTTGCGTCCGGCGTTGCGAGGCTGCTCCCGGACGCCGAGTTCCGGCCACCAGGCCGAGCGCAGTTCCCGGATCCACAGCTCCCCGGCGTCCTCCAGGTCAATCCGGACCACCCGCCGGAAGGCGCTTTCCAGTTCCCGGTCTTCCAATGCGGCCTTCACCAGCCGCTTCACCGTCCCCTCCCCGAAGGAACGATCGAGGAAGTGGAGGAAGTTCTGGCCGCCGCGATAGGCCATGAATCCCTGGTAGTCGACCGTGGGGGGAGGAAGGTACCCGTTGGTCACCGCGTCCACGAGCCAGTATTCGGAGGCGCGGTCCCATCCGAGGGTGGCGTATTCCGCGAGGCCCTCGCTGAACCACAGGGGGAACCTGGCGCGCATGGCACCGGCAAGACGGGAGCCGGCATCCTGCTCGAAGGCGTTGAACATCAGGGCGTGGACCAGCTCGTGCCCCAGGACATGGTCGAAACCGGGGTAGGATCCGTCGAAGGGGACGACGACCCGGTTCTTGAAGAGCTCGGTGAACCCGCCGATGCCCTCCTCGAGCGGCTGGTCGATGACGTTCGTCTGCTGGAACCGGGGGTGGGAATTGTAGACCAGGAACGGGACGCGGTCGGAAAGTGTCATGCCGGTCCGATCGTGGACCCTCTGGTAGATCGGCTCCAGGCTGTCGGCGGCCCGCTGCGCGAGATGGAGCCCGCCCTGCGCGTAGTGGATGTCGAAGTGGGTCGTGGAGATGACGTTCCATCGGAACGTCTGGTACTGGACCTTGTTCTTCCCGAACCGTGCGTGCGAGGAAGCGGCGACGGCCAGGAGCGCGAGTGTGGTCCGGAGCGCGAGGTTCATCGGCCTTCCAGGGGGGAGAGGGCGAGTTCCACGGCGCCTTCCACGGACTTGAGCCATCCGGACAATTCCCGACCGGGACGCGGGAGGCTCCCCAGCAGGGCGGAGAAGGTGGGCCAGGAGAGCTGCCCGGGGGCGGCGGGGCCGGAACCGTCGTGGGCGTATCCCCAGCCACCACTGGCGAGCGCCGCCGCGACCCGTCCCGCCTCGGAGAGGGGGCCCATGGGGAAGATGGCGGGGGTCGGGGCATCGTCCGGCTGTTCCGAGATCTGGCGCAGCAGTCCGGGCAGGGTGGCGGCCGGCTCTTCCAGGCGGACGGCCCACTTGGCCACCGCGGCACCTTCCTTGGATGCGGTGCGAAGCATGTGGGCGATGGTGTCGGTGGTTTCCTCGGGTCCCCTCGGATCGAAGGCGTGGCGGGAGAGGACCAATCCGGCTCCCGCTTCGCGGACCAGTCCGATCATCCTCTCCCGTTCGGGGGAATCGTCCTCGACATCGATGAAATCCCATCGATGCAGGTCGGTGAGGCGCTTCAGCGCGATCGTTCGCGAGGCGAGGTCGGGCCAGCGTCCTCCGTCGCGATCGAGGCGCAAGGTCGCCAGGAGCTTCGCCGAGGGGAAACTCCTGCGTACCAGACGGGGCAAACCGCTCCACTCGTCCTGCGGGAAGAGGTCGAAGCGGATTTCGACCAGGGGCACGCGCGCCTTCACACGTTCGGGAAGGGGGTTGGCGTTGGGAGGTCCGGAGAGGACGAGGACGGCGGTTGGCGTGCGGCCGGAAGTCGTGTTCATGGCGTTCTGCAAGCCTACAAACTCGTAGCGAACCGGGATGGCTCGGGGAGGGGCCACCCACGCATCCTGACCCCGACCCCGACAGCAACCGCTCACCGGGCTCGGACCGGAACCTCCCCGCGGGCCGAGGATACGGTCGGATCCGTGGATCATCCTCCGAATTGTGGACTTGCTCCGGCACGGGCACGATGGTTCGTCGGATGGCGTCGTGCCCGGATTGGAGGGAGGCTTCCTTCCCGCCGGTCGCGGTGCCGGATCCGGAGGATCGCCCGTTGCGGAGGCTCTGCGTCCGCAACTTTGCATCTTGCATCGTTCCAGCGATGATGATCCTCTCCAACATCCTTCTCGGCGCCCTTCTGGCCTCCAGCCCCTTGATTTCCCCGGTGGAGGAGGTCTGGGGCCGGGCGACCCGCCTGGCTTCCCTGGGGCGACACGGCGCCGCCGACACCCTGGCGCGTTCCCAAACCTGGTCGCGGGCCCCGGAAGGTCTCGTGTTGCGCGCCACCATCGCCCTGGGTGAATTCGCCGACTTGCACCACCCCGAGCGGGTGGCACGTGCGCGCGTCCTCCTCGACCAGGCGCAGGCCGACCTGGAAACCGACACCACCCGGCGGGGGAGGTGGTTGATGATGCTCGCACGCTCCCAGGAATCGTACCTGCTCTCCCTGCAGGGGAAGGAATTCCTCGCCACCCTGGAGGGGCGGAAATCGGCATCGATCGCCAAGGAGCTCCTCGAGGAAGATCCTTCCGATCCGGATGTGCAGGGAGTCCTGGGCGGCTACTACTTCTGGAAGGCGCAGGTCCTCGGGCCGTTGCGCACGGTCATGGGTGGGGATACGCGTGCGGAAGGGTTGCGTCTCACCCGGGAAGCGATCTCCGCGGGATCGCCCCTGCGCGAGGTCTGGAGGACCTCCCTGCTGTGGATCCGGTTCGAGCGCCGGGAATACGGGGCCGCCCTCAAGCTGGTCCGCCAGGCCCTCGACGATTGCCCGGGCAATCGGATCTACCGGCAGGCGGAGGGGGACATCCTGTTTCGCCTCGGGAAATACGATTCGGCCTTGGAGACCTACCGGGCCTCCTGGAACGAGTACGCGGGGTTGGAGGAGATTCCCGTCAATCGCCAGGCGGCTGCCGGCAACCTCGCCCGGATCCATTTCGCCGCGGGGCGACAGGATTCGGCAACGGCGTGGCTGGACACCCTGGACGCCCCCCGGTACCGGAACACGGTGCCATGGCTCCCTCCCTCGCTGGTCCGGGAACTCGCCCCGGTCCGCAAGGCCCTGGGCCGCTGATCCTTCCTGCGAGCGACGGCGAAGCCGTCCCGCTCATTCCCCCAGTTCGTGCTTGATCTTCTCGAGGGTGCGGAAGTCCTCCCTGTGCAGGGCGGCCGCCTTGCGTACCAGGAGCTCGAGGCGATGGAGTGCGGCCATGTCGCCGCGTCGGATGGAGGGCACGAGCTCGATCATGTTCTCGACGTCCTGAGGCACCAGGCAAGGAGCCATGAAGGCCCGGAATCGCAATTCCGCCGCATGCGCCTCGGGGGTTCCGCCTTCGGCGTAGAACATCCCGGGCAGGAGATCCTTCAGGAGGTGGCTCTCGATGTCTCCCTCGAACGTTTCCAAGGTCGCGGGGCTGTCGGGGGGGGGCAGGGAATCCTCGACGGTTTGGATCTTCTCCAGCCACTGTTCGATCTCCTGGCGCATCTGCCCGTGTTCCTGCTCCCGGTAGCGCGCCTGGTAGAGCATGGGGAACCCGTTGACGGCCATGTGCGCGAATTGGAGGTCCTCGAACGAACCGAGGAAGACCACGTCGCCTTCTTCCCTGAGGGCCTCTTCCATGGAAGGAAACCCCACCACCTTCGCCGGGATGGGGAGGAATTCCGACCTTCCCATGGATCGAAGGCGCTCGCGCACGGCATCGGGATCGAGGGCACTCTCGATTCCCCCGTTTTGCTGGGCTTGCTGGATGATCTCCTCGATGCCCTTCTCCATGGTCAAGCCCAGTTCGTCCCGGAAGAAATCCGCCATGGTGCGCTGATCCCGGTAGTTCCCCTGGACCGAGAGGAGCCCACCTTGGATCATGGCCGCGGCGGGTTGATCCTCCGGGAGGGGGCCTGTGATCCGGGCGAGGACGGTGAGCCGGCCGTCGAGTCGGCCGGCGTCGCCCTTGAGGAATTCGACAAAGGGTGTGCTCATGATCCCAGCCAATATACCGCTATCTGGGTCCATGTGCCGGGCGGAGAAAAAATCCGGTTAACGGTGTTGATTTACATATCGCTGGAAAGTATGTTAACGATGTTAACTCGATCCAGGAGAGAGAACCCATCGTGGCTCACAGCGAAGAAAATCCCATCCCTCCGACCGAAAGACAAGTGCGCGAAGCCAGTCGCCAGCGTCGGGAAGGGGAAAAACAGGCGTTGAGGCAAGCCATCCTCGACGCCGCCAGCGAGGTTTTCCTCGAAAAAGGGCTGGAAAGCTTTTCCATGCGGCTGGTGGCATCGAAAATCGGGTACTCCGCCACCACGATCTACCACCACTTCAAGAACAAGGAAGATCTGCTCCGCGCCATCCTCGACCAGTCGTTCGGGGAGTTCGCCCAGGCCATGCAGGAGTCCTTGGCCGCCGAGCCCGATCCTTCCCGACGGATGGGAGCGATGGGCAAGGCCTACGTGCGCTTCGGAGTGGCCCATCCCACCCACTACCAGCTGATGTACAACCAGCGGCCGGATTGGCTTCTGGACGAATCGTCCCTGGCGGCCGAGGCCTACCACCTCACCTACGGACTGCTGCTGGAGGGCGTGAAGGAGGGGGTTTCCCAAGGTTGGCTGCCTCCTACGGATCCTCGACCGCTCGCCGATTGGATGTGGGCCACCGTCCATGGCCTGGTGATGCTGGGGATCACCGAATTCCGGGAGGATCCCGATCGTCTCGAAGCTGCCATGACCTTGTTCGATCTCGCACCCCCCTCCCACGAGGTGCCCCAGTGAACGGTTTCCGCCGAAATCCATCCGGGAAACGCCCCGCAAGTCGGGGCCCGACACGACTTCCGACAGAATCCACCCTATTCCCCTCCGGAACCTCCGCCATGTCTCGTTTCACCACACTGCTCGTCCTCGCCGCGGCCTTGGGAGTCGCCCCATCGGGATTCGCCCAGCCTGTGGTCGAGGTGCCGAGCGCGTCTCCCGCATCGACTGGCGAGGCCGCCATGGAATCCCCCCCTTCCCGGGAGACTCCTCCCGCCGGGACCCCGGATTCCACCGCGAGCCTCGAGAGTGCCGCGTCCTCCGCACCCGTGGACGGGGATTCCACGGTTCCCGCGGAGACCGCCGTTGCCCTGGATTCCGGGACGGTCCCCGGATCGACCTCGGCACCGCAGGTCGACTCCCTCCCCGCGGCGCCCCCCGCCCTTCCGGCGGCATCGGATTCCGCGCCTCCCCCCGCACCGGCGGTCGCCGCATCCCCCGTCGTCGATTCCGTCGCGGAGCCCGTGGCGCCGGCCAACTCCCCCTTCGTGTGGCTGGTGGTGAAATCCTCGGCCCCGGTCGGTTCGCAGGTCACCGTCGACGGCATCGACGCGGTGATGGACGATTCCGGAAAATGGATCTGCGAGGTCCCGACGGACAGTTTCCGTCGAGCGGTCGGATCCTATCCGGTCTGCCTGACGATGGGCGGCGATCCGCTGTGCACCAGATTCCGTCCCCAGGGCTTCGATACCGTGGAGATCGCCCCGCTGCGGGTCGTGGTGGATTCCGTCGTGGAGACCCGCGACACCATCCGCACGGTCTGGGACACCACCGGGGTCGACAGCGCCGCCCTGGCGATGGCCAATTCCAAGGGGGTCCTGACGAATTCCCAGGCCGGACGCAAGGTGGTGATCCGCGCCAAGCGCAAGCCGCGCAGGGTGCTCGGCCAGGAAAAGGTCACCATCACCACCATCAAGCGTCTACCGGGGTTGGCGGAGCCCGACGTCATGCGGGCCGTCCAGGCTCTCCCCGGGGTCGTGGCCTCCTCCGACTTCTCCACCAAGGTCTACGTCCGGGGATCCTCCTCCGACCAGAACCTCGTCCTGTTCGACAACGCGGTCGTGTACAGTCCGAGCCATTTCGGCGGGCTGTTCAGCACCTTCCTGGCCGATGTGACCGGGGGGTTGGAATTCTACAAGGGCGGATTCGACCCGCGTTTCGGAAACCGTCTGGCTTCGGTCCTCCTGGTCTCCTCCAAGACGGGAGGGGCCTCCGCTCCGGATTCCCTGCGTTGGCTGGAGGGCAAGATGAACCGGTGGATCGGGGTGACACCGGCTCCCTCGGCGGCTCGGACGGATAGCGCTTCCGAGGGCGATTCCGCCGCCAGTGCCGATTCGCCGGCGATCGCCGCATCGTCCCCAGCGGAATCCCCGCGGGACACCCTCCGGTTCAACGGCGCCACGCGCATCACCACCTTCGGCGGTTCCATCGCCCTCGACGGGAAGTTGGGCGAGTGGTCCTGGGCGGGAGGTTCGCGGGGAACCTGGATCGGGACTGCCCTGGAGGCGGGGAAGGATGCCGGCGTGATCGATTTCACCCTCGACTACGATTTCTACGACAACCAGGGCGATCTGGCCTGGGGGCGCGACGGGGACACCGTGCGGATCTCCGCCTACCAGGGTGAGGACGCCCTGCGATTCGCCATCCTCGACCTGGATTGGGGGAACACCGTGGTTCCCGTCAACGTCCGCAAGCGTCTGGGCGACCAGATGGAGTACCGCGGGACCTGGAGCTATTCCGATTTCCAGCAGAGGGTGAAGTTCGGCGACATCGCGGAACTGTGGAACGGCATCGAGACCTGGAACACCCGGCAGGAACTGCAGTTCGATCCGGTTCCCGAGCACCGCCTCACCGCGGGGTACGAGCTGAACACCTACAAGGTCCTCTTCCGACAGAATCTGATCGTGGCCCAGGTGGACGTGAAGGAGGAGCCCGACAACATGCTGCACGCCGGATGGCTCCAGGATCGCTGGAACATCGGCACCAACCACACCATCACGGCGGGATTGCGGGGATACTGGTCGCGCGAACTGGAGAGCGGATCCCTCGATCCCCGGGCGAGCTGGACCTGGAGGTTCGCCCCCGATTGGAAGTACGACCTCCACATGGGGCGCTACACCCAGTACATGACCAGCCTGCGCTTCGGCGACCAGGAAAGCCCCAACGAGTTCTGGTACTCCGCGCGCGATCCCATGGAACCTTCCACCCAGCTCATGACCTCCATGGGCCTGGAGCGGAGCAACTGGACGGACCTGGGCCTGCGGACCTCGATCGAGGCCTACTACAAGAGCGTCGACGACCTCCCCATCTACTTCGAGGAAGCGCTGACCCAGGGTGATTTCCAGGACCTCGACGCCCAGGGTAAGGAATTCTTCCCCAACGTCTTCCAGGCGATGCACGGCTATGCCGCCGGCGGCGAGCTCCAGGTGGAAAAGTCCGATGGATGGTGGACCGCGAACGTCTCGTACGGGTTGTCCTTCTCGGCCCTGCAACAGGAGAAGCTCGTGAATTCGATCGACACCATCGAGTTCCGTCCCTATTGGGCGGATTGGGACCAGCGGAACACCTTCAAGACCACCGGAGGGCTCAATTGGTTCGGACGCGCGAGTTCCGAGGCCCTCTCCGTGGATCGGAAATCCGCTCCGACCTGGGTGAAGCTCGCGACCACCCTCGCCTTCCCGCCCTCGATGTTCTTCTGGTGGATGACCAAGGCCGACTACCTGCGTTCCAGCTTCCAGGCGAGCTACGCGACGGGGCAGCCGCTCACCGGATACGAAGGATACCAGCGCAGCCACGAGCCCTTCCAGGGCGTCGACGGCGGCGAGGCCGGCGGCCAGCCGTTCTACTTCGACAACAACACCCGCCTGGTGCGTTCGGAGAGGAATCGCGATCGCAAGACCGACTACTTCCGTCTGGACGTCACGCCCTTCGATTTCGGTCGGACCGGGAAATGGCGCTTCTACTACTCCATCATCAACATCACCGACCACGAGAACCTGTTCACTTCCAGCTGGAACACCCGGAGGAGCCCTCCGGAGCAGGACAAGACCTACCAATTCCCGTTCCTCCCCATCTTCATGGGCTACGAGCTGGAATTCTGAGGAGATGGAACCCATGCGACACATCTTGACTCTCCTGGCCGCGGCCACCCTCCTTTCCTCCTGCAACGGCCCTTGGAACACCGAGGTCGGCGACGAGGACGTCCCTCTCAACGTGCGGGTCGGAGGATTCATCGTGGCGGGGACCGCCTTCGACACCCTCTGGCTCGATCGGACCCAGCCCTTCGGGCGCGCCTACGACTCCAGCCTGGCCTTCATCGACACCACCCGCTCCCGGGTGCGGATCCACCGGCTGGACCAGGATCAGACGGTGGAATACCGCATGGCTCCGGGGAATCGGCGAGCCTGGCTGGTGACCGACACTTCTGCACGGGTCGCCTGGGGCGCGCGGTACCGCCTCGAAGCCGATCTGGTGTGGAACGCGTCGCGCGACTTCCCGGTCCGCACCGAGTGGCGCACGTCCCGCCTGCGGGCCGAAACCTACACGCCCACGCGGTACGATCTCGCCGATACCCTCGCCGCTCCGGTCGAGGCGATGTGCTCCTTCCTCGCCGACGGCCTGTCGGAGGACGAGTTGGCCTTGATCCGCGATCGTCCGGATTCCCTGTTGCGGAAGGATGGCTGCTTCCAGATGTTCCCGGCCTTGTCGGCGGGGGATCTGCGGGCCGTGGCGGAGGGACGACCCGTCTGGAAACTCATCCGCACCGGCGACAGCGCCTACCTGCTCACGGATCGGACCGAAGTCACCGACGAGGTGGGGAACAAGGTCACCCGGGGATTCCGCCAGTACGCCTTCCTCCAGAGGGTGGACGAGAAGGGGTTCGGCGGCATCCTGGGCATCCAGGGCTTCGACCCCCACGGCGAGCGCGTCATCGATCCCGTCACGGCATCGTTCCTGGAGGCCTTGGGCAGGACCCACCCGGATTCCGCATCCTTCTACCAGAAGGGGAACTCGCGGACCACGATCCTCTACGGCAAGTACATGCCCGATCAGACGATGTTCCCCGACACCCTGCTGTTCAGCGCGGTCTACATGATCAACACCGGGAGAACCTCTCTGCGGTTCTATTCCATCGACAGCCTCTACGCCGAATACAGCCGCACCAACCCGGATGAATTGAAGCCGGAGGCGTATACCAACGTCCGAGGAGGGGAAGGGTTCTTCACCGGGGCCGGATCCGACAGCATCGTCCTGCACATGGTGCGTCCGAAATCCGTCCGAGGCTACGCGATCGATTCCCTTCGCATCGTCTGGTGCGAGAAGGAGCGCGATCGCGTCCTCGACGACGGAGGCACCTGGAGCCCCGGGGATCTGTGCAAGGGCGTCGACTCCACCCACACCTCCGATCGCAAGAAGGGCGGCCACGGTCCCATGGGGGGCTGATCCCGCACTCCTCCGACTTCCCGTCTTCGAATTTCCGTCCACCATTCCGAATCGTCACAACAGGAGCCATCCTCATGGTACAGGCAAATTTCATCGGCACGCTCGCACCCGTGCTCTTCACCATCGAAATCGCGATCTACGCGCTGCTAGCCGCCCTGGGGGTGGCAGGTCTCGTCATCTTCGTCTGGCGCTGGAAGGCGATCTCCGCAGCGCAGGGCGATTCCGCGAAATGGATCAAGATCCTCTCCGCCGACCTCCGCAAGCCGAGCCTCGATCACGTGAAGGTTTCCCCCGAGGAGGAACGAACCCTTCCCGGTCGGTACGTGAAGCTGGGCGTCGACAACGCGGGCCTGTCCCCCGAGGCCCTCGAGAAGCTCTACGATGTCCAGGAATCGGCCGAACGCCGCAGTCTCGAGCCGGGCGTGTCCTTCCTCGGGACCGTCGGCGCCAACGCGCCCTTCCTGGGTCTGACGGGAACGGTGCTGGGAATTCTCATCGCCTTCAACAAGTTCGCCCAGGCCGGAGGGAAGGGGAGCACCGAGGTGATGGTCGCCATCGCTCGCGCCCTGGTCGCCACGGCCCTGGGTCTGCTCGTGGCGATCCCCGCCGTGGTCGCGTTCAACATGCTGCAGAACCGGATCAAGGAAACCCTCGACCGTTCCCGCGAGGTGCGCGGGCTCGTCGTCGCCCGGTCCCTCCAGGCCGCCTCGAAGGAGCCCTGAGATGGCCGGCGCGGTCAACAACGACGAGGAGATGATCTCCTCCATCAACATCACCCCCCTGGTGGACATCTTCCTGGTCCTCCTGATCATCTTCATGATCACCAGTTCCGTGATCGATCAACGCGAAATCGCCCTGAACGCCCCCAAGGCGGCCAACGCCGGCACGCAGGCGCCGAAGGCAGCCGGTTTGGTGGTCGATCGCGATGGAAACACCTGGCTCGACGGGGAGCAGCTCGATACCGCGGCGATCGCGGCCATCCTGCGTGCGAAATCCTCCTCCGATCCCGATTTCCAGGTCCTCATCGGCGCCGACCGCGACCTGAAATACCAGTCGGTCGTGGATGTGATCGACCTGGTCCGCGGCGCGGGGATTTCCAAGTACGCTCTCAAGGTGGTCCGCCCGTGACCATCCGAACCCGACGTGCTCGCATTCGGGGAAGGCTCGCGCCTCCTCCCGAGGAGCTGGCGTTGCCACCTGTTCCAACTCGCCCCGTGGGGGCGCGGGAATGGGGGGTGGCGATCCTGTTCCTCCTGTTCTGGGCGGGGTTCTTCGGCTTCGTGGTCCTCATCCACGACAAGGTTCCTCTCGACGAGATGGTGACCATCGTGTTCGAGGATCCGCCGCCCCCACCACCTCCTCCTCCCCCGCCGCCGGAACCCGAGCCTCCCCCCAAGGAGATCGAAAAGCCCAAGCCGGTGCCGCCGGATCCGGATCAGCCTCCGCCGCCACCCACGCCGGATCCGCCTCCTCCCCAGTTCGGCATCCCCGAAGAGGGAACCTCGGAGAACGGAACCATGGCCGTGGCGACCGGCAACAGTTTGATGACGGCTCCCGATACGGTGGTCAAGAAGACGCCTCCGCCGCTTCCGCCCGCTCCCATGCAGGCGAGCTACGACGCCCAGGTCCTCAAGGAGGTCACTCCTGCCTATCCGGAATGGGCCTTGGAACAGGGCGTGTCGATCTCCATCAAGGTGTTGATTTCGCTCGACACCCTCGGGAAGGTGACCGACATCCGGTTCCTGAACGCGGGGCAGCGCGACTTCAACTACAACATCAAGCGTGCCATCAACTCCTCGGTGTTCAAACCCCTGGTGGTCGCCGGACGGGCCGTCCCGGTCCGGATCATCAAGGAGTACTCCTTCGAGCTCGAATGAGTGCTCCGAGGAGGGAGCGAGTCCTCCGGGGGAGACGGGAAATGCCCGGACCCGGGGGACTACCTTTCCCTCCACCATGAGATTTTCCGAATCCTTCCTCTTCACGCTGCGGACCTTGGTTCCCGAACCCGTCGAAATCGTGGGAGGAGGCCTGGAAGGCCAGTCCACGGCCCGCTTCCTCCTTTCGGCCGGGTACGAGCGCCTGACCCTGCGTGATCGCGACGAATCCGTGAAGGCGCCCGACGGCTGCGATTCCCGTCGCGGGGAGTCCTACCTCGACGACCTCCCCGAACGCGGGACCATCCTGCGATCCGCCGGGGTTCGCCCGGATCTCCCCGCCTTCCTCGCGGCCAAGGCGCGCGGGGTGCAGGTCTGCAGCCAACTCCACGTCTTCCTGGGAATGTTCCAAGGGGTGCTCGGTGGCCGGGTGGTGGGCATCACGGGCACCTTCGGCAAGGGAACCGTCACCACGATGCTCTCGGAAATGCTCGCGGCCAACGGGATCGGGCACGCCGTCGGTGGGAACATCGGAACCCCCATGCTCGATCTGCTGCGTGGGGAGTCCCTCCCGGACCTGGTCCTGCTGGAATTGTCGAGCTTCCAGCTTTCCGACCTGGGGCCGATGCCCGGACTGCCTCCCGAGGCATTCGCACCGCGCATCGGGGTGGCCGGCCGGGTGACCATCGAACACCTCGACTGGCATCGCGACCAGATCGAATACTGGGAAGCCAAGGCCCGGCTCTGCGAAGAGCAGACGGATTCCGACCACGCCGTCTTCCTCTCCGACGATCCGGGGTCGGTGTTCGTGGGGATGGCCGGTTCGTCGTTCCATCACGGGGTGGGCACCGAGGGCCAGTTCCAGCCTCGCCCGGATGGTTTGTTCGACGCCGACGGCACCTTGCTGGTGGCCAGGAGCGAAATGAGCGTCCCCGGGGCGTTCCAGATCCAGAACGCCGCCCTGGCCCTGCAGGCCTCCCTGCTCCTGGGCGCGGATCCGGGCAAATCCCTGGGGGCCGCGCGTTCCTTCGCCGGTTTGCCGCATCGACTCCAATTCGCCGGCGAGGCGGGAGGGGTGAGGTTCTACAACGATTCCTACGCGACCCGCCCGGAAGCCACCCTCGCGGCCGTGGAGGCGCTTTCCGATCGGCCTCTGGCTTTGATCCTCGGGGGGTCGGACAAAGGAATCGATTTCACGGAGCTCGCCCGGGGCTTGAGGGCCAGCTCCCACCTGCGTCACGTCGGATTGATCGGAGCGACCGCCGGGAGCTTGCGCAACGCCTTGGAAAGCGAGGGAGGGACGAACTTCTCGCTGGTGGATCACACCGGCCTCGACGACGCCTTCGAGGCCTGCCGCGCCGCGGTCGCCTCGGGCGGTTCGGTTCTCCTGTCTCCGGCCTGCGCGAGCTTCGGGTTGTTTCGCAACTACAAGGAGAGGGGAGAAGCCTTCCTCGCCAAGGTCCGAGGCGTCTGCGGAGGTTGATCTTCCTCGAGCGCGTGCGGATCCGCTCCTCGAGGCGGTTCCGGCGGAGAGGCCGATTTCCATCCTTGGAAGGATCGAAGGGATGGGGCGCGTCGAACCAGGGATTACTTTTTTGCCTCGAATCGCGAAGGACTCGTGCTTCGAGCCCAATGAACCCCGTCGCCTCGAAAGGCCTGCCCCCATGAAGATCCGGAATCTCTCCTTCGCATTCGTCCTTTTCCTGGCGCTGTTCGCCGGCGCCCGTTCCGCCGAAGCGGCCCGGATCCCGGTCTTCTACTCCACCGACTACGAGAAGATCGTCAAGGTGGCCGAATTCCCCGACGATTCCAACTTCCAGACCACCGACGGCCTGTACTTCGACGCGGGATACCTCATCAAGCAGGTCCAGTTGTTCTGGATTCCTCTCTGGAACTACGGTGGCGAATGGTGCGGGCGCACCGCCGACGGCGAGGGCGTAATCCGCATGTCCCGCGAGGAACTGGTGGAGCTGGGCGAGTCGGCCAACGTCAAGATTCCCGAATCGGCGAGCCTGGGCTTCTGGAACGCCATCGGGGGCAAGCTTCTCGCTCTGGTTCTCCTGGCTGTCGCTGCTGTGGTCGGATTGGTCGCAGCCAAGTCCTGAACCCTACCTTCGGAGCCCAGGAGATTACCTACGGGCTCCGGCAATGGGGGCGCGTTGCCCGGTTCCAGGAAGAGCCTGGCGCGGAACACGCTCCGCTCGCCCTCAGGCCAGCACGGTCTTGGAGGGCTCTCCGATCATCTCCCGGACGAACCGTGGCACCAGATAACCCGGAAGCCTGCGTCGCAGCTGGTCGATCAGTTGGATCCCCTTCTCGTCGGGCACGGAAAACCGGGACGAACCGCTCACGGGATCCAAGGCGTGCAAGTAGTACGGGAGCACCCCGGCATCCCAGAGCATCAAGGACAATCCTTCCAGCAGGTCGGCGTCGTCGTTGATGCGACGCAGCAGGACGCTCTGGTTCAGGACGTTGATTCCAGACTTGCGCAGTTTGGCCAAGCTGGCTCGCGTCGAGGGATCCAGCTCCGCCGGGTGATTGCAATGGACCACCACCACCACTTGCAGACGAGTGGCGGAAAGGATCTCGCAAAGGTCGTCGGTCACTCGCGAGGGGATGACGATGGGAAGGCGGGTGTGGATCCGCAGGGTTCGCACATGGGGGGTGGAGGCGATCCGGTCGACCCATCTCCGGATCACGGAATCGGTTCTCGTGAGCGGGTCACCCCCGGAAAGGATGGCTTCGCGGATGTTGGGATCCCGTTCGAGGTCCGTGAATCCCTCCTCCCACTCCTGCTCGGAACGGGGGCCGTCTTCGTAGGCGTACTTCTGCCGGAAGCAGTAGCGGCAATTGATCGCGCAGGCCCCGGATGTGACCAGAAGGACCCGGCCTCGATACTTCTGTAGCAATCCGGCACCGCGCAAGGCTCGGCCGTCGCCGACGGGGTCGTCCTTCTCCGAGACAAGGGGCTGGCTTTCCTTGAAGTCGGGCCAGACCTGCAGAAGCAGCGGATCGAACGCATCCCCCGGTTTGATGCGTGCCACGAAGGGACGAGGAACCAGGAAGGGGAAGCCGGGCTTTTCCGGGAGTTTCGGAAGGTCGGTCAGTCGGAGTCCGAGGTGACCGGCGAGTTCGCGTGGATCGCGAAAGGCGCGACGGACCTCTTCGGTCCAGGAGAGGATTTCCTGCGGCTCCAATGGGGGCTCCTGTTGGCTTCTGTGGCGTCTCCATTCTCCGCTCGCGGGGGGGGGCTCCTTCCCTTCGAGGCTAGGAGCCGTCCCGCAATGCCGAGAAGAGGGGAATGTAGGTCGTTTTCGGAAGTGGAGTCAGGAGGCGAGCCAGGGGAGCGTGCGCAGGAAGTCCGAAAGCTCGCGTCCGGCTTCCCGGTGCCGATACAAGCTCGGGTGGGAGTCGGCCCCTTTGGCCTCCCCCGGGAGGCAGGGCGTCAGGGAGAGGCGGTAGGACGGGGCATCGGCGTCGACGATGCCGGAAGCGGTGTCTAGGCATCGGCGCACCTGGGTCAGGACGGGACGGAGCGACCCGTCGGGGGAACGTCGATCCGTATCGGAGAGAACGGGGCCGTCGAGCCAGACCAGGGGGAGGCCCGGGAAAGCCTGTCGGATCTCCCGGGCGAATTGGACCGCGGCCTGGGTGAACAGCTCCCAATCCGGATCATCGTGGAACACGTCGTTGGATCCCAAGTTGATGATGGCCAACACGGGCCGATCGGGATGGGCCTGGAGGATGTGCGCTTCGTTCGGGTCGGCGACCCTCCAGAGATCCGGGATGGTCGGGCTGCCGTCGCGGTCGAAGTTCCGCAGCAGTCCTTTCCCCGACCAGGCCGACGCCTGGAACCCGAGTCCCAGGTGCGAGGCGGCGATTCCCGCGAAGGAACGGAAGACGTCTTCGGTCCGGGCCTGGAATCCCTCGGATTCGCTTTCGGCGAGATTGCCGTACCCGCAGGTGAGGGAATCCCCGAGGAAGAGCAGGTAGGGCGGGGGCGGGAGCGGGGGAAGAACCTCCCCGTCGAGATCGAATCCGAGGAAGAGGATGGATCCGGCGACAGGTTCCGTCCTCTTGCGGAGGACGATCTCGTGGGGGCCCGGACCGAGGTCGCTCGCGAGATCGATCGGTTCGTCGGGGATCTCGGGTCCCAGCAGCAGGGCCGGCTTCCCGTCGAGGAGGACCTCCAACATGCCGTCGCCTTCGAGGTGGACGCGGACTCCACGCCCCTCGAACCGCATCACGACCCCTGTTCCCGACCAGATCCAGGCCGTGCAGGACGGATTCCTCCGGTTGCACCACCCGAGATCGCGCAGGTTCGGATGGTGCGCTTCGACGCGCATCAGGGGTTGGCCAATGCCCGGATTCCGGGGCGGCCCAGGGCCCACAGGATGGCGATGTCGAAGCCGGCCCCCTGGTCGCGGGGGGCGTCGAGGATCAGCTCGTAGCCGGCCTTGGCGCGCACCTGCACCGGGCCTTCGCGGAAGATGCGAACGCCCGCGTTGACTCCGATGGTGGGCCCGAAGCGATCGCTGAACTTGCCTTCGCGGCCATCGGACGTTCCGACATAGCGGAACCCGGCGCTGGCCCCCGCGAAGGGGGAGATGACGAAGGGCACCACTTCCTGGACCAGTCCGAGGGAACCCCCGAACCCTCCGTCGGGGAAGGTGGCGTCGGCGTCGAGGGTCATGCCGGTCAGGGGGAGGAACATGAACTGGGATGCGATCCCGGCGCGCGCGAAGACGCCCGCCTGGTCCGTGAAGGGTTCGCTCACCGGGGCGAAGGTGCCGAACGAGGGGCCCACCAGGCCGTAGGGGCGAAACACGGTGGCCTCGGTGGGCATGTCCAGCTGGAGTGGTTGGGCCGCCGCGAATCCAGCGGCGAGCAGGATCGCGGAAAAGGTCGTGCGAAGGCGTGCGTTCATGGGGTGTTTCTCCGGGGAAGCGAAGGGGCGGACTTCCCGTCCCTGGAAGATACGTTGCCGGACCTCCCCCGGCACTCCCCTGACGGGGAGGAAGGTGTCGTTCGTCACAGCACGGGAGGTCGGACTCGACTGGCGTGGTGGAGGGTCGTATATTGGGGAAGCCCGTTCTCCTCATCGAAAAGGGAAGATCCCCATGATGTCCACGATCCGAGTGATGTCCGTCTTCGTCGCAGCCTTGGTCATTTCCGGCTGCTCCGGCACCAAGGTGACCCGTGTGGCCGCCAACAGCACCATCGACCTTTCCGGCAAGTGGAACGACGCCGACAGTCGCATGGTTTCCGAGGAAATGCTCAAGGATTGCCTCGACAAGCCCTGGTACCAGCAGTGGGCGGCCAAGTCCAAGATCCCCACGGTGGTGGTGGGCGAAATGCGGAACATGTCGCACGAGCACATCAACATGGAGACCTTCATCAAGGATCTCGAGCGCGTCCTGGTGAATTCCGGGAAGGTCGAATTCGTCGCCAACGCCCAGGAACGCCAGGCGCTTCGCGACGAGGTGGCTTCCCAGAAGGACAACGCCACCTCCGAAACCAAGAAGCAGTCCGGCCAGGAGATCGGCGCCGATCTCATGCTCACGGGATCCATCAACAGCATCGTCGACCAGGAAGGCGACGAGGCCGTGATGTTCTACCAGATCGACCTCGAACTCATCGAAATCCAATCCCATCGCAAGATCTGGATCGGCGACAAGAAGATCAAGAAGTTCGTCGAACGCGATGCGGTCAAGCTCTGAGGGCAAGGGGCGGTTCTCCCGGCTTCGCCTCCTCGGAGGAGCCCTCCTCGTCCCGCTGTTGGTTTCGGGGTGTGCCAACCCCGGTCAGAAGCGGCTCGACGCCTTCCGCAACACGCTGAACCAAGGCGACCTCGTCGGCGGGCTTGAAAAAGTCCGGTCGTCCAAGTCCCTGTATGGCGAAAACTCCGCCTTTCTCTGGGAAATGGACCTCGGGGTTCTGCACCATTACCTGGGCGCCTGGGACAGTTCCATCGTGCACCTGGAACGGGCCGAGCAGATCGTCGAGGATCTCTATGCTCGATCCGTGACCAACGAAGCGGCGGCCCTGGCGACCAACGACAACCTCCGGCCCTATCGGCCGAGGGGATACGAACGGGTTCTTCTGGCCCAGTACCAGCTCCTGAACTATCTGGCCAAGCAGGATCTGCAGGGGGCGTTGGTCGAGGTGCGACGGGGTGTGCTCGTCCTGGACCGCCTCGGCGAGACCGACAGCGGATCCTACCGTGGGGACGGAGGATTGGAATACCTGCACAGCCTCGTGTATCTGGCGGCCGGTCAGAAGGACAACAGTCTGATCTCCCTGCGCCGGAGTTTGATCGCCTACCAGGAAGGGAAGGTCCCCCTTCCCCAGATGGTTCGGGAAGACGCCTCCCTCCGGCTTCGGAGGGATCCGCGGGGCAAGATCTTCGAGTCCCTTGGTTTGCAGGTCGTCGCCGACCCGATCCATGCGCGAACCCTCGAGCAATCCCCGGGAGAGATCGACTTGATCGTGTACCAGGGGCGTTCGCCCGAGCTGGGGCAGATCCGCGCTTGGGGGGAATGGATCAAGGGGGGATTGTTCGCATGGCATTGGTCCGATCCCCAAACGGGGAAGGAGGTCACCGACGCCTTTCCCGCACCTCCCATGCCGGGTGGGGCGACGGGGGAGACGTTCCACGTGAACTTCACCTTCCCCGTGCTGAAGGACGTCGATTCCAAGGTGGAGAGGATCGAGGTGCAGACGCCTCGCGAGTCGCTCCAGCCCGATTGGATTTCGGACACGCGCGTTCTGCTCGATCAGTGGCTGTCCGACACCCATACGGCCACCATGGTTCGAACCATCGTGCGGGTGGCCGCCAGGACGTTCGCGGCGCAGAAGGTCAAATCCAATGTCAAGACCGGGAATCCCTTGCTGGATCTGGTCGCCAACGTCGGGATGGATTTCGCCCAAGGCGAGATCGAGCAGTCCGATTTGCGCATGTGCCTCTGGCTCCCCCGGCGCATCGGAATCGTACGCGTCCCCTTGCAGCCCGATGTTCTCGCCTTGCATGCCCGAGGTCTTTCGAGCGGCGGTTCGGTCGTCGCGGAGCGGTCCCTGGGAGATGTCGCTTCGGAACCGGCGGGGCATCGCTTCCGGATCGTCGCGTTCCCGTGGTGATCCTTCCGGGAAACGGAATTTCGGAATCCACCGAGGAAAGGAACGCCGGCCCATGCAGGTGAAATCAGGAGCCTGGCGTCCGACCGCCACCCTCGAAGCCTTGGCGTTCCGCGCCCGGTGCGCCCGATCCGTCCGGGAGTTCTTCCATGCGCGGGAGGTCCTCGAGGTCGAAACGCCCCTCCTGAGCGAGGTGGGGACCGTCGATCTTTGGATCGATTCCTTCGAGGTGCGCTCGGCCATCTCGCGGGAGAGTCTCTGGCTGCAGACCTCCCCGGAATTCCACATGAAGCGGCTCCTGGCCGCCGGTTCCGGCCCCATCTGGCAGATGACCCGGGCCTTCCGGGACGAGGGGCGCGGCCGGTTGCACAATCCGGAATTCAGCATCGTCGAATGGTACCGGCCCGGATGGACCTTGCGGGAGCTGTGCGAGGAGGTGGAGGCGCTCTGCCGATGCGTGGCGCCGGAGATGCCCGCGGCGCGATGGATGTCCTACCAGGAGGCCTTCGTGCGGCGGGCGGGGGTCGATCCCTTCGGGGATCCCGTCGACAAAATTCGGCAAGCCGCGGAGGAGGCCTGCGTGGTGGCTCCCCCGATCGCCCATTCCGATCGTGATGGTTGGTTGGATCTCCTGCTGGTCAGCAAGGTGGAGCCTGGACTGGGAGACGAGGCCCCCGTGTTCCTGTGGGGATATCCACCCAGTCGGGCGGCCTTGGCCCGGATCGAGGAGGGGCCGCCCCGGATCGCGTTGAGGGCGGAGCTCTACTGGAAAGGCGTGGAACTGTGCAACGCCTACGACGAGCTCGTCGACGCCTCGGAGCAACGGGAACGGTTCCAGGAGGAGTCCCGGGCGAGGAACCTGCTGTCGAAACCGACTCCGCCGATCGACCACGGACTGGTCGCGGCGCTGGAGCAGGGGATGCCCGCGAGCGCGGGGGTCGCCCTGGGCTTCGATCGCCTGGTGCAGATCGCCTACGGCGCTCGGGAGATCTCCGAAGTCATCGCTTTTGCCGAGGGCTGAGGATGGCGCCTCCTCGGCGCGTCGCGGCGGGAGCGCGCAAAATCGAAGATTTTCCCGGTGCACCTATTGCGCGGAAGTCCGCTTGCGCGTAACGTATAGGAAGCGGCCCGTGCCAGGGTCGCATAGGAGAACAGACAGATAGAATCGAAGGTTGTTCCACCAAGATTTTCTCCGGCGGGACATGCACCGCGCGGAGTCTGCTGATGAAATGAATCCCCTCTTCTCGGGGACTGCGTTCCATTCTCCCTGTTTGTCCTTCGGGGGAGGAGCGTGCGAGTGAATCGGGCCGGGGGGGTATCTCCCCCGGCCTTTTCGCGTTCGGTGGTTCCGGACAAATTGCGACCTCGTATCCGGGTGTCCCGCTTTTTGGGACAGGGTGCTCCGCTCTGCCGCAGGGGAAGGGGAGGTCGCCTGGAAGGCCGTGAAGGGGGGCGAATCTTCGCGGTCGCCTCGGGGACGACTCCTTCAAAGGGAGGGGGGAAGACTTCGCGGCCTCCGCCAGATCCGTCGCGGGAAATTCTCCGCCCCCCCCCCTCGGAGGGCGAGCGTGCGGCGTGGAGGGGAACGAATCGAACTCGCTGGGATCGCGAGGAGGAGTACGCACCCTCGCCCGAGAAAAATTTCTTGGAAATCTGGGATTCCCCTGTTGCGCGAAGAGGGCTTCTCGCGTAACGTATAGGAAGCGGCCCGCCCAGGGTCGCATAGGAGAAACGAGAGATAGAATCGATAGTTGTTCGACCAAGATCTTCTCCGACGGGACATGCACCGTGCGGAGTCTCCTGATGAAATGAACCCCCTGCACAGGGGGCCGCGGCCTGAGTCGGTGTTTTGAAGTTCGAGACCAGGCGCTACGGTTGAGTGGGCCGGGGGGCATCTTCCCCGGCCTTTTCGTTTCCGGTTTCCTTGGTGACAGAATTTGACATGATGGCGGGGGCGTGCTCCGGATCGCCCCCGAACGTGGTCCAGCGACGGAGAGGCTCATCCTCGGGGCTGCGCGCATTCGCGGGACCTCGATTCCCCGGAGGGGATGCGAGGGGGCGTCCAGTCGTTGCGGCTCGTTCCGTGGGGAGAGGATCCGATCTCCCACGAGGAAGAACGACCGGCTCTGGGGGCTGCCTCGATCGTTCCCCGCCTACGCGGGACGGACGCGGAGGATCGCCTGGTCGAGTTCGTGGGCGAGCATCTGGAATCCCTGGATGGTGACGGGATCCAGGTCTCGTCGCGAGGGACCCCGATCGGCGCAGAACGTGCCGAGGATGCGCCCCTGGACGTGCACGGGAAGGAACAGGAAGGAATAGCCGCGAAGAAAGCGTTCCAAGGAGGGTGGCAGGGTCGGGGGGCGCTCGGCGCTGGTGGGATCGAACCAGAAGGGCGAGTTCCGTTCGATCGACCGCGAAAGGGAATCGGCCATCTGCAAGCGAAGAGGGAACTTCCAGCCATCCATGAATTCCGACACCTCCTCGCCGACGGCGGTTCGGCATCGGATTTCCGCCGTCGAGGGGATGAAGGTCGCGAAGAGGGCCCGGTCCATTCCCAATCCCCGATGAAGTCCATCGAGGACGATTCCCGGGATCCGGTGGAAATCCGTCACCTCCACGATTTCGGAGATTTCGCGCAGGGTCCGCGCCAGAGTCGGGACACGGACAGCCTCCGTGGCGGGGACGAAGGTGCTGGATTCGGGCTCCTGGTACAAGGAGTCCAATTCCGATCCCTCTTCGGGGGGAAGAGGGAGATACGCCAGCAACTCCTCGGCTCCGATTTGCATCGCCCATTCCCGGGCATCCCGCAGAACGCCGGCGGCGAGGGTGGTCGCTTGGCTTCCCGATTGCCCGATGAACGAACCCAGGCGGCCGATTCCGTCGCGGGCGCGTTGGGTGTCCCATCCGTCGATCAGGAAGGCCGCCGCTTCCCAACCGCGCAACACAGGAAGAACGGCCTTTCCCAGATGGCCGAGCAGAAGCTCCGACAGGAGTCGAGAAAGTTTCCACTCCTCCGAAGCCATGAGGGAGATGCTGGCCAGTTGGAATCCGAGCACGGCCTTCTCGGTGGATGGATCGTCTCCGGATTCGCGCAGCACGCCATCCAGGACATCCGCCTCCTCCTCTCCCAGGTTCCAGAACAGGAGAGGACCGATTCGCCGCAACAGCGCCGCGATGAAGATTTCCTCCACCGGACCATCCTGACGAGCTTCCGCCAAGGAACGCGCGAACACCGCGGCCAGGAGGGAGCGTGCGAGTTCCCGGTGGACCCGATGCAGACGTCGACCGTCGCGGATGGTTTCCACCAGGGAAACCCCGAGGCAGATGGCGCGGATCTTTTCCATCCCCAGCAGGAGCAACGATCTTCCGATCGTTTGGATCGGTCGCCCCGAGGGATTGTAATAGGCGCTGTTGGCGAGTTTGAGGACCTTCGTCGTCAGCAGCGGATCGTTGAGGATCAATTTGCCCATGGACTCCACCCCCGTTTCCGGGTCGGTCGCCGCGTCGCCGACGTCGAGGGCGGTACGCCGAAAAATCGGCGCCTCCTGCTCCTCCATCTTGCGGAACCACTCGTTGAGAGTCATGGGAGCTTGATGATACCACCCCGGATTTGCCGAGTCGGTGAGATCCGCGACGAGCAATCGCACATTTCGCGCCGCGGAATGTGCAACTTTCCCGGAGGCTCCATGGCACCTGGACGTGGCATGGAGAGGGGAGGGTGCGACGTGCCGGATGCAGCGCAGGACGAGTCGGTGCGACAGGTTGCTTGGGAGGACCTTCCAGGCGCGATGTTGTGCATCGATTCGGCGGGCCGCATCGAACGCTGTTCCGAGGGTTTCCTGCGCTTGCTCGGTTTGCGCCGCGACCCCTCGGGATTCGAATTCGCCACCTTCGTGGCTTCCCAGGACCGTCGGGCATGGCGATCCATCCTCGAACGCACTCTCGGCGAGGAGGAGGGACGGCGCTCCCTTCGGCTGGTTCGCTCCGACGGGACGGTTCCTTGGGTGGAGGTCCTCTGGAAGGCCGGGACGGCTGGTCTGATGCTCCTTCTCGAAGACAAGACCTCCCTGCATCGGCTCGAGGAGCGGATGCGCCAACGCGATCGACGTGCAGCCCTGGGCCGGTTGGCCGAGGCGGTCCTGCGCGAGACGAGTCGCCAGGTCGGCCGAGCCTTGGATGTGCTGGAGCATCCCGGGACCGGCGAAGAGATCCGATTGGATCCCAAGGACTTGCTGCGTCAGGCCAGTCGCCAGATCGTCGCCTTCCAGGAATCGTCCCGGCAGGGTGGAACGGGTTCCACCGAGGGGGTCGACCTGGGGGCCACGCTACGTCTGGTGCGTCCCATGTTCCTGGCCGCTCTCGGCGAGCGCAGGGAGTTCATGGCTCCTTCCCTCCAGGGGTGCTGGGTCCGATGCGATGCCACCCTTTTGGAACACCTCCTCCTGCACCTGGCCTTGTGGGGAGGGGAGCGCACGCCGGTGCACGGCGTTCTCCGACTGGATGTCTCCGAGGAGCATCTCGAGACCCCGCGTGCGCTTTCCGATGGATCCTGGATCGAACCAGGGGCGTGGGTGGTCCTGCATCTGGTCGATCAGGGAGTGGCCCTGGCCGAGGAGGCGCTCGATGCCACCCTGGACTCCTTCTCCCCCCATGGCGTCCGGGGTCTGCTGGCGCCGGTCCAGGAAGCGGTGCGCCGCTGCGGCGGACACCTGATCCTGTCCAGTGTTCCGGGAGGGGGCGTGGAAGTCCGGCTCTTCCTGGCGCCCCAGCCCGTGGCGGAGGCCTCGTCCTTCCACGGAGTCGAAGGGGGGGCGAGTCCGACCCTCCTGGTGGTCGACGATCGGCGAGACGTGCTGCTCACCCACGCGAAGATCCTCGAAGCCGCAGGGTACGAGGTGCACTCGACCTCCGATCCTTTCGAGGCCCTACGCCTGTCCCGTCAGGTGGTCTTCGATCTGGTCCTCACCGACATCGACATGCCGGGAATGGGTGGGTTCCAGCTGGTTCGAGAGTTGCGCGAGCATGCTCCCGGACTTCCCGCCGTGATGGTTTCCGGGTATGGAGACCCCGGCAACCTCCCCGACCGGTGCGAATTCCTCCACAAGCCGGTGGAGGTGGAGTCGCTGCTTCGGATGGTCCGCCAGAGCCTCCACGCGGTCTGAGCTCGAGTCTCGGGCGGGGGGGGGCGATGCCGTTGGCGTCATTCGCTCCAGAAGCGGAGCAGGACCACTTCCGGGGGCACGAGGAGTCGCAGGGGCAGTCCCACCACTCCGACACCCGAGCTGACCACCAGACGCGATTGCTGGAGGGTGTGGCACCCGTAGGTCCACTTGCGGCCGAACTTGCTGGGAGACAGGAGCGCCCCGAGGATTGGTAGACCGATCTGGCCGCCGTGGATGTGGCCGGAAAGGATGTAGCGAGCCCCGGCACGAGCCAGGAGAGGGGCGTTGTCCGGGGTGTGGCTCACCGAGATGTCGGCGCCCCCGGCGGGAATGGCGGCGGAGGGATTCGCGGTCGACCAGGGGGCGTTGGTGCCGTGCAGGATCACCACCCGCCCTTGTCCACGATCCAAGGGGACCCAATCGTCCTCAAGGAGGCCGCAGCCGGCCTGACGGAGCAGCCGTCGCACGGCGTCGGGAGCCTCCATGTCGTGGTTTCCCAGCACCGCCCAGGATCCCAGGGGGATGTGCAGGCTTCGCAGTCCCTTGAGGCATCGATCCAGGATGGGGAGCGAGTCCTCGCGGGACAGGTAGTCTCCGCCGAGGAGCAGGAGATCGGGGCCGATGCCGCGCAAGGTGTCCCACAATTTGTCGTACCACTCGCAGGAGGGGCGGCCATCGCAGTGCAGGTCGGAGAGGAAGGCCACCGTCATGCCGTGCATCGACCGGGGGGCTCCGGCGATTTCATACGATCGAACTTGGAGGGCGCGCGTGGTTTCCAGGGTGGAGTCGAGGGCGGGGATGGGGGTGGAGCGGGAACGGGTGGAGGTGAATCCGATCGCCTTGCGGATCAGGCGGAAGACCTCCACCGAAACCAGGGTGGCGAAGGTCATCCAGAACAGGAGCCCGACCCATTTTCCGGGTACCACGACGATGGCCAGGGAGGGAAGGAGCACGCACACGGGCAGGAGCCAGAAGGCTAGACGGAATTTGGCCCGATCGTCGGGGTTGGTCATCCCGCGCCGATTGAAGATCTCCAGGAAGACCCACAGGCCCGTCAGGGCCGCGCGAAGGATGTCGAGGATCACGGGGTGCCCCGGCGACCGACCGGACCGTCCTTCCAGTCGAAGCGGCCGAAGGTCCCGGCGATCACGGCCGTGAGCACCATGGGGATCTGGACGACGGCCGCCAAGGGGAACCATCGCAGCAGATGGGCCTGGCCATGGACCCGGGCGGCTTCCCGGACGATGAGCCACGCTTCGAGGAGGATGGTCGCCAGGAGAAGAAACCACCAGGTGTGAGCGGCCGCTCCGAGGACGGCGGCGGCCAGCAGCAACACCACCCAGGCGTAGCTGGCGAAGATCATGGAAAGCAAGGCCACCCGCTTGGCGTCGTAGTGGATGCATTTGGAACCCCAACGCTTGCGCTGTTCCCACACCTGTCGCCAGGAGCCGGGGCCTTCGGTGGGGATGCGGGATGCGGGGGTGACGGCGCAGCGGACTTCCCAGCGACCGGAATCGGCGGCCGCCTGGAGCAGGAAGTCGTCGTCGCCGGAGACGATCCCGGCGTGCTTGGCGTAGCCGCCCAGTTGATCGAAGGCGACCCTGCGGAAGGCGAGGTTGCCGCCGTTGGCGTGGATGGGCAGGCCGGCCCCGATGGCTCCTGCCTGCACCGCGGCGTGGGCGAAGACCTCGATGGCCCACATGCCGTGGAACCAAGGGGCGATGCCGGGACTGGGAGGACCGTGGTGGACGAGTCCCGCGACCACCGCGGTTCGCGCATCGAAATGGGAGACCATGGCCTTGGCCCAACCTGGAGAGGGGAGGTTGTCGGCGTCCATGGTGAGGATGAATTCACCGGTGGCCTGCTTCAGGCCTGCGGCCAGGGCGTGTTTCTTGGGGGCCATGCCTGGAGGCAGGGTGTCGATGCGCACCACCTCGATGCGGCCCTCGCCGAGGTCGGACAGGATCCGGCCCGTATCGTCTTGCGAACGGTCGTCGACCACGACGATCTGCAAGAGGTCCCGGGGATAGTCCAGGGCGAGGAGGGCGGTGGCGAGGGCGGGGGCGTGCGACGCTTCGTTGCGGGCGGCCACCAACACCGTGATCCGTGGCCAGGGAGTGTCGGGGCGCGGAGCGGGCGGAGCGGGGAGCGCGTGGATGCCGGAAACCAGCCACCTGCAGAGGGCGGCGTGGAAGGCCACGAAAGCGATGGTGGCCGCCGGGACCAGGAAATCCCAGATGCTCAGTTCCCCGAGAGACCGCGAAGGGCGTCCCAGCGCGGGTCGAGAGGTTTTTCCACGGGGATCTCCTCGGGCAACGCGCCTTCGGGAAGGGGCGCACCGGGGCGGATGGGGTGGTGGGGCCTCTCGAGTTCCACCGCTTGGCGTGCGATCTCGGAGATGTCGAGCTCGCGATCGTCCTCGGGGACCTTCACGTGGAGGGTGTCCTCGGAGTCCTCGTCCCACTCCACCTCCTTGATGGAGCCCGATTTGCGGATCAGGATGTTCAAGGGGACTTCCAGGGGATGCTCGAACTCCTCCAGGGTGCGGACGCAAATTTCCCGCGTCTGGAGCTTGAGGAGGAGTTGCACCACGATGTCGCGGACGGCGAGATCGGCCTGACCCTTGACCTCCACGGGACCGACCACATCGGCTTCGGCCAGTGCCGGAACGGATTCGGCCGGGAAGGTGAGCTCCAGGTCGATCTTGGAGCGTCCCTGCCAACGGGCAAGGACGAGGTTCAGGCCGGGGCCTGCGGAAAGGAGGGGGCGTGAAGCGCTCATCGTGGGCAAAGATAACCCGCATCCTCGCATCCCCGCCCGCCGATCGGGGAGCGGGGAGTGCAAGACTTGCCGGAAGAGCTCAGAAGCCCGCGGAAGATGTGCTGACCCAGCCCTGGGCCGAGCGCGCGGCGACCACCACCAGGCCTGCGGGGATGCCCTCCAGAGTGGTGGAGGCGGAATGCGGCTCGGTGCGAGCCAGGGTGCGACCCGAGGCCGACATCACTCGGACTTCCAGGAGCGGGGTTCCATCCTTGGAGAGGACGGAGAGACTGGAGCCTTTGCGGGAAACCCCGATGGGCATCCATCCGGAGCGATGGGCCTTCCACGGAGACACGGCGGTGGCGCCCCCGTAGATTTCGTCGGCCTGGATTCCGCCGAGCAAGGCGACCAACGGAGCATTCCAGTTGATGGCGACTTCGTTGGAGGCGTAGGAGCACTCGGCGTCGATCCAGGAAAGGGCAGACAGTAGGTAAGGGTAGGAAGCGCCCTCTGCCTCACAGGCGGCAGAGTCCTGGCGTTGACCGTTGGGGCCTCCGGCCACCAGACCTGGAATGGGCTCGACGATCCCGTCTGCGCCGGAAGGGCGGTGGTGGGGGTGCATGGGAGAGATTTGGCCGAAGCCGGTGACGAAGGAGACGCCCAGGGGATTGCGCCCGTACAGCCAATCGAGGGCCGTCACCGCGACGGAGCGGTAGCTGGTGTCGGCGGAAAGTTTGTACCAGTGGAAGGCAAGCAGAGCATAGTTGGCGATGGTGGAAGACGATCCCCAGCTCAAATCCTTGGTCCCGACAGGCACGAGGTAGGGGTTCAGGAGCATGCGGTTCCTCGCCTCGGTTCCGATGGAACGGAGTTTGGAACGCATCCCGGAGGTATCGACCACCCCGACCAGCGAGTCGATGGCATTCAGGGCGGACATCAGACCAAGGGTGGATACCTGGTTCCAGCTGGGATTTTGGAACGTTCCCGAGAACTTTCCGGTGGGGAAAACCGCCGTCCAGAAGGAGTCCCGACGGGTGGCGAGGGTGAGTTCCATGGCTGCCCAAATGCGCTCGTCGGAGGAACGGCCATCCCCATATTCGCCGGTAGCCACGGTGGGGTTGGTGAGGGAATCTTGGATGTAGGCGACCGAGGGGTTCGCGGCAGCCCAATCCCAGGCGCGAATGGCGCGCGCGAGGCAGGAATCGGCGAATCCTGGACGTTGGGCTTCGAACTTGCGGAAGATGCGGCTGGTCTGGGCCATGAGCGCGGCGTAGTCGAGGGTGGCGGTCGTACTCTTCTGGACCACGTAGCGGACGGCCTTGTCGGCGCTGGGCATCACGAAGCCCGAGAATTTCGCCGTGGTGAGCTTGTGGTACACCCCGCCGTCGAGGTCCTGCATGGTATACACCCAATCGATGTTCCAAAGGGCTTCATCGAGGAGGTCGGGCAGGTCGTTGCTGGATTCGGGGATGTTCAGATTCAGGGTATCGAAGTAGGCGGGCGACATCAGGTAGGCGTCGAGCAGGGTCCAGGTGGAAATCCCCGAGTTGACCACGTACTTGTTGTAGTCCCCGGCATCGTACCAGCCCTTGGGACTGGAAAGGACGAATCCGCGGGGGCGTTCGGGGGTGGCGGCCGAGCCATGCACCAGGACCTGGTTGTCGGGATGGCCTGCGGCGCGCGCCCACTTCCCGGCGAACTCCGCGGTGAGGGCGATGGAGGCGCGCTGGTAGTAGTAGGACTTGATCGCCGCCTTGGTGGCGGGGGTGTACACCTCGGGAGAGATCTCGAAGGGGTAGGAAACGCCGTTCCCGGGCACCTGGACCCGGTAGGTCCCCGGGGTCCGGAAGGCGGTGAAGTCGTAGAGGCGGACGGTGTCGTCGGCTGGGGACCAGTATTTCTTGGGCCCACCGAAGCCTTCGTAGACCACCTCGCCTCCGGGCTCGGAAATGATCTGGAAGGAAGAATCGACCGGAGCCAGGCGCAGGGCGGCGGCTTTCACCTGTCCCGGCAGATAGCCGACCTGGTTGGCGTGAAGGTTCGGGTTCCCCCGGTCGGCGGCAAAGCTGGCCGTGATCCCCAATGAAAGGGTGACGGCAATGGATCTCGAAATCACGGCATCCTCCGGGTCGGTGTCCTGGCGCTCCAGGTCTTGCGTTGGCATAGCAAGAGTCGTCAATTTCGCCTTCGAGGTTGCCTCGTTTCGGATTCAAAGCAAGATCGGTGCACTTTAAGGTCTCATTTCGGTCTCCCAAGGATCCATGGAAAAGGAAACGGGTCGAAACCCCAAAGGCTGGCTTTTCGGGAGAGGGCATGAGGGTGGAGGCCTGGCCGGAAACGCGAGGAGGAGCGACGGAAACAAAAAAAGGCCACCGGTTGGGGCGGTGACCTTGGAGGGGCGGAGAACTGTCCGAGGCTCAGTCGCGCAGGAAGCGCACCACGGAAGTGGATCCATCCGGGGTGCGGGCCATCGCGACATACAGGCCGGGGGCGGCGGGACCTGTCCAGGTCGCCTGACCGTTGTCGATGGAGCTGGACCAGACGGCCCGGCCCGAGGCCGACCGGACTTCCAGGGTGGAGGCCGCCCCCTCCGTCTGGAAGGTGATTCCCTGGGCGGTGGCGAGAGCGCGCAGCGCGGGAGCCTGCACGCGACGTGGCTGGACCGCGGTGGCGCGGCCGAACTTGGAGGTGTCCACCGGAGCGAGCTTGGACACGATGTACCCGAGGGCGCCGACGAGTCCGACGTTGTAGTCGGTGCAGACTTCGGAATACTTGTACTCCACGACGTCATCTTTGAATCCCGTGGAGGGGAATCCCAGATTTGCCACGAGGGAGCCATGGGATCTGTTCTTTTCAGGAATCACCATCTTCTTCTTGTCCTCATCGCTGGGGTTGTCATTTCTTTGGAAAATACCTCGATGATGAGGGAAGCTTGGAGAGATCGACGTCAATGAACTCTTGAAGCCGACGATAAAGGAAATTTTTGCATTGTTTGCTCCGAGGACAAAGTCGACTTGCTGGAGCACATTCTCCTCGAAGGTCGATTCGTTCGTTGCTGCATCTGTCAGCGCCATCGAGAAGGCGCCACCGAGAGGATAGCGCAGGGTTCCCCAACCCGGATCTCCGACTTCACTCAAGCCTTCTGAATTGATTTTCGACTTGTAATAGGAAGCGTAGTTTCTCAAAGCCGTGAGCGCATTTTGGCTTCCCCCAAATTCGGCCATATTGAAGAATGCGACATCATCGGCGTTGTTGTAATTGAGTGCCCAATTGTGTTCTTTGTTGATCTTTCCTTCATTGCTTTTTGCATTGTCGAGGTATTTAGAGTCTCCCGTGAGCTTGTAAAGTTCGATGGATGCGTTGACGAAGTCATCCCATTGGTTCGGGTTGGCTCCATAGAATATTCCGTAAGCGATGGTTCCGGAAATGGCCGAAGCGTGATCGTAGGCCTGGACAGCCTTCTCCGCGTACAGCTTTGCACGCTCCGGATAAATGTCGAGTTTGCTCAAGATTCTCGAAATGGTCGCCAACGCAGCTGCAGCATTGCTCGCCATTGCCTTGTCTTTATCGGCTTTGATGGAGCGTGATTCCATACCTGAGCATGGGGTCAAATTCCCCAGGAACTTCCAATTTGGAGCTTCATATATTTCTTCGCCTCCAGACGAGCACTCTCCACCCAATGTTTTATTCATTTTTGTCATCATCCCTGGCGTGACCCAGCGTTTGTGATCCGCATCTGGATCGCCCTTCAGAGTAATGAGCGCATTGCTGGAAAGGACTGCCTTCGCGATATAATCCGCTTCATAAACCAATTCATCAACCAAATCAGGGATGCCGTTAGGTTCGCCCCCTGTAAGGTCATTCCAGTTCCCGCTTTTCTGGTACCCGGAATAGTCGACACCGTTGTACAAGTCGTCATATCCTGTTGGAAATGTCTCGTAGGCTTTTGCAAGCATGTACGATGCCCAATATTGGGTTTGACCAAACATGACGTGATCGCCACAGTCGAACCATCCCCCGCTGACATCCGCTCCTTGGTAGGCATCCCGAGTGAAGCTTTTCTGAAGGCTATCTGGAAGTCCAAGCGAGAGCCAGTTGGGGCCGGCTCCCGATCGCTGACCACCATAGAAGCGAGTGGCCATCCAGAGCGCCCGCTGGTAGTCGGCGGGAGTGAACTTCGGAGCGGCCAAGACGGGGGCGGCGAAGCCGACCAGGAGGCTTGTTGCAGTGAGCAGCGTGTGGATCGGTTTCACTTCGGATCTCCGGGATCAGCCCATGGTGGCGGAGGGGTGGATCCCCCCTCCGTTTCAGGAATGTCGCATGCTGGGCCACCTTGGTTCACCGACCTCAGAGAGGGACGGCTTCAAAGTGGACTCTTCAGTATACCGCAAGATCCATCATCCCGCAGGCCGAACCCGTGGGATGTGAGGAGTGGTTCGGCCACGAGAGATGGGTCAAATCGCGGGGTGTGATTGGTTTGCGCAAAGTCAATGGAATAGATCGGTCGCGTGCAAGAGTGATTTTCTTCGTCGGCTCGAATGATCCCAGAGGGTCAACATTCCGATCCATTCGGCGGATGCCGGTTGAACCAAACCCCGCGAGGGTAAACTCCGGGGTGTGGAGTTCGCCCCAGATTTGAAGCAGACCAAACTGGAGATGTCCAAGAAATGGCTCCGGCATCTCCAAAACGGCCTCTTTTATGAGGCACCGTGGATGGTCGATCAGGAGAGGCGCTGCCTCAGCGCAATCAGCAGATTACTTGCTCTGGAATCAATTTTGGATGCACCGAAGTGCTGCCGGCGCCTCCGAATTGATTCCTTGGTTTACCACGCTGGTGAACATGATGGAGAGGGGGAAATCGAAGTCTGTCCCCAGAGCTACAGGGGAAACTGGCAGCCAAAAAGAGACACCGTTGAATCCGTATTTACTCCCATAGGGACTAATGAGGTCTACGGGCTCGAGGAAATTTCCGAATTTCCCAGAGCCGGGATATTTTTGCATCTGTCCAGTGGGGGATGGGAATCTCCAGAGCGTATCGGTGCTCCGTAAATTGTAGGCCGAATCGAGTGACCCCGAAGGCATCGTTGTCCTCAGAAGCGTAGACCAGTCGGCGGAAGAAGGGACATGCCATCCTTCAGGGCAGAGGCCAACGAGCGGCGAGGACGGCGCAGGACCAGCGCCTCCGATGCAGTCGGTACTGGAGCAGGTCGTTGGAGCGTTCAGTGCTTGTTGCCAAGTGTAGAGTCGCCCGAATCTCGCGCAGTTTGGGACTCCATCATCCAAGCCGCGTCCACAGGCGGAGGATGTGTCTCCATTACGAGGCTTGGTCCTCAGGTTTTGTTCCATCCAGTGCTTGCCATCGGGCATTCGGCGATAGCTGTAGATGAAACCATCGATGTCGACGATGGTGTTTGTGTATTTCAGGTAGAGGATGCGTCGCCCGGTATTGTTCCCACCATTTTCGGTTCCGCCGTCATCTGTAACTGTGAGCATCAGTCGAACAATCATTGTGGTGTCCAAATTGATCCTGAGCCGGATGCCGCCACTGGTAAGCGTCTGGATGCCATTCTCGAAAAACTTCGCCTGTGCGGCATCGACCCACGTGAAGGACCATTTTCCTGTTTGGGAGGATATTCCAGGCTCCCAGGAAATGTCGCTGAAAAGTCGGGGGAGTGTGGTATCGGATGAGGTGCATGGAATTTTGATGGTGTCGGGGAGATCGGGGTTCTTCGCGATGGTGGGGGAATCGTTCACCGGCAGGATGTCGATCCAGGTGGTGTCGAAGACCTTGTTTCCGATGGCGTCGGAGAGACGGAAGGCGATCCCGGTCCGACCGTAGCGGTTCGGTTTCCCCTGGGCATCGAGGTTGAAGCCTCCGGTGATGGATTTGATGCGCACGTCCCGCGGCGAAAGAAGGGTGGAGTCGAGCACCGACCAATCGAATTCCAGGGAGCCCAGAGGGGTTTCGAGGTCTTCCAGCAGGACGTCCCCGATGGTGATCCGCTGATCTTCGTAGCCGGTGACGGTCTTGGCCGCCTTCAGGGTGGGGCGTGAATCGAGTCGGAGGCGAAGAGCCTGGGGCTGGGACCGGTTCCTCGCGGGGAGGACGCTGTCGCCGTCGTCGATGGCTCGGATGGAAAGACGCACCGTGCCGGAAATACCCTTCGGGAGGATCACCAGTCTGCCTGTGGAGTCCACGCGCGGGGCTTCCGCCAAGAGGTTGGAGGAAGAATCGGCTTGCACTTCGAACCGGATCTTCTGGCTCTGCTCATCGGAAGGGCCGGGAGCTTGGCTCGTTTTCCAAGCATCGAAGTGAATCGTTCCGCCATCGGGAACCGCCGAGAGGGTCCCGACCACGGAGAGGGTGGGGGGATCGTTGACGGGGGCAACCACGAGGTCCACCGTTTGGGAGGCGGCTCGCGCTCCGGTCTGGAGGCGAACCACGACCCGGGCGGATCCATTGCGATCGGGTTTGCCGACGATGCGAATGGAGGCTGCGGAGACGACCACCTTGGCCAGGGACGTGTCGGAAATTTCGGCATCCAGGGTGCAGGTGGCCCCCTTGGGGAAGCCCTGGGATTTGAGATCGGCCAGGGTGACGGAGGAATCTTCCACGACATCGTGGAGCGCCGCGACCGCCATCGCCTCCGGATCGGGGCGGGATCCCATCACCACCTGCAGGACGTGGAGGATGTAGGGCTGCCCGGCGCGGTCGAGTTGGCCCGCGTGGGAGTCCACAGCCAAGCGGAGGGCGCGGTCCAGGACGTGCTCGGAGTGATCTTGGGGCATGGACGTCCTCGGGAATGGGGGGGGCGAGCTGAAAAGTTTGGGAAACAGGGAGCTGGAGAATCTACCGAGACGACCTCCAATGCGCTACCCTTTCCTGAACACCCGTGAGGCGCGCTGCAGATTGTGGGGACGAGAAAGTGGTGGCGGATCCTTCGGGTTATTCCTATGTTTCCGATATGGCCAGTAGGAGCTGGCCGGAAACGGGTTTCGACTCCCAACTCCGCTGAGGTATCGCATGGCCGTCTTCGCCGACAACAGTCTCTCCATCGGGCGCACTCCCCTGGTGCGTCTGAACCGGATCGCTCCCGCAGGTGCGAAGATCTACGCCAAGATCGAGGGCCGCAACCCCGGGTATTCCGTGAAGTGCCGTGTGGGGGCGAACCTGATCTGGGATGCCGAAGCACGTGGTGCGCTGAAGGCGGGGATGGAGATCATCGAACCCACCTCCGGAAATACCGGGATCGCCCTGGCCTTCGTGGCCGCATCCCGCGGCTACGCGATCACGATCGTGATGCCCGAGACCATGAGTGTGGAGCGTCGCAAGATCCTCAAGGCGTTGGGAGCCCGCCTGGTGCTCACCGAAGGGGTGCGTGGGATGGGCGGTGCCATCGCCAAGGCAGAGGAGATCGTGGCTTCGGAGCCGGGACGCTACTTCATGCCCCAGCAGTTCGAGAACCCGGCCAATCCCGCCATCCACGAAAAGACCACCGGTCCCGAGATCTGGGACGACCTGGACGGCGCGTTGGATGTCCTGGTGAGCGGAGTGGGCACGGGCGGAACCATCACCGGCGTGTCCCGGTACTTCAAGCTGGTGCGCGAGCGCCCCATCGTCTCCGTGGCGGTCGAACCCGCCGAATCCCCGGTGATCACGCAGAAATTGGCGGGGCGCGAGCTGGTTCCCGGCAGGCATGGAATCCAGGGAATCGGTGCCGGATTCATCCCCGGAACACTCGACATCAAGATGATCGACCGCGTGGAGCGCGTTCGCACCGAAGACGCCCTGGAATGGGCGCGTCGTCTCACCGCCGAGGAAGGCATTCTCTCGGGGATCTCCAGCGGCGCCGCGGTGGTGGCCGCCACGCGCCTGGCCGCGTTGCCGGAATTCGCCGACAAGAACATCGTCGCCATCCTCCCCGACGCCGCCGAGCGGTACCTGACGGGGGCTCTGTTCGAAGGGGTCTTCGACGGACTGGAAACCGCCGTGGCGGGAGCGATCCTGTGAGTTGAAGCATCCCGGCGACGACGGTCGCCGTGGAGACACGAAGGGCCACCGTCCTCGCCGACGGTGGCCCTTCGTGTTCCTCCCCACTTTCGATCGGGGACACCTTCCTCCCGATGGGGGCTCGTCCCCCTCCCGGAACGATCCCCGCGGGGCTCGGGAGGAGGCGGGGAGTCAGTGGAAGCGGTCGAGAGCCTCGGGGCAGCCCCAACGACGGGATTCCGGGAGCGACGTGAAGAAGTTGTCCGCGGCCTGGCGAACGGCGTCCCGAGCCAGGAGCTCGAGGGAATCGACCCGTTCGGCCTTGGCTTGCGACACCGAACGCCAAACGCGTTTGCCGGCGCGGGCATCGATCACGGAGAGATCGAGTCCGGCTTCGCCCTGGACGATCCGCCCTTGGGTTCCCGCTCCCATGCGATCCAGTTCGGAGCGGGTGAGGCTGACCTTGTTCAGGACGACGAGGTAGTCGGTTCCGGTGGTGCGGACGTAGTTGCGCATGGTTCCCGCGCTTCCCACGTTCCAGCCGTCGGGCTGACGGGTGAGGCCCATGCGCGGGTCGTAGGATCCGGCCTTCGGCAGGAAGTGCCCCCCGCAGCCGGACCCCCATCCGACGAGTTCCTTTCCGGCGACCAGGGGAAGGGCGCTGGCGGGGTTTTCACCGGGACGCAGGACGGGAATCCCCTTGAAACGGGAGGAAATGTCCTTGATCTCGATTTCCGCGGTATCGGCGATGAAGACCACGCGCGCGTCCCGAAGGCCATGGGAGGCGAAGGATTCGGAAGGGGCGCGGGTGCAGGAGGCGAGGATCCCCAGGGCCAGGGGGGCAAGGATGTATCGCAGTCTCGGAGCCATGGGACATGGACCTCTGGATCGGGTTTTGGACAGGAAAGAACGTGGACGGGTCCCGTCCGATCGGTGGAGGGACGCGTCCGTTGGAATGAGTATACGATGCAACGCGGGGGCGTGCATGGGAACGGGGTTCCGCAAAGGGAAGAAGTCCAGGCTAGAGGTATCTTTCCGGGCGTGAAGATCCTCTCCTGGAACGTCAACGGTCTGCGCGCGTGCGCCAAGACCCATTTTCGCGACTGGTTCCGTCGCAGCGACGCCGACATCGTCCTGGTGCAGGAACTGCGCGCCGAACCCGAACAGCTCGACGCCGACCTGGTGGAGATGCCCGGGTACTCCAGCGTGTTCTTCCCCGCGTCCAAGAAGGGGTATTCGGGGGTCGCCGCCTGGGTGCGCGATTCCCTCGGTGCCTACGAGGTCGAAAGAGGCATCGGGCATTCCTGCGACCACGAGGGTCGAGTCCTGACCCTCTCGTTCCCCGGGGGACTCCACGTGGTGGGGGCCTACGTGATCAACGGCGGGAAGAGTCCCGAGGCATTCGCCGACAAGCTCGACTTCTACGACAAGGTGCGGGAGCGGCATTCGCGCCTGGTCTCCGAAGGAGGGCATGTCGCCTTCCTGGGCGACTACAACATCTGCCACCAGCCCATCGACATCGCCGATCCGGTCGGCAACAAGGATTCGGTCGGATTCCGTCCGGTGGAGCGGGAGAAGCTCGGCGCCTACCTGGACGCCGGATTCGCCGATTGCTTCCGGCGGTTCCATCCCGGCCTCAAGGCGCAATACACCTGGTGGTCCAATCGCCCCGGAGTGCGGGAGCGCAACCACGGATGGCGCATCGACTACGCCACGGTGGACGAGGCGATGTGGTCGCGGGTCAAGCGCTGCTGGCACGAGCCCGAACAGATGGGCTCCGACCACTGCCCCGTGGGCCTGGAGATCCGTTGAAGTTCCTCATCCCCGCACTGGCCCTGCTCCTGGGAGGATGCGCCTCCTCGGTCCCGCGCATCCCCGAGGGGACTCCCGCACCGGATTGGGCCCTTCTCACGGTCGATGGCGACACGCTCCGTTCCACGGCCCTCCGAGGACGGACCCTGGTCCTGACCTGGATCGATCCCACTTGCCCCGAGGTGCAGGATGCCGCACTCGATGGCACATTGCGCCAGGTCGAGCGTCGGTGGCTGGAAAAGGGAGGCGTCGACGTCTTCTACGTGGCCTCCCAGGCGGGGCCGGGCGGCGATTGGCTGGGACCGGGGGACCTCAAGCCCTGGATGAAGGAGGCGAAGCTCCGTGGCACCGTGCTCCTGGATTCGGGACAGGTCCTGGCGAAGGCTTGGAAGATCACCAGGATTCCCGTGTCGGGAGTGGTGGACGCCTCCGGCAATGTGGTCTGGGCGGGATTCAGCGACGCGGTCGATTCCCTCGGGGAGCCGCTGGTATCCCGGGCCGTTTCCAGTGCCCTGGAAGGTGCCCCTCGTTGGGCCGGCCCCCCGGACGACGGAGGCGGCTGCCAGCTGCCCTATCGGTGAATTCCATGCTTCCGCGCATGCGATGGGCGTACGTGGATGGGCGGTACCACCGGGAGGATCGCGCCCGGGTTCCCGTCCTCGATCGCGGGCTGCTCCTGGGAGACGGGGTCTTCGAGACGGTGCGCGTGAAGAATGGGGCCCCGGAATACTTCCAGGACCACTTCGAACGTCTCCAAGCTTCCGCGTCCCTGGTGCGGATGCGCCTTCCCTGGACGCGCGAGGAGCTGGAATCCGTCTGCGCGGGTGTCTGCCGCCGATCGTCCCTGCGGGACGCTTCGGTGCGGATCACCGTGACCCGAGGGGCCTACCGGGGTACGCTTTCCGACACCGGGGATCCTCCGCGCCTGATCGTCGTGTGCGCCGATGCGGAGCACCTCGACCCGGGACTGCGCAGCAAGGGGGTTTCGGTGAGCGTGGCGAGTTTCCCCCGTGTCCATGCCATCGATCCCCGTGTGAAGGCCACCGCCTACCTGCCGGCGGTGCTCGCCCGCCTGGAGGCCGATGCGCAGGGGTGCTACGAGTCCCTCTTCCTCGATGGTCGCGGACGCATCCTCGAACTTTCGACCGCGAATTTCTTCGTGGTGCGAGGGGGGGAGGTCCTCACCCCGCCCTTGCGATTGGGGATCCTCGCCGGGGTCACCCGCAAGACGGTGCTCCGGTTGGCCCGGACATCCGGTTCCGCCGCGCGCGAGGCGGTCCTGCGCCTGGAGGACCTCCCGTCCTGGGACGAGGCCTTCCTGACCTCCTCGGTCCGGGGAGTCATGCCGGTGGTCCGCGTCGGCGGGAGTCGGGTGGGCTCCGGCCGTCCCGGACCGACGACTCGCGCCTTGATGCGGGCCTTCGCCGAGGAGACGGGGCGACCCCTGGATCGGTGACGGACGGGATCCGTTGCCGCCGGCGCGGCGGATCGCGCGGGTGGGTCAGAATTTGTCTGCAATCGAGCGCAGTTCGGTCCCCAGGAGGTTGCCGAGGCCCTTCTCGGTCTGCACCTGGCTCGCGAAGAGGATCCTGCCGTCCTGCACGTCGGTCACCCGGACGCTGACCACGTGCAGATCCCCGATGCGGCTGATGCTCCCCGAGACCATGGCGTCGACTCCCAGCAACTGCCCCACCTTCACCAGGCATCCCTGGTTGTCGCAGGCCCCCGATTGCTGGAAGCCCTGCTCGGCCAGGATGCGATCGATCTGTTCCCGTTCCAGCACCTGGTAGCGCCCCTTGGAGATGAACTCGGCCACCAATTGGTCGGTGACCACGCGCTGGATGGAAGGGTCCAGTCCGGGAGCTTCCAGGGGAAGCACGGCGATGTTCCGGATCTTGTGGATGTCGGCGGTTTCGGCCGGGGCGGCGGCCCGCTGTGCAGCGACATGATCGCGCAGGTTCAGGAAGACGTCCTCGTAGGACCGGGTCAGCATCTCCTCGACGCCACGCTTGCGGAAGAACCCGTAGAGGTATTCCCGGTGCTCCTGCTCGGATCGGTCTTCGTGCACGAAAGGCGTGCCGCCGATGGATCCCCGGGCGTTCAATTTGACCGAACTCTTGGCGGTGTAGGGCTGGATGGGCCAATAGGCGACCAGCGGATAGATCGCCGGCCAGGCCACGACCCACCAGTAGCTCGTCTTCAACTGGATGGCGAGGTCGACCTGAAGCGTGTCGGATCCGGGGGAGAGGGAATCGGTGACACCTCGGTAGAGGCCGGAATTCCCCAGGCTCGCGAAGAGGGCTTCCGTGAGCCTGTCCCTCTGCGAAGTGGTCAGGCGCACTCCCACGGAGCGGACCCGGAAGGACGGCACGGCGAGCTCCGGGCCACCGGCGAGGGGCTGGGGCTGGACCTGGGAGCGGTATCCCGCCCGAAGCCCGGAGGCCGCGCATCCCCCCAGCAGGGACACGAGCAGGAGGAGGGCGGGGAAGCCCGGATGGTTTCGGGAGATCATCCGGGAAAAGGTAGACGAAGGGCTCCGGAGAAACCGGCTCGCCCCGTCAGTCCAGGTTCAGCTCCAGGCGGGCATCCTCGCTCATGCGGGATTTGCTCCAAGGAGGATCCCAGACCAGCTCCACGTACGCGCCGGACACCTCGGGGATGGCGTTGGTCTTGTCCTGGACCTCGGCGACGATGACATCGGCCATGGGGCAGGCGGGGGCGGTGAGGGTCATGCGGATGCCGACCACGCCGAATGGCTGCACATCGATGTCGTAGACCAGCCCGAGATCGTAGATGTTGACCGGGATCTCCGGGTCCTTCACGGTCCGGAGGGTCTCGACGACCTTCTCGCGCAGGGACTCCCGTTCCGTCGCGTCATCCATCCTGGCCTCCTTCGTTTCCGCGCCCCGACATCGCGGCGGCGTAGAGCTTCATCTGCTTGACCATGCTCGCCAGACCGTTGGCGCGAGTGGGGGACAGGTGCTCGCGCAACCCGATGGATTCGAGGAATCCCAGCGGCGCCCGTGCGATCGCCTCGGCGGGTTGGCCCGACAGGACACGCACCATCAGGGCGACGAGCCCCTTGGTGATCGCGGCATCGGAGTCGGCCTTGAACACCACGAGATCTCCCTCGGTCCCCGGCTGCAGCCACACCTGCGATTGGCATCCCTTCACCTTCCAGTGGTCGGTGCGGAACTCGGGATCGACCCCGGAGAGGGATTTGCCCAGTTCGATGATGTGCTCGTACTTGTCGAGCCATTCGTCGAAGAGGGCGAACTCCTCGACGACTTCTGCTTCCCGCTGGGAGATGGTGTCGATGGCGGTCATGGTTCTTTCCTTGGGGGACCCGTGGGACGGGCTCAGGCGAGGACCCGTTGGAGTCGCACGACTCCGGCGGCGAGCCGGTCGATCTCCTCCTCGGTGGTGAAGACCGAGAAGGAGGCGCGGATGGTTCCGGTCACGCCGAACCGCTCCATGGCGGGCTGGGCGCAATGATGGCCCGTGCGCACGGCGATGCCCATCTGGTCGAGGAACATGCCGGCGTCGTAGTGGTGGATGCCATCCAGCACGAACGAGACCACCCCTTCCTTGTCGGGGGCGGTTCCGAGGATGCGAAGGCCGGGGATGGCGCCGAGCACCTCGTGGGCGTGGGCGAGGAGTTCCTGCTCGCGGGCGTGGACGCGACCGATCCCGATCTCCTCGAGGAAATCCAGGGCCGCGTGCAGACCGGCGGCGGCGACGTAGTGGGGAGTTCCCGCCTCGAAGCGCCAGGGGGGCTCGTGGAAGGTGGTGCCGGAGAAGGAGACCTTGTCGATCATGTCCCCTCCACCTTGCCAGGGCGGCATGGCGTCGAGGAGCTCTTTGCGGGCCCACAGCACGCCCAGTCCGGTGGGGCCGTGCATCTTGTGCGCCGAGAAGGCCAGGAAATCGCAGTCCAGGGCGCGTACGTCGACACTGCGATGGGGCACCGATTGGGCTCCATCCACGAGGATCAAGGCGCCGTGGGCGTGGGCGGCCGAGGCCATGTCCGCGACCGGGTGGACCGTCCCGAAGGCGTTGGACACGTGCTGGACGGCGACGAGGGCGGGGTGGTGCCGCTCCAGCAGTGCGCGGTAGGCGGCCTGGTCGAGCGAGGCGTCGTCGAGCGCGGGGATCTTCTCGATCCGGAACCCGATGCGGCTGGACAGGATCTGCCAGGGGACCAGGTTCGCGTGGTGCTCCAGTTCCCCCACCAGGACGACGGAATCCGGACGGAGGTTCGTGGCGCCCCAGGTGCAGGCCACGAGGTTGATGGCCTCGGTGGCCCCTCGTGCGAACACGATCTCCTCGCGGCAGGCCGCCCCGAGGAGGGACGCGACGCGATCACGGACGCCTTCGTGGACTTCCGTGGCCTCCTGGGAAAGCTTGTGCACGCCCCGGTGGACGTTGGCGCGATGGTTCCGTTCGAAATCCGACATCGCGTCGATGACGGAGGACGGGACCTGGCTGGAGGCCGCGTTGTCCAGATACACCAGCGGTTTTCCGTGGACCTGGCGCGAGAGGATGGGGAAGCGTCCCCGGATCTCGGCGATCTCGGCCTCGGAAAAGACCGCGGACATCAGATCCGGCCTTCGATCAGGGCTTCGAGGTCGGAACGCACCGACGCCCAGGGGATGGTGTCGATGACTTCCGAGGCGAAGGCCTTCACCAGGACGGCACGGGCCGCCCTGGAGTCGAGTCCGCGACTGCGCAGGAAGAACATGGCCTTCTCGTCGAGGCGTCCGGTGGCCGAGCCATGGCTGCACTGGACGTCGTCGGCCCAGATCTCCAGCTGGGGACGCGCGTGCACGGTCGCTTCGCGCGCGAGCACGATGTTGCGACTCTGCTGCCGGGCCTGCGTTCCGTCGGCTCCGGGAGCCACATGGACCTCGCCCACGAAATTGGACTTGCTGGATCCTTGGGCGATGGTCTTCCAGGTCTGGGCCGAGGTGCAACGCGGGGCCAGGTGGCGGACGGCGGTCAGCGCGTCGAGGACGTCGTCGGAGGTCGCCGCGGCCAGGCCGGTGATCGAGAGATCCGCTCCAGGTTGGTCCAGGTCGGCGTGGATTTCGCACCGGGAAACGGTGTTCCCCACGTTGAAGTGGGTGGCCTCCACCGAGGCGTCCTCTCCCAGGTGGAGCGCCATCGCGCTCCAGGAACGGGAAGCCGGGCTGTTGCGCTGGACCCGGACATGGCGGAGCTTCGCCCCCTTGGGAAGGCGAGCTTCGGTCACCGAATGCGTGGAGGTCGGCACGCCCTCCGGGGAGAGGTGGGTTTCGAGCAGGGTGGCCTGGGCTCCGGGCTCCAGGGCCACCAGATGGCGGACCCAGGAGCTTCCCGACCCGATCTCGAGGATCTGGACGGGGCCGGGGAGCTCGACCCCCTCGGAGACGCGCAGGAATAGTCCGTCGGTCCAGCGCTCGAGATTCAGGGCCATCAAGGGATGGTCGGAAGGATCGGCGGTCCCCAGCCGGGAGATGATGTCCGAGCCTCGGAAATCCAGGGCCAGGGAGAGGGGCTCGACGTTCCAGGATCGGGAGGTTTCCGGCAGCCGGGAGAGGTCCGGACGGAAGATGCCACCGGCGAACACGAGAACGGCCCAGGCCTCGGGGGCGGAGAAGTCCTCGGCGAAACTTGCCAGTTCGTGGCTGGGAAGGGCGGTGGTGGAGGGGAGCAGGTCGCGGGCCGAAACATGTTTCCAGCGCTCGTGCTTGCGCCCCGGGAATCCCAGGCGGGCGACGTCTTCCGCGGACTTCTTGCGCAGGGCGGTGAGCCACGCCGGCTGCATGGAGAAACTCACGACGCCTCCGCGGCGATCCACTCGTAGCCGCGCTCCTCGAGTTCCAACGCAAGTTCCTTGGTGCCGGATTTCACGATGCGCCCTTGGTGGAGCACATGGACGAAATCGGGGACGATGTGGTCGAGCAGGCGCTGGTAGTGGGTCACGACCACGAAGCCGCGTTCGGGACTGCGAAGGGTGTTCACTCCGGTGGCGCAGTCCTTCAGGGCGTCGATGTCCAGTCCGGAATCGGTCTCGTCGAGGAGTGCGAGTTCGGGTTCCAGGACGAGCATCTGGAGGACTTCGTTGCGTTTCTTCTGGCCGCCCGAGAAGCCCTCGTTGAGCGAGCGGGACACCAGGGAGGAATCAATGTTCACCGATTTCATCTTCTCGCGCAGGAGCTTCAGGAAGGCGCCTCCGTCGAGTTCCGGCAGCCCCTTGTGCTTGCGGTGCTCGTTCAGGGCCGTGCGCAGGAAGTAGTTGTTGGCCACTCCCGGGATCTCCACCGGGTATTGGAAGGCCACGAAGACCCCTTCGCGAGCGCGGATCTCGGGCTCGAGGGCCAGCAGATCCGCGCCCTTGTAGGTCATGGATCCCCCGGTGATCTCGTAGGCGGGGTTTCCCGCCAGGACCTGGCTCAACGTGCTCTTGCCCGCTCCGTTGGGACCCATGATGGCATGGACCTCTCCGCGGCGGACCACGAGGTCGAGACCCTTGAGGATCTCCGTTTCGCCGGCTCGGGCCCGAAGGCCTTTGATCTCGAGGAGGACTTCGTTCATCTCCAGGTCTCCCTTGGCTGCATCAACGGTTCCGACCTCCGGGCAACGATCCCAGGGCGGATCCAGGTGTCTCTCCGCAAAATAGAACCGAAATGGTTCTGTATCAACCGACCCAACGGTCCGATTTGGAGTTTCCCCCGATGTTCGGGGGACGGTCGGTGAGGTTCCGGTCCGGAAAACGGCGGATCCGCGCGGAAAGCGGAGGCGGAATCCGTCAGCGGAGGTCCTCCACGATGCGGCGCAACTGCTCTTCGGGCAAGGGGCCCGTGACCAGGAATGACCTGCCGTCCCGTCGCAGCACGAGGGCGGGATCCTCGCCGCCCAGGGGGCATCTCCCGTTTTCCTCGCAGGGTCGGAAGCCCCGGCTCCCCGAGTGGACGAACAGGGAAACCAAACGAGCCCCGTCGCTCCATCGCAGGTGGGCGATCCTGCCGCGCCGACCTTCGATCCACCCCTGGCCGGCGGGCTCGAATCCGGGAGGAAGCCATCCCGGGGTGGGCAGGGGGAAACCGACCGCCGTGCGAAGCGAGTCGAGGGAAGGAACTTCGTGGGAGGGGGGTGGGTGCCGGAAATCGCGCCGGGTGGTGTATCCCTCCGGGACCTGGAAGGCGTCCTCGGGACAACCTCCGCGGGGATCGAAGGACAGCATTCGACGGGCGAGAGGACCGGGACCCTCCCCCCGGAGGAGGAGGGGGAGGGTGGTGTCGATCCAGAGACGTTGCGAACCGCCACGAGGACCGCGGAGGGTGAAGACGGACACGGGACGCCCCAGGAGGGTGTCGTGGGCCAACAGGGCCGGGCGGGCCATGGGGGTGTGTGGACCGGGGGGAGGGCGACGTGGTCCGGTCCGGGCCGTGCGGGATTTCGGATCGAGGTGGACGCTGCTGTCGAGGGTTTCCCACAGGATGCGCCCGTTCCCGAATTCGATGCGAAAGCCCAGCGGGCCGCCGCAGACCTTGGCCGTGTCGAGTCTCCCCATGGGGAGTTGGAGTTCCACGATCCCCGACCAGGGTTCGCGCGTGATGCCGGATTGGGCCGAATCCAGCCAGGACGGAGCCATCCGATGGGGACGGTCCCCGTGGCCGTGGTGGCCAGGTCCCATGGGTCCCTTCGGCGGGGCCGGGGGGCTGAACGCGACCACCAGGACCGGGAGGAGCGCCAGGAGGTTCATGGGGCGTTCTCCATCGCCGCGGAGACCCACGGGTCGGCCCAGGGGTCGGATCGCATGGCCTCCTGGTGCGCCGATCGCCAAGCGAGATCGACGGCGGGCTGCCGGCCCATCCCCATCCACGCCGCGGCCAGGGTCAGGACGAGAGCTCCCGCGGAGACCCAAGCCACGCGCCGGGGGTGTTTCCGCATCCGCTGGAGAAGGGTCGGAGAAGGTTTCTGCCGGGTCGGGCGCAACGCCGCGAGACGGACCTCCAGATCCGCCCAGTCGGGACGGCCGGGAAGGGGAGGCAAGGAGCGCAAGGAGTCTTCGAGGTCGTTGGTGTTCATGGCGCGCTCCGGTTCCGGAAGTGGAAATGGCGTTTCAGGCGGTCGCGGGCTCGTGCCAGCCGGGAAAGGACGGTGCCGCGCGGGATGTCGAGGATCCCCGCGACCTCTTCCACCGGCCGGTCGTCGAGGTAGTGGAGGACGATCGGAAGCCGGAAGACTTCGGGCAGCTTCCGGATCGCCTCCTCCAGGGACGTGTTCCGCTGGATCCGGTCGAAGGTCTCGGAGGGGTCCGGCGACGGATCGGGGAGGGCTCCCGGGGCGTCGTCGTCGGGGAATTCCTCGAGGCGTTCCTCGCGCCTCCAGCGATCCCGGAGGAGGTTGACGGCGATCCGGCGCAACCACCCGGAAAAGGCGCGATCGTCCCGGAGTTCGGACAGATTCTGCCATGCCTTGACGAAGGCCAGCTGGGCGGTCTCGCGCGCGTCGTCCGGGGAGTCGGCGAGTCTCGCCAGGACGTTGAACAGGCCGGGATAGGTCGCCTCGTACAAGGAGCGGAAAGCGGCCATGTCCCCCGAGCGGGCGGGGCCGACCCACGGCAGCCACGGGGCGGGGCGGGACGATCCGCCAGCCCGGGACTCCGCACCGGCAGCCTGGGAGGTGATGTCATGGCCTGGCTCCATGTCGCAAATGTGGTTTGTCGGGGAAGCTCCGACGAGCCGCCGCTCCCTCCGGGAGGGAGCGGGCCCGGGTTCATCCCCTTCGACGGTCACGGGTCATTTCTTCGGGGTGGAGTCCGTCGGGACTCCGTCCTGCATGTAGGGGCAACGGGGGTGGCCCATCCGTCCTGGGCGCATTCCTCCGGGACCTCCGGGGCCCATCATGGGATGCGTCGCGACGATGTCGAGCCAGACGTCGAGGTTGTCGTTGCGGAGCTGGTCCATGCGTCGATGGAAGTCGGAGATGCGCGCGCGCTCGGTGGGGAGGCTGCGGGGGTCCGCGCCGTTTCGCACGGCCTCCACGTAGCCTCGCATGGCCAGGTGCATGGAATCCCTCAGCGTCCGCTGGGCTTCCAGGAAGGTCTTCTGCTCCTGGGTGAGAGGAGCGCGCGCCATCCTCGGGCAATCGGTCGAGTCCCGCAGGCACTGGCGATCCTGGGGGCCATCGCCGTGGTGCCGACCCTTCCCGTGGCCGCCGAATGCGAAGAGGGCCGTCGCGGAACCGAGGGCGAGAAGCGTGAGAAGCGAGTGGGTCTTGTTCATGGGGTCCTCCACACCGTGGATCAGGTGTTCAAGAGGAGGACGATCCGGCGGGCGTTCCGATTCCCGCTTTTTTCAAAGGCCCGGCACCTTGCCGGGATCGTTCCAGACGAGGTACTGGCGGAGGTCCAGTCCGAGATCGCCGACACGCTTCTCCAACGCCTTGCGCAAGGGTTCGCCATGGGGGAAGATCCATCCCACGGCGAGCATCGCCGCGGGATCGAGCGCCTCCACATAGGCTGTGGTGCTCCATGCCGGGGATCGCTCCAGGAGCACGATCGGTTCCAGGAGTTCGTCGAGCTCCCGGTCGCGGCCGAACCACTGCTCGATCCGCAGGAACTGGAAGGTTTCCCTCGCGGTGGAGTCCGCCTCGTCGAGAAGTCTCGCCAGAACCATTCCGTCGAGGGGAGGGGACGACAGATCCTGGAGCGCCCGGACCGCCATGCGCATGGACAGGCGACGCGCGGTTTCGGTGACGAGGTCCATGGGCATCGCGGGGCGTGGTTGCATGAGCACGACCTGGCCCGTCGAGGTGGCACGATCCTTCAGGTAGCGCAGGAACCAACCGACCTCGGGTTGTCCCAGCCAGGGAAGGAGCTCGACCAGGAGGAGGGAGTCCCCCGCCTGGATCGCGTTGTCCCATGCGTCGAACAGCCGCCCCTGCTCCCCGGAAAGGGAATCGAGGCGTCGGACGACCAATCGTTGGCTGTCCCGCGCCAGCCCCTGGTTGCGCAGGGTCTGGGCGAGATCCAGACCGAAGGCGCTGTCGCGCACGAGATTCCGGGAAGGGTCGGAGGCCAGGGCGTCGAGATGCTTCCAGGGTGGTTCGGCACCTCTTCGCACCTGGAGGTTGAGGGTCTGGAGGATGGTGGTCACATCCTGCGAGCGGCGTCCGCGGGGAGCGGACAGTTCCGGCCACGAGAAGGGCAATCCGAGGATGTCGCGGGCGAGGGAGTCGCCGAACACGGGAAGCGAACCCTTCCGCCCCTTGTATTCCCAAGCCCTGGAGACGGCATCGGTCAGGAGGTTCACCCCCAGCCGCAGAGTGTCCCCGGGGAGCAAGGATCCTGCCGGAATCGCGATGCGCAAGGTCTCCGCCTGCGAGAGCACCAGCAGCTCCAGGTCGCGGTCGACGGGGACCCGGGTGGCCACGATGCTGCCGAGGGAATCGGTGGTTCCGGAGAACAGCGTGGATGCGGAATCCGCCAGGAGCCAGCGGGCGGCGACCAGGCTCGCGGTGTCCTCGGCGGTGCCGACGACGACCCCGACCAGTTCGTTTTCGACTTCGGTGCTGGCGATCCGGTCGGTGGCACAGCCGTTGACCCCCCAGGCGGTCAGAGCCAGCGCAAGGGTGATCCGGGGCCTCATGGCGTCTCCCGGGGGGGGCGATGCTGGCTCACCGGGAAGACCTGCAGAACGGACTGGTAGACGCGGCGCGAGTCGCCCGTGACCCCCGTCCAGAACTTCTTGTTCTCGGATTCCGAAATCTGGACCATGCGGGAGCGGAGTTCCTTCAACTCCTGTCGGAAGATGCGGAAACCTTCCTCGGAGAGCACCAGGGTGAGTGCGGAGACGTCGCGCTCGTCCTTGGGGATGCGCTCCACCGCGTCGATGCCGAGTTCCATCTGGGAACGAATGTAGCGATAATAGTGCTCCGGCCCGAAGTGGGGGAGCTTCTTGACGTGCTCCACCGAGGGACGCAGTTCCCCCGAGGCGAACCTCTTGACCATTCCCAGTCGCTCCAGGACCGCGATGGCATCCTTGGCCTGGGCGGGGGTGATCGGTGGGCGGAGGGAGCGGGCCAACTTGGCATGGTCTCCCCGGAAGGGCTCGATCAGAAGGAACTCGCGGATGGCCCCGTAGTACCACTTGGAGAAGTATTCGAACCGATCGGGATCGATGAGGTCGCGAGGGACCTCGTGGAAGGAGGCGAGTTTTTCGAAGGCGCGGTTGCGGGTGGGGGCCGTCGGGGCGTGCACGTAGTCGACCAGCGTCTGGAAGTAGAGTTCCTCGCGGGCCGAGAGATTCAGGAGCCGGGAGAACGCCTCCAATTGAGGGCGCCCGAGTTTGCGTCGCCCGGCGAGCAGGTCGGCGAGCCAGCCCGAGGTCTTGACGGCCAGTCGCTGCTGGATCCACCTCTGGCTGATCTTGGGGTCCTTTTCCTTGAGTGCCTGCAAGGCATCCTTGAGAAAGGCCCGGTAATCGGTGTAATGGAAGATGGGTGTCACGGGATTCGTCCTCGGATCCAGGATACCTTGCCGGGACGGGAGGCCGCTCGAGTTTTCGGCCAACGGTCGGAGTGGCACGTCGGGTCGGGCTGGTCGCACCGGGGTTGTCCCGGGATCGCCTGCACCCGAGGGGGGAGTGTCGCGGTCCCCCCGGTCCCATGGTGGATGGTCCGCCGTTCGGTCAACCCCTGCCTCCGAGTGCGGAGGGGGAAGTGGTGGGCCACGAAACGAGACCCAACATCACCCCGGGGTGCCGCAGGAAAGGTCCCGCGGCCGCGGAGGAGGCGGGAATCATCTCGATTCCCGGAGCGGGGGCCGCGCCGAATTCGGTCCGGCCCGGGGTGCCGGCAGTTCCGTGACCTCCCGAAAGGGAAGAGGCGAAGGCGATTCCTGCGGCGAGAGTGATGGTCTTCATGGAGGTCCCCCGGATCGATGCGAGCCGCAAGGCGGGGATCCCCCTCCCTGGCTCTTTCCCAAGTTGGTTCCCGAAGGCCCATCCGGGGGGAGGATCCGGCTGTTAAGTGCTCCCGTTCAGGGAGCGATGGGGGGCTCCTGGGAACGAGCAACTTGGTGCTCCGGAGGATCTTCCCTCTGCTCCCGCCTTTCTCCGGCCGTGGGGGGGGATGGTGGTCAGGCGGTGATGATCTTGCAGGGAATCAATGCGTCTTCGTCGTAGTGGTACACCGAGCACATCCGGTGGTATCCGTCGGCCACGATCACACGTCCTCCGTTTCCCGTTCTCACCAGGAGGATGGGCGACAAGGCCTTTTCGTCTTCGATCTTCTCCTGGTTCTTCTGCACATGGGAATTCGAAACGCCCAGAAGGGACAATTGCGAAGCGCGGAAGATGTCCTTGGCCTTGAAGGCGGTCATGGGGGCGGTTTCCAATTCACGGGCGAGAAGCTTGGCCTTCTCGTCTTCGAAAACCAGGGTCAGATACGCCTGCGCGGAGGGGTAGTTGTGGGGCTCGGGCTCCGCCAGCCAGTGGATCTTCTCTTTCTTCGCCATGGTTCCGGCCTCCTGCGTCGTGATGGATCTCCCCCGAAGAGGGGCGGCTTGCGGATCAGGTTCCCAGGCCTCGCCATTCTGCCGGGAGCCAGCTGGAAAAGATGGTATCGATGCTTCCGAATCCCAGGACATGGTTCGATTGGTCCAGGTGAATGCCATGGGCGCTTGGATCCAGGAGACGGGATCGTTTCGCGGCAGGAAGCGATTCCGGAGGGAGAGCATCCTCGACCGAACCGGGCATCAGGCAATCCTGCGCCGATCGCGCCAGGGATGCCGCCCCTCGGGCCGGGACCCCGCAGCCGGGTGCGCTGGAAGGCGACCCGGCGAGGAGGCCCGGTAGCGAGCCGTGGCGAGCGGAGGCAGCCCGGCCCCGGCCTTGCCAGGGGAGGCGCCTGGAGCAGTTCGGTCGGTCTCCCTTCGACAGAGTTCAGGGTAAACCCTCGGCAGTTGGCCTCGGAGGCTCAACCAGCCTTGCTATCCGACGCTGCCTTCCAGGCTCACGGCCAGGAGCTTCTGGGCCTCCACGGCGAATTCCATGGGCAGTTCCCGGAAGACCTCCTTGCAGAACCCGTTGACGATGAGGTTCACCGCCTCCTCCGGGGCCAGCCCGCGGGAGCGCAGGAAGAACAACTGGTCTTCGCTGATCTTGGAAGTGGACGCCTCGTGCTCCACCGAACCGGTGTCGTTGTGGACGTCGATGTAGGGGACGGTGTGGGCGCCGCAGGTCTTGCCGATGAGCAGGCTGTCGCATTGGGAGTGGTTGCGCGCGTTGGTGGCGCCGCGGTTCACCTTCACCAGGCCGCGGTAGGTCTGGGTGGATTTCCCGGTGGAGATGCCCTTGGAGACGATGGTGCTCTTGGTGTCGCGCCCGATGTGGATCATCTTGGTGCCGGTGTCGGCCTGCTGGTGGTTGTTGGTCACGGCCACCGAGTAGAACTCGCCGACCGACCGATCCCCCTTGAGGATGCAGGAGGGGTATTTCCAGGTGATGGCGGATCCTGTCTCGACCTGGGTCCAGCTCACGCGGGCGTTTTCGCCTTCGCAGAGGGCGCGCTTGGTCACGAAGTTGTAGATGCCGCCCTTGCCGTCCTTGTCGCCGGGATACCAGTTCTGGACGGTGCTGTACTTGATGAAGGCGTCCTTGTGGATCACCAGCTCCACCACCGCGGCGTGGAGCTGGTTCTCGTCGCGCATGGGGGCCGTGCAGCCTTCGAGATAGCTGACCTGGGCGCCTTCCTCGGCGATGATGAGCGTGCGTTCGAACTGGCCGGTCTTTGCCGCGTTGATGCGGAAGTAGGTGGACAGCTCCATGGGGCACTTGACCCCTTCGGGGATGAAGACGAAGCTGCCGTCGGAGAAGACCGCGCTGTTGAGGGCGGCGAAATAGTTGTCGGTGACGGGCACGACGGAACCGATGTATCTGCGGACCAGCTCGGGGTGTTCCTGCAGCGCCTCGGAGATGGAACAGAAAATGACGCCCACTTTGGAGAGTTCTTCGCGGAAGGTGGTCTTCACGCTCACGGAGTCGAAGACCGCGTCGACCGCCACCCCGGTGACGCCAGCGAGGGCCGCGCGTTCCTGGAGGGGGATGCCGAGCTTCTCGAAGGTGGCCAGGAGTTCCGGATCCACGTCGTCGAGGCTCTTGGGGCCGTCGGTTCGCGGGGCCGACCAGTAGCTGGTCCCCTGGTAGTCGATGGCGGGGTATCCGACCTTGGCCCAGGTGGGTTCCTCCATGGTGAGCCACTTGCGGTAGGCCTTCAGGCGCCATTCGAGCATCCACTCCGGCTCGTTCTTCTTGGCGGAAATGAATCGCACCGTTTCCTCGGAGAGGCCCGGAGCGAGGGTGTCGCTTTCGATGTCGGTGACGAACCCGTGCTTGTACCCTTCGTCGAGGCGATTCTGCAGGACTTCGTCAGTGGCGATCTCGGGCATCGTGCGTCTCCCGTTGAGGTGTCTGGATTCAATATAGAACCAGATTGGTTCTATATCAAACAGGCACGGTGCCGGAACGCAAGGGGGGGGGTGGGAAATCTTTCCTGGTCCGGCAGCGTGGATCCACGGTTCGCTGGTTGAGGGTCTCGAAACCTGCGAACCGTTTGGGAGTGATTCTGGTCTCGGCGGGGGGAAGGATGGTTGGCGACTCCGCAGGTTTCGATTTCCCTCAACCCGCGGAGTTGGTCTCTCTGCCCTCAGCGATGGCTCTCGACCGGGGGAGAAGGGCCTCCACCAACGGAGACGGCTCTCAATCGGCGGGGTCTGGCATTGCCCAAGGTTTCGGCAGCGTGGATCCACGGTTCGCTAGTTGAGGGTCTCGAAACCTGCGAACCGTGTGGGGGCGATTCGGGTCTCGGCGGGGGAAGGATGGATCGCGACTCCGCAGGTTTCGATTTCCCTCAACCCGCGGAGATGGTCTCTCAACCCGCGGAGACGGCTCTCGACAGCGCAGTCAGTCCTTCTTCAGCGGATCCATCCCATACCCGTCAGACATTTTGAATTCATCGGTCTTTTGGGGATTGGGCGATTTTCGAAGTGCCAGAATAGGCAAGTCTTGGAAGCGGCCCTCGATGAGCGCCAACCGCTTGGCACGATTCCAGCCCTGGACCTGCTTCTCCCTCAGGAAGGCTTCTTCGAGGCGTTGGAATTCCTGAGAGAAAACCAATTTGAGAGGGCGGCGCGACCTTGTGTAGACGGCTCCCTCGCCGGATTTGTGTTGAGCAACACGGCGCTCCAAGTCGATCGTGCTCCCAACATAGAAGGAGCCGTCGGAGCATTCCAGAATGTAAAGCCAAGCCATTCAGGGAATCATTGTTACAGGTACTGACTTCCGAGGTGCCAGTCGTCATTCAATCAGCGATTTTCTGCGTTGGCGTGGTATGCGGTTAGTGTTTTGAGGCTATCGGGGGCCTTTGGCGCTCTAGTGGATGTGCCGCTCTGGAGGAAGGTTCTCTGGGTGATGCGCCATGCCAGCATCGGGGGCTTTTGGGTTCGTTGGTTGAGGGTCTCGAAACCTGTGAACCGTGTGGGGGCGATTCGGGTCTCGGCGGGGGGAAGGATGGTTGGCGACTCCGCAGGTTTCGATTTCCCTCAACCCGCGGAGTTGGTCTCACCGTCCGCAGAGATGGCTCTCAACCGGGGGAGAAGGGCCTCCACCAACGGAGACGGCTCTCGTCGGAGGCGTCCATCCTTCTTCAGTGGATCCATGGCTCGACAGTCAGAAACGGCTCTCCACCCGCGGAGAGAGTCCTCTTCCGCGGAGAAACCCCTCCCACCACGGGCGACTTCAGCTCTTCTGGCCCTTCGGGGGGCTGTCCATCAGGGATCGGGCGAACAGCGCGGTCCCACCGACGGCAAGAACGAGGATGACCAGGAATTCGAACAAGCTCATGTGGATGATGTGGAATTGGACCGAAGCGATCACCCCGGCGATCAGGGCGATCAGGGAACCCAGGGCCAGGACCCATCCGAGCCAGTTCCGGGCGTTCCAGAAGATCATGGCGACGCCGAGGAACATGGGAATCAGGACCATTCCGGACGTGAGGGTCATCCCCCCGAACCGATACAGTCCGTACCCCATGGAAAAAACCGTCGTGACCTTGATGCTTTGCAGCAGGAGGTAGCCCCCTGCGAACATCATGGAGAGCCCAAGGAGAAAACTTTCCACGCCTCCGCGGGTACCGCCAGCACCTCTCATGGGGAAATCCTGCCTTCCGAAGCTTCGCGTCCCGGAACATCCGGTCCCTCAAACCATCCATCCCGCTGCGTGAATTGTCAAGGAGGGGCGGCCGTCCATCACGCTCCCCCCTGCTCCGAACGCGGGAATAGTTATACCTATGTTGCTGGAAAAACCCTGTGCTACCCGCTTTCGTGAGGAATGCGAAACCATGAGTCTTGGCAAGTCTCTCCTGGGGATGTTCGTCGAAATCGAGGAGTCCGAGACCTCTTCCGCCTCTTCGACGGCGGCGACCACACCCTCGTCCAGCACCAACGCTTCCCAAGCCGCGGCCCCTTCTTCGCCCGTACAGGCTCCCCCTCGCGCGGCCTCTCCGCACCCGGCCGCAGGAACATCCGCGCAGGTCGACGACGCGATCCTGTCGCGGCTCCGGCAGACTCTGCAGGAGAACAACCGCCCCGGATTCGACTTCCTGGAATTTCAAGCCTCCCTCACCGCGCTCGAAAAGGTCGTTCCCGACGAGCCGACCCGGTACCGCTCGGCTTTCGCCACCGCGGCCACGATGGGTGTGACCGTCCCGGTCCTGATGGAGTCGGCGCAAACCTACCGGGATCTCCTCAAACGCGAGCAGCAGGAGTTCGAGCGCGAACTCCAGGGACGTCTGAAGCAGGACGTCGGGAACAAGCAGGACGAGATCGATCGCATCCAGAAGGACATCCAAGCTGGATCCGAGGCCATCCAACGCCTGACGCGGGAGATCGCGGAGGGACAAGCCAAGGCCCAGTCCCTGCAGACCCAGCTCGACGAGGCCAAGACCAAGCTGAACCGGGCTCGGGAACGCTTCGAAGTCACCGTCCAGCATCTCGATTCCGAGATGCTCCGCCAGCAGAAACAGATCCAGAGCATTCTCGGCCAAGGAGCCTGATCGTGATGAATCTTCCCAACGACATGCAGAACAAGATGAAGAGCTTCTGGGAACGTCCGGAGGGCACCACCGGGGCGTTCGTCCTGGTGGGTGGCATGTCCCTGGTCGGGTACGGACTGTACAAGTTCCTCCCTTTCATCATCAGCATCCTGGAGAACACCCTCTACGCGGTGTTCCTCGGGGTGGCGTTGTTCGCCGTGATGTACGTGCTCCTCGACAAGCGCTTCCAGACCCTGGTGGCGGCGATGTTCAAGAGCGTGATGCGGTGGATCACCGGGATCTTCATCACCATCGACCCCATCGGGATCATCAAGAACTACCTCGAAACCCTCGAGGGGAATCTGGCCCAGATGAAGCAGCAGCTCGGGCGCCTGAAGGGCGAGATGAAGAAGCTGCAGATGAAGATCCAGGAAAATCAGCGGATGATGCAGTCCAACCTCAAGACTGCCAGCGCCGCCAAGGAGAGCGGCAACACCGGGGTGATGGTCCTCCAGACCCGCAAGGCCGGCCGGCTGCAGGATTCGAACCTGACCCTGCAAGGGCTTCTGACCAAGATGGAGGCCTTGTACCGGGTGCTCTTCAAGATGTGCGAGGTGTCGGAGATCCTGGTGGAGGATGTCCGGGACCAGATCCAGGTCAAGGAAGCCGAATACAACGCGATGAAGGCCGGGTACTCCGCCTTCAAATCGGCCCTGAAGATCATCAACGGAGGCACCGACGAGAAGGCGCTCTTCGACCAGACCATGCAATACCTGGCCGACGATCTGGGAGCCAAGGTGGGCGAGATCGAGACCTTCATGGAAATGTCGCAGGGCTTCCTCAATTCCGTCGATGTCCAGCAGGGAGTCTTCACCTCCGAAGGCATGGACATGCTCGAGAAGTGGGAGAAGCAGACGGAATCCCTGATGCTGGGCAATGAAAAGACCCTCCTGCTCACCCAGCAGGGTCCCCCCGACCTGGAGGCCGTCCCCGTCGCCGCCTCCGCGCGCGCGGCCGCCTCCTCGAGCGGCAAATACCTCGACGCGATCTGACCGTTCCATCCGCATCCAACCGGAGTCCGAAACGATGAAGTTGAAACCAGCCGCCAAATTCCTGATCGCCGCCCTGACCGTAGGAGGGCTCTGGGGAGCCTACACGGTCGCCAAGTCCAAGGGAATGCTCGACAAGATCGCTCCCGCTTCGCGCGGGGAATCCTCCGACGTTTCCGACGACCTCGCCGACAAGGCCAAGGAGCGGATCGGACTGGGGCGTCCCCTCAAGGTCGGTGTGGTGACGTGGGGCGGGTACGCCGGTGGCGAGTATTTCAACGGAGGGTTCAAGGCCTCCGAGGCGTCCCGGTACTTCCAGGAATACGGGCTTCTCGTGGAATTCGTCCTCAACGACGATTTCCTCTCCAGCCGCGAGGCGTTCAAGAGCGGTGCCGTCGATCTGCTGTGGACCACCGCCGACGCCTTCCCCGTCGAGGCGGCGGGCATGGCGGCCCTGAATCCCCGCGTGGTGTTCCAGGCCGACTGGTCCCGTGGCGGCGACGTGATCGTGGCCCGACGCGGGATCGGCTCCATCAACGACATCCGCGGCAAGAAGGTCGCGGTCGCCTTCGGGACGCCTTCGCACACGTTCCTGATCCAGTCCCTGAAGGCCGCGGACATCCCCTATTCCAGCATCGACATCGTCGAAGCCCCGTCGGCCATCGACGCCGCCTCCTACTTCAAGGCGGGCAAGGTGGATGCCGCCGTGGTCTGGTCGCCGGACGACGCCGATTGCCTCAAGAACGTCCCTGGGTCCTCCGTGCTGGTCTCCACCCGTGCGGCCTCCAACATTATCGCCGACGTGTTCATCGCCAAGCAGGAGTTCATCGACCGCAACGCCAAGGCGCTCAACGCCCTCGTTTCCGGATGGCTCATCGGAGCTGCGGAGATCAACTCCAGCGAGTCCGCCAAGGCAAAGGCCGCCGAGATCCTTTCCGCCGGGCTCAACCAGCCCCTCGACTTCTGCCTGCAGGCCATCAACAACACGCGCCTGGCCACCTACGGCGACAACGTCAACTTCTTCGACCTCCAAGGCAGCTTCAAAGGGGTTCGCGGCGAAGACCTGTACTCCCAGATGTCCGACGCCTACCGCTCCGTGGGTCTCATCACCGATCCCGTTCCGGCCTGGCGCTCGATCATCGACCTGACCGTTCTGCGCGGAATCCGACTCGAGGGGTCGGAGCATGCCGCGGAGGGGGCCGCGGTCTTCACCGCCGCCACCCAGGAACAGAGGACCACCCAGGCCATCTCGACCAAGAAGGTCAGCATCTCCTACGCGTCCGGATCCGATCGCCTCGACGAGAACGCCAAGTACATCGTCGACCGCGAAATGGCTCCCATCGCCAAGGAGTTCGGGCAGGCGCGCATCCGCGTGGCCGGCAACACCGACAGCCAGGGCAATCCGGCCGCCAACCGCGCGCTCTCCGAGCGTCGGGCGAAATCCGTCGTCGACCACCTGGTGAACACCTACGGATTCGACCGCAACAGGTTCGTGGTGGTCGGCAACGGAGCCGACGTCCCCGTGGCCGACAACGGCACCGAGGAAGGTCGGGCGAAGAATCGCCGGACCGAATTCGAGCTCCTGCCCTGATCCCTCTTCCCAGGTTTCCCCGATGAACCAATGGCTCGAACTCCGGGGACGTCTGTCCCCCAAGGTCGACCTCGCCATCGCCGCCGGAGGATTCGTCTTCCTGGTGGCCCTCTGGCAGGTCGCCTGCATGGCCGGGAACATCTCTCCCGCCATCCTCCCGTCTCCCATGCGCGTTCTGATGGCCTTCCCGGAGCTGCACTTCAAGGATGCCCTGGTGCGCAACACGGTGTACTCCATTCGATTGAACCTCCTGGGATACGGGCAGGCGCTCGCCGTCGCCCTGCCGCTGGGACTGGCCATCGGGCTGCAGCCGGTGTTGCGGGCCCTCGCCCTGCGCTACGTGAACGCGATCCGTTTCGTGCCCCTCACGGCCGTGACGGGGTTGTTCATCGCGTGGTTCGGGATCGAAGACCTGATGCGGGTCCAGTTCCTGGCCTTCGGCATCCTCGTCTACCTGCTGCCGGTCGTGATCCAGCGGGTCGACGAGACCCTGGAGGTGTACGTCCAGACGGTGAAGACGCTCGGTGCCGGCCGCTGGCAGACCATCCGGCGGGTCTTCATTCCGTCCGTGACCTCCGCCATTTCCGACGACGCGCGCGTCCTGGTGGCGATCTCCTGGACCTACATCATCGTGGCCGAGGTGGTGAACATGAACAACGGCGTGGGAGCCCTCGCCTTCATGTCGGCCCGCCAGAGCCGCATCGACAAGGTGTTCGCCGTCCTGCTGGTGATCATCGCGGTGGGGTTCGTGCAGGATCGCCTGTTCCAGTGGCTGGATCGTCAACTCTTCCCCCACAAGCGAGCCTGAGATGGCACATCAGCCGGTCGCGTTCCAGAACACCGAGCTTCCCGACATCCTCGAACTCCGCAAGGTCTCCCAGACCTACGACGGCGGCAAGTCGTGGGTGATCAAGGACCTGGACCTGCTCGTGGAGGACAAGCCCGACATCGGACAATTCCTGGTCCTGCTGGGACTGTCGGGCTGCGGGAAATCGACCATCCTCCGCTACCTCGCGGGCCTGCAGCAACCCACCTCGGGGGAGACGCTCGTCGACGGCAAGCCCATGACCCACGGGGTGCGCATCGGCATGGTCTTCCAGCAGTATTCGTCGCTGCCCTGGCTCACGGTCCTGGAGAACGTCGCCCTGGGGCTCACCATCCAGGGAGTGCGCGGCAAGGAACGCAAGGATCGGGCGATGGAGATGCTCGAACTGGTGGGATTGGCCGACCACCGCAACAAGTTCGCGAAGTATCCCACCCTGTCGGGAGGGCAGCTGCAGCGCGTGGCCATCGCGCGCAGCCTGCTGGTGAACCCGCGCATCCTCCTGATGGACGAGCCTTTCGGGGCGCTCGACGTGCAGACCCGCATGAAGATGCAGGATCTGCTCCTGTCCATCTGGGAGAAGTACCAGTCGACCATCCTCTTCGTGACCCACGACATTCCCGAGGCGGTGTACCTGGGCCAGGAAGTCCTCATCATGAGCGCCAATCCGGGAACCATCGTCGACCACATCCACCTCGATCTTCCGAGGCATCGTGATCGCGAGACCAAGCGGACCTCGGCGTTCCTGGAACACGTGCGGGACATCGAGGATCGCATGATGGCCCTGGAGGAGAAGCGCCGCGCCTGATCGGGGCGGGAGCGTCGCTTGGCTGGCCCCCTCCCGCCGAGGTTGAAACCGGGTTTTCCGCAACGGGACCGGCGAGACCGGGGGCGAGTCGGAGGGGATCGCGATCCCCCCGTCGGTGGGGACGGGTCCGGAAGGGTTTGCTGCCCGACCGAACCGGGAAACCTCAGGGGACCAGGATTCTGGCGATCCCTTCCGGGGAGCGCACCACCAGCAGACCGTGGTGGCCGGCCGGCAGAGGAAGGCTGTGGTGGCTCGACGGCAGGTCGTACTGGTCGATCCGGCGACCATCCGCACCCAGCAGATGCACGCTTCCCGCGGCGGTGAGATCCAGGGACAGCCGGGAGCCTTGGAGCCGGACCGACCTGCTTGTGGACGCATGCGAGGTCGTGTTGGAGACCTCCATCAATTCGGCCAAGGCGATCCACGAGCCTCGCACGAGTACGGAATCCCGGCGCAGGGGCCAGGCGTTCCCGTTGTCGAGATTGGGGCCGTGGGCGAAGGATTCCTGCCAATTCCGGTCTGCGGGGGGAGCGAACAGCCACTGTGCGTAACGGGACGCGTAGATGTCGCGCCCTGGGATGGCGCAGTAGGGAGTCTCCGTCGTGACCCGGAGTGCCAGCCCGTCCAGCTTGAGGCTGTCGCCGACGGCGGTGGGAACGGACAACGGGCGGCCGTCCTTGCAAGTGGAGGAGAAGGTCGTGCCTCTGTACCGGTACGCCTCGATGCCCGGGCTGACTTCGAACATGCTGGGGACATAGGATTTGTGGGGGGAGGTCCGCATCGGGGTGACCGTGAATTGCAGGCGCAGGGAATCGTGGTAGTCGCCGGCGTTCGCGCTGCGAGCCAAGGCAAGAGTGCGCGAAGTGGATGAGTCGTTCCAGATGTTCGGCTTGTGGATGGACCAATAATCCAGGTCGGTGCTCACATCCAGGGTATAGAAGAGACGACTCTCCTTCGGCTCGACAGGGGCCAGAGACGCGGCGCGGGCGGCGGCGGGGACCGATGCGGACTCGACCTGTTGGGGGGGGGGGAGGACGAGGCACGGCATGATGAGAGGCACGGCAATGGCTCTTTCGAGTTTCACGATGTCGGGAGCTTGTGAAAGACGCTCTTTCATCCACGCTTTGGCCGAATCCCTGGAAATGGGCGGGAGCGCTCCGACAAGGCATTTCTTGTTTCCGACGCGGTTGTCGACGCTGTCGCCGGGCACCAGGCTGCAGGAGCCTCCGAAGCAGAAGAAGAGAGAATCGGTGCGAGGGCGGACGGACTCCCTGACCGACAGGTCCGTTCCTTCGGGGGTGGTCCAGATGGAAACGGTCGGGATGCTGTCGATCCGTCGCAAGCGGTGGATGTTCTGGCAGGATTCCTTGGGAAGTCGCCCCGTGGTCGCGGTGTCGAGATGGGCATGGACCGTCACCGCCGAGGAAGGCCTCTCCTGCTTGGGTGCGTTGACGGCGATCCGGGAGGTCGAGGTATCGATGGCTGCCCCGTGTCTCACGATGGAATCGACCACGAGATCGCGGCATCCGTCGATGAGGGAATATTCCTGGACCAGGGCGGCACCGACGTCCCCGTGGATCACGGTGAAATGCGCTCCGTACACATCGGGGACGCAGCGAATCGCGCCGGTGCAGGCCAACGACGCGGATGCGGTTCCTATCAGCAATGGAAGGAAGGAAGAGTGATGCATGGGGGCTCCTGGGGGAAGAATTGCGAGGGGAGGGACCTCTTGACTCCTTTAAGGATACCGAAAGGCGGGGCGAACCTTCCAGCGATATCCATGCAGCAGGGGGAACTCGTACTCGCAGGGAGAACGTGGTTTCCCGGGGAGTTCGTTCCCGATGCCCACGAGAGGGGAGGGCTGGCTGGAGGGGGGGGGCATCGGCCCGACGGATTCCTTCCGACCATCCGGTGGTCGACGCATCGGTGGCGCAGGAGGGTCTCGAGGAACTCGTTCCGACCCGGGGAGATTCCCTCGCAAGAGGGGGGGGCGGATGGAGGCGCCGGGTGGCGGCGATTCCCCGGAACGACCTCAGGCGACTCGTTCGCGAGCGGGCAGGGATTTGGCTCCCAGGAACGGGCGGATCATCTGCAGCAGGGTGATCCCGGCCAGGCTGTCGCGCAGGGCGTCGTTGATGATTCCCCAGTTCAAGCGCGTGGGGCAGTGGGAGGAGATCCCGCAATCGTTGCCGGCGCCGTGCTCATGGCATTCGGTGAGGGCGATGGGACCATCGACGGCCGCGATGACTTCCTCGAGGGTGATGGCTCCGGCATCGCGGCTCATCTGGTATCCCCCGTTCACGCCGCGTTGGCTCGATAGGAGGCCGGCTCGGGACAGGAGCTTCAAGGTCTTGTTCACCATGGGCAGGCTGAGGCCGGAGCGCGAGGCGAGATCCGAGGCGGAAAAGACCGCACCCATCCCGGCGCGGGCGAACTGCGTCATCAGCAGGATTCCGTAGTCGGCTTGCTTGGTGAGTCGAATCATCTGGGAAATAAAATAGAACCGAAATGGTTCTGTATGGACGGCAAACTTTTCGGGAATCGATCCTCCGGATAGTCCGTCCCTGTTTTGTACCCTAGTTCACCGGCGTCCTTCCCCCTTCTCATCCAAACGGAAAACCCCCATTGAGCCCTGTCATACTGGCATTCTGGCCCCTGGTCGCGGGGCCTCTCGAACAAGCGGAGGAGACCTTCCTGCGCACCGTCCTGCGACGGAACCTCCAGATCCGCGTGGACAGCCTGGACCTGGCCTCGACCTCGGAGGCGGTCGTCGGAGCGCGCGCGGGGCTGGAGCCCGCATTGGAGCTTTCCGCCGATGCCGGGGCGACCTTCTCCGGGGAGGAGCGTTCGGCACGCCAAGGGTCCGGGACCGCCGAGGCGTCGCAATGGGTGCCGGGCGGTGGGACCATGACGGGAACCCTGCATGGCGGATCCACCCGTCTGCGGGATGGCGATCTGGAGCGCGACATCGACACCGCCGGGGCCCAGATCGCCTTCACCCAGCCTCTGCTCAAGGGGTTCGGGGAAGGCTCCGCGCCGCTGCACCAGTATCGCCAGGCCGTGTTGACGGAATCCGTCCGCATCCAGGGGTCCAGGGCGACGCTTCTCGCGCAGCTGCTCATCGCCCGCAAGGCGTACTGGTCCCAGCTGGCCCTGGCTGGGGCTGTGGCTTCGGGGCGCGAGGACAGCGTGCGCACCGATCGGTTGCTGGAAGCCTCCCGGATCCGCTTCACCCTGGGCGCCGCGTCGGAACTCGACACCCTGCAGGCCCGGGCCGAATTCCTGCGCTCCCGCTCCAACCTGCTGTCGGCCCGTTCCTCCGAACGCACGGGTTGGCGACTCCTCCTGGACCTCTCCGATACTTCGTCGCTGGGCCTCCCCGTGCTCGACAGCGGCTCCTTGCCCGAATCCACCGACCTCCCCTTGCCGGACTCGGCGAAATTGGTCGAGAAGGCGCTGGCGGACGCCCCCGACCTGGCCCAGGCCGCGGCCCAGATCGAGAAGTCCGAGGACCAGGCCCGGTATCTCGGGCGCTCCCGGCTTCCCCAGCTCGATGTGACCGGCCTGGCGCGGACCGATCTCCTGGAAGGGGGATGGGTCGCCGGCGCGAAGGTGCATTTCCTGTGGAACATCCCGGATGGTGCCACGCGATCCAAGTACAGGCAGGCGCTGCTGGGCGTGCGGTCCGACAAGATCCGGCGACAGGCGTCGGAGAGGGAGGTCGCCAGCGAGATCGGCCGCGTGGTCGAGGAATTGGTTCGTTCCCGGATGCAATTGCGGGTGGCCGTGGAGCTGTCCCGCGCGCAGGATCGCCGATTGCAGGCGGCCGAAGCCGGATGGAATCTCGGCAAGGTCCCCTGGTCGGATCTGGCCTCGGCCAGACGCGACGCCCTGGATGCCCGGAGCTCGGCCTGGAAGGCGTTGGCCTCCTCCAAGGCGGCCGAAGCGGAACTCGAATCGCGCACCGGTACCGGTCCGGAGCGCCTTGGATGGATGGGAGATCGATGATGGCGAAGAAGGTGGGGATTCTGGCACCCTTGTGCGGGATGGTCGGGGTGTTGGCCCTGTCCTCCTGTTCGGGCGGGAAGGAGAGCGCGGGGGGGGATCGCAAGGTCGCCGCCGCGGCGGCGACCTTGCGGGATGCGGTCCGGCTGTCGGGCACGGTGGAACCGGTGGTTTCCGTGGACCTCAAGGCGGAGGTCTCCGGAAGGATCGTGGACCTTCCGGCCCGCGAGGGGGACAAGGTCGCCAAGGGGGATCTCCTGGTGAAACTCGATCCCGAACCCTTCCAGTTGAAGGTCGACCGGGCGCGCCTCGCCGTCGATCGGGCCCTGCTCGCCGAAGCGACTTCCGTCCGGGACGTGGAACGCGCCGAAGCCCTCGTGGCGACGGGGACCGTCTCGCGGGACGCCCTCCAGGACCAGCGCACCGCCCTGGCCAAGGTGCGACTCGATCTGCGGGACGCCCGGCTCCAGTTGCGCGAGGCGATGAAGGACCTGTCGGATGCGCATGTGCGCGCACCCATGGACGGACGTCTGATCAGCCTGAACGTCGAGGAAGGGGAAATGGCCGTCTCGGCGGTCTCGGCCAGCGGAGGGACCGCCCTGGGAGTCGTCGCCGATCCGAACCGCATGATGGTCGAGGTCGAGGTGGGAGAGCTGGATTTCCCGCGCGTGAAACTCGGCATGCCCGTCGAGGTGAGCTCGGGAGTGGAGGGAGGTGGCACTCTTCGCGGGAAGGTGACGTTCGTCTCCAGCTCCGCTCGGGCGTCGGCCGGGAGCTCCAGCATCCAGGTCTTCCCGGTGGAGGTGACCCTCGATACCGGAGTCGCCGCGCCCCGCCGCCATGGATCGGACCGGGATTCCGCCCGGAAGGGACGGGAAAGGAATGGTGCCGCGGGGAAGGAACGTCGGGAGGCTTCGCCTGGCGCCGGGGGAGGACTGCCCCGGCCGGACGACTCCTCCGCGAACGTGGTCCTGGTCCCGGGAATGACCGTCGCGGTCGACTTCGTGTTCATGGAGCGCGAGGTGCCGGTGGCGGTTCCTCCGGCCGCCGTCGTGCGCAAGGGACCCCGTGCCCTGGTGCGGGTCCAGGGGCCAGACGGGGAGATCGAGGAGCGGCAGGTCCGCGTCGGAGCGACCGATTTCCGTCGCGTCGAGATCCTGGAAGGCCTGCAGGCCGGGGATACCGTCCTGGTCGCCGAGACCTCCAGGGGCGACTCCCGAGGTCCCGGAGGACGGCGTTGAGCCCCACGGGATCGATCCTCGAGACCTCCGCTCTCCACAAGAGCTACCGGATGGGGCGCGAAGAGGTGCCCGTGCTCCACGGGATCGACTTTTCCCTGGAGCCGGGGGATTTCGGGGCCATCATGGGGCCGTCGGGATCCGGCAAGAGCACCTTGCTGAACATCCTCGGCTGCCTCGATCGTCCCACCCGGGGGGAATACCGCATCGAAGGCAGGCAGGTCTCGGGGCTTTCGGAGGATGAACTCGCCGACCTCCGGTCGGAGCGGATCGGATTCGTCTTCCAGAGCTTCCAGCTCCTGCCCCGGCTGAACCTGTTCGAGAACGTCGAGCTGCCCCTCCGGTACCTGGGGATCCCGAAGGCCGAACGTCGTCGGAAAGTATCCGAGATGATGGAGCGACTGGGCATCGGGGATCGCGGGAAGCACGTGCCCGCCGAGGTGTCCGGTGGGCAGCGGCAGCGCGCCGCCGTCGCACGCGCGCTGGTGAAGGATCCCGCCATCCTCCTGGCGGACGAGCCCACGGGGAACCTCGACAGCACCACCACCGCCGAAGTCCTCGACCTCTTCGACCAGCTCAATCGGGAGGGGAACACCATCCTGTTGATCACCCACGAGGCCGAGGTTGCCTCGCGCGCCCGACGACGCTGGAAGATCCTCGATGGACGGATGGAGGAGATCGCGTGAGACTCTCCGGCGGGCGCGCTCGTGCGGCGCGTGGCTGGCTGCTGCCGCTCCAGCTCGCCCTGGGGGAGGTCCGCGGACATTTCCTGCGTTCGGTCGTGACGGCGGGGGCCGTGTTCCTCGGGGTGGGTGCCCTGTTGGTCCTCAATTCCCTTTCCCGCGGCATGGAGGACCAGAATCGTGCGATGTACCTGCGGATGGGAGGTGCCCAGATCCTGCAGGCCTCGCCCGCCCGTTCCATCGACGCCTTCCAGGATGCCCAGTTCGCGCGGTCCCAGGGACTGCGACTGTCCGACGTGGCCGCCCTGCGCGATCGACTTCCGGTCTTCGATGCGTGGGTGCCCGAGATCGATCTGGACCGCGGCAGCATCAAACTCCGGGGGCAACGGGTCTTCGCCTTCGGAGCCGCCTCGACGTGGAGGCGCTTCGAGGTCCTCGGCATGGAGATCGACACCGCCGTCGATCTCGGGGAGTCCCGCTGGGAATCCGGCGAGGCTCTGGCGGTCGTGGGTCCGCGGGTGGTGGAAAGGCTGGGAGGACGGGAAGGCGCGTTGGGCAAGGAAATCCTCGTCGCCGATCGTCCGGTCCGCATCGCGGGGATCTTCAAGGTGGAAAGCTCCTTCGATCGCCGCAGCCGCGAGGTGGCCGTGCCACTCTCGTGGTATCGCCGGGTGCGCGGCATCGCCGATCCTCCCCTGGGTTCGTTGCGCGCGCGCGTTTCGGATCTGTCCCTGGTGGCCCAGGCGACGGAGGACCTCCGGGTGGCGTTCCTCGCCATCCATCGGGGGGTTCCCGATGTCGACGTCTCGGACAATTCGGATCTCCTGGAGAATTCCCAGAAGACTCTGCTGACCATGCGGGTCGTCACCTGGATGATCGCCTTGGTTTCGTTGCTGTCGGGTGGAATCGGGATCCTGAACGTCCAGCTGTCTTCCCTGGCGGCCCGCGTCCGCTTGATCGGGACCACGCGGGCTCTCGGGGCACCGTCGGTCCTGGTGTTCCGCCAGGTCCTGCTCGAGAGCCTGCTGGTGGCCACCGCCGGAGGGGTCCTGGGTTGCCTCGTCGGTCTGGTTCCCAGTTTCATTCCAGCGGGTGCGATGCCGTGGCAGCCCCGGCTCACCTTCGCCGATTTGGCGGTGGCGGTGGCGTTGGCGCTCGGGGTCGGCGTGTCCTCGGGTCTGCTTCCCGCCTTCAAGGCATCCCGGCTCGACCCCGTGGAGGCGATGCGGGCATGAGGAAGTTGTCGGGAAGCATCGGATTGGGGTTCCAAGCCGCCTTCAAGGAGATCGGCTCCCAGCCGCTGCGCTCGGGGTTGTCCATCGCCGGCGTCGCCATGGCGGTCGGCGCGTTGGCCGCCATCCTGGCCTTCATCGGCGGGCTGCGAGCCATGGTCCGGGAATCCGTGGCCGACATGGGAGGCGCGGGCCGCATGATGGTCCGGTCGAACGAACCCGAAGATGCCCTCCAGGGCAAGCTCTTCTCGCGCTCCCCCGGACTGCGCCTGGAGGACGGCGAGGCGATCGACGGTTCCACCGATTCCCGGGTGGTGCCCCTCCCGACTTCGGGTGGTTTCGGGCGCGCCTCCTTCCTGGGGCGATCCGAACGGGTCTTCCTCATGGGCTGCGACCGGGACTACCTGGTGAAGGACGTGTCGGCGATCGTCTACCAGGGAGAGATGCCCGATTCCGCCTCCTGGGCCCAAGGACGTCCGGTGGCCCTGGTGGGCTGGACCCTCGGCTCGAGGTGGGATTCCATCGCACGCGCCCACGGTCGGGAATTGGTCGGTTCCGAGATCGTGGCCGACGGGGTTCCCTACGTCATCGCGGGGGCCTTCCGGTTCAAGCGAAACAACTGGGGACGCAACGGCATCACGGTGGCCATCCCCTGGAAGGCGATGGAGGCCCGTCACCAGAAGCCCTTCGGGACGGTGTCGAACCTCCAGATGCGGATCGAGAACCCGGAGAGCACCTCGATCCTCCTCCCTCGTCTGGAGGAAATCCTTAAGGAGCAGCATCGGGGGGTGGAGGACGTTTCGGTCGATCTGTTCCAATTCCTATCCGAGATGACCCGCATGGTGGGAAACATCTCCCTGCTCTTGGCGGTGGTCGCGATCCTGTCCTTGTCGGTGGGGGCCCTGGGGATCTTCAACACCATGTTGGCCGGGTACCACGACCGGGTGCGGGAGATCGGGGTGCGCAAGGCGCTGGGGGCGCGCCGGGCCCAGATCCTCGTCCAGTTCCTGGTCGAGTCGGTGGTGCTTTCGAGCCTCGGGGGGATTCTCGGAATGACCTTGGGCGCCCTTCCGCCGCTGTTCGGGGCGCAACTCCAGGAGGCGTTCTCGATTCGCCCGGTCTTCGATCTGGCCGGGGCGTCGATGGCCTTCGGAGTTTCGCTCCTGGTGGGGGTGCTGGCGGGGTTGTGGCCCGCGATCCGCGCCTCCCGGCTCGATCCGGTGGTCGCCCTGCACTACGAGTGATTCCGCGTCCCTCCGCACCGGGGGGATTCGGGGACGTCGCGTCGGCGGGTTCGTGGTCGGAAACTGACGGAAAGGCGGGACGCCTCCGGTTTCGCTGGCGCAGCGGCCTCCCTTCCTGTACAATGGTGAGTGAAGCGCGACGCCGGCAGACCGCGGCGTCCATGGAGGTCCAGATGTCGCACGAAGGCAAAGAAGTCCCCAAGGCCTACGAAAATCTCGAGTTCCTGCATTCCCCGCAGGCGCGCGAAGTGCGTATCCTCGCAGAATTCACCGAACCCCGCATGCGGCTGCGCAAGGCCGGGGTCGACGGCACCATCGTCTTCTTCGGTTCGGCGCGCACTCCCTGCACGGAGGATGCCGAGACCATGCTCGCCGAGGCCACCCGGAAGGGGACCAAGGGCAAGGAGCTCGCCCGCATCCAGGGCTTGGCCGCCATGGCGCACTACTACGACAAGGCCCGGGAATTGTCCCGCAGGCTGTCCACCTGGTCGACCAACGGCAAGCACGGACTCATCATCTGCTCGGGAGGCGGGCACGGCATGATGGGAGCCGCCAACCAGGGGGCCCACGACGCGGGAGCTCCCAGCGTCGGGCTCAACATCTCGCTTCCCTTCGAACAGCATCCCAATCCCTGGATCACTCCGGAACTCGAGTTCCAATTCCACTATTTCTTCCTGCGCAAGTACTGGTTCGTCCACAGTGCCCGGGCGGTGGTGGTGTTCCCGGGGGGATTCGGGACCTTCGACGAGATGTTCGAGCTCCTGACCCTGGCCCAGACCCGGAAGCTCGATCGCCCCCGTCCCGTGGTGGTGTTCGGGAGGGAGTATTGGGAGAAGGTGATCAACTTCCAGCACTTGATCGACACCGGGATGATCGACGAGGAAGATCTGAAGCTGTGGCATTGGTCCGACAGCGTGGACGATGCCTTCCAGCACCTCACTTCGCAGTTGAAGGACATCCACCTGCAGACGCCCAGGGTCGGGTACGATTCCGAATTGCCCGCCCCTGCGATCCTGAATCCCGACACCAATCGGGATTGACCGGGGAAGGGCGATCGGGCGGCCGTGGTTCGGGCTGCCCCGCGGGCCATCCGGGAGACCGTCGGCTTCCCGGGTGACCTCGCGGCCCTTCCGGTGAGCCGAAAAGGCCAAGTCGGGGCGAGGTTCGATCGCTTCGATCTCCGCATCGGCACGTAAAAACAACCGGTTTCGGCATCGAAGTCCGGGAGTTTGTGATCTGTGCGCGTTCAGCGTTCTCAATCGTCTTGGGTTTTCCCCAACGGATCTCTTGGACGGTCGATCTCGTCTATCCTCAGTTGGAAAAGAGCAAAAAAAGTTTTCCGGCTGATTGGAAGCCCAACTTGGGAGCAACGACGTGAACCGACTTCTGCGAAGTTTGCTGGTCCTCCTGGTCATGGGTGCGACCCGGGGGCATTCCGACCCCATGCCCTTCGATGCGATCCGCAACCCCTTGAACGACACCACCGACCAGCAGGTGCGGGATTCGGTCCTGATCCGGATCTCGCGGTTGCGTGTGAACCAGGCGGGGTACCGCACCGCCGATGTGGGCCGGGGGGAGGCCTTCGTCTACGGAGTCGGCACGAGTCCATCCTTCAAGGTCATCGATGCCGCGACGGGCTCGGATGTTCCGGGTGGGATCGGGACGCTGGTCCCCATCGGGACCAACGTGGCGGGATCCATCAAGGTCCGGTCATCGAACTGGGCCGGACTTGCCACCGGCGGAGACACCCGGTACATCATGAACAGTCCGATCGTCTCCGGCGCCCTCGCCCAAGGGAGACTTCCGGAGTCCCTTCCCGCAGGCGGGCCGTACCGTCTGGTGGCCGGTTCCGACACCTCCGCAAGTTTCGTGGTGGACGACAACGTGTACGGAATGGTGCGCGATGGACTCCTGAAATTCTTCGGAATCCAGAGGTCGGGGTTCGAACCGTCCTGGTTCCACAAGTTCTCCCATACCCGGGATGGTTCCTTGGACGGAACCCCCGGTTCCCACTCCGGGGGATGGTACGACTGCGGGGACCACCTGAAGGAAGGGATCACCATGGGGTATTCCATGGCGATGCTGGCGACCCTGGCGAGCAGTCTCCAGGAACGGGATCAGGACCACTACGCCGCCAACCACGGGCAGACCTTGCGTCGGGATGGGATCCCGGATGTGTTGCGCGAGTTGAAGGTCGGGGGCGATTTTGCGTTGAAGTCCTACGAAGCCTCCGGCAAGACGGTCGCGAGCACGGTGACCTCCGTGGGGGATTTCGGCAAGGATCACCAATGGTGGGGGAGGCCCGAACTCCAGGACGCCATGCCACTGGATCGAGGAGGGGCGACCTCGCGCGCGCTTCGGGTGGAGCTGGGCGCCAACATCCTGGCTCCGTACGCGGGTGGTCTCGCGGTCCTCTCGAAGCTGTATCGTCCCTACGACTCCGCCTATGCCCGCAGGGCTCTGGAAGCCGCGAAGTCGTTCTACGCGGAGGCGCGGGCGAATCCGGATCGTTCCACGAACACTCCCGCCTACAACGGATCGGGAACCAATCACGACGACCTGGCCTTGGCGGCGGTCTTCCTGCTGTGGGCCACCGGGGACAGTTCGTACCTGAAGGACCTGGCCTACGACAAGAGCCTGGGCGACAAGGGTTCGCCCGCCTTCTGGACCAGTTTCGAAGGGGGATGGATGGCCGCGACGGATCCCACCTTGCTCAAGGGGTTGGCCAACCACGATTGGGGAAGCGTGCACTCCGCGGCCTTGTACGCCTTCCACAAGCTCATTCTGCGCGATTCCGCCCAGGCCAGGGCGTTCGGCGTGCGCAGCGAACTCGAGAGGCGCCGCCTCCAGGAGAAAGTGGTGTTCACGCTGATCTGCAACCTCGCCGACGTCGGAAGCGGGTCGGGATCGATCGTTTTGCCGAAATCCGACCTGGGATGGAAAGGCAACGTGCTCAAGTTCGACCCCACCTGGTTCTCCATGAAGACCCAGCAGGACTGGGTCTGGAACCGCTACCAGGCGGGCAATTCCTCGGAGCTGTTCTTCTACTACGACGTCACGGGAGACCTGGAAGGACGGCCCTTGCCGAACAATCCGGCCAACACCGACTGGAAACGGGACGAGGTGCGCCGGCTGCTGGTTCGTCAGATGGATTTCTTCCTGGGCGTGAATCCCTGGGACATGTCCATGATCCTCGGGTTGGGCGACAAGAATCCCAACCATCCCCATCACCGGGCCGCCAATCCGGAAGGGCGCAACACGCCGGGGAACTTCTACAAGTACGTGGTCCCGACGGGGGCGGTGTACGGGGGCAAGGCTCCCGATGCCTCCGGGGTCTGGGGAGTGGACCACTACGACGATTACAAATTCACGGAAACCTGCCTGGATGGTGCGGCGACCATGATCATCCCCGCCATGGGATTGGCGTTCGACCAGGTCGACACGGCGGGACCACTGGCCCAGGTGAAGGTCGTGTACGTTTCCGACACCTCCGCGATCGTCACCGTGCTGCTGGACGAATGGGGTGATGTGGAGTTGAACCTCGGGCTCGATTCGCTCGCCTTCCCCCGCCGGATCGCGTCCGATTCCCCGGGGATGTCCCATCGTTTCCAGATCGGCGGATTGACCCCCGACACCCCGTACTGGTTCACCACCCGGAGCGTGGATCCGCACGGAAATGTCCGCCTCCAGACCCATTTCGGGAACGGTTCGCGTTTCGGGTTCAGGACCAAGGCGACCCCCTCCACCAAGGCGGTGATCGCCAACGTGAAGGTCTGCAACGTCACCTCGGACTCCGCGGAGATCCTCTGGTACACTCCCGACGGGGAGCACGAATCGGAGATCCGCTACGGGGCAGAGGTCCCGCCGAGCTCCTACCAGTTCGGGGACGAGGCGGGTGTCCCGGTGAAATTCCACCGCATGAAGATCGGGGGGCTCGAGGAGAAGACGACCTACCGGTTCAGCGTCGGATCCGATGGTGTCTGGGACGACAACGGGGGTGCCTACTACTCGTTCACCACTCCGGTGAAAAGCGTCCTGTTCGATGTGCGGACCACGACCTACACCTGGGGGGATCTTCCCGCCATGGGCATGCTGGTGGTGAACCAGGACGTGGTCGCCTACGATTCCCTGGAGTTCCGGATCTACATGCGCGGGGATTCCTCGACGATGGCCGATTTCGCCGGACGCGTCGACATCGGGTTCAAGTACAAGTCCGACGGATTCATCGATTCCGCGTTCAAGCAGACCGTGGACGACCTGCTCCAAGGTCAGAAGCCCGTGCGGGTTCCCGGTTCCTGCGATCCCGCCGGGGTGTGCGACTGGTTCTTCACGATCCCCACCGGTGCCACCCAGATGGAGCCGGGGGCTCGCTTCCGGTTGGATGTGCTGTTCGTGAAACGGAATCTCCCCTGGAACGACGATCTGCTCAACCAGCCGCCCACCAAGGCCCTGGGCGCCTCCGATTGGAGCTGGCGTCCGCATTCCGTCGCGGCCGGGGATCCCGTCGACTACGGAGGTGTCCCCGTCGCGGGGAAGGAGGACGTGGACAACTTCCCCTGGACCATCGAGCCCAACCCCTATGTCGTGGTCTACCGAAAGGGCGAGTTCGTCTACGGATTCAGCCCGAGCGCATCCCTCAACGCCACCAAGCGCACGGATTGGGTGCTCACCGCGGATTTCGCACCTCCCTGGAACGTGCCCGACGGCAATGTCGTGGACCTGGCGGGCGGGAAGGCGGTCCATGTGACCGGTCGGGCCGAAGTGCACGATCGCCTCACCCCCGCGGCCAAGGGAGCCATCACCGACATCTGGGTGAACGGAATCCGCCTGTCCGACGCCGAACGAGCGCGTGCGGCGGTGTGGGATCCCGCGACCCGCGACTTCGCCATCGACATCGCGGTTCCGATGCACAACGGCGGGCAGCAGGTGAACGTCACCCTGTTCGGAGGGGCTCCGACCTGCTCGACCACCTGCCTGGAAAGCGGGTGCGCCTTCGTCGATCGCAACTATTTCGTGAACTTCCTGTCGAACTTCACCAAGTCGGCATTGGTGGCCCTCGATCCGTCCGGCCTTCCCGTGGCCAGGGTCGTTCCGGACAGTTCCCGACTGGTTGTGCGGCTGGAGGACGGCAACGCGAACACGGATCGAGCCCGTGTCGAGGTCGTGAGGGTCCGGGCGACCAACCGACGGACCGGGAGGGTGGATACCCTGATCCTCACCGAGACCGGGTTGTCCACCGGGGTGTTCGTCTCCCTCCCGATGGATGTCGTGCGGGCACCGGGAACGGGGACCGTGCTGGTTGTCCCTCCGGAGGATACCCTGGATCTGCTGTACGTGGATGCCGCCGACGATCGGGATTCCTCCCGGGCCCGTGTCTGGTCTCCTTCCGCCTGGCCCGTTCCCCTGGCGGGCGGAATCTTCCGGTCGTGCGGAGGAGACCTCGAGGCGAGGATCCGATTCGACCGGGACCTGGCCGGGACGTCTCCGGGAGACGATTCGCTGTTCCTTCTTTCCGCGGGAGGGGATTCCGTCGTGCTCCGCGTCCGGGGGGATTCCACGCGATGGGAAAGCGCTTCCCGGACCCTGGTGGTGCCCCTCCTCGGACTGGAGGATGGGTCGGGCTGGTCGGGTCGGGCCGTGGTTCCGGTTTCCGACGGTAGCGGAGCCGTTCGTCGGACGTTCGTGGGACTCTCGGATTCCGTGGGCCCCTGGATCGATTCGGCCAAGATCGTCGAGAACCTGGATGGCCATCCGCTCGACACCCTGTTCGTCTGGGTCGGAGAGCCTCTGGGCGTGCCGGCGGCCACCCTTCCTGTCGAGATCCTCCGCGGGGGGGCGCCCGTGGCCTCGCCCGCCATGGACGGATTCCGGCTCGTGGATCCAAGCTCCGGCATGTGGGTCCTCACCGTGCCCGCCGGAGCCCTTCGCGAGGGCGACGAGGTCCGTCTGGTCGATCGTTCCGATCTCGGGGGGAATCCCGCGGGAACTTGTCCGGAGCTGGGGCGGAAGGTGGGGATCCTGCGTCGACCCGTCCGCCCCCTCCTTTCCTGGATTCGCGATTCCGATCAGGATGGGAGGGCCGACGAAGTGGTCTTCGCCTTCCCCCGCAGGCTCCGCGCGGGGGAATCTCCCGATTCGGTGGACATCCTCTTCGGCTCGGACGACTCCGCGAGGTCGGCTGGTGTGACGGGAGGCGAGGGGGACTCCATCCTGGTCGTCCGGGTGCCGCCATTCGCCTTCGAAGCGACGCGGGGTTCCGATTCCCAAGGAGCGGGGACGGCGACCCTCCGCAGGCTCGGAGTCGTCGAGTCCATCGGCAAGCTCCAGGACAGCGTCGGTCCCAACCTGCTGCGGGCGGGGCTGCGATACGGGCCTGGGTTCGATACCTTGGATCTCGTGTTCTCCGAACCGGTGACGGCGGGCGCCCTCGGCGAATGGCTCCAGATCCGCAAGCCCGCATGGGAGATCCTTCCGGTGGAATCCGGGGCGATCGGGGCGGATGCGTTGTCCTGGAGAGTGGTGGTCGACACCTTCTCCGTGGTTCCGGGGGATTCCATCCGTCCGCTGCGGAACGGGCGTTTCCAGGATCGTGCCCGACTCTCCCCGGCGCAATACCATCCGGGCGTGGAGGTCATGGGAGGGGATCGCCCCCCCACCGCGGGGTTCTTGCTCGATCTGGACGGGGACGGAGCCGGGGAGACCGTGGAGCTGCACTGGGGGAGGAAGCCCCGGACGACCCAAGCCTTCGTCTTCCTGTGGCCCTCCCGCGACGGGACGCTTGATACCGCCTCCGTCGGGAAGGATGGGTGGGCGCTCGGGGAGGATCCGCTGGTGAGCCGCCTCGCCGTGGGGCCGTTCGAGGTCGGTGCGACGGCTTCGGATCGCACGGATCTCGCCTGGATGGCCTCCGACGGGGGGAACCTCGCCTTCCCGCTCTTCGATCGCCTTCCTCCCGTCCTGACCCGGGCGGTCCTGCGCTATGGTGCCTCGGATTCGGATTTCGACACCTTGCGGGTGGACATCAGCGAGGAGATCCGCTGGGACGGGCGTCCTCCCCTGCTGCGTCTGCGCAGGAACGGGGTGGATTCGGACCTGGAGTCCGTCCGCTCCACGGTGGAGAAGGATGGAAGGAGCGCCATCCTCCTGCTGGATCCCGAAGGGGCGGCGTCCTCGCGGCTTCGCCGGGGAGATTCCCTTCGGCTCGCTCCGGCATCGGCCGGGACCGTGACCGACCTGTTCGGAAACGCCCAGGAGGATCCCGCCCGCCGGGTTCCGGTGGAATTCGGGCGGAGGCCGCCCCGGTTCGAGGTGGAATTCCAGCCGAGGATGCTGCGGTACCAGGGTTGGAATCCCGGCCAGGAGGCGTTCCAGGTCCAGGTCCGGGCCGCAGGGGAGGAAGCCTGGCGTGATCTGGGGACAGGTCTGGTGGTCGATTCCGACAGGATCCGACGCCAGATCGGGCCGACGATCACGACGAACCAGCCCTTGAGGGGTGTCGCGATCGTCTACGACAATCTGGGGACCTTCGTCTCCTCGGTCGTCCTCGATCCCGTCGCGGAATCCTTCCGGCAGGGGCGCATCCCCACCGACGTCGGGGACCGGTACCAGGTGCGGGTGGCATGGAGCGGACTCAGCCAGGACGGCGATCTGGCGGCATCTGGAGTCTACACGCTCCGGCTGGTGCTGAGACAGAATCTGGCGAGCGAAGGCGAGTCGTCGGACTGGACCCTGGTGAACGAGCTCTATCCCTTCGGATGGGACGTCCCTCTCCCCTGAGGAGAGGCGCGGGCCACGGGGCTCGCGCCCGGGATCCTGCCCGGATCGCCGCCGCTCCGTGCGAGGGCGGCATCGGGGGCGATGGGCCGTTGGCGGGGAGAGGCGCGGCCGCTCCGGACGGGAGGCGGGATTCGATCCCGCGTGGCGACGGCGAAGAAGGCAGAAAGTGTCCGATCGCGCAGCCGTGCCGAGGTTTCGGCGCGGAGGGCGCTTTTTCGGGTGCGGCGGAGGTGCGGGTTTGCTACCATGGCGGTTGCCCCGACCTGCCCAGCTCCAAAGCAGAGGTCGCCCAACATGAACGCATCCATTCGCCGCAGTGCCCTCGTCGCGTTCGCTCTCGCATCCGGTTCGCTGGTTTCGTGCGACAGCGGAACACAGACGACAAATGGCGGTCCGGGTCCATCCACCGATACTCCTCCCGCCGACACGCTCGGTGGACCTGTCTCGGGGAGGGTGGTGTCGCCGACGTTCATTCCGGGAAGCGGGACGTTCACGAAGCTTCAGAAATTGACGCTCGCGAACACGACCGCGGATGCGGTCATCCACTACACGACGGATGGAAGCACCCCGACATCCTCCTCGAAGGTGTACACGGGACCTCTGTCGATCGGCGAGACGCGGACGGTGAGGGCCATCGCCGTGAAGAACGGGATGGAGGCCAGTTTCGTCTCCGTGGGCCAGTACGTCATCGAGCCGGAGAGGACGGTGGAGTGGGGTGGCCAGACCTACCGGACCGTGAGGATCGGCGAGCAAAGGTGGATGGCGGAAAACCTCAACTACCCCGGACCGGGCAAGGACAGCGTGGGAGTCTGCTACAAGGCGAGCGTCGACTCCTGCAGGAAGTATGGCCGTCTGTATTCCTGGGACGAGGCGATGAACGGCGCGTCGGGCAGTTCCGCGAATCCAAGCGGGGTGCAGGGGATGTGTCCGGGAGGTTGGCATGTTCCCAGCGACAGGGAGTGGCAGATCCTCCTCGCGCGCGTGGGGGAATCCTACGCCGGTACCAGGCTCAAATCGCAGGCCGGATGGCCTGATTCGGGAAAAGGTACCGACGCCTTCGGGTTCGGTGTCCTGCCTTCCGGACTCCATTTCATGGATGGCTCGTACAGATCCTACGTCGGGGCCGGGGATCAGGCGTTCTTCTGGTCGGCCGAGGAGAGTGGCGCGGGGAATGTCGTGCGCCGGGACTTCTCGGCCGACGAGGAGCGGGTGTCTCGGAGCTACATCGGGAAGATGGTCGGGTACTCGGTGCGTTGCGTCGAGGATTGACGCTCCTCCCGGCGTGACAGAAAATGGCGTCCTGCGGACCGCGGAACCGGGTCGGCGGCGCGGGAATGTTTCCGTCGCTTCCTGTCTCGGGGGCTTTCCTTCCCGGGGCGGATCGGAGTCCGTCCACTCGCCCGGCCGATGAAAGCGAAGGGCCCGGACCATCCTCTGGTCCGGGCCCTTGTCCGACCTCCCCGTGGCGGGTCGGATCCTGGTTCAGGGTGTGGTGAACAGCGCGCGACCGTCGGGGCCCGCGTCCACGATCCAGGTGCCGGCAGTGGGCACGAGGGCGCGGGCGGTCCCCTCCACGGGGTTCAGCTTGGACAGCTCGCGTCCACGCAGATCCAGGATGCGGGCGGTGGATTCCAGCCCCGACAAGGTGATCGTGCGACCCGACACCGACAAGCGCAAGGAGGAGGGGGCCTGGGCGTGGCTGGAAATGCCGGTGGTGGACAGACCCGGCGAGCCCCAGGCCTTGAACTTGCCCGAGCAGTGCAGGAGGTTCAGCATCTGGAGCAGGCCGTTGTAGTAGCGGTACTGCCCGGCCGAGACGGGAAGCTTCCAAAGGGCGTCGACGAAGGCCCAGTCGCTGGGGCGGTCGGAAGCCAGCACCGCGGCGGCGTTCGCGGAGATCAGGCTCTGGGACAGGTATTCCACATCGGCGACACCATCGAGGCTGTATTGGGACTTGTATCCAGCGGTCTGGCTGGCGAAGAAGCCGAGTTCCTTCTTCACCAAGGTCATGCCTGCCGTGTTGTCCATGAACCACGCCCAGCTGAACCCGATGTTGGATCCGACGCGATGGGCGTCGGAGGAGAACTTGTGGGAGTTCGCGTTGAAGTCGGTCGGCTTGGGCACCCCGTCGAATGTGCTGTAGTCGGGGAACAGGCCCGTGGTGGGATGGGCGGCGCGCTGGAGGAAGACCCAGGAGGTGTCGGCCATTTCCGCGTAGAATCCTCCCTTCTTGTCGGTGGCGAGCTCGTTCCAGACCAGGTAGAAGGCCGGAATGTGGTAGGAAGGGTCGGTGTAGGGATCGTCGATCTGGGCAGGGCTGAAGACGATCTGCTTGCGGTCGGGAACGATCAAGGGAAGCATGGTGGCCGTCTTCTCCTTGGTGATCAGACCGAGAAGGCTGTCGGCCTGGGTTTGGTAGTCGAAGATGCCGGTCTTGCTTCCCCAGCGCTTGGCCGCGAACAGGAGGGCCGTCACGAAGTACTCCTCGCCGTCGGGGGCGGGGTTGAGGTCCTCGGGAGTGTAGGGCGGGGTGGTGGAGACCTTCCAGGCGAAGTATCCCATGCGATCGCCGCTGGATTGCTGCATGTGGAACTTGGCGAACTTCCACATCTTGTCGAAGATGTCCTGGCGGTCCATCTGCAAGGCGATCATCATGCCGTAGCTCTGTCCTTCGGTGAGGACGAAATCGGTGGCATCGATGAAGCCCATGGTCGTGTCGTCCGGGGCGATCTTGTAGAGACGTTCGGTCGCCAGGTCCCCGTTGAGGAACAGCTGGTCGAACGCCGCCTGGACCTTCGCGTCGACGGCTGCCTGGGAGTAGCCGAGTTCGGCGAACAGGTTGCGGTAGACTCCGGTGTACCAGGCCCCCTTGGCGGGTTGGACCATGGTGGTGGGCAAGGCCGAGGGGACGGTGTCCAGAATGAAGTCGTCGAACATGTAGGTGCCGGTGTCGGAGCCCAGGTACACGTTCAAACGCAGGGAATCGACTCCCGTGGCAGGGCTGGTGTAGAAGACCTCGTACTGCTTCCACTCGGTCCCGAGGGAGAATTCCCAGCCGGTGAGGTAGGCGTAGCCCGCCGCCGGCCCGAGGGCAGCGGCCACGTTCATGGGCTTGGTGGTGGAGGCTTTGCCCCAGAAGGTCATGTGGTAGGCTTTGCCTTTTTCCGCCTTCCAGGTCTGCGGAGGCTGGAGCTGGATGTCCCAGTTGTTGGCGTTGTGGCCATCGACCACCACCTGGGCTCCACGCAACCCGGTGCGGGCCGCCGCCGCCGGAGCCGTGAGGGTCGCCTCCGGCGTGCCGACGGTGTCGCTCGCGGAGCTGTTCACGTAGAGGTTCCAGCTGGTTTTCCCGGATTCGAATCCGGGATTGGGAAGCAGGTTGTCCTGGGCTGCGACGGTGAGGACCGAAAAAGCCACCGTCGCCGTCAGGAGGCGAAGTTTTGCCATTTGGAAGATCTCCTGGGAAAGGTTCGCTCCCAATCTGCGCGGGAGGGGCCTTCGGCGTCGCTTCCAAACCGGCGATTCTCTCTGCAAAACCTTCCTCTCTCCCCGGGTAGAGAAGTTTTGCAGAGTCTATGCAGGTTTTGCAGAGTCGTCCGGGGGAGGTTCGAGCGTTTCGTTTTGACGCCATTCACTCGGAGATACCCCGAATCGCTCCCGGAAAGCCCGGCCGAAATGGCTGGGATTCTGGTACCCCACGGCGAAGCAGATCTCGGAAATGCTCCCTCGAGTTTCTCGCAGCAGGCGACCGGCTTCCTCCAGGCGCAAATGGTTCAAGGCCCCTTTGAAATGGAGGCCGGTGGCTTCCTTCAACAGGGTGGCCACCAACCGCGGGGACAGACCCGCTTGGGAGGACAGCTTTTCCAGGCTCAATTCGGGATCGGCGAAATGGGTTTTCACCATTTCCAGGACGAGCTCCATCTTGCGCGAGCGAGGGTCGTCGAGGGCCACCGGAGATCCGGACAAGGAAGAGGGAGCAGCTCCGGGCTCCGGGGAGGTTTCCGAGGGAGATTCCTCGCGCGATCGGAAGAACAGGATCGCGGCTCCGATTCCCAGGAGGAGGGCGAGACCCCGAGCCCAGGGAGAGGGGCCGACCAGGAGCAGGGCTTTCAGCTCGACCTCGGCGGAGTCCAGGCCATCGCCCAGGGAGCCCGCGTGGATTTCCATGGAGCGAACTCGATCGAGGAGGTCGAGGCGCTGGAGGTCGTCGCGATGGCGCATGCCCCTCCACCAGGACGGGACGGTGAAGGTCTTCCAGGGAATCTCGAGGGCCTTGTTCTCCGGAGTGAATTCGAGGAAGTGGTAGATCAAATGGATCGAGTCCCGGCCCGTGGCGCCTTCGGGGAGGTCGTCGGAAAGAATCTGCAGCCTCAATGCCACGGACGGTTCGGTGCGGGCATGGATGCGGATCGCGCGCCATGCGCCCAGGTCGAGAGGTGGCAGGGTGGAGTCGGCGAGGAGGAGGTTCATGCCCGCCCAGGGATAGGGAAAGCCCGGCCGCAGGCGATACTGGAAGCGGAAGCTCCCCGGAGATGCCTGGAGATGGACCCGGGAATGGCCGTCGTTCAGCCGATCGGACAAACCGATCAAACGAGGTGTCCGCGTCATCAGGTCGAGTTCCCGCTCCGGTGCGAAGAACCAGAGAAGAACTGCGACCCCGGCAAGCAAACCGGGCGCGACGAGGCGTTTCACGGGGTGCCTCACGGTTGCGGAGCCTCGAGGCGATCGAGGTGCTTGAGAATCGTGAGGAAGGTCCGAAGATCCCGACGCTCGAAATTCCCCCGGCCCAGGGAGCGTCGAGCGGCGAGACGGAAGGTTTCGGGGTCGCCCGCGTAGGGCCGAAACCCGGTCTTGTTCATCAGGCTTTCCGCGTGGCGCAGGAGCAGTTCCAGCTCGCCGATCGTTGGAGGCACGGGGGGCGCCTGGGGAGGAGTTTCCGCGCCGAGGGCCGAGGAAAGGGGCGCGGCCGGGCGAACGTGGGGGTGCGCGGGCTTCGGAAAGAGGTCCTGGGTCCAGCGCCAGCAATCTTGGGCCACCGACAAGACCGCTTGGGCCAGGTTGAGGGATGGTTGATCGACGGCGGTGGGAATCCGCATCAAGCGCGAACAGCGCGCGAGGTCGACATCGGTGAGACCGCGCGACTCGCAGCCGAACAGGAACGCGCAGGTGCCTTGGGAGGTGGCGGTGGCCAGCTCGGGAAGGATCTGGACAGGGGTTTGGAGAGGGGGGAGCTTCGGTTTGCGGATGCGGTTGGCGGTCCCGACCACGAAGCTGTGGGGACGCAAGGCCTCCTCGGTGTGTTCCACCAGGCGGGCGTTCTCCAGGAGGTCCTCGCAGGCATGGGCGGTGGCGAGGGCGGCGCGATCGGTGGTGATGCCGGCCGATCCGACGATGCACAAGCGCGAAATGCCGAAGTTTCGGCACGCACGGGCGACCGACCCCACGTTCTGCGGGGTTTCGGGCCGCACCAGGACGATCTCGATGTTGTCGATCCTCATCAGCCCCGGGGAATGTAGAACCCCGGGAGCCGACCGGTTCAGGAACGCTCGGACCGGTAGCGCTGGGCCACGTCGCCGTAGAATTCCAGCGTCTGCCGGGCGATGGACGACCAGGAGAAGTGGTCGACCACGCGCTGGCGCGCCTTCTCCCCGAGTTCGCGGCCCAGTTCCGGCGAGACGATGATGCGGTTCATGGCTTCGGCCAGACCATTGGCGAACGACTCGGGATCCCTGGCTTCGGGGTCGGTGGCGGAGATGGGTGTCTTGTCGATCAGGTAGCCCGTTTCTCCTTCGACGATGATTTCGGGAATCCCTCCCGTGCGCGTGGCCACCACCGTGGTGCGGCAACTCATGGCTTCCAGATTGGTGATGCCGAAGGGTTCGTAGATGCTGGGGCAGCAATAGACGGCGGCGCCGGCATAGATGCTGGGCAGATCCTTCAAGGGAACCGCGTCGCGAACCCAGACCACTCCGCCTTTGCGCTTCTGGTCGAGTTTGCGCACGGAGGATTCCACTTCGTCGGCCAATTGGGGCGTGTCGGGAGCGGCGGCGCACAGGACGATCTGGGCCGAAGGATCGAGGAGTTCCGCAGCGCGCAGGAAGTGGCCGATGCCCTTCTGCCGGGTGATTCGCCCGACGAAGAGCGCATAGGGGCGGAACGGATCGATCCCATGTTTGCGCAGGATGGAGGGATCGGGTTCGGAGGGGAACTCGTCGGGATCGACTCCGTTGTGGATCACCCGGACCCGGGAAGGATCGACGCCGTAGGCCTCGACGACGTCGCGTGCCATCTCCTTGGAGACGGCGATGATGCCATCGGCGTTCTGGTAGGCGGTTCGTTCGATCCAGCACGAGAGGCGATACCCGCCGATGCCCAATTGTTCGGATTTCCAGGGGCGGCTGGGCTCCAACGAGTGGGTGGTGAGGATCATCGGCACATCGCGGGTCTGCTTGACGACGATGCCGCCGAAGTGGGCGTACCAGGTGTGGCAATGGACCACATCGGGTTGCTGGGCCCGGGCGGACATCTCGAGATTCCGCAGCAAGGCGTTGTAGGCCCCGGCGTGGGTGGGGTCGGCCGGACGGATGGGGTGGTCCAATCCGATTCCGGTGACAGCCAGCTGGGAAGAGTGTTCCTCCTGGTCGCCGAAGCACAGGACTTCGACGGGAGCAAGCCGGGAAAGTTCGCGACTGAGGTGGTCGATGTGGACACCGGCACCACCGTATACGCGGGGAGGATATTCGTTGGTAAGCAGAAGGACGCGCATGGAAATACGAAGGTAAGCCGCTTTGGGCGGGATTGGCTACGGCATGTGCGGTTGTCGGAACGACGATGCGAATTCCGTCCCCGCTCCGCGGGCGAGGAGGCGGTCGGGTCGCGACGTTTCTTGATACATTCCCTCGCCACCGCCGCGAACAGGCAAGCACCATTTGCGGTGATCGGGGGATGGCGGTGAAGGAAAACGGTCCTGGGAGCCATCCCTCCCCGCTTCCCTTGCCCTCCATCCCTTTCCCCATACCCTGGGACTCCCCTGCCCTCTCCCGTTCGGAGGGAGACGATCGGACGGATTCCGGATCGCCGGCAGGCAATGGTCTCCGAGCCCCGCAACGGGGCGGAAACCCAAAACGACCTCCAATGACGACCGCCTTCCTCTTCCTCTTCGCCCTCCTCCTTGCAGGACCCGAAAACCGCATCGGGAGCAATCCCGGATTCGAATCCGGGACGCTGGATTGGGTGGTATGGACGGAGGACTCCGTCGTTTCGGGCGAGCTTCGTCTCGAAGCGGTCGATTCCCTCGCCCCGGAGGGGGCGCATTTCGGCCGGGTCGACCTCGCGACGGGACGGGGACGGTCCCGGAGATCCTCCCTGCGGCTGGCTTCCCCTCCCTGGAGCGCGGCTCCCTTGTCGAGGTATTCCATCCGGTTCCAGGCTCGTGGTCCGGCTTCGATCTTCGTCGCTTTCCACGACGGATCGCGGAATTGGCGGGAGTTGGGAGGGTTCGAGGTTCCTCTGACCCCGCAATGGCGGACGTTCCAAGGAGAATGGATCACCGATCGCCAAACCGCGGGGCCGCTGAGAGCTGTTTTCCATGTCGGGGCGAGAGCGGGACGGATCGATCTCGACGATCTGGTGGTCGAGGACTTGGGGTGGGTGGACACCACCTGGTACGAGGGGGCCGATCGACGCATCGATTCCCTGCGCCGGGTGTCGCAGGTCGTGGTGGTCCGGGATTCTGCGGGAATCGCCCAAGGCGGGAAGGCGTTGCATCTTCGGCTGCACCGGCACGCCTTCCCCTTCGGGACCGCGATCGCCTTCTCCCGGCAGGAACCTCCCTCGGAGGACGAGCTGTGGTACCGACGGACGGCGGCTTCGCTGTTCAACGCCGCCACCGTCGAAAGCGACTTCAAATGGCCGAGATACGAGAGCGTCGAGGGAAACCCCGATACGGCGCAGATCGAGCGGTACCTGCGCTGGGGAGACAGTCTGGGCATCCCCCTGCGCGCGCACGCGCTGGTCTGGGGCATCCAGGCGGGGGGATTCGATACCTTCTGGGCGACCGACACGCACCTCCTCTCCTGCGCGCGGATCGCGGAGAACATCCGGTCGAGGATCCAGCGCGACATGGCACGGTTCCAGGGGAGGATCCAGGATTACGACGTCTGGAACGAAGCGATCCACGAACCCGCCTTCCTCGACGCCTGCCAGGACGATCCGCGCTTCGCGCCGGAAGGCCGCGCCCTGCAGGACTCCGCGTTCCGGTGGGCGAGATCCGCGGATCCGACCGCGCGGCTGTGGATCAACGAATACGGCAACCTCGAGGGGGACGACAACGAAGCGCTCTTCCAGGAGGTCCGATCCATGCTGGATCGCGGAACCCCGGTGGACGGAATCGGGGTGCAGGGGCATTTCGGTGGACAAGACATCGACCCCGTCCTGGTGGGGGCTCGGCTGGATCGTCTGGCCACCCTCGGGCTCCCGATCCGGGTGACGGAATTCGACAACGAACGTCGGGCGGGAGTCGCGGCCTTCGACGAGGAGGGGCAGGCCGTCCAATTCTCGCGTTTCCTCCGACTGGCCTATTCGCATCCGGCCGTCGACGGGATCCACCTCTGGGGGTTCTGGGATCGTCAGCATTGGCTCCATGCGATGAACCCCGAGGTGTCTCCGGGGATGTGGACGGTGGATCGTCGGCCCAAGCCGGTCGTCGATTCCGTGCGGCGCCTTTGGGGCCGGGAGTGGGGGCTGGACACCACGATCATCCTGGACGCCGGGGGGCGAGCCGCCCTGCGCGTGGTCCCCGGGAGGTATCGGATCGAGCTGGAGGGCGCGTCCTTCCGGGATGTGGAGCTCCTTGGGGGGGACGCGGTGTTCTCCCTTCCGGACCTCCCGGACGGAACGGCGCGGCCATCGGCCAGGAGTGGTCGCGTGCGGGTGGTCGCTGGGCGCGGGGCGGTGGTCCTGGAACGGGCCGACCACGGAGATGCGCTCGTGGTCGAGGTCTGGGACGTCCGGCGCCGGAGGGTGGCGCGCGAGATCTTCGGCACCGGCAGGACATCCCTTCGCATCGCTCTTCCCGCCGCGGGTTTCCATGTCGTGCGGATCCTCGGCGAAAACGGAGCGAGTCGGCATCCCTTCGTCTCGCCCCCCTGAAGGCGCGCCGGGGTGGATGGCTCCGCCCGATCCCGGGCACCGGGGCGAATCCGCTCCGGGCGCGATTGATACTTTCTTTCCGCCATGGTTCGACACATCCTCCTTCTCGCCATCCGTCCGGAAACCTCTCCTGGGGAGATCGCCGCCATCCGGTCGGCCATCACCGCCCTTCCGGATCGCATCCCCGGCCTGATCAACGCCTTTTGGGGCGTGAATTTCGCGGCCGAGGAGCGTCGTGAAAACTTCACGCACGGCTTCACCATGGATTTCGAGTCGCGGGCGGCCCTGGAAGCCTACGCGCCCCATCCGGAGCACCAACCGGTGGCCCAGAGGGTCCGCGCGGCCTGCGAGCGCATTCTCGTGCTCGATTTCGATCTTCCCTGAATCCTCGCCGGGGATCAGGGGAGGTGCGAGCGGGAGACCCGCTCCCTTCCCTCGAACCCTTCGTCTCCGCCAGCGCCCTTCCCACGGTGGCCAGGCTCGAGGCGAGGCGGGAACCAGGACACGCTTCTCCACCCGAGGACTTCCGATGCCGATTTACGAGTTCTATTGCCGGGATTGCCATGCGGTCTACCAGTTCTTCTCCAAGACCGTCTCTCCGGAGAAGATTCCACCCTGCCCCAAACACGACGATCATGCGCCCTTGGAACGGCAGATGAGCCGGTTCGCCATGGGGCGATCCACCCCGAAGGCCTCCTCGGGCGAGGAGGGCGCCGGGGAGACCGGAGGAACTCCGATGGACGATCCGCGCACGGAGGCGCGGATGATGGAGATCATGTCGCGCATGGAGGGGATGGACGAAAACGATGGACGCGCCATGGGTCGCATGATGCGCGAACTGACCGAACTCACCGGCGAAGGGGGCGACGACCCGGCCATGCAGGAGGCGATCCGCCGCCTGGAATCCGGGGAAGACCCGGAAAAGGTGGAGGAGATCGTGGGCGACGCCTGGGGGGATGCGCCGGGTGGGGCGATGGGAGAGCCCAGCTACGACGGGGGGATGTACGACATGTGACGCGCGGGCCGCTGGGGGGGGCTTCTGGATCGCCGAGGCGGGATTTTGGCGCCAGCGGCGTACAGAACGTTGCTCCGGGGGCTCGAGTGATCATTCTTGCCGAGAATGGACGATCTAACTTGTCGTTCGGGTCAATGGCGGCACAGCAAACCTCTGAACGAAGGGTATACCCGTCGATGCGAACATCCATCCTGATTCTATCCGCAGGTCTCTCCGCCTGGGCCACCCCTGATCGTCCCGCCGGTGCTGGTTGGGGAAGCAATGCCCGAGCGGGAGCGATGGGCGGCTTCTGGACCGATTCCACCAATTGGAGCCTGTTCGAACTTTCCGGACAACCCGCCGTTCTCCCCGGGGAAATGGACAAGCCGTTGGAATTGCGGGTCGGGGCCAACGGGTTCGGCCTTTCCAATTCCTCCGTGGATGCCGGCCAGCAGGAAGTCGCCGCGATGCAGATGCGCGGAGGCGTCGACGGGAAGGCCGGGTATCGCCTGGACTTGGGATGGACCTCCCAGAAACTCGACTTCAAGGACCTGCGCGCCTACGAGGCCGGACGACTGCGCTGGGGGTTCGACCTCGGGACCGCCTTCGGGCCCGATCGTCTGGTCGCCTTCGGCATCGGCTTGCGCGCCCGAGTCCCCTCCAACCAGACCCAGGATTCCTCCGGCACGGGCCTCACCGGTACGCTGGAACGCTGGCAGCCCGGGTTGGAAGCGGCCCGCTTCGGCGTGGCCTTCCACATGGCCGAAGCCCTGACCCTCGCCGGTCGGCTCGACGCCTCCGCGGATGTGGACACGCTCCTGCACACCACCTCGGTGGGTTGGCAGAAGACGCTCCACCGCTTCGTGGTCGCCCGCTTCCCCGTGATCGGGCTCGGAGCCCAGTTCCGCAAGGACGATGTTCCCGTGGAAGGCATCGCCGACGTGACCTTCGGGACCGTGCACCGCATGGGGGTGATGAAGTTGATCGGCGGCCCCGACGCCCAAGGCTCCGACCACCCCGGGGTCAACACCGACTTCCCCAAGCTGGTGTCGGACAGCCTGCGCATCCTGGTCGGCATGATGGGCCGGTATGTCCGCGACGAGCACACGGTGCGGCCGCTCCTGGTGATCGAGAACGCATCCCTGGCCACCGACGCCTTCGCGCCGGTTCCGGGGACCAAGGACATCTTCGCCAAGGGGGCCGCCCTTCCCGACACGGGCTGGACCACCAGCCGCTTCGCGTTCACCCTGGGTTCCCGGTACACCTGGGAGGGTGGAGTGTCCGCCGATCTGGAGTATGGACGGATTTCCAAGGAGCTTGCCTTCGAGAAAGGGATGAAGGACGATCACCCCGACCAGGAACATGTGGACCAAGGCGTTTCGATCGGCTTCGATCTCTCCCACCGCCTGATTCCCGCACTGGCGGAGAAGGTGCCCGAAGGCCAGGCCTACCAACTGCGCATGGGCTGGGAGCGCTGGAGCGTCTCGGGCTGGGACCTCCAGTCCGGCTTCCTGGGGAACGTGACCACGGGCTATGAAGCCCCTTCCTCCGGGTATTCCCCGCTCTCTGCGGTCAACCGGGGATGGGCGGGGCAGGAGGAGGCCGTGGGCCTTGATCCCGACCTGGGCATGGGAGCCGACCTCAGCCGGTTCAGCTTCGGGTTCGGGGCGAGCTTTGCCGATGGGACCCTGAGCCTCGACGGTTCCCTGCAAGTGGGTACATTGGCTCCCGATGCCGGAAAAGACTTCGACCTGTTCGGATGGCGCACCGAGTTGCGTTGGTCCCCTTGAGGAACGTGTGGTCGCTTCGGTGACCACGCCCTCCCGCCCGGAGATCCTTGCTCCGGCGGGCGATTGGGAATGCGTGCGCGCCGCCGTGGAGAACGGGGCGGACGCGGTGTATTTCGGGGTGGACGCCTTCAACGCCCGCATGAGGGCGAGGAACTTCACCCGACAGGATCTGCCTGCCTTGATGGAGTTCCTGCATCGGCGCGGGGTGCGCGGGTACCTCACCTTCAACACCCTGGTGTTCCAGGACGAGCTTCCCTTCGCCGAGGAGGTGCTGCGGACCGCCATCTCCGCGGGCGTGGACGCCGCGATCGTGCAGGATGTCGGAATCTGTCGGCTGATCCGGGCGATCTCCCCGGACTTCCCCATCCACGGCTCCACCCAGATGACCATCGCCTCGCCCGCGGGGGCCCGCCTGGCCAGGGAGCTGGGGTGCTCCCTGGTGGTGCTCGCCCGCGAGAACACCCTCGAGGAGATCGCCAAGATCCGCAAGCAGATGGCCGAGGACCCCCTTCCCCTGGAGGTGTTCGTCCACGGCGCGTTGTGCGTGGCCTATTCCGGCCAGTGCCTCACCTCGGAAGCCCTCGGCGGACGATCGGCCAACCGGGGGGAATGCGCCCAGGCCTGCCGCATGCCCTACGACCTCCTTTCCGACGGTCATGAGGTCGACCTCGGGAATCGCCGCTATCTCCTGAGCCCGCGCGACCTGGCGGGATTGGAACTCGTGCCGCGCCTGGTCGACCTGGGAATCCGTTCCTTCAAGATCGAAGGGCGGTTGAAACAGCCCGAGTACGTGGCATCCATCACCCGCCTATACCGGCAGGCGGTGGATCGCGCCATGGCGTCGCGTTCGACGGGTGTCCCCGCTCCGCCGCCCTCCCCGGACGACCGCTACGAGATGGAAATGGCCTTCTCGCGGGGTTTGCACACGGGCTGGATGGCGGGAATCGACAACCAGACCCTGGTCCACGCGCAGTATCCCAAGAAGCGCGGCGTGTGGTGCGCCACCGTGGTGGTGGTGCGGTCCTACGAAGTGCTGGTGGAATTGCGGGAACACCTGGCTCCTGGAGACGGCGTGGTGTTCGAGGCCGCGAACCTCGAATCCCGCGAAGAGGGGGGGCGCGTCTGGGAGGTGGAGGAGGAGGCGGGCCGCACCGTGCTGCGGTTCGCCGACGGGGGGATCGATTTCCGGAAGCTTCTCCCGGGACAGCGGGTCTTCAAGACCTCCGACCCTCGGCTGGAGAAGGCCATCCGGCGCACCTGGGAGAAGGAGTCCTTCGAACGGCCGGTCCGCGCCCTCGTGGAGGGGGAGCCGGGCGGCCCGTTGCGGTTGGAACTGTCCGACGAGCAAGGCCGGATCGCCAGCGGGACCTCCCGCATCCTGCTCGAGCCGGCACGATCCAAGGCCCTGGATGCCGAGTACCTCCAAGGACAGATCGGTCGCCTGGGAGGGACCACGCTGCGGTTGGAAGCCTTGGTGTCCCGCGTGGGGCCGGGGCTGGCCCTGCCGGCCAGCGAACTCAATCGTCTGCGCCGCGAAGTGGTCGAAGACCTGTTGCAGCAAAGGGCCTGTCCTCCGCGTTGGTCCATCCGTTCCCCGATCCGGGAGAGCGATCCCACGCCCCGGACCGTTTCGGGGAACGCCACCCTGTCTGTGCTGGTGCGGGGGTTCGACCAGATCGATGCGGCGGTCGCCTCCGGCGTGGATCGCCTCCTCCTGGACTTCGAGCACCTCAAACAGCTCCCGCAGGCGGTCGCGCGGTACCGGGCCCAGTCAGCCGGAGAGGTTTGGATCGCCCCTCCCCGGGTGGGGAAGGTGGGAGAGGAGTGGATCCTGCGACAGGTGGAAGCCGCGGGAGCCGATGGGATCCTGGCGCGCAATTGGGATCACCTCCTGTGGTTCTCGGGTCGGACCCGTCTGGCCGGCGACTTCTCCTTGAACATCGCCAACGCCCCTTCCGCTCGATGGTTCCTGGAGCGATTCGGGTTGGAACATGTCACCGCCTCCGCCGACCTCACCGCCCAGCAGGTGGTCGATCTGGCCCAGGGGGGGGATCCCGCCCGGCTGGAGGTGGTGATCCATCAGCACATGCCCATGTTCCATATGGAGCACTGCGTGTTCTGCGCCTTCTTGTCCAAGGGCAAGGATTTCCGGGATTGCGGGCGCCCCTGCGAAGCCCACGAGGTGCGGTTGCGCGATCACCTGGGCGCGAGCCATCCGGTGAAGGCCGATGCGGGGTGCCGCAACACCGTCTTCAACGCCCGGGCGCAGACGGGGGCGGAATTCCATGAGCGGTTCCGTGCCGCCGGGCTGGGGAGATTCCGGCTGGAATTCCTCGACGAGGATGCCGCCGAGGTCCGGCGGGTCATCGGGCTCTACCGCGATCTACTCTCGGGAAACCAAGCGGGAACGGGGTTGTGGAAGGACTTGAAGGCCCTGAATCAACTGGGGGTCACGCGGGGAACCCTGGAGGTTCGGCGTGGCGAGGTCCACGGCTGAGAGGATCGGCCGTCCCGTCCCATCTTTGGGTGCGTGATCCGGGGGTAGGGGCTATATTGGAGATCTCGGGATCCGTTGATTGTTGATGGTTCCGAGATCGGGGGTTTGATGCCATGGCTTTGATTCGCTGGAAAGACGAATACCTCACATCCATCGGCTCGATCGACGAGCAGCACCAGCGCCTGTTCGAGCTCATCAACGCCATCTACGACATGATGCGATTGGGACGCGGGGCCGAATCCATCGCGGCGGCCCTCAGCGACCTGACCGAATACACCCGGTTCCATTTCGGTTCGGAAGAAACCCTCATGTCCGAGACCGGGTTCTCCTCCCGGGAGGCCCACGCCGCCGAGCATGTGCGGCTGCTGGACGAAATCCGCGAATTGCGTCATCGCATCCTGGACGGCTCCACCGTGATGACCATGAACGAGATGTATTTCCTCAAGGATTGGCTCCTCAACCACTTCACGGGGGCCGACCAAGGCCTGGCCAAGCACCTCAAGAAGAGCGCCATCCCCTCGGGAGCCGCCTCCTCGACCTGACAGTCTCCCGTCGGGTGGGGGGAGACCCCCTCGACGGTGAAGCGATATCAGCGGGCGGGGAGATCCTCGCAGCAGCGGAATCCCACGGCCTCGTAGCGGTTTTGGGCGAAGAAGCTCTTGCTGGTCTTGCCGCAACGAACGTCGGGCCCGCCTTCGAAGGTGCCTCCGGAGGTGAGGTATCCGGATCCGTTGGCGGTGGAGGTCCATTCCCAGGCGTTGCCGACCAGCTGGTAGGCTCCCCACCAGGATCGGCAGGCGGGTTTCCCCACACCTCGCCCCAACTTCCGCTCCGAAACCTGGCAATACCCGGGAACGTAGCTGGATCCGTACGGGAAGGACCAGCCTTGGGGCCCTTGGCAGGCATCCTTCAATTCCTCCGCGCGGCACAGTCGTCGGCCCAGTCGCGAACAGATGGCGGAGGCTTCTTCCCAGTTCACCGAAGTGGAGGGAAGTCGGGAGGGGTCGTTGGGGTATTCATAGGCGTCGACGCAGATCTCGGAGCCGTCGGGACGGGGGACGAGGGCGCGCCGGATGCCGCACCGGGACGCGTCGGGGTCGATGATCCATTCCATGCGTCGAATCGGGGCACGGTTGCCCACGGAATCCTCTCCGGTGACCCAGAGGACCTTGTGATCGATGATGCGCACCAGATCGCGGCAGACGGCCAGCGAATCCGGAGCCGGTCCGCAGAGCGGAGTCCCCCCCTTTTCCAGGACGATGAACGCGGCGTCGACGGGTGCGGGATGCACTCCGGGTGCGGGATCGGCATACACGAAAGGGGGGAGGGAGTCGCCGGTGAGCTCGCGTAGGGAGTCCAGGCGCGATCGCCCCGAAACCGGCAGGGGGCGGGGGGAGGAATCCCGGGGAAGGGGGCGGGTGGCGCGGAGCCGGGCCTTCTGGAGGGAATCCAGCCGGGAGAGGGAGTCGAGCCGGGTTCGGAGGGAATCCAGGCGGCGCAAAGAGTCCTGCAGGGCGATGGAATCGAGGGACAGGAGGGTCGCGAGAAGTTGCAGCGAATCGAGGCGGGCCAGGGAATCGGCCCAACGGGCGGAGTCCTGCTCGGTTTGCGGCCCCTTGGAGGAGAGGGGGAATCGCCCCTCCGTGCAGGAACGCATCAGGAGGAGCACCAGAAGAGCCAGCATGACCAAGGCCAGGATGGGCCACAGACGTCCGGAGGGGGCACGCTTGTTTGCGGGAGGAGGGGTCATGGAGGCGTCGGGAGAATGGTGCGGTACAACCGAAGGGCCTCCAGGGTGGCGGCCACGTCATGCACTCGAAGAATGTCGCAACCAAGATGGGCTGCGGCAAGTGCTGCACCGAGGGAGCCGGCGAATCGGTCCGAGTCCGGTGGAACCCCCGGGGTCCTGGCGATGAAGGATTTGCGGGACAGACCCAAGTACCAGGGGCGGGGAAGGAATCGCAAACGGAGGTCTTCGGTGGCCCGCAGGAGAGCGAGGTTGTGCGGACCGGATTTCCCGAACCCGATGCCCGGGTCGAGAGCGAGGGCTTCGGCGGGAAGCCCGGCATCTTCCCAGCGCAAGGCCACCGCTTCCAGGTGGTCGCCGACTTCGGCGACCACGTCGTCGTAGGTCGGATCCTGTTGCATCGTCGCCGGAGTGCCACGCATGTGCATCGCACACGCGCCCGCCCCGAATTCCCGGCACAAGGCGATCATGTCGGGGTCGGAGAGCCCGGAGACGTCGTTGAGGGCATGCGCTCCGGCGGCCAGGGCCGCGCGGGCCGTCGTGGAGTTCCGGGTGTCGATGCTCACGAGGGCGCCCTGTTCCACGAGGGCTTGCACGACGGGAATGGCCCGAGCCATTTCCTCCGCGCAACCGACGGGTGCCGCTCCGGGGCGGGTGGATTCCCCGCCGACATCCAGCAGATCCGCCCCTTCCTGCCACAGGCGCATCCCCTGGGCGACCGCAGCATCGGTTCCGGGGTATCGCCCCCCATCGTGGAAGGAGTCGGGGGTGGTGTTCAGGATGCCGACCACCAGGGGGCGATCCAGGGCGTCCCGCGGTCGCAGGAAGGTGCCCCGAATGCGCCAGGCCCCCGCCATCCTAGGTGGCCGCTGCCGGGGCTTCCGGGAGGTCGGAGGCCAATCCCGCAGGCTCCTCGGCCACGGCCGTGGCGGGGGAGGACGGTTCGGGAGCCAGCCGGACGGGTTTGGGGCGCGAGAGGGTGCCGGTCTCGAACAGTTCCTTGATGTCGGCGGTGTCGAGGCTTTCCCATTCGAGCAGGGCTTCGGTGAGAAGCTCCATTTCCCGTCGGTGGTCTTCGATGACCTTGCGGGCGCGATCCTTGTTGTCGATGATCAGGCGATGGATCTCCGCATCGATGGCGCGGGCGGTCTCTTCGCTCGTGGCCCGCTTGGAACCGATGTCGCGGCCGAGGAAGACCTGGTCCTGGTTTTCGCCGAAATGGATGGGACCCAGGCTGCTCATGCCGTAATCGCAGACCATGCCGCGCGCCAGCTCGGTGGCGTGCTGGATGTCGGAGACCGCTCCGGTGGTGGACTGGCCCAGGAAGATGTCCTCGGCGAGCAGTCCGCCCATGGATACCGCGATCTTCGATTCGAGCTGGTCGCGGGAGTGGTTCATGTGGTCCCGCTCCGGCAACTGCCAGGTCACTCCCAGTGCGCGACCGCGAGGGATCACCGTCACCTTGTGGACAGGATCCGCCTTGGGGGTGAACCAGGCCACCACCGCGTGTCCGGCTTCGTGGATGGCGGTGGCGCGACGGTCGACTTCGGTCATCACCATGGATCGACGCTCGGGACCGAGGAACACCTTGTCCTTGGCGTGTTCGAAATCGGACATGGTGACGTTTTCCCGGTTCAGCCGCGCCGCCAGAAGGGCGGCTTCGTTGCACAGGTTGGCCAGGTCGGCTCCGGCGAATCCGGGCGTGCCGCGGGCGATGGTTTCCAGGTCCACATCGGTGGAGAGGGGGATCTTGGTGCCGGTGTGGACCTTGAGGATTTCCAGGCGCCCCTTGATGTCGGGACGGGAAACGACCACACGGCGGTCGAACCGTCCGGGGCGCAGCAAGGCCGCGTCGAGGATGTCGGGGCGATTGGTGGCCGCCACGATGATCACGCCGTCGTTGCCGGAAAACCCGTCCATCTCGATGAGCAGCTGGTTCAGAGTTTGTTCCCGTTCGTCGTGCCCGCCCCCGACCCCGGCGCCGCGCTGGCGTCCGACCGCATCGATCTCGTCGATGAAGATCAGGCAGGGGGCGGCCTTCTTCGCCTGGTCGAAGAGGTCGCGCACGCGACTGGCGCCCACTCCCACGAACATCTCCACGAAGGATGCCCCCGACATGGAGAAGAAGGGCACGCGAGCTTCCCCGGCGACCGCCTTGGCCAGCAAGGTCTTGCCGGTTCCCGGAGGACCCATGAGGAGCACTCCACGGGGGATCTTGCCGCCCAGACGGTCGTACCGACCCGGGTCCTTGAGGAAATCGATGATCTCGACGAGCTCGCTCTTGGCCTCGTCGCATCCGGCCACGTCGTCGAAGGTGACGCGGGGGACGTCCTTGCCCTGCACGCGGGCGCGGGACTTGCCGAAGCTGAACAGGCCTTTCGGTCCCCCTTGACCTTGGCGCATCATCATGATCCACAAAGCCGCGAAGAGCAGGACCGGGGCCAAGGCCAGGAAGATCCCGAACCAGTCGCTGCCGTGTTCGGAAACCCGCACTTCGATTCCCCGTTGCTTGGCCCAGGATCGCAGGGTGGAATCCTCCACGTCCAGCAGTCGCACCCGGAAGGGGCGGCCTTCGGGAGTTCCGAGCCAGGCGGGCCGCTTGGCGTATTCCTGCCGCTCGGCCTCGGTGAGGGCGCGGACACCGTTGATCTCGATCCCGTCGATGCTGCGAACCAGGGACACCTTGTCCACATGGAGGGCGGTATCGTCCATCATGGCCAGGAATTGGTTGTAGGTGAATTGGGTGGGATCGTCCCCCGACCGGAACACCTCGAAGGCCAGGATCACCAGGAGTCCCACGAAGAGGAGGAGGCCACCGTTTCGCGGGAAACGGAAACGGGGCTTTTCGGGTTCGGTTTCGGGCTGCTTGCGTTCGTCGCGATCTTCGGACATCCTGCGCAAAGTAGCCATCTGCAACGTCAGCGACCTCCTTCCCTTTGTTCCTCCGTCCTCGGCGGAACTGGGGAGGAGAATCATTGATTCAAATTGATACGCATCACCTTGAGGTGGAAGCTTCCCCAGATCGCCTGTTCCCCTTGTCCTCCGCTCCGACGGCCGATCCTTCCGGAGAGGACATCCGCGACCAGACGGTCGCGTTGCTGGCGGGCCCAAGGGCGACGGCCGGATCGGGTCCAGAGCCTCTCCAGCAGCAGGTCGAGTTCGGGATCCGGGAGGGGGCATCCCTTCCAGGGGGAGAGATCGATGCGGAACCCCTCCGGGCCGCTCTCCACGTCGGCGGAAGATCCCAAGGCATCCAGGCGTCCCTCCAGCCGCGGACCCAGCTGTTGGGCGGCGTGGGCGAGATGCACCAAGGCGTCTTCGGCCGGGGCTCCCTGGCCGGGAAGCCAGACGTGTCGGACCCAGTTGCGGGTGTGGCGCAGATCCCCGTTCGAGGAATCCTCCCTCCAGACCCATCCCGCTTCCCGACAGATCTCCCGGAGGGTTCGGGGGCTTTCGTCCAGGAAGGGACGCCAGACGCCGTCTTCGCGCAGTGGCTGGATGCCCTGCAGCCCCAGAGGCCCCGCTCCGCGAAGGAGGCGGAGCACGACGGTTTCGGCCTGATCCTGCCGATGGTGGGCCGTCAGCAGGAGCCCGGGAAAGGCCTCGCGCAGACTTCGGTACCGGACCTCACGGGCTCGGGATTCGAGATCGGAGCCGGCGGGGAGCCGGGCGTCCACTTCGATCAGGGGAAGGCCCGTGCGGGCGCAGAGGTCGTGGACCGCCAGACGGTCCTCCTCGGACTCCCGACCTCGCAAGCCGTGGAGGGCGTGCAAGGCGGTCACGTCCTCTCCGGCGTCCCGAAGATGCCTGCCGACCCACGCCAGGGCGCAGGAATCGGCACCCCCCGAGAGGCAAAGTCCCATCGGGGCGAGATTCCATGGAGGCGCCAGAAGGAGGCGTCGGGCCCGGAGCTTTTCGGCGAGTTCCTCCGCCAGGGAGGGGCGAGAAGAGGTCAGGATCGCGGGGGAGCGTCGCATTGCTCCACCCATCGCCCGCCTTGCAGACTGCGGTAGAAGCAGCTGGGACGGTCGGTGTGGCAGGCCGCATGACCGATCTGGCGGATGCGGAACCGCAAGGCGTCCCCGTCGCAGTCGAGTTCGACCCCGACCACGTCCTGGACGTGTCCCGACGTGAGCCCCTTCACCCAGACCTCCTGGCGCGAGCGCGACCAGTAGGTCATGCGTCCGGTGCACAGGGTCTGGACCAGGGTCTCCCGGTTCATCCAGGCCGCCATCAGGATCTCGCCCGAGGCGTGGTCGCAGGCCAGGGCCAGGACGAGTCCGCGGTCGTCGAACTTGACGGATTCCGCCGCGAGACGCGCGGTATCCGCGTCGAGAGGGTTCCAGGCGGAATTCATGACCGCACGTGCCCGGTGCCGCGCACCACCCACTTGTAGGTGCACAGGTCGGCGGCACCCATGGGGCCTCGCGCATGGAGCTTGTCGGTGCTGATCCCGATCTCGGCGCCGAGACCGTACTCCCCTCCGTCGGCGAAGCGCGTGGAGGCGTTGGCCATCACGCTGGAGCTGTCGCAGGAGGCGAGGAACCGCTCGATGTCGGCCTGGTCGGAAGACAGGATGGTCTCGGTGTGTCCCGAGCCGTGGTCGGCGATGTGGTCGAGGGCCTGGTCCAGACCATCGACCACGCGCACCGACAGGATCAGTTCGAGGTATTCGGTGTCCCAGTCCTCGTCGGTGGCCTCCACGGTGACCAGGTCCGGCCAACGCTCCCGGCTTTCGCGGTCGCCGCGCAACTCGACCCCCGCGGTCTGGAGGGCCTGGAGAATCTTGCGCCCGCCCTCGATGGAAAGGGAGCGGTCCAGCAGGAGGGTCTCCAGGGCGTTGCACACCCCGGGGCGTTGGGTCTTGCTGTTGTGGACGATGGCGGTGGCCCGTTCGATGTCCGCCGAGCCCTGGACGTAGGCGTGGCAGATCCCCTTGTAGTGCTTGATCACGGGGATGCGGCTTTCTGCGGTGACGGCGCGGATGAGGCCTTCTCCTCCGCGGGGGATCACCAGGTCGATTTCCGTCGAGCGGTGCAGGAGTTCCGTGACCAGGGCGCGGTCGGTCTCCGCGACCAGTTGCACGCACTCGCGGGCCAGTCCTGCCCCTTCCACGGCGTCGGAGATGAGCGAACCCAGCAGGCGATTGGAATGGATGGCTTCCTTGCCTCCTCGCAGGATGATGGCGTTGCCCGAACGGAGGCACAGCCCCGCGGCGTCGGTGGTGACGTTGGGACGCGACTCGTAGATGAAGAACACGACCCCGAGCGGGACGGCGACCTTGGCCAGTCGCAGGCCGTCGGCGCGGGTGTGCTCCTCCAGGACGCGCCCGAGGGGATCTGTCTGGGAGGCGATGTCCCGCAGCCCCTTGGCCATGGAGGCGATGCGTTTGCCGTCCAGGCGCAGACGGTCGACCATCGCCGAGGAAAGGCCCGATTGGACCGCGGCCTCGAGGTCGGAGGCATTGGCGAGTTCGATTTCGGCGCTGCGGGTTTCGAGCGCTTCGGCGATGGCGAGGATGGCCTTTTCCCGCACCGGCGCGGGCGCAACGCGCAGGGAGCGGGCGGCGTGGCGCGCGCGCTTGGCATATTGCTCGGCGATCTGGCTGTGAGTGGTTTCCATGACCTCACTCCTATGGTGGGAAAGGATGGCCTCCCGTGGGTTTTCCAGGGAAGCCCGAAGGACGCCTCGACAGGCGGGTGGGTGCTCCCCCGGTGGCAAGGGATGCCGCCGAGGGCGACTCCCCGAGAAGCCTCAATCTACTTCCGCCATCGGTTCCGATCGTCGCATCCCCCGAATCGGGGGGTGGCGCCGGGCCACGACGAAAAGGATCCGTGGTCGTCTCACCACGGATCGGAAGCGACGGGTGGGCGACGGGTCTCAGGGAAGGAGCGTGGAGGCTCCGGACATCTTTTCATGCTGCATCAGGGTGGCGACGTTGGTCTGCTGGAGATAGTTCCGCAGATTGACGCGCATTTCCTTCCAGCTGTTGTGCAACGGGCACGGCTTGTCGTCCTGGCAGGTCTTCCAGCCCAAGGCGCATTCCTCGAATTGGCTGGTGCCATCGATGGCCTCGACGATGTCGAGCAACGTGATCTCCTCGGCGGGACGCGCCAGGCGGAAGCCGCCGCCGGGTCCACGGACCGAATGCAGGATTCCCCGGGAGGACAGGATCTTGAGGATCTTGGAGAGGAATGGCTGCGGAAGGTCTTCCTCGCGGGCCACGTCTTCCCCGCGCACCGGGGTGTCGGAGTTGCGGGCGGCGATGAAAATCACCGCGCGAAGGCCATGCATGCAAGGTTTGCTGTAGATCATCCGGAGGTCCTCGGGAGCGTTGAACTGGAACGAGGACTCAAGATTATTAAAAGATCGAGCGTTCCGTATGGTCGAAGCGTCGAGAAAATTCGTTTCGGGACGCGGTGGAGGCGCCTCACAAGGGGCGGTGGCAGCAGCGATAGCCCCAGGCGCTCGACTTCCCGAGGGAATCCGGGATCAGGGACCCCTTCCGGACGGCGTAGGTGCGGCCCTTGCAGGTGGCTTGCTCCAACAAAGCATTCGGATTGCCCTGGTCGACCCAGCTGCCGCCATGGAGGACTCCGTAGGAAATGGAGTCGTGCTGGTCGGATTTCCCCTGGTAGGCACCGCTCCAGGAATCTCGCCGGGAGGGGGGAATGGTGTCCGGCCGGAGGGTCCAGGTGTCGAGGGTCCACTCCGAAAGGTGGCCGGGGAGGTCGCGCACGCCCCAACCGGAAACGCACCGAAGGTCGTGGGTCGCGAGGTCGCTGGAACGGAGGACGCTGGCGGGGCCTCCCCCCATGTTGCAGGCCTCCAGGAGCCAACCCAGGGTGTCGGGATCCATGCCGATTTCGCGAGCCCCGTATTGCAAGCGGGCGGAGGCGTCGTCGGGATCGCCTTGGCAGGCCTGCTCCCATTGCATCTCGGAGCACAGGAATCCTCCGTCCTCCACGCATGCGGCGGCGGCTTGTTTCCAGGTGACCTGGGTCGCGGGCTTCCCGTCGATCCGGTGCTCGAATTGCTCGATGCAGAAATCACCGATCTGGCCCGTGCCTTTCACGGGTCGCAATCCCTTGTCCGGCGGGCAGGTGATCCCTTCGATGGGGGATGTCCTCCCGGCGACGAACAAGGTGTCGCGGGTGGGATTGCCGGAGCGGTCGCGGGCGATCATCGCCAGCCGGAAGGAGTCTCCGGGGGCGATGTTGGGCCAGGACCACTCCCATTCGTCGCGTCCCCAGTGGAACCGGGAAAGGGTGCGAATCGAGGGCCAGGAGTCGCCGCGGTGGAAATTGGAGGTGTCGTTGGCGAACAGATCCAGGGAGTCCACGGCGATCCAGGGGGCCACGCCGCCTTCCGAAAGCAGGACGCGATAACTGCGGATCCCGTGGTTGGGGGAGGTGCTGTACTGCGGCGTTTGGGAACGGAAGCTGTCGGTGGCGGCCTTCCAGCGGAAGGTGGCCCGGGTGTGGTTGTCGACCGAAAGCCGGGGGTTCTGCGCCGAGGCGGGAATCGTCGCGTCGCGGGTGTTCACCGGCCATGGCCCCAGGGTCGCCACGTTGCCGGTGTCGTCGGCCATCTGCAGGATCACCAGGTGGGGGGAGTCGTACTCCAATCCGTGCAAGCTCAGGTGGAAACGATGGATGGACGTGTCGCGGACGGAATCCCGGGCGACGTAGGTGGTCTCGGCTCGTCCGCCGGAGGAATCCGAGAGCTGACGCCCTCGCCACCAGATGGAGCGGATGAAGGACAACTCCCCGTTGGCGCTGTCGTCGTAGCGGGAGGTGGGGTCGCGGGGGCGGTCGAAGTCGAAGGCGAACGTGGTCTGGCCGACGATGGTGTCGACCCTGCCCGGCTGGGGAGGAATGTTGTCCCCCAGGAAGAGGTAGGCCCGCACGGGACTTCCCACCGCACCGTCCTGGTAGCGCAACCACACCGAGAACCAGAAGACCGTATCGGTCCGGATGCGCTTTCCCTGTCCCCCCAGGAGGGCGGAGGGGATGCGCCACACGGTGTCCTGCGCGGTGAGCCTGGCCAGGGGAGCTCGCAGCCCTGCCCCGCTGAAATCGAAGTCGCCGGATCCGTTGGCCAGTTTGTCGGCGCGTTCATCGGGCATCGAGTCGCCAAGGACGTAGAGGGCGACCGCGCCGCCTTCGGAGATGGGCTTGGCCCAGCGGAGCTCCCACCCGGAGAGACTGTCCGGATAGATGCCACGGTTCACCGAATCGAGGACGAGGGAGTCGATTTCCGGAATGTCGATGGCCGCGACGTTGCGATCCTGGGCGAAAGGAACGACCGTGTCGTCGGAAGCGCAGGAAAAAAAGACCCCGAGAGCGAGGGCTCCCAGGGTCTTGATGAGAATTCGATTCTTCATGTCGAGGAGCAAACTAGCTCCTGGAGGGGCGAGCGGCCCGTCCAGAAAGCGAAAGTTCGCCATCGCGAGGCGACTCAGGCTTCGGAGTAGACCGAAACCTTCTGGCGCTGACGATCGAGGCGCTCGAACTTGACGACGCCGTCGATGAGCGAGAAGATGGTGTAGTCCTTGCCGAGTCCCACGTTGTTGCCCGCGTGGAACTTGGTGCCGACCTGACGGATGATGATGTTGCCGGCGATGACTTTCTCGCCGCCGAACTTCTTCACGCCACGGTACTGGGGATTGGAATCGCGTCCGTTACGGGTGGATCCGAGACCCTTTTTGTGAGCCATTTTCTGGTCCTTCCTTAATTAGCCGTTCAGGCCTTGGGTCCTGCGGCGACCTTTTCCTTGCGGGTCAGGGGCCGGGGTGCCGGAGTGTGACGAACGATGAACGCCTTGGCGCGCTTGCGAGCGAACTCGATGCGGTTGGCATCGGCGGCTTCGGACTTGCCGGCGGCTTCGACAGTGGTGATGACCACTTCGGTGAACTGCTGGCGATGGCCACGCAGACGGCGGAAGCCCTTGCGGCGCTTGCGGCGGAAGACCATGATCTTGCGCTCCTGGCCGTGGACCAGGACTTCGGCCGTGACCTTGGCACCGGCGACGACGGGCTGGCCGACGTTGACCGAGGAACCGTCGCTGGCCAGGAGAACCTGGTCGAACGTGAGGGTGGAGCCGAGATCGGCCTGCACCAGAGGCAGGCGGAGGATCTGGCCAGCGGCGACCTTGTACTGGAAGCCGGAAGTCTTGATGACGGAGTACATGGAACCTGTCCTGGTTGTCCGATTTGGAATAAGGGCGGACGAATCTACGTGCTTGTGGACAACGACGTCAAGCAGCTTCGTGTTCGAGAACCTCGAATCGAAGCGTTTCTCCTCCGCCCGGAGGGTGGTCCGGCACCCGTTTTCGGAGCACCGAGCCTAAAAAGATGCATTTCCGGTTGGAAATGCTGCAAGGGCAAATCGTTGCAGGAAAACGGTTTGGACGGGTCGCGCGACCTCTTCGACGGAGGCTGGAGGGCCTCAGCGGAAGGAGGGAAGGAGGGGGATCACTTGGTTTCGGGGGCCCGATTGCAGGTGCAGGAATTTGATCCCCGCTCCCAGGGAGGGCGTGGCGAGGTGGATCCGCCCTTGTTGCGGGGTCACCTGGCGGGACAGGAGGGTTCGGCCGGAGGCATCGAGGAGTCGCAGCCGGCCCGGCCCTGAAACCCCATCCACAACGAGGTCTCGACCTTGGAGCCGGGCCCGAAGGGTCGGGCGGGATGGCATCCTGGTTGGCACGGCCGAGCTGCGGAATTGTTCGGACTCCATCAGCCAGAACCCTTGCCCGTAGGTGTTCGCCACGATCCCCTTGGATGTGACCACGGCCTGCAGCGCGTAGCTCGTGGGGGGAACGAGCGAGGTCCAGGAATTTCCGGAGTCCGCGGAGACGAACAGGCGCGATCGGGATGGATCGATCGTGTACTTGTCGGACAGCGGTAGGGTGGACACGATCACGAAGGAATCTTGGACGGAGACCATGCCCACCGGCAGGAAAGAACCGCCCAGGGTATCCATTGCGGGAAGTTGCATGCGGCGACAGTCCCTGGCATTCGTGCACCGGACCAGCCCTCGGTAGGTCGAGACCCACACTCCGAAAGGCGAAGGGGTGAGCAGGAAGGGTTCCTCCGCAAGCGGGACCGATACCAGGGAGTCGGATCCATCGGGGAGGAATTCCAGGACCATTCGGTCGTTCTCGAATTCGTCGCGGCGGAAGAATAGGCCCTCCTCGGATGCGGCGATTTCAAGAAGACCCACCGGCGCCCGGAAGGGGGTGGAGGTCCAACCGGAACCGTTCCAATCCAGGAGGGAGTCATGTTTCAGCCCTCGGACGGCGTTTCCATGGCAGGAAATCCAAACAGGATTGCTCCCCTGTGCGATGGTCCGGCTTCCCTCCGGTCCGAAGACCAGGGTTCCGTGGGCTTCCAATCCCATCAAGCCGTCGCGGCAGGCCTGGACTCGATAGAGGTTCTGCAGCCAACCCGAGGCCTCGCTCCAGGACGACCCGTCGTCCTGGGAGATGGACAGGATTTGTCTGCCACCTTTCCGTTCCAGGGAGACGATCCCGCCTCGGTACCCCAGCAGGGAGCGGGATGCTCCGAGGGGGAAGTTCGCATCGGAGCGGATCCAGGTGAGGCCGCTGTCGGAGGAACGGAAAAGTCCGTACTCGCCGTAGGCCCAGAGCGTTTCGCCGATACGGACCCAGGAGCGCACCTTCACGAGGGAATCGAAGGTAAAGGTTCGCGAAGCCCCCGTTTCGGACTGAATGAATCGTAGGTCCCCCTGGGGATTGAAGGCTCCATCCAGGAATGACCCGATCATGATCCGGGGGTATTTCTTCGTCCAGGTGCGTCCCGAGTCGGAACTCACCAGGGTTGAATCGTATCCGATGTCCAGAACGAAGAGCCCTCCTGGAATCCGTCGAACCGTGGCCGAGTCGCGGAGGGAATCCCAGGAAACGCCCCTGTTGGTGCTGCGTTCGACGATGGTGCCCAATTCACCACGGGGGTTGGTGCGGGTTCGGAACAAGCTTCCCTCGTACCCGATGGCGAATTCCCGACAGGAATACCCCTCGGCCGAGCCGGCAGGCGACCATTGGGGCTGGTCGAAGGAGCGCACGTACCACAGGCAGCTATCCGGGAAATCTCTGGAAGAATCATTCCGATTGGATCTGATCGTCGACAAGACGGCGAAATCCCGCTGCAGCTGGATCACGGATGGGTTCTGGTCGGTGGGAATACCCTCCTGCCACCTCGTCCAAGTTCGTCCGTGGTCGAGAGATCGGACCACGGAGTTGCCCGAGATCGCGATCCCGTTCGGTCCGGAAAAGTTGGTCTCCGTCTCCGAGAAGATCGCCTCCCCCCGGCGGACCCAGGTGGCGCCCTGGTCCCACGTAGCCGCACAGCCGCCGTTTCCGCAGGCCAGGAGGGTGTCCTCCCAGGCGTGCAAGCCGACCAGAGAAGACGAGCCCGTCGGAGGAAGCGGATGCCAGGCACCGAGGAGGCACGAAAGGAGGGCGGAAAGAAGCAATGGGGGAGCTCCGGATATGGGGGGGCGGGATCGAAGGCTTGGAATATGCATTCGGGGGCACGGCGGAGGCATCGTCCAGGGAGATGTGCGCACTCCCGCCCCACCATGGGAAACGGGCGGGGACGCGGACCTCCCGAGCCATCGAGGAAGTGCCGGAAGTCTGACCGCTCCCCCCTCGACGCACAGAGGCGGATACCTGGATCTCGGTATTCCCGAAACGTATCGCGAATCGAAGAGGTGAGGATGCGGCCCCGGGGCAGAGTCGCCGGATGCACAGGGGTGCCCTCCTCCTCCAGCCTCCTGCCACCTCCGGGGGAGTGGCTCTTCCAGGACCTAACTTGGTCGGATTCGTCTGGACCCGAGGAGAGATGCGGCACTGGAAATCCGCACCCCCCGCCCGCCACCCGGCTCCGGGGTGGATCCCTCTCTGGAACTTCCCCAATGATTCCTTTCCCCTCGCCCGCCCGTGTCGTCGCCTTGATGTCCTGCCTCTGGACCTTCGCTGCGGCGAATTCGGTCTGTCCGGAATTCGACTCCCGCTCCAAGGTGGTCCCCGCGACCCTCGAGCAGGCGCACGAAGCGTTCGAGCGATGCCTGGGCGACACCACCCTGGCCATGATCGACAGCATCCCCGAGGAATCGGGCATGGCCCTCTTCCATTTCGGGCTTGGGACGGCCATCCGAAACCGGTGGGGACTGTGGGGGGATTCTCCGCTGGCGAAGGATCTGGAACGAAGAGGTTTCCAGCATCCCGACGACATGTCCTCGGTCCTCATCGGAACCTTCTGGTGCCGTCGACATGGCGTGGAGTTCGATCTTGCCGCCCGTGCGGCCCGGTACGCCCGGTACTGGGAAGAGGCCCGGGAGCAGGAACGGGAGGCCAAACGATTGGAATCGCTCGCCAAGTCGAGCATCGCCTCGATGATGGTGGGTTGCCGAACCAGGTTTCCCGCCACCCCCAAGGCGGCCATGCCCCATCGACGAAACGACGGGTTGCGGGCGCGGTACCTCGCGCCCTTCGGTTCCGACGTGCTGGTCGGTGTCCGCCGGCAGGAGCGGGACGCACGGGGATTTCTGGTCGCACGGTACCGCCTGGAGCCCTATGTCTTCTCCCCGAAAACCCGCCGCATGGCGGTGCTACCCGTTCCCGGACTGGACACGATCCATTCCCTGGTGGCACTTGGAGATACCGCGTGGATTTCGGGAGTCCGGAAGGGGCGTCCGACTTTTGTGGGGATCACTTCGGAGGCCTCCTTCCGGCGGGAACTTCCGGACACGACCGCCATCCCGATCCTGGGGATCTCGCCGGAGGAGAAGTCCCTTCTGTTGGTGTACGATCGGACGATTTTCCAGGGGAGTCCTGTCGGTTGGGCGAAGATCCATTCCGCGACGCGCCCATGGCGGGATCCCGGGGCGTACGCGCGTGCCTCCGGGAAGGAGCCCCCTCGGTTCTATCCCAGGGTCTGCGCTCCCCCGCAAAAACACGGGAATCTGGTGTTCTTCCACGACGAGGGCGTGCACGAATCCGGCAAGATGCTCTGGTGGCTCGACCTGCGAATGGATTCCGCGCCCGTGGCGTTTTCCGACGCGGTCGGGGTGGTGGGGCCCAATGGGCCCGACTGGAGGAACGTCACCTCGTTCGAAGCCGCCGGAGACACCGGGTTGTGGGTGTTCACCGGATCCTTGGATGGCCATTCCCTGCTGCACCGATCGCGATCCGGAGCCTGGGAGGTGTACCTCTACAACAACTCGGCAGTTTTCGACTCCTCGGCATCCCTCTTGAGCACCACGACGCGGCGCAGCCGCCAGGTGAGCCCCTTCGCCATGGTCACGGGAAGCGGAAAAGCGCGCCGCATCATCGGCAACGAGGGGCTGTACGTCCTTTCGGGAGATCGGATCTCGCGGGAGGTTTCCTTCGGCAACACCACCCAGGAAATCGATCGGGGAGATTCCATCCTCCATTGGAGTTGGGACCCGTCCCTGGCCATGGATCTGGGCGGGGATCGGATCCTCGTGTGCGGCGTGTTCGGAGGCATTTACTTGATGGAGAGAAATTCCAAGGGACTTTGGACATTCCTCCCGCTGGACGATGGATAGAACGGGCTTCGAGGATTTCTTCCGGTGCGGGAAAGGGGCGTCGACCCTCTGCTGTGGTGGAAGGACCGAGGACGCGGAGCCGATCCTCGATGGGGGCGCAGTGGGAAGGATCTGTGCAGGGGGCCTGGGGGCGGGAAGCCTTCCCGACGACGGATTCGATTCCCCGCTCCGGGGAAGGAACCCGATGCATGGCTTGGCAGATCTGGCAAGTCTGATCCGACACCCCCGGGGGATCTAACTTGGGGAGTCTCCGGCCCATGGGGTCCAGGGCCGACCAGGAGACCTCCGTCTTGAGCTTTGTCCACCTGCATGTCCGATCCGAGTACTCCATGCTCGAAGGCGCTTGCCGCCTGACCGACAAACGCAAGGTCGACAAGGAAACCAAACAGAAGGTCGGGCCCGCGAAGTCCCTCCCCGCCAAGGCCGCGGAGCTGGGCATGCCCGCGGTGGCGCTCACCGACATGTCGAACATGTTCGGTGCCATCGAGTTCCAGTTCGCGGGCAAGGACGCCAAGATCCAGCCGATCCTGGGGTGCGAACTCTGGATGGCCCCCTCCGGGCGCAAGGATCGCGCTCCCGGCGCCAAGGCCTATCCCCTGGTGGCCTTGGCCGAGACCTTGGAAGAGGGCTACCGCAACCTCAGTGCGCTCATCACCTTGGCGCACACCGAGGGATATTTCGGACGGCCACGGATCGATCGGGAAATCCTGGAGGGGCGTCATCGGGGGTTGATCGTGCTTTCGGGCGGACCCGAGGGGGAGATCGACCAATACCTCCGGACCGGGCAGGACGAGAAAGCCCTGGAACTGGTCCGCTGGTACCGCGACCTTCTCGGGCCAGACCACTTCTTCCTGGAACTGCAGGACCACGGACTGGCCGAGGAGAAGGCCGTCGTGCGCAAGTTGCGCGAGATCGCCGCCGCCGAAGGCCTTCGTTGCGTGGCCACCAATGGGGTGCTGTGCCTGGAGAAGGACCAGCACGAGGTGATCGAGGTGCTCAACTGCATCCGGACCGCCACCCGGTTGGCCGACGAATCCCGCCCGCGCCTGCCTTCGCAGGAGATGCATTTCAAGTCGGCCGAGGAGATGCGGGCGATCTTCGCCGACTGCCCGGAAGTCTGCGACCTCACCTTGGAGATCGCGTCGCGGTGCCAGGTCAAGATCCCCACCGGCGACTACTTCTATCCGAGTTTCCCCCTTCCCGAGGGGTTCGAGAACGACGACGACTACCTGGCCCACATCAGCCGGGAAGGGCTTCGCCAACGTTGGCCGGATCCGCCCCAGGAGGCCGTGGAGCGTCTGGAATACGAACTGTCGATGATGAAGGTCATGAAGGTGGCCGGCTACATGCTCATCGTCGCCGACTTCATGCAGGAAGCGCGGCGCATGGGAATCCCCGTGGGGCCGGGGCGTGGATCCGCGGTGGGATCCCTGGTGGCCTACTGCACCGGCATCACCGATGTCGATCCGCTCCAGTACAGCCTGCTGTTCGAACGATTCCTCAATCCCGAGCGCATCTCGATGCCCGATATCGATTCCGACTTCTCGGATCTCGATCGCGAGCGCATCATCCAATACGTCAAGGACAAGTACGGAAAGGAATGCGTCGCCCAGATCATCACCTACGGGCGGTTGAAGTCCAAGGCGGCCTTGAAGGACACCGCGCGCACCCTGGGGCTCGACCACCAGGAGGTGAATCGACTCACCAAGCTCTTCCCCCCTCCGGTGGCCGGCAAGGAGCCCACCCTCGAGGAGGCCCTGGAGCAGTCGCCACCCCTCAAGGAAGCGGTGGACGCCAACCCCGGCTACCAGCGCGCCTTCGAGATCGCCCGCCAGGTGGAAGGGTACGTGCGCGGTGCCGGCATGCACGCCGCCGCGGTGATCATCGCCCCGCGCAACGTGGACCACTTCGGTCCGTTGTACTGTCCCGAAGGCCAGAGCGACCAGGTGGTGCTCCAGTACTCCAAGGACTACGCGGAGAACATCGGCCTGCTGAAGATGGACTTCCTGGGGTTGCGGAATCTGTCCGTGATCCAGGAAGCCTGCAAGATGATCGAGCGCAACCACGGGGTGCTGGTCGATCCGGAGAAGCTCAAGGACGGGGACCCCCGCACCTACGAGCTCCTCGGGCGCGGCGACACCATCGGCGTGTTCCAGTTCGAATCCGGGGGCATGCAGAACTACCTGCGCCAACTCCAGCCGGAGCGCCTGGAAGACCTGATCGCCATGAATGCGCTGTACCGTCCCGGCCCCATGGACCAGATCCCGGTGTACATCAAGCGCAAGCAGGGGCGCGAGGAGGTGGACTGCTACCACCCGGATCTCGTCCCGATCCTGGGAACCTCCTACGGGGTGATGGTGTACCAGGAACAGGTGATGGCCATCGCCCAGCAGTTGGCCGGCTATTCCCTGGGCGGTGCCGACCTCCTGCGGCGCATCATGGCAAAGAAGGACCTGGAGAAGCTCCAGAAGGAGGAGGGGACCTTCATCGGGGGCGCGGAGAAGAAGGGCTACACCAAGGAACTCGCCAAGACCCTCTGGGATCTGCTGATTCCGTTCGCCGCCTACGCCTTCAACAAGTCCCACGCGGCTGCCTACGCCGTGGTGGCCTACCAGACCGCCTGGCTCAAGGCCAACTACGCGGCCGAATTCCTCGCGGCCAACTGCAACTCCGAACTGGACAACACCGAGCGCCTGGTGGTGCTGGTCGCCGAGTGCAAGAGGCTGCGGATTCCGGTGAAGGCGCCTTCGGTGCAGAGTTCCCGGGCGCGTTTCGACGTGCAGGGGGGAGCCGTCCTGTGGGGGCTGGCGGGAGTCAAGAACGTCGGTCGTTCGGTGGCCGAGGCCATCGTGGCCGAGCGCACGGAAAACGGCCCCTACCTCGATCTTTGGGACTTCTGCAAGAGGCTGGGGCCCCAGAACATCAACCGACGCAGCTTGGAATCGCTGATCATGGCGGGCGCCCTCGACGAGCTGCCCGGCACACGCGCGCAGCACTTCCTGGCGGTTCCCGAGGCGCTGCAGTTCGCGGGCCGCGCGTCGGGACCCAAGGAGCAGGTCAGCCTCTTCGACATGGGAGGCGACGACGGGGGCCTCGAGGTGGCCGCCCCCCAGTTGCCCGATGTCGACGCCTGGCCCTTCGAGGAGATCCTGTCGAAGGAGCGCGACGTCCTGGGGATGTACTTCTCGGGCCACCCCCTCGATTCGCACCGCGACGACCTGGAAGGTCTGTGCGTCCCCCTGGCCCAGGTGGCGGAGCGGGACATCGACGACACCATCGTGGTGGGCGGGTTCGTGCGGACGCGTCGGGTGCGGTTGAACAAGGACAACCTCGAATTCGCCTTCGTGGAGCTCGAGGATTTCTCCGGCTCCTGCGAGGTGGCCTTCTGGACCGAATCCTGGAAGAACTGCCGGGCCGAAGTGGACGAAGGTCGGATGATCCTGCTGCGCGCCAAGGTGCGCGCCAACCGCGACCGCAACGAGGAAGCCGCGGAGGATGCGCCCGTCAAGAAGTCCCTCGAGGGATTGCGCGCCGTGCCCCTCTCGGAAGCGCGCAAGCTCATGGCCGATGCCGTCCAGGTGACCCTCGACACCCGGGCGATCCCCGATTCGGCCATGGATTCCATCCGGGAAACCTGCCGGATGTGGAGCGGGAACTGCCGACTCCTCTTCCAGGTGAGGTCGGCCGCCGGGAACTGGGCCCTGGAGTCGAAGGCCCTGAAGGTCGATCCCTCCAACGAACTTCTGGAGGCCCTGCGCACGGTGGTGGGCCCCGCCAACGTGCGGGTCGTCGGGCGCGGGAAATAGGTGCTCGGCGGGTTTCCACCGGTCGAGCCGAGGGAGCTGGAATGGATCCAGCGTCGGATCCTGTCCGAGAAGTCCGATCAACGGGACGGGATCCTGTTCGCGGGGTTGCTGCTCACCGTCGCCCTCGGGGCCATGGTTTGGGGGGCGCTCGACGCCATGCGAGCCTTGTCCTCGCCCTTGGGCGGGGGGATCGCGGCGGCGGCGGCGCTCCTGTGGGCGGGGCTCGTCGCCATGCTGCGGGGAGCGTGGAAGGCCTCGCGCCGTCCCGCGCGCATTCTGGGCAGTTTCCGTCGGGCGGGTCCGGTGGAGCTCGAGAGGATCGGCTCCGGGAAGAGGGCGACCTACCGCTGGAGGGTCGCGGGGCTCGACGTGCTTTTCCCCTCCTCCTGGGAAACCGATGCGCGCACGGCTGCCGAATTGCTCCTGGTGGAGGCCGAACTGCCGGGGCTCGATCCCCCTCGGAGAGGATTCCTGGTGCAGATCGACGAGCGTCGCCGGTTGGGGCCGGAACTTCCGGAGGGGCTGGAGGAATCCCGGGGTGGATGGCGGTTGTCCATCCATGTCCTGCTGGCGGTGGTGGCGCTGTCGTCCCTGTTGTTGGTCGCGCGGGCTCCTTTCCAGGCGCGCCCCACCTGGATCCCGGAGGCTTGGCTCGACCGGCCACCCCTGGTCCTCGACGCGACCGCATCCCCGGGCCTGGATCCGGCTCCGGGACGACGCGTGGAAATCCGCGATCTGGTTCCCGTCGCGATCCTCCCCGAGGCCTCCGGGGCGATCCGGGTTCGCCATCTGTCGCTGGGGAGCGCGTCCGCGCTGGAGCCGTCCCTGCGGCTGGCCCAGGATCTGCGCAGTCGCGTCCTCCTGGTGTCGCGGCTGCGCGCGACGGGTGTGTTCGAAGCCTCCGAATCCTCCTTGCCCGGAGATTTCGAGCAGGCCTGCCTCGCTGGACGGATTTCGTCGGTCTACCTCGCGGACACGGCTCTGCTGGACACCCTCGACGGATTGGCCGGGAACCTCGTGTGGGACGCCTGGCGCGAGGAGCGTGGTCGCATCGACGCGCAGGGCAGGAGCATGGCCTGCCATCCCATGATCTCCGGGATGTACACGGGGGTGCGATCCTTCGGGTCCGACCACGGTTCGGCTTTCCTGCAGGCGGAAAGCCTGGCCCGCTCCAAGCTGCGGGACCGCGCGCTCCAGGAGATCCTCCAGGGTGCGTACGTCGTGGACCTGATCCGGAGTGGGAACGACTCCGTCCCGGAACTGTTCCAGGTGGCGACCGAAGACGTGGACGATGTCGCGGACTGGATGCGCGAAGGGGCCGCACGGGCCCGGACCGTGAGCGGTCTGTTCGTGGAGCGGAACTACCCGGAGTGGACTCTCCTCGACGCACCGAGGGATCCCCGGCTGACTTGGATCGCGCTCGCGAGGATGCTCCTGGCCGTGGTGCTCCCGGTCTCGGCGATCGCCCATTTTCTGCGGTGGCGACGCCGGACCTCCGCGGACCAGGACCGACTCCGCCGGGCGAGTCTGACCTGGTTCGCCACCCGGAAGGAATGATTCTCGGCGGGATGGGGGGCTGCACCCCGTCCTTGCACGGTTGACTTGCTCCGGTCTCCCGTGACGACCGGGAGAGACCCGTGGGTCAGGGGGTCCGCTCGATCGGATCGGCCGATGGGAGCGTCGAGGTTTCCACGAGTTTCTTCACACGACCGGTGTCGGATACGGGAAGGCAGGCCCGGGAGATGGTCGCCGGGTATTCCCCTCGGAGGTTCGGGGAACCGAGGAACAGGATTCGTGGGCCGGAATCGGGGCAGGAGGGCTCTTCGGCGGCGAGCTGATGTCCGATGATCCCCTTGGAGCTGGCCCGCTCCCCGAGGTTTTCCCAGGTCTGGAGGAGATTGGACACCACGTCGATGCAGGAGGTCTTGGGAAGCGTCTCTTCGGAAGGAGAGAGGAGGGTGTGGTGCACCCGGTAGTGGCCGGCCCGGTATTCGGTTTCCCAATGGGTGTCGGGATCGATGGCGACGCGCGACGAATGGGCGGGCGCACAGGGTTCGGCCACCACGATCCAATGCGATCTTCTCACCATGTCTTCCACCGAGGTGGGGCGGGAGTGGACTTGCCCGGCCTGGGAAAGGGAGGTCATGGTCAGGAGGAGAAAGGCGAGACGTGGGAATCGGGGCATGGTCGGCGAAGTCTAGGAATTCTCCGCAGTGGGATCGACCATCCCGGCGGGGGGGGACGCCGTGTGTGGAGAAACCAGGCCAGCTCCAGGCAGAGCACGAGGTTCGGAACCCACCCCCGAGGATCGAAGTCCCGGCGCAAGGTCCGGAACGCGATGCCCTGCAAGCCGGAGGCAAGGAGGAAGGCCAGGGACAGGTCGGTGAGGGCCCTATGGGGGAACTTCGAGGGTGGGCGGTGAGGGCGGGAGGTTGCCAGCCTCCCGGAGACACCGCCATGGACGGTCCCACCCGAGTTCGAGTGGGACTCTGCATCGATCAGTTGGCGCGAGGCTTGATCAACAGCGTGCCGGTGCTCGCTTCGGCGACTTTCCCCATGAACTCTCCTTCGGGGGAGTAGGCGGAAATGCCGTCCGGGTCTCGCGTGAGGACCGTGGTGCTTGTTTCCCCCGTGGTGTTCGTGAGGGTCAGTTCCAACGAGCCGTCGGGACGCACGGTGGATTCGGCGGTCACCCCGTCGCGAGTCTCCGAATGGGTCTGGGAAACCAGCTGGGCCCCCGTCCAGAACTCCACCGCGTTCACCACCAGCGCATCGGCCGCTCCCGCCAAGGGGTAGACGGGGAGGATGTTCAGGACCAGGAACACGGCTTCCTGGACGAATTTGTTGGAACTCACGGATTTGTTGAACTCGTAGGTCTTGCGGACCAGGGGGAATTTTCCGAAGCAACCCGTCAAGGTCGTGGAAAGTCCGAGAGCGAGGAACGAAGCGGCGAGAGTCGATTTGCGCATCGGGAACACCTTCTGGATAGGGGAGGTGCGGAAATGGGATCCGCGCTGGATGAGTTGAGAACGAGAATCAGGCACGCCGAGCTAGAAGATAGGGACTTACCCCATAGGGAGCATCATGCAATTCTCCCAAGCTCGTTTGCATCGAAATTCGGGGGGTGTTATCCGGCCATCTCAGGGGACGGCCGGCGATCGACCGGGCGGGGCAAGGACCGGGGCAGCTGGAACTCCCATCTGCCCCGACCTCATTCCAGAGGGAACGTGCGAGTGGAGAAGGACCTGATCAGCCCTTCGCGGCGGTGGAATCGACCGCCGGAGGAGCGGGGCGGAAATCGGCCGCTACGGATTCCAGCGCGAGACCCACGTCCCCGACCTTGGCCAGGAACTCGGGAAGGAGCGCGGCGGGAAGTGGCGGAGCGGGGGGCAACTGGACCGTCAGTGGGTTGACCGCATGTCCGTTCTTGTAGAATCGGAAATCGAGGTGGGGGCCGGTGGCCAATCCCGTGGCTCCCACATAGCCGATCAAATCGCCCTGATGGACGCGCTGGCCGGCCTTGAGACCGGAGGCGAAGCCCTTCAAGTGCATGTAGGTGGTGGAGAACGTCGCGTTGTGGCGGATCTTGACGTAATTCCCGCCTCCCTTGGGATCCCATCCGCGGGTCAACACGGAGCCATCGCCGATGGACACGACCGGCGTTCCGGACGGTGCGGCGTAGTCCACGCCGTGGTGGGGGCGTCGGATACGCAACACGGGATGCATGCGGCCGTTGGAGAAATGGGACGAAATGCGGGAATATTGGAGCGGGGCCTTCAGGAACATCCGCTTGCAGGGGTGCCCCTTCTCGTCGTAGTACCCCTGGATGTCGCCATGTTGATAGAAGAACGCCTGGGAGGTTTCCTTGCCTTGGGTGAAGGAGACCGCTTTGATCCGACCCAAGCCGAAGGCTTTTCCATCGACCCGAAGTTCGTCGTAGAGGACGCGGTACTGGTCCCCGGGCTGCACGGTGAAGAAGTCGATCTGCCAAGCCAGGACGTCGGCGACCCGGGAAACCAATGCCGGGGAGTGTCCCTGGGCGGTGAGGTTCATCCACAGGCTCTGCTCGATGGTCCCTCCCGCGGTGCGCTCGACGGTATCGACCTTGCGTTCCTCCTTGTGGACGCGGGGAACGCTGTCGAGGTCGAAACGCACCCATTGCAGGGCGTCGGGTTCGTACACCAGATGCCGCAGGCGATTGGTGGAATCGAAGGCCAGGTAGAGGGGGCGACCCGCCCGGATCCTGCGGATGTCGAAGGTCTCTGCGGAAACCTCGGAGAGCTTGTAGACATATCCCGCGTTCAGGCCGTACCCGGAGAGCAAGGTGGACATGGTCGCCCCGGAGGGGACCACGGAATCCCGGAAGGTCAGGGTGTCCAGGGAGAGACCGAAACGGATCACCGGAGGCGGGGGAGGGACGGGCTGGATCACCTCGACCACGGGTTCCTCCTTCTTCCCGCAGGAAGCCAGAGCGAACGCCGCGCCGAGCGCGATCAGGAATCGGGAGCGATGTTGAATTCGATTCGGCACTTGGCAAAACTAGCGATCGGCACCCCGTGTGGCTGGACGTTTGGCTTTGAGACGGGTTTTCAGTGCAAAAGATTGGGTCGGAGAAGTGACCAATGGTGAGATTGGTCATGACAGTTCAAGTGGAAATCGGAGTTGAGATTGGGAAAGCTGGTTAGGAGACTTTTTGGTCCATCTCTTGCAGTGGGATTCAGGAGTCGTTCCGTCGGGCCGGAAAACCCGTGCCCCATCACCCTCGATCCCCCCTTCGCGGAGATTTCCACCATGGCTCTTCCCTCCTTCCTTGAAGGCAACGATTTGCCCGAAGCCCGGAATGCCCTCGATGCCACGGCGGTGAATGTGCTGCACGCCTTGGCCGAATCCGGAATCCTCCCGGGATCCGAACTGGAGTACGGCTACGAGGATCTCCCCGTGGTCAGCGACGCGGCCCTGTTCCTTTCGGAATTCGCCCTCTCCTGGAATCGCGAGGCGGGCAAACCGGTGGATTTCCGCATTCTCCAAAACGTCTTCCTCCACGCCTTCCGACTCGGCCTGGATCTTTCCATCCAACTCGATCGGCGGCCGGGGACGGGATTGCGGTTGTCGTTGGACGTGGAGGGCGTCGCCGAGGGAAGCGCACGCTTCCAGGTTCGTGACCCGTTGACGGAGTTCGCGGGCACTTTGGACCAGGGCCTCGCCGACGCCTTCGTTTCCGTGAAGAACCGGGGGCTCGCCGTGGTCGCCAGCATGAAGAACGAAGACTTCCTCCACGACTATCTGGCCTGCGGCTATCTGTGGACGATCCTGGCGGGGGTCGAAGCCGGACTGACGGCGTTGCATCCCCCGGTCCTTGCTTGAGCGGGCGAAGGCGGCCCTCCGCGTCAGGCCGATTCCCCTCGAGGGCGGAACACGTGGGAAGGCTCGGTGGACGGGGGTTTCAGGGGTTCGGCATCGGACGCAGTCCCGTTTCCTCGAGAAGGACGTGGAAGGCGGCGAAGGATGCCTTTTCGGCGGAGGCATCGTAGGCGGCGCCTCGGGTGGGATCGTTCCCCGCTTCCGGATTGGTGAAGGCGTGGACGGCTCGGGAATAGATCTCGATCTGGTAGTTCGTGCGAGAGGATTCCGCGTCGGCGACGAACGCCGACACGGCGTCCATGGTCACGTTGGGGTCGGCTCCACCGTGGAGCACCAGGATCTTGCCCCGCACCGCATCCTGGGTGGTGGGAACGAAGGGCTTCACGCTGCCATGGAAACTCGCCACCGCCTTGAAGGGGAGTCCGGCGCGAGCGCCTTCCAGCACCGCGGTGCCTCCGAAGCAGAACCCCAATGCGCCCAGTCGTGTGGTGTCCACATCGGGTCGGGTCGACAATTGTTCGACGGCTCTCTTCAGGGCGACTCGAAAGCGCGAGGGCTCTCCGTAGAACGACTTGGCCAAGGAGCCCGCTTCCCCGCGATCGGTGGCGACGCGGCGTTGGCCGTAGAGGTCGACGGCGAGGACCACGTAGCCTTCGCCAGCCAGCTCGCGGGCGCGGCGCTTGGCGTATTCGTTGAGTCCCCACCACTCGGGCGCGAGCACCAGGGCTGGACGCCGGAATCCGTCCGCGCCTGCCGGGCGCGCGAGGAAGGACAACGACCCCGAGGCCGAGTCGGAGATGGTGGACGTGTCGATGGCCTGAGGGGCGGCGTGGGACGGAGGTGGGGCGTGGGCTCCGGTTTTGGCGGAGGGAAAGGTAGCGGCGATGGCCGTGGCGAGAATGAGTCCAGGTGTCATAGGTCGTAAAATGCACGTGTTTCGCATCCGAAGGCAACAGGCGGTGATTGGAAAAACCCTTGGAGGTACCTTTCCTCCCATGAAGACCATCGCGATTCTCGCCCCCATGCAGGAAGAACTCGATGCCTTGCTGAAGCTTCTGCCGCCGGCCGAGGCTGGACGGTTGGGGCTGCTGGATGTCCTGGAGACCGAGTACGCCGGTTCGCGCCTGGTGCTGGCCCGGTCGGGAGTCGGCAAGGTGAACACCGCCATGAGTGCGGCCGTGCTCTTGTCGCACCTGAAGGTGGACGAGGTCGTGAACGTCGGATCGGCCGGGGGGATGCGCGCAGGCCAGCGGATCCTGGATCTGGTGGTGCCCGACGAGGTCCTGGCGGTGGACGTGGACGTCACCCCCTTGGGGTTCGCCTTCGGGCAGATGCTGGGCGAGCCCGAGGTGTACCACACCGACGATCGGTTGCGGGCGCGGTTCGCTCGGGCCCTCGAAGGTTGGGCCGACCATCCTCCCGTGCACCACGGGGCGGTGGGGACGGGGGATTCCTTCGTGTACCGTCCCGACCAGTTGGCCACCATCGCCGAACGCTTCGGTGCCGACCGCGTGGCCTGCGTCGAAATGGAGGGCGCCGCCTTGGCCCAGGTGTGCCGGAGGTTTTCGGTTCCTCTGCTGATCGTGCGCAGTCTGTCGGATGTCCCGGCCGCGGGAGAAGGGAACCACATCGACTTCCCCGTCTTCCTTGAGCGGGCGGCTCACAACGCCGCGAAGCTCGTCCTGGCGATGCTCGAAGCGGGTCAGGGCGAAGCGGGGTAGGCTCCCGGCACGGGGGCGTCCCGGAAGAAGGCGCTGGTCGAATCGTTCTTCCGCAGGCGGACGTTCCCGTGGAAGGCGTCTTCGAAGAGCCAGGCGAGGCGATGGAAGGCACGTTTTCCGATGACCGCATTTCCGGAATCCGTCATGGATTCCCCGTTGGCCCCCACGCTGGCCATCGCGAGGTTCCCGGTCACCACGACGTTCCGGGCTGCGCGACCGTCCTTGTGGGCGCGCACCAGGATCCACGGACTGACGTCGTCGTCCGGAAGCTGGTCGATCACGGTGTTGTTGGCCACCCTGGAATTGCGTATCCCGTAGAAGGAGATTCCGTGGTAGGTGTTGGACACCACCACGTTCCGCTCCACCACCCATCCGTCGAACATGCCGTCGAAGGCCCCGATGCCCTGGGGGGAGCCGCGCAGAGGATCGGTGGAATCGATGATGCCGACGATCAGGTTGTCCCGCAGGATGTTCCCCACCACGACACCGGTCCCGCTCGAGCCGTCGGAGCCGCGGGACCAGGTTTGGATCCCGTCGTCGTGGTTGCCGTCGACCTTCATGCAGCCTTCGATCCGGTTGCGTTCCAGGCGGCAATGGTCGGAGATGAGTCGGAATCCGTCGCCGGAGAAGCGTTTCACGTGGTTGTCCATGGCGATCGTGCTGTCGGAGCCGTAGTCGATGGAGACGCCGAAGGAGATGTTCTCCACGTGGCATCCCTGGATTCTCGCGGACCGGACCGAGCGCAAGGCGATGCCGGTGGTGGCGCGGTCGACCCAGTCCTGCGCGAGCCAACCGGAGACGTCCCTCGCGGAGCGGACATCGAGGCCCTGCAGGACGACCTCCCGTCCGCTTCCGTAGAAGGTGTTGCTCTGCAGCTGGACCATCGCCCCGGAATTGCGGTTGATGGCCTGGGCCTTCCACCACAACTTCTGGTCGCCCGTGGCGGTATCCGACGGGATCCAGTCCTCCTTGCGGAACCGGAGGCCTTTCAGGTGGATCTTCTGGAACGCCCCCACGATCTGGAATTGCGCGAGCACGGGCGTGTCGTTGGGAGCGGCTTCGATGTGCAGCCAGTCCTGGAAGCAGAAGCGGTTTCGGCGCACGAATCCGTGGTATCCGGATTTCAGGTAGAGGCGGTCCCCGCCTTGCACGGGTGCGCCCGAGTCGTGGAGGATCATCGGCGCGCCGGGATCGGAATTCGTCGGTGCGTAGTAGGCGACCAGACCGCTGTCGAGAACCTCCTGGAGGGTGCGCCAGGGATGCTCGGCCGATCCGTCCCCGGAGGGGGTTCCGTGCACGGGGTCGACCCAGAACGTGCGCCCGGCGACGGTCGGTTCCACGAATTCCACCGAGGACGTGTCCGGGAGGATGGTGGACCGGAGCTCCGATTCCTGCCTCGCCGGGGAGTCGGATCCGCAGGCCACCACCAGGAGGAACGATCCCAGGCAAGCTAGCGTGGAGACTGGGCGCATGTTCGACTCCTCGTGTTGAATCCGGGATGGCCGGTGATGTGAGCGGAGGCTTCGTGGTTTCCCGGGTATGGTCCGCGGGAAGGGGCCTGCCATCGGAGGACGGAGCGACACCCCCCGGCGGGAGGAAAACCGAGGCAGGAAAACGGAAGTTCGCGTTCCCCGTCCCTGCAAGTATACCGCTTCGGGGAGGGGCGAGGCATCGAGGGGGGGCGATCCTGGATGGTTCCTGCCCGTTCGAACGGCGGGGAGACAGCCTTCAGCGGGCGCCTTTTCCCAGGTACTCCATGGGATCGAAGTCGCGGAAATCGATCAAACCGAAATCCGCGGGGGGCTTGCGGGTGGTTTCCCGGTAGGAGGATTCCGCATCGTCCACCCGGAAGGTCGTCTCGGTGGTTTCGACCAGTTGCCAGGAACTGTCGCGTCGGGACCACCCGAAGGTGTAGGAATTCGCCCAGCGGTGCGCCGATCCCCCCATGTGGGACACGGTGAATTTGCCGCGTTGGGCTTCGACATCGTCCAAGGGGTCGCCGAAGACACCGCCGCAGCCCTTGCAGAAGGCCACTCTCTCGTTGCGCGAATGGAGTCGGAGGGTTCCCTGGGCGTCGCGGCGCAGGACCAGGAGGATGCGAGGGCCTTCCTCGCCGTCGGGTGTGGAACTGTCGGGGGCGACCACGAGCAGGAGTCGGTCCTGGTCGCCGTCCCGGTCGAGATCGGCCGCCGGCCATCTCTCGGCCCGGAAGCCCGCGGGCACGAAGGGCAGGACTTCCCTCGGCGGGGAGGTGGCGGGGCGGTCGCCGGCGGACAGGAGAAGCATGGAGCTTTGGACCAGGAGAAGGAGGGAATGCGGCATCCCGGGAAATATGTCTCACGACTTCCGAGAATCGCCAAAGTGCGGATCGGGAGAGGCAGCGGTGGGGAAACGATGGGGGATCCTTCGGGAAGGAGGGCCCACGGAGGAGTCACCCGGGAAGCCGAAGCTGGAGATGCAACCCCGTCCGGTTCCGGAGCCAGATCCGGGTTTCGGAATCCATGGGCTCGGCAATCCAGGACCATCCGATCCCGATCCACCTCCAGTAGAGGGTGAGGCCCGCGCGAAGCACCACCGTGGGATGCAGGGTGGATCGGGAACTGTGCAGACTGCGCGTCGATTCACTCCAGCCGAGCCACCCGTCGTCGCACTCCTCGGTGCCGATTTGGTCTCCTCTACGAATGTCCTCCCGCAGGCCGATGCCCAGGTGGAGACTGGGTTCGAGGAATTCCATCGGAGGGATCCACCCCACCTCCGCCAGGTGGTGGGACGTGGATTCCATGGGAAGAGGGGAGCACTTCGAAGAAAGGGCGGATTCGAGGCTTCCCCGGTAGCCCAGGTACCATCGAGGCGGGAAAAACAATCCCGCGTTGGCGGCAAGCCCGACGGATCCCTGGTGGGGATCCAGGAAGACCCCGGCATTCGTTTCGGCTTCGAGGAGGAGGCGGGTTGGCGGCGTGGAATTCCGGGAGTTGGCCGGAGTGTGGATCAGGACCAGGGAGAGCAGAATCGCGAGCATGGGACACCTTCCGAAGTCCTCGTCTTCAAAGCGAATCGGAGGCCAATGCGAAATCCATCCGATCCGATGGGGAGGTCGCAGGATTCCGCTTCCCGGTGCATTTCCGGACCTGCAGGCCGGGATGCCTTCAGGAGCGGGGATGGGGAGGGGGGAAGGTGCGATCGATCCAGGAAGCGATGGCGTCGCTGTCGCAGTCTCCGATCGTTTCCCGGCATGCCGACAGGACCTCGGGACAGGAGTTGCCCATCGCGACCGGGCGCCCCGCCCTCGCGAGCATCCCCAAGTCCGGGGTGTCGTCGCCGAACACCGCCGTGTCCTGCCAGGCGATCATGCGTTCCCGCAACACCAGGGACAAGGTGGTGGCCTTGTCGACCCGGGCTTGGACCACATTGAGGAAGGTTCCCCCCAAGGCGGGAATCACCGACAGGCTCCCACGTCGGAGATCTGCGGCCAGGATTTGCAGAGGGCGCCCGTTCCCGTCGATGGCCAGTTTGGATACACCCTCGAGGGAAGCCTCCTCGATGCGGAGGAATCCCGCTTTGGAAGGATTCTGGTAGCCTTCCACGCGGCTGCCAGCGAGGTTCGTCGCGAATTCCTCGCCCTCCCATTCCAAGGTCAGGATGAGGTCCGGCTCGCGGGCGCATCGTTCCAGGATTTCCGGGAGATCGGAGGAGACGCACGAATGACGACGCTCCACCCCCGACGTCCAGGAGACGGCCCCGTTGAGGGTGATCATCGCGAGGCGATCGAGCAGGGCCTCCGGGACGAAGTGCCGGACGGAACGGATCGGTCGCGAGGTGGCCAGGCAGACGACGATGCCCGAGTCGAGGACCCGGTGCAGGCAGGAGAGGGTCCTGGGGGAGATCTCCTTGGTGCGCGACAGGAGCGTGTCGTCGAGATCGAAGACCAGGGCTCGGGGAAGGCGTTCCTTCCCTTCGTCGATCCGGGAAAGAAGCGCTTCCTCCGGATTCGCGAGGGGGGCGATGGGATCCATCGGGGAAAAATGCTTCCACGGGATGCATTTTCTGGGCAACCATGGAACACCAGCTCGTCGGAATGCCCGCCTTCTCCTGCATCGGTCTGGAACGGGCCGGTTCCTTGTCGGACTGCCGGGACTGGGTGCCCCGACTATGGACGGAATTCGTCGAAAGGTCGCAGGAGATCCGCCACCTCGAACGCGGTGCGGTCTGGGGGCTCATGAGCGATCCCGAGAGCTACCTGTCCCCCTGGAAGGGGGCGACGGGGCGATACCTCGCGGGTTGCCAGGTGCCTCGGGGGACGGAATCGTTGGGGGATTGGGTCGTCTGGGACCTGCCGGCGTCCTGCTGGATGAAGATTCCCCTGCGCATGGACCAGTACGAGCAGGGCCTGGAGCACATGCGGGAATTCTCCCGGTCCAGTCCCCATTGGCGTCGGGAAGGAGCGTTGCACGAGATGTATCCGACGGATTTCCTCGATCCCAAGACCGACCTCATGTATTTGATGGCGCCATTGGTGCCCCGCGCCGACATCGCGTCGGCCGGATCCTGAGGGGGAAGGCGGTGCTGTCGCGGGTGCTGCCAGGGCTCCTGTTGTGGATGGGAACCGCCTTCTCGGCCGGGCTTCCCGATCGTGTCCTGGCGGGGTACTGGCAGAACTGGTCCGACATGGCGTTGACGGAGATCGATCCCGCCTACAACGTGGTGCTGCTGGCCTTCGCGACCACTCGACCCGGTTCCGATTGCGACCTGGAATTCAAGCTTCCCGCCGGGATGCAGTCCTCTCGATTCCTCGAGGACCTGTCCACCTTGAAGGCGCGGGGGACCCGGGTGATCCTGAGCGTGGGTGGAGCCGCCGATCCGATCCGCCTCACCTCCGATGCCGAGCGCGATCGGTTCGTGACCTCCCTCGATTCCCTCCTGGTGGCCTACCAGGACGCGATCGACGGAGTGGACCTCGATTTCGAATCGACCTCGATGGATTTCGGTCCTTGGACGCTCCGGACTCCTGCCGCCGGCCAGACCCGCATCGTCGAGGCCATCGAAGCCGTGATGTCCAGATACCGTGGCCGGACAGGCCGGAAACTCCTTCTGACCATGGCTCCGGAACTGATCTACCTGCAGGGAGCGCTCAGCAGATGGCAGGTGGACAACGCGAACGGAGGTGCCTGGCTTCCCGTGATCGAGGGACTGCGCGATTCCATCGATCTTCTGATGCCCCAGTTCTACAATGCCGGCGGGGCTTCCGGCGGGATCTTCGCACGGGATGGACGGGTCTGGTACGACACCGGCGATCCCGACTTCATCACCGCGATGACGGAAACCGTCCTCCTCGGGTTCGAACTCCTCGACGGCAGGGGCCGCTTCGAGGGGTTTTCCGCCGATCGATTCGCCGTGGGAGTCCCGGCCAGCTCCTGCGAGGCGGCGGGAACCGGGTTCGTCGACCCCCGCCGGTTGGTTTCCGCCCTGGCCTACCTGCGAGGGGACGGGGAACGCCTGTCGTCGTACACCTACGCGACCACGGCCTCCCATCCTTCCTTGCGCGGGGTGATGACCTGGTCCCTAAATCTCGATGCGAGTTCCTGCGACGGGCCTTGGGCCTTCGCTCGCGCCCTGGAAGGCCGGCTCGGCCCCGTCGAGGCCGGAAGGCGCGCGAGGCCGGGGAGTTCCGCCCTGCCGGTGGGGACGGATCCCGACCTTCTGGGGAGGAACCTGCCCGGGGTGTGGTCCCGATTCGTTCAACAGGTGTCGGGACACCGGAGCGGCTCGATCTCTCCCAGGTAGCCGCGGCCCGGGCTCGCGAATCTCAGCAGTCGTCGAAGGCGGGCGTGAACACGACCTTGGTCAGTATCCCCTGCTTGAAGACGGTGGTGATCGTCCAGCGGGCGTCGAAATACTCGTGCTCGTACCCGTCGGGCTTCTCGGACAGGTACACGAGGGTGTCGTCGGAAGCTTGGGCCGGAGCGGGAAGACGAGCGCGGACCGAATCGAGCGCCATCCCTGGCTTCAATCCCAGAACTTCTCCAAACTTTCCTTCGAAGGTCCACACGAGCGCATACGGGTGGTAGGAGTTTCCTTCCAGGGTCAATCCGTGGCGCAACCGGTAGATGTTCAAGGGAATCCCGATGCATTCGTTGTTTCCCACCGAATCGATGGAGAGGGTGTCTCCGCCATCGTAGGTCTGGAGGGCCGAATCGATCCGCTCGATGGGGATGCGTTGGAAGGTCTCCGGCTCGGGGGGGGGGAGCTCGGTGGAGTCCTCGGAGATGGAGTCCTTCGAGGAGGTCGTCGAGGGATTCGAGGGAAGGGAGTCGTCGGGGGGAGGAGCCGCCAGGGAGTCCGGAGTCGGAACCGGTGACGATCCGGAGGGATCTCCGGCGTTTTCACGGGTCTCTTTGCATCCGGCAAGGAGGAACACTCCGAGAAGGACGTGGGGGATGCGGAGCATGGGGAGCGCCTTCGGAAACGGGAATCCTGGCAGACAATGGTTCGTGGGGGGAAAAATAAACCTGGCCTTCGAGGCGATGGAGGACTTCCTCGAAACGGGCATCCCCTCCGTGGGAAGCTCGAGCCGGGCTTGTATTCCGCGGGAGGGGGGGAATGCGGGAGCCTCGGTTCGTGCAGGGGCACGGGTGGTCCCCCCGGGAATCGGCTCAGGGCCTCGGTGGCTCCGCTTGGGAAGTGCTCTCCCGAAAGACCGCCTCGAGGCGGGGTCGGATTTCCTCCCAGAGCGTGGGGAAGACCTCTCCGATCACGGAGTTGCGTTTCAGGGATTGTTCCAGGGTGACTCCGTGCGTCTTCCAGGCCGCCCCTTGGCTGGCGAGGTTTTCCAGACAGGGAAGCATGCGGTCGATGGCCTGCGCGGCGCGGGCTTCGGGGGTGATGCCCTCCTCGAACTCGATCCAAAGATCCCGGATTTCCTGGCGCGAGGATTCCGGGAGGATGCCAAGGATCCTTTCCAGGCAGGTGCGTTCCTCGACCGCGGCTTTCGCCTCGTCCTTGGCGTAGACCAGGATGTCGCCGGTGTCGATCTCCCCAAGGTCGTGGACCAGCATCATGCGGCCGATGCGATGTGCGTCGATTCCGGTGGGGAGCAGCGGGGAGAGGACCAAGGCCGCCATGGCCCCGTGCCAGGAGTGTTCCGCGTCGTTCTCCACCCTGTTGGTTCCGTAGACGGGATTCTTGCGCCAAGTCTCCTTCATCCGATCGATTTCGAGGAGGAAGGCTAGCGGACCGGAAGACGGGAGAGGGGTCATGGACGGCAAAGTGCATTTCCTCGCACAGGAGAGGGGCACCCCCCCTCCCTCCGTTCCCGACCGATCTTCCGGTGCGCGTTCGATCAACGCCAGGCGTCGAGATTCTCCTCCACGAATTGTCGGAGTCCGACGGGCTTGCGACCGAGGACTTCCTCCACGGTGTCGGTGGTGAACTCCGTGGCCCCGGCGCGGACCCAGCCGTACAAGGCCGACAGCAATTCGAGGTAGGATTCACTTAGATAGGGAGCCGTGGCGGTGCGGAATTCCGCATCGGAGACGTCCTGGAATCGGATTTCCCGGCCGAGTTGCCGCGAGATCTCCGCGACCAACTGGGCGCGGCTGGTTCGATCCGGTCCGGTCAGGGTGAGGATGCGTCCGACGAAACGGTCTCCTGTCAGGGCTTCCACCGCGACGGCGGCGATGTCGCGGGTATCGATGAAGGCCGTCCAGCGCTCACCGACGGGTTCGGCGAGGAGTCCGGCCTGGATCCCTCCCGCGTAGGCGGTGCTGAAGTTCTGCCAGAACCAGGTCGGATGCAGGAAGGTCCATTCGATCCCCTTCGATTCGATGTGCCGTTCGACCTGGCGCAGGGGAACATCGGTTTCTTCGATCCCTGCCGCGCCGAGCTTGACGATCCGCGTGATCCCCTTGGAGACCGCCAGGTCGACGAAGGCCTTTTCCGGGTCCGCAGGCTGGTCGCCGACGGAGGCGAGGTAGATGCGATCGATTCCTTCCAGCGCGCGCTCCCAGGTTTCGGGGGCCAGGTAGTCGAAGGCGACGGACTCGGCATTGGCGGGGGCCTTGGATGGATTCCGCAGCGCCCATCGGTGGGGGATGCCCCGCGAGGCCAGCAGGCGGGAGACTTCGGAACCGACTTTTCCGGTGGGGGTGGTGACGAGGATCTTCATGGTGCTCTCCTTTAACTGCAATGATGTGAGGCGCAGTTAGAAACTAGAATACGGAGAGTTGCAGTAAAAGTCAAGGATGGATTTTGAAAAGAGCACGATGGAAAGGTGGGACCCTTGTCGTTCGGAGGATCTGAACGTCTCGGTCGCCCCTCGTTGCACGGGGCATCGAGAGGCACTGGCTCGAGCCTGCCAGGGATCCACGCCTTCCAAGGGGGGCGGGGGAGG
>JACKCV010000003.1 GCA_020633825.1 Fibrobacteria bacterium | reverse complement strand
GGCGCGATGATGAGGTAGAGTCCGTTGCCGTCGCCCAGCTTGTAATCCTTGGGGCCGGGCTTCGCGTTGCGGATCTGGGTGTCGGTCAGCTTCATGGGTGGGGTCCATTCCCTTCCGTCGACTTGCGACAGGACGATAGACCCCGAATTATACCCCCAGATCCGCCGGATGCTGTAGCACCAGTCCGCACCACCGCGCACGACTGATCTTAGTATTCATCGGGCTTTCAGGGCGATCGGCGCACCAACGCGCACCAACCTGCACCACTCGTTAATACCCGCGACAGGGATCGAACCTGTGACCTACGGTTTAGGAAACCGTTGCTCTATCCAACTGAGCTACGCGAGCGAACCGGCAAAAACGGTCTTTCCGGCCGTGGGGCCGAAGGGATCGAGAAAACCAGGCGCACCAATGTAGCACAAATGGGTTTCCCCCACAGAGGCGGCGGGACCCGGTGCGCACCGGTCCCATCCCCATCGGGCATATGGAAGGTTCGCTTCCTCGATGGCCGGACGGATTCGGTCCCGAACGTGCCGTCGATTCCACGTGCGATCTGGGCACTTCCCGAGAGGTCCGCGGAAGTCCTCGAAGATGGAGGCGTGCAGGTTTCGTCGATCTCGGCGATAGAATCCCGGATGGGGCATCTGTTCCACATGTCCGTGGGTGGAGGGAGCGGGGAGGGATTCTTTCCGGGGTCATTTCCCCGGGTGCCCCTCCTCGACGGGCCAATCCGCGATGGCTTGCAGGGAGTCCGAGAGAACCTGTTCGAATTTCTCCTGTTCCGAGGTATGGGGCTCCTTGGCCCGCACCGCCCGTTCGAATTCCAGGCAGGCTTGGGACAGGGCGGGCAGGCCGAGAACCCCCGAAGTTCCCCGGAGGCGATGGAGGATGAAACAGGCCGCGGACTCCTCCCCACGATCCAGATCCTTTCGGAGCTGTTGGGCCACCTGTGCTTCGTGTTCGGCGAATCGGCGCAGCTTCTCTCGCACGATTTCGCGGGTCTTCCACACGGCCAGCATCATGGAGGTGTCGAGCAGAGGCGGGAGGGAAGGGCGCTCCGGAGATCGAGGACTCGACTTCGGGGTCGTGGCCAGGGTTTCCAAGGTGGAAAAGAGGGTTTCGGGGTCGAAGGGTTTGGGGACGAAGGCATTCATCCCGGCCGCCAGGGCAGCCTCCCTCTCCTCCTGGAAGACCCCCGCGCTCAAGGCCACCACCGGCAGGTCGGCCCAGCGGGGATTTTCCCGGATCGCACGCGTGGCCTGATAACCATCCATTCCCGGCATCTGGACATCCATCAGCACCACGTCGGGAAGGTCGGAGGATCCGAGTCGACGCAAGGCGTCCTCCCCGTCCGTGGCCTGGTCCACTTCGGCCCCTTCCGATCCACACAGAGCCACCACCACATCCCGATTCACGTCGTTGTCGTCGACCATCAGGATGCGCATCCCTTCCAGACGCTTTCCCGAGGTTTCCTTCGGACCTTCGACGCTTCCGGCGCGGCGATGCAGGGCGTTCTGGATGGCGTTGTGCACGCTCGACCCGGTGACGGGTTTGGTGAGGATGGCATCCACGAGACCCTTCTCGGGGAGATGTTCCATCTCCGACAAGGAATAGGCGGTCGCCAGAAGGATGATGGGCGGGGACTCCTCCTCCAGGATCCGGTGGATTTCCCTTGCGACGGAGAGTCCATCGAGATCGGGCATCTTCCAATCGAGCAGAAGGACGTCGAAGGGATGTCCCTCGGCGTATCGCTTCAGGATGGAACGCATCGCCCCTTCGCCTCCGTCCTCCTCGACGGCCGACCATCCCATGGACTGCACCAGGGTGGACAATGTTTGTCGCGAGGCTTCGTTGTCGTCGGCCACCAGGAAATCCAGGGGGCGGGATCCGTCAATGGCCACCTCGAGGGATGGTCCAAGCGTGGGAGCGTCGGCGAGGATCGGCAAGGTGATCGTGAACTGGAAGGTGCTCCCCGCACCGACCTCGCTCTCCACCTCGATCCTTCCTCCCATCTTCTCCACCAGCATCCGCGTGATCGCCAGGCCGAGCCCGGTCCCTCCGAAACGACGCGTGGTGGAGCTGTCGGCTTGCGCGAACGCTTCGAACAGGCCGGCAATCTTCTCCGAGGGGATTCCAATTCCGGTGTCCTTCACGAAAAACCGCAAGGTTGCGATTCCGCCGGTGGTTCCGAGATGCTCGACGCCGACTTCGACCGATCCCCGGGAAGTGAATTTGATCGCGTTTCCGGTGAGGTTGACCAGGATCTGCTCCAGCCGGTGGGAGTCCCCCACCAGATGCGACGCTTCGGGAGGAGAGGTTCCGATCACCAGTTCGATGTCCTTGGCGCCCGCCGTGGAGCCCATGACGCCGGACAGGCTCTCCAGGACCTCCTCCAACCGGAAAGGGGCGGAGTCGAGTTCGAGGCGGCCGGCTTCGATCTTCGACATGTCCAGGATGTCGTCGATGATGGCCCGCAGCAGATCCCCGGAGCGGCGGATCTTGCGCACCATGTCCCGGGCCTCGGGATCCAAGGGGAATGTTTCCAGGACCGAAGCCAACCCCAGGACTCCATTGAGCGGCGTGCGGATCTCGTGGCTCATGTTGGCGAGGAATTCCGATTTCGCTCGGCCTGCCGCGACGGCCTCTTCGGTTCGTTGCCGGAGTTGGGCCTCGATGCGATGGCGTTCGGTGAGATCCTGGGCGATCGAGATGAATCCGAGAGGCCGATCTTCCGCGTCCTGCAGGGGGCTGAGGGCGAGCACGACGGGAAGACGGGATCCGTCCTTGCGCACCCAGGTCCAATCGCGGATTTCGGAGCCATCGGCCTCCGCGACCGCCACCAGCGCCGGGAAGCCGGACCAGCGAGGATACCCCCTGGCCTCCAGATCCGCCGCGTGCTCGCGGATTTCCTCCGCATCGTGGAAGCGCACCAGAGTCTCCCGCCCCAGGACCTCCTCCGGGCTCCACCCCAACATCGCGGAGGCGGCCGGATTGAAGACTTGAAGGACTCCCTCCCGGTCGGTGGCGAGAATCGCCCAGCTGGCGTGTTCCAGGATCGCCTTCTGCAGGATCGAGACCGCTTCGATCCGCGCGGTGCGTTCCAGGACCTGGGCTTCGAGATTGGCGTTGAGGGTGAGGATTTCCTCTCGGGCCTTCTCCTGATCCGTGATGTCGTGGAGGGTCACGGCCAGGGAATCCACCGTCCGGCCATCGCGGAGAACCGGGTTGGCGGCGATGGCCACCAGGATCGAATGGTCGGGGGAGGAGGGGTCGGGGTGGATCCGCACGGGAGGGCTGGTGAGGAGGATTCCGGTGGAGGCTCGCGAGAGCAATCTCGTGATTTCCTCCTGGTCGCGCGTTTCGCCAAGCCCGAGGAGAGAGGTCATCGGGCGTCCCAGCACGTCCGCGTCCTCGCGAGGGAAGAGCTTTCGCGCCGCCCGGTTCCAGCTGGTGACGGTGCCTTCGAGGGTGAGCCCGAGGATGGCGTCGCCCGAGCCGTCGACGATGGCCCCCAGCCGCGAATGCGTCTCCTGGATCTGCAAACGTCGATGCACGGCGATCAGATAGAGGAACAGGATCAGGGAGCCGGTCACCAGGATTCCCACGGTGACCGAAAGGATGGTCCAACGCTCCTTGGTCACCCTGCGGTCGATCACGGAATCCGGATACGTGGTGATCACCCACCAGTGGTGGCGGGGACTTTTGGTCGAGTAGGAGATCTGATGGGCGAGGAGGTGGACGTCTCGGCCTCCGCCGGGGGGGGCGAGGTGTTGCAAGGTATCGCGGACGGGTGGGGAACCGAATTGGTTCGTCCATCCCCAGGGCTGCCCTCTCTGGGTGCCGAATTCCCGCTCCGGGAAGGGGTGGCTGAGGAAGTCCCCATGCGCGTTGCACAGATAGATCTGGTAGGGTGGGGCGAAGTCCTGCCGGAATTCCTTCAGCATCGGGCGGGCATCGAGGTTCACCACCACCATGCCGAAGAGGGAGCCGTCGGGGGCGCGGACCGGCGTGGAAGCGCGGAGGGTCGGTGTGAAGGGAACTTGAATCCGACCGTGCTCGACGTTGAGGTCGAGTTCGGACATGTGGACTTCCCCGGAGGCCAGCGGGAGGGTCGCCTGGAAGTAGTCGCGATCGGCTTTCCGCTGGAGGGAATCGTCCGGGACCACGACGATCTTTCCGTCGATGCGGTCCACTCGGACGATTTCCTTGCCCCCCTCGTCGAGCCCGATCAGCCGGAGTTGCATGATTTCCGTGTTGGTCTGGACGTAGGCCTGGAAGATCCGGATGAGCCGATTCCTCCACATTTCCGTGGAACTGTTTTCCGCTTGGTCGAGACCGTGTTGCAGCTTGGCACGAGCCAGCCCTTGGATCGGAGGGGTTTCGGCCAGGAATCGCACCTCCCGCTCCAGGAGGTTGGCGCGATTCATGAGGACGGCACTGCGATCCTTCAGCAGGACGTCGGCTTGGCGGGAGATGTCTTCGATCGCTTGATTGCGGAAGCGGGTCGTGGCGATGCCATCCAGGACGACCAGCAGTAGAAGAACCACACCCCCTAGAACCACGGCAAGGAGACGCTCGCGGCGATCCAGGAATCGGATGCGGGGCCACGATCGATTGGACATGCGGTGCGCCCCCGAGGAACTGGCCGAATCCGGCACGGAATCGTGGAAGGAATCTTCCTACACGATACCATTTTCCCGAGCTATCCGCCGCCTTCCGGTCCGATGGGAGGCGCAAGTTCCTCGTGTCCCTTAAACAGGGGGGCAATAGTTCACGAATTCCTTTTCCCGGTGCGAACGTATGCTCGGCCCGGGGGAATTGGTGCACCTCGCGCGGATCCGTGCCCCCCCCCTGTGTCGGGTGATGGACAAAGGGGGGGCGAATGGGTGCGGTTCCTGGGCGATGGGGGCGCGACTCCACGAAACGCCTCGCGAATCCGCCCCTCTTTCCGGATCAGGGGTTCGGTCGTGTGGCGCTGCTGTCGCGCAAGGCCGCTGCCGCCCGCAGTCGTTCCCTCTCCTGGATGCGGGAACGCACCCGCTGGAGACTGATCTCGATTCCCTTCTGGGATTTGGCGGCCTTGGAGGCTTCGTACTTGGCCAGCGCCGAGTCGAGATCGCCTCGGGATTCGTCGCGGATGGCGAGGTTGAACAAGCCCGAGGAGCGATCCTGGGAATTCCCTTCCAGGGCCTGCCGCCAGAGAGTCGCCGCGCCGTCCCAGTCGCCTTTTGCGGCCAGCTTGTTGCCTTTTTCGATGCTCTTCGAACCGGCCTTGGCGAAGGTTCTCTCCTCGGTCACGTAGTACGGGGCGATGCGGCTCACCACCTTTTCGTTGGCGTCCGCGATGGCCTTGTGGACCAGATCTTCCCAGTCAGGGATCCGGTCGCGAGCGGTTTCCGCGTCGGCTTCCTCGACCTTGACCTTGCGCGCCTGTTCGACATTTCCTGCCCCGAGGACCTTCCCGTCGGGCGCGACCACCTCGAACCGGACCCTGGCCGTGGCGGTGCGCTCGATCTTGTACGAGGACACCACCTTGCCGTCGACCTTCTCCTCGATGGTCTCGGGGACGTCGCGGACATCGTACTCGCAGCTTCCCTTGAGGATCGCGTCGGCATCCTTGGTTTCCCGGACCTCGAAGGTGCCGTTGCGGACCAGGGCCCCCCGCAGGTCCGCGGTGCTCCAGTCGCTCCATTTTCCGTCCTGACGGGAGGCTGCCACGTTGGTTCCCACATTCACCGCCACATCCAGGGCCACCCCCAGGAGCCCTCCTCCGGTCGAGATCTGATCGAGGTCGAGGCCACCGGTGGTGGAGATCGGTTCGACTTGCAAGGAGCGGACTCCCGGCAGGTCGATCTCCGGAGCGCGCTGGACTTGGATCTTGGTGGTGGAGGCGCACCCCGCCACCAACAGGAGGGTGAGAGAGGCCAACAAAGGCCGGATTCCAGGATTCATGGACAGCATCCTTGTGCCGAAGAGGAAGGAGGGAACATCCCCCCGGATGGAAACAGCGAAGGCACCCGATCCCCGGTCCGGGGTGGGCGAGGACATCATACCGATTTCTCCCCGTCCGAGGCCAGGGGGCTTCCTCGGAGTCGTCCTGGATCTTCCGCCGTGCGGCTGCGCGCCGATCCTCGGCGGATCCAGGGGAGCGATCGGCCCTCGCTGCACCGGTGTTCTCGCGTCCGGGGCCGATAGGGTGGGTTCACGTCCCGGGGGTACGAGTCCCACGGGGAATTGGGAACGGACTCTGGTGCGGGATTCAAGGACGCCGGTGATCCAGCCAGGGACCTGGGCGAACTTTCGAATCCGGATTGGGGGACGGCCGCTTTTTTTCGCGCCAGGACCCCGGTCCTCGCAGACGTTCCCACTCCCGGATGCGGGAACGCACTCGTTCGATGCTGGTTTCGATTCCCTCCTGCGACATGGCAGCCTGGGAGGCTTCGTATTTGGCGAGAGCGGAGTCGAGGTCCCCCTGGAATTCGTCGTGGACGGCGAGGTTGAACCATCCGGAGGAACGATCCAGGGAATCCCCCTCCAAGGCCTCTCGCCACAGAGCCACCGCGTCGTTCCAATCGCCTCGCGCGGCCATCAAATTGGCTTTCCGAATGCGTTTCGAACCGGGCTTGGCGAAGACCCGTTTTTCGGTCGCGTGATGCGGCGTGAGACGACGGACCAATTCTAGATTGGCTTCCGACATCGCCGAGCGGAGCAGTTCCGTCCAGTCCGGGATGAGGACCCCCTTTTTCCCCGCACCCGTTCCAGGGGCGACGGCTTCGGGACGTTCCTCGACGACGCCGGATCCGAGGATCCGCCCGTCGGCGTCGACCACTTCGAAGCGGATTCGGACGGTGGCCTCTCCACCTGTCGAGTTCGAGGGCCCGTCGGAGACGTCGCGGACATCGTACGTGCAGGTTCCCAGGAGGGTCGCATCGGCGGCCATCGAGTCCCCGATCTCGAAGTAACCGTTGCGGATCAAGGCGGCCCGCAGATCCGCGGCGCTCCACTGGCTCCACGTCTCCTCCTGGCTCGAGGCCCACATGTTGACGCCGGCCTTCACCGCGAACTTCAGGAGCACCTCCGGAAGACCTCCCAGTTTCGGGACCTGGTCCACGTGCAACTCTCCGGTCGTGTGAAACGGTTCGACCTTCAAGGAGTGGACTCCGGGGAGAGGGACCTCTGGCACGTGTCGCACGCGGATCCGGGTGTCGGCGGCGCACCCCGCGAGCCACAGGAAGAGGAGGACGGTCGCCAACGAGGAGATTCGAAGGGTCATGGTGCGCCACCTGGGAACGATGGAACGGGAGGGAATCGACATCGGGGAGCCCTGCATCCCCCCGACACGGGGTCGCGGAGGATGGGCTGATCATACCCAATCGGGGCGGGGCCGGGCCAGGTTTCCTCGACGGAGTCGTCGATCTCACGGAGCGATGGGTGGGGTTCGCGGGTCGCGTCCTTCGCCTTGCATCCGGGGACGACCCTTGCCGGAGACGACGACCGGTCCGGTCCGAATCGGAGAGCTCTCGTCACCTGGAACGACGCGGGAAAGGGAACTGCGTGGCGCCGAGGTGGTCCGACCGCCGATCGCCCCCCCCCAAAGGATTCCCCGGAGACTTATCCCGCTTCGATCAGGGCGATGCCTTCCGCGATGCCGTCGCGCGACGCCAAGGCGTCCCGGAGGAATTCGACCGGCCCCCTCCGGGAAGGGGAGAGAGCTTCCCGGAGGGATTGCCCGAGTGTCTCGGGGGAGAGGGCGCGGCGGGGAACGGGGCTTCCGGAGACTCCCAATCGTTGCAGGCGGTCGGCCCAGAAGTTCTGGTCGAGAAGATGGGGAACGACGACGTGGGGGACCCCGGCTCGAGCGGTCGCCCAGGTGGTCCCGGCCCCGCCATGGTGCACCACGGCGGCGACCCGGGGAAACAGCTTCCCGTGGGGGGCTCGGTCGATCACCAGAACCCGGTGGTCGAGATCGGGTTCCAGCGAGGCCCAGCCGCGAGCGATGATGGCGCGAAGACCGGACTGGCGGATCGTCTGCGACAGGATCCGGGAGGTCGCCGCGGGATCCTCGTCTCCCATGCTTCCGAATCCGAAGAAAACCGGTGGATCTCCCGTTTCCAGGAAGCGCTGCACCTCGCGATCCAGCTCGGCCTCGTCGTCGATCCTCCAATAGCCGGTCTGGGGAACCGTGGAGGGTACGTCGCGCGGGAGGTCGCCCAGTTCCCGATCCATGGCGATCACCATGTGGCGGGTGAAATGCGAGGTGAAATCCCCGATGGGGGGAAGGCCCAGGCCGGATCGTTCGTGGTCGATGTGCCGACCGAGCAGAGCATTCATGGCGATCCCGTTCAGTCCCCAGGCGGCCTGGTTGAACCATCGAGGCATCCGGACCCATGGAACCGTCGCGGGAGGATGGTGTCGGCTGGGCATCACGATGGGCACGTGGGCCACGTGGCGGTAGCGGATGCCGAGGGATTCCGCGTAGGAAGATGCGGCGAATTGGAGCCCTCCTCCCACGATCCGGTCGACCCCGGCGCACCAGGGCCCCAACTGGGCGAACTGTTCCCGGATGGCGGTCTGGCACCACTGGAGCATCACACGGTTTCCACTCCAGGGACGTCCATTGATGCGTCCCGACAGAGCCAGTGCCACGGGTTTGAACGGTGATCCCACGGGGTGGAAGGGGATCCGATGGAGGGCGGCCAGGGGAGCGAAATCCGGAGCGGCCGCGAGGGCGACCTGGTGCCCGCGGGCCACCAGGGTGATGGCCAGGGCGACCATCGGGCGGATGTCCCCCTCCGAGCCCACCGGGGCGAGCAGAATCTTCAGCGACACGGAACCCTCCCGTTCACCACAGCCCGGGAAGCAGGCGTGCGGTGCGTGCACGATAATCATCCCATTGTGCACCGAATCTGTGCGCGAGATGTCGCTCCTCGCCGGGGATCCTGGCCAGGGTGGCGAGAAGATCGCAACTCCAACAGGCCGTGGAGACGGGGTTGGGGAGGATCAGGGCCAGGGCGGCCATCTCCAGGGTGTTCAAGAGGTACAACGGATGCCGGATCCGGGCATGGAAGCCGGAGGTCACCAGACCCGTGTCGGAGCGTGGGGTGGTGTAGGGATTCCAGGCCTTGCCGAAAGGGCCGACCAGGACGCGGACCCGCAGCAGGTGGAGTCCCGAGAACGCCAGGGACGAGGCGACGAACAAGGCGGGGTTCGGAGTGGAGTGCAGCAGCCAGATCCCCACGGAGACGCTGGAGAGGACGTAGCTCGCGGCGAAGACGAACAGGGAGACGCCTCCGGTCCGGTGTCCCGGCTCGCCCGACGATCTCCCGGAGGTCGTCCGCCATTCCAGGAGGTTGCGGGCCGTCACGATCGCCAAGTAGGTCCAGAACCACGGCGTCGTGGACCAGGTCGTGTCCCAGAGCTGGACGGTCATGGACGTTTTTCGTCCAAAACGCGCCGGAGTCCGCAGGCGGCTTCGGAGAGCAGGGTGGAGGGGTGCTGGAGGATGCTGGCGAATCCCAGGGTGCAGGCGCTGTGGCACTGCGTGGGGCAATCGGGCTGGGGGCCGTGGGAGGCCAGTCCTTGGAGGCGGAGGCGGTGGAGATCGGGCTCCTCCAGGAGGGAGCCCGCGTGCGTGCCGCGCTCCAGGCAGGGGTAGAAGACCCGACCGTCCGGCTCGATGGCTACGAGGGTGAAGGGGCGGCAGGGGATCTTGGGAAGATCACGCATCCACTCCAGGGCCTTGGTGGTGGCCCAGATGCGTTTGCCCTTGCGCTTGGCCTCCAGGAGTTCCTGGAAGACGGGACGATATCCAGGGTGCTCCGAGAGGGTGGGGGGAACTCGGACGCCTTCCAGCTGCGGGTAGCAGGCGAAGTGGATTCCCAGCGCATGGGCATGGTCCATCAAGGCAGGGAGTTCCTCGAGGGTTTCCGCCGTGGCGACCGCGGAGAGCACCATCCGTCTGCCGAAGCGACGGGCTGCCTGTTCGAGATTCTCCAGCAGACGGGGGAGCGTCTCGGGGCCTTTGCCGTACCAGTGCGCCGCGCGGACGGGATCGAGGGTGTCCAGGCTCATCACCAGGGTGTCGATGCTCCGTTCCACGGAATCGAGGTAGCGTGGCAGGTGCCAGCCGTTCGTGGTGAGAACGGTTTCGCGGAATTCCAGCGCCGGAAGGGCGCGGAGGATCCCCTCGATGGAGGGGTGCAGGAGCGGCTCCCCGCCGGTGAGCTCGATCCGGTCGCAGACGCCTCGGATGCGCCGCAGCAGCTCCAGGGCCTTCTCCTCGGGAAGGTGGCCTGGGGCGCGTTCCGGATACGGGCGTCCCTGGCCGTCGCTGCAGTAGGGGCAGCGGAAATCGCAGGCGTAGGTGAGATAGTGGACGGCGAGGAACGGATCCCAACGATCGTGTCGCGGAAAGTGCCGGTGCTTCACCCAGGTCCAGGCGTCCTTCACGGGGAGCTGCGCACCAGCGGGACATCCTTGGTCATGCGATGCAGGTCGAGGAGGTTGCCCAGGCGGTCCTTGCCGTACATGAGGGATTCGATCGGGCCCCGGCAGCTGGTCCAGCAGGACCCGCAGGAGCTCTCCTTCTGCCGTCGGGCGAGCTGGAGGCGGATGTCGTCGAAGGAATCCTCCAGGATGTTCCCGCAGGAGTCGTCCAGACGGTCGATGCAGGTGGAGACGTTCCCGTTGCAATCCACGTTCAGCAGGTTGATTCCGGCGCGGCACGGACCGATCTCGCCGTTCTCGTCGGCCTCCCCGAATCGCTCCACGTATCCGCGCAACGTGACGAACGACGGATTCCGTTTCTGGATTTCCCGCAGCCGCCGACCGACCTCCGCGGGGGCCGCCCGTTTCTCCTTGCGCCCGCGGGAGGTGCTGTGGAAGGTCACCAGGTAGGTGTAGCCCTCCCGGGCGGCCAATTGGGCCAGGGGTTCGATGTCGTCGAGGTTGTCGTCCATCACAACGGAGATCATGTGGGTGCGCTGGTGGGGATGGACCCGTTCCTCGTGCAGGTACTTGAGGGCCTGCAAGGCGCGCGCGTGGGCTCCCGGCCGGCCGCGATGGGTGTCGTGCCGTTCGGGGTCCAGGTAGTCCACCGAGATGGATACTTCGTAGAGTCCGGCCTCCCAGATGGCCCTGGCCGTCTCGCGGGTCATGAACCATCCGTTGCAGATCATGACCACCAGGTTGTCGCGGGACAATTCCCGGGCAATGGGAAGGATCTCCGGGTGCAGCAGGGGCTCCCCCCCTCCGATGGAGATCAGGAAGGGCCCTTCGGGTTTGAGCTTCTCCACGATGGCGCGGGTCTGGTCCAGGGAGAGCATCCCCTGGCCCTGCCAGCGGGGCTGCCAGAAATCGCAGATCTTGCAGGTGAAATTGCACTTGTAGAGGATCTGGAGATTCAGGTGGACGAGGTCCTTGCGCAGGAACCGTCCGGCATATCGGAGGCGTTTGAGGAGGTCCATGGGGCGGGGTCCTTCCGCGGGTGGGCGACCGGATCCTTCGCGGCCGAAAACGGGAACAATGGGTCTGGAGATCGAAATTAGATTGGTTCCGTGCGATTCCACTTGATCGACCGCATCGAGGAGATCCGATACGGCAAGCACATCGTGGGCGTGAAGTGCGTCTCCCTGTCCGACGAGGTGTTCGACGAGCACTTCCCCGGATACCCCGTGTTTCCCGGCTCCCTGGTCCTGGAAGGCATGGCCCAGCTCGCCGGGTCGTTCTTCGAGATCATGATGGACCACGACGGGCTGGAATTGCGGCAGTCCGTGCTGGTGATGGCCAACCGTATGAAGTGGAGCAAACCCGCCGAACCGGGGGATCGCATCCTCTATCGCGCCGACATCCTCTCCCGGAGGGAGGATTTCGGGGTGGCGAAGGTCCAGGCGAGCATCGACGGCGAGGTGTCGGCCACCGGCGAGCTGACGTTCTCGTTCGTCCTGGTCGACGACGAGGAGCTGCGTCGCTCGCGCGCCGGACTCTATCGGTTCTGCATGAAGAAGACGCGGGTGATCGATGCCGACGAGCCGGGTTGAACATTTCGCCCCGGGCGAGGTCATCGACGTGCGATCGCATCTTCGCAACCGGAAACTGGCCAAATACTTCAACCGGGAGACCGCGGCGGCCATCGTCTGCGCTTCGAAGCTTCTCGAGGGGCGTTCCCTCGATCCCTCCACCCCCTTCCACTACGCCATGGCGACGGTGGAGTTCGAGGACTACGGGCTGGACGGGTTGCGCTCGGCCAGCAGGGATCGCGAGGGACGGATGGACGACCACGCCTTCGTTTCCCACGCCGTTTCGGCGATCTCCCCCCTGACGCAGTTCAAGGTCCTGTACAACATGCCCCTGTGTTTCGTGGCCATCGAACATGGCTTGCGGGGGGACAGCTCGGTCCACTACGGAGTCCGTTCGAGGGTTTTCGAGCAGGTCGCCCTCTCTCCGTGGGATGGCCCTGTCCTGGTCGGGGCCGGACGCACGACCCCCGACGGGGGCGTGACCGTCGGAATGGCCTTGATGCATCCCCGGGAAGCCGACTCGATCGAGCCGGACGCGTCCCCCCTGGATGTTTTCGCCGCGTGGGGACGGCATTGAATCCCCGGGAAGGAGTCGTCGGAAACCGTCCGCGGGTGGTCCTGACGGGGTGCGGGGTGGTCAGCCCCATCGGCACGGGAATGGCGGAATTCCTCGCCGGACTGGAGGCCGGCATCCCGGGCACGGGGTGGATCGAGAATTTCCCGACCCACGCGTTCCCGTCGGCCCTGGGAGCCGAGGTGCGCCGGGAAGGCGCGGTGGTCCGCACCGAGCCGCACGTCGATCGCAAGTGCGGTTTCCTCGAGACCGCCCTGGCCGAGGCGCTGCAGGGGCACGAGGCGTGGCACCGTGCCGATCCGGGGCATCGATCCCTCCACCTCGGGCAGGGGATCGACGCCTTCGATGTGCGCGGGTTCGTCGAAGCCGACTCCCGGAGCGACTGGCGAACCCACGTCCATCGGGCCGAGTCCTTCGTCCAGGCGCTGGTGGAGAAGGAGCGGATCGCCGGAGGGTGCTCCCTCAACGGCGCGGCCTGCGTGGCCTCCACCCAGGCGATCGGATTCGGCCTGCGCAAGATCCGTCGCGACCCGCGTTCCATCGTGGTCTCGGGCGGATTCGATTCCATGCTTTCCCCGCTCCACTACCTGGGATTCCACCGGCTGGGCGCCCTCTCCACCTGGACGGGGGAGCCGAGCCGGGCCTGTCGCCCCTTCGACAAGGACCGCTGCGGGATCGTCCTGGGGGAAGGGGCCGCGGTCCTGGTGATGGAAGCGGCGGAATCCGTCGCACCCGGGAACGTCCTCGCCGAGGTCGCGGGCTATGCCTCGACCACGGACGCCTGGCTCGTCACCGATCCCGAGCCCGAGGGGCGGATGCTCGCCCGGGCCGCCCTCGAAGCGATCACCGACGCCGGATTGCGGCCCGAGGACATCGACGCGGTGCATCTTCACGGGACGGGAACCTCCAAGAACGACCTGGCCGAGACCCGCGCCATGCATCGCGTGTTCGGCACCCGCTACCGGGAGATCCCCGTCTTCTCGCTCAAGGGGCAGGTGGGGCACCTGATCGGCGCCTGCGGGGCCCTGGAGCTGCTCGCGGCCGTGAGGACCTTGCAGACGGGAATCGTCCTTCCCACGCTGAACTCCACCACGCCCGATCCCGAGGTGGATCTGCGGGTGGTCCGCGGGGCGCCGCTGCACCTCCCCGTGCGCAACCTCCTGAAGCTGAACGCCGCCTTCGGTGGACAGAATACGGCGATCGTCCTGCGGAGGGGCGCGTGACGCGCCGCGTCGTGGTGACGGGGGCCACCTCGGAGATCGGGCGCGAGATCGCGCGCCGCGTCGTCCTCCCCGGGGACGAAGTCCTGCTGCAGGGGTTCCGCAACACGGGGCACCTCTCGGAATTCGAGGGTCGCGAAGGGTTCCGGGTGGTGGCGGTCGATCTCGCGGACCGGGAAGCGCTCGACGCCTTCTGTCGGGACGTCTCCGGTTGCGACATCCTGGTGAACGCCGCCGGTATCGTGGTGGCCGAGCTCCTTCCCAACCTCTCCGATGCCGACATCGACACCATGCTCGCGGTGAACATCGTCGCCCTGACCCGGCTGTGCCGCGCCGCGGTGGTCCCCATGATGCGGCGCAGATCCGGCACGATCGTCAACATCGGTTCGGTCGCCGCGAGTCGGGGAAACCGTGGCCAGACCGTGTACGGCGGAACCAAGGCCTTCGTCGAGGGGTTCACCCGTTCCCTGGCCGCGGAATTCGCGGGAAGAGGGGTGCGTGTGAATTGCGTGGCTCCGGGAGCCATCGAGGCGGGCAGTCTGCGTCCCCTGGTCGCCCAGGCCCCGAACGAGGTGCTCGCCACCACCGCCGTGGGGCGGTTGGGGTCGGCAGGGGACGTCGCCGACGCCGTGGCCTTCCTCGTCTCCGAGCGGGCGAGTTTCATCCATGGACAAGTCCTGGCCGTCGACGGGGCCTTCCGGCAGGGGGTGGGATGAACGTTTCCGAATTCCGGGACCTGTGCCTGGCGCGCCGCTCGGTCCGATCCTTCTCGTCCCGACCCGTCGACGAGTCCTCCATCCAGAACATCCTGGATTGCGCGAAGTCCATCCCCTACGCCTCCGCGCGGCGCGGGTGGGACGTCGTCGTGGTGCGGGATCGATCGGTGATCCGGAACATGGCCCAGGTCGTGCGCGACGCCTCCGCGCGCCTGACGAGTTCGGTGCGCGAAGGCTGCGAGGTGGAATGGGATTCCTACCGGAACTTCTTCCACGCCTTCGAGACCGCGCCCCTGCTGTTCGTTCCGGTCTTCCGGGATTCCCCGGTGCTTTCGGCCTTGGTACGGGATCCCGATGCGCGCCTTCGTTCCTTCGATCGCGAAAACCATCTGAAGTCGATCGCCGGAGCGATCCCCCTGATCCTCCTGGCCGCCTTGTCCGAAGGTCTGGTCTCCTGCCCCATGACGGGGCCGCTGCTGGCCGCCGATTCCCTGGCCTCCCTCATGGGGCTGCGACGTGGGCTGGAGATCGCCGCTTTGATTCCCGTCGGCCATCCAGCCGCTCCCGAAAACCCTCCATCCTGATCCCGGAGTCCCCCATGGACGTGGAAACCCGCCTGAGGGAGCTGTTGCTTCCCGTGTTCGCCCTCGAGGACGTCGAGGAGATCCGACCCGACGCCTCCCTGGTCGCCGACCTCGGCGCCGACAGCCTCGATTTCGTGGAGATCGTGTACCTCGTGGAACAGGAGTACGGCGTGCAGTTGGCCACCAAGACGCTGTTCCTGGGAGGCGCGGAGGTGAAGGTCGAGGAATTCTTCCAGGAGGGGGTCCTGGCCTCCGACCGGGTCGAGGAGTTGCGCACCCGTGCCCCTTCGCACGCCGAACGCATCCGGGAGGGCATGACGCGTGCCGAGCTGTTCGGTTTGATCACCGTGCACGACCTCGCCCTGGTGGTCGAGGCCCGCCTCGGGAGTCGCGCCTCGTGAGCCTCCGCGGAAAGGTGGTGCTGGTCACCGGCGGAACCGGCCATATCGGCAGGGCGATCTGCGCCGAAGCGCACGCCCGCGGCGCGAAGGTGTTGTTCAGCTACCATCGCGGAAGCGACCGGGCGAAGGCCCTGGAGGCCGAGCTCGACGGCGCCGAAGGGTTCCCCATGGATCTGCGCAGCGTCCCGGACATCCAACAGGCGATCGAATCGGTCTATTCCCGCCACCCCGTGATCCACGCCCTGGTGAACAACGCGGGCATCAGCCAGGCCATGCCCTTGGCGATGCTGGAGGAGGAGGATGTGGATCTGGCCATGGACGTCAACCTCAAGGGGACCCTCTTCGTCACGCGGGCGGTGGTGCGCGGCATGATCCGGGCCCGGGGGGGATCCATCGTCAGCCTGGGATCCATCGCCGGACACCGCGTGCTGGAAGTCCCCGTCACCTACGCCATGACCAAGGCCGCCCTGGCGGGCATGACAACGGCGCTGGCCGCCGAGCTCAAACGGTTCTCCATCCGGGTGAACAACGTGGTCCCGGGCATGATCGACGGTGGGGTGGCCCAGGGGATCCCCGAGGAGCACCGCCGCGACTTCCTGGCCCATTGCGCGGCCGGCAGGCCGGGAACGGGGAGGGACGTGGCGAACCTGGTCTGCTTCCTGTGTTCCGACGATTCCTCCTACGTCAACGCCCAGAGCCTCCAGATCGACGGAGGGGTGTGATGGCCGGTGCTGGGGAGGAAGTCGCCGAAGCGGTCCTCCACGGGACCATGGCCTGGTGCGAGTCGTGCGCCACCACCGAGCCCGCCCGTCTGGTCGCCCGCCCCGACGGAGTCCACATGGAGCGCCTGTGCCCGGTCCAGGGGGTGCGTGCCACCCGGGTCGCCGCCCGCGCCGAGTGGTACATGCGTCGCGTCCCGGGGCCGCGCGAAGCCGACGAGCCCGTGCGGCCGGCGCCGGCCACGCGGGGATGCCCGCGGGATTGCGGACCCTGCGAGAACCACCTCGCCCGGATCCGGCTTCCCGTGTTCTCGATCACCAACGACTGCAACATGGATTGCCCCATCTGCTTCACCTACAACCGACCCGACCGCAAGTACTACAAGCCGATCGAGGACGTGTTGACCATCGTCGACAAGGTGCTGGAGCGCACGGAGGGACTGCAGCTGGTCAACATGACCGGCGGGGAGCCCACCCTCCATCCCCTCCTGCCGGAAATCGTCCAAGCCGTGCGGGACCGGGGGATCCCCCGGGTGACGGTGAACACCAACGGCCTGCGGCTGGCCTCCGATCCGGAATTCGCCCGGCGCATCAAGGAGAGCGGGGCCCACCTGGTCCTGTCCCTCGACACCTTCGATCCCGAGCGCAGCCGCAGGATCCACGGCGCGGACGTGGTCGCCGCCAAACGCAAGGCCCTCGAGGTGATGGAGCGCCTGGACATCCCCACCACGATCCTGTGCGTGGCCATCCAGGGGGTGAACGACGACGAGGTGGGCCCCCTGGTCTCGGAGTACCTTCCCAAGGAGTTCGTCCGATCGATCACCATCCAGAACATGACCTGGACCGGGGCCAACGGTTCCCGTTTCGAGCCGCGTCGGCACATCACCATCGACGAGGTCGAGGACCTGGTGGCCGCCCGCGAGGGATTCGATCGCGAGGATTTCTTCCCGCTGGCCGGCTACCATCCCCTGTGCTATTCGGTCGCCTACTACCTGGTGCACGAGGGGAAGGTCCGCTCCCTCACCCGGTTCCTCGCTCCCGCCCAGCTGGAGGCCCTCACGCGTTCCCGCTACTTCCTCGAGCCGGACGCCGCCTTCACCCGGGACTTCCTCGACGGTCTGGCCCGCGTCTGGTCGCAGGGCGAGGATCCGTCCTTCCTGTCGACCCTGCGGCGCGCCGTGCTGGCCCTCCAGAATCCGGACATCGACGCCCGAAGGCGACAGGAATTGGCGGAAAGGTTCGTGAAGATGGTCTACATCCATCCCCACATGGACCCCGACAACTTCGACATCGACCGCGTCTCCCGGTGCGGCGACGTGGTGCCCGACGAGGAGGGACGCATGGTGCCCGCGTGCAGCTACAACCTCCTCTACCGCCAGCGCGACCCACGCTTCTGGGTGGAGCCGTCGTGAGTCCGCGTCGCCCTCCGATCCGCGCGGGGAGGTCCTCCGGGCGGGCGTGCGCGGGAGGATCCCCGTGACTTTCCGCATCTTCTCCCATACCCAGGGTCTTTGCGGAGTCTGCCGGGAGCGGGTCCCGGCGCGGACCGTGGAACGGGACGGGAGCATCTGGCTCGAGAAGATGTGCCCGCGCCACGGACGCACCAGCGTCCTGACCTCCACCGATCCGGCCTGGACGGCCGCGAGCCTCTCCTACGTGAAGCCTCGCCAGAGACCTCGCGCCGTGCAGGTGGCGGAATTCAAGGGGTGTCCCGATTCCTGCGGGATGTGCCCCGAGCACCGCCAGCACACCTGCCTGCCCGTCATCGAGATCGACCAGGCCTGCGACCTGGATTGCCCGGTGTGCCTCAAGGGGGGGCAGGACCTGCCTCGGATGGATCTCGATGCCTTCCGGGGAGTCCTGGAAACCCTCCTGGAAGCCGAGGGGAGCCTGCCGGTGGTGAACCTCTCCGGGGGCGAGCCCACGTTGCACCCTCTCCTCCCGGATTTCCTGCGGGTCTGCCGGGAGATGGGAGTGGTCCAGACCACGGTCTCCACCAACGGCCTCCGCCTGGCCCGGGATGCTCGGCTGCGGCAGGTGTTCCGGGAATCCGGGGCGCTGGTAGCTCTGCAGTTCGACGGGCTCGACCCTTCCGCCGACGTCGTGCTGCGGGGGAGGCCCCTGGTCGAGCATCGCACGGAACTGCTGTCCCTCCTGGAATCGGAGGGGATTCCCTATTCCCTGGTGGCCACCGTGGCGCGCGGGGTCAACGACCACGAGATCCCCCGCCTGGTCGATCTCCTCTTCTCCTCCAAGGCGTTGAGTCTGATGCTGCAGCCGGCCTGTTTCACGGGGAACGCCGCGGGTTGGGACGAATCCCGGCGTTTGACGATTCCCGACGTCGTGCGCCGGCTCGAGGAGAGCCGCCACGTCTCCCCCGGCGACTTCAACCCCCTTCCCTGCTCCCACCACTCCTGCTTCGCCCTCTCCTACTACCTGGAGGCGGAGGCCGGCGCGTATCGGAGCCTGAAGGCATTCCTGGGGGAGCGGGAGTATCTCGAGCTGATCGCCAACCGCACCTTGCCCGGCCTCGATTCCGAAGGATTGGCGCTCCTGAAGGGGAGGTTGTACGAGCTGTGGTCGGCCGCCGACACGTCGGACCTCGATCGCAGGGTCATGGACCGCATCCGCGACATCCTCCGTCGACTTCCCTCCATCGCGGGGGATCCGCGCGCCTTGCTCGACCTGGGAAAGGACTCGATGAAGGCGGTGTTCGTCCACGATTTCATGGATGCGCGCACGATGGACCTGACGCGCCTGCAGAAGTGCTGCAACCCCTACGCCCGCGCCGACGGACGTCTGGTCCCCATGTGCGCCCAGAACGTGTTCTTCGCCTCATGACCAGCTCCCGGGATCACCGCACCGGGGTCTCCGGGGAGTTCCTCGAGGATGCCCGCCGGATTCGTCCCCTTGGCGCCGGAAGGCGACGTGCGCCCGCAGCGATGCTCGCCGCGTGCCTGCTCCTCGGAGGCGCGCGGATGGTGGGCGCCCAAGGCGCCATGGAGGATTCCGGCTGGGTCCTGGTGCGCCGCGACCGGGCGGGGGAGGTGTGGAACCGTCCGGTTCCCGGATCGGGACTCGACGCCTTCCGCGCGGTGGGAATGGACACCGTGGACATGGATCGGGTGGAATCGATCCTCCGGGACCTGCCCGGGTTCGCCCGCTGGGTTCCCTATCTGGCCGAGAGCCGGATGTTGCGCGAGGAGACCCGCGACCATTTCTTCGTCTACCAGCGCTACGCCCTTCCCTGGCCCTTCTCGGACCGGGACATCGTGGTGGAGATCCACGTCTCCCGCGACAGTGCCGCGGGCGTGGTGCGTTCCGACATGAGGGCGGTCGACGATCCGTCCGTCGCGGTGCCGGGGGGCGTCGTGCGGCTCCTGGACATGGAGGGCGTGATCGAACTGCAGCGGTTGGGGCCGGCCCTGACCCGGGGCTCCTACACCGAACGCCTCGACCTGGGAGGAGCGGTCCCCACGTCGATCAACCGGATCATCGCCCGGGAAATCCCGGCGCGCATCCTGGAGAACCTGCGCCGCGAAAGCAGGAGGAGGAACCCGTGAGGAAGGTTCGGGTGGAGGCCGCTCGCCGGCAGGTCGCGGAGTTCCTGGCCGGGGCGGATCGTCGCGTGATCCTCGACATCGCGGGAATGTCCCATCGCGAAACCTGCGGATTGCTCTACGGAGGTCCGCTGCGGCAGCTCCTGGTGGGTTGGAGGTACCTGGCCTCGCTGTCGCTGTACATCTGCCCCTTCGCGGGGTTGAAGGTCCTGATCTACCGTCTGATGGGGATGCGCATCGGTCGGAACGTGTACATCGCGCCCGGGGTGTACCTCGACATCGTGCACCCCAAGCTGCTGGAGATCGGCGACGACGTGGTCCTGGGCATGGGCGTCTCCGTGGTCACCCACGAGCGATCCGGCAGGACGATGACCCTGGGACGCGTCTCGATCGGAAAGGGGGCGGTGGTGGGAGGATTGTCCCTGGTGCGCGCGGGGGTGCGCATCGGCGCCGGGGCGGAGATCGACTCCATGCTCAACATCGCGCGTTCCGTGAAGGCCGGGGAGATCGTCGCCTCGGCGCGCAACGGGAAGGCCGTCCCCTCTGTCCCGGACGGCGGCGATGTTTGAATTCCATCGGCGCATCGATTGGGACGCCAACGCCACGACTTCGGTTTCCGCCTCGGTTCGCCGGGAGATGGTGCGCATCCTGGAATCGATCCACGGCAACCCCTCCTCGCCGCATCGGATCGCGCACGACGCGGCCGAGGTCCTGGAGGACGCGAGGATGCTCGTAGGCTCGGCCCTGGGGGTCGAACCGACGAGCATCCACTTCACGGCGGGAGCGACGGAGGCGGCCAACCAGGTGCTGCGCGGAGCGGTCCGGCTTCCGGGAAGCTGTCGACGGATTTTGACGAGCCCGACGGAACACGCCTCGGTGCTGGCGACCTTGGAGGATCTCGAACGCTCCGAAGGGGTGCAGGTGGTGCGGCTGCCCGTCGATTCCCGAGGGGTCCTCGATCTGCGGGTGCTGGAAGACGCCTTCTCCGAGCCCGCCGACCTCGTCTGCTGCATGCTGGCCAACAACGAAACGGGCGTGGTGCAGGACGTCGGAGCGGTCGTGGAGGTGGCGCATCGGCGCGGGGCGAGGGTCTTCTGCGATGTCGTGCAGGCCCTGGGGAAGATGCCCGTGGACCTGGCGGCGATGGACGTGGATTTCGCGAACATCTCCGCCCACAAGATCCACGGCCCGAAGGGCATCGGGGCCTTGTACGTGAAGTCCGGTTGCGCTCTTCCCGCGCTGCACACCGGAGGGCACCAGGAAGAGGGGCGGCGTGCCGGGACCGAGGCGGTGCACGACATCGCGGGCCTTGCCCAAGCTCTTCGGGACCTGCCCAGGCAGTTGGGCAATTGCGAGGGGGTGCGGGCGGTCCGCAAGGAGTTCGAGGAAGGGCTTTCCCGCATCCTCCCCGAAGTGGAATTCGCCTCGGGCCGGGGGACGGGTTTGTGCAATACCGTGCATGCGAGGTTTCCGGGAATCCCCAATTCCGTTCTTCTGGGGTGGTTGGACCATCAAGGAATCGCCGTTTCCGCCGGTTCCGCCTGCAACACCTCTTCCGACCGACCCTCCCATGTGTTGACCGCCATGGGGCGGAAGGAGACGGCGGCCCGGGAAAGCCTGCGATTCAGCTTGGATCCCGCTCTTTCTCCGCGGTTGTTGCGCAGGCAAGCGCGGATCGTCCTGGGGAAGATCGACGATTATCTGCGCGGGAAGGTGCCCGATGTGCAATTGCTGACCCCCGCCACGTTGTCGCCTCTATTGCAGGATCCGCGAGTCCTGGTGGTGGATGCACGTCATTCCGTCGATCGCAAATGGATTCCCCCTTTGTCCCGGGCCGTACAAATCTCCTGGCCGTTTGGGAGTCATCTGGAAGAATTGCCGAAGGACCGCTTCGTGGTTTTCGTTTGCCAAGTCGGATTCGACGCCCCCATCCTGGCCTGGAAGTTGCGCAAGTCCCGCAAGGGGCCGGTGGGATTCCTCGCGGGAGGAATGATGGCCTGGAAATGTTCCCCGAACAATAGATCGAACCCGAATTGACTGGGTCGCCCAGGTCCCTGGGCACGATTCCACCGCGAGGGTAGGGCAACACCCCCGGAGGGGAGGATATCCTCCCGCACGACTCGATTCCCCAACGGTGCCGCAATGGCATCGTCGGTCCACTCCTGGAGGGGGCGATGGAGTGCAAGGGTCCGTGGCTTCAGGGGGGAAGGATAAAAGAAAAGCCCGCATTTCCTGGCTGGAGGAAACGCGGGCTTTTGCATACCGGAATCGGAGATCGGCCGGAGCCCCCCCCGATTCGAAGAATCAGCGAATCGGATTCTTCGCGGCGGGGCCGCGCATGAACACGGGGGGCTCGACGAAGGCGCCTTCGGCATCGACCTGGCGATTCTTGCCGAGCGACTCGTCCCAACGGTAGGTGTTCTTCACCTTGCTGGAAGCCGAGGCGGAGCCGCGCTTCTTGCGGCCTTTGAGGGCCGCCAGGACGGCGGGCAAGCGGTCGGCGGAGGCGGCTTTCACGGCTTCCACGGCTTCGGCGCGCAGGTTCTCGAACTTCTCGATGGCCTTCTTCTCTTCAGCCTTGCGACGGGCGGCGACGGCCAAGCGCTCGAGTTCGTCCTGCGAAAGGCTTTCCAGATCGATCGACATATCAGGCTCCAGTAAATTCGCCCGAAAGGGCTTCGTTGTTACACGCGGACATTGGGATCCCTCGTGGAAATGTCTCTCCCGAAGATTCCCCCATGCATTCCGGTTTCCCTGGTGCCTTTGGGGGTTCGCGTCCGCTTCTAATAGCGAAAGATATGAAGGTCCTGGAGATAAAATCAACAGGAATTCCATAAAAATGAAATCTTGTTGAAAATGGCCGTTATTGAATCGACGTGGGGAGCCGTGAAAACCCCATCAATGATTCGGCACACTTGGGAGAGTTCGCAGAACGGAAATGGATCCCGTTCCTGGGAGGATGTCTGGATGTCCCGGGTGTAGGCTTTTTCGCGCCAAGAAATCCAATAGCGGGGAATGTGGAAGGATGGATCTCGATGCGTACGGATCACCACCCATCTGCCTGGTCTCGAATCCTTTTGCCGAACCGGTCTTGTATCCAGAAATGGGGATTTCATCGGCCTTGGCGAGGGTTTTTCGGAGAAATACCGGGCGGAGGAGCGCAGGCAAGGAAAATCCTTCGGGGGGTGGAAATCCCTCCTTTCTGGAAATGCGGGATGATACGACTTCCCTAGCCGGGGCCTTTCGTCTTCCATTGGGGGGAAGGAAATCCATCCCGATGAGGAGCGATCGGAGGAGGTGGCATGGAGGAGTCAAACTCCGCCGGGAGTTCCGATCCCAGGGGTTACTTTTCAAGGCCTCATGAATGCCCTCCATCGCATCGAAGTTGCCGTCCGTCCTCAATTGCGCGATTCCCTTGCCGGTCGCCTCGCCTCGCAGCTCGCCGAGGATGCGGGCATTCCCGTGGGTTCGGTCCGGACCTTGCGGGTCTACACTCTGGAAGGCGATTTCGACGCGCCCCAACTGCAAAGAGCCGCGGCGCGGTTGTTCGCCGACCCCGTGTCCGAATGGAGTCTCCTGGACGAACCGTTGGCACCCCGGGTCCTTCCGGAGTTCTCCCATCTCTTCGAAGTCGGATTCCGACCCGGAGTGACCGACAACGTGGGACACACCGCCGCCGAGGGATTGGCGGAGCTGCTGGGTCGGGAAGCCTCCTCCTTCAAGGTCTTCGGTTCGCTCCAGATCGCCGTGGAGGGCCTCGCTGCGGAACATGTCGAGGCGGCGGCCGCCTCGTTGCACAACGCCTTGATCGAGGACTGCGTGGTCGTTTCCGCCCAGGAGTGGAACTCCGGTGCCCGCATACCCGCCCGTTCGCGCGCCGTCACGAGCACCCACGAACCCCGTACCGGCACCATCGCGCTGCCCGACGACGACGCGACCCTCCTGGATCTTTCCCGCAAGATGGTCCTCGCCCTCACGCTCGACGAGATGCGCGCCATCCGGGATCACTATCTCGATCCGCAGGTGCAATCCACGCGACGGGAAGCGGGATTGCCCGCCGACCCCACGGACATCGAGCTCGAAGTGATCGCCCAGACCTGGAGCGAGCACTGCAAGCACAAGATCTTCAATGCGCGGATCGTCTACGACGAGAACGGGAGCACCCGGGAGATCCGTTCCCTCTTCAAGACCTGCGTGCGCGCCACCACCATGGAGCTCATGCCCAAGCGCCCCGATCTGATTTCCGTCTTCACCGACAACGCGGGCGTCTTCCGGTTCGACGAAGACCATTTCGTGACCATCAAGGCCGAAACCCACAACAGCCCTTCCGCTCTCGACCCCTACGGCGGTGCGATGACCGGGATCGTCGGGGTGAACCGGGACATCCTGGGGACCGGGAAGGGTTGCCGGCCGGTCTTCAACACCGACGTGTTCTGTTTCGCCCCCCCCGATTGGGACAAGCCGCTGCCTCCTCGCCTCATGCACCCCAAGCGCATCCTGCGCGGAGTGCATCGCGGTGTGAAGGATGGCGGCAACGAGTCGGGCATCCCCACCGTCAACGGGTCCATCGTGTTCCACGATCGATTCCTGGGGAAACCGTTGGTGTTCTGCGGAACCGGCGGCCTGATGCCCGCGATGCTTCCCGACGAGAACGGAACCATCGAGGATTCCTCCCTGAAAACGGTGAAGGCCGGCGACCGCATCGTGATGGTCGGGGGGCGCATCGGCAAGGACGGCATCCATGGCGCGACCTTCAGCTCCGAGGCTCTCACCGAGGCGTCTCCCGTCAGTGCGGTCCAGATCGGCGATCCCATCACCCAGAAGAAGATGGTCGATTTCCTCCTCGAGGCGCGCGATCTCGGGTTGTACAGCGCGGTCACCGACAACGGAGCGGGAGGATTGAGCTCGTCCATCGGCGAGATGGCCAAGGATTGCAACGGAGCGGCCCTCGATCTCGAGCGCGCGCCGCTGAAATACGCCGGTCTGGATCCGTGGGAGATCTTCGTCTCCGAGGCGCAGGAGCGGATGAGCGTCGCCGTCCCCGAAAAGCACATGGAGGCATTCCTCGATCTCTCGCGTCGCCGCGGGGTCGAGAGCACCGATCTCGGCGCCTTCGACGACTCGGGATTCCTCACCTTGCGCTTCCGCGGGGAAACCATCGGGAAGCTGTCCATGGAATTCCTGCACGAGGGACTTCCCGAACTGGTGATTCCCGCCAAGTGGACTCCGCCCGCCAATCCGGAGCCCGTCGACCTCCCCGGGGACGCGAATTCCGATCTCCTCGCCCTGCTGGGCTCGTGGAACATCTGCTCCAAGGAGCCCTGGGTTCGACAGTACGATCACGAGGTCCAAGGGCAATCGGTGGTGAAACCCTTCACCGGAGCCCGCAACGATGGCCCCTCCGATGCGGCGGTGTTGCAGCCCGTCCCCACTTCCGCCAAGGGTTTGGTGGTGGCCCACGGCATCGCTCCGCGCTACGCCGACATCGACGCCGAGGCCATGACCGAGGCGTCCATCGACGAGGCTCTGCGCAACCTCGTCGCGGCGGGTGCGGATCCGGCGACGGGAGTCGCTCTCGACAATTTCTGCTGGCCCGACCCCGTGGAAAGCCCCTCCAATCCGGATGGCGCGGCGAAAGCCGCGGCCCTGGTCCGATCCAACGAGGCCTTGCGTCGGGTGTGCGTGACCTACGGCCTGCCCTTGGTTTCCGGCAAGGACTCCATGAAGAACGACTACGGGGCGGGCGCCGAGCGCATTTCGGTTCCTCCCACCCTGCTGGTGACCGCCTTGGCCACCCTTCCCGATGTGGGGCGTTCCCTGACCCTCGACGCCAAGGCGGTGGGGGATGTCGTGTATGTGCTGGGGCTCACCCTCGACGAGTGCGGTGCCTCCGAGTGGTACAACCTCCACGGGCAACTGGGGAACAATGTTCCGCGTCTCCACGACGCCGCAGGCACCCTGGCCTCCTACCGGGCCTTTCATGGCGCGGTGGTCGCCGGTTGCGTGCGCAGCGCCCACGATTGTTCCGATGGTGGCCTGGGGGTCGCCCTGGTCGAAACCGCCATGGCGGGACGATTGGGGATCGAGGTCGACCTCGACCTGGTCCCCTCCCGGGGTGTTGCCGATGCGCGGCGCCTCCTGTGGTCGGAATCCCTGGGGCGTCTGGTGGTCACCGTTTCGCCCGATCGATGCGCGGATTTCGAATCCTACCTGCAAGGCCATGTCCTCGCCCGGATCGGGACCATCGTGGCCGATCCTCGCGTGGTCGCACGTCTTTCCGGAGCCAAGGTGCTCGATCGCTCCGTGGAAGAATGCGTCGCGGCCTGGAAGGCTCCTTTCCGAGCCTGAAGCGATCCCCGGAAAACGCGGGTGTTCTCGAGGAGCGGTCCGAAGGGGCCGCTCTTCTTTTTTGAAAACTCGCCGCCGGAAGGGGAGTGCGACGAGGGCTTTGGCGTCTCTCGCCCCCATTCGCTGTTCGTGGGAATGGCGAAGTGCCGGAAGGAAGGGGGGGCGTCGCCCGAGATGCGTGTGTCCGAGCCGTGCCCCACCCGACCAGGTCGGCGAGGGGCGCCGAGGAAGGATGTGGTGGGGAAAAGAAAAGCCCCACCGGCCAGATGCCAGGTGGGGCCGACGAAATCGAGGGATTCCGTGTTCCGATCGAGATCAGGCCGGGTAGGGCAACCCCTTGGAGGCCAGCCAGCGACGGGCGTCGTTGGCCTCCTCGACGGAGGGGTAGGCGCGGATGAGCGTCTCGGCGGTCTTGCGCGCCTCCTCGGCGCGACCGATCTTGTCCTGGACCAGAACCAGCTGCCACATGGACAGGGCCATTCCGGGGAGGTCGTCGGAGGGGCCGGTGGGAAGTTCGCGGGTCCCCACGTCCAGACTGGTGTGGAAATACTCGGAAACCACCTTGCGGAGCTCCTTCTCGGCCTCCTCGTAACGCTGCTGCTCGATCAAGCTGGCAGCCAATCCACGGCGGGCGCCTCCTTCGAGGAGGGGCAAACCCTTGGACTCGTCGAGGGCGCGGCGGAAACGCTGCTCGGCCGCTTTCCAGTCGGAGCGTTCCATGAAGATCTGTCCGGCGAAGAGGCTCCCCTTCGCGACGGCGAGCCCGCCGTGGTCGGCGGCGAGGCGATCGAAGGAGGCCAGCGCGGAATCGGGACGGTCGGTGCCCAACTGCACCAGGCCCATTCCCAACAGCCGATTGGCGGCGCGGTCCGTGGCGGCGCTCTTCCAGGCCCAGAAGCTCCAGGCGCCGACGGCACAGGCGACAAGCGCCACCACCACCGACCAGAGGGCCTGGTTCTTGCGCCAGGAGTCGCGGGCCTTGTAGGCCATTTCGAAAACCTGCTCCTCGAAGGAAGGAGGGGTAATTTCGATTTCATTCGAAGGACGCTTGTCGACCATGGTCCGGAAATCCTTAAATATGGGGGGTACAGGATCAACGAATATAGAACCGGGAGCCCGAAGTCGTGCAAGACCTCGAGAATCGACAAAACAGACAGCTGCGCAGTCGGCTGGAATCGATCGCCACCGCGGGAGAAATCCTGCGGGTGTCCCTGGGCACGACCTCCTTGCGGGACGCGGTCCGAACGCTCCTGCTCGGCCTGGCCGAGGTCGCTCCGTGCCGTGCGGCGGCGATCTTCGAAGTCGAGGGGACGCATCTGCGCGAACTGGGGCGGATCGTCGACGGGGAGATCGAAGAGTCTCCATCCGAAACTCTTCCCCTGGACCAGGTCCCCGCTTTGCGCGAAGCCCTGGTCGGAAACCGGCACGCCATGGTGGAGGACGCCCCCTCGCTGGTCTCCGGGCGGCCTTCCGAAGCGGCTTTGTTCATTCCCTTCGAAGGACGATTGGGAACCACCTCGGGAGGCGAGGAGATCCGGGCCTCCCATCTTCTCTGGGTCGATGCCCCTGAAGGGGCGATCCTGGCCGAAAGCCTGGACACGTTGGTGGCGATGGCGAGCCAGGCGGGAGTGGTGCTGACCGGCTACCGCTACCGCGACGATCTCGAACGCACCTACAAGGCCCTGCAGACGGCCAACAATCGGTTGCAGCGGGATATCGACCGAGCCCGCCGCATCCAGGAGGGGTTGCTCCCCCAGAATCTTCCGGATATTCCGGGACTCAGCGTGGCGTCCCGCTACCAGCCCGCCGAAAAGGTCTCGGGCGATTATTTCGACTGCTTCCCTCTGGATCCGACCCAGCCCCAAGGAGTGCATTGCCTGGTGATGGCCGACGTTTCGGGGCATGGCATCTCCGCGGCAATGGTCATGGCCATGTTCAAGGTCCTGCTCCGGCGCGAATCGCGCATCGGGCTGGCCCCTTCGGTGGTCCTCGAGCGGATGAATCGAACCTTCCTGGAGCAGGTGCGGGGTTTGCACTACGTGACCGTCTTCCTCGCCCATTTCGATCCCACCACCGGATTGCTGGTCTGGTGTTCCGCGGGACATTGCCCCCAGATCCTGGTCCGCGCCGACGGGGCCATGGATGTCCTGGCCGGGGACGGCCTGTTCGTGGGCGCATTCGACGATCTCGGAGCCTTGGATCGGACCACGACGATGCGCACCGGGGACACCCTGGTGTTGTACACGGACGGCATCACCGAGGCCGAAGGCCGTGATGGCGAACTCTTCGAATTCGAGCGGTTGAGCGCGATCCTGGGGGAATCCAGCGGCCAATCGGCCTCGGGCATGTTGCAGAGCGCTTTGGACCGTCTGGCGGCTTTCGTCGACGGGGTTCCGCTCCAGGACGACCTCACCCTGTTTGCCGCGCGGGCCTAGGCGGTCGTGCGCGAGATCCTTCGCCGAGGAGGCGTCCGCGTCGTCCTGGGCGAAGCTTCCCTCGGGGGGAGGCCTTTCGATGGTCGGCGCGAGGAGGACATCGCCTCCCTGGCTCGCGCCGCCGGATGGGCGGGGAATGTGCAAACCGCGGTCCAGGTGCACGGGATCCGGATCGCCTTTCCCGGCGAGTGCGGGGAGGCCGACGCCTTCCTGGTTCGTCCCGGGGGCGCCGCCGCCATCCGCGTCGCGGATTGCTGGCCCGTCGTGGTCGCCGATCCGGATCGCGGGGAAGCGGTGGTGGCCCATTGCGGTTGGCGTGGGGCCCTGGCCGGACTGGCGGGCCGATCGGTCCGCCTCCTGGCGGAGCGCGGCTCCGATCCGGGAGCGCTCCGGGCCTCGATCGGGCCGGGGATCGCTCCGGAAAGCTTCGAAGTCGGTCCCGAGGTGACGGCGGCGTTTCCGGCCGCATCGCGCTCGTCCACTTCCTGGAACAGCCCGTCCATCGATCTCGGGAACCATCTCCGGATGGATCTGGAGAATGCCGGTGTCCCGGCTTCCCGGATCGACATCGACCGGCGGGACACCTTCCGGGACTTGTCCCTGCATTCCTACCGCCGTGATGGCGCTCACGCGGGGAGAATGGCCTGCCTGTGCATCGTCGCCGAGGTTGGTATGATTGATCCATCCTCCTGAACCCTCCACCAAGGACCCACCCCATGAAGTCACCCCTGCTCGCCACCGCCGCCGTCCTGGCCGCCGCCCCCTCGTCGCATGCGCTGTTCGGTCTTGGATTCTCCTACGGACGCAACACCTCCTCGGTATCGTCCTCCACGGAGACGGTGTCGGCGGGATTGCCCACCTACCTGGCCGACTACGCCGTCGCCAACGGCATCACCGCCGGTACGCTCGTGATCGATCGCGCCGCCCTGGACGGATTGCAGCAGCTGGGCGTGAAGACCTGGCTCGATCTCCCCTTGATCCCCGTGGAATTCGAAGCCGGCGCCAACGTGGCCTGGGGCTCCTACAAGTCGAAGGTCCTCTTCGACGATCCCACGGGAACCCACAGCCTGGAAGTGAAGACCGGCCTGGACACCCCGGTCCCCGTTTGGGGGATCGGAGACGGAGAAACGCCCTACGTGTCCACCTCGCTGGATGCCTCCGTCCGCTACCCCTTCCTCACCTTGCCTCCGCTCTCTCCGCTCAAGCCCTTCAAGCTCTATGCGGGTGGCGGCGTTTCCTGGTTCTACGCCTCCAAGGTGGTCTCCAAGAACGATGTCGTCGACATGTTCAACATTTCCGGAGGGACCACCACGGACAAGGCCGCCGCGGAGGCGGCCCTGAGCTCCAAGCTCAAGGACGACTTCTACGAAAGCTCCTTCGGTGGCCACCTCCTGTTGGGAGCCCAATTCAAGCTTCCGGTGGTTCCCCTGGCCTTCTACGCGGACGGCAAGTGGTACTTCAACGCGGCCACCTCCGATGCGGCGACCGACATGCCGTTGGCGGTGTCGGTGGGTGCGGCCTTCGCGCTGTGAGGATCCGACGCCCCTGATCCTCCCGGTCCCTCGCCTCGAGGCGTCCCGGCGATCGGGGGGCTCTCCCCGTTTCCGTTCAGGCCCTCGCGGATCTTCCGATCCACGGGGGCTTTTTCGATGCGCCGGTCAGGAGGGGGATCTGGCGAGTTCATGGGCCGCCAAGGGGCCCAGCAAGGCGTCGGAGAGATCCTGAAGGGAACCCGCCGCTCCCAGGAGAGCCTCCATCACGTCTTCCTCGGGGATGGCCCGTTTGTAGGAGGCCAGGGAGCAGATGTCGCTGTAGGCGTCGATCTTCAACAACAGGGCCACGGTTTCGGGGTCGAGAGGCGTGACGTGGGTCATGGCCTGGGTCATTTCCCGGAAGGTGTGGTGTTCCGGCAGCAGGCCTTCGTGCATCAGGATCGCCATGAGGTGCTTTTCCGCGGCCATGGCGATGAGGTTGAACCGGATTTCCGGAGTGAACAACTTCGGTCTCTTGCGGGCGCCTCGTGCGACCTTCAGATAGGAATCCCCTTCGGCTTGGAACTCCCGGTACCCTTCGATGGTGACTCCATCCATGATGCATCCCTCCTGTCGGAGGAATCTCCGTAGCGACGATCAGGCCAACTGCGGATCCATCAATCCGGAATGCCGGGCCCGATCGGGCCGTTGACATTCGTCACGAATTGTCGGTGAGGGCGCCGTGTCAGGGAAGGGCTTCGACCAGACTCGGTTTCCTGGCGGGGGGGGTAAGGGCCCGAGCCTCCTCCAGGGACACGAATTCGCAATCCAGGTCGAGGAGGCGAAGGATGGTGGCCTCCCATTGGCCCACCGTGTGGGCGTGGTCATGTCCGACGACGACTTCCAGACCCGATGGCCGTTGGGGGAGTTCGCGCGTGAGACGCTCCAGGACCCGCTGGAGGGTCGGGGCCGCGTCGGGAGCGTCCGAGCTGCGCAGGGTCCAATCCTCGAGGTCGTAGCTCCAGAACCAGCTCAGATCCTTGGCCCGCCGACGGAATCTGGGGTCGGTCACGGCGCGCAGGCCGGAAGCCTCGAACCCTCGCGCCGCGAGCATCTCCTGCAGGGCTTGGTGGTGCTCCGCGGACCCGATCTGGTCTTCGTACGGAAAACGGAAGCACCGCACGGTCCGGGGAACTCCCGCCACCAGGTGGATCCTCTCCAACAAGGCTTCGGTGCGATCGATCTGATCGGCGGCATCGGCGAGGCTGAGCGTGCTGAAATAGGGATGGTCCCACGAATGGTTGCCCAGGATGTGCCCCTCCCGCAGGGCGCGGATGGCGGACTCGGGGCGCTCCGTGAGATTGTCACCGCGGCAGAACCACACGATCCGGATGTCGAGCTGGCGGAGGAATTCCAGCCTTTGGTCCATCAAGGGGGAAGGGGAGTCGTCGATGGTGAGCAGAGTCTTGCGCTTCATGGTGACGTCGCCTGACACGAGAGGGGAGTTTGGGTTTCGAGAAGATTCAATCCTGGTAGGAATCTGGTTTCCAAAAGGGCAAATGTCCTTGCTGTCAATGCTCGGGGAACGGTTCGGGGAATTTCCATGGGATCTGGCTTGCGTTCTACGGGTCTTGGAGGGGTGTCGCCCCTGCGAAGTTGAACCTTCGCGTGCACTTTGGAGACCAATCGCCCAATGATGGCCGCTTTCCAGCCCGACACCGGGCGCAGGAGCGGGACGAGGGATTCCAACCGGAGACGCAAAGATGCTTTCACGAACAACCTGGTCCTTGGCACTGGTGCTCGCCTTGGCCCTGGGCGCGACACGCGCCGAAGCCGCCACTCCTGTGGAACTCCACGGCCCTCTCTCCACCAAGGGGGCCGCTCTGGTGGACAGTTCGGGACAACCCGTGATCCTTCGGGGGATGAGTTTGTTCTGGTCCGGCTGGGCGGGGCAATTCTACAACCGGCGCGCCATCCACTGGCTGGCCCACGACTGGAAGACCAGCATCATCCGCGCCGCGGTGGGCGTGGAAGGGGGCGGCAACTACCTCGACAGCGCCAACAACGGCGATCTCGCGAACCTGCGCCGCGTCGACAGCGTCATCCAGACGGCGATCGATCTGGGGATCTACGTCATCGTGGATTGGCACGATCACAATGCGCCGGACCACCAGGCCAAGGCCATCGAATTCTTCCAGCGCATGGCCCGGAAATGGGGGGCCTACCCCAATGTCCTCTGGGAGATCTACAACGAGCCCCACGGGGACATCGCGGCGAACGCGGCCCAGGGCACTCCTGGCGAGGACGCTTGGACTTGGCCTCAAGTCAAGGCCTACTCCGAGGCGGTGATCGACTCCATCCGCGCCATCGATCCCGACAACGTGATCCTGGTGGGAACCCCGAACTGGTCCCAGGACGTCGATGTGGCCTCCAAGAGTCCCATCCTGGATCGCACGAATCTCGCCTACGTGCTGCACTTCTACGCGGGGACGCATGGACTGCTCTTGCGGAAGAAGGCCGAGACCGCCATGTCCAAGGGCCTTGCGATCTTCATCAGCGAATGGGGAACCACCACCGCCGACGGAGGGGGCGGCGAAGACCAGGAAGTCTATTGGAGCGAGTCCGTGGAATGGCTCAACTGGGCGGACCAGAAGGGAATCTCCTGGTGCAACTGGTCGATCGTCGCCAAGGAGGAGGCTTCCGCGGCCCTCATGCCCGGGGCCTCGGCCAAGGGGTGGTGGCCCGACACCATGATTTCCAATTCCGGCTGGTATGTGCGGGATCGACTGATCGAGCAGGAAACCGCCTGGAGCGTGGTCGCGCCGGTCGAGGAATCCCTGTTGCGCGACACCGCGGTGGTCCCCGGGATCGTCCAAGCCGAGAATTTCGTGGCCCAATCCGGCATCCAGACCGAATCGGGATCCGACTTCGATTGGTCCGACGATGTGGGCTGGATCGAAAACGGCGATTGGGCGGAGTACCTCGTGCGGGTGCCCCAGGCGGGATCGTGGTACCTGCGGGCGCGTGTCGCATCCAATCGCGCGGGCGGGCAGCTGGTGGTCTTGGCCGACGGCGTGGTCCTGGACACCTTGGAGGTGGAGGGAACCGGAGGGTGGCAGTCCTGGGTGTCGGTCCATTCCGGCAATCCCGTCCCCCTGCCGCAAGGCTTGGTGAAGCTGCGATTGGAGTTCGTGGGCGGCACGGGATCCCTATACAACCTCAATTGGATCGCTTTCAGCGACACCCCCGATGCGGTCGCCCCTCGGACGCGGTCGACGGAGCTGCGTCTCCATCGGACGGTGCGGGGCTTGGAATTCGATCGGGTCTGGGACCGAGTCCAGGTTCGCGATCTCCGCGGAGGGCAGGTGGCCCGGGCGGAGCGGTGCTCCTCTCTCGACCTTCCTGCCGCGTCCTCCCGGTCCATCCTGGTGCTCGAGGCGTGGGACGAGTCGGGGGCCCATCGTCGCATCCTTCCCGTGCGCCCCTGAATCCGACGGAGGTCCGCTCGGGAGGAACGCGTGATCGTTCCTGGTCCATCGAGGTGCACGAGAACGGCTTGACCTCGATGGCGGGCGCGACATAGATTGGAAACTCTCCTGTCAACCAAAGAGGCTCCCATGCGTCGTATCGCCATTGTCACCACTTTCCTCGCGTTGTCCACCCTCGCTGGTTGCGCCGGCTCCGGTGCGGGCGGCTCCAGCTCCCGCAAGGGCGAGGTGACCGCGGAAGTGAACGCCGCGCGTGCCGAAGCCGAAGCCCAGGAGCAGAAGCTGTCCCAGCTCCGTCAGGAGAAGGCCGATCTCGAAGCGCAGCTCGAAGGCAAGAGCTCGCCCGCCCCGGCAGCACCGGCCCCCGCTCCCGCTCCCGAGTCGGCACCGCAGGCCCAGTGAGTCCAATCCCGTTGCGCTCGAGGGTCCTGGAGGACATCTCCGACCAGGCCAAGAGCGTTCTTCTGCGAGACAAGGAAGTCCTGCTCACGCGGTTGGAAGATGTGCACGGAGTGCGCGTCGTGGCCCGGGATGCGGGGTTCCTCCTGGAAGGCGGAGACGACCTTTCCCAAGGGAAGGTCGTCGCTTTGTTGAGGAAACTGGTCCAGATCGCCCAGGATGCCGGGGAGATCGAGCCGAGTGTGCTCGATGTGCTCCTGGAGGCCGAGGGCACGCAAGGTCTTCTGGCCGACGATTTTTCGCGCCCCATTCTCCACGATGCGCGAGGCCAAGCGGTGCGCCCGCGCACGTTGGGACAACACCGCCTGGTCCGGGCGGTTCGTTCCAATGACCTGGTCTTCGCGATCGGGCCCGCGGGAACGGGCAAGACCTATCTCGCCATCGCCATGGCGGTGGCCGCCTTGCAGCGCCGCGAGGTGGATCGCCTGGTCCTGGTCCGTCCAGCCGTGGAAGCCGGGGAAGAGTTGGGATTCCTTCCCGGGGACCTCAAGGAGAAGATCGCACCGTATCTGCAGCCGATGATGGATGCCCTCCAGGAATTGCTTCCGCGACCTCGGTTCAAGGAAGCCATGGAGGACGGGACCATCGAGATGGCTCCCTTGGCCTACATGCGCGGCCGGACGCTCAAGCGCAGTTTTGCGATCCTCGACGAGGCGCAGAACGCCACCGTCCCGCAGATGAAGATGTTCCTGACTCGACTGGGCACCCATTCCCGGGCGATCGTGACGGGGGACCCCACCCAGGTGGATCTGCCGGCCAAGACGGTTTCAGGTTTGGCCCACGCTTGCGAGATCCTCGATCCGGTCGAAGGGATCCGCCAGGTTCACCTGGAAAGTCGCGATCAGATGCGCCACCCGCTTGTCCAGTCCATCATCGATGCCTATGATTCCCATTCCGCCCTGGTGCGGATGAACTCCAACGTTGGAAGCCGATCATGAACGCCTTTGGCAAGACCCACTACATCCTCCTCGCCCTCGCCGCCCTGGTGGCCGGATTGGGCCTCTATCTCCTCTCCACGGGCCTGGAAACCACCTCGGCTTTGGTCGTGGCTCCGATTGTCCTGGGCTTCGCCTACCTGGTCATGATTCCCGCCGCGATTTTGTGGCCCACGCAAGAAAAAAACGACGAGAAGACTGGACAAGCCGAGAAGGCTTGACTATTCTTTATCACCTCGACGGGGCGCTTAGCTCAGCGGTTCAGAGCGTCCGCCTTACACGCGGAGGGTCACAGGTTCAAATCCTGTAGCGCCCACTGGGTTGCGTCCCATTGAGATCCCGTAAAGGGGTGGTAGCTCAGTTGGTTAGAGCGCCGGCCTGTCACGCCGGAGGTCGCGAGTTCAAGTCTCGTCCATCCCGCTAGATGCAGAGCCCTTGCCGGAAACGGCAAGGGCTCTGTTCGTTTTTGTCGCAGGCCGTGCGAGCGCCCTCTCCCGCGAAGAATGGGTACCCGACCACGAACCCTTTCTTCGTGGACAGCCCTGGGATCACCCGGCGGAGCGACCGAGGGAACACGAGCAACGGACCTGTCCGAAGCCTCGGGGCTGGACCTGTGCGATTGGCAATCGCCCGCCGGGTCCCATCCCCGGTTGGGTCAATTTTCGTCGGGGCGGGAGTCCGAGAGGTCGGGGGTTTCGAGGTCCTCGGCGGCGTCCTGGGGCAGCTCGTACAACGGCAGGTGGGCCGAGCTGAGGTCCCGCAGTTCCACGGGCTCGAAGGAGGAAAGTGCGGCTTCCATCTCCTCGGGGGTGAATCGAGGAAGTTTCCAACTGGAGGACGGAGGCAGGATGGGTGGCATGACGGACCTCGAGGGGCGCGATGGGTTCGCCGCATTGTCCCATTTCCAGGGGCCGTCGCGCAAGGTGCCAGACTTGCGGATATGAAGAAGCCCTGGAAGCGAAGGCTGTCCAGGGCTCGAGAGCGGCGATGTTGCCGATCGAATCAGAAGTTGTTGCGCTTGCCCGAACCATCCTTCTCGATGGCGATGGTGGCGACCGGGCAGCCTTCGGCGGCTTCCTCGATCTCGGCTTCGTACTGGGTGAAGTCGACGCCGGCCTTGATGACCATCTTTTCGGGGACTTCGAAGACCGCGTCGCAAACGGCTTCGCAGGCGCCGCACATGGTGCATTCGTTCTCGGATTCGTCGAGCCAGACCTTGGTGATGGCCATGATATTTCCTTTGGATGGTGGATGAATGACGTGGATTGGAATCCCGCCGGAAAAATAGCCCCATTGCTCGCGTTCTGGCTTCCCAACGATGGGGCGAATTGCCGTTTCAAGTCGCCGGGGGCATCAGACGGGCCTGCAGGGAGGCAATGTCTTCCGGGGACGCGAGAACCTGGAGGATGTCGCCTTCCTGCAGGATGGTTCCACCTTCCGGGTCCGGGACAAGCAGCGATTCGCCGCGCCCGATCATCACGATCCGGCAATGCGCGGGCAGATGCAGCTCCACCAGGGGGCGCCCCGCGGCCACGGAACCGAAGGGCACCATGAGCTCGATCTCCTCGATGTCCGGGGAGAGGGATTGGGCCGAATCGGGGACGGTCTGGTCGATCTCCTTGTCGAGAATCCCCAGTCGTTCGGCGAAGACCGACAGGGTCGTTCCTTGGGCCAGCGCCGAGATCCCCACCGCGAGGAACACCACGATGAGAAGGGAGGAGGCGTGGGGCACGCCGGCCAGCAAGGGATAGGTGGCCAACACCAAGGGAACCGCCCCGCGAAGCCCCACCCAGCCGACGAATACGGATTCCCGCATTCCGAAGCCGAAGGGAGCCAGGGAGACCAGGACCGCGAGGGGACGGGCCAGCAGGAGCATCACCAAGGTCAGGACGAGTCCGCGGGGGATCAAGGGAAACAGTTCGGAGGGATGGACCATGATGCCCAGGATCAGGAAAAGCACGATCTGCGCGAGCCAGGTCAACCCGTCGAAGAATCGTTCCGTGGAACGCCGCCCCACGAAATCCCGGTGGCCGGCGGTCATGCCCGCGAGGAATACGGCGAGGAAGCCGCTTCCGTGCAGTTGGGCCGCCAAGCCGAACAGGAGGAACGCCCAGGCCAGCGCGAAGACCGGGTAGAGCCCCTCTTGGCGCGCTTTCAACCGGTTCGTGAGCCAGGAAAGGATCCATCCCCCTCCGATCCCCACCAGGGCGCCGACCGCCATCTCCAGGCCGAAGCGGATCAGCAGCCACCCCCAGGTGATGGTTCGGGGGTCGAGAGCGGCTTCCACGGCGACCACGGTGAGGAACACCGCCATGGGGTCGTTGATCCCCGATTCCAATTCGAGGAGGTTCCGGACCCGAGGGCGAAGGCGGATGTCGCGGCTGCGCAGGATGGAGAACACCGCGGAGGCGTCGGTGCTGGAAAGCATCGCGCCCAGGAGGAATCCGGTCCAAAGGGGGAGGTCGAGGACCCAGCAGGCGGCCAACCCGAGGGGGATGGCGGTCAGGGCCACGCCCACCGTGGAGAGGCTCAGAGCGGGCCCCAGGACGGGACGGACCGAGGACCAGACCGTGTCCAAGCCGCCTCCGAAGAGGATCAACACGAGGCAGAAGATGCCGATGGAGCGGGCGATCCCCGGACCGCCGATGGAAAGGCCGCCGTAGCCCTCGGCTCCCGCGACCATGCCCACTCCCAGGAACAGGAGCAGGACGGGGACTCCGAGCCAATCGAAGAAACGGGTCAGCGCGACGCAGGCGAGCACGAGGATCGCACCTGCGAGCACCAGGGTTTCGATGCCAGTCATGTCGGCCTCGTTTCCGAGGGGGGCGAGGATGCTCCTGGCCCGACGCCGAGATCCATTCTTGGTCGTCTCCTACGCGATGAAGAACCCAACCTAATTCCAGGTGCGGGGTGCGCGCTCCCGGAGGTGGTTGCGAGCCCTTTCCGGAAGCGTGGGGAACCGGCGGGGAGAGGGGCTTCCCCCCCCCGCAGGAGGATCGGTCTCGGAGGATCTCGGGTCGAAGCGACCGATGGGGGGGCGAGTCCGCCCTCCTCCGATGCGAAGGAACATGCGGGGGCACGACTCCCGATCGGGTGGAACATGGTACCATGGCGGTCATGTCCATCTCCTCCCTCCCGACAGGTTTCGTCCTGGTCCTGACCTTCGCGTTCCTTGGAACCGCTTCCGAGGAAACGCCCCACGGGGATCCGCACCCCGCAGCAGCCGTCGGCGAAGGGCATGGCCGGACCGAGACCGCGCATCCGGAATCCGTCCATACGCCACCGGAGGGGAAACATGCCGATCCGCACGGGGCCGCAGGCCCGGAAGCGACGGACACCGCCACCGGGGATGCCGGCAAGACCCCCGCTGCGGAGGGACATGGGTCTGTCACGGGGCATGGAGGGCATGCGGGCGGCGCAAGGGCCGGAAACCCGGACCACGAAGGTCCTTCCCCCGCCCTGCGGGAACGCCGGAGGCGGCGGGCGGAGGCCGATTCCGGGCGTCTGTCCGGGGCGTTGCCCCGGAATTTCCAGACCTGGAAGCCACGGAAGTCCGGACGGATCCTGCATTTGCTTTCCGATGTGGTGGTCGGTCCCGGCCAGACCCTGGTGATTCCTCCTGGAACGGAGGTGCGGGTGGCCTCTCGCGATGCGGCTCCGCTCGGGGATGGGTCGTGGGCGGATGGACAGCTGGTTTCCCTGATCGTCAAAGGTGGGACTCTGCGGATCGAAGGGACTCGGGAAAGACCGGTGAAGTTCGTTCCGGTGGGGAAGGCCAAGGCCGCTTCCTGGGGGGGCATCGAAATCCACGACGTTCCCGATCGCCATCGCGTCGACCTCTCCTGGGTGGAAATCCCCGGAGCGCTGGTGGGGCTGTCCTTCGAGGCCGCCTCCGGGACCATCCGCCACGCCGTGGTGCGGGACGGGAGCATGGGGGTGCGAGTCCGGGGGGGAGGGTCCCCGGAGATCGTCCACAGCGTGATCGCCCGCAACCGCATCGCCGGACTGCATTCGGAACGCTCGGGCCCCTTCCTGCGCGGAACCTTGGTCGTCGACAACGAAGGGCCCGGGGTGCGCTTCCAGGGAGTGGGGCTTGCGCGCCTGGAAAACAACGCTTTCTGGGGGAACCGAGGGGGCGACCTCGTCGAGGGACCGAACGGAACGGGGGGATGGACTTCCGATTCGTTGGTTCCAGATCGTTGGGGGAACGTCCGTGCCGATCCCATGTTCCTCTCGTCGCCGGAACATGTCCGAGCGCTGGCCCGGCGCAAGGCGGCCCTGGATACGGCCCCCATCTGGAAGCGGCGTCTTCCCGATCCTCCACCGGGGAGAGGGCCCTGGCGGTTGTCGCCGTTCAGTCCGCTTCTCGATCGAGGCAGCCGCTCTCCGTTGTGTCGTGACGAGGATGGAACCGCCTGCGACATCGGATTGTGGGGAGGGGCGGATTGAGACGAGGAAACTTCGACTCGCATCCGGAGTTTCCAGAGGATTCTCCTGCACGGATTATCGTATTCTTGCGCTCTGCAAAGGAGTCCCAATGTCCCGTCCTACCGGATTCATCGCCCTGGTTTGTGTCCTGTGCATGGTCGTCCTTTCCCATGCCCAGGATGAGCGCCCTCTCATCGCCATCTCGCCGCTGCAGGCCAAGAAGGTCGATCCCGAGGAAGTCGATCTGATCTCGGAGGCCATGGCCGGAGAATTCCAGAACACCGGGGAATTCCGGGTGATGGAACGTTCCCAGATGGATCGCATCCTGAAGGAACAAGGATTCCAGACCTCCGGGATCTGCGATGGCAACGAGTGCGCCGTGGAGGTCGGAAAGGTCCTGGGGATCGATCGCATGGTCGTGGGCTCGGTGGGCCGCATCGGGACCATGTACGTCATCAACGTCCGCATGGTCGACGTCGCCTCCGGAGAAATCCTCGGGTCGGTGCACCGCACCGAAGACCGGGAGTTGAAATTCGTCCTGACCAATCTGGTTCCCCAGGTCGCCAAGGCCCTCTCCACGGGGCAGACGGAAGATCAGCCGGTCGTGGCGGCCGAGCCCGTTCCCGCTCCAGCGGCACCCACCGCACCCGCTCCCGCACCCGCTCCGGCGGTGTCCGAATCCGGCGGATCGGTCTGGCCCTGGCTGCTCGGCGGGGGAGTCCTGGCCGCAGGCGGCGCCGCGGCGTATTTCCTCCTCCTGCAGGACGACGGCGGGGAGGATCCCGCTCCTTCCGTACCCGGCGGAGGCAACACCGGCACCTCCACCGTCTCCATCCCCGTGACCTGGTGATCCCCATGCGCACATTCCTCTTCGCCCTGCTTCTCGGGACCTCCTTCCTGGTCTCCTGCGATTCCTCCTCCCCCTCCACGACGGAGCCTGTGACGGAAACTGTCACGATCGCTCCGCGCCTGGTCGGGCTGGAGGCCATTCCCGTTCCCCTGTACGACGGGACGGCCCGGATCCATCTCCAGGTTTCGTCCACCAACACGTCCTTTTCCTTAGATACCGCCGTGGAATTCTCCCGCCATTCCTGCGTGATCGCCGGGGTACCCGCCCAGGCGACCATCACCCTCTCGATCCAGGGGATGGATGCCGCGGGCACCATCCTGTGGAGCGGAACCCGAACCGGGGTTTCCGCCGCCGACGCCGCCAAGGGGATGAAGGCCGACAACGAGATCACCGTCGCCGCCGCCCCGTCCGTGGCCGGATATCTGGACGCCGGATCCTGGACCTGGTCGAACGGGAACATGGCCGACAGCGCCATGGAGGTGATCGAGTTCGATGCCACGGGGGACTTCACGCGGGAGTACCGGCATTTCCGGTTCGACCCGGTGCTGGGGGGGTACGACACCATCGTCGGTGCCACCGAAGTGGGGACCTTCCTCCAGAAGGGCGACACCCTCGTGCTCTCCACCACCAGTTACGACACCTGCGCCGCGAGCAACTTGGGAGGCAACGAATGCGGGGAGTCCTCGCAGACTTGGGCCGCAGGCAACCTGGCCCCGCGACGATTCACCTGGGTGACCTCCGGTTCGCGGCTGACCCTCGGCGACCTCTCCGGGTCCTGGAATTACACCAAGGACGCTCCCGTGGGGAGGTTGGTGCCGCTTCTGATCCAGTTCGACGCGAGTGGTTCCTCCAAATTCTCCACCGAGACCGGCATCTACGTGAACCTCCGTCATCTGGGCAGCGATTCCACCTTCGATCTGAACCTCCAGCTGGGGTATTCGACCTACACCCTCGGGAACGTCCGCGAAGGGGCGCGCTTCCAGATTCAGGTCAGCGGCTATGGCGACCCGGGGAACCTGTGGACCGCCTACCTCGACAACGGAGTGGCTACAGGAACCGTGTTCACGCTCCGCGTGGTCGACGGCAATGGCACGGTCGATCCGGTTCCGGATTCCGCTTTCGTGGGGATTTGGGCGACCCAGTCCGACCAGTACGATCCGGATCTCGACCAGAACTACACGGACTACGAAGGTTGGAACTTCATGGCCGACGGAAACTTCCGCTACAGCTGGGCGGCCGAAATCTCCGGAACCGGCACCTATGCGGGCTTGGTCCTCCTGGGATCATGGCGGGCGGTCGGGGCGGACAGTCTCCACCTCGACTTCGATGCGAGCGAGACCTGCGAGGACTACGTCAACCTGTCGGATTGTGGAAACTATCCCTCGAACTTCCAGCGGGACGAATCCTTCGTCCCCACGACCCAATCCGCCCATTGGGTGGTTTCCGGCGGGCAGCTCCGGCTCACCGACTCCGAAGGCAACAGCTCCGTCCTGGATCCCTTCACACCGGCTCCCTGAGCCGCCTCGCGCCGCGGGGGTGGGGTGCGGGGGATGCTCCCGCACACCGCTCTCAGGAACGCAGTTTGTCGTTTTCCTGGTGGCGGGTCTTGTCGCGGGCGGTCTTCTTGGCCAGACGCTTGTGGAAGGCATCCGTCAGGTCGACGCCGGTCTGGTTGGCCAGGCAGGTGAGCACCCAGAGAACGTCGGCCAGTTCCTCGCCGAGGTCGCGCTCCTTGTCGGACTCCTTGAAACTCTGTTCCCCGTAGATGCGAGAGACCAGGCGACCCACTTCCCCCACTTCCTCGGCGAGTTGGGCGAAATTCGTCAATTCGTTGAAGTAGCGGACTCCGACGGTCCGGATCCATTCGTCGGTGACCCGCTGCATCTCGCGCACGGAAAGGTCCTCCGTTCGAGGGGTGAAGTCGACAGGCTGGACGATGCGTTCGATCATGGCTGGTTCCTGAGGTGGGGCTCGGTGTCGCGCGACGGAGCCGTGGTCGGGGGGTGGAGGAGCGGAAACCTAGCACCCAGGGGGAGGATGGGCTCGCCTGGAGGCGACGGGGCGGCCGTGCGGCGAAAGGGCGATCCGTTCCGGGACAGGAGCGTTCAGATCCCCAGGGCCTGGCGGAGGGCCGAGACGTCTTCCCCGGATTGCATCCGGCGGTCGAGCCACCGGCGCAGACGATGCCTTCCCATCTCGTGGGTGGCCGCTTGCAGGGGTGTTTGGTGGGCGAGATCGGCCACGACCTGTTCGAGCTCCTGCGCGAGCAACGGGGTGGGCTCGGTGGACGAGACGGCGGGCTCCAGCCCATGGAGGTCGGGATGCAGGTGCAGAAGGCTCATGTGGACCGAATGCCAGAGTTCGTTGTGCACATCGGGTCGAAGCTTCGTGGACGGGCGGATGCCCGCAGTCCGGCAGATCTCATCCCAGGAGTGTTCGAGACCTGCAAGTCCGCGGGCGCCAGCGAAACGCATCACGGAGAGGCCCGCGAACTCGTGGCCCAGGTGGGGGAGCAGCCGGAAGACGGCGCCGTCCCCCTTGCGCACCGAGGTGGAGGGGAAGGTGCGTTGGATCGTGCTGACATGGTCGGTGCCGAGGCGCCGGACCTCCCAGGTGCCGCCTCGGGCCCCGAGGATTTCCCAAGGTTGCCAAGGGGACAGGCTCCACTGGTCGAGACGCGTGGCCTGCCGCAAATCGGTGGTTTCCAGGGTCCGTGCGATCCGCGCGATCGGGCGCGCCTCGGAGTACTTCCGGAACCAATCCCAGATGAAGTGGTCGAGGAAGGGCTGTTGGAGCCGCTCGACGGTTCCCAGCGCTTCACGTTCGGGATCGGTGAACTCGTCGAGGCAGGCGAACCACAATTCGGGGAGGTCGGCGGCGGAACGGCAGAGGTCGAGGAGGTGACGGCGGAGGGAGGCGTGGGCGCGCGCCACGGGGACGCTCCCGGAAAGGTGCGGGGCATCCGCGAAGCGGGCGCAACAAGCGGCGAAGGCCTTCCCCGACTGGCAGGGGCAGAGCGCATCCGCCTCGGGCATCAGATATCGAGAGCGCCGACCAGGTGGGCGTTGTCCTCGATGAACTTCCGCCTCGGTTCGACTTCTTCCCCCATGAGGGTTTCGAACATTTCGGCCGCGTCCAGGGCATCCTCGATGGCGACCTGCCGGAGGGTCCGGTGGGCGGGCATCATGGTGGTGGTGGCCAGCTGCTCGGGGTTCATCTCGCCCAGGCCCTTGTAGCGCTGGATGTACACGCCGCGCTTTTCTCCGGCGACTTCGAGGATCTTCTCGAGCTCGCGGTCGTCGAAGGCGTACTGTTCGTTCTTGCCCCACTTCACCTTGTAGAGGGGAGGCTGGGCGATGTAGAGATATCCCGCCTTGATGAGGTCGGGCATGAACCGGTAGAAGAACGTGAGAAGCAACGTCTGGATGTGGCTTCCGTCGACGTCGGCGTCGGTCATGAGGATGATCTTGTGGTACCGGACCTTCTCCAGGTTGAACTGTTCGCCGACGCCCGACCCGATCGCCTGCGCGATGGTCTGGATGGCCTCGGACGACAGGGCCTTGTCGATGCGCACGCGTTGCACGTTCAGGATCTTGCCTCGCAGCGGCATGATGGCCTGGAACACGCGGTCGCGCGCCTGCTTGGCCGACCCACCCGCGGAATCGCCCTCGACCAGGTAGAGCTCGCATTCCTCGGGTTTGCGGCTCTGGCAATCGGCGAGTTTCCCGGGCAGTCCCGCTCCTTCCAGGACATTCTTGCGGCGGGCGAGTTGACGCGCCTTGCGCGCGGCTTCGCGGGCCGTGGCGGCCTGGATGATCTTCTCCACGATCGATTTGGCGATCGCGGGATTCTCCTCGAACCACCGTGCGAGTCCTTCGTAGGCGATCGACTCGACCTGGGACTTCACCTCGGAATTGCCGAGCTTGTGCTTGGTCTGGCCTTCGAACTGGGGCTCGGCCAGACGGATGCTGACGACGGCGGTGAGGCCTTCGCGGGCGTCGTCGCCTTCGATGGAAAGGTCCTTGAGCTTGCCCTGGAACTTCGATTGCGCGTACTGGTTCACCACGCGGGTGAGCGCCGCCTTGAAGCCCGATTCGTGCGTTCCGCCGTCGGTGGTGTGGACGTTGTTCACGAAGCTGTACACGCACTCGTTGTAGGTGTCGTTGTACTGCATCGCGATGTCCACCGGGATCGGGGACTCCGCGCTGATCCGGATCGCCTGGGGGTGGATCGGGGTGCGCTTGCGGTCGAGGAATTCGACGTAGGACTGCAGTCCGCCCGGGAAGTGGAAGGCCTCCTGCCGGAGCGGGTCGTCCTCGGGAAGGCGCTCGTCGGTGAAGAGGATGTTCAGTTCCGGATTGAGGAACGCCAGATCCCTCAGACGGTTGGCCAAGGTGTGGCGGTCGTAGATCAGAGTCTCGAAGATCTCGTTGTCGGGCTTGAACTCGACGGTGGTGCCGCGTTCGGTGGTTTCCCCGAGGATCTCCAGGGAGGTGACGGCCACGCCACGCTCGAACCGCTGCCGATGCAGCGTCCCGTTGCGCGCGACGGTCACGACCAGGTCGGAAGCCAAGGCGTTCACGCAGGACACGCCCACACCGTGCAAGCCAGCGGACACCTTGTAGGTGTTGTCGTCGAACTTGCCGCCCGCGTGCAACTTGGTCATGACCACTTCGACGCCGGAGATGCCGGATTCGTGCATGTCGGTGGGGATGCCTCGCCCGTTGTCCTGGACGCGGATCCTGTTGTCGGACGTGACGTCGACCCGGATCAGCGTGCAGTGGCCGGCCAACGCCTCGTCGACGGCGTTGTCGACGACCTCCCAGACGAGGTGGTGCAGACCACGCACGTCGGTGGAGCCGATGTACATCGCAGGACGTTTGCGGACCGCCTCGAGGCCTTCGAGGATCTTGATGGAACTGGCGCTGTATTCGGTGCTCATGAGGCTTGCAAAGCTAGCTCCCGGAGCGGGAATTGGGGGGTCAGTCGCAGTCCTGGTGCACCCGTACTCCGTAGTAGGCGCGCGGAGAACTCTTCACCACGCCCAGCATGTGGGCCAGGCAGGACAGAAGGGCCTGGTCCTGCCGGTGGTTGGAGGCGTCGCTGCCGACCGGAGCGATGGTCTCCTTGTCCAGGGCGGCGGCGCGCCACGCTTCCACCAGGACGCGCGCGGTGGGATGGCGGGAATCGATGCCGACCAGGTTCGCGGCGAGGTTGGGCTTTCCCCAGAGTCCACGGGGCACCGCCAGGCGACGGAGGGTCGCCGGATGGGTCCAACGCTGGAGGGTTCCCGGGGAGCGGGGGGAATGGAAACCACCGTGGCGGATGAAGCGGCGGATGCGGTCGAGGGGAGCGTCGAGGAAGTTCCCGGCGTCCATCCACAGGATCAGCCCCCCCTTTTCGCGCACCATGTCGGAAATGATGACGGGTTTCCAGGCGTAGCATCCATCGTGGTTGTGGATCCACATCCAGTCGGGAAAGACGGGATAATCGAAGGTGCGGACCTCCACGTCGGGGAAGGAGCGTCGCAGCTGCGCGTGCTGTTCGGGCTCCAGTCCGAGGTCCCACGCGACGAGGTCGACGGAGGGTTCCTGCGCTCGCACCGAACCGAGCATCTGCAGCAGACTCTTGAAGTGGCTCGCGCTCGCCCCCGTCACCACGGTCAGATCGTCGGGGTCGGTGCGCCCGGTGGTGGCCAGGGAAGGAAGGAGTTCGAGTCGACGCAGCCCCGATCGGAGGGCCTGGAGCCAGGGAGGCACGTTGGGGCACCTTTCGCGATGACGGGGAACTGGACCCCTCGTGAAGCCATCAAGCATAGCAAGGCCGCAATGCGGGAACCGGTCGGGGGAACTACTTTGCGCCCCACCATGAACGAACTTGAAGTGGCGAAGCGACGTGCGGCTGCGGCCGCCTTGGAATTGGTACAGGATGGCATGAAGCTCGGGCTGGGCACGGGATCCACGGCCAAGCACCTGGTGGAACTCCTCGCCGAGCGGATTTCCCGCGAGGGGTTGTCGGTTCGTTGCTGCGCCACCTCCAAGGACACTGCGGACCTCGCCGAAGGCTTGGGGATCCGCATCGAATCCGTCGACGATCTCGGGGAACTGGATCTGGCCATCGACGGGGCGGACGAGATCGATCCCGACCTGAATCTGGTGAAGGGAGGTGGTGCGGCCCATTTCCGGGAGAAGCTGGTGGAGACCTCCGCCCGCAGATTCGCCGTCATCGCCGACTCCACCAAGGTGGTCCCCGCTCTGGGGTCCTCGCGCATGATCCCCTTGGAGGTGCTTCCCTTCGCCATGGGGGGGACGCTGGGACGGATCGCCGCGTTGGGTGCCACCGTCCATCCGCGCACTCGGGAGGGGGTCCAGGTCCTCTCCGACAACGGGAATCCCATCGTCGATGCCGATTTCGGTCCCGTCTCCGATCCCGCGGATCTGGCGTGCCGCCTCGACACCGTGTGCGGGCTCCTGGAACACGGCCTGTTCGTGGGCATGGCCGAGGTCGCGTTCGTGGCCTATGCCGATGGAAGGGTCGAAACCCTGCGGCCCAGATCGGGCGAACGTACTCCCGTCGAGTAAGGCTCTCCAGCACCCTGGAAGATGGGGCTACTGGAAACACCATCCTGGAAGTAAGATCATGGGGGAATCCGAGTCCCCATATCGCCCTTTCCGGAGGCACCATGTTTCGCTCCCTTGTCCTGGTTTCATCTCTGACGGCCGTCGTGGCCGGAGCGACTTGCACGGATACCCTCTACGTCTCCGGGCTGAAGCAATTCACCCTGAGCTTCCGGGACGTGCGGACCGACCACTGGGATTCCTCCGAGGTGTCGGCCTCCTCCCTCGGCGATGCCCGATCCCTCTCCATGGCCCCCATCCTCGACACCAGCGAGATCCAGCTGCCCATCCAGTTCCAGTCGAACTGCGGGGGCGATTCCCTGGATGCGGTGAAATTCCTGCGGGCCCGCGACATCGGCGCCACCGTCCGGGGGCAGGAAGTCTGGACTCCTTCCGCCGACACCCTGACCAGATCCGCGAAGGCGGTCAGTTACGGAGCGGTCAAATTCTCGGGGATTTCCGTCAAGGGATTCTGGGAGGTCGATGGAACCCGTTGGCAGATCGGCATGCCCGCAGCGCCCACTCCCTCGACCTACATGATCCAGTTCGCCACCTTCCGCTTCTCCAACGGGAACGGAAGCTATTCCTACAGTGGCTATCGCCCCTACGCCTCCGCCCTGCGGGAAATGGCCTTCGACGATGTCTCCGGATACCTCGACCAGCTCTCGGGAGCGCTCGATTCGGTGGGGCATGGTCTCGACTCGGTGCGGGTCTCCGCACGCATCACCGAAGCCAAGTACTCCTACGAACCGACGCAATGGTCCCTGGCCAGCACCAGCAACGTCCACAAGGCCGCCTTGCGATCCCCCGCCTTCGGGGCCTACCGCACCACTTCGGGCTACCGGTTCGTCCTGCCTCGTCCCGTCGCTCTGTCCATCCTGTCGCCCGACGGTCGCGTGGTTCGCGAACTCCCCGCGGCCACCCTGGTGAACTGGGACGGTCGGGATGCCAAGGGCGTCATGGTTCCGCGGGGCGTGTATTTCGTGCGCGCCTTGGGCCTGGGTGCCGTGCGCATCCCCGCTCCCTGATTCCCGACGCCCTCTCCGGCACCGAAAGCGCCCTTCCCGATCCCGGGGAGGGCGCTTCGCTTTTCCAGGAGTCCTTCCACCCGCTCGAGCCCTTCTTTCGAAGGCGCGGCCGCGGGGGGGAGGGTGGACAAGAAAAGACCCCGTCGGGAAATCCCGGCGGGGTCTGACAGATTCCGTCAGATGACGGAATTCGTCTTACTTCTTCTTGGCGGCCTTCTTGGTCTTGTTGAACTCTTCCTTGAGGGCCTTGCCGACCTTGAAGGAAACGGTCTTGGAGGCGGCGATCTTGATCTTCTCGCCGGTGGCGGGATTCACGCCGGTGCGAGCCTTGCGCTCCTTGACGTCGAAGGTACCGAAGCCGATCAGGGCAACGGATCCGTCTTTCTTGAGGCCTTCGGTCAGGGCCTCGAGGACGGCGGATACGGCGCGTTCCGCAGCAGCCTTGCTCTCGAGCTCGGCGATTTCCTGTACCTTGGCGACGAGGTCAGCCTTGTTCATTGGATTCCCTTCGTGGGTGGATTCTCTGGTATGGGGATCTTTCGTCGGTCCGGTCCGGATCGACGATGACAGGAACATACCACCGTGCAAGCCTAGAAGCAATGGGCTTTCTGGCAGATCGTCGGCCTGAAACCCCCATGGAAAGGGGGGGGTAGGAGGATGCGACCCCTGAAAACCCCATTCCAAGGGCTTGTGGATCAAGGAGTTGCGACGATTTCGCGCCAAAATCGGCCCTCGTGGACCATCGGGTGCGACACGATCGGAGGCGCCGGGGGAACTCTCAGTTCCCCTCGCTCTTGGGAGGATTCCTGGTCAGGCGGATCAGCAGGGCGGTCAGGAAGCGCAACTCCTCGCGACTGGGCCGCAACCGTCGGAAGAGCGACGCGAGATGTCGGCGTCCGGCTTCCCTCCGGGCGGGGTGCAGGATGCCCAGGAGATCGGTCCGTTCCAGGGTGCCGCGGACCCACTCCTCGCGCAGGCTCGCCAGGGCCGCACCTCGGGAGACGCTCCCGGAAGGGGGCGGGGCCGGGCGGTCGTGCAGGTGGGACAGGGCGATGGCCACGGCCTGGCCCAGGTTGAGCGAGCCGGTGGGGTGGTGGGTCGGAATCTGGCAGGCCAGGTCGCAGGCGAGGACCTCGTCGGAGGTCAGGCCGATGGATTCCCGTCCGAAGACCAGGGCGACCGGGGACTCCAGATCCGGCAGGCGACGTGCCAGGTCGGGAAGGTCGACCAGCCCCTTCTGGTGCGGGCGTCGGGTGAAAGCGATGGTGGTGCGCGCCGGTCCGAACGCCGAGAGGAGCGTTTCGTGGGAAGTGGCCGCGTCGAGGATCTCCTTGCCGAGGGTGGCGGTCCTCCAGGCGGCGGAGGTCGGGTCGAGGGCCGGGCCCACCACGGCGAGGTCGCTCCATCCGAAGCAGCTCATCGCGCGTGCGACGAATCCGATGTTTTCGGGCAATTCCGGTTCGACGAGCACGATTCTGTTCAGGTTCTGCACGGGTTCGAATCTGCAACGCGAAGGTCGGGATGGCAATGTGCGTCGTACCTTTGGCGCGTCCATGACCATCGAATCGAAGACATCCTCGGGGCGAACCATGGCGCGCGCCACCATGGTCCTGATGGCCTCCGTGCTCCTTTCGCGTGTTCTCGGGCTCGTGCGCGAGGCGCTCCTGGCCGCGCGGCTGGGAACCGGGATCGAGGCCGACGCCTACGCCACCGCCTTTCTCCTTCCCGACCTGGTGAACACCATGCTCGCGGGGGGATTCCTGTCCGTGTCCTTCGTGCCGCTCTACGCCCGCCGGTTGCGCGAAGGAGGCGAGGACGCCGCCGCCCGCTTCCTCGGTGGGGTGGTCCTGTTCCTCGCCGCGGGGGGGCTGGTGTCCATCGCCTCGTTGTGGATCTTCGCGCGGCCCGCCCTGGAGCTCCTGCAACCGGGTCTGGCGGGGACGGCGTCCATGGACCGCGCCGTGGAGATCACCCGCATCCTGCTTCCCGCCCAGATCGCGTTCCTTCTCGCCGGGGCCTGGAACGGGGCCCAATACGCCCGGAAGGTGTTCTGGGCGCCCGCCCTGGCTCCGCTGATCTACAACCTGGGGATCCTGCTGGGGGGATGGTTCCTGGCCCCGGAGATCGGCGCCGAGGGCTTCGCCTGGGGAGTCCTGGGGGGAGCGTTCTTCGGACATCTGATCCTCCAGTGGTGGGCGGGACGGAAGGCCGGCGTGCGCCACGCCCTTCCGGAACGCGATGTCACCGATCTCAAGGCCTTCCTGTGGAGGACGCTTCCGCTCATGCTCGGGCTCACGTTGGGATTCTCCTCGGAGTTCCTCCTGCGCCGTCTGGCGGGGTTCCTGGGGACCGGCGCGGTCGCGGAGGCCAGCTACGCGTTCCGGTTGACCATGGTGCTGGTGGCCTTCTTCGGTCAGGCCACGGGGGTGGCCTCCTATCCGTTCCTGGTGGAATTGGCGGTGCAGGAGCGCTGGAGCGAGCTGCAGAGCCTGTTGAACCGATCGCTGCAACGACTGGTGGTGGCCTTGATCCCCGCCTCGGCATTCGCTTGCGCCTTCGCTCCCGAGCTGGTGAGACTGGCCTTCCAACGGGGAGCCTTCGACGCGGGGGCCGTGGCCGCGGTGAGCACCCCGTTGCGATGGATGGTCTGGTCCGTGCTCCCCTGGAGTCTGCAGATCGTGCTGGTTCGAGGCATGTACGCCCGCGACCGGTTCTGGACCAGCGCCTTCCTGGGAACCCTCGCGGTCCTCGCCGCCTGGCCCGCATGGGCGGGAATGGTGCGTGTCTGGGGGAAGCAGGGCGTGGGGCCGGGTCTTCTCCTGCTCATCCTCCTGCAGACCACCGTGTTCGTGGTCGCCTGGAGAAGATCTCCTTCCAGCCAAGACGCCTTCCGAGGGGTGTTCCGGTGGGTCGCGGAAACGCTGGCCGTGGCGGTTCCCGCGGCTCTGGCCAGCCGATGGGTCGCCGATCTCCATCCTGGATTGCCCTCCGCGGTCCTGACCGGTCTGGTGGGGGGGGGATGCGTGGTGTCGGTCGGTTGGTGGCGGGATTGGCCCGGAATTCGGGATGCGTCCAGGAGGCTGGGTAGTAGATTTCGGACTCGATCCTCTAACCCTCCCTGAGGTCTGGAATGAAGCGAAAGATCGCGGCTGTCGCGTTGGGGTTGGTTCTCCCGCTGCTTTGGGTGGTGGGAGAGGCGTTGGGGTTCGTGCCCGTCGACCTCCTGTACGCGACCACCGTCGGCATGCAAGGCCCCGGCGGGCGCGCCGGCAAGGAAGGCGTGTCGCCGGTCCTGTTGCTGGAGATCGACAATTCCTCCCTGGACGAGCTCGGCCCCTGGCCCTGGCCGCGCGGGAATGTCGAGGAGATCGTCCGTCGCGTCCTCCTGTGGGGGGCGCGGGCCTTGGTCATCGATCCCTCCGTGGTCCAGGATCCCGACAACGCGCCCGATCCAACCTTCTGGGACGCCTTGCCGGGAGGGACGCCGCTGGTGGCCCCGCTGCAGAGGTCGTCCGGTGGCACCCCGTGTCCGGGGCGCTTCCCCCCTTCCCTGGCCAGCGCGGCGAAATTCGTCAAGCTTCCCGACCTGGCCCCTCCCGCAGGGCTCCCTTGCTCCGAGCGGTTCGTCTGGGGATTCGACGCCCTCCCGGCACCGGGGACGCTCGCCTGGCCCATGGTGGGATCCGATGGACAGAATTTGATTCCTTCGCTTCCCGTGGCCGCCCTCCTGGCCTCCTCCAGGGTCGACAACCAGCGGGCCGATTGGTGGGGCGAGTCGGAGCGGGCCATCCTGGCGGCGCGCGGGGACGTCAAGGTGAATCCCGACGGCACCGTCCTGATGAGACCCTACGGACCTCCTGGAGCGAGCGTCGCCCACGTGTCGGCGACGTCCGTCCTTTCCGGCGAGCTCGCCGAAGACCAGTTCCGGGACCGGATCGTGGTGCTGGGGGTCACGACCAGCCGTCTGGCCGAGCACATGGAAGTCCCCTTCTCGGCCCCCATGGTCGGGCGGACCATGTCCCGTCCCGAGGCTCTGGCCAACATCCTCAGCAACCTGATCGAGCAGGACCAGTGCCGCGAGACCTCGTGGGCCCGGTACGCCGGACTTCTGCTGGCCATCGTGGCCGCCATCACGATGCTGCTGGGGGTTCGCCTGCGCCGCACCTGGATCCCCATGATGAGTTCGGGGATCCTCGCCGCCATCGCCCTTTCGGGCGTCGGAGTGCTCCTGGTCAAGTTCCACCTGTGGGTCCCTCCCCTGGGAGGGATCATCGTCCCGGTCGGCACCCTGCTCTTCGGACTCCTGTGGCCTCGTCGCAAGCGTCTGCCTCCTCCTCGCGAGATTCCCCCGGCTTCGGCGATCCACCGGGAATCCTCCCTGGCCCTGGCGCTGCCGCCGCGTCCCCGCCACGACGAGACGGGATACCGTCCCACCACCGGCGTCGGCACGTCGGATCTTCCTCCCGATCGTCCCAGCACCACGAACATGCCCGTGCGCACGGTCGACGAAGCGACCTCGGTGGTGCTCGCCGCCAAGGGACAGGTCGGACAGATCCTGCGGGCACCCAACGGGGAGTACACCCAGCTCGGGCGGTACGTCGATCTGCGGCCCTTGGCGTCCGGGGGGATGTGCAAGGTCTACGAAGGGCGGGATCCGCTCATGGATCGTCGGGTGGCGATCAAGATCCTCCGCGCCGACAAGGCGAAGGGCCAGACCACCGAGCAGCGATTCCTCCGCGAGGCCAAGGTGGCGGGTTCCCTGAACCATCCGAACATCAACACGGTGTTCGATTTCGGCCAGGTCGAGGACATCCTCTTCCTGGTGCTGGAATTCGTCGATGGACAGACCTTGTCCCAATGGATCCGGGAGCACAACGGCGTCCAGCCCGGACAGTTGGTCCCCTGGATCCGGCAGATCGCCGATGCGCTCGATTCGGCGCACCAGGCGAAGGTGATCCACCGGGACATCAAGCCCTCCAACTTCATGATCGTCAACACCACGGGCTCCATCAAGCTGATGGACTTCGGCGTGGCGCGCACCCCCGATGTTTCGCTCACCCAGGCCGGAACCACGGTGGGCACTCCCAACTACATGTCCCCGGAGCAATTGCAGGGGTCGCGCGTGGGGCCCCTGGCCGATCTCTACTCCTGCGGCATCGTGGTCTACCAGATGCTGTCCCAGCGCCTGCCGTTCCACGGCGAAGGGCTCACCGCGCTTTGCAACAACATCCTCAAGGGCCAAGGGACCAAGTTGTCGGTGCACCGTCCGGACCTGGCGGGGCCCGTCGAGGCGGTGGTCCACAAGGCCTTCGCGGTCAAGCCCGAGGACCGGTACCAGAATTGTTCGGACTTCGCCGAAGCCTTCGCGAAAGCAGTCGGGAATTGAAGATGTTTTTCCTGGCAGGCGCCTTGGCCGCCGCCACCGTCTCCGCAAATTGGACCCTTTCCGACATTCGTGCCGTCCGGGAGGGGGAACCCGGGCCGGGACTCCTGCGACTGGCCCAGGATACCTCCGAGACCGCCGACTTCCTGCGCATCGAACTTTCGGCTCGTTCCGGGAACGCCCGCGGGGTCCTCGACGCCTCCCGGGGATTCCGCGTGCGTCGTCCGGGTTCGGAACTGGTGTTCCGCGTGCAACTGCTGCAGGGTTGGGCCCATCTCGAGCTGGGGGAGATTTCCCGTGGATTGGATCTCCTGGCCTCGATCACGGAAAGCGTCGACACCGTCGCGGCCTTGCAGGCGCGATCCATCCTCCAATCCTGGATCGGAGCCAAGGAGGTCCCGGCCGCATCCTTGTTGCGCCTGGCCTCCCAGGTGGAACCGCGCCGCGACACCCTCTCCTCGGCCATCGTCGGCGCCTTCGCCCGTCGCAACGGAGCATCCAACAAGGGGCCCGTGATCGTCGTCCTTCCGCAGACGGGCGATTTCGGATCCATCGGACGCAGGGTGACCGAAGGGGTGCGGGTGGCGCTGGCCGCCGACCAAGCCGAGGTGATCGTCCTCGATGAACCGACCGATCCCGTGGAAGTGGCGCGTCTTCTGCGCGGCATCCTCCAGACCTGCCATCCCCGCGCGTTGGTGGGCCCGCTCCTCTCCGCCGCCGCCACCGTCGCCGCCCAGGAAGTCGCGCGCTATTCTCCGGAAACCCCGCTTCTCCTCCCCGCCGCGACCAGTCCCGGGATCGCCGCACTGTCGCCCAACGCCGTCCAGATCAATCTGTCCACCCGAGCCCAGGGAGCTGCCGCGGCGCGCTTGGCCCGCAATTGCCTGAAGGCGCGGGAAGCCTGGATCCTCCACCCCAGGGGGGAGTACGGAGATGCCCTCGCGGCGGGATTCCAACGGGAATTCGAACGTCAAGGCGGTCGCATCGCCGGACGGCATTCCTGGCCTTCGGGGCGCACCGACTTCCGAGGAACGCTGGAATCGGTTCGCAAGGAAGCCGCGGAAGCGGCGAAGTCGCGGGGAGAGGATTCCATCCGCTTGACCCCGTTGGTGTTCGCTCCCTGCGACAACTCCACCGAGGCTTCGGCCCTCGGGGCCCAGGGCGCGGTGATGCCCATGAAACCCGTCTGGCTGGGCGCCTCGGGTTGGCACACCAAGCAGATCTTCCCCGAGGCCGCTGGGCGACTCGAAGGGGCCTATCTCGTCACGGATCGCATCCCCGACACGCGTCGGCCAGCCTGGAAGAAGCTCGCCAAGGGTTGGAAATCGAAGGAAAGCCTCGATCCCCTCGCGGCTCTCGGGTACGATGCGGGCCTCGTCCTCCTGTCCGAGCGCCTTCCCCTGTGGCCCGAGGTCCTCGCCGGGGCGGCCGGGGACATCTCCCTCGATCCGCGCGGGCGATTCAATCGCATCGCTCCCAGTCTGAAGATCCAGAAGAGCGCCTTCGTCGAATCGGGTTGCCCCTCCCCGTGAGGCCGCAGCGTTTCTCCGGAAGGCCCGCCCGATCGGCGCCGGTGCTTCTGGAGCTGGAAATCGAACGGATGGCCACCGGGGGGCGAGGGGTGGCTCGCGACCAGGGCCGGGTGGTCTTCGTGGAAGGGGCTGTGATACCCGGGGAGCGCGTCCTGGCTCGGGTCACCGCCGACAAGGGGCGATTCCTCGAGGCCCGCCTCGATTCCCTGGTCGAGTCTTCCCCCCGGAGGGTGAGCCCGCGGTGCCGTCATTTCGGTCGGTGCGGGGGGTGTTCGTGGCAGCACATGTCCTATCCGGACCAGTTGCAGGCCAAGGTCGGACTTCTGGAGGATTCGCTGGCCCGTTTGGGGAAATTCGACTCTTGGCCGGCCATCGAAACGATCTCCGGCGAGCCCTGGGGGACCCGCAACCGCGCGCAATTCCAACCCGCCTCCCAAGGTGCGGGATGGGGCTTCTTCGCCCAGTCTTCGCGCGAAACGGTGGTGCTCCAGGAGTGCCCGGTCCTGTCCGAGGAGCTGCAGGGTTCCTGGAACCATCTCCCGGAAGGATTCGATCCCCTGGCGCAACGCCGGGAACGGGCGGCCTTCGCCTGGGGAGCCCAAGGGAGGAGCCATTTCGTGCTGCCGGGGATGCCCAGCCAGGAGGCGACGGTCCGCATCCTCGGTCTGTACTTCCATTTCGCGGTCGATGGATTCTTCCAATCCAACCTGTCCCTTGTTCCCGCCATGGTGGAACGCGCTCTCGACGGGCTTTCGGGCCGGCGGGCGCTCGATCTCTACGGTGGGGTGGGATTGTTCGGGCGGTTCCTGGAGCCGCGCTTCGAACGCGTCGACGTGGTCGAAAGCGACCCGCGCGCCGCACGCTTGGCTGGACGGAATCTGGTCCGTGCCCTGTACCACCAGGAATTCGTCGAGCCATGGTTGGCAGCGGGAATCGAATCCCGTGCTCTTGACGATGTCGATTGCGTCCTGGTCGACCCCCCGCGGTCGGGATTGGAAACCCGCGTGGTCGACCACCTCGTGGCCATCGGGACCCCGAACCTGCGCTACGTCTCCTGCGGCCACGACACGCTGGCCCGCGATCTGAAACGGTTCCGGGAAGCCGGATACCGCCTGGAGAGGGTGACCTTGGTCGACCTCTACCCGCAGACCCCCCATCTGGAAGTGGTCTGCGCCCTGCGTCGAGGCGATTGAATCCTCCCCCCTCCGCGAGACGCGGTGGGGGGAGCGTCCTTCACCACCCCAGTTGGACTTGCGCTTCCCAATTCTCCAACGGGGTGCGCCCCAGGACCCGGTCGAGATCCTGGACCCAGGTCGCGACATCGAGGAGGACGGGACCCAGGGTGGTTCCCACGCCCGCCGACGGCCATCCCCCGCGCAAACCTGCGGAGGCCCGCAGCTCCGTGGCGCGCGGGCTCAGATTGTGCCGGGTGGTGAGGCCGAGATCGAGGTGGGAGAGGAAGGGCATGTCCGTCTCGAGCAGATCGCGCAAACCCACCCCCAGGGCCAACCGATGGTCCCAGCGAGGTCCGCGGCGGAATTCGGGGGGAATCCACGCGGCCCCGACATCGAGGAGGGGCCTCTTGAGGTCCCCCCAGGCGTCGAGGAGTCCGAGTTCCCCGATCCGCGCTCCCCATTGCAGGCCATGGGGGAGCTGTTGGAGGATCCCCAGGTCCAGACCGGCTCCCAGGGAGGGCACCCCCTGGAAATGGTCGGTGATGGAGTCTTGAAGCTTGTCGATCTCCTGGGAAAGGCGGGAAGGGTCGCGCAGATTGGTCGAGAGGGTGGAACCCGTCTGTCCGCGCAGGAGCAGGCCGACACCGATGCGGAAGCTCCCGAAAGGCTGGGCGAGACCGGCGCGGATGTCCAGCTGCGTGGAATCCCAGACCTGGAGGACGGGAATCGCCACGCCGCGGTCGAGACGGATTCCCGGATGCGACCAAAGCTCGCTGGAGATCGCCCAATCCCCCTGCCAGAGGGCGACGCCCATGCCGGCCCCCACGGAGACCGGGCGTCCGTCGAACTTCCACAGATCGTCGAGGAACTCGCGGCTGCCGAGGATCTTGTGGGGATCCTGGCTGGACAGCAGGTCGAGGTGGGGTTCGATGTCCCCGTAGGCGTCGAGAGGCATCCTCAGGTGGGGAAGGGTGAGGCGGCCGTGCCACCGGCGGTCGACGGAATCCGACCCCAGGAGCGCGGGGTTGCTTTCCAGTCGGCCTTCGTTCTCGGCCATGGCGACCATCGCCTGGCCGGCGGAGACTTCGGCCAGGCCCGCGGAGAGGGATGCCCCCAGGAGGAGAAGTTCAGCGAACATCGCGGCACTCCTTCTTGGTGGAATCGCAGAGGGTTTCCTGGATGCGGCACCAGCAGCCGCCGATCACCTTGCAACCGAGCTCCACGCGCGGCCACCCGGGGGCGGTGTTGCGAAGCAACTCGGCCAAGGCCATCCGGTCGATGCCCGCCGTGTCGAAGTAGGGGGCTTTCCCCTTGGCGTCGAGGTGGCACGAGGCCGTCACCCCGTACAGCTTGGCGGTCTTCGCGTCCCATTTACACTGGTAGTTCCACTTCCAGCGAGGGAACTCGTTGGTTTTGGGGTCCCAATAGGGGCGGTGGATTTCCAGGTGGCCCGCGGCATCGGCGTAGACCAGGGTCTTGAAGGTGGAGTCCACGCCTTTCATGCCCAAGCCGGTGAAGGGATTGGCCAGGCGGTCGCCACGAACGGAATCGGACTTGGACACTTGCGCCAGCGCCCCGGCCTTGGGGGACCCGGGAAGGAGGTATCCGGTGCGGGTGTCCTCGTCGACCAGGCCGTCCCCGTCGTTGTCGAGGCTGTCGATGATCTCTTCGTCGGCGCACCCGTCCATGTCGTCGTCGACCACGTTGGAAGTCTGGTACACCTGGAGGGCCTCGGGATTCTGCTCCTGGACGCTCGCGTACATGGCGGCCATGGCGGTGTCCTGTTGGGCGATCAAGGAAACGGTGCGGAACTGGTCGTCGACCCTGGTCAGCATGGCGTTGAATTCCATCACCTTGGCGGAATCGATGGTGGAATCGGGGCCGTAGAACATGTCGGCGCTCACCGCGGGAACGAATCCACCCCCTTTTTGGGATCCGCTCATGACACTTTCCAAACCGCCGAACAGCAGTTGCGCCATGGCATCCTGGGTGGAATCCAAGTGCCCATCTCCGTTGGCATCCCACAGCGAGAGCATGGAATGGGCCATGGTGAGCAGGCCGCGTTCGAGGCGCCGCTCCTCGGGGAGCTTGGCGCGTCCCTGGCTGTCGAGCACGGCCCAACGGTCGAGCACCTTCCAGACGGGGGTGATCGATTGGAACGCGCGTTCCTTGCCGGCCCAATCCAGGTCCCAGAGGGGTTTGCGGTTCTCCTCCTGGGATTTGAGCACCTCTTCGAGCAGGAATCCGATGTCGAGGTGCTGGGCCGAGACCGCCTTGGCGTATCCCGCCCAGGCTTCGTTGTTGCCGCTGTCGGAGGCGAGGACATGTCCGAAACTTTCCTGGGCGGCGTCGAATTCCTGGGCGCGCAACTGGGCGTTGCCCTGCTCGATCCAACCCTTGGTGTCGTCGGGATCCCCTTTGCCGGAGGGGTTGTAGACGTTGCAGGCTCCCAGGACCAGGAGCGCCGCCAGAGCGGAGAAGGTCTTCACCACAGGCTCACCACCGTGAGAATGGCCACGAGGGTGGTCCCGGCCAGGACTCCGGCGCGCACCGGCCAGGGCCAGCCGGTCCGGACCTCCTCGGGGGGGATGCTCGCTTCCCCGAACGCCTGACGCACCACCGAACGTTCGAGTTGGGCGATCCGGGAGTCCTTGGTGCTGTTTACACTGTCCTGGAACACCTTTCCGTCGCGATCGATGCGCACCCAGGTGGTGTCGCCGCGTTGCTCGATATGGGCGCGCACCGGCGCGCATCGACGGAATCCGGGGATCTCCTCGCGCTGATGGACCGTGAGGCCCGAGTTCCATGCGGCCAGGGCCAGCAGGGAGCGAAGCGGCAGGATCCGGGAGGAGAGGAGGGAATCGCTGGTGGTGATGGTGTCGATGCGGATGGCGAGGCTGTCGAAGGCCATGAACCGCGCGAGGGAGTCGTTGAGGATGGCGATGCGCGTGGAGTCGGCGGCCATGGCGGTGGCGGCGAGGGCGCTGTCTTCCCGCAGCCGGACCACCAGGCTTTCCGCCTGGGCCAGGGCGGTGTCGCGCACCAGCAGGAGCGAATCCAGGGCGGCCAGGCGCTGCGACACCGAATCCGGGATCGCCGGGGCGGTTTCCACCGGCGGGGGTTGCCGGGAGGAGTTGGTGCGAGGGGCGGCCATGGCTTGTCCGAAGGCCAGGAGGAATGCGAGGGCGGATAGACGGGTGAGCATGGATTGATATTCATACTCGATCCAGGCGATGTCAAGGGCCTCGAGCCACGAGGGTGTTGCCAGAAGAACGAAGCGGGAGCGAAGGGATTCTCTTCCCGGGATCGCCCGACCGGGGCACCTCACCTGCGGCGATCTACATTTGCGCACCTTATGAATCGCACCCACAACTGCGGGGAGCTGCGCGCTTCCCACGTCGGATCCACCGTCACCCTCTCCGGCTGGGTCCAGAACTACCGCGACCACGGCGAGCACCTCATCTTCATCGATCTGCGCGATCGGTTCGGCGTCACCCAGGTGACCTTCGATCCCGACATCTGCGGCAAGGACACCCACGAGCTGGCCGACAAGCTCCGCCACGAATGGGTGGTGGAGATCACGGGCGAGGTCCGCTCCCGCGGCGGCATGGTCAACGCCAAGCTGGCCACCGGCGAGATCGAGGTCTTCGCCAAGTCCGTCACCGTCCTGAACAAGTCCGAGACCCCTCCTTTCGAGGTGTCCGAGCACGCCAAGGTGAACGAGGAGCTGCGCCTGCAGTACCGCTACCTCGACCTGCGTCGCCCCAGCGTCCAAAAGCAGATCGTCACGCGCCACCGCGTGACCAAGGTGGTGCGCGACTACTTCGACGAGAACGGGTTCCTCGACATCGAGACCCCCATCCTCACCAAGTCCACCCCCGAAGGCGCTCGCGACTACCTGGTGCCTTCCCGCGTGCACCCCGGCGAGTTCTACGCCCTCCCGCAGTCCCCGCAGCTGTTCAAGCAGCTCCTGATGGTGGCCGGCTACGACCGCTACATGCAGATCGCCAAGTGCTTCCGCGACGAGGACCTTCGCGCCGATCGCCAGCCCGAATTCACCCAGATCGACGTCGAGATGTCCTTCATCACCATGAAGGACATCATGGACATCGCCGAAGGCTGCGTGCGCCGCGTCTGGAAGGACGTCGCCGGGGTGGATCTCCCCGAACGCATCCCCCACATGGACTTCGCCACCGCCATGGCCAAGTACGGATCCGACAAGCCCGATCTGCGCTACGGTCTGGAGATCCAGGACGTCACCGAATGGGCCAAGACCTGCGGCTTCGTGGTGTTCCAGGGACCTGCCACCTCGGGTGGCGTGGTGCGCCTGATCAACGCCAAGGGCGCGGCCGACAAGATCACCCGCAACGACCTCGACAAGCTGACGGATTTCGTCCGCAAGCTCGGCGCCAAGGGTCTGGCCTGGATCAAGATCCAGAACGGCGAATGGAACGGCCCCGCCGCCAAGAACATCTCCCCCGAGGTGCGCGCTGCCCTGGCGGCCCAGGTGGATGCCCAGGATGGAGACGTCCTGTTCTTCGGAGCCGACCGCCGCAAGAACGTCGAGAACGTGCTGGGAACCCTTCGCGTCAAGCTGGGCACCGAGACCCTCAAGCTCGCGAAGAAGGGGCAGTGGGAATTCCTGTGGCTGCACTCGGCGCCCATGTTCGAGTACGACGAGGAGACCGCCCGCTACTACAGCGTGCACCATCCCTTCACGGCCCCCTACGCCGAGGAGCTCGAGAAGATCGAGACCGATCCGGGCAACGTGCGCTCCCAGAGCTACGACCTGGTCCTCAACGGCGTGGAGATGGGCGGCGGATCCATCCGTATCCATTCCCCGGAGGTGCAGGAGCGCGTGTTCCGCGCCCTGGGCATCGGCGAGGAGGAGGCCCAGCTCAAGTTCGGCTTCCTGCTGGACGCCCTGAAGTTCGGCGCGCCTCCCCACGGCGGACTCGCCTTCGGCCTGGACCGCATGGTGATGCTGCTGCTGGAGATCGATACCATCCGCGACATCATCGCCTTCCCCAAGACGGCCAGTGCCTCCGACCTCATGTGCCAGGCGCCTTCGGCGGTCGCGGCCGAGCAGTTGCGGGAATTGGGGATCAAAGTCGCGCCAACGGCAGACCAAACTCGCCAGCAGTTGCAAGATGCAGCGAACAAGCTGTTGTAGTGAGGTCTGAATTAATGAGATCGACACCATCCGCGACATCATCGCCAATCCCCAAGACGGCCAGTGCCTCCGACCTCATGTGCCAGGCGCCTTCGGCGGTCGCGGCCGAGCAGTTGCGGGAATTGTCCATCCGCACCGTCCTGCCCGTGGCGGCCCCGGCCCAGCCGGCCTGAGTTCGATCGCCATGTTCCGCGAAACGCCCCGAGGGATCGCTTCCTTCGGGGCGTTTTCCGTTTCGGGGTCGATCGTGCCGCGATCGAGGTCGCGTCCCCCGGCCGCGGGGAGGATCCTCGCTCTGGCGCTGGTGCTCGGGAGCGTCGTTTCCTGTCGTTTCCCCGGCACCCGGGGGGACGGCGAGTCGGGTTCCTGCCGTGCCTCCCCTTCGCGCGAGTACGTCGAGGTGGAAATCGATGCCCGAAGGGTCTGCGTGGACGGGGAGGTCGTGGATTCGTTCGATTTCGATGGTCCGGGGGACTCCCTCCCGGGATTCGGCTGTGGCGAACCATGCCGACTGTTCGATCTCGGAGAGGACATCGTGGCACGGGAAAGGGATTCCTCGGGACGGATCGCGAAACCTTTTCGGGTGCACGCGACGGAGTCCGCTCCGATGATCTTCCTGGAAGGGGTGGTCAGAGGCCTGGATCGGGGGGACACGACCGGGAACGGAAGCCTTCTCCTCGATGTCGGGAATTCTCGCTCCCACGTCCTCGTGAGCCGCCGTTCCCCGGAAGATTCCGGGCGCTTGCGCTCGATCCTCCTGGAAGGAGACACCACATCTCTCTTCCTGGAGGGGCCCTTCGACGAAAGTCTGCTGGTCTGTCGGAGCGCCGATGCCCCGGATCTTTCCGATCGGATCCGGTCCGCGGTGGGGGCTGTCGCCACACCGGGAGTTTCCCCTTGGTTGCAGGTGGTCTGCCTGGGGGATCGGATCCCGGTTTCCAGGCTCCGGGACATTCTCGCGGCCCTCGATACGGCGCAGGCTCCGCCTGCGGTGCAGCTCGAGGTTTCCACCCGGAGGAGCGGTCGATTGCACCATGAACGGCTGCGAGGGCTGGGTCATGGATCGATCGACACCTCGATTTCCTACGTCGATATCTCGAAATACATCCCTCCGGAAGGTGTCGGGGACTCCGGTCTGCGGCTGGAGGGGCTGGAGCGGGTCCTGTTCCGTCATGTGACGGCGCGGGAACTGGCCGCCGGAAGGGAGGGGACTGTGGAATTCACGGCGCTCCAGTACCTGCCACGTACCTTCGATTCCGCGACTAAGGTGAAGCGTCCTTGGTTTGCCGGCGAGCATTGGGAACCAGACGATTTCAACAGCAAGGACTTCCGATTCCCTCCGCTGGTCCCTGGCCACGACCTGGTTTTGCGGCAAGTCACCTACCGGACCTTCACCTCGAAATCCGCCACCACCTGGTGGGCCCTCTACGACAACGGGCGTCGCTCGGACATCTGGACCTACGACGGTGGATTCGACTTCGGGAGGATCATGCCCAACTACTCCCTGCGAGCGGTTGTTGCGGGAAAGAATGGCGGCATTCTCCTTCGAGTCGAGGGTGGGGTGTACCGCAATGGATACAGTTCCTTCAAAGGAATCGAATTGGGATTCGAGGCGAATTCCACCCGGTTGGCGTTGAAGTCCGTCCGGAGCGCGTTCACCTACCTCGACAGGACCGCTGTCGTGCGCACCGAACACTTCCAGGGAGACGAGGTGGTCGAACGGGAAGCGAAGGACCCCTCCACACACCATCTCCGTACCTGCCGCTTCGTGGATCCCGAATTGGACGACGAATGGGAATGGAATTGGGAGCGATTGGTGAAGGAAGCCGAGTGCATCACACGGGGAAGGCACGGCGTCGAGACCCGCCGGAAAACGTCCACGCCCTCGTACATCGAGGCGGGTTGGGTGTCCGACACCCCAGCGGAGGAAAAGGAGGATCTGGTATCCCGGATCCTGTCCTCCGGGCCCGGGACGCCCTCCTCCGCGCCATCGCCCCGTTGATCGCAGGACCCCGGTCCTTCGGGGAAGGGCGGGATGCGGTGAACTCGCTCGAGGATCACAGCCCGAAATCGCTGCGCACCCCTCCGGTGAGCACGGTACCTCCGGCGTAGGCGCCTTCCTCGGGGTCGAAGGCGGCTCCCGATCCGGCCTCGAAATACGCCGATGTGGAGGTTCCCGAGGGCCGGAATCTCACCCCGACGAGGGCGGTGAGGAATCCGACGTGTCCGGAGAAGCTCTTGTGCAGCCCGATCTGGTCGCCCACGACGATTCCTTCGTACACGCTGACGAGCCCCGGGTCGCCGTGGATCCAGAACACCCCCAGGGAGAAGAGGGAGGACCAATGGTATTCGTCCCGCTGGAAATCGCCCAGGAAGTCGGCTTGGATGCGGGTCATCCAGGAGTCGTTCTGCCAGCCCAAGCCGAGTCCGATGGCGGAGTGCGTCTCGTACAGGGACGTGGGCATGGCGAGGAATCCGGTGCCGCCGCAGGAAGCTTCCTTGCGATGGCACGCGCGGGGGGAGGAGGAGTCCTTCGTTCCCGCGATGGAGGAGGCGGTGGTCCCGGCGTTCGAACTCGGGGCCGACACCTCCGGGGAAGGGGCGCCGTCCGGGGTGGTGCCGGAAGGGATGGACGGATTCCGGATCGCGGCGATCGAATCGAGGTGGGTCGGATCCGGAGTCTCGGAGGGAACCGACCGCATCGGGGAAGGGACCGGGGAGGCCGCGGAATCCGAGGGGGTGGTCTGTGCGTAGGGCGTGGCGGGAAGGGAGACCAGGACGGCGGCCACCAGGCCGTGCATCGCGGAAAAGTTCCCCGCGGGGGACTGCTTCCCCTCCGCGCAGGCTCCTCGATCGAGGCAGATCCTCCACCGCAGCGCCTGGGCGAAGATGGCCAGGAGGGCGAGGATCTCGATGCCGCTGAAGAACAGGTAGTGCAGGGTCGGGGGGTCGCCCATGAAGAAGCTGCCGACCTGGACCGCGATCATCGCCAGGGAAGCGAGGATGTTGGCGCAGGGAGTGACCTTCTCCGGCAGGGTCCGGGAGAGGAGGATCATTGCGAAGGGGATCTCCATCATCACCCCCGACCACAGGAGGAAGGTCTGGTCGATCCGCAGGTTCCCGATGCCCCCTTGGAGGAGAGCACGCAGGGTGGCGGGTTCCATGAGGGACAGGATGTCGCAGAAGGCGTAGTTGATCGCCAGGAAGATCCACCAGAAGGAAAGTTCGTTGCCTTTGTGAGGGGTTGGAGCGTTCATGGGGAGAAGGGGCCTTTCGGGAGGAGTTTGGAGGTTTTCGAGGGAGAGGGGAGGAGCGCCGGGTGCGTACCGGCCAAGGCAGGTCCGTGGAGCCGGGAACGAAGCCAGGCGCGGAGGTTCGGTGCGGGAGGGGATGCGGAAGATGCAGGACTTGTCCGATCGTCCGCGGGCGGATCGGGATCCGCCTCTTCGTCCAGGGGAGGATCAGGAGCTCGCGGAGCCCCTTCCGAGCAGGACAAAACCTGTCCTCGCGAGGACCGGGATGCTTCCCAGGGCGAACGCGCCGACCGCCGGGACGTAGAGGGGTGGGAACGCCGACAGGACTCCCGCGACACCGATGGCCACCGCGCTCCAGGCGAGGATCCTCGGAGGACGTGGGGAGGCCAGGAACGTCCATCCCGTGAGGGAGAACCAGAGGCCCCCGGGGATCTCCAGCGAGCATCCCAGGCCTTCGTGCACGACTTCGACGGTGCGCAGGAGGGGAAGGGCGGCTTGGGGATCGGTGGTTGCCAGGCGGGCGACCGCATCCAATCCCACCATGAAGACCAGCCCGCTACCCACGAGCAGGATGGACCACATCAGGCCGAAGGAGGTGGCGACCAGGGATCGGTCGGGGGCATGGAGGCCGAGGTGGCGCCACAAGGCCAGGGAAAGGATCGCCTGGAGGATCCCGTAGACGACATACAGGGCCAGGGCGAAGGTCCGGAAGGCCCCGTGGTGTTGCACGTGGAAGGACAATCGCGCCATCTCGTCGGGGAGGGCGCTGGTGTCGAGCCAGAGGAAATGGGTGGTGAGGCCGCACAGGAGAAGGGTCGCCAGCAGCAGGGCGGACAAGCCTCCGGCGTGTCGGAGTTCCATGGGACGTCCTTGCGAAAAGGTGGAATGGTGGGTGGGCAGGCGGGATGCGTGCGCGCCCGGGCGACGGGCAGCGCGATGGACTCGATGGGATTCGCGGAGGGGCGGAAGGTGGGAGTTAGTCGGGGTCCTGGGGACCGGGAACGTGCTCGAAGAGGTCGCCGGGTTGGCAATCGAGCTCGCGGCAGATGGCGTCGAGGGTGGAAAGCCGCACGGCCTTCGCCTTGCCGGTCTTGAGGATGGAAAGGTTGGCGTCGGTGATGCCGATGCGCCGGGCCAATTCGTTGAGGGGCATCTTGCGATCGGCCATCATGCGATCCAGGCGGAAGATGATGCTCATACGGTGAGGTCGTGTTCTTCCTGCAGAACGATGCCGTTGCGCAGGATTTCGCAGACCAGAAGGAGGATCAGGCTCACCAGGAGCGTGGTGAAATTGGCCGTCAGCAAGGCGAACCCGATGAGGAGGCGGCTGATGGTGGTGAGGGTCGCGGTGTTCTCCGGGTGGAAGACCATGTTGCGTCGGAAATTGCCGAACAGATGGCGGGACTTGCCCAGGACCAGGAGCAGCAGGGTGGTGATCAAGGCCAGATAGGGGAAGACGATCAGCCGTACTCCGAGGGGTTGGCTCGTGAATTCCACCCATTCCGGGTCGGTCTGCATCGCGGACTTGGCGCATTCCTGCACCACCCCGTGGGTGATGGGGTCGCCCAGGTCGAGACTGAAAATGGCCACCCCCAGGAGCAGGGAGCCGAACAGGGCCGTGACCAGGATGAGCCACCACAACACCGGGAGGATGCGATGGGCGTACATGGAAACCGAAGATTCTCCGAAATACCGCATGGTTGGATTTCCTGGGACTGAAGGTGCTTCCATAAGGATATGCGGCGAAATCCTGAAAGTCAATCAGAAATTATTGAAAAGCGATAAATACGGCATGAAAAACGATATTCCTGGGGTCGCCCCTCCCGAGGTGGTCGCCAGAGCCCGCCTTCCGCACGGGAGGCATAGGGGGAGGACAATCTCGGCGACGGAGGGTGTGCGCTCTCGGACCAAGGTCGCGGACGGAGCGTTCCAGGCGAGGGGAGCCGGCCTGTCCACGCCGCGGCCGGGACGAAGGTCGGGGGAGGGGCTCCTGGAATGGGGGAATGGACCCGCCGGGGAAATCTCCTCTCAGGTCCACCAGAAACGGATGACATGGAAGAAGATGGGAGCGGCGAAGCTGAGGGAATCGACGCGATCCAGCATGCCCCCGTGGCCCTCGATGAGGTCCCCCCAATCCTTCACGCCGCGGTCGCGCTTGATCGCCGACAACACCAGTCCCCCGAAGAATCCCATGAGGTTGATGATCAAGGCGATGAGACCGGCTTGCCACCACAGGAAAGGGGTGAATCCGTGCAAGGCTGCGCCCAGGGCGCTGGAGGAGAGGACCCCGCCGATCAATCCTTCCCAGGTCTTGGAAGGCGAAATCTCGGGGGAGACCCGGTGCCGTCCAAACAGCTTCCCCCAGACGTATTGCAGGACGTCGCTGCCCTGGACCACGAGCATCAGGAAGACCACCAGGAGGGGGCCTGCCTCTTCGTGTCCGGGAATACGGAGGTTCAGCAGCGCGGGAACGTGCGACAAGCAATAGATGGCCAGCATGGCTCCCCATTGCACCTTCGAGGTGCGCTCCAGGAATCGGGTGCTGTCCTGGCTCAGGACCGAGACCGTGGGCAGGAGAAGGAAGCCGTAGACGGGGATGAGGATGGAGAAGAGGCCGTACCAGTTCGAATACACCAGCCAATACTGCAGGGGCAGGAGGATGAAGAACAGTCCCACCAAGGCGCGGTGGTCGCCGCGACGGGTGTAGGTGAGGGACAGGAATTCGCGCAATCCCTGGAAGGAGACGAAAAGGAACAGGAGCACCAGTCCCGCCTTCCCCAACGAAAAGGCCCCCAGCAGGAGACCCACCATCCACCACCAGGCGATGATGCGCGCGTTGAGGTTCCCCACCACGGAATTTCCCGGGCCGAGTTTCCAGCGCAAGGAGGCCCCGATGAGACTGGCCAGGAGAAGGACTCCGAAGATCCCCGTGAACAGGGGCAGGACTTGGGGGATCATTTCCGGTTTCCTTCCCGGGATTCGTCGTCGGGCTTGAGGGCGAGGAGGGCGGCGCGCGCCTTCTCCAGGAAATCCTGTTTGCTGGAACCGTCGAAGGCGATGGGCGGGCCGTAGGTGACGGAGCAGAGGAGGGGAATGGGGACGAAGCTTCCCTTGGGCATCACCCGGGCCATGTTTTCGATCCAGACTGGAACGAACTCGACGGTGGGGCACCGCTCCGCGAGGTGGAACAGTCCGCTCTTGAAGGGCTGCAGGTCGTCCTGGGTGTTGCGCGTCCCCTCGGGGAAGACGATGAGAGGCTCGCCCGCCTCCAGGACCGCGGCCATGGCCTCGACGGGATTGTGATCCCGCTGGAGGCGACCGCGGTCGATGAGCACCGCGCGGAAGACCTTCCGGGCCAGGTAGGGACGCAGGATTCCGGACTCCCAATAGTCCCGTGCCGCGACGGGCCGGACCTTCGAGCGGATCGCCAGCGGAAGGGAGGCCCAGATCAGGGTGAAGTCGGCATGGCTGGCATGGTTGGCGAAGTAGACCCTCGCTCCGCGGGGCCGGGGGGGCACGATCCAGGTGGCGCGAACACTGGTGAGTGCGCGTACGAAGCCGCAGATCAGCTCCGCCAGGGAGAGTTCGACGATGCGGGACAGGGTATTCATGCCGAAAAGAACGCCGAGAGGAGGAAAACGGCCTGCGCCAGGACGAGGAGGGTTTGCCAGACCAGCAGCCGCAAAGCGCCCCGTCGGCGGGAGGCCTCGTCGCGTGTCGCCGCGATGGGCTTGGTCCGCAGCCCCAACTCGTTCAGCGAGGCGTCGAAACGCGTCCATTCTTGCGGGGTTCCCGGTCCGTCGCCGATCTTGGCGAAGATTTCGGCGTCGAACCCGGACCGGAAGGCGAACCACGACTGTGCCAGTCCCGCCACGATGCAGGCGGTCAGGAACAGTCCCGTAGGAAGCACGGGAGAGGTCTGCGTGGCGAAGGAAAGGGCGAGGGGTAGTGCGGCCATCAGCGCCAGGGTGCGGCTCCAACCATCGAGGGTCCTGCCCTGGTGCAGGAAGGATCCGAGAACGGTGTTGGTCATGGCGACCCCGGAAGGCGGCCGATTTCAGCCAATCGGGAGAGGAGGGAAGGGCTCAAGCGGACCCGTGGTCTTGCCTTTCTGATCCGCTCCACGGCTTGGGAAACGTCCGCGGCGCGACCGGTCCGCAGCAGCCAGGCGCAGGCGACCGAGGCGCTGCGGGAATAGCCCAAGGCGCAGCAGACGAGAACCTTCCCGTCGGTGCGCATCCGTTCCAACCGATCGGCGGCTTCCTCCAGTTGCGCCCGGGAGGGCGTCACCAGATCGAGGAGCGGGTGGCCGACCCAACCCGGGTGCCGGGGACCGGGCAACTCCCCGGTCAGGTCCAGGACGCCGTGGTATCCCGCCTGGTGGGCATGGCCCGCGGAGGGGATCCTTCCCAGCCAGATTCCGTCCTGCAGTTCGGAGTCCCGGGGGGAGGAGAAGGTCCAGAGACGGCTGTTGATCCAGGCTCCGAGGTGGACGGGGGCGTGCAAAAGGAGCGAGGCGGCGGTCGGCCAGGGGGCGGTCTTCTGGAAGCCGTGGGCTCCTCCGAAGAAGTAGTGGAACGACACCAGCCCCAACGAGACGGTGCCCCAGAGGAACCACAGCCAGCCGCCGCCGGAACTTGCCAGGAGCGCGCACGCCGATGCGCCCAGGAGATAGGCGGCCCCGATGGCCGAGGAACGATCCGGGCGCGGGAGATGGAGGTCCCGCCAGGGGGCGCGTCCGTCCCAGGGCCAGAGCCAGGCGGAAAAGGCTCCCGCCAAGGCGCCGGTGGGAACATCGAGGAAATGGTGCTGGTAGGTGGTGAGCACCGAAATGCCGATCAGGAGGAACCAAATGTGGAAGAACCCTCGCACGAGACCGCGGGTGCCCCGAGCGTACACGATCCACAGGATCACGAGCAATCCGATGTGCAGCGAAGGGGCCTGGTTGAACGGCTTGTCGAATCCCATCAGGATGTCGAACAGGCGGCCGAAGACCCCATCGGTGGGGGGGCGCTCGAAGGTGAACCGGAGCGGGAACAGGAGGAAACAGGCCACCGAGAGGATCTGCACGGTGAGCAGGCTCGCGACCAGCGACGCCAATTGCCGCCGGGTCGCACACAGCAGCAGCGAGAATCCGTACAGGAGGTCGATGGACCAGTAGGGCACGATGGTCCAAGGCCAGAAGGGGATGGAGCGCTCCCAATCGAAGACCACGGACGGCACTTCGGGGAGGGCGGCGGTGACTCCCGTGGCGTACCCGTAGGTCAGGAAGAAGAAGGGCGCCAAGAACACGATCACGACGAAGGCCCAGCCCCAAGGGCGCGTCGCTTCCCCGCGGCGGGGGAAGCCCTCCCTCCAGAAGCTCATGGGGCGCGTCGGCGTGCCAGGGACACGGTGAAGATTCCCCACTCGTCGATGCGCTGTTCGATCTTCTCGAAGCCGGCGCGTTCCACCAGCATGTCCATCTCGGCTTGGGTGCGGCGACGCATCACCCAGGCCTGGCCCGCGCGATGGCTGGTGAGGCAGCGGGCGATCATCTCCAATTGGGGATGCCAAGGTTGGCCGGTGTAGGCCAGCAGGCCGCCGGGCGGAACCTTCGCGGCGATGGCCTGCAACGAACGCGACACCATGTCGTTGTCGGGGAACAGCTCGTACAGTCCGGAGACGATGGCCACGGTGGGGGCCGGATCGAAGGTGCCGACCGAAGCGGGGTCGAAGGCGTCGCCTTGCTCGAAGGTGGCGATGTCCTGGAGGTTGCGCTCGCGGATCAGGGCGCTCCCCTTCTCGACGTTGAGGGGACTGAAATCGCGCAGGCGGATGGCTTCGGGTCGGATGGTGGACGAGCCGATGGCATCGAGGACGTAGCGTCCATGGCCGGCGCCGACGTCCGCGACGCGCAACGGCATCCCCGACCGGACCACGAGGTCGAAGGCCCGCAGCAGGATTTCCTGCAGGTGCACCTTCCTCTGGCGGATTCCGCGCCATCCGATGGCGTCCAGGTAGGCCCGGTCTGCCAGGGATCCGATGCCGAACTTCCCATGGCTCTCGTTGCGGTAGACGTAGTCGAGCGTGCTTCCGGAATCGAAACCCGTTTCGTGGCCCAGGCGGATTCCGTCGGAAATCAGGCCCCCGAACCCGATGGAAAGCCGCTGCGAGGCCCAGTAGAGCCCCCTGGGGGAGAGGGGGCCGAGCTTCTCGGAGATCCGGAGGGATTCGTCCCGCGTGAACCCTTCGAGATGCGACCGCACCAGGTCCGGTCGCGACAACTCCTGCTCGAAGCGTTCGAGGAGGAAGGCGCGCATCTTCGCCACGACGGGGGCGCGGTCCCGCTCGCCCAGGGTGTCGTGGAAGAATCCGTCGAGGAGGTGCCGCTCCTTGACGGCGCTCCCCAGATTCTCGAAGAAGCGGTCCTGGGGTTGCCGGCGCACCACCCAGTCGGCCTTCGAGATGAACATCTGGACCGGCGTGGTGATGGCCGCGCTGTCGGCGACCACCCGGTCGGCCGTCTCGTAAAGGCCAAGGAGCTGGTTGACGGAGATGGGGCGGGTGATGAGCGGATCGGCCTGGTAGGACGCGATGCGCTCGGGGTCGTGGGTGAGGAACTTGGGTTTGACGTAGCTGTTGACGAAGAAGTTCCCCTGCAGCTTGCGCAGGAGGGCGAGGCCGGGAACGGCGAACGGGACGTACAGCTTGACGGAGAACGCGGGGGAGGCGAGCACCGCGGCGCGGACCACCGGGGCGTAGTCGTGGAGCCAGGCGGAAACCAGGACCGCCCCCACGCTCTGGGCCACGACCGCCATGCGGTCCATGGGGATTCCATGGCGGTCGGACACGGTGCGCACGAAGGTCTCGACATCCCGCACGGAGGTGGCGAAGTTCGGGGAGTCGCCCCGCGCCCCTCCGGATCGCCCGTTGCCCCGGGCATCCCAGGCGAAGATGTCGTGGTCGGGGAGATCGAGTTCGTCGGCGAGGTGGGCCATGCGGCCCCCGTGCTCGTGCCCGCGATGGAACAGCAGGATGGCGCCTTGCGAAGCGCCCTGCGCCGGCCAGTGGCGGTAGAAGAGTTCCAACCCGTCGTGGACCGAAAGGGAGTTCTCGTGCATTTCCCTGCGGGTCTCGTACATCAGCGGCTTCCTTTCCTGGCGGCTTCCGCCACCCCTCGGCGCACGCGTCGCACCGTGTTGTAGATGATCAAGGCGATGGTGAACCAAAGAGCCGGGACGAGGCAGCACTGGAGCGAGACGCCCAGCCCCACCAGAAGTCCGAGGAGTCCGAACAGGAAGGCGCGGTCGCTCTTGCCCATCGGTCCGTCGTACCGGCGTTCGACCCCGACCATGGGTCCCAGGGCTCCGGCCATCTCCGACACGATGGAGGCCGCGACGAGGAGCGCCACGGGGAGCCAGGAGCTTCCCGGCACCCAGGCGAAGGGGAGGTAGAGCGCCGCGTCGCTGACCACGTCGGTCAGCTCGTTCAGGTAGGCGCCGAGCGCCGATTTCTGTCCGAACTCGCGGGCCAGCATCCCGTCGACGGCGTTCAGGGCCATGCGCAGGAACATCCACAGCGGAAGCAGCAGGAACAGGCGTCCGGCTCCCTCCGCCAGGCACAGGGTCGTCCCCAGGCCGATCGAAACGGCGGCCGCGAAGATCGTCACATGGTTGGCGCGGATGCCGGCGGATTCCAGTCGGCCCACGAGGGGGCGCAGCATCCCCTGGAATCGGGGCTTGAGTTCGTAGATGGTCAGGGGCATTGTTCGTGTCCGGGAGGATGCTTCGCGTTCGGCCGGTCGCATCCGTGGGGGAGTGGGAGAGTCGAGTCAATCATACATACGCCGGAAATCCGGATGGCTCGTGGAATCCCGGAGGATCCGCTCCGGAATCTTCGGGGACCCGAGGACGGATTCCTTCGGCCCATCCCCGGCTGGGGGGCGAGTCTCTCCGGGCCCGATTCCGACCCGCTGGACACGAAACCCTGGACTGAATCCGTCATCGGATCATTCCAGGCTTCGGGCCTTCGCCCTGGCTGTGATTTCGCGCACGGATCGGGATTCCGACGCGGGACCGTCGTCCAGTCGGGAAGGGAGCGAGCAAGGTTTGCAGTTTTGGAGGCCGAACCCCCCAATCCAGCCGCGGATCCTCCCCCCTCCGTGCCTGTTGGGACGATGCACCCGGCCCACCCCCTGACATTCCCGAGAACGAAAGGTCCCCTCCATGAATTCCCACTCCTCCAAGCTCTCCGCGGTCGGATTCTGCCTCGCGATCCTCCTCCTGGCTTCCTGCGGCAGGAAACCCTCCTACATCTATCCCGCCCCCGGCGCGCCCGACCCCGGTACCTTCCTGATCGGCATCATGGACACCACGAAGGAATCCCCGGCCGGTTGGTTCGCCGATTTCCACCACAAGGAAAAGGGGGCCTGGTCTCTGGATACCTCCGTGTCCCTGTCGCAGGATGGATTCCTCCTCCTGTCCAAGTTCCAGTACCACCGCTACTGGGCCAAGGCCTGCGTGGAATGCGACACCTTCCGGATCCAGGTCCGCGACCCAAGCGGTGTCCGAGACGAGTCCGTCATGATCCTGGAGTGATTTCAACACCAATTGCATGGTTGCCTCGATGAAGTGAATCTTCGCACGATTAACTTTCGCCACTGTCCGTGGAGCGGCCCCGGTGTCGTTGCGCAACCTCCCTAGGATTCCAACCAATGACCCGATTTCCGTTGAAGTCTTTCCTTCGTGGCTCATCCCCTTCGGCCCAAGCCCTGGTTGCCGCCACCCTGATCGGGTTGGGCAGTCTTGTTGGATGCCAATCTTCATCCGGGCCGACTGCAGTACCCTCCGGGCCGAATCTTTCGCGATCCGCAAGTCTTAGCCTCTCCCCCGCCACCATCCCGGATAGTGTCATTCTGGAACGCGGGGGAAAGTCCTCCGGTGTGGCCTCGATGGAAGTCACCGGAAATTCCGTGAAGTTGACATTTGCCGTGCCCGCTGACCTGGATAAGGACACCCTATGGGTCCGTTTATGGTCTGCTGGGGTCCAATTTCGGTCGCTCGGGTACGTCCTGACATCGAATGGTCCCACTCTCGTCGCCAATCGGGTCAACCCGCTTGCCAGCACTTTGCTGGCAAGATTGGATTCCCTGCTCGCCAAGGATTCATCCGTTCACGACAAACGGTCAGCTCTGGTCGGGTTTTTGGGCGCAGCCATTGTCGCAGGTGATCCGGCGATCAAGGACTGGGCGTCCCAGCTTCCTGAAGGGATGTCTGTATCTGTTGGGGATTCCGCTGCGCTGGTGAAGGTGATCCAATCCGGCAAGTCCCTTGAAGAGGTCGCGAAGATCTGGAGCGCCACGATTTCTCGTGACCAGGCCTTGATCATCCTGGAAGCGTGGCTCGACAAGGCGATCATCACCGATCAACAGTTGGAAAAGGCCAAGAGCGTATCCAGGAGTGACACGACACCTCCGATCCTGATTCTGGATGGTCCGCATGGCGATACCTCCGTTCCCGCGGGGACGTCGTCGATCATGGTCAAGGTGAAAGCCACCGACTCGTCGGGCATCGATTCCATCAGAATTTCCGGAGAGACCTCCAAATCGTCCTCGTTCGAACGCGGTGTCTCGCTCGCGATGGGCCGAAACGAGGTCCTTCTCGAGGCTTGGGACAAAGTTGGTTTGCGTGCGGAAAGGACACTCGTGGTCGTCCGTGAAGCCAAGCCGGAATTGGACACCGTGCGCCCATCTGTGATGTTTGCCGTGCCCTCCAGAGACACGACGGTTTCCTCCTCGGTCTCCAGCATTGAGGTGTCCGTATCGGCCACCGACGCATCTGGAGTTGATACGGTGTGGATCGGCTCCAGCCTTTTCACGAAGGATCCGTTTTCGATGAGGGTCCAGCTGCAAGCCGGCGAGAATACTCTCTGGGCGATCGCTCGGGATAGAAGCGGGAATCGGGATTCCTCACGCTTGATCGTCACCCGCGAGCGGGATGCCACGGATGCCGTACCACCTTTCGGGCATCGTCGCAATTCGACACCGCGACAGGATACGACGGTGTCCTGGGACGTTGAATCCCTCTCCCTGGCCTGGGTGGTCAAGGATGAAACGTCCTTGGGGGCGGTGACTTTGAATGATTCTTTGCTTACCAGCCAGGATTCCGGATACTCGGTCGAGGTTGTCCTCGCGATGGGTGAGAATCGCTTCGTGTTCCTTGCCCTGGACAAGGCGGGAAATGCTTGGAGGGATACGCTACGGGTGAATCGTCTCGTTGATGGCACCAAGCCTGTCGTCAAGATCACACACCCCTCCACTTCCACCCTCGCTGTTCCCAACGGAACCACTCGCGTTCTGGTGAAAGCGACCGCTTCGGACGCCAGCGGAATCGATTCCGTTGTGATCCACGGCAAGAAAATCGGTTCGGATCCATACCAGGACAGCGTTCTGCTTGAAGCGGGAGAGAACGAGGTGGTGGTGACCGCCTGGGATAAGGCGGGCAATTCGGCCAGCGATACGGTTTGGGTCTTCAGAGAATTGGGCAAGGGAGACATCACTCCCCCGAGAATTGCCCACATCGAGCCTTTGGCCGATACCTCCGTGGAGTGGGGAACTCGTTCCGTCGTCGTGAAGTGGTTCGTCACCGACGACTCCTCCCTGGCTTCCGTGTCCCTTGCGGGAGAGATGATTTCCGGTACCGGGGGGCTGTATGCCAAGTCCGTGGATCTGGCGATCGGCAGGAATGAATTGGTCTTGAAAGCCATCGATTCCAAGGGGAATACGGTTATCGACACCTTGCGCATCTGGAGATCCTCCGATCTCGAGTCGCCGACGCTTGTTGCCTCGGGCTCCACCCGCGACACCGTCCTGCCGTCCTCCATTGTCACCTTCCCTGCTTCCTGGAAGGTGACCGACAACGATTCCGTGGCCTCGGTTCTCATCGGAGGAGTCTCCGCCACCTGGAATTCCGGAGAATGGCATGCCGATGTTCCCCTCTCCGGGGATTCCCTCTGGGTGCGTGTTGTCGCAAAGGACCCGTCTGGCAATGAGGCCCGAGATTCCGTCAAAATCAGGCGTTTGTCCCCCCCCTCCATCACGCCGGACGGAGGGGATCTCCTGGCCAGCCAGGCAGTCACCATACAGTTCGCCTCCCGCCTTCCTGGTGCCGTCGCGCAATATTCCACCGACAAGTCGAAATGGACCTCCGCGAACTCCTACATCGTCTCGCAGAGTCGCATCGTGTATGTACGATCCATGCTGGATGAACTTGTTTCCAATATCGATTCGGCCGTATTCCTTTACTCTCCGGTGATCACCCCGGCGGGAGGAGGCTTTGCCTCTCCCACCGCCGTGAGTATTGTTGCTCCCGGCGCGATCATCGAAGACTCCCTAAGCACGGGGACAACGTGGTCCACCTATTCCTCTGCGATGAACCTGACCACCAGCGCGAAGGTCTTCGTTCGTTCGCGTTTGGGCAATCGTGTTTCCGAGGTGGTGCGGGCGGATTTCGCCTTCCCTCCCAAGCTGACGCCCTCGAAGGTTCCCGATACCGGTGCGACCTCCATCTACATCGAGATATCCTCCACAGGCGAGGATTCCGTCCAGTATACTCTCGATACCACCAAGGGCTGGTCGGTGGCCAGGACCGGGCGGGTGCTTCTGAATTCCAGTGGTCCGCTTTTTGCTCGTTCCCTGGTGGGATCTGCCGTATCTCCCGTCGCGAGTGTTCGGGTGAAGATGGTTCCCTTCCCGGTGACCTTCTTCCCCTTGGGTGGAGCCTACGCCGATACCCAATCGGTGATTCTCTCCAGCGCCACCAAGACCGCCACCATCCAGACATCCTGGGACGGTGTCAGTTGGAAACCGTACAAGGATTCGATCATGGTTCCCGCCTCGGGAACTCTCTGGTCACGGGCCTTCGAGGAAGGGCGCGATACCGTTGTGACCAAGGCCGTGTACAAGATCGCGAAGATGGATTGGAGCGGATCCAAGAACCCTTACACCAAGTTCCGCGACAAGCGCGATGGCCAGGTCTACAAGATGGTCACCATTGACACCCTGACCTGGATGGCTTCCAACCTGAATTACATCGTGGATAGTTCCTGGTGCTATGATAACTCCGCCGACAGTTGCGCGAAGTATGGCCGGCTCTACCAGTGGACCGCGGCGATGGGGCTGGATGCCAAGTATCTCGTGGGTACGATATGGGGCGGCGCGTTACCCCATCAAGGAGTCTGCCCGGATGGATGGCACGTTCCAAGTAAATGGGAAGGACTGAATGGGATCTCGAAGGAGGGCCAGGAGGAAAACCAAGCTGTTTCGGGTTGGGCCGTGAACAAGGGCACCAACCTCAATGGATTCCACGCTTTGGCGGGAGGTCAAGGGTGGGTGAAGGGAGGAGAGCATGTCTTCTCACTTGCCGGGAATTGGGCGATTTATTGGTCCAGTAGCGAGCGGGACGACGAAAATGCGACTTGGTTCTACCACGCCTACTCGCCCGACACGGAATACTGGGACTACAAGGCCTCCGCCTACGCCCTCCGCTGCGTCAAAAAGTGACTTTCCTGCTCCGTTCCCCCCTCTCTCAGGGCAGCGGAGCGGGCCCCGAAATCGCGTATCCTTGCTTGCATGTTGAACGGCATTTCAACGTTCCCCGATCGAGATCCTTCGCGGCTTGAGGGGGGGAGGCCCTAGGTTCGGATTGGTTCCAAGAGGGAATCCTCACGGGTGTTCTCCGGAGGGTTTCCGAAATCCATCCAATCCGGGCAAGGCTCTCCATGATTCGTTCCACACGCTCCTTCTTGCTGGCCACGGCACTCCTCGGTGCCACCCCCTCGCTCTTCGCCACCGTCGGCTCCCAGGACGATCCCGTTCCCGGTTGGGCTTCGCAGAATGGCGGGACCACGGGCGGGAAAGGCGGTATGGAGGTCACCGTCACGAATATGGCCGATCTGCAGAAGTACGCCAAGATGTCGGGCAAATACGTGATCTGGGTGAAGGGGACTGTCGGGTCCTACGGAACCCGGGGAGAAGGCAACGGGGATCGCGTCGTCGTGTCCAGCGACAAGTCGATCCTCGGTCTCCCCGGCGCCCATGTCAAGGGCGGGTTCGATCTGAAGAATGTCAAGAACATCATCCTGCGCAACCTGATCGTCGAGGGGCCCGGGGCCGTCGACAACAACGGGGGATCCGCAGGGGAAGGTCGCAAGGATGCAATCTCCATCATCGATGGGGCGACCAACATCTGGCTCGACCATCTCCGGGTCCTGGATGGCGAAGACGGCAACACCGACATCACCAAGGCCGCCGATTTCGTGACCGTGAGCTGGACGAAATTCACCTACACCGACAAGTCGTACGTCTCGGGTGTGAAAGACTGGTCCCACCGGTACTGCAACCTCCTGGGTGGAAGCGATACGGACAGTTCCAAGGTGGTCAAGCTTTCTTCGAAAGGACGGCTCAACGTCACCTTCTACAAGACCTGGTGGGGCGAGGGAGTGGCCGAGCGCATGCCGCGCGTACGTTTCGGCAAGGTGCACGTCGCCAACTGCCTGTTCAACAGCAAGGATCCCGGGCAGGGACACGACATCCGTGCCGCCTACAAGGCCGACATCCTGGTCGACGGGAACCTCTTCCTCGGCCAGAAGAAGCCGATCGACCTCTTCGACGGGGATTTCACGGCGATCACGGTGAAATCCAACAACGTCTTCACGAATTGCTCGGGAAACACCGCGGGCAAGGGCACCGCCTTCGTTCCGCCCTACGCGACCCTGGCCATGTCTCCCGCTTCCGCCCTCGAAACGGAACTGACCAGCTCCACCGACGGGGCGGGGCCGACGATCACCTCCTGGGGAAAGGCTCCGGTTCCAGTCGCCTCCGTGGTGCACCAGCCGACGAATCTGCAACGCGCGGGGGAGGATTGGACCTTCTGGAACGGGGGAGCCCGACCGATGGAGGTCGAATTGCTCGGTTTGGACGGGAGACACTTGTCCTCCCTCTCCATTCCTGCAGGAACCAGGGCCACTCTGCCCCGCTCCGCGTCGGCGCGTCTCCTGCGGCTGTCCGGGGAGGATGTGCGTCACACCCGGTTCGTTCCGGGTTTGTGATTCGCCCTCCCTCCCGTTCGCCGGAGTGGAACAAGCCTGATTCCAGGGGGGGCGAGTTCGTCTCCTGGAGCTGTTCGGGACGCGCTGGGGGGTGCTCGACACGTGGGCATCCCCTTCCGCAGGCGGGCTCGACGATCCTGGCGAGTCGGACCGGATGCCGTCTGAAAATGAGATGCTTCCCTGGGAGGTGGGGGAAGGAGCAGGACGCTTCCCCGCTGAGCCCGAGGTGGGTGGGGAAAGATGGGGGGAACGCGTGTTGAATCGGTTGTCAACGAATGCATTCTCGGGTTCGATCGAACATGGCCAGCCGGGCGTTAGGTTCCATTTGTGAAGTGCCATCCATCCAACAGAATTCCAGCCCCCGGATTGCAACCGGGCCCTGGGGGTAGGAGTGCCAGACTCGCCCCCCGTGCTGCCTCCGGGAGGGAGTCGAGATGATTTCCGTATTCGCGTTCCTCGACTATCGGGCCTTTCTGCAATCCTACCAGGAAGCCCGCAAGGCCGACAAGGACTGGTATTCCGTGCGCTACATGGCGGGCAAGATCGACATGGATCCGGGCCAACTCGTGAAGGTTCTGCAAGGGAAGCTGCACCTGCCGCTGGGCCGCATCGCCGCCATCACCAAGCTCTGTCGATTCGATTCCCGCGAGGAGGCCTACTTCGAGACGTTGGTCCGACTCGGGAGGGCCAAGACCCGTGGGGAAGTCCAGGAGCTCACCGAACGGCTCGTCGCGTTGCGCGGGGTCGAGGTCAAGGGGTTGGAGGCCGATCAGGCCGAGTACTTCCACAACTGGCACCACGCGGTGGTCCGCTCCCTGGCGGGGATCGTTCCGTTCCGCGGAGGATTCGAGCAGGTGGGGGAGAAGATCACCCCCCGCGTCTCCGCCGAGAAGGTCAAGGAGTCGGTGGAACTCCTGACCCGCCTGGGACTGCTCCAACAGGACGAGAAGGGCTTCTGGAGGCTGGCCGAGCCCCACGTGCACCCGGGGGAGAAGATGCCCGCCGAGGTGGTCCGCCGCTTCCAGGGGCAGATGATGCGATTGGCGGAAAGGTCGTTGGAGGAAATTCCCGTCGATGAACGCGATGTTTCGTCGTTGACCGTTACTTTGAGATGGAGCGACCTGCCCAAGGTGAGGGAGAAAGTTTCCGAAGTGCGTCGACAAATCCAAAGCATCGCCCAGGACTGCGGGGAACCCGACGGGGTGTTCCAGTTGAACATCCAACTGTTCCCGGTCGCGCGCGTGCGCCCGAAGGTGTCGTGATCCGGCGCCGTCGGAAGGTGCTCCTCGGGTGCGCGAGTGCCCTCCTCGTCGGGGGGGGGTGTTCCGATACGCCCCGGGAAAGCCCTTTGGCGGGAGGCAGCTCCACCGAGACCTCCAATACCCTGGCGGCGCGTTTCGTGGACGACGACGGGCGCCCCGTGGCCCATGCGGCGGTCTCCATCCGCCCGGCCGATTGGGGGCGGGGAGAGCCGGGAGACTCGATCTCCGCGCAGGGGCGTACGCGCCTGGACACCACGCTCGGCGCGGATGGGTCCATCCGGGTCGTGGGGTTCCGCCCCGGGCGGTACGCCATGGAGATCCGCCTGGGGGAGCTGGCCTTGCGTCGGGAATTGTCCACCAGCGAGCAGGAGGTGCTCGACACCCTGGTCCGCACCGCCGGACTGGCGGGGGTCTTCCAGCCTCGTTGGGCCGGTGTGGTGCGCCTCCTGGGAACCGATCTTTCCATCCCCACGGATTCCGCCGGCGCCTTCCGGTGGACGGACATTTCCGCAGGGACGGTCCTCCTCGATTTCCGCGCCGATTCCGCCGGGGTCGTACGCAAGGGGCGCCGCCGGACCTTCCTTCCCCCCCGCAGTCTCTCCGACCTGGGAGACGTGGAGCTCCACACCTTGAGGGACGAGGACCCCTCCGATTGGCGGCACCGCCAGGTCCTGGTCATCGACAACACGCTCACCGGCATCACCCGCGATGTCCCCGATTTCCCGTTGTGGATCCCCCTTCCCGATTCCATCCGCGACCAGCTCCGCACGGATCGCTCCGACCTTCGGGTACGGGACGAACACGACAGCGCCCGCACCTTCGAAATCTCCACCGCCAGGGACGGAACGGTTCGGGGAGTGTGGACCCGGTTGGCCCGGATCGACGGTTCTTCGAAGGAACACTTCGTGAGCCTGCTCTGGGGCAACGAAGAGGCGCCCATCTGGTCGTCGGGACCTTCCGTCTTCGATCTGGATTTCGGATGGGAGGGGGCCTGGCACTTCGAGGGCCACGATTCCTGCGCGGTGGCCGCCTGCTCCCCCTTCTCGGGAGTGGCCTCCTTCGATTCCGGGATCGTCGGGGAAGCCCGACGCTTCGAGGGGACTGGGTCCCTGGTCGCCCGGGATGCCGGGCGCTGGGAGCCCTCCGATTTCAGCCTTTCCCTCTGGGTGAACCTGGAGGACATCGCGGGATCCGAGGCGCGGCTCGTCTGGAAGGACTCCGACGCCCAGAGCGCCCTTCCCACCTGGGGGTTGGTGGTTCGCAAGTCTTCCGAAGGCGCGTTCACCGTGGGACTGCGGACCCGGGGTGGTCATTCCGACTCCGGGGTCTTCGCCCCGATCCTCTCCCGGAGATGGGTGCAGGTCGCCGCGACGCTCGATCGTCAACGCGGAAAGGCCGAACTCTTCGTGGATGGAATCTCCGCGGGAACCTACGACGTCGACGCCGCGGCTCCGGCCCCACGAACCGGCGATCTGCGCCTGGGCGAGGGGTTCGTCGGCCGCCTCGACGAGCTTCGCTTCGCGTCGGTGGTCCGCTCCGCCGCATGGTTCGACCTGGAGCGTGTGAATTTCACCGCGACGCGCCGTCTGCTGCATCCCTGAGTGCGGGCACGGTGCGTCCTCGGGAAGGTTCCCCTGGCGGGGAGCGGTCTGAGAATTACTATCAAAGGCGAATTCTGACGCCCACGGGTCCGATGCGATCCTCCCGCGGGTGAACCTCCTCCTTCCCGGAATGCCTTCCATGACCACTCCCGCCCCCGTTTCCCGCATGCCTTGGCTCGGACTCGTGATCGTCGCGTCCCTGGGTTACTTCGTGGACATCTACGACCTCATCCTGTTCAACGTGATCAAGAACGCGAGCCTCGGCGACCTGGGGTACACCCCGGGAACGGCGGCGTTCAAGGCGGTGGAAGTCCTGCTGTTCAACTGGCAGATGGGGGGGATGCTCCTCGGGGGCCTCCTGTGGGGGGTGCTCGGCGACCGCAAGGGACGCGTTTCGGCCTTGTTCGGATCCATCCTGCTCTACAGCCTGGCCAACCTGGCCAACGCCTTCGTGCACGACATGACCCTGTACCAGGTCTGCCGGTTTCTGGCCGGTGTGGGCCTGGCCGGCGAGTTGGGCGCGGGGGTGACCCTCGTTTCGGAATCCATGCCGCGTCGAATCCGCGGGTGGGGGACGGTGGTGATCGTCACCTTCGGGACGCTCGGAGCGGTGGTGGCCTTCTTCGTGGGCAAGGAACTGGGGTGGCGCAACGCCTTCATCACCGGTGGCGTGATGGGACTGGCCCTGCTGGTGGTGCGCATGCGCAGCTTCGAATCCGGCATGTTCCGGAAAGTCGCCGCCCAGGGCGTCGCGGGCAGGGGCAACGTGTTGCGCCTGTTCGCCACCCGCGAGCGTGCCACCCGGTATCTGGCCTGCATCGCCGTGGGACTTCCCATCTGGTTCGCGGTGGGGGTGCTGGTGGCCCTGTGCGCGCGCTTCGCCGAGGCCAACGGGGCACGGGATGTGGTCGTCGGGCAGGCGGTGGTCTGGGCCTATATCGGGATTTCCTTCGGGGATCTCGTCAGCGGTTTCCTGAGTCAATTCCTGCAGAGCCGACGCAAGGTGATCTTCGGATACCTGGGTTTCCTGACGGTGGTCGCCGCGCTGTTCCTGGCCTTGCAGGGACTCTCGGCCACCGCCTTCTACGTCCTGACCTTCCTGATCGGAACCGGAGTGGGATATTGGGCCTTGTTCGTCACGGTGGCCTCCGAACAATTCGGCACCGACCTGCGCTCCACGGTGGCCAACACCGTTCCGAACTTCGTGCGCGGCGCGGTGGTCCCCATCACATTGTCCTTCGCCGCCTTGTCCCCCCGCTGGGGAGTGGTCGAAGCCGCCTCGATGGTGGGGGGCGTGTGTCTGATCCTCGCCGTCGTTTCGGTGATCCACCTGGAGGAGAGCTTCGGCAAGGAGCTCGATTACCTCGAGGACTGACCCCTCGATCGAAGGCGGGTGCCGTCTCGATGCCCCGCTCCGTGCTCCGATGCCCATGAGCGCAAACCGATACTGGGCGCACCGGGCGAGGCGGCGATACCTTCCTGGAGCGTTGCTCGATCATTGGCGAGGCGACGGGTGAAACGGAGGTTTTCTTCGTACGCGGTGCAACCGCTCGTCCCTTCGTCGCGACCAAGGGAAGAATCGTCCTGGATCGTCCTCCAGGACCCAACCAGGAGAATTCGTCGATGAACCACGTTCGTCGCACGGGCCTGTGCATGGCTCTTGCTCTATCCTCGTATGCCTCTGCGGGAGTGGTCTCCCAGCATGGCGCCTTGAAGGTGGTCGGCAACAAGGTGGTCGATGCCCACGACCAACCCATCCAACTGGCGGGCATGAGCTTGTACTGGCCGGTGTGGGGGGGCGAGAAATTCTTCAACGCCCAAGCGGTCGCCACCATCGTCGACGATTGGGGAGCCTCCCTGGTGCGCGCCCCCATCGCGGTGTACACCCCGAACTCCAATCCGTCGTATCTCTACAAGGACTCGCACAAGGCCCTGATCCGGACCGTCGTGGACGCCGCCATCGCGAAGGACGTGTACGTCCTCATCGACTGGCATGTGGAACAGGACTCCCCCTACAAGGAAACCGCGATCGCCTTCTTCACGGAAATGGCCCAGACCTACGGCAAGGACCCCCATGTCCTGTTCGAGATCTGGAACGAACCGGCCCGCGCCAGTTGGGACGATGTGAAGGCCTACGCCATCGACGTGGTGGCTGCCATCCGCAAACATTCGGACAATCTCGTGATCGTCGGATCCCCGGAGTGGTCCAAGGCGGTCGATCGGGCCGCCGCTTCCCCCCTCACCCTCACCAACATCGCCTACACCTACCACTTCTACGCCTGCACCCACGGCGCGACGGAACGCACCCGGGTGCGCAACGCCGCGGCCAAGATCCCCATCATGTTCACCGAATGGGGGACCACCAGCGCCAACGGCGGTGGCGACGTGTGCACCGACGAAACCAAGCAGTGGCTCGACTTGGCCAAGGAACTCGGGATCAGCTGGGCCAACTGGTCCCTGTCGAACAAATCCGAGTCCTCGGCCGCGTTGGCCACCTCGGCCAGTTCCACCGGGCCCTGGAACGATGGCGCCTTGTCCAATTCCGGGCGCTACGTGGTGGGCAAGATCCGCGAGGTCGCACAGGCGTTGGGGGATGGGATCACCGACCCTCCCGAGCCTCTGGACACCGCGTCCCTGCCCGGTCGGATCGAGGTCGAAAAGGCGCCCTCCATGTCGAGCGAGCTCCAGACCGAAACGACCCAGGATGAAGGGGGAGGCGAGAACGTGGGGTACACCGCCCCCGGATCCTGGCTGGAACTGCCGGTTCGTGTGCAGAAGACGGGCAACCACCTCCTGCGCGTCCGGGTCGCCACGGAGAATGCGGGCCGGATCGAGGTGAAATTGGGCGGGCGCTCCTTGGGGGCCTTCGATGTGGCTTCCACCGGGGGATGGCAGACCTGGAAAACCCTCGAGACGGGAGTGACCCTCGACGCCACCGGTGTGTCCACCCTGCGCGCGGAGTGGAGCGGCAACGGCACCAGCCTGGTGAACCTCAACTGGATCGAGGTCGTGGCCGGAGCCTTGTCGGTCGGGCCTGGAGCCCCCGTCGGGTCGGGTCTGCGCGCGGCGCGCACCACCACGGGATGGACCCTCGCCCTTCCTCCCCAAGCGCTCTCCTGGAGCCTTCTCGATCTGCAGGGCCGGATTCTCGATCAAGGTTCCCTGCAAGGGAAAACCACTCTCGAACTGGCATCCGGGCCTGCCGGACTCGCGATGGTGCGCATCGAAACCGCGACTGGAACGGTGGTCCAGGCCTTGCCGTTCCTCCCCTGAACTCCCCCGAGATCCATTTCCGCAAGGCTCTCGCCTTGCGGTCCGCGCATCCCGGGGCCACATTGGGCCATCGCGTGGAGGGAGAAGCCGGAAGAGGAGCGTCGGCACGATCCTCGGTTCGGATCGGGATGCCGATCGCAGGGGAGTGCCGGAGGGCATCGCCGAGAAGGAGAATCCTCCGGATCGATCCTTCTCCCGGAAACGATGCCGCCTCTCGATGCGGCCCACGGTTCCTTCGTTTTTTTCGTCAGTGCAATCCAAGGAGAGTCCCATGAAACGCCTTTCAGGCAAGACCGCCCTCGTCACCGGATCCAGCCGTGGAGTCGGCAAACTCGTCGCCGAGGCCCTGGCCAAGGAAGGCGCCCGGGTCCTGGTCCACGGCCGCACCTTGGAAGCCTGCGAGTCCACGCTGGCGCTGGTACGCGCCGCCGGAGCCGAGGCCAAGGCCTACGCCGGGGAGATGAGCAAGCCGGAAGATGTCGACGCCCTGGCCGAAGCGGTCCTGGCCGATTTCGGTGGGGTCGACATCCTCTACAACAACGCCGCGGTGATGAGCGTCTGGACCGAAGACATCTCGGCCCAGGATCTTTCCGACTGGAGCCGCGTGTTCCAGATCAACGCCTACGCACCCATGCGCCTGACCACCAAGCTACTGCCTTCGATCAAGGCGCGCGGATGGGGACGCATCGTGAACGTGACCTCCGGAATCGACAAGACTTGGCAGTTGGCCGCCTACGGAGCCTCCAAGTGGGCTCTCGACAAGTGGACCGACGATCTCGGCGCCCATCTGGCGGGCAGCGGCATCATCGTGAGCCGCATGGATCCGGGATGGTTGCGCACCGACCTGGGCGGGCCCAACGCCGACAACGCCCCCGAGACCGTCCTTCCCGGTGCGATGGTCCCCGTGATGCTCCCCGACGACGCACCCCAGGCCCAGTTCTTCCGGGCCCAGGAATTGCGCGACGCGAAGCTCTGAGGTCTCTCCAACCTGCGCATCCGGCGTTCCTCCCGGTGGGAAGGACGCCGGAGGTGCTTTCCGGGACATCCTGTTGGGTCGAGCTCCCCTCGTTTCGCGCCCATTCAGGGAAACCGAGGTTTTCCACGAAGCCCATCCGGGACGCGTATCCGGGTGGGCTTTCTCGTTCCCGGGGGGGGAGGGGGCTGTCCGGAGCGACCACCGGCGGGGACCTGCCGCCTCGGCGATGGATGAAGGGGCGGGAAGGAATCCCTCCCGCGAGCTAGATTGGACACCCTTCTCGTCCGGGGATGCCTCGGAACCAACCACTCCGCTCCCCCGCCTTCAGGAGACGCGCCACATGGATGAATCGACGCCCCTTTCCGACGGACCCGAGCAGGACGGAGTTCCCGAGACCTCGCTGGAGGCCGAGTTCGTCCAGCCCTCCCCGCAGGAGCTCGAAGACATCCAGGATCCTTCCCTGCGCGAATTCCTGGAGGAGTCCGTGGAAATGCTCGGCTCCGCATCGGAGGAATCCGACCTGTCCGCGGATCGCGAGTTCCCGGAATCCCAGGAGCCCCAAGGCGGGGAGGAGATCGTCTCCCCCGATGTGCCGGAGACCGACGCCGACGCCGAGGCCGATGACGTCACCGACGAGCCTTCCGATGCCGACGCTGAAGGGGTCTTCGAGGACCTCGCCCAAGACGGCGTGGAGGTCGTCTCCGCGGTAGCTCCGCCGGAATCCGTCCCGATGGAGGACGAATCCGACTCCTCCGCCGATGCGCAGTCGGCCGATCCCCATTCCGCCTCGCCCGAAGACGCTTCGGAGGTCCCTCGGGCGGAATCTCCTGAATCCGAGGAGCCCGAGGGGGGCTCGGAGCTGGAGACGGATGCGTCGGCGACCCCTTCCACCCCGGAGGGAGATGCCTCCGTCCAGGCTTCCGGCTACTACGAGGAGGCGGAGCTCGATCTGGAAGATCCTGGAATTCCCCGCCCCGACGACGAAATCCTCGTCGAGGCGGCCTTGTTCGCGGCCACCGACCTCTTGTCGCTGCGGAACCTGCGTGAGCTGGTCGATCCGGCCCTGTCGGCGGCCAAGGTGCAGAAGTTGGTGGTTTCCATCAACAAGCGTCTCCTGGAGGGGAAACACCCCTACGAGGTCGTTTCCACTGCCGGAGGGTGGCGTCTGCGCACGCGTCCCGAGTTGTATCCCTGGTTGCGGGGCCTCTTCAAGGAAAGCCAGGCCAAGCGGTTGTCGCAGGCCGTGCTCGAAACCCTCGCGGTGATCGCCTACAAACAACCCATCACGAAGGCCGAGATCGAGGCCGTTCGCGGTGTCTCGGCCGACGGTGCCCTGAAGAAACTGCTGGAGAAGCGTCTGGTCACGGTTTCGGGACGCACCGATGCGGTGGGGCGTCCCCTCACCTACGGCACGACCAAGGACTTCCTCGAATACTTCGGCATCAACAAACTCCCCGACGACCTTCCCCGCTTGGCCGAGTTCGAAGAATTGGTGCAGAGCCGCTCCTTGTTGCCCCAGGTCGCCCCCGGTGGGGTGCTTACCACGCGGGAGCAGGAAGAGGAGTGATGCGCCCAGGGGGCGACATGGCGATGGCGTTCCCTGGTCGGCTCGATGGGCTTCTCGCCGCGACGGCAGTGGGAGTCTTGCAGCTTGTGAGCCAGACGGTCGCAGCGGAGAGACCCCTCTCCGCGTGGGCGGTCGGCATGGAGTCCTGGAATTTCGACGTCCCGACGGGCACCGTCGTGGGCGGGGCGGGTTCGGAACCTGGAACACGCTGGAATTCGATGGATGCCCGGATCGTCGGTGGTACCGTGCGTTACATCTCGGCATCCAGGCCTCTTGGCTTCGAGTTCACCTTCGGCGGAGGGCCACGGGAGCATCAGGTTCTTCCACTGGAATTCCTCGACCTGGGGTTGCCTGATTTCCACGAGCCCTTGGCCAACGACGGGTCCGTCAACTTGTTCCAATCGAAGGTCCTCTGGGATCCTTTTCGTTGGAACCAGGTCGCCCCGTTCCTTCGAGCTGGCGCATCCCTGGTACACGGGACAGAGCATCTCGAATACGGATCCTTCCACTTCGATGGAACTCCAACTCGTCGGACCTCGACCTTGGATCGGGAGTGGTCCAGTCTGGATGTGGACCTCGATTTGATGGTGCGGGTTTATTGGCTCGAAGCCGGCCTCTCGTGGGGCTTTCCTCTGGCGCACTCGGTCGATTGGCGTCAGGACATCCTCGAACCCGAGCTGCCGCCGAGGGTCCGATCAGCCTCGGAGGGGGACCCTCGCTTTGGATTCGGGATTGGACTCCTGATTCCCTTGTATGGATTGGAATCCCCCGCCTGGCGCTCCGCCCGGGATTCGATCCGGACTCGTTACCGAACCATCCCGAAGCGAAATGAGTTCGCGGTGGCGGTCGGAGGTGGATCGTTCCACTTTCCTTGGACCTGGGAAAGGGGGGAGCCCGAAGAGAGGTCATGGGACCTCGAGGCGATGTTCTCACACGACTTCGAAGGTACAGGGACCTGGGGAGGGTTCGCCAGCGCAGGATTGGGGGCTGCGGCAGGGAGCTTCGGCACTCTCGGGTGGAGCAGGAACGCCCAGGTGGGAGTGTGGCGTCGCTTCCTGAAGGATCAGGATTTCCCTGCGAGGTTGAAGTGCGGCACGGGTGTCCTCAATCAGCAAGTGCGCCTCGAGGGCAATTCCACCCGGACCTTCGACCAGTATGTCTGGAAGGCGGAAGCCTGGCTCCTGCGCTCCGAGATCGATATTCTCGTGGAGAGGACCTCCTGGTTCGTGGGGTTTGGGGTGGTGAACGACCTGTTCCTCGGTGGGGCCCACGACCCCGTCGAAGGAGGGGATACGGGGCCGGCCTCGCTCCGGAGGCGTGCGAACGCGTCGTTCGGGATCGACTGGCGCCTAGGCTGGAAGACCATATTCTAAGGCCGAAGCATCGGGCGGGCGAGCAGGTACCTAAATTTGCCTGCCACCACGGACGTGTTGGATCGGAGGTCCGGAAGCCATGGCCAAAGCCGCATCCGGGGAAGAAACCCCGCTGATGAAACAATACCTGGGCCTGAAGGCCCGGGTGGGGGATGCCATCCTGTTGTACCGGATGGGCGACTTCTACGAAACCTTCGGGCAGGATGCCGTCGATACCGCCAAGATCCTCGGCATCACCCTGACCCAGCGCGGCAACGGAGCCGCCGAGAAGGTTCCCCTGGCGGGTTTTCCCCACCACCAGATCGAGCGGTACCTTCCCCGTCTGGTGAGTGCCGGCCGCAAGGTGGCGGTGTGCGAACAGACCGAAGATCCCGCCCAGGCCAAGGGCATCGTCAAGCGTGACGTCATCGAGGTGGTATCCCGAGGGACCACGCTGCACGACGCCTGCCTCGATGAACGCTCCGACAACCTCCTGTGCGCCCTGCTTTCCGCCGGGCGCGAGGAGCCGTGGGGACTGGCGGCCCTGGATCTGACCACCGGACGGTTCGAAGCGCTCCAGGGACCGCGCGACGCCGTGCTGGCCGAGATGGAGAACCTCGGACCCGTGGAGGTCCTGTGGAACGAGAGTCTGAGCCACGCCCCCACGGAATTGCAGGACCTGGAAGGCCAGTGGGCGCTCTCCCCGGGGTTCTTCCCCGGAACTCCCGCCGCACACCGGTCCCTCAACGAACATTTCGGCACCGTGTCCCTCGAGGGGTTCGGATGGAGCGACCAGGAGGCCGCTTTGCGGGCCGCCGCCGGGGCCTTGCGCTACGCCGCCGACGAGGGACGGCGCAACCTGGTGCACGTGCGGGGATTGTGGCCGCGTGGCCGCGATCCGCACCTGGCCATGGATGGATCCACCCTGCGCAACCTCGAGATCCTGCGGCCTCTGCACGAGGACGACCGTTCGGCGAGCCTCGCCGGCCTGCTCGATCGCTGCCGCACGGCGATGGGTTCGCGTCTGCTCCGTCGTTGGCTGGCCCGTCCCCTCATGGACCTGCCCGCCATCGCCGGACGCCAGCAGGCCGTGGAAGTCCTCCGCACCTCGCGCGACGACCTGGAATCGCTGCGGGAAAGCCTGGCGGGGATTCCCGACCTGGAACGCTTGGGAGGCAAGCTCGCCACGTTGCGGGTGAACGCGCGCGACCTGGTGGGAGCCGCACGGGGCCTGCTCCACGCCCAGCAGGTGGGGGAGCGTCTGCTCGCGACCCGGGATCCCCTCCTGGCCGGGCTGGCCGGGTCGCTGGAGGACGTTTCGCGCATGGGGGACGGAATCCGTCGTCTGCTGGTCGAGGCCCCGCCGTTGTCGGTGCGCGACGGGGGGCTGGTCCGCCCGGGAGCCGACGAGGAGATCGCCTCGCTCGAAGCGGGCGCGCGGGAAGGTCGGGAGGCCCTGGCCGCCCTCCAGCAGACCGAGCGGGATCGCACCGGGATCTCCACCCTCAAGGTGGGGTACAACAAGGTCTTCGGCTACTACATCGAAGTCACCAAGACGCATTCCGACCGCATTCCCGACGACTACCAGCGCATCCAGACCCTCACGGGGGCGGAGCGCTACACCACCCCCGACATGAAACGTTGGGAGGAGCAGGTCCTGGGGGCCGACGAGAAGATCCGCGAGCGGGAGTTCGCGCTGTTCTGCGGACTGCGCGACGACCTCGCCGCCCAGCTCGATCGGGTGCAGTCCATCGCACGGAGCCTGGCCGCGGCCGACACCCTGGCTTCCTTCGCGCACGCCGCCGAGGAGTTCCGTTGGGTGCGCCCCGAATTCCACGAAGGCTCCAAGCTTGACCTGCGCGACCTGCGCCACCCGGTCCTGGAATCGCTCCACCCCGATGTTCCCTTCGTGGCCAACGACGTGCTCCTCGACGGCGAGGGCCCCCAGATCCAACTGGTGACGGGCCCCAACATGGGCGGCAAGTCCACCTACCTCCGCCAGACGGGTCTGGCCGTGGTGATGGCCCAGTGCGGCTGTCCCATCGCCGCCTCGCGCGCCTTCCTTCCCTTGGTCGACCGCGTCTTCACCCGGGTGGGGGCTGCCGATCGCCTCACCCGCGGCCAGTCGACCTTCCTGGTGGAGATGATCGAGACCGCCAACATCCTCCACAACGCCACGCCCGCGAGCCTGGTGCTGCTCGACGAGGTGGGCCGCGGGACCAGCACCTTCGACGGGTTGTCCCTGGCGTGGGCCATCTGCGAGTCGCTGCACGAGAATCCCGCCATCGCGGCCAAGACCCTGTTCGCCACCCATTACCACGAGCTCACCGTGCTCGCCGACCGCCTGCCCCGCGTGGAGAATCTGCAGGTGCGGGTGCGCGAGCACGAGGGACGCATCGTCTTCCTGCACCGGGTGGTTCCGGGAGCCTGCGACAGTTCCTACGGTCTTCACGTGGCCCGCATGGCGGGGGTGCCGGAATCCGTCCTGGAACGGGCGCAAGGCATCCTCCTCCAGTTGGAGGCGCAGGAGCTCACCATCGGCAAGCGCCGCTCGCCGCCGGTTCCCGTGGCCCGGGAACCCAAGGTGCAGTTGTCCCTGTTCGGATCCGACCCCAAGGTCGAGACCGTCGCCGACATGATCCGGGAAGCGGATCCGTTGCGCATGACTCCCATGGAGGCCCTGCTCCTGGTGCAACGGTTGCGCGACACCCTGGATTCCTGATGGCCCTGCTCCCCGGCGACCACGCCCCCTACGTGTTCGAGAGTCCCTTGCCGGCTTCCGCGGCGGGGTCGACCCTGCTCGACTACCTGTCCGGGCGCTTCGCCTACCAGAGCCGGGAAACCTGGAGGATGCGGATCCTCGAGGGGGATGTGCGTCTCGATGGGATCGCCAACCGGGTTCCCGATTCGGTCCTCCCCGGCCGGGGAAGTCTGGCCTACGTGCACGGGACCTTCGAGGAGCCTCAGGTTCCCACCGATTGGTCCTACCTGCATTGCGCGGAGGACTGGCTGACGGTTTCCAAACCCGCCGGCATGCCCGTGCACAGCACCACCCGGATCTTCCGTCAATCCCTGGTGTGGCAAGTGCGGCGCCTGTCGGGATCGGAATGGTCCCCGGTGCACCGTCTCGATCGCGACACCTCGGGCCTGGTCTTGTTCGCCAGGGGAGATGCCTTGGCGGCTCTGGCGCGCCATTTTTCCGAACGCCGGGTGGAAAAGCGCTACCTCGCACTCGTGCGGGGGAGGCCCGAAGGAGCCTTCACCGTGGAGATGCCGTTGGGACCGGCGGGGGATCCCCGGATCCCGATGCGTCAGGGAGTCCGATCCGATGGCAAGGAGTGCCGCACCGAGTTCCGGGTGATGGGCCCCGATTCCTCCGGGCGCGGAACCTGGCTCGAGGTCTTTCCGCGGCAGGGGCGACTGCACCAGATCCGCGCGCATCTGGAGCATGCGGGTTTCCCCATCCTGGGGGATCTCCTCTACGACGGACGGGGAGGAGAGGGCTTCCTGGCTCGCGCCGCGGGGGCTCCTGCCGAGCAGGTCGCGGACCTGGTGGGAGCTTCCCGGATGTGGCTGCATGCCGCCTCCTTGCGGTTTCCCTCCGGGACCAGGAATCTACCGGATCTGCTGGAGTGCTCCCTGCCCGGAGTGTCCGAGTTGGTGTAGAGTCCGTCTGGACAGCCCCCCTCGCGAATGGGATAATGGGAGGGTCCTCAATTCTCTCGTGCCTGTCCCGCCCAGGAGTACGCCATGCTTTCCTTGGTCGTCGAAGATGATTTCACCAGCCGGCTCATCCTGCAGCGAGTGCTCCAGGAGTACGGCGAGGTGCACGTGGCGGCCAACGGCGCCGAGGGACTGGAAGCCTTCAAGAAGGGTCGCCTGGCCGGAGTGGTCTACGACCTGGTCTGCCTCGACATCCAGTTGCCCGAACTGTCCGGACACGATGTCCTGGCCGGTCTGCGCGACATCGAAGCCAAGGATCCCGCGCGTCGCGCCTTTTGCAAGGTCATGATGGTCACTGCCCAGGACGATCGCGAGAACGTGATCACGGCCTTCCGGGAACAGGCCGACGACTATCTGGTCAAACCGGTCGAAACGCGGCTTCTCCGGGAGAAGCTCGCCGAATTCGGATTCCAGCCGCTCTGATCCCCCCCCCTGTTGCGGCGGGGGGATCCAGCGCCAACCGGGAACCGCTCTCGAAGGGGCCCGTTCTCCCCGACGAGATGGGCCGGAGTTCATCCCGGGAAGGACGGGTGCCGGGGAGTCCCCAGGAACCGGGCGAAGGTTTCGTGTTGCTGCCGTCGAAGTTCCTGGAGATCCTGGCCGGTGATGGACCCCGCCACGATCTCCAACTTCTCGATGGGCAGGGAGGAATCGTCGGTTTCCAGGAGCCAGGAGTCCCGGGGGATTCGGGCCAGCAGCGCGCGCCTGGGGGACTCGGGATGCAGGAGGTCCCGGCCCAGCCCCAGGAGGCATCCGGCATCCAGGAATTGACGGGCTTGCGTGACGGATCCCGTCCAGCCGTGGAGCAGCCAAGGGAGGTCGGAGCGGTGGGATTTCCGCAAGCGCAGGAGCTCGCTCCCGCAGCGGACGTTGTGGACCACCAAAGGGAGGCGGAGTTCCTCCGACAGGTCCCGATGCGCCCTGAAGGCGTCCTCCTGGAGGGAGAGGTCGGGCCCGCGGAGCCGGTCCATGCCCGTCTCGCCCAAGGCGTCGAGCTCGCCGCGACGCGCCTGCGCGGCCAGCGTTTCGAAGCGTTCCCCCCAGGTGGCCTCTTCCAGGGTCCAGGGGTGGAGTCCCCAGCACCGGGGTCGATCCTCCGCAATCGTGGATCCGGGGTCGACCACCCGCAGGGCCAGCCGTCGGCTCCGATCGACCGATCCGTGGACATGGGCGTCGACGGGGCGGCTCCAGGTTGCCGGGAATGATTCCGGTACGGTCGGTGGCATGTCGCAAATGGTAGGATGTCAGGGAGTCGAAGAGCCCATGATGGGCGACGGATGCACCTGTGCCGAAGGGAATCGGAGTTCCATGGGGATTCGAAATTTCATCAACCAGCTGCTGGAGTCGGACGACGATCCGTTCCACCCCCCTCCTTCTTCCGTAGGGGCACCCAGCGATGTCGGCGAATCCTCCGTAGGGGAGCCTCCGGATCCCGGCTTGGTGCGCGCCCTGGCCGAGACGTTGCGCGCCGTGGGGGAGGGTTCCTTCGACATGGACGACGCCGATGGCGACGAGGTGCGCGCGCGCTTCGAGGAGATGGCTCGCCGGGTCGAGAGCCGGGACCCCTCCACCCTGAGGACCTTGGCGGAAAATGTCTCGACCCATCGTCGCCGCGAGCGCCATTGGGTCACCAAGACCATGCGCGACATGGCCGACACCGTGGTGGGCCTGGCCCATCGCCTGGGGCGCAACGTGGTCCTCGATCGGGCCTCCGATGGCAAGGTCGACGGGCAATTGCATCGGTTGAAGGCCGCCGCCGCCAGCGAAAACCCCAGCCATCTCCGCAAGGAGGTGCTTTCGGCGGTGGAACAGATCGCTTCGGCGGTCCGGGAGAGGGAAGATCGTCAACGCTCCGAGATGGCCGCCATCGCCCGCCAGTTGGAATCGCTGAAGGCCGAGTTGGCGCACACGCGCAAGGAAATGGCCATCGATGGATTGACGCGTCTGTACAACCGGGCGAGTCTCGACGAACACCTCCGGAACATCCACGCCATCGCCGTCCTGTCGGGACGATCGGCGTGTCTCTTGATGATCGATCTCGACCACTTCAAGAACGTCAACGACACCCACGGCCACCAGGCCGGGGACGCGGTCCTGAAGTCCGTCGCCGACCTGTTGGCCAAATCCTTCCCTCGACGCGGCGATTTCGTCGCCCGCTACGGCGGAGAGGAATTCGTGGTCGTCCTCAGCGAAGACGACGTGTCGACGGGGACCATGCTCGCCACCCGCCTGTTGGAACGGTGCCGTCAACTGGTCGTGGCCTGGGAAGGCGTGGAGATCCAGGTCCGGCTTTCCGTCGGGGTGGCGGGATTCGAAGGCGATGGCGAGGTCGGGGATTGGCTGGCACGGGCCGACGAGGCCATGTACCAGGCCAAGGAGGAAGGGCGAGATCGCGTCGTCGCGGGGTGATGCCTTTTCTATTGTTGGATCGTGGAATCCTCAATGGACAAGTCGCTCGATCTCCTCGGACACGATGAAATCGATCACCAGCATCGCTCGCTGCTCGACGGGATCGCCCGACTGGCCGTGATGCCGCAGGATTCTCCGCGGTTTCTCAACGAATGGGTGCGTTTCATCGACGAGATCCGCAGCCATTTCGAGTGGGAAGAAGCGGAAATGGCAAGTCTCGAGTACCCCGACACGGCTCGCCATCGGCGGGACCATCGGCGGCAGGTTGCCGCTTTGCTGGAGCACCTGCGCTCGTTCCGCGAGGCCGAAGGGGTGGTTTCGCGCGAGGTCTTCCAGGCCATGTCCGATTGGACCGCGCGGCATGTTCGCAGCTTCGACCGGGAATTCATGGCGTTCCTGCGCGAGCGCGAGGTCTGGGACCTGCGCCAGGAATTGGTGCTGTGGGAATCCGATTTCCTCCTCGAGCAGGCCAGCTGACTCCTTTCCGGCACCTCCGAGAGAGGTTCCAGATCGCGGCTTGAGGAAAGGTGGGCGTCCTAGGGGCGAAGGCCGGGGGGTCCTGGGGTTTCCCGTGGTTTCCTTCGTTCCAAGTCTTCAGGGAAAAGCCGAATTGGAGGCCGGAGGAGCGCACTTTTGCGCAAAGTGTAATCAGAATTCTGAAGAAAGCGTTGTCGTAGATATTTCAAATGCCCATAAGTCCTGCATTAAACGGCTAAAAACGTAATCATGTGACAGAGATCACAGATTGCATGGAGTCGATTTCGGCGGTATGTTCCAGGAGGAAGAGCCGGGAAGTTCCCGGACCAAAACGCCTCCGAAAGGACTCCACCATGAAACATCCCCGCCTCCTGATCGCCGCTGGACTCGCCCTGGGGCTCGCCGCCTGCGACAACGCCTCCTCTTCTTCCCCGGAAACGACAGGATCCACCGATGGTTCCTGGGCCGCTGCTCGCGCTGGAGAGGATGCCGTCGGGGTGGCCCTGGCCGGCACCTTCGACGACTCGGACCTCGTGCCCGGCTCCATCGAATCCAATCTCCCGCCTGAAGCTTCGGCCTGGGTCGCCGGGCGTCGAGCCCAGGATGTCGAGACCGAAACCCTGGACGGCGAGTGGTTCGTCAAGACCCGCATCCGCGGGGACTGGAGCAAGGTCGACTCCATCCATATCGTGCCTTCGGACGTCCTGGGGCGGGATACCTCCGACATTCGAGCCACCAGCGTGGTGTCGGTGATCTCCGGTCCGATGTTCCACCAGCGAACCGAAGCCACCGACGCCGATGGCGACGGGTATGTGCTGGGCAACGCTTCCGAGGAACACCTGGCCCACGTCACGGTGGTGAAATCGCGCGGGGACTTCCGGGAGATCTCCCATCTGTTGGCCGACGCCGGCCCCGACGGCAATCTCTTCGCCGATGCCGACAATCGTGTACGCACCCTTCGCTGGACACGAATCCACGGCACCGACACGCTGCGGTCCCTTGCCTTGACGCCCGTCGAAGGGGACACCCTGGTGTCGGGGGATGACCGGAGCGAGCGCACCCTGATCGCCACCCTCCACAAGAAGACCCCGCTGGTGGTGCGCGACCTGGTGGTTCGGATCCGCATCCACGGGACCGACACCACGGTCGTGGGGCTCCGGGGGACCTCCAAGTGGTGGAATGGTCGCGAGGAGGCCGTGTCGGTGTCGGCGCTGCGGGAGGACGGCAATGTCCTTCCTGGAGACACCGCCCGCCTGAAGGTCGATCTGAAGACCCCCGCCGGGGATTCCCTGCTCTCCTCGTCCTTCACCGCGGTGGTGGAAGTGGGCTCCCAACTGGGGTCTTCCGATTCCAAGATCCTCCTGATCGAAGGATCGCGTGAATTCCGCGGTGGACGACTGCTGCGCAGCGAATTCCGCCTCGCATGCCCGGAGGGATGCCGCGACGGCCAGGATCCCACTTCCGGAACCTTTCGCTGGAGTGCCCAGCTGCGTGCGGGTGGAACGGTCCTCCTCGAAGGCACCTTCACCACCACGGGAGTCCATGCCACCTGGACCGGCCCGGAAGGACGGACCGAAGTGGTCGTCACCAAGCGTTGAGCTGACTTCGCTTCCTCCCCGCACCGGGGAGCCGTCGCTCGATCCGTTCCCGGGTCGGGCGTTTTGCGTTCCGGGCGCGAAAAATCCACATCCGATGGCGGAGGGACGCCCGGGGCCCGAGGGCTGAAACCTTCGGGATCTCCGATTTTCCCTGGGGCGTCGGCAGAAAGCGAAGCCAAGGGCCGCCGAAGGGCCGCCTGGCTTTCGTCCGGGATCCCCCTGCTTGACTCCCCCTCGCATGGGGTGAAGTCAAACAGGGGGGGTGAAGGTCGCGTCCTTGGTCATTCCCCGTGCATCCCTATGGGCGACCAACACCCACCGAACCATCCGATTCCCCGCAAAGGATTGGTTCAGCGTCTCCCCTTGACCAAGAATCTACCGTCCTCGACCCTGGAAGGCAATAGCGAATGAGTAACAATCTCGCAAAGCGGTGAATGTACGCCGGGGGCGTTCGGGAGATTCCGGTCCGGCAGGCAAAAGGTCCTGGATCCACGGTTTTCTGGATATTATCTGGAAGGAAAGAACGTCGGGTGGAACCCCCTTCCGAACCGGGTGAGTGGAAGGATTCAAGGGTCCGATGTTCCAACGGCCTATCGGGGTTTACCCCGATAGGTCTTTTTGTTTTAGGGGCTTTTTTGCTCCTGTCCCCATCGTTCCCGCTTTGGAGCGGGAAACCCCGTCCTCCCCATTCGGGAAGGAATTTCATGGCTCGAAACGGACGTCGGAGGATTCCCGGGCCCCGGAGAGGGGCGTCAGGCTTCCGGCAACCGCCGCCTCGAAATCCTCCCCGCGGAGACGAATGGGGTTTCGAGACGATTCGGGTTCGCCTCCAGGGGACTCTCAGTCCTTGGGATAGATGTCGGTCACCTCGATTTCGCGAGATGGCCCTTCGTACACGCCCAGCACCGACGGGGTCACCCGGATTCGTTTGCCGTAGGTATCCAGCGGGAAGGTGGATTTGTGCTCGTTGAATTCGATGGTTCCGGCTTCCTGGACGGAATAGAGTTCCCGAACCCATGCGGAATCGGTCCGCAGTTCGATGAAGGGGATCAAGGAGCCTTCGTGGAGGTTGCCTTCGCTGGCAAGCCCGATCTGAAGTTTGGGCAGACCCTTGTCGAGGTTCGACATGTGGGCGGCGGAATCCTTCACATGGAAGTGGATTTTCCGCGTGGGGTACACATAGGAGATGGTTTTCACCTCCACCAGCGGGGAAATGGCGTGAACCTCGCTCGAAACGAGGGGAGTGGAGCTTCCTTTGCGAGCCAAGCCCACGAAACGGGATGGCTTGCCCAAGATCGCGCCCGAAACTCCCGAAAGGGCACCGGCCAGATACCCGTTCTTCTGGGCCAAGGTGCTGGTGGACATGGCGGCGGCCATCTGCTTTTCTTCCGGCTTCATGGGTTGCCGCAGTTGCTTGTTCACCTTCTCGATCCAGGCGGGTTTGAATTGGGTGCGCGAAAGGGCGATCTTGGCGCGCCCGAGGAACACCTTGGGAAGCAGTTCGTTGGCTGGGAGGGTGTCGTACTGGAAGCGGATGGCGGTCTTGTGGGCCGGCTTCCAGGATTTGCCATCGTCGCTGGTCAGGATCATGACCCCTTCGTCCCACAGGACGGGGTCGTTGTACGACCAGGAAACCCAGGTGGTGTCGCCCACGGAGAATCCCTTGATGTCGTGCCGGATGGGTTGCGAGTGAAGACGCAGTTCCTGCGAGGAAGCGCGGGCCGCCAGCAGGCAGGTGAGGAGGAGAATCGATTGTTTCAGCATCGGGGGGATCCCTTCCCGGAAAGAGGAATCAAGAACAATGAATCCGGAAATCGCTCATCGTCAACCCGATCCATCCACTCGTCCCTGAGTCCGTTCCCGATCCCGCCTGTGGATCTTCGCGGGAGGTCTCCGGAGCATCCCAAGACTGTACCGGTTCGTGCCTACTTTTCCACAGCGAAATCCCACTCCCCTCGATCGGATCCCTCCCATGAGGCCTGCCAGCGCCTTCCTTCGTCTTGCTGCGTCGGTCATGGTCGCGGCACTCCTCGCATCCTGCGAATCGACTCCACCCTCCGACCTCGCTCCGCCGGGGCGTGGGAGCTCGGTGGAGGGCATCGATTCGACCCTCGAATCCGGTAGGACCAGCGACGAAGCGCTTTCCCGTGCCTTCCGGGAGGGTACATCGGATCTTCAAGTCCTGGTACGCGGGAGCGTGTCCCGCATCTTGGCCGACGACCTTTCCGGGGACAAGCACCAGCGCTTCATCGTGAAACTTTCCAGTGGGCAGACCCTCCTGGTCGCGCACAACATCGATCTGGCCGAGCGGGTACCCGTGAAAGTCGGAATGTGGGTGTACCTGTACGGCGAATACGAATGGAATGCCGAAGGGGGAGTGGTCCATTGGACCCACAAGGACCCCGGTGGAACCCATGTCGATGGCTGGATCCAGGCGGAAGGGGTCCGGTACGAGTGAACCTCAGGGGGGCGCGCGCTCTTCGCTCAAAGGTCGGTGGAGGACTTCTTGAAATTCTTGACCATCTTGCCGAACGCCTTGTCCTTGCGACGGCGTTCCAGGAGAGTCGATTCGAAATGGGACGTTTCCCGCGCCAACTTCATGAAGTTGGCGTAGGCGTCCTCCCCGATCCGCCCTTGGGCCCGGGCCTCCAGGATCGCGCAGCCCGGCTCCGTGGTGTGGGAACAGTCCTTGAATCGGCAGGATCGGGCCAGAGGTCCGAAGGTGGTTTCCTCTCCGGAACCCGCGTCGCCGACGCCCACCTCGCGCATGCCCGGATTGTCGATGAGCAGGCCACCGTTTTCCAGGACGATCAATTCGCGGTGGCTGGTGATGTGGCGGCCCTTGTTCGTGCTGGAGCTGAGGGCATCGGTTCGCATCCGCGCGCGTCCGGACAGGGTGTTCACGAGGGTGGACTTCCCGACTCCCGAGGAGCCGAGCAGACAATAGGTCCGCCGAGGGAGAATGTGCTCCAGGAGGGTCTCGACGCCTTGGCCGGTGTGACTGCTCAGGCAGATCAGCGGGGCGTCCGGCACCCGTTCCTGCACCATGCTCCGCAGGGTTTCCAATTCCTCGGAGGTGATCAGGTCGGCCTTGGAGAGGACCACGATCGGGGAGATCCCGGCCCCATGGCACAGGGCCAGGTACCTCTCCAGACGATTGAGGTTGAAATCGCGGTCGGAGGCCTGGATCAGCAAGGCGTGATCGATGTTGGTGGCGATGATCTGGAGTTCGCCGTCGCGTCCCGCTGCTTGGCGCGTCAGGGTCGAGAACCTCGGAACGATGCCGTGCACGATGGAAAGGTCGGCGTCGTGGTGGGTGAGTGCCACCCAATCTCCCACCGCGGGAAGGTCGGTCCGCGCGAGGGCCTGGTGCCGCAGGTTCCCCGAGATCTCCGCGTCCCGATCGCCGATTTCCGTCCACACCACGAATCGGTCGCGGTGTTCGGCGACCACCCGACCCAGTTGGAATCGATCCAGTCCGGCATCGATCCGTGCGCGCTCCAATTCGGTGCGGTATCCGAGATCCTGCGGGTCCAAAGGGGATTCCTTGCGTGCGGGTGGGAGGGAGGCAGGGGTGGGGGCGAGCCTAGAAGGCCAGGAAGAGCGAGCCCGAGATCTCCAAGCCGCCGAGCTGGATCACCTCGGCCATCTTCTTGATGTTCGATTCCTTGGATCCCGACTGGTAGGCCACTCCACCTCCGGCGACGGGAATTCCATAGCCGCCGTTGAGATAGAGGTGCACGAATCCGGCGCGGTACCGGATTCCCGCTCGCGGGGTGATTTGCACGCCCTCCTTGATCTTGTACTTGGCCGAATCGGAGTTCACGGAAACCGTGACGTTGGAAAGCCCTTCGGCGTAGGATACGGCCAGACCGAGGTAGGGGTTCATCTTGGAGTCGGTCTTGTAGAAACGCTTGTAGTCCAGCCCGAATCGCTGCCCGGCGAGGGAGAGGCCGATCGCGGCTCCCATCGCGTGTTCAGGGGTGAGGGCACGGGTGTATTGGATGGATGCACCGAAGGGGTTGCCCCAGCCCAGATTGAAACCCAGCTCGTTCCGATAGGGATCGGCTTGGGAGAACAAACTGTTGGCGAGGAGGACGAGGCAGGCGAGCATGAGGGGGGATCTTTCTGATTCGGGGGGGCACCCGACCGGGTGGATTCGGGAGAACGACAGGAAATGCTTCTTCCGTCCACGCGGAGGATCCCCACTGACTCGGTTCAGGGCGGGGGCGTGCTCCGGGCACTTCCACGCTCCGAATCTTCCGACGCGGGCCGAAACCAGGAGTCTCCTGGCGACGGGAACCCGTTCCGGGGGGATTCCTCTTCGCACTTTCGGGGGAAAGCGAACGGAGAATGTAGGTGCACCGCCGTGGAATGTCCCGAACGAATTCCGGAGCTCGCGAAATCCCGCCCAGGCTTCCCGATCGGGGGAAGGAGGCGGGGCGGTGATCCTCAGGGAAGACGTTTGGTCTGCATCGTCCACGGGGATTTGAAGAACGGGCTCTGCGGATCGGTGAAACGCAGCTTGCCGGTGGTGCCGGTGTCGCCCTTGAGCCACCAGTCGAACCAGGCGCGCGCGAACTTGGCGTATTCGCCCCCGTTGTCGGAGTAGTAGGTGCCGCCGTGCCCGACGCCGACGTTCGCGAACACCGTCGGGACGGTCTTGATGTTGGTGTAGTCGCGTTGCCCGTTGGGATAGGCCATGTCGCCCGAACCGCCGCAGACGAAGGCGATGGGGGTGCGGATCTTGTCGAGGGTGGGCTGGTCGGGGTTGAGCAGCCCGCTGTTCATGATGATGCTCGTGGTGACCCGGCCGCCCAGGGTCAGACCGTAGGTCATGAGTCCGCCGCAGGACCATCCGAATCCGCCGGTGTGGACGGTGTCGAGGGACTGGTGGAACCGGCTGCAGGGCTTGGCGTTCTGCTGGATGGCCCAATCGAGGGCGGCGATCTGCGGGGCGCCCAAGGTGGCGACATCGACCATGGCGCGCCCGCCGGTTCCGTTGGGGGTGCCGTCGGCCACGATCACGTAGCCATGGGAGGCGATCTCCAGATGGAAATCGGTGTGGTCGGTGGCGTTGTTGGAGCAGCCGCCGTTCCCCCAGACCAGGATGGGGTAGTTCTTGCCGGGGCCCAAATCCTTGGGACGGTAGATGGTGCGCCCCGAGAGCGACGGGTCGGTCTCGATCACGACCTGGTGGGAGCCCGTGAGAGGGGCGTCCCGGTTGGAGATGTTCACCGTCGAGGGCGCGGGGGTGCCTTGCCCGGGTTGGCAGGTCGCTTCCGGGGAGAGGGCGACGTCCAGCGTCGCCTGGTAGTCCGGCACGGCGACGGATTTCGTCACGTATCCCCTCGCGTTCACCCGCAGCGTGTCGGGGAGTGCCAGCGCGCGCGCCGCGTCTCCCTCGGAGGTGGTGCCGTGCAGGATGCGGCCGTCCATGGAGCCGACGCGGAACACCCAGCTGTGATCGCCGGTGCTGGCCCGCACCAGGAGGACACCGTGGGGGATCTCCGAGCCGTACCAGTCGATCCGGTGCAATCCCGAGGACAGTTCCTGAATCCGGTGTTGGCGGAGGACCGTGCCCCGGGCGTCGATCACCTCCATCGCGAGCCCGGTGGGGTGGTCGATCCGGAGTTCCAGGGTTCGTCCGACGAGGGCGGCGGCGGAGGCCGGTCGCACGCCGATGGCGGAGGAGGTTTTCTCCAGGGAATACCGGCCCTGGGCGTCGGTGGTGTCGCGCAGGCCCGCTTGGAGGAGGGAAACGATCGCCCCCGGAACGGGGGTGCCGCCCGCGGTGCTGGTGACGGTGCCGGCGAGTTGAACGGTCTGGGCCTTCGTCCCCAGGGCGAAGAACGCGCAAAGGACGATCAGGGGACGGATCATGACGATTCCCTCGGTGGAAGCATGGCAACGGATTTCGGGTGAGTCGAGACCACAGGCAGGAACGCTCGGATCCGGCCTGTGGATCCTACCTACGATAGGCGGCCGCCAACGGGCGGATGTCGCGTTGGGGAAAACGGCTGTTGATGATTTGACATGGATCGCCGGAAGGACGAGCGCCGAGCCGGGGCAGATTCCGCGTCGTATCGTGTTTCGGCATCCTCCCCGGGAGGAGATCAAGGATCTTCCCGGAGGGTTGGCCGCCAGGTAAACTCCGGGTTCTGTGCCGTCCGACTTCGGTGGGGAAGGGGGAAAGGGTAAGCGGGGAAAACCATTGCTGTTTTAGTAAACCCGACCGCGGCAAAATTTCGGTGGCGCATGGAGCGGGGGCGTATCCTCAACCTGGATGGATCCCTGGGGCAGGCGAGTTGGCCGAGCCGGATCGTCCGGGAGCGGTCGGACAAGCAAGGTGGAACGGTTCGGGCCTCGAGGGGGGATTCCCAGGTCCCCGACCGCCTGTACTCGCTCCGTGTCGCCGTTCTCGAAACCTGGTCCGAGGGGCTTTCGCATGCAAAACATCGGCAACCGAAGACTCTTCTCCTTCCTGTCCCTTGTCGGGGTCGCCTCGATGACCGGCCAGGCTGCGGTGGCGACCGTCGACCTCAAGACCTGGCACCAGAAGATCTCCGGCTTCGGCACCTGCAGCGCGTGGAACGGCACCCTGACAGCCACCGAAGGCGAACAGCTCTGGTCCGTGGAGAAAGGAGCGGGACTTTCCCTTCACCGCATCATGATCGAGCGGACCGGGGCTCCCGACGACAACGAAAAGAGAAACGCGAAACTTGCCACCGGATATGGCGTGAAGGTCTGGGGCACACCCTGGTACAGCAAGTACGCGGTGAAATCGGTCCACGGCGACTACGATACGCTCGCGGAGAGCAACATGCAGGCCTGGGCCGACGACCTGGCGGCCTCCGCTCGAGCGATGCGCGAGGCGGGCACCCCTCTGTTCGCCATCTCCCCCCAGAACGAATCCGACCTCGGATGGGTCAAGTACGACGCCAAGGCCCTGTCCCTCTGGGTGGGCAAGTATCTCGGCCCCACCATGATGGCGCAGGCTCCCGAAGTCAAGGTGATGGCTTCCGAGGCTTGCAACTGGTATGGGTTCAGTGGATACGAACCCGTGCTCATGTCCGATCCCGATGTGACCAAATACGCCTCCATCGTCTCCACCCACCTCTACGGCGGAACCATGAGGGCCTATCCGGACATCCAGAGGGCGGGAAAGGAGTTTTGGCAGACGGAGATCTACGACTCCAAGACCGACGTCGAGGATCCGGGCATCGTCAGCGGTCTGCGCATCGCCGAGATGATCCACCAGGGGCTGACGGTGGCCAACTTCAACGCATGGCACTTCTGGTGGATCAAGCCTTGCAAGGGTTGCGCGAACGGTGCCTTGTGGGCCGAAAGCACCAATCAACCCACCAAGCGTCTTTGGGTCATGGGGAACTGGTCAAAATATGTCAGACCCGGATTCGTGCGCGTCGAGGCGCCGGTGGCGCCCTCCCCGGGAGTGCACCTCACCGCCTTCCGCGATTCGGCCCTGACCAAGGTGGTGCTGGTGGCGGTGAACGGAGGGGATTCCGAGGTCTCCCAGGAGTTCTCCATCCCCGGTGCCACCCTGCGCAACGTTGCGGTCCATGTCACCGACGCGACCCGGGACATCTCCTCCGAGCCATCGCGGGTCCTGGGCACCAGCTCCTTCCGCCAGTCGTTGCCGGCCCGAAGCGTCACCACCATGGTGCTCGAGGTGGGGCCGCGTGCCGCGGGAATCCTCGACGGATCGTTCGAGGAGGGTGCGGCGGGCTGGAAATTCAACGTCTGGGGAGGGAAGGCCTCCGGTGGCGTGGTCGACGGGGAATACCGGATCCTCATCGACAGCGTCGGCAGCGACAATTCGAGCATCCAGTTGGTCCAGAACGGGATCCTCCTGGAACAAGGGAAGACCTACCAGGTTCGCTTCGATGCCTACGCATCCTCGGATCGCACCCTGGAGGCCAATGTGGAACAGGACGAGAGTCCTTGGGCCACCTATCTGTCGGCTCCGGTGGATTTCGATCTGACCCCGGTCCGGCGCTCCTTCTCCTACAGCTTCACCATGACCAGCCCCACCGACTCCAACGGTCGGGTGGGTTTCAATGTCGGCACTGCGGGGGCGACCGTCTTCCTGGACAACGTGTCGATCCGTGAAACCGAAGCCTTGTCCGGGACGAGAAAAAGGGGCGCTGCCACCTTGGCGGGAATTTCCCTGGTGGAGGGAATGCTGGCCCTGGACTACACCGCATCGGCGAACACCCGAATCTCCGTGGCCCTGGACGACGTGAGGGGGCACCGGATTCTCGATCGCTCGTTCGAAGTCCCGGTCGGATCCGGCGTGCGGTCGGTGTCCCTCGAGGGGATTCCCCAAGGGGTGTATTTGGTGCGGGTGCGCGGGGCGGGTCGGACCATCACCCGGTCGATGATCTGGAAACGCCCCTGAGGGACGGGTAGAATGTCCGAACGAGGGGCTCGAAGTCCGTGGATGGGTTTTCCAAGAGGGAGAGGAACATGTCAGGCAAATGGAAGTGGATGATCCCGGTCCTGGTCGCGGCGAGTGCGTCCTTGGCCGGGACCCAGTGGGACCTGAAGTTGGGCGATCGCACCGCGACGATCTACGCCCCGGACAATCGCGACAAGCCGGCGTTGGTGATCTCCATGCACGGCATGGGTCTGGGCATCTGGTGGAGCCTGGGCGCGATGGACTACAAAGCCATTGCCGACACCGCGAACTTCGTGGTGGCCTACCCGGGCAGCGATGGTTCGCAATGGGATCTCGGTGGAAGCAAGGACGTGGATTTCATCGTGGCCATCATCGACGAGATGTCCAAGAAGTACGACATCGACCTCGACCGCGTGTACGCGACCGGGTTCTCGATGGGTGGCATGATGAGTTGGTATCTGGCCTGCAAGATCCCGGACAAGATCGCCGCGATCGTGGGGGGGAACGGGTATCCCCTGGGAGGATTGTCGGGATGTTCCGATGTCCGCCACGTGCCTGCGCTCCAGATTCATGGCACCGCCGACGACTTCGTCTCCTACAGCGGATTCGTGGGCAATTTCCTTCCTTCCCAGCGGACACGGTACGGATGTCCCGCCAATCCCGTCACGACCAAACCCTATCCCGAGGGCGTGAACGGAAGGAATGCCAAGCAGATCGCGCAACCCTCCCAATCCTTCATGGAATACTGGGGGCCCTGCGAGAAGAACGGGAAGACCAGCGAACTCGCCTTGTTGTCCGTGACCGGCATGATCCACGACTGGGCCACTGCCGACAAGGCGAACGCGAACGAGGATCCGGCCTTCACGGGCAAGCCGTTCGACGTCAATGGAACCTGGGAAGCCTGGAACTTCATGCGCCAGTGGAGCCTCAAGGGCAAGGTGGTTCCTCTACCGTCCGTTCCCGCCAGCCACGACACCGTCTACAACGGAGGGTTCGACCAAGGTTCGATGGGATGGAACTTCAACGTGTGGGGCGGGGGTGCCAGGGGAAGCGTCGTGGCCGGGGAATACGAGATCGAGATCGACAGCGTGGGCGATGCGAACAGCTCGATCCAGCTCGTCCAGAAGGGGATCATCCTCGAACAAGGAAAGTCGTACCGGGTGACCTTCGACGCTCGTGCCGCCTCGCCGCGAACCTTGGAAGCCAACGTGGAGCAGGACGACGATCCCTGGGCGAGCTATCTGCCCGCCCTCCAGAGCTTCGACCTCACCACCACCAAGACCTCGTTCGCGTACACCTTCACCATGACCGCCCCCACCGACAGCAACGCGCGCATCACCTTCAATGCCGGAGCCTCCACCGGGACCGTCTACCTCGACAACGTCGCGATCCAATCGGTGGCCGTCGGGGTGCAGCCGAAGGCGCCAGCATTTCGCGGTCGGTTGTCGTGGGCCGACGGGACCCTCCACCTCTCGAACCTGGAATCGGGCACGCTGCAGATCCTCGACACCCGGGGACGCAGCCGCGCCGTGCCGATGACGGGGGGGCGTGCCTTCACAGGAATTCTTCCGGCGGGACTCTACCGGGCTCGGCTCCTCGACGGGGCCGATCACGAGTTCCGCGCCTTCCCCGTGCTCCCCTGAACGAAGCCCTCGGTCAACTCCGACGCACGGATGTCCGTCCCCAACAGGGACGGACAAGGCCGCCCTCAGGGATCCGCACCGAATCGGACTTCGGTGAGCAAGCAGGAAAGCCATACCGCCGACCACCCACGGGGACGGCATCCGACCTGAACCGACGCAGACCTCACCTCCCCTCTCTTCAAAGGGGGAGAGGGCATCGGGGAGGATGCCTACCTTGGGTGGTTTGAACGGGGAGGCGCATTTGGCCAAGCCATCGGCATCGGATTCCGCGAGGCTTTCCCGAAAGAGACCGGCGGCCCCGGCAGGCCAGGCTCACGGAGGTCGCCCCTCCTCGAGGTCGTCTCGGAGACTCCTCGCCGGTCTGATCCTGGTTGCGAGCTTGGTGTTCCCCGCCAAGCTCCGGTCCGCGGAGTGTTCCACCGATCCCGCCCGAGGTGCGTTCCTGTACATGCCGCGATTCCAGGCGGAACTGCTCGCCATCGAGACGTGGAAGTCTTCCGATCCGGCCCCGGTCGCCTTCGAGGCGCATCCCGACTTGAACGATCTCGCCTATCGGTGTCTGGTTTCCCGAACCAAGGGCGACTCCTGCACGAAGGACATCCAGCAGTACATGGGTGCGGTTCTGGACGGGGCCTACCGGAAGGGCGTGCGGATCTTCTCGATCCAGTCCTCCTTCTTCGCGCCTTTCGAGTACGCCGAGCGATGGATGAAGCTCATCGAGAGGTTCAATCGCGACCATATCTCGGATCCCATGCGCCTGCGTCTGGTCTTTTCCCCCAACGCCAAGATCCACAACGACATTCTCCTGGTCTGGAAGGGCGCGCCGGAGGTCCTCAAAGGCTTCCTCGCGGAGATCAAACGCCTGGAATCGGCCAAGGTCCTGACGTTGAGCGCCCAGGACCACCGGGAGCTGGAGACCTTGGTCGGGGACCCCTGTCTGGACCACGGGACCTCCCGATTCCTCGATGGGTACCCCATCGATTCCGCCTCCGGGAAACTCGTCAAGACCGCCGAGTGTCCGGCGAAATCCCGCAGGAATTTGCGCGCGCGGCTGGGGAGGTGGGAAGACGAGCGGTTCGACGACTACACCTTCGATTTCTCCAAGCCGGTGATGAAGGCCTTCGTAGCCGCGAATCTCAGCATCATGCTCCAGGCCGTCCGCTCCCTGGCGCCCCACTCCCCAATCCACGAAGTGACCTTGGTGAATTGGCTGGATGCCGGGGAATTCAGCATCGTGAATGCCAACACCAATGCGAAACGGGGAGTGCACGGCAGACCTTTTTCGGCCGGGAACGATTGGCAATTCATTTCCTTCGACGCCGAAGGGGCGAGGTACACGCGCCGGGAAGCCGCGTCGTTTCCCGCCCGGTATCGCTACTACCAGGCCATGAATGCCATCTGGGCGCAGGCTACCCGCACCCTGGTCTCCACGGTGAAACATTCCGATCCGCGGATCCTGGTGAGTTTCTACGCGCACCCGAACCTGCCCACCTGGGGAACGGGGATCCTGGAGCCGTACCTCTTCTACACCACGAGCGGGGTTGACCTCCTGCAGAGTTCCTGGATGCCGCCGGCTCCCCCGTACAACGATTCCGTCGCCATCGAGGATCAGTTGGGAGTGGTGGCCTCCACGGCGCGTTTGGCGGGTGCGCAATGGCGCATGGATTATTCCGGTCCCACCACCTCCTGGCGGTATGTCGATCAGGCCTCGCGCGACCGCGAGGACTCTCTCTGGCTCTACCCCGAGATGGGGCTCCATCGCGTGGAGGTGGATGTCAATCGGGATGGGGTTCCCGAAACGGTCACCGCCACCAATGCATGGGATCTCCGTTTCCTGCGATCGGACGGCTACCCTTCCGGTCGCGAGAACGCCGCCCACTATCTCGCGGAGGCGATTGCCGCGATGCGCTTGGGGGCCTGCGGAATGAATTACACGAACTGGCCCTCCCATTGGATCGCCGACGGTCCGGAGCCTTCGTTGAACGGGACCGGATGGTCCAAACTCATCGGTGGGCCCAAGGACGATCCTCGCGCCGCCTTGGAGGAACTTCACAAGCATTGGGTGGATTTTTCCCCGAGCACGCGTCCTTCGCTGGTGGGACACCCCCGCGAAGGGGATGCGCGGGAGAAGGTTCGGGCGGCCATCTATGTGAACGCGGCTGCCAAGCTGCAATGCGAGGAGGAAAGGCGCTGTTCGCCCCGGGATTACGCGCGTTTGAACCGGGCGGCCAAGGAGCTGTCGGGGTCCGCCCAGGTGGATTTCTTGTCGGACGAAATGATTGTTCGAAAGCCCACCCTCCTGGATGACTACGAGTTCGTGGTTCTGTTCCCGCCCCTGTCCATTCCTTCCGGGGACGCGCGAACGGCCTGGGATTCGGATCCGCGCGCGAAACAGGTGGATCAAGCTTTGCAAGCGCGCAAGAAACGCAAGGGCTTCCATGTCATGCCCAGGACTTGGCGCCCCCTCCAGCGGTGAACCCGACGATCAATCGTCGATCAGGTAGCTCCGGACCAGGATGTGGAACAATTCCTGGCTGTGATGGTGGTGCTTTTCCCAAGGCGGAAAGGTGCGATCGAAGACCTCGGCCTCGTCAGGATCGAATTCGTAGGCCGAGCTTTCGTGGAAGGTCCAGTGTTGGCCTCCGCCAAAACCCTTTTCGAGTTCGAGGACCAGGAGCCCCAAGGGGTATTTGCCCTCTCTGTCGCTGATCCCGTGATCCTTGCCGTTGCGGAATCCATGTTTGCAGTAGTTGTGGGGGTCTCCGTAGGTGATCAGGGCGGGATATCCGGCATTTCGAGCCAACTCGATCAGGCGTTCGAGGAGTGCGGTCCCGATTCCGCGCCTTTGAAGCGATGGCTCGACACAGATCGGCCCGAAGGAAATGGTTTCGAGCGTTTTCCCTTCGGTGTTGCGGATGCGCGACTTGGTGGTGAAGATCGAACCGACGATTTTCCCCTCCATCAAGGCAACGAAGCTCCACTCCCGAAGGAAATCGGGATGATTGCGCACGATATGTGCGAGGTAGTGCTCGTCGCATCCTGGCTTGTAGAGGTTCCAGAAGGCCTTTCGGGTGAGTTCCTCGGTGTCTCGGTGGTCTGAGGAACATTCGGGACGGAGAATGAAGTCCATGGGGGAGGGATCCTTCGAGGATGGAACCGCGCCGGGCCCCGAGAGAGGGGCAGGAGCTTTCTCAAAGAAAGAAGAAAGGATCTGGACCTCCACGGCTTCGATTCTTCTCGAGGGGCCACCGATCCCGTTTTCCGGGGCTGCGGGAGCCAAGGATGGCGGCCGGATCAGCTCCGCGGGAAAGCGGGGGCCTTCTCGTGTCCTGGGCTTTGAAAAAATGTCAATGAGGCCTTCCTGCAATTGCGAGTTCGTCCGCATCCGGCGGCATAGCTTCGACCTAGGTCTGGTTTCCGTTCGGTTCAACAAAGGATGTCCCATGCGCGCTGAAAGCTTTTCCCTCTTGATCGCGGCAGGAATGCTCCTGCCTGGAGCCGCCAGCGCCGCGCCTCTGGCCAGCGGAGCCTCCAAGTTCCTCGGCAACATCACCACCAATGGCCAGGTCCGCTCCGATTTCGGAACCTACTGGAACCAGATCACCGCGGAGAACGAGTGCAAGTGGGGGTCCATCGAAGGGCGTGAAGGGACCTACAACTTCACGGGTTGCCGCAATGCCTACAACTGGGCCAAGAACAACGGCGGGCACTTCAAGTTCCACGCCCTGGTGTGGGGGTCCCAGTACCCGAGCTGGCTGGAATCCAAGGACCAGGCCGCGACGCTTTCGGCCATCACAAAGTGGTTCGATGCGGTCAAGAAGGAATTCCCCGATCTGGAAATGATCGACGTGGTGAACGAGGCCATCCGCACCGGGAACAACCAGTACCACTCGAACTACCCCAAGACCAAGATCATCCAGGCCTTGGGCGGCGACAACAACGGCGACTACAAGTTCGTGACCACGGCCTTCAAGATGGCCCGCGAGCGCTGGCCGAACGCCATCCTGATCTACAACGACTACAACACCTTCCGCTGGCAGATCAACGAAGGCATCGACCTGGTCAAGAAGATCAAGGCCGCCGGAGCTCCCGTGGACGCCTACGGGCAGCAGGGTCACGACCTGACCGACATGGACGCAGCGTCCTTCAAGGCGGCCCTGAAGAAGATCCACGACGGTGTCGGCATGCCCCTCTACATCACCGAATACGACATCGGAACCGACAACGACGCCCTCCAGAAGCAGCGCTACTCGGAACAGATCCCCGAGTTCTGGAACGCCGACTACGTCGCCGGTGTGACCCTGTGGGGCTACATCTACGGCGCCACCTGGACCACCAACGGCAACTCGGGCATCATCAAGAACGGTGCCGACCGTCCCGCGATGACCTGGCTGAAGGAGTACATGGCCACCAACAAGGGCGTGAACCGCACCGGTCTCAGCGGCGGAACCGTCACTCCTCCCGACACCGTCCCCCAGGCTCCCTTCAAGGGTGAGATCGCCCTCCCGGGCACGGTCGAGGCCGAGAACTACGACATCGGCGGACAGAATCAGTCCTATTACGATGCGGACGCGGGCAACGAGGGTGCCGTCTACCGCGAGAACGACGTCGATGTGGTCGCCGCCAACGGCGGATACGCGGTCGGTTACACTTCGGCCGGGGAATGGCTGGAATACACCGTGAACATCGGCACCGCCGGACAGTACTCCTTCGATGCCACGGTCGCTTCGGGATCCGACGCATCCTCGTTCCGCCTGTTCCTCGACGGCAAACCCATCTCCGACACCATCAAGGTCGCCAACGGCGGTGATTGGGACACCTACAGCGTCGTCAGCGGGATCACTCCGGCTCTGACCACCGGGAAGCATGTCCTGAAGATCGCCTTCACCGGCGACTACACCAACCTCGACAAGATCGTCTTCAAGGCCGGTCTCCCCGTCCGGGTTTCCGAGTACACGTCGAATCTGGTCTCGGGACCACAGAGCTTCGACATCTACAGCGTCGGCGGAACCCTCCTCCGTTCCATCCACGCCGGAAGCCTCTCCGACCTCAAGGCCCAGATGCAGACCTCCAATCTGAACGGCGGTCTGTACATGGTCCGCACCCAGGACGCCCACAGCGTCCTGGTCAACCTGGTCAAGTAAGCGCTTCATCGGAGCCGATCTCCCCCTTCGGGGTGGGATGCGGCTCCCTCCGCCCCTCTGCGGGGCGCGATGCGAAGGCAGCACCTCCCGATCGGGGGATGCTGCCTTTTTCGTATCGTACCGCGACGAAGAATCTCCCGAGGAGGAGCATGCTGCAAGACGACTACTACGTGCTCGAGAGGAAAAGCAGCGAGGTACATCCGCTGTTCTGCTGGGGGGAATCGAACCTTCCCTTCGGGCGCGGGGTTTCCGTCCGCACCGAGCGACCGGTGGAACTCAAGCTGGCCCGGCCCATCCCCGATCCCTTCCAATGGACGGATTTCCATTCCTTGCCGGCGGGCGTCTTCTCGCCGCATGCCTACCGGATCCTGTCGCCGCTGGACTTGTACGGCGTCGATTGGATCGAAGCCGTGGTGAGGCATCCCATCGATCCCGCGGTGGAGCCGCGGACGTACTGGATGATGCATCTCTGGAACCGGCTTCCGGTTGTAACCCCTCGGTGATCCCCTCTCCAGGAATGGCTTTCGCGAATTGATCTCGGTTTTTCACGCCGCAACGGCAGGAGAACCTGTGAAGCCACGCCCTTCATCGCCCCCGCTCCGCTCCTCGGAGATCGATCGTCTGATCCGGCAGTTCCGGAGGCTTCGTTGCCGCTGGTCCAAGGATCGCGCACATCTCCTTGGATCCCAACTTCCGGAGTTTGACGAGATCATCGTTCACTTGGATGAGGGGGGCGTCGAATGCTGATGCCCTCGTCTCTCCGGCTCTTCGTCAGTCGCCAACCAGCGGACATGCGTAAGTCGTTCGACGGCTTGTCCAATCTCTGTCGCGATCCCCTCCAGGAGGATCCCACCAGCGGTCGAGTCTTCGTGTTCTTCAATCGCCGCCGCGACCAGGTGAAGGCTTTGTGGTGGGACGAGACCGGATGGGCCATCTGGCACAAGCGCCTGGAACGCGGCACGTTTCGCCCTGGCGATCAGCATGGTCCGATCTCCTCCGTGGAGCTGTCGATGATCCTCGAAGGGATCGTCGCCAAGGGAATCCGGAAGCTGCCACGATTCCGTATCGAACGATGTTCCTCGGCCCCGGTGTGAGGCCAGAAAAGACCAGCATTCATCGGCGTTCCGGGGTACATTGAGGACGTGCCGAAAAGCGAGTCCAAACCTGCGGTGGCGACGAAAAACGTCATCACCGATGCCGCCGAAGTCGAGTCGCTCCGGTCGCGCAACCAGCATCTCGAAGGAGAGCTTCGCCAAGTGCGCGAGCAGCTGGAATGGCTCAAACGCCAGATGTTCGGCAATCGAAGCGAGAAGCTTCCGCCGCAACTTCCGGGAACGACCTCGCCGGATTTGTTTGGCAACGATGTGCCCGCTTCCGCTCCTTCGACCGTGACCGTTCCGGCCCACGAGCGCAAGGGTGCACCCAAGGCCGGTCATGGCCGCGAGGCCTTTCCTGAGGGGCTTCCCGTCGAAGAGATCCTCCTGGATGTTTCCGACGAGGAGAAGCTTTGCGGAGGGTGCGGAACTGAACTTGTGCGCATCGGCGAGGACGTGCGCGAAGAGCTGCACATCGTTTCACCCCGGTTCGTGGTGCGGCGCTATGTGCGTCCCAAATACGTCTGCCGCGTGTGCACCGAGCGCGGCGTGACCCAGGTCCCACCGGCCATCGCCGTGATCGACAAGGGCGTCCCCAGTGTCGATCTCGTGACGTGGGTGCTTCTTGCGAAGTACCTCGATCACCTCCCCTTGCATCGCGTCGCATCCCAGTTCAAGCGCTGGGGGGTCGAGATCGCCGAGTCGACGATGATCGGATGGATCGCGGCTGTGTTCGATCTCCTGGGGCCCATCCAGAGGGCGATGGAGCACGAGCTGCGCACCTGTGGCTGCCTGCACGCCGACGAGACGACGTTGCGTGTGCAGCGAGGCGACAAGGACAAGAACGGACGCGGACGCACCAGCACGGGATACCTCTGGGCGGTGCTGGGGCGCAACCTGGACGGATCGCCCGTGGGTGTATCGTTCCACTATGCGCCAGGGCGCCATCATGCCGTGGCCAAGGAGCTCCTCGAGGGTGTGACGGGAGTCGTCCTCACCGACGGATACCCCGCCTACGAACGCCTGTTCGAGAATCGCCCCGACGTGGTGCACGCCGCCTGCTGGGCCCATGCGCGGCGCAAATTCATGGACGCACTGGAGACGGGATACCGCGAAGCCAACGAGCCGCTGAAGCTGATCGCGAAGCTCTACGAGGCGAACGGACGAATCTGCGACCTGGTGGATCGGATGGCGAAACGAGAGGCTGGGCTTGACCGGAAACTGTCACAGGAGGCGAAGGATCTGCTGGTCGTACGCCTGCGATGCAAGCACATGGCGCCCGTGATCGACGCCATCGCGGCGTGGAACCGCGCGGCGAAGATCAACGCGCTTCCCAAGGGAAGTCTGGGCACGGCCATCGGGTACCTGGACAACCAGATGCCTCGGCTGCGTCTGTGCCTGGAACACGCGCGGGTGGATCTGGACAACAACATCATCGAACGCGCCATTCGGCCCATCGCCGTCGGGCGGAAGAATTGGATGTTTGCCGGATCTGACGAGGGGGCCAAGCGATCGGCTCTGGTGATATCCCTGGTGGGTACATGCAAGATGCTGGGAATCGACCCGGCCGAATACCTCGCCGACGTCCTGCTACGCGTGAAGATCCGCCACGAGGGAAACCTCTGCCATGATCTCACGCCCTACCAATGGGCCATCGCCAAGCGATAATCCTCCGAATCAGGTGATTCCAGAGGGGATCACCGAGCGGTTACGATAGAACGTCGCACGAGGTAAGCCCAAGCCGAAGCAGACCACCTTCGGTTGGCAACCCCTCTCCACCAGGGACAAGGCGAGGGTCACTCGTCGTTCTCGCTCGTGTCGGGGAACATCTCCGCAATTTTTTTTTGAGCGGCGATGATCAGTCGCAGTTGTCGATTCGTAACCCCTCGGTGATCCCCTCTCCAGGAATGGCTTTCGCGAATTGATCTCGGTTTTTCACGCCGCAACGGCAGGAGAACCTGTGAAGCCACGCCCTTCATCGCCCCCGCTCCGCTCCTCGGAGATCGATCGTCTGATCCGGCAGTTCCGGAGGCTTCGTTGCCGCTGGTCCAAGGATCGCACACATCTCCTTGGATCCCAACCTCCGGAGTTTGACGAGATCATCGTTCACTTGGATGAGGGGGGCGTCGAATGCTGATGCCCTCGTCTCTCCGGCTCTTCGTCAGTCGCCAACCAGCGGACATGCGTAAGTCGTTCGACGGCTTGTCCAATCTCTGTCGCGATCCCCTCCAGGAGGATCCCACCAGCGGTCGAGTCTTCGTGTTCTTCAATCGCCGCCGCGACCAGGTGAAGGCTTTGTGGTGGGACGAGACCGGATGGGCCATCTGGCACAAGCGCCTGGAACGCGGCACGTTTCGCCCTGGCGATCAGCATGGTCCGATCTCCTCCGTGGAGCTGTCGATGATCCTCGAAGGGATCGTCGCCAAGGGAATCCGGAAGCTGCCACGATTCCGTATCGAACGATGTTCCTCGGCCCCGGTGTGAGGCCAGAAAAGACCAGCATTCATCGGCGTTCCGGGGTACATTGAGGACGTGCCGAAAAGCGAGTCCAAACCTGCGGTGGCGACGAAAAACGTCATCACCGATGCCGCCGAAGTCGAGTCGCTCCGGTCGCGCAACCAGCATCTCGAAGGAGAGCTTCGCCAAGTGCGCGAGCAGCTGGAATGGCTCAAACGCCAGATGTTCGGCAATCGAAGCGAGAAGCTTCCGCCGCAACTTCCGGGAACGACCTCGCCGGATTTGTTTGGCAACGATGTGCCCGCTTCCGCTCCTTCGACCGTGACCGTTCCGGCCCACGAGCGCAAGGGTGCACCCAAGGCCGGTCATGGCCGCGAGGCCTTTCCTGAGGGGCTTCCCGTCGAAGAGATCCTCCTGGATGTTTCCGACGAGGAGAAGCTTTGCGGAGGGTGCGGAACTGAACTTGTGCGCATCGGCGAGGACGTGCGCGAAGAGCTGCACATCGTTTCACCCCGGTTCGTGGTGCGGCGCTATGTGCGTCCCAAATACGTCTGCCGCGTGTGCACCGAGCGCGGCGTGACCCAGGTCCCACCGGCCATCGCCGTGATCGACAAGGGCATCCCCAGTGTCGATCTCGTGACGTGGGTGCTTCTTGCGAAGTACCTCGATCACCTCCCCTTGCATCGCGTCGCATCCCAGTTCAAGCGCTGGGGGGTCGAGATCGCCGAGTCGACGATGATCGGATGGATCGCGGCTGTGTTCGATCTCCTGGGGCCCATCCAGAGGGCGATGGAGCACGAGCTGCGCACCTGTGGCTGCCTGCACGCCGACGAGACGACGTTGCGTGTGCAGCGAGGCGACAAGGACAAGAACGGACGCGGACGCACCAGCACGGGATACCTCTGGGCGGTGCTGGGGCGCAACCTGGACGGATCGCCCGTGGGCGTATCGTTCCACTATGCGCCAGGGCGCCATCATGCCGTGGCCAAGGAGCTCCTCGAGGGTGTGACGGGAGTCGTCCTCACCGACGGATACCCCGCCTACGAACGCCTGTTCGAGAATCGCCCCGACGTGGTGCACGCCGCCTGCTGGGCCCATGCGCGGCGCAAATTCATGGACGCACTGGAGACGGGATACCGCGAAGCCAACGAGCCGCTGAAGCTGATCGCGAAGCTCTACGAGGCGAACGGACGAATCTGCGACCTGGTGGATCGGATGGCGAAACGAGAGGCTGGGCTTGACCGGAAACTGTCACAGGAGGCGAAGGATCTGCTGGTCGTACGCCTGCGATGCAAGCACATGGCGCCCGTGATCGACGCCATCGCGGCGTGGAACCGCGCGGCGAAGATCAACGCGCTTCCCAAGGGAAGTCTGGGCACGGCCATCGGGTACCTGGACAACCAGATGCCTCGGCTGCGTCTGTGCCTGGAACACGCGCGGGTGGATCTGGACAACAACATCATCGAACGCGCCATTCGGCCCATCGCCGTCGGGCGGAAGAATTGGATGTTTGCCGGATCTGACGAGGGGGCCAAGCGATCGGCTCTGGTGATATCCCTGGTGGGTACATGCAAGATGCTGGGAATCGACCCGGCCGAATACCTCGCCGACGTCCTGCTACGCGTGAAGATCCGCCACGAGGGAAACCTCTGCCATGATCTCACGCCCTACCAATGGGCCATCGCCAAGCGATAATCCTCCGAATCAGGTGATTCCAGAGGGGATCACCGAGCGGTTACGTCGATTCTCTTCCTTGGCTTTGGCCAGCTGGCGCTCCAGCCGGTCCTTTTCATGCCGGACCTCCTTGGTCGGGTCCGGCTTGGGGCCTCGTTTACGGGCTTCCACTCCGCGTCCAATCTGTTCCTCCAGGTCGCGTCGCCACAGGGCAACCTGGGCCGCGTACAGCCCCTCTCGGCGGATGATCCGGCCAATGGAGCCACGCTCCTCTCGCGAGCTGTCGATCTCCTGAAGGATCCGGAGCTTGTACTCAGGGCTGTACTGCCGGCGCTTGGGCTTGTCGTCCACGCGCTCACTCGAACGAAGGGATGGTCCTGTGTCTGTCATGAGAACCTCGCTAGCCTAAATTTAGGCGAAAGGATGTCTCACGTCTCGCTGGCGCATACCGCCCTGCTAACCTTGTCCCGGCCAAATCCGTATTACCAAGTTAATGCCGGGATCAAGGTTCAGCGGGCTTGTTAGGGAAATTAATGTTTCAAAATTCGGGCTGCACTATTTGGAAATGGTGAAGCTATCGAATGGATACTGCTCCAAGTATGCGGCAATAATCTTTCTTGCGCCTCGAAATGCCTTCATAACAGATTTTTTGATGGGCGTGTTTGAGAAGCTCATTGAATGGTCATACTTCTTGATTACTGATTCAATTTCTTGCTTGGAGAATATTTGGGGATCATTTTTAATGTCAAGAAATAGCTCAACAATCGGGTATCCGACTCCAACCCGAATATTTGTCACTCTGTTTGCTTTCTGCACAATCAATCCTTTCGACTAGACTTGTTAGACTCATTGAGTTATGTTTCGATTTCAAAATTTGAAAACCACGAATCAAATCCAATTAAATCCATGCGTCCAAGATGGGTGTAAAACAAGTGCTCTGGCGGCACGCCGCCGCCGCATTTCTCCTTCCATAACTTATAAATATCGTTTCGATATTCTGGAATCATTGTCTTCGTAGCGTCAATTGTTGGGGAACGCCATTTCTGATCAAGCTTAACTAGGGTTGGGTCGATTTCGAGCTCTGATTCGGGGTAATCGCACAATGCGCTACTACTTTTGTCATTCCTGATAATATTAGTTAGAAAAAATGTTCTTGTTAGATGCGACACGAAGCTTAGCCAATTTCTATGGACTCCATTCTTTTGCGCATACGTTAAATTATTAATTAGCCTCAAGATAAGCATAGATCCTTGGAGAATATCCATTGGAACCATCGTAGCTGTAACTGCTAAAGCACCACGTTCAAAGAAGCTGTCAGATATGGGCAATCGTATTCCGTTTGCTGGGCCGGTACAGCAAGCTGACAAAAATATGATTGGTGCAACAATGTGATTCTTAATCACTAGCTCACCATTGAGACTTTCATTGCCTATTCTTAAGATAGTCTCGCTGCTTTCTGGAATGTAATCGCCATGACAGTCGAATATCAGTATCTCAGGCTTGTGTAATTTTATGTAATTTGATAGCCCTGATATTGAGTCAATAATAGCGTAATTAACAAATCCGATCTTTTTAAATGCTTCGATTTGCTGGCCATATGCCGCTTTCATAACTGGGTCATTGGGCGCACACATGACTACATGGGTTTTTTCAGTAATATTTTCTGATATTGAAAATGATTGATTGGTATGCCGTACGAAATGACTTATAACGCTTGCTTTCGCTTTAGAAGAAACTCTACACACATCATGAGAAAATGCTAAAGGAACCCCATCGAAATGCATCCATTCTGCTGGAAAATCAGATATTGCACATATTTGTTCGTGTAACATAATCGCTTCTTTTTCGTGATCTGTTACAATTTCATTCACCGCTTGCTTGCCAATCCTCTCCATCAACCGGTTTGTCTTATTTGCTGAAGGCAAGCTGTGCTTATCCTTTGGCGCAAACACTAAGAGTTGGTTGTAAATGTCTTCAGATAATTTACCAAAACACAGGCATGGCGATAGCATTAGCAGCGAATGGAGATATGATATTAGACCATAATCAGCATCATCGCGCGAAATGATTGGCGAAAACACCTTTGCGGCTTGCTTTTCGGCAACGGACGCTATTGGCATCGCCAAAATTAGAGTTGGGAGAAATTGTTTGTTAAAAAAATGCCTTTGATTCACCACATGGTAATTTGCAATTATTCGCGCCTCGATGTTTGCTTCAAACGGCCCATCTTGCTCCTGAATTATCGTTTGCCGGTTGCTCCATACGTAACAGGTTATTTGATTCTTTATAAAGTACAGATTCTGATTCCGCTGAATGCTTCCTAGGTTTAATTGATTTGGTGGTATTGCAGAAATCGGGTTCACCCACAATGGGGATGCCGTTATTTCTTTCAGTTTCGCAAGCAACTGATCAGTGTCAGAAAAATATCTATCGCTTTTAATGTCATAAACATTTTTGGGACTTAATAACAGTGTATTGGTACTCGAATTGCCTAATGCAACTTCTATCCATAGTCTCGAATTGCATATTACAACAACAATATCTGACTGTTCAAGCCCTTGTAGGACATCTATGATGTCTTTCGCTTTTACAAAGTGAATTTGCGGATAGGCACGGCCCTCATTCATCAATACGGGGTACGCCATTGAAACAGAGTATAATTGCCCTGGGAACATCGGCATTCTGCGGATAGGCGACACCAACGAGTCGAAATCTAAGGGGAAGTTGAAGCTGTCACATTCTTCATACACAATCAGATAAGATATGGCGCCACGAATTGTTTTGATTTTTCTCGCCATTAGATCATCCATTTCATTTTTTGTGCTCTGCCAGCCCCGGCAGTGTACCTAACAGATTTATTAATGTTGTCGCGCCAGCGACAGGCGACCGAGTTAATTGGCGCGATCAACATTGAATAATTTTGTTAGGCTCCGAGCGAAGCGAGTGAGGAATTTGTTGTTCTTTTCATGGCGCCGCAGGCATCTTTTTGATTTATCTCATCGCTCTTGATATTGAATGAATTTCGCAACGTTCCTATATCTTAAGAAATCTTGATCATAGGTGTATATTTCATATCCTTCCGATACGATCACAGCAACAATAGTCGCATCTATGGAGCTCATGGCTATCCCAGTTTTCGCACATTCGTTTGCTATTTGAGCGGCAAGTTCATAGGTTTCCGTCGTAATTGGCTGATCTTCATAAGCACGCAAGTATTCCTTCAGAAGCAAGTACTTTCCGTGATCTTTGATGCCCGTCAAAATTTCTTGTCGTATTGGGCCAATTATTAAAATTCGATTCTCGCGCATGAGCATTTCCAAATTTGATCGCAATCTATCATCTTCGGGTTTGTTCCGCCGAAAGAATGTGCTCCAAATATTGGTATCGACAAGAACGTGGCTCATCGATTCCTCATCGCTTTGTAGTCATAATTTTCATCATATTCAATAGAGCCAGCCAGTTCGAGTAGCTTGAATTGCTTCCGCTTTGCAATAAACTCTTTTAGCGCAAGAGTAACTGTCTCTTTCTTCGTTTTCAAATGCCCAATTTCGAGAGCTTCATTCAACAAAGTGTCATCGAGTGCAAGGTTTGTTGGCATGCATCACCTCCACGCATAGGTTCACACAAGAATCTACACGCGCACATTTTGAAAGTCAAGCACCAAGTTTGTGGGCGCATTTTTGGAGCATTATGCGTTAGGCTCCGAGGGAAGCGAGTGAGGACTTTGTTTTTTTGTTTTCATGGCGCCGCAGGCTTCTACGTTTCTTAATATCCTGTACAGTTCGTTAGGTCCCGAGCTTTAAGCGAGTGGAATATTTTTGACTTTTGTTGCTTTTGGTTCAGCGCCGCAGGCATCATCTTCTTATTGTTTCACTGCAGATGGTACAGAATTGGGTTTCTAAGATGGATATGCTTCCTGATTTGAGGTGGCGCTTTTGCGTTTGGGACAAAATCATAGCAGACGCTTACTCTATTCTTAATGGCACAAGGATGATGCTGAACGCCATAATCGTTCCGACCAGAATTCCATATATAATTGGGTTGAAACGTGTCCAATTTTTAGTCGTTTTGCAAATCGGAAACCCGTTCACAAAATCAATAATGCACAAAGCGAATGATGAGAATTTCAATAGTGGCAATACTGGCTCGCGCAGAATATCAGGAATTGGCATTTGTGGATCCCTGAGTATTGGGGCAAAGCGACTGAATGCAATCAGTTCGTCAAGATCTAATTCGAAAACAACGCTTAGCGCTTTTATGCATGAGAAAGCCACGAAAATCGTCAAAAGCCTAATCCCAATATCATTTAACGCAATCATTGCAAATGAAGTTGTTGGTTTGTGCCTGCTGTTTGTTGTCGTTCTCTCTACCACATGACCAAGAATCATTGGAATAGATCCTATGGCCGACAAAACTATGGCTATAAAGAGTCCTAGAAAAGAAATTTGAACAAGTTGCGGTGCTATTTGATTATTCATTTCACCCTTCACCAGATCCAAAATCAGTCATATGCATATTTATTGTTCGACGCCCTAACGCCCTTGTTCACCGTTTCGCGCCCAATCCGGCATTAGCAACACGGGCGCGATAATGGTGGAACAGGATGTTAGGCTCCGAGCGAAGCGAGTGAGGACTTTGTTGTTCGTTTTCATGGCGCCGCAGGCTAATGTTTTTGTTATTTATTATTGCGCATGAAGTGGTATTTTGCCGCATTATTTTCGACTAATTGGTCAAATTATTGACATCCATATACCTTCCAATTTCACAAGAGGCATGATTGTGCAGCCAAAAAAAATGACGATTGCAGCCAAATTCACTTCGGCTGCAATCTGATTTTTGGCATATCGCTAGCGCGAACAATCTGCCTGAGCCAATGCCTATTTTGTTATGGTGATGATATGCTGCTTTTCGCTTGATGCATCATTGTAATTGTCCCAAAACTTGAAATAATACGCCCCAGCTGAAGCTGGCTTGAATTTGCAACTACTGGCGGATTGCGCAGATGTAAGAGATGTGCCCTCCGCATCAAAAACCTGGCAATTCAGTTCGATTTTTGAAGAGACGGAATCAAGTGCCACTTTCATTGTTGCGGTATCGGTTGCCAAAATTTCATAATAATCGACATCTCCAATAGGCCAAATGTTTGCCTTGAACGGTGCACCAAACTCAACAATCGGTGCAGTGGAAATTGTATTGTTATACTCCGTTGTATCCACATGATACTGGCTAACTTTTAGATAGAATTGGTTGTCTGACGAGTATTCGCTGTATTGCGTTCGCAACTTAATGTAGTAAGTTCCGGCATTCAGCGCTTTTCCGATTATGATGGAGTCTTGATTCACTGGATATGCTGCGCTATATATTTCGACAAGTTCTGCATCATATAAGGTGGCAACAATTGGCAGGCTTGATGGGATGTTCGAAATTTGGATCTTTGTTATTGTGGGCTTATTTAACTCAAACTGGAAGTAATCTACATCGAACTTGGGAATCAATTTTGTCACGACCGTCGACCCCATTTCGATTTTTGAAGCAAATGGCGCCTTGTCATTGTATTCAGAAGTATCCACATCATCAATCGAAATCATGAACGGGATTGTCGCAGATCCATTTGGGACATTCCCATACGGTATTTTCCAATCGATAAAATACTCCCCTGGGCGAAGGGGACACTTGAAAGCTGAAGTGAATGATAGGATTTCGACGCCATTAGAGTCTTTTAAAACGCCAGAATTCGGAATACTTGTTGAGTAGTCGTACGAAAATAATCCCGACGAATCCATAAAGAAGTGGTATTTGCATATATAGTCTGAAGTGGTGAATTTGGCATTGATTGTTTCATCAAATGGAAGCGGAGTCCACGGTTTGGGTTGGCTAGGCTGTTCAGTATTACTGGGAGATTCGCTCGAATCGGTACCATCGCACCCCGAAATCGACATCATTGCTGCCAAAATTAGCGCGGATCCAAAAAAGCTCTTCATTTGATATTATCCTTTTTGTTGTGTTGAGGTGTTTAAGAGTGATGTCTGATGTTTTCTTCGCTCAGATTGCTCCTTATTTTATGCGAACGTTTTTGCTGTATTTGCTGATTGAATTTGAAGCATTTTCCTAACGCCCTTGTTCACCGTTTCGCGCCAAATCCGGCATTAGCAACACGGGCGCGATAATGGTGGAACAGGATGTTAGCCACCGAGCCGTTTCGGCGAGTGTGAAATTTGTGTTCTGTTGCTTGCGCCGCAGGCATCTTTCTCGTTGCTTTTCATACAGGTCGCCGTAGACTTCCATTTAGAACGCATTGATTAATACTCTTTGACACACCTAAATCCTGCTGTCGGACTTCTACTGGTTGTTGATATTACATCAGTTTTATACAAGGAAAATTTCATGGTAAAAGTCTCCCATGCACCACCAGCAATGCTTCTATAGCTGATTGAGTTCCGATTGAATGGACTGCCCCGGAATTCTGGGTCTACCGTGATTCTCATGGGTCACCAGGAAACCGGCACAGTTGAGTGAGGGTTCCTGGGATAGAGGTCGAGGCCGCCCAGATGGAACAGCACGCTGTCGCGGAAGGCTTGGAAGTGACGATGGCCCCGGCACTTGACCCTCACCGCTTGGATGCGGGCGTTGAGGCTTTCGGCGGCGGCGTTCGTGACCCCCAGGCTGAACACGCGCACGATACCTTCCAGGTGGCCTTCGACGGTCTTCGCCAACGTCCTCATGGGGGCAAGCTTGGAGGTCTTCGCCATCGCGATCCAGTGTTGGAGATGGTCTCGTGCTTCCCGCTCGTTCGTGCACTGGCGATACAGGCGAAGCGTCTCTTTCAGTCGGTACGCCTCGGCGGTGTTGGCGAACCACTCGCTGATGAAGGCGACCTTCTGCTGCGCCCACTCCTTCTGGCGGGAAGCGGCCGTCAGCAGACTGTAGCGAGCCTTCTTGAGGAAGGTCGCGCCCTTGGGGTCGTCCAGCCGCTGATGGATGGCAACCTCCTCACGACGGACCTGCTCCATCGCCTCGTTGGCCAGCTTCACGACGTGGAACGGATCGAAGACAATTCGTGTCTCGTCGAGGACGTCCTTGGCCGCCTTCTCGAAGGGTCCGTGCAGATCCATCGACACGGAAACCACACGAGCCAGGATCTCCTCGCCAAGCCCTTCCAATGCGGCTTTGGCGCTGGCGGTGGTGTTGCCCTCGACCATCTCCTCGACGACTCCACGCTTGGCGTCGCCCACCACCGTGGCACACTGGCGGCGGTGCCAGTACTTCTCGTCGATCGAGAGGTGCGGCATGGTGGGCGTCGCGTCCTCCTGCCTCGACAGCGCCTTGCGCTCCAGGCCTCTCTGAACAGCTCGGCGAGCGATGCCCGCAAGGCAGTCCTCGCTGGTTCCCAGGATCTCCGCAGCACGGCGGCGCGCGCAACAGAGCATCAGGTCAATCGCGAAGGCTTCAAAGAGAAGAGTGAAGCGCGATTTCGCCTCCGCCCAAGGCACGGACACCTGCTGAACTCCGTGCTCCGGGCACGAGACGCGAGGAATGGAGCACACCAGCATGGTCTTGAGCTGGCAGGTGTCCAAGTGGCGCCAGGTGCGCGTCGGCGCGTGGTCGTGGATGCTGCACGCCGAGCCGCAGTTCGGGCAGGGCAGGGACGTCTCGGAGCCATGGATCACCTGGATGCGCACCTCGCCGAGAGACGTGTCCAGATCTACGTTCGAGACGCACCAGGGAGGCGTCAGGCCAAGGATGTGGGCGTAGAACGATGTGCTGTCCAAGGGAAACTCTCCTCCGAAGGGGGAAGCCTCAAAGGTGCCTCAGCCATTAGAAAGCCGGTAGACCCGGAATTCTACAGAAAGACTTTCAGCTGGGACTACATCTCGAAGCATTTCCCATACATTACCAAATAAATCATGTATGCCGCAACCATTGGGCGGCAGAGATCCAACTGGATGGGGCCGGCCTCCGCTATTCCTTGCCCCCCACGCAATCCTCCTTACATAATCCAAAAACATGACGGAATCACTCGTGACTTCTGGATTACAAGTCGATACTGCGAACGCCCATTGAGCATATGTTGGTAGTAGTTTTCCTTGTGACCGGCAATATTCATCAGCAGCAGCCCATTCGATGCTTTCCACTGGACAGCTATCACAAATCATTAATGTTGACGGATTGCCTTTCACTATTCTCACATACTCGGATTGAGGAGTTTCGTGTATTTCAATATCGAATGAGTCGGAGCATGAGCCTTTCAGTCCGACGCCTTTCATGAACGAGCAATGCCCATATAATCGGACAGCATTTTCTACTTTTTTAAAGTTTTTGGCATGCACAGTTCTGCAAGCAATCACTGCAAGCAATATTAATGTGGCTTTCGTGGCCCGCAAAGAGATTTCGGAAATCACATTCATTATTTGTAGCCCCGTGGGCTGGGTCGTGCCATCGTTTTGCTCTTTCATTACCAGCAGGTAGCCACTTTGGGGTTTTTACTGCTCTTGCCGTTCATTGTTGTTCCTCTGCTAACGAGTTTATTAATGTTGCCGCGCGAAGCGCGGTCAACATTGAATAACCTTTGTTAGGTCCCGAGCGATCAGCGAGTGGAAAATCCTGTTGATCTTGTGTTTGCTTTGCATTTGCTTCAAGCGCATTCTTGAATAGATGCTGCTATTTTTTGGGGGGCTTTCGGCCTGCTGTTTCAAATTCGGATTTTGAAATTTCCGATTCGGATGTCAGCGGCTTTTTTGCTCGATTTTCTTGCTGCTTCCATCTTCTTGGGTGCGGTATTTTGGCGCAATATTCATCGCCGGGAGATCATCGATTTTGTTTCTATTTATTCTACGGCCATCAATCGTGAACATCTCAGCAAGAGAGCGTAGTCTTTTGTTTGTCCCAAATCTGGCAGCTCCAGTTGGGACGGCAAATGGGGCTGCCGAAATCGAGAGGATGAATGTTGAGTCATTCACAACTTCTCTGACTTGTGTAAAGATCGAATCCAACGCTTTTGTGCTATCAACCCAAAAGTGAATCTGATACTTGCTTTTTGCCGGTAGAGCGAAGGGAAAAAATGCTTTGTAGTCGCAGTAGTACGTGACTGATGTCTGCGGCCAGTTGCCTGAATCTCCATAATTGTTGTAGAAACTGAAAAGCCATTTAGGATCGGCTTTTAGTTCGAAGTCACCGACGACAGTGACTTGAGGGCAATATTCCGTTGATTTGAGCACGTAAGCAAGGTTGAGTCCTGTATTGCGTAACTTGATAAACGTTGTATCAGTCTTCTTCTGAGTATAGGTTTTTACGGTTACTGTGGTGTCGAAAGCTGGGAAATTTGCACTGAGTGAACCGCTATACAAGACTGTAATGAGAAGAACCAAGATCCGAAGATTCATTCGTGACTCCATCTTCTGATGATACCATTTCTCGTTGATTGTGGGTGAGCCGATATCAAATTGCATGGCAATTTTCTTCAAGCGATTTTCTGTTCAATCAGGCTTCGTGCGAACTGTCTCACTTCGGCTTCATCCATCTCGAACTCTGGTCCTTCTTCCATTGCAACAATTTTCATTATGTTTGCTTTGGTTTCAAGGCTGACCTCACGCGAACAAGATATGTACCTCTCGTAGGCCCATCGGCTTATCCTGACGACATCAAACCCCTTCTCTGTCTCACTAAGTAGATCAAGGCCAAATTGGCTATTTCCGTAGTTCATAAGCCAAGTTCCTTTGCTGTGGGAGGGAAATGCCAAGAATTTAGGGTTTGCCCGTTCAGCATTTTTGGATGAACTCGATTGATATTTCCTGTTTGGTCATACGATTCCATCCAGGAACGAACATTCCCGTTATTGGGATTGTACTCCGTGACATATGATGCTCCGCGAGTTGGCCCAACGGTGCGAGCCGGAGCTTCAGCGTCATAGTAGCGAATTCGCCCATCCGGAAGATTTCGGGTTGTTGCTGCCGTTGACTGCGCATCTTCGAGCGCCGACAGCTTTGCGGTTAACGCTGTTTGAGCGTTCACACTTTCAGCACCAGAACTAGCCATCGTTGGTGCCGGCCCCGGTGTAGGATCCGGGGCCGGCCCTCCTCGTGGCGTCAACCCCGCCCCCGCCTCGCCCGCAGCCACTTCGGCCCCCGCGCTACCTGCTCGCCCTGTCAGGCTCGCCAGCGCATTCCCCAGAGGTCCACTCAGCTTCGCCCCCAGCGCGGCTCCTGCACCTCCCGCGGCGAACCCGATGGCTCCTAAAAGAAGGTGATCCTTCAATGCCCCGATTTCGCTCGGGCAAAGCTCACGGCCAGTGCCAATCTCCCTTCCAGTGACCAATTGCTGGATGGTATTGGCCGCATCACCAATCGCATACCCGAGCCCGGCAGAGCCTCCCAGAGCAGCGGCAGTCGTGACCCACACAGGAGCCAGCGGCAACAGCGCTCCGGCAGCCAGACCAACGCCCGCGCTGATCCCGATCGTCCAAGCCGCCTGACTCCAGGTCAGCGTCCCCATCGGATCCAAATTCCCTAGCGGGTCGTTCCCCTCAAACTGGTATAGGTTCGCATCTCCCGATTCGAAGCCCAGCGGATCAATCGACAGAAATTGCCCCAGCTTCGGAGAGTACCAGCGATTCCGAAGCTGGTAGAACCCCACACTTCCGTACCACGGCAGCCCCTGCAGAACCCGCTCGCCTTCGAGTGCCGAGGCATTCCCCGCCACATCATCGGCGGTAAACCAGACCCCGTCAACTCCTGCGCCAGTGGTGACCGTGAACGTCCCGAAGGGATCCACCACATAGCCACGTACCAACGAGCCCGTCCCATCCGTCAGGGCCTCGACATTCCAGTTGTTCCCCACAAGAGGATACAAGACCGTTTCCGACGCCCCCGCCTTGTGGACTTCCGCCACCTCTTCGTCGAGGTAGTTGCCCCACACACGTGCGGTCGTCTCCCCGGTGCTGGAGGCGCTGTACACCTCTCGCCAGCCGTCATAGACCACGTCCACCGTTTTCCCATCGGGATAGATGCGCTGGACCAGTCGCCCCAGAGCGTCGTAAACGAACTGCACCTTCCCGGCAGCTCCCTCCAGGCGACCATCGGGCGTCCAGGTGTAGGTGTCCACGCCGTCTGAGATCATGTTCCCCGCGTCGTCGTGCTCGACCGTCCAGCCTCCGGCGAAGTTCGTGGCACCAAGGGGATCGTAAGCCCGCGCATCGGGCACTCCCGCGGTCGTTACGGTCGGCCAGTTGCCACTGGCCTCAGTCCCCCAGTTCTGCGACCATACCGGCGAGGCAATCGTGTGAGAGGCATTCATGGTGCCGCGAGACACAGACAAGAGTTGCCCATCCGTGGTCCAGTCGTACACCTCGCTTTGGCCCGGGGCGTGTTGCCTTTCCTGCCAGGCGAGCTTGCCCGAGGCTGCATACCCGAAGCCGTAGCCCGTGACCAAATCCGCACCCTTCGTGTGCTGCAGCGAAGTAAGGCGACCGTTGGCATCGTAACCGTAGCTCGTCGTGATGCCGTTGCCCAGCACCCGCGAAGCTCGGCGCGACCCTTCCCACACCAGCGTGTCCAAGCGCACGCCATTCCGCCACAGCGACACCGACCGGCCTCGTGCATCCAGGCGGCGCACCACGATCGATCCGTCGGGATGGATCAGGCTGTCCAGACGGCTCGCGTCTCCGTACCGGTGCTCGGTCGTGTAGGTCTTCGACCCGATGATCTGCCACGACTTGGTGACTCGGCCCAGGGCGTCATAGGCGAAGCTGTCTCGAACCGCGCCGTACTCCATCGCTCGCGTCAAGCCTTCCGGCGTGTACCGGAACGCCTTCGCAGCTCCTGCCGGGGTTCCATCGGCCTTGGTGAAGGCGATGCCCGTCATGCGCGCGAGGCTGTCGTAGCTGTAGATCGCCGTGACTCCGCGACCGTCCGTGTACAGGCGCAGCAGCCCGTCCCGATCCCACGCATGGCGCTCGCTCTTCTCCACACCGCCCCCTGTGCGCGTGGTCGTGCGTGTCTGCCACCCATTGGCCGAGTCGGCGTAGAGGTAGGTGGTCGTGCCCCCCGAGGGATTGGTCACGCTCTTGAGGCGATCGACGTTGTCCCAGGCGAACACGGTGGCGTTGCCATTCTCGTCTTCCAGGCGGACCAACCGCCCGGAGACATCGCGCGTGGCCGTTCGGGGACCCGCGACACTCGACACGATGCTGTCGACCCCGAAGGCATCCTTTCTAAACCCAAAGCTCCGTTCCATCGAGTCCTGAACGCTCGCGAGGTAGCCTTGGGCGTCGAACTGCGAACTCACCGCGCCTTCGCCTGGACGGCGGATCCAACTCGGAAGACCAAGGTTATTGGAACGAGCCTGCATCAGGGTGTCGCGACCGATGCGGCTCATGCTCACGGCACCACGTCCATCGTAGGCCACCGACAGCGTATCAACCGTGGGTCCCACCACGGCGGTTACCTGCCCAAGGTCGTCGTAGACGTACCGTGTGACCTGCCCCAGCGCGTTGGTGTCGGCCAGCACGTTTCCAGAACCATCGACATTCCACCCATGCGTCTTGCGACCTGCGACGGTTTCCGTCACGCGATTGCCCACCTTGTCATAGGTCCAGGTGGTCACCAGATCGTCTGCATCGGGAACCAGCGCCGAATCGCCCACCTTCGAGACCGCCCGCACCAAACGCGAGAGCGTGTCGTACCCGAAGACCGTCCAGCGTCCTTCCGGGGTGCGGTGCTTCAACAGGCGGTCGTGTTTCCAGATCCACAGGGTTGTGTCCTGACGCCATCCGATGCGGTGCGTCTCGTTGCCCAGGTGGTTCCACTCGTGGGACACCACACGCCCCAGCGGGTCCGTTTCCGTCAGAGGAAGCCCACGCTCGTTGTAGGTTGCACTCCAGGTGCGGCCCAGCGTGTCGCGACGCGACATGACGTTCCCGTACGCGTCCATTTTCACATGCGTCCACACGCCCCGCGCATCGGTCAGCTTGGTGAGGTTGCCCAGCACGTCGTACTGGTAGGCCACCGTCTGCCACTGCCCGTTTACCTTGGAGGCGTGCTGGGTGCGGCGATTGCGGGCGTCGTAGGTGTTGCGTTCGACCTCCTGCCAAGCCGAGGAGTCGGTGTTAGCCGTGTCGGGGTTCACCCAGCGCACGGCGAGGTTACCCCAGACATCCAGGAGGCGCTTCTCGATCAGGATTGAATCGGACCCCACCAATCTGAAGGTGTGAGTGCGGCGCTTCTGGTCGTTGACGCGGTATGCGTAGGACTCAAGCGGAGGAGTCATGCTCCCATCGGGGCGAAGGCGCATTCCCACGAGCGTTCCGACGATCGCGCGGTTTTTCCAGGTGTTCCACACGCACAGGCTGTCCGGTCCGCAGGCCATCTTCACATCGCCCTTGGCCGTGTAGCGGAAGTGGCTCGTACGTCCCAGCGCATCGCGCGTGGCCGTGATCTGCCCTAACCCGTCGCGCCAGATGCGAAGGCCGGTGCCATCGGCGTAGGTGAACGAGTCGGGCAACGCGCTGGTATCCGCGACGTACCACGCCTTGGCCTCGAAGCCGTGGAAGCCGTACAGGCTGTCCAGGCGTCCCTTGGCATCGAAGGATTTGCGGGTTGTGGCAGTATCGAAGCCGTATTGATAGGTCGTCCCATTTACCTCGCCCTTGAAGGAACGCAGCTTCTCGGTGCGGTAAGTGAAGGGGCTTCCGTTCTGGAACGACCAGGAATCTGCTTCCGTCAGTCCATTCGTGATTGATCCCGAATAGGAGAACGAAAAGGCGTTTCCATCCGTGCGCTTGGGACCCCGTCCGGTCGGCGGCTGTTGGGAAACGGCAGTGACGAGAGGGCCGATGATTCCGCCTTCGCCGGAAGGCCCATACAGGAACATCTCGGTCCCATCTGGACGGAGAACCTTTTTCACGTTGTTCTTGTCGTCGAAGATCAACTTCAACCGGATGGCGTCTCCGTTGACGGATTCCGTCAACGTGATGTGGCGCTCCACGAACTTCGCCGGTCCGGCCTGGTTCTGCTGGCTCATCGGGATGTCGTTGACGACCGAATCCAGATAGGAGCGGCTGCTTTGCCTCGACCCTCCCAATCCGTCGGCATCCGTCCGGTTGACCGTGGTCACCCGCACATGCGTACAACGCTTGGTCCAGCTCCCCGTGGCACCGGAATTCTCGGTGCAGGAGGTCGAGTAGGGGTTCCGCTCGAAGGAATGCTCCTGCTTCGTATCTCCACGCGACATGCCCTGATAGACGACGCGCCCCAGCCGATCCCACTTGTTCTTGAGCATCCGCGCCGGATCGAGGGTGTCTTCGGCACCCAGGGGAAGTGGATCGAAGGCCGAGATGCGGTGTGTATCGGTGGAGTCCTCGAAGCGCCAACGCTGGACGGTCGAGTCCACATGCCGAACCTGACTCAAGTTCCCCGCCTGATCGTAGGAATAGCCCACCGAGCGCCCCACATGGTCCGTGGCGGTCGAGACCATGCCCGAGGTGTCGTAACTGATCTGGATACGGTGAGCCGGATTGGCCTTGTCCTCCAGCGCGACCACCCGGAAGTCCATCGCGATGGTGGATCGCAGTCCGCGCGGAATTGCGTACTTGCTGATTCCCTTGATGGGGTACTTCCGTCGACTGGTTCCTGCCACGGCCTGGGAGCGCGGATCGGCGCTGGCATCGTAGGTCAGGCGATACCCGTGCCCCGCGTCGTTGTGGACCTCGCGCAAGGTGCCGTCGGCCCGATCGAAGACCCAGGTGGTCTTCTCATCAACACGCAAGACCACCGAATCCCCCGCGATGCGGAGGGTGTCGCCGTAGAACCGCCCTCCCGTCGAGTCGTGGTTGCCCGAGACATTGAAGTTCTCGCGTCGTCCCCACGGATCGCGCAGGCTCCAGGTGCTGTCGGGCCAGTGGAAGAGGCGGACGGAAAGAATGCTCGACCAGCCGTACCCCAGATGCCCGAAGTAGGGGTTGTCGGAGTTGTAGTAGGGCGTGATCCCGAAGGGCAGCTTCGCCGGGATCGTCAGGTCGATACGATAGTCGGTGAGGTTGCCGGAATTTGCTCCCACGGGCTCACCATCCTGAAGGTCGCAAGGCGTAGGCGGAGGGGGCCCATCCTCGCCGCTGGGATCGACGGATTTGTTGGAAGCATCCTTGCAGCACTGGGGGCCAAGGTCCTGGAAGACCAGAGACTTGGCTAATTCCGTCATGCGGGCGGGGCCAGCCTTATCGGACGCGTCGGGGCCACCGCAGCAGCCGACGCATTTGTTGTTCCATGCCATGCATTCGGGGGTATTGGAACACTCGATGTCTTCGCAATCAGAAAAGCCGTCGTTATCATCATCAACCCCATCAGTGCATATCTCCCCAAAGATATTCGGCACGGCACACGTCAATTTTCCATTAAAAACTCTACGCGAACCTTCTTCTGGAATGAGCTGTAACGAGGCTCTTGCCTTCGTTCCTGCAAGACACTTGCACACTGAATCCGTTCGGGAATCCCAGGAGCCTGGAACAGATCCGTTGACCTGCTTGATTCCAACAACTCCAACTTTTCGAATAGCCCAATAATCGGGATATGGTCCATACATACAGGCGAAAACCGGATTTACGGTATCAATACTACTCCATGAAGCTTCATATCCACTACAAATACGCTTCGCAAGAATAGGCTGCTCGCAGGATGCTGCTTCTGCATCCGCAAACTGAGCGTTCATCATCGTGAACATAGATATTAATACAAATAGATTGGGAATGATGATTTTTGATCTTTGCGACTTCGATAAATACTGCGAGTTATTTAGTGCGAAACCATTCTTCATCACTTCGTCACCTCCAACGCTCGGTACTCAAAGGCACCTGTCCGAGGATAAGTCACAGTATTGCCAACAACAACAGACCATTTTCCGGCCATACCACTGCCATTCGGCCCAGGCAACGAAAGTGATATCGGTGCTTCGATCGTGCCTAGACTGCTTGAAATGATGGGTCCACCGGGTGCATATGCCGTGGCACCTGGAGCCGGTTTGTTTCTCAACTCATAGCCAAGTTGGCAATTGGCCTTCCGCTCGATATGGAGTGAGGGAAGCTCAGACAGAAACGGGTCGATCCGGAAGCTGTTCGTTCCGGTCCAGTCTTGGCAGGAATTATCCACGACCCGCAATCCGTTGACCACCTTGCGGAACTCCCAATCGATTGAATACGATGTTGTGGTATCTAAGATGGGCTGTTTGGTTTCTTGGGAGACATTCCAAACACCGATTCGCTTCTGTCCGGAATCCTTCAAGTCCCAAGCGCCATCCATCCACTCTCCGCCCGGATCCGAAGAGTTTCTTCGCAGCTTCCCTTGAAGGACTCCTTTGCCAGCCAAATCCACGAGAAATGAATCCGGCCCACCCAGCGACAAACCGGAGTACAGCTTTTTCGGGAACAGATACGATGCCGAATCCATAGTCGTGAAGCGGATGGTGTCGGTTTTCACAACCTCGCCATCATAGCGGTAATACAACGTCATCCCGTAGCTTCCGGGTTCAGGAAGCCCCTCGATCCAGTCGGCCTCCAGTTCGTGTTCTCCGCTGGAGAGCAGACCCCAATAGATGTAGTAGACAACCGACTTCGGGGCCGAGAGCGGCCACACATCGATTCCGACGCGAGCCGCGTAGGGAATCTCGATGCGGAAACGTCCCTTCTCCCCTTTGCCCAAGTCCATCGTCCCAGCGATCGGCGTCGCCTTCCCTTTGAGGCCCGCTTTGAAGACGACGCGCAGTGCCGCGCTCACTCCCTGATCTTGGACGAGCAGTTCGCAAGCTCCTGTCGCGGGACATCCGGACGTGGAAACGAACTGACTGCGAGTCGAGGCCACACCGTTGGCCCAGATCTGGTAATGGACGTGGATAGTCCCCAAGCCCGTCGGGAGCGTGTCTCCGTCTTCGGGATCCAGGAAGGTCATGAATGCGCGATCTCCTCGGGACAGCGCGTTGACCTTCCAACCCCAGGGGCCACCCCAGGAGTAAACGGTATCCGTCGATGCGTCCCAGCTCAGCGAGACGTTCACACCGGCCGCGACGGCATCCGAGCGCAAGCGCTTGGGGGGCAGGGAGTTGTCGTAGACATCCTTCCAATTCTTGATGCTGTACCCCTCCAGCAGAGCCAAAGGATCGGATTGCCCGGAGAAGTTCGAACCGCGTGCGCGGACTGGATAGAAGAACTTCACTGCACCTGCGATGGGATCGTAGGCGTACCCGTCGTAGCGCCACTCCAGGATGTGGGAGCGGCCCAGGGCGATTTGGTTCTGCCCACTGCCCGATACCGACACCGGCACCAAGACCGAATCCGGGCCTGGATAGGTGATCTGGTGCCTCTCGTTGTTGCCCCACATCAGGTTCGCGGCTGTCTTGCCTGAAGACCTGCGATTGTAGAGCTTCGCGTAGGAGGTCTGGCCTCCCGCGCCGATCAGGGACGGGCCATCGTGCCACAGGTTGATCAGTCGTTGGCTCCAGCACGCGGTGCCACCGGGACCGGGGCAGCCGCCCACGGTGATGGTATCGGCACCCAACCGAGCCAGGTCCAACGGGATCGCGACAGGATGGCCCGTTACGCTTAGTCCGTCATCAAGGCTGGATCGATAGATCGCCGAGCCTTGGTTCGAGCCCCAGCCGACGAGCGATGTGTTGGCGCGAAGCGCCAACACATGTGCGGTTCCGGCGGCGACCTGCCGAACCGAGTCGAGGAAGGGAACGAACACCGGTACACTGTCGAACGGCAACGATGCGGCGGCCACGCCTCGGCCAAGTTGTGCGTTGGAGTTGCTGCCCCACGCCAACACCCGTCCTGAAACCGTGACGGCATACGAGGAGAAGTCACCTGCGGAAATCTGGACCACGCGCATGTTGGGATCGAGGCTCGCATCAACCACCAAGGCGGGTTCGCAGATGGGTTCCAGGGTGGGGCGACCGACTTGCCCGTACGTGTTGTCGCCCCAGGCCCAGACATTTCCTGCCTCGTCGAGGCCCAGACTGTGCTTGTTGCCTGCGGCAACGGAGACAATTCGTGTCAGTCGAGGCCAGTAGACGGGACGAAGATTCAGATCAGGAGTGGAATTGGGGGCTGCGCGACTGCCAAGCTGGCACACGTCCGATCGCCCTGTGGCCCAAGGAAATCCCTGCTTGTCGATTGACAAGGCGAAGCCATCCCCAGCGGCAAGCCAGTTCCGCTGTTGCACCAAACCGACGGCAATCGGCGAGAACGAGGAGAGTTGCACGTAGGCCGCACCGTTCTCGATCTTGGCAACGTGCTCCTGCTGCCACTGCCCGTTCACGAAGTGGACCACCTGGATGTGCTCAGGCAAAGTGGCAATCAAACCATCGGGAAGAGGGATTGGCATCTCCAGGCTTTCACCAGGCTGGATCGCTCCCAGGACTTCGAGAGTTGATCCGACTTGCAAAGCACCATCGAAGACGGGTTGCGGGTAGGCACCCACCGAAACAGTCGTTATGCGAGGGGCGATGCCTTGGACGGCTCCGGCCGGGATCGTCAAGGGCAGGTTGTTGCGTGTGGAATAGCCTGGAAGGGAGGATGCATCGTAGGTGACCACATGAGGCACACTCACATCCTGGATCAGTCCGTCCTTCATGGGGATGCCTTCGGGACGGCTCGCCGGGCTCAGCGGGTCTGTGCCCAGGATCTCTTCCTGTGAGTCGCTCCAACCATCCCCATCGGTGTCCACCTCGTCGGGGACGGAACCTGTCGATGGATAGCCTCGCACCTCGACCTCCACACGGTCGTTCCAGCTCGTAGGCGAAATCCCGGCGTAGCTCCAATCCTGGCTCCAATCGACCGCAGACCAGTCGGAAGACGCAAGACGGAGCTTCACGACTTTCCCGCCTCCCACTCCGATGATCGTCGGCCCAAGATCGATGCCAATTTCCGTCGTACCGGGAGCGCCTGTGGCTGATCGCAAGTAGACGCTGTCAGCGTCGGACCAGTCGTTCACGGCGATAATTGGAGAGGTGCGACCCGCGAGACTTCCCATCCAGCGCGCGACCACGCGCGACACCGGGACCGAGCCCGTGTTTACGAAGTGGACATCGAGCCCGAGGGTGTTGGACGTCTGCTGGCTCTTGACTGTGCGAATCTGGATCTTGGGGCCAACGCCGATGCTGCTCAATCGCTTTTCGGGATAGCCCCAAACGCGCTTCACGCCCGCGTAGACGGCAACGTAGGGGTTCTCGGTCGTGGTGCCGTTCTGTTTGATGCCGCCGTAGGACCAATCGTTGGTGGCTTGGAAGGATGACCAATCCTTGAGATGCATGCGTGTACCGAGCTGAATCTCGGCTCCAGGAGCCAACGTCAATGAGCCGAGGTTGTAGCGGACCTCTGCGATGTAGTCGGGGCGGAGGGTGGCCGACATCGTGACACCCGAGATCGAGGCCCAGTCCAGCTCGGGGACCACCATGGAGCCATGATCGGTCCAATCCATGAACCAGACGTACTGGAGATTTTTGAGGGTGTCGGGGCCGGTGTTCTTAATCCAGGCGTTGACAGCGATGAAGCTGGGGGACTGAGCCAGAAGCTGGGTCCGCACGGTGGCTTGACCGAAGGAAGCCGAGGCAATGAGGCAGCACAGAAGAACCAAGCTGCTGGCTGAGATTCGTGCCTGTGATCGTGTGAAGGTCATCGGGTTCTCCACGGCGGGGGTCCGGAGATCATTTTTGGAACAATGGTAGATCGAACCATCCGGGTTTGCAAATCCGTCGCAGTTATTGCGATTTTGTTGCATATTTCGTTCCTTATTTTTGTTGCTGCCGAAAGCCCCCCTTTGTTCTGCCCTATTGTCATGGGGTTCTTGCTGCCTTTGTGGCTCTATTTTTGCTTCTGTTGCTGATCTGTTGCTTCGTTCCTTTGTTGCTCATTTTTGCGTTCTTCCCTAACGCCCGGTATTCACCGCGCCGCGGTGAAACAGCAACACAACGCGACCGCGGTCGTGGTGAAATCCGAGTGTTAGGTAGAGTTCTGTGGTCACGTCAGCAGTTGTTTCTTCAATCAAATGCATAGTTCGGCCCAATATTTCTTCAAAATCCTTTTGTTATAGCTTCCATTCATATAGAATAAGAGAATCCTTTCTCAAACTATCATTTGGAGTTAACAGGAAACTTGGCGAAAAGGCAAAAAATTTCAATACAATCCCTTTGGAATTAGCCTTAAAGATTTTTTCAGAAGAATCAATTTTGCGAATTAGGTATACGCCATTTGCCTCGTATGCACTGAATGGCTTTATGTTTATTAGGTTGAAAATTGAATCGCTTGATGGGGTAAACCAATACAATCCTGATTGAGTTCGCCCACGAGTATTTGGTAGTGAAACATCTATGTTTTGCACCTTTGCGTCATAATTGAAATTCATTGATAAGTTTAAATAACACGTGTCAAGATTCACCGTATCCCTGCCGATAGGCCAATTGTTAACCCAGTCATGAGTTGTTGTGTGATATCGAAACTCTCCTTTGTATAATCCATAATATTTTTGTGCGATTATTTTTGATGTTGAATCGATTATAATCGTAACACCTGGATCTCCTTTGCTGCCTGTTGCACCGCTTGAGCCATTTTGGCCAGGATTGCCTTGAGCTCCTTTTTCACCGGTCGCTCCAGCTGGACCAGTTGGGCCAGTCGGACCCTCCAAGCAACTACAAAGAAATATTGATAGGAGCAGTAGGTATTTCACGTCGTATCTATCCTTTCAAAGGTGTTGTGATTGTTGTCGAAGTACAATTTAGAATTTATTCATTTAAGTAGTTCAATTGAGTGTCCGAAATTTCGTCTTTGCTGTTGAATTGAAAATGAAATTTGTTCACGCCCGTAGGGCGTATGTGTTCTGGTGCATATGTTCACGACGCGCATCCCCCGGCGGAGCCGTGTACCTAACGCCCCCTGTTCACCTAGTCGCGCACATCGGCACAACAACGAGGCGCGATCTAGGTGGAACGGGCGTGTTAGGCACAATCTGCAGCTCATTCATCGAATAATATATATCATCCTTGTGAGTCAGAATTCCAGATGCTTGGAATGTTTACGTCAATTTTCACGTCTATTGAATAATCAATACTGCTGTGTCCAAAACCGAATAATTTTAAAAACTCATTGCGATATCCTTCTAAATCACCAATGCTGCTGATGTTTTCACTATCTACAATTCTCCAAAGATCTTCAATGGAGGATTGAATACTTGATTGTAATTCCCAATCATCCATTCTGATTCTACCAATTTCATCACAATTTATACTCTTTGTGAGTGCATTCTTTTCCGAAAGCATACGATAAATTTGTTCTATGCATCCCTCATGAAGGTTCGACTCCTTCATTACCTTATAAAGCAAGGTTATATATAATGGCATAACAGGAATAGCAGAACTAGATTGCGTAACAAGCGCTTTATTTACAGAAATAAACGCTTTACCACCTATTGATGATATTTTGGTAGATATACGTTTCGCCGAATTTTCTAAATCATTTTTGGCCTGGCCAATTGTGCCATTACGGTACATTTTCGCTGTGATCTCGGGGCCAACATACGAATAAGAAATTGTTGTAGCATTCTTTGCGAGAAGATTTCGCTTCAAAAGTGAATCAATCCATAACTCCCAATCTTCCCCTCCCATTACTTGGATTGTGTCAGCAATTTCTTCACTGGTTGCTTGTTCAAGTGATATTTCTGATATTTTTCCATTTTGTGTATCTAATGTTTTTGATGAAAAGCTCTCGCCAATCGGCTTTAAAACGGATTTATGAATGATACCTGTTTTGGGGTTTGTTCGTCTTGGAGAAGCTAAGCTGTAGATAACCAAATCGACTTGACCAAAGTCCTTTTCAATTAAATCCAGTGTTTGGCTCCTAATTTGATCAGAAAATGCATCCCCATTGATGGTTTTAGCATACAATTCTGATTCATTTGCAAAATTTTCAAATGCGACTGTATTATACCAACCAGCTGTTGCGGTTTTCGCAGTTTCTGGCTCACGTTCAAAGATTATTCCAATTGTAGAAGCATTAAATCCATAGGCACAAGCAATTCTCGATGCAAGTCCAAAGCCTGTTGAAGCGCCAATTATCAATACTCGTTTTTTCTCTGTTTGTATTGTTGGTTTTGACCGAATAAAATCAATTTGAGACTGAACATTTAATTTGCACCCTTCTGGGTGAGCGGTTAGGCAAATGAACCCTCGAATTTTTGGTTCAACGATCATTGGTATTCCTCGTTTTGGTTGGAGATGATTGAGTACAAAACAGATTAGGCAAAATTTTTCGAAATGATCTGAATGCATTTCTCAAAATTCACCGGGGGATCCCATGTTTTTAGGTATAAGCAATTAATGCATAATCCATGGATTGATGAAATATATGCTGATGTGAATTCATCAGCATATATTGCGTCAAAATCAAATGACTCGATTAATTGCTGCTTGACAATTTGGCGAATCTCGTTAGGGAGCTTGCTTATTTGGTATTTGCTTTTAATTGAGTGTATTTCAAATAATTCAATAGTGAATATGTCGTTGTATTCCTTGAATATTTCATACACATATTCTCCGACATTTATGAGGTAGCTTTCAAGACTTGATCCATTCACACAATTCAAATCGGATTTATCTGGTTCGGAAACGTAATAGTCAAGCATCTTTTCTAAAAGCACCTGCTTGGTTCCGAATAACCTGAAAATCGTTACCTCATTTACGTTAGCTTCAATTGCTATTTCTTTTGTTGTTGTTGCTTTAAATCCATTTTTAGAGAACAATTTCCTTGATGCAGCTAAAATTGACACGCCTTTATCTGTGTAGATCATAGGTTCAAATATAAGCAAGTGCTTGCTTGCATGTCAACATGATAATTTAGATCAAAACGATAAATCAAAATTTTATCAATATTTAATCAGTTAATATACTGGATCAGTTGATAATGAGGGCGTTATTGATTCGGATTAATTAATAATGATTTTAAATATTTCACGAAGTAAAATCCCGCCCGGAGGGTCTGCCTAACGCCCCATATTCACCTAGTCGCGCACATCGGCATAACAACGAGGCGCGATCTAGGTGGAATTGGCGTGTTAGGCATATCTCATTTGTTGTTTAATGGATTGTCATTTCTTTGGTTTCAGTTTTTTCATTTGTTCAGCAACATCAGCATCGAAATATCGCTTTATGATGCTCTTGTTGGTGCTAAAGAACTCAATCATATCTTTAATCATTACTACGCACTTATCCGTCCCCATAAACAAAGGCATAAATTCTGCGCCCCAGCATTCTCGTATATCCTCCTTCATTGCAACTTGAAAAACCGTACCATGAAGGCATACTGATTGGATGTAATAATTTTTCTCAGTATTCTTTCCAACATCAAAGTTCATGATGATTTCGTCAACTAAGTTTCCGTGAAATTTCAGCTTGTCAATCATTATTGCAAATTGGAATTGATTCTGGATGATATTCCCATGAATTATCTTTCTCCACTTTTCCTGATAAGTTCCAAGTGAAGCTTTAACAAACTCCTTCCTTGTGGTATGGCTTAATCGCCAAATTATCGACAAAATTGCCAATTTAATTGCGCCAAAATCATGTCCCGAAACTTCTATTAATTCGTCGTGTCGAACAATATTCGTGCCGGTACCGCTTTGGACATCTTCAAGAAATGACTTTAGAATATTTTCATTCTTTGAAAGGATTAATTCACATTCTTTACAGAGCATATCTTCTTTGATTCCGCTCTGGACAGCTTGAAAAACGTCATTTACAGTTACGGGCACGCTTTTGTTGATAGAATCATTCGTCTGTTTGTATGCAAATTTCGGGATCAGATGAGATCCACAGAGATCTTTTGTTTCTTTGCACAGTTTGCATTCGCCAGTTTTCATACTCATTCCTTTTGATACGAGAAAAATTACTTGCGTTCTCGAAGAGTTAGCACTGCATCAGTGGGGCTAATTGCGGATTGAACTAAATACCCTTTTTCCTTCGCGCATTCAAAAATCAATTTGTGATTTTCGGTGCTTCTCGATATTAGCTCATCGAGTTCAGCTTGAGAAATTGATGAGCCATCCGCTTTTCTTATCACTGATTCAACATGATAATGAGGAGATTGGTTATCAATAACTGGAGCTAGGATAGATCCACCAGAAGCAGTAAATGACTCTTCAAGAGCATCTGAATCAACTGCGTGACCAGAAAAGAGTACACTCCGATCTTTAAAAAAGTCAATTGCCTTTAAGTTGAAAATATCTTGATCAGTAAGGCGAAGGTGAAGCTGCCCAAATCGAGTATTAAATTTCTCGTTAATTAATATCTCAACATGAAAATGTGGGAAATCTGTTTGAGTTCCGCTGTGTCCTTGGAAATCACTCTCTGCAACAGAAAATGACCAAACGATATTTTGCCATTTGAATGAGCACTCAAATTTCTTTCCTGTTTCAAGATTGTGAATCTTTTTTTGAATATTTATACCCGTCGCTTCGCTATTTGCTACCCAAGCTAAATATGTTAGCGTTGGAAATAATCCGTGCTTCTCAAATGTCCGTTCGAGTATGCCCTTTTTGGGGTTTGCTCGAAAAAGAAGGTTGTGTAGGCACAAAGATGTTCCCACATCTGCAAGTTCTTTTGAACATAAATAGCATCTATCGTTTTTGAAATTCGCTATAAATTCGTTGAATTCTTTTTCTTGCGCTTCTATTTGTAGGCGATTCACTTCAGCAATTACATCTGGTGTAAGGCTGTTAAAGAAATCATTTATTTCCATTATTTATTCCTTGACTTTTGTGTTCATTGCGCCCGCAGGGTCTGCCTAACAGCTTCTTATGCTCATTGTGGATAACTGGCGGGATTGACCTTCTGAATCCCCTTGATCGCCCTGTCCGGTCTCGATTCCCCTCGTTGAGCCCCTGTGGCGCTTGTGGATAACTCGGACCACCACGTGTTATGTGCAATTGCGGTTTGGTGGGAGGGAGGCCCTTGGTGGTTCCTGGCGTGCTTGTGGATAACATGGGAATTTCCGTGTTATCCACAAAGGGGACTGGTCCAAGTCTGCCGTGGGGTCGGCGACCGGGAGAGGCGCTTGGGGATGCAACTGGTAAACCGGTTCTGACGCTCCAAGGGGCCTCGGTCGGGAGAGCTGGAGGACTCGAAGCCGATGGTCGGGGGGCTGGCATCGTGGGAATCCCAGGAGGGGGGTGGAAGGGTGTAAGCAGAAGGTAACGCTCCCGGACGGTTTCTGCCCACAAAGTGGATCCGGCAGTCTGGAAAAGGAGGGCGGGCGAGCAGCTTGTGGGATTGGTCTCGACGCTCGAGTATACGCATCTGGGGCGGGGCGTTTCCTCTCGATCTCTTTCCTGACGCATCAGGGCTGATCGGGGGCCGTTTCATCGTTTCCATGGAGGCTGTGGGAGCAGAAGTCCGTGTTTCCGGATCACGCGCGAATCGTTTCTTGTTCTGCTCGGTTCCTTCGAAAATGGAACCCTGCCCTCCGAAAATCGGATACTGGCGGATGGACTGGTTCAAGCGATGGGGGGGGTGGCGTATGGAACTGAAAATCCGAAGAATCTGGGAAGGGAGCATTGGTCGTCGGTTGGGCTTCGCTTTCACCCTCCTCCTGGTGGTTTCAGGATTTGGCGGATGGCTGAATTGGGGGAGTCAGGCACATTTGGAGTTTTTGAAGGAGCAGATGGACCTTCGGGCCGCCGAGGCCATCGTGGCACAACGAATCGCTGGCATGCCCGCGGAAGGATATCGGAAGATCGCCGACCTCCAGATCAACGGGGCGTCCCCCGATGCGATCGCAGACTGGAAGGAATTTGTCCAAATGGGATTGCTCCAGTGTGACTCGGCCAGTTTTTTGACCGATACTCCCGACGAATCCCTCTGGGTTGCACAAGCACGCCAGGGATTCGACTCCCTGTCCACCCTGGTGGATCTCATCTTGCGCGAGCTGCAAACCGGAGAAGCGGGAGTGGGGGGGACCCGCGACTTGGACGAGCTGGCCGACCAGCAGGTCGATACGGTGGCGGTGCAATTGCAAAAGCTGTCCGAGAGTCTGATGCAGGAGTACCAGGAAGCAAGTCACAGCTACGATGTGGGGCATCGTCGCATTCTTTGGCTCCTGATCGGGTCCCTCCTGTTCCAGCTCTGCATCGCTATCGGGTGTTGGTGGTGGCTGCGTCGGGAAATCGTCCCCCCCCTGCGTCGGCTCGCGCAGAGCGCCGGATGGGTGGCCGAAGGTCGCACCGATGTGCAGGTCGAGGTGCGGTCCTCCGACGAGATCGGACAAATGGCCCTGTCGTTCCGGTTGATCATCGAGCTGTTGCGGCGCCGCTCCACCCAGGCCGAATCCATGGGAAAGGGCGTATTGTCCCAGCCGGTCGAACCAATCTCCACCGCCGACACACTCGGGCAGGGGATGGAGTCCATGAGGCTTTCGCTGGTGCAGACGGCGGGGGGGATCCAAGCCGAGTCCGCGCAGGTCGCGCGCGCGAGCGGGGAGATGCAGGAGATCACCGACGAGTTGGATCGCATGGGGAAGGAAGTCGCGGAGCGCTCCCGGTCCCTCACCCAGGAAGCGGAGGCGGTGCAAGGTCAAACCCAATCTCTGGCCGCGGTCGCCGAGGAGATGTCGGCGAGCATCCGCGAGATCAGCCAGGGTGAGGCCCAAGCCTCCATGCGAGCCACCGCCACATCCAAGGATCTTGAGCGCACCGATGCCATCGTGAAAGGGCTGGAAACCTCGGGGGCCGAAATCGGCAAGGTGGTGTCGGTGATCCAGGAGATTTCCGACCAGACTCGACTCCTGGCGCTGAATGCGACCATCGAAGCCGCACGTGCGGGCGAAGCCGGGAAGGGATTCGCGGTGGTGGCCGGCGAAGTGAAGGAGTTGGCTTCCCGTACCACGGATGCCACCGGAAAGATCGCCGAGAACGTGGAGAACATCCGCAAGGACATGTCGGAGGCGGGTTTGGCCCTCAAGGAGATCCGCACCAAGGTGGGGGAGATCGTCTCCGCCAGCGAGTCCATCGCCGCGGCGGTGGAGCAGCAGCAGGCATCCACTTCCGAAACGGTTCGTGGAGTCGCCGAAGGAGCCGAAAGGGCCCGCGCCATCGCTCAGGACGCGGCGGGGCTTTCCGCTGTCGCGGACAACAGCTCGCGCAGTGCCCAGGAGGTTCGAGGAGCCGTGGAGCGCTTGAGTCGTGCCGTTTCCGGATTGGAAGCCTTGTCGAAATCCTTCCAGATCTGATCCCTGGGGCATTGCCGGAAACGCCCTCTCCCCCTTCGGTCGAATTCCCCGGTCCCGGGGATCGACAGAAGGGATTTGGCATTCCCGCAGGGTGCGTCAGTCGATCAAGGGGGTGAGCAGCGAGGTGGTTCCGGCCAGTTGCGGACCGGTGGTGTTGTACCAGTGCAGGAGGGCGGTATTGACGGGAGGCAGGGCCACCTGGGTCACTTCCACCGAATCGAGCAGTCCGAAGCGTGGGGGAGTGCTTTCGAAGACGATGCCGTTGGCGGCGGCGCCGTCCAGGATCAGGTGGGAGATCTCCGCCGTGGTGGTGGCATCGGCGAACTTGAGGCTGAATCCATCCACGGAGGAGGGGCCGAAGCCCCACCCGGTGGTGGGATACAGGGGGGAGAACTGGACCGGAGCCAGGGTGGTGCCCGAAACCACCAGGCCCCCGGGGGATCCGTAGCCGACCTCCAGGTAGGTGCCCGGCTCGAATACCAGATGGCTGCCGGCTTCGATCACCAATTGACTGTTGTTGCGCACCTCGATCCCCGTGGACACGTGGACGGGGACGGGTTGGCGCTTCCAATAGGCGATCCCCGACACTTCGTTTCCGGAGATCAGATGCAGGGAATCCTTCAGTCCGGGGAGTGTGGGGAGGATCCCGAGGGCGGAAGGTTCCAGCTCGATCGACCAGCGATTCCCCGAGGCCAGGATGGTCGCCTGCGAGGTGGAGTCGGGACGGCCTCCCTGGTCGAATCGGAGGGCCGACAGTGCGTTCGAGTCGATCCGTAGATTGGCCAGGCCCACCGTGGAGCCGCGCACCAGGATGCCGTTGGCCACGCTTCCGGTAAGGACCAGGCCCTCCAGACGGCTGGAGGTGCTCGACTCCTTGAATCCGATGCCGAACCCTTCGGAGCTTCCCTTGTCCCAGCCCCATCCGAGATCGGCCAACTGGGGGACGATGCGCACGGGTTTGGCCAGTGTTCCCGTGGTGATCAGTGTGCCGGCCGAAGTGTATCCCACTTCGAAGTAGGTGCCGTTGGCCATGCGGAGTTCAACCCCCGCCGCCAGCGAGAGGGAGGCGTTGTTCTGGATGTGGAGGGTCACATCCACGCGGATCGGGAGGGATTGGGCGACCCACGTCGCGTTGCCCGTCACCGGGGCGGGATTGTCCACCCGGAGGGTGTCGGAGAACCCGGGGTTGCTCGCGATGCGGCCCAAGGCTCGCGGGGAGGCACGCACGCTCCAGCGGCACTGGGAGATGGAGTCGTTGGAGAAGCCGGCGGCGGAGGAGGGACGGCTCGAGCCTTCCAGCACGATGCCCGCGCCGCGGCAGGAGCGGATGCGGCTGTCGACGATGTCGGCTTCCGCGTCGTAGAGGAGGATGCCGTCCATCCGGGCTCCCAGGAGGTCCAGACCGGCGATCCTCGAGCCACCGCTGTTCTCCTTGAGCAGGATCGCGGCCCCGTCGACGTAGCCCATGGGATTGGCGGAATCCTTCGACACGATGGAAGCGCGCGCGGTCGCGGTGCCCTTCACCAAAATCTGTCCCACGGTGCCGTGGCCGACGGTGATCGAGGCCCCCGACCCCATCACCAGGCGCGACCGGGGACGCAGTTCCAGCGTGGCTTCCTCGTCGATGGTCAGATCGCAACCGGAGGGGATTTCCAGAGTGGCGCCCGTGTCCAGGAGCAAGGTGGCCCCCGGATCGATTTCCGGGCACGACCACGCCTTGTACCAGGAGGAGCGGGGAAGTTGCACGGTGCCCTGGATCTTGGTCTGCAGCGATTCGGCCGAGGCGGAGGGGCGCACTTGGAAAGTGGTGCGCTGGATGCGCGAATCCTCCTGTCCGCGCAGGCGGCTGAAGGTCCACAGGGTGGTGGTGGCGTGCAGCACGATCGAATCTTCGGGATCCCAGGCGTTCCATCTCGTGGAATCGTCCGACCAGAAGATCGAGGCTCCGGTGGTGCCCGAGGTGAGGCCGAGCTTCAAGGGGGCGTCCCAGGTCTGTTCGGGATCGAGGGAGAAGAGCGGTCGCGCGGTGGTATCGACGCTTCGGGTGCGGGGGCGCACCAGCACGGAGATGCGGGCTTCGTCCGACCACGAGGTGTCGAACCCTCCGTCGGCGCGGGGAGAGGCGATGGTCACCCAGGCGGAGAGGGTGCGGTGGACGCCGCCGATGCGCAGGGCGGCCAGGCGCGGTCCCCAGGTGCGCACGGCCAGCGAAGGTTGGCCCGAGCCGGTTGTGTCCCAGGCGAATCCGAGGACCTTGCGGGCGGTGTCCAGGAGGTCCCACAGCAGGGGGACGGCGACCACGTCGCCGGAGTCGCCCACCACCACGGAGGAATGGATGCGCACCCCGGGACCGTTCCCGGTGCCTCCCAGGGGGAGGGAGCCGAGATCCCAGGTGCTGTCGGCCGGGGCGGTCGGAAGCGTCAGACGGGATTTGTCACCCAGGCCCCGGTCCACCACCACGCTCACGCGCCCGTTGGCCGGAAGATCCTGCAGGAGGAATCGCCCCTGGATGTCGGTGGTGTCGGAAACGAGACCGCCCAGCGCGGAGAGGACCACGCCGTTCTGGGGCGTTCCGTCCTTGTTGACCAGGAAACCTTCCAGGCGCGAGGTGGGGTTCCAGGTCGCCACCTGGGCGGCGGCCTTGATGGTGGTGGTCGATTCCGCCGAGACCTTGGAGGGGACGCGCCAGTAGCCTTTGCCGCGCACCAATCCCACCACCTCGACGGCCCCCGGGACCACGCACTCCAGGCGGAAATCGCCCGATGCGTCGGCCTGCGAAGTCATGTCCTGTCCCTCGACGGCCACCATGGCACCGGGGAGGGTGCGGCCCGAGACCCAGCCGTAGCGGTAGGTGAGCCGGTCGGGATCGGGAAGGTTGAGGGTCTGGTGCAGGCCCAGTTTGAAGGTGCGCCCTTCGTCGGAGGTCTTGTAGTCGGGAGACGACCAGGAGACCTTCCACCGCGGCCCGGGGCGGAGTTCCAGGGTGTAGCGGCCTTCGGCCCCCGAGAGGGTGGTCTGGGCGGGGATGTCGGGGAGCACGCGGCCCTTGTCGTCGACGGCCTGCGCGGTCACCACCACGCCGGAGATGCCGGAATCCGCCAGACCCGTCACCCGGCCCGCGACCACGGAGCGCTCCGTGGCGAGGTCGGATTCGTCGAAGACCTTGGAGTCGCGGTCGCAGGAGGAGAGAGCGGCGAGGGCGGCGCATGCCGCGAGGGAACGGAAGGGGATGTTCATGGGTGCGATCCTCCCAGCGAGAGGGAAAGTCGGAGTCCCAGGGCGTCGGGTTCGATCCGGGGGGACACGGCGAAGTAGCGCTGCCGCGTGGCGCGCGCCGAGGCGTGTCCGCACCAGGCCGCGTCGGCGACGTTGAGCAGCCAGGTTCCCGCCAGGGCCGAGCCCAGCAGGAGATTGCGCCGCGAGGCGTTGTTGCGCGCGTCGATGGCCTGGTTGGCGCGCCGCAGCCACGATTCGGGACTTTCCCCGTCTCGGAAGGTGGTCGCGTCGCGATTCTTGAAGTCCTCCGAGGTGTTGTCCTTCTCGGCCCAGTCGAGCACCGACCACGCCAGGGCTCCGGCCAACCCCGCGGAGGAGAGCATCCAGAAGGAACCGCGCACGGGATGGTCGGTCCAGAATTGGCCCCATCCCGGGACCGAGATCGAACGGAAGATCGCTCCGGACACGCCGAGCTTTTCGCCCAGGGCGGTGGACAGGGCGGCGTCCATCTCGGGGCCGTCGACACGTGCGGCCGACGTGGCCACGATGCGTCCGGTGGTGGCGTCGAGCAGGCGCAGGGCCACCAGGCGGCGCAATCCGTCCACGGCCACGGTGCCCGACAGCAGGTAGCGCGCCTCCAGGGCGCGTCCGATCTCCAGCTCGGAGGTGGTCGCTCCGGATCCCCACAGGGCCTGTTCCTGGAGCACGCTCTGGAAGCGTTCGCGTTCCACCAGGGTCCAGCGCGCGTCCTGGGAGAGATGCAGCACCGCGGTCTCGGAGGCCACCGATGCCGCCTCCGGGGTGGCCGAGCCGATGGGCTGGAAGGGGAGCACCGCCAAGGTCGCGGTGGTTCCGGAATCGAGTTTGACCGACTGCCCCAGCTTCTCCAGGGCGGCGGGGAGGTCCGATCCCGCCTGCGAGAGGGTGCGTCGCGCGTACTCCCGGCGGGCCAGGGACAGGGAATCCTTCCTGGCCTTCTTGACGGAATCCGTCCAATCGGCGGTGCGCGCCGGGACGAGCTCGACGAACAGGGGCTGGTCGAGGCAATCGACCGTGGTGTCGAGCGCGATCCAGCCGGAGGAGCGCAGCGACAGGCCGTGGGAGCCCGGGGCCACCTCCGACGACCACGGGGTCGCGCGGGGTGGCAGCGTGTCGAGGGCCACCTCGATCCCCGCGGGGGTGGTGGACACGGTGATCGGACAGGTCCACGATGGGGCGATGCCCGCCAGGGCGAGGAAGCCTGCGAAGGCGATGGGTCGGTTCATGTCGGGATGGTTCCTCCAGGCAACGGCGCGGCGTTCCGCCGGGGCGGATGGTGGGAACGGGTTTCCGCCTCCCTTGCCACCCATCATCGCCCTTTCCAGGGAAAGTTGCAAACCCGGCTCAGATCGCGACTTCGTCCTCGGCGCGGAACACCCGCAGGCTGCGCGGGGTCACCCACACCTGGTCGCCGGCGGCCAGACCGAGATTGCGGTAGCGGTCGCGGTTCACGTCGGCTTCCATGAGATCGCTGTTGTCGCGGCGTCGCAGTTCCAGGCGGACCTTGGGACCCAGGGCCCAGGCGTGCAGCAGGACGGTGTCGATGGCGTCCTCGGAAGTGCGGAAGCGTTCCACCTCCAGCTCGTGGGGGCGCACGTAGGCGGTAGCGGCGTCCTCCCCGTCCGGGGCCGTGGGATGGTGCAGGAACGCACCTCCGGCGACACGCCCGTGGAAAAGGTTCACGTCCCCCAGGAACCGGTACACGGCCGGTGTGGCGGGACGGTCGTACACCTCGTCGGGGGTGCCGCTCTGCGCGACGCGCCCGTCCATCATGACCACGATGCGGTCGGCGAGTTCCAAGGCCTCGTCCTGGTCGTGGGTCACGAAGATCGAGGTCATGCGCAGCTCCTCGTGCAGCTGCCGCAGCCAGCGGCGCAGCTCCTTGCGCACCAGGGTGTCCAGGGCGCCGAACGGCTCGTCCAGGAGCAGGAACGAGGGGCGCGGGGCCAGGGCGCGGGCGAGCGCCACGCGTTGGCGCTGGCCTCCGGAAAGCTGGTCGGGGTAGCGCTGGGCGATCCAGTCGAGCTGGATGAGCTTGAGGAGTTCGTCGACCTTGGCGCGGATCTCCTCCTCGGGCAGGCGCTCGTGCTTGGGCTTCACGCGCAGTCCGAAGGCGATGTTCTCGAACACCGTCATGTGCCGGAACAGCGCGTAGTGCTGGAACACGAACCCCACGCCGCGCTCCTGGGGGCGGCTGAGGGTCTCGTCCCGTCCGCCGAACAGGATCTGTCCGGAGTTGGGCGTCTCCAGCCCGGCGATGGAGCGCAGCAGGGTGGTCTTCCCGCCTCCGGAAGGACCGAGCAGGGCCACCAGCTCGCCGTCGGGGATTTCCAGCGATACGTCCTTGAGGGCCTGGAAGGCGCCGAAGGTCTTGCTGACGCCGCGGATGGAGATGCTCATCGGTGCGCCTTTCGTTCGAGGGCCGCCTTGCCTGCCACGGCCGCCGCCGACAGGAAGATGAGGAGGGTCGCCGCGGCGAACGCCGCCTGGAACCGGAACTCGTTGTGCAGGATCTCCACGTGCAGGGGCAGGGTGTTGGTCTCCCCGCGCACGTGGCCCGAGACCACCGACACCGCACCGAATTCGCCGATGGCGCGCGTGGCCGCGAGGATCACTCCGTACAGCAGCGCCCAGCGGATGTTGGGCAGGGTGATGCGGCGGAACATGGTCCAGGCCCCGGCTCCCAGCATCAGGGCGGCCTCCTCCTCCGACGATCCCTGCTCCTCCATGGAGGGGAGCAGTTCCCGCACCACCAGGGGGAAGGTCACGAACACCGTGGCCAGCACGACCGCGGGCCAGGCGAACACCACGGAGATCCCGTGGGAGGAAAGCCAGGGTCCCAGCCAGCCCTGTCGCCCCCAGACCAGCACCAGGAGCAGTCCCGCCACCACGGGGGAGACGGAAAACGGCAAGTCGACGAGGGTGAGGATGAGCTGGCGACCGCGGAAGCGGAACCGGGCCAGAAGCCACGCCGCCGCCACGCCGAACACCATGTTCAACGGAACGGCGCACAGCGCGGCCCCGAGGGTGAGCTTCAGGGCCGAAAGGGTCGCGGGATCGGAGAGGGCGGAGAAGTAGGGACCCAAACCGCGCGAAAGCGCGCCCGCGAACACGGCCACGATGGGAGCCAGCACCAGCAGTCCCAGCCATCCCAGGCCCGCGACCAGCAGAAGGCGCTTGAGCCACGGCGGATCGCGGCGGGGATCGGGTGCGGAAATCATCCCTTCTCCTTGCGCAGACGGGCCTGCAGCCAGTTCACCGGGAACAGCAGTCCGAACGAGAGCAGCAGCATGGCCGCTCCCAGGGCGGAGGCCTCGGCGGTGCGGAATTCCTCCAGCTTCTGCATGACCAGCAGGGGAACGATTTCCGTCCGTCCCGGCAGGTTGCCGGCGATGAACACCACCGATCCGAATTCGCCCAGGCCGCGGGCGAAGGACAGCGCGAACCCGGCCAGGATGGCGGGGCGGAGGGCGGGGAGGATGATGCGCCGCAGCACCTGCAGGCGCGAGGCCCCCAGCAGGGAGGCGGCCTCCTCGACTTCCCCGGGAAGCTCCTCGAGCACGGGCTGGACCGTGCGCACGGCGAAGGGCAGACCCACGAAGGCCAGCGCGAGCACGATCCCCAGGGGCGTGTAGGCCACCGGGATCCCCAGTTCCATCAACGGGGCTCCGAACCATCCGCGCGGTCCCCACAGGGAGGAGAGGGTGATGCCGGCCACCGCGGTGGGAAGGGCGAAGGGCATGTCGACCAGGGCGTCGGCGAAGGCCTTGCCGGGGAACGGGTAGCGGATCAGGATCCAGGCGACCACGGGGCCGAAGACGGCGTTGAGGGCCGCCGCGGCCAGGGAGCAGGCGAGCGAGACGCGGAACGCCGACACCACGCGGGGCGCTCCGAGGATCTCCACCCATTGCGCGGGGGAAAGGTCGAAGGCCTTGAGCACCAGCGCCGAAAGAGGGATCAGCACCACGAACGACAGCCAGAAGGCCACGATGCCCAGGCTTAGCCCGAATCCGGGGAGGTGGCGGCCTTTCACGGACGCCCTCCCAGCACGAGGTTCACGAAGATCCCCGAATCGCCGAACTGTTCGCGCTGGATGGTCTCCCACGATCCGAAGACGGATTCCGCCGCGAACAGGCGCATGTCGGGCATGTCGCGGGAGTGCGAGCGCAGGACGGTCGTGTCGGAGGGACGGAAGCCTTCGCGCGCGGCCGCCTCCTGCGAGGAGGGACGCCAGAGGTGGGCGAGCCAGGCGCGGGCGGCTTCGCAGGTGTTGCGGCGCGCGCAGATCGAGTCCACCACGGCCACCGGGGGATCGGCGCGGATCGAGATGGCCGGACGCACGATCTCGAATCCGTCTTCGGGCAGTTCCCGCGCGACCAGCAAGGCTTCGTTCTCCCACGTGACCAGCACATCCCCGATCCCGCGCAGGGCGAAGGTGGTGGTGGCCGCCCGGGAGCTGGCGTCCTGGACGGGGACGTTCTTCCAGATGGCTTGGCAGCGACGCGCGGTGGCCAGGGAATCCAGACCCTCCAATCGGGAAGCGCCCCAGGCGGCCAGCCAGTTCCAGCGGGCTCCTCCGGAGGTCTTGGGATTGGGGGTGACCACCTGCAGCCCAGGCCGGGCGAGGTCGGCCCAATCGCCGATCCCGAAGGGGTTGCCTCGGCGCACCACGAACACGATGGCGCTGTGGAAGGGAACCGAACCGTCGGGTGCGCGCGTGGACCAAAGGGGATCGATCAGGTTTCCGCGTCGGGAGATCTGGTCGATGTCGTCGGGAAGGGCCAGGGAGACCAGGTCGGCCTGCAATCCGTCGAGGACGGCCCGGGCTTGTTTCCCGGATCCTCCGTGGCTTTGTGCGATCTCCACGTGCTGGCCCGTGGAATCGAGCCAGGTCCGCGCGAAGTCCTCGTTGATGGCCTCGTACAAGGTCCGGGTAGGGTCGAACGAGGCGTTCAGGAGGTGGACCACCTCGTTGGAACGGCACCCGGCCAACAGGCCGATCCCGAGCAGCTTCCAGAAACCTCGCATACTGATATGAAAAGTAGGTTTAAAGGGCGGGCGCTCCAAGGCTTCCTGCGCGAACAATGCCGGAGAACCCCGCCTCGACGGTGGAGGAATCAGTCGAAGCGCTCGACCCGCTTGACCTCTTTGTCCTGGGGGCCCACCGGCTTGGCGCCGTTGGGATCCAGAAGTTTTCCGGGGTCGTCGACCTCGGCCGGGTCGATGAAGATGTCCGGCCAGGTGTCGGGGATGGTCCAGACGACTTCCGTCAACTTCAGGGTGCCGTCCTCGAGGATTTCCGCCTTGAATCCCTTCACGACCCTGAGGGATTGGGGGGGATTCGCGACGGTGGTCACGGAAACCTCTCCTTCGCGGACCATCACCATCTCGCCGCTGATGGAATCGACGCGGGTTTCGAAGGTGGTGCCGTGCACGCCTGCGATGATGGAGGGGAGCTTCACCTCGAAGCCGACCAGCGGCCCGGCCCAGTGGCGCACCTTCACCCAGAGGTTGCCGGCATCGAGAGCCACGCGTGTCCCTGCTTTGCCGCCCTTGGCGTCCACGGTGTCCTGGATGCCCAGCAGCCGCAGCCGCGAATTCTCGCGCAAGCGCAGCAGGCTCTGGTTGTCGATCACGATCTCGGCGCTGGAGCCCTTGGTGGTGCGGATTTCGTCGCCGGCGACCAGGAAGAGGTTGCTGGCCAGCGGTTGGAGAGTGCCGTCCTTGCGGCGGACTTCGCCCGATCCCGTCATGGTGGTGACGACGGCCTTGCGGGAGGCGAGTTCGACCTGCCGTTGCGGCGGAAGGGGGCGGCGATCGAGGGAGCGGCGCAACATCAGGGTGCTCCCCGGCTGCAGCTTGTTCCAGTTGGGGACCTTCGGATTGTCCATGCGAAGGGTGTCGAAGATTCCCTTGTCGAAGGCTCCGAAATGACGGAGACTGATCCAGGAAATGGACTGCTTCGGCCCGACTTTGAGGGCGGAGAAGTTGGTGTCGGCAGGGGCGGTTGGAGCTTTCGCCAGGGCGATGGCGAGGAAGATCGATAGCATGATTGGAGTATAGGCTTCCGGATTCCACCTTGGCCAGTCCCCGATTGGGGATGGATCGAGACGAATTCGCGTCGAACGTGTAGTTTTCCTGAACAAATGGGCAGTATACGCCCTCCGAGGTCCAATCTCCAGGAAACCAGTCATGGGCAACTTTCTGCACGTCGTCGGCGCGCACGAACACAATCTGAAGAATGTCGACGTCGACCTCCCCCGTGACCGACTGGTGGTCCTGACCGGAGTCTCCGGATCGGGCAAGTCGAGCCTCGCCTTCGACACCATCTTTCGCGAAGGGCAGCGGCGCTACGTCGAAAGCCTCTCCAGCTACGCCCGCCAGTTCATCGGCCAGATGGGAAAACCGGCGGTCGAACGGGTCGAAGGGCTCAGTCCCGCCATCTGCATCGACCAGAAGACCGTCAACCGCAATCCCCGCTCCACCGTCGGCACCACCACCGAGATCCTCGACCACCTGAGGCTCCTGTATTCCCGCCTCGGGGAGGCGCGTTGCCCCGACTGCGGCGAAGCCATCGAGGCCCGCACGCCGGGACAGATCGCCGAGCGGCTGCTGTTCGATCGCCCCGGGGAGGCCTGCCTGCTCATGGCCCCGGTGGTGCGTCGGCGCAAGGGCGAATACCGCGCCGAGCAGGAGCAGTGGCGCACCGAAGGCTGGCGCCAGGTGCGCATCGACGGCGAATTGTGGGACCTGGAGACCACCAAGGAACTGGCCCGCTACGAGAACCACACGCTGGAACTGGTGATCGACCGCCTGATCATCGAGGAGCGCACCCAACCGCGCCTGCGCGAGGCCATCCAGAAGGCCCTCCAACTGGCCGAAGGCGTGGTGTCGGTGCTCACGGGTCCGGAGGCGTTCGCCGGGAAGGGGCGCGAGGGACAATTCTCGGCCCTGCGGGCCTGTCCCAACGGCCACGTGGAACTTCCCGAGCTGGAACCGCGTTGCTTCTCCTTCAACCATCCCCTGGGGGCCTGCCCCGAATGCAAGGGCCTGGGGGTACTGCGCACCTTCGACGAGGATCTCCTCGTCCCCAACCGGAATCTGTCCTTGTCGGAGCGCGGATTCCGCGCCATCACCGACAAGGGGACCATCATGTTCTCCGACTGGGGGCCCCGCGAGATCCGCCTGCTGGGCAAGCAGTTCGGATTCTCCGACACCACCCCCTGGAAGGACATCCCCGCCGCGGGGCGTCGCGCCTTCCTGCGCGAAGGCCTGCCCGCCAAAGGCGTCCGCCCGGCCTTCGAGGTCCTGCAGGAATTGTGGGACACCTGGCACATCAGCCTGCTGCAACGCTACCAGCGCACCGCCGACTGCCCCTCCTGCCACGGGACGCGACTGGGAGTGGTCAGCCGCACGGTCAAATTCCGCGGACGCGGGATCCACGAGCTCACCGGGCTCACCATCGGCGAGGTCGCCGACTTCTTCCGCTCGGTGGTGCCCACCGAATTCGAGACCAAGGTGGGCCGCGAGATGTTCCGCGAGATTCGCGAACGCCTTTCCTTCCTCGACGCCGTGGGCCTGGGATACGTCTCCCTCGACCGTTCCGCCGCGACCCTCTCCGGCGGGGAGGCCCAGCGCATCCGCCTGGCGGCCCAGGTCGGCGCGGGTCTGCAAGGCGTGTTGTACGTCCTCGACGAACCCTCCATCGGGCTCCACCCCCGCGACAACCGCCGTCTCCTCGACACCCTCCGGAGATTGCGCGACCAGGGCAACTCGGTGCTGGTGGTGGAGCACGACCAGGAGACCATGCAGGCCGCCGACCATGTCGTGGACATCGGGCCGGGGGCGGGTTCCCTCGGCGGCACCATCGTGGGCCAGGGGGCCTGGGACGATCTCGCCTCCTTCCCCGATTCCCCGACGGGACGATTTTTGTCGGGAGAGGCCGGCGTCCCCATGCCCGTGGAGCGAAGGCCCTGCGGTGCGGAGGTTCCCCGCCTGGTGGTCAAGGGATGCCGCGCCCACAACCTCAAGGACCTCGACCTCTCCATTCCGCTGGGCCGCTTCACCGCCCTGGCGGGGGTGAGCGGATCCGGCAAGAGCACCTTCCTCGACCACATCCTCGCTCCGGCCCTGGCCAACGCGCTCCAGGGTGCCGAGCGCGACGTGGGCGAACACGATTCCATCGAGGGGATGGAACACCTCGACAAGGTGGTCGAGATCGACCAGGCTCCCATCGGACGCACCCCCCGCTCCAATCCCGCCACCTACACCGGGGTCTTCGACGAGATCCGCAACCTGTTCGCGGCCCTGCCCGAATCGAGGGCGCGGGGCTACAAGGCGGGCCGGTTCAGCTTCAACGTCAACGGGGGGCGTTGCGAGGAGTGCCAGGGAGCCGGAAGCCGCACCGTCGAGATGCAGCTGCTCAACGATGTCGAGGTGGTCTGCGAGGAATGCGGAGGCAAGCGCTTCAACGCTCCCACGCTGGAGGTCCATTTCAAGGGCCGCACCATCGCCGACGTCCTGGCCATGACCATCGACGAGGCGCTGGAATTCTTCGCCGCCGTGCCCAAGATCGCCCGCGGTCTCCAGACCCTCCAGGACATCGGATTGGGCTACGTCAAGATCGGACAGCCCTCCACCACCTTGTCCGGAGGCGAGGCCCAGCGCATCAAGCTCGCCTCGGAACTGCAGAAGCCCGCCACCGGGCGCACCCTGTACCTGCTCGACGAACCCACCACCGGACTCCACTTCCAGGATGTCACCCGCCTGGTCGTGGCCCTGCAGGAACTGGTCGAGCGCGGCAACACGGTCCTGGTCATCGAACACAACCTCGATTTCGTGCGCGCCGCCGACTGGGTGCTCGACCTCGGACCCGATGGAGGAGCCGCCGGTGGCCGCCTGATGGCCGAAGGTACGCCCGAAGAGGTGGCCGCGGTCCCCGACAGTCCCACGGGCCCCTACCTGGCCCGAGCCCTCGAGGAAGGACGGGCCCTCAACCAACGCCTAGCGGTGAATTCCTCAACACCGCCGGTCGAAACTCATATCCCGCCGGTCGAATCTCATATCTCGCTGGTCGAGGCTCTCGAGACCCACCGAGCCCACCCGACCTCCAAATCCTCGCCGGTCGAATCTCATATCTCGCCGGTCGAGGTTCTCGAGACCCACCGAGCCCACCCGACCTCCAAATCCTCGCCGGTCGAATCTCGTATCTCGCCGGTCGAGGCTCTCGAGACCCAGCCAGCCAATACCGCGACCTCGCCATCGCACAGACCCCAGCCATCGGGATCGCTCGCGCCCGACCAACCCGACCTCGACCTCAAGATCCGGGGTGCGTGCAAGCACAACCTCAAGAACGTCTCGGTCCGCATCCCGCGGCACAGCCTCACGGTGATCACCGGGCCCTCCGGTTCGGGCAAGACCAGCCTGGCCTTCGACACCCTCTTCGCCGAAGGGCAGCGCCGGTTCGTCGAATCCCTCTCCACCTACGCCCGCCGGTTCCTGGGGCGCATGGAGCGGGGCGAGGCCGATTCCATCGAAGGCCTGTCTCCCGCCATCGCCATCGACCAGAAGACCGCCACGCGATCCCCGCGATCGACCGTGGCCACCCTCACCGAGATCCACGACTACTTGCGTCTGCTGTGGTGCCGCGCCGGGGTCCAGCACGATCCCGTCTCCGACACCGTCTTGCGCACCTGGAGCGCCGCCGAGGCCACCGACGCCGCGCTCAAGGCGGCCAATGGACAAATCCTGTCTGCATTGGCTCCCCTGCACCTTCCCGGATCGGGCCTGCCCCTGTTCCTCGCCGAATCCTCCCAGCTCCCCCGGGTCGCCGAGCAGCTCCTCGAACTGGGGTTCGAGGTCGCCGAAGCGGGCGGGAAGGAAGTCGATCTCCGCAAGCCTCCGTCGTCGGTGAAGAACGGGCTGCCGGTGTTCGTGCGCGTCGATCGCCTGAAGGCGCGGACCGGCGAGCGCAAGCGTCTCATGGAAGCCGTCCTCAAGGCGCGCGACGAGGCGCACGGACTGTGCCTGTTCCGATGGAAGGACGGCGAACTCTGGACCGGGGCCAACCCCATCCATCCGCCCACCTCCTACTGGCAGAAGGAGCCCTGGGACCCCAAGTCGTTCTCCTTCAACAGCCACTTCGGGGCCTGTCCCTCCTGCGAAGGGCTCGGCGCGCGCAAGGGCGTTCCCTGTCCGGTGTGCAAAGGCGATCGTCTGCGTCCCGAGACCGCCGCCGTGCGGGTGGGGGGCGTCCGCCTTCCCGAATTCACGCGTTGGACGGTCGACGAAGCCCTCGCCTTCGTCCACAAGCTCAAGCTCAAGGGTGCCGCCGCCGAGATCGCGGTCCCCGTCCTGCGGGAACTGAAGTCGCGCCTCTCGTTCCTCTCCGACGTCGGGGTGGGGTACCTGTCCCTCGATCGCTCCGGGGTCACGCTCTCCGGCGGCGAAGCCCAGCGCATCCGCCTGGCCTCCCAGATCGGATCGGGCCTCGAGGGGGTGCTGTACGTCCTCGACGAACCCACCACGGGCCTGCACCAATCCGACACCGCCCGCCTGGTCGCGACCTTGCGCCGGTTGCGCGATCTGGGGAACACCGTGCTGGTGGTGGAACACGATCCCGAGATGATCCGCTCCGCCGACCACATCCTCGACATGGGACCCGGGGCGGGGGAGGAAGGCGGTGACGTGGTGGCCAGCGGCACCGTCCAGGAAATCGAGACCCATCCCGCCAGCCGCACCGCCGAGTACCTAAGCGGTCGCAAGCGCATCCATCGCGAACCCCTGGTCGGGGATCCGCTTTTCTGGATCCACCTCAAGGGTGCCAGCCACAACAACCTCAAGTCCCTCGACATCGACATCCCCCTGGGGCGCATGACGGGCATCGCCGGGGTCTCCGGTTCTGGAAAGAGCTCGCTGGCGCTGGATGTCCTGGTGCCCGCCCTGCAGGCGCGCTGCGAAGGCAAACGCAAATTCCGGGGTATCCAGACGCTTTCCGTCGACGAGGACTTCCAGGAGGTCGTGCTCGTCGACCAGAGCCCCATCGGCACGACCCCGCGTTCCACCCCGGCGAGCTACTGCGGCATCTGGGAGAACATCCGCGAGTTCTTCGCCGCCGTTCCCGAGGCCAAGGCCAAGGGATGGGACCGTCGTCGGTTCCAGTTCAACGGCGGCAACGGACGCTGTCCCATCTGCGAAGGACGCGGTGCCGTGGAGTTGGAAATGCACTTCCTGTCGGACGTGTGGGTGGTCTGCGACGCCTGCCACGGCAAGCGCTTCGATCCCGACACCCTGGAGATCCGCTTCCGGGGACGCAACGTCGCCGACGTCCTGGAGATGCGCGTCGACGAAGCCCTCGAGTTCTTCTCCTTCCACAAGAAGACCCGCACCATGCTCGAGGTCCTGCACGACCTCGGCCTGGGCTACCTGCGCCTGGGGCAACCCGCCACCACGCTCTCCGGCGGCGAGAGCCAGCGCCTCAAGATCGCCGAGGAACTGGGGCGCAACCGCCGTGGTCGCGTGGCCTACGTCCTCGACGAACCCACCACCGGTCTGCACCTCTCCGACATCGACCTCCTGGTGCGCTCCCTCGACAAGCTGGTCGGACGCGGCGACACCGTGGTGGTGGTCGAACACCAACTCGACGTGCTCTCCCACTGCGATTGGCTGGTCGAACTCGGCCCCGAAGGCGGCGCGGGCGGTGGCCACCTCCTCTACCAGGGCCCCGCCTCCGGTCTCCCCGCCAAGACCCCCACCGGCAAGGCCCTGAAGGAATACCGGCGGTGAGGGAGGACGTACCGATCGGCCCATTGGATCTTTCGAGGAGTGCGGGATATTTATATCAGATGAAAGTCTGTCCGTCGCGTCTTTTATCCCGAGGATTCCCGAACGTGATCCCCCCCCCCCGCAATTTTTGCGCACTAGCGGTTTGCTTCCTGCTTGGGACAGTTCCTGCTACCTGGTCGCGTCCCCTGACGGTGTCTCAACCGGGAGGATGGGCCTCCACGGGAATTGATCCCCGGTTGTTGGCATTCGGTTTGTTCGCGACCGAAGACCTGAAGATCAACGATGGAGTCAAAATCCGGCCCTGGAGAATGGGTGCTGGTGGCGACCTGCGCATGGGGGTAGGGAGCACTGCCAATGCCTACGCATTTGTGCGCGGGAACGCCAGTTGGGGGCGCGCCTCCGGGGTGTTCGGGGATATGCGCCTGGGAGGGAATCTGTCGATTCAAGAGGGAGGCTCCGTTCGCGGAGCGGTGATTCCGGATCCTGTCGAGGACCTTCCCACCCTGGCCTGGAGTCCATTCTCGGTTCCGGCGGATTCGTCGGTGGTCATCGAATCCGGGCACACCAGGGTCATGTCCTCGAGCAGTTTCTATCCGAAGGATGTGACCGTTCGATCCAACGGGACGCTCACTTTGTATGGAGGGATCTTCCAATTCCGGAGTCTGGTTCTCAATGCGGGTGCCCAACTCATCCTTCGGCCGTCCTATGCCACAGGTTCGAACCGAACGCCATTTCGGATCGATGTTTCGCAGGAATTGATCGTGGATCACGCGACCATGATCGGAGATCGAGTTCCCACCCGTACCGATAGCCTTGATGGCAGGTGGGTTCTTTGGCGGTATGGAGGATCATCCGAGATCCATCTGGATGGAGCCACGCGGTTTCTCGGGACCTTGGCCGCTCCCTGGGCCAAGGTCTCGCTCTCGAGCAGTTCCAGGTTTCAAGGATCGATTTGGGCCAGGCAGGTGGAGCTCCATCAATACCACGGCGCCATAGGTTTCCTGCCTTACGTCGGGAATTTATCCGGGTATGGGTCGGACTCCGATTTTGACGGCATCGATGATACGACGGAATTCCGGTATGGGACGGATCCGCTCTCCCAGGACACCGATGGCGACGGGTATTCAGACGGTTTGGAGATTGTGGGACGTGTCGATGCCGCCGGAGTCCGCTGGTTGGGCGCTGATCTCGGAGTATCGGCCGAACCCTCGCATTACTCCCACTCCTGGGGATGGGCCCTCGATACCACGAGACGAGATCTTTTCAATCCTCTGCGCCGGGATCAATTTCTCCGTCTGGTCTGGCAGGACTCTTCGGAAATGGCGCAGATGGCGACGGATTCCCAGATGGTTTGGGATTCGACCAGCCAATCTTGTTCGCTGCAGCCGACGTATGCGCCGAGTGCCTGGGGAAATTTTCGGGAGGCTTGGATGGACAGTGCCTATCTCGATCATTTCGTATCCGTGTTCGCCGACACCTCGGACAAGCCCTTGGTGGATGCTCCCCATCTGGCGCGAGTCCCTGATTACACCGTCACCATGCACCTGGATGCCGGCCCTGGTGCCACCCGGAATTTGCCCAACGGTTTGCCACTCTTTGGGGGTGAGGTCTTGACCAGAGGGGCGGGCGTAGGTCAGGGCCGTGGCCCCTACCAGCTGGATCTGGATGGTGACGGCCGCTTCAACGCCAAGGATTCCCTGATCGACGGATTCGATTGCTCCGGAAACCCGATCCAGACCCAAACGCTTGCGGAGCGGACACCACTGCTCCAGAACCTGTTTTCGGGATGGTCCGGCGATTTGTTTCGCGATTGCTGGGTTCTTGCGATCGGATTCGGAGCCAACCCCCGCGATTGGGCGACAGAAAAGGCAACCACCAGTGATCACGTGTACATTCCTGCCCAGGTCCAGAATACGTGGTCGCTGCGGAAGACCCTCCTCCACGAGTATGGGCATGCCATCGGATTGACCCATCCCCGATGGTACGATTCCTTGGCGAGGGTGTGGCGGAACTTTGGATTCAGCATGCTCGCAGATGGGGTGATGAATTACGCCTACCTCGGATGGTATTATCAGCGTTGCAGTCCCGTATCGGGGGCGACCTGGGGCAACACCCGTTGGTGTGGCCCGCATCCTCCCCGCAATCCCGACGGGTGGTTCATGAACTGGTATCCGGACCAGAGCACCCTATGGTTCAGTGTGAATTGGTGGCGCAACGACATCGCCGGACGAAGTTCGCTCAACCAAGCTGCCACTCTGAACGACACCCTGCTCGCTTGGGAAGCTGGACCCTTGGATCCAAGAACAGGGTTCCGTCGCCCGAGAACTGAAGTGTCGATGGAGGATATCCACTTTTCTCGAGGATTGTATTGCCCTCTCAAACTGGATTCCCTCGTGGAATCGGAGGGAATTTCGCTTTGCCGAACGCCCCATGGCGATACACTTCCCTTCCAGCAATCGGGAACGCCGATCGACTGGAACCAAAACGGGGTGATCGATGCGGGGTATGTCGATCTCTGGGGGCAGAACGGAGAGAATGGCGTGCCGTGGTTCCTGGCTCCTTCTTCGGTGGACACGATCCCCGCGTCGCAGAGCCTTCCCTCGCGCATCCAATACGACGAGAATGATTGGGTGACTTGGATGCAGGAGACGGATCCGTTCATTGGGGTGGCAGGAAATCGAGTCGTATTCCAAGTGAAAATTTCCCAGAACCCTTATGATCTCAAAAGGATGGCCATATGGTAATGCTTGGTTTCGAACTGGTTTTATCCGTCCTTTTTCAAGGAGCCCTGGTCTTCGGCAGCGGCTATCCGAAGGATTCCACAACCGAGTGGTGCGCCGAATGGGCGAAGGAATATGACGTCTATGAATGCCTTCCCAATCCCTGGGGGAGTGGGAGTGTCTTCATGTTTTTTCGATTCCCCGACACAAGTTTGATCCAAGGATGTTTGACAAATGGATTAGGACACTGGATCATGCCTGGTGAGTGGCTTTGGACCGCAGGTGGACCACCTCTGATTTCTCGCATCACCTTCGATCAAGACAAATTCTGCCTCGACCACGATTCCCGGGTTGTGAACCGCGCCAAGCCTGGGGATTCGATCGACATCGAGTACAAGATGACTCCGTCCGATACGGTGGTTTCCGACACCCTTCGCGGATGGTTCAAGGCCTACTACCGCGGGGACATCGTGGATCTGGGCTACACACCCGTCACGCCACGCGCCCCGTTCTCGCTCCTGCGATGGACCGGGAGAGGCGTGGACCTTCCGGCATCCGCAAGGGGACCCTTCCTCCTCCGCGACCTTCGAGGGCGCTCCATCCCCCTGGAGACGCAACAACGTCCGGAGGGCATCCGCGTGACCCCTCTTCGTCCTCCCACCCCGGGGGTGTACCACCTGACCTGGCCCGGAGGGGCCTCGACCGTTCTGATCCCTCGGCTGTAAGAGAAGCCCCACCCACCGATCCTTGATCCGGACCAAATCGTTCATTCCTTGGGGGACGGAAGCCAGATTCTTGGCCAGGTCAGAGTCCCCTAAAGGCCGACATGATCTAGAATGGATGGCCATATGGTAATGCTTGGTTTCGAACTGGTTTTATCCGTCCTTTTTCAAGGGGCCCTGGTCTTCGGCAGCGGCTATCCGAAGGACTCCACGACGGAGTGGTGCGCAAGAATCCCAGATCAGGAATTGATTTATCGGTGTTTGCCGAATCCATGGGGCAGTGGGAGCACCCACACCTTTTTCCGGTTTCCAGAATCGACCGAAGTTGGTGGGTGTCTGACCTGGGGAAACCTTGTGGAGCCGATCGTACCACAAACCTGGATCTTCGTGGGTGGTGATGCACCTTACCTCCCTCGCATCACCTTCGATCAAGACAAATTCTGCCTCGACCACGATTCCCGGGTGGTGAACCGCGCCAAGCCCGGGGATTCGATCGACATCGAGTACAAGATGACTCCGTCCGATACGGTGGTTTCCGACACCCTCCGCGGATGGTTCAAGGCCTACTACCGCGGGGACATCGTGGATCTGGGCTACACACCCGTCACGCCACGCGCCCCATTCTCGCTTCTGCGATGGACCGGGAAGGGCGTGGACCTTCCGGCATCCGCAAGCGGACCCTTCCTCCTCCGCGACCTCCGAGGGCGCTCCATCCCCCTGGAGGCGCACCACCGTCCGGAGGGCATCCGCGTGACCCCTCTTCGTCCTCCCACCCCGGGGGTGTACCACCTGACCTGGCCCGGAGGGGCCTCGACCGTTCTGATCCCTCGGCTGTAAGAGGATCCCCACCCACCAATCCTTGATCCGGACCAAATCGTTCATTCCTTGGGGGACGGAAGCCAGATTCTTAGCCAGGTCAGAGCCCCTCAAAGGCCGACATGATCTAGAATGGATGGCCATATGGCATTGCTTGGTTTCGAACTGGTTATATCCGTCCTTTTTCAAGGGGCCCTGGTCTTCGGCAGCGGCTATCCGAAGGACTCCACGACGGAGTGGTGCGCCGAATGGGCGAAGGAATATGACGTCTATGAATGCCTTCCCAATCCCTGGGGGAGTGGGGATGCGATACGGTATTTCCGATTTCCCGACACAAGTTTGATCCAAGGGTGTTTGACAAATGGTTTTGGGCATTGGATCAAACCAGGAAGCTGGGTATTGACGGGCGGTGGTCCACCTCTGATTTCTCGCATCACCTTCGACCAAGACAAATTCTGCCTCGACCATGACTCGCGTGTGGTGAACCGCGCCAAGCCTGGTGACTCCATCGACATCGAGTACAAGATCACTCCGTCCGATACGGTGGTTTCCGACACCCTCCGCGGATGGTTCAAGGCCTACTACCGCGGGGACATCGTGGATCTGGGCTACACGCCCGTCACGCCACGCGTCCCGTTCTCGCTCCTGCGATGGACCGGGAACGGAGTGGACCTTCCGGCATCCGCAAGGGGACCCTTCCTCCTCCGCGACCTTCGAGGGCGCTCCATCCCCCTGGAGGCGCAACAACGTCCGGAGGGCATCCGCGTGACCCCTCTTCGTCCTCCCACCCCGGGGGTGTACCACCTGACCTGGCCCGGAGGGGCCTCGACCGTTCTGATCCCTCGGCGCTGAGGTGCCGCGTCGCCCGGTGATCCTCGTCCAGATAACCATTGGAAAACAGCTTCACCCTTTTGGGAAGTGGATCGATTTGCCTTGAAAGTGGCGGAGAGAAGGTTTCTTTAGCGAATGATCCCCGAGTCAGTCATGGTGCCCGAGTACCTGTGTTCCCGAGGCCTCTATTGCCCTCTCAAACTGGATTCCCTCGTGGAATCGGAGGGAATTTCGCTTTGCCGAACGCCCCATGGCGATACGCTTCCCTTCCAGCAATCGGGGACGCCGATCGACTGGAACCAAAACGGGGTGATCGATGCGGGGTACGTGGATCTCTGGGGGCAGAACGGTGAGAATGGCGTGCCGTGGTTCCTGGCTCCTTCTTCGGTGGACACGATCCCCGCGTCGCAGAGCCTTCCCTCGCGCATCCAATACGACGAGAATGATTGGGTGACTTGGATGCAAGAGACGGATCCGTTCATTGGGGTTGTGGGAAATCGATCAATTTTTCTGGTTGGAATACCTGATCGTCGGCAGGGCACAAAGGCGGTGGTAGCATGGTAATGATTGCATCAATTGCGATATCGGTTCTTTTTCGTGCAACCCTCGTTTTTGGCAGCGGGTACCCGAAGGACTCTACGACGGAGTGGTGTGCCAGATTGCCAGACCAGGAGTTGATCTACCGGTGTTTGCCGAATCCTTGGGGTAGTGGCAGAACGCATACATTCTTTCGATTCCCGGAATCGACTCAGGTGGGAGGATGTCTGACTTGGGGCAACCTAGCGAGACCAATCACCCCGTTGACATGGATCTTCATGGGGGGAGGCGCGCCGTTCCTTTACAGAATCACATTGGATCAAGACAAATTCTGCCTCGACCATGACTCGCGTGTGGTGAACCGCGCCAAGCCTGGGGACTCGATCGACATCGAGTACAAGATGACTCCGTCCGATACGGTGGTCTCCGACACCCTTCGCGGCTGGTTCAAGGCCTACTACCGCGGGGACATCGTGGATCTGGGATACACACCCGTCACGCCACGCGCCCCGTTCTCGCTCCAGCGATGGACCGGGAACGGCGTGGATCTTCCGGCATCCGCAAGGGGACCCTTCCTCCTCCGCGACCTTCGAGGGCGCTCCATCCCCCTGGAGGCGCAACACCGTCCGGAGGGCATCCGCGTGACCCCTCTTCGTCCTCCCACCCCGGGGGTGTACCACCTGACCTGGCCCGGAGGAGCCTCGACCGTTCTGATCCCTCGGATCTAGGAAGAACCTGCCGCATGCCCCATGGCGAAACGCTTCCCTTCCAGCATTTGGGAAGGCCGATCGACCGCAACCAGGACGGAGTGATCGATGCGGGGCGAACGTTGAAAGTTTGGGCTCATCCGACATTCGTGTGGGTGGAATCGCCCCGAATCAGAGTCTTGGCAGGGTCGACGTGAGGATTTTGAGCCTGAGGTAGTCCTCGTCTCGTAGACCGTAGGCACGCTTCTGGATGGCTCTGATCTTGGCGTTCATGCCCTCGACGAATCCCATGGGGACTTTGCACTTCGGGTCGAGGGATCGGACGATGCCGTCCCAGTGGCTTTCCACGAGGTCGGCGAACTTCTCGAGAGGCTGGAGTCGTTGCCACCGTAACGAGGACCTCCACTCGTCGAAGAACTTCCGAGCCCAGACCGGAGACTTGAACGTCCAGATCCGCCGGAACGATTCCTTCAGCAAGTAGGCCTTGTTCAGCCGCCGATTGACCTGCAGAAGCTCGTCCAAGGCCTTGCGGCGTCGGGGGTCGAGGTTTTCGCGGTGCGACAGCTGGATGTACTTGGTACCCTTGATGTAACGGCGCTGATCGCCATCCAGACGCTTGTACTCGGCCTTGCGGATCTTGTCGACGGCATCGCCCAGGTTCTTGACCAAGTGGAAGTGGTCGTAGTGCACTACCGCGTTGGGACAGTGGGCTTCCAGCGACGTCCGGTACGGTCCGTACATGTCCATCACGGCCAGTTCAATGCCCTCCCGCTCCGATGCCGTGAGGGATTGGAAGAAGTCGTCGACCGCCTCACGTCCTCTCCCTTTGCGTTCGCCGACCCAGATCGGACGCTTGTGCTCCAGGTCATGGACGATCACGCGGTAGGAGTGTCCGGAAGCGATGGCGATCTCGTCCAGTCCGATCCAGCGCGGAGCGGGGCGGGGATGCGCCTCCAACTGCTTGGCCATGTAGAGCTTGTCCAGATCCTTGACCGTGTCCCAGGAGAGCCCCGTCTCGACGGCAACGGCCTTCACCGACTTCTCGCGGCACTGGCGCCCCACCCACAGGGCGTATCGATCCGTATAGCGGTTGACGTCGGCGAGGAATTCGATCCGCTCGGTCTTCACCGCTTGGCACCGAGTGCAGAAGACCCGCCGGACAGGGATCCGAAGCCAGATGCGCCACGGTCCAAGATCGAGATCCCGAACCAGTCGGTCCCGCTGGTCATACCAACCACGGACCCGATGTCCACAGCATCCGCAACGGCTGGTTTTTTCCCCGACGCCGTAGGGAAAGAACCCATGCCGCGTCATCGACGGAGTGGGGCTCCAAATGGACCGAGGGGGTGAAGCCGGGGAAGCGGTAGGCCCCCTTCAGATGGCAACGAGTTGGGCCGAGACAGGTCGTCGAATCCATACTCCAAATCTGGATTCGAGCGACGACCCTGGAGACCACTTCCAATCAGGGGTGTGAGGGGGTATCACCCCGAAAATCACCCACTCGTTTCCCGGATGAGCCAAAGTTTGATATTCAATAAGTCAGGGTATATCATGTAGGGCATGGACACCGGTCGAACCTTTCGGGGGTTGCTTCGAGAGGAACTTGGAAGGCTTCTCGAGCAAGGCAAAGCCCCCCGGAGACTCCCGGGATGATTCCCGCGATCCTCCTCGCCGACGACCACCATGCCATGCTCCTCGGCATTCGAACGCTGGTCGGAATCCTTCGTCCCGAGGCGTTCGTGGTCGAGGTATCCGATGCGCAATCCCTGCGCGAGCGGTTGCTGGAACGTCGGTGGGATCTGGTTGTGATGGACCAGACCTTCCCCGGCGAAAACGGGTTGGATGTCCTGGAGAGCGTGGGCCTCGACCAGCCGGTGCTTGTGCATACCATGCACAACTCTCCCGAGATCCTGCGGCGTTCCCGGGCCGCGGGAGCCTGGGGATTCGTGTCCAAGTCGAGCGACCCCGAGGTGCTGGAGCGCGCGATGGTTCGGATCCTGTCCGGGGAGAAGGACTTTTCAGGGGCAGATCCGTTCGGCACCGACCTTTTCTCCACCCGCGAGAGGGAGGTCATGGATCTTCTCCTTGAAGGGAAGGGCCCCAAGGACATCGCTCGAACCCTCGAGATTTCGCAAAGCTCGGTCCAGACCCATACCGGGAGGCTGCTCCGGAAGATCGGTCTCACCGGAGTGCGGGAATTGTTCCGGTGGGCCGCGGCTCGGGGAACCCTCTGATGGGGACAGTGTGGGGGGTGTTCCTCTCGATCCTGGTGGCGTTCGCTTACGCAGACCCTGTGCCTCCCATGGCGGTCATGGATCATGGTCTTCTCGTGAATCCATCCGGAATGCAGGTGCTGCGGCATGTCGGTCCCCATGCGGATGATCCTTCGCATTGGCGGGAGATACCGGACAGCTCCTTCGAGATCATGAACGGTGGTGCGGTGTGGCTGGGATGGAAGAGCGGAAAATCCCTCCTGAGGATCCCGCTCGAGGTTCGTCGGCCAGGTCGCTGGTGGGTGTTGGTCGACTACCCCGGGATCGACTCGGTGAGGGTGGAGTGCGGAGGGAAAGCCTCGGGTTGGATCGGAGACGGGATCCCTCGCTCACGCTGGAGCGTTCCCTGGCATGCGATGTGGATGCCGATCGACCTCGACAGCGGGCGGCAGACGACCCACATCCAGGTGGTGGGAAGCCATGGCCGCCTCGGACTGGTGGTGAAGATCTACCCGGAGACGGAATTCTTCGCCAGCATGGAGCATGGAGCCGTTCGAGATGGATTCCTGCTGGGGTTGCTCGTGGCGAACCTCCTGGTGGCGATCTGGCTGGCCCTGATCGTTCGGCGCCCTTCCCACCTGTGGTACGTGGTGTACGAGTTGTTCGTGGTACTCCTTCTGACGGCGTTGATGCATCGCGGTTGGGGGATGATTTGGCGCGAAATCCCGATGATCAACCACATCGATCGAACCACGACATCCATCGCGCTGTTCGGCGCCATGGGGCTGTTCTTGGTGTCGCTCCTTTCCTTGCGAAACCATTTCCCGCGCATGGGGACCCTCCTTTGGGGCGGCAGTTTGTTCCTGCTCCTGTGCGCCGCGTCGCAGCTGCTGTATCCGGTCACGCGCGTGTTCTTCGAACTCCTGTATTTCGGGAACCGCATCGAAATCCTGGAAATCGCGGTGCACCTGCTTTCCCTCGGCCTGGTGGCGGCTCGTACGCGCAAAGATCTCATGGCTCGCTGGGTTCTGCTGGCGATGCTTCCGATGGCCGTTTCGCTGGTCCTCGGTGTGCTGGCCGAAGTGCTCCACCTTCCCTGGATGTACGAGAAACGGACCATCCTGGTCGCCTGCGCCCTCGTCCTCGAGAACAGCGCGCTCTCCTTCGCCTTGGTGACGAAGGTGATCCGGGAACGTCGGGAGCATCAGAGGGTCCTGGAGCGTCTCCTGGAGCTGGAACGGAACTTCGCGGATCGCTTGACCGTCGAGACGGAACGCCACCTCCGCGGGACGGCCCTCGATCTGCACGACGGGATCGGACAGGATCTGGCAGCAGCGGGCCTTTGGCTGCGCGGGGTCCTGCACGGGAATCCCGAGGTCGCCGAGAAGGTGGGATCCGAAATGCGGAAGATCATCGAGTCGGTACGTCAAAGCGCGCGCCGCATCTATCCTCCCGAATTGATGGAAGGGGGATTGAGGTCGGCTCTGGATCGACTGGCGGAGTCCTGGATGCGTTCGGGGGAGTTGCGCATCGAGGTCCGGGGAGATATGCCGGAGATCGCCGAATCCGAGGCTGTGGCATGGTACCGGATCGCGCAAGAGACGGTGGGAAATGCCGTGCGCCATGGGCGGGCGAGGGAAGTCCTGGTGGAAATCGAACCCGGTTCGATGACGATCACCAACGATGGAAGCCCGTTTCCCGGCTCCCCGGTGGAAGGCATGGGCCTGCGAGGCATGCGACGCCGCGCCCAAATGCTCGGATGTACCATGGAATGCGGGAATTCTCCGACAGGCGATGGCGTGGTGGTCCGGATCCGATCCATCCGGTAGCCCGGGCGTTTGCCCGTTCACGGTTCGATTCCCGACTGGCGGGGCCACGAGGACTAAGGGTCTGAGCGATGGAACACTCCACCACGAGGAATTGTCCGGAGATGGCAACTTTCCCCAATCGAACCCTCTGGCATTCCCGGGCGATACAGGCAACCTGCACCGACAGCGATTCCAGTTCCTTCGGATGGTCGTTGCGGAAGGCGCAGTTTTCCGGGTGAATGGCGGAAGGGGGGGGCATGGGTTGCCGATGGACGGCTGGAGACTCCTGCGTGCTTCGCAAGAGGGATCCAGAATCTGTCTGTACCCTGGGATGAAGGTGGATGAAAAGTTCCCGGAATGTCGAGGAAACTCGACATTGAATCGTCGATGCATTGGGGTAGATTCGTTGCGCGATCGATGTCCGCCGACCGTGTGTGCGGATAAGCGTCGGAGGTCCCATGCGAATCGTTCTCGAGAGAGTCTCCGTCCGTCTGATGTGCGCGGCCACCCTGCTGATCTCCATGTTGTCCGCCTGCGCGGGCTCGGCCCCCGGAGGGAGTGCGCCATATTCCGCATCGGCCGAGGTCCGAGTCGCCGGCGATGGCTCCTCCATGACGCGATTCGTGACCTCTCCGGATCCGTCCTCGACGAAGAAAACAAGGAAGGGGGATACTCAGACGTGCGACCCGGTACCCGCGTTGACCAAGGATGCATCGGGTTTCAAGTTGACCCAATCCTGCCGGAAGGTCGAGACCTACGCCGTCGTCCAGCAGGACCGTGTGAAGGGGGAGGTCTTCGAATGCGGGGTCGAAGATCCTCCCTACCCGATTTTCGTCCTGAGCACCCTTGCGGGAGTGGCCACCTTGGTCGTTGCGAATACTGTCCTGGACGACAACCCAGCGAATGACGACAGAAACTCCATGAATGCTGAGGACGTGTCCCTGGGCGGATGGATCTTCGCCGGTCTTGGAGCAGCGGGATTGGCGGCCACCTATTGGAAGCAGCGGTCGAATTCCGCTGCCTGTCGTGAGCCGCTGGCACGGACGGCTTTCCAACAAGGGAATGCTTGGGTGCGGGTGACGTTGCCCGACTTCCAGCAGGTCTTTCTGGAGCCCTTCAATGTCAAGACCCAGTACCTGGACCGGTTTCCGCGAGGCCGGCAGTTGCCTGTCCAGTACGGATCCCTCCGCCTTCGGTCGGGGCGGCTCGAAGGGCCTCCGCGCCTTGCCAAAGTGACCTGGAGCACGAATCCGATTCCCGCCGAAATTCATTTCCGGGTGCCAGGCAGCAAACTGGATCGGATCGAAGGAAGGTTCATCCATTTCGAAGGTTTGAGCGTCGCGCGATCTCTTCCCGATCAGCGTGTGGAATCCATGGTGGGCAAACCTGCCTCGGGGTTTCCTGTGGAGTTTTCCCTCGACGGATTCGATGCCCGGGCAACCACGGATTACCAGGGTCGTTTCCAGATGGTCTACGGGGGGAAGGCGGAATTCTCGCCGCGAGGGCGATTGACGCGCGATGGAAAAGTCCGCTTCAAGTACGCCGTTTCGTGGAAGGGACAGGTGCGCGCGCGGGGGGAAGACGAGTTCGAATTGTCCCCGGAGATCTACGAATCCTGGTTCGAACGGTACTTCGACGACATGCAGGCGACCGACGCGCTCAAGGCCCACGAATGCGAACGGTCGAGCGGAGAGAGCGCCCGTCACATGCTTTCCTGCTTCTACGGGAGCTGACATGTCGATCTCCACTGCGATGGTCCTCATGCTCGCTCTGGACGGGGTCCACGGATACGGCGCCGACCAGTGCGCACGCGAACTTGGTCGGCACTGGGCCGACCAGAACAAGCTGTCCCTCAGGGTCTGGAGCAAGCGCTGCGAACCTTTGGTTGGCGTTTCTCCCGAGGTCGCCGTGTACGAAGGTCTGGTGTTGCTCCAGAAGGGATCGACGGCGGAGGGACGGCGCTACGTCAACCAGGGGCTTTCGAAGCCGGGCCTGGACCCCAAGGTGAAGGAGCTCGCCTTGCGATACGTCGACGCCGCCGACGCAAGTCGGTGCCAGATGGAATTCGTGCAGACTGCGGAACGGATCCACCAGTCGACCCACGCGGGCTTGGGGACTTGGATGGACTTCGGGCTGTGCTTGGCACGCAGCTCGAGCGAATGCCGGTCGGAGTTCGACCGGAGTTACCAGTCCGCGAGGCGGAGTGCCGAGAAGGCCTTCGAGGCGGATCGCTCGTTCCGTCGGCAGATGGACGGCTACCTCGGCGGTCTGGACCGGTTCTGCCGGGATGCGGTCGATCCGCGGAAGGTCGGCTGGATGACGGAGGATGCCCATGCGACCTACGATGCCCGGATGGCCAAGATCGAGAGGAAGTACCGCAAGCTGATCGAGGACTTGGACGCTCAGGATGCCAAGAACCGGCAGTTGGCGGCTGAGATGGCTCGAATCGCCGACGACGTGAGGCGGAACGAGAAACAGATGGAGGCTAGGAATCGCCAGATGTTCGTCGCGGAAATGGACAAATTGGTCAAGACCACGGCCGAGGAGGCTCGCAGGAGCCGCGAGGAAATCGAACGGATCCGGCAGGACGGGGTGCGACGCGAGCAAGAGGAACGCGACCGCAAGGAGAGGGAGCGGGTCCGCAGGAACGCGGAGGTCGAAGTCCGGATGGCGCGCGAGGAAAAGGAACGGACGAATCGGAACCGGGAACTGGAGCTCCGGCAGGAGGAGGAACGATCGGCGCGCCAGAGGCGGGAAGCCGACCTGAAGGCCCAGCAGGAGCGTGAACGGGCTGCGGTGGCGGCGGCACGCCAGAAGGAACAGGATCGGCGGGATCGCGAGGAAAAGGATGCGCGGGATCGGCAGGCCAAGGCCGAACGCGCCAGGCAAGAGTACGCCCGAGCCTCGTCGATCATCCAACTTCGCGCGGTGCGGGGACCGGGGGGGATCGCCGTGAAGGTCACCGACAAGGACAAGCTGGGCTTGAGCAGGGATCTCGTCTCGTGCGTCACGGTCACGGCCGACATTCTTTGCGAATCCCTCTTTCTCGGCCAGTACAAGGAGTACAACTTCATCGGAGGATTCGACTGGAAGGACATCTCGCCGATCGTCAAGGGACGCTGCGAGGATATCGAAAGGATCCGACTGGTCAACGCGAAAGTGACCGGCTGCTGAGCTGAGGAACCGATCTGGCTTTCTTATGAATCACCTGGCCAGAGCGGAGAACCGATCAAGGCTTTGGAGCGGGATGCCAAGAATCTTCGTTGGATCGAGGAGATCCATCGGGTGGACAGTGTGTTTATCCCGAGGATGGAGTTTGACCTCCAATGCATGGGATGGTGATCATCGTCGCTCATCAGGCTGACTTCAGGGACGAGCCGACCTCCTGTCCATTCGCTTCAGATCATAGATGCTGATGCCAACGTCGATCACCCTCCGAGTCCACCATCCAGGAGTGGCTCAAACCAGGCATTCGATCCCAAACCGGGGGACTCGGACACCTCTGTCGCGAAAAAGCGACATTGAGAATGCGAACAAAGCGCAACAGATTGGGAGCATCCACTTCCTTGATCCAGGAGTCACCCCCATGCTGTTGCCACCGCGATGGTTTCCAGGTTCCGCGCTGACCCTGCCCGCAGTCCTTTTGATGTCCTCCCTTCTGGCGAGTTGCGACTCCCGATCGGATTCCCCGTCCACCACCGGTCCGGAATCCCTGTCGTCCCCTTCGGGTCGCGTGACACTTTCCGTCGGCCTCGGTCCCGTCGGCGTCCTGGCTCGTGCGGTCTCGATGGACCCCACGCGTCTGCTGGTCGCCCTTCGCTCCGACGCGTCGGACTCCGTGTTCGACACCCTCGCTCTGTCGGGAAGCGGACTCGTCGCCAAGGAATACTCGCTTCCTTCCCAGCGGAACTGGACCCTCGACGTGACCGGCCTCGACCAGCGCGATTCCGTGCTGTACCGGGGAAGCGAAGTGTTTCGCGTCCTACCCCAACGAACCACGAACGTTTCCCTCTCCCTCGATGCACGCTTCAGCTCCCTGAAAGTCCGGTTTCCGGTCCTGGACAGTCTGACGCGATTCGTTGTGGAGGTGGACGGACAAGTCTGGGGCGATTCGTCTGTGGCCAAGCAGACGCGCGTCGGGGATACGGTGGCGATGGATCGGGACTACCTCTCCGCGGACCCGACCGGCGTGGATCATTCCATCGGCATCCGGGTGTACGGGCAGCCCTGGGATCTGGACACTCTCCTCTATTCGCTGGACACGACCCTGGCGGTGGTCTCCGGGAACAGCCAGGGCCATGCCCTTCGGCTCCGCTGGGTGGGCCCTCGCCTTCCCCCGGCGGGGATGGCCTCCTTCTCCGTCCTGCTGGGGACGGTGGGAATCGTGGAGGTCGACGTTTCCTACGAGGACACCTCCCTGGTGACCTACAGCAAAGGGGATTTCGGGATCCCCTGGAATTCCGCCATCACCTACGGGTTGCTGCAGGACGATCGCGATGGCCAGATCTACCGCACGGTCCAAATCGGATCCCAAACCTGGATGGCGGAGAACCTGAACTACGCGGTGGACAGTTCCTGGTGGTACGACAACAGCCCCGACAGCGGCGCCAAGTACGGACGGTTGTACACGTGGGAGTCCGCCAGGAATGGCCAGTCGGCGAGCTCTGGCGACCAGGTCCGCGGTGTCTGCCCCTCGGGATGGCACATCCCCTCCGACGCCGAATGGGCAGACGTTCTGGCCGTCGTTGCTGGAACGTCCGGGAACCTCCAGGAAGCCTTGTACCTCAAGTCCACCGCGGGGTGGGCACCGTATGGATCCGCATCCGGCAACGGGAACGATGCCTTCGGATTCCGCGTCCTCCCGAGTGGCTCGCGCCGTGTCACAGGGGAATTCAGTGAATCGCCCCTCTACGCGAACCTTTGGAGCTCCTCATCCGCAGATTCTGTCGAAGGGTGGTACCGGTATTTCGGACACAATGGCCCGAACGTCGTGCGGAATTCCTACTCCAAGTCGACAGCTTTCGCCCTGCGTTGCGTTGAAAATTGACTGAGGAAAATTATTGCAGCCTCCGTGCAAGAAAGGCGGTTGCTGCAGTGATGCGAGGACGGCTGGGGGATTGCGACGGATATGCGTCCAAGTTTTCACTATGAACGGATATCTGGTCAGGGAGCGAATGCTCGACATCGATGTGACAAACGGCGATTCCTTGAGGAATCATTTTCTATGGAGGTAAAAATGCGTAAGGTTCGCTTTTTTGTTGTTGTGTGCCTGTTTTCTCAGGTGAGTATGGCGCAAGAATGTGAAAACATTATTGCTTTATCCAAGATTCGAAATACGGTGGTGCAGGGGAGTTCTGTAGTTGAGCAGCATGCAAAGAATTTTTGCAATGAATACTCGAAATCTTCAGGTGCAACCAAGGATGGGAGTTTTGGTGCAAGCTATAAATTCTTGTCCGGCTCGTTCAGCTCAAGTAGAGTCTCCATGGAAGAGGTCGCCAGCAAATATTGCTCGTCAAATGACCTGAATTCTGTGAGTCAGGATGCCTATCAGCAGTACATAGAAGGAATTTCTCCAGGTGCCTTTGGGGCGTATGAACAGTGTATGGCGATGTGGGTCTACCGTGATTCTCATGGGTCACCAGGAAACCGGCACAGTTGAGTGAGGGTTCCTGGGATAGAGGTCGAGGCCGCCCAGATGGAACAGCACGCTGTCGCGGAAGGCTTGGAAGTGACGATGGCCCCGGCACTTGACCCTCACCGCTTGGATGCGGGCGTTGAGGCTTTCGGCGGCGGCGTTCGTGACCCCCAGGCTGAACACGCGCACGATACCTTCCAGGTGGCCTTCGACGGTCTTCGCCAACGTCCTCATGGGGGCAAGCTTGGAGGTCTTCGCCATCGCGATCCAGTGTTGGAGATGGTCTCGTGCTTCCCGCTCGTTCGTGCACTGGCGATACAGGCGAAGCGTCTCTTTCAGTCGGTACGCCTCGGCGGTGTTGGCGAACCACTCGCTGATGAAGGCGACCTTCTGCTGCGCCCACTCCTTCTGGCGGGAAGCGGCCGTCAGCAGACTGTAGCGAGCCTTCTTGAGGAAGGTCGCGCCCTTGGGGTCGTCCAGCCGCTGATGGATGGCAACCTCCTCACGACGGACCTGCTCCATCGCCTCGTTGGCCAGCTTCACGACGTGGAACGGATCGAAGACAATTCGTGTCTCGTCGAGGACGTCCTTGGCCGCCTTCTCGAAGGGTCCGTGCAGATCCATCGACACGGAAACCACACGAGCCAGGATCTCCTCGCCAAGCCCTTCCAATGCGGCTTTGGCGCTGGCGGTGGTGTTGCCCTCGACCATCTCCTCGACGACTCCACGCTTGGCGTCGCCCACCACCGTGGCACACTGGCGGCGGTGCCAGTACTTCTCGTCGATCGAGAGGTGCGGCATGGTGGGCGTCGCGTCCTCCTGCCTCGACAGCGCCTTGCGCTCCAGGCCTCTCTGAACAGCTCGGCGAGCGATGCCCGCAAGGCAGTCCTCGCTGGTTCCCAGGATCTCCGCAGCACGGCGGCGCGCGCAACAGAGCATCAGGTCAATCGCGAAGGCTTCAAAGAGAAGAGTGAAGCGCGATTTCGCCTCCGCCCAAGGCACGGACACCTGCTGAACTCCGTGCTCCGGGCACGAGACGCGAGGAATGGAGCACACCAGCATGGTCTTGAGCTGGCAGGTGTCCAAGTGGCGCCAGGTGCGCGTCGGCGCGTGGTCGTGGATGCTGCACGCCGAGCCGCAGTTCGGGCAGGGCAGGGACGTCTCGGAGCCATGGATCACCTGGATGCGCACCTCGCCGAGAGACGTGTCCAGATCTACGTTCGAGACGCACCAGGGAGGCGTCAGGCCAAGGATGTGGGCGTAGAACGATGTGCTGTCCAAGGGAAACTCTCCTCCGAAGGGGGAAGCCTCAAAGGTGCCTCAGCCATTAGAAAGCCGGTAGACCCGGCGATGTCCAAGCAGGATTTTCGTTTCAATGTTGATCAGGGAAGTATTTTGCCCACTGAATTCTCGGTTTCTGTGGCATTTGTGTCGACATCTGTTTCGCAAAGAAATGCAAGATTCACCTATTCTGCTTCCGACGATGTGCGATGCGCTTGGAATGGGATTCATAATGCTTCATTTGTTCTACCGACCGGATCAACTGTGATATTGAAATGCAAGCGTAAAGATCAAAGAAGGAAATCTTATGTGACAATCGTGCAGAGCAGTAGTGGTCAAAATCTTCCTCTCACCTTGCCTTGGAGGCCATATGATGATCGCGGAATCCCTGTAGATGCGTTAAACCAGGTGAGTCTTGAGATACAACAGCTGAAAGGGGATCTTATTGAACTCGATAGTGGATTGATTCAAAATAGCCAACTAATTAAAAGTGTTAATGAGTCACCTGCGATTAAAGTTTACAGATGTCCAAAAGGCACTGGTGGTTGGAATCCTGGTGGATCTTGGGGTTCCTACGGATGCCAAGGTCAGATTAGCTCTGAATCGCACTGTTCCAATATCGAGCATCCGAACATACAGAACCGGGAATGCACCCCCCTGGGGACTATTCGACTTTTTTAAAAAAGCGATTTAGGTAAGCTGGTGCCCAGAACACCAACCGTCAGCAGATTGCTGACGGATTGATGCTCCGCCAAGCCGAGAACCTATCCCCTTTTTTGGTACTCCGAAGCGGAGTCGCCCCCGGCATCTAAGTTTCCGCGCATGATTCCCGGTCTCCCCTGGAGGCTCCGCACCTCCAAGTTTCCCCGACCCCTTCGCCTCGCCACGCCCCTCGGGGTGTGGGCGCTCGTGGTCGCATTCCTTTTCACCCCCATGGCTTGCGCCTCGAAGCGGAAGGCTCCCTCCATGTCCTTGGAACGAGCGCTCGACACCATCTGCACCGGCATCGCGGTGTCCCTCGACGCCTACCAGCCTCCCCTCGACACGATGGACGTGATCGAAGCCATCGGGAATCGGCTGGCTTCGGATTCCTCGGAAGCGACGCGCACCACACTTCTGAGGATGGTGAACCATTACAATCCCGAAGGCCGATGGATCCGGCATCCCAAGACGATCGCGGCGTTCCTGCAGGCCGTTTCGGGGCGGCCCGACGATGCCTCGAAGGAGGCCCTGGAATACCTGGTGGGCAGAGCCACCCCGCAATCGCTCTCCAAGTTCCACGCGGAGATCCTCGGGGAATTGAGCACCAATCCCTTTCGGGAGCGGTTCCTGCTGGTGGCGCGGGCCAAGCCCAGGGGCGCTTTGAAGAAGCTTCGGGCCCTGGCCGCCACCGATCCTGCGGTGACCGGGTCGACCGAAGGTCGGATCGCCCTGGCGGCCAACGGGGACCGCGATTGGGAGAAGGAGTTCACGCAGGCGTTCTCCGAGGCCACGGATCCCCAGGAAAAGCAGAGGTTGGCCGAGGTCCTGGGGTGGATCGGGACACGCACGACGCTTCGCGTCTTGGCCGAGGAGTTGCGCACCCCGCTGGTCTATCGCCTGGGGCGGGTGTTCCAGGTACCGGTGTGGATCGACATCGCCAAAGCTCTGGAGAGCCATTTCCCCGAAGCGGGCCTGGCCATTTCCCCGGCGAGCGAGGAGGAGTATCTCGCCTACGAAGCCTTCTTCCAGAAGGAATTCGCCATCCATTGGCAGGTCGAGCGTCCCCCCTTCGAATTCCTCGGTCCCCTGGAGCACGGATTCATCCCCGCCGAGCCGATGGATCCTTGAGAACCGGACGGATTCCGGATCGCTCCCTCCTGTCCTGTTCGCAATGGATGCGTGCCCGGTGACGGTCCCTCAGAAGACGATCTCGAACCCGAGCTGGCCCAGACCGTCTTCGTTGTCGTGGGGGTTGTTGTCCAGGGGGATCCATCGCAGGTATCCCCCGGCGATGTTGTGCTGCCCCAGCAGGTACATGTGGAGGGAGAGGGTCCACTTCTGGTCGATCCGTCCGTCGGCGGCCCGCCAGAAATGGGGTTGCACGTCCTGGAAGAACCCGAACGAGCCCGTGCTGCCCAGGCGCAGGCGCGCCAACCCGAACAGCTCCTGGCGGAAATCGTGGTTCTGTCCGATCCACACCGACTGGGGGCCGTACAGGAACTGGCCGACATCGATGCGTCCGTCGAATTTCAAACCCGGGAAGGAGCGGGCCTTCCGGTAGGCGTCCACGAAATGGTCGTGGTAGGCGCCTTTGCTCCCGACGCCGATCTGGAAGGAGTTCCACCAGACCGCGCCGTTGGTCTCGGGGCGCGAGACGGTGTGCACGCATTCGTGCAGGAGCAGTCCGGAGATCTGCCAGTCCTCGAACTCGTAGCGGTATCCCGGAGTCAGGACGTACCGGATGTGGGAGAGGGTGAAGGCCGTCGAGTCGTTGCGGGCGATGACGGTGGTGTTTCCGATCAACCAGTTCGAGATGAATCCCTTCCACCGGAAGAAGTCCACGTAGGCGTGGAAGTCCGATCGGTAGCCGGGGGGAAGGGAGGTGTGCCTGGGTTCCCCGAGAAGCCCCGCGGCGAAGTCGATCTGACCGCTGGTGGCCATCAGGACTTCGAAGTCGCGGACCGTCCAATCCCAGCCTTCGCGAACGGCGTTCCCCAGGGAGAAACCGCTGTCGGGGGGAGTCGGGGAGGTCGCAAGCGAGGTCAGCAGGAGCCAAATCGGAGACATATCCCGGGAAATGTGCCAAGATCCGGGGAAATATCCCTCCTGGTCTCGATTAGATTTTGCGCCTCGGTTTCTCCGGAGGCACAAAACGGCCAAGCTCGTCCATACCGTCGATCACCTGGTGATCGGCTCCGGCATCGCCGGACTCACGTTCGCGCTGCGCGTGGCGGAGCGCGGATCCGTCGCCATCCTGACCAAGACCACGGCCGACGAGACCTCCACCCGATGGGCGCAGGGGGGCATCGCCTCGGTCACGGCCCCCGACGACGATTTCGCCAGCCACGTCCGGGACACCCTGGAGGCCGGCGACGGGCTTTGCCACCAGGATGCGGTGGAACTCCTGGTGAGCGAGGGACCCGAGGCCATCCGCGAGCTGGTGGCCTGGGGGGTGAATTTCACCCGCACCGGAGGCAAGAAGGGACCCTTCGACCTCCATCGGGAAGGGGGGCACAACCGCGCCCGCATCCTGCACGCGGGCGACATCACCGGAGCCGAGATCGAACGTGCCCTGCTCGAAGCCGCCAAGGCCCATCCCAACATCCGCATCGTCGAGCAGCGGTTCGCCCTCGAGCTGATCACCCAGCACTTCCTGGTGGAGCGCCACGACGACCGCCTGACCTGCCACGGGGCCTACGCCCTCGACCGCACCACCGGCCGGATCGAGACCTGGCTCGCGCCCGTGACGGTCCTGTGCACCGGTGGTCTGGGCCAGGTGTACCAGCACACCACCAATCCCGTGGTGGCCACCGGGGACGGCATCGCCATGGCCTGGCGCGCGGGGGCTCGCGTGGCCAACCTGGAATTCGTCCAGTTCCATCCCACTTCCCTCTACGATCCCGTCCGCGGACCCTTCCTCATCTCCGAGGCGGTCCGAGGCGCCGGGGCGGTCCTGGTCGACAGCCGGGGCGAGCGGTTCATGGAGCACGAGCATCCCCTCAAGGACCTCGCTCCCCGCGACATCGTGGCCCGCGCGATCGACCGGCGCATGAAGGCCCTGGGAGACGCCTGCGTGTTCCTCGACGCCTCGGTCCTGGGCAGCCACGCCAAGTCCAAGTTCCCCAACATCCACGCCCGCTGCCTCGAAGCCGGATTCCGTCTGGGCGTCGATCCCATCCCCGTCACCCCCTCCGCCCACTACCTGTGCGGTGGCATCGACACCGACCTCCAGGCGCGCACCTCCATCACGGGGCTGTACGCCTGCGGGGAATGCGCCCACACGGGGATCCACGGCGCCAACCGCCTGGCCTCCAACAGCCTCCTCGAGGCGGTGGTGTTCAGCCGGCGCGCCGCCGACCACGCACTGTCCAAGCCGCGTCCCCGGGTCGATCCCCGGATCGTGGCCAAGTGGAACAAGAAGGGGACCCAGGAGCATCGCGAGGAGGTGGTGATCCGCCACCTCCACGACACCGTGCGCCGCATCATGTGGGACTTCGTGGGCATCGTCCGCACCACCGATCGGTTGGAACGCGCCAGCGCACACCTGCGGCTGATCCGCGACGAGGTCGAGGCCTTCTACAAGGCCACCGTCATCACGCCGTCCCTGCTCGAACTGCGCAACGCCGCCCGTACCGCGAGGCTCGTGGTCGACTGCGCCCTCAAGCGCCGCGAGAGCCGTGGTCTGCACAGCTCCCTCGATTTCCCGCGCAAGGCCAAGGAGCCGGTCGACACCATCCTGCGACACCGGGTCTGAGGGTGGAGCGACTTCCCGCCCGAGCGGCCTCGCCCCGAGCGGGGATTCCCGGGCCCGTCCGCGCCGGGAACGGTCGAGATCGCCGCATCCCGCCTTCCTTGCGGGGTCGGTTGCGATTCCCGTCGTCCTCTCCGGTCGGAGCCTGATCCATGGCCCTGCCTCCCGAAGTCAAGGCGCTGGCGCTCGACATCGAGACCGTGGTCGACGGTCGTCTGGTCCAGCGGATCAAGTGGCCGACCGAACCGGAACTCTCGCCCCGCCAGGCCAGGGAACGCCTCGGGGAGGAGCTCCTGGAGGCCTCGGGAGGGAAGTCCGACTTCATCCCCCACGTGTACCACGTCCCGGTCTCCGTCGCCCTCGCGGGCATCGATGCCGGATTCCGTCTTGTCGGTCTGACCACCCTCGACAGGCCTCGCTTCCGCCCCCACGTGATCGCCCGCCAGTTCTGGGAGGGATGGGAGCGCCGCGGGCGTCCCCAGATGGTCACCTTCAACGGTCGCGGTTTCGATCTTCCCGTCCTGGAGCTCAGCGCCTTCCGCTACGGCATCGCCGCGCCGGGCTGGTTCGGCGCCGACGGCCCCGGTTCCCCGCGCGCGCGCTTCAACCAGCGCGGACACCTCGACCTGATGGAATTCGTCACTTCCCACGGGGCCACGCGCCTAGCGGGGGGCTTGAACCTGATGGCCACCTTGCTGCAGAAGCCGGGCAAGATGGAGACCAAGGGGAGCATGGTGCAGGACCTGTGGGACGCCGGGGAGCACGAGCGCATCGACGACTACTGCATCTGCGACGCCCTCGACACCTACTTCGTCCACCTGCGCCTGGCGGTGCTGCGCGGCATCGTGCCCTCCGCGGCCGAGCACGGACTGGTGGAGCAGGCGCGCGAAGTCGTGCGCACCTCCCTGGCCGAGCACCCCGGACTCGCCGGGTACCTCGAGCGCTTCCGGTTCTGGGAACCTCCCGACCCCGAGGGCGACGGGTTCCTTCCCTGACCTGACAGGAACTGTCCTGCCGGGAGCGCCATCGCGGTCCGGTGGGGCGCGTCGCCGGTATTTCCTCCGCCGACCCCGACGGGCGGACGGGGGAGGATGCGTCGGGGAATGGTCTTCCAGCCTGGTTCGCCTCCGGTGGGGGAGTGGGGAGGGGGCGCCCCTGCCACCCTGCCGGGTCGCAGGCCGGGCCCCATCGCCGCGTCGCGTCCACGGGCGGATCCGGTTCCACCGACGCCGGGGGAGCCCCTGGACGCTCCGCGTCACGCGGCCTCCTCGCCCAGGTTCCGTCCACCGCTCTGCGGGGTCCGCGCCCTGCCGGGTGGCGGTCCCTGGCGCGATCGTGCGCATCTTTCCGGCGATGGAAACCTGCCCTTGCCTGTCCGGCCGGCCCTACCGGGAATGCTGCGGTCCGTTCCACCGGGGGGATCGCGCCGCACCCACGCCCGAGGCCCTGATGCGTTCGCGCTACGTCGCGTTCGTGCGCGGGGAGGTCGAATACCTCCTGGCCACTTCGCATCCCGCCCTGCACGGACCCGACGAACGTCGGACCCTGGAACGGGCGGTCTCCGACACGCGGTGGCTCGCGCTGCGCGTGGTGGAGGCACCGGAACCGTCGGGGGACGCGGGGGAGGTCGAGTTCGCCGCCTGGTTCGAGGGGGATCCCGTCGGACAGTTGCACGAACGCAGCCGCTTCGTGCGCCAGGACGGTCGATGGCTCTACCGTTCGGGGACCATCCTGCCCGCGCTGCGGATCGGCCGCAACGACCCCTGCTGGTGCGGGAGCGGTCGCAAGTCCAAGGCCTGCCACCGCTGAACCCCGGTTCCCCGCAAGGGCGCTCAGCCCTTGCGGAACCCCAGGTATCCGTGCTTGCGGATCACCTCGGCGACGGGCGCCGGGACCATCGCCTCCCAGGTGGGGTCCCCCTTCTGGATGCGTGCCAGGGCGTCGCGACTGAAGACTTCCAGGCAGTTCCTGTCCCAACCCTCCAGCTCCTCGATCACCCCGCGCTCCAGGAAGTAGCGGTAGAGGTGGCTGAGCGGTCCCGGGACCTCGAGATCCCGGGCGGTGGAGATCCTTCCCGTGGAGCGGTCCAGGAACGGGTACACGTACACCTTGAGGTCGTTCTTGAACAACCGGCCGAAGGCTTCCAGCACGCCGCCGTCGAGGTTGTGGTAGTAGGTCTCGTCGAACAGCTGGAGCAGGCTCTGCGCCCCCATCACGATGGCGATGCGCTTCTTGGTCCAGCGGCTCAACCAGGCTCCCAGCCGGAAGTACTCCGGATAGTCGCTGACCAGCACGGTCTTGCCGGTGGCGGCGATCATGTCGGCCCGGGCGAGGAAGTCGCGTGGATCGATGGCGCCCGATCCCCCCTCCAGGAGGTTGTGGGTGGTGATCTCCATGATCTCCACCACCTCGTCCGAACCGTGCCCCTCCTCGGCTCGCAGCTGCCTCATGGTGGCGTCCATCATGTCGAGGTTGACCGTGCAAACGGGACGGAAACTGCCGCGCTCCACCAGGATGGTCTTGCGGTAGAACACCTCCGAAGGCTGCAGGACCTCCCCCTTGGGGGAGAACAGGGCGGCCTTGGAGAGTCCCAGCTGCACCAGTTTCAGGCTCATCACGCGGTTGTCGACGTGGCGGAACTCGATCCCCGAGAACTCGATCATGTCGATCTCGACGCGGCTGGTCGACAATCCGTCGAGCAGCGATTCGACCAGCTTCTCCGGTTCGTGGGAGAGGAAGAACGCGCCGTGCAGGAGGTTGACGCCCACGATCCCCAGCGCCTCCTGCTGCAGGGTGGCGTCGGTGTCGAGCATGCGCACGTGCATGATGATGCGGCTGGCCTCGTCGCGGGGATGGGCCTGGAACTGCACGCCCATCCAGCCGTGGGGGTCGTTGGTGCCCTTGAAGTTGCGGGCGGCGACGGTGTCGGCGAAGGCGAAGAAGGCGGTGGAGTCCCCGCGGCTCTCCCGCAGGCGGTCGAGGTTGAGCTTGTACTCGTAGTCGAGCATGGCTTCCAGGCGGGGCCGGGCCACGTAGCGGTCGCACTTGCCGTAGATCGCGTCGGAAACCGTCATGTCGTAGGCGGACATGGATTTCGAGATGGTCCCCGCCGCACCGCCCACGCGGAAGAACCAGCGTGACACTTCCTGTCCGGCGCCGATCTCCGCGAAGGTGCCGTAGCGGCGCGGATCGAGGTTGACGCGGAGGGCCTTCTGGTGGGTTCCGAGAGCTTCGTTGGTGTCCATGGCAGGAATGTACCGAAGCGAGCCCGTGCGCACCAGAGCGAGCCCGGAATCGGCGACGTGGGGAAGTGTGGGGAAATCCCGGGTGAGGGTGGGGGCGCAAAGAATGGATTCCGAATCGCGATGTCGGAATAAAGGGATAAAAAGCGTTTAAGCGCAAAGAGTAGTGGTAAAAGCGACGTGACCTACCTCATATGGAGGTCCAGAAGGGTTGTGAATGCAAAGAATTGATTCTCGTCCACGGAAGAAATGGGGGGGAAGGTTGCGGGATGTGGGGGAGAATGGGTTAGATTATGGGTAGCCGTGGGTAAAAGCGGTGGGTTATGGAGGGTTCCTCAGGGTGTACACGGGTTACAGCACAGTCGCGATCGACTCCAAGGGCAGGACCAACCTGCCCCGCGAGTTGCGGCGTGAGCTCCCCGTGGAAGCCGACGGGAAGGTCGTGGTGGTCCCCGGTAGCGGCTCCACCCTGATCTGTTTCGACTACCCCTCCTTCCATCGCACCGTCCAGGCCCTGCAGTCCCTGCCGCGCACTCCCGCCCTGGCGGCGAACCTGCGTCGCATGACGACCCTGGCCGCCACGTCCGTCCTCGACGAGCAGAATCGTCTCACGCTCCCTCCCCGGCTCATGGAGATCGCGGGACTCACCAACCGGGTGACCTTCGCCGGGGACGGCGACAAGATCATCCTCATGACTCCCGAGCGCTTCGAAGAGGAGATCGGGGGATTGTCCTCCTCGAGCGGATACGATGATTTCGCCGATTGCCTGCAGGTTCCGCCCGTCGGCGCCGGAGCGGTGCGACCGGAGGCCACGTGACCGACGCGCCCTCCGATTCCCCGCTCGACATCCGCCACGTCCCCGTCCTCGCTTCGCGCATCGCCTCCCTCCTCCGCAAGGATGGCCGAGGGACCTGGTTCGATTGCACCCTCGGCGACGGGGGGCATTCCTCGGTGCTGCTCTCGGTCCTGGGGCCCGAAGCCCGGGTGATCGGTCTGGACCGCGATCCGCAGGCCCTGGCCATCGCGGGCGCGCGCCTGGGGAGCGATCCCCGCTTCCAGGCCGTGCATCTGCGCTTCTCCGCCCTCGGAGACCTCCCCGAGGCGACCGGCGCCCTGGGCTTCCTGTTCGATTTCGGAGTCTCCAGCCGCCAGCTCGACGAGGATGATCGCGGATTCACCATCCGCCCCGGGGCCACCCTGGATCTGCGCATGGATCCCACCGCGTCGGGGTCGTTGGCCGAAGTGCTGCGAGGACTCGACGAGGAGTCGCTCTCCCGCGCCCTCTACGAACTGGCCGACGTCCCGCGCGCCCGCACCGTCGCCCGCCACCTCCTGGAGCGCCAGGCCAGCGGCGAGACGCTCCGTTCCGACGATCTCGAAGGCGCCTTGCGGACGGCCTTCCCCAACGGGATGCGCGACCGTCCCCGGGAAATGGCGCGCCTTTCGATGGCCCTGCGCATGATCGTCAACGACGAGCTCGGCGAGATCCGCACCGCCCTTCCCACCGCCTGGTCCTCGCTGGCCGTGGGCGGACGCCTGGCGGTGCTCACCTACCATTCGGTCGAGGACCGCCTGGCCAAGAACCTCCTGCGCGGGCTGATCGGCGACGATCCCGACGCTCCGCGCGACATCTACGGCAACCGCCCCGAACGCGACGGTGCCTGGGTCGTGCGCGGGGAGACCCCCGACGCCGAGGAGATCGCCTCCAATCCGCGTGCGCGTTCGGCCCGGCTGCGGGTGGTCGAGAAGACCCGTGGATCGGTGGTTCCCGCCGTGCTGGTGGGATTCGTGGCCATCACCTTGCTCGCCTCGATGATGGTGGGATGCGTGTGGCGCCAGACCCGCCATGTCGAGCTCGAGTCCCGGTTCACCAAGGTCTCGGGGATCGAACGTCGTCTGCGCGACTCGGTCGACCAGCTCTCGGGACGCCTCGCCGCGTTGCGCCGTCCCGATGCGATGGAAGCCCGTGCCTCCCGGTGGGGCTGGGTTCGTCCCGGCCGCCAGTACCGCTTGCCGGAACCCGACACCCAGACGGTGGTCCCGTGAACCCGGGCCGCACCCGGCTTCTGCAGACCCTGTTCCTCGCCTTGTTCGGGGCGATCGGGTTGCGCCTGGCCTGGATCCAGGTCGTGGAAGGCCCCGACCTGCGCGAGGCCGCCCGCAACCAGACGCGTCTGCGCCTTCTGCTCGATGCTCCGCGCGGGGAGATCCTGGCCACCGACGGATCGGTGCTCGCCGGGGAGAATCCCGACGGACGACGCGGCTGGCCCTGGGGCTCCATGGCGTTGCCGGTCCTGGGACTGGTGGGGCGCGACGGCAACGGCCTGATGGGTCTGGAGTACCGCTTCGACGACATCCTCCACGGCACTCCCGGCTGGAAGACCGCCCGTCGCACCGGCCGCGGCCAGGCCTGGCCCGATTTCGACGACCGCGGATCCAAGCCCCGTCCGGGGCTGGCGGTGGTCACCACCTTGCGTCCGACCTTGCAGGGAGAAGCCGAGGCCGCGCTGGCCGAGGCCGTCGCCCGCCACGGGGCCACCGGCGGTACCGTGGTGGTGGTCGAGGCGCGCACGGGAGACGTCGCAGCGCTCGCCTCCCTGCCGGCACCGGTCGATCTGCGTTCCATGGCGCAGGGACGGGTCGAGGTGGGAGCGGTGCATCGCACCTACGAGCCGGGCTCGACCTTCAAGGCCATCTCCCTGGCCGCCGCCCTCGAGACCGGAAATCTCCAGGAAGACGACCTCTTCCTCCTCGGGCCCTCCTGGGATCCGGGGGACGGACGTCGCCCCATCCGCGACGCCCACCCCATGAAGGGGCGCCACGGGTATCGCTCCTGCCTCGAGCATTCCTCCAACGTCTGCTTCGCCCAGATCGCCCAGATCGCCGGCTCCCACGAACTGTACCGGGTGGCCCGCAACTTCGGATTCGGCACCCCCACGGGGATCGATCTCCCCGGCGAGGAGAGCGGTCTGCTCAAGACCGTCGACCAGTGGTCGATGCGCACCCTGCCCACCATGGCGATCGGACAGGAAGTGGCGGTGACCCCGCTGCAGATGGCGATGGCCTACGCCGCGCTGGCCAACGGAGGACTGCTGATGCGCCCCCGGCTGGTGCGGGCCCTGGTGTCCCCGGAAGGCGACACCGTCGAGCGTTTCCAGCCCCGCCCCGTGCGGCAGGCCGTGCGCCGCGAAACCGCCGAGAACGTGATGCAGGCCCTCAAGGGCGTCGTGGACAGCGGCACCGGAGGGTACGCACGCATCCAGGGACTTCCCGTGGGCGGCAAGACCGGGACCTCGCAGAAGGTCGATCCGGAGAACGGACGCTACTTCCAGGACCGCTTCATGGCCTCCTTCATCGGGATCGTACCCCTGCGCGGGGCTCCGATGGTGTGCCTGGTGGTGCTCGACGATCCCACCGAGAAGGGACACACCGGAGGCATCACGGCGGCTCCGGTCTTCGGGCGCATCGTGCGCTTCGCCCTGCGCGATCCCTCCCAGCCCTGGGGAGACCGGGCTCCCGACGCACCCGGCACCCTGGCGTCGGCCCTGGGAGGACGTCGGTCCTCTCCCAGCGACAGCCTGGTCCGTACCGTAGCCGCCGAGGAGAGCCCCGGATGAGCCTGCTTTCCAACCTCCTGTTCCGCGCCGACGTGCCCGCCTTGGGGGACATCCCCCACGTCGCCGTGGCGCGCCTGGCGGTCGATTCCCGGGACGTCGTTCCGGGTTCGGTGTTCTGCGCCGTCCGCGGGACCGTCCGCGACGGCAACGATTTCGCCGACCAGGCCCTGGCCCGCGGGGCCGTGGCCATCCTCACCGATCGGGCCGATTGCGCGGGCCTTCCCCACCGACTCCTGGTCCCCCGGGTCGACGAGGCCATCGGACCCCTCTGCCGCGTCCTGCACGGCGAGCCCGAGCAGGGGCTGCGCAGTTTCGCGGTGACCGGGACCAACGGCAAGACTTCCTCGGTCTTCCTGGCCGAGGCGATGTTCGAGGAAGCGGGACTGGCCCCGGCGCTCTCCAGCACGGTGGCGGTGCGCTACCCCGGCTACGAGGCCGCTTCGGGCATGACCACCCCCGACGCCATCCGCCTGTGGGAATGGATCGCCCGCGCCCGGGGTGCGGGTGCCCGCTCCCTCGCCGTCGAGGTCTCCTCCCACGCCCTGGTGCAGGGGCGCATCGGGGGATTGCTCCTGGACATGGCGGTGTTCACCAACCTGACCCACGACCATCTCGACTACCACGGCGACATGGGTGCCTACTTCGCGGCCAAGAGCCTGCTGTTCACCCGGCACCTGCGTCCCTCCGGGATCGCGGTGGTCAACGCCGACGACGCCCACGGACGGATCCTGGCCGACCATCTCGGCGAACGGGCCCGGACCTTCGCCTTCCAGGGGCGCGACGCCGACTGGAGTCTCGCCGATTTCCGCGACGGACTCGACGGACTTTCCTTCTCGCTGCGCTCCCGGGCGGGACACGGCGTGGAATTGACCAGCCCCCTCATGGGAAGGGCCTTCGCCCAGAATCTCGCGGGCGTCGCCGTGGCCATGCTGGAGTCGGGGATCCCCGCCGAGGCCGTGGTCGCCGCCGCCGCGCGCGTCTCGGTTCCCGGGCGCTGCCAACCCATCCGTTCCGGCAGTCTGCGGGGGATCGTGGACTACGCCCACACCCCCGACGCCCTGGAACGCCTCCTGGAGGGGCTGCGCCCCCTGGTCAAGGGACGCCTGGTGTGCGTGTTCGGGTGCGGAGGCGATCGCGATCGCACCAAGCGGCCCCGCATGGGCGAGATCGCCGCCCGCCTGGCCGACCTCGCCGTCCTGACCTCCGACAATCCGCGCACCGAGGATCCCGAGCGGATCCTCGACGACGTGGCCGCCGGCATGGGGGCCGTGCCGCACCTGCGCCTGGCCGATCGCGCCGAGGCGATCCATCGCGCCGCCTCGGACCTGGGGCCGGACGACCTCCTGGTCGTGGCCGGCAAGGGGCACGAGGACTACCAGATCGTCGGGACCGAGAAGCGTCATTTCGACGACCGGGAAATCCTGGCCGAGGCCTTCGTCTCCAGGAGGGATGCATCGTGAATTCCATCCGTTGGGGCGAACTGCTGGACTTTTTGGAGACGGAATCCGTCGGACGCAAGGTCCGCCGCGACCGTCGCGTCCGGATCTGCACCGATTCCCGGTCCATCGGATCCGGGGACGTGTTCTGGGTGCTCAAGGGAGAACGTTTCGACGGCCACGGGTTCGTCGAGACGGCATTCGAGAAGGGAGGGATCGCCGCCGTGGTGGATCGCAAATGGCTAGACCAGGGATTCGTCCCTTCGCGCGTGTATGTTCCGGTCGACGACACCGGTGCGGCCTTCCTGAAGGTCGCCAGCCGGCATGCGCGACGCTTCCGCATTCCCCGCATCGCGGTGGCGGGCTCCAACGGGAAGACCACCACCAAGGAGATGGTGGCCGCGGTGATGGCCGCCAAGGGCGAATGCCATCGCACCAAGGGGAACCTCAACAACCATGTCGGCGTGCCCATGACCCTGCTGGGGATCGGGCCCGCCCATCGCAGCGCCGTGGTCGAGATGGGGACCTCCTCCCCGGGCGAGCTGGAGATCCTGTCCCGCGCGGTGCTTCCCACCTGCGCCGTCCTGACCAACATCGGCCACGAACACATGGAGTTCTTCAAGACCCTCCAGGCCGTGCGCGACGAGGAGTTGAAGGTGGTGGCCGGTCTGCGCACCGGAGGCGTCCTGGTCCTCAACGCCGACGACCCCTGGCTGCAGAAGGTCCGCACCAACGCGCGTTTCCGCGTCCACACCTACGGGATCCGCAAGGGCCAGGTCCGTCCCTCCGATCTGACCTGGGACGAGAACGGATGCGCTTCGTTCCGCGTCGGACGCACCCGCTTCCAGTTGGCCGTTCCCGGTGTCCACAACGTGTACAACGCCCTGGCGGCCATCGCCGTCGGTCTGAGCCACCGCATCCCCAAGGCGGCCATCGCGCAGGCCCTGTCGGAGTTCCGCGCCGTGGAAGGACGCATGAACGTCATCCAGGGGCAGGGATTCCGCATCCTGGACGATTGCTACAACGCCAACCCCCCCAGCGTGCGTTCGGCCCTGTCCATCCTCTCCAACATGGCCTGCACCGGTCGGCGCGTCGCGGTCCTGGGCGACATGCTGGAGCTGGGCGAGGAGAGCCAGGAACTGCACCGCGGCATCGGGTCGTACGCGGGCGAGATGAACCTCGACCTCCTCTGGTGCGTGGGGCCCCTGTCCAGCGACATCGCCGACGAAGCCCGCCGCAAGGGCATGGCCAAGACCCGCGTGCGCCACTTCCCCTCCCGGGACGCCCTGGAGAAGGCCCTGGCCGAGGAAGTGGAATCCGGCGACATCGTCCTGGTGAAGGCCTCCCATGGACTGCGGCTCGACGCCATCGTGTCCCGACTGAAGACTCTCGAAACCGTGCAAACCCTCGGAGATCGTCGATGATCCAACTGCCCACCACAAGCCACAGGATCCCTCGCATGGTCGCCGTGGCGGGATCGGAATTCCGGTTCGTCACGGCCCACCTCCTGCGTCGCCTGACCTCGGAAGCCCTGGGTGCCGGACGCGCCCCCGAGATCCTGGAAGTCGCCGAAGGGCGCGCCCTGCCCGCCTCGTGCGATTGCCTGGTCGAGACCGCCGGAACCCGTCCCACCGACCTGGGCATGCCGGGCGTCCGCCAGGACGACGGACTGGTCGAGGCGAGCCTCGATTGGGCCTGGTCGGTCGACCGACCCGTCTGGCGCGGAGCCTACATCCGCCATGGATTGATCGTCGCCGCCGACTGCGGACGCGCCCACGTCCTGGGCCCGGTGCGCGCCCTGCGCATCCCCGGCGTGCGCCACGTGCAGGCCGTCCTGCCCGCCGTCGCCGCCGCCCTGTCCTGGGGTGTCGATCCCCGCGCCCTGCGCGAACCCCTCTTCTCCTGGACCGGGCCGGAGCACATGCTCCAGTGGCGCGGCGAGATCGGCGGCGTGGCTCTGTTCGACGATGCCGCCTCCTGCACCGCCGAAGGCCTCGATCGCGCACTCGACTCCTTCGACCAGCGGCTGACCCTGGTCACCGGCGGCCTGGGTTTCCACGCCGGATTCGAACTCCTCGACAAGATCCGGTCGCGCAGTTCCCGCGTCGTGCTGCTCCCCGGGACCCCCAACTGGGTCGCCACCACCTGGGGGCGTCTCGCCGACGCCGTGACCTGCCTCGACCTGGCCGACGCCGCCCTGGAGGCGCGCGATCGCACCCTGGCCGGTGGACAGGTCCTGTTCTGCCCCGGTTGCCTTCCCCGCGACGGCGAGCCCGGACTGATGCAGCGCGGCGATCGTTTCGCACGGGAGTTCCTGCAGGGATGACCCAGCGCAACCAACCCGACTGGATCCTTCTCGCGGCCTGCGTCGTGCTGGCGATCATCGGCACCGCCATGATCTACAGCGCGTCGTCGGGTTACGGGGCGATCCGTTGGAGCTGGGGATCCGGACGGGTCCTCGGCGACCATCTCCTGCGCCTGGGCGTGGGGACCGTCGCGGGTGTGGTTGCGTTCCTGGTGCCTCCGAAATGGCTGCGTGCCTCGGCGCGTCCGTTGTTCCTCGTCGCCGCCTCGCTCCTGGTTTTCACCATCGCCTCGCAATCGGTGGGTTCGGTGAACGGCGCCAAGCGGTGGATCTCCCTGGCGATGTTCTCCCTCCAGCCCTCCGAGCTGGCCAAGCTCGCCCTGGTCCTCTCCCTGGCCTGGTACCTGTCCCGGCCCGACACCCGGATCCAGGAATTGTCGGGTCTCGTCCCGGCCCTGTGGCGCGTCGCCCTGATGTGCGGATTGATCATCCTGCAGCCCAACTTCTCCACCGCTTCGGCCTTGCTGGCCACCTCCTTCGCCATCCTCCTGGTTGCGGGGATGTCCTGGAAGCACATCGGTTCCCTGGTCGCCATCGGGTTCGTGGGCATGCTGGGGATCATGGTCCTGCAGCCCTACCGCATGGCGCGCGTGGAAGCCTTCCTCCATCCCGAGGCGCACGCCCAGGGTTCCGCCCTCCAGTCCCTGCAGTCGCTCATCGCGCTGGGCAACGGCGGCGTCCTCGGTGTGGGCCTCGGACGCGGGACCGCCAAGCTCCTGCACCTTCCCGAGCCCTACACCGATACCATCTTCGCCGTCCTGGGCGAGGAGATGGGGTTGCTGGGCACGCTTGCCGTGATGGGACTGTTCGCCTTGGTCGCCTGGCGCGGCCTGGCGGTGGCGCGCACCAGCGCAGACCCCTTCCTGCGCCTCCTGGCCGCGGGCCTGACCACTTCCATCTGCCTCTGGGCGGCCCTGCACGCGATGGTCTGCGTGCGCATGATCCCCACCACGGGCCTTCCCATGCCCTTCGTGAGTTACGGAGGCTCCTCCCTGACGTTCTCGATGGTCTCGCTCGGACTCCTGCTGAACCTGTCCCGGCACACCACCCTGCTCCTCGACGAGCCTCCACCTCCGCGGTCGGCCTGGTCGCCCGACCGCACGTCTTCCCGCACCGCTTCGCGCGGTCGCGACGTCTCCACGGCGATCGGGAGGCCGGCATGGCGTTGACGATCGCATTGGCTTGCGGCGGGACGGGTGGACACGTGTTCCCCGCCTTGGCCGCCGGGGAGCATCTTCGCTCGGTCCACGGGTTCGATCTCGTCGTGCTCGGACGGGGCGGATTCCTGGAACAGACCCTGGCCGAGCGCGCCGGCGTGCCGTTCGCATCCATCCCCGCCTCGCCCCTGCACCGTTCGGGGATCTGGCGGAATCTGTCGCTTCCGATCACCATGGTCCGTTCGGTCGCCGCCGCCCGCAAGGTCCTGCGGCGCACCGGTGCCCGCGCCGTCCTGGCCACGGGAGGCTATGTGAGTCTTCCCACCGGGATCGCCGCCCGCACCCTGGGCCTGCCCGTGGTGGTCCACGAGTCCAACGCCCATCCCGGGGTGGCCAACCGCCTGCTGGCCCGTCTGGCCCGGAAACTCCTCGTGGGCTCCCCGGCGGGCGCCCTGGCCTTCGCTCCGGCGGTCGCCGAAGTCGTGGGGAACCCGGTCCGCACCCGCGATGCGCGCACCCGCGAGGAGCTCCGCGCGGCGCGCGGGATCGGCGGGAACGAGCGCTACCTCGTGGTCATCGGCGGATCGCAGGGGGGGCGCGGCCTGAACGCGATCCTCGCCGCCGAGATCCGGTCCTTCGTGGCCTCGGGCTGGAAGGTCCTCTGGCAGACCGGTCCCGCGGGACTCGAGGCCGCCAAGGTCGCGGCCGAGGGGATCGAAGGCGTCCGGGTCGAGGCCTTCGTGCACGACGTCTTCGGGGAGTTGGGCGCCGCCGATCTCGCCCTCACCCGGGCGGGCGCGAGCACGCTGGCCGAATTGGCCTTGTTCGCCCTGCCTTCCGTCCTGGTTCCCTTCCCCTACGCCACGGGCAACCACCAGGAGAGCAACGCCCGGGAGATGGCCGTGGCGGGTGCCGCGGAGCTCCTGGTGGAACGCGACTGGCGCGACGGAGCGGCCCTGGCCGCGTTGGAACGACTCTTCGCCCGCCGCCAGGACGCATCCCGCGCGATGGCATCCTTCTCCCGTCCCGATGCGGCGCGCGAGGTCGCCCGGGTGGTGGCTTCCACGCTGGAGGCCCGACCATGATCCCCCGCCACAGATTCCGTCGTCTCCATTTCGTGGGCGTCGGAGGAGCGGGCATGGCTCCCCTCGCGGCGTGGTTCGCGGCGCGCGGTTTCGCCGTGTCCGGGAGCGATCGCAACGAATCCTCCAACCTGGAGTGGTTGCGCGACTCCGGGCTCGAGGTCCGCGTGGGCCACGACCCCCTCCACGTGGAGGATGCCGACCTGGTGATCCGCACCAGCGCGGTGGGTTCGGAGAACGTCGAGGTCGCTCGCGCCCTGGAGCTGGGGATCCCCGTGGTCCGTCGGGCCGAGGCCCTGGGCGAAGTCACGCGCGAGGGGCACTCCCTGTGCATCGCGGGAACCCACGGCAAGACCACCACGACCCTGATGATCGCGCGCATCCTGCGCTGCGCGGGTCTGCGCCCCTCGGTGCTTCCGGGGGGAGTCCCCACCAACGTCGAGGACCAGCCCGACCCGGCGGCCGATGGTCCGCTGGTGGTGGAATCCGACGAGTTCGATCGCACCTTCCTGGCCCTTCATCCCGACGCGGTCATCGTGACCAACCTCGAGGAGGACCACCTCGATTGCTACGCGGGCATCGAAGACCTCCACGCCACCTTCGCCGGATTCCTGGCGCGTCTGCCCTTCCACGGCTACGCCCTCGTCTGCTCCGAGGACGCGGGCGCGAATTCGTTGCGCGCCGGCCTCGCGGGTCCCGTGTTCACCTACGCGATCGCCGCGGAAGCCGACTACCGGGGGATCGAACTGCCCGACGGCTCCACCGAGGTCCATTTCCGCGGCGAGCGGCTGTGCGCCTTCAAGCTGGCCGTCCCGGGGAGGCACAACCGCCTGAACGCCTTGGCGGCGGTCGCCCTGTGCCATCAGGAGAAGGTCGATCCCCACGTCGCGGCCCTGGCCTTGTCGGGGTTCCGGGGCGCGCGTCGCCGCCTCGACCTGGTCGGGGAGCTGGACGGATGCCCGGTGTACGACGACTACGGCCACCATCCCACGGAGATCTCCGCGACCCTGCAGGCGGCACGGGAACTCGGAGGGGGGCGTCGCATCGCCGCCGTGTTCCAGCCGCACCTCTACTCGCGCACGCGCCATTTCGCCGCCGGGTTCGCCCAGGCGCTGGCCGGTGCGGATCGCGCCTTCGTCGCGCCCGTCTACGCCGCGCGCGAAACTCCCGAGCAGGGTCTGGGGTCCGAGGCCATCCTCGCCGCGGCTCCCGAGGGAGCCCCGTTGGCCGCCGTCTCGGGTCGCCTCGAAGCCGTGGAATCCCTGCGCCGTCTGGCCAAGGAAGGGGACTGGCTCCTCCTGTTCGTCGGGGCCGGCGATGTCGGTTCCTGGGCGCGCGACCTGCTGAGGGAAACGCCATGACCACCCGTACCCACACCCAGGTTCGCCGGACCGCGCCCCAGACGGCATCCCGTCTGGGTGCCAATGCGCGCAAGCGCGAGGAGACGCGCCAGGCGCGCCGCGCGGAGGTGCGCCGTGGAGCCGCCTCCGGTGCCGCCCGATTCATCCGGACCACCTTCCTGGTCGTCTTGGCCATCGGTTCCGCCGTGGGATCCACCCTGGGATTGCGGGAACTGGCGTTGCGCCGGGGTTGGATCGAACTGCGGGACATCGAGGTGGCCGGGTTCTCCAAGGTCGGTCTGGACGAGACGGTCTCCCTCATGGGAGTCCATCGCGGCGTGCCCTTGACCGACCTCTCCATCGCCGACATCCGCGCCCGCCTGGAGGCGCATCCCTGGATCCAGTCCGCGCAGGTGACCCGGTCGTTCCCGCACCGTCTCCGGGTCGTCCTGCGGGAACGTCGCGCCGTGGCTTCGCTCGACGACGGCCGATGGGTCGCCCGCGATGGACGGATCCTGGATCCACGCGGAACGACGGTTCCCGTCCATGTCGTCGGGCTCGCGGGGGACTCCCTGAACATCCATCCTTCGGCCATGGGCCTGGTGGCGGCGATCACCCAGATGGAGAACCTCTCTCCCGACTTGTCCCAGCGGTTCCTGGACATGGAGCGGGAGGCCGACGGTTCCCTTTCATTCCAAATGGCGGACTTCTCCCCGAGGCTTCGCATCCGGCCCGACGGCTGGCGTCTCGCCGTGGCGCGCGCCCGCGCGATTGCCCGCGAGCTGGGGCCCGAGCAGGAGAAGATCGCCGAGATCGATTTGCGCCACGGAGCGTGCGCGGCACTTCGCCGCAAGGAAGGAGGCGCCTGATGGCGTCGCAAGGAAGAATGGTTTGCGGTTTGGACATCGGCACCACCAAGGTGTGCGCGATCATCGGGGAGATCGGACCCACGGGGACCATCGACGTCATCGGTGTGGGCACCGACGCCTGCACGGGACTGCGCAAGGGCGTCGTGATGAACATCCAGAAGACTCTCGAGAGCATCCGCAAGGCGGTCGAGGAAGCCGAACTGATGAGCGGCTACGACGTCCGCGACGTCTTCGTGGGGATCGCCGGGGCGCACATCCAGGCCAAGAACAGCCGCGGAGTGATCGCCGTGAACCGCAAGGGCGGCATCATCGCCCAGGACGACGTCGACCGGGTGATCGAAGCCGCCCAGGCCGTCCCCCTCCAGCCGGGGCGCCGCATGCTGCACGTGGTGCCCCAGACCTTCGTGGTCGACGACCAGGCCGAGATCCTCGATCCCGTGGGGATGAACGGGGTGCGTCTGGAGGGCGAGGTCCACATCGTCACCGGCGACGTTTCCAAGGTCCAGAGCCTGCTCCAGGCCGTCGAAGGCGCCGGTCTGCGCGTCGCCGACATCGTGCTGGAGCCGTTGGCCAGTTCGATGGCTGTCCTCGACGAGGACGAGAAGGAGATGGGTGTCGCCATGGTCGACATCGGCGGCGGCACCACCGACGTGGCGATCTTCTCCGGTTCCTGTATCCGCCACACCTCCAGCATCCCAATCGGCGGCGACCTCGTCACCACCGACGTGTCCTACGGGCTCAAGGTTCCCAAGGGCCGGGCCGAGGAGATCAAGAAGAAGCACGGGAGCGCCATGCAGGCCCTCGTGCCCCGCGATTCCTGCTTCGTGGTCCCCGGCGTGGGCGCCAACGACCAGAGGGAGCTCACGCGTCTGGAACTGGCGGCGATCATCGAACCTCGCATGGTCGAGATCTACCGCTCGGTGGCTGCCGAACTGCGCCAACTGGGTCTGTACCAGTCCCTGGGGGCGGGCCTTGTCCTCACGGGAGGCGGATCCCTCCTCCCCGGAGCCGCGGAACTCGCCCATTCCGTGATCGGTCTTCCGGTCCGCCTCGGCACCCCGAGGGGATTCGGCGGATTGATCGATTCCGCCTCCACCCCCAAGCACGCCACCGGTGTCGGACTCGTCCTGTGCGGACAGGCCAATTCCGGTCCCGGCACTTCGGGTGGCACCGTCCAGGGCCCCAACGGCGACCGCATCAAGGACCTCCTCGGCAGGATGACCGAGTGGGTCTCCCGATACTTCTGACCAGCACGAGAAACCCGGAGACCCGACCATGACCTTCACGATCGACCAGCAGACGGAAAACGACCCCCTCGCAAGGAGACCCACCATGAACTTCAGCATCGAGACCCCGCAGGAAAACGGTCCTGCAAGCATCAAGGTCGTCGGCGTCGGCGGAGCCGGCGGCAACGCCGTCAACCGGATGGTCGAAGCGGGGCTCACGGGGGTCGAATTCATCTCCGTCAACACCGACCTGCAGGTGCTCGAGACCAATCTCGCCCAGATCAAGGTGCAGATCGGATCCCGCGCGACCCGCGGCCTGGGTGCGGGCGCCAATCCCGAGGTCGGTCGCGCCTCCGTCGAGGAGAGCCACGAGGAGGTCGCCGAACGCCTGAAGGGCGCCGACATGGTGTTCATCACCGCCGGCATGGGCGGTGGAACCGGTACCGGAGCCGCTCCCGTGGTGGCCGAGATCGCCCGCGAACTGGGAATCCTGACCGTGGCCATCGTCACCCGCCCCTTCGATTGGGAAGGCGGAGTGCGCAAGCGCAACGCCCGCCAGGGTCTGGAGGCGCTGCGCGGATGCGTCGACAGCATGATCGTCATCCCCAACCAGAAGCTGCTCTCCGTGGCCACGAAGACCACGACCATGCAGGACGCTTTCCGTCTCGCCGACGAGGTCCTCTACAACGCCATCCGCGGGATCACCTCCATGATCCTCCGTCGCGGCTCCATCAACATGGACTTCGCCGACGTCTCCGCGGTGATGCGCGACTCCGGGCAGGCCCTCATGGGCGCCGGCGCCGCCTCCGGCGAGAACCGCGCCCGCATGGCCGCCGAACAGGCCCTCCACGCCCCCCTCCTCGACAGCGTCGACATCCACGGAGCCACCGGCATGCTGGTGCACTTCTCGGGGTCCAACATCCTCCTGGCCGAGATCGACGAGGTGATGGGCTACTTCCGCGAAGCCCTGGGCGAGGAGAAGCAGGAGAACATCATCTTCGGCCTGGCCGAGGATCCCGACAGCGACGACGAGTTCCGCGTGACCCTGATCGCCACCGGGTTCGATCCCGACATGGCCTCGCTTCCCCCCACCGGTGGCAATCCCACCTACCGCGGGGACGCCAACCACAATGCATGGCGCGAACCCGCCCCGGTGCACGGTCAGGCGGCTCCCGCGCCCCAGGTCTGGGAGCCGGTCGCCGGCCGCCAGGTGGTCTCGGCCCCGACGGGCCGGTCCTGGCAGGTCAAGGAAGACACCGCCTCGGTGGCCGCACGCAGCGGAACGGGAACCATTCCCGTCGCCGCCACCCGCAGCGGTCGGACGCTTCCCGTCCCCGCCGGGACCCGCGAGCCCTCGGGGCACGCGCCCGTGGCACCGGTGTCGCATCGGTCCCGCTCGGAATTCGTGCCCGACTACCAGGACTACGACGACACCGACACGCCGGCGTTCATCCGGTTGGGACAGTGATCCTTCCCGGATTCCCGGGGCGGCTCCCCTGAGCCGCGCCCTCTACCTCCACGTCCCCTTCTGCGAGAGCAAGTGCGCCTACTGCGACTTCGCCTCCCGCGAAGGGAGGCCGGGGGAGGAGAACGCCTGGCTCCGACGGATCCTGTCGGAGCTCGACCTGCGCTCCGGCGAGCTCGACGGTCCGCTCGATTCGATCTTCTTCGGCGGGGGGACACCCTCGTCCCTCTCCGAGTCCTCCCTGGAGACGCTCTGCGCCCGGGTGCGCGATCGTTTTCCCATGCGGGAGGACTGGGAATGGAGCGTCGAGGCCAACCCGGCGAGCCTCACTCCCGGAAAGCTGGCCATCCTGCGCGATCACGGGGTGGGGCGCATCAGCATGGGGGTGCAGTCCTTCGACGCCGATCTCCTGCGGTTGATGGGGCGCGCGCACGGCGTCCAGGACGCCGAGGAGGCCCTCGACCTGCTGGCCGGATCCGGTCTCCGATGGAGCGCCGATCTCATCTTCGCCCTTCCCGGCCAGACCCCATCCGGATTCCTGTCGGGATTGGAACGTTTGCTCTCGTGGAGCCCCTCCCACGTCTCCTTCTACGGCCTCACCTGGGAGGCGGGGACACCCTTCCGGAAGTCCCTCGACGAAGGTCGCCTGGCCGAGGTCGACGAGGAGGACTACGAACGCATGTACGTGCAGGGCGTCGAACGGCTCGCGCGGGAAGGCATCGAGCGCTACGAGGTCTCGAACTTCGCCCGTCCGGGGCAGGAGTGTAGACATAATCTGTCCTACTGGGATGTCGAATCCTCCTGGCTGGCGGCGGGGAACTCCGCCCACGGCTACAAGCCCTGGAAGCGCTGGCGCAACCCCCGCGGGTTGTCGGCCTGGATGTCCTGGGCCGACCGGGGTTTTCCGCCCGACGAGACGGCTCCCGAGGAACTGGGGCTCGAGGAACGCTGGACGGAAGCCTGGTTCCTGGGGTTGCGGACCGCGACCGGCGTGGACCTCGATCGATTGGATGGCCTCTTTCCCTATCGGGTCGACGAAGGAAGGCTGGCTCGTTGGGTCGATGCCGGCCGCATGCGGCGCCAGGGCCGACGCTTGACGCTCCACGGGGATGGATGGATGCTGCTCGACGCGATCGTCGCGGATCTCTCGATGGTCTGATGTGCCCTCGTTCGGGCCCGCGCCGCGGAATCCCCCGAATCGAAGGGTGAGGGCGGGGTTCCCGGAAGGGCCCGCGGCACGGCGGGAACGGAGGGCCTGGGATGTGGCTCGAAAGGCGCCTGGATCCCCGATCCCGGGTTGGAACCCCGGGGTCGGGGAGGGCCGCGAAGCGCTCCGCACCCTTCTCAGGGGACCAGGATGCGACGCGTGGAGACCTGAGATCCGTCTCGGAACCGCACCACGACCAGACCGTGGGGCAATCCCGAAACGTCCAGGGATGCCCTGGGGCCGGTTCCGCGGCTCGACCGGATCATGGCCCCGACCGGCGTGTGGACGGAAAGTTCCCAGCTCCCGGTGGAACTGGAGAATTCCTTGCGGACGGCGTCGAAGGACGGCGACGCGGACCTCGGGCCCACGGAGGTCCCCGGGACCACGAGGTCGATCCAGTTCAGGGAGAGGAGGCCGTCGAAGTTCGTGCCCTCGTAGGAGAACCGCAGCACCTGCAGACCCGCGGGGAGTTCCACGGTGGTGTCGATGGTGGTCCAGGTCTCCCATCCACCGGTGAAGGGGACGGCGAGTCCGCCGACCACCTCGTTGCCGGAGCGGATCACGATGCGGGCCCCCGAGGGGGAGTTGGAGGCCACCCGCGCCAGCAGGTGGTAGGTTCCCGCCTTCTCGACATCGAGCTGCCATTCGCTCCAATCGGCGCTGTCGATGGATCCGATTCCCAACTCGTCGGCGGAATCGAGGGTGGGCCCGGTGATGATCCCCGACATCGCCAGGAGTTTCGAGGCATCGATGCGCCCGGGAACGGCGAAGGTATCGACGAGAGGTTCCAGGCGGGGAGGATCGGTGGGGAATCCGGCCTGCGTGCGCAATCGGGCGCGGACCCAGCCGCCGGACGGGGTGAGGTCCTCCTCCGTCCAGCCGCCGTTGCGGTTGGCGTTGGGCTGCAGGGCGGCGGAAGTCTCCTCCTTGTCGACCACCGACCAGTTCGCCCAGGAGATGGAGTTGGAATCGAGGTAGTCGAGCCACTTCGTGGATTCACCCAGGTCGATGGTGTCGTTTCCCGACGATTTGGAGGTGCCCCATTCCGTGACCATGATGGGCAGGCCGGAATCCACCGCGACGCGGACGCGATCGCGCAGCCAGGCCCGGTGGGTGGCCGAGTAGAAGTGCAGGCTGTAGGCCACGTTGGTCGCCTCGAGGGGGTTGGCCGCGGCGCTGTCGACGTTCTGGCTCCAGGAAGGCGTCCCCACGATGATGAGGTTGTCGGGGTCGATCGCCCGGATGGCCGACACCACCTGCTCGGCGTAGGGTTTCACGACATTCCCCCACGAGACCTTGAGCGGCTCGTTCCAGATCTCGTAGATGACGTTGGGGTGTTCTCCGTACAGACGGGCGGCGCGCTCGAAGAAGGCGATCGCCGAATCGGGATGGTTGGAAGCGTTGTGGTCGTGCCAGTCGATGAGGACGTAGATCCCGTTGTCGATCGCGGCCTGGACCACGGCGTCGAGGCGCGCGTTGTTCTTGGCGGTGTCCCGGATCCAGGCCCCGGTGCCCTCGACCCCCACGGCCGCGCGGATCAGGGAGATCTTCCAATCGTCGACGAGCCATTTCACGGCATTGGCGTTCCAGTACTTGCTGACGAAATTGCTCCAGAACAGGCTCATTCCGCGCATCTGGTACGGGGTCCCGGTCGAGTCGACGATGTGGGCGCCCTGGACGCTCAATCTCCCGTGTTCGGCGACGGGGGGCTGGGCGACCGCCAGCGTTGCGGAAAAGAGGATCCCGGCCGCGAGGGATCGGACGAATTTCATGGGCGCTCTCCGTAGGAAGGTGTGGCGATGGTATTGTCGCCAAGGAGGGGCCTCAAGATGTCCCGTTCCCGACATTCCGTTCGGAACCTTCTGATTCAGCAAGGAGGATCCCGATCTCCGGGGATTCCGCGGTCGTTCAGGGGGCGAGAGCGGCTCGGCTCGTCGATCCGCGCACCACGAGGGTGCCCTCGATGCGCACCTGGGCGGCGCCGATCTCCGGGTGGACGAGGTGGCGGACCATCGCCTCGGCGAGGTCCGTCTCCGAGAAGCTCCAGCTCGTCAATCCCTGGTCCTGGCCCCGATTGGAGTCGTCGAAGCCCACCACCGAGATGCGCCCGGGGACGTCCACCCCGTGTTCACGCAACCAGCGCATGGCCAGAAGGGCCTGGGCGTCGTTGGAACAGACCCAGGCGGTGATGGACTCGTCCTGGATGGCCTCGCGGCAGAGGGGCTCGAGAGTGCGCAGCAGGAGCTCCTCGCGCAGCAGGAGAGCATGTGCCGCGCCGATGTCGGCGATGCGGTGGGACAGGAAGCGGGCGTCGCTTCCCAGGCGTTCGAGGATGGGATCCAGCAGTGCCGGAGGTTGGGGAGGGGAGACCAGGGGATGCAGGATCCCGTCGGTTGCGAAGGGGCGAATCCGTCCGGAGCCCTCGATCACCGTGCGCAACCCTTCCAGGCGGCGATGGGACCAGTCGGAGCCGTGGAACACCGAGAGGTAGGCGATCTGCCGATGGCCGAGTTCGCGCAGGTGGATGCCCACCCCGCGGCCGGCCTTCCCCCGGTGCCCGTTGTCGAAGATGCGGGCCATGCTGGGGACGGGATGCGAGCCCTGCAGCCCTCCTTCTCCCCAGAGCGCAGCGGGTTTGCCGCTGCGGGCCAGCCGGTCGGCGAGGATGGGGCCTTCGTTGGACATTCGCCAAGGGCACAGGACCGAGCCGAAGGCGTCCTTCAGGACATCGGCCAGGTCGGTGGCGGCGAATCCTTCCAGGAAGATCCTCCCCGAGCGGTCGACCCCGGCCACGCGCAGGTGCAGGCCATCGCGGCGGCAGGCGAGATCGAGATGACGGCGAAGACGCATCTCCCGCTCCGATTCCCCGGCGATGGTGCCGTCGTCGGCGCAGGCGGCCAGCCACAGGACGCGTGCGGAGGTTCCCCGGACGGTGGGAGTGGGGACCCGGAAGCCGCGGGGGGCGGAGATGAGCTCTCCCAGCGATTCCAGCTCCCGCATGGCGGCCCGCAGGGTGGGGTGGCTGGTTCCCCATCGGCTGGCGTCGTCCGGCCCGGTGCGCAGGAGGTCCCCCGGACGCAATCTCCCCGTGCGCAAGGCTTCGCGGATGCGGTCCAGGACCTGTCTGCGACGGTTCGGTGGGCGGGCCATGGAGGAATCATACCTCCACGGCGGCGTGTCAGGGACCTCGGCGCCGGGATCCCCTCGCAACCTGCCGGGGTTCTCCTCCGGACTGGCGGGTTTCCTGCCGGGCGAAGGTGGGACGACGGGCGTGGGAGCCGGGGCGTCTCCCGGCCACGGCCTCCTTCTGGGCCCTCCGGAGCAGGGTGTCCCGCTCCACGTGCACCGGGTTCCCGGAGAAGGGGTCGATGCCGGTCGCGAACATGACCGTGCTCCAGGTCCCCGGAGTGGGGGTGAAGATCTGCACCTGCTCCGGGGTCAGGCCGAACCGGTCGCGGGCGTAGTCCCCCATGGCCTCCATGTCCTCCATGGAGCAGCCGGGATGGGCGGCGATCACGTAGTAGGTCAGGAACTGCTTCTTGCCCGCCTTGGCGGAGGCCTTCTCGAAGCGTTCCTTGAAATCGAGGATCGTGTCCAGGCCGGGCTTTCCCATCAATCCGAGGATGCGGTCGTCGAAATGCTCGGGGGCCACCTTCAACTGCCCCGAGACGTGGTGCGCGGCGATCTCCTCGATGTAGGCCTGCCCGTGCTTCGAATCGTCCATGACAAGATCCGTCCGGATCCCGGATGCGACGAACACCTTCCGGATCCCGGGCATCGACCGCACCTTGCGCAGGAGCTTGAGATGCGGCTCGTGGGTCACCGGCATGGCTGGGCAGGTCGTGGGGCACACGCAGCGCTTGTGCTCGCAGGAGCCCTTCTTGAGCTTCTTGCCGCACTCGTATCCGTACATGTTCGCCGTGGGACCGCCGACATCGGCGAGGATGCCCTTGAACCGGGGGTGGCGGCTCATGCGCTCCACCTCGCGGACGATGCTTTCCTCGCTGCGGCTCTGGATCACCAGGCCCTGGTGGACGGCGATCGCGCAGAAATTGCACTCCCCGTAGCATCCGCGGTGGGTCATGACGGAGAAGCGCACCGTCTCCCAGGCCTTCACGGGCCCGTGGATGGCCTCCCGGGGGTGGGTCTCCAGTTCCCAGGGGATGTCCGTCCAGCGGTCGAGCTGTTCGGTGTCGAGGATCGGGGCGGGCGGATTCTGCACCAGCCACCGGTCCCCGTGGCGTTGGGCGAGCCGTTTTCCGCTGACGGGATCGGAATGCTTGTAGAACTGCCGGAACATCTCCACGTACTTGGAGCGGTCGGCGACGATGTCGTCGAACGGGACGATCTCGATGGCGTCCTCGGGCTTCTCGCGGGCGATGCGGCAGGTTCCGCGCAGGTCGTCGAGCGGTCGCCCGTCCCGCAGGCGCCGGGCGAGCTCCACGGCGGTCCATTCCCCCATGCCGTGGACGAGGATGTCGGCCTTGGCGTCGAAGAGGAGGCTGCGGCGGATCTTGTCATCCCACCAGTCGTAATGGGCCACACGACGCAGCGAGGCTTCGATCCCGCCGATCACGATGGGCACGGTCCCCTTGAACGCGCGTCGGACGAGGCCCGTGTAGGCGATGCTCGCGCGATCCGGGCGCCGGTCGTTCACCCCCCCCGCGGTGAAATCGTCCTGGTGGCGACGCTTTCCGGAGCTGGTGTAGTTGGCGACCATGGAATCGACGCAACCCGCGGAGATCCCCCAGAAAAGCTTGGGTTCCCCCAGGAGGGTGATGTCGTCGATGCGGTCCACGCGCGGCTGGGAGACGATCCCCACCCGGAATCCCTCCTTGACCAGCACCTGTCCGACCGCCGCCGCCCCGTGGTATGGACTGTCGATGTAGGTGTCCCCGGTGACGAGGATCACGTCCAATTCCGTCCATCCCCGCGAGCGGACCTCCTCAGGCGTGGCGGGCAGGAACATGGACGGATTCGATGGGAGCGGTTCGAGACATTCTCTCAAAATACTCCACCGTTCTTGCGGTCTGTTGACAAACTGGTCAGCGGAAAGGTCGAAGACCGGGAAATTCCTTGGCGGGGATCGCCGGGCGGTTGCAAATTGAGGAAGGTCGAAGGGATGGTCCGCCATCCACTCCGACGTACCACTCACCCTGTTCGTCCCACCGGAGACCGATCATGTCGGCCAGTCCCGTTCCACCGCCGTCGCCCCAGAGCGTTTCCGCTGTCTCCGGCAGCTCGAACCTGATCGCTCTGCGTGGTCGCCGCCTGCACCTTGCGGGTTCCTACGAGGTGGAAGGATTGTGGGTGGGCGCCTACGTCGACGACCAGGACGTCCAGAGGCTGCGCGCCCAAGCCGGGCAGGCGGCACCTCCCCCTCCCTCCGACTAGGCGCAAGACGCCAAAGGGGAAATCCCCTGTGCTTGCACTGCGGGGAGGCGCGGAAGCGTATCTTCAAGATCGCCGTGGAATCGATCTACCGCTATTCCGACTATCGCGTGTATCTGCGCGAGTGGTTCGAGTCCGAAAAGCCGCTTCGGGCGGCCTTGTCCTATCGGTGGCTGGGCGGGAAACTGGGGGTCGACGGGGCCGCCTTGGTGCGCGTCTTCCGGCAGGAACGGCATCTCCACGAAAAGCACGTCCCGACCCTCTGCCAGATCCTCAAGCTGGGCAAGCGCGAGTCGGAGTACTTCGCCATCCTGGTTCTGTTCTGCAAGGCCAGATCCCCCCAGGAAGTGCGCACCCATTTCGAACGCCTGATGGCCTTGCGCGACATCGGGGCTCGCGAACTGGAAGCCGAGCAATACGACTACTACCGCCGGTGGCAGAATTCGGCCTTGCGGGCCTTGCTGTCCTTCCAGCCCTTCGATGGCGATTGGGATGCCCTGGGGCATCGCCTGGATCCGCCTCTCTCGGCCAAGGAGGCGCAAGCCAGCGTCGAAACCATGTTGCTGCTGGGGCTGCTGCGCAAGACCGAGGAGGGTGGCTTCGAGCCGACCGATCCCGTGATCTCCAGCGGAGATTCCTGGAAGACCTTCGCGGTGCGCGACTTCCAGTTGCAGACCATCGATCTGGCGGCGCGTTCGCTCCTGCGCCATCCTCGCGAACGCCGGGATATCTCCACCCTCACCCTCTCCCTCCCGGCCGATCGCCTCGAGGAACTCCGGGAAATGTTGCGGGAATTCCGCGGGCGGGTCCTGAAATGGGCCGCCGCCCAGGAACCCCACGACGGAGTCTGGCAGCTCAACCTGCAGCTCTTTCCCCTGACCCGGGAACGGGAACCCCAGGAGGGGCGCGGCGAGAACCTCCAGCGTGAAGCGCCGGCGGATGGTACTTTGTAACTGCCATGACCAGGAATCCACTCAGACATCTCGGTGTGCTCGCGACCTTGCTCGCCTCCAGTGCGGGCTTCCTGGGATGCAACGAATCCGATTCCGTCGTGGCCTCCAACACCGCCGCCTCCGAGACCACCAACGGATTCCACTCCCGCGTCACCGACACCTTGGGCAAGCCCATCGGACGCCTCCGGGTGACGGTCCTGGGGGTCGAGTCCTGGATCGATTCCTCCTCCGAGGTTCCGGGGTTCCGCACCGACTCCATCGGGATGGTCAAGGTCGCCGGACTCGACTCGGGGGAATACCGGGTCGAAATCACCGATGGATCCCAGGGAACCTCCTTCCCGCTTCTGGTCGTGCCGGGTGGCCAACTGCAATTCCAGGAATCCCGGGTTCGCCCCATGGCCACCGTGCGTGGCCGCGTCCCGCTCCCGGAGGGCATCGAGCACGCCTGGGTCCAGATCCAGGGCGGTGCGATCGGGGTCTGGACCGATTCTCTGGGGAATTTCGAGATTCCGGTATCCGTGGGACTCTCCCCGGTCATCCTCCGGGCCGTGAGCGTTCTCGACTCCCTTCCGCTGGGGCAGGACACCTTGTTGCTCGCTCCAGGAGAAATCCGCGATCTCGGCGAGTTGCGCGACCCCTTCCGGGTGGGATCGGTCACCATCGGTCCCGAACCCGGCACTTACGAGTACGGGGTCATGGTCCTGCTCACCACCAAGGTCCCCGGGGCCCGCATCCATTACACGTTGGACGGGAGCAAACCCGGACCGAACTCGCCCGTCTACGATCAGACCCTCGACATCCAGAAGAGCACCCTCATCCGGACTTGGGCGGTCAAGCAAGGGCTCCGGCCTTCTCCCCAGGAAAGCGCCTGGGTGCGCATCCGTGTGCGGCCTGTCCAATTCAATCCCATGGGTGGCGATCCCCTCAAGGTCTGGATCTTCTCCTCGACCTACGGATCCCATGCCCGTTGCACCACCGACGGGACCCTCCCCACGCGGGAATCCCCCCTCTGCGACACCATCCAGATCACGCGCACCGGCTGGATCAAGGCGATCGGGGTCATGGAGGGACTCGAGGATTCCCGAGTCGACAGCGCCTGGTTCCAAGGTCCGTCCAGTCCGTGATGCGTCGTTGACCGTCGGGTCAACGGCATTCCCGGAACATCCATGGCGGAATGCTCCAAGGTGGATCATCTTCAAGGGGTCAGCGGTGACGCTCGCCCGTTATCGTTGACCACCATTCGGGAAATTGGAGCGGGTCTGCCATTGACCGGGACCCCGGCAGCCGTTCCTTTCCCGAGTGGTCCCCGCGACGGACGAGGTGGTACAGCAATGTCCCACCTCGTTCCCGTTTTGGAGAAACAGCTTGCTGAGGGCAAAACCCTGAGGCGGTGACCATTCCCTCAGGGGCTTTGGGGGGACCTCCCTGGGAGGAAAGGGGCTCGACTCCTCCGCGTGCCGGATATTCCCCCACTGGGGGATGCTTTCAGCGGGTGCGGAAACTCCCGCCAGGGGTGAATTCCTGGGAGAGGATCTTCTCGGTGGTGCGGAACCTCCACGCCGAGGTCCCTGTGAAGCCCTCGTGACGCTGGGCCAATCTTCGACTGGTGGCTTCCAAGGCGCAGGGCTCGAGGCCCAGCAACCCCTCCAGGGTCTGGATCAGGTGGGGAGGCAGGGTGTGCGCGCCCTGCTCGTAGCGGCTCCACGTGGTGTCGCTCCAGCCCAGTCGATGGGCCAGGTTCAGCTGGGTCCAACCCTTGCGCTTGCGGAAACTGCGCACGACGGCTCCCATCCACAGACGCTCCAGATGCTGCGCGGTGAACTGAGTACGGTACTTCGGCATGATGGCGGAAGAATGCCCTCCCGGCGGGTCCCCAGCGGTGCCGCTTGGCAACGGTTCCGATCATTTTGGAAACTCCGGGCGGGGGATCGGGCTGGCAGGGGAGGAGAAGGGGTGTACTTTGGAAAGGAGATGTCTTCCCATCCCTCGAACCACCCGGTCCGGTTCGTCTTCCTGTGTCTCCTGGTCTTCCTCCAGGTGGGAAGGTGCTACGCCGCGGAAAACCCGAAGGTCTATCGCTTCGGGACCGGAACCGCCGTGCATGGCCTGCTCCCTCTGTCCGACGGCAGCGTCCTGGGAGTCGGGTGGACCAAGAATTTGGACTGGGTGCCTGCGGCCACCTTGCGGATCCAGTTGTCGGCGGGGACCATCCGCTCCCACGACACCACGGGCCGGGCCATCCTGGTCCGATGGAATCCGGGCTTGGATTCCATCCGGTGGGTCGCGGTGTTCCCTCCCGGGACGGTGGGCCCGCTGCGGAGGGTGCGTGCTTCCGGAGCCACCGTCTACCTCTCCGGAGATCGGACGGTGTCCGATCCTTTGGACGATGGATACTTCATCGCCCGTCTGGGGGGCGACCCCACCGTGCAAACGCCTTCCGTCTCCTGGACCTTCAACGCCGTTTGTCCCCCCCGTCGAGCCGGCGGTCGGCGGGGGACGTCCCAATACAAGACGGTCCAGGCGTGGGATGTCGATTCCAAACCCATGCTGTGGCTGGCCCAGGGATCCGAAGCCGACTACGACTCCGCGGAAGTCCTGCGGCTCGATGGGGCGAGCGGGAGCCGCACCGTGGTCGCGGAATGGGACGTGCATGTCTCGTCCAAGGGCACCATCTGGCGAGGAAGCCCTTCCACCTATCCCTCCTCGGTGCTCGACGGAGACACGCTGCTCTACAGCCGATTGGTGCTGAATTCCCTCAGTGATCAGGCTCCCCGGACCCGCGAGAAATACCTCGTGAAGGCCAATGGCACCTCCCGGCTCGACACGGGAGCTCAACTGCAATGGAGCCTGGACAGTTCGGGAGGCTTGCGATGGGGACGGCAACCCCTCGACATCCTGTTTTCGGGGCCTTGTCGGGAATATTTCTCCAAGGCGTCGAATCGCATCGCCGACTCCGTGCGATGTGCCACGGGACGGGGACCGACGGGTCTGACGGCCTCCTCCCGCGCCACTCCCAGAATCGGGGGCATCGTCGTCGAACGGGATCGCAACCGATGGGTGCTGGGAGTCACTTGGAGCGCCCTGTCCGCGGATGGTTCTCCCGTCGACGTCCCCGCCCTCCTGGTCTTCGAATCCGAAGGCAAGCCCCTCTGGTGGTCGCGATTGCGCTCCGACGCGACGTTGGACACCGTGATCCCTTCCCGCGTTCCTGACCTCGCCGAGATCGGATCCCTGACCTTGGGGGGGGACGAGGGCGTCACGGGCCCGGCCGTGCTCGTGTCGGCCCAGGCCCGAAATGGCGAGGCATTCTGGTCTCCGCGTCTGTCGCTGAAGCAGTCGGGGTGGCGCAACGATCTGTCCGGTCTTCCTCTCGAGGGAGCCGAGGGGACTTGGCTGGGGTCCCTCGCCTTCGTCAACGGGAGATTCCTGGCGGCGACCTGGCAATCCGCCCCCTCCGCCAAGTCCGGTGGGGACGTCTTGCCCGATCCCTTCTATGCCGGCTGGCCGCGCCCGGGGTCGCCGGGCGAGATCCTCTCCTCGACGCGTTGTCCCGTGCTGGGCACGGGAGGGGCGGGAGCGCCGGTGACCATGTGCCAAGGCGAACGTCCGATGACCACCTCGGGGACTCCGGTTCCCGTCCCCCCACCCGGGGCGTCCGGTGCCCAGGGATGGCAGGTCCTGACGCGATGGATGGGGGACCTCTCCGGCCCGCTGTGGGCGATGGCCATCGATGGTCCGAGGGTCGAAGGGGATTCCGGGCCCGCCGTGGACATCCATGATCTTTTCGTTCTCCAGGATGGCGCCGTCCTCCTGGTCGGGGATATCGTCCGAGGGGCCCAGGATTTTCCGTTCCTCCAATCGGCATCGTGGACCTCCTCCTCCGGGACCAGCTTCATCGGGTTGCTGCCGGCACCGCTTCGGGTCGGCACGAACCCGCGCACCTTGCGGGAATCGTCCCTCCGGTGGAGTCGCGAGCGGGGAGGGGTGCGTGTCGTGGTTCCCGGATCCGGGGAGGTGCGCGTGCGCTGGATCGACGCACGTGGACGCTGGGGCGAGGCCTTCGTTCCCGCCCGCGAAGGGATCGACCAATTCCGCATTCCCCTGGCCGATCCGGGGGCGCGGGTGGCATGGTTGGAGGTGCGCCGCGGTGGTTCCCGGTGGGTCGTGCCGATTCCCCTGCTCCACTGACGTATTTTTTCCCCCATGCGCATTCTATCAGGCATCAAGCCCTCCGGAGAGATCCACTTCGGCAACTACCTCGGCATGCTCAAACCCATGATCCAATCCCAGGGTCGCGGGGAATTGCTGTGCTTCATCGCCAATCTCCACAGCCTGACTTCGGTGAACGACGCCGATCGCATCGCCGGTTGGACGCGGCAGATGGCCATCGACATCCTCGCTCTCGGCCTCGATCCGGAAAGCTCCGTCTTCTGGATCCAATCGGACGTGCCGGAGGTCTGCGAGTACGCCTGGTACCTCTCCAATTACACGCCCGTGGGGATGCTGGAGCGTTGCCACGCCTACAAGGACAAGGTCGCCAACGGGATCAGCGCCAACCACGGGTTGTTCGCCTACCCCGTCCTGATGGCCGCCGACATCCTGGCCTACGAGGTCGATCGCGTCCCCGTCGGGCAGGACCAGAAGCAGCACCTCGAGGTCGCCCGCGACCTGGTCGACGCCTTCAACCACCGGTTCGGCGAGATCCTCGTGAAGCCCGAGCCGGAGATCCGGGAGGACGTGGCCGTCGTGCAGGGCCTGGATGGACAGAAAATGTCCAAGTCCTACGGGAACACCCTGGGCATCTTCGCCGATGCCGCCGAGGTGAAGAAGAAGATCATGGCCATCCCCACCGATTCCACCCCGTTGGAGGAGCCCAAGGACCCGGATGCCAATCCCATCCACGCCTGGTACTCGCAGGTGGCCTCGCCCGAGGCCGCACGGGAGTTGGCCGACCGGCTCCGAGCGGGCGGGTACGGCTGGGGGCACGCGAAGAAGGAGCTCGTCGCCGCCTACATCGCCCATTTCGAGCCCTACCGGAAGCGGCGGGAGGAAATCGCCTCCGACCTCGCCGGGGTCCGAAGGATCCTCGATCGGGGAGCGGAGCGCGCACGCGCCATCCTGCGTCCCAACCTGGAGCGCGTACGGGCCGCCACGGGGATCCGCTGGGAGATTTAATCCAAAGGGCGCTCGACAAACCAGCGGGGAAGTGATACTGTCCAGCATCGATCGTTCTCCTCCCGTGGAGGTCTCTTGATGCGCTCACGACGCCTCGCTCTTGTCCTGCCCTTGCTGATGTTCGCCCTCGACGCCCGGGGCCAGACCTCCCTTCCGGATGTGCCCTCGTCCCCGGACTCGTCGCTCGCCCCGGTGCCCGCGGTGGTCCCGGAGCCGGGCGATTCCGTGCCATCGATGACGTCGATGGATTCCTCGATGGTCGCGACCGATTCCTCTTCCGCGGATTCCGTGAAGGGGGATGTGGAGCCGGAGCGCATCCTGTTCCTTCCCGTCGTCGACAGCGTGGAATCCTTGGCGAATCTGGGTAGCATGGTTCGTGACGCTCTTCTCGACCAGGTGGTCAACGACACCATGCCCCACGGGACCCTTCTGGCTCCCGTGGACAGCCACGCGATTTCCGGGGATTCCGCCATCGATTCGGTGGGGCGTTCCTTCCATGCCGATCGAGTCGTCTGGCTCGGGTACGCCCGGCGCGTGGGGGAACCCCTCTCCTTCTCCTTGATCGTGCGGGATCCGGTTCGCGACAGCCTGCTGGACTCCGTCACCTACGTCCTCCCGGACTCTGGCACCAAGACCCTCCTCAGTGTGCCCAGAGCCCTGCTGCTGCGCCTTTTCCCACGGGAGATCCCCCCGCCACCCCGGTTGTCGGACTCCGTGAAACGGGTCGTGGTCCTTCCTTTCGTACCCCAGGGCACCGCGACCGCCGCACATGCCCAGGGGTTCACGGATTCCCTGATCGTGCGCTTGGAAGGTCAGGATGGCTTCCGCGTGATGCCCCCGGCCCTGCGGGACAGCTTGCTCTCCGGTTGGCAGCCCGGAGCGTGTCTCACCGCCTCGTGCCGTCGGGAAGTCGGGGACCGGTTGGGAACTCCGTGGGTGATCGCCGGACAGATCTCCCAGCTGGGAGAGAAGTGGAGCGTCGATGCCGACTTGGTGCGAGCGGACAGCTCCGTCGTGGGACGGCACGCCGACGCCAGGTGCCAAGGCGCTCCGCGGCCTTCGCTCGACCTGGTCAACGGGATGACGGTCCGCCAGTTGTCGGGACAGGACGCCAATCCTCCCGTGCTCGACGACACCCCGATCGCCCGTATTCCCCACGGACCGGCGTGGAAGCGCATCCTGGCTTTGGGAATCGCGGGGACCCTAGGGTTGATCGGCGTGGTTTTGTCCTGGTGAAGGAACGACGCGGGACGCGCGGAGGGGACGGACCTGCAGTCGGGAAGATGGGGAATCCAGCCTGACATCCACGTCCAGTTCCGTGGGCATGCCCCGGAAGCGACGTTCCCAAACGCCTTCGGTGAATTCCAGGATGCGAGAGTGCGCGAGTTCGGTTCCCGACGGATCGATCAACCGAAGCACATAGGACGTGGGGGAGGGGACGGAGAGTCCGATCCACAAGTCCCCGGCGGAGTCGATCTGGGCGGCCAGCCAGGGCGAAGGCCACTTCTGGGAGGCTTCCTTCCATGCTTGGGTGGTGCCGGCGGGAAGCTGGAGGGTCCAGCGGAGGATGCCGAGCGAATCCGGAAGGGAGAGCAGTCCCTCCGCGTCGATCCAACCTTGCAGGGAGTGTCCGGCTTCGGAAATCCTCCAGAAGGCAGTACCTCTCGAACCGTCCTTGCCATGCTGCCACGGATGGTTTCCCGCCAGAAGCGCCAGGGGAGACTCCAGCGGGATGCGACCGGCCGTGTCGGGTTGGAGGAGGGTGGCCTCGCCGTGGAATCTGGAAAAATAGGGGCGTGTCGATTCCGGTCTGGCTCTCCACAACTCCATGCGTGCATGCCGTGCCGGGTTTCCTTGGGCGTCCTGCACGGTGAGGACAAGAGGTGCGGAGAGCCGTGAGGAGGTCTCCCGCAGGAGCCTCGTTTTATCGGAGAGCATGGGTTTGCCGCCCCCCGGGTGGGTGGCCAAAGCGCGAAGGCAGGCCAGGGTGAGCCCCGCATCCGAAAGAGTGGACCAATCGGGCCGATGCACGAGATGATGGGCATCCAGGGGAAAATCGCTGGCGGACAGGTGGTTGCCCGGGGTCTGGGGAAGGAGGAACTGGTCCCAGCCGACCAGGAAGGTGCGATCGTCGAGGCAACCGCGGTTGGTCAACCAGGTCCGGAGAATCTTCTCGTCCAATCCCGGGTCCAGGGCATCCGCCAGGGGAACCCCCCACATGAGGTCGATTGTGGTGTCCCGTAGATCGGGATGATGCCTCGGGTCGCCTCCGGCGAGGGGAAGGGTCCCCATCGGGACCATCTCCAAACGAGCAAGAAGGGCACGTTGCTTCGCTGGGGGGGAGGAGATCCTCCGATCCAGTTGATCGACCAGCTTCATGGCCCATGCACGGGTTTCGATGGAATCGTGACCTGGACCCGATTCGACCCATATTCCGATGCGCAAGACATCCGAAGGCGGCGGGGGAGGGGGCTGGGTTGGCTTTTTGGCGGCGATAAGCATCGCCAGGAGTACGAATTGCAAGCGAAGGGTCCCCGGGTTCTTGCGGAAGGGTCACCCCAGAAAGTATTCTCTGGGTATGATGATCTCGGGCGACAGTCTGCGAGGGATACGCAATGCCCAGGAATCGCTAGGTATCCACTCGCGCAACATAGCCAACCTCGCCACGAAGGACTACCAGTCCCTCGATGTCGTGGTTTCCAATGGCTCGCCGCGGGCGCGTTTGCAGTCGAGCACCCCGGGTGGATTCAGTCAAGGGGTCGCCTCGCGCGTGAATCCCTTGGTTCCGGCTCCTGCCCAGGAAACCGCCCGAACCTCCGGCCAACTTGCCGAAACGAGTTCCACGCGGTTCTCCCCCGACTCATCCGGCGAACGTTCCAACACGTCCAACGATCTGGCGACCAATCTCCTGGGACTGAAGGAAGATCGGCGCGAGGTCGGATACAACCTCAGCGCCATCAAGGTCCAGGATCGCATGGTGGGCAGTCTCATGGACCTCGTGGGCTGATCCCGAGGTCCAGGAAGGGATCGCTCAGACGCTCTTGCGGCCGATGGAATGGTAGGTGAAGCCTTGGGCCTTCATCCGTTCGGGCGAGTAGATGTTCCGACCGTCGATCACCAACGGGGTCTTGAGCAGCCGCTTGATGGTATCGAAGTCGGGGCGCTGGTAAATGTTCCACTCGGTGAGAACGAGGAGGGCATCGGCATCGGTGCAGGCCTCGTAGTTGGAATCGACCAGTCGAATGGTATCACCCAGAATGCGGCGCGCTTCATGGGAGGCTTCGGGATCGTGGGCGACCACCTTGGCCCCTGCGGCGAGCAGTCCTTTGATGATGGTGAGGCTGGGAGCCTCGCGCATGTCGTCGGTCTTGGGCTTGAAGGAAAGACCCCAGATGCCGAAGGTGCGCCCCGAGAGGTCGGGACCGAAGACGGCCTTCACCTTCTCGAGGATGACGGACTTCTGGTGCTCGTTCGCGGCTTCCACGGCATCGAGTATCTTGAAATCGTAGCCGACATCGCGGGCGGTGCGCGCAAGGGCCGAAACGTCCTTGGGGAAGCAGGAGCCGCCGTAGCCGATTCCGGCGAAGAGGAAGTGGGGCCCGATGCGAACATCGGAGCCGATGCCTTCGCGGACCTTGCCGACATCGGCACCCAATTTTTCGCAAAGATTGGCGATTTCGTTGATGAAGGAAATCTTGGTCGCCAACAATGCGTTCGCCGCGTACTTGGTCATTTCCGCGGAGCGGGGATCCATGCACAGGATGGGCTTGCCGGTTCGCACGAAGGGGCTGTAGAGGTCGACCATCACCTGGCGAGCTTCCTCGCTGTCGGTTCCGATCACCACGCGGTCGGGCTTCAGGAAATCCTCGATGGCATTGCCTTCCTTGAGGAATTCCGGATTGGAAACCAGAGACACGGGATGATCCGTGACTTCACGGATGGCCGCCGCGACCTTCTCGGAAGTGCCGACGGGGACGGTGGACTTGTCGACCACCACCTTGGGGCCGTTCATGGCGCGGCCGATTTCCCGAGCCGCGGAGAGCACATAGGAAAGGTCGGCGGAACCATCTTCGTCCTGCGGAGTCCCGACGGCGATGAAGATGACCTGGCTGGCCTGGACCGCATCGGAGGTCGAGGTGGTGAACGACAACCTGTTGGCGTTCACGTTGCGGAGCACCATCTCCTCGAGACCGGGTTCGTAGATGGGGATCCGCCCGGCCTTGAGGGCTTCGACCTTCTCGGGATTGAGGTCGACACAGACCACCGTATTGCCGCTTTCGGCAAAGCAAGTCCCTGCGACAAGTCCGACGTATCCGGTGCCGATGACTGCGATCTTCATCAATGGTCCTCTCTCGGAGAGATGGCTGGAGCCCCGGGAATAGAAGCTCAGGGAGTGAACCGCCAAAGATAGGCCACGCGGCGAATCCTGTCTCCGGGGAACCATGGAGGAAAGCATCCACCGGTCGTTTTCCGGTCGGGTTCCTCAAAACGGCTTGACTCATGCCCCGCCCTGCCCTACTTTCCGACGGTGCCGCCGGAAAAACGGCCGCCCAATTGCATTTTTCCATCCAATCAACTATTTCCAGTGCTCCCGTTTTTCCTCCAGACCAGCCAGGATCCGCCATGAAGCACTCCGTGTCCCTTGGCCTCGTGCTGGCCACCGTGGTTCTTTCCCCCGTCGTTTCGGCAAAGACCATCGTGGTTCCCACCCAGGCCCCCACCATTTCGGCTGCATACCTCGAGGTCGACTACGGCGACACCATCCAGGTGCGTCCAGGCGTCTATCGCGAGAATGTCGAAATGGTCCAAGGTGTCGTTCTCAAAGGCGACGACATGTACACCACCATCATCGATGGTCGACGCAAGGGGCCGACGGTTCTCGCCGCCTCCCAGGCGGAAATCACGGGTTTCACGATCCGCAACGGCATCGATGGCATCCTGTGCGAAAACACCACGCCCAAGATCTATCGCAATATCATCATCGACAACCACGGCGCCGGCATTGGTGCGTACATCTCCCAGCCGCACATCAAGAACAATGTGATTTTCGGAAATCGCTGGTCCGGAATCCTGTTGTACGGTGTGAACGCCCAGAACGTGTGGGTCGAGAACAACGTGATCCTCCGCAACGGATACTCGGGCATCAGCCTGCTCGGGCCCACTCGCGGCAACCTGCGCAACAACATCCTCGTCTGGAATCACGAATATGGTCTGTTCGTCGACGAGGAATCCCAGGCGCGGATCAACAACAACAACATCTGGCGGAACTACTACCCCTTCAACAAGTTCGCCAAGGTGAACAAGACCAATCTGTCGGTCGACCCCCAGTTCATCGCTCCCTCGGTGAGCACGCTCAACATGTTCTGCGTGCCCAAGTCTCCCATGCTCGGCCGTGGGGAAGGCAAGGTCGACGTCGGTTTGATGGAACGCGATGTGGTGGTCCAGACCGAAGGCGACAAGGACGGCGACGGCATCATGGATGGGGATGACAAGTGCCCGACCATCGCCGAAGACATCGACGGCTTCCAGGACGAAGACGGTTGCCCCGACTTCGACAACGACAACGACGGCGTCCAGGACAAGGACGACAAGTGCGTCAACGAAGCCGAAGACCGCGACAACTTCCAGGATGAAGACGGTTGCCCCGACCTCGACAACGACAAGGACGGCCTGCTCGACGCCGCCGACCGTTGCCCCAACGATCCCGAGACCATGAACCAGTTCAAGGACGAGGACGGTTGCCCGGATGAAATCCCCGTCGAACCTCCCCAGACCTTCACGGTCGATGGCGTCAATTTTCAGACAGGTTCGGCCGAACTGACTTCCGAGTCCTTCGCGATCCTCGACAAGGTCTACGACCAGCTCGAAGCCTTCCCGAACTCCGAGTTCGAGATCTCCGGACATACCGACAACCGAGGCAAGGCCAAGATCAACCTCAAATTGTCCCAGGACCGTGCGGAATCCGTGCGAACCTACCTGGTGAACCGAGGGATCGCCGAGTCTCGTCTGGTCGCCAAGGGGTATGGCGATTCGCGTGCTCTCGCTTCCAACGAGACCGCCGAAGGTCGTGCCCAGAACCGTCGCATCGAGTTCAACCGAACCAAGTGATCAGGGGAGCCCAACCGTGAAGCCCTTTCGCCGCACAGCCCTGACCATGATCCTGGCACTTGCCGGGACCTCCATGGCCGAACTTGGATACACCAAGACTCGTTACCAGCAGCTGGATTACTTCGGATCCTTCGGTCAGAATACGCCGTTGTTCCTGAATCCCGGCAACATCACCGATGCCGATCAGACCGAGATCATGCTGGCCTTGTACAGCACGGTCAATGGCAAGGCCGGCATGCAGTACGTCTCCGGTGTCTATCCCTTCGGATTGAACCACACCATCGGCGCCTCCGCATTCCTCAACGGCGCGACCGTCGATGGCGATGTGGATGCCAATGGTTCCAAGACCTGGCGCAAGGACGCCATGTTCCTGGGATACGGATACCGCGTGTTCCATTGGCTCACTCTGGGAACCAACCTGAGTGTGCTCAACTTCAACAACTTCTCCGAAAAGTCGAACCCCATCGGTGCCGACTTCGGCTTCCTGCTGAATCCCTACCAGGATTCCAAGGTCGGGTTCTTGAAGATCGGTGCCGCGGTCCAGAATCTGGTCCAGACCCCGGGGTACGACAACACCAAGAACATCAATTTCGGCCTGCATTGGCTGGGATTCAATCGTTCCTTGGAAGGACGTTCCGAATTCTCCCTGATCGATTACGAGGGACAGAAGGAATTCGCCTACGCCGCCGGAGCCCAGTACTGGATTTCGCCGAACGTCGCCTTGGGTGGCAAGATGACCCGTGAAGGGTTCCCGATGCTCACCTTCGCCGGCAACGCCAAGCGTCTCTCCTTCCTGCGCTACCTCGAAGTCGAACTCGACCTCACCCACGACGGCATCTCCTTCTCCGATCAGAAGCGTGGTCTTCTCTGGAATGTGAAGCTGACCTCTCGCATCGGCCCCACCCGCGAAGAGGTGCTGGGTGCCAAGCGGTACGCCCGCCTGATTCGTGAGCCCGAGGAGGCCTTCCAGGCCGCCATGAAGCTCTACCTGCAGCGTCGCTTCCTGGAGTCCGCCTACGCCTTTGGCAAGGTGGTGGTCAAATACCCGACCTATCGCAAAGTCGACGTCGCGACCTACTACCACGGCAAGAGCTTCGAGAACATGCGGATGAACACCGTGGCCAAGAAGGTCTACGAGACGGGTATCCACAACTACGACGCCTCGAACTACGTGCCCAAGTACTACTACCAGCTTCTCAACGTGGCCTACAAGGAAGGCAACTGGAGCGAAGCCCTCTCGAACTACAACATCATCGCCGGACAGTATGCCCAATCCGACGTGAAGGCCGACGCCGACTACGTCATGGGCCAGGCCTACTTCGCCCAGGATCGCAACGGGGAAGCCCGCAAGCTCCTGGAGAGCATCGGCACCGACGACGCCAACTACGGCTACGCCCAGTACACCCTCGGTCTGATCGCGACCAAGGAAGGCAAGCTCGACGAAGCGCAGCAGCACTTCGAAGGCATCCTGACCCGTCAGCCCCGCAACAAGTCCGAACGCGACTTGCGCGAAGCTGCCGCCGTGAAGTTGGGCCACGTGCTCTACTCCCTTCCCGAGCCCAAGCTGACCCGTGCGGTCGAGCTCTACTCGCAGGTTCCGGTGGGTTCGCAGTACTACGACGAAGCTCAGCTGGCTGCGGCCTGGTGCTTTGTCCGCAATGGCAAGTGGGACAAGGCCGAGGAATACCTCAACGGCATCTTGAACAACACCCCCACCTCCATTCTCGTCCCCGAAACCTACCTGGTGCGCGGATACTCCCAGCTCCAGAAGAAGGATTGCGGCACGGCGGCGAAGAGCTTCCAGCAGGTCCAGGACATGCTCGGCAAAGGGTTCCTCACCCAGGAAGAAATCATGAAGCGTCGCGACCAGTACTCCGACGACACCAAGGATTTCTCCACCATCCAGGATCGCGTGTACCAGCTCTCGCTGCAGCTTCCCTCCGATCGCGTGCTCGGCAAGCGTGACGAAGTCAAGCCCAGTGTCGACAAGGTGCGCGAAGCCATGGACGAATACTTCAAGTTCCAGGACGTCGTGGCCAAGCAGAAGAAGTTCGAAAAGGACAAAGTGCGTTTGGAGAACGACTCCAAATACGCCCTGGCCACTGCCCAGCGCTGTCTCGACAACATCGGTGTCCCGACCGGCGGCGGCGACGTATTCTGATCCGACCTTGAGTCACGGGGGCTTTCCAATGGGGAGCCCCCATCATTTGTTTTTTATCGCATCCATCCACCTCTCATAGACGATCGGCTCCATGAAGATTTCGACTTCGCAGCTCGCTCTTCTCTCCATTGCCCTCCTGACTTCGGCAGGCTTCGCTGCCAAGCAGCGCTCCGCTGACTGTGTCCAGTTGGACAAGTTGCGGTCTCAGGCCACCTCCATCGGGTCGGACATCTCCGACATTCAAAACGAAGGCAAGGCCAAGCGCGCCAAGTGCGAATCGGAATCCAACTCCGACAAGAAGCAGCGTTGCATCGACGGTCTGCAGCCGTTGCGCGACAAGATGGCGGCGTTGCAAGCCAAGGCCGGCCCGATCCGCGACGACATCCAGAAGTATTCCGCCCTGTGCGATGAAGCTTCGGTGCAAACCGTGGAAACGCAGAAGCTGTACGAGTCGGTCGCCAAGGAAAACTGCCGCTCCGGAGGCGACGAGAAGCGTTGCGAAGACGCTTTGTTCAACCTGGCCGACCTCGCGTACACCTCCGATCAGCGCGAAAACCTCGCCAATCGCGAGCGTTACGAGCGTGCCTACGACAAGTGGCGCGATAACGACAAGTCGGGCAAGGAGCCTTCCCCGGTTCCCCCTTCCTACACCAAGGGATTGGCCGCGCACAAGAAGTACCTGTCGTCCATCAAGGGCGGAACCCGTCGCGACGTGATCCTGTACCGCACGGCCTTCATCCTGGACATGGTGGGGCAGTCCTCCGACGCATTCCCCATTCTGATGGAATTGTCGACCAAGTTCCCCAACTCGCGTCACATCACGCCCGCGAACCTTCGCATCGGCGAGTACTACTTCGTGGAGAAGAAGTACGACTCGGCCATCGTGTATTACAACAAGGTCGATGCCAACGCCGCCGGTCAGGACGGCGTGGTGGGTCTGGCCCTCTTCCACAAGGGTGAAGCCCAATACAACCTCGGTCGGTACGAAAAGGCCAACGCCGCTTTCTTCGACTACATCGAGCGTGTCGACAAGGGACAGATCAGCCGAGGCGACCTCCGTTCGGAAGCCATTCTCTACATGGGTTCCTGCTTCGCAGAGTACCCCGGATCCTTCTCCGATGCCAAGAAGTTCTTCAAGAAGCAGGGTGGCCGCAACTACGAAGACACCTTGTTCTACGAGTTGGCCGTCAAACACGCCGATCGCGACCAGCACGAAGTGGCGATCGACGCTCTCGAATTCTTCCTCAAGAACTACCCCGACTACTACAAGGCTCCTCTGGCACAGCTGAAGCTGATCGAAGTCTGGGACAAGCGCAAGAAGATCGAGGAAGCCCAGGAAGCTCGTGAAGTCCTGATCCAGAAGTTCGGGCGCGGATCCGCCTGGTGGAGCAAGCCCCGCAACATCGACAAGCGCGAGCTGGAGATGATTCAGGGCCGTATCCGCGACGCCATGTTGGAAGTCGCCATGCAGCAGCACTTCCCGGGCAAGGATCGTCGCGACACCACGATGGTCAAGAAGGGCATCGCCTCCTACGAGCGCTTCATCCGTTCGTACGAACCCGAAGGAAACTGGCCCATCTACCGCGCGAAGATCTACCTCGCCGACGCCTTGTCGTGGGTTGGCCGCAATGAAGAAGCCGCGGACATCTACATCTGGGCTTCCAAGGAAAACGTCAACGATTCCCGCAAGTATCGCGAGCCCAACATCGCGGAGCGCAAGCTGACCCAGCCTGCGGATGCCGGCTTCAACGCGGTTCTCGAATTGCAATTGGCCGCCAATGCCGAAGTGGATCGCCAGGGTGGCGACTCCAAGAAGGCCTACAACACGCCCATCGCCAAGCGGTATATGGACGCGGTGGAGAACTACATCAAGCTGTTCCCCAAGGCCGCCGACGTCGACGCTCTGGCCTACAACATCTTCCTGTACCAGGTCAATGGCGAAGACTGGGAAGTGGCGATCGCCTCCGGCAATCGGTTGCTGAAGATGGCCAAGGACTTCAAGGACTTCAAGTACACCAACGACGCCCGTGCGCGTTTGGCCTACTGCTACACCCAGGCCGGCAAGTTCGCCGACGCCGAACGCGAGTACAAACTCGTCATCACCGCTCTGCCCAAGGGGGATTCGCTGAATGCCCAGATGAGCCAGAACATCGGTGAAGTCATCTGGCGCATGGCCGAGAACTCCGAGAAGGGCAACAAGGTCGATTCCGCGGTGTTCCACTACCGCCGTATCGCTCGCGACTATCCGCAGTTGAACATGGCCGACTCGGCGGCGTTCCGCGCCGCTGTGGCCCTGGAAAACGCCAAGCGGCACAAGGAAGCGGCGACGGAGTACATGAACTTCGAACGCAACTACCGTACTCGCTCCGGATTGTGCATCATGGCCATCCAGGCGGCGGCCGACCAGTACCGTCAGGCTGGAGACACCGCCTCCGGTGTCGCGATCCTCGTGGATAGCCTGTACCGCTACTACCCCAAGACCGACGATTCCGCCGCGTTCAAGGGCATCAGCCAGGCGGCCTCCTTGTACGAAGCCGCTGGTCGGATGAGCGACAAGGCCAAGACCTTGGAGCTCTACTACACCCGCTATCCCAAGCACGACATGACTCCCGGGTTCCTGTACACGGCGGGTCTGACCTACGAAAAGCTGAAGGATTGGTCCAATGCCGTTCGGGTGTACACCACCGTCGTCAAGGACTTCCCCAAGCACCAGTACGCTCCGGAAGCGGCCTTCTCCATCCCCATCATCGAGGAGAAGCAGGGCAACCGCGACAAGATGGCGACCACCTACGAGTCGTTCGCCGCGCAGTACCCCAACGACAAGTCCAAGGTCGCCAAGGCCTACCTGCGTGCCGCGTCCTACTACGACAGCATGAAGAACGTCAAGAAGGCGGATGAACTCTTCGACAAGCTGGTGAAGTTCTACCAGACCGGAGACAACTCCGTCCAGGTCGACGCTTCGTTCCCTGCGGAAGCCTACTACCGCATGGCCATGCATCGCACCGCCGAAGCCGAGCAGGCGACCAAGATCGGTGGCACCTCCGACGCCAAGAAGCTCGCCGAGCAGATCAAGAATCGACTCGAGGCTTTGAAGAAGGCGGATGAACTCTTCGACAACTCCATCAAGCTGCTGATCGAAGAGTGGACCATGAAGTCGGGCATCCAAAAGGCCGACAATGTCAACCAGATCATGCTCGATCTCCTCGCCATGCCCGAACCGAAGGGAACCAAGCTCAAGGACATCCAGGAGCGCATCCTCTTCCGCGTCGGCATCTTCAAGGGGCTCCTGCCGACCATGGCCGCCAAGTCCGCGAAGGAATACGAATCGTTCCTGGCGATCCAGCGCAAGTCCGGCATCCAGGACTCCATGTCCAAGCGTGCTTCCGACAACATCCTGTACGCCTGGTACATGACGGGCAAGGGCTTCGAGCAGATCGGCAATGCGATCGCCGAGGAGCCTTGCCCCTCCGCCGCCAAGCAGGGCTCCGACCAGTACATGGAAGAGTGCGAATACCACAAGGCCATGAAGGAAGACAACCAGATTCAGTTCCAGAAGGTCTCGGTGGTCAAGGGATACACCCCTGGCATCGAGAAGGCCGCGGAACTGGGTATCGTCGGACCTTACCTCGATTCCATCCGCGCCCGTGTCAAGTACATCGCGCCTGAGGATGCCTCTCTGCAGGTCCAGGTGGTCGAAACCAAGATCGAAGCCCGTCCCGAGGACAAGACCGACAAGGAATTGCTCCGCGCCCTGGCTCGTATCAAGGAAATCGCCGAAGGCGATCTACCTCCCGAGGAGAAGGTCCGTGTGCTGCGCTCCATGGTCATCGAAGGCCAGCGTATCGAAGATGAGCTGAAGACCGAGATCCAGGAACTTTCAAAGAAGAAGTGAGAACCCTATGAAGAAGTCTTCGCTTCTGGTTGGTTTCGGGTTGATTCTCGCCGCATCGGTCGCTTCCGATGCGGCGGTCCTCGCCACCCTGAAATCCAACGCACCTGCCTATCCCAACGCCAAACGTCGGGTGTTCGAAAAGCCGAACTTCTACACGTCCAAGGGGGATTTGGTCGAAATCGTCCGCTGGGGCTCCCCTTTGGCTCAGGTTCGCTCCAAATCGGGGCGTACCGGCTGGATCGAAACGTCCATGCTCGATACGGTCAATCTCCCCCCGGTGCTCTCGATTTCCTCCGGTTCCAACCGCTCTCCGGCGGTCAGCCCGTCGGATGATTCCGTGATCGCAAAGAACTGGATGAAAGCTCAAAAATCCTCCGCAACGCCGATTGCGCAGGATTCTTCCGCCTCGAAGGCGGTTCCGGACTCCGCGAAGGTCGCACCGGAAAAACCGCTTGATTTCCCCAAAGACTCGGCTCATATTACGCCACGCACTCAGCCTGACTCTATCGCGAAATAGCGGGAGTCAAGCAACAAACGGACAGGCGAAATTTCGCCTACCGGTCGATAACTCGTCAGAACCCACCATTGGAGAGAAGGACTGATCCATGAACGGTATCGCTGAATTCTACCTCGCAGGCGGCGCCCTAATGTTCTTTACCCTGGCCGTCGGCCTTGTGGGTTTGGGAATCATTATCGAGCGCGCTTGGCGTTACTGGGGTGACTACTCCATGGACACCAAGGCATTCATGAAGAAAGTCCGTGCTCTCCTCGTCGAAGACCGCGTGGAAGACGCCATCCGCCTCTGCTCCAACCAGAAGAAGGGCTTGGTTCCCGCGGTGGTCAAGGCTGCTGTCGAGCGTTACGGCTGCGACGAGTCCCTCGTCAAGCAAAACGTCGAGGCTGTCTACCTGACCCTCACCCCCCGCATCACCGTCCGCCTTCCGTACCTCGGCCTGATCGCCAACGCCGCCGTGTTGATGGGTCTGGTCGGAACGGTTTGGGGTATGATCTCCATGTTCAAGGGTCTGGGCAACGTCGACGCCGCCACCAAGCAGACTGTGATGGCCTCGGGTATTTCCCACGCTCTGCACAACACCTTCCAGGGGCTGTTCATCGCCGTGCTTTGCATGATGGCGAACTCCTACCTGGCTGCCAAGGCCGCCGTGCTCGTCGAAGAAATCGACCACGCGTCTTCCGAAGCCCTGGACTGGGTGACCCTCAAGTCCTTCGGCAAGCTCCACGAGTCCAAGTAATTCTCCTTTCCTGACGTGCCCGGACCGGCTCCACCGGTCCGGGATCGATTCGGGCACATTCTTATCCGGAGCTGAGGTACATGGCCAAAAAGCGTGTCAGGGTTGAAGCAAATTTCGATGAAGAGCTGAATCTTACGCCCTTTTTGGACGTGATGATCGTTCTGATTCCCTTCTTGATGCTCACCGCGAGCTTCTTCACCGTGGTGGTGGTCGATGCCAAATTGCCCACTCCCATTCCGCCGGAAACCATGCCGGACGTGAAAATCCCACCGCCCTTCGACCTCGTGGTCATGGTGCCCAAGGATTCGATCAAGATCTACGTGAACAACAAGGACCCTCTCGGACCTCCTCAGTACTCCGTCGAAACCAAAGACCGGGTCGATTCCGCTGGATACAGCGAAGAGCAGATCAAGGCCTATTACGACATCCTGGTGAACATCAAGAAGCAGTTCCCCACGGAGTCCCGTTTGGCTTTCGATCCGCACCCTTCCCTCCAGCTGGAAAAGGTTGCCCAAATTCTTGATCAGTCTCGTAACTTCCGCGGCGATGATCCTGTCATCAAGGAAAATCCCGCCTTTGCGGACACGAAACTGTTTTCCGCGATTGCGATGAAAGGAGTGTACGTCCCATGAGTGCTGGCGGCGGCGCACAGGTCAAGGCGAGCAAGTTTAGCCGAGGAGGTGGTGTTTCCCAGAAGGAAATCCACCTGAACCTCACCCCCATGATCGACCTCATGACCATTCTGGTCGTGTACCTGGTCATGAGCTTCTCGGCGGATCCTGCCACCTTGGCCAATTCCAAGGACATTGCTCTCTCCAACGTCACGGTCTCCTCCGAGAAGCCTGCGGAAGTCTCCGTGATCTCCGTTTCCTCCTCCGCTCTCCTTCTGGACGGCAAGGAAATCTGTCCCGTCATCGTCAATCCGAAAGACGGATTCCCCGATTTTCCCGACTCCGTTTGGTCCGGCTTCTTCATCCTTCCCCTCAAGGAAGCGTTGGACAAGGTCAAGGACAACGGCAAGGCAATCGAGGCCATCAATCCCAGCAAACCCTTCAAGGGTGAGATCCTCCTCCACGCCGACCGGGCTCTTCCCTTTGCCACGCTGAAGCCAGTTCTTCGCAGCGCGGGCAATGCGGGATTCCGTCAGGTCAAGATCGCGGCCAAAGGCCTGAACTGAGGACATGATGCTGCATCACTGGAAAGTTTCTCTGATCAAGGGCAGTCGGATCACCCGTGAGTGGAGCGTTTGGGCTTCCAACCTCACGATCGGATCCCACCCCAATTGCAAGATCGTCCTGCCTCCTCCTTTCGCCGGGAAAGCCGTCGAAGTGGGATCGAACGGACAATACAGCGTCACCAACGAAGCCGGCGCAAGCCGGAATGGTTCGGTCAACCTCCAGGACCCGGTTCGTTTCGAACTGGACAACTGGTCGTTCGATATCGCCGACACCACTCCCTTCAAGATGGTCATGTGGGGCAAGGCGCGCGAGCGCATGGCCTTGGCGGCCAAGCTCGGCTGGCGCGAACCTGGCGAAGCCCAGAATAAGGTCCGTTACGGCGTTCTCGGGTTCCTTGCGCTTCTTTCGATCTTCGGAATGGCTGGAATGGTCTTCATGGACCACAAACCCCAGGTCCAGAACAGCGAACTGCCCGATGTGGTCGTCGCCCTGATTCAGGAAGACAAGCCCGAAGAGAAGAAGGAAGAGATTCCGGAGCCCAAGGAAGATGCGGGCGGCGCTTCCGACCAGAAGCCCACCAACCCCAATGAAGGTGGTGCCACCGAGGCGCGCACCGTGGCTTGGCCACCCTCGAGTCCCTCCGCGGTGATGCAAAACTCCGTGATGGACAAGATCCAGACCTTCAGCGATGGTTTGCTCGGTGAAGACGTCGACCCCAACGAAGCCAACATGATCGACGTCATTTTGGCCGGCGGCGGCGGCTCCATGAAGAAGGGGGAACGCGGTGGCCGTGGTGCCGGCGGTGACGGGGATCGTATGGCCGGTGTCGGCGGTATCGGTCTCGGTACCGGCGGTCGCGCTGGATTCGGTACCGGCAACGGTGGAACCCGTCAGGGCAAGATGGCCCTCGGTGCCGGTGGCAACGGCAAAGGCATGGGCACTCGTGCTCGCATCGCCCCGCCCAAGCCTTCCGACGTCGAGCTCGGTGGCGAAGCCGGATCTCGTTCGCCCGAGTCCATCCTGCGCGTGATCCGTACCCACATCGGTGGCTTCCAGTACACCTACCAGAAGTACCTGCGTGACAACCCGGGTCTTGGTGGCAAGATCAGCCTCAAGTTTACCATCGCTCCTTCGGGCGACATCATCGCGATCTCCGTGGTCTCCTCGAACACTGGCAACGGTGCCCTCGACAGCGAGATCAAGGACAAAGCCCGTCGCATGAAGTTCGACCAGATCGAGAAGGGCAACGTGACCGTCACGTACGCCTTCGTTCTCGACAAGCAGTAATCGAGTTCCCACCCAGTGTGGAAGAAGGTCGGCGGGTATCCGCCGACCTTTTTTCGTTTTCGACAGAAGTTGTCCGAATTTTGGATTTTCCCATGGACTTCGACTGATCTGTACGCTAGGATTATGCTCATGCTACCTTGGTAGCCGTATGCGGGTCCTCGCGACCATCGGAGCATCCGAACCCTCGGCTTCCGACTCCTCTCCCCCAACACTAGCAGGAGAATCATGAACAGAAGCACTGCGATTCTAAGCACCGTTGCCGTCCTCGGGACGGCAGCACTCGTCCATGCGACCAACGCACGCGTGGAATCGATGGGTAAGCACGACACCTACTTCATGGACGACATCAGCGTCTGGTCCAACCCCGCCAACGCCAACCTCTACCCCAACTACCTTTTCGGCGAGCTCGGGCAGATGCGCGGCCTGAACGGAAAGGTCAATTCCACCAAAGGTTTCTCCGACACCAGTGCGGGTTCGGCCTTCGTGCGTTACAACCAGGATCCTCAGGCTCCCTGGTTCGGTGCCGTGTTCGCGAAGTCCTTCAATGCCGATCCCAACAGTGGAAATCGGTATCCCCAGATCGTGATCGGTGGCGCCCTCAATCGGGAAGATCCGCTCCTGGCCTATCTTCCCACCCAGGTGTTGCTCACCTCCTCCGCCAGCAAGGGGGCGGGAACCGCGGTCGCGAAAAACGTTCTCGCCATGCAGAAGCCGATGATCAAGGCCGACGCTTTGCTCGGTTTCACGACCAGCAACGAGCTGATGTTCGGCGCGAAGCTCTATTTGGCCCATAGCGATACTTCCTCCAACGATGCCGCAAATCCCGTCGAGAGATCCTCCACCCTTTGGGCGGGAACCTTCGGCGTCAACATGCATGTCAACGACGAGATCGATTTCGAGGCTTCGGGTACCGTCGCAGGAATCGACGCCGATGCCACCAGCGGTTCCTTCTCCTACCGGAGCGAATCCGACTTGTCCCTCATGGGCCAGGCTCGTGCATTCCTTTCCGTGCCGGCCATTTCCGGCCAGATCGTTCCCGCCATCTCCATCCAGCAGCTCGATGCTCCCGGGCTCGAGAATGAATTGAAACTGACTGCCGGATCGGGTGTGAACGTGTCGATGGACCGGGGATTCTTCTGGCTCGGTGGAGATTACACCATGGAGTCCATCGAACGCCGCCAATTCAACGGTGTCGTGAGCAATTGGGATTCCCTTCCAATTTCGAAATACGATGCCAATAGTGTTCGGATTTCCTTCGGTATCGAGCGCAATGTCTGGTGGGATTGGTTCGTTCTGCGCGTCGGTGGCCAGAAGGTCTTCACCAGCTCCGAGGAGAGTCTGAAGAAGCTTGGCGATTCCAAGGCCGTGACCGTGACCAACATTTCCACCAACCCGGAAGGGAACGGCACCGAAAACGACCACGTTTCCTTTGGTTTCGGCCTCAACATCGAGGACAAGCTGAAGGTCGATGCCGTGGTTGCCGAGGACATCCTGTTCACCGGTGGCAACCTTTTCTCCGGTCCTGCCGATCACGTTCTTTCGCGGATTTCCGCAACGTATTCCTTCTGATTGCTGAATTTTTCAACTGATTGACAATAGGGCGGTCGATTGGCCGCCCTTTCTCGTTATATTTTGACGCTTTGCCGCCTGTACCGGAATGGGGACTGTTCATGGGCTTGTTTTCCCTCTTCTCCAACGATGTCGGGATCGACCTTGGTACCGCCAACACCTTGGTCCATGTCCGCGGTCGGGGCATCGTCATCGATGAACCCTCCGTCGTTGCCGTGGAGCGCCGTACCGGGCGCGTCCAAGCCTTCGGGACCGAAGCCAAGCGCATGCTCGGTCGAACCCCCGGGGAGATCCTCGCGATTCGCCCCATGAAGGACGGTGTCATCGCCGATTTCGACCTCGTCCGCGAGATGATCAAGCATTTCATCGATCGCATCCACAGCCATTCAGCCTTCTGGCGTGGGTTGTTCGGACGGCCCCGCGTGGTCATCGGTGTTCCCTCAGGGATCACCGAGGTGGAGCGCCGTGCCGTGATCGAATCGGCACAGCTCGCCGGCGCACGCGAGGTCTACCTCGTCGCCGAGCCAATGGCTGCAGCCATCGGCATGGGCATTCCCGTCGACGAACCCTCCGGCAACATGGTGATCGATATCGGAGGGGGCACTTCCGAAATCGCCGTGATCGCCCTCTACGGGATCGTGTGCGATACATCCGTTCGCATCGGTGGCGATGAAATGGACGAAGCCATCGTCGCCTACCTCAAGAAGAACTACAACCTGCTCGTCGGCCTCTCGACTGCCGAACAGATCAAGATCCAGATCGGTTCCGCCTATCCTCTGGCACAGGAACTGTCGATGGAAGTCAAGGGCAGGGACGTGGCGGCAGGCATCCCTCGCACGATGCGCATCACCTCGACCGAGATCCGCGAGGCTCTCGACGAATGCGTCAGTTCCATCGTGCAGGCTGTCAAATCGGCTCTCGAACAGACTCCCCCGGAGCTCTCCGCCGACATCCTCGACAAGGGAATCGTCATGACCGGCGGCGGATCCCAGTTGCGGAACCTCGACGAACGCATCCGGCAAGAAACGAATCTTCCCGTGAACGTGATCGACAACCCGCTTCAATGCGTCTGTCATGGAACAGCTCGGATTGTCGAGGACATCGACCGCTTCCGCAAGGTTCTATTGAACAACAGCCGTTAGGCATCGCCCCAATGCTGATTCTGCGCTGGCTTCTGTCTACTGCGACGCGTGGAAAGGAAATCGTTTCGATTTTTCTGATCGTCGGTTTCGCGGTATGGTTGGCGCGCAGTCCCGTGGCCTTGCAGAACTCGTGGCGAATGGCCATGACCGGAACGGTCTTCTACCCGATCCAAGTGGTCGTCGACCAAGTCCACTTCCGCATGTCCCTGAAGGAGCAAATTCGCCGGTTGCAGTCGGAGAATGCGATTCTCCTGGCCGACAATGCCGCCTTGTCGGCGGCCGCACGGTCCAAAGCCCAGTGGCAGAACCTCAAGCGGACCGCTTCTCCCATGCCTTGGAAAGTCGTTCCAGCCCGTGTCGTATCCCGCAACCCGTTGCGACTCGGAGGCATCTGGGTGGTGGATGCCGGAAGCGCTCAAGGGGTCCAGGAGGGCATGGCGGCCTTCACTCCACGGGGGGTCGTTGGGCGCATCCTGGCCTCGGGCACGCATCATTCGGACCTCCAGTCCATCGTCGATCCCGACTGCCGCATATCGGTGCTCTCCACCCGGAGCCGGAATCCAGGAATTGTCTATTCCCCCGACGGAGCCAGGATCCTTCTGGAGTTCAGCGCCACTTCCGACATCCTGGTCGGGGACAGTCTGGTCAGCTGGGGGGCCGGGGGGATCTTTCCGAAAGGGCTCCCCGTCGGACGCGTGGTCGCCATCGTCAAGTCTCCCGCCAAGGTGGTCCGCACCGCCATGATCGAATTGTTCCAGGATCCCTGGAAGGTGGAAGACGTGGCCATCGTCCTCAAACCGATTTCCTACGCCGTGGACACCTCCACGGTTCTGGAGCCGATCACCAGGCCGATCCTCGATTCCCTCGCCGGAAGGAGAGCGCCGTGACCGAAGGGGTGGCGAGCGTCTTCCGTCGCATGGTTTGGGTCGCCTTGGCGGTCCCGTTCCAAATTCTCATCGGACCGAAGCTGGCGATTCTCGGATTCCAACCCTCGTTTCTTCTCGCGTTGTTCGTCCTGTTCTCGATCCGGAACGGAAGTTTCGCGGGGATCTGGGTCGGCTTCGCGATCGGCCTGGTTTTCGACGTGTACCAGCAAGGGGTCCCCGGAGCGTACGTGCTGGCCTTGGCCGTGCTCGGATGGATCGCCGGCTTCTTCGATGAAAAGCACGTGCACACGGAGTATTCCACCCGGGTCCTGATCCTCGGCCTGGGATGCTTGCTGCACGATTCGCTCTGGTTCCTGATGGGGCACCATCAATTCCAGGACCTCCCGAGCTTCCTCTTGCGCATTTCCGCTCCCTCGGCCCTCTACACCATGATGGTGGGGGCGGCGATCTATGCACTCCGGCCCCCGGTTCGCAGGGAACGGCGCTGGTGATCACGGCTTCAGGCCAATCGGATCAGATCGAACGGAATGAACGCACTTGGGTGATGATCATCCTGCTGGGCCTGGCCATGCTGGTCCCGGTCGGGCGGTTGGTGCTTCTGCAAGTCGTCGAAGGGGACGAACATCTCGCCGTTTCCGAGGCCAATCGTCTCCGCGAAGACAATATTCAGGCGCCGCGCGGCCTTCTGCTCGATCGCGAAGGTCGGCCATTGGTCCAGAATCGACCCAGCCGGAACTTGGTCTTCGATCCGGCCGTGATCCGCGGCCATGAAACCGAGCTCCTCAAGCGTTTGACCCTGTTTCGTGATACGGATGGGAGCGCCCTCTTCGACAGTGTCCAAGTTCGGAAGCTCTTTCGACAGGCACGCTTGAGTCCTTCCCAGCATCCCATCCTTCTGGAGGATGCGAGCCCGGAGGAAATCGCCCTGTTCTCGGAACACCAGTACCAGCTTCCCGGGGTGATCCAGGAGGTCGCGATGCGGAGGGAATACCCGCATGGGACCCTGGCCGGTCACGTCCTGGGGTATACCGGGGAAATCCCGGAGAAGATGCTCGACAGCATGGCTCTCCAAGGGTATCGCATGGGGGATCTGATCGGACGCATGGGGTTGGAAGAGGAATACGAAGACGTGTTGCGCGGGTCCGATGGTGTGCGCTACATCGAGGTGGATGCCAAGGGGCGCGTGGTGGGGGTACCCGAGAACATGCCCCGCAGGGAACCCGTGCCTGGATTCCATGTCCGCACCACCTTGGATCTCGATCTGCAGTTGGTGGCCGAGCAGGCCCTCTCCGACAGTGTGAACGGCTCGCTGGTGGCCCTCGATCCTCGCACGGGCGAAGTCTTGGCGATGGCGAGTTCGCCACGGATCGATCCGAACATCTTTTCCCTCCCCGATCGGCGTCGTGCCAAGGAATGGGCCCGATTGGCCATGGATTCCCGCCGCCCTCTCAACAACCGAGCCATCCAAGGGACCTACGAACCCGGTTCCACCTTCAAGATCATTTCCTCCCTGGCGGGACTGTCCTCCGGCAAGGTCCAGTATCGGCAGCACTTCCCCGCGGCCTGCACCGGTGGATTCCGATTCGGGAACCGCTATCAGCGCTGCTGGGATGCCAGAGGGCATGGGCACCTCAACATGAATGGCGCCCTCACGCAAAGCTGCGACGTCTACTACTACCAGCTCGGGCTGCTTGTCGACATGCCTTGGATCAACCAGACCGCCTCCGCGCTGGGACTGGGGGAGAAGACGGGAATCGATTTGCCCAACGAGAAATCGGGATACCTCGTGGATTCCGCCGCCCATGAGAAGCGGCACAAGAAGTTGGGCTGGAAATGGGCGCGCGGCCTGATCCTGAACCTTGCCATCGGGCAGGGGGAACTGGTCACTCCGCTGCAATTGGCGACCATGATCGGTGGCGTGGCGAACGGAAAGCACGTGATGCGCCCGCATCTGCGCCAGGCCGTGCTGGAAAACGACAATCCGGTTCCGGTCATGGTCCCGACTCCCGAAATCCTCCACGATCTGCCCTTCACGAGCGAGCAGATCCAATTCATCCGTCACGACCTGGATTCGGTCGTCAACGGGATGCGAGGAACGGGACGGGCCGCTCGACTTCCCGGCATCCGGGTTGGTGGAAAGACCGGCTCGGCCGAAAACCCGCACGGGGAACTCACGCACGCCTTGTTCGTGGCGGCCGCACCGGTGGACTCCCCGCAGATCGCGATCGGAGTGATCGTCGAGAACGCGGGCCACGGCGGCTCCGTGGCGGCGCCGATCGCCGGAAAGGTCCTGAAGGCCTGGGCGATCAAGACGGGACGCATGCCACCCCCGATCGAAAAGGTGGGCGCACGATGACGCGCGATGTCGATTTGAAGGGGCGCTTCGACGCGTTCCTGTTCCTGGTGGTGATCGCCCTGTGCGGGATCTCGGTCACCTTGCTGTTTTCGATCCACCATGGAAACGGCGAGGCGATCTACTGGAAGAAGCAACTGGTCTGGCAGGCCCTGGGGCTGGGGGCGATGGTGGGAGTCACCGTGCTTCCTCGTCGATTCTGGTACCATGCCGCCTATCCCCTCTACGGAATCCTGATGGCGCCGCTGCTGTTCACCTCGGTGGCGGCCAAAGGCGCGGAGCGATGGTTCGCCCTGGGAGGTTTCCACTTCCAGCCTTCGGAATTCGCCAAGCTGGGGGTCCTTCTGGCCTTGGCGCGGGTCTTCGCCGATCGGCGGGTGAACCTTTCCAACTTGAAGCCGATCATCCTGCCTCTGGTGATGTTCGCCATCCCGTTCCTGCTGATCCTGAAACAGCCCAACCTGTCCACGGCACTCTCCGTGGCGTGCGTGTTCTTCGTCCTGATGTACTGGTCGGGGTTTCGCTTGGTGGAACTGCTCATCCTCATCAGCCCCTTGGCTTCGGTGGTGCTTTCCTTCCAATTCACCTGGTGGGCCATTTTCAATGTCGTCTCCTGGGGCCTTCTGCTGTGGTTGTGGAAGGATCGAGCCATCCCGGGGCGGATCGCGGCGATCTTCGGCATCCTCATCATCTCGGCGGGGCTGGTCTCGCAGATCGCCTGGAGTTCGGTCCTCAAGCCGCACCAGCGATCCCGGATCGAAACCTTCCTCGATCCCATGAGGGATCCGTCCGGGGCCGGCTACCAGGTGATCCAATCCCAGATCGCCATCGGGTCGGGAGGGTTGACCGGAAAAGGATATGGCCAAGGGAGTCAGAGCAATCTGCAGTTCCTCCCGGAGGAACATACCGACTTCATCTTTTCGGTGCTCGCCGAGCAATTCGGACTGGTGGGGTGCCTGGTGGTCCTGGGGTTGTTCCTGGCCTTCCTCATCCGTGCCCTCTGGTTGTGCTTCGACTACTCCGACCGGTTCTCCAACCTGGTCACGGTCGGGGCGGTGGCCATCTTCTCCTTCCACATCCTGGTGAACGTGAGCATGACCCTCGGTCTGATGCCCGTGACGGGTCTTCCTTTGCCCTTCCTCTCCTACGGCGGAAGTTTCGTGATCACCTGTTTCATCCTGGTCGGGTTCCTGTTGCACATCCGGCTCGGGGATGCGGAATGACCTCCGCCCCGGCGGGCGATCGAAACGGCGAACGCCGAGCCGCAGGGCGTTGGATTCGAGGGGTGAGATCCCTCGCCCGATGGAGTCTCGATCTGCTGGCCCCACGCGTCTGCGCGGGGTGCGGGGGGCTGGCGCGGGATCGCGCCGCCTTGTGCACGGTCTGCCGTGACGACGGATTTCGCGCACCGCTGGTCCGACCCGACGCCGTCGAAGGAATCTCCGAGATCCTCGCGGGAACTCTCCTGGAAGGCGGGGCTCGGCACCTGATCCACGATCTGAAGTACCGTGGTTCCAAGGTCGCGGCCTTCGACCTGGCCGAATGGATCGCCCGGCTCGCTCCTCCGGAAACGGGGCCCGAGGTGGTCCTGGTCCCGGTTCCCCTGACGGCGGCGCGTCGTCGCGAGCGGGGCTACAACCAGGCGGAACTTCTCGCCCGGGAACTGTCGAAACGTTGGGGCATTCGGGTCGAGCCGGCCTTCCTGTCGCGCAAGACCTTCCGAGGCAGCCAGACCCGCAGGGGTGGGGAAGATCGGCGCCGGGCCCTGGCCGCCACCTTCGTCCCGGGTCCCCGATTCTCCGCCTCCTCGATCCCCGTCCTGGTGGACGATGTCCTGACCACGGGCGCCACCCTTTCCGCGTGTGCCGCCGCCTGCCTGCACGGCGGGGTGGATCGCGTGCACGGTGTCTGCGCCGCTTGGGCGCAACAGGAGGGGGGAGTCCTCCCGGAGCCTCGGGCCCTGGGGATTTCCCGGGGCTGAGGTTCGCCGGGCCCCTTCCATCTGACGGGATGGAGGGTTCGACGTACCTTTGTCTTCCCCCGGAGGGGTAGGCTAACGGCTAAGTCAGCGGTCTTGAAAACCGCCGTCCGAAAGGACTTGTGGGTTCGAATCCCACCCCCTCCGCTCTCTCCATCGAGGTTCGCATGGCGTCGAGTCCCATTGTTCCAAGTCCCGTGGTCGAGACCTTGCCGGTCTACGTCGCGGGAAGATCCATCGAATCCGTGCGGGCGGAGTTCGGGATCCAGGACATCCTGAAGCTCGCATCCAACGAGAACCCCCTCGGTCCGGGCAAGGCCGCCATCCGGGCCCTGGCCGATGCCGCCCGTTCCATGGCGGTCTATCCCGATGGTCTGGCCGCGCCCTTGCTTCCCGAGCTGTCGCGCATGTGGGACTGGCCCGCGGAGGGCATCCTGGTCGGCAACGGTTCCGACGAGATCTTCGTGTTGCTGGCCCAGGCGTTCCTCGGTCCCGGGCGCCGCGTCCTGGTGTCGGAGCACACCTTCTCCGAATACGGATTCGCTTCCAAGGTCGTGGGCGCCCAGGTCGAGATCGTCCCGATGTCGGGATACCACTACGACCTCGCGGGATTCCTGGAACGCATCGAAGGCATCTCCGCGGTCTTCCTGTGCAACCCGAACAATCCCACGGGCACGCACCACGGGCACGAAGCGCTGGCCTCCTTCCTCCGGCAGGTTCCGGCGAGCACCCTGGTGGTCCTCGACCAGGCCTACGCGGAATACGTCGAGACCGATCCCGTGCAGGCCCGCGAACTCCTGGCCGCGCACCCCAATCTCGTCGTCACCCGGACCTTCTCCAAGATCCACGGACTGGCGGCCGCCCGCGTCGGGTACATGGTCGCCTCGACGGAAATTGTCGCATCGGTGCGCCGCGTGAAGGCCCCCTTCAACGTGAACGGGCCGGCGCAAGCCGCGGCCCTCGCCGCCCTTTCCGACCGCGGCCACGTCCTGAAGAGCCTCGAGACCAACCGCAAGGGCAAGATCCAACTGATGCGCGGACTGCGCGACCTCGGCCTCAAGCCGGTGCCCACCGAGGGGAACTTCGTGTTCTGCCCGATCGGGCGCGACGCCGCCGCGGTGATGAAGGCCATGATGCAGCGCGGTGTGATCCTGCGCGCCACCGGGTCGTTCGGATTCCCGCAGGCGATCCGCATCACGGTCGGCAAACCTTCCCAGAACCGGCGGCTCCTCCAGGAGTTGCGGACGGTCCTGGAGTCGATTCCGCCCGAATCGACCTGACGGCCGGCGAGCCTCCCCCATGGGAGGGGAGGGCGGCGATCAGGTCCGCTGCGCGGAATCCCCCTTGCAGGGGGACCGGAGAGGGCAGCGTTCGCAGCCACCGATCCGTTCGGCGCAGGCGTGGTCGAGGCGCCCTCGGCGCAGGATGGTTTCCAGCGGGACCCACAACGACGCGGGATCGTGGGGCCGCAGCGAGGAGGCCAAGGAATCGGTCCATTCCTGGCGTTCCCGCGAGGTACGCCCCTCCCAGCCCGCCGGAAGAAGCCCGAGCCAACCCAGAGGCGTGGCCACCACGGGATGGGGGATCCTCAAGGATTGGAGGGAGGAACCTGGCCACAAGGGTGCCTCCAGGCCTTCGCCGCGCACCAGCCACCGGGCCAGGCGCCAAGCCTTCACCCGTTCCGGGGAGCGTCGTCCCATCCAGGGGATCCGTTGGGCGATCTCGCGCACGAAATCGGTGGGACGCGGCCAGTTTTCGCTCCACGCGGAGGGGTCGGGATGGGCACGCAGGAAATCCCCGCAGGCGACGACCCATCCGGCCAGGAGGGGCGCATGGGGCCAGGCGGCCAGCCACGGGAGTGCGCAGGCTCGGCGCACATCGTCCATGGGGCGGCGCCACGGTTGGATCAGGTCGGGTCCCAACACCGCATGCAGGTCCCGCAACAAGCGCGCGAGGGCGGGAGGGGTCAGGTCTTGTCCAAGGGTGGCGGCCAGGAGGGCCAGCTGGGGCGAGCGGGAGGGATGGCTCGCCCAGGCCTCGATGCGCGGGTCGGCGGGATCGGCCACCAACTCGGCGAACCGCCCGAGGGAAAGGATCGCGGTGGCCGTGGGGCCCTCAGCCGGGGAAGGAGAGGCTGGCTCCCATGCGCACGTCCTTGCGCGAATCGGGCCACGAGGGCCCGAGGGAAGCGCGACGCAGGGATTCATCCAGGATGAGCACCACGGTGGAGCCCATTTCGAACACCCCCAGCTCGTCGCCGGGCTGGACGGACTTGGGCTCCGGGCTGACCCAGTCGCCGAAGGATTCCTTGCCCAATCGGGGGGCGTCGACCATCCGGATGGATCCCACGTTGTACGCACCGACCAGGACCACGATCAGTCGTCCCTGTTCGGTTTCGATTTCGGCCCAGGTGCGCTCGTTGCGCGCGAACAGACCGGGAATGCCTTCCACGGCGGAACGATTCACCGGCCAGAGGTCGCCGGCGATGTGGCGGATGCGCACCAATTGACCCGCGACGGGATGGTGGACGCGGTGGTAGTTCCAGGGAGCCAGGTAGATGGTGCAGAACGCCCCGCCCTCGAAGGTGGAGGCCAGGGTGGAGTCGCCCAGGAATTCCCCCAGGGAATAGGGGACGCCCTTGGCCTGGAAGACCGTGTGGTTTTCGATGGGGCCGCTGGCCCCGAAGGCTCCGTCGCAAGGGGAGACCATCAGGGAGTCGGCGATGGGACGCGCTCCCGGCTCGAGGCTGCGGGTGAAGAAATCCTGCAGCGAGCGATACTCCCCTCGGCGCTTGCGCGAGGCCTCGGGAAGGTCGATCCTCGGGAAGATGAAGTGGAACAACTGGATGGAAAGGTGCGAGACCACGGGCCATTCGATGCGAGCGAGTCGACCGAAGAGCCGGGACAAGGCCACCCTTGGCAGGAGTTTCATCAGAGCGATCACGCTGTGCAACGTAGTACCTGCGGAGCGATTGCGGGAACCTCCAATCCATCGCTCGCGCAATGGATTCTGCCATCCCCTCCCGGGTTGATGTAGGTTTCCGGGAGATGAGTTCGAGCCACGACCAGACCACCCCCGTTCGGGAACGCCCCTCGGTGCGATTCCACGGACAACGAAAGTGGGGGATCGACGACTTGCCCGATCTGCGCCGCGTGGCCATGGGTGTTCTTCGCGCCGAAGGCGCCACCGGCCCCGTCGACATCATTTTCCAGGATCCCCAGGCCCAACGGGCCCTGAATCTGCAGTGGAGAGGGCTCGATCGGACCACCGACGTGCTTTCCTTTCCCTACGAGGAACCGGGCCTGTTCGGCGAGCTGTACATCGACCCCGTCCTGGCTGCGGAGCAGGCCACTCGATACCGGCATTCCCTCCACCGGGAAATGAGACGCCTGATCGTGCACGGATGCCTCCACCTGTGCGGCTACGACCACGGCACCACGCCGGAGCGCCGCCGCATGCGAGCCCTCGAAAACCAATACGACCCGCCGGAGTCGAAATGATCTCCTCCGGAATCCTGATCGTATCGGGATTGCTCCTTTCGGCGCATTTCAGCACCGTTCGGACCGTGCTCGGTCTTCTGCGACGCGAAGGCTGGCATGCCCCCGAGGGATGGGAGCGGTTGGAGCGCCGTGGGCGCAAACGTCTCGACGACCCCACCTTTCCCGTGACGGTCTCGCTGGGTCGTTCGCTGGGGACTCTCCTGTTCGTCCTGGGAGGATGGAGTTTCCTGTTCCCCTATCGCCCTCCCGTCCAGTGGTTGGGCCTGGTGGCGGGATTGGCGCTGCTGTTGGCGCTGTACCTGCTCGGTGATTTCTTTCCGCGGTTGGCGGGAAGGTTGCGGGCCGAAATGCTGTTCCCGCACTCCCTGTACCTCCAGGAATGGATGACCCCCTTCTTCTTCCCCTTCGCGATGCCCATCGTGAAATTGCGGCGGTTGCTGGAGCGGATCCTCAAATGGGACGGACGGTTCGATTTCCTCACCGAGGACGAGCGGGCGCGCATCGTCGATGCCCGCTCCGAGGCTCCCGCCGGGGAGGGGAAAGTGGAGCAGCGCATCATCCGCGGGGCGCTCGATCTCGATGAACGTCGGGTGCGCGAAATCCTCACCCCGCGTCTGCAGGTCGAGGCGGTTTCGGCCCTCACCTCCCGGGAGGACATCGCCCGGAGAATCCATGAAACCGGGTACTCGCGACTCCCCATCTTCGACAACGACCTCGACCACGTCCTGGGCGTGCTGCACGCCAAGGATCTCCTGGGCTCCGACCCCCAGCGCGACGTGGTGGCGCTCCTGCATTCCCCGGTGTTCGTGCCGGAGTCGCAGCGCGTTCCCGATCTCCTGCGAACCTTGAGGCTGCGCCAGGCCCACATGGCCATGGTGGTCGACGAGCACGGCGCCCTGTCGGGGATCGTCACCATGGAAGACGCGCTGGAATTGATCGTCGGCGAAATTCGCGATGAATCCGACGAAGAGCTTCCGGCCGTGCAGGTCGTGGGGGGCGGACAATACCTGGTGCAAGCCGACGCGCACCTGGAAACGGTCCGCTCCGGGCTCGGACGCAACGCACCTCCTCTGCCCACTCCACCCGAGGGAGTCGAGGTCGACACCCTGGCGGGGTTGTTCCTGGCCCTGGCCGGGAGGATTCCCGACGTGGGCGACAGCATCGAGGCCGGAGCCTGGGAGATGACCGCGCTGGCTCTCGACGGCAATCGCATCGCCTTGGTGCGCATGACCCGTCTGGCCGGGCTCGATCAGGTCGCCAGTTCGCGCCCGACCGATTCGGAGGAAGGTCCGCCCGAAGACGCGAGTCCCTCCACGGAGCCCGAATAGAGGATCTTCCCGCCGCCCGCGCCCGCCTGCGGACCGAGTTCCACGACGTGCTGGCATCGCGAGAGCAGGAATGCGTCGTGGGAGATCACGACCACGGCGTGTCCGGCTTCCAGAAGGTGCTCGAGCGTGCCCAGCAGCCGTGCGACATCCATGGGGTGGAGACCGCGGGTGGGTTCGTCGAGGATCCACAGTTCGCGGGTTCGTGCCGCCCCCATCCCCAGGGAGCCCATCAACCGCAACCGCAGCAACTCCCCTCCGGAAAGGGTGGCGGTGCGTCGCCCCAGGGAGATGTGGCCGAGTCCCACCTCGACCAGACGGGCCGCCAGCGGGCCGAGCTTGGGGTGGTTCGCCGCATGGGAGGCGAAGGTCTCCAGGTCGAGATCGAGGACGTCCGAGAGATGGAGACCCTTCCAGCGCACTTCCAGGGTGGAGGGGGAGAACCGTTTTCCTTCGCAATGCGGGCACGGGCTCCAGGCGTCGGGGAGAAGGTGGAGCTCGGTGCGGATCTGGCCGAGCCCTTCGCAGGGTTCGCACCGGCCTTCCCGCAGATTGGGGGAGAATCGCGCCGAACCCCAGCCCCGTTCCTTCGAGAGCGGAAGGGAGGCGAACAATTCGCGCAGGGGATCGAGGAGTCCACCCAGCGAGGCCACCGTGGAGCGCGGGGTGCGCACGGCGTCGCCGTTGCCCTCGAGGACCTGGACCCTCGCCAGCGGGCCGTCGAGGGAGATCGATCCGTGCGCAAGCGGCCGGGGCGCGCCTTTCTGCCCCAGGTGCCGGGCGATCGCGGGGGCGAGGGTGTCGAGGAGGAGGGTCGATTTCCCCGCTCCGGAGACCCCGCACACGCCCACGAGCTGCCCGAGCGGGATCGCGATGTCGATACCCGACAAATTCCGTCCCGTGGCGTTCCGCAGGGAGACCGATCCCCACGACTCGCGGCGTTGCGACGGGGGGGGGCGCCAGGCTCCGGACAACCAGCGACCGGAGGGCGTCTCCATCCCCGGCAGGTTGGAGGGATGGGTGTCGGCCACGATTTTCCCACCGGCCCGGCCCGGGCCCGGGCCCGTTTCGAGGACGTGGTCGGCGGCGACCAGGGAGTGGAGGTCGTGTTCGATGGTGACCACCGTGGCGCCCTCGGCCACCAGGCCGCGCAGGAGGGAGTGCAGACCGGGGAGGTCGCGCGGATGCAGCCCCGTGGCCGGTTCGTCGAGGATCCAGGCCAGTCCCGCCAAGGGGGCGCCGAGCAGGCCCGCCAGACGGGCTCGCCGCTCCTCGCCCGAGGAGAGGGACGATGCCGGTCGGTCGAGCGGGAGGTACCCCAGGCCTAGCTTCGCGGCGCACCCCAGGCGATGACGGATTTCGTCCAGAAGGTCCCGGCCGGGTCCGTTCCGCAGCGACATCACCTCATCGCGACCCGACCATTCCAAGGCTTCCTCGATGGTCAGCGCGTTCAGTCGCGAGAACGAGACGCCGCCGAGGTGGAACCACGACGCCTCCTCCCGCAATCCCGATCCGGCGCACCGGGGGCATGCTTCGGCCTGGACTCCCTGGCAGGAGGGGCACGCGCCCTTGGGGGAGGAGCGGGAGAACAGACCCGGCGAGGCCGGAGGCGCCCGCAGGCCGGACTCCAGGCAGAGCGGGACCTCGCTCGCGGGGATCCAGACGGAAGGGGCCGAGGTGGGAAAGCCTTCGATGGCGCAGATCCCGGCCCCGTGCTTCCAGGCGGTTTCGATGGCCTCGTGCAAGCGCGCCTTGTGGCGCTCCTCGGCGACCAGGCGGTCGACCACGATGTGCAGGGCGGGAGGTGTGGCCGATGCGGGAACTGCGGCAGGAAGGTCTTCCAGAAGGACCGTGGTGCCGTCGGCCAGGCGCGCGCGCACGAATCCTCGCTGGATCCACCCGGCCGGATCGCGCTGGTCGGTGGGCGCGGGAAACACCACCTGCAGCTTGCAACCTGCGAGAGTGTCGAGGACCTTGGCGACGGTGGATGCCACCGTGGAGGCCACCATGGGGAGTCCCGTGGCCGGCGAGAGGCAAACGGAGAAGGCCGACCAGAGGGACGTGAGGGGAGGCTGCAATCCGCAGAGCGTGGCAGCGGTGGCGCGCGCGTGCGGCGCGAGGGATTCCTGACGGAGGGCCGCCGTGGGAGGCAGGCCCGATGCGGAATCGAGGTCGGGGCGAGGGAAGGAGTCGGCGGCCAGACGGAACGCGGCCGGGAGGGTGGCCAGCCAGCGCCGTTCGGACTCGGCGTGCAACGTGTGCAGGGCCAGCGAGGATTTCCCCGATCCGGAGACCCCGCAGAGGGCGGTCCAGGTCCCGGGGACCAGATCGAGATCCAGACCGGCGAGGTTGTGGGTTCGGATGCCACGCAACCGGATCATGGGCCCCAGCGAGCGGCTCAAGCCGAAGGAAGGAGCTTGCGGATGCGGCGCAGGAGGTCGGATCGATCGAAGGGCTTGGTGATGTAGTCGGAGGCGCCCAGGACGTGCAGGCCCACCATGAGATCGATGTGGCGATCGCGGCTGGTGAGGAAGGCCACCGGGATGTTGGCGAACTGCGGCTTCTCGCGCAAGGCCCGGTACACCTGGTGCCCATCCATTCCCGGCATCACCAGGTCGAGGACCACGAGTTCGGGCGAAAATTCTTCGGCGGTGGACACGGCGAGATCGGGGGACAGTTGCACCCGCACCTCGTGGCCATCGGCGGTGAGCACCAGCGATATGACCTTGGCCATATCCTCTTCGTCGTCGACTACGAGAATCCTTGCCATGATCAGTGCGATCCTTTCTTGCTGCGGCGGAGTTCCGAGGGAATCCATCCCCAGGTTTTCCAGCCGGCTCGGGCTGCCAAAGCGAAACCCAGGAGTCCCAGGGAGGAGGATGCCCAGGTGGCATCCGGCCAAAAAGCGATCAAGGCCTTGAAGACTCCGGACAACCCCAGCAGGATGGCTGCCCAGGTGAAGTGCCGGACATCCCCGATGTCGTCGCGCATGGCTTTGCCCAGACGGGCGGACAGGGCTCCGACCAGAACCAGGAAAGCCGCCAGGGCCAGGTGCCACAGGACCACGCCGTAAGGGATCATCGCCGAGGCCCCAGCATGACGTTCCAGAGCCAGAAGGTCCCGATGGCCAGGAAGATGGCGCCAACCAGGAATACGAGATCGGGGACGAGGGAGGGAACGCTGGGCAGCAAGTACATGGACTGCCCACCCAGTCCCAGCAGGGCTCCGACTCCCAGGAGCCAGCTATGGGTGCTTTCTCCGAACTTCATCTTGTAGAACTGCCCGATCCCCACGCCCAGGAGGCAGAGGGACGCGATGCAGAAAACTTCCAAGAGGGCGACGGAGGTCGCGATCATTTACGTCGTCCGCCGAACGCCTCGACGAAGGCCTGGGCACGACTCTTCCGGGGAGAGCCGCCCAAGATGCCCTCCTGTCCGAGGAACTTGCTCTCGATCTTGATGCCACCCTTCTGGATGGTGTAGCGTCGGATGTCGGTGTGGTGCGCCGATCCGCGCATCTTGAGCACCAGGATGGCCTTGGAAACGGCCGATTCCAGTTCCACGTAGCGCAGGATCAGGAAGCTGTCGACCACGAAAGGGCTGCGCGAGAGGGAATTGGTTTCGCCCATGAGGTTGGCGTTTTCGCGCAGCAGGACGGACGTGCACCCTTCGCGCTTGAGGGCGGACACGAGACGGAATTCCATGTCGCGCAGTTGGAAGACATCGTCGGAGATGAATTCGAAGTGCGACAAGCTGTCGATGACCACGCGCTTGATGCAGAACTCCTCGATCAGACGTTCCATGGGGCCGTCGACGGTCTCGAGGTCGGCCAGCAGGGAAAGCGGATCGGTGAAGACGATGCGCAGGCGGCCTTCGGATTCGTACTTGCGCAAATCCCAGCCGAGTTTGGCCGCATCGGCGTAGAGCTGGGCGGGGAACTCCTCGAAGCTGAGATACAATCCCGCTTCAGCCCGATTTTCGATCCCCTCCATCAGGAACTGCAACCCCAAAGTGGTCTTGCCTGTTCCGGGCGCACCTTCCACCAAGTTCGCCGAGCGTTCGACGAACCCTCCCGCGGTCATCTCGTCCAGTCCTTGGATTCCCGTGGCGACCCGTGCAAGGGGCATGTTCAGATCCTCCCAGTTGCCTTGAATAAGCGACGCAAGACAGCCTTCTGCGCGTGCAGACGGTTCTCGGCTTCATCGAAGCATACCGTTTTTTTTCCGTCCATGACGGAATCGGTGATTTCTTCCCCCCGGTGGGCGGGAAGGCAGTGAGTGACCAATGCCTGTTCCCCGGCGGCGGAGAGCAGGTCGTCGTTGATCTGGAAGGGCAGGAAGTGGGAGGACTTGGCGTCCTTCTGGGCTTCCTGGCCCATGGAAACCCAGACGTCCCCGTACAGGAAATCCGCGCCCTTCACGGCACGAAGGGGATCGTGGATGGTCTCGAAGCGTGTGTTCCGCCGGGCGAATTCGGGGGAGACGGTCGCGCAGAAATCGGCGGGAAGTTCGAAGCCCTGGGGGCAGGCCAGGACGAAGTGCATCCCCGCGAGGGCGGCGAGTTCGGCCAGGGAGCGCGCGACGTTGTTGCCGTCTCCGACGAACACCAGCGTCTGTCCTTTGAGATCGCCCTTGTGTTCGCGCGCCGTGAGTCCGAAGGCCAGCGCCTGGCAGGGGTGGGAAACGTCTGTGAGGGCGTTGACGACGGGGATGTTGGCCAAACGCGCCAGTTCCGTGACCAAGGTGTGCGAGAAGGTGCGGCACACCAGGACGTCGAGCCAGCGTTCCAGGTTGCGGGCCACATCGGCGAGGCTCTCGCGCTTGCCGATTCCGATGGAACCCGCGTCGAGCTGGAGGGCGTAACCGCCCTTCTGGTTCATCCCGACCTCGAACGTGACACGAGTGCGCAAGGAGGGCTTCTCGAAGTACAGCGCGGCGGTGCGCCCCGCGAATTCCTGGTCGGGTCCGGAGGTGCGCAGACGCGCCTTCTGGATCGCGGCATCGTCGAGGAGTTCGTGAACGGCCTGCTCACCCAGCGGCAGGAGGTCGATGAGGTCTTTGGCAAGGGTCATGACGGGTGGTTCGCTCGGGAAGAAATGGCGATTGGACCAAATAGGGGAAGATAGTCACATCGACGAACCCGCGGGGAGGCGGGAGCGCTGGAACGAGGTTGCAGGGGTGTTTCGGGGGGGGGGGGGGCTTGTGCAGAGGAAGAAGGGTTGTTAGCTGTTGTGATAGAATGTATCGCCATCACTGCAGTGGATCCGCCCTACGGCGAGGCTCTTTTTGTTGGGGCCTGTCCCATCATCGATCGCTACGTGTGGAGGAGTTGTGAGTGCATTTGATGGAAACCACCTGGAGCCATCTCATTTTCGAGAACTCGCTGATTTGGAAAATTGGTACTGGTGGCATCAGGTACGATTTCGCTGGGCCTGGCGTGAAATCAAAAAGGCCGGTGCGGGCAAAGTAGCCGACATTGGATGTGGGACAGGTGGATTCTTGTCCTTTTTACGGGCAAAGGGTGGGTATTCGTTGACAGGATTCGAGGATAGCGAGGCGGCTCGCACTATCCTTGGTGAAAAAGGTCTCTCAGCTGTTAAATGGGATTTGGATTCGGCTGCTCCAATTGTGTATATGAGAGCTTTTCATGCCGCCCTGCTTTTGGACGTCCTCGAACATGTTGATGATGATGTCGCCTCTCTGAAGAGTGTGTGTTCAATGGTGCAACCTGGAGGCATGATACTAATAACCGTTCCCTCCGATCCAAGGCTGTTCTCTGACTGGGACATCAAATTGAGCCATAGGCGCCGCTATAGCCGTGAGGCACTTCGAGCGGTTGCAGAGGCTTGCGGATTGACCTCTGTGGAGATCTACCACGTTTTTCGATGGGCTTGGATTCCTGGAATGATTCTGAGGAAGGGCAAGCAACTGGATCAGTTTCCCAGACTGTGGGGAATCCTGAATAAGATTCTATTGGCCTATTCTGAAGTGGAGCTTCGCCTGTTCGGGAAAATCTCTATTGTTTCAGGGACATCGCTATTCCTAAAAGCCATCGTGCAAGAATCAATGGTCAGGAGAGAAAAATGACGGAAGCAACGCCCATCGAGAATAAAAATCGACCAATGATTAGTGTTGTTGCGCCTGTCTGGAACGAAGTCGAGGGTATTTTGGAGTTGCACAGGAGGATCTCAACGGTCCTTGACGGGCTTAGTGATGAGTATCAAGGGGAAATCGTCATAGGCGATGACGGTTCAACCGACGGAACCTCGGAAATCCTTTTAGGCCTAACCGAAGTAGATCCTCGATTGGTTGTGGTTCGTTTGAGCAGGAATTTTGGGCACCAATCCTGTATTTTGGCTGCCATGAGCCGAGCGAATGGTGACTATGTTATTCTCATGGATGGCGATCTGGAGGATCCCCCGGAGGAAATCCCAAATTTGCTTTTAAAGGCGAAGTCAGGAGCTGACGTTGTTCTAGCGGTCAGGATATCTCGACAAGACGTTTGGCGGAGGCTGATCTTGTTTGGCGCTTTTCATCGGCTTATCCACTTTCTTTCGGATTTTCCAATACCATCCGATGTCGGGACCTTTTGCCTTCTTTCTCGCAAGGCATCCAATGCGATGCTTACATTAGGAGAGACGAACAGGTTCCTGCCTGGGTTGCGTGCTTGGATAGGTTTCGAAACTTCGCGAATAGAGTACGAGCGGCAAGGGCGGTACGCCGGGGCTCCCCGCCAGACCATGAGCCGTCTTTTTCGCTATGCATTCGATGCCATTTTTGGGTTTAGTTATAAGCCATTAAGGCTCAGCATGTACATAGGTCTCGCTAGTTGGGTAATCAGCGCAGCCTATGCATTGGGACTTGTTTCAGCGCGATTGCTGAGAATCAATGTGGTGCTTGGTTTCACGACCACCTCCGTTCTCATTTTGTTTTTTGGCGGCATGTCACTCATGTCCATCGGACTGCTGGGAGAGTATGTAGCCCGGATTTACGATGAGGTGAAGCGGCGGCCACACTATCTAATCAAGTCCACTTGGAAATCTGGGCGCAATATAGATTGAGAAAATTTAGAAAATAGCAAAGTTTTCAGTTGCATTGTCTCTAGATCTTGCCGAAAAGTGAGTTGGCACGCTTTATGATATACTAAGTGCGTTCCCAGCCTGGTACATGGCCAGGGAGCTCAACAAACCTCTGAAGGAGACTTCCCATGAAGAACCGGACAAAGGGCTTCACCCTCGTTGAACTGATGGTTGTGATTGTGATCATCGGCGTTCTTGCTGCATTGGCCATCCCCCGCTTCCTTGGTGCCACGGACAAGACCAAGGCAGCAGAGTTCAAGCCTGTACTCAAGCAGATGCTAACCCTCCAGGAAGCATTCAAGCAAGAGGCTGATGTCTATGGAACATCTCTGACCTTGATCGGCTTTGAGGTTCCCGCTGGACACCCACGCTTTGCCTACAGCATGACCGCAGGCACCAACACCTACATCGGATCCGCAGTATTGAATTCGAACTCCATTCGTACCTACACCGGAACAGCCACAATTAAGGAAGATGGTGTTGGGAGTGCTACCGCTGATCTCTTGGCCCTATCGAACTGGAGAGGGCTTTGAGCCCCAGCTAGGAAAAACTTGATTGACGCGGGGGGAGGCTTTGCCTCTCCCCTTTTTGATTATTTGGTTGAATGGATTATTAAGTGAATATTTGGATCCTTGAACTCAGTTAATCAGCCTAGAAGTTAGTAGCGCATAAGAGGAAAGAGGCTGGCGCATGGGGAATGAAATTAAATGGAAGCAATCTGCGCTGCCAATCATCGGAGTCGTCGGCATCGCTCTCTCGATAGAATTGCAACTTTGGAGGGGCGTGTTTTTTGGTGTTCCTGAAATGGGAGACCTATACACATATTTCTATCCCTTCTGGTCATTTTTTCGCAACTCCTTATTGAGTGGGAATATGCCATTTTGGATGGACTCTCAGGAGCTCGGCTTTCCTTTTATTTATAACCCACAATGTTCAATTTTTTACCTCCCAAACTATTTGCTCCTCCTTCCTTTTGGCGTAGCGCTGCATGTTTACCTTCTGTTTCCGTTCATTCTATTTTATTCGGGGTTGCTGTTATATCTGCGGAGCTTAAGGATTGATGTTAAACAGGCTGTTGTAGGGAGCGTTTGGTGCACACTTAGTGGTGTGTTAATTGGGCTTTTCTCCATGACCACAGTGCTGCATACATTGGCTTGGCTTCCGTGGTTGCTGTTATACCGAGCGGCATTCAAATCACCGCAGAAGAAAATGCTAGGGGGGGTGATTCTTGCTCAGTCCTTCCTCTCTGGTGCCTGGGATTTTTGGATTTTTATGTTTCCTACTGCTGTTTTGATGGATGTTGGGGTGATTCGTTCGTGGAAATCATTACTCCAAATTGGGATAATCGCAGCAGGAATAATGTTGCCACAAGTATTGATGACGGGGGCTTACTTGCCTCTAACGATTCGCAGTGACTCGGTAAATGTGGAAGAAACATTGCACTGGTCTGCAGGTCTTCATCATTTTTTGGGTCTGGTAAGTCCAAATATCCAAATGTCCTCCTTAGGAGGGGACGTCTGGTTTGAGTTTTTTGGGGGGCGAATTGGATGGACCTTGTCAACGTATGTCTCGACGCCGATTATTCTTCTGATCCCGCTCGCAATCATTTTTTCTTGGCGTTCTCGGAGGATTCTCCTTGCCTATTTGGTTTTAGTATTCGCTTTATCTTCAACTGGTAGCATTGGGTTTGTATTCAAGCTTCTACAGAATTCAGGAATTACAGTACCGATCCGCTATCCTGACAAGCTTCTACCCGTACTCCTTGTTGCTCTCTCAATTCTTGTGGTGTCATCTGCGCCGTTTTATTTACGTTATTGGAATTCCAAAAAAAGAGTCTGGAACAGTCTGTGGTTGCTAATACTGCCTGCGTCGCTTTTGGCTGCTTTTCCGTTTGCTCGAGATAATATACTAGATTCAAAAATTCCGGGATACTTGCCATCTGCTGATTACTTGGTTGGTGTTCGAGCCATTTACGAGTATTTTTCAACTCGTGATGCACTGGTGTTCGGTGCGTTTAGTATTGCATCTGTTATGATTATTGTAGTTTCTGGAAAAAGGTTTAAGTCAGCTTTCATAGCCTTGGCATTGGTTGGAATTGTTGATCTATTACTCTCTGGTACAAAATGGTGCAGCGTTCGCCCCTTGCCGAAGCAGAAGCTTGATTTAGAAAGCTTAGGTTATACCCCGTCGCGATTTGCCTTGATTGATTCCTATCTTCATAACGTATTAGCTCAGCGAGAGAAAGCCACTATTGATCTAAGCGGTGCGGCAATACCTGATGTAGAGATGTTAGTCTCAAACACTTCGCTAGGAATGCCTTCGGGTTGGTTTGGATTAAATGGCATCAACGTGCTACCATTGAGGAATTCAAGGAAGTTGACCACATTAGCAACGATTCACCCAGATTTCGTTAAACGCGAGATTTTCTGGAGAAGTTCAGTGCGCTGGGTGATCGGAGACTCGGTTGAAGTGAAAAAATTCCTGCATGGAGATTTGAAATGTCATTCATTTGACGGGGATGGCGTAGTTTGTAGGATTGAGGATGGAGAAATTGCTCGATGGCATGAAAAGGCGGTATTTGTTGACTCGCTTCCAGATGTTGGGAAACGGATGCTTGCAATTGAGCGTGATCGAAACTCTGTATACCTAGTTGAGTCAGATCGAGGAAATGTCGGAAAATTGAACGGCTCTGGACTCAGGCAAGTTGAAAAAATTGAGTGGATGCAATCCAAGCGAGAAGTAACGTTGCCAGCTCATCACAATGATGGCGTGCTTGTTTTTTCCCAATCATTTCATCCTGATTGGAAGGCAGTTGACGAGAGAGGGATGTCACTCCCGGTTATTCAAGCTGACTATGCGTTGCTTGGGGTTCCTGCATCAGCCGGAACGCAAAGAGTAACGCTGAGGTTTTCTGCCGCGCGTATAATTGTTTGCTCAGCTTGTGGAATCGTTATTTTGGTGTTTGGCATCTTTTTTGCGCTGAGTATTGGCGTTCCGCACGACGGAAGAATAAATGAAGAATAAAATCCACATTTTGGACGCCGTTGCAGTTTTTTTGGGGTTGCTGGTGGTCCTAAATTGGGTTTCAGATCCCATCGGCATGACATGGGATGAGGTGACCTATCTTCGTCATGCTAGTTCTATGGCGCGATGGTTTGAGATGGGTATGCCGTTTGATGCTGTTTCGATTAATCAAACAATTGCATCAAGTCCATATTTGAATCCACATCCTCCTTTGTTGAAATGGATTGGAATGTTGTGCATATATGTGCTCAAAGAAGACTTGGGTGTGCTCGGGGCGTTTCGGTTTGGGCATCATTTTGTTTTTTCGTTGATTGCATCACTAACGTTTTTTATTAGCAGAGGAATTCTGCAAAGGAGCTATGCTGCCCTGCTACTCTCAATGGCTCTATTTCAGCCAAGGATTATGGGGCAAGCATCGCTTGCTACCTCAGATGGCGTTCTCGTTGTATGTTTCTTTGGGGGATTTGTAGCAACTTGGAAATTGATTGAAGATGACGATTCGTTTAAGCCAGGTGCGCTTCTCTTGTGGATGTCTGTGGTGATCGCAATGTCGGTAAAGGTTACAGGTGTGCTTCTACTAATTCCGATCGCTACGGTATTCTTGTACAATCGAAAATTTAAGGAGTTGGCGTGGCTATTCTTTGCCGCTGGGTCTGGGCTTTGTGCAGTAGTGTTAGTCGATCCGCAGTACTGGTTGCATCCAATTCACGGTGTCGTAGAGTATTTGACATATCCTCTTCAGAGAAAATCAATTCCAATTACGTCGTTCTATCTTGGTGAATGCTACAATTCTGGGGTGCCCTGGCATTATGCTTGGGTGATGCTGGTATCTGTGACCCCTGAATGGGCTTTGGTTGGTTTGGTGTCTGCGCTTATTGTTTTACGGAAAGCCCATCATGCGTTGGTAATCTGCTTGGTTTTCCTGGGTTTTTGGGCTGTAATAGCCATGGCGCCTTCGACGCCGAAGCATGATGAAATCCGTCAATTTCTTCCAATAGCCACATTTATTGGGTTGATCTCATTTTTTGTGATCAAGGAAGTTGAGCAACGGTTTCTTCAGAGGTGTTCATATTTCAATGGATGCCTTAAATTCGTCTGGCCATATGGGCTTTCTTGCATCATTCTTGCTGCCGTGGCCCTCAGCCGCCCTTATCCCACGATGTACTACAATTCTTTTGTCGGGGGGATGAAAGGGGCTTCGCAGAAGGGTTTAGAATTGGCTCTGTATTTTGAGCCATTCGATGATGTCGTTATTAGTCAGATGAATAATTCTTTGCCGCATAATGCTAAAATTGAAATAAATCCGGACTGGAGACTGTTGTTCCTTGTGCAGCAATCGCTTGGAAAAATAAGGGACGATCTTTGGATTCTTTCATCGAAGGGTAATTATTCGCCATTGCCTTTAGCTGACTTCTCACTGCTTCTTCGAAGGCGGGCGATTATCGATGACGAAGTGTTCTTCATGCCTGGATCATTGCTCATCCAAAGAGATTATCAAGGAGAGAGTGTGCTACGGCTGGTACGCATCGATTCTGGATTTCATAAGGTTTCACGAGAATTTTTCAGGTCCAATTCTTCTTTGCATCAGGTCGAATATAGTCGCTGGAACAAAGGTGCAATTGAAACGCTGGTGGATCACCTTTGAAAAGCATCCTACTTGCCGTGATCTCTCTTTTCGTCGCTGGTTTTTCTGTTAGCTACCATGAAGAAACGCCGAGGCAGGAATCCGGACGTTTGTTGACTAATGTTGGTTATCTCCATGCATTGACTGTAATTCCTTCATCTGCATTGCGTGTCGCCTCGGGATTGTTTGCTTCGCTGTCTTGGGTAAATATGGTTTTTTCCTATTCTGATGCTCTTTCCATTGGTGCAGAATCATCGGAATCTTTTGGCGGGATTCGCGACGCAGCGCATTTTGATCCGCTATGGGAAATGCCTGTGCAATTCGCTACTTTGGCTTTATCGCGTTGTCCGAATGATCTTCGTTATGTTGAATACAGAAATTTTGTTGACTCTGGATTAGCACGGTTTCCAAATGTTTGGAGAACACGATTGTTTTACGCAGTGCAATTGCGCAACTGTGGAGTGCCGCTTGATAGTTTGCGGAGTATTGTTTATCCGCTTAATAATTGCAAAGATTGTCCTGGATGGGTAAGGGCATTTCCGGCTAGCTTTTTAGAGAGCACCATTTCAACTTCAATGCGTGCCGGTATACTTTGCGAGGCCTGGAGGCTGGCTCCGGATCCGATAGAGCGGAAAAGAATAAAGGATAGGGTTATTAAAATGATTGTGAATTCTCGAAGGGGTGATGGCGTTGATTTTAAAGTGATTGTCGAAGCGCTTTTCCATTTGATGTCCGAAAAGGATTCTACCGCTAGTGCGTCAGCTCAAGCAGTTATTGAATCTTTGGCTCAAGATTCGATTTCTATTGACCAACGCAAATTATTGGGAATTGTTGCAGCTAGTCTAGGAAAGCCATATCGTTAAAGGCGCTCAAGGATTTTTTCCTTCTAGTACTCATTAAAGAATGATGTCTAAGGGATTGGCTCCGTGTAATGGATTGTGCTTTGGCGACTCGTGAGAGATGACTGTGCTTTCGTTAATAGCCCAGATTTACAACTCCGGAATCGGGATCTTCGAGAAATCCGTGAGTTTTTCGAGATCGCTGTCGGAATCCTGGTACAAGGACTGGATCTGGCGGATTTCGCTCATGCCGGCCAGGAAGAGGTCGACGAGAGCAGGATCGAAATGGAGGCCACGCTGGTCTACAAGGAAGGATTGCACGCGGTCTTCCGACCAAGGTTCCTTGTAGCAGCGACGGCTGGATAGGGCGTCGTAGACGTCGGCGAGGGCCACGATGCGGCCTTCCAAGGGAATGGCTTCCCCGGCCAATCGGCGAGGATAGCCTGTTCCGTCCCATTTCTCGTGGTGCGTGAGTGCCACCAACGCGGCCTGTCGCACCACTGGAACTTCCGAGTCCTTGAGGATGTGGGCGCCGATCACCGCGTGGCTCTCCATGATCACCCTCTCCTCGGGAGTGAGCTTCCCGGGCTTCTGGAGGATGTGGTCGGGGATGCCGATCTTGCCGACATCATGCATGGGGGAGCTGCAGAAGATCATGTCCACCTGGTCGCGCGTCAGACCCGCGTCGCGGGCCAGGATGCGGGAGAAGTGGCTCATCCGCTTGATATGGTTGGAGGTTTCCTTGTCCCGGTATTCGGCGGCGCTCGACAGGCGGAACAGCGTTTCCTGGTGCGCCTTCTTGAGGTCGAGATCGAGTTGCGCGTTAACAAGGGCTACACCCGCTTGCGCGGCGAAGGCCTGCACGAGCATTTCGGAAACGGGGCTGAACGCCGTGATGCGGCCGTTGTCCATGGAATTGATGAGCTGCAGGACCCCGACGCATTGGCCCAGCCGGTCGGACATGGGGACCGTGAGCATGGAATGGGTGAAATACCCGGACCGTTTGTCGAAGGAGGGATTGTATTGGAATCCGGAATCGAGGGGGAGCGCCTGCACATCGGGGAAGTTCAGGCTTTTTCCCGTGAGGGCGCAGTATCCGGCCATGCTCTGGCGGGAGATGGGCATGGAAAAACGCTCGTAGAAGAGGCTCATGCCCGTGCGCCCCATCTTGGCCTCGAGGGAACGGTTGTGGGCGATGTGGAACTCCAGCTCTTCGCCTTTGCGCAGGTAGAGGGAGGCCCCGTCGGCCGAGGAAAGGCTCATCGCCTCGTCGAGGATGCGTTCGAGCAGTTCGTCGAGGTCCCTCACGGAGGAGAGCGCGACGCCCACGCGCACGAGGCTTTCGAGTTTGGATTGGAGCTCGGGACTTTGCATCAGGACATCATGCTAGCATCCCCGGACCCCAGTAGGGGAGAGGGAAATCGAGGTCGGGAGGGAATAACGAGCGCCAGCGGGGTACACCCTTCTGGTGGATCCATGGCAACGGTCCGGGAGGGAAGCGATGGTGTGCCCAGGAGTTCCGCAACTCCGAAAACTCAACGTTGCGAAGGAGGTGATCGCCGGACGAGGGGACATCCAGGTCGTAGGGAAGGTTCGGCAGGCCGGGAAACCCCGACCTGCCGAGGGAGGATCAGGCGAACTGGTTCACGTAGGGAAGACGCGAAGCCACGGTCTCGATGTCCTGGAAGTCGGCGAGCAACTCGGAGGTGGCGTCCCAGCCGCCCGAGAGGAACTGCTTGCGCGGCCCTTCGGGAATGGTCGAGGCGAACGACTTGCCGGCCACCTTCACGCAGTTCCCTTCGATGTCGACGGAAACCTCGACGGAGGGATCCGATTCCACCAGGGCCTGGATCGCCTGGGCGTCTTCGGGGGACACGTGCACGCAGGGCATGCCCATGGCCACGGTATTCCCGTAGAAGATCTCGGAGTAGCTCACCGCCACGATGGCGCGCACACCCCAGCGGTAGATCGCCTGGGGGGCGTGTTCGCGGGAGCTGCCGCATCCGAAATTGGAATTGGCGACCAGCACCTTGGCTCCCTTGAAGCGGGCGTCGTCGAAGGGGTGGGTCTTGCCCTTGGCCTTCTCCCCGGCGCGATCGTCCTCGAAGGCGTGCTCGCCGAGTCCGTCGAAGCTCACGCAGCGCAGGAAACGGGCGGGGATGATGCGGTCGGTGTCGATGTCGTTGCCGTAGACGGGGACCGCGGTCCCCGTGATCATCTTGATCTCGCTCATGGGTCAGTTTCCTCCCTTGGACAGGATCTGTCGGACGTCGGTGATCTTCCCCTCCAGGGCGGCGGCGGCCGCCATGGCCGGGCTGACCAGGAGTGTGCGGCCGCTGGGGGAGCCCTGGCGACCCTTGAAGTTGCGGTTGGAGGTGGAGGCGGAGATCTGCCGCCCCTTGAGCTTGTCGGGGTTCATGGCCAGGCACATCGAGCATCCGGCCTCGCGCCATTCGAAGCCGTGCGCCAGGAAGACCTTGTCGAGCCCTTCGGCCTCGGCCTCCTTCTTCACGATCTCGGATCCGGGCACCACGAAGGCCTTGACCGAAGTCGGGACCTTTCCGCCGTGCAGTTCGGCCACGCGGGCGGCTTCGCGCAGGTCGGAGATGCGTCCGTTGGTGCAGGAGCCGATGAACACCACATCGACGTGGACGGTCGACATGGACTGTCCGGCGGACAGGTCCATGTACTCGTAGGCCTCGAGGATGTTGGGACGCTCGGCTTCCGGGAAGTCGGAGGTGGCCGGGATGGGTTCGTTCACGCCCACCGACTGGTCGGGGGAGATGCCCCAGGTCACGGTGGGTTCGATGTCGGCGGCATCGTACTTCACGACGTCGGCGTATTGCGCGTCCACGTCGGATGCCACGGACTTCCACCAGGCGACCGCCTTGTCCCATGCGGCGCCCGAGGGAGCCTCGGGGCGCCCCTTGAGGTAGGCGAAGGTGGTCTCGTCGGGGTTGATGTACCCGCAACGCGCACCGCCCTCGATGGCCATGTTGCACACGGTCATCCGCTCTTCCATGCTCATCGCTTCGATGGTCGTGCCGGCGAACTCGTAGGCGTATCCGACGCCGCCCTTGGCGGTCAGCTTGCGCAGGATGTGCAGGATGACGTCCTTGGCGTACACGCCCGAGCCGAGCTTGCCGTTCACCTCGATGCGGCGCACCTTCAGGCGTCCCATGGAGAGGGTCTGGGTGGCCAGCACGTCGCGCACCTGGGAGGTCCCGATGCCGAAGGCGATGGCTCCGAAGGCCCCGTGGGTGGCGGTGTGGCTGTCGCCGCAGGCCACGGTCATGCCGGGCTGGGTGAGACCCTGCTCGGGGGCGACGATGTGGACCACACCCTGCTTGCCCGAGCCGGGCTGGTACAGGCGGATGCCGAACTGCTGGGTGTTGGCCTCGATGGCCTTCATCATCTGCTCGGCGAGATCGTCCTTGTAGGGGCGGCTCTGGTCCTCGGTGGGCACGATGTGGTCGACGGTGGCCACGGTGCGTCCCGGGAAGGGAACCTTGAGGTCGCGGTCGCGCAGCATCTCGAAGGCCTGCGGCGAAGTGACCTCGTGGATCATGTGCAGGCCGATGAAGAGCTGGTACTGTCCCGAGCTCAAGCGGCGGACGACGTGCGCGTCGAAGACCTTGTCGTAGAGGGTCTGGCCCATGGTTCCGTACTCCGGGATTCCGTGGCGGGAAGACTTCTCCGTCTTCGGTCCGCCGGTTTCCATGGAAGGAAGGTATCGATCGCGAAACATGAATTCCAATGAGAATTCGATTCATCAATGATGCGTATCTTGCATGGATGGAACCCCAACGCCATCTCGACGATCTCGACCTGGTCCGCACCTTCGTGGTGCTGGCCGAGGAAGGCAACCTCACGCGTGCCGCCTCGCGGTTGTTCCGCACCCAGTCGGCCCTCAGCCGACGCTTGCAGCTCCTGGAGGAAACCCTCGGGGAGCGCCTGTTCGATCGCGGGAAGTCGGGCGTGGTCCTGACCGATGCCGGACGGGGGTTGCTGGTCTCGGCACGGGAACTCCTGCGCGCCGCCGACAGGTTCCGTCCAGGGATGGCCTCCACGGGGGCCGTCCCCGCCGCCCCTTTGCGGATCGCCTGCAGCGACACGGTCGCGCGGTACCTGCTGGCACCCGTGCTTCCGCGGCTCCTGGAGCTGCATCCCGACATGGAGCTGGAGTTGCAAGTGTCGAACACCCCCCAGACGGTGGCGCGCGTCGCCGATTCCGAAGTCGACCTGGGGTTCGTCCTGCTCCCGGCCCGGCACCGGTTGCTGGAATTCCGGCCCATCCGGAGCTATCGCCACATGGCGGCCTTTCCACCCGGCCGCGCTCCGCGAGGCAAGGAAGTGGCCTTGGCTCCGCTTCTGGAGAATCCCCTGGTGCTGCTCGACCGAGGCACGCGAACCCGTCAGCTCATCGATGCCTCCCTCCTGGCGAAGGGGCTTTTCGCCGCGCGGGTGACCGAGGTGGGGAACGTCTCGGTGCAGAAGGCTCTTGTGAGGGCGGGACTCGGGGTGGGGATCCTTCCCGGATACTCCCGCGAGCCATCGGATGGACTGGTATGGAGGGAGATCTCCGGAGCCTCCGAGCGCGTGTTGGCGGCTTGCCTCTCCCGGGACAGGCAGGTCCGGCCGGAGATCGCGTCGCTCCTGGAGTCGCTTTCCGCTTGACGCGGGTCCGTCGGAATGTGACCTTCGTGGCATGAACCTCCCGCCTCTTGCCGCCGAAGACATCCGACTGACGGTCGTGATGCCCGCCTACAACGAGGAGCGGACGCTCGCGCACATCGTCGAGCGCGTCCTGGAGCGTCCCGAAGTCTGGGAGCTCGTGATCGTCGACGATTGTTCCAAGGACGGAACCCGACGGGTCATGGAGGAGCTGGCTTCCTCCGAACCCCGTATCCGGATCGCCTTCCACGAAGTGAACAAGGGCAAAGGTGCCGCTCTGCACACGGGATTCGCCCACGCCCGCGGGAATGTCGTGCTCATCCAGGATGCCGACCTGGAATACGATCCCTCCGACTACGAGCGGTTGCTCTCCCCTCTGCGCAAGGGTGTGGCCGACGTGGTGTTCGGCAATCGCTTCGGAGGCGAAGAGGCCCGAGTGCACTTCTTTTGGCACCGAGTGGGCAATGGACTGCTGACCACCCTCTCCAACATGTTCACCAACCTCAATCTCTCCGACATGGAGGTCTGTTACAAGGTGTTCCGCAAGGAGGTTCTGGAGAGCATCCGTCTCAAGGAGAACCGGTTCGGATTCGAGCCGGAGGTCACCGCCAAGGTTTCCCGGTTGGGGGCCCGCATCTACGAAGTGCCGGTGAACTACTACGGACGAACCTACGCCGAAGGCAAGAAGATCGGATGGAAAGACGGCGTGCGCGCCTTCTATGTCATCCTCAAATACGGGATCGGAAGGCATTGAATTCCGTTGCCGATGGGCCCGAATACTTCGGGCGCGATCTGGAGGCGATGTCCTTCGCCCAGCGCTACCACGAATGGATTCTCGACGAGTTCGGGAGCGCGATCCGCGGAGAGGTCGCCGAGGTCGGTGCGGGTTCGGGCAATGTCAGCATGATGCTCCTGAAGGAGGCCTCGGTCCGCTCTCTGACCTCCTTCGAGCCGTCGGCCAACATGTTCCCCCTTCTTCAGACGCGACTCGCCCATTCCCCTCGGGCCAAGGCGGTGAATTCCTTCTTCGGGGATGCAGAGGAGTTCAAGGGCACCAAGTTCGACACCATCCTGTACCTGAATGTCCTGGAGCATGTCCCTGACGACGAGGCGGAACTTCGTCTGGTCCGGGAGTCGCTACAGGCGGATGGCTCCCTTCTGGTTTTCGTTCCCGCCGGACCATGGTTGTTCAGCGAATTCGATCGCTCCATCGGCCATTTCCGACGGTATACCAGGAAGGATTTGCTGCGGAAGGTCGAGAATGCCGGATTCGTCGTCGATCGGTGCATCCATCTCGACTCCCTGGGTGTGGTTCCGTGGTTCCTCGTCTTCGTCCTGCTTCGCAGGACCTTGTCGGGCGGGAACGTCGCACTCTACGATCGGTTCGTCGTGCCCTGGTTGAGCTGGTTGGAACGCCGCGTCCGACCCTGGTGGGGAAAGAACCTCCTGCTGGTCGCTAAGCCAAAAGACTGACTCTTCCGGGATGGGGATCGGGGACCTTCCTAGAATCCTTGAGCCTTTCCCCTTGACAGTTCCTTCGGACGGCTTATCTTTTCAAACCTCTAAGGGCAGTTAGCTCAGCTGGTTAGAGTACTACCTTGACATGGTAGGGGTCACTGGTTCGATTCCAGTACTGCCCACTTTCGAAAACGCCTCCGGGAAACCCTGGGGGCGTTTTCGTTTTGTCGCCCCCAGCCCTCCTTCCCCCTGACGGGCCGTTCATTCGTCCCTCCTCCGCCCCCTCTCCCTGGTGCGTCCCGGCTCTGCGCCGATCCAGGGGCCGGTTCGCGCCTTTTCTAGATTCGATCTTCTCTTGCTGGCGGACCATCAATCCTGGTGGACCCGGCGAGTGCCTCACGAATCCAACGCGGAGAATCAATCATGGACACGCTCACGATCACCTTGCCCGACGGTTCGGAAAAGCAGGTGACCGGGGGGACTACCGGTCGCGACATCGCCATGGGGATCTCGCCCCGCCTGGCCGATGCCGCCGTCGCCGTGGTCCTCGATGGTGTCCAGCTCGACCTCGATCGCCCGCTTCCGGGGAACGGCTCGTTCCGCATCCTCACCACGCGCGACGCCGAGGCCTTGGAGATCGTGCGCCATTCCAGCGCCCACCTCATGGCCCAGGCCGTGGTGGAATTGTTCCCGGGCACCAAGCTGGCCATCGGGCCGGTCATCGAGAACGGTTTCTACTACGACATCGACTCCCCCCACAAGTTCTCCCCCGACGATTTCGCCGCCATCGAGGCGAAGATGCTCCAGCTCGCCGAGGCCAAGACTCCCATCCGCCGCAACGAGATCGACCGGCTCCAGGCCATCGAGCAGTGGGGGAGCCAGGACGAGCCCTACAAGGTGGAGATGATGCAGGAGTGGACCGACGCGACGGTCAGCTTCTACACGCAGGGAGAGTTCTTCGACCTGTGCCGCGGGCCGCACGTGCCGCACACGGGCTTCCTCAAGTTCGTCAAGCTGCTTTCGGTGGCCGGCGCCTACTGGCGCGGTGACGAAAAGCGTCCGATGCTGCAGCGTCTGTACGCGACCGCCTTCCACGACAAGAAAGCCCTCGAAGCCCACGTGGCCGCCCTCGAGGAGGCCAAGAAGCGCGACCACCGCGTGCTGGGCCGCAAGCTCGAACTGTTCCACATGCAGGAAGACATGCCCGGCATGGTGTTCTGGCATCCCCAGGGCTGGACCCTCTACCGCACCCTGCAGAACTACGTGCGTTCCAAGGTCGAAGCCAACGGATACCTGGAAGTGCACACCCCCAGCGTGATGAGCAAGACCCTCTGGGAGAAGTCGGGACACTGGGACAAGTACCAGGAGAACATGTTCGTGACCGAGTCCGAGAAGCGGACCTTCGCGATCAAGCCCATGAACTGCCCGGGCCACATCCAGATATTCAACCAGGGATTGCGTTCCTACCGCGAACTTCCGCTGCGCATCGCGGAATTCGGTTCCTGCGTGCGCAACGAGCCCTCGGGAACCCTGCACGGCATCATGCGCGTGCGCGGCTTCGTCCAGGACGACGCCCACATCTTCTGCACCGAGGCCCAGATCGGTCCCGAAGTGGCCGCCTTCTGCCAGCTTCTCAAGGAGATGTACGCCGATTTCGGATTCAACGACATCCTCGTCAAGTTCAGCACGCGCCCCGAGAAGCGCGTGGGCACCGACGAAAGCTGGGACCGGGTCGAGAAGGCCCTGGCCGACGCCTGCGAATACGCCGGACTCGCCACCGAGCTCAATCCCGGGGAAGGAGCCTTCTACGGGCCCAAGCTCGAATTCACCCTGCGTGACAGCCTGGGGCGGCATTGGCAGTGCGGAACCATCCAGGTCGACCCCAACCTCCCGGAGAGGCTGGGAGCCGAATACGTGGGCGAAGACGGTCACAAGCATCGCCCCATCATGCTGCACCGCGCCATCCTCGGGTCGCTCGAGCGATTCGTGGGGATCTTGATCGAGCATTACGCGGGCGCCTTCCCCGCCTGGCTTTCTCCCACCCAGGCGGTGATCCTCCCGGTTTCGGAGAAATACCTCGAAGCGGCCCAGGCCACCGCCAAGACCCTGCGAGCCAGCGGGGTGCGCGTGGTGGTCGACGAGCAGAACCAGAAGCTCGGCTACAAGATACGCGAGGCCGAAGGGAAGCGCACTCCCTTCATCCTGGTGGTCGGCGAAAAGGAAGCTGCGGCGGGGACGGTTTCGGTTCGGCAGCGTGGGGCGGGGGATCTGGGGGCCAAATCGGTGGCCGAATTCGCCGAATTCATCGCCCAGGAGGTCGCTGCGCGGCGATAGGCGGGATTTTCCCCCTTTCCACCCGACAGGATTTTCTACTATTCCGCCTCTATCGAGAGCCGCCTCGTCCATTCGCGGGCGAGGCATACTCCGTCACCTCCATTGTCCCAGGAGCCTCATTGGCCAGATTCCACTCCTTCGAGATGCCCTCCACCGAGAACCGCACGCGCGTCAACGACATGATCCGCATTCCCGAAGTGCGTCTCGTCGGTCCCGACGGGCAGCAGATCGGCGTGGTTCCGACCCACATCGCCAAGCAGATGGCGCAGGAGCAGGGGCTGGATCTGGTCGAAGTCGCGCCCATGGCGCGTCCTCCGGTCTGCCGCATCATGGACTTCGGCAAGTACCGCTTCGAACTGGCCAAGAAGGAAAAAGCCTCCAAAGCCAAGCAGCACATCGTGAAGGTGAAGGAAATCAAGTTCCATCCCCGCACCGATACCAACGACTACGACTACCGCCTCAAGCATGCCCTGGAATTCCTGGACAAAGGTTGGAAGGTGAAGGCCAGTGTGATGTTCCGTGGGCGCGAAATGGCGCACATGGACTACGGCCGCCGTCTTCTCGATCAGATGGTTCGCGACCTCGAAGGCATCGCCATCGTGGAACAGCAGCCTTCCATGGAAGGCCGAACCATGGGACTCCTGCTGTCCCCGGGACGCAAGAAAGCCAACCGACCCGACGCCGAGGGAGCCAACGCCTCCGATTCCGACGTCGAGTCCGAGCCAGCGGTCGCAAACAACTCCAACTAACCCTTCCTACGAGGAATCCATGCCCAAGATGAAGACCCTCAGCGGTGCGAAGAAGCGCTTCAGCGTGAAGAGCTCCGGCAAGGTCAAGTGCAAGCAGTCCAAGATGCGTCACTTGCAGAAGAACAAGACCCAGAAGCTCAAGCGCGGTTTGCGCCAGGGCGACTACGTTGACGCCGCCGACAGGCACCGCATCGACGCCATGATGCCCTACGCATAAACCCACGCGAAAACTTCCAGCAGCAGCCAACACGAGGTAACAGGAAATGCCCAGAGCGACCCAGCGGGTGCCGTCCCGCGCCCGCCGCAAGAAAATCATCGCCGCCGCCAGCGGATACTTCGGACGCAAGAAGAACGTCTTCAAGCTCGCGAAGATGGCTGTCGACCGCGCTCGCCAGTTCAGCTACCGCGACCGTCGCGACAAGAAGGGCGAAGCCCGCCGCCTGTGGATCGTCCGCATCAACGCCGGTGCGCGTCTGTGCGGTCTGTCCTACAGCCGTCTCATCGCTGCCCTGAACAAGGCCAGCATCGAGATCGATCGCAAGATCCTCGCGGATCTCGCCGTCAGCGACTTCGCCGCCTTCCAGAAGATCACCGAAGTCGCCAAGGCCGCGTGAGTCGAACATGACTCCGCTCGACGAGGTCCGGTCAGCCTGGGCTTCGCTCGCGCCCACTCTGAACGCAGCCGACGAGTCCACCCTCGTCGAGCTGCGTTCTCGCTTTGTGGGAAAGAAGGGCGAAATTCCGGGACTCATGCGTCATCTGGGAAGTCTTCCCCCCGAGGAGAAACCCGCCTACGGTTCCGCCGTGCAGGCGTTGCGTCAGGAAGTGGAGGGGACTCTCGACCGTCTCCAGGTCGAATTGCGGTCGCGCGCCCTTGCTCAGCGTTTGGAGTCCGAACGCCTCGACCTCTCCCTCGATGGGGACGGTGCCGATGCCGGGACGCTCCACCCGTTGCTCGCCCTGCGCGACGAGATCCTCGATCTGTTCACCGGCATGGGATTCGACGTCGCCGACGCTCCGGAAATCGATACCGAGTGGTTCAACTTCTCGGCGCTGAACGTCCCCGACGACCATCCCGCCCGGGACATGCAGGACACGTTCTTCCTCTCCCGTGAACCGGGCCAGGAAGCGGTGGTGTTGCGCACCCACACCTCCAACTACCAGATCCACGCCTTGCGCGATCGCAAGCCGCCGTTTCGCCTGCTGCACTGCGGACAGGTGTACCGCTGCGATGCCGATGCCACCCACGCCCCCATGTTCTGCCAGGTCGAAGGACTGGTCCTCGATCGCGGAATCACCTTCGCGAACCTGAAGGCCACCTTGTTCACCATGGTGCGGGCCCTCTACGGACCCCAAGCGGTGTTGCGTTTCCGGCCCTCCTTCTTCCCGTTCACCGAGCCTTCCGCCGAGATGGACGTCGACTGCCGCTCCGTCGGCCTCGACCGCGACGGCTGGATGGAGATCGGCGGGTGCGGCATGGTGCATCCCAAGGTGCTCGAAAACGGTGGTCTCGACGCCTCCGAATTCCAGGGCTTCGCCTTCGGGTTCGGTCTCGATCGCATGGCCATGTTGCGCCACGGCATCAAGGAGATCGCCTTGCTCACCAACGGCGACATGAGGTTCCTGCGGCAATTCCGCGGCCTGGCCTGAATCCTCCGCCACCGGTGGAGGCATCTCCACCGGTGGTGGCCCCCGATGGGTGGCGTGCAACCACCGGAGACCCGACGCTCGTGGAAGACATGCCATGATCGCGTGCATCCGGTGTCCGCCTTCGATACGACGCGGAGACGGAAAAAGTCGATCAGATCCGGGCTCCTCGGGCAGGAACAGATAAATTTGGTCGGCGACAAGGGATCCGCACGACCCAGGAGACAATGAGATGAAAGCGAGCTTGAACTGGCTGAAGAGACTGGTGGACCTTCGGGAATCCCCGGAGGAGATCGCTGCGCATCTCACCGCCGCCGGACTGGAAGTCGAAGAAGTGACCCGCATCCACGAACTCCCCGGGGTGGTGGTCGGCGAGGTCCGTTCCTGCGAGAAGGTCGAAGGCACCAAGCTCTCCTCGTGCCGCGTCTTCGACGGCACGGACGAGCTCGCGGTGGTCTGCGGCGCTCCCAACGTCCGGGCGGGCCTCAAGGTCGCCTTCGCCACGGTGGGCACCGTGCTTCCCGAGGGGCTGGAGATCAAGCCCGCCGTGATCCGCGGGATGGAGTCCTTCGGGATGCTGTGCGCCGAGGACGAGCTGGGTCTGGGTGAAGGGCACGCCGGCATCATGGAGCTCGATCCCTCCCTCGTGCCGGGCACCCCGTTCTCCGCCGCGCTGGAGCTGGCCGACGTCGTCTTCGAGATCAACGTCACTCCCAACCGGCCCGACGCCACCGGCCACCTCGGGCTGGCGCGCGAACTCGCCCTGCGCCTGGAGCGCCCCTTGCGCGATCCGCGTGCAACGCTTCGGTTCGAACGGTCCGGACGGCCCACGAGCGTGCCCGTGTCCGTCGAGCCCGGCTGCGGCTGCACCCGCTACGTCGGACGCACCCTGCACGGCCTTTCCAACGGACCATCCCCCGCCTGGATGCAATCCCTGCTCCGCGCGGTCGGACTCCGGCCCATCTCGGCCCTGGTCGATGTGACGAATTTCGTCATGCTCGAGACCGGTCAGCCCCTCCACGCCTTCGACCTCTCCAAGCTCGCGGGTCCCGAGGTGGTGGTGCGCGGCGCGCGCGCGGGCGAATCCCTGGAGCTCCTCGATGGACGGAATCTGACGCTCACCGTCGGGGACCTCTCCATCTGCGACCGCAACGGCCCCCAGTGCCTGGGCGGCGTGATGGGTGGTGCCGCCACCGGCGTCTCCGAGTCCACGACCTCCATCTTCCTGGAAACCGCCTTCTTCCAGGCCTCCACGGTGCGGTTCCTGGCGCGCCGTACCCAGGCGTCCTCCGACAGCTCCTACCGCTTCGAGCGCGGGGTCGACCCCTTCGCCACGCTGTCCGTGAGCGACTACGCGACCTCCCTCATCCTGGCCGCCTGCGGCGGCACCGCCGACGAGCCTCTCGACATCCTCGCCGACGCGCATCCCCGCGTGCCGCGCACCGTGCACCTGGCCAAGGGGCGGGTCGCCGGACTGCTGGGTGCCGACGACATCCCCGACGAAACGGTCGATCGCCTGCTGACCGGCGTCGGATGCGCCAAGGTCTCCCAGGACGCGCAAGGGAGCCTCTGGTCGCTGCCGGGGTGGCGTCCCGATCTTTCGTTGGATGCCGACCTCGTCGAGGAAGTCGCGCGCCTGGTGGGTTACGACAACCTCCCCACCGCCTTCCCGACCTTCCCGGTCTCGGCAGTGCGACTGCCGGCCCGCGAACGATGGACCCGTCGGTTGCGGCGTGCCCTGGCGGCCCGCGGGCTTTCCGAGACCCTCTCGTTGCGCCTGACCTCCCAGGCCGATCACGACCGTCTGGGACTCCCTCCGGAAGACCCGCGTGCGACTCTCACGGGTTTGATGAACCCCATCTCCGACGAGACGGCCTGCCTGCCCCGGTTGGGAGTCCTGGGACTCCTGCGCGGCGCCCGCCACAACGAAAAGCGCCAGCAGCGCTCCGTGCGCCTGTTCGAATGCGCCCGGGTGTTCGGTCGCGACCTTCCCGAACCTTTCGCGGCCCATCGCACCACGGGGGTCGGGGAGGCCTGGCGTCTGTCGGGTCTGGTGGCGGGCCCCTGGCCCGAGCGCGCCTGGACCGGCTCCGAGGTGCCCGCCGACCTTTGGCGCGCCAAGGGTGCCCTCCAAGGCGCCTTGCGCGACCTCGGCCTCGAGGTCCGTTTCTCCCCCTCCGGGACCGAACCCTGGTTGCATCCCGGCCGACAGGCGGAGGTGTTCCTCGGCGAGGCTCTCCTGGGTGTGTTCGGCCAACTCCATCCCACCGTGCAGGAGGCGTTCTCCCTGCGGGACGAGGCCTTCGTGTGGGAGCTCGATCTCGATCTGCTCGTGGACCGCCTGGAGTCCCGGTCCCCGGTCGCCAGCCGCCGGATCGGCGAATTCCCCGCGACCCGCCGCGAGGTCAACGTCCTGGTCGATCGGGCCCGTCCCGCCGACGAGGTCGTGCGCCTGGTCGCCGGACTTCCCCAGGCCCGCCACGAGCTCGTGGAGGAGGTCTCCCTGGTGTCGGTGTACGAAGGGGCCGGCGTTCCCCAGGGACAGAAGGCAGTCCTGGTGCGCGCCTCCTTCCGGGCCCACGATCGCACCCTCACCGACGCCGAAGTGAACCTGGTCCAGGACGCCCTCCGACAGGAATTGGCATCGCAACCCGGGCTCTCCCTGAAGTGAACCCCTCCCGGGTGTCTCCCGGGATCCCCCCATCGAGGTCCGACATGTCGCCTTACACCATCGCCATCGACGGGCCGTCCGGGACCGGGAAGTCCTCCACCGCCAAGGAGATCGCCCGGCTTCTGGGCATCGACTATCTCGACACCGGGGCCATGTACCGGTCGCTTTCGCTCCTGGGCCTGGAAGCCGGAGTGAAGCCCGGGGACGAGGATGCGTTGGCCCGCCTGGCCGACGGGATGGAACTGCTGTTTCCCTCCCTGGGAGTGGTGGTCCTCGACGGTCGGGACGTGAGCCGGGACATCCGATCGGCGGAGGTCTCGGCGCGGGTCAGCACCGATTGCGCCGTAGCTTCGGTCCGTACCGCCCTGGTGGCGCGCCAGCGTGCCTACGCCCAAGGACGCTCGTGCATCCTCGACGGACGGGATGTCGGGACCGTCGTGTTCCCCGACGCGCGGTTCAAGTTCTACGTGGATTGCGCACCCGAAGTCCGGGCCCACAGACGTGTCGAAGAGCTCAAGGCGATGGGCCATGCGGCCGACTTCTCGGAGGTGCTGGCCAATCTGGTGGAACGGGACCGCCTCGATTCGACCCGGGCCGTGGGGCCGTTGCGCAAGGCCGACGACGCCGTGGTCGTCGACACGTCTTCCGTGACCTTCCAGGAGCAGGTCCAAATCATCCTGGATCACGTGCGAAAAGGTCTGCCCTCCATCTGACCGCTGCCAGCTCGCCCCCCTCTTGGCGGAGGAGCGAGCGAGCGGTACACTAGGGGAATGCCTGCCACCCCACCCGCCAGGGGGGCTCCGTGACGGGGCCGTTTTCCATCCTGCTTTTCCTGATCGCCGGGGCGTGTTTCCTTCCCTTTCTTGTCCACGGCAGACTCTGGTGGCGCCGCCGCGAGGAGCGGCAGCATCTTTGGTATGCCCTTCTGGGCTTGGGCAGCGGTGCCTACGTGCTGGGCACGGCGCTTCTCTACAATGCGCTCGAGCTGGAAACGTATCGCCAGGTCCTGCGCGTCCAGACCCTGGCGACCCCTCTGTTCTTCATCTCGCTGATCAGCGTGCTGCGCGGGCTCGGCGGAGGGACCTCCTACTCGCGTTTCGAAAAGGTCCTGATCGGAATCCTCCTTGCCGAGCCGGTGCTGCGCCTCGCCGATCCCTGGACCTTCGTGTACCAGAATGTGCGGGACATCGACCATCGCCATTTCTTCTGGGGGGAGAGATTCTCCGTCCTGGTCGCCGACGGCAATTTGATCGGCTCCTCCCTGTTGGCGATCCTGTTCCTGGGGATCGTCGTCCACCTGCTGCTGAAGTCGTTCCAGGTCTGGCGGGAGGGATCTTCGAGCTCAACGGGTCTGTTCGTCTCGACCGCGGCCTTGCTGCTGTGTTCCGGGATCATCGATACGGTGATCACCATCCAGGTCCTTCCCTTTCCTTGGGTCACCGAGCCGACCATGGGAGTCGTGGTTCTGATCCTGGGGATGAAGCTCCAGAACGACCTGTTCGAAACCGCGCGGATCCGTCACGAGATGGAAGTGGGGCGGAGCATGCTCGCCACCTTGGTGGAGCATTCCACCGATCTCGTGGTGCGCATGGACCCTTCCGAGGTCTGGATCTGGGTCTCCCACTCCATCCACGGTTTCGCTGGATTGCCAGCAGGTGATGCGGTTGGCCAACGCTGGTCGAGGTTCGTGGTCCCCGACGACATCCCCATGGTGGAGGGGATGTTGCGGCAGATCGCACGCGGCCAAAGTTCCGCGCGGGCCGCCTTCCGCATGAGGGGGGAGCGGGGGAGGGAGGTCTGGGTCGATGCCATCGCCCGCGGCTTGCGCGAGCCGGATGGACGTCTTCTCGAAATCCATTGCGTGGCACGCGACATCGACGAAGCTCGCCGCCGGGAAATGCGCCTGAGCACCCTGGAAAAGGAGGCGCGGGAATGGGGGGCCACGCTGGAGGCCCGGGTGCAGGCCCGCACCGAAGACCTGCAAAGGACCATCCGCGACCTGGAATCCTTCGCCGCCATGGCCAGCCACGACATGCGCGCTCCGCTGCGCGCGATGCAGGGTTTCGCCCAGGCCTTGGAGGAGGACTACGCCGCGCTGCTTCCGGCGGAGGGAATGCAGTGGCTGGCACGCATCCGCGCCGGTGCGGCGCGCCTGGGGAATCTCATCGATTCCCTGCTGACCCTGGCACGCACCGGGCAAATGTCGGTGGAGCGCCGCATCGTCGACCTGTCCCAGATCGCCCAGGGCGTCGCGGAGCAGTTGTCCAAGCAGGATCCCTCGCGGAAGGTGGACTTCGAAATCCAGCCCGAGTTGAGCTCCTTGTGCGACGCGAACCTGGCCCATGTGGTGGTCCAGAATCTCCTGGAGAACGCCTGGAAATACAGCCGTCCCCGCCAGGAGGCACGGATCCGCTTCGGGAAGAACGAAAACCAGTGGCTGGTGGTGGAAGACAACGGGGTGGGGTTCGATTCCACCCAGATCGACGCCCTGTTCCAGAGCTTCCATCGTCTGCATCGCCCCGAGGAATTCGAAGGCAGCGGCATCGGTCTGGCGACCTGTCGCCGGATTCTCGAGCTGCACGGCGGAAGGATCCGCGCCGTCTCCAAGGGGGACGAAGGCGCGATCTTCCTGTTCCACTTCGGGGACATCGAATAGAGGGCCGGAAGGAGCGGAAAAAAGGGGGGGAGGGGTGTTTCCGGATTCTTCCTGGTTTTCTAGTTTTCCGCCTCTCCAAAGCACACGCATCCCAATTCCGGGATGTGGTTCCGGTGAAGGCCTCCAGATGGCCGACGCCCAGTGCGCCATCCAGAACAGGAACTTACATGTCCCAGCTGCTGCTTTACGGCACCGAAGCCGATCTCCTCGAGATCGAAGGCAAGGTTTCCACGCGCTCTCCGGAAGAGGCCGAGGCCCTTCTGAACGCCTATTCCGCGACCCTCGAAGGCGTCGAGGAAGGCAAGATCGTCGCCGGCACCATCCTCGACTACAACGAGAGCGAAGTCATCGTCGACATCTCGTTCAAGTCCGAGGGCGTGATCCCCCGCCACGAGTTCAAGAACCCCGACGAGCTCGTCAAGGGCGCCCACGTCGACGTCTACATCGAGCAGATCGAAGGCGACGACGGCCAGATCATCCTGTCCAAGCAGCGTGCCGACTTCATGAAGGTCTGGGAGCGCATCCGCGACGCCTACGAGACCGGCGAAGTGGTCGAGGGCACCCTCCTGCGTCGCATCAAGGGCGGCATCGTGGTCGACCTGTTCGGCATCGAAGCCTTCCTGCCCGGCTCGCAGATCGATCTGCGCCAGATCCCGGACATGGACGCCCTCATCGGCCAGAACATGGGCTTCCGCGTCATCAAGGTGCACAAGAGCCGCCGCAACATCGTGGTGTCCCGCCGCATCGTGCTCGAGGAAGAGCGCTCCCGCCTGCGCGACCAGATCATCGACACCCTCGAGCGCGGCCAGGTCCGCGACGGTGTCGTCAAGAACATCACCGACTTCGGTGCGTTCATCGATCTGGGCGGCGTCGACGGCCTGCTCCACATCACCGACATGACCTGGGGCCGCATCCAGCACCCCTCCGAGATGGTCCACATCGGCCAGAAGCTCACGGTCAAGGTCCTCGATTTCAACGATCGCAAGGAGCGCATCTCGCTCGGCCTCAAGCAGCTCCAGGAACACCCCTGGAAGACCGTGGCCAGCAAGTACCCCGAGCAGAGCCGCGTCAGCGGCAAGATCGTCTCGATCACCGACTACGGCGCCTTCATGGAGCTGGAGCAGGGCGTCGAAGGGCTCATCCACATCTCCGAGATGTCCTGGACCCAGCACGTCAAGCACCCCTCCCAGGTGGTCAAGGTCGGCGACACCGTCGAGGCTGTCGTGCTCCGCATCGACACCGAGTCGGAGAAGATCTCGCTGGGCCTCAAGCAGATCGAGCCGGACCCCTGGTCCACCATCGAGAACGACCTGCCCATCAACACCGTCATCACCGGTGTGGTGCGCAACCTCGCTCCGTTCGGCGCGTTCGTCGAGATCAAGGAAGGCATCGACGGCCTGATCCACGTCTCCGACATGAGCTGGACCAAGAAGGTCAACCATCCTTCCGAAGTCCTCCAAAAGGGCGACACCGTCACTTGCATGGTCCTGTCGGTCGACAAGGAGAAGCGTCGCATCTCCCTGTCCCTCAAGGCCATGGGCGAAGACCCCTGGAAGGTCGTTCCCAACAAGTACCCCCTCGGCAAGCAGGTCGAGTCCCCCATCGTGCGTCTTCTCGACCGCGGCGTGGTCCTCGAGCTCGAGGAAGGCATCGAAGGATTCGTGCCCCTCTCCAAGCTCACCGAGGAGCCCATCCGCGTTCCTTCCGAGTCCTTCCGCGTCGGCCAGTCGATCAAGGCCACCGTGGTCGAGCACGACGTCGAGAGCCGCAAGCTCACGCTGTCCTGCATCGATTCCTCCAGCGACTGGCGCGCCTACGTCGGGCAGACTCGTTCCGCCGACGACAACCGCACCACCCTGGGCGACGTCTTCCGCGCCGCGCAGCAGGCGCAGAACCAGTAAGTCACGCCTCCGCACCACCCTCATGGTGGTGCGGACGTTCGAGATGCATCAGCCCCGTCGGGATTCGTCCCGACGGGGCTTTTTTGTTTTCTTCGCCGGCATCGACCCTCGAAATCTGCGATGGCGCCGCGCTGGTCAAGGTCCTCGAAACCTGCGGAGAGAGCACATCCTCGGCGGACCGATCGCCTGGCGCTCCCATGGATGGGAACCGAAGGGGATGCTGCCCACCCTCCACGGTGTGACCCGCAGGTTTCGATTTCCCTCAACCAGCGGGCTCAGCTTTAAAGCAGGCTTGGCCCTCCACCAGCGAGCACATCTCCCGAGCGGGTTTGGCCCTCCACCAGCGAGCACATCTCCCGAGCGGGTTTGGCCCTCCACCAGCGAGCACATCTCCCGAGCGGGTTTGGCCCTCCACCAGCGAGCACATCTCCCGAGCGGGTTTGGCCCTCCACCAGCGGGCACATCTTTCGAGCGGGCTTGGTCCTCCACCAGCGGGCACATCTCTCGAGCGGGCTTGGTCCTCCACCAGCGGGCACATCTTTCGAGCGGGTTTGGCTCCCTCACCCAGCGGGCACATCTCCCGAGCGGGTTTGGTCCTCTTCCACAAGTGGACTCGGTTCCTCGCAGGAGGCGAGTCCGCACCGCACTCGACCCGGGGATGGTCCGCGGCTCTGGCCACGACGAGAGGAGTGCAGCGCGGGGCTGGAGCCGCCGAGGCGGCGAAGCTCACCGAGCCAGGGAGATCAGGTCGAATTGCACCCAGGTTTCGGTGAGCACCAATTTCCGGGAGGAGGTGCTGACCCCTCCCGAGGAAACGGAACCGTTGGGGAAGATGATGTTGAGGTTCTTCCCGATGTCCTGGAAGACCGATTCCCGTCGTTCGAGGGTGAGTTCGCTCGGGCTTCCGGTGACGCTGGAATTGGCCCCCGCCATGTAGATCGACCCGTACATCTCGGAGTTTGGATTCCAGGCGTGGTTCCCCGACCACTGGTCTTCGTAGTGGATGTACCCCCAGAAGGCGTAGGGGGAATTCTTGGGGATTCCGAAGGAGTTGCCGAGACTGCCGTTGTTGCGCAGGAAGATCACCTGGAGGTTGCTGGTGTCCCGCGATGGAGGCCAGCCCCCGCTGGTGGCATTGGTGCTGATCGCCGCATCGACCACCAACAACGCTTTGCCTTTGAAGGGCTCCAGTCCGCCGACGGTGGCGTCCATGGAAATGTTTTCGTCGATCCGCAGCACCATGTACCCGTTGTACAGGAGTCCATGGGTGGAGAAGTATTCGAACAGGTCGTTGTAGTCCTCGCCGGTGAGGTTCTTGGTGGTGATGCCCATCGCCGGAAGGATGTCGGAGAGATCCTTCATGTGGCTCTCCACGGGACCGGCCAGCAAGATGGTGTCGGGGAGGTTGTCGAGGAGGTCGACCAACGTGTCGTGGACGGTGTACCCCATGTTGTTCCCCGCAGGCAGGGCCAATCCCTTGGGGGTCTGGATCGGAGCGAGGGTGGTGAGGACATCCAGGGAGGTGGTGCGGCAATTGCCCGTGCTGTAGGGGATGTTGTCGGCGCGGGTCACCCCCGAGACGCGAGGCAGGAAATCCGTGAAGCACGACGGTTTCTGGTACGACCACTCGTGCGCGATCCATTGGGGATAAGGGATTGCCGGCTTCCCCCCTTTGGCCTTCACCAAGTCTTCGACCTTGCCGAAATTGTCGGCGATCAGGCCGTTGTGGGTGAACTCCCCGCCGGCCTGGAGGTAGCCCTCCATGCGGGCCAGGGCCGTGCTCGGCGCGTCGACGCGCACATCGCCGCCCACGGTGATCCCGGGTTTGTTCCCGATGGAGAGGATGCTGGGGATGTTGGAGAGGCTGCGGGCCATCCAGGCGCTCCCCCCGATCCCCAGGGAGTCGCCCGTGGGGTTGAGGAGGGAGGCGAAGTAGGCGTCCCCTCCGATGGTGGTGATGCCGGTGGAGTTCACCCCGCCGGTATTGCGGAAGGCTGCGGTCCCGCCCACGCGGAAGGGGCCTGCGAGGTTGGCGGCGCTGGCGCTGGCGACTTCCAGGTTTCCGCCGATGGTCATGCCCGTGGACGGAGTGTTGAACGACTTGGGGTAGTAGGCGCTCCCGCCGACGATGGTCTTGCTCTTGATGTCCCAGAGCATGTCGCGGACATAGAATTGGCCTCCCACGGTGAGGTTGTTGCCCGCGTTCCAGCCCTTCATCTGGGTGCCGTAGAGGTTGAAGTTCCCGTTGACGAAGATGGGAGCCGCGGCGTTGCAGATGCCGTTCCCCACCCCCAGATCGGATCCGAATGTCATGGTGCCGGAAGCTTCCGGATCGAGGCAGCCCCCGATGTAGGATTTGCCACTGACCGTGACCGGGGCGGAGGTCTTGTAGTCCCCCGATGTGCGCAATCCCCCATTGATGGTGATGGAGGTGGAGGCGCGCAGATGGTTGGATCCGCCCACGTACACGTCTCCGGTGATGTTGATGGCGAGCGTCGTGGATCCCATCGAACCGTTGATGTAGAGCGCGTAGGTGTCGGTGGTCCCGGGAGCCGTGACATTGGTGGGGACCGAGAGTCCCCGCATGCGGTAGGTGCCCACGACCCTCCTGCGGGAGCCGTTGCGGCCCTTGCCGTCGACCACGATGGAGAGTTCCACGCCGCGATCGGACGTGGTACCCTGGGCGCCCCCGAGATTGATGCCCAGCAATCGGGCCTTCCAGGTGTTGGTGGTTCCACCGAGGGTGATGTCGGATGGTTCGTTGGCCACCAGGAGCATGGAGTCCCCGGAGGGGATGAACCATTGCCGGGGATTGGAGGTGGAGGTGTCGTTGACGAAGTTCTGCAACTGGGCCACCGTTCCGACCGGGTGGGCCTCCATGCGGCCGAGGACTTCCCGCAGCCCCCCCAGGGCGGCTTCCTCCGAGGTCTTCACATCCAGGGTCGATCCGGAAAGCCCCACATCCTTGGAGGCCAGGGTGAGGGACGTCACTCCCAGGGCGGACACGATGAGGATCACTCCCAGAGCGATCATCATCGTCGACATTCCCCGGCGAGCCTTTGGGACGATGCGTTTGTCAGATGCCATTGTTCACCACCGGAATGATGCGTTCGAAGAGTGCCGATGCCTTGCCGTCGGAGGATGCACCTGGATCGATGGGGGGGAGATCCGCGATGCTTTCCCATGCCTCCTGCCGGGCTGGCAGGGAGCGCTTGCTGGTGCGAACGAGCAGGAGCAGCCGGAAGGCCCGGACCTGCGCCTTCTGGATCTCGGTGGGGTCGTCCACCCAGATGTAGCGGGGGCGGGAAATCCTCCTCACCTGGAGGTCTTCCAGGCGCATGGCGGGGGAGCCTACCGCTTCCTTGGTGGTGCCGCCGATGTACAAATACGCCGAGGAACGATTGGAGGTGTTGATGAGATCGACTTCCACCCTCCGTCCGGCGGTTCCGCCGGGATGGAAGCGGATGGAATCGATGTCGCTTCCCCCGTACACCCCGACGCGGATCCCGTCCCATCCTCGGGTGGAGTCGGCGAGGGAGTCGTTGATGGTGCACTTGAACGAGACCCGGATCTTCTCGCCCTGCTCCAGGCGCTGGCCCGGGGTGAAGGAGACCCATCTCCGCGTGTTGCTCCACCCCGTGATGTTCCAACCGATGCCGATTCCCAAGGGAGTGGCCACCAGACCTCCGGAGGCCGCGACGGAGAGGTTGGACCAGAGGAGGGAATCCGGATTCTGCAGGCCGTACTGGATCTGGAAGGCCAGCACGTCGTCCAGCAGGGGGACCGCCTGGACGCTGTCCAGACCGACCAGCGAGGAGGAGATGGAGCGTGTCAGGACGTGGGTGGAGGGATCGAGCTTGTAGCGCGTTCACCGCACGTCGGTGTTCATGCAGGTGGTGATGCCTTCGTCGTTGGGAAGGTATTGGGAGAAGGAGATCTCGTCGCCGGGGTTGGAGGCCGAGTTGCGGTTCACGTGCACGAAGGAGGAGGAGTCGACGCCCGAGGCGAAGGCCAGGGGGCACTTCAGGCTCATCATGTCCCGTTCGGAGAACAGCAGGCCGGTGTTCAATCCGGTATTGACCAGTTCCCCCTCCATGATGCGCAGGGCATCGCGGGCGTCGGCCTGCATCTTCACCCGCGAGCGCAGACGACTGTAGTTGGAGTGCTCGTCTCGCAACAGGATGAAGGCGATGCTCGCGGCGATCCCCGAGATCAGGAGGGCCACCAGAAGTTCGATCAGGGTCACGCCGCGACGGGTCAACGTGCACCTCCGGAGAGACGGATGGAGTGGTTCTTGCCGGATTGCTCCCAGGACACTTCCGCCTGGATGGTGCCGTACCTGGTCCCGGCAGGGGTGTACCACCAGACGGTGGTGTAGGTGCGTCCGCCGACTTCGGAGACCCGGGACACGGACGACCCCTGGGGGAGCAGGAAGGCGGGCATGAGGGAGAGGGAATCGAGCACGGCTTGGCCCGTCGCGATGGCGTTTTCCATCATGAGGCTGGATCTCTGCACCTTGCCGGAACTGCTCGACATCACCACCAACGCGGGAATGATCATGGTGAGCAACATCACCGCGATCAGGGCCTCCAGGATGGTGGCGCCGTACCGTCGGCTCTTGACTCTGGATTTCATCTGCTCGCCTCCGGGACTCGGTCTACGGCCTGGTCGGGGTCGGGATCCCCCATTTTACCATGATCGAGGCGGACATGCCGCACCAAGATTCCCGACAGGAGGATCGGCTCCGTTTTTCCCCGACAAGTTTCCACGGGGTGCTTTATACCATTCATTCGTCGCCCAGGGGGAGGCGAAACTGGTTTCTTTCGTTTTTCAGGAATGTCTGGCGCGGGGATGGGCCATCGAGCTAGAATATTCGGATGGATCCGACCTTCCGAACCCTTCCAGAACTGCTGTTCCAGACGAGATCCCTCCGCTTCCGACCCGACTGCCTGGTCTGGAAGGAAGGCGGGGCATGGCGGGAATTGTCCACATCCGAGGCCGAAACCGCGATCCTCGAGATCGCCTGCGGTCTCCGGAGAGTCGGAATCCGTCCGGGCGACCGCGTCGGAATCCTGGCTCCGAGCTCCGTCCACTGGCTGATGTTCGATCTGGGGGCCCTCCACCTGGGGGCGGTGACGGTTCCCTTGTTCGACAACCTCGCCGAAGACCATTTCCGTCTGGAGACGCGGGACGCGGGCATTTCCGCGGTCCTGGTCGCCGACGAGGCCCAGCTCGCCCTGGTTCGTCGCCATTGCGGGCCCGAAGTCCGGATCCTGAGCCTCGGCTCCTCCGCCCCCGAAGGGGTGACCACGCTGGGAGCCTTGCGGCGCGGGCACGATCCCAAGGACCTCGAAATGGTCTGGAACGACGCCATGGCCCTCGACTCGAGCACCCTGGCCACCCTCATCTACACGTCGGGGAGCACCGGGGAACCCAAGGGCGTGGAACTCACCCACGGAGCCTTGTGCTCGCAGGTCCGGGCGGTCTTCAAGAGCTTCCCCCTCGACCCCGCCACGGACGTGAGCCTGACCTGCCTCCCCTTGGCGCACGTCTTCGAGCGCATGGTGGTGTACTACCATCTGGCCTCGGGGGTGCGATTGGTGTTCGCCGAGAGCATCCAGACGGTCGGGGAGTCCATGCGGGAGCAGCGTCCCACGGTGGTGACCGTGGTGCCCCGGCTCCTGGAGAAGATCCTGGAGCGCATCGAAGCGGGGAGGGGCGAAGGAGGTCTCGTGAAGAAGATCCTCCTGGGATTGGCTCTCGCCGAGGCGGCGCGACCTCGCAAGTCGCCCGGAGGTCCATGGCGGGCGCTCCTGGGAGCCTTGGTCTACAAGAAGATCCGCGCCTCCCTGGGGGGGCGCATGCGCTTGATCGTCTGCGGTGGCGCTCCCCTCGGGGCGCGAACGGAGGGGATGTTCGAAGCCTTCGGCCTGCCCATCCATCAAGGATACGGCCTCACCGAACACGGCCCCGTGGTCTCCGCGAACACGCCTGTCGCCCGGAGGAAGGGATCGGTCGGACAAGCCTTCGACGGCGTGGAGATCCGGATCGCCGAAGACGGCGAAGTCCTGGTGCGATCTCCATCGGTCATGCGAGGCTACTGGAACAAGCCCGAGGCCACGGCCGAATCCATCGATCCCCTGGGCTTCCTGCACACGGGAGACCTGGGCCGGATCGACGACGACGGGTTCCTGTTCCTCACCGGGCGCAAGAAGGAGCTCTGCAAGACGGCCGGCGGGAAATACGTGGCCCCCGCTCCCATCGAGGAGCTGGTGCGGCAGCACAAGGGGTTGGAACACGCGGTGATCTGCGCCGACGACCGCAAGTTCGTCTCCGCCCTGGTGACCCCGGATCTTGTCGCGATCCGCCGCCGCATGCAGGAGACCGGTTTCAAGGAGGATGAATCGGCCTTCCTCTCGAAGGTCCTCCGGGCCAGCGTGCAGCGCCACATCGACCGTCTCAATTCCCGGCTCGACTCCTGGGCCAGGATCCGTCGATGGGAATTCGTGGAGCCGTTCACCATCGCCGGCGGCGACCTCACCCCCACCTTGAAGGTCCGCCGCGAAGCGGTGCTGGCCAAGTATGTGGAACTCCTCGCCGAATTCTACGCGGGAGAATCCGGCGCGACTTGAACCGTCTCGGATGCCGGTTCCGCATGAGGAATCGATGTGCACGGGTGTCGTTTTCCATCGGGAACCAGGGGCGCCTCCGAACCCCTTACCATTCGATCCTGGGCGAGGCTGGAACGGCCGGGCCGGTGGTCGGAGGTCCGACAAGGAGGCGTGACTGCGCTCGAGGAGCCACAAGGAAACGATCACCAGGATCAACCGCGAGATCGAATCCGCCATCCGCCGGCAGGGGTTTCGGACCCACGAGGAATTCGCCCATGCCATCGATCTTTCGAAATCGACCCTGAGTCGATTGTTGAAGGGCGAGATCGATCCCCGGGTCTCGACTCTGGAACGGATCGCATCCGGCCTGGGGATGAGCCTGGTGGAGCTTCTGGGGAAATCGAGCTTCGAGGCCCAGGAAGTCGTGGCACCCGCGCAACCACCTCCGCGCGGGCCGATGGTCCTGGAGCTGAAGTTGAATCTGCCCCCCGGGGCGGACCTGCCCGAGGCCCTGCGCGACATGCCCTGGGAGGCCGTGTCGCCTCGAACCGTCGCTCGCCGCAGGAAATGATCGCCCGTCTTCCCTTTCGGATTGGTTGAGCTTCCCCGGTGGAGCTACCTTTGCCCTCCCATGAAGCGCGTCATCATTGTCGGCAACGTCTCCGAGGATCCCTTTGCCATTGATGTCGGCCACTCCTTCGGGCAGTTGGCGGACATCTCGGACCTCATCTCCCTCAAGAACTTCGCCAACGGAGAATTCTGTCCTCGGTTCATCTCCGACGAGCAGGACCTGTCCGGAATCGGCGAGAAGCTCGCCGGTGCCACGGTCGTCATCGTCTCGGCCAATTCCGACAGCCACAGCCGCCAGAGTCTGGCGATGCGGAACTTCCTGATCGCACGCGCCGCCAAGGACAACGGGGCCGAGAAGGTCGTCCTCGTCGAACCCGATCTCTTCTATTCCGCCCAGGATCGCGGTCCCCTCCCCGCGCATGGCCGGACCGCCCATCCCCGCGACCTCAAGGACTTCAAGAAGTTCGACGGACAACCCTTCAGCGCCCTGATGTACGCGCAGCTCCTGAAGACCTCCGGAGTGGACGCGGTGGTCACCGTCCACAACCACAGCCGTTCCGTGCAGGACCTTTTCCACACCACCTTCGGGGGGGATTTCCACAACCTCCTTCCCTCGGAACTGTACGTCGACTACCTGCTCTCCTCCGACATCGTCGACGCCGGCCCATACGGGCGGAATCTCGTTCTTTGCGCGCCCGACAAGGGAGCCGTCGAATTCGTCAATCGCATGCACGAGGGGCTCGGTCTGGCCGAAGCCGGCATCTGCATCATGACCAAGGAACGCACCGGGGAGCGCAAGGTCGAGATCAAGGTGGCCGAGGATTCCCCCACGCCTTTGGAGGCATTGGCCGGACGCGACGTGGTGGTCTTCGACGACATGGTCCGGACGGGATCGACCATCGTCAATTGCTGCCAGGTCCTGAGGCAGGCCAATCCCCGCCGCGTGCTCTTCGGAGTGAGCCACTTCTATTCGAGCGAAGAGGGGCGCGAGAACATGGCCAGCAACGCCATCGACGAGATCCTCACCACCAACACGCTGCCCACCATCCTCAACCGCGACACCCAAGGGCGTCTGCGCAAGAAGATGGTCGTCATCAAGATCGAGAAGTGGATCGCGCGGTTCCTCCAGCAGTACTTCGGCCACGAGAATTCCGCCTCCCGTCGCGATTTCTACGCCGTCGACATGTCGTCCAAGAACCCTCGCTGGAAGCCCACCATCCGCGGGTAGCGGACAGGTTCCTCTCGGTGGGGGGGGCATCGCTCCACCACCGGGCTTCGGACAAGACCACGAGCCAAAAGGCGCAGATCTCGAGCACCGGGGTCTGCGCCTTTTTCATTCCCTCAGGCCATCCGATGGGATCGGTGGGGGAGAAACGAAAAGCGCCACCGGAACCTGGGTTCCGATGGCGCTTGCGAAGTGACTCGAAGGACCTGGGATCAGGCCTTGGCTTCGGTGGTCTCCGGCTCGTCGTCGAAGCGGGGCTTGGCCTTGGGCAAGGCGCGGCGTCCATGACGGATGGGAGCTTCGGAGACGGGCTTGGCGAGGCTTTCCGGAGCGAGCGCGTCGGATCCGGAAGCGGTTTCGACAGCGGGAGCTTCGGCGGCGGACTTCACCGGACCGAGGGGACGGCGACCACCGAACTGGGGTGCGGCGGGAGCGGCGGCAGGAGCGGCGGCGGGTGCCGGCGCTTCGGAGCGGCTGGGGGCGGCCGTCGCGGCGGCGGGAGCGGCTTCCTCGGAGGCGGGCGCCTCGGCGCGAGGGGCGCGTTCGGGGCGATCGCCACGGTTGCGGTCGCGATCGCGGCCTTCGCGGTTTTCACCGCGGTTGCGATCGCGGTCACGACCTTCACGACCTTCGCGATTTTCGCCGCGGTTGCGGTCGCGGCCTTCGCCACGATTGCGGTCGCGGTCGCGGCCTTCGCCGCGGTTGCGGTCGCGGTCACGACCTTCACGACCCTCGGGACGGGGCTCGCGGGATTCGGTGCGCTCCTTGGGGGCCTCGGCGCCGGGACGCTGCACGTTGCGCAGGCGATCGCGGAAGTCGGAGGGAAGTTGGCCCTTCTGACGAACGGCCGGAACGCGAAGTTCGCGGAACAAACCCTTCACCTGCTTGAGAAGGAAGAGCACCAACGCCAGGGTCGCCACCTGGAGAAAAAGGGAGATATATGTCATGGAACAACCTGTGCTTCCTGGGAACCGTAGCCCCGGGATTCGTGGTGGCTCATTTCCCGGAACGGGACGCCGAGCGCAGAAGAGCGAGGTAGGGTTCCAGACGGTCGGTGGCGTCGTCTCCCGCATCCGCAGGGGGAGGCAGGAATTCCACGGAGTCTCCACTTGGAAGGGCGTGGCGTTGGAGCCAACCCTCCCTGGCGAGGTCGTCGATGGCCTCCTCCACGTCGGGCAAATTCCGGCCGAGACCGCGTGCGAAGTGCTCGACACGGGTACGAAGACCGGGATTGCGGAGGCAGAAGCCGAAAACGTCCACGTGGACGGGGCTTCGCAGCAGAACGGGAAGGAGGGATTCGGGCGTGGTCGTCATGTGCGGTTTTTCCCCTGGTCCAAAGAGGGGAAGATTCGATCGGCACGTGCGGCCAAATCTGTCGCGCGCCATGCGGCGAGGGACAGGAGGCCTGCGAACGACACGAACGCGGCCGCCAGTACAAGCTGGAGCCATACCATGGGTCCGCAACGTAGAATTCCAATGGGAGATCTGGCAAAAAAAGTCCATTCGCACCGTTGGCGATGGCGACGGGGGACGGCGAGGACTCGAACGAATGTTCAGGAAACGTTTGGTTCCTTGATCAAATGGGCAGTATATTGGAGGGATGGAATCCGTAGCCGTCGCCGAGTCCTCGATCCGTCCCCTCACTGATCGCCAACGAGAGGTTCTCGATTTCATCCGCATTCGCGTACGTGACAACCATCGTCCGCCCACCGTACGGGAAATCGGGGACCACTTCGACATTCGGTCCACCAACGGCGTGCGTGTCATCTTGGATGCCCTCGAAAAAAAAGGGCACCTCAAGAGATCGCCGCGTCTCTCCCGTGGCCTGACGGTCGTCGAAACTCCTGGGAGCCTGGAAGCTGCCGAATCCCCCTCCGGTGCCTCTTCCTCCTCGGAAACCTCCGCGACGCTCTCCGAAGATTTCCTGCGCATCCCCCTTCTGGGTAGGGTTGCGGCGGGAGCCCCCATCCTGGCCCTGGAAAACGCCGAGGAAACGCTGGTGGTTCCACGCAGTCTGGTTTCGGCGCGGCAGGCCTTCGCGCTGAAGGTCCGTGGCGATTCCATGCTCGAAGCCGGCATCCTCGATGGAGACATCATCTTCGCCCAGCCACAGGCGCAGGCGCGCAAGGGAGAAACCGTGGTGGCCCTCGTCGGGGATGATGCCACCGTGAAGGACTTCTACCCCGAAGGGGACAAGGTGAGGTTGCAACCACGCAACAGCGCCTACTCGCCGATCTGGGTCACTTCGCAAAGTCCCGATTTCCGGATTCTCGGCAAGGTGATCGGCGTCTTCCGTTCCTTGTCCTGATTCGAGCCCGGATCCCTCGTCTCCAAGTCCACCATGCGTGGACAGGACGGGAAGGAGTCCACGAGGTTCGAGGCCCCGGCCGATGGAGCCGGGAAGAGCCTGATCGGCCGCAACCACCGTTGGGAAACCGACGGAACGCGACGCCTCCAGGCTGGGTTACCGGGAAACGGCGATCACTCCCCGTTTCTCGATCTGCCGCCAGTTGTGGGAGTTGGGATCCTGAACGCGCAACTTAACCGTGTACGGGTACAAACCGTTGGCCACCTCGTTGCGGAAGGAATCCTGCAGATCCCAAACCGCCCGGGGACGCGGGTGACCCACGTCGGTGAGGTTGGTTTGAAGGATTCGCACCAACTTCCCGGACAGGGTGTGGATGCGCACCGATGCCTGGATGGTTTGGGGAACCGTTCCGTTGGAATCGGCATCCGCGAGCAGTTTGAAATAGAAGGTGGTCTGTTTCCCCTTCACCGGATTCGGGCGGTTGAAGACTTCGTAGAGTCCGATGTCCCCCTCTTGACGGGTGTGCAACTCCAGGGAGGCGGAGGACGCATTGCCCATCAAATCCCGAGCGAACACCTTGAACTGGTAGGACTTCCCTGGCTCGAAGGTCTTCGTGTCGAGGCTGAAGCGTGCGATGGCCTCGGAAAAGTTCCGCCCTTCTTGGAGGTCGGTGGGATGCCAAGGCTCCAATAGACCGGGGAACGAGAGGATCACGCCATCGTCGGGGGAATCGGAAGCACTGATCCCCGAGGAGTCGTTCAGGAATACGTTCAGGCAGAAGGGGAGTGGAATCTCCGCGGATTTGCCGTAGGGAACCCCGCCGGTCCAGGAGGAGTCGCAGGGAAGGATGCGAATGGCGGGACCTTGATTGTCCTCGGGAGGATGATCTCCCACACCGGCGAGAACCACCTGGGAATCGACCACCGCGCTGTCGCGCAGCGTATGGGGATTCCAGCCATAGAGGTGCAGAAGAACCGTATCGCCGAAGGGAATCCGAGCCGGGGTGAGCATATGGGCCTGGTATCGGCCATTGGTGGAGCGTGCTCCCAGGGAAAGGATGGAGCGGCCCGGCGACTTGTAGTTCTGGACATAGGTCTTGCCGCCGTAGGGGAACGTGGCGGTCTGCGGAGTCGGACGGGAGACCAGGTTGATGCGCAGTTGGTCGTCGCCCTTGCCCTGCAGGAGCCGCGTGTCGAGAGCGGCGAGCGTGTCGATGGGGGTCTCGAGGGTCAACGGGCTTCCGGCCGGGAAGGGGACCATGCCCGGGTCGCCGAGCAGGTTGTAGATGCTGCTGTTGGGGTACAGGGACTGTCTGTCGCTGGCGGAGCTGTTGAAGCTGTTCTGTGCGTCCTGGAAGGCTTCCCCGAGGGTTCGCGGTTGCCCACCGGGGGCGGTGCAGAACACCAGCTTCCAGAAATTCGAGGCCAGTCTCTCGTTGTCGTCGGGGAAGGAGGGGCGCGTCCCGGCGATGGAGGCCACCGCCCCCTTGTCGCGCGTGATCACCAGGGTCTCCGAAAGACCGCGCAGAGGCGACAGGTCATGGCGACCGACCGTGCAGGAGCCCGCGTACAGGAGGAACGGGGTTTGGGTGTTCGAAAGTCCGAGCACCGCCGAACGCGTGTCGAGGAGTCGTTCGTCGGCGAGGATGTCGTACCCGCCGTGGCCCATGTACATCATCACGGCCACCCCGCGATTCAGCTGATCGAGAAGGGCGCGCTGCGCGTCGGGTTTTTCCAGGACCGAGTTCAGAGGGTACTCGACCTCGTAGACCTTGCGCAGATTCAGCCATGGGCGGACTCCCAGGGCGGCATCGACGAGGCGTTCCGCGGAATTGGTGTGCCCGGAATAGCCGTTGACCCCGTAGATCGGGTCGTTGCTGCCTCCATTGGCCCGGACGGTCATGTCGTCGGCGGTGGAGAGGAAGGTGTTGCGCCAGGGACCGGTCAGGGCCAGGTCTGGATCCTCCCAGCGACGAACCTTTTCGAACCACGCCGAAACCTCCTCGCGCGACCTGGCGGGAACTCGGCCCAGGGCGATGTCCTGGGACTTGTTCCCCGGCTGGGCCATCTCACCCGGATCGAGGAAGGTCAGGATGGCATCGGTGGCGACTTGCTGGTCTTCCCAGATCGGGAGAGGTGCCGGGTGGCTCCCGGTGATTCCCCTGGGGTCGAAGTGCCCGCCACCGAGGATCAGGGCGTGGGTGGTTCCCCACCTCTCCCGGCCCCACCGGAGGATTTCCCTCATGGCCAGTGGATCCTGGCTGCCGCCACCGAACTGGGACCAGAGATCGCTCGAACGGACGACCATGGTTTCCAGCGGACGGATCCGGCGTGCGTCGGAACGGAAGTCGGCGTAGGTCGTGGCCAGATCGAGGAAGGAGTCGGGCGCGACCACGATCATGTCGATCTTCATGGACTCGCCCCAGCGCGAAGGTGCGAGGACTCTTTTTCCCGTGGGGGGAGTCCACTTGGACAGGCTGGTGACGGCCGACTTGGCCATGGGGTGGTACCAGGTGTTGCGAATCCTGGCCGAATCTTCGAGCCGTCCGTTCTTCAGGACCACGATGCGGCGGGCGATCCCGTCTTCGGTCACCACGAAGGAGTCGGACGCGGTGCCCGAGGAGACCGCCAGGGAGAAGGAGCCCAAACCGGGTGCCGGGAAGGGGAGCGGAAGGTTCCGGGAGGGCTGGAAGGGATAGTGGACGGTGTAGCTCTCGAATCCGACGGCGTCGCTGTTCGTGCGCCAGGACCAGGAGTTCCCCGTGCCGCGCAGGTTGTCGGTTTGCCATGCCGCTTCGGACTCGCGGGAGCCGAGGAAGACCGATGGGGTGCCGTTGGCCTTGAGGGTGTCGGATCCGTCGGGGGAATCCATTGCGAGCCTCACGGTGGTGATCCCGGACGTGCCTCGCAATCCGGGGAGATCCCTGGAGGCCGGATGATCCAGTTGCGAGGCGGATAGTTTGGAATTCTCGACCCAATGCCACATCCAGGAGGTTCCGGATTCGTGGTCGAAGGAATTCAGGCCGATCTCCTGGACCCTCAATTCCTTGTGCATCCCCGCCCAGACGGGCCGGAAGGTCGAATCCACCCGGGTCGGAGACGAGGGGGCCTCGCCCATCGGCAGATCGGGGGAGGGGCTGGGAGCATCGAGGCGGACGAGGTAGCGCCGTCGGACGTCCCAGGGGTGAACCGAAAGGGAAAAGGCTCCGGGGAAGAGGAGGGAGTCGTCCTGCCAATGGGAGGTGCCGTGCACGAAGAATTCGATGGCGTCGTCGTCATCGAGGGAACCGTTGCCGCGGCGGTCGACGCGGCGGACCGGAATGGGCTCGGGTCCGATCGGAGCCCGTTCCCGGGCGACTCCGCGGGCGATGGGGCCCCGAGCACCCGAGGCGACCGCGACCCGGGAAATGTCGATCCCATTGAGGGAGCCTAGAACGGAACGGATCTGGGCTCCCGTGAGACGGACCCAACCGTCTTGGGACAGATCTCCCGGAGTGGGGGAGGAAACGGTCAGGATCAGAATCTGCGAGCCATCGGGGACCAGTTCGGCCTTGGAGGAGAGGCCTCGCGGAGCGGAGCGGGTGGACGGGATCCCGAACCGGGACCCCCCGGCCGGATTGGCTATTCTTCGCAGGATCGAAGCGTCGAGAGGGGCGCTTCCCGTTCCTTTCAGGATCACCTCGACGCTCAGGGATCGAGCGAGTTCGATCCCACCTTCCACCGGGGTTCCCCATGGGATGGACAACCGCAATTCGCGACCTTGGGGGCTCGAGACCTCGGTCCAGGGGACGAGAGGGGCCGGAGGGACGTCGATGGGACGGATGGGCGAGGTCGCCCACCCTTGGGTGCGCTGCCACATGGATCCGGGAACCACGACGGTGGAATCTCGATGCACCCGCACCGACCATTGTCCCCCGGGGGGCAAGGCGATGGTGGCTTCCGCGACGGGGATGGCCAGGGCGCCTGGCTGATTGTGGCGGGATTGCGCAGGAGCATCGATGCGACGCCATTCCGTGGTCGAGTCGCAGGACCACGATCCCAGGGAAAATTGCGCGGACCATCGGGACGGAGTGTCCTCGGTCACCCGCATCGGGGTGGCGGCCAGGGAAAGGGGCAGGAAAGCGCATGCGATGAAGGTGGTCCGGTTCACGTGATGCAAAATAGGTGTCTCGGCCCGTTCGGGTTCGGGAACTTTGCCAAGCCCGTGGATCCAGGGTGCCCCCGGGCACGGTACCTTCGGCGCTGCCCCCCTTTGTTCGGGAGGATTCCACCGGGGACGGGATGTCTCCCGTCGGGGAGGTCACCGTGAAACCGCCACCACCCCCCTTCGTTCGATCTGTCGCCAGTTGCGAGTGCCGGGGTCCCGGACTCGAAGCAGGACCGAGTATGGATACAGGCCATTGGCGACATCGTTTCGAAAGCTGTCCTTCAAGTCCCAGACCGCGCGGGGCCGAGGATGTCCGATCGTGGAGAGGTCGGTCCGCAGGGTTCTCACGAGCTTGCCCGACAATGTGTGGATCCGGATGGAGGCTTGGAGGGTCTGGGGAACGATTCCGTTGGAATCGCTTTCCGCGAGCAGCTTGAAATGGAATGTGGTGAGGTCCCCCTTCACCGGATTGGGCCGGTTGAAGACCTCGTAGAGACCGATCTCCCCGGGAGCGCGGGTGTGCAGTTCCAGGGAAGCCGAGGAAGCGTTCCCCATGAGATCCCGGGCGAAGACCCTCAATGGGTAGGTTCGCCCAGGTTTGAAGGTGCGAGGGTCGAGGGAGAATTGCGTGACTGCCCGGGAGAAATTTCCTCCTTGCTCGATCCCGGCCGGGTGCCAGGGTTGAATCGATCCGGGTACGGAAAGAAGTACGCCATCGTCGGGATCATCCGAAACGCTGATTCCGGAGGAGTCTTCCATGACGATGCTCAGGCAGAACGGCACCGGAATTTCCGCGGCCTTCCCGAAAGGGATTCCCCCGGACCAGGAGGAGTCGCAGGGAAGGATGCGGATCGAAGGGCCCTCGTGATCGTTCGGAGCCCGGCCTCCCACACCGGCGAGGATCACGTTCGAAACCATCACGGCGCTGTCCCTCAACGTCCGGGGATCCCAGGCATACACGTGGAGTTCCACGGTATCCCCGAAGGGGATTCGGGCCGGGGTGAGCAGACGAGCCTCGTATTTGCCGTCGCGGCCCTGGGCACTCAGGGAGACGATGGATCTTCCCGGGAGCGTGTAGGGGATGACATGGGGCGTGGATCCGATGGTGTAGGTGGAGAATCGAGGGATGGGTCTGGTCCGGAGGTCCAATCGCACCTGTCCGCGGGTGTGGCCGGAGAGGACGCGGACATCCAATGCGGCCAACGTGTCGAGGGGAGTCCGGAGGTCCAGCGGGTTCCCCGCCGGAAACGGGATCATGCCCGGGTCGCCCAGGAGGTTGTACATGGCGTTGTTGGAATAGAGGACGTCGCTCGCGGAGTTGTTCAGGGCGTCCTGGAAGGCCTCCCCCAGCGTCCTGGGGCCTCCGGTCGGCGTGGATCGCAGAGCGTACCTCCAGAACGCTTGCCCGAACAGGACATTCCCCTCGGAAAAGGTCGCGCGGGTCCCCGAGACGGCTGCGACAGCTCCCTTGCCCTCGGCGGTGACCAGGGATTCCGACAGTCCGCGTTGACGTCCGAGGTCGTTGCGACCGACGGTGCAGGAGCCCGCGAAGAACAGGAAAGGAAAGGCCGTGTTGTTCAGACCCAGGAGCGCGGAGCGCGTGTCGAGGAGGCGTTCATCGGAAAGAACATCGTATCCGCCATGTCCCAGGTAGATCATGGCCGCGACCCCCCGGTTGAGTTGATCGAGCAAGGCGCGCTGCGCGTCCGGCTTTTCCCGGATGGCGTTCATCGGATACTCGACCTCGTAGACCTTCTTCGATTGCAGCCAGGCGCGCGTGCCGGCGGCAGCCCGCAGGATCTCCTCCGTATGCCGGGTGTGCTCCGAGGACTCCGTGCTTCCTCCGTTGGTGGGACGCTCCTGGTCGTCGGCCGTGGCCAGGAAGGTGTTCCGCCAAGGGCCGCCCACCGCGATCTCCGGATCCTCCCAGCGACGGATCTTGTCAAGCCATGCGGTGACCTCCTTGCGGGAACGGGCGGGAATGCGGCCGAGTGCGATGTCGGAGGTCTTCCTCCGATCGCGTGCGATCTCCCCCGGGTCGAGGTAGGAGAGGACGGCATCCGTCGAGACGTTCCCGTCCTCCCACACCGGCAAGGGCGCGGGAGGGGCTCCCGACAGTCCTCGAGGGTCGAAGTGCCCTCCGCCGAGCAGAAGCGCGTGGGACGTGCCCCAACGGGCCCGAGCCAGCCGGAACAGATCCCGGAGCGCGAGCGGGTCCTGGCTGCCGCCTCCCAGGAGTTCCCACACGTCGTCGGCCCGGACCACCATGGTCTCCATGGGCCGGATCCGGCGGGGATCCGAGCGGAATTCCGCATAGGTGGTGGCGAGGTCCAGGAACGAATCCGGTGAGACCACGAGCATTTCGACGTGCAGGGCTTCGCGGAAGCGGGAAGGAGCGAGCACCCGCTTCCCCGTCGGGGGAGTCCATTTGGAGACCTTGGCCTGGGCGAGTCTCCCGAGCGGATGGTACCAGGTATTGCGCATCCGGGCGGAATCCACCAGGAAGCCTTCGTGCAGCCCGACCACCCGGCGTCCGATCCCGTCTTCGGTGACCAGAAACGAATCTGCGGAGGAGGCTCCGCCGATCTTCATGGAGAATGCCCCGGGCCCGGGGGCCGGGAAGGCGATCTCGGATCCGGGCGAAGGGCGGAATGCGTAGTGGATGGTGTAGCTTTCGAACCCTGTCTCTCCGGCTCGGTGGTGCCACGTCCAGGAATTGTCCTTCGCGCGCAGGCCGCCGACGTGCCAGAGGGATCGGAATTCCCGGGAAGCCTCGAAGGACGATGCACGTCCGTTGGCGGTGATGGGGGCGTCGTCGGAGGGGGGCGTCGAGACGGTGCGCACGACGACCCGGCCGATGGAGTCGGCGAGTCCTGGCAGATCGGTGCTTGCCGGGTGGCGCAGGTCCGCCGGGCCGAGTGGTTTGGAATCCACCCAATGCCACATCCAGGAAACTCCCGATTCCAGGTCCATGGATTCCAGCTTGAAGGCTTGCTCGTGCAACAGCTTGTGCCGCCCCGCCCAGACCGGACGTCGGGTCGATGCCTGGGGGACCGGTGCCACGGGTATCGATCCGACTCCCATCTCCGGGGATGGCTCGGCGGCGTCCAACCGGACCAGATAACGTCGCGTCCGATCCCAGGGATGGACGGACAGCGAGAACACACCGGGAGAGAGAAGGGAGTCGTCCGTCCAGGTCGTGGAGCCGTGGGCATGGAATTCGATGGCATCCTCGTCGTCGAAGGCGCCGTCGCGGTTTCGATCGATGCGACGGATGGGGATGGGACGAGGGCCTGCGAGGGGAAGTTCGGGCCCCATTTCCAGGGGTATCGGGCCGGAGAATCCCGCCGCCACCGCCACCCGTGAAAAGTCCACCCCGTTGAAGGATCCCAGGATGGATCGAATCCGGGCCCCGGTAAGCCGAACCGTTCCATCGTGGCTGATGTCTCCCGGCTCCGGTGTCGTGACCTCCACGACCAGCACCTGGTTCCCCTCCGGCAGGAGAGAGGCCTCGGAGCCGGAGGTCCTTCCTCCACCGATCGTTCCCGAAACTCCGAAGCCCGCGGCCCCCGAGGGGTTTTCCACGCGGCGTTTCACCGAGGGGGCCAGGGGAGCCGTTCCCGTTCCGTCGAATTCCACCTCCACGAAGAGGAAGGTGGCGAGATCCAGGCCCATGCTTCCGGGAACCGCCCACGGGATCGAGAGTCGCAACTCCTTTCCTTGCGCGGTCGCGACCTCCGTCCATGGGGTGATCTCGCGTGACGGAACTTGGACCGGGTCCCCGAAATCCCCCTGGAATCCACGCAAGCGCTGCCATTGCGATCCGGGAACGAGGATGATCGAGTCCCTGCGCACCCGGATCTTCCAATTTCCCCGGGGAGGCAGGGCCAGCGTGGCCGCGGCGACGGGGACCACCAGCCCACCAGGTTGAGCATGGGTGGGATGGGATCTCGAGTCGATCCGCCGTTCGTTCGAGGAGGAGTCGCAGGTCCATTGGCCAAGGGAGAAGCGGGCCGCCCAACGGGAGGGCGAATCCTCCTCGATCTCGAGAGCGGAAAAGGCCGGGAGGGACGGAAGGAGTGCCGTGAGGAGGAATGTGATGGGGTGCACGGGAAGGAAAATACCGGAGGCGAATGCGGGCGCCCGCGCGGTGACGCAGAAATGACACGCCCTCCCCTGGGAACATCCGGAGGCGAGGACCGCGATGAGGGCGGAAAAGGACTCCGAGGACCACTTCCGATCAGGGAGGGGGCGCCGGCTCGGGCCTCAGGCCGACCGGATCTTGCGGACCTCGACCGGCTCGGGAGGAGCGACCTTGACCACGCAGGGAGTCGGGGCCACGCAGGCTTCGAACCCGCAGACGACGGTCAGGCCGATCTCGATGTCGGTGTCGAGCGGGACGTTCTCCCGGCCGAGGATCTCGATCATCTGCTCCTGCCGGTAGGTCCAGCGTCCTTCGAGCTTGTCGCCTTGGACGTTGGCGGGGATGGACGCGAGGTCGGTCCTTCCCGACAGGGATTGCACGGTCAGACGGAAGGACGCGTCCGCGCCGGCCGCGAACCCGTCGGCCTTGGCCTGCAGCGGGGTCTCCTCGCCGTCGGCCAGTTCCGTCTTCCCGAACTTGGCTTCGGAGAGCGAACGGAAATTGGCCTTGAAGCCCTTCCCCGCCTTCCAGGGGCCCGTGCGGCGGAACGATCCGTCGCTTCCGGTCGCGACCAGGTGGCGGACGCCGTCGGGATCCTCCAGGAGGAAATCGGCACCGGCGAAGGGTTTGCCGGAGGAGTCCTTGACGATCACGACGATGTCGCTGATGTCCAGGACTTCGGCCTCTCGCCGGGGAGGAGGTTCGATCGGGCTGAGGGTCTTGGGACTCTTCACGGATGCCGAAGCCGCCGCGGCAGCCGATCCCGCGCTTCCGGCCTGCGATCCGCTTCCGGCCTCCCCGATCATCACGGTGGGGCAGCCCATGATGACCGACGACGGAGGTCCGACGCACACCGCCATGTCGCCCATGCGGGCGGCGGGTTTCTTGCCGATGAGCACGCCGGTGGAGCCCAGGGTGATGGGGCCGCCGACGTGGGGGATGGGAGGAGTGCCGGGAGTCACCATCGGACAGACATGCATGTCCCCCATGGTCGCCGCGGGCATCTTCCCGATCATCACGGTGGGAATGCCCGGACCGGTGATCGCACCTCCGTGGGCGGTGGGGTCGCCGAGCCTCGCTGCTGGTTTTCCTGCCATCCTGACTCCTCCAAGGACCGCCGACCATGTTCTGCGCGGAAAGGGAACGTGGGAGAAAGTAGGTTTCCAGGTACCGGATTCCGACCGACGTCGTGCGATTCCGACATCCTCCCGCCCTCCACCGACCAGGATCGCTTCCAGTGAATACCAAATTCTCGGGAAAAACCGGCCAGACCTTGGAAATTTCCCTCGATTCCCGGATCGCTTCGGTTTTCTGGGATTCGGCGTTGGCCCATCCGGGAAAACCGGTCACCTTCACCGTCCAGACGCAATTCGTCCGGGACCAGTCCGACATCCGGTTCACCTTCCGCGACGGCGGGGGATCGACGGTCGGCAAATCCCAGGGCCGCATCGTGCAGGGAATGCACCGACAGACCTTCCTGGTCCCCGCGGACATCGAGGGGCCCCTCTCGTTCGAGGTCGAACTCCCCGATCACGGACTGTCGGCGAGATCGGCGGTTCTGCGTGTCGAGACACCCCCGCGGATCACCGAAGCGAAGATCCTGTCCGCCACCGAGGACACCGTCCCCGAACTTCTCGACGACGGGATGGAATACCGGATCCAGGCCAAGGTGGCGAACATCCCCCCGCGGCGGCACGTCGTGTGGACCCTGTGCGAGCAGGACGAGAAGGGACGCGTGCACCGGGTCCAGAAGGGGCGTTGCACGGTCCAGAACGGAGTCGCCGAGGCCAAGTTCCGACTCGACTTCGGTCCCCGGTCGGCGGGCATCCCGTCGGCCGAGGAAGCCCAGCGGCTCCAGATGACCTACCGCAACCCCATGGTGTACGCCACGGTGGGATGCCTGGGAGTCGAGGCCGACGCGCCGAGCATCGCCATCCGGCAGAAGATGGTCCTCCGGTTCTGGAGCCGCGAGAATTTCGCCGGTCCCTTCGAGGGGAAGAGCATTCCCATCACCGCGCCCGACGGAGCCGCCGCCACGGAGACCATCCCGCAGGACGGGGTCGTCGTGGTCGAGGTTTCCATCCCCGGCATCTACACGGTCGACCTCACCGATGTCGCCGAACTGATCTGAGGCCCGCATGCCCCGGAAGAAGAAGACGAAGACCAAGCTCCTGGACAACGTGGGAAGCTGGCAGCAGAAGACCTACTGGCAGCGCGTCCCCGCCGCGATCCTCTATCCATCCCTGGGAGCCCCGGCCTCGGTGAACGAGGAGGGGCAGTTGCATCTGATCCTCCTGGGACGGGAAGACCTGCTGCCCGAACACGTCGACCGATGCCTCCGGATCTTCCCGGAATTCGCACCCATCCGATCCCTCAAGGAATGCGTGCCGGTGGCGGATGTCGGGGGACCGTTGTTCGAATCGCCCGATTGCGTGGAGCTTCTGGAGAAGCGCGCCGTCGATGGCTACGACGACGAGAAGCCCATCACGATCGAGAGCGCCGGGTTCAGCGGATTCCTGGCCAAATCGGTGCTGGAGCACTATTCCGAGGCGGTCAACGAGAAGGACGCGAAAGGGACGCCCTCGCGGAAGGCCCACCGGGAAGCCGACAAGAAGCGCTACACCCACGTCCACGTCGTCCGTCTCGACCTCCGACGCCTCGCTCCGAAGTGGCGCACGGGGGGATTGGAACACCTCGGGGGGAACGCGCCCGACAGGAGGTTCTTCCTGCACTGGATGGGCAATCCCGACGCACCCTTGCGCCAGGAGTGCCAGGACGCGACCCTGGAGAGGATCCTGACCTCGAAGATCGACGTCTCGATGTTCAAGGAGGATCGCTGGTTCATGGGGGATCGCCTGCGGGGGATCCTGGAGGAGGAGCGCAAGGGCCCCCAGCTGCCCGGCTGGAACCTGGCCACGATGACGCCCACCAACGCGACCCCGCTCACCACCTACCATCCCTTCTACCTCGCCCCCCCGAAGCACGCGGACATCGGCTTCCTGTCCGACCTGCACCTGGTGACCAAATTCCGTCTGCTCCGGCACACGGACATCCGGGCCATTCCCCACTGGGAGACGCGCAAGGGGGACCTCCCGGAAGACCTGGTTCCCAGCATCGGCACGATGGTGGTCGACACCGTCGAGACGCTGGGGGAACACTTCCGGAGGCTGGCCGAGCCAGGAACCGACATGGTGGTCATCGGAGGCGATCTGGTCGACTTCTTCGCCGATCTCCTCCCCTCCGACGCCAAGGTGCGCGGCTGGATGGGGCGCGACTCCGTCACCACCGACGAAAAACGCTTTCCGGAGATCTGGAAGGCCTGCGAAATCGCCTACCGCAAGTCCAACCGCGACAAGTGCTACCAGGAGGGGACGAGCGCGCTGGGCTTCTACAACATGGTGGCGGAATTCGTCGCCGCCGAGGGATCCAACAAACCGGTGTTCGTCCTGGCGGGAAACCACGACTCCTACCGCAAGCCCTACGGGATCTCCCCGCGGTTCGATCTCCTCGGGATCCCCGCCCTGGAACTGACCAAGGCCAACGGCGGCATCCCCGCCGACTCCAACCTCACCATCCTCGAGGCGTGCCTCGCCTTCGGCTCCAGCTACGAGACCTGGCTCGACGGCCAGAACTTCGATCCCTACACCCTCGAGCTCTTCTACCTCCTGTACTCGCCCCTGCGCACCTGGACCGTGAAGTGGGGACAGCGTCAACCCCTGTGCCTGGATTGGGGGGACGACGAGGGGATGTTCTGGACCGAGGAAGGGGCTGACCGCCTCGGGCACCTCCCGCACGCCACCGATGCGCTCCTGGAATCGGAGTTGCCCGTGGTGGACTGGGCGACGGAACAAGGCCGTCCGGTGAACACGTTCTCCCACTACACCTGGGCGTGCTACAAGGAGACCGTGCCCATCTCCGCCCACGGCACCGTGGGATGTTTCGGAACCAAGACGCACCTGTTCGGGATCGAATCGGATGTGACCAAGTACAACGTCGGGACCTGCGAGGAAGAGCGGGACCACATGTACAAGCTGTTCTGGGACAGGAAGATCCAACTGGCCATCTCCGGGCACGCCCATCGGGCCGGCGTGTACGCCATGACCGGAGGACGGGACAAGGAGGGGGAGGATCATCCCGGCTACGACGGATCCGACATGGTCTGGATCACCGGTTGGCATTTCGACCAGTTCCCCCTGGCGGCGCACCGCGACAAGGCCTTGTTCGTGGTGTCCGATTCGGCGGGGCCCATTCCGCGCGAGAACCGAGGGGATCTGGCGGCTCCCCCGGGGGCCAAGGGCCTCAAGAGCAAGAACTACAAGGGGGAGTGGGGGAGTCGTCCCCCTTCCTGGACCCGGGTTCGCTTCGACGCCTCGGGACAGGTCGAGGACATCCGTTCGGTGTACGCGCGCAACCCGAAGAACAAGCCCCGGCTGGGGGTGATGCTGGACTACATGGAGGTGTTCCATGCCGGCGATCCCGAGGAGACCCCGCCTCCGGCGCGCTCCCACGCCACCCACGACCGCGTGCCGCCTCGCCGGCGATTCACCGGCAAGCCGTTGTGGCAGGTGCAACGGTACCAGCGGGCGAATCTCCAGACCTGGGATCGCGAGTGCATCCGCGCCTTCGATGCCGAGGAGGATCGCTACCACACCAACCTCTTCTCGGCCCTGATCTCCGAACCGATCGACGCCATCAGGTGCTTCCGTCGCAGATCGCCGGGGCTGCGCTTCTTCTTCAACAGCCATGCGATGCCGCTCCCCGCCGGACTCTCCTTCGCCGGCCTGGACCTCCTTTGGCAGAAGACGGAAAACGGCGTCATCTCCCGGATCCATCTGGAGTACGTCCCGGGCCGGAACGCGTGCTTCAGGCTGCCGGCGGGCGCTTCGGACACCTCCCGCGCGGATGTGAAGATGCTGATGGACTGGGCGACCAACCGCAAGAAGAAGCCGGCCAAGATCTGGCTCCGCTTCGAGTTCTCAGGCCAGGGAGGCTATTCCACCGACACGCCCTGGCTGCTCTGGGCCGTCGGAGGGAGCTTCACCGCCAACGATTGCCCCCAGATCTGGATCCGCAGGGACCTGACGCCCAACGAGCGGCCGGATCTGGACGCCTACCACAAGTCGTGATGCTCCCGAGGATCCTTCCGCTCTTCCTTCTGTCCCTCCTTCTAGGAGCCTGCATGAGTCCGTTGCAATTCGAGAAGATGCACCAGGTGCTGGACGACGCGCCCGCCTTCCAGCGGGAGTTCGGGGACGAGCCCCAGACCCTGGCCAGCGTCACGTTCCCCGACAGTTCGTGGCACGGTCTGGTCCTGAAGGGATGGAAGTTCCAGAACGTGGTGTTCGAGGGGACGAAGTTCGACAGCGTGGTCTTCGAGGATGCCGTGTTCGAGGGATGCGAATTCCGCGCGGCCGAGCTGACCAACGTCGAATTCCGCAACTGCAAGTTGGGAGGCATCCTGATGCGCGGCGGAAAATGGGTGGGAAACCGGTTCCAGGGAGGGGAGCTCCACGGATTCGATTCCCGGAACGAGATCGGGTTCCGGCGCTCGGGAACCTGGGCCCGCAACAGATTCGACAGTTTCCATCTCCACGACAACCATCCCGGCGACGACGCGGCCGCCTGGGAGGACTGCGTCTTCACCGACTCGCGCATCGAGAACAACGACTTCGGCGAACCCTGGGACGATTTCCGGCAGGATCTCGAGGGGAAGGCCACGGCGATCGTGGGCGCGACGTTCGAACGATGCTCCTTCAAGGGGAACAACTGGCGCGGCACCCTCGGAACCGGCACCATCCGCCAGTGCGAAATGGACGGGGACGACTTCGGCTCCTTCGAGGGGAACATGAGCGATTCCCGATTGCGGGTCCTGCGCGGAATGGACCTCTCGGGCGACATCCGCGATTGCCGCTTCGAGAGCGAAGGTCAGGCAGAAGGTTTCTCGATTTCGGGGGGGCGCGACATCGTCGCGAAGGGCTTCAAGGACGGCGCCATCGTCGAGGACACGCGCAACCTCGACTTCGAGGGATTGCAGGAAGGGACCCTGCACGTGCGCGGATCGAACCAGGGCCTGCGGATCCACGGGATCCGTGCGAAGAATTTCATCCTCACGGGAGAAGCCGAGGACGCCGTCTTCGAGGACATCCAGGTGCGGGCCATGACCTTCGATGGATTCCACGGCAAACGCAGCCGTTTCAAGGATCTCGAGATCACCCAGGAGATCGCGGTGTCCCTCAAGCCCGAGGATGCCGCCACCTTCGAGGAGTGCACGTTCGAGAACGTGCGTCGCGCCCCGGGGGCGATCGTCTACGAATACGTCGACGAACCCCTGCAGGGCCATGTGCTTCCCTGGGAATCCGAGCCCGGGGTCCCCAAGGCCGCGAAGCCCTGATCGGCTCGCCGGAGCGCCCGGCCGAGCCCTAGACGGACGGTGCGGTTGCTTCGGGTGGAGGGGCGCGCTTGGGGGGCTTGCGCTCCTCCCGTTCGATCGTCTTGGCCGGTCCGGATTCCATCCAGCCCTCCATTCGGGAGACTTCCTGGAAGTCCTCCGGGGAGATGGGGTGCATGCCACGCCACAGCATGGTGAACTGGCGCGTCGCCGGATGGATCTCCACGGTCTGGAGGGTCGTCTCCAGGGCCATGGCACCTTGACCCAGATCGAGGAAGGCGCGGGGGGCGTCGTCCGGGACCGTGAACTCCCAAGCCGGGTTCGATGCGTCCATGTGCACGAGAGTGATGGTCTCGCCGGCCGACAGCGAGGCCAGGCGCAGGAAGGACGGAGCCGCGTTCGGTGTGGGCGGAGGCAGGGGAATCCTGCCGGAGGCGGGAACCGGACCTTCCACGACACGGTCGGAGAAGTGCGGGGACGTCCAGCCCAAGGCGAGGGGAACCGGCATGCGTTTCCATAGGTCGTACCGCTTGAGGACGACGGCGTCGGGTTGGAGCGGTTGGGCGGGGTTCTCCAGATTGGGAAGGGCCAGCCCGTGGAGCAGCTCCAAGGGAGTGGCCACGAGGAATCCTCTGCCGACGGGATTGCGCGGGTACACCAGACGCAACCCACCCGGGGCGGAAGGGGCCGTTCCTCCGTAGGCCAGTCCCCAATGCAGGGGCATGGTTTCGAAGGGGATGGGGTCGCTGAAGCGGATCCGTCCCGAGGAGAGGTCGATCTTCCGGTCGCCGAAGACGCGGACCATGCGGGAACGTCCCGAGATGGAGATGCCCGCGTCGAAGAACCGCGCGATCTTGCCGGACGGGCTGCAGGCGGGACCGTGGACCACGACGTCGATCAAGGGTTTCCAGGCAACCAGGTCGCTTTCGCGAACCACCGGATCGCGGTCGGGGTCTTCCAGGCCGGAGAGTTTCCGCTCCAGGTGGAGCTCGATGGGGGAATCCTCGTCGACCTCGGTTCCGCCTTCGGGAAGGAGCCGGTAGGTCCGTTTCCCCAGCACCGAAAGCACGCTCCGACCCTCGGGTCCCGTTCCTGGTTGCACCGTGCAAGTCCACATGGGGGGATCTCCTCGATCGATTTCAGGCCAGGACCAGTCCGTGTTCGAACCGGGTGAAGGCGGGGGCGGAATCGGGACCGGCCCACGCGCACGAGCCCCTCCACACCAGGTGGACGAGCCGGTCGTCCGGACGGATTTCGACGTTCTGGAGGACCATCGGCATGTTGGCCGGGCCTTCGCCGACATCGAGCCATCCTTCGGGCTGGACGCCGGGCAGCGCGAACTCCATCTGGGGGTGGTCCGGATCCATGTATTTCAGCACGATGGTCTCGGTGCCCGCCAGGTGCGGGAACTGGAGGGATTCGGGCGCGCTGTTGAAGAATCTGGGGTCCATCCGGCGCGGCGGGGGCGGGGGAGGATCGCCGCCGGCCCCCACGGTGGGCGATGCGGCGAGGGAGAGTTGGCTCGCGATCTTGGCGTCCATGGCCGCGTCGGGCGGCAGTCCCGCGAGGTCGATGCGCGGGAAGGACGACCGGGAGGTGCACCCCAGGTGGCGGGGTGGAGGCATGCGCGTCCAGCGGTCGGGGGAGTCCACGACCAGGGTGTCCGGTTGGAGCAGATGGGAGGGGTTCTCCAGGCAGGGCAGCCGGAACCCGTGCATGCTCTGGGGATGGAGGAGCATGCGGTAACCCATCCCGTCGGGATTGGCGGGGTAGACGTGGACGGATTCCGGATCGGAGACCGCATCGATCCCCCCGTAGGCGAGCTTGCGGTCCAGCGGCATCGCATCGAAGGGCGTCGGGTCGGTGAAGCGCACGGAGCCGCGCGAAAGGTCGACGGAACGCTCGCCGAAGACCCGCAGGGAGGTCTCGCGACCGGCGACCACGATTCCCGCGTCGAAGAAACGCGCGCGTTTCCCCCGCGGGGCGTGCGCCCGTCCCACCACGACGACGTCGACCAGGGGTTTCCAGGCCACGAGGTCGGATTCGACATCGGTGTCGTTTTCCGTCAGGGCTGCCGGGACCGGGGGTTCCTTGGAGAGGATCTCCCCCGGTTCGAGGATGAACGACGCCTTGGCCAGGAGCGAGAGGATCGGGGTGCCATCGGGGGCGGTGCCGGGGACGATGCGGCGGTCGAGTGCGAAATCGGCGAAATTGATCATTGCCGGCGAGGTTCCTGGCGGGTTGCGTGGCGGATTCTGGACTTCCGAGCCCGGTGGTGGGGTGTCTCCCGCCAAGCCGTCCACGGACGGATCGCGCGAGGCCACACGGACCGAGGGCGGAGCTCCTCCATCAAGTAGAAATCCCTCGGCCTCGCGAAAGGTGTGCGGACCGGTCCGCAGGGCCCACGACTCGAGCCGAGGCGCGGGGAAGGGCTCAGGGAACGCGGAAGAGGATCGGCGCCGTGTTGAAGGGCACCAGACGGGAGAGGGCTTCTCCTTCGGGGTCGACCAGACGGCGCAACAGGGGGATGCGCGGTTCGTCCGTCTCGACGGGGGCGTCGGCGGGAAGGTCGGCCAGGGTGCGGGCGCAGGCGATGGCCTGGGAATAGGTGCCCAGGGAGTCCACGAGGCCCGACAGGAAGGCCTGGCGTCCGGAGAGGATGCGACCGTCGGCGAGGGTGTCGAGGGCGGCCGCGCCCAGGCCGCGACGCTCGGCGACCACGGACCGGAATTGTCCGTAGACGTCGTCGATCATCGATTGGAAGAGAGCCTTCTCGCGATCGGTCATCGGCCGGAAGGGAGAGCCCGCGTCCTTGAATTCACCGCTCTTGATGGTGGCTTGGGCGACCCCGATCTTTTCCAGGAGGGCGTGGGCGTCGAGGGACTGCGTGATCACCCCGATGCTGCCGGTCAGGCTGCCGGGATTCGCCCAGATGGTCCGTGCCCCGACCGCCGCGTAGTAGCCTCCCGAGGCCCCCAGGTTGACGATGCTCGCCACGACGGGTTTGCGGCCATCGAGGTCGCGAACGGCCTGGTAGATCTCCTGGGAGGCGCCGACGGCTCCACCTGGGGTCTCGATCCTCAGCACGACGGCTTTCACGTCCTCCTCTTCGCCCGCCTCCTCCAGACGCTGCACCACCTTGCGGGGATCCATGATGGTTCCTTCCAGGCGGATCACCCGCACCCGGGGGCCGGAAACCGAAGCGGGGGTGTCGAATCCGTTGGAGGTGGCCCCGCCGATTCCGATGCCGACGGTGCAGGAGGCGACGAGGGCGACAACGAAACCGAGAACCGCGAGGAACGTCTTCATGGAAAACCTTTGGAGGATCGCCGGGTCAGCTGGCGTGGGGGACCTTGATGACCTGTCCCACCCGAAGATCGGGCTTGGACATTCCGTTGATCTGCTTGAGGGTGTCCACGGTGGTGGAGCGGGCTCGGGCGATGGAGTAGAGGGTGTCCCCGGGGCGCACGGTGTAGGTGACGGTCTTGATGTTGGCCAGGGAAACCGGTGGGACGGAGGCGGATTCCTTGCGAGGTTCGATCCGGGACGCGGGGGCCTTGGCCATGTCGACCTTGGGTTGGGGCGCAGCCCCGGGGATGGTCAGTTTCTGTCCCATGCGGATGTGGTCGCCGGTGAGGTCGTTGGCCGAACGGATCTTCTGCTCGGAGATGCCGTACTTCTGGGCGATTTCGGAAAGGGTTTCCCCGTGTCGCACTCGATGGAATCCTCCCGCAAGGGGGGGCACGGACTTCGGAACGGAGGCTTGCGCGACCTGCGAAGCGGATTTCTTCCCCGCGCCGTGGATGGTCAGCTTGTCTCCGGCCCGGATCCGGGAAGAGGAGAGGTCGTTCCAATCCATCAGGTCGGATACGGACACGGAGTACTGTTGCGCGATGGCATCGAGGGTCTCCCCGCGGGCGATCTCGTGCTCGCTGGCGGGGCCGTCGGGGATCTTGCGCTTGGGGTCGGGCGTGGAAGAGACCTTCTCCTGGGACGATTCGTCCTCCTCCTCGGCTCCAGCCACGCGGATGGCTTGGGTGCGTGGAATGGAGGCCAGGGAGGGGTCGATGACAGGTTCGGAGACCACGATGGAACGGCCAGCCTTCACCCGCTTGCTGGAAAGGGCGTTCCAGCTCATCAGGTCTTCGGTGCCGACGCCGTACTTGCGGGCGATTTCGGAGAGCGTCTCTCCGCGGCGCACCCGGTGCCTCTTGATCGGAGGGAGAGTGGTGGAGCTGCGGGCCAGGATCTCGCGACGTTGCGACATCGGAGGTTCCTGCCAGGCCGGGAGGGTGGTGTTGGACAAGTCGTCGGTGTACACCACCAGGCGCTTGCCGGTGCGGACGCGCTTGCCACGGATCCGGTTCCAGGACTTCAACGAGGACACGCTCACGCCATAGCGGTCGGCGATGCGGGCGAGGGTTTCGCCGCGTCGGACCCGATGGGTGATGCGGATGGGCTCGGGGGCCTCGAAGGATCGCTCCAGGGAGTCGTAGGCGCTGTCGAGAAGGGGACGGGTGCCCGGAGGCAGACGGACCACCCAGGTCGATTTCACGGGTGGCGTGGTCGCCTTGATCAGGGATGGATTGAGGAGCGAGAGGGATTCCGCCGGAGCCCCGACGACCTCGGCGATCTTGGCCAGGGGAATCCCCCCCTCGACCGTGAACGTGTCGGAGACGAGAGGTTCCCAGGGGGTGTACTGGAAGCCGTGGATCTGGGGGCGCTTCCCCAGGATCGCGGCCGCGAAGACGCGAGGGACGTAGTTGCGGGTTTCCTGGGGGATGGGGATGGTCCAGTAGTCCTTGTGGCCCGCCTTCCGGATGGCCCGATCGACGCAGCCCTCGCCGCAGTTGTAGGCGGCCATGGCGAGCTTCCAGTCCCCGAAGCGCTTGTAGAGGGTTTCCAGGAAGTCCAAGGCGGCGTCGGTGGCGCGCCAAGGATCGCGGCGTTCGTCGACGAAACGATCGATGCGAAGCCCGTAGCGTCGTCCCGTCGAGGGGATGAACTGCCAGATGCCGGCGGCTGCGGCAGGGGAGGTGGCCCGAGAATTGAACCCGCTCTCGATCATCGCCAGGTACACCAGGTCCTGCGGCATGCCTCGTTCGGCCAGGCGGCGCGAGAACTCGGCTTCCCAGCGACCCTTGCGCTCCAACCACCGTTGGAAGTGGGAGGGGACCCGTTCCTTGAAGGTGCGCAGCTGGGTGAGAACCCGATCGTTGATCTCCACCGGGAGATCGAAGGACAGGTTGGTGTCGAGCATGGCCTCCATGCGGTATTTGGACAGACTCGCGCTGTCCATCGAGTCACTCCCCGCGGCGAGGTCGATCCGGTCGAGGGAATCCAGGAGGGCATTGCCGTCGAATTCGAACTCGGCCGGTGCGCCGGCGGCCAGCGAGTAGGGAAGGTTGTACCGCATGGCCCCCAACACCGAACGCGCCAGCTCGAAGGACGCGCTGTCGGGAGCATCCAGGCGTGACACCACGGCCAGGGATCGTTCCAGCTGCGTCTGGGCCTTGAGATACTTGGACTGCCCCTGCAACGCCTGCGCGGAATCGAAGTGCGCCTGCGCGAGTTCGAGGGTGGGGGCCGGCCGGATGGTGAGATAAGGGACGACGGGGAGGGAAGGGGGCGCGGGACGGACCGCGCACCCGGAGAGGATCGCGACGAAAGCGGCTCCTGCCAAGGGGGACAGGAGGCGATCGAAGCCGATCCTATTCCTCAATGTCGAGGTCTTCCGCGTAGTTCTTCCAGATCCCTTCGCCACGGGCGAAATTGGGGTCGTCGAAGTCGATTTCCTGGCTTTCCTCGTCGTCGTCGGCACCGTCGAGGGAATCACCGTCCTCGCCGTCTTCGAAGCCCGAGCCGAATCCACCCTCGATGTCCTCGAAATCATCCTGCCCCTTGGGGCGACGCGCGAACTGCCAGGAAGTCAAATCGGATTTCATGTCTCTCTCCTTCTGGATCGGACGGAGGGCAGGGCCGCCCAAAATTCTGTCGAGTCGGAAGTATATCACCGACCCGGATCAAGTCAAGTCGTTTTACACTTGCTGGGCGACCTCGGGGGAAGTATTCTGGGAGAAAGGGCGATCTCAGCCCGGAATTCGGCGCCTAGAAACGCCGGAAACCAAAAAGGGGGCGCACAGGTTTCGACAGAGTTGGAACGGTGTCGGTGGCATGCAGAGGATCCAGGTGGCCTCTAAAAAACCTGGAAACCAATATCAGGCGAAGAGACCTACTCTTACGCTCTGGCTGCGTAACTAACACTTACAAAGCCGCGATGAACAGGCCATGTCTCCGGGCCCGGGATTCGAAGATCAGGGGGCTGGGTCTTGCACATGTCTGGGGTGCATGACCGAGATTCACTAGGCTGGTTCCTCTCTCAGTCCGTCGACCGACGGGGAGGGGGACGAGATCAAATGGCCGACTAAGCATGTAGAAGCTGGCATTTGACTTTCTTTGGACGCGGGTTCGATTCCCGCCGCCTCCACTTTTCGCACCCCTCTCGGGGCGCATACTTCCCTCCAGGACCCCTCGACGTATGCACCGATACGCCTTCGGGGTCCTGTCGAGTCGTCTGCATCCCCGATAGGGGCACGAAAAGCACTGGCTTGGGGGGAAGACATGCAGTCGGTGGCTCGCGACCTGCGGAGGGGGGAGTCAGGGCGTGGGTTCGCGACCGGTAGGTTGGTGGCAGGCCGGAGAGGTCGCGCGGGAGCGGTAGGCTCGCGACCTTGAATGCGGTTGGCGGAGGGCGGGAGGTCGCGCGGATTTGGCGGCGGCGCTTCGCTGGCCGCGAGAGAGCGGAGGGCTCGCGACCTTGAATGCGGTTGGCGGGGAGCGGGAGGTCGCGCGGAAGCGGTAGGCTCGCGACCTCGAGGGCAGTTGGCGGAGGGCGGGAGGTCGCGCGGATTTGGCGGCGACGCTTCGCTGGCCGCGCGGGGGCGGAGGGCTCGCGACCTTGAGGGCGGTTGGCGGGGAGCGGGAGGTCGCGCGGTGGGGGGTGAGGGTGGCGGCTCGCGGCCGAGAAAAACAACTTGTGGGTCTATTTTTGTCGGTGGAAGCATCCCTGATCGCTGTGGGATGGTTTCCGCACGGGCCAAAATTCCCTCACCCACTCTGCAATTCGAGTTCCAGTTCCAAGAATGGCTCGGATTGGTCACATCCACCTCGGCCTTGTTTCACTCCCCACCTGAGGAATCCTTCATGCTTCGACGTCATGTGCGTACGAGTTTTGCTCTTGGGCTCGCCAGCATCCTATCCAGTTGCGATCCTCGCGATCCATCCACTCTGGAGGCACCCTCCGCGGGGGCAGAAACCAACGGTCAGGTCGCGCTCTCTGTGGATCTCGGTCCCATTGGAGTGCTCGCCCGAGCGGCCACGATGGAGCCGAAAAGGTTGGTCCTGGCGTTTTCTTCGCCTCAGTCCGCGACCATCCTCGACACCGTCCTTCTATCGGGAAGTGGCACGATGGCAAAGACCTTCACCCTTCCCTCCCAACAACGTTGGACGTTGCAGGCGACCGGGCTGGACCAGCGTGACTCGGTGCTCTACAGCGGTCGCGAGTCGTTTCCTGTGCTTGCCGGAAGGACAACGGGAGTTGCGCTGTCTCTGGAAGCTAGGTACAGCTCCATGAAGGTTCGGTTCCCCGTCCGCGACAGCCTCACTCGGTTCGTTCTGTTGGTCGACGGCAGGTCCTGGGGGGATTCGTCGTTCACCAAGCAGACAAGGGTCGGAGACACCGTGCTGATGGACCGGGACTACCTCACCGCATCCTCGGCAGGTGTCGTTCACTCCTTCGGATTGCGCGCATACGGACGGCCCTGGGATGTCGATACCCTCCTCTACAGCCTCGATACCACCCTGTCCATCGTTTCTGGGAGTAGTGTTGGGCGATCCTTGGTTCTCAAGTGGGTCGGGCCGAATTCGCCACCCCCAGGTCGCGCGAGGTTGTCGGTCACTCTCGGAACCGTTGGTCAGGTCACGATCGACGTCGCCTACCAGGACACGGCGGTTTCCTCATCCCATCCGGACTTTGGGATCCCTTGGAACGATTCTGTCTCCTACGGGAGGTTGGTCGATTCCCGCGATGGCCGATCCTATCGCACGATCCAGATTGGAACACAGACTTGGATGGCCGAAAACCTGAACTACGGAAGGGCGGGTGTCTGTCCCAGTGCAGATGGATCGATCGTCGAAGGGAGCGTCGACAGTTGCTCCAAGTATGGACGCCTGTACATGTGGGCCGAGACGATGCAGGGTGCCAGCCCGAGCAATGCAATCCCCAGCGGGGTCCAGGGAGTCTGTCCGGACGGATGGCATGTTCCGAGCGATGCGGAATGGCAGTCCTTGGAAGTGGCTCTGGGAATGGATCCCTCCACGGCCGCCACTGCAGGGGTCCGAGGGACGACGGAGGGAACCATGCTGAAGTCCAAATTGGGATGGAGAAGCAATACGGGAACGGACACCTACGGGTTTCGAGCTCTTCCTGCCGGAGGCGTCTTCGGGGAGATGTTCAATGGATCGGGGTTCGAAGCGTATTTCTGGACGACCTCCGAGTACGATTCGAACCTCGTCTGGGATCGAGACGTCTCATATGGCCTCACGAACGTGGCGCGGTTGAACAACGTCAAGATTCTCGGTTTTTCCGTTCGCTGCCGCCAGGACTGACACCCCGGCCATCGGAGCGAGACGGGTGGACAAATTATGGCGACCCTCCGGTCTCCGGCAGGGCATGGATCCGGGGCGCCTGCGAATCCCGTATCCTGAGGGGCTACCGGGAGTGGAAGACTTGAATGCCGTATGGAGAGGTGAACGGGATGGTCTTCGCATCCGACGAGGAGCATTCCACGAGGTCGATCGGCAGCAGGCGTGTTCGGGTCCGGACGGGGAAGCCGGGTAGGAGCGGGAGAGTCGCTCCCGAGAAGGCCGGGACGGAAGGATTCGCGGTTCCCCCGTCGCAGTGCCCGATGTCGCCCCCCTCTCCCCGCAGGAAACCCTCAGGAAAGGAGCCACCCGAGGAGGGCGAGGGTGAGGAGGGCCGAGAGGAGGATCGTGACGAGGATCCGCTCGCGGGCGGAGGAGTGGAGGATGCGTTTGCCGGAGGAGACGGAGGTGGTTTCCAGGTGGCGCTCGAGGCGTTCCATCAGGCGGGAGGAGGAGCCGCCGATGCGGACCTCCGTGGTGGTGGATGCGGGGGGCGTGGGGGGTGGTGATTTGCCATCGATTTCCTGGATGCGCTGGCAGACCATTTCCCGGATTTCCGAGGCGGTGGAGGGGCGGCGGTCGGGGTCCTTCTCCAAAAGGCGCGAGAGGATGTCACGCGAGCCGGGAGGGATGGGGGACAGATCGGGGGGCTTGTGGAGATGGCCATGGATCACCTGGGCGGTGGTGCCCGGGAAGGGAGGGACTCCGGCCATGGCCTGGTAGAGGACCACCCCGAGGGAATAGAGATCGGTGCGGACGTCCGGTTCGCTGGACTGGGTGAACAGTTCCGGGGCCATGAACAGGGGGGTCCCCATGATGTTGCGATGGTCGGTGAGCGAGGAGGCCGACAATGGCCGGGCCAAGCCCAGATCGCTGATCTTGAGGACGCCCTTGGAGGAGACGAGGATGTTGGAAGGCTTGATGTCGCGGTGCAGGATTCCGGCTTCGTGGGCCGCACCCAGGGCCGCGGAAAGGTGCCAGGCGACCATCAGGGAGGTGCGCTCGGGAATCGGGCCGCGGGAGCGGAGGAAACTGTCGAAGTTCGGTCCGTCGACGAGCTCCATCACCAGGCTGGGGTGCTCGGGGTGGTCGACCAGGTCGTAGACCCTCACGATGCCCGGATGGTCGATGCGCGCGGTCAGGCGGGCCTCGCGGCGCAGGCGTTCCCGGAACCTCCCGGCGTCGGCGAGATCGAAGGAACGCAGCACCTTGACGGCGACCTCCATGTCCAGGGCCAGGTGGCGCGCCTTCCAGACCACTCCCATGGAACCCCTGCCGAGGGGGGCGATCAAACGCGCCTGTCCGACCAGGGAGCCTTCGACGAAATCCGTCATGCGGTTCCCTCCTCCTCCTCGAGGCGATGCTCGCTGAAGTTCATGCCGAGCTGCTCCGCGTCGGGACTCACCCGCAGGGGCGCGAACCGACCGATCGCGATCCATGCCAGGAATCCCCCTCCCACGGACACGGCCAGGCACGCCACCACCCCGACGCATTGGATCCCGAACCAGTCGAGTCGGGAGGTCAGGGGATGAGCGGCCAGGTGCGATGCGAGCGTCTCCCCGCTGGCCAGGAGAGGAGTGGCCAGGATTCCCAGGATTCCGCAGGCTCCATGGACCGGGATGGCGCCGACGGCGTCGTCGAGTTGGAGCCGCTCGAGGGCCCACGTGGCCCCGTGGGTGGCGAGTCCGGCGGCCACACCCAGGAGAGGCGCGGCCTGCAGGGGGACGATGTCGGCGCAGGCGGTGATGGCCACCAGCCCTCCGAGGGTGCCGTTCATCATGAGGATGGGATCGGCGATGCCCCGGGTGATCCAGGTGCTGGACATCGCGGTCAGTCCGGCGAAACAGCCGGCCAGGAGGGTGTTGGCCACGATGGAGGCGGTCTGCATCCCGAACGGAGCGCTTCCACCGTTGAACCCGATCCACCCGACGATCAGGATGAACGTCCCCAGGGCGGCGATGATCAGATTGCTCCCCCCGAGGTTGCGGACCTTCCCGTCGACGAATCGTCCCCGGCGAGGACCCAGGAGGACGATCCCGGAAAGACCGGCTCCCGCGCCCATCAAGTGGACCACGGAAGAGCCCGCGAAGTCGTGGTATCCCATGGAGGAGAGCCACCCCTGCCCCCACACCCAATGCCCGAACAAGGGATAGAGGAAGGCGGAGAGCAAGGCCGTCTGGAGCAGGAAGGGAAGGAATCGCAGGCGTTCCGCGACCGCTCCGGAGACGATGGTGGCGGAGGTGGAGCAGAAGACCGCCTGGAACAGGAATTGGAAGAGCTCCTCCTTCGGGATCCCGCCAAGGGCGGGAGCGGAAACCCCGAAGATCCCTTTCCAGGTGCCGCCGAACATGATGGCGTATCCGATGGTGAAGAACGTGCAGGTGGTGAGGATCTCCACCACGAAGTTCTTCATGGCGACGTTCACGCTGTTCTTGCGCCGCACGGATCCCGCTTCGAGGCAGAGAAATCCCGCTTGCATGAATAGGACGAATCCCGTGGACACGAGGAGCCACAGGGAGGCCGTATCGGACTGGTTCATAGGCGCGGTCGGGTGGAGCATCGATCGTGCCAGAACGACAATTCCCGGAAGGTGGCGACGGCTCGCTTCGACAAGGATTGACTATTGGTATGAATGATCAGAATTGCCGATAAATGTCGCCAAGCGTCAGTAAATGTCGTTGGCGCCCGGGGCCAGGGGGCGATGCGGCCAAGCATGTCACGGTTCCATCGGGTCTCGTAGGGAACAGGGTCATTTTCCCCGCCGGGGGAGGTCTCCTGGCGACAAGGTCTTGCGCGTTGGGGAGGGGGTGGTCGTCGCCCGACCAGGATTGGGATCCATCCCCCCCGAGGGGCGAATTCCTCCAAATCCGGGGATTCCCGTGGATGTATTGGAAATGAAACAGGAATTTCGTGATCCTGGAATCGGCTTTTTGCGACGGAAAAGAGGAACCCGCCATCCGCGCTTCGCGGAGAATGGAGATCCGTCCATGAAACGCATATCTTGTCCGGGAATCCTGCTGGCCGCCTCCGGGGTCGTCTCCGGGGCGACCCTCGACCACACCGGGTGGTTTCCCTTCCTGATGCCCTGGAACGACACGGCTCGAACCGTGGTCGACCAATCGTGGTCGGTGGAGGCTCCCGCCGGCAAGCACGGATTCCTGCAGGTCGATCCCCAGGGGCGGTTCCGCTTCGAGAACGACCCTGGCCGGGTTCGGTTTTCCGGCTTCGTCCAGACGAGCACCTCCAACTTTCCGGACAGCGTCGATGCCCCCCTGATCGCGGCCCGCCTTCGCAAGCTCGGGACGAATCTCCTGAGGGTGCATCTGCTCGACAACGATTGGGGGGCGGCGATCTATCCCGACGGCGATCGCACCATGTTGTTCGATCCCCAGCGTTTGCGTCGATTGGACTGGTTCCTGAAATGCCTGCGCGACCAGGGCATCTACGTCAACTTCTGCGTCCAGTCGGGACACGTCTTCAGGGTGGGCGATTCGATTCCGGCGCCACTGCCCAACGACCAGGCCAAGATCGCGACGATCTTCGATCCCCGCCTGGTCCGGTTGCAGCAGGAGTGGGCCAGGATGTTCGCCGAGCACGTGAATCCCTACACCGGGGTCGCCTACAAGGACGATCCGGCGGTGGCGACCTGGGAGCTGACCAACGAGAATCAGCTGTTCATGGCGTGGCTCTCCTGGGGATCCTGGAACCAGTGGGATTCCATCAGTGCGACCCGACCCAACGGTCTCCATCCCTACTACGTGCGCGAGCTCGATTCCATGTGGAACGCGTGGCTGGCGGATCGCTACACCTCGGATTCCGTCGTGGAAGCGGCCTGGCGCGACACCTCGGCGGCGGCGGAGAACAAGTTGGCGAACCCCTCCTTCGAGGCCGGGCCCCTGGGATGGAACTGGTGGGCCGACGGAGCTACGGGTGCGGACATCTCGGTGACCCGGGCCGATGGCGGGATCGAGGGAGGCAAGGCGCTCGCCGTCGAGGTCCTCGGGCAGGGAGCCCACGATTTCGACGCCAACGTCAGTCGCAAAGGGATCGTGGTGGAATCGGGGAAGAGCTACCGGTTCCGGTTCTGGGCCAAGGGGAGCGAGCGCACCTCCGTGCGTGTCGAGTTCCTCGAGGACGCCGTCTGGACCTGGTTCGGGGAGGGCACCTGCGCGGTGGACACGGTTTGGACGGAATGCGTCACTTCCGTGGTCCCTCCCGTCTCGCTCGATGGATCCTTCCGGCTCCAGATCGACGTGGGACTGTCGCAAGGCCTGATCCTCGTCGATTCCACCACCTTCCAGGAATGGGCGGGAGAGGGCCTGCGCGCGGGAGAGAGCCTCCAGGATCGATCGATCCGACGCTCCTCGCGCAGCACCCTGACCGGACTGTCGGTCGGTCGGGTCTCGGACGAGGCGCGCTTCTACGCCCACGTGGAGTCGACGTACGTCTCCGCCCTCGGCGGGTTCCTGAAGGATTCCCTCGGCATCCGGGTTCCCGTCACGTTCACCAACAACTGGTACGGTCTACCCTCCATCGCGAGCCAGGCCCAGGCCGACTACATGGATGCCCACTGGTACTGGGACCATCCCTCCTTCCCCGACGGTTGGTCGGCGACCGACTTCACGCAGAACCAGAAACCCATGGTGTCCGATCCGGCCGGCGGGACAGTGGCGATGTTCGCCGCCAGCCGTGTTGCCGGAAAGCCCCTCGTGGGCAGCGAATACAACCACCCCTGGCCCAATCGGTACCAGTGCGAGGCTCCGGCCTTCTACTACGGATACCTCGGCTTCCTGGATGCCGATGGCGCCCTCCTGCACGCCTTCCACGACGGTGAAGCGGGTTTCAAGTCGGGTGCGTACCGGATGTTCTTCAACGCGGGGATGGATCCTCTCCTCCTCACCCAGCAGCATCTCGCCCGCTTGTTCCGCATGGGTGCGATCACCCCCACCCCCGTCTGGAACACCCTCGACGTGACGGATTCCGATCTGCATGCTTCCGCCCTCCGACGCGACGGGTCGCCCTTCGACGGATCGCTCCTTTCTGGATTGCGCACTCCGACCCGCTGGGGACGATTCGACGCGGCGACCAGCTCTCCCACGGATTTCCCCGATCCCGGATCTCGCACCACGACCTCCACGGGGGAATTCGACTGGGATCGTGCTTCGGGCATCCTGCGTGTGGACAATCCCTCCTGGAAGGGGCTCGTGGGATTCCTGTCCGCAGATCCTTCCGTGGAGGGTTTCGGGCTGCAGGGAATGGCGACCACGGGAGGACTCGACTTCGCCGCGATCCACCTGGTTCCCTCCGACAGCCTTCCGTTGAGCGCCTCCCGTCGACTTCTTCTGCTCACCTCGGCGCGCATGGAGAATCCTCATACCACCTGGTCGACCGACTTCTCCCACACCACGCGCATGTACACGGAGGCCGATACGATGATCTGCGAGCCCGTCACGGGACATGTCTGGATGGTCCCCGGAGGGACGGACTCCACGAGCGTCTATCCTCTCGATCCGACCGGACGACGCAAGGAGGCGATTCCGGTATTCTGGTCCGGCGACACCCTTCGCTTCACGCTCCCGGGAGGAACCCTCTGGTACGAGGTGGCCAAGGGCGATGCGAGCTCTCCCCTGGCCGCTCGCGGTCCGGTGCGCTCGAAGGCTCGCCTGGGTGTCGTGTCCACCTCCGACGGATTCCTCCTTTCCGTCGGAGGGATGGTCGAACCAGGGGATCGGCTGGAGTGGGTCGTGCGCTCCGCGGACGGGCGGGTGCTTTCGTCGGGGACGGCCGACGCTTCGCGTGCGCGGACGATCCGGGCCCCGTCCGCGTCGGGAGTGGGTTTCCTGGAGGCCCGTTGGGTCGGGGACGGTTTGGTACGGGATCGCGTGCGCGCTTTCGCCCCGTTGGTCCGGTAGTCGCGGTGCAACACCCGGCTGTGGACCGCGCCAGGGGAATGCAGATTTGACCCATCGTGTCCGCCACCCGTGCCGTGGCGACCTGGAGAATCCCCATGCGCAGAATCATCGTCGTTCTCGGAGCTCTCGTCGTGCTGACCGGATGCGAAAAGGAAGCCCCGAAGGGGCCTGTGGAGCAGTTGCTCTCGATCGGGGTCCAAGCCGAGAAGGAGCTGGCCGAGACGTCCGCGAAGAAAGCCTCCGCCACCGATGCGGCGGAGGCCGTGGAGTTGGGGAAGCAGGAGGTCGCCATCGTCGATTCGGCCAAGGCGCGCATGCTGGTGCTCCTCGGAGGCAAGGGGAAACGTCTCCCGCTTCCCGTGGGTGCCAGCGAAGATTCGCTCCCCGTCTCCTTTGGCGGGGCCTCCATCGGTCTGCCGGATTTCTTCAAGGGCGAGTTCCGCATCAATCTCGCGATCTCCGGAGTCGGAAAACGCCCCTTGCCGGAGAGCGCGGAGTTCCAGCTGGTGGCCCTGGACTCCGCCGGGTTGGTCCTGGCGAGCAAGGATGCCAGCATGGTCGATTCGTTGCGCATGGGGGACAGTCTGTACGCGGGTGCGAATTTCCGCGGCGCCGAAATCCTCAGGATGCGTTCCTTGGCGGCACGCTGACCGGAACGTGACGTCCCTCGGCACCCTCCGGTCCGGAGGGGGAAGGTCCATCCCGAAACCGCTACTCTTCGCTTCGGCCCTGACGTGCGCCTGCCCGGTCGTTTCGCAGCCGGTGGATGCGTCCCAGGGAGATTCCCTGGCGGCGATCAACGAATTCGCCGCCGGAGTGGACAGCCTGGCCCGAGGGGAGGAATTGCGTTGCACGACCACCGAGGAGTCGGGGCTCTCCGAAGGCGTCCCGCCTCGCCTCGAAAGCTGTTTCCGGGGGACCACGCTCGCCCGGATCCGGATCCTCGTCGGTCACGAGACCTGGACGAGCGTCTTCACCTACTACTTCCGGGAAGGGGCCGTGGTGAAGTACCTGGAGACGGGGGACATCCCCGGTGCGGAGCGCCGGAAGGCCGTATTCTACGGGCGCGACGGGCACGTGGTCTGGAAGAACACGGATTCTCCTCGGGTCGATCCGAGGATCCTCCAGGCGTCCGTGATCCAATCCGATTCCCTGCGACGCAGCTTCGGACCCTGGTAGGGCACCACCTCACCGGCCGAGCAGCCCGGGGAGGTGGGATTCCTCAAACGGAAGGGGGACGGACCAGCATCGAACCCACCTTCTCCACGGCCTTCCGCAAGCCGGAGATCTCGGCCAGGGCCTGGGCTCCGGCTCCGCCTTTCCCACCTTTGCGCCGACTCCATGTTTCCATGATCTCCCCCCAGCGGGCCTCGTCGCCGGGTAGAGGGGATCCGAGCAGTCGACGAACCTGCAGGAGGCTGATCTCGGATTCGCGGGCCAGGGATTGCGCTTCGGACTGGTAGTGGTCGAGGAGCAGGGTGGTCACTTCCTCGTCGGTCATGATCGAGGAGACCTTCTCGGCGAGTTTGTTCATGTTGCGGTACGACCCCTGGAGCTTGAACGGCGGCTCGGTGCGGTACTCCTCGGGAGCCGAGGCGGAGGCGATGTAGGCGCGATTCACGGCCAGCACCGCGTCGCGGATGCGCATGAGGTGGCGGACCACCCGTTCGGCTTCCTCGAGATCCGTGGCGGAATGGTTCCCTTCGTAGGCTTCCTCCGTCTCGCCGGGGGAGGCCAGGTTGCGCAGGAAGAGGGCGAAATCCTTGCGGTGGCGGCCGAACAGGCGGGCGAGCAGGGAATTGACCATCAGGCAATTCTCCAGGTAGCTGTCCCGGAAGGCCCCCGCGTGGGTTCCCGCCAGATCGCCCAGATTGAACGTGTCGGCGCGGTTGGCCAGCATGTCGGGAACGCGGAAGGCTTCGCCGCTTTCGGTGTAGGGATTTCCCGCCATCACCACCGCCACCCGCCTGCCGCGGAGGTCCCAGGTGCGAGCCTTGCCCTTGTAGGTGCCGTCCATGCGTCTCTGGCCGTCGCACAGCGAGATGAATTTCTGGAGGAATTCGGGATGGCAATGCTGGATGTCGTCGATCAGGATCAGGACGTTGTCGCCCATCTCCAGCGCCAGGGACAGGCGTTCCAATTCCTGTCGAGCAGCGCCGTCGCGCGCCTGGGCGGGATCGATCCCCGTGGTGGATCGCCCGAGGGACGGGCCGTTGATCTTGACGAACAGCATCCCCAGCGCGTCGCACAGGTATTCCACCAAGGTGGTCTTCCCGTATCCCGGGGGCGAGATCAGCAGAAGGAGCCCCATGCGGTCGGATCGCTTGTCTCCGCCCATGGCTCCGATCTGCTTGGCGAGGTTGTCGCCGACGAGCGGCAGGTACACCTCGTCGGCCAGGCGGTTGCGCACGAACGAGGCGAGCACCTTGGGACGGAATCCGTCCAGAGGGAGGTCTTCCCGGGCCTTTTCCAGGAGCAGGTGCCGTCGGCGGCGGTAGGCCTGGACGCGTGGGGCCACCTCCATGTGGTGCTGGCGCAGGCGGCGGTGGAAATCGCCGTGGAGGAAACGGAAGGTTCCCGAAGGCGAGAGCGGATGGGGGGAGCGCAACGCGATGTCGCGGGGGGATTCGGCGGGGAGCCAGCGGATGTCGTCGGGTTCCCCGACGCACAGGTAGGCGGCCACCTCGTCGATGGTCGGATCTCCTTCGGGGAAGGAGGCTCGCAACCAGTCCAGGGCCAATCGGCGTTGCTGGCCCGTCTGCCCATCCAGGGCGCGGAGGCTCCTGCGGAATCCCTCCAAGGCGTCGGCCGCCTGCATGCGCCCCAGCCAGGTTTCGTAGGTCTCCCGGGATCGCGCCGACAGGCAAGGGAACACCGCGGATTCCAATGCGTCTCCCAGGAAGTCGGCGATTTCCGTCGCCGAGACGCCGGGGTCGTGATCGGTGGATTTCAGGAAATGGCCGATGGCGCCCTCGCAGGCGAGGAGTGCCGCCATGCGCGAGGCGATCTTCCGGGGAGGCACGGGGAAGGAACCCTGGAGATCCGCGGTCGCTCCGAAGAGGGTCCTGATGCGTTCCTTCCAGGCCGGGTCGACGACCGCCTTCCAGAATTCCAGCGCGGCGGCCCGGGCCGGGGCGGGATGGCGCATGGCCCCCAAGGTGGAGCAGGCATCGAGGGAGGCGCGCAGGATCTGCAGAGCGTCCTCGTCGTGGACGCCCCTCTGCCAGCCCTCCACGGCGGAGGACTCCATGAGGACGCGCAGCCGCGCCGAAAGGGCGGAATCGTCCTCGCGGGACAGGGCCTTCCAGCCTCCGGGGATCTCGCGTTCGGCCAGGTCGAGGAGACGCCAGGCGAGCACTTCCCCTCGTTGGGCCCGGGGGGATTCTCCCGTTCCTTCCAGATCCCAAACGTCCCGGAGGGCGTCCACTTCGGAGTCCTGGATCCGCTGACGGAAACCGGTACCGGAGATGTGGAGTTCCAGGCCATCCTGGCCGGGGAAGACCGCCAGTTCGGGGCGGGTCTTCTGGATCGCGAACACGTGGCGCCCGAGCTTGAGTCCCTGTCCGCCCTCCACCAGGAGTTCGGCACGGTCCCGGACCTTGCGAAGGGAATCCTCCTGCAAGGTCTGGAGTTTCCCGGAGAGCTCCTCGGCGGCGGCGGCATCCCCGAGGGAACGAAGCTGGCCGGCCAGGGTGCGCACCTTGTCGACCAGCGGGTCGGAGGCGAAGAAGGAGCGGACCGCGGCCGCGTCGGCGAGGGATTCGGCGCGCTGGGCGAGCCCCTTGAGGATGCGTTCCCCGGATTCGGTCACCTGGGCGCACCGACGGCCGCGCGTCTCCAGGAGTTGCACGCGTCGGGCGTCGAGCGAGGCGACCATCTCCTCGCGAAGATCGGCGAGCTTCTCCAGGAATTCCGGGACCTCCCCGAAACGGGCCTCGAGTTCCTCCAGACGGGCCAGCAGACGCACCAGCGAGGATTGGCAATCCTCTGGGGTCGCGGCGAGGTCGAGCGCGCTCGCGAGGGCCTGCGCGACCAGCCTTCCCTGGGCTGCGAATTCGGCCTGTCCCTCGAGTCTTCCCAACTCGGTGCGACGCTGGCGCAGGGCGCTGCGCACCTGGTTCTGTTCCGCGAGCAGTTGGGAGACGCGATCGGAAATCGCCGTCGATTGGACGGCGTCGACCTCCTTGAGGCTTCCGATGGTTTCCAGGAGGAGTTCGAGCTGGCGAGCCTGCAGGTCGAGCCGGGCGTCGAGCTCGGCCGCCTCGCGGGCCATGCGCAGTCCGGGGAGGGCCGCGGAAACCGCGACGGATCCCTGGCGCCAGGGTTCGAGGGCGTTCTCGGAGAGCAGCAAGCCGGTGCAGGCGGCTCCCACCCGATCCTGCGCCGCGGAGATTCGCTCTTCCAGGAGTTGGCAGGCCTCGCGATCGGCGAAGGGCATCTCCGCCGCTTCCAGGGTCTGTCCGCGACCTTCGCGGAGGCGGTGGAGGCTCTCCAGGCAATCGGCAAGTCCCGGGAACAGCGGGGCTTCCGCGAGGTCCGGGGCGAGCCGTGATTCCAATTCCTGTCGGGTCGAGGTGGCGGCAAGCCGGCTGCGCTCGACCTTCTCGTACTCGCCGATGGCCGCTTCGGCGGTCTCCCCGATCTCCCGGAGGATCCGGTCGATGTCGCCGGCCTCCTCGTCCTTGATCCAGAAATGGGCGTCGGCGAGATTGCGGGCCTCGCGCGTCAGATCGCCGAACAGACCGGCGAAGTCCGGGTCGCGGCCCATCAGGTTGCGCAGGCGATGCCCTTGGGCCAGGAACCGCACCAGGTCCTGGTTCCCGATCTTCTCCAGCCAAGGGTCCGCCTCCAGGGGCTTTTCCGTCTGGCCTCCGAAGGGGGTCTTCCAAAGTTGGAGGGCGTGGCTCGACTGGGGCTCGCTCTGGGCCCGGAAGACCAGCAATTCGCCCGACGGGACGAGGCACCAGCCGTGGCAGGAGATCGGGGTTTCCGTCCTCTGCTCGGTGAGCCGGTAGGAGAGGAGGGTGTATTCCCCCGTGGCGGGGTCGTGGAAGGAGTACAGGTGGTCCTCGCCCGTGCCCGATTCCATGCGTCCGTCGAAGAACAGGTCGGGACGCACGGTCTGGAAACGTCTCAGATCGCCCGATTGCAGGGCCCATCCGTCGGGGAGGAGAAGGCCGTGCTGCTGGGGCAGGAGGGCGCTGGAATGGGCGAGGGAGTCGACCCGGAACGCCTGCTTGGTCTTGCAGAAATACAGGAAGTGGCGCGGATCCTTTTCCTGGAAGGGGCGGATGCGCAACGTGACGATGTCGCCCAGGACCGCATAGTGGATCTCGGCGTCGTCGAGGGTCTGGTCCCGGTGCTCCACCGGTTCGCTGAGGATGCCTCGGCCCGATTCCGTGTTGTTCTCGACCTTGATCGTCAGATCGCCGCCGATGGTCTCGACGAAGACCTTGTCCTCGATGGAAATGTGCGGATGCTTGCCTTCGCGATGGTGTTCTCGGCGGGTTCGGGTCCATTCGAATCCATGCCGGGGAGGGATCTGGATCTCCGAGACCGCGCGGTCTCCTTCGTAGCCCAACCCGTCCCGGCCGATGCGCCATTTGAAGGCCTTGAGATCGTCGAGGAGCGATCCGACGCGGAACACCATGAACAGGAAATTCCCCTGCCGGACGAATCGCGCGAATTGCGATTGGCGGTAGTACCGGTAGAGGTTGCGGAAATCCTCGTGGAAGCGGGGCTCGGAGAGGAGGTCCAGGGGTTGTTCGCGGTATCCGCCTTCCTCGTCCCGGGCGTAGAGGGAGAAGACGTCGGAGAGGACCGTCTCGGTCTTGAGCCCGAACTGGACGTTGTACCCCAGCAGGAGGGTCTCGCCCACCTGGGTGAGATCCCGGGGCACGCATCGGCTTTCCGTGGCCACGTGGAGGGTCCGGTCGAGCTTCCACTCGGCGGCCCCGAAAACCTTCTTGCGCCGTCGGTCGAATCCGGCGAGCCATTCCTCGAGTTCGGTCCTCTGGCGTCCCAGACGAACCTTCAGAACATCCCAGTTCCCGCCTGACGGCCCCTGGGCGGGAACCGTCTCCGTCGAGGTGTCCATCGTCTCAGAGGAACTTCTGGACGGGCTTTTCGGCGATCTTGGCGGATTCCGCCTGCTGCAGCAGGGCCGACAGCGTGTTCTGCAGCCCCGGGTTGTCGGTCTTGGCGATCATCTTCAGCAGGAGACCCGAAACCGACAGGTTCCGAAGGTCCTCCGAGCCGATTCCGAACTGGTCGACGAATTGCGCCAGCTTCTCCTTGAACGGCTTGCCGTCCTTCTGGAAGAAGGTGTCCTTGACGTCGGAGAGCACGGCGCTCCCCGCGACCATCCGATCGATCGCCTTGCCCTGGGTCATGGCCCCGAGCAGCTTGTCGAAGAACACCGTCTCCCCGCCGATGATCTCGATGCGGGCCGACTTGAGCCCTTCGCGGAGCACTTCGGCCTGGGAGCGGGCGATGTCCTTCTGGATCTCCATCCCGGCGAGGTCGACGGCCTTTTCCTTCTCCAGGCGAAGGCGGAATTCCTCGTGGTCGCGGGTCGCGAGATCGAAGGACTTCATCGATTCCGCCTTCTGCGCGATGCCCTTGGCCTCGGCGGAGGCCTTCTTCAGCATGACCTCGGCTTCGGCGTCGCCCTGGGCCCGCGTGGCGCTGGAAAGTTCCATCTGGCCCTTGGCCTCGGCGACGGCCTTACGCTGCAGGACCTCGGCTTCCGCTTCCCCCTGGGCCTTGAGCGCGGTGGACTTCTCCACGAGCCCCTTGGCTTCGGCGACGGCCTTGCGTTCCAGGACCACGGCCTCGGCGACCCCTTGCTTCTCGAGTGCCTGGCTGCGCGCCTCGATCACCAGGGCTTCCGAGAGTCCGGCCACCGAAAGTTCCGCTTTCTGTCCCTCGGCGAGGCGTCGCTTGGCCTCGGCCTGCTTCTCCGAGGCCGCAAGGCTCGCTTCGGCTTCGATGAGCATCTGCTCCGACACCATGGTGGCCGCGTCCCGCGAGGCCTTGGCCGATTGCACTTCCTTCACGGCCACGACCTGCGCGACCTTCTCGGCGTCGATGACCGCGGCCTTGCGCACGCGTTCCGACTCGGCCAGCACCCGCGTGTCCTTGATCTTCTCCTCCTCCTCGACAACGGCCCGTTCCACCACCACGCGTTGGCGGATGGCGTCCTGGATCTTGCGCTTCTCCTCCTCCAGCGCCTTCTCCTTCTCGATCTGCGCCAGGGAAACCACCCTCTCCCGTTCGTTGGCCTCGAGCAGGCGATCCTTCTCCACCCGTTCGGTCTCCACCGCCTCGGTCCGTTCGCGGTTCTTGCGGGCGACCAGGATCTGTCGCTCCATGTTCTCGTTGGCGACCGCGATCTCCTCGTTGGTGCGGATGGTCACGGATTCCACGCGCAACCTCTCCTCCTCGCGGGTGCGGGCGGTTTCGGCCTGTTCGCGGACCTGGATCACCTCCACTTCGCGCTTCTGGCGCGCTTCCTTCTCGGCGAGCTGCTTCTCCAGTTCGAGCACCGCCTCGCGGGCCTCCACGTTCTGACGGGTGATTGTCTTCTCCTTGTCCCGCTGGATGTGGTTGGCCAGCACGAGTTGGGCCGCGGTCAGCTCGGTGATCTTCTTGATGCCCTCGGAGTCGAGGATGTTCTGGGGGTTGAGCAGGTCGAGGGAGGTCTGCTCGAGGTAGTCGATGGCGGCGTCGTCCAGGACGTAGCCGTTGAGGTCGGTGCCGATGATCTGGAGGATCTCGTGCTTGAACGATTCCCGGGAGTTGTAGAGGTCGACGAAGTTGAACTGCTTGCCCACGGTCTTGAGGGCCTCGGAAAACTTGGCGTCGAACAGTTCCACCAGGGCGTCCGAACTCGAGCCGCGCTGGCAACCCAGGGACTGGGCCACCTTGAGGACGTCCTCGGGAGTCTTGTTGACCCGCACGAAGAACGCGACCTTGATGTCGGCGCGGAGGTTGTCCTTGCAGATGAGGCCTTCCTTCCCGGCCCGGTGGATCTCGACGCGCTTGACGGAGATGTCCATCTCCTCGATGCGGTGAAGCACGGGAAGCACCAGGACTCCCGAGAAGGAGACCTTGGATCCGCCGAACCCGTTGCGCACCATCGCGGTGCCCTGCTCGGGCTTGCGGTAGCAGCGGACGATCAGGATCGCCAGGCCGGTGAAGAAGACCAGTCCCAGGAGGACGAGGGCAACCACGAGTTGGTTCACGAAGCCGAGTTCGGGCATCAGGGGATCTCCGGAAGGGATGAGGGGACGACCACGTGGACTCCGTCCTGCCTCCGGGCCACCACGACGACGCGGGAGCCACGGGGAAGGTCGGAACCTTGTTCAAGCACGACATGCACCAGGAGAGGGGAACCGTCGGTGGCGATTTCCGCCTGACCGATCGTGCCCACCTTGAGAGGGGTCACCAGGACGGCCTCGGTGACCAGACGGGAAAACCCTCGCTCCTCTCCGGACAACTGCCGGAACAGCCAAGCGAAGGGACGAACGAAGATCCGGGAGACCATCAGGGTCGCCGGGAACAGGGCCAGGGAGACCCACAGGACGGTGCCCGTGGCCTTGGTGGGGAAAAAGTGCCAGGCCAACATGGTGGAGGTCCACCACAGCAGCGCATGCACCGAAAGACCGACCGCGGTGGGTACGCCACGCCATCCCAGCCAGGCCAGCAGCCCGTCCCATTCCAGGATCCCGTCGAGGGTGTCGGAATCCTGCAACCCGGCGATCACGCCCGCCCAGTAGAGGAGGACCAGCAGAAGAAGAGCCGTGGCGGGAAGACCCGACAGGGAGAAGGCCGCGGTCAGCAGTTCCATGGAAGGATCCTCCGGCCGACGTCACGCCTCGGGGGGATGCTGGGGATTGGATGGTGCGCGAGTGGGGGAAATGGCACGGTGCCTCCGGAAGCCGAAACTCTACAATATCCCGGAGGGGATGGTCAATGATTGTCCGTCTCCCGGAGGGGGGGGCGCCCGGTTCCCGAGCGGGCGGCGATTTTGCGATAATGGTCCCATGAGCGACTCTCTCCTTCGCCGTCCCGTCCGCATCGAACACGACCTCCTGGGGGAACGCGCGGTCCCTTCGGACGCCTACTGGGGCATCCACACCTTGCGCGCCCTGGAGAACTTCCCCATCTCCGGGGTTCCCATCTCCCTCTATCCGGAACTTGTCGACGCCCTCGCCTGCGTCAAGCAGGCGGCCGCCGAGGCCAATCGGGAGTTGGGGGTGATCTCCCACGAGAAGGCCGATGCCATCACCCAGGCCTGCGTCGAGATCCGTGGAGGAGCCTTGCACGACCACTTCGTGGTGGACGTGATCCAAGGCGGAGCCGGAACCAGCACGAACATGAACGCCAACGAGGTGGTGTGCAACCGGGCCCTGGAGATCCTCGGGCACTCCAAGGGCGAGTACCTGCATCTCCATCCTCTCGACCATGTGAACGCCAGCCAGAGCACGAACGACGCCTATCCGACGGCGTTGAAGATCGCCCTCCACTTCCTGGTCGATCGCCTTCTGGTCGAGCTCGACGCCTTGCGGGGCGCCTTCGCCGCGAAGGCGGTGGAGTTCCACGACCACCTGAAGATGGGGCGCACCCAGCTGCAGGACGCGGTTCCGATGACCCTGGGCCAGGAATTCAACGCCTGGGCCTCCATGCTGGAGGAGGATGGAAGGCGCCTCCGCGAGGCGCAGGGACTGGTGCGCGAGATCAACATGGGTGCCACCGCCATCGGGACCGGAATCAACTCCCATCCCGACTACGCGGCCACCATCTGCGCCCGCCTGTCGGATATCTCGGGAATCGATCTGGCCGTGGCCACCGACCTCATCGAGGCCACCCAGGATGCGGGCTCCTTCGTGCAGCTTTCCGGCGTCCTCAAACGGGTCGCCGTGAAACTCTCCAAGATCTGCAACGATCTCCGACTGCTCTCCAGCGGACCGCGCGCGGGACTGGGCGAGATCCGCCTGCCACCCATGGCGGCGGGGTCGTCCATCATGCCCGGGAAGGTGAATCCCATCATCCCCGAGGTGGTGAACCAGATCAGTTTCGTCGTCATCGGCAACGACGTGACGGTCTCCTTCGCCGCCGAATCCGGTCAACTCCAGTTGAACGCCTTCGAGCCCATCATGGCCCGCTCGCTCTTCCAGAGCCTCACCTACCTGTCCACGGGTTGCCGGGTCCTGCGCGATCGCTGCGTGGTGGGGATCACCGCCGAACGCGAGCGCATGCAGGAGTTCGTCGACCAGTCCGCCGGGGTCGCCACGGCCCTCAATCCCTGGATCGGCTACGCCCGGGCCTCCGAGATCGCGCGCGAGGCCCACGCCACGCGCAGACCGGTCCGGGAGCTGGTCCTGGAGCGCGGTTGGCTGACCGAGGAGCAACTGCAGGAGATCCTCTCCCCGGAAGGCCTGGTCCGGCCCCGCGCCCTGCTCGGCGGAGCCTGAACCCGAACCACCTCCCCGTCCTCCGAGGGACGACTCCGGTCTCCTCGAGGGGTTTCCGCCCTCCCCAACGGGGAGGTCGCCGATGGGGAGGGGAATGCGCCTGCACCCGGGGGTTGGGCTTGCGCGGGACGAATTTGGAGCTTCCTCCCGATCAGGTTGAACGGTCACCACAAAGGAAACGCCGCCTCATGAGCGCTGGGAATTCCCTTCGATTCGCCGACCACCCGGTACAGCTTCTGACGGACTCCCCCGACCAGGTGGCGGCCATCTGGTGGGTTCGTCGCGACCTGCGCCTGGCCGACAATCCGGCCTTGGCCGCGGCCCTCGAGCATGCCCGCGCGGTCGGAGGCAAGGTCCTGGCGGTGTTCGTCTTCGATGCCGACATCCTGGGATCCCTGCCCGATCGGGAGGATCGGCGGGTGGCCTTCATCGCCGGATGCGTCCAGGCGTTGGAGGCCTCCCTGCGGGAACGCGCGGGGGGACTGCTCGTCGGTTTCGGATCCGCTCGGATGGAGATCCCCCGGATGGTGCGATCCCTGGGAAGGGTTCCCGTGTTCGCCGGGGGGGACCACGAACCGTTCGGCCTCGCCCGGGATCGGGAGGTTCGCACGGCGCTCGAGTCCTTCGGCTCGTCCCTGCACGTGGTGTCGGAGGTCGAGGTGGTTCCGGCGGGAACCTTGAAGACCTCGACGGGTTCGTCCTTCCGGGTGTTCACGCCCTACCACCGCACTTGGACGCTTTGGCTGGAACGCTCCCCGGAAGTCCGCCTGGGGGATCGGGGCTCGGTGCCTCGCCGGGGCGAGATGGCCCGAGTCGCCAAGCCCGTACCGCCTCCTCGGGAACTTCTGGAATCCCTGGGATTCGCCTGGCCGGATTCCCCGGTTCCGCAGGTCGGGGAGGATGCCGCCAGGGGGAGGTTCCAGGAATTCCTCCGTCGCCTCGATTCCTACCCGGAGGATCGCGACCAGCCTTCCTTGCAGGGAACCAGCGGCTTGTCGGTCGATCTGCGTTTCGGGACGATCTCGGCTCGCTCCCTGGTCCGCGCGGCCCGGGAGAGCGAATCCCCGGGAGCGGCCAAGTGGATCTCCGAACTCGCCTGGCGCGACTTCTACCAGGACATCCTGCATCGATGGCCCGGCACGGTGGAGCACGCCTTCCAGGAGCGGATGGAACGGGTGGCGTGGGACGATCCCGAGGATCAACCCGAGGCCTCGCTTCGTTGGGAGGCCTGGAAGGAGGGGCGCACGGGGTACCCCTTCGTCGACGCGGCGATGCGGGAACTCGCCACCACGGGGCGCATGCACAATCGGTGTCGCATGGTGGTCGCGTCCTTCCTCACCAAGGACCTGCACATCCATTGGAAACGCGGGGAGCGATGGTTCGCGCGACATCTCCTGGACATCGAATTGGCCTCCAACGTGGGGGGATGGCAGTGGGCGGCTTCCACCGGAGCGGATGGCCAACCCTGGTTCCGGATCTTCAATCCCGTGGAGCAGGGACGACGATGGGACGCCCAGGGTGATTGGACGCGACGCTGGTGTCCCGAACTGGGAAGACTCCCCGCACGCTGGATCCACGCGCCGTGGATGGCGCCTGCCGAAATCCTCCGGCAAGCCGGCGTCGTCCTGGGGGAAACCTGGCCGCTCCCCGTCGTGGACCACGCCCGGGAGCGAGGTGTGGCCCTGGAACGGTTCGGTCGCTGCTGATGCGGCGGGAGGTGCTTCGCCATCCTCCCGCACACCAGCTCAGGGAAGCAGGCCGAGCATCCGGTCGAGGATGTGGAAATGGTCCCCGAAGAATCCCGCTTCCAGCCCCGGCAGGTCCCGGATCGGGACCCACCGGGCGTCGACGGCGTCGTCCTGGCCCTGGACCGGGGGGAGGAATTCCCAGGTCGGGGTGAACAAGGATGCCTGGGTGACGATGCGCGCCCGGCTGGAGCGGCCGGGGTGGGCGAAGGTTTCCGTCCTGGTGGGATGCAGGGAGCCGAGGTCCAGGCCGGTCTCCTCCAGGAGTTCGCGGCGGGCGCCGTTCTCGAAGGTCTCGTAGGCGTCCAGGAATCCGCCGGGGAGGGCGAGGAGACCCTTCCCGGGGCGATCGCCGCGGCGGACCAGCAGGACGTGGTCCAGGGCGGCCACCACCGCGTCGACGGTGAGGAACGGGCCTTCCCCCCACCTGGCGCGGTAGCTCCGGATGGCCTCGAGATCGGATGTCAATTCCTGTCTATCCGGGCCGCCGGCCCAGTCGGATAGGATCGCCAGGGCGGGGGCGGGGATGTCGGGGGAAAGGTCCGAGGCGACCGCCTCCCACGGATTCCCGGACAGGATCTTCTCCCGCAGCGGCGTCGCGTCCAGAGGTCCCTGGCGTCCGGCCTCGACGAGATCCCAGCCGGGGAACGTGTCGAGGTAGGCGCTCGAGGCATCCTTGTGGAATCCCACCAGGGCGGTGCGCCCCGGGGCGAGGGACTCCACCGCCCGGCGGACCTCGGAGGCCCACCGGGGGCCGTCCCAGACGTCGCGCTGGTAGTGGAACCTCACCCGTGCGTCGTCTTCCGGTCGAAGGGTGGCCCGGATCATGCGTTCCCGGAGTTCGGCGGGAAACGGATTGCGCGGCGACGGGGCGGCGAAGGCCGATCCGAGGACCACCACCACGGATCGCCCCGTGGCCAAGGCGCGTTCGAGGAGTCCGGCGTGGCCGGCGTGGAAGGGCTGGAAGCGTCCGATCAGGACGGCGGTGTCGTGGTGCATGGTGGAGGATCCGGGGTCAGAGGACGATGTGGGCGGCGATGGGGAATTGGCGGCCTTGCCCGAAGGCGCGGCTGCGCAACCTCAGGATGGGGGGAGCCTGGCGGCGCTTGTATTCGCTCCTGGCCAGAAGATGCTTCACCCGTTCGACGATCTCCCGGCCGCCGGGTTGGAAACGGAGCATCTGCAAGGCGCGGCGCGTCTGGTCGCCTTCGGCGGGACGCAGGCGTTCCCCTTCCAGGAGGTCCTTGAGGATCGTGTCGAGCACCGGATACGGGGGGAGGCTGTCGGCGTCCCGCTGTCCGGGGGCGAGTTCCGCCGACGGCTCCTTCTCCAGGATCGACGAAGGAACCAATTCCCGTCCTGCGCGTTGGTTCAGGTACCTCGAGAGGGCGAAGACCTCGGTCTTGTAGAGGTCCCCGATGGGTCCCAGGCCTCCGTTGGTGTCGCCGTAGAGCGTGCAATAGCCCACCGAGATCTCGCTCTTGTTGCCGGTGGTGAGCAGGAGATGGCCGAACTGGTTGGAGAAGGCCATCAGGATGGTTCCGCGCAATCGCGCCTGGATGTTCTCCTCCGCGAGTCCTGCCAAGGGGGCCTGGAAGGACGCGTCGAACTGGAGCCGTCCGGCCTGGACCAGATCGGCGATGGGGTAGGTGTGCAGGCGGACGCCCAGGTTGCGGCACAGTTCGACGGAATCCGTCACGCTTCCCTCGCTCGAGAGGCGCGACGGCATGGTGATCGCCTCCACGTTCTCCGCCCCCAGCGCGTCGACGGCCAGGGCGAGCACGAGCGCGCTGTCGATGCCGCCCGACGACCCCACGACGGCCTTCCGGAATCCGCAGCGACGGGCGTAGTCGCGGATCCCCAGGACGATCTGCCGGCGCTGGAATTCCTCGTCGGGGACCGGTGGGATGTCGAGGGTGTCCAGGGGAGCACCCTGCAGGGTGCGGAAGCCCTCGGGAGCGAAGTCGAGGAAACGCAGCTCCTCGCCGAACCAGGCGGCTTCGTCGACCACTCCCTTGACGGGATCCACCGCGAAGGAGGCGCCGTCGAACACGATCTGGTCGTGTCCTCCCACCTGGTTCAGGTACACCACGGGAAGCCGGTGGCGATGGCTGGCCCGCCGGATCAGTTCGTGGCGCTCCTCCCGCTTGCCCAGGTGCGAAGGGCTGGCGTTGATCGTCACCACGAGGTCGGGGGCGGCTCCCGCCATGCGGATCCAGGGATTGGTCGCGTATTCCATTCCGGAATCGTTCCAGGCGTCCTCGCAGACCAGGAATCCCAGCCGCACGTCCTTCACCCGCAGGACCTTCGCCTGCTCCTGTCCGGGTTCGAAATGGCGACGTTCGTCGAAGACCCCGTAGGTGGGAAGCAATTGCTTGGCGTAGTCCTGGAGGATCTCCCCGTCGCGGATGGCCAGCAACGAGTTCTCGAGCTTCTTGCCCGGACCGTAGCGACGGCGTGGGGCGCCGACCACCCAGAGCAGTCCGGGGGTCTCCTTCGTGGCTTCCCGGAGACGCCCCAGGGCCTGGTCGAGCCGTTCCAGGAAGGCGGGTTCGTCGAGGAGGTCCCCGGGATAATACCCCGACAGGGCCAGCTCGGGAAACACGACGAGGTCCGCGCCGCCGAGGGCGGCCTTCGCGGCTTGTTCGCGCAGGAGCGCGAGATTCCCCTCGAGGTCGCCGATGGTGGGATTGATCTGGGCCAGGGCGAGGCGGATCATGGGGCCACCGTCGCGATGCCGAACACCTGGCGCAGATATGCCAGGAACGCCTGGTCCTGGCACAGGGTCTTGCCCGGGCTGTCGGAGAGCTTCGCCACGGGTTGTCCGTTGCAGGTCAGGATCTTCATCACGATGTTGAGCGGTCGGTGGATGGTGTCGTTGGAAAGGTTGGTGCCGATGCCGAAGGCGGTGGGGATGCGGGTGCGGAAGTGTTCGTGCAAGCGCAAGGCCCCCGGGATGTCCAGGCCGTCCGAGAAGACCAGGCGCTTGGTCCGGGGATCGATGTGGAGTTTCCGGTAGTGGGCGATGGCCTTCTCTCCCCATTCCACGGGATCTCCCGAATCGTGCCGCAATCCATCGAAGAGCTTGGCGAAATAGAGGTCGAAATCGCCCAGGAAGGCGTCCATCCCGACCACGTCGGTGAGGGCGATTCCCAGATCTCCACGGAATTCCTGGACCCATCCCTCGAGGGCCGCCTTCTGGAAGTCGCGCAGGCGGAAGCCGAAGGCCTGGTAGGCCTGGAGGAATTCGTGGGCCATGGTGCCGATGGGCTTGAGGCCGTGCTTGTACGCCAGGTAGACGTTGGAGGTTCCTCCCAGTCTCCCGGGCAGCTCCGCGACCAGGCGTTGCAGCATCTCGTCCTGCCAGGCGGCCGAAAACCGTCGACGCAGGCCGAATTCGAAGAACGTGAACGGAAAGTCCCCTTCGGCCTCGCCGGGGAGGGTCGCTTCCGAAACCAGCCGGATCTTCCGCTCGAGGCGTTCACGGGCTTCGGCCAGGGCTTCCTCGGTGCGGCCGAGCCGTCGGAAATACAGTTCGTTCACGATGTAGAGCACGAAGATCTCGAAGCCCATCACGTGGGCGATCGGGCCGCGCGCCTTCACCACCAGGTTCTCCCCGTCGGTTCCGATTTCGAGGAACCGCATCTGGAACCGGAAGACGGAGAGGAAATCGACGTAGTCGTCCTTGAGGTAGCGGAGTCCCCGGAGGTACTGCAGTTCCTCCGGAAGGAAGTGCAAGGTGCAGAGGTGTTCGAGTTCGGACTGCACCTCGTCCCGCAATTCGGCGAGGGGGAACTCGGTGCGACTGCGGCACACGAACGCGTATTCCGCCTCGGCTCCGGGGTGGCTGTGCAGGAAGGCCTGCCACATGGTGAACTTGTAGAGATCCGTTTCGAGGAGGCTTCGCACGATGGGCATGTCGGGGGTCCTTCGAGGTCAGTGGGGGATGGCGTCGAGGGGGAGGGTGCGCACCCCACGGTTCGCCATGGTTTCGAGGAATCGGTCCTGGACGGTTTCGAATCCAGGAACCGGGCTCATGGCGTCGACGGCCAGGACGATCCGTTCCGGAGCGTGCGGCCAACTGGCGACGATGTGCTCCACCGTGGCGCGCACGCAGTGGCTTCCGGCCTCGCCGGCGATCACCAGGGTTCGCGAGTCCGCGAGCATTCGCAGCAGATCCTGGTTGGGAAGCGTGGCAGGTTCGTCGGGATCGGGGATTTCGGCCTGGATGGCGCTGTAGTGTTCGGTCCAAGGGTGGGTGCCTTTCGCGACGTGTGCGACCTGCCGGCCCGTCGTGTCCTCCCAGAGATCGAGGGCATCCTGCAATCCGGCGTGCACGGCGGCCCCCCAGGTCCCGATCTGGCAATGGATGGGCCACACCATGTGGGTGGTGCGCGCCTGGCTCTCGAGGTCCTTGAGGTAGGTCAAGGCGCGTTGGCGGTCCAGTCCGGTGGCGGGCTGGAATTCCCCTGCCTCGACCTGCCGGGCCAGGATGGGGGTGAAGGGTTGCACGGGGCCGCCGTCGGCCCGGCGCCAGAACGGCGGATGGGCGATGTCCAGGCGGTGATGCTGGTCGAGGGTGAGGGTCACCGCGTCGAGGGCGTCCACATGACCGCGGATCCAGCGGGCCAGCCGGACCATGTCCTGGTGGGCGCCGGGGACGGGCAGGGCGGGGCGCATCCGGCCTCCCGCCCCCTGGATGGGGAGCAGGGGATCGGGTAGGTCGCAGAAGTCGTTCTGGGGATCGATGACGAGAAGATGGAGGGGCTGCATGCTGGGGTCTCCTGTCGTTGTTAGTTACATAGATAATCTAACTGCAAAAGATGCAAAAAGCAACAAAGTATTCTGGGGCCCATTCCGCCCTCGTGCCGAGGGTTGCTGCAGAGGTTCGACATTCAGGACCTCAAAGGTGATCATTCCTCCGATTCCGTGGCGAGGAATGTTAGGTTTGACATAGATGCAAAAAGCAAAGAACATGGCCATCGCTCCCGAGATCCTTCCGGATCCCGTTCTGTGCACGGTCGATGTGGTGCTCCTGACCCTCCACCTGGGCGAACTCCACTTCGCCGTGGTGGCACGGGACGCCGATCCCTTCCGAGGTGTGCAAGCCCTGCCGGGAGGGTTCGTCCATCCCCAGGAGGATGCCGACGCCCGCGAATGCGCCCTGCGGGTCCTTCGGGAGAAGGCGGGGGTTTCCGGGCCCTACCTCGAACAGTTGTCGGTGTTCTCGGGACGAGCCCGGGATCCTCGCGGATGGAGCGTTTCCATCGCCTGGGTGACGTTGGTCCCCGAGTCGTCCCTCGAAGAAGCCGTCGGCAAGGGGCTTGGCCTGCGCAAGGTCCACGACCTCGGCGGTTTGCCGTTCGACCATGCCGACATCGTTCGGGCCGCCTCCGATCGGGTGCGCTCCAAGAGTTCCTATTCGAGCCTGCCGGTCCACCTTTGCCAGCCCCCGTTCACCCTGCCGGAACTCCAGTCGGTCTACGAATCGCTCCTCGGGGAACCCGTGAACAAGGTCAGCTTCCGGCGCAAGATGGCGGAACTCGACTTCCTGGAGCCGGTGGAAGGCGAGATGCAACGGTCCGGCGCCCACCGTCCGGCCCAACTGTGGCGCTTGAAGACCCGTTTCCGGCAGGCCCTCTCGATGACCGACCGGGGCATCAACTCCGGCACCTGAAAAAGCCTCCGGATCGGACCTCCGCACCGGCCCTCGAAGCGGTACAATACAGGGGATGGAAGGGATGCCGTACCTCGGGTCCGGCCCGCCATCCCCAACGAGTGCTCCAAGCTCCCGTTCCAGGAGATCGGTCATGAAGGTCGTCGCCCTTGTTTCGTCCGCCGTTTGCGCCTTGTCCACCCTCGCTTCCTCTCGGACCATCGTTCTGGAGGGGTTGACTTCCACTGTGGTGAACATCCGCAAAGGGGCCGATCTCGGGACCGGTCCTGGCGACACCATCGCGATTCCCGCCGGGGAGTACGCGGCCGGGCTCCGTTTCATCGATCTCCATGGCGACAGCCTGCGTCCGATCGTGATCCGCAACCAAGGGGGGCGCGTGCTCATCCAAGCTCCCAAATACCACGGGATCGCCTTCCAGAGGTCCAGCCATGTCGTCCTGGCCGGCGATGGGGATCCGTCGTTGGAATACGGGATCGTGGTCGACACGGTCGTGTCCGGAGGCGTCGGGGTCGCCGTGGGGGACCTCAGCACCGATTTCGAGATCCACCACCTGGAAATCCGCCGCACCGGATTCGCGGGAATCATGGCCAAGACCGATCCCAACTGCTCCGATTCGGCCACCTGGCGGCGCAATGGATTCGTCTTGAGGAACCTCCGGATCCACCACAACTACATCCACGACACCCACGGCGAAGGCATGTACATCGGGTACACCGGCGGATATCTCGTGAAGTCCAAGCAGATCTGCGACGGGACCTACGCCTTCGGGCACTGGCTGGAGAACGTGGAGGTGGACCACAACCGGGTGGAAAGGGCCGGTTGGGACGGGATCCAGGTGAACCTGGTGCGCCGCGATGGATCGATCCACCACAACACGATCCACAACTACGGTCTCGCCAAGGAGCCCCAGCAGAATTTCGGGATGAGCGTGGGAGGGGGGATCTACTCGATCCACGCCAACCTGGTCACGAACGATTCCTCCTGGGGACCCCAGACCGCTTCCGGGATCCAGCTGATCAACGGGGCCAGCGGATGCAGCCTCACCCACAACGTCTTCGCCTGGAGCGGGGGGTACGGGATCTTCATGCATGCGCGCAATCCGTTCGACGATCCCTCCCGGGGCTATCTGGTCGCCAACAACACCGTGGCCTATCCCGTGCGGTCGGGGATCTTCTACAACGATGGGGTGACGGAGGCCCTCGACACGACCCTCGTCGGGAAGGAACAGCCGAAGACCCCGTATGTGGCCCTGAACAATCTCGTGTTGTCGCCGGTCGTGGACTACGCGTCCCAGAACTTCTGGAAGAAGGATCCGGAGACCTACATGGACTTCAACACCAGGTCCCAGCGGGACGCCCATCTGGCGGGCATGAAGGGAAATGTCGGTTCCCGTCGTCCCGACACGTTGGGGTTGAAGGATCCCGCGGGAGGGGATTTCAGGATCTCCCGTTCGTCGTCCCCGTTGGTGGACGCGGGGCTTCCGGTCGGTGCCCTGGAAGGTGCCACCGATCCCGATGGCACGGCTCTCCCGCTGGGGAGATCCGTGGACGTGGGAGCCTTCGAATTCCTTCCCACCGACGCGGTGCTCTACCGATCCCCGCGGGCCGGATCGGAGGCGATTCGCGTCCACGACCTTCTGGGAAGGCGGCTCCCCGGGACGCCGGAAGGATTGCGGCTCCTCGTTCCCTGAAGGCTTCCGGAGCGCCCCCGTCTCAGCGCAGAGGTTCCCACCACGGATCGTGCGGCTGCTCCTCCGGAGGTTCGAAGCTTCCTCCGGGTCGGGGCACGACGATCGTCGAGAGACTGTCGGCGTTGGCTTGGAGCAGTCGTTCGATCGGCTCCTTCCAGGAGTGGAAGGCCAGCTTGAACAACCCCCAATGGACCGGCATGAGCACTTTGCCGTCCACGGCGCGATGGGCGGAAAGGGTCGATTCCGGTGCCATGTGCCAATCCGGCCAGGCAGGGTCGTACTGGCCGCACTCGAGCAGTGTCAGGTCGAAAGGGCCCAGGCGGCGGCCGATTTCCGCGAACGCCTCCTGCGGGCCGGTGTCGCCGGAGTAGTAGAGGCTCCGGGTGGGGCCGCTCAGGGCGAACCCGCACCACAAGCTCCGGTCCCGGTCGAACAGGGATCTGCCGCTGGCATGACGAGCCGGGGTGGAAACGACCCGGATCTCCCGGACCATCAGGGAATCCCACCAGTCGAGTTCCTCGATGCGGCCGGAGTCGATCCCCCAGGCGAGGAGTCGTTTTCCGACACCCAGGGGTACGATGAAGCGGTCGGTCCGGTTTCCCAGCTTCCGGATGGTTCCTTCGTCGAGGTGGTCGAAATGGTCGTGGGAGATCAGCACGGCATCCAGCTCGGGGAGTCCCTGGAGATCCAGGGGAGGGGGGTACCACCTCTTGGGTCCGGCCCAGGAGACCAGCGAGGCGCGCGGACCCCACACGGGGTCGATCAGGACGCGGATCCCGTCCATCTCCACGAGGGACGTGGAATGGCCCAGCCAGGTGACGCGCAATCCCGTCCTGGGGGGCGTGTGGAACCGCGCCGAGTCCACCTCCTGCACGGGGAGCGGATCCTTCGGCGTCGCCTCCGGGGAGGCGTTCCACCAGTTGCGCAACCCCAGCAGGAACTCGTTGCGCATCGGTTGGGCGTTGTGGAACTTCCCGTCGCGCCATTGCGGCGAATGGCGGATCCTCTCGCCCACCTGGGTGCCGGAGCAGCCCGAAAGCAGGAGCAGGGAGGAGGAAAGCAGGTTGAAGGTGGTCTTCGCCATCGGATCCACAACCTACTCGGGCAAGGGCGTCGCGCCCCCCTCGGGGCGCGAATCCTCCGCGCGACTCAGTCCTGGACGCAGCGCAGGGAGAAGCCGTCGTTCTTCGCCTTGTTGTAGAAGAGCCAGTTCTGGTCCCAGGAGATGTTCCGGTATTCGGAATCCGTCCGGAACGTCTCGTTGGTGGTCCACCAGTAGGCTTCCTTTCCGATGTAGCGGAACGCCCCGTCGGGATCGCGCCGCCCCGCGCCCAGGGCGCGGAAACCCGCGGTGTCGCTCCCCCCCTTGTCCTCGCTCCATCCGGAAAGGGCCTTCAACGTCCGGCCCGAGATGGAGGACGTCCCCGTGCGCATCGAAAGGCTGTCCCATTCCGCCGCGGAGGGCACATGCCATCCCAGCGGACAGATTCCGCGATGGGGGATGGAGATCTGGTCCTGGCAGTACACCTCCAGGCAGGAATCGGGAAGAGCCATGACCGTCGCCCAATCGTAGTGCCGGCCGTATTTGAGCCCGGTATCCACTTCGCCACCCGCCCAGGGGATGTCCCGTCCCGGGATGGCCAGGTCGAAGTTCTCCGCCATCCAGACGGCATCGCCGACCTTCACCGTCCGGTAGACCCGTCCGTCGCGTCCATCGCGAACGGACTCGTACGGCACCGCCGGATTCCAAGGGGCACCGCGCCCGGAGGATGCGGTGTCCAGGGCGATCGCGCCGAAGGACGAATCGAGGAGGGGGGCGGGAAAGCGTCCCAGGACCCTTCCCGCGTGGACGAAGTAGATGCTGTCGGGGGTGTCGACGGCAGAACGCGTCGCGGGGACCGCGGAGAAGATCTCCTCCCCTCGACGACCGGATGCCATGGCGATCGATCGCCGTCCGAGCAGATCCATCCCCCGGGGCGAGAACCGCAGGACGCCTCGTTCCAGCACGAGATTCCGCGTCGGGTGCACGCCGATCCGGGGGCCCCGGGTGGAAAGCGAGGATTCCCCTCCGAGGGTCCATCGGCCCTCCTGGTCGGCCCAGGTCGAGCCTCCTGCGGGAAGCAAGGCGACGCGCATGTCGGCGAGGGGCGATCCGGCCAAATCGGTCACGGTGCCGGAAATCGTCGCCGCCCGGGACGAACACGCCGCGGCGGCGAGCGCGAGGGCCAAGGTGCGAAGCAAGGATGGTGTCATGGAATCGTCTCCCGGTTCGGGACGGTGATGGAGGGAAACGGGGAGGTGGCGATCCGGGGGGATCATGGAGTCTTCACGCAACGGACCGAGTGGGAATAGGCGAAGCTCCCGGAGATGTCGGTGGCGGCCTGGTAGAGGCTCGAGCGGTCGCGCAGGAGATCGCGACGGATGGCCTCGGTCCCGTTGCGGGAGGAGGTCCACCAGAAGGCGGATTCCCCCTGGTAGTAGTCGGCTCCGTCGGGGTCGTGCCGCCCGGAGGGGATGGCGTCGAACCCGATGGCGTCGCGTCCCCCGTCGAGGGATCCACCCGTCCAGGCTCCGGAGCGTTTGAGGGAGTCTCCGGCGAGGAGGCCTCCTCCCAGGTGCGCGGCGAGGGAGTCCCATTCGGCGGCGCTGGGCAGGTGCCATCCCGAAGGGCAGACGCCCTGGACCCCGCTGGGGGTGGCGTCGGAGCCGGTGCTTCCCTGCATCGCCTCGATCCAGGTGTACAGACGCCCCCAGGTGGAGCATCCCTCGGGAGTTCCGCCCACGCAGGAACCGAGGGTTCCGTCGGAGCCCGCCCAGGATAGGTTTTCGGCCATCCAGGTCTGACCCTGGAACGTGGTCGTCCGGTAGAGACGGCCGTCGCGGGGGTCGGTGAAGGTGCCGGAAGTGGATCGTCCGGTGGGGGAGGCGAACACCATCCGGATCGCGGGGCTCCAGACCCAGGCGAACGACGACCAGGAGGAGCCCAGCGGGGCGGGGACGAAGGTCGACAATTCCCGTCGCGCCAGGTAGAGGGTGTCGGGCGAGTCCACGGCGAAGGGTGCGGCGTGGGAGACGGGGTCGGCTTCCAGGGCGGGATGCGCCCGGGAAGCGCTCCAGGTGTTGTCGGAAACCACGACGGAGTCGCCCGCGAAGGGGCCGCTGGCCGTCGCCCGGACGGTGTCCGGGATCTGCAGGGGGAGCGTCACGGTCTGCTTCCCGGAGGTGCCGTCGGCGATCCCCTGGGCGGTGGATCCCCAGCGCGCGATGCGCTTCTGGACGAAACCCGTCGCCGGGCCTCGGTAGGATTCCTCGGTGTCGAACCCCACCAGCGCGACCTGCCACGCGGACCCGTGGGGGACGGGAGGGAGGGACAGGGTGTCGCCGCTGCGGTAGGGGCGCACCAAGGTGTCGATCCCTCCTCCTCCGATCAGGAGGGCCACGGCGACGCTCTCGACCGGTGGTGCGGGGGCGTCGGCCAGGAGGCGCGCCTGCAAGGCGACCGAGGGTTGCGAACTCGTGGGGCCGAGGTCGGTCTGGCAGCCCGTCGCCAACGCGCAGGCCAGGGACAGCCCCAGGAGGTGCTTGCCGGGGCTCATGGGAGGACCACCTGCAGATCCGCATCCGGAACGGGGGAGGTTTGCGTCGATCCGGAGCCGGAAGCTTCGTCCTCGCGCAGGAGGACGTAGGCCGTGGCCGCACCCGCCAACGCGGCTCCTCCACCCGCCCACCAGAGCCAGCGGCGCGAGCCCTCCGGTCGGGCGTCCCCTGCAGGCCCTCCGCCCTCGAGGAGATCCTGCTCGACCAACTCAACGAGGGGGGAGAGGACCCGATCCAGCGGAAGTGGTCCCTTGCGGGTGGAGGACGCCAGGATCTCGCCGGTGCCGACATCGATGCGCCGTGCCGAAATCTGGACGCTGGTCCCGACCCGTCCCAGGGTTCCGACGACCAGCTGCTCGACCCCCAGCAAACGTCCCGCCTCGACCGCGCACTCCCCCTGGTCGCATGCTCCGCTCTGCTGGAAGCCCTGTTCCGCGAGGATCTCGTCGATCCGGGACCGTTCCAGCATCCGCACCCGCCCGGAATTCTGGAGGGCGGTCGCCAAGGCGTCTCCGACCTGGCGGGCTTCCGATTCCGATACGCCCTCCACCGCCAAGGGGAGGACGGCGGTCGGAACGGAGCGTCCTTCGGAGGGGGAGGCGGAAGGGGCCGCCGCGAGAGGGGTGATTCCAGCCAGGAGGAGACCGAGAGGAATGGAAAGGTGTTTCGGATTCATCGTCGGCTCGATCCTTGGGTGGGACGTCCTGGTTCCCTTGGGCGGAATGCGGCCCCTCCGGGCTTCGGAGTCTGGGCCAAGAGTGAGAACGAGAAGCAGAACAACTTCAAGAGTACTGGGGGAAAAAGCGGTCGTCAACCAAGGGAGGATCCGCCTGTGAGGCACCTCACAATTGCCAAACCCCGGATCGGGGGAGGAAGATCGGGTCTCGGACGTCTATCTTTCCTTCCACAAGATGGACATGCTCATCAAGCCCTTCCGGTCCCTTCTGGGACGCGACGAGGAGCCCGCACCGGCGGTTTCCCTTCCCGCCCGCTCCACACCGGCGCCGGAATCGACCGTTCGCGAAGATCCTTCTTCCCTGCACGTTTCGAACTTCCGTTGTCCCGAGCGCGGCGAAGAATTCGAAGTCTACGTGCGCACCCTCGAAAAGGACTTCCGCGCCTACGATCCCGAACTGGTGATCGAGAAATGGCTCGGGTCCGGAGGCTTCTGCGACGTCTTCTACGTCCCGAACATCAACATTCCCGGGAAGGGGCGGCGTTCGGCGGTCCTACGGGTGTTGCGCCCCACGATCTATCGAACCACGCGTCCCGACGTCAACAACTCCAACATCCGTCTGTTCCTCACCGAAATGGGGTACAACCTCTATTTGTCGAGCCAGAACGCCCCGCATGTGGTGAAGATGTTCGACTTCGGCTTCCTGGGCCGGAAAGCGGGAGAGCCGCGCCACCTGTACATGATCATGCAGTACGTGCAGGGGGAGGACATCGCCGTGCGGTGGCGTCGCCGTCCCGCCGACGAGAAGGAACTCGTCAAGCGCGTGGTCCAGGTGAACCAGATCGCGGGGATCGTCGGGGAACTCCACTTCCGCGGGATCATCCACTGCGACCTCAAGCCCACGAACATCCTGATGCAGGGCGACCAGCCCATCCTGACGGATTTCGGGTCCGCCCGCTGGATGCATGTCTCCGACACCGTCGGCGACATGGCCATGCAGGTTCCCGGGACCCAGTCGTACATGAGCTACGAACAGCTTCGGGGCGAGTACTACCGGCTCGACCAACGCACCGACATCTTCTCCCTGGCCGTGCTGGCCTGCTACGCCTTCACCGGGATCAACCCCTTCGAAGCGCGTGCGGCCATCGACATCGACCAGGACGAACGCGGGTTGGGCGCCTTGGCCGAAGTCGAGCCCCAGGTTCCCCGGATCCCCTACCGCAACGGGGACAACCTCCGCACCTTCCTTCTCGAGTGCCTCTCCCGGGATCTCGAACAACGACCGGTCTCCATGGTGGAGTTCCAGCGACGATTGAACGCGTGGATCCTGGAGTCCTGATCCTCCTGGCCTGTACGGCCCTGCACGCTTCCCGCACGGATACCCTCGCCCCCGGCGTCGATTCCCTGGAAACGTCCTGGCGGCCCGCCCCGACTTCCTGGAAGGTCCCGGAACGCTCGGGATCGGTGTCGGGAGCTCTGGCCAATGCCACCCACCGTGGATGGCCTGGAGTTCCCTGGGTCCTTTCGGCGGAGCTCGATGGCCAGTTCGAACGCTGGTTGCCCTGGGTCGGTCTTCCCCTGTCCGAGCGCCCCGTGTTCGCCCAAGGGGAATCGGACCTTCTCGCGGGGGCCGGTGGCGCCGGACCGTTGCACGCCTACGCGGTGGAGCCCACGTCGCGACCCGGCTTGGGGGGCGAGCCGGAACGCCTCCTGGACCCTTGGCCGGCGGCCACCGACACCCCCTCCACGGGGGTCCAGTTCTGGCGCGGGGCGGTGAATTCCTACCGGTTCGGGTTCGGCCTGTCCCGCGCGGTGCTCGGGCCCTGGAGCCTCGATCTGAGGATGAACACGCGCTCGGCTCCGGGGCGTTTCTGGGAGTATCGCCAGCAGGTCAACGACATGTTCGGGCCCCGTGGAAAACCGCAAGGGTTGCCCTACCAGGGCCACGGACCCGGGCAGGACGACGTGCGTTGGGAAACCTCGGTTTCACGAACCCTGCCCGGGGGGCGTCTCGACCTGGGATGGAATTGGGTCGATCTGGAACGCGGGATTCCCGACCCCCTCTCCACCTGGGATTCCCTCCGCCCCAAGATCGATGGAGCCGAATCCCGGTCGGGATTCTTCGGACGGCTGGACCTCCGCCGCAGCCTTTGGAGCCTGCATGGAGCCGCCCGGGAAGGCGATTTCCGCTGGGAGCTTCCGGCATGGTCCGACACCGGGGTGCGTGTCCTGTCCTCCGGCTCCGAATCCGTTCGGGAAGGGGATTTCCATCTGGGACTCGGGACGCCCGGTGCCGAACTCCGGCTGGAAGCCCGGCGTCGGGAAAGCCAGGGGAGCGCCCAGGTGATGCGTTCCAACGGGGACTTCGACGACGCGATGGACGAAAATCTGTCCCGAGTGGGGGTCTCCGGAAACCTCCGCTGGGGGGATCTGTTGCTGAAATCGGGGGGCGGATGGACCCTCCTGGAAGCCTGGGACGGACAAGATCACGACGCCTTCGATGCCCGTTCCGAACTTTCCTGGACTCCGGGGGTGTTCGAGGCCGCCCTGGGGTGGAACCGTTCCAACCTCCTTCCCGGGTTCGATCGGGAATTGAGGCCGGATCCGGCGTTGCCTTTCCTGGACCAGTCGAATCTCGGCACCGAAACCCGCGACCTCGCCACCTTGAGGTTGGGGGTTCGCGGCGGAGCGGGTTCCGTCCAGATCGGAGGGGCGTTGCTCCAGATCGAGGGGGCGTCCCGCGCCTCCATCCTGCCGGGAGAAGGTCCGGAATACGTCGCCGATCGAAGTCTCGTGCTGCGCCGTCGCGACCGGGGTACCGTCCAGGGCTATTCCCTCGACGCCGGAATCAGCAGCCGCTGGAAGACCTTCGAAGGCTCCACCCGTCTGGGCTGGGGATGGACCGGACTGCCCGGGGGAGGGTTCTCGGGAAAACACGATCCTTCGGAGGCCACCCTGCGGACCCGGAGCAAGGTCCAGTGGAGCGACGAGCTGCTCCCGGGCCGGTTCCGCGCCACCTCCTCCCTGGAATTGTCGACCTGGAATTCCACGTCCTTCTACGTTCCCGTCGGGCGGGAAGGGGCGATCATGACCAATCTCCCCGCCTCCTGGAATCTCGACCTGGAAAACCGCGTCACCATCCGCACCTTCGACCTCTTCTGGCGCATCGAGAACCTCGGCGATCGCAAGCAGGCGGTCCTTCCCGGCTGGACGCCGCTGGGGATCCGGTCGGGTTGGGGCGTCGTCTGGACGTTCGGAGGCTGACATGTTCACTGGTCTCGTCGAAACCCAGGGCCTCCTGGAGGCGATCAAGCCCGAGCGCGGGAACCGGCGCCTGCTGGTCAAGGCCCCGTTCTTCCGGGACGGGTTGGCGATCGGCGATTCGATCGCCCACGACGGCGTCTGCCTGACGGTGGAGGCCATCCAAGGCGACGTGTTCGAGGTGGTCGCCGTCGCCGAGACCCTCCAGGTCACCACCCTGGGCGATCGCAAACCCGGAGACCTGCTGAACCTCGAGCGGGCCATGCTGCCCCACACCCGCATGGGCGGGCATTGGGTGCAGGGGCATGTCGACGGCGTGGCTTCGGTGGTCTCCTCGCGGAGCCGCGAAGGTTCCACGGAATGGATCCTGCGACTTCCCGCGGGTCTTTCGAAGTACTGCATCGATCGCGGTTCGATCTGCCTGGACGGGATCTCCCTGACGCTGGGATCCGTTTCCGCCTCGCGCATCTCCGTCAACATCATCCCGCACACAGCTTCCGCCACGACCATTTCCCGTTGGCGCGCCGGTCGGCGCGTGAACGTGGAGGTCGACGTCCTGGCCAAGTACGTCGAGAAACTCCTCAAGGACAAAAAATGACCCAATCCTCCTTCTTCGACCCGGTGGAACGCTCCATCGAAGCCATCCGCGAAGGCCGCATGTGCATCGTCTGCGACGACGAGGACAGGGAGAACGAAGGGGACCTGGTCGGCAGCGCGCAGTCCTGCGACGCCGCGATGATCAATTTCATGGCCACCCACGGGCGCGGGCTGATCTGCTGCTCTCTCACCGAGGACCGGGCCCGGCAGTTGGAGCTGCCCATGATGACCCGCCACAACACGGCTCCACTCCAGACCGCGTTCACGGTCTCGGTGGAAGCGCGGGTGGGGACCACCACGGGCATCTCGGCCGCCGACCGGGCGCGGACCGTCCAGGTCCTGGTCGATCCCTCGACCACCCGCGACGATCTCGTCACCCCGGGGCACATGTTCCCGCTGGTCGCGCGCGACGGAGGGGTCCTGGTCCGTTCCGGGCAGACCGAGGCCAGCGTCGACCTGGCCCGGTTGGCCGGGCATCGACCGGCGGGGGTGATCTGCGAGATCATGGGCGACGACGGCACCATGATGCGGGTGCCCGCCCTTCGGGAGTTCGCCGATCGGTGGAACATGCCGATGTGCTCGGTCGCCGACCTGATCGAGTACCGGCGTCGCAACGAAGTCCTGGTGTCGATCGCCTCCCAGGAGGAAGTCACCTGGGAGGGGCGCCAACTTCGCATCGTTCGATGGCGCGACCAGGTGCGCGGGCTCACCCACACGGCGGTGGTTTCCGGCGAGATCTCCACGGAGGCTCCGGTCGCCGTGCGCGTCCAGGCGGAGAATCCCGACGCGGGTTGGGATCTGGCGCGGGCCGCGGTGGAGTTGCGGGGCATCCACGCCGCCCTCGATCGCGTGGCGCAGGGGGGTGGGGTGTTCCTCTACTTGCAGGCGCTGCCGGCCCCGGGAGAGGACCGGCCCGAACTTCCCCCCATCGGGGTCGGGCACGAGGAGTCCCCGCGCTGGACTCCCGACCGGCAGACCCTGGGGATCGGAGCCCAGATCCTGTGGCAGACCGGAGTCCGTCGCATCGTGCTCCTGACCAACAAGCCTCGCCGCATCGTCGGCCTCCAAGGGTACGGTCTGACGGTGGAAGGGCACGAGCCTTTCGGCCACGCCGGAGACGGGGAAGGGGATTTTCTGGACAGATTCCTCTCGCTCTTTGGATGAACTACCTCTTTCAGTTGCTAATTTCGCCCGTCTGCCCCACTCAGGAGTCGAGATGAAGACCATCGAAGGCGCTTTCGCACCTCCATCACGTCCGGTGGCCCTTGTGGCCTCGCGTTTCAACTCGCTCGTTGTCGACCGTCTCGTCGAGGGCGCGCGCGACGGATTGCTCCGGCACGGCGTCAAGGACGAGGACATCGTCCTGTTCAAGGTTCCCGGCGCCTGGGAGATCGGTCCCGTGGCCCGTCGCCTGGTGGACGCCAACAAGTATTCCGCCGTGATCGCCCTCGGCTGCGTCATCCGCGGCGACACGCCCCATTTCGAGCAGGTGGTCAACGGGACCACCCGGGCTCTCGGCCAACTCGGCTACGAGGCCAACGTTCCCGTCGTCTTCGCCGTCCTCACCACCGAGGATCTCGAACAGGCCGAACAGCGTTCGGGTGGCAAGGCCGGCAACAAGGGATTCGAAGCCGCCGTATCGGCCATCGAAATGGCCGATCTCTATCGTCGGCTCGAGTCGGCATGAGCCGCGCCGGACGCGAATTGGCGCTCCATCTGCTGTACCAGATGGAAGTCCGATCCGAGACCCTCGACCAGGTCCTTCCCGAAGCGCTGGTCTTCCTGACCCCCGATCCTCCCGCGCGCGCCTTCGCCGTGCGGCTGGTCGAATACGCACTGGAGTTGCGGGATCGGGCCGAGGAGCTGCTCAAGGAGACCGCCCGCAATTGGGACCCTTCCCGATTCGCCCTCATCGACAGATGCGTCCTGCGTCTGGCCGTGGCCGAACTTTCCAAGTTCCCCGAAAGCCCGACCAACCAGGTCATCGATCAATTCATCGATCTCGCCAAGTCCTACTCCACCGAGAGTTCCGGACGCTTCGTGAATGGCGTTCTCGATCCCATCGCCAAAAAAGTCAGGGCTTGAGCCCAAATACCCCCAAAGGAGACAGTCCGTGAACGAGCGCAAGCTGAAGTGGTACGGGGCCGGCATCGCCACCCTGTTCGCGCTGATCGTCTATAGCCTGACCGTGGCTCCCACCGTGAGTTTCTGGGATTGCGGCGAATTCATCTCGGCAGGCAAGGGCCTGATGGTTCCCCATCCTCCCGGTGCACCGTTGCACCATGTCCTGGCCCGTCTGGCGGTGATGTTCTTCGTCTGGTTCCCCGACCTGGGCATGCGCGTCAACTGGACTTCCAGCATCCTGGCTTCCCTCACCGCGGGAATCGCCTACCTCACCGCGTTCAAGTCCATCCGGATGTTCCAGACCCGCCAGGAGAAGAAGGACCACCTGTGGGCCGCTGCCGTCGGTGGAATCTTCGCCGGGCTTCTCACCACCTTCGGAGACACCTTCTGGTTTTCCGCGGTGGAAGCCGAAGTGTACTGCGGCGCCATGTTCGTCACCCTCCTCGGGGTGTACCTCATGCTGGAATGGACCGACCTGCGCAATACGGTCTGGGGGGATCGCCTCCTCGTCGTGACTGTGTACATCAGCTATCTGGGAACCTATTTCACCCTGTTCACGGTGATGTTCCTTCCGCTGATCACCATCTGGATGGTGGTCGTCGACAAGCGTCTGCGCACGATGTGGCCCCTCTACATCGCCGGCCCCCTGGTCATGAGCGTCCTCTACATGCCCGGCAACACGCCCTTCATCCTGATCGGCACCTTCCTGGCCTGCCTGCTGTTCTGGAAGCTCCCCGTCCTCGGGCAGAAGGAAGGCTTCAAGCTTTCCGCCATGATCTCCCTGTCGGCCCTGATGGCATGGTCCCTCTACCTGTTCATCCCCATCCGGTCGGCCCTCGATCCCATCATCGACGAAGGTGATCCGGAAATCCGCGAGCCCCTGGTCCTCCAGGATCGCGCCACCTGGAACAACCTCCACAAGACCCCCTCCTGGAAGGACGCACTGTCCCTGGAGAACTGGGGCGAGTTCCAGGAATACATCGAACGCAAGCAGTACGGTTCCGAGAATCCCCTGGTGCGCGCCATGACCCGGCGTGCCCACCCTCTCAACCAGCTGCTGGTCCACGAGAACATGGGGTACGGCGGCTACCTGTTCGCCCAGTTCCTCCCCTTCAAGCCCGGACGCGAGGAATCCTTCCTGGGCTACAAGATCCCCTCCATGGTCGCCGCCCTGCAGGTTCGGATGCAACGCGCCGAGGATGGCCGCTACGTCACCGTTCCCGGGCAAAGCGCGAAGCGTCTGGCCCAGTGGGCGCTGTTCATCCTCGCCCACCTTCCCCTCTGGTGGCTCGTGTCCTTCGGCTGGAAGCGCGACAAGACCCTCGCCGGGTTGCTGGCCGGTCTCTACATCTTCTCCAGCTTCGGCATCCTGGGCTACGTGAACTTCGCCGACGGGACCCGTCCCGAGACCTCCGACGTGTACTGGTACAAACAGGCCATCGCCAACGGCCAGAACGTCCAGTACCCCGCGCCGGTCCACATGGAAGTCCGCGAGCGCGACTACTTCTTCACTCCCGCCTACGTGCTGGTCTCCATCCTGTACGGCATGGCCATGGCGATCTTCCTGATGCGCCTGCGCCAGCAGATGCCCAGCGGGTCGAACTGGACCAGCCAACCCAAATTCGTGGGGGCGGTCCTGCTGTGCGCCATGGTTCCCGTGGTCGCCGGGACGTCCAACTGGACGGAGCACGACCGATCCCGGATCCACGTCCCCTACGACTACGCCTACAACCTCCTCATGAGTTGCCCCCAGGACGCGATCCTCTTCACCAACGGGGACAACGACACGTTCCCCCTGTGGGCCCTGCAGGAGACCTACGGCGTCCGTCGCGACGTCCGTCTGGTGAACCTCTCGCTGATCAACACCGACTGGTACATCCGCCAGATGCGCGACATCGAGCCGAAGGTTCCGCTCCTGCTCACCGACGCCGAGATCAAGGCGCTTTCCCCGGAGCGCAATCCGTATCCCAACGGCATGCAGCTTCCGGTCGGCAAGCGGGTCATCGATTTCCCCGGGACCAAGAGCCTGCCCTACCTGAAGATCCAGGACAAGTTGATCATGCACATCATCATGGCCAACGAGCAGGCTCCCAAGCGCAAACCGGTGGTGTTCGCCGCGACCGTGGGCGACGACAACATGCTCGGGTTCGCCCCCTACTGCCGCATGCAGGGCATGGTGTACGTCCTCACCGACTCCCTCGTGAAGCAGCCGGTCGACGTCGACCGGACCGTCGACCTCTTCGAGAACGTCTACAAGTACCGCGGCATGGACGCTTCGGCTCCCAAGCTCCGCTACCTCGATGACGATTCCCGTCGGTTGCTGATGAACTACGCCTCGATCGCCATCCAGACCTCCATGGCCGAAGGGGACGAAATCCGGGCTCTGAAGGATTCGCTGGAACTGCCCGGCATGGATTCCACCGACGGTCCCCGGATCCGCAAGGCCATCGATGCGCGTCTGGCCGTCGTGACACGCCTGTTGCGCAAGAGCGAGTCCATCCTGCCCGACGAATGGAGGACTCCGTACTTCGCCTCCCAGATGTACACCCAGATCGGGCGTCCCGAGCAGGCCGACAGCATCCTGGCCGCCGCGCAGAAGCGCATGCCCGACGAACCCATGATCCTCCGCGCCCGCGTCGAGGCCATGCAGCGTTCCGGCCGCAAGGAACAGGGAATCAAGCTGATGGATTCCGCCGCGAAGGCTCGTCCGAACGATGCGGCCCTGCAGCTCGATCTGGCGATGGTCCTCGCCGAAGCCGGTCGCGATGCCGAGGCCCTCAAGGCCGCCGAGGCCGCCAACACCCTGCGTCCGGGCGACGGCCGCACCCAGCAGGTGGTCTCCATGCTGCAGAATCGCGTCCAGATGCAGCAGCAGGCGACTCCTCCCGTCCTGGCTCCCGCTCCGACGGCCCCCGTCGCGCCACCGGCTCCGGCCGCTCCCGCAGCGGGTTCCGCCCAGGCCACGACCCCGGCGCAGTGAGTTCGATCCGGCTTCTCTGGCTGAATTGGCGGGATCTCCGCAATCCCCTCGCGGGAGGGGCGGAGGTCCACGCCCACGAGGTGCTCGCGAGGCTCGCCGATCGGGGGTGGGATTGCACCCTGGTGAGCCACGCCGTTCGGGGGCTACCCTCCTCCGACAGGGAAGCAGGGTATTCCGTCCGGCGCGAAGGGGGCGGCAACACCTTCAATTTCACGGTGTGGAACCGGTTGCCCGAGTGGGTCGCCGAGTTGAGGCCGGAAATTGTCGTCGATGATTCCAACAAGATCCCCTTGCTGGCTCCCTGGCGCACCTCCGTTCCGGTGGTGGGGTTGATCCACCACCTGTTCGGCACCACGATCTTCCGGGAGGCCAGTCCTCCCGCCGCGCTCTACGTCCATCTCGCCGAACGACTGGTTCCGAGATGCTACCGGTCCGTTCCCGTCATGACCGGGTCGCCTTCGGCCCAGGCGGAATTGCTCCGCTTGGGTCTCCAGCGCGTGGTCGACGTGGGGGAAGGCGTGGATCTGCGTGGCTACGCGCCTCCCGGACCTGGCGAACGGGATCCCGACATGCTCCTGTACCTGGGCCGTGTGAAGAAGTACAAGGGCCTCGATGTCCTCCTCCACACCTTGGCGGCTCTCGTGCCCCACCACCCCAGGGTGCGACTGGAGATCGCGGGGTCGGGGGACGACGTGCCGCGCCTGCGGGCGGTCGCCCAGACCCTGGGAATCGCCGAGAGGGTCCATTTCCACGGGCGCGTCTCGGAAGACGAGAAGATCTCCCTGTACCGTCGCGCCTCCGTCGCCCTCAACTCCTCGCGCAAGGAGGGATGGGGACTGACGAGCATCGAGGCCAACGGATGCGGGACTCCCGTGGTGGCCTCCGACGTTCCGGGGCTTTGCGATTCCGTCCGGGATGGGCAGACGGGGTATCTGGTTCCCTTCGGGGACCATGCGGCGATGGCCGAGCGGGTCGGTAGGATCCTGGCAGATGGTTCCCTGGCCAAATTCCTGCAGGAGCGGAGCCTTTCCTGGGCCGCCGAACACACTTGGGACCGGGTCGCCGAACGCACCGAAGAGGTGCTGCGCCGAAGGTTGGCCTCGAGGTGAAGGCCCTGCGGCGATTGGTGGCCTCGGCGCTCCAGGTGGTGGTGACCATCGCGCTGGTGGCGTGGGTCCTGTCTCGCAACGACGCTCCGGCGGTGCTCGACCATCTGCGTGCGGTGGAGTTGCGGTGGCTGGCCGCCGCCGCGGGGATGATGGCCGTTTCCGTTCTGCTGGGGGCTTGGCAATGGGAACGACTGCTGGTGGTCCAGGGCGTGCGGGCGTCGGCCAGGCGCCTGTTGCGCGCGTATTCCCTGGGCATGTTCCTGAATTTCGTCCTCCCCACCGGGGTCGGGGGCGATTTCGTGCGCGCCGTGGCCGTCCAGCGCGACACCAAATCCGGTGCGCGCGGGGTGGCCGCGACCCTGCTCGACCGGTTCGTCGGGCTCTTCACCCTCGCCTTCTTCGCCTTCGCCGCATCCCTGCTTCTGGTGGCGGGCGACCACGATCCCTTGTTCGAACGGATGGCTCTGCTGACCGGCCTGGTTTCCCTGGGGTTCTGCGTCGTCGCGGCGATCCTGTTCTCCCGACGATTCCTGGGCTGGTTCGCGCCCCTGACCCGCTGGGTCGGGGAGGGACGGTTGCTTTCCACGGCACGGGATCTGCGCGGGGCCTTCCTCGAATACCGGACCAATCCCGGCCCCGTCCTCCAGGTGGTGGGGTTGTCCCTCGTCGTGCAGTTCCAACGCATCGTGGTCCACGCCTTCTGTGCCCAGGCGTTGGGGTTGTCCATCGAGTTCGCCTGGTTCCTGCTGTTCGTTCCGATCGTCTCCCTGGTGAGCATCCTTCCGGTTTCGGTGGGGGGCTGGGGGTTGCGGGAGGGGACGCAGAAGACCTTCTTCGCCTTGCCGGGCGTGATGATCGGGGTTTCGGCGGATATGGCCCCCTCCCTCGCACTCGCCCAGGCCCTGCTGGCGAGTCTGGTGGGAATGACCATTCCCGCGCTTGTCAGCGCGATCGTCGGGATCTTCATTTCGATGCGAGGAGAACCCGATCCGTCGGGAACTCCGGAGAGGAATCCGTGAAGCTCAGTCTGGTCATCCCTGCATGGAACGAGGCGGAAAGCCTTCCCCATCTCTTCGCCGAGATCAGGACCTGTCTCGAAGGGTTCGAAGGAGCCTGGGAGGTCGTGGTCGTCGACGACGGATCCGGAGACGACACCTTCGCCAAGGTCCGCGAGGAACACGCGCGCGATCCACGCATCCGTGGCGTCCGCTTCCGGCGCAATGCCGGCAAGGCCGCGGCCCTGGCCGCGGGATTCGCCGCCGTGCAGGGCGATTTCGTGATCACCATGGATGCCGATCTGCAGGACGATCCCGCGGAGATCCGTCCCCTCGTGGGGATGCTCGAATCCGGTTGGGACCTGGTCTCCGGATGGAAGCAGGTACGCAACGACCCCGTCGACAAGACCCTCCCCAGCCGCGTGTACAACGCGTTGGTGCAGCGGGTCTCGGGTCTGAAGCTCCACGACTTCAATTGCGGCCTCAAGGCCTATCGGCGGGAAGTCCTGCCCAATCTGCGGTTGTACGGACAAATGCACCGGCTGCTTCCCGTCATGGCCCATTGGGATGGCTTCCGCGTCACCGAGAAGGTGGTCAACCACCGGGCCCGCCAGTTCGGTTCCAGCAAGTACGGTTGGTCGCGCGGCTTCCACGGGCTCTTCGACCTCCTCACCCTGTGGTTCCTCCACCGCTATCTGCGGCGCCCCTTGCACCTGTTCGGGGGCATCGGCCTGATCGCCCTCGTCCTGGGGTCGCTCCCCATCCCCTGGTTCGCGGTCCAATGGATCCTCACCCGGGAGCTCCACATCCGCCCGTTGCTGCTGTTCTCGGTGGGGGGGATCATCCTCGGGGTGCAATTCCTGTCCTTGGGACTCATCGCCGAGCTGGTCCAGAGCCGGGAACGCTCCGGGGACCTCCCCATCGCGGAGTCGCTCTGATCGCCTCCGTCCTGGAATCCTGGCTGGCCCTGCCCTCCTGGGTCCTCCTGGCCCTGGCGGCCTTCATGGGGGCGGCCTTCGGCTCCTTCTTCAACGTGGTCGCCTGGCGTCTCCCCCTGGGCATGAGCCTGAATCGGCCGGGGTCGCACTGTCCCAAATGCAGGACACCCATCCCGTGGTACCGCAACATCCCGGTGGCGACGTGGCTGGTCCAGCGGGGAAAGTGCGCCTGGTGCGGCTGCCGCATCCCCCTCCGCTACGTGGCGGTCGAGTTCTTCTGCGGGGTCCTCGGCTGGACCTGGGCGCTGCTCGCCTTGCGCGGCCACTGGCCGGACGCAGCCTCGGCGGGCGGGTGGCTGGCCTTCGCGCTGTCCGGCGTTCCCATCGCCCTGATCGATTGGGACACCTTCGAGATCCCCGACGGATTGGTGGTCTTCGCGCTGGTCTCCTCCCTCCTGGCCCGCGGCATCCTGGCCGAGCAGCCTATGCCGGAACTCGTCCTCGCCCTGCGCGACGCGCTCCTGGCGTGCGGTCTCCTGTACCTGATCTCCTTCGGATCCCGGGTGGTCCTGGGATGGATGGGACGATGGACCCGGACCCTGATGAGGCTCTCGCCCCGCTCCTGGCGTCGGGGACCGCTCGCGCCCCTGGGTTTCCGCTGGGCCCGGTTCCACGGGGACATGGAGGCGCTCGGGCTGGGGGATGTCTCCCTGGCCCTCGCCGCGGGTGCGGCGTTGGGCTTCCCCGCGATCGTCCTGGGGCTTCCCTTCGCCGCGGTGTTCGGGATGGTGGTCCACCTCCTGCGTCCGGCCTCCGTGGCGCGTGCCCAGACCGAGGGGACCGGCCTCGACGCCCAGGCCCTCCCCTTCGGACCTTTCCTGGTGGCCGGTTTCCTGGTCGCTTCGGTGTGCCTGCAGGGAGCGTCGATCCCCCTCCCCTGAGCTCCAGGCGTCCGAGGGCACCCGGATCCGGCCTCCCGGCACGGCGGTCCAGGCGCGAGCGAGGAGTTTCCCATCCTCCTCTTCACATTCCGGGTCGGGAAATGCGATCATGCACACATGAGTGTCGATCCCAGCTTCGGCTTCGCCTACCTGCGTCAGTTCTTGCAATGGCAGAATCGTCCCGACGGGGCGTCGGTCCGCTCCGTCGATTTCACGGATCTTCCGGGGGAACAGGATCTCATCCGCGGATTCCTGTCGGCGGGGATCGTCAATGCGAACATCCCCGCGATCATGGGGGTGCTGCGCGAACACGTCCAGGAGTGGACGGAAGTCGGAAAGCCTTTCGAGTTCCGGGACGACGTTCCCAATGTCGTGGCGGTGGTCGAGAAGGAAGGGTTGGTGGCGAAGGTCCTGATCCAGTACGAATTGATGGCCGAGCAGGGCCGCGTGGGGACCGTGGAGGAGATCTGCCAGATCCTGCTTCGCCACGACGTGTCCTTCGGGGTCGATCGCGAGAAGATCGCGCAGATCCTGGAAAACCCCATCGAGGACTTCGTGGCGGTCGCGCACGGCCTGGAGCCCGTGCATGGAACCGACACCAACGTGGAGTGCCTGGTGAAATTCGAGGATCTCGTCCTGCCGCAGCCCGCGGAGGACGGGACGGTCGATTTCCACGATCGGGGCCGCCTACCCGAAATCTCGGAGGGGACCGCCCTCTACATCCGGCATCCCGGGGTCGTCGCCGTCGACGGGCGGGATCTCGCCGGACGGACCATCCAGGCCCGCAAAGGCAAGGACGCCCGATTGGCGGCGCCCGCCGGATGCCGTTTGCGATCGGATTGCCCGGACGTGGCCGAAGCCGCTTGCGACGGGTACCTCTATCGAGGTCGCGACGGTCGCATCCATGTCGGCCATGTCTTCCAGGTGAAGGGGGATCTCGACCTCTCCGTCGGCAACATCAAGTACCACGGGGCCGTCGAGATCGGGGGCAACGTTCCTTCCGGATTCCAGATCCATGCCGGCGGAGACGTGGTGATCCAAGGGACCGCCGAAGGGGCGAACATCAGCTCGCAGAGAGGATTCATCCAGATCCGGGGGGGAGTCTTCGGTGGCGAACTCAAGGCCGCCACGGACATCCATCTCGGGTTCGCGCACGAGGCCACCATCGAATGCGGCGGCACCCTCGAGCCCGGCAAGTACCTCCAGCACTGCATCGTCCGCTGCCCGATCCTCAAGTTCCCCCGTGGAGGGGTCCTGGTGGGGGGGGAGACTTTCGTGTACAAGGAACTCGAGGTGGAAGTCCTCGGGACCTCGGCCGGGACGCCCACCAAGGTGAAACTCGGTGTGCCGGAGGAAGAGGACGCCATGGCCGAGCTGGAGAAGATGAGCATCGAAGAACGCAAGCTCGCGCCGCTGCGGGAAATTCTCGAGCCCAAGGTCCTGGCGATTCGCCAGAGGGTTTCTTCGGGAGGGGGCCTCCTGGGACGCGCCCGAGACGACGCCCAGGAGGCCTTGCAGCAGTATGCCGCGATCACCGAACGGTTTCGCCAGATCGAGAAGCGACGGGCGGAATGCAACGAACTTCTGTCGGCCGATCGCGTCCGCGAGGGGTCGGTGACGGTGCGTCGGCAGATCTTCATGGGCACCGAGTTGCATATTTTCAGGAAGGTCGTTCCGATCGACCAGTTATCGCCACCCGTGCGGCTCTCGATCAAGGATGACGAAATCGAGACGCGGCGGGCCTGAACAGGAGAGAGTCCCATCGTCGACGAGAACGAAATCAGCGCCCGGGAGCGCACGGCGCGGGTGGTGGCCCGGTTGGTCCACGCTCTGGAATCCAAGGCTCCCTGGGGGCTCCGTCGTGCGGTGGAGAAGGATCGGAAGTCCGACGAAAACGACCGGCCCCCCTACGCCCGAGCGGATCGCGAAACCTTCGTCCTCTTCGAACTCGCCGAGGATCGGCCCATGCGGCTGGAGGAAATCGTCGAGGGGCACGAGGTGCAAACCCCGTTCGGCCCGTTGTGGCTGCTGGATCGCCCTCTGGAGGAATTCTGGTCGCCCATGCCGACCCTGCCTCCGATCGATCCCTCGCGCATGTGGTTCGACATCGAAACCCAAGGTGGCCGGGGGCAACCCGGATTCCTGTTCGGAGCGGTCTTCCACGATGGATCCGAGTGGAGGCTTTGGCAGGCGCTCGCGCGGGACCACTCCGAGGAGAAGGCTTGGTTGCACCTGGTGACGGAAATGGTCCAGCAACGGCCCAATCTGGTGTCGTATTCGGGATCCAAGAACGATTGGCCCTTCCTGCTCAGCCGCTGGAAGGTCCATCATCTCAAACCACCGGTCCTCGAGAGCCATCTGGACCTGTTCGATCGCGCCCAGGAGCATTATCGGGGGGTGTTGCCCTCCTGTCGATTGGTCACCCTGGAAAGGCATCTCTGCGGTCGGTGGAGGGAAAGCGATCTGCCTTCCGGGTACATCCCCCAAGCGTATGTCGATTGGTTGGCGCACCGGGACGGACGTCTGCTCGCCCAGGTGATGCTGCACAACGCCCTCGATGTCGTGTGTCTGCTGGAGCTGGAGCCGCTCCTTTGCGTCGACGCCTGTCCGATGCCCCCCCGGGTCGTGCTGGCGCCGACCGCCCCCCAGGAATCCCCGGGCTGACTTGTCCGGGAGCATTGCGGGGAAATGCTCATTTGTTCATATCTTTTTCCTCGTGCTTCTTGAAATCTCCATCCGGGATCTTGCCATCTTCGCCAACGCCCAGGCGGAGTTCGCATCGGGTCTGAATGTCCTCACCGGAGAAACCGGTGCCGGCAAGACCGTCTTCCTATCGGCACTTCGTCTCCTGCAAGGGGGGCGTGCGGAAGCGGATCTGGTGCGTCGGGGAGCCGAAAAGGCCCTCGTCCAGGCTCGGTTTCGTCCCACCCCCGATCCCCGACTCGATGCGCGTCTGCAGGAAATCGGAGCCGATCTCGAAGACGGGGAATTGCTGCTCACCCGGGAGGTGAGCGCGCAGGGACGCTCGCGGGTGCGCATCGGGTCGGTCAACGCCTCCCTGAAGGACCTGCAAGCGCTTTCCCGTCTGCTGTTCGATCTCCACGGTCAGCATGCCGAGCAGAGGCTGTTCAACGAGGACAACCACGCCGGCATCCTCGTGTCCCTCGGAGGAGCCGACCAGGCCCTTGCGGACTACCGCACCGTCTTCCAGGAATGGAAGAGGCTGGAATCCGAAGCCGAAGAGGCCCAGGCCCGCGGGGAATCGGCCGCACGGGACCGGGAATATCTCGAATTCCAGCTACGCGACCTCGACGAGATCAAACCCGTCGCCGGAGAGGAGGTCGAGCTGGAAACCCGATTGGGGATCCTGAGCCAGGCGGGAAAGATTTCCGAAGACCTCATCCGGATCCGGCAGGCGCTGTCGTCGGAGGCCGTCGAGAAGGCCCTGTCCCAGGCCGCGCGGCTGGCCGGGAAACACGCCGCGATCCACGCCGGTCTGGCCCAGGTGGTGGCATCGGTGGAACAGGCTCGCGAAGCTCTGGTCCAGGCGGCTGCCGATGCCGATGCCCTGGACGTGCCCGAGGAGGCGGATCCGGCGGAAATCGACCGGTTGAACGCGCGCTTGGCCCGGTTGCAACGTCTTTGCGCCCGCCATCGCACCGATGTCTCCGGTCTGGTCGCCCTGCGGGAGTCCATGCGCCAACGTCTCGACGAGGCCGACGAAGGCCCTCAGCTGGTCGCCCGGTTGCGGGGGCGGGCGCGTCAAACGCTTGATAAAGTGAAGTCCCTGGGCGCCAAGCTGGAAACCCTTCAGCGGGACTCCGCCACCAGACTCGACGCCGAGGTGACCGAGCGGCTGCAAGGCTTGGGCATGACCGGAGCCGCCCTGCGGACTCGATTCCAAACCCTCGACCAGCCTGGTCGGGACGGACTGGTCAAGGCGGTGTTCGAATTGTGTCCCAACCCCGGAGAGGGGTGGAGGGATCTCGCCGAAGTCGCCTCCGGCGGGGAGGCCAGCCGCATCATGCTGGCCATCGAGTCGTGCCTGGCCGGGGTGGATCCCGTGGGTCTTCTCGTGTTCGACGAGGTCGATGCCGGGCTTTCGGGAACCGTGGCCCATTCGGTGGGGGATTCCCTCCGGCAGCTGGCCCAGGGACGGCAGATCATTTCGATCACCCATCTGCATCAGGTCGCGGCCGCGGCGGATCGACACCTGGCCATGGCCAAGCGAACCATCGAAGGGCGCACCTATTCCGAGGTCGATGCCTTGGGCCACGAGGAGCGCATCGAAGAACTGTGCCGTATGCTCGGCCGTCCGGACGATCCGGCCGTCCGGGTCCACGCGAGTTCGTTGCTGCGGGAGAGGGGAACATGAATATCGTCCGACGTTGGAATCTTCCCGTGCAGATCGCCTTGGCGCTCCTGTGGATCCCCGTGATCGGTCTCGTGCCGTTCCAAGGGGATCGCGAGGCGGCCGTCCTGGTGGCGTTCATGCTGGTCGTGCGGTTGAGTCTGCGGCAATTCGTGCCTTCCACTCGGCTGGGGAACCTGCCCAAGTTCTGGGTCGGCGCCGCCGAGCGCCTGGGGTTGCTCACCGCCCTGTGGTTCCTCGCACAGCGGTTGATGGTCGACGAATGGGAGCCCTTTCCCTGGCTCCTGACCGCGTTGGCGGTCGCCTTGGGGATCCGCTACGTCCTGGGGTTCGTGTTCATCCTGTCCCGCCATCGCGCCAAATTGCCCCCCCTTCGCCGGGACATCTGGCAGGGCCTCGCCCATCTTTCGGTGTTCGTCACTCTCCTGTCCGAGATCCTCGATCTGCGGCCTTGGGACAGTCTGGCCACGGGATTGAGCCTTCTCCTGTGCGCCGTCTCCTCCCTGACCTTCACCCTGCGCCATCTGCGCGATCCCAATACGCGCTCCCACCTCACCGCGGCCACCCAGATCACCCTGTCCCGCATCATCCTGGCCCCGGTGTTCATCGCTGTGTTCTTCTACGACGGCGACGCGAGCTTCTCCAACAACCATCTGGTCTTCCAGATTCTGGCGCTGTTGATGGCCATTTCCAGTGCCGTCACCGATTGGCTCGACGGCCATGTCGCCCGCAAGTACGGGCAGGTCACCACCTTGGGCAAATACCTCGATCCCTGGTCCGACAAGGTGGCCACCATGACGATGTTCCTTTGTTTCCTCGGCAGTGGTTGGGCGAGCGTCACGATCGTGGCCTTGATCTTCTATCGCGAATCGGCCGTGGAGACGCTGCGGACGCTCGCCGCCGGCGAAGGGGAGGTCATCGCGGCGCGGCGTTCGGGCAAGTGGAAGACGGGGATCCAGATCGGCGTGACCATCGCCATCCTGGTCTTCGGATGCGCCGACGGGATCCTGCGCGATCTGCACATCCAATGGGAGCCGTGGCGTGTGTTCTGGAGCATCGCCCCTCGAAGCCTGATGTGGATCGTGGCCCTGGTCACCGTGGCCTCGGGCGTGGAATATTTCATGGCCTCCCGGAAACTCCTGGCCCGCTACTTCTAGAAGGGGCCTTCGCGAACCAGGGGATCGCTCCCCCCAGCGCGCGAGGCCTGCGGAAACAGGGCTCGCTTCCCTCCGAATCCGCGCACCGGTTTCCCGATCCGGCCTCGGCGTCGGAAGGTTCGGGATCAGGCCATGTCGTCCACGAGTTCGATGCGGAGATTCGACACCCGGCCCCCGACCACCCGGAAGAGCTGGAAGGCCGGGTTTTCCGGTTCCATCAGGGAGACCAGTCCGTGCAGAGCGGTTTCGTCGTGGGCATGCGATACGTCTTCGTCGGAGAGCCTGGCGGGACTGTAGGGATGGCTGTGCCAGGCGCCCACGATCTCGGTGGAGGTTCCGCGAAGGGATTTGGCGGCACGGAACTGCTCCGTCGGATCCATGGTGAAATGGTCCACGGACTGGTCGGCGTTGGTCATGGGGATGTGGGAGGTGACGCGATGTTCCGCGGGGACGCCCACCAGAAGTCCGCATTGCTCGATGGGTGCGCCTTCCTTCGCCCTGGCGATCATCTCCTCGACGATGCGGCGGGGAATCCTCCAGGTCTCGTTCAGGGGCCTCGGGCGCAGCACCCATCTCCAGGCGTCGCGGACCTCCCCCAGGCGGGTGAAGATCCCGTCGATCTCCACGGATCCGTCCGCCCGCTGCAGGGCGGTCTCCGCGAGGTTCCAGCTGCCGGCGAAGGCGGTCAGATCCTGGCGGGCCCCGAAGGAGCGCAGGGTTCCCGACAGCGAGACGGATTCCGTCTGGATGTCGATGCGGGTGATCGCGCGGTTCCCGCCTCCGGGATGGATGGTGACGGAGCGTTGCGGCGCCTCCTCGTCGTCGAGGATCCATCGCGCCAGCCCGTCTTCGACCACCACGTGGCCGCACAGGGGCATCCAGCGTCCGTCGGCGGTCCGCCATTCCCCCTGGAGATCCCACGACATCTCGCGGAGCAGCCAGATGTGGTCCATGTCCCAGCCGAGCTGGGAAGTTCGCGGAGCGCTTCGGTGGTCCTTCATGAGGTCCTCGGAGAACAATGAGGGGAGTTGTCGAGTGGTTGGAGTTTCCGGATGTCCGGATGGGGAGCGCCAGGCTCCCAGCGGGGGTCTCGGCGAACGGCGACCGTTCGTGGTCGCATGCGCAGCGCGTCATGGACGTAGAGGCGGTTTTCCAGGAGTTCCCCGACGCCCAGGAGGTACTTGATGGCTTCGGTCGCCTGGAGCGTGCCCAAGGTCCCGGCCATGGCGCCCAGCACCCCCGCCTGGGCGCAGGTCGGAATGGATCCCGCGGGGGGGGCGTCGCCGAAGACGCAACGGTAGGTCGCCGATCTCCACGGGAGGCAGGTCATCGTCTGCCCTTCCCAGCGCAGGACCCCGGCGTGGCTGAACGGCTTGTTCGCCAGCACGCAGGCGTCGTTGATCAGGAACTTGATGGGGAACCCGTCGGTGCAGTCGAGCACGAAGTCGTGGTCCGACACCAGTCCGAGGATGTTCTCGTGGTCGAGGAAGACATCGTGCTCCTCGACGCGGATGTCGGGATTGATGTCCCGCATCTTGGCCGCGGCGGAAACGACCTTGCGTTCCCCGAGGTCCGAGGTGTGGTGGATGACCTGCCTCTGCAGGTTGGTGCGATCGACCGCGTCCCCGTCGCAGATGGAGATGTGACCGACCCCGGCGGCCGCCAGGTAGAGGGCCGCGGGGGAGCCCAATCCACCGACCCCGATGACCAGGACCCGGGAGGCCAGCAGGCGTTCCTGCCCGCGCCCCCCGATTTCATCGAGGACGAGGTGGCGGAGGTAGCGCTCCAGCTGTTCTTCGGAAAGTGGCATCGCGTGCGGCGCTCCGGTCGTGGGCGAAGGAGGATCGAGACGAGATGTCAAAGGTAGCACCAGCGGTTTCCGCCGGCCCTACCGGGTTCAGGGGCGTGGTTCGGTGACGACATCCACCGAGTCGTCGATCACCACTCCCGGATCGAGCCACAAGGCGGGGTAGGAGGCGTTGTGCCGCAGACGGACGTGCCGCAGGGAAAGGAGGACTCCGGCCGGTCCGGCGCGCAGGGCGCTTCCGCGCCCGGAGATTCCGCAGGAATCGATGCGCACGCTGTCGAACACGACCGGACCCTCGACGTTGTTCACCAGGATTCCATCGCCTTCCGCCCCTACGAAGGCGAGGTTGCGGAATTCCACATAGGGTTGGTCCAAGCGCAGGAGGTTCTGGACTCCGGCCTTGGAGGGAATGAAACGAGCCTCGCCGCCGAAGGCTTGGATGACAAGCCGCGCGAGGAACGTTCCTCCCCGGGAGACGTTGAGGAGGTCGACCGGGTAGGTGCGGCCACCTTGGATCCAGATCGTATCCCCGGGGTGGGCGTCGGCGAGGGCCGCTCCCACGTTGCCGTATTGGAGGCAATCCCGGCACGCGGAATCCGGGTCGACCACCAGCGAGGTGGCCGACGGGCGAGGTTCCGGGGCGACGCGGGGGGGGGTGTCCGAGGGGGCGGGAACCAGACCGAGATTGATCGGGTCGAAGGGATTGTCGCGCTCCGCGCAGGCCCCCAGCGAGAGCAGGGGGAACACGCCGGCAAGAAGTGCGATCCACGCCGGGCGCGTGGTCAGGGCCCTCCGACTCGGGCGGGTTGAGCCAGGAAGGAATCGGCGCGGGCCACGGTCCCGAGGTCGCCCAAGCGGCGGGCGGCATCGCGGCGAAGACTCCACGCGCGGATCCACAAGGTCGAGCCGGGGTCGAGGGAGGCCAACGCCCGATCCAGGTCGCGGGCGGCTCGCTTCGCATCGGCCAAGTGGACCAACCGGATCTCGCTGGCCGCCAACAGCGCACGGGTCCCGACACGTCCCTGGGAGCGGGACGCGACATCCCATGCGAACAAGGCGTCACGGACATCGCCGTCGGCCTTGGCGCTCTCGCCCCACAGCCAGGCCACTTCGGGGGAGCGGGCGTCCTCGGGGAATCGGCGCACGAAATCGGCGCGCGCTTCCGTGCATGCGGATCCAGGATGCAGGCAGCTCTTCGCCAGCGCTTGGAAGGCGAGATCGGCAGGCGTCGAGGTCGCTGGCGCGGGGCGGGAGGTCTCGCTCCGGGAAGGGCTGGAAGGGAGCGGGGAGGTGACGGGAAGGGTGGACGCGGTGTCCAGGGGGGAGGGAGGCAGGGGGCCGGCTTGGGCGTAGCAGGATAGGGACTGTCCCGCGTCGAGGAACGATTGGCGGTCGGGTCCGACGAAGCGGACCCGACCTTCCGTCACGGTGGCGCTGGATTGCAGGGAATCGAGGCGGATGGTGAAGGCCGTCCCGACGACCTCGATGTGGCAGGCGTCGAAGGCCACTTGGAAGGATTCCTCGGCGGTTCTGTGGTCGACTTGGAACGCGGCGGTCCCGGACTCGAGGCGGAGGCGAATCTTTCCGGAGCGGTCCTCCTCCAACCTCAGCCGAGCCTGGTCCAGATGCATGGAGACGCGTGCGTCTTCCCAGCGGATGTCGCGGACTCCTTGGGCGTCGAGGACATCCCCGGCCTTCCATTGGAAGGAACTGGCAAGGGCGGAGGAGGTCTGCGGACCGTGGAACAGGATCGCGGTGGCGAAGAGAGCCACCGCCAATCCACCGGCCATTCCCCAGCGAACCGGAGCCGGTTCGAAGGCGCCGAGGATCCAGGTCCAAGCTTCGGAAACCCGTTCCCATGGCGAAGGCGACGGTGCGGAAAGGGCGGCGTCCTGGCGGATGCGTTCGCGCAACCGGGCTTCCAGGGCGTCCCAGCGTTCCCGAGGGAGATCGAAACGCGATTCCTTCAGGACCGTTTCCCAATTCGGTTGCGTGCTCATCGCTCGCTCGCCTCGAGACAGGTGGCCATGCGCTTGCGGGCATGGAAAAGTCGGGACTTCACGGAGCCCTCCGGAATGCCGAGGATGCGGGAGATGTCCGTGATTTCGAGTTCACCGAGGAGGTGGAGGACGAGCGGGACGCGGTGGAGCGCCGACATGCGGTCCATGCAGTTCTGGATCCAGTCGCGCAGGGAATAGAGGTGTTCCTCGTCCCGTCCATCGCTGCCGAGATCCTGTTCCACGAGTTGGTCGTCGAGGCTCGTGGCTTCCGCGTCTCCCCGACGCCTTTGGGCCAGGCGGTTGCGCGTGCTCGAATGGCAGACGCGCACCGAGATGGAATGCAGCCAGGTGCGGAAACTGGAGCGACCGGAGAAGGACGGGAGTGCCCGATGCATCTGGAAGAAGCATTCCTGGACCACATCGTCGGCATCGTCACGTCGACCCGTGGTACGGACCACGAGGGTGAGGATGTATCGGCGATGCCGGTCGTAGAGTTGGAAGAAGGCACGTTCGTCTCCTGTGGCGGCCAACTTGGCCAAGTCCTCGTCGGAGGGCTCGATCCTTTGGTTGCCGGGGGAAGACGAAGGGTTCACGTTGGATGATCTTTTTTGGAATATTCTGAAAACGGCCTGCGGATCACCGGAAATGGATGTACGCAGCGACCGAGAGGAGCGCTCCCGATCCGGCCAGGAAGGAGTTGCGCAGGAGGTTTGCGGATCTCACCCGATCCCAGGAGGAGGAAAATTCTCCAGGAGTTGCGGATTGGTCAAGGCGCGAATACTGGGCGTAGGCCTTGTCCATCTCCAGAGAATACCAAAGCCCCGCGGCGAGGCAAAGGGCGGAAGCTCCCAATGTCGGCCATTCCCAAAAGGATTTTGGTTTCGGCGGTTGCGAGGGCAGGGAAAGTCGCAGCGATCGACCGGCCATCAGGAGGGTATCGAGGATCCGGTCGGCTTGTCCGGGGGCGTGGATGGACAACCGCAGGCGGCCGGGAGGTTGAGCCCAGGAGACCGGGGTGGACCCCATCCTGGTCCAGCGGTCGTTGTCGTCGAGTCGCCGCACCAACAAGGGGTGCTCCGATTCCAGATCGACGGAGGCCAATTGGAGGCGTGCCGAAAGAGCGACCTGACGAGCCCAGATTCCCAACTGCTGCTCCGGGTGGTCGGGATCGTCGAGAAGGGCGATGGTCGATCCCGACTGGTGCCGCCATTCCAAGCGGATCTTGACCAAGGCGCCGTCCTCGTCGCGGGTGAGGTCCCCCGGTTCCTGGAAGCCGTCGAGGATGGGGGCATCCTCGGGACAGTCGCCCGCGCGACGAGGTTGCCAGGAGGATTCGGCGAGCAGAGGTTCCAGGGAATCGATCAGACGATCCCGCCACCACGCACCCTGGGCGGAGTCGAGATGCGCCGCAGGGAGGGCGCGCAAGGGCGAGAGCGACAGACACGCGGGCGTTGCGAGCGCCGGTACGGCCTCGGCCAAGGTGCCGTTCCCCGCCAGGGCAAGGGAGACGGCAAGTGCTGAAATGATCGCCAGGGCCTGGTTCCTCCTTTTGGAATCCAATGATACGTCCGGGGCGACGAACCAGGGTGCCATTCCCGAACCACTTTCCCGGGAAGGCTTCCGACCGGGGAGACGTTCAGCGAATCCGTTCGCGGAGGAGGGCCAGTTCCGACAGGGCCTCTTCGCGGGTCGAGCGGGAGGCTCCAGCCTCCCCCAAGTGGTCCTCGGCGAGGGTCCAGATCCGACGAAGGGCTTCGATTCCCGCGTCCCCGCAATCCAGGGAACGCTCCGTCACGTAGGTCCGGATGTGCTGTTCCTGGACTTCCTGCGCCATTTCCTGCGCCAGGGAGGAGATCCAGGGAGTCAAGGGGTGCGGACGTTCCAGGGCGGATTGGAGGCTTCGGCGCACCGCTCGCGTTGCGGACTCGGCGAACTCGGGGCCTTTGTCGCGTCGGCTGAGGAGGCACCCCAGGGGGACGGGAAGTCCCGTGGAGCGGTCCCAATAGGCACCCAGGTCGATTTCCTCGACCAGCCCCAGATCCTGGTAGACGAAGCGCGATTCATGGATCACCACCGCAAGATCCAGGGACCGGTTCGCGCACAGGCTCGGCAGCAGGTCGAAACGATGGAATTCTTCCCGAACCGGGCCGATGCCGGAGGATTCCCTCCAGAATTTCCACAGGAGATGGGCGGTCGTTCCCGGGCCGGGGAGACCGACGTTCCGCGCCGCGGAGCTCGGAAGGTCCGGGGACCGGATCACCAAGGGGCCCACCGCCTCGGCGAAGGCACCCCCCACGGGGAGAACCCGGTAGTTCGTGAGAAATCCGGGGACGCTGGCGCAGGAGACCTTGATCAAGTCGGGCCCTTCGGGGGAGCGCGCCAGGGTGTTCAATTCGGCGATGTCGAGCAGGTCGACTCGACCGCGGTCCTCCAGGATGGCGTGGACGAATTCCTCGTAGATGAAGGTGTCGTTCGGACAGGGGGAGATGGCGAGGTTCAAGGAGGGTCTCCCTCGAAGGTCTGAAGGGCTTCGCGCAAGGCCTGCAGGGCGGCGGGGATGTCCCACGCGGCCGGATCGCGAGGGCCTGCGAGATTGGAGACGGCCCGGATCTGGACGAAGGGAACGTCGAACCGTTTGCACACCGTCGACCAGGCGGCACCTTCCATGGATTCCAGGTCGGCTCCGAGGGAGCGTCGGCGAAGGGCGGTTCTCGCGGTTCCGGAAGCAATCCCGACGGTGATGCCCCGGACTCCGGCGAGATGGGGGAGCGGGAGAGGGGAGTCGTCGTGGAGTTCTCCGGTCTCCAGTCCTGGAAACCCCAAGGGGAGGAGTTCTCCGGATCGGGTTTCCGCACCGAGATCGTCCATCCGGTCGGCAAGGACTCGATAGGCTCGGCCCACCTCGCAGGCCGACCCGGGCAGCGCACCTGCGATGCCGATCCCGATGACGATTTCCGGTCGGTGCCTGCCCAGGAACCAGGCGAGTGCGGCCGAGGAGGTCGATGGGCCGCACCCGGTGAGGAGGGCGGCCTCCTTCCCGTCGGGGAACCAGGTCCATTCCTCGTGGCGAGGATTTCCCAGGGCCCAGGGGAGGGATTGGATCTCGACTTCCGTGGCGGCGATCCAAAGACGGTGGAGGTTCGTGGTCATGACATGGCGAAGTGGATGTCGTCCCGGCACCGTGGGAGTTCGGCGTCGTCGAATCTTCCCGGGAGTCGGTGCATGCAGGAGGCGCGAGCCATCGCCGAGCCCTCCAACATGGCTTCCAGGAGGGAGCCTTCGTGTCCGATGATGGTCGTCAATCCCGCGCAGAACGCATCCCCGGCCCCGATCGGATGCAGGACGCTGGTCCCGGGGAAGGCGGGCGAAGGGATCCGGAGCAGGCCGCCGAAGGTGTCGAGGGCGATGGAGCCTTCGGAACCGAGGGTCGCGATGGGTTCGATTCCCGGCCATTTCGACTGGGCCTGGCGGAGGACCTCTTCCGGGGAATGCTCCCCGAGGATCGATCGCCATTCCTGAAGATTCAGTTTCACCACGACCCGCAGAAACCCATCGGGCAGTTGCAGCCGCCGCGTGAAATCCACGCTGTCGACGACCAAGGGGGCGGGATGGCGCATCCATGCGTCGAGGGCGCAGTCCGGGTCGAGCCTCGCCGGGAAGGAGCCGCAGATGGCGAGAGCCTTGGCGTTGGGGAGCCTCTGTTCGAGGAGGATCTGGACCAGCTGTTCGGCGCCGTGCGCGGCCGAAGGGCCTTCTTCCACGAGCTCGGTGGACAGGCCGGTGGTCTCGTCGAGGATGGTGATGGCGTTGCGGATCCCCCCTTCGAGGGGGAACGAGGCCGCTTCCACGCCGAGGTCGCCGCAAGCCTCTTCCCAGGACGTCTCTCCGGGCCCGCATCCCCCCAGGAGCAAGGTGCGCTCCCCGCGGCGGACCAGGGCTTGGGCGCAATTCATCCCTTTGCCCGCCGCGCAGATCTCCAGGGATCGCAGACGATTCACCTCCCCGGGTTGCAACCGCGTGCAACGGGCGATCTTTTGCCAAGCCGGGTTCGCTCCCAGCACCAGGATCATCCGATCAGGACTCATGGCACCAAGGTACTCACCCCGAGGGATGCCGAAGGCTCGGTGCGGGGTGTGCAAGATTGAGCTGGTCGCACCCCCCCGGGCCATGGTACCTTGTACCCTGTCGCGATTCTCCCTGAAACCCCCCCCATAGGAGGTGTTCCGTGCGCAAATGGTTCGTTTTTGGATTGTTCCTCGCCCTTTCCGGCGCTGTCCTCCTGTTCTGGTATCTCCACCGGGACGACGAAGACGTGCAGGTCCTGACCGAGAGCGTGGTGGGCAAGATCAAGGGTGGCGTATCGGGCGCCCGCTCCGCGGTCTCCGGTGCCTACGGGAAGATGCGCGGCCAGGCTGTCGAAATCTGACGCACCGTCCCTGGATTCGCGACCGGGGGAATTCTCCGGTCGCGGGAAACCGCGACCCGTCGGGGGGAGCGTAGACTCCTCCCGCGTGGCCGAGAAACCCGGATCGATCTCCCGGGGGAAGCGGCGGCCAGGACGGCGGAACGTCAAGGTCCGTCGGTTACCCGCGCCGAGTCCCCCCGACCACCAGAAGTGGAGAGGCATGATGAACATTCCCGATTATGTGAAGGAAAACCTGTACCATCCGTATTTCCGTCGGCATGGATCCCGAGTCCGCGCCCAGCAGATCCTGCTGGGGATGGGGATCGGGCTCCTGGTGATGGGAGTGCTCTTCGCCTGGGCGTTGTGGAGCCCGGGCAAATCGAGCCGAGACGTCGACTGACCTCCTCCTCCCCGTTCGGAGCCCTTGTCCGAGACATCCCTCCGCACCGACGCATCGGCGTGGAGGGATTCACCCCGATCGACGCAGGATCGCCCGGGCGTCGAGCGACTTGTGCGTTCGGGGCAGGTCCTTCCTGGATCCCCGCCTGGAAAGCGCCAAGGCGCTGCGGACGCCCACTTCCTCCCAGGGAATCGAGACCGTCGTCAGTTCCGGTTCGGTCCATCCCGACAAAGGGAGGTCCCCCCAGCCTGCGATCGCCAATTCGCCGGGTACGGAGATCTTTCGCAGGCGCGCTTCCCGAACGATTCCCAACGCGGTCTTGTCCCCGGCGAGGCACAGGATCGCCTCCGGTCTCCGCGGTTGGGACAGGAAGAGACTCGCCACCTGGATTCCCTGCTCCGGGGAATCCTCCGTGACCGTCGCCAGGGAGGCCCCTTCCAGTTCCGATTGGGCGGTACGCCAGGCTCGCAGGCGATCGTCGTCGCGGTGCACCTGGTGGCGGGTGGCCACCAGCGAGACGGCACGCCTCCCTCCCAGGGAGAGACGACCGAGGAGCGATTCCAGGGCCTGACGGTCGTGGATCTCCACGCAGTCGAACCAGTGGGATCTCCGACCCGCCACGACCGTCGGGATCCCGGATTCCCAGAGAGGTTGCAGTCCCGCGTCGTCCCCCTCCGGATCGAAGACCAGGCAGCCGTCCACGCGGCCCTCGGCGATGGCGCCGCGGAGCGCTTCGGGACGACGATCCCGCGAGGGCAACCGGGACACCACCACACGACTGGAGGTCTGCGCGAAAAGACCGGAAAGCCACCGCGCCCAGACTTCCTCCGGCCCGGAGACCCAGGCCGCCCAGAGCCCGCTCCGACCCTTGGCCAGAGCCCTCGCTCCCTGGTGGGGGACGTAGCCCAGGTCACGCGCCAGTTTCGCGATGCGTTCCCGCGTCTCCTCGGAGACGCCGGCCTTGTTGTTGAGGGCCAGACTCGCCGTGGTGGTGGTGACGCCCGCGAGGCGGGCCAGATCCACCAGTCTCACACGGCTCGATGCCATGGGCCTAGAATCGCAGGGTGGCCCGGAGGCCGGGACGGTCGAAAACGGGGGCGAGCGACAGCGTGGACGTTTCCTCCATGCGGGCCAGTCGCGCATCCACGGTCGCGTCGAGGATCTGGTAGACGTACAGCAGTCCGAGTCCCCAGATGTACTGGTTGCGGCGCTTGCGGAAGAAGTCGGCCTGCTCGGCGGGGATGCGCGTCGAACGGCCTTCCGCGAGCGCGAGGTCGGATTCCGTCTTCCAGAACTCGACCATGGACTGGCGGCCCGCCAGGGAGACCACCGATCCTCCGATCCCCATGTAGAGCAGCGCCGCCTTGGAATAGCGTCCGTTGAGGATCTGTCCGAGACCGGGGAGGAGCGCGGAAGCCCAGGCCGCCTGGGCCATGGTCCGAACCGGACGGGTTCCTCCCCTGCGGATCCAGGCGTCCTCGGCCGCGTCCACGACACCCCACGCGTGGACCCCCAGGGCCCAGGCGATTTCGGAATGGACGTAGTCCGTGGAGATGTTGGCGTTCCCGGAGGCGGTCGACAGGCTGTCGCCCAGTTGGAGCAGGATCTCCCGCGAGGCCAGGGTGGTGTCGCCGGTCAGTCGCGACCGGGTCTCCATCAGGGAAACCAGGATGGCGTCCCGGTCCTCCCGGAGGCGGGGAATGCCGGACAGATTCCGTTGCAGGGCGTCCCCGTACATCCACAGTTCCATGGTTCCGAGGATGCTCCCCCGGACGGGGTGGCCGTTCATCCACTGGCCGGCTCCCGGCACGACCAGGGAAGCCAGTGCCGCCTGCCAGACGGTCGGTCCCGGTTGCGTCGGGATGGAGTCCCCAAGCGGAAGGGCCTGGGGGAGGGGGGCGTCGGCCCTCGTCGCCGGCGCCGTCAGGAGCGCCGCCGCGAGGTACAGGGAGGACTTATGCATTTCGTGAGGGAAAGGTACCTTCCTCGTCCATGGATAGACTCTCCGTGATCGTTGTGGGCGACGAGATCCTCCAGGGACGCCGCCAGGAGGCCAATGCCGCCTGGATCGCGCGTCAAGCCGCCGAAGCGGGACTCGACCTGTGCGAAGTCCGCATCGTGTCCGATTCTCCCGGCTCCTTGGCCGAGGCGCTGGCGGCGCTGCGGCGCCAGGGAGGCGAGGTGGTCGTCACCGGGGGGCTGGGTCCCACCCGGGATGATCGGACCCGCCAGGAATTGGCCGACCATTTCGGCTCGCCGCTGGCGCTTCGCGAGGAGGCGCTGCAGGCGGTCGAGGCCAGTTACCGTCGGAGATCGATCGACATGGATCCCGCCGCGCGCGTCCAGGCGATGATGCCCGAGGTGGCGACGATGGTTCCCAACGATTTCGGGACGGCCCCCGGAATGCGCGTGGAAACCGAGGGATTCGCCGTGACGTGCCTCCCGGGAGTGCCCCGGGAAATGAAAGGCATGTGGACCGAGCAGCTCCTCCCCCTCCTCGCCAGGAACCGCACCGCGCCGGGAATCGCGCGTTGTTTCACCCACGGCCTCGGGGAGTCCGTCCAGGAATCGCGCATGGCGTCCTTGGGGCTGGAGGATGTGGAATTCTGCTCCCTGCCGGGTCCCTGGGGCGTGGAGCTCCAGTGCCGGGTTTCCACGGGAGATCCCTCCACCCGCCAGGCGAGGGCCGAAGCGGCGCGCGAACTCGTCGCCCGGGCGTTGGGGGGCTCCGTGGTACGCCCTCTCGGGGCGACCCTCCTGGAGGCTCTCGTCCAAGGGCTGAGGGAGCGCCGGTGGAGTGTCGCCTTGGCCGAATCGTGCACGGCGGGATGGGCGACCGTGCAATTGGCGGGCCTTCCGGGGGTCTCGGACGTCCTGCGCGGAGGTGTGGTCGCCTACGACAACGAGGTCAAGGTGCGACTTCTGGGAGTCTCGGAGGACAACCTGGCCCGAAACGGGGCGGTGAGCGAGTCCACCGCGCTGGAAATGGCTCGCGGTGTCCGCGAGCGGATGGCCCCCGAGGGGCTCGGCTTGGCCGTGACAGGGGTCGCGGGTCCCGGGGGTGGGACGCCGGAAAAGCCTGTCGGCACGGTCTGGATCGCCGCCAGCGCACCCGGGGTCGAGGTTGCGGAGCTTCTGCACCTCGTCGGCGATCGGACCCTGGTCCGAGAGCGCGCGGCCTGGCGACTGCTCGGGCTGGCCTGGAGTCTGGTGGCGGGATCCGACGGGAAGTCTTAGTCGCTGGCGGCCAGGAAGGCCGCGATGGCCCGGTCGGAGCCCGTGATATGATGGATCAGCCAATCCCGGAGCCACTGCAGCACGGCTTCCCGGTCCGCATGCGTCGAACCGCGGAAACTTTCCAGGGACTTCCGGGCCTTGTCGAGGAAGGCTTCGTGCTCGCCGATGTGGGAAGCTTCCAAGTTCCAGCCTCGCCCCGTGAAGAGGGCTTCTTCCGCGGCGAAATGGGTCACGGCGTAGTCCAGGGTTTCGAACAGCACGAACAGCAGGGTCTGGTCCTTGGGGGAATCGGCGAGAAACTCCTCCTGCAGGAGACGAATCATCGAGACGAGTTTCTGGTGTTGCTCGTCGATGAGCGGAAAACCGAGGGACCATTCCGCTTTCCATTCGATCAACTCGAGGACCTCCGACATGGCTCCCCCTTTCCCTAGCTTCCCATGATGCCATCCCGAAGAGGCGTTGGCAAGAAACGAAAACCCCGGGAACCGAAGGATTCCCGGGGTTTCATGCGCAGAAGAGGACTTGAACCTCCATGACCTCTCGATCACTAGAACCTGAATCTAGCGCGTCTACCAGTTCCGCCATCTGCGCGGTAGAGGTTCAGAAACTTAACACCGAACCTCGAAGTTGCAAGGGGAAGGTTTTATTTCAGCTTCAAGTCGACCTTTAGTGTGTCTTCGCGGGGCACTTCGATGGCCTGGCAGCCGCTGCGGGAACCTGCGGTGGCGCAGAGGTTGTGCTTGCCGGAGGGCACGCGGCCGACGTTCAGTTCGGCGCCCTTGGTGCTGCCGATGGTCTTGCCATCGAGGGTGATGGTGGCTTTGCTCGGGTTGGTGCGGATCTGCAGGTTGCCCAGGGGCAGCTTGAGCTCCAGGTTCAGGGAGGTCTTCTTGCCTTCCCAGACATTGACGCGCATCTTGACGAGATTCCACCCATCCAGATCGATGGAGAGATCGTTGCGCCCCGAGGGAACCTTGACGACCAGCGGGCTCTTGCCGCGGTATTCGTCGGCGAAGTAGACCTCGCCGCCGGCGGGGCGGGTGTTGATTTCCAGTTCGCCCATGCCTCCGCGCTCGGGACGTCCGACACTGGGGTCGCGAGCCGTGTCGTCGGCATTGATGGGAGGAAGTTCCGCACGCTCGGAGTTGGCGGCGGCCACCGCGGGATCCACGGCCTCCTGGTCTTCCGCGACGGCCTTGGTGACGAACACGGCAAGGGCGAATACGGCGGAGAGGGAGAGTAGGGTGCGAAGGGATTTCATGGTTTCCTCCTGATTGGGTGACGAGGGTCCAATGGGGTTTTGGGGGAGTGGATGGTCTTAGAAGATATAATGCCCCTCCCGGTTGGCATCCCGCCGCCGATTCCCGGAGATTCCCCTCCGAAGGGACAAACGTGACCCGGTTTTGACGGGACTTCAATACGGAAACGGCTCGAAATCCCCTTTCCGAACCCCGCAGACAGGGCATTTCCAGGTTTCCGGAATGGCTTCCCACAAGGTACCCGGAGCCAATCCGGAGTCGGGATCGCCCACCGATTCATCGTAGATCCACCCGCAGATGATGCAGATGAACCTCCGAGTTCCTAGTTTCCCGTTGTGTCCTCGCACGGCTTCGTCATCGAATCTTCGTCCCAGCATCAGGAACGAAAGTATATGTGTCCCGCGGTCCACCCGGGGGCGCGGTTTCGTGTTCCATGGGACCGGGGTCGGGAATCTTTCGGGGGAGCCGCCTGATGGGGGCCCGGGAACTTTCCCGCGACGCCCTCTCGGATCCGGGAGGGGAACCCGAGGTCGGGGTCCTGCTGCTGGAGCTGGACGGACGCATCCGTTCGATGAACCAGTGGGCCGCCTGGCTGTTCGACGTCGATCCTGCCGATTGGCGGGGGCGCAAGGCCAAGGATCTCGGGGGGCATCTCCTGGGGGATGGGCCCCTGGCCGATGTCGGGGATCATCTGGCGAGTCCCCGCGGATTCTCCGAATGGGAAGTCGAGCACGTCCTCCACGGGGAGACGAGGGTCTTCCGTCTGAGGACCGTCTCCCAAGGGCTCGACGTCGCGTTGCTCATCGACGATCTGACCGAGCGACGGGTGGTCGACAGCCGTTTCAAGGCGGTGCTGGGATCTTCCCGGGACGGGTTGGTCGTGGTCGACGAGTTCGGGATGATCGTCTGGCCCAACAGCAGGTTTGGGCATCTCTTCGGATTGCATTGGCGGCAGTTCAAGGGCATGAAGTTCCAGACCGCGGTCGATCTGATTTCCGAGTGTTTCGTGTCCCCGGCGGAGTTGAGGGCCTTCCTGAAGCTGTGCGAATCCACCCCCGAAGGACACCACGAAACCATCCTCGACGTTTCCTGGCCGGAGCCGTGCGTCCTGCAGGTCAGCACGCGCCCCATTTCCAACGAGCGCGGGCGCAACATCGGGCGCGTCTGGACCTTCGCCGACATCACCTCCTTCAAGCGGATGGAACGACAACTCCGCGTGAACAACATGGAACTGGAATTCCGTGTCCGGGAGCGCACCCAGGAGCTGGAAAGCAAGAACCGCGACCTGGAGAAGGCCCACACCAGCCTCGAGAACGTGAACGAAGCGCTGGAGTTGGAACTGGACATGGCCAAACAGGTCCAGGACGGCCTCCTTCCCGAGAGGCTTCCCGACCTTCCCGGTTGGAGCCTGCATTCGGAGTACATGCCCACGGGAAAGGTGGGGGGGGACTTCTTCGATGTCGTCGACATGCACGACGGCACGGTCTTCCTCGTGATGGCCGACGTATCCGGGCATGGAGTGCCTGCGGCATTGGTGACGGCCATGGCCAAGATGTCGTTCCTGCGTTGGGTCAAACCAGGGTATCCCCTCGACGTCTCGGAGGTGCTGGCGGCGGTGAACTCCGACCTTCGACGGGCGGTCCGGACCGACCACTACCTCACCGCCTTCGCGGCCCACCTCGATCTGGCGACGGGCCTGCTCCGGTACTGCCGGGTCTGCCATCCGTATCCGTTCGTCGTGCGAGCCGACGGAAGGACGGAGCGGCTCGACCACCGCGGCGGCTTCTTCATCGGCATGATCGACGAGGCGCGCTACACCCAGGCGGAAATTCTCCTCGAGAAGGGCGACATGCTCTTCATGTACACCGACGGACTCAACGAGAGCGCCGATCCCCAAGGCCGTCTGTTCGGGCTCCAGAGGCTCGAGGCCGCCCTGGTCTGCAGCCATCTGGATGGTCCGGCCGCGACCGTCCACAACGCCTTGGCGCAGAGGGACGGACATTCCATGGGGCGCCCGCCCAACGACGATATCACGATTCTCGCCCTGACCCGGGATTGATGTCCGGGTCCAACCTGCTGGAAGGAACTTCATCCATGCGCATTTGCATCGCCGGCGGAGCCGGATACATCGGAAGCCACGTCGTCCGCCGACTGCTCGATGGAGGCCATGACATCGTGGTGCTCGACAACCTGGCGACGGGACATCGCGAATCCATCCCGTCCCAGGCGGAATTCGTCCATGGGGATGTCGGGGATCCCCTGGTCGCGCGCAAGGCCCTGGCGGGATGCGATGCGCTCGTGTACCTGGCCGCATGGAAGGCCGCCGGCGAGAGCATGACCGACCCTTTCAAGTACAGTCGCAACAATCTCGTGAACACCCTCGCCTTCCTCGACGCGGCCCACGACCAGGGAGTGAAGCACGTGGTGTTCAGTTCGTCGGCGGCCGTGTTCGGCGCCCCGAAATCGCTTCCCATCGACGAGGATCATCCCAAGGACCCCGAGAACTACTACGGATTCACCAAGCTGGAGATCGAACGTGTGCTCGCCTGGTACGACAAGCTCGGTGCCATGGATTCCGCCTGCCTGCGCTACTTCAATGCGGCGGGATATGATCCGGAAGGGCGCTGCATCGGCCTGGAACGCAATCCGGCGAATCTGATCCCGGTCGTGATGGAAGTCGCCTGCGGGATGCGCAAGGAGGTCCAGATCTTCGGGAGCGATTACGACACTCCCGACGGGACGGGGGTTCGCGACTACATCCACGTGACCGACCTGGCCGAGGCCCACGCCCTGGCTCTCGACCATCTCCACGCCGGGAAAGGATCCTTCGTGGTGAATCTGGGGACCGGGGAAGGACAATCCGTCCTGGAGGTGGTGAAGCAGACGGAACTCGTCGTCGGGAGGCCCGTCGCGCACCGCATCGTGGGGAGGCGCGCAGGGGATCCATCCTCCCTCTGGGCCTCGGGCGCGAAGGCTCGCGAGCTCCTGGGTTGGGTCCCCAAGCACTCCGATCTTCGGAAGATCCTGGAAACCACCTGGAAAGCCTACCAGGCCAACGGTCTGGGCTGAGTTCGCAGAGGGGCGGGAATCGTCCCGCCCTCGGGCGATTCGGGGCGAGATCTTCCCGCGAGATCCTGTTTCGAGGAGCCGCGGATCGGTCCGGGTCGGCGTGGCTGCCAACCGAGGCGGACCGGGGATCTCCGGCCGATCAAGTCGGCTCCGGCGGGTCTCCGGGGATCTGGATCTCGAACTCGCTGGTGGCGTCGTCGCTCAACGTGTCGGGTTCGCTGGCGTCCTCGATGGTGGATGGAAGCAGCCAGGTCTGGGTGTCGGAGAGGGAGTCGCCGCGACCGGATTCGAGATGGGTTTCGGACCCGTCCCGGGTGGCCTCGCCCAGCTGCGACTCGTCGAAGCGACGCAGGGCGTCGAGCAGGACCGCCATGGTTTCGCCGTGGATGTTGGGGGCGAGCTGCAGCGGTTCGTTCTGGAACCGGAAGACCCCGTTGGTCCACCGCAGGATTTCCAGGAGGGCGTCTTCTCCGACGATTCCTCCGACCTGGGCGTGGCGGAGACGTCCGGTGTCGAACCCGAAGATGGCCCGGCCGCGTGCACGGGTGATGGTGAGGATGCCGGTCATGGCGCCGGCCTGGATGCTTTGCACCACGGAGAGGAACGAGAAGACTTCGAGGTTCCCCCAGATGCCGGGTCGCAGGATCTGTTCGAGCTGCTGGTTGGAGGCGCGCAAGCGACGCGCGAGCAGCCTGTTCAGCAGGGTTCCCAGGGACCCGAACCTCGACAGCAGTTCGTAGAAGCGGTCGCGCGGGATGGCGACCAGCGTGCAGCTTTCGGCGGCGCGGACCGAATTGGATACGGCCTGGTGCGTGAGGATCGAAAGCTCACCGAAGCATTCGCCACGCCCGATGGAGGCCACTCGGAGATCCCCTTCGAGGACCTCGAGGGTGCCACGCACCACCAGGTACAGTTCCTGGTTCACCTGCCCGTTGGCCAGGACGATGTCCCCGGGTTGATGGTCCTGCCGGACTCCGGCGTTGATGAGAGCCAACGCGACCGCTTGCGGGAGCTGGAGCAGGAAGGGTTTGTTCTCCAGGTCGGCTTCGAGCTGGCCGGGGTCCCATCCTCCTTCCTCCTCGGAGGAGTCGTCCCGGTTGGCGGTCCAGACCCCTCGGCATCCTTCCCAGCTGCAACGCACCTCGCCCTTGGTTCCCTTGCGCAGGTCGGAACGCAAGCGGAGGAAGGGAACCAGGCAGCAGGATTGGCCGGCGTGGTGCAACGACGGGGGGCGAACCAGGATCCGGTCTCCGATCCGGTGGGTCGGGCAGGAATGCAGACGCGAAGCGTGCAGCACCCAGGCCCCCATGGGCGCGGAGGCTGCGATTTCAGTGGTGGCCTGGTCCGTCGACGACATGGCCCCAAGATAACCCGCGGAATGGCTCCGGCCAGTTAAGTTTTTCCCCATGCGACTGTGCGTCTGTGTCGGGCCTCGGCCCATGAGCCGTCGAGGGCGGGTTGCGAGCCATACGGCGATCAGTCGCCCGGATGGTACCTCGTGGATGTCCCCCCTTTCCCGGACCGCGAAGGGGATGTCCTCGTGGGATATCCTCTGGGTCGATCCCGGACCGGTGGCCGAGAAGCAGTTGCGCGTCTTCCTCGAGGAGGACGTCCCGCCGCAGGAAATCCTCCTGGTCGGGGGATGCGGGGCGTTGATCCGCGGGGCCGTGCCCGGACAGGGGATGTACGCGACCGAAGTCCTCGATCCGGAAAGAGGCCCTCATTGGCCCCGACCCACGAGGGCGTTGTCGTTTCCGGCCATCCAGAAGGCCCTGGGCGGGGGAGCGCTGACGGGCAAACTTCTCACCACCCAGGTGCCCTGCGTGACCGATCACCACAAACTGGAGTCCGGCCACGGCTACGGAGCTTTCGCCGTCGACCAGGATTCGGCCTTGCTGTGCCGCCCGTGCGTCGAGCTCGACGTCGGGCATGCCGTGCTCCGGTTCGTGGTCGATCCCGCCGAGATCGATGTCAGCCCCCAAGCCAACGGGGCGGAGGCGGTCCTGAACGAAGGGGCCCGCCGCAGCGAGATCTCCCTGTTCAGCGTACTCGGCTCCCTCTGATCGTATTCCCCTGCGGGTTCGTTCAGTTCACGAATGCCCGGTAGATGGCGTTCAACCCCTTCTGCAGATCGTTGCCGTCCACGCCGACGATGATGGAAAGCTCGGAGGCTCCCTGGTCGATGATCCGGACGTTCACCTGGCTGTCGGAGAGCGCCTTGAACAGCCGGGAGGCGACACCCGGTCGATGGGACATTCCGTGCCCCACCGTTGCGATCAGGGCGAGATCCCGTTCCACCTCGATGGATTCGGGCTCGCAGACCCGGGCGAGCTCCTGCAGCACGGCGTCCTCGGCTTCGTCGAAATCCTCCTGGTCGATCACCACGCACATCGAGTCGATGCCCGAGGGGGAGAGCTCGTAGGAGACGCCGTGGGTCTCCAGCACTCCCAGCACCCGGCGCCCGAAACCTCGCTCCTTGTTCATGAGGGTCTTCTCGATCTGCAGGATGGAGAATCCCCGGCGACCGGCGACGCCCGCGATGGGGCGGTCCGCGGCCTGATCCTCGGGGACGATGCGGGTGCCCGGATCGAGGGGGCGGTTGGTGTTGCCGATGCGGATGGGGATGCCCGCCTGCTTGCAGGGGAGGATCGCCTCCTCGTGGAACACGCTCGCACCCGAGTAGGCCAGTTCGCGCAGCTCGCGGTAGGTGACGACCTCCATGGGCGCCGCATCGGGGACCAGGCGGGGGTCGGCCATGAGGAGTCCGGAGACGTCGGTCCAGTTCTCGTAGAGATCGGCTCCGATGGCGCGGGCGGCGATGGCGCCGGAGATGTCGGAACCGCCACGGGAGAACGTCTTGACCTTCCCGTGGGTGTCCGTCCCGTAGAAGCCCGGCATCACGGAGATCCCTGTGGACGGAATCCGTCCGGGGAGTTCCGACCAGGTGCGTTCGTCCACCAGGCCCGCGGCGGTGAGGAACACGGCACCTTCGGCTTCCACGAAGGTGGCTCCGAGGAAGGCCGCCATGAGCCGGGCCGACCAATGCTCGCCGCGCGAGGCGATCCAGTCCCGGTCGGCGCCCGCCTGCACGGTGGCGGCGAAGTCGTCCATCGAGGCGGCGATCCCCGCATCGATGCCCAGCTGGGCCTCGATCTCCAGGAACCGCTCGCGCACCAGGGAGATGGCCTGGGAGGGATCCATGTTCCGCCGGGAGGCGTCGTGCACCGACAGGAGTATGTCGGTGATCTTGGGGTCCTGCTTGTGGCGCTTGCCGGGGGCCGAGACCACCACCATGCGTCGACGCGGATCGGCGCGGACGATTTCGGCGACCTTGCGGAACTGGGCCGCGTCGGCCAGGGAGGTGCCTCCGAACTTGCAAGCGATGATGTCCACGGCGTTGGATCTCCGGTGAAGGGAGCCGGGCCCGAGGCGGGCGAAAACCGGCGAGAGGGACGACAAACGGGGCGGAAAGATATTTCGCGGCGCCACGGAGCCGGGAAAAAGGGGGAAACCTTTCATTAGGTTTCCTCTCGATGACAGTCTCTTCCTTCTCCGCCGAACCCTCCCTCGAATCGTTCGCCCGTCTTCCCTGGGAGCGATGGCTTCCGGGCCGGCGCTGGTTCGTGCGCAGGGGAGGCCCGATCGAGGCCGACGTGGTGGCATCGTACCCTCTGCGGGTCGGGTTCGCCTGCCTGGTGCGATCCGGGGACGACCTCTATTTCGTGCCGTTGGCCCCTGCGGAGGCTCCGGGGGCGGAGATCCTGTCCGATGGCGTCGTGTTCTGGCGCGACGGATTGGAGGACGAGGCTTGCGTCCGGGGATTGCTGGAATGGACCGTTCGTTCCACCGGGCCGGGGAGGGGGGATTCCACACATGCGCGCCTGATCGATCCGTCCCGCCTGGAGGACGGCTTGCGGGGCCCCGTCCGGCTCGGAGCCGCCGACCAGACCAATTCCTGGGCGCTGTGTGGATCGGTGTTCCTCAAGATCTTCCGCAGGTTGGAGGCCGGGGGGAATCTCGACGTGGAAGTCCTGGAGGCCATGGCTTCCACCGAGGGACTGGACATTCCCCGGTTGCTCGGGGTGCTGGTCGCCGACACCCCCTTCGGGGAGTGCGTGCTGATCGCCGCCCAGCGAGCCGTCGAACACCGTGCGAACGCCTGGCAGGCGGCCTGCGCGGAGGTGGCCGAGGTTGCGCAGGCAAACGGCGAAGAAACGGATCCCCGTCGTTGGAGAGATCTCGGGGTCTCCACGGCCAAGCTGCACGTGGCGCTTGCGGAGGTCTTCGGCCGGGAATCCATGGCCGCGGAGGGATTGGGAGCCGCCGCCAGGAGTCTTGCCGAAGATGTGCTGTCCGAGGTCGCCCGGGCCGATCGGGCGGGGTGGCCCACGGAAGCGCTCGACCTGCTCGCCCGCTTGGAGACCGCGACCCCCCGGTTGATGCGGCTGCTCGCACGGGAGGTGCCCGGGGTCGTGGCGAGCCGGGTCCACGGAGACTTCCACCTGGGTCAGGTCCTCCGATCCGGGGAAGGTTGGACCATCCTCGATTTCGAAGGGGAGCCCGCACGGTCGCCCGCGGAGCGGAGGGCCTTCGCACCCATGGCGAAGGATGTGGCTGGAATGTTGCGCTCGTTCGACTACGCGTCCCGTTCCGGTCTTCCCGAGAAGGCGTCCCCGCAGGCGGTGTCGTTCGCGGAGGCCTGGAAAAGCTCGACTCGAGCCGCTTTTCTCCAAGGGTATTTCGGCGTGCAAGGCATCGAGGCCTTGTGGCCGTCCGGCTCCGAGGACCGTCAAGCACTCCTCGACCTGTTCGAGGCGGAGAAGGCCTTCTACGAATTGCGCTACGAACTGAGGCATCGCCCGGATTGGTTGGCGATCCCCTTGGCGGGTCTTCTCTCCCTGGTCTGAGGGGGAGTGCCCCCTCTCCCGCTTCCTGGATCGCACTGCGCTCCTGGGGAACGGGGAGGGCGGCGCGCGTGGGTCTCGAGGGGCGGACGACCGGTTCGATCCGGCCGGCGTTCCTCGGCAGGGAGTCTCAGACCGCCAAGCGTCGGACGCCGGTGGAAAGTCGCATCGTTTCCCCTGGGGCGAGGGTGCGCAGCCCGAGACCGTTCTGGAAGGCGTTCGGTGCGCAGGACATGGGCTCGATGGCCAGGCAGTGCCGCCTCGGATGGGTGAAGACCTGGACGTAGCGGTACCCGAGTTCCTCGACATCCTGCCAGACTTCGAGGCCTTCGCCGGTGCGCGGATCGCGCAGGCGTGTGATGGCTCGGGGAGTGGTCGGGTCGATTTCGATGCAGTCGTTGAGGAAGTCGGGGCCGACGAGTTCCGGGCCTTGGAAACGCTCCCATCGCGACCTCGACCCATCGGGAACGGCGCGTTCGGACATTCCCAAGCGAATTCCCCGGGGAAGTTCGAGCTCGCATTCCCGCACGTCGCGACCGAGGGTGAAATAGGGATGCCAACCGTGTCCGATCGGAGCCTCGCTGGTGGAGCGGTTGGTCAGATGGACGTCCATGCGGAATCCGCCGTCGAGGAAACCCAGGTGGACGGACATGGTCAGCGGCCAGGGGTATCCTTGCCAACCTTCCGCCTTCAGTTCCAGGGAGAGCCCGAATCCCTCCGGGGGAGGGACGCGGGAGAAGGTCTCCTGCATCACCGTTCCGTGCATGGCGTGCCCCCCTTGGGAGCGGAAGCTTCGGAAGGGGTGGTAGGTGGTCCCTTGGAATTCGTAGACGGCATCCTGGATGCGGTTGGGCCAGGGGGCCAGCTGGGCGCCTTTGGCCCAACGCTGCTTCTGCACCTCCACGGCCGTGCGCATGGGCTGCAGGATCTCCCGGGGCGCCTCCTGCTCCTTCGCCAAGGCGATCTGGTGGATGGTCGCTCCCCGCGTGGGCAGGACTTCCACCCAGGAACCGGTGAGGGGGTCCTGCAGGCGCAGGAGGGGATGGGGGCCGATGTTGCGTTCGAGGATCGTCATGGTCAGGGTCCGGAAGGATAGATCCTGGAAGGCGGATGAGGGGAGCCTCGGGATCGAACATCGCAACGTGGTGGTCGACCTGCTCCCGAACCGGGAGCGGAACCCTCCGACATCGGGCCCGGAAGCATCGAACGCAACACGATCTTGTCCACGATGGAACCTCAACGCAACATGCCGGGCCGTTTCCCGAGGTCGTTGGAAGTCGCCCTGATGCTCACCCTGGCATCGCTGATCTCCGACCCGAAGGCGCAATCCGATTCGTCGGACCTTCTCTTCGACGAATCCGTGGTGCACGCCTACCAGCTGGACTTCTACGACAGTTCCTGGGCATCCCGTCTGGAGGCTTTCCGGGTCGCCGATTCCGGGTACCTTCCCGCGAGATTCTCCGATGGCGTGCAGACCATCGACAGTGTCGGAGTGCGCTACAAGGGGAACTCGTCCTACACCTACGTGGGGAATTCCCCCAAGAAGCCGTTCAAGATCAAGTTCAACGAATTCCGTTCCCAGACCTACCACGGGGTGAAGGTCCTGAATTTCTCCAACGGGGTCGGGGATCCCACTTTCCTGCGCGAAGTCCTCTCCTATCGCATCGCCCGGACCATCCTCCCCGCGCCCCGGTCCAGCTTCGCCACCCTGGAGGCCAACGGGGTCGCCATCGGGCTCTACACCCAGGTGGAACAGGTCGACAAGACCTTCCTCAAGCGCTGGTATCCCAACGCTTCGGGGAATCTGTTCAAGGCCGGAGACGACGGGGCTCCCCTGCAGTGGCTCGGGGAATCCGCCCGCTACGACTCCCTCTACGAATTGAAGACCAACGAGAAGAACCCCGAGTGGAGTCGTTTGAAGTCGATCCTCGCCGCGCTGGACACTCTTGCGGACGGGGAATTCTGCGGCGATCCCGACCGATGGATCTCCTCGGAGGATGCCATCCGGATGGTCGCGTTCAACATGGTCCTCTCGCACTTCGATTCCTACAGCGGATCCGGACGGAACTACTACCTCTACGAGGATTCCGCTTCGCGGGGCATCCGACTCCTTCCCTGGGACCTGAACCTCTCCTACGGTGCCTACGGGAATTCCTGGAACGTGGTGACGCAGGATCCCATCGAGGTTTCCAACCTGGCGGCGCGTCCGCTCTCCCGTCGCCTCGCCAGATGCCCGGCCCTCAAAGCGGGCGCCCTTTCCTGGATCCGCCACCTGGTGGCGACGGAGGCGTCCGTGGACACCTTGCAGGCCCGGATCGCACGCCTGTCTTCCCTCATCAAGCCCTACGTCGAAGCCGATCCCAACCGGATCTACTCCTTGGCCGCTTTCGAGACCAACCAGACTTCCACGTTCCGGCCCAGCCCCTCCAGCACCATCCCGGGCCTGGTTTCGTTCGCGACCGCTCGCAACGCCTGGTTGTCCTCCCATGTCGACAGCGTGCTGGCGGGCATGGAGGGCGTGGCGGTCCCGCGGCACCGTTCCGTCGGATCGGACTGGGTGCTCCACTTCCCGAAGCGCTCCGGCGTTTCGGGGATGCCCCCCGGTGCGGATATTCTCTGGGCCGTCGTCGATGCGCGGGGACGGATCGTCTCCAGAGGTCGGGCGCGATCCGACGCATCGGGTTGGATGGGGCTTCCGATCCTGCCCGGATCCGGCTTCCTGCGCGTCGCGACCGTCGATCGCACCCGGACCTTCCCTTTGCTTCCCATCCCGTAACCCGTCGAGGCTTGCCACATGAACGCTCGAGTCCTTCTCCTGACCGCTTTCGCGGCATCGATCGCTTCCGCCGGGGACGCCCTCGACGGGGTGACCTTCATTCCGGGAGGTCTGGATGGAACGACCAGCCTCCTGGGCCCGGACGACGCCGTGGTCCACACCTGGAAGGCGGTCGGCGGTCCCTATTCCGCGTTCCTCACACCGACAGGATCCGTCATCTTCGGTTCCGGTCGCGGAACCGGCCCAGGCGCCCCCTACCAGAGTCTCGACGAGGTGTCGTGGGACAACAACACCATCAACACCTGGACCTGGACCTCCCCGACCTCGGGGACGCTGCACCACGGCGTCGCCTTGATGCCCAACGGGCATTGGCTGGCCCTGGGCTACGAGCTCCTGACCAACGCCCAGGTGAAGGAGGCCATCGGGGTGAGCTCCCTCACGTACTCCTCCACGGTCTACAACGAGCACGTGATCGAGTACGATCCGGTCGCCAAGAAGGTGGTCTGGGAGTGGGATGCCAAGAAGCACTTCTCGGACAAGGACGACCGCTTCCGCATCAACGTGAACCGCTTCTCCTCGGGCTTCGGTGGCCCCATGGGGGGCGGGGGGGACGTCCTGCACTTCAACTCCGTGGCCTACGACGCCAGCCGGGATCTGGTCCTGTTCTCGGCCCATGCCATGAACGAGATCCTGGTGGTGGACCATTCGACGACCACCGCCGAGGCCGCGACCGACAAGGGCGGGAAATACGGCAAGGGCGGGAGCATCCTCTTCCGCTGGGGAGCCGCCCAGAACTACGGAGGGAAATCCGGAACGGTCTGCAACGTCGTCCACGGTGGCAACGTGGTCCCTCCGGACATGCCGGGGGAGGGCAACTTCCAGTTCTTCTGCAATTCCAGCAACGGAACGCTGGACGCCAGTGCCAAGGGGCGATCGGTGGCCTACGAGATCAAGCCCGTGCTCGCGGACACCGGTTTCGTGATGACGGGCGACGAATACGCCTCCTCGGTCGATTGGAACTGGTACCGGACGGGTTCCGACTATGCCAACTACGCCTCCAGCGGGAATTTCGGGTTCGTGCAGGCCCTCCCCAACGGGAACCGCTTCGTCTCCTTCAGCAAGAGCAAGCGGCTCGTGGAGATCTCCGAGGGACAGATCGTCAAGGAGATCTCGGGATGCAACTCCATGACGGTCCGCGCCACCCGCTACCCGCGGTCCTACCCGGGCATCTCCCGCTTGACGTCCTTGTACCAGCCACCCGTCGGGGGCGCCCGCGCCGAGCAGGTTCGCAAGGGCTGGAGCACGAGGGCCGAATACGCTTCGCGCTCCCTCCTCGTGGAAGGACTGCAGCCCGGGGACGTCGTTCGGGTCCTGGATGCGCGGGGCGCGGTGCGCGCGACGGCGGTCGCCACCGACCACTCCCACGCCATCTCCCTCGCCGGATGGGCCAACGGGGCCTACCGGGTCGCGGTGCAACATGCGGGAACCGTCGATTCCCGCGGTCTCGGTCTGTTCTGGAACCCCTGAGGAGCCTCCCATGCGAATCCCAAGCACCCTGGCGATCCTGTCGATCCTTCTGCCCGTCTCCGCTCTGGCGCTCCCCCTCCTGCGGGGGCGGGTGGTCGACGAGACCGGGGCGGGGCTGGCGGGAGCCACCATCCGCCTCTCGGGCGTGCCGGATTCCGTCCTGTCGGGGGCGGACGGATCCTGGAGCCTGGACGGGAGCCTCGAGGGGCTTGCCGTGACGCCCGGGCGGGCGGGGCGGGAACTGCTGGTGCGATCCCGGGGCGACCAGGTGCGGATCATCGGGCTGGAGCAGGGGGCCACCGGGTGGTCCCTGGACGTCCACGGAGCGGACGGGACCATGCTCGCCCGGGGGATCCCCGTCGTCGAGGCGGTGGCGCAGCTTCCCGCGGTTCCTCGAGGGGTCCGATACTTCCGGCTTCGCCACGGGGGGGAGGTGGCGTGGTCGGTGCGGGACGGGTCCGCCGGCCGCGCGGCATCCGTGTCGGCCCGGTTGCGCATCGCCAAGGATGGGTTCGCCCCCGAGACGTTCCAGGTGGACGTCCTGCCGGATTCCGGCCGGATCGACACCTTGGTCGCCTCCAGTCCTTGGCGGCCGACGCCCGCGGAATGGATCCATCGCGGGGGCCAGGTCAAGGTGCTGGCCAAGGGAAGGACCTTCGCGATGGGAACCCGCGACGCCGATCCCTGGTTCGCCGGCGAGGCCTCCTACACCGCCGAAGGGAGCCGACATTCCGTGACGTTCACCTACGACTTCTGGATGGACACCACGGAAGTCACCCAGGGTGAATGGAACACGTTGATGGCGCAAGCCTACGGAGAGGAATTCCACCCCACTCCGATGAGTTCCGTCTATGGACTGGGCGACGACTATCCCGTGAATTCCATCTTCGATGAATCGAAGTGGGATGCGGGGGGAGCCATCCTGATGGCCAATGCCCGATCCAAGATCGAGGGACTCGACACGGTGTACTCCTACACCGCTCGCGATGGAGTGGGGAATTCCGCCCTCCTCACCGACCTGGTGGTCGACCCCTCCGCCAATGGCTATCGTCTTCCCACCGAGGCGGAATGGGAATACGCGGCCCGGGGAGGAACCACCACCGACACCTGGTGGGGAAAGGACTACTCCGAAACTCTCGATGCCGCGGATTCCGCGGAGATCTCCGCCCACGCCGTCTGGGCCGGGAATTCCTGGGTCAAGGATGTGGGGCAGCCGGGGTTCGGGATGCACAAGGTCGCTTCCAAGCTGCCCAACGCGTATGGACTGTACGACATGTCCGGCAATCTCAGCGAATGGTGCCAGGATGCCTGGGTTTCCGGGTATGAATCCGTGGCAGTGACCGACCCGTGGGGGATCGCGGTATCCTCGGAATCCCCCTGGCATGCCATCCGGGGAGGCAATTGGGGGGGAGGGCTGCTGTACCAGAGGCCGGCCAACCGGACCTTCTTCACGCCCGCCTACCAGTTTTATTTCGCTGGATTCCGATTGGTCCGACCCGACCGGTGATCCTTCCTTCCGCGCAGGTGTGGATTCCGGTGGGCTCTGCTGGTCCCACCTCGAACGGCCAGCGCACGGCGGCTCTCCGACGCATCTTGTTGGAATTCCGGCGCGACCGGAGAGCCGAGGACCCCCCCGGGGAGGGAGCGTTGCCTCGGTTCGGCAACGCTGCGGCGAGTGTCGATGGGAGCCACACGGGGAAAACAATGGATGACCGAAGGAGCAAGTCAGGGATGCACTACATGAATCGCAGGGAGAATCTGGGTCGTCTCGTCGCCATGGCATCCTCCCTGGCCTTCCTCGTCGGATGCGGAAGTTCGACCAACGTCGAGGACCCGCCGCCCCAAGGAATCGAGCGGGGCGGGGAATGGGAGGAATCCTCCCACGGAAACGTGGATCCGGACACTCTCCACGCCTTCCCTTCCGCCGCGCGGAGGCGCATGGTCCTGTCCATGCCGGACTCCACGTGGATGCACATGGAGCAGGCCCTGACCGAAGCGTGCGGAACCGGGGCCGCGATCCTGCCCACCTGCACGGGGAGTGGGCTCGACGGGTTCCCCGATGTCTCCGAATGGCACCAGGCGACGCTCCTGGCCGATGGCCGGGAATGGAAGCACGTCGGGTTCCGGATGCGTTCGAACTCGGACCTCGCGGATGCCTGGAAGAAGGGGAATCGACGGTATCCGTTCCGGATCACCATGGACAAGTGGGAGGGGGAATTCCCCACCATCGACAACCAGAGGTTCTACGGGTTCAAGAAGTTGCGATTGGAGAGCGTCGAAGGCGACACGACCCTGCTGCGCCACCAGTTGGCGGGGGCGATCCTGCGTGAACGCGGTGTGGCCGTCCTGGCCGGAACCCTGGTGGATCTCCGGATCGCACGCGGGGCGGATACCCTCGACCTCGGGGTCTACACGCTCCGCGAGGAGCCCGGATCCCCGCTCCTGGATCGTCATTTCGGATCCTCCTCCGGGAATTGGTACGAACCGTCCTCCATTCTCGGCGACTACGTCCGGGATGAGTTCAAAGCTGGAGACAACGATGGCACCCACACGGATGTCCTCCAGTTCCTGGCGGCACTGAACTCCTCCTCGAGAACCACGGATCCCGCCTCCTGGCGGAGCGGTTTGCGCGCGACGTTCGATCTGGACGGGTTCCTGGAATGGCTTTCCGTGACCTCGGTTCTCGGGGAGCATGGAAGCTACGGAGACGATGCGGAGAACTGGGGGTTGTACGCCAAGGGAGGGCCGTTGCACTGGGTGGCCCTCGACATGGACAAGACCTTCCCCTTGTCCGGTGGGTTGTACAAGAGTGTCTGGCACCCGGGAGCGACGACCGATTGGCCCCTTATCGGCAAAGTGCTCGCGGATTCCGTCCTCTGCAGGGACTTCACCGCTCGCTCCGCCGCGCTGGTGGCCCCCGGCGGCCCCCTTTCGACGGCGGTCCTGTCGGCGCGCATCGCCCAACAAGGCCATCTCCTCGACGGTTTGGCGGCTGCGGAGACCTCCAAGGCGTTGTTGTTGGCCTTCGCGAAATCCCGTCCGGCGATCGTGGATTCCTCCCTGGCAGCCCATGCGTGCCCGGTGAGCCTCTGACGAGGGCTCCGGTGGGGCGGATCCTGGACGGAAGCCTCGGGTTCGCATCCGGCCGGGGAACGCCCTCTCGTCGAGGCGTTCCTTCCGCTTTCCATGGCTCCTGGATCGCCGGGGGAGCGGCCATTCTCCTGGTTGGAGGATTTCTACTGCCGATCCAGTCCGCGCCGCAGAGAGGGCGCGGGATGGTCGCGTCCTCCGAGGGCGGGTTTTCCGGAGCTGTGCTCGACCCTCGCGATTCCACGGGGCATTCGTTCCTGGTGGTGACGGATCGTGGGCCCAACCAAACCGCGGATGGGAAGGTTTTCCTCGAATCCATCGCCTATCACCAGAAGATTCTCCGGATCCGCAGATCCGGGCCTGGTCATCTGCTCCTGGTCGCGACCGATTCCCTCCGCTTGGACCAGGGAGCCTGGACGACGGGGATTTCCCCGGTTTGGGCCCAGTCCACCGAACGTGCCTTCGGGCTGGTCGAGGGGCGGTGGGTTCCCGTGGTCGCCGACTCCGCCGGGTTCGATTTCGAAGGGTTGACCACCGACGGCCGGGGAGGTCTATGGCTGGTGGACGAATATGGACCGCGACTGGTCCATGCGCGCTCCGGATCGCCCGGGGAATGGGTCATCGATCGCATCCTGGGCCCGGGGCGCGGATTGCCCGAGGTCCTGCGAACGCGACGGGGGAACAAGGGATTCGAAGGGATCGCTCGAACCGGGGACGGCCGACTCCTCCTGGCGTTGCAGGGTTCCCTCGCGCATGCTGCCACCCTCGATCCCGAGGTGGTCGCCAAGCGGAGTCGTTTGGTCCGTCTGGTGGTCCTGGATCCCGACCGGGAAGGGGGCGTGAGGCAGTACGCCTATCTGGTGGAAGATACCCCGGGGCTGGGGAAGGGGCGGATCGGAGACTGCCTCTCCTTGCCCGATGGGCAACTCGTGGTGATGGAGGTCCGGAAAGGCAAGCATGGGAATTCCGGCAGGGTGGACCTGTGGAAGATCGATCTTTCGGAAGCCACGGATTTGGGAGCGTTCGATCCCGGGGGTACGGCGTTCGGCGGGCAAACTCCGGAGGAAATGGGCGTTGCGACCGACCAACTGGCCCTGAAGGGCATCCAGCCCGTCCGAAAGACCCTGTGGAAAGCGGATGTCGCCGCGGAGCGCAAGGAGGCCGCCCCCAAGGCCGAAGGACTGGTGCGCATGGCGGATGGATCGCTGGTGGTGGTGTTCGACGACGATTTCCGAGGAGGGGCCCCCTTCTTGGAGATTCCCTGAACCGCAGGAAGCGATCCCGGGAGGAAGGTCGGGACGGCGAGTTGGTGGGCCCCCACCGGGGGAAGAGGCGGCTGGTCCGGTGGTGCCCCGGGGGTGGCTCGCGCGAAACTACCTTTCCATTCCTTCCATGATGGCCCAGTTGCACCAATTCCAGCAGTCCACCCGATGAGGATCCTCGTTTCCAACGACGATGGACTGGATAGCCCCGCCCTCCACGCGCTGGTGGAGTCGCTCGTGCGGAACCACGACGTGACGGTGGCGGTTCCCTCCCGGCAGTGTTCGGGAACGGGGCACGGATTCACCTTCACCCGACCCATCGAGGTGCGTGAAACCGAGCTCCACGGAGCCACGGTGCTGGTGGTCGACGGCTTCCCCGCCGATGCGGTGAAGTACGCGATCTGCACCCGAGAAAAACCCGACGTGGTGCTGGCCGGCATCAATCCCGGGGAGAATGCCGGCGTGTGCGCTCCCTATTCCGGCACCGTCGCATGCGCGCGCGAAGCGGCCCTTTGGGGGCTTCCGGCTTTCGCACTCTCCACCTTGGGCATGCAGGACGGACACTACCGGGCGATCGCCCGATGGGTGACCCATCTCCTGCTGGATCCCCCCCCGACGCCCCTGGGGACCTTCTGGAACATCAACTTCCCCTCCCATGCCCCGGCCTCCTGGGGAACACCCCGGCTGTGCGCCGGAGCCTCGGCGATGTTCCGGGACGAGTACAAACCGGCCGCGGATGGCTTCTGGCAGCTCGAAGGCTTCAAGCCTCCCGAGGCCATCGCGCCGGACTCCGACGACGACTGGTTGCGCCGCGGACATCCCACGATGGTGCCCCACCGTGTCGATGCCACCGACCATGATCTTCTGAACCGGGTGGCCTGGAAGCCACCCACCGCCTTCGTACAGGACGCTCCATGACCGACGACACCTTGCCCCCAGACATCCCCTCCGACGCAGAGAGTGAAGCCTTGCAGGTGCACGGGCGGGTGCTTCCAGTCGCCATCGACAAGGAGCTCTCGAGCAGCTACCTGCGCTACTCCATGAGCGTGATCGTCGCTCGCGCCCTCCCCGATGTCCGGGACGGTCTGAAACCCGTGCACCGTCGCGTCCTCTTCGCGATGGACGAGTTGTCCCTCAACCACGACAAGCCCTACAAGAAATCCGCTCGTATCGTGGGCGACGTGATCGGCAAGTACCATCCCCACGGCGACACGGCGGTCTACGACTCCCTGGTGCGCATGGCCCAGGACTTTTCGCTCCGCTACATGCTTGTGATGGGACAGGGCAACTTCGGTTCCGTCGACGGCGATTCCCCGGCAGCCATGCGTTACACGGAAGCGCGCATGCGTCGGGAAGCGGAATTGATGCTGGCCGATCTCGAGAAGGAAACCGTCGACTTCCAGCCGAACTACGACGATTCCCTCCAGGAGCCTTCGGTGCTCCCCGCTGCCTTCCCGAACCTCGTCGTGAACGGGACCACCGGGATCGCGGTGGGCATGGCGACCAACATGCCCCCCCACAACCTGCGCGAGACGGTCGCCGCCTGCCAGGCCTTGCTCCTCGATCCGGAGCTTCCTCCGGAAGCCATGTTGCAGTACATCAAGGGACCGGACTTCCCGACCGGAGGCATCATCTACGGTCGCCTGGGGCTGCGCGATGCGATGTTGACCGGTCGTGGCCGCGTCGTGGTGCGCGCGCGCCACCATTTCGAGGAATTCGGGACCCGGCAGGGAATCGTCTTCACCGAGATCCCCTACATGGTGAACAAGTCCCGACTTCTCGAGAAGATCGCCGAACTGGTGCGGGACAAGGCCATCGACGGGATCGCCGACCTTCGCGACGAATCCGATCGCGACGGCATGCGGATCGTGGTGGAATGCAAGCGGGACGCCCATCCGGACATCGTCCTGAACCACCTGTTCAAGAAGACCCAGCTCCAGGATCCCTTCCATGTGATCAACCTGGCCCTGGTCGAAGGCAAGCCCAAGGTCCTCAATACGAAGGAGCTGCTGGTCCACTACCTCGACCACCGGCTCGAAGTGGTGCGTCGTCGGGCGGTCCACGATCTTCGCAAGGCGAAGGATCGCGCCCATATCCTGGAAGGATACCTGAAGGCTCTCGATCACCTCGACGAAGTCATCCGGATCATCCGCAACTCTCCGACCACCGAGGTGGCCAAGTCGTCCCTGATGGAGCAGTTCGCCTTCAGCGAGGTCCAGGCCCAGGCCATCCTCGAACTGCAGCTCCGCCGCCTGGTCGGTCTGGAGCGCGAGAAGATCCAGAACGAGTACAACGAGCTCCTGGTGCGCATCGCCTACCTCGAAAGCGTGATCGCCGACCGCAAGCTGCGCGAACAGATCGTCGGCGAGGAACTGGCGAAGGTCGCCGAAGAAATCGGGGATGATCGTCGAACCGAAATCATCGATGCTTCCGACGAAGTTTCGATGGAGGACCTCATCGCCGACGAATCCATGGTGGTGACGGTCACCCACGGCGGATACATCAAGCGGCAGCCGCTTTCCGAGTACCGTGCCCAGGGCCGGGGAGGCAAGGGCGTCACCGGCGCGGGTCTGAAGGGCGAGGACTTCGTCGACCAGATCTTCGTGGCGACCGCCCACGCGCATCTGCTGTTCTTCACGACCCTCGGACGCGCCTACGCCTTGCGCGTGTGGGATCTGCCCAACGTGGCCCGCACCGCCCAGGGAACGCACATCGCGAACCTCCTGGAAATGCGCAAGGACGCCGGGGAGAAGGTCAAGTCCGTGGTTCCCGTCCGCGGGTTCGGCGGCGAGGGACGGATCGTCTTCGCCACGCGCAATGGTACCATCAACCGCATGCGTCTCGATTCCTTCCGCAACATGCGACGCGAGGGATTGATCGGCATCGCCCTCGACGAAGGCGACGAATTGGTTTCCACCCTGCTGGTGGAAGGCGATCCCGATTTCGTGCTGGCGACCCGCATGGGCCAGGCCATCCGCTTCCCGCTCTCGGCGTTCCGCGACCTCGGCCGCGGGACCCGCGGTGTGCGCGGCATCTCCCTGGATTCCTCCGATCAAGTGATCGGCATGGTCAAGGTCCAGGAGGGAGCCAAGTTGCTCACCATCACCGAGAAGGGGTTCGGGAAACAGACCGACCCCGCCGAGTACCGTGTCACCAACCGCGGCGGCAAGGGAATCATCAACGTGCGCGTGGCCGAAAAGAACGGACCCGCGGTGTGCCTCATTTCCGTGAACCCCGACGACGAGGTCATGGCCATCACCAAGGGGGGCATGGTCATCCGCACCGGAACCCAGGATATCCGGCAGACCGGCCGCGATTCCATGGGGGTCATCGTGATCCGCCTGGACGAAGGGGATGTGGTCCAGGACGTCGCCCACGTGGTCGGAGAGCAGGAGGAGGAGATCCTCCCCGAGCCCGGAGGGCTTTCGAGCTTCGATGGCTCGGCCGAGGACTCGGTGGCCATCGAACCTTCCGACGACGCCGAGGTCTCCGACCTGAATCCATCCCAGAATTCCGAAACCGACGAGGTCGCACCTGAAGGATGATCCGTCACGATCCCATGTCCACCTCGTGGTCACGCCGGAACGGGCGGGGCTGTACGAGGAGGTGGTGGGAAATTCCGTTTTGCGTCTGAGAGTGCACCACTCGGTCGGGGAGGCGGTTCGTTCGTGCGTCTCCGATCCCGGACGAGCGGTCCTGATGGACATGGCCACCACCCTGCACGCGGGGGTTTCGGAGACCGCGCCCCTGTACGAGTTGGGGATCGACCTGCCCATCCTTCGATGCACCCAGTCGGAAGCCGGGGTGTGGACCGCGATGTGCCAGGCTCCGTTCAAGCGGCTTCCCTTGCAGAACGCGCTCGATGAGATCGCCGGTCGGGATCCCTCCTGGAGGCACCCCAAGTACATCCGTCGTTTCGTGCGAGTCCCTCTGACCTCCCGCGTGCGGTATCGGATCCTCGGCCAGAAGACCTGGCTCAAGGGAAATTGTTCGAACGCATCCATCTCGGGCTTGTTCCTCCTGGCCATGGACATCGTGCCCATCGCCAGCGAGCTGGAGGTCGAAATCATCGATCTGGCCGAACCGACCCAAGGGCTGCGGGCCATGGTCACCTGGTCGCACTCCTGGGACCAGGGGCCCCACTTGCCCGGGATGGGACTGGACTTCGACCGCAAGACGGTGCCCACCAGTTTTCGGGAAGCGCTCGCGGAATTGTACGTGCGCCGCAAATCCTGACTCCAAGGGCCCGTCCCAGACGATACGTGTTGAAAACCATGTCCACACGGGATGCGTTTTCCGCAAGGACGAGTTTGAAATCTCCTCGCAAGCGCCTCTGAAATGCTCTAGGTTCACTGCATGGCTCCAAGAATCGCGCACCTCTTGTGGACCCTCGCCCTCGGATTCTCCGCTCCTTCGGGGGCGGCGGTTCGTTGCGACCTCGACATGGCCGACCACGCTCCCGGAGCGTGCATCGACCCCGAGGGGCTGGACGGTCGGACCTTGCGGATTCCCGCCAACATCACCCGCATCGGGGAAGAGGGTTTGGCCCTGTGTACGCCGACCCAGCGATCCCTCCTGTCCGCCGATCTGGTCTATGTCATCGACAACTCCGCGAGCATGGATGCCTGGGGGTTCCACGCCAGCGCGTCCGGCGACACGACCTGGTACATACCGGACTGCGCGGAAGCCGGCGTCCCCGGAACGCCGGTGGCTCTCCGCAGGCGCCACTTCGGGGCGACCGGAGTGGAGGCATCGGGGTGGGATACGCTGGTGGAGCTGCGTTCCAAACTGACCAGCGGCCAATTGAAGAACGGGTGCATGGAGGCGAACGATCCCTATTCCATGCGTGCCGAGGCGGTTCGGGTCGCCCTGAGGCACCAGGCTTCCCTGGATCCCGCGAGCCAGGCGGGAGTGATCTTCTTCAACAGCAAGGTGCAGCAGAAGTTCCGCATGCGCCCTTTGTCGGAGACCGGACTCGGCGGCCTCCTCGACAGCACGGGGATGTATTCGGCGGCTTCCGGGACCAGTTGGGCCCCACCGATCGATTCCGCCTTGCGCTGGCTCTCGGAGGTGCCGGTGTCGGGACGATCCAAGGCCATCATCCTGGTCTCCGACGGAATGCCCTTCGATCGGACGAAATGGGTCCGGCTCATCGGCGGAGATGCGCAACCTCCGGTCTACGGCATCTATCTCGGAAAGTCCGAAGACCCGACTCCCGATCTGGATACCATCACCGCGCTCTCCTTCGGTCAGAAATTCGTCGTACCCCCGAACCGTCCCGACAGCCTCGAAGGTGTCATCAAATCCATCATCACCTCCGTGACGGTGAAGGATGCTCCCACCACGAGCCATTTGCGCAACCTGACCGTCGGACAGGAGTCCAAGGCTCTCACCTTGCGCAAAGGCCTGGTCGATGACTGGTCCTTGGTCCTGGATTCCGCCCTGGCCTTGGCCGCGGGACCCAATCTCCTGCAATGGATCACCGGATACCGAACGACGTCCGGCGCGGTGCTCGACACCTCGACCTTCCTCCTCGATGTGGCTTCGGAATCCCTGCCTCTGGGGAATTCGCCCTTGCCTGCGACCCCGTTCGCGGGGGAGTGTTTCGAAGCGAGCCGGTTGGAGTTCCTCGGTCCGGACTCCGTTCCCGTGCCTTCGGTCACGGAAGCCGTCGCGAGGGTGGGGGTTTCCTTGGTCCCGTCGGGGAAAGCTCCCCTTCCGTTGGGGGTGCAGATCGTATCCGGTGCCGGGGATGCCGAACGACAGAGTCTCGGGAGCTTCGATGTGTTTTCCCCCGGCCGTTGGGGGCGCTTCTCCGCATTGGCCGTGGCCCGGGTCACTCCGCCCATTCCTTCCAATGCCGTCTTCGAGGTTCGTTCGGGAATCGACACGCTGCGGGGCGCGTGGTGCCATCCTCGGGATGCCCGCGATTGCGCCGAGGGAAGCTTGGAGGTCCTGGCCCAACGGGATGCCGCCTTGCGGTGGATTCCCGGGACGACCACGGGACCGCGCGGTTCCCTCCTGCTGGAAGCGATCCTTCCCGGCCAGATCGGAACCTTCGTGGAAGCCACGATCCATCGTCGTGGAGCCTTGCTGGCGCGCCTTCGCCTGACTCGCGTCCAGGACTCGCTGTTTCGCGCGGACGTTCCTTTCGCGCAAGGTCCCCGGCTTGCGGGAGGGGATTCGTTGGCCCTCCCCTTGCCTCCCACCCTCGAACCGGATTCCCTGGTGGCCTACCTCGTTTGGGGACTGCTCGGGGACACGCTTTCCGATGTCGCGCGGATCGTGAGGACACCCCCGATGCTTCGTCTCGATTGGACGGGAAGTCGGGCGGAGATCCAGGTGACCCTGGATGGAGGATCCCCGGATCCCCGGGGGGAGCGACCAGTCCAGCTGACCGCCTCCGGGCGCAGTCTGCGTGTGGTCCTGGATTCCCTGGGACGCGAAGTGGTGGACGCCTCGACCCTGGCCACCGGTGGTCGTGGGCTGTCGGTCATGGTGCGAGGAATGTTCCTCGATCCCGTTTTCGGAGACACGGTCTGGGACAGCGTCGCGGTTCCGGTTCCCAGGATGAGCCTGCAATACACGATCCGCAACGCGGTGGGTCCCACGGGGACTCTGGAGTTGCACGCCGATCTGCCGGGAGCGACCGAGCCTTCGGTTCGGGTCGGGTTGGTGCGCCGAGGAGGGGTCGTCGGGTTCGTGGACCTCGCACGCGCCCCGGATTCGTCCTACCGCGGATCCTTCTTCTTCCGTCAGGGGCCCGCTCGTCCTTTGGGGGACAGTCTCTGGCTCCCGGGTCCGGATCCGAAACTTCCGGATTCGATCGCGGCATTCCTGGTCTTGCGCGCCACCGGGGACACGCTCCGGGACACCGCCTTGGTGCACCGGCCTCCATCGTCCCTGACCTTGCGATCCGATGGTGCGTCCGGGGTGCACCTGGCGGTCCAAGGCGGTCAGTCCGATGGCTTCGGGCGTCGCGTGGCTGTGGTCTTCGTCGTTTCCCCCACGTCGGTCGATCTCGACTCTACGGGACAGGGAAGAATCGACCTTCTGGATCAATTGGTCCGCGTCGCAAGCAACCAGGCGCGGGTTCGGGCCGTGTTCGTGGATCCAGTCTACGGGGACACGCTGCGGGACTCCTTGAATCTCGCCGTTCCGACCCGGTCGATCCGCTTTTCCGCATCCTCCGTGGCGGGGCCGCGGGGATCTCTCCGGATCGTGGTGCAGGATCCTTTCGAAACCAGCCTGGAACTGGGTGTGGTTCTGGTCCACGGCCGAGATTCCTTCCCCATGGTGTTGCTCCGTGGGGTCTCGGGGACCTTCGAGGGGGAAATCCCCTTCTCCCAGCTTCCGCAGGTCGACGGAGACACTCTTGCGCTCGGGCGTCCTCGGGCGGGAATCGATTCCCTTTTCGCCTGGCTCCCTGTCCGGCAGGCCCAGCCGGCGTTGTTCGATCGTTCCACCATCCTTCGGCCGACCCTGATGTTGAACTTCACTCCTGTGCCGGGGAAGCCCCATGCCGTTGCGATGCACCTGGAGGGGGGCAACGCCGACCCCACGGGCACCGCCGAGGTCGCATTCGAGTCCCCGCCCGGACAGCCGAAGAATTCCCTGCGAGCGCAGGGCGATTTGACCTGGAGCGGAGAGCGGGACCTTGGCCCTTTCCTGGAGGAGTCCCTCGATTCGGTGACGGTGCGTGGCCGCTTCGTCGACCCCGTATATGGAGACACGGCCTGGGCGGTGCTGCGCATTCCTTCGCCGTGGTTTCCCTCCCGTTTGGAGGTCTCGCCCCTCAAGATCGATCCGCGAGACCAGGACAGCGTCTGGGTGCGCGTGTGGGACAAGGATCCCGACTCCCTGGTGCCTGGGACGGTTCGGGTGACCGTGGGGACGGAGGTTCTGGAGTTGCGTGAAACCGGTCGTCACACCGGAGAGTACGTGTTACGGACCTCCGCCGACCGCCTCGACCCCAGATGGGGAAACCATGCTCCGCGAGATCCCTGGCGCATGGAAGTGGAATACATCGACCCCGACCACCGACAGGACCGCTCCACGGCCTGGGTGGTTCTCGAGTTCGATGTCCCCCTCCCGGATCTCCAGCCACGGGAAACCCTGATTCCCGCGGTCGACCGCTCCGGGAAGGGAGGCACGGTTCTGCAGGTCCGGAAACCCGATGCGCAAGGCCACTTTCCCCGTGGAAGCCAAGGGGTGGAGATGGAGATTTGGGAGACCTCGCGGGTCCTGGTCTACCTCTACGACAACTTGGGAATCGGGGTGTCGCAGTGGGAAGGACGGCTCAAACCCCGCAGTGCGGATTCCTCGCAGGTCTACCGGATCGTGTGGAACGGGCTCGATGCCCATGGCGCGCCCGCCCCTCCGGGGATCTATCTGATGCGGACGGTTCTGATCGCCATGGACGGGACGCTTCTGGAGAACAAGGTGTATACCTTGGGCCGGCGATGATGCTTGCGGGATTGGTGGTTGCGAGGGGGCCTGCAGCCTAGTCTGGAGCCTCGACTCCAGATATCCGCTGTCTCCAGGTGAGTCCAGTTTTCCCCGACAAAGCGTTCAAACTGAACGCCAACGGCGAACGGTTGGGCGTATTGTTACGCCATGGCTCCGCAACTCATGTTCGTCATGACCTTTCTGGCCGCTTTCGCCGCCCAGCTCTTCGCCGCCACACCCCGGTGCGACCTCGCGGTTCCCGCCGAAGGGGCCATCAATTGCCTCGATCCTCACCTCTGGAACGGGCAGACCATCACTCTCCCGGGGAATGTGACGCGCATTGGTGGAGAGGGCTTGGCGCTCTGCGCCTCGATCGAGTCCTCCAAATTTTCTTCGGATATCGTATACGTCATCGACAATTCCACCAGCATGGAGGCGTGGGGGTATTGGGTCAGCAGTGCCGGGGATACCTCGTTCTTCACACCGGGGTGTTCGCAGAACGTCTCCAAACTCGGCGATCCGCTGCTCCGTCCTCGCCATCTGGCGGGCCACACGGGTGCCGATTCCATCGGTTTCGACACCGTCCAGCAGATCGTCTCCAAGGAACGCCCCAATTGCACCGAAGCCAACGACGTGTACTCCTGGCGGGCCGAGGCCGTGCGGCAAGCCTTGCTCTCCCAGGCAGCCTTCGATCCGACCTCCAGCGCGGGGGTGATCCAGTTCAGCGGCGTGATCCGTCAGGCCTTGGAGATGCGACCGCTTTCCGATGCCAACCGTCAGGTTCTTCTCGATAGCACGGGATTGTTGCCGGTCATCTCCGGAACCAAGTGGGCACCTCCCCTGAAGGAAGCCATCGATTGGATGGCCAAATTCAGGACCACCCACTCCCAGGCGATCATCCTGGTTTCGGATGGCGAGCCCTCCGATGCCAATCAGTATCGCGCCCTGGTCGGCGGGGACGATACCCCCCCGATCTACGCCGTGTACCTGGGGCAGTCGGAGGACAAGACCCCCGAGCTCGATTTCGTCACCTCCGTCACAGGGGGAGAGAAATTCGTCGTTCCCCCCGATCAGCCCGACAGTCTCCAGGGCGTGATCAATGCCATCGTCGCCTCGGTGAGCCGTCGGATCGGAGTCTCCCAGGCCGTGGTGGAAAACCTGAGCAACGGACAGGTTTCCGTCACCAAATCCGTTCGTCGCGATTCCCTCTCCGATCGTCTGATCCTCGATTCCGTGGTGGCCCTTCAATCCGGCCCGAACTACGTCCGGATCGCCTCCACCATTGGATCGGGTGCGGCCCTGAAACCCGAGACCACCTTGGTGGTTCTCGATGTTTCCGGTCCCGAGGCCCCAATGGGCGAAACCCCCATCGGCACCTCCCCTTTCCTTTCCCAGTGCTTCGAACCGACACGCCTCTCCCTCCTCGATGGAGGATGGAAGGAAGTGCCTTTCCTTTCCGAAGGCGAAACCCAAGTCGGCGTCCTGCTCCAACCCTCCGGGACCAATCCCGACCTGCCACTGCGAGTCCGGACCTCCTCCGGAATGGGGGATTCCGAACAAGTCGATCTGGGCAACAAGGATGCGATCCCTCCGGATGGATGGGGACGGAAGGTTCCTCTGGCCATCGCGCGCCTGACTCCGGCGGTCCCCGGGAACAACGGGTTCGAAGTCCGATCCGGCCTCGATACCCTGCGGGCCGATTGGTGCCATCCGCGCGATGGACGGGACTGCGCCGAGGCGTCCCTGGAAGTTCGCGCCCTTCGGGCCGCGCAATTGCGGTGGGTGCCAAGTTCCCTGCCTTCGTATGCGGGGACGTTCGGGCTGGAAGCGAATCTGCCTGGGCAGAAGACCAAGACCGTTTCCGTCACCATCTCGCGTCACGGAGTGCCTCTGGCCACCGTGACCTTGGCCAAGCAGAAGGACAGTCTCTACCAGGTTTCGGTGCCGTTCCTGCAGGGGCCCCGCCGCCCGACGGGGGACACGCTCTGGTTGTCGGAGCCGTCGGCGACAACCCCCGACTCCCTCGTCGCCACCCTGGTGTGGTCGTTGGACAATTCCCTCCTGTCTGATACAGCCCTGGTGATCCGCAACCTTCCACGGATCCAGGTGGAGTGGACGGGAGTGGGGCAGATGGTCCAGGTCACCCTCGACGGGGGCATTCCCGATTCCCGCAAGGAGCTTCCGGTACGCTTGTCGGTGGGGACGCGGACCCTCGGGGTCAGCTTGGACTCCACCGGAAGAGCGCTCCTCAGCATGACCACCTTGGTGGCGGGAGGTCCCGAAGGATTGGCCACGGTCAGGGGGAGTTATGTCGATCCCATCTTCGGGGACACCCTCAGCGATTCCACCCAGGTTCCGGTGCCTTCCACCTTCCTGCGCTACAGTGTGGCTTCGAGTCTGGGGCCGGTCGGAATCCTGGGCCTGGAAGCCTCCTTGCCCGGAGTTCCCGGATCGTCGGTGCTGGTCACCCTCTGGAGGCGCGACCGCTCCCTCGGCAACGTCCGGTTGAACCGGATGCCCGATTCGACCTTCTCGGGAGCGTTCTATTTCCGGCAAGGCCCGCTGCGTCCCGGAGCGGACACGGTGTGGATCGCGCAGCCCAATTCCCTGGTTCCCGATTCCATCGGAGCCTTCCTGGTCTACGCGCCTTCGGGGGACACGCTGCGGGACACGGCACTGGTGATCCGCCCGCCCATGTCGCTCGTACTCCAACCCGGGATGGGCTCGACGGTGTCCCTCCAGTTGACAGGAGGAGAAACGGACTTGAGGGGACAGCGCGTCGCGCAGGTGTCCGCCACCCGCTCCTTGCCCGTCGCACTGGACGAATTCGGAACGGGAAACATCGATCTCCTGGAGGAATTGGCTTCCATCGGAGGAGAACAATTCCTCGTCCAGGGCTGGTTCATCGATCCCGTCTACGGGGATACGGCTCGTGACTCCCTGGTGATCCCGGTGCCCCGACGTTCCTTGAGCATCGTCTCGCCGGTCGTTTCGGGTCCTCGCGGTCACGTGGAGGTTCGGTTGGTCGACCCCTGGTCCTCCGGACTGACTCGCACGATCCTCGTCGCCCATGGACGCGATACGGTTCGCCTCGTTTTGCAGCGCAATCCAGGGGGGGATTTCTCCGGAGAGGTTCCCTTCTCCCAGGCGATGTCGACTTCCGGCGATACGCTCCGCTTGGGGAGGCCCTTGGCGGGAATCGATTCCTTGTTCGCCGTGCTTCCCGTCGACCGCGCCTTGCCCGCCCTGAGTGCCGGTGCCATCGTGCAGCGTCCCCCCCTGCGATTGGTGCTCGCCGCCGACCCGGCTGCTCCCCAGAACATCCTGATCAAGCTCGACGGTGGAAATGCCGACGCCCGCGGGGAGGCCACCGTGCTTCTCACCGGCCCGGGACTCCTGCCCAGCACGCAGCTCACCCAACTCGCCGAACTTTCCTGGCAGGGCGCTCGGGATCTCCTGGAACTGCTTCCCGAGTCCTTGCACCCGGTCCTGATCGAAGGACGGTTCATCGATCCGATCTATGGTGACACGGCCAAATCCCTGCTGGAGGTGGTTTCCCCGTGGTTCCCGGGAACGATTTCGGTGAACCCCGCCAAGGCGGATCCGCGCGCCGGAGATTCCGTGACCATCCGGGTGACCGATCGGGATGTCGATCCGCTGCGCCCGGGGACACTGGTCGTGACCGTGGGGAACACCCGTCTGGAACTCCGAGAAACCGGCAAGAACACCGGCGAGTATCGTCTACGCGTACCGGCGGAGACCGTCGATCCCCAATGGGGACGCCGCAGCCCCCGCGCACCTTGGTTGGTCACTCTCACCTACCAGGATCCCGACCACGCCGAAGATCTCGTGCGCACGAATCTCGAGCTCGAATTCGACGTCCCGCCCGCCGAGGTGGACCCGCACGAGCCCCTGCGCAAGGTGGAATCCTCCTCGTCCTCCCCCAAGCCCGTCTTCCGATTGGTCAAGCCGGATTCCCGCGGGAAATTCCCCCAAGGGGATCAGGGGGCGATGGTCCGGATCTGGGAGCCCACCGACGTCTCCATCTATCTCTACGACAACATCGGCATCGCTATCGGTCATTGGGAAGGGGTGCTGTATCCCAAGGACGCCGAGACTTCCGCGGATTATCTGCTGGCATGGAATGGCCGGGACGAAATCGGCATTCCCGTCACTCCCGGTGTCTATCTGCTCCGCGCCGTCCTGATCGCCCAGGATGGAAGTCTCCTGGCGAACAAGGTGTTCCGCATCGGGAGAAAGTGACCTTCGCTCCCAAGATGATGGACCGCGGAACGGCGAGGTCGTTGCGCGGGAAGCCCTCCTGGGGGAGGGCCACCGCCCGTGGGTGGTTCGATTGTGACGGGGAACACATCCACCCACACGGGAAAGACCGGAGCACGACTCCGCGGCCTATCTTTTCGCCATGACCTCCCTGCTCCTCCTGGCTTTGGGCCTTTTTGGCGGGAGTCCCGACTCCCTGGCGCCCACCGCTGCCGTCGTCGACTTCCAAGCTCGCGGGGTCTCTCCCGAGGAAACCCAGATCCTGGCCGATCGCTTTCGCGCCGAGTTGTCCCAGCTCGATGCCTTCCGATTGCTGGAACGCGAGCGCATGGATCAGGTCCTGGTCGAGCAGGGATTCCAGGAAACAGGATGCACCAGCACGGAATGCGCGGTCCAGACCGGCCGGATCCTGGGAGTCCGTCGGATGATCGCGGGAAGCGTGGCCCACATCGGCAACACCTGGTCCGTGTCGGCCCGCGAAATCGACGTGGAGACGGGAGAGATCGGGCGTTCCGCCGTCGTGGACATGAAGGAACCCGTGGATGTCGTGCTCACGAAAGGAATGGGGCAACTGGCCCGGAAACTGGTCGGAGCCACCCCGAAGCCCCAGGAAGCCAAAGCCACCGGATTGGTCGAGGCGATGACCAATCTGGCGGCAACCCTGCCTCGGGTCGTCACCCCGGATTCCTTGGGTCTACCCCTTCCGCCACCACCCGACTCCGGCCTCCTTCCGGTGGTCGCACCCGTCGTCGAACCGCCCTTGGTGGGACAGCCTTTCCAAGTGGTGCTGGGCGTCGTGGCCATCCCTCCCGCCCGAACCGTCACGGGCTTCGCCATCGATGTGGGGTGGGGGACCATCGATCATCTGCGAGGGTTCCAAGTGGGAATCCTGAACCAGGTCGACAGCTCCTCCCGCGGCATCCAGGCGGGGGCCGGGAATTTCAGCGAAAAGCAGATAGGCATCCAGGCGGGCGTGGTGAACTCCGCACGAAACTGCGGGTGCATCCAGGCTGGCCTTCTGAACATCGCGGGTCCCTTGCGCGGGATCCAGGCGGGAGCGGTGAATCTCTCCGGGGAAACCCAAGGGCTCCAGTTCGGACTGGTCAACGTGTGGAAGAAGCAGGGGGAAAGTCGCTTGTTTCCCTTCGTGGGGGGATGGTACTGATCGTCTCCCGCTCGTCCCCTTGGTCGGTGAGAAGCATTCTACATTTCAGGGAACCATGAATCCGACCACCTTCGACATCGTCTTCCCTCTGACGGTCCTCGGCCTTCTGGGCGTGGCCATTCCCTCTTTCATGGTGGGAGCCAATTGGTTTCTGAATCGGCAGAGGAAAACCTTCGCCTCCAAGGAAGAGCCCTACGAATGCGGGCTTTCCCGGACTGTCGGGACCGCCGACGAACGGTTTTCCGTGAAGTTCTACCTGGTGGCCATGATCTTCCTGGCCTTCGATATCGAAGTCGCCTTCCTGTACCCCTGGGCAATCCAGTTCCTCAAGGGAGGATGGGATATGGTCGCCATCCTGGCTGCGTTCCTGGTGATGCTGGAAGGGGTGTACCTGTACCTCTGGAACAAGGGCGCTCTATCCTGGTGAAGGGTCCGGGGCTCGGCTGCGAGGCGGGAATTCTCGCTCCGCGCCCCACTCGCCGTCCCTGAGGACGGCTTCGGGAGCGTGTCGCTTCGACTTCCCGCCTCTCGCTGTCGCCACGGACCCTTCACTTCGTGAAGGGGTTCAGACGTGGGCTCGCGACCGTGCGGACGGCTGGCGGGGGAGAGGTAGGTCGCGCGGTGGTGGCGGCGACGCTTCGCTGGCCGCGTGGGAGGGCACAGGCTCGCGACCGTGAACGCGGTTGGTGGGGGAGTGAGGTCGCGCGGTGTTGGGGGCGACGCTTCGCTGGCCGTGGGGGAGGGCGCAGGCTCGCGACCGTGAAGGCGGTTGGCGGGGGAGAGGGAGGTCGCGCGGTGTTGGCGGCGACGCTTCGCTGGCCGCATGCAGGGCGCAGGCTCGCGACCGTGAAGGCGGTTGGCGGGGGAGGAGGTCGCGCGGTGTTGGGGCGACGCTTCGCTGGCCGTGGGGAGGGGCGCAGGCTCGCGACCGTGAAGGCGGTTGGCGGGGAGAGGGAGGTCGCGCGGTGTTGGCGGCGACGCTTCGCTGGCCGCATGCAGGGCGCGGGCTCGCGACGGTGAAGGCGGTTGGCGGGGGAGAGGAGGTCGCGCGGTGATGGCGGCGACGCTTCGCTGGGCGCGTGCAGGGCGCAGGCTCGCGACCGTGCGGACGGTTGGCGGGGAGAGGGAGGTCGCGCGGTGATGGCGGCGACGCTTCGCTGGCCGCATGCAGGGCGCAGGCTCGCGACCGTGAAGGCGGTTGGCGGGGAGGGAGGTCGCGCGGTGTTGGGGGCGACGCTTCGCTGGCCGTGGGGAGGGGCGCAGGCTCGCGACCGTGAAGGCGGTTGGCGGGGAGAGGAGGTCGCGCGGTGTTGGCGGCGACGCTTCGCTGGCCGCATGCAGGGGCGCAGGCTCGCGACCGTGAAGGCGGTTGGCGGGGAGGGAGGTCGCGCGGTGTTGGGGGCGACGCTTCGCTGGCCGTGGGGGAGGGCGCAGGCTCGCGACCGTTAAGGCGGTTGGCGGGGGAGAGGGAGGTCGCGCGGTGTTGGCGGCGACGCTTCGCTGGCCGCATGCAGGGCGCAGGCTCGCGACCGTGAAGGCAGTTGGCGGGGGGAGGTCGCGCGGTGTTGGGGGCGACGCTTCGCTGGCCGTGGGGGAGGGCGCAGGCTCGCGACCGTTAAGGCGGTTGGCGGGGGAGAGGGAGGTCGCGCGGTGTTGGCGGCGACGCTTCGCTGGCCGCATGCAGGGCGCAGGCTCGCGACCGTGAAGGCAGTTGGCGGGGGGGGAGGTCGCGCGGTGGCGGCGATGCTTCGCTGGCCGTGGGGAGGGCACAGGCTCGCGACCATGCGGACGGTTGGCGGGGGCAGGGAGGTCGCGCGGTGATGGCGGCGACGCTTCGCTGGGCGCGTGCAGGGCGCAGGCTCGCGACCGTGAAGGCAGTTGGCGGCGACTCCGCTGGTTGCCCTTCGACAGGCTCAGGAACCGGTATCTCGAAACCTGCGGAGGGGGAGTTAGGGCGTGGGCTCGCGACCGTGCGGACGGTTGGCGGGGGAGAGGGAGGTCGCGCGGTGATGGCGGCGACGCTTCGCTGGCCGCGTGGGAGGGCGCAGGCTCGCGACCGTGAAGGCGGTTGGCGGCGACTCCGCTGGTTGCCCTTCGACAGGCTCAGGAACCGGTATTTCGAAACCTGCGGAGGGGGAGTTACGGTGTGGGCTCGCGACCGTGCGGACGGTTGGCGGGGGAGAGGGAGGTCGCGCGGTGATGGCGGCGACGCTTCGCTGGGCGCGTGGGAGGGCGCAGGCTCGCGACCGTGAACGCGGTTGGTGGGGGAGTGAGGTCGCGCGGTGATGGCGGCGACGCTTCGCTGGGCGCGTGGGAGGGCGCAGGCTCGCGACCGTGCGGACGGTTGGCGGGGCAGGGAGGTCGCGCGGTGGTGGCGGCGACGCTTCGCGGACCGAGTGGGAGGGCGCAGGGTCGCGATGGGGGGATTGTGGTGGGGAGGGATTGGCGATAGGATATTGAGGGAATGGTGGAAACGATCAACGGGGGGATGTGGGGATGGGGCAGGTGGATCAGGGGTTGCTGGAGAGGGTGCGGAGGCGGTTGGCGGGGAGGACGGACGTGGAGGAGAAGGCCATGATGGGAGGGGTGACCTTCATGGTTTCCGGGAAGATGTGCGTGGGGGTCCTGCGGGACGAGCTGGTTTGCCGAATCGCTCCCGAAGACCAGGAGGAGGCTTTGGGAAAGGTCGGGGCCAGACCGATGGACTTCACGGGAAGACCCATGAAGGGGTTCCTGATGATCTCCCCCTTGGGGTTGAAGGGAGAGGGGGAGCTGGCGGGATGGGTCGACTTGGCGCTGGCCTTCAATGGACGGGCGAAGGCATCGAAACCCAGGAAGCGGACGGTTCCCTCGGTTTGATCGAGGCCGTTGGACGGCTGGTCGGGGTTCGAGTTCGCCGGGTCGGACGAGGGTTGGTCAGGTTTCGACGGGACGGGAAGGGTCGGAACACCACTCACTCCAGGAACCGGGGTAGAGGGCGGCTCCGCTCAAGCCCGCGATCTCCATGGCCAACAGGTTGTGGCAGGCGGTGACACCCGACCCGCATTGCATCACCGCCTGATCGGGGCGGCGGAAATCGAGCAGGGTCTCGAATTCGCGGCGCAGGAGGTCCGCGGGTTTGAAACGACCGTCCGGAAGGAGGTTGTCCCGGCAGAAGCGATTGGCCGCGCCGGGGATGTGGCCTCCGACGGGATCCAGGAGTTCGTTCTCCCCGCGGAATCGATCCGGGGAACGGGCGTCGACGACCAGCAGGGAGGGATTCCCCAGGTTGGACAGAATCTGGTTGGCGTCGGCGATCGAAACGAGGGAAGGCCCCTCCTCGAACCCACCACGTGCACGAGGAGCGGGGGGGGCGTCCTCCTGCGCTCCTCCTTCGGCGAGCCACGAGGGGAAACCGCCGTCCAGGACCGCGACCCTGGAGTGGCCGAGCCAGCGGAGGAGCCACCAGAAGCGTGCGGCGAAGATTCCGCCCTGGTCGTCGTAGACCACCACCTGGTAGCCCTTGCAGAGTCCGAGTCCGGCGAGAATTGCCGACAGAATCCGGCGATCGGGGAGCGGGTGGCGGCCGTTCGTCCCCGTCCTCGCCCCGGAGAGCGCCTCTTCCAGGGGGAGGAACAAGGCGCCGGGGATGTGGCCCGAGCGCCAGGCGTCGACACCGGCCCTGGGGGAGGCCAGATCGTGCCGGACATCGAAGACCATCCAATCGGCGCGCTCGAGGTTGGGCCGCAGCGTGGCGGAGTCGATCAGGCAGGTATGGGAATCGTCGGAAGAAGGGAGCATCGTACCGTCCAATCTATCCGGTCCGAAGGCCGGGCGGAAAGGGATCCCGTCGGGATTGGATCAATTCTCCAGGATGGTCTCCATCTGCGGAGCGCCGTGCAGGGCCGCCGGGGTGACGAGGGTGTCGCTCGGCAGGGGGGACTCTCCCCATCGCGAGTCCTTGAGGTCGCGGGCTTCCGACGAGCCGAGGTCCAGATCCGCGAAGGTCTGAACGATTCCGAGATCCACTCCCAGCGCCCGATGGAAGGTCTTCCAGACCAGTTCGGAACAGTAGATGGCGGAATCGGACCAGGAGAAGCGGAGATCGTAGGGACGGCCGACGAAACGCGCACCTTCGGCGCGGAGAGCGAGCAACGCGCTGGAATCCAATTCGCGAATCTCCGGTTGCAACCGACGGATGGAGAATCGGTGGTCCTTCCCCCGGGCGAGCCAGGCCTCCAAGGGGGTGGACTTCACCGGTTGGACGGCCTCCAGCACCATCCAGTTTCCGTCTCTCCGGTGGAGGATCCCGCAGTGGCTCCAAGGGCTCTTCGTCGCCAGTTGGATGGCCTTGCTCTGGCGGGACGTGGACGTCTGGAAGAGAACGTCCCCCTCGCGGAGGCGGTCCTCGGCGCGCAGGCGCTCCACGATGCGGTGGGTCGCGTTCTGGGCCAGGGCGGGTTCGAGGAAGCGGGAACGTGCCCAAGCCCCGACCGCGACGAGTCCGGCGACGGTCGCGACGAGGAGGACCATGGATCGATTGGGGAGGCGCATGGAGACAAATCTAGGAGTTGCCGGGGGTGGCACGACCGCATTCGCCGCCCGGGCCGGGAGGGAAGGAACCGACTCCTTCCCCGATCGAGGCGCGAGGATGCGGCGCCGATTTCCGCGGTCGAAAGTCGGTTCCCGGGTGCGAAACGTCGTCTCGTCTTCGGCCGGGAGGGGCGCCGGGACCCGCGGGGGTCGGGGCATTCCAATGCGGGATGGAGGTTCTACCTTTCCGAACCATGGAACCTGAACTCCTCGAACAGCTCGCCCAGCGCATCGATGCCCTTGTTTCCGAGCGCGGATCCCTCCGCGCCGAGACCGCACGTCTTCGCGAGGAGATCGATCGCGTCCAGTCGGAAAACGCCCGATCCCTCGAATTGGAGGCGGAACTTTCCCAGCTTCGCGGGGAGCTCGAAGCCTCCCGAGCCGATCTCGATTCCGCACGGCGGGAGATCCAGGAGCGCGATTCCCGTCTCCAGGCCGCCACCACGAAGGTCCAGGGGCTTCTCGAGCGCCTTCTTCAGGACTGATCCATGACCGCCCCCAAGCTCGATCATGCCCGCAAGGTGCACATTGGGGGGGAAGTCCTTCAGATTCGATCCGATGCCCCTCCCGAGACCATCGAAGCCGTGGCGGAGGTGGTCGACAACCACCTTCGGCGCTTGCAGGCCGCAGGGATCGAGTCCGATCGGTTCCGCCTCGGGATCCTCGCGGCGCTCCATGTGTCGGGCGAGCTCTGGGAAGCTCGGACCACGGCGGACGAGGCCCGCACCCGCGCCGACGACGCCTTGGCGAGCCTGGGGGAGGCCGTCCTGGCCCGCCAGGATGCCGAGGATGCCCTGGGTGAAGCGCGTGCCCAGGCGCGGGATGCGATCGAGCGTGCCGACGCCCTGGCCGAGGAATTGGAGGAGGTGCGCCGACAGCTCGAGGCACGAACCGGCGAAGTCCGATCCCTCTCGCGGTCCATCGAGACCCAAGCCGAGATCCGCGGTGCCGAAGGTTCCGAAATCGAGGCCCTCCGAGCCGCGAACCTGGCGCTCGAGCAGGCCGTTGTCGAGGCGCGAGGCCGTGCCGAGGCCGCCCACGAGGGACGTTCCGAGCTCCTCGAGGAACGCGACGCCCTCCGTTCTTCGCGCGAATTCCTCCTCGGAAGGGTGAAGGAGCTGGAACGCCTCGACGAGGAGTGTTCCCGCTTGACCACCGAAAGGGATGGTTTCCTGGAACGCGCGCTCCAGCTGGAAGGCGAGCGCGATCGACTGGCCCGGGAAGCCGTGCCCCCGGATGTCCTGGAGGAATCCAGGCGGGAAGCGGATTCGGTCCGTCAGGAATTGTCTTCGATGAGGATCGAGATCGATCGATTGAACTCCGCGCTCGAAGAGGCGCGCACGGAATCACGCGAGTGGCGGGAGCTTCTCGAAATGGCGGAGGCCGATCGCGAAGCGGCTCGGGAAGAGCTCCGCTCCGTCGCCGCGGAGCGCGACGAACTGCGTACGCAAAACGACGCGCGCAACCAGGACATCACCTCCTTCCGCGACCGGTTGGGTGGGCTACTCTCAAGACTGGAGGACTGACATGGCTACGAGACTCGACGGGAAGGTTGTTGCGGAGGCGGTTCGCGAAGGGCTTCGCGGACGGATCCAGGCCCTGGCCGCCCGCGGAATCGTGCCCTGCCTCTCCGTCACCATCGTAGGAGACGACCCGTCTTCCCACATCTACGTGAACTCCAAGGACAAGGCGGCGCGGGACCTCGGGATCGAGGCGCGCACCTTCCGGTTCCCCGCCACCACAACCCAGGCCGAACTCGAAGCCCACGTCCGGGCCCTTTCGGCGGATCCGGCCGTGCATGGGATCCTGGTCCAATCTCCTTTGCCCAAGGGGCTGGACGAGTCCGCCGTGGTCGACGCGATCGCCCCGGAGAAGGATGTCGACGGATTCCATCCCCACAACGTCGGTCTTCTCGCTTTGGATCGCCCGGGACACCGCCCATGCACTCCCTGGGGCGTCATCCGCATGCTGTCCCACTACGGCCTCGAAACGAGGGGGCGCAAGGCCGTGGTCATCGGACGCTCCGATATCGTGGGACGCCCGATGGCCAACCTGCTCCTCCACAAGGGGTTGCAGGGGGACGCCACCGTGACGGTGGCCCATTCCCGCACCCCGGATCTTCCCTCCGTCGTGCGTGAAGCCGACATCGTGGTCGCCGCCATCGGGCGTGCGGAATTCGTCAAGCGCGATTGGATCAAGCCCGGAGCCGTCGTGATCGACGTCGGGATCAACCGGGTGGAGGATGCCTCCACGGTGAAGGGATATCGGGTCGTGGGCGATGTCGAAGCATCCGTGGAGACCGTGGCTTCGGCGATGACCCCCGTGCCGGGTGGCGTGGGCCCCATGACCATCGCCTTGCTCCTGTCCAACACGGTCGATGCCGCCGAGAGGTTGCATCCCGTCGGATGAGCGTCCACCAGCCCGTCACCGTCAGCGAGCTCACCCAGGCCATCCGATCGATCCTCGAGGAGGATTTCGAGACCATCCTGGTCGAGGGGGAGATCTCCCAGATCAAACGGCACTCGAGCGGTCACCTCTACTTCTCCTTGAAGGATTCGGGTGCCGTCCTGCCTTGCTGCATGTGGCGAAACCAGGCCAGTCGGTTGGTGGAGGTGCCCCGCGAAGGCGACGCCGTCGTCGTATCCGGGCGACTGACCGTCTACGAGCCACGGGGAGCCTACCAGCTGGTCGCCAACCACCTGAAGCCCGCCGGACAAGGGGATCTCGCCGCGAGATTCGAGGAGCTCAAGCGGAAACTCGCCGCCGAGGGACTGTTCGAGGCTTCCCGCAAGAAGGATCTGCCCGTCTGGCCTTTCCGCGTCGCCGTCGTCACATCCCCCACCGGGGCTGTGATCCAGGACATCCAACATGTCCTGTCCCGGCGGAGTCCGCATCTGGAACTCCTCATCGTGCCGGCGGCGGTTCAGGGGGCGGAGTGCGTGCCTTCGGTGGTCCGAGCCCTGGAGCGGTTGGCCGCCCTGGAGGGCACGGAACAGGCCCCGGACGTGGTGGTGATCGCCCGCGGGGGAGGATCCATGGAGGATCTGTGGGGCTTCAACGAGGAGCTCCTGGTGCGCGCCGTGGCGGCATGTCCCTTCCCCACGGTTTCCGCAGTGGGGCACGAGACCGACACGACCCTGTGCGACCATGTCGCGGACCTGCGTGCCCCGACTCCCTCCGCGGCCGCCGAACTGGTCGGGCCGGAACGTCTGGCCCTTCTCGCCGAACTGCAGGAGAGCCTGGAACGATCGGGTGATGCCTTGCTGCGCTTGGTGGAACGTCGCCGGGAACGATTGGATTCCCTGGCCGGACGTCCGTCGTTGTCGCGCCCCGAGATGCTCCTGGAGCGTCCGCGACAATCCCTCGACCTCTTCACCGATCGTCTCGAACGCGCCGGGGAACTGCGTCTGGAACGCACCGGATATCGAATCGCTTCCCTCGCGGGAAGGCTCGACGCCCTCTCGCCATTGCGGGTGCTTTCCCGCGGGTACGCGGCGATCCAGACTTCCGAAGGCCGGGTGGTCACCTCCGCCGCCGCGTTGCACGCGGGAGACGCCGTGGATCTCCTTTTCGGGGACGGCAAGGTCGCCGCGCGAGTCGAGGGATCGGTTCGATAGGAAACAGGACTCTCCGCGGCCGACCAGACGACCGATGGCCGACAGATTCCGGCAGCCGGTCGTTCGGACCCTGGCCCGGGATGCGTTCCGACGACGGTGCGGACTCGGGATTCCATCCTATCTTCCCTGGGATGTCCATCCCGATCACCTGTTCGTTTTCGCCCCTCCCGCTTCGCTCGCGCCGGTGTTCGCGCCTTGGGGGGATCCGGGGTCGATTCGCCGAGTGGAACGGGACATTTCGACTCCTCGCTCTCGTCGCGACTTTCCTGGGTTTTCTTCCATCGGAGGGGCGGGCGCAGGATGGCTGGGGGTACGACCTCGATTCCCTAGCCCGGGACATGGAGGTCTGGCGATCTCATCCCGCGGTGCGGATCGACTCCTTCGGTGCGTCCGTGCGTGGACGTCCCCTGTGGATGGTCGCCATCACCGATTCCACCGACAGCTTGAAGTCCGACGCCGGCCGCATCGGTCCCAAGCACCGCGTGGTGGTCCATGCGCGGACCCACCCGGTCGAGGTGCAGGCATTCTGGGTGGCTCGCGAAATGATCCGGACCTTGCTGGAAGACTCGGAAATCGGAAGGCGCCTCCGACGGGATTTCGTGTTCGTCGTCATCCCCATGTACAACCCCGACGGGGTTGTGGAAGGCTTGGAGCGCACCAATGCGAACCTGGTCGACATCGAAAGCAATTGGGATGTTCCGCAACCGGAGCCGGAAGTGCTGGCGCTGCGCGCGCTCTTCCAAGGGTTCCAGACCGGAGGGCTTCCGGTGGAAGTGGCCCTCAACCTCCATTCGGACAAGTACAACGGCACGCGGTTCTTCTTCTACCACCTGGAAGCTGGAACTTCCTGGCTCTACACGGAACTGGAGAAGAAGTTCATCCAGGGGGTGCAGTCCTTCTTTCCGGGAGGCATCGAGAACTGGAGTTTCGTGACCAGTTGGGGGGGGGGGACGGCGTTCCGGTACCCAGAAGGGTATTGGTGGTCCACGCGACGCGAGGAAACCCTCGCCCTCACCTACGAGGACGACAATTCACCTGGATCCACGGGGTTCGATTCCGCTGGTCGTGCCTTGGTCCTGGGCAGTGCGGCCTACCTCGATGCCAAGGTGACGGCGTCCCCAGGGCGGGAGCCCGTTCCCGTGCGATGGGTCTGGACCCGAGAGGGCATCCGCTTGCCCGAGGGGGGGAGCACCTGGCGTCTGACCGATCCCGCAGGTCGAACGCTCGCGACGGGAATCGCCCAGGAAGACGGGATGATCCCCAAGGCATCCCTGGGCTCGAACGCGGGCATGGGGATCCTGGAGTGGCGAACTCCCGGAGGATCCACCTCTCGTACTTTGCTGCCCCGGGGAAGTCTGCACTGACGGATCGAGGCGGCTGTCATCTCCGGTGGGCGCCCGCTCCAGCCGGAGATGACTCGACGGAAAACGAAAAACGCCCGGAGACCGCATGGATCTCCGGGCGTTCCGAAACTTGGATGGCGGTTACTTGCTGACCAGTCCGAGGGCCTTCGCGGGGCCGATCTTGGAGATGGTGCGCAACCCGGCCGCGGACACGCGGATGAGGATCCACTTGCCGATCTCGGGCACGAACACGCGCTTCTTCTGGACGTTGGCGCGCTGAACCATCTTGCTATGGTTGTTGGCGTGCGACACGAGGTTGCCGACCAGGCGGTTCTTTCCGGTGACTTCGCACTTGTGGCTCATGATTCTTCACTCCTGCAGACGTTGAGAGGCGGAAATCTTAGCTATTCCCTTCCCATTCGCCAAGGGATGGGTGGTGTTTTCTCAAATTGCCTGATTGGAGTGGGAAACGGTTTGCGCCCGAGCTCGCCCGTCCTCGGCGGTTCCGCGGGGCACGGGAAGAGGCGGAGTCCCTCGCGCTTGGGTTTCGCTTCCCGGGAAATGGGGGGCGGAGTGAATCTCCTCGGGGGTCACCGTTCGCGAGCGGGGTGTGGTGGTGGAGGTTCCACGAAGCCGGTGGTGATGCAACGGGCTCCGAACCCGGAAGGGCCGCAGTCGGGCTTAGCTTTGCGAAGGGGCTGGGATTGCTAGGTTGCAACTCCCTCTCATGATCGGAAAGGAAGCGATGGAAACGAGCGCCGTGCACGACGTGGACGTGGTAGTGGTGGGGGCCGGCCCTGCCGGTTGCACGGCGGCGATCTATGCCGCCCGACTCGGGTTGAAGGTCGTGCTCCTGGAGGCGCGCTCGGTCCCCAAGGACAAGATCTGCGGCGATGCCGTCGCGGGCAAATGCATCCCGATCCTCCGGGAGCTGGACCTCCTCGACACCATCGCCCAAGGCCCTCACGGGTATTCCCAAGGGGTCGTGTTCAGTTCACCCAAGGGGGATGTGGTGCACATCACCTTCAATCCTCCGGGGGCGAAGCAGAAGACCGATGGGTACGTGGTCCGCCGCAAGGTCTTCGACGAAGTGCTCTTCCGCAAGGTGCAGGCCACCTTGCCCGCCGAATCCATCCGTCTCCAATTCAAGGTTTCCGATCTCGTCCGCGAGGGGGATCGTGTCGTCGGCGTCGTCGGCGAACAATACGGAACCGGGAACCCGGAGACCTACCGGGCCAAGGTCGTGATCGGATGCGACGGCTACCGATCCATCGTCAGCAGGCAGACCGGTGCTTTCGAGCGTGACCCGATGCATTGGTGTTCCGCCTTGCGCCAGTACTGGGAGGGTGTGGAAGGACTGACCGAGGCCATCGAAGTCCATTTCGTGGAAGACATCATTCCCGGGTATTTCTGGATCTTCCCTCTGGAGGACGGAAAAGCCAATGTCGGATTGGGGATGCTCGACCACGACATCAAGGCTCGCGATGTCGACCTCCGGGAGCTTCTCGCCAAAGCCATCGCCAACCCCCTGTTCCAGGAGCGTTTCGCTCGCGCCAAGCCCATGGAACGCCCGGTCCAGTGGGAGTTGCCCTTGGGATCCAAGCGGCGTCGCATGTTCGGCGACGGCTGGTTGCTGGCCGGGGATGCCGCAGGCCTCATCGACCCCTTCACGGGGGAAGGGGTGGGGGCCGCGATGCACTCGGGGAAGATGGCCGCCCATGCGGCGAAGGAAGCCATCGACGCCGGGGATGTTTCGTCCGCCTTTCTCCAGCGCTACGACGATCGGTTCTGGGCCTATCTCGGACCGGAGCTCATGCTTTCCCACAAGCTGCAGAAGATTGGCCGCAAGAAGTGGCTCCTCAACTGGGTGCTGGGCAAGGCGGCGAGGTCGGAATACGTCCGGGAACAGATTTCCGGGATGCTCGCCAACGTGATCCCCAAGAAAACCTTGGCGTCGCCCCTGTTCTACCTCCGGGTGCTCTTCGGCTAAAAAATCCCCCGAGGGGCGTTCCGGACCCTTGAAATGGTCGGCTTCGCGCTTATATTTTGATTCTTCCTTTGGCTGATAGCTCAGTCGGTAGAGCAGGCGGCTGTTAACCGCCCGGTCGCAGGTTCGAGTCCTGCTCAGCCAGCTAAAGGTTTCTCCCTCGAGGTCCCGCAGGTGGGCCCGGAGGCTGGGATCCATCGATACGAAACCGAAGTCGCTTTCCCGTGATAGGGAAGATTTCCAGGAGTTCCCCTCATGAGTCTGGCGAAGATCGACGAACTGCGTGGCCTGATCGATTCCCTCCGCACCGAATACGAGAAGTTCGATGCCAAGGGAAACGCGGTCGCCGGCACCCGTTCCCGCAAGATCCTCCAGGACATCAAGACCATCGCGCAAGACCTGCGAACCAGCATCCAGGAGCGCAAGCGCGAAAAGGAAATGTTGGGCGAGTGACGCCACTCGCGACCTTCGTTCCTTCTTCCGAGGCCCTCGCGTGATGCAGGGCCTTTTTTGTTGATGGGGGAGAGAGCGAGATTCCCGTCCCCGCGTGTGGTGCTCCGCTTCGTTCTCTTCCGATTCCGCTCGATCGTCCAAAGCTGCTCAGAGAAAACGCTCCCACTCCTGCGGTGCGTATCGACCCAGGAAATCGGCCAACCCGCCTGGCCGGAGCCATTGCGCTTTCCATTGGAGCACCGCCTGCAATTCCTCGCGGACAGGAGCCCTGCGCTTGCGGAGTAGACGTTCGAAGACCTTCGGCTCCTTGGCCAGCAGCATCCAGTCCACCGCACCCTCTGGGAGTCCCCGGTGGCGCAACATCTTCTCCCGGGAACGGAGTTCTTCCCAGCGGGCTTGCAGCCCCTGAAGGCAGGCCTGGAGGCTCGCTCCCTCGAGGCTGTCGGCCTTGGTCTCCTCGGAGCCGTGGACGTGCAGGAGTCGGAGCAGCGTCCCCAGGTCGCGATTTCCCCAGGCGACCGTGAGCTCCTGCATGGCGCGTGTTCGGTCTTCGCGTTGGGAGGCGTCGCGGGCCTTGTCCGGATGCAACTCCCGGGCGAGATTCCGGTAGATGTCCTTGGCCGCCGATTCCGGAGTCGTCGGGCGCGGGTTCCGGCGTGGAGGCGGTGGCGGGGAGTCCCATGCGGCACGACGCCCCTGGTCGGCCCAGTCGAAGTCGTCCGCGGAATCGGGATCCTCCTCGGGAAGGACCTCTCCCATGAGCGCGTCGACCGCGACCCCGAATCGTTCCTCGAGGTCGGCAGCCAAGTGATGGACGAGCTGGTCGGCTTCCCGACGCAGGGAGCGGGGAAGCGATGGGCCGGAGGCGACCCGTTGCGCCTGGGCCAGCATTTCCTTGCGCTGGACGACGATCTCTTCGAGCAAGGGGACCACCGCGGCATCCAGTCGGGCGCGCAGGGGGGGGATGGTCTGCTCGAGGTAGGCGACGTCCTCCTCGATCCGGGAGATCTCCTCGAGGAGGGAGCCCATGCGACGGTAGGGATCGTTTTTCGAAGGGGAGGGAAGACCTTCCTCCGCGGAACCTGAACGCGCGACTTGCCGACCCTTGCCCATGCGACCTCGATGCTCCTTCCATCCTCGACGAATGGTTCCACTCGCGGGTGTGGCAAAGGGTAGCTTCCGGTGCAAGCGATGGACCACCTCCTGCACAGCGATGCTCTCGGATCGTCTCCGCGGGAGCGATGCCTCGCGCCTTGAGCGGAGTCCGGCCGATTGGGGAATCTGGAAAGCGGAGGAGATCCTCAGGAGCGGAAAAGGAAGTACACCGCTCCAGCCAGGCAAAATCCGGCCCACAGGTAATCCCATTTCAGGGACTGGCCCATGTAGAACACGCTGAAGGGGACGAAGACGCTCAACGTCACCACCTCCTGCAGGATCTTGAGCTGGCCGAGACTGAGTTCCCGTGCGCCGAGCCGATTGGCCGGCACCATGATCATGTACTCCGCCAAGGCGACTCCCCAACTGAGCAGTGCCGCCACCCACCAAGGTCGATCGGAGAGGTGCTTGAGATGGCCGTACCAGGCGAAGGTCATGAAAAGATTGGAAAGGACGAGCATCCCGGCAGTCAATACGGGCAACAGCATGGCGGAAATGGTAGCTTGAAGGGATGGATAGGCCAGGGGACTGGAGCAAGCTGCTTCTTCTGATCGACGACGATTCGCCGCGCGTTCGGCAGGCGGTGATTGGGCGTCTGCGAGACCTGGGGAACGATCCTTTGCAAGCCATGGACGACGAAGGGGTCGAGCTGAACCCTCATCAACGCTCCTTCCTGGCAGGGCTGCGACATGAAATCGACGAGGAACGCCTCGACAAGGGCTGGGAATTGTGGGCGTCCGTACGTCCCGACCTGGAAAGCCTCCACTCCCTCGTGGCCACCCTGTTGGCCGACTACGGAGGGCGGGAGGATCCCCGCAGGCTCCTCGATCAATGGGCGCGCCGCTATCTGGATTCCCACCTCGTACCGGATCTCGAAACCTTGGTTCCTTTCCTCTTCGGGGAAGGCGCCATCGAAGGGGACACGGAAGACTACTTCGCTCCTCGCAATTCCAGCATCGTGCAGGCCCTGGCGCGGCGGAGGGGGTTGCCGATCACGCTCTGTTCCGTGCTCCAGTTGGTGGGGCGCCGGGTCGGGGTCGCGGTCGATGGCGTCGCCTTCCCGGGGCATTTCCTGGCGCGTTCGATCTGGCAAGGACGGACCGTTTGGATCGATTGTTTCGACGGCGGGCGATTCATCGGGAAAGAGGAACTCCTCGAAGCCGTGGGAGCCGTTCCCCCGGCGATGAGGGATCGGGTGGTCGACGCCGCCTCGACCCTGGAGATCTCGGCCCGTATCCTGCGAAATGTCGTGGGGTCCCTCGAGCGGGCGGAGGATATTCCGCGGCTCCATCGGGCCAAAGCCTGGTTGTCCGAGCTGGACGCTCGACTCCGGGGCGGTTCCCGCTCGCGCGCAGGCGGGGCCGATGCCTCCTCGGAAAGCGACTCCTCCGCCGATCTCGAAGACTGAAGCGGGGGCATCTCGAAGCCAGGCGCTCACCGCCCTCCTCGTGGGGCGCCTGCGGCGGGCACGTTTCGCGGGTTGGTCTTCCCCGAAGACTTCGGTGGGGAGAAGGCGGCGATCCCTCCTTCCCCGGTGATGGGGAAAAGGGTCATTCCACGAAGTGGAAGGCATCCTGGATGTGTTCCGGTGGAGCGTCCCCCCGCACCAGAAGCAGGTCGAATCTTGCGGATTCACCCCAGAGATCGTGCGCGACGAGCCAAGCCACCGCTGCTCGGCACAGTCGCCGTTGCTTGGTCGTGGTGATCTGTTCGCCGGGTTCGAGGGCGGAGGTGCCCGACTTCACTTCGAGGAAGACCAGCTCGCCGATCGGATCCCGCGCGACGATGTCGAGCTCGCCCTGGCGGCAGGTCCATCCCCGATCCAGGACATTCCACCCTCGCGTCCCGAGCCATCGGGCGCAGCGATCCTCGGCAACATCGCCCTGACCGCGTCGCCCACGGCGGGACGTCCCACGGTCTAGTGGGCCAGGACCAGTTTCCAGACCAGGATTCCCACAAGCGGGACCAGCAGGGACAGGAGGACCAGGACTCCAGCCAGGAGCAGGAGCAGGGGCTGGCGGTACCAGGGGAGCTTGAGGGCCTCGGTATCCCGGCGCGGGCCGCGACGTCGATCACCGGTACGACGATCGGGGCGCTGTCTCTGCTCCGAGGATTCCTGGAGGGTCGGGGTCCCGCTGGTGGGCGTTCGTTTGGGTTCGGCCAGAGCGTCGAAGGCTTCGAGCATGGCCGCCGCGGAGGGAAACCGATCTTCGGGACGCTTGGCCAGAGCCTTGCGCAGGATGGCGCGGAGTGTCGGGGGAACGTCGCTGCGTTCGAGATCGGGGGCCGGTTCGTGGACATGCTTGTAGGCGATGGCCAGAGGGGCTTCGGCAAGGAACGGCGGCTTCCCCGAGAGACATTCGTGGATGACGATCCCCAGCGAATACAGGTCGGAGCGTTCGTCGAGCGCGTGTCCCTGGCACTGCTCGGGGCTCATGTATTCGGGGGTTCCCAACGCCACCCCTTCGGTGGTGAGCCGATCCGAATCCTCCAACAGGGCGATTCCGAAATCCCCCAGAAGGGCTTGACCGGCGTCGTCGAGAAGGATGTTGGAGCTCTTCACATCGCGATGCAGAAGATGCTGGCCATGGGCGTAGCGCAAGGCGCGGAGGATCTGGCGGGCGATTTCGACGGTTTTGGCCACCGGGAGTCGTCCCTCGCGCGTGACCAACCGGGCCAGGGATTGTCCTTCCACGCATTGCATGGCCAGCCAATTCCGGCCGTTTTCGGAGCCGTATTCGTACAGGACCACGATATTCTGGTGGACCAACCGCGCAATGGCCCGGGCCTCGGCGAGAAACCGTTGGGCATCGTCGCGGCCATCGACCATCCCGGAGGAGAGCAACTTGAGCGCGACGGTGCGCTGCAACAACGGATCGTGCGCGCGCCAAACCGTTCCCGCGCCACCGCGTCCGATCTCCTTTTCGAGGAGGTAGCGACCGATTTGCGCGGGAGCGTTCATGTCAGGCGAGTTCCCCGAGGCCCCGTTTGAGCCGTTGCAACGCCTTGGCGAGATTGTCCATCGAGGTGGCGTAGGAGAGTCGGATGCAACGATCGTCGCCGAAGGCGGCTCCCGGCACGACCGCCAGAAGGTGGTCGGACAACAGCCAGGCGCAAAGATCGAGGGAGTTCGCGATCACCTTGCCCCCGGGAGTGGACTTCCCGTAGAAGGCCGACACGTCGGGGAGCGCGTAGAAGGCTCCTTCCGGAAGAGGGACCTGCACTCCCGCGATGGACCGCAACTCGCCGACGACGAAATCTCGTCTGCGGGTGAATTCCCGAACCATTCCCATCACGAATTCCAGGCCGCCGTTCAGGGCTTCGATGGCCGCGTACTGGGAGACGTTCGCGGGGTGGTGGGTGGCTTGGCTCTGGAGAGCTCCGATGGCCGAAGCCACCGCCTTGGGACCCGCGAAATACCCCACTCGCCAGCCCGTCATGGCGTAGGCCTTGGAAACACCGTTGACGATCAGGGTGCGTTCCTTGATCTCCGGGGAAATGGACGCGATGGAAAGCGGCTTTCGTCCATCGTAGAGGATGTGTTCGTAGATCTCGTCGGAGAGGACGTAGAGGTCGTTGTCGACACAGATCTTGGCGAAAGCTTCGAGTTCTTCGGTCCCGTAGACCATTCCCGTGGGATTGGAGGGATTGCACAGGAGGAACAACTTGGTGCGGGGCGTGATCGCCTGGGCCAACTGTTTGGAGGTGATCTTGTAGTTGGTCTCCACCGAGGTGGGCAGAAAGACCGGGGTACCGCCGTAGAGCTTCACCAGTTCCGGATAGGTGACCCAATACGGAGCCGGAATGATCACCTCGTCTCCGGGGTTGATCAGGGTCTGGAAGACATTGGAAACCGCGTGTTTCACCCCCGAGGTCACCACGACCTGGTCCGGGGTGAAGGACAGGCCGTTCTCACGCTGCAGCTTCGAGCAGACCGCGGTCTTCAATTCCGCGAGCCCCGTGGGGGGGGTGTATTTGGTCTTTCCCGCCTGGATGGATGCCCAAGCGGCCTGTTTGATGTGGTCCGGTGTGTCGAAATCGGGTTCACCAGCCCCGAGGGCCACCACATCCTGGCCGGCGGCCTGGAGTTCCTTGGCTTTCGTGTCAATGGCGACCGTCATGGACGGAGCGAGCGCGAGCACGGCGTTGGACAGTGGCTTCATGGGACGCTTTGATCCTTTTTGGAGTCTTTTCGACGAGTCAATCTACTTCCCGAACAACAGTCTCACGGGGAGGTTGCAGGTTCGGAACAAGCCATTGGGGCCAGATTTTCCAGGATTGAATTTCCTGTTCGGCGCGCTGGGGCGGGGTCACTCCCGTGAGCACGAGCCCGCAATCGATCCCCGCGTTTCGGGCACCGAGGATGTCGGTGGCGAGGGTGTCGCCCAAGGCGACGACCCGCTCGCGGGGCAATCCGATCCGTTCCAGGGCCAGATCGTAGATCTCCCCGAAGGGCTTCCCCAGAAGGGCGACCTGGCACCCGGTTTCCCGCGCCAGGGAACGAGCCGTCACCCCGGACACGCGCGCCATCACTCCGCCCGGACGGGGGGCGATGGCGTCGGGATTCAGGACCACCAGGAGGCTTCCCGGCTGGTGCAGGATGCGCTGGGCTTCGGCGATGCGGCGCATCCGATAGCCCCGGGAACTGGCCATGACGACCACGCGCGTCTCGGCGGGGTTGTCGGTGGATTCCAAGTCCGCATCCTGGAGGTACTTGCGTGCCGAGGGGAGACCCATGAAGAAGACGGGCCCGTCGATGCCGAGGTTCTTGCGCTCCCGTGCCAGCAAGGAACCCGAGCAGACGACTTCACCCGGGTCGAGGGGGATGCCGATCGAACGCAGCAGCTCGACATTGTCCTCTTCGGCAAGGGCCGCGTTGTTGGTGACGACCATCACCTTCTTCCCGTGGTCCTTGAGCCATTTCACGCCTTCCGCCGCGCCGGGGATCAGTTCCTCGGCACGGTTGAGGACTCCGTAGGAGTCGAGGAAGAAGCCGTCGTAGGTCTCCGAGAGCGCCTCGAGGGTGCGCACGAACACCTCGGGCAGGGGCACGGTGTGGCCCAGGCGACGAGCGTACTCGCGATAGATCTGAAGTTCGGGAGAGCCAGGCGCAAAGAGCATCGAAGACGGGAAAGGTAGGACGGACGCCTCCTCAGGCGGGGGACTTTCGTGGGAGGGCCAGGTTTCGCAGCGTCTCGAGCAGAATGGAGAGATCCAGGAGCAGGGATTGGTGGTGGATGTACTGCAAATCGATGTCCAGGCTGTCGTCGCCTTCGGCAGGAGCGTCGGGCAGGATCCTCCAAAGTCCGGTGATGCCGGGGCGCACGTTGAGGCGGAGCCGATGGAATTCATCCCATCCGGCCACATCCTTGACACGAGCGGCACGAGGCCCCACCAGGGACATGTCGCCCTGGATCACGTTGATGAGCATGGGGAGGGCGTCGATGGCGAATCGATGGAGGATGGTTCCGGCGGTGCTGGGCGGTGCGTCCGAGCGGGGGCCGACCCGCAACCTCAACATGTGGATCAATCGTCCCCCCTTTCCGACTCGCCGGAAGGTCATGAAGACCGATCCCTTGGAGTTGGATTCCGCGAAGGCCATTCCCAGAAGCAAGGCGGGCGACACGACCAGGAGGATCAGGGAACCCAGGACGATGTCGAGCCCGCGTTTCATGACCGCGCGCCAGGGTCTCAGTTGAGCCTGGGAAACTCCGAGCAGCGGAACGCCATCGATCTCCTCGATGCGGATCCGCGGCAGGGCCATGTCCTGAAGGTTGGGGACGATCTGGAAGTCCACGCCACGCGCCCGGCAGACCGAGAGGATTTCCGTGACGGTTCGGCGCGGAACTTGGGAAAGCGCGATGTACAACTTGTTCGCCCCCGTGAGACGAAGCAGTGGGCGCAGTTCCGTCGAATCCCCGAGGATGGTGATGCCCTCGACCTTCGTCCCGAGCCTGGAGGGATCGTCGTCGAGGAACCCGGCCACGTGGACCCCCATGTCGGGCATCAAACGAAGCTTCTTGAGCAGCATGCGCGCGGAATTTCCGGTGCCGTAGATCAAGGCGGTGGATCCGACGATCCGCTTTCGATGCAGCCACCGGGACAGGTGCCAGAAGAGGTCTCGATGGACCAGGAGGGTCAAAAGGGCGATCGACCAGGCCAGGATCCAGGACATGCGGGCGATCCCGATCCGCGCGAGGTAGAGAAGCAGGAGGACCGCTCCCGTGGCCAGCAGCCAGGAGCGCAGGATCTTCTGGGTTTCCCGGATGTTCAGGATGGAATGATCATCCTTGTTCAAGCCGACGTAGCTCATCAGCAGGAGCATGGTTCCCGTGGCGCAGAAGGAGGAGATCCACATGGCCGACGGGTCGGCGAGGGTTTGAGGGGAATTCATCCCCAGAAGCAGGTACCCGATCCATTGCCCGAGCATGAGCGAGGCGGCGTCCCCGAATTGGCGAACCGCCACGACGAGATCGGTGAGCCAGGGAAGTTGCCTTGGCCTGTGTCCGATGGACTCCCGCACCCGTTCGGCGATGGACGCGACGGCTTGCATGGTCTCGGAGGATGGAGCGTCCTGACCGTCCGGGCTCCAAGGATCCGAGGGGGATGCTTGGTGATGGGGCATTTCAGTTTGTTCGCGAATCGGTTCGGTCCGTCGGGTGAAGAGGAGGTGAGATCGATAAAGATGCCTTTTCTCCCCGCGGAAGGGATGTGACCATCCCCACATCCGGCGGGTTCCTCGAAACAAAGGGGAGGTTGACCCTCGGTTGGAGGTACTTTTCCCCGTCCATGAAACAAGATCTCGAAGCCGCCCTCGAGTTGATCGATGGCATGATCGGTCGGCAGCAAGCGAAAGTCCTGGAGTTGGGACGCAAATGGGTGCCGCACGCCACCGACGAAGATTTGCGGAATGCCGAGGATTTCACCGTCCTGAAGGACAAGCCGATCTTCCACTACGAGGACGGGATCCTGGCGGGTCTCATTGCCGTGCGCACTGCGCTGGGGGCGGAAATGCGTTCCAAGTACCCGGAAACGGCCCTTGGGCTGGAGGAGATCCGATGACCATCCCAACCGAGCCCCGAACCGTCCGCGAAGCGGTCGGTCGCATCCTTTCGGCGGTCGAGAAGCCCTGGAGATACATCGGCGGAGAAGCCGGCCAGACCGTGAAGGAATCCGTCCAGGCCCGCATGGCCCTGGTCTTTCCGGACTTGTACGAATTGGGAATGAGCAACAACGCGTTGCGGACCCTCTACCACATCGTCAACCTCGATCCCCGCTGGGCCGCCGAGCGCGCCTACGCTCCTTGGCCCGATATGGGGCGAGCGCTGCAGGATGCGCAGATCCCCCTCTATTCCCTGGAGACCTTCCGTCCCTTGTGCGACTTCGAGGTCGTCGGGATCACCTTGCAGACCGAATTGAACTACACCAACGTTCCCTACGTTCTCGATCTGTCCCACATTCCCGTCTGGGCCGCCGACCGCGGCGAGGAGCATCCGATCGTGGTGGGGGGCGGGCCGTGCATGTCCAACCCGGAACCGGTCGCGCCGTTCTTCGACGCGTTCGTGATCGGAGATGGCGAAATCCTCACGCGGTCGATCATGGAGCTGGCGACTCGAAGAGCCGCCGGGGAATTGGATCGCGCCGGAATGCTGCGGCAGCTGGCCGGTTTGCCGGGCATGTATGTGCCCTCGGCCATCGAATTCGAAATGGGCCCGCAGGGGGACCTGGTTCCGGTGGGAATCACAGGGAACGGACCCTACGATCGCGCCAAGGGGGTGAAACGGACCTGGGTGGAGATCCTGGATCCCAAGGACGCAGCCATCCGCGTTCCCGCTCCCAACGGGGAGATCGTGCATGAACGGTTCGCCGTGGAACTCCTCCGGGGGTGCACCCAGGGGTGCCGCTTCTGCCAGGCCGGGTACTGGTATCGCCCGATCCGGGAACTCGCTCCGGACGCCATCCTCGAGATCGCCAAGGAAGGGCTCGCGGCCACGGGCTCCGACGAGCTCGGTCTGCTCTCCCTCTCGACCGCGGACTACAGCCAGATCGCCCCTCTGACCGATCGTCTGGTGGACGATCCCGCGTTCCGCAACGTCAACCTCTCCCTTCCCAGTCTCCGGGCCAACATGTTCGGACAGACCCTGGCACGCAAGGTGGCCAGGGCCCGCGGGGGAAGGAGCGCGACCTTCGCACCGGAAACCGGGTCGGAGCGTCTGCGCAAGGTGATCAACAAGACCATCACCGACGACGACATGATCGGTGCGGCGGAAGGCGTGTTCTCCAACGGATGGCACACCATCAAGCTCTACACCATGATCGGTCTTCCGACGGAAACCATGGACGACATGGAGGCCTTTTCGGGTTTGATCGAGCGGCTCGGTCGGGTCGGGGCCAAGCACACCCGTCGGGCCGAGATCCATCCCAACGTGGGAATCCTGGTGCCCAAGCCGTTCACGCCCATGCAGTGGGTTCCCTTCGTGGGGGAGGACGAGGCGCGCGAACGGATCCAATTCGTCCGCGAACGGTTCCGTCGCAACAAGCACGTGCGCATCACCTGGAGCACCTGGGAGATCTCCTACCTGGAAGCTGTGATGGCCCGAGGAGATCGTCAGCTGGCCCCCATGATCCTGGAGGCTTGTCGCAGAGGGTATCTGTTCGAGTCCAACGAGCACAGCTTCGCGGGTTTGGCTGCATGGCGCGAAATCTTCGCCGAGCACGGGTACGACAGCGACCACCGCGTGTTCCGCGAACGCGGACTCGACGAGGTGTTCCCCTGGGACTTCATCCATGCGGGGGTCACCAAAGGATTCCTCAAGGAGGAATACCGGAAGATGTACCAGCCCCAGAGCCCGGAAGTCCCGGATTGCCGCTGGGGGGCTTGCAACCATTGCGGCGTTCCCGGCAATTACCAGGACATCCAACTGGCTCCACCCGAGGAGGGACAGGTCACGCTTCCCCCGCCGGGAACCTATGCGGGCAAGGCCAAAGCCGGGCCTGCGGCGGGTTTGCCTCCCGAGGCGGAAGGACGCAATCGACTGGATCCGCTGGCCATGGCACGGGCCGGAATCTCCGGCGTCGCCGACGAGGCCGGGGCTTCTGCGGCTCCCGCTGGGGCCGCCGAGGCGGTCTCCGAGCCGGGAGGGTCGCCCGCGGAGATGAAGGATGCCGCGGAATTCCCCGAGACACCACCCCCCTCCAAGAAACGCGACAAGCGGCATCCCGAAGGATGGACCGACCAGGAGCGGGCCGAGCGCGGGGAGCCTTGGACCCTGGTGTTCGCCAAGACAGGGTTGGCGCGATTCCTCGGGCATCACGGCACCATGACCCTCATCGAGAAGGCGCTGCGCCGCGCCGGTGTGAAGCTCTTCCTGTCCCGCGGCTTCAATCCCAAGCCTCGAATCCGCAATGCCGGAGCTTTGCCGGTGGGGATGTCCAGCCAGAGTGAAACCCTCGTGGTGGAATTGGAATCGGCTCCCGCACCGGAGGGCCTGGAAACCAGGATCACCGCTGCGTTGCCCGCAGGATTGTCCATCGTCTCGTTCCAGGCTTCTCCGTCCTACGAGATCCCGATCCCCTCGACCATCCGGTACGCCTTGGTCGACGCCGAAGGGGTGGATGCCTACGAGGTCGCTCGGCGTTTCCACGCGGGCGAATTCGGGGACGTCGACGACGGTCGAGGGCGGATCATGCGCACCCAGGAGGAGACCGTCTCGTTCGCCGTCGAAGACGGGATCATGGTCCTGGAGGCGCGGGTGAACCCGTCGGGAAATTCGGTTTCTCCGTTCGTCCTGTGGGCGGGGGCCACGGGGTTGGAGCTGGCCCAGGTCCGGACCCGGGAGATCGCGAAACTGTAGAGGGGATCCTTCCCGGTCGTCGCGAGGCGAACCGGGAAGGCCGTCGCGAGGTCAAGTCTCGAAACGGATCCTCCTTTCCGAAACCAGCGCGGTGTCCCCTCCGATCTGGAAACGATCGCCCGCACCCAATGCCCCTGCAGGCCGCCTCCGGAGGGCGAGTTCCGTCGGGAGCGACTTCCCCGTCTGCGCTCGCCTGGTTCAAGGAGCCTTGCGACGCCATTTCCCGATCAGGTGGAGGGGAAGCAGGACCACCATCCCGACCAGGATGCCCCAAAGGGACTCCGCCAGGAGCTTGGCCGCGGTTCCGAGGATGGGGATGTCGAGCACTCCATGCAGGATGTGAAGAAGTCCTTCGTGGAGGATGGGAATCCTTTCCAGAATGATGGCTCCTCCGACGAGGAACATTGCACCCGTCCCGACGACGGACAGGAGTTTGAGAAGCCGAGGGGCGCCGTGTACCAGACCACCCCCGATGGTCCGGACAACTCCCTTGTGAGTCTCCTGGAGCCACAACCCCAGGTCGTCGATCTTCACGATGGCGGCGACGATTCCGTAGACTCCCAGGGTCATCACGAAGGCCACGAGCGAAAGGACCATGAGGCGATTCAGGAATGGCTCCTTCGCGACGGTCGCGAGGGCGATGATGACGATTTCCGCGGACAGGATGAAATCCGTACGGATCGCCCCACGAATCTTGTCCTTCTCAATTGCGACTAGATCGACCGTTCCATCCACGGCAGCTTGCAGAAGCGCCTTCTCGTGGGCGACCACTTCGTCGGGAGTGTGCAGGAATTTGTGGGCCAGTTTTTCGGCACCTTCGAGACAAAGGTACGCTCCACCCACCATGAGCAGTGGGGATACAAGCCAGGGTGCGATGGTGCTCAAGGTCAAAATGGCGGGAACCAGGATCACCTTGTTGACCAAGGAACCCTTGGTGACCTCCCAGACCACGGGGATTTCCCGCGAAGGGTGGAGTCCGGTCATCTGGTTGGCGTTCAAGGCGAGATCGTCGCCCAGAACTCCGGCCGTCTTCGTGGCCGCCACTTTGGACAGGACGGCGATGTCGTCGAGGAGGGTGGCGATGTCGTCCAGGAGCGCGAGGAAACTTGAAGCCATGGTGCCCGGCAACGTAGCAATGGCAAGGGGCGCTCCGCCATGGAGGTCGCGACCGGCGTGGTGCGATCCAGGTTCCTGGAGTGCCTGTCGGTCGATTGGCGGTCCGGTTTCCCCGACGATGGGGAGGGCTCCGCGTGTTTCGGGAAGGTCGCTACGGGTGATCTGGATTGAAAAGTCCGGATTATCATGTACTTTTGGGTTCACTACCAAGGGCGGGCATCGGGTTCGCCAGGTTATAACTCCCAGAGAGGTTCACGAATGGCTGTTAAGATCGGCATTAATGGATTCGGGCGCATTGGCCGCATGGTCTTCCGCGCGGTCGTCAAGAACTTCCCCGGCGTCGAAGTCGTGGGCATCAACGACCTGCTCGAGCCGGCCTACCTGGCCTACATGCTCAAGTACGACTCCGTCCACGGACAGTTCGACGGGACTGTCGAAGTGGAAGGCAACACCCTGGTCGTCAACGGCAAGAAGATCCGTCTGACCGCCGAGCGCGACCCCGCCAACCTGAAGTGGAACGAAGTCGGCGCCGAAGTCGTCGTCGAGTCCACCGGGTTCTTCCTGGACAAGGAAACCGCCTCCAAGCACCTCACCGCCGGTGCCAAGAAGGTCATCATGTCGGCTCCTTCCAAGGACGACACCCCGATGTTCGTCTTCGGCGTGAACGACAAGACCTACGCCGGCCAGGACATCATCTCCAACGCGTCCTGCACCACCAACTGCTTGGCTCCCATCACCAAGGTGCTGAACGACAAGTGGGGCATCAAGCGCGGCCTGATGACCACCGTCCACGCTGCCACCGCCACCCAGAAGACCGTCGACGGTCCTTCCGCCAAGGATTGGCGCGGCGGCCGCGGCATCCTCGAGAACATCATCCCCTCCAGCACCGGTGCCGCCAAGGCTGTCGGCGTGGTCATCCCTGCCGTCAAGGGCAAGCTGACCGGCATGGCCTTCCGCGTCCCCACCTCCGACGTCTCCGTGGTCGACCTCACCGTCGAACTCGAGAAGCCGGCCACCTACGCCGAGATCTGCGCCGAGATGAAGGTCGCCTCCGAGACCTACCTCGCCGGCGTTCTGGGCTACACCGAAGACGCCGTGGTCTCCACCGACTTCCGTGGTCAGGTCAAGACCTCCGTCTTCGACGCCAAGGCCGGTATCGCCATCGACGACACCTTCGTGAAGCTGGTGTCCTGGTACGACAACGAGTGGGGCTACTCCAACAAGGTCGTGGAGATGGTCCAGGTCGTGGCCAAGTAAGTTCGTTTCTCACGAAACGTCCCCTTCGAGGGCTCCCGCTTTTGGCGGGGGCCCTTTTTGTTTCGGATCGAGAATCCTGGGTGGCTGTCGAGAAGGATCCTACGACCACGCCAATGGGGAACACGGGGAACTCCTCCGACGGGGGAGGCTTGCGTGCCGACGGTCCACGAGACCTGCCGGAAGCTCCAGACCCTCCGGTCTCCGAGTTGGTGGAACAGGCAACGAAGTCCAGGGAGGGCATGCCCGCCATTCCGGGAGGTGCGACCGGTCTTCGGGTCGGGAGTCCGGGGAACGTCTTCCGGCGAGAGGAATCCGAAGAGGGGAACGGCACGGGATGGCGGTCGATCCCGAGGGTTGCAAAACAAGAAGGTTCCGCCGCGAATCCGCGACGGAACCTTTGTTTCGAGGAGGTTCCCGAGGGCTACGCCTCGGGAGGTGCATTGAAGTCTTCTACGGAATGCGAGTGAGGAGACCCATGCGGTAGGGGAGCTTGTTGTAGTCCCCACCGCCGTTCTTGCCTTGGTAGATCATCTGCAGGTTGCAGGGGTCGATCTCGCGGTATTCGTCGTAGCCGGTGCGGACGATTTCCCCGTGGCTGATGTCGGTGGACCAACCACCGGTCACGTTGCGCGCTCCGGCGAACGGGGTGGCCTCCTCGCGGGTGTTCCCCAGCGGGGTCCAGGTTCCGCCCAGATCCGTGGCCGTGAAGGCGCGGAAGTAACGCGTCCAGGCACACTCCACGATCATCAGGTACTTCTTCTGACCCTTGAGTTTGTAGACCTCGATGGCCTCGAACAAACGGGTCTTGGTGTCCTGGATGATCATCTTCGATCCGCTGAACTTGCCGGGGAAGTTGGACTTCGGCATGGATGCGCGGTAGACCCGTCCGTTGTCGTCGTTGTAGAACAAGTAGCAGTTGTTGTCGTCGCAGATCACGACCTGATCGATGGGGCCGGTGTCGGATCCTTTGTTGCCTTCCAGGGGGTTGCCCACGTTGGTGATGTTCTCCGACAGCAGGGACTGGGTCGTCCGGTTGAAGGTGGACGGATTCGTCGCGTCGCTCCCCGTGGTGTAGCAGAACCCCCCTCCGCACCACTGGGTGGTGAAGACCCACTGCTTCTTGGGCGTGAAGTAGATGAGCTCGGGAGCAACGCCCGGCAGATTGTTCGGCATGACCTTCTGGGCGGCGGAGTTGGCCTGGGAGAAATCCGCGAAAGGCGCCATGTATGCGGCTTTGAATCCACCTTCGGGAGGCGTGTAGGTCATGTAGACGAGGTACTGGTCGTTGTAGCGGACCATGGTGAAGTCCTTGATCGCGAGCCATCCGTTCTTGGGCTCCGCGATGGGTTTGCCGAAATCCTTCCATTTGAAGGTTGTCCCCAGCTCGCAGGTGGCGGGAGGAGCCATGGTCACGGTGATGCCCGATACCGCATCCGAGTTCATGTTATAGGTGGTGTCGTTGTACCCGGAGAGTTTGAACTGGAGAACGGGGTACCCGGCCAAGGCGCGGGCCGCGCTGGGGCTGGTCCCGATGGTCAACCCTTCGGAGCCCATCCGGACGGCTTCGAAGCTGGTTCCACGGGCATGCTTGATGCGCAGGAAGATGGCTCCCCGGACGAGGTGGGACGGAAGGGCCGAACGTGCGGATCCATCGAGGGAAGCCACATCCGCGTTCCAGATGGAACGTCCGGAGGCATTGACCAGGGACAGGCCGAGAGGTCCGTCGGGCATGCCTTGGACCACGAGGTCCTGGCCGTCGATCCAGGCACCCGTGGTTCGCCCTTGGAGGGAGCCGTGGTCGATCGACGTCGGGGACTGCAGCTTGAAGTTGCCGTTGTTGTCGGTGGTGGTCTTGTAGGCGGAGGAATCCTTGACCGTGACCTCGACTCCGGAGAGTGCGGATCCGGATTTGCTCTTCACGGTTCCGGATACGGACCATCCGAATGCCGTTCCGCTCAGCAGAGTGGAGAGGGCCGCGACGGTCGCGAAAATCCTTCCGGCGACTTTTTGTTTCTCGACTGCTTGTTTCATGATGGGCTCCGGGAGAGTGCCAGTCCATGGTGGGAAGCCAGCGCTTGGCGTACTTGTTCATGAAGCTATCGAACGGGGTCCGAGGGGGCCGATCAATCGTCCAAGGTCGTCTTGACATTAAAGCAAGGCGTCGCAACCCCCGGAAATGGAATCCAGGGTCCGGTTATCCGTTTCCAATCCACGCAGTCTTCGTCGGAGGGAATCCTCCCTCGCCCTGGACGCGGTGACTACCTTCGCTCGCCATGTTGCCCACGGCCCGACGCACCGCATTGTTCTCCGAATCCGTCATCCGCGACATGAGTCGCGTGGCCTCCGAGCACGGAGCGCTGAATCTCGCCCAGGGGTTTCCCGATTTCGATCCTCCCGAGGTCGTCCTCGATGCCCTGCGTCGCGCCATCGGGGCGGGTGCCCACCAGTACGCCAACACATGGGGGGCTTCGGGCATGCGGCAGGCCCTGGCGGCCAAGATCGAGCGGTTTTCCGGAACCGTGGTGGATCCGGATCGGGAACTGACGATCACCTGCGGAAGCACCGAGGCCATGGCGGCCACCCTCATGGCCGTCCTCGATCCCGGCGACCGGTTCGGACTGGTTTCTCCCTTCTACGAGAACTATGCCGCCGATGGAATCCTCGCCGACGCCCAGCCGGTCCACCTCCGTCTGCACGGCCCCGAATACCGATGGGATCCCGCGGAGCTTCGCTCCCTGTTCGCCTCGGGCATCAAGGCCTTCGTGCTTTGCAATCCGTCGAACCCCTGCGGCCGGGTGTTCAGCCGGGAGGAACTCCTCGAGCTCGCGCAGTTGGCCATCGAATTCGACGTGGTGGTCGTCACCGACGAGGTGTACGAACACATCGTCTTCGAGAAGCCCCACGTGCACCTGCACGCACTCCCCGGCATGGCCGACCGCACCATCGTGTGCTCCAGCCTCTCCAAGACCTATTCCATCACCGGATGGCGGCTCGGGTACGTGCACGCCTCCCCGCATTGGACCTCCGCGGTGCGCAAGGTGCACGATTTCCTCACCGTGGGGGCCGCGCACCCGCTGCAAGTGGCGGCGGAGACCGCCTTGGCGCTTCCCGCGAGCTACTACACGGCGCTTCGCGAGGAGTACCTCGAAAGACGGTCGATCCTGGTGCAGGCCCTCGAAGCGGCCGGATTCCGTCCGCGTCCTCCGGAAGGAGCCTATTTCGTCCTGTGCGACCTGACCCACATGGGCGTCTCCGACGATCGTGCCTTCGCCCTGTGGCTGGCCCGGGAGATCGGGGTCGCCGCCGTCCCCGGTTCGAGCTTCTTCAAGGGGGAGGCCCGCCCGAGCGTCCGCTTCCACTTCTCCCGGCGCCTGGAGACGCTCCGGGAGGCTGGACAGAAACTGGCATTGGTGCCCGGAAGGATCTGAGGTCCCAAGCGATCCTCCCCGGGGTCCTCCCCCGGAGGGGGATTCCGTCCGGGGCGATCAGAATTCGATGCCCTCCTGGGCGGTGATCCCGGCCGCGAAGGGGTGCTTGATCGAGTCGATGCGGTTGACCATGTCCGCGACCGCGACCAGTCCCTCCGGAGCACCGCGGCCTGTGATCACCGCATGCTGACCGGGGGATCGGGTGGCCAATCCTTCCAGGGCCTCTTCCAGGGGCATGTAGCCGTGGGCGAGGACGATGTTGAACTCGTCGAGGATCACCATGGCGAACGACGGGTCCTGCAGGAGGCGAAGCGCCTGCTCCCATGCGCGTCGAGCGGTGGCGATGTCCTTTTCGCGATCCTGCGTCACCCAGGTGAATCCATCGCCGATGGTGTGCCACTCGACTCCGGGGAGATTCTCCATCACCTGCCGCTCGGCCGTCGCCATGGCACCTTTCACGAACTGGACCACTGCGAGTTTCCGGCCGTGCCCGATCACCCGAAGCCCCATGCCGAACGCGGCGGTGGTCTTCCCCTTTCCGGCACCGGTGTTCACGATCAGGAGACCTTTCCGTTCGGTGGCCCTGGCTTGTTTGCGCTCCTGCGCCTGGCGGATCACCTCGGCGCGTTTGCGGTGGATGGCAGGATCGGTGTGCATCGTCGGGTCTCGATTCCGGGAATGAGGGGTGCGAGCGGCCTCGGGGCCGGATTCCCGCTCCCAAGGCCATTGTGGTTGCGCGGAGCGGGGCCGGCGGTGCTGGTGGGACATCCGGAGGTGGACACGGCCGCTCCCTGGTTGCACGTCGCCTCGAAGGTTCGATCGAACGAAGGGTGGTCCCCCAATAGGGGGGCAGGGATCAAGGGGCCTCGATGGCAACATGATCCAGATGCTAGAGATCAATCATATACCATATATAGTATGTTTTGAGGTTTCCATGGAACTCCTGTGCCTCTGATTCTTGCCCTGATCCTCGATCTCCTGTTGCGCGAACCGCCCCTGCGCGTCCATCCGGTCGTGTGGATGGGGAGCTATTTGCGATGGATGGGTGCTCGGTTGCCGTCCGAGCCGGAGGCGGCCTTTCAAGGGGGGGCGAAAGCTTGGTTGCTCGGGGCCGGGACCTGCCTCCTGGTGGGGATCGGGTTGCAGGGAATCGTCCATGGGCTCCACGGCCCCTGGGCGGTGGTGCTCGAAGGTCTGGTGCTTTGGCCGCTGTTTTCCCTCCGGATGCTGTTCTCCGAGGTCCGGGCCGTGGAGCGCGGACTGGAGCAATCCTTGGAACTCGGACGGGAACGTCTTGCCAGGATCGTCTCCCGGGATGTTTCACGGTTGTCGGAGACGGAGGTGCGGGAATCCGCCTTGGAGTGCCTGGCGGAGAACCTGTCCGATTCCTTCATCGCCCCGTTGTTCTGGTGGGTCGTCCTGGGGATCCCGGGAATGCTCGTCTACCGGTTCGCCAACACCGCCGATGCCTGCTGGGGGTACCGGGGGGAGTGGGAATGGAAAGGGAAATGGGCCGCTCGGGCGGATGATTTCCTGAACTGGATCCCCGCTCGGATCACTGCGGTTCTGCTCGGAGCCTGGCGCATGTGGGGGAACGTCGCCGAGGAGGCTCGCAAGACCCCCAGCCCCAACGGAGGGTATCCGATGGGCACCCTCGCGCTCGTGCTCGGCGTGCGACTCTCCAAGCCGGGAGTGTACGTCCTCCATGCCCAGGGGCGGAGCGCCGTGGCCTCGGACCTTCCCGCCGCCCTGAGGATCGGCACCTACGCCTCGGTGGCCGCGGTGGTTCTGGCCTTGCTCGGAAGGAACATCCTCCATGCGGGGATTTGAACACGGGGCCACGGACTCCGGGCCGGATCCGTTCGCCGATTTCTCGACCTGCGCCCATCCGACGGGTCCGTGCCCACCCGTTCTCGATGCGGTCCTCGCCGCCGATCGTGTCCGCTACCCGGACCCGGCCTACACGAGCCTCCGCGACACGCTGGGTCCCCACCACGCCGTGCCTTCCGACCAGGTGGTGGTCGGTGCCGGGGCGAGCGAACTGATCCTGCGGATCGTCAGGAGTTGCCGGGGAGGAGTTCTGTCCTGGAGTCCTTCCTTCATCGAGTACCGTCGGGCGGCGTACGTGTGCGGGAGATCCTTCCGGGAGGAAACGGATCAAGATGCCTGGTTGGAGGCGTTGCCGTCGGAGGGCGTGGCGTTCCTGTGCCTGCCCAACAATCCCGACGGCATGGTGCACGACAAGGTCTTCCTGGAACACGGCGTCGAGGCCGCGCGCCGGAAGGGATGCCGCATCGTCGCCGATCTCGCCTACGCCGATTTCTGTCGCCAAGCGCCCGAGGTGGTCGCGGGGATGGATCTGCTCCACGCGCCGAACAAGAAGTACGGTCTGACGGGGATCCGGGCGGGATACCTCCTCTCCTCCGACTTGGAGTTCGCCGAGAGGCTGCTCGGGGAGTCTCCCTCCTGGGTGCTCGGGTCGGAAGGCGTGCGGTTCCTGGAGTCGGGAGTGTCCGAGCCGGCCTTGCGCTGGATGGAGGGTTCCCGCGCGGAGGTCTGGAGGCTGGCCGACGAGTTGCGCGCAGTGCTGGCGGAGTCGGGGTGGGAGACCCTCGCGAGCGGGGCCCATTTCCTCGCCGCCCAGCCCCCGCCGTGGCAAGGGCTCGATGCCCTCGCATCCGCCGGCGAGTGGTCGCGGTTCCTCGCCGGCCACGGGGTGCGGGTCCGGGACCTGGCCAATGTGGGATGGCCCGGTCGATTCCGGCTGTCGGCTCGCCCCCCGGAGGAGCTCGCACGCCTGCGATCGGCTCTGGAATCAGGGTAGGACCGACGCGCACCTGCGCACCCTCCGCGAGGAGAGTGCGGACCTTCCGGGACGGGGCACCCGGATGATACAATCGAGGCATGACCTTCCTGTCCGTATACGTGCTCTTCGTGCTGGTGATGGATGGACTGGGGGACATGCCGCTGGTCCTCTCGGCTCTCCGGAAAGTTCCGCGGCACCGTTGGTGGCACGTGATCGTCCGGGAGATGTTGTTCGCGTTCGTGGTGCTCTGCGCGTTCCTGTTCAGCGGGCACGCGATCCTGTCGGCCCTCCAGGTGTCCTCGCGGAGCCTGAGCATCGCCGGGGGGGTCATCCTCTTCGTCATCGCTCTGCGTATGATCTTCCCTTCGTCCCAGTCCGGGGAGGAACTCCCGGAAGGGGAGCCGTTCCTGGTGCCGGTGGCGATCCCCTACGTCGCGGGACCCTCGGCGATCGCCACGGTGATGCTGGTGATGAGCCGCGATCCGGTACGCTGGCCGTTGTGGCTGGGGGCCTTGGCCGCGGCCACCGCCACCACCTGTGTGGTTCTCCTGGCCGCTCCGCTCGTGCACCGGGGAATCGGGGATCGCGGCGTCGTGGCGATCGAACGTTTGATGGGGTTGCTGCTCACCGCGATCGCCACGGAAATGCTCCTGGAAGGGTTGGAGACGGTGCTGAGACCGATTTGACGGGACTTCCTATCGTTGGAAAAGGGGCACGGCCGTCGTGGGTCGTTCCCGGATCCAAGATTCCACGCCGTACGAACCCACGGGACCTCCATGCTCGCACTTTCCTTGCTTCTCGCCCATGTTGCCGCCACCGCGTCCGGGACTCCCGCGGGGTCCGATTCCGCGTCCTGGGCACGGCGTGTGCATTTGACCATCCAAGTGGGGGAGCTCGAGGGGGGCATGAACCGGGTCCAGTCGCTCCGCTCGCGATTCGAGGCCATCCTCCTGGACGCCGAGAACAATCGCGCCGAAACCTGGAAGAAGACCGCCACCATGGAAATGGGCGTCCCCGGGGATCGCCTCGAGGTCTTCAAGGACAGTCTGCTGCACCTCGGTGAGGTGGTCGAATTTCGTCAGGAAACGGTGAATCGCCGCGACGAGATCGAGAAGATCGTCCTGGAGTTGCAGTTCCGCAGGCAGCAGAGGGATGTGTACGCGGCCGAGTTGGCCTCGACCAACAAGTCGACCGAGTCCCGCATCTACCACGATCTGTGGGAGAAGGCCCGGGAAATCGACGGACAGATTTTCCGACTGGAACAGAATCTCCTCCAGGCGCGTCAGGAAGTCCGGGGAAACACCATCGACCTGACCCTGCGGGAAGCCAGCGAAGTCCCCACCGAAACCTCGCGTCGATGGGTGGAATTCACCAACATGCCCGGCGGCGAATTCGTCTGGCTTTCCATCGAGAACACCAAGGATGGACGATCCGGGTCGGCCTACACGGGCGGTTCGGTCCGCTACCTCTTCACCAAGGGGAAGAGCTATCTGGTGCTGGGTGTGTTGAAGAATGTGGACGACGAGATCGTCCGCGACACCACCACCGTCCGGGACATCTTCCAATACGGGTATGGAACGGATTTCTACCCCAGCCACTTCGGTCGAGGCAAACGCAATTTCCTGAACCTCTACAGCGGGTTCACCCTCGGAGGGCTTTTCCTCTCCTCCAAATCGGAGAACGAGAACGTCTTGTTCGTTTCCCCCCACGTGGGTTTGGAACTCCTGAAGACCCGCCAGCTCCTCGTGGATGTACGCGGAGGATACCTGCTTCCCCTCTCCTCCACCTGGAACCTGAACCTGCGCGGATGGACCGTGCATCCGGCGGTGAACTTCGTGTTCTGACCAGGGACGCTCCCCTGGGCCCGGGAGCGGCATGGACTCGAAAATGCCGCGGTGGGTCCCGAGACGTCTCCTCCCGCAGGAAGGCGGAGGACAGGAGGCCGAGGCTTTCGAGGGATGGGAGCATCCGGGGCCCATTCGTCGACCACTTCGGGCCTGGTTCCTCGGCGGAATCCAGGCCGGAAAACCTCTTGGCAACGCATTTGTGTGGACCTCGAGGAACCGGACCCGGGAGTCCGGTGTTTACCTTTACCCGTCTCTGCATGCCGGAGCGTTCCCGGAACGCCCGCGGCGGATCGAACCACCACTCTTTCCCTGTTCGAGGAATCCCATGGCCAAGCTGTTCATCGAGGATCTGGATGTCGCCGGCAAGCGCGTGTTCGTGCGCGTCGATTTCAACGTGCCCGTCAAGGATGGCGTCGTCGAGGACGACAAGCGCATCTCCGCCGCCCTGCCCACGCTGAAGTACCTCCTCGAGAAGGGGGCATCCCTGGTGATCGCTTCGCACCTCGGCCGTCCCGATGGCAAGGTCAAGCCGGAATTCACCCTGGCTCCCGTGGCCGCCAAGCTCGGGGAACACCTCGGCAAGTCCGTCAAGTTCCTCTCCGACTGCGTCGGACCGGAAGTGGAAGCCGCCTGCGCCTCCCTCCAGGCGGGCGACGTCGTCCTCCTCGAAAACCTCCGCTTCCACATCGAGGAAGAAGGCAAGGTGAAGGGCGAAGACGGTTCCAAGATCGCCGCCTCCAAGGAAGATATCGCCGCCTTCCGCGCCAGCCTGACCAAGTTGGCCGACCTCTACGTGAACGATGCCTTCGGCACCGCCCACCGCGACCATTCCTCCATCACCGGTCTGGATCTGCCCCGCGCCTCCGGCTACCTGATGAAGAAGGAACTCGACTTCCTCGGCGACGCCGTGGAAAGCCCCGCCCGTCCCTTCGTGGCCATCATCGGCGGCTCCAAGATCTCCGGCAAGATCGATGTGATCAAGGCCATGCTGCCCAAGGTCGACAAGCTCATCATCGGCGGCGGCATGGGCTTCACCTTCGCCAAGGCCCAGGGCAAGGAAATCGGCAAGTCCCTCTGCGAGCTCGACAAGGTCCCCCTCGCCGCCGAACTCATCGCCCAGGCCGGCGACAAGCTCGTCCTGCCCTCCGACGTTCTGGTCACCACCAAGCTCGACTTCGGTGCCCGTACCTTGGGCGAGACCAAGTTCGTCTCCGTCAACGAGATCCCCTCCGACTGGGAAGGCGTCGACATCGGACCCGACACCATCAAGACCTTCGCCGACATCATCAAGTCGGCCAAGACCGTCCTGTGGAACGGCCCCGCGGGCGTCTTCGAGATCGCCGAATCGGCCAAGGGCACCTTCGCGATCGCCGAGGCGCTGGCCGACGCGACCGCCGCCGGAGCCTGCACGATCGTCGGTGGTGGTGATTCCGCTTCCGCCATCAAGAAGGCCGGTCTCTCCAAGAAGGTCACGCACGTGTCCACCGGTGGTGGCGCGAGCTTGGAATTCCTGGAAGGCAAGGCGTTGCCGGGCGTCGTCGCCCTCACCGACAAATAACGTTCGGCTGCGCGGGCGCATACTCCCCTTCCTTCCCCGCTCGGCGTGCCTTGGCACGCCTTCGGGGGTCGGGGCGGGTCGTCTGCATCCCGCTCGCGCGAACGTCCCGAGGTTCGGTGGACTCCGCGGCTCTTCGAGCGCGGAGTCTTCTGTTTCTTGGCGGAATGGGCGGCGACGCTTCGCTGGCCGCGCGCAGGACACAGGCTCGCGACCGAGGGGGCGGTTTGTGGGGGCGGCGAGGTCGCGCGGATTTGGCGGCGACTCCGCTGGTTGAGGTATCTCGAAACCTGCGGAGGGGGAGTCTGGTCGTGGGCTCGCGACCGGAGGGGCGGTTGGCGGAGAGAGGGAGGTCGCGCGGTGTTGGCGGCGACGCTTCGCTGGCCGTGGGGGAGGGCGCAGGCTCGCGACCGTGAAGGCGGTTGGTGGGGGAGTGAGGTCGCGCGGTGTTGGCGGCGACGCTTCGCTGGCCGCGGGGGAGGGCGCAGGCTCGCGACCGTGAAGGCGGTTGGTGGGGGAGTGAGGTCGCGCGGTGTTGGCGGCGACGCTTCGCTGGCCGTGGGGGAGGGCGCAGGCTCGCGACCGTGAAGGCGGTTGGTGGGGGAGTGAGGTCGCGCGGAATTGGCGGCGACGCTTCGCTGGCCGCGCGCAGGACACAGGCTCGCGACCTTGAAGGCGGTTGGTGGGGAGGTGAGGTCGCGCGGTGTTGGCGGCGACGCTTCGCTGGCCGCGCGCGCAGGACACAGGCTCGCGACCTTGAAGGCGGTTGGTGGGGGAGTGAGGTCGCGCGGTGTTGGCGGCGACGCTTCGCTGGCCGTGGGGAGGGCCCAGGCTCGCGACCTTGAAGGCGGTTGGTGGGGGAGGAGGTCGCGCGGTGTTGGCGGCGACGCTTCGCTGGCCGTGGGGGAGGGCGCAGGCTCGCGACCTTGAAGGCGGTTGGTGGGGGAGTGAGGTCGCGCGGTGTTGGCGGCGACGCTTCGCTGGCCGCGCGCAGGACACAGGCTCGCGACCGTGAAGGCGGTTGGCGGAGGGCGGGAGGTCGCGCAGAATTGGCGGCGACGCTTCGCTGGCCGTGGGGAGGGCGCAGGCTCCGCGACCTTGAAGGCGGTTGGTGGGGAGTGAGGTCGCGCGGTGTTGGCGGCGACGCTTCGCTGGCCGCGGGGAGGGCCCAGGCTCGCGACCTTGAAGGCGGTTGGTGGGGGTGAGGTCGCGCGGTGTTGGCGGCGACGCTTCGCTGGCCGCGGGGGAGGGCCCAGGCTCGCGACCTTGAAGGCGGTTGGTGGGGGAGTGAGGTCGCGCGGTGTTGGCGGCGACGCTTCGCTGGCCGCGGGGGAGGGCCCAGGCTCGCGACCTTGAAGGCGGTTGGTGGGGAGTGAGGTCGCGCGGTGTTGGCGGCGACGCTTCGCTGGCCGCGCGCAGGACACAGGCTCGCGACCGTGAAGGCGGTTGGCGGAGAGAGTGAGGTCGCGCGGTGTTGGCGGCGACGCTTCGCTGGCCGCGCGCAGGACACAGGCTCGCGACCGTGAAGGCGGTTGGCGGAGGGAGCGAGGTCGCGCGGAATTGGCGGCGACGCTTCGCTGGCCGTGGGGGAGGGCGCAGGCTCGCGACCGGAGGGGCGGTTGGCGGAGGGAGTGAGGTCGCGCGGTGTTGGCGGCGACGCTTCGCTGGCCGCGCGCAGGACACAGGCTCGCGACCTTGAAGGCGGTTGGTGGGGGAGTGAGGTCGCGCGGTGTTGGCGGCGACGCTTCGCTGGCCGCGCGCAGGACACAGGCTCGCGACCTTGAAGGCGGTTGGCGGAGGGAGTGAGGTCGCGCGGTGTTGGCGGCGACGCGTGGGGTCGGGGATTGGGATCGGGGAGGTGTGGCAGGGCGGGTGAGGAGAAGTGGTACGATCAGGGTCCATGTCTTCTTTTCTGCAGAGGGAAGTGTTCCGATGGGGGATGATCCTTTCGGTGCTGGCTTCCTTGGGGGTTCTCGGGTGGGCTTTGGGACACCTGAGGGCCTCGCCTTGGGTCGGAATCCATGTGGATCTCGTCGATACCACGGCCTTGGTGGTCGCGATCGATCCGGGGAGCCCTGCCGAGGAAGCGGGGGTGGTGGTCGGAGACACCCTGACGGAGGTCGGGGGAAAGGCGATCCTCTGGCAATCGTTCCTCGCCGATCATGACCAGAGCACTTCCTGGGCGAGCGTGGACCGATACTGGGAAGGACAAGCTCGATTGCGGGAAGCGCTCCATCGGAACGTCTCGACTTCCTTGGGACTGTCGCGTCCAGGTGGGCGAGTGGTGGTGGAAATCGTGTCCGGCTGGATGCCTTGGAGGGTTGTTGTCCGTCGATTGGGCTTGCCGAGCCTGTTGGCGCTGGCCTGGTTGCTGGTGGCGTTCCTGGTGGCGCGGAAGGTGCAGACCGAGCAATCCGCTGTGCTCGTCCTTGCCGCGACGTCGGTATCGATCCTCCTGTTCACCATGGCCGTGATCGTGGAGCGGGAACTGTCCGGGCCTATGGCTTCCCAGATTTGGATGCAACGAGTGAACCACATGGCATCGTCGGTGAGTTCGCTCGCGGCCCTGTGGTTCTCCATGGTGTTCCCCGAATCGATCGCCTGGATCAGGAAGCGGCCGCAGAGGGTGCGCGCGGCGTTCGTCGCCGTCGGTTGTTTCCTCGTGTTCGGGCAATTCCTTCGATGGGCACCGGGTCCCATCCATCTTTCCTATGGTGCCTCCGCATTGTTGAATGTGGCCTTCCTGTTGGTCCTCGCGGCGGTCTTCACTCGTTCGAAACAAGCGGTCCATCGACACCAGATCCAGTGGGTCTTCCTGGGATTCGCCCTGGGAGTGCTCCCCTACCTGTTGCTCACGGAGGTCCCCCTGGTCCTGGGGTGGCCCTCCATACCCCAGGAGATCACCGCCTTGGGGTCTGTCGCGTTCCCCGTGACCATCGGGCTGGCGATCCGGAGGTGGCGCCTGTTCACCATTTCGGATCTCTTCGATGGCGGTTTGCTGCGGGTGGGAGGGGCGGCCCTCCTGGTGGCCGCCGAAATCGCGAGCCTGTACGCGGTGACCTTCCTTTGGGATGCTCCGCATCGGGTGGATCTTCCCCAGATCGTGGTGTTGCTGGGGGTTTTCTTCGTCTGGAACAAGTTCCGCCGGAAGTACCTGCATGCAGGTCGGACGCCGGGGATCGAGCTGGAGAATCTCCGACGGGAACTGCCGAGCCTGGTGGACAAACTCGCGGCAGGTCGCACGCTCGGGCAGGCACTGGGGGAGACGCTGTCCCTGACTTTCGGCACCCGTGTCCACTCCCTGTTCGAGGTGGACTGGAATCGTCGCATCCCCTACCAGGGGGAGGACGAGTGGATCTGGTCCGCACAGAGGAGGATCCTGGAAAGCATCGATTCCCACGGGGGTCTGATGGCTGGATTCGAACTTCCCGGAGCCGAGGTGGGGGACGTGCCCCCCGACGTCGAGTCCTGCGTTCTGATGTCGTTGCCCTGTCCTTCCGGAGGAAGGGAAATCCTGACCCTGGGTCCTCGTTGGAGCCCGGACTCCTGGTCGGCGCACGATGTCGAAACCATCCGCGCCCTGCTTGGAGTGGCGATTCCTCTCGCGGATGCCGCTTCCCGTTGGCATGTGGAGGAACATCGACGCCGTGCCATCCTGGAGGCGGCTCGCGAGGAGTTGGAGGTGCGGGTGGCCGAGCGGACCGAAGACCTCGAAGCCGCCAACGGGAAGCTTCGCGAGGCGTTATCCACCCGGGAAAGTTTCCTGGCGCAGATGAGCCACGAACTGCGCACACCGCTCTCGGCGGTTCTGGCCGGCGTGGAGGCGGTCAAGGAAGGGGTCGATGGTCCGGTACTCGCTCCCATGGCACGCAGGCTGTCGATGGTGGAACGGAACGGGCGTCATCTGCTCTCCCTGATCCAGGACATCCTCGACTTCACCCGGGGGCGAGCCGGAAAACTTCCCATCAACCCCATTCCCTGCCGAACGGATCGAATCCTCGACCAGGCCCTGGAACTGGTCGGACCACAGATCGCCGACGGAAAGGTGAAACTGATTCGCGACGGGGCGCGGGGAGCGGATGGAGCCGTCCTCGCGGATCCCCTCCGGTTGAGACAGATATTGACGAACCTGGTCGCCAACGCCATCCGCCACGGCAAGGGGGAGGTGGAGATCGGGATCGATGCCGATGCCGAAACGGTTCGGATCCTGGTCAGCGACAGGGGAGACGGAATCGCGGAGGAAATGGTTTCGCGCCTCTTCATGCCCTTCGAACGGTTCGGCCCGGAGAAGGATCCGCGTGCGAGTACCGGACTGGGGCTCGCCTTGTCGCGTCAGCTCGCCCAGGCGATGCGGGGGGATCTCGTCTACCGCAACCGGGAGGGAGGGGGGGCGGTCTTCGAATTGACCCTGCCGCGGTCGGAGTCCATCCCCCTGGACGAGGAGTCGGTGGGGCCTCCGGCTCCCTCCGATGCCACCGGTCGAAGCTTGCTCGTGGTCGACGACCAGAAGGACCTGCGCGAATTGTGCGTGGAATACTTCGAAGCGCTTGGATGGGAGGCTTTCGGAGCGGGATCAGCCGAAGAAGCCCTGCAAATCATCTCGACCGGGATGCCCGATGCGGTGGTCACCGATCTTGGACTTCCCGGGGTCGACGGCGTCGAACTGGTTCGACGACTGCGCCAATTGCCCAAGGGCCGGAGGTTGGCCGTGATCGTCTTGACCGGTGCTGCGCTCCCGGAAGAGCGCCTGCGTTGCCTGCAGGCGGGTGCCGACGATTTCCACGTCAAGCCTTTCCTGCTCTCCGACCTCGCATCGAGGCTCGACGAATTGGTCCACGACCGCCGACTGGAGTCCTAGAAGTCGCCCTCGCACCGACCAACCTCGTTCCGCGGCTGTTCAAGGCGTACATTGAGGTGCAGGATGGAGACTCAATCGCAACAGCTCGTCGCCGTGATCGAAGGCTTGAGCCATTCGTTCCCCGATGGAACCGGAACCATCTCGAAAATGGATCTGGATTTGTTGCCGGGCGAATTCGTTTCCCTGGTGGGACCTTCGGGATGCGGGAAGTCGACTCTGCTCCGTCTTGTGGCCGGATTGCTGGAACCGACTTCCGGAGCCATACGCCGGGATCCCGCCCGTGGTGTCGGATTCGTCTTCCAGAGCCCGGTCCTGCTGCCGTGGCGGACCGTTGCCGACAACGTGGCTCTGCCGGGGGAGATCTCCGGGGAGAAACGAGCCGATCGGCGACGGAGGGTGGAAGAGCTCTTGGAGCTGGTTGGATTGAAGGACCAGGCGCGCCGGTACCCCTCCCAGCTGTCCGGCGGAATGCGGATGAGGGTCTCCATCGCCCGGGCGCTCTCCGGCCGACCTGGACTGCTTCTGATGGATGAGCCCTTCGCGGCCCTGGATGACCTCACGCGATCGCGTCTTCAGGAGGATCTCCTCTCCTTGCGCGCCCAGGAGGGGTTCACGACCTTGTTCGTCACCCATAACGTTCCCGAGGCGGTGTACCTGTCCGATCGAGTCCTCTGCCTCTCCTCCCGACCGGCTCGGGCCCTTTCCCAAGTCCGGATCCCGGAGCCGACGGAGCGGGATCCGGAATGGAGGACCGATCCCCGAGCCGCCCTCCTTGCCAGGGAGATCTCCCGTGCGCTCGGAGGGAGGGGACCATGAAGCGTCACATTCTGCGCTTGCTTCCGCCGGCGGGGTCCATGGTCCTCTTCCTGGTGGCTTGGCACCTGGCTGTCCGCTGGTTCTCCGTTCCCTCCTACCTCGTCCCCTCACCGGGGGACGTCCTTGTCGCCTCCTGGGATGCACGTTCCGACCTGGTTCCCGCGACGCTGGCGACCCTGGCTGGTGCCGCGACAGGTTTCGCTCTTTCCTTGGTGGCCGGAACCCTCGGGGCGATCCTCTTCTCCCAGGCTCGCTGGATCCGGGACAGCCTGTACCCCTGGGCGATCTTCCTCCAGACCGTCCCCATCGTGGCCATCGCACCGCTGATCGTCCTTTGGAGCGGCCCGGGTTTCGCGAGCATCGTCCTGGTATCCTTCCTGCTCAGCGTATTCCCCATCCTCTCCAACGGGGTGGAAGGCATGAGTCGCATCGATCCCTCCCTGCTGGAGCTGTTCCGCCTGTGCAGGGCCGCGCGGTGGCAGGAACTCCTGCTCCTGCGGCTGCCGCACAGCGTCCCCTTCCTGGTGGCGGGCGCGAGGGTGTCGGCAGGACTCACCGTGATCGGGGCCATCGTCGGGGAATTCTTCGCCGGATACGGAGCGTCCCGTCCCGGACTCGGATACCTGGTCCAGATGTCCGCCGCACAGATGAAGACGGAATTGCTCTTCGCCTCCGTCGGGGCTTCGACCTTCCTGGGGCTCCTCGTCTTCCTCGCGGTCGGTGCCACTTCCAGCTTGTTGCTGGCTCGTCTGCAGACCCCTCCCTCCCATCATTGACTCCACGGAGCACACCATGAGAATACCTTCCCTGGTCCTGGCCGTCCTGGCAGCCGCCGGCATTTCCCGCGCAGCGACCACCATCGCCCTCAACTGGTTTCCCGAGGCCGAGCACGCGGGGTTCTTCGCCGCCCAGGCCGCCAACCTCTACGCCGACGCGGGAGTGGAGGTCAAGCTCCTTCCCGGTGGCCCCGGTGCGCCCGTCCTGCAGCAGGTGGCCACCGGTCGGGTGGACTTCGGCGTGTCCAACGCCGATGAAGTCCTGATCGCCCGTTCGCAAGGGGTGCCGGTCGTCGCCGTCCTGGCGCCCATCCAGACATCCCCTCGGGTGATCATGGTGCACCAGGGATCGGGCATCCGGAAACTGTCCGACCTGCGGAACCTCACGCTCGCCATCGAACCCCAGGCACCCTTCGCGAATTTCCTGAAGCGGAAATTGCCCCTGGAGGGGGTGAGGTTCGTCCCCTATGGCGGATCGGTCGCTCCTTTCGTGGCCGACTCCACCTTCGCCCAGCAGGCCTACGGAATCTCCGAACCGTTCGTCGCCCAGCAGAAGGGGGCCAAGCCGGTCAACCTCCTGGTTTCGGATCTCGGCTACAATCCCTACACCAGCGTCCTGGTGGTCTCCGAGAAGACCTTGAAGGAACGCCCCGATCTGGTCAAGAAGGTCGTCCGGGCCAGTCAGCAGGGATGGGGTCGCTACCTCCAGCATCCCGAGGCCGCCAATGCCGCCATTCGCGCGGTGAATTCGCAGGTGGATCTGCCGGTTCTCCAATTCGGACACCAGGAATTGCTCAAGCTCTGCCGGAACGCGGACACGGATTCCCTGGGATTGGGAATCATGACCGCCGCCAGATGGGACGACTTGGCCGCCCAGCTGGTCGAAATGGGGGTGATCCCCAAGGGCAAGGTCGATCCGTCCAAGGCCTGGAGCCGCGCCTTCCTGCCTCGCTGAGCAGCACCGGATGGCTCCCTCCGCAACGGGAGGGCTTCCCGTACGGGTGGGCCGGGTGAGGCTACTGCGGCGACCAGTGCAGGGAGAGGTAGTGGCTGATCATGGTCGGACGGGTGAAATTCGGGTCGGATTCCGTCCCCAGGTGGCGCAGGGCGATGGCGCCCGAATCCCTGATGGTGGTGTCGACCTTCCGGCACACCCTGACGCCGTTCATCCAGGCTTCGATGGTGTCGGCCACCACATGAAGCCGGGCAGTGGCCTTGGTGCCGCGCGGCCAATCGAAGGCGGAACTGTCGATCTGACGGTATCTGCCGTTCTTGACGATCCAGAGCTGGACGCGCGATTGCAGACGCGAGGCGAAAGGTCCGGAATTGTCGTGCAAGGCCAGGAGGATCAGGTTCTGCGTGTCCTGGACGCGCGCGGCGATCCCGCCGTCGTCCACCGAGTCGACCTCCACCTCGACCCATCCGTTGCGGAAACGCACGTTGTCGCGGATGAGGTAGGATTGACCCGTGGCACCGCGGCAGGACATGGCGCCCGCCTGCACGGTCCAAGGGGCGGAGTTGGCGAGGAAATGTCCCATCGAGGAGATGTCGGAGAAGTCGTCTCCCGGCACGGGATCCTCGTGGTGCATGGGAGATGTGCTCGAGTCTCCGCAGGAGGCGACCGCGAGCATCGCCGAGGCAAGGAGGAACATCCGACTCAGGGCCTTCATGGGAAATCTCCGTGGAACGAGGTGCGTGGAATCGGGGGGCCTCCAAAGTCTAGATGTCGGACAGCCGTGGAACCAAGACCTATCTTTGAGCTCCCGCTCCACCATCCAATCCACCCAAGTCGAGAGGGCGCCACCGCCCGGGAGTTCCAATGACTCGTCGTATCGTGATCGCTGGCAACTGGAAGATGAACAAGACCGTCCCCGAGGCCGTCGAGTTGGCGAAAGCCGTCGTGGCTCAAGCCGCCGAAGCTCCCGCTTCCGTGGATCTCGTGGTTTGCCCCACGTTCGTGTGCCTGACCGAGGTCGCGAAGGTCGTCGCAGGCACCCGGGTCGCCTTGGGTGCCCAGGATCTCCACTGGGAGGAATCCGGCGCTTTCACCGGCAAGATCTCGGCCTCCATGCTCGTTTCCGCCGGCGTCAAGTACGTGATCATCGGTCACTCCGAGCAGCGGCAATTCTTCGGGGAAACCGATGAGACGGTGAACAAGAAGACCAAGCAAGCCCTCAAGCACGGACTGCTTCCCATCGTCTGCATCGGCGAACTCCTGTCGGAGCGTGAAGCCGGGCAGACCGATGCCGTCAACGAGCGCCAGTTGAAAGGCGCCTACGCGGGGATCTCCGCCGAAGACGCCGCCAAGACCGTCATCGCCTACGAGCCGGTTTGGGCCATCGGAACTGGCAAGGTCGCCACCGTCGAACAGGCCCAGGACGCCCAGGCCTTCATCCGCAAGGTCCTGGTGGAGCTCTACGGCTCGGAAGTCGCCGAAATCATCCCCATCCAGTATGGCGGGTCCATGAAGCCCGACAACGCCAAGGGCCTTCTCGCCCAGAAGGACATCGATGGCGGATTGATCGGCGGAGCCGCCCTGAAGGCGGGAGACTTCCTCGGAATCGCCGCTGGCGCTGCCTGAGCGGCTGCGCGGGCGCATACTCCCCTCCTGGCCCCCTCGACGTATCTGGATACGCCTTCGGGGGCCTGTCGAGTCGTCTGCATCCCGCTCGCTCGCTCAGGTGGGTGCGCGGGCATTGGGGCCTTTGGCCCCTCGCCTGTGGGCGCGGCACTCGGCGGTAGGGGATTGCGAAAGCGATTGCTTGTCGCAAGGAAGGAGCTTGGCGGTTGCCGGGCTCCTTTACGTTTGAGGTGGGTGCGCGGGCATTGGGGCCTTTGGCCCCTCGCCTGATCGGGGCGGTCGGCGGTGGCGGGATTGCGAAAGCGATTGCTCGTCGCAGGGATGGAGCTTGGCTGTTGCTGGGCTCCTTTTCGTTTGAGGTGGTGCGCGGGCATTGGGGCCTTTGGCCCTCGCCTGATCAGGGCGGTCGGCGGTGAGGGATTGTGGAAAGCGATTGCTTGTCGCAAGGATGGAGCCTGGCGGTTGCCGGGCTCTTTCGTTTGAGGCGGGTGCGCGGCCTTGGGCCTTTGGCCCCTCGCCTGTGGGCGCGGCGCTCGGCGGTGGGGCGATTTCGGGAGCGATTGTTTTCGCAGGATGGAGCCTGGCGGTTGCCGGGCCCTTTTCGTTTGAGGTGGGTGCGCGGGCCTTGGGGCCTTTGGCCCTCGCCTGTGGGCGCGGCGCTCGGCGCTCGGCGGTGGGGCGATTTCGGGAGCGATTGCTTTTCGCAAGGATGGAGCTTGGCGGTTGCTGGGCTCCTTTTCGTTTGAGGTGGGTGCGCGGGCCTTGGGGCCTTTGGCCCCTCGCCTGTGGGCGCGGCGCTCGGCGGTAGGGGATGGCGGGGCGGGAACGGGGCGTCAGCGCTTGGGGGGAAAGCGATCGGGGTCTTCGTCGAGGTTGAGGAGTTGCTTCTGGCGGTCGTAGTCTTCGCGGGCTTGCTCGTCGGCGCTACGCTTGGCGTCTTCGCGAACGGATTCGGCGATGTCGATTTCAGAGAGGATGTGGTCGATTTTCTGTAAAGTGGCGGTGTCCCCGGGGGTGCTGTCCAGGCGGGCTCGTTGGAGGCGCAATTCCGTCTCGAGGTCCGATATGCGTCGATCTTGGGCGATGATCTCATCGTGTACGGTCGAATGGTCCATCGGATGCTGAGAACGAGCGGAACCGCCGCAGGCGGTGAGGAGGGCGGCAGGGGCGACGGCGAGCAGCAGGAGAGAGAAGGGGCGCATGGTTGGATCTCCAGTGTGGGAGAGGAATGGAAGGGATCTCGAAAATAATCCGAACTTGGTTCCGGGAAATTGCTCTCCGAACCCTTGCAAAGGAACGGTGGATCCCCTACCTTTGCTCTTCCCATGAGCTTCGTATTCTGGTTACTCATTCTTCTGCACGTCATCGGGTGCTTCGGCCTGATCCTCCTCGTGCTCGTGCAGAACGACAAGGCGGGCGGCCTCTCGTCCGCTTTCGGTGGTGCTGGGTCTTCCCAGGCCTTCTCCTCGGCTGGCGCGGCGACGTTCGTCTCCAAGTTGACCAAGTGGTGGGCCGTCGGGTTGTTCGTGGTCATCTTCTCCATTAACCTCATCGTCTCGCGGGCCCACTTCGGTCGCGAAACGGGGTCTGCCGTCCAGCAGGCGCTGCAGGAAGATGGAGCGGCAAAGGTTTTGCGCGAGATGGGAGCTCCGGAAGGGCCCCAGGCTCCTGCCGGGATTCCCGGTGTGCCCGTCTCGCCTGTTCCTGGCGTCCCTCAGACGCCAGCGGCTCCGTAAGGGAGTCACAAGTCCACGCGGTCGTGGCGGAATTGGTAGACGCGCTACTTTGAGGTGGTAGTGAGGGTTCCTCGTGGGAGTTCAAATCTCCCCGACCGCATGAAGCAAGGCCCCAAGGCGAAAGTCTTGGGGCCTTCGCTTTTCTTGGCACCTCGATGTCGGGAACGCGACATTCCTCCCTGCGGACGATCTCCTCGGCGAGGACGGATTCTGCTTCAAAAAGCGGAAGGTGCTGCCCGAAGCTCGCGGGAACGCCTCTCACGGGCCCTCAATCCCCTCGGCACCCTACGTCGAAGACCGGGTGGGTTGAGCCTGCGATCGAATTTCCGAAGAATACCGGGGACCGGCTTCCCCCGAGTCCCTCCCCTTGGGCAGATCCCGGAAATGGGGAATGCGCAGCGGCTGGATGGGCAGAATCGTATCCTCGGTTTCCCCGATGGGCCCTTTGAGGGAATGGAGAGTTCCTTCCAGGCGGAGCCGAGGACGACGGTGGTCTTTTCCGGGATGGCATGGACGCCGGCGGATTATCCTTCCTGGGATCCCCCTTTCAACGATGGAGTCCGCATGCGAGCCGTTCCCTTCTCGAATCTGGTTGGTTTGGTTGGCCTCACTCTCCTTCTGGGGGGATGCCATGGTTTCAAGGTGGGAAAGGACGGGTTCGGGTTCGAGCTCTCCTCTTCCCAGATCCAGACGGAGCTGGATCGGCGGGCGGGTTTTCCCATCGAGAGGGAAGCCGGAGGGGTGGCGACGGTTTCCGTCAGCCAGGCGGCGCTGAGGTTGTGGCCCGAGGAAAACGCCATCGGTCTGTCCGTCCCGGTGAAGGTGAGGATCCCCTTCGGGAAATGGACGGGGACGGCCACCGTCTCGACGGTTCCCGTCTACGAACCTTCGGAAGGGGCCATCTACGTCTCCCAGCTCAAGCTGCGGAAACTCGAGATTCCGGGGATGTCCTCCAACGTGGAAGGAGCCGTCTCGGTGGTGGTGACGAAGATCCTCGAGGTCGCGATCCAGCGGTACAAGGTCTATGAACTGGACCAGGAGAAATTCGGGGAGCAGATGGCGCGGTTGGCCCTCAAGGAGATCAAGGTCCACCCGGAAGGGGTGTTCTTTCGCCTCGGCTTTTGACGATCGGGTCTTCTCGGGAACCTTCGCCGGTTCCTCTCTCCGCGCGGAGGTTCATCCCTCGACGGAGGGCGAGGCGATTTCCTGCGCCGACGTATTCCGGAGATGCTCCAGAACGGTCGCGGTCAGTGACTCCACGGGAAGATGGGCGTCGAGTCGCAGGGCGTCCCGCGGCTCCTGGAGGTCGGCGAATTGGCTTTCGACGAGAGCCGCCCCGGCGAAGTGCCCGGAGCGGGCTGCGAGTCTCGCCGCTGCGGAAGACCGAGGGATGTCGAGGAAGACCCAGGTGGGCTTCCCTTCCCCGGCGAGGATCTTTCTATAGGACTCTTTCAAGGCCGAACAGGCGAGAACCACCGGGCGGGCGGCGTTTCTCCGCGCGGCGATCGTTCGCGAGATCGATTCCAGCCAGGGAAGACGATCTTGATCGTCAAGTCCGATCCCTCGGGTGATCTTTTCGATGTTGGCCGGGGGGTGGAAATCGTCGGCATCCAGGAATGCCGCGTCCAATGCACGGGCGACTTCGCGAGCCAATGTCGTCTTTCCGCTACCGGCGACTCCCATGACGATGATGCACAGGGAGGCTTGCGTGGAAGGGTCAGGCTTCATGGGGAGTCGTGCGGCTCGAGGACGGCCCGTCGGGATCCGGGACCGATGACTGTTGCCGGGAGGAGGGGAGGGACGTCGGGCGGAATCGGAAGACCGTTTCGATTCCCCGGATGGAACGCACATCGATGTCCCCTTCGAGTTTCTCCAGGATCCGATGGACCGTCGCCAGCCCGATTCCCAGCCCTTCGGCGGAGGAGTCCTGCAACCGAGTGAACATCTGGAACAGCTTCCGGGCCTGGGACATCTCGAATCCGGGGCCATTGTCCTTCACGTAGTACCACGTATGCCCCTCGATCTCCTCCGCACCCCATTCGACTCTGGGAGCGGGACCGAGACGGGCGAACTTGGAAGCGTTGGAGAGGAGGTTCGCCCAGACTTGACGGACCAGCGCGGCGTCCGTCCGGCAGGGAGGGAGTGGATGGAGGACCCACTCCACGGGGGATTCCGTGCGATCGGCCTCGGCTTGCACGAGTTCGTCCCGGACCTCCCGGGCGAGGGCATCCATGTCCACCTCGACGAGGTCCGGTTTCGTGGTGTCGATGCGGGAGAGCCCGAGCAAGGCGTCGATCAGGATGTCCATCCTCCGAGAGCCCGCCAGGATCCGATCGATCGCGGACCGCCCTTCCTCGGAGAGACGCTTTTCGTCCTCTTCCAGCACGACCTTGGTGAATCCGTGGATGGCGCGCAAAGGCGTCCGCAGGTCGTGGGAAACCGCATAGGAGAATGCCTGGAGGCTGCGGCGAGACTTCTCCAGCTTCTCGGTTCGCTCCGCCACCCGTTCCTCGAGCTGCGTGTTCAGGAGCTGCAGGGACTGCTCGGCGAGGACGCGTTCTCCGATTTCCCGGCGCAATTCCGCCTCGCGCGCGTGCAATGCGGTCAGGATCCGGTTCAGAGGCAGGAGGATCAGGACCAGGAACATCGACAAGGCGATGGTCAGGGCGATCCAGGTGGAGGGCATGGAATTGATCGATACCGAGGTCTTCACCTGCCCGGACAGGTGGTAAACCGCGGAGATCGCGATGATCAGACCGCTCGAGATCGAATAGATCATGGCCCATCGGTTCCCCAGGAAGAGCCAGGCAAGGAGGACCGAGGAAGGCAGGAGGAGGGCGCTGGGGGTGTAGGCCCCGATGAACACCAAGTTCAGCAGTCCGGCGAACTGGACCAGTCCGATCAGAATGGTCGCGCGGATGAGGAACGGGATCCTCCTTCGTGCCCAATGCATGCACATCAATCCGACCAGCAGACCCAGGCGAATCCCCAACGTCCAGAGTGGCCCGTCGGGCCAATCCCGGATCGCTCCGGCCACGATGGAAACGAATGCGATCGGGATGATCAGCCGGTAGATGTCGGCTGTAAGGGTGTCCTGGAGGCGTTCCTGGTCCCGACCGAGTCGGGTTGGAGAAGCCTCGAAGCGCCCCTCCCTCTCGGAGGAGGGAGGGGGATCGGATCCGTTCGTGGAGGGCGACATCCCCATAGGATACTGTTTTGGGATGCCACCCGCCGGGATGGGTTCAGGTCAGGGAGCGATGATCCAACTCGGGGCCGTCCCCCAGATAGACTTCCGCTCCCGTGCGGACGAAGGAGGCGCTCATCTCCTTCATGCCTTCGACCACGGCCTCTTCTTCGGCGATCCCCTTCTCCGCGGCGAATTTCCGGACGTCCTCGGAAATGCGCATCGAGCAGAAATGGGGTCCGCACATGGAGCAGAAGTGGGCGAGCTTGGCTCCTTCGGCTGGAAGGGTCTCGTCGTGGTATTCCCGGGCTCGTTCCGGGTCGAGGCCGAGATTGAACTGGTCCCGCCATCGGAATTCGAACCGCGCCTTGGAGAGGGCGTTGTCGCGATACTGGGCACCGGGGTGGCCCTTGGCGAGGTCGCCGGCATGCGCGGCGAGCTTGTAGGTGACCACACCGACCCGCACATCCTCCTTGTTGGGAAGTCCCAGGTGTTCCTTGGGAGTGACGTAGCAGAGCATCGCGCATCCGAACCAGCCGATCATCGCCGCGCCGATCCCGGAGGTGATGTGGTCGTAGCCGGGGGCGATGTCGGTGACGAGGGGCCCGAGGGTGTAGAAGGGCGCTTCTCCGCAGACCTCGAGTTGCCGATCCATGTTCTCCTTGACCAGATGCATGGGAACGTGCCCAGGACCCTCGATCATGACCTGGCAGTCCATCTCCCAGGCGATCTTCGTGAGTTCTCCGAGCGTTTCCAGTTCGCCGAACTGGGCGGCGTCGTTGGCGTCGGCGTTGGATCCCGGACGCAATCCGTCTCCCAGGGAGAACGAGACGTCGTAGGCCCGCAGGATCTCGCAGGTTTCCCGGAAATGGGTGTAGAGGAAGTTCTCCTGGTGATGGGCCAGGCACCACTTGGCCAGGATGCTTCCGCCGCGGCTCACGATTCCGGTCATGCGGCGTGCGGTCAAGGGGATGTACCGAAGCAGCACTCCCGCATGGATGGTGAAATAATCGACGCCTTGTTCGCATTGCTCGATCAGGGTGTCCCGGTACAGTTCCCAGGTGAGCTCCTCGGCCTTCCCTCCCACCTTCTCCAGGGCTTGGTAGATGGGGACCGTTCCGATGGGAACCGGGCTGTTGCGGAGGATCCATTCGCGGGTGGCGTGGATGTGCTTGCCGGTCGACAGGTCCATGACGGTGTCGGCACCCCACCGGGTGGCCCAGCGCATCTTCTCGACTTCCTCCTCGATTCCCGAGGAGATGGCCGAGTTGCCGATGTTGGCGTTGATCTTGGTCAGGAAGTTCCGCCCGATGGCCATCGGTTCGGCCTCCGGGTGGTTGATGTTGGAGGGGATGATGGCGCGTCCGCGGGCGACTTCGTCGCGCACGAATTCCGGGGTGATCCGCTTGGGAATGGAGGCACCGAAGGAACGACCGGGATGTTGGAAGAAAAGGCTGTCTCGGGCGGCGTCGGGTCCCATCTTCTCGAAAAGGGCTTCCAGTCCCTGGTTCTCCCGCAGGGCGACGAATTCCATCTCGGGAGTCACGATCCCTTTGCGTGCGTAGGCGATCTGGGTGACCGCCTGGCCGGACGTGGCGCGCAGGACCTTGCGGGTTCCGCGGGGAAATTCGTGCAGCTTGCCGGAATCGCGGGCCGCCTGGCGTTCCTGCTCCGTGGCGTAGCCGTCGTCGCGAGGAGCGCGATCTCGGGCGGGCACTACCTCGACGTCGGCGCGCTCGAGGATCCAGGGCGTCCTCAAGGCGGGGAGTCCGGTCTCCACGGTCCCGTCATAGGTCGGGTCGCCCCAGGGGCCGGCCGTGTCGTAGAGGAGGACCGGTGCGTTGGAGCGCATCGTGCCGTCCATTTCCCGCGTGTCCTGGAGGGAGACCTCCTTCATGGGGACACGGATCCCGCGCGTGCCTTCGCGGTAGATGCGGCGGATGCTGTCGTCGGACATGGGTCGTTGCTCCTGGTTTGACGGATTCCGTCAGGACTGGAGGGCTTGCGACCCTGTTCGGACTCCCGACGGCGGCATGACCCGCATCCGGTCGTCTGAGGGTGGCGACCTGCTTTCCGGTCGTCTCAGCCCACCGCGCGGGCCCCCCTGTCCGTGACATGGTTGAAAATACATCGCAAAGCCTCGCATCCGGGGGTGTCGTTCATCGCCGAAATCCGGTGCGTAGGCGGACGTGGTTAGTTTTGCAACGATCGGATTCGTCCGAACCCCGCAATCGGTGGACAAGGAAGAACATATTTGAAGGTTCATTCCACCCATACCCATGGAGCGAAAATGAAATCGATCCTCGCGACGTTGTGTTTTGGAGCGGCTCTTGCGAGCGCGGCTTCGAGTGAGATCCCCGAACTCAAGGGGACTCTCGGCCTGGGAGCGGGCATCGGTGCCCAGCGCTACTACGGGACCTTCGGAGACCAGGGAACTCCCTATGGTCGCCTCCAGGTCGGCTACCATCCGCTGGAATGGCTCGGAGGCCGCGCGGTCGTGGGTTACGGCGACTTGAGCAACGACGGTCAGAATCGGGTGAAGTACGAGACCGATTGGTTCAGCCATGCAGGCCTGGATGTGGTGCTGCAGCCCAAGGTCGGTGCGGGTGCCTTTCGCCCCTACCTCTCCACCGGCATCGCGACCACCTTCGGTTCCTCCACCGTGAACAAGAAGGCCAACCAGGATCTCGACTGGAACTTCTACGCGCCTGTGGAGTTGGGCGCCGAGTACCTGTTCACCAAGGAGCTCTCCGCCTTCGTCTGGGTCGAGACATACCTCCACATGGAGGAATACGATCGGCTCGACGGGGTGACGCGCAACAAGGATTCCTACTTCGAGAATCGCGACGACGTCCAGCGTGTGGGTCTCGGACTGACCTGGCGCATCGGTCTTCGCAAGGATGCCGACAAGGATCGGATCCCGGACCAGCTCGACAAGTGCCCTGCCACTCCGATGGGCGTGAAGGTCGACCTCGTGGGATGCCCCTTGGACGCCGACAAGGATGGTGTCGGGGACTACCTCGACAAGTGCGCCTCCACCCCGGAAAACGTCAAGGTCGATTCCCTCGGTTGCCCGGTGGATTCCGACAAGGACGGCGTGGCGGACTTCCTCGACAAGTGCGCCTCCACCCCCGCCGGCGTGCGTGTGGACGGGACGGGTTGCCCGGTCGATGCCGACAAGGATGGCGTCGGTGACCATCTGGACAAGTGCCCCAAGACTCCTGCGGGCGTCAAGGTCGACGCCTCGGGTTGCCCGGTCGATGCCGACAAGGATGGCGTCGCGGACCACCTGGACAAGTGCCCGAACACCGCTGCCGGCACCAAGGTCGACGCGAAGGGTTGCCCGGTCCTGAAGGATGCGGACAAGGATGGCGTCGAGGATGCCAAGGACAAGTGCCCCGGCACCAAGGTCGGCGAAAAGGTCGATTCCACCGGTTGCACCCTGATCGTCATCGAGAAGGGCGTCAAGCTCGTTCTCGACGGCATCGTGTTCAAGTCCGGGTCCTCCCGGATCGACGCGTCCAGCGCTCCGGTCCTCGCACGTGCAGCGGCCGCATTGGCCAAGGCGCCCACCGCCAATGTCGAGATCGCGGGCTTCACCGACAACCGCGGAAAGTCCTCCTCCAATCTGCGCCTCTCCAAGAGTCGCGCCGAGGCGGTCCGCACCTATCTGATCAAGCTCGGGGCCAGCCCCAAGCAGCTGACCGCGGTCGGTTACGGTGCCTCCCAGCCGGTGGCCGACAACTCCACCGCCGAAGGGCGGGCGGTGAATCGTCGGATCGAGTTCCGCGTGAAGTGATCCTCCCTGCCCAATGAGGCAGGGATCGTCGGGGCCCGGAGAGGATCGCTCCTCTCCGGGCCCCTTCCGTTTCCAGGACGATGCGTTACGCACCCTGGAGCCAAGTGTCCACAATCCTGGGGAGTGGACGGACGGTTTGGTGGCGGGCAGGAGCTATATTTGGGCGTCGCTCCTATCCGGAGCCACCCATTCGTTCAATCGTTTTGGAGTGTCCTACCCGCCTGTGGGTGGACCCTCCCTTCGATCAGCGTCAGACGGGAGAGACGTTTCGATGAGCAAAGCGCGCTCCTTCGAGGAAGCCATGGGACGCCTTGAGGAGGTCGTGACCTCCCTGGAAGCTGGCGAACTTCCCCTTGACGCCGCATTGACGCGCTACGAAGAGGGCGTGGGTCTGGTTCGAACCTGTCGCGAAGCCTTGGACGCCGCCGAACTGCGCGTCCGTCGGTTGGTCGAAAGCGGTCTCGCCGAACCGGCGACGGGAGATGTCGAATGAGCCTTTCCAATGAATTCCTCCTCGATTCCAAGCGACGCGTCGAGTCCGTGCTGGATCGACTGATCCCAGGGCCGGAAAAACGGCCCGGAAACCTGCACGAAGCCATGCGGTACAGCCTCATGGCCGGCGGTAAGAGACTGCGGCCGGCGCTGTGCTACGCCGCATTCGAGGATTGCGGTGGACAGGGCGACGCCGCCGATTTCGGGGCTGCAGCCCTCGAGATGGTCCACACCTTCTCCCTGATCCACGACGATCTTCCGTGCATGGACGACGACGATTTCCGTCGTGGCATGCCGACTTGCCACAAGAAGTTCGGCGAGGCGATGGCGGTTCTCGCCGGAGACGCGCTTTCCATCCTGGCCTTCCAGATCCTCGCCCAGGCGGGATCGGCCGAGGCGGTGGATCTCCTCGCCCGCGCCCTGGGCTCCGACGGGATGCTCGGAGGGCAGGTCGTCGACATCGAGAGCGAGGGATCCCCTCCCGTCCTCGAAGTCGTCGAATACATCCACATCCACAAGACCTCCGCTCTCATCGAGGCCTCCCTCGAGCTGGGGGCCCTGCTCGCTGGTGCGAGCTCGGAACGGCGGACCCTGTACCGGGAATACGGCCGATGCATCGGACTGGCCTTCCAGATCGTCGACGACATCCTCGACATCGAGGCCTCCACCGAAACCCTCGGCAAGGACGCCGGCTCCGACCAGGAGCGTCAGAAGGCGACCTGGCCGGCGGTGGTGGGGCTCGAGAAGTCCAAGGCCGAAGCCGCGCGTCTGGTGTCGCGCGCGGTGGAGCTGTGCAGTCAGATGGGATCGCGTGGACCTGTCCTGGCGGAACTGGCAAGATTCATCGTCGAACGCGGAAATTGAGAGGACCATGAGCAACGAATCCCTCGGGATCCCCCAACCGGGCCCCCTTTTGTCGACCATCGACTCTCCCTCGGCGGTAAAGAGTCTCGATCTCGATCAACTCAAGACCCTCGCCGAAGAGGTGCGCGAGTTCATCGTATCGACGATCTCGCGTCACGGTGGCCATTTGAGCCCGAATCTGGGGACCGTGGAGCTCACCTTGGCCTTGTTCAAGGTGTACGACTTTCCCCAGGACCGCGTGATCTGGGACGTGGGGCACCAGGCCTATCCCCACAAGGTCCTGACGGGAAGACAGGAACGGTTCCACACCATCCGGCAGCACGGCGGACTTTCGGGATTCCTGAAACGCAGCGAAAGCCCCTTCGACGTCTTCGGCGCGGGCCACGCTTCGACTTCGATTTCCGCCGCACAGGGCATGGCCGTGGCGCGGGACCGGCTGGGGCGCACCAACCGGGTCCTCTCGGTCATCGGGGACGGTTCCCTCACCGGGGGAATGGCCTTCGAGGCCCTGAACAACGCCGGGGACCGCCACGAGGACCTCACGGTCATCCTCAACGACAACAAGATGTCCATCGCGGAGAATGTCGGTGCCCTGTCGCGCTACCTCAATCGGGTCATCACGGACCCCCGATGGGCGAGACTCAAGAGCGATGTTTGGGGTGCCTTGGGGGTCCTGGACAAGGTGGGCAAGGGTTGGGCCGGTCAGGCGCGCGATGCCGCCCGCAAGGTCGAGGAAGCCGTGAAGGGGATCGTCCTACCGGGCTCCCTCTTCCAGGACCTGGGATTCCAGTACTACGGACCGATCGATGGACACGATCTGCCCGCCTTGATCGAAACCTTCGAGCGCATCCGGGACGTCCCGGGGCCCAAACTGGTCCACGTCCTCACCGTCAAGGGCAAGGGGTACGAACCCGCCGAGAACGATTCCTCCGGGAAGTGGCATGGCCTGGGTGCCTTCGACAAGGAGACCGGGAAGGTCGCCACGGCGGTCGATGCCGGACCCACCTACACCCAGGTCTTCGGGGAAGCTCTGACCGACCTCGCCGAGGCCCACCCGGAAGTGGTCGCCATCACTGGTGCCATGCCCAGTGGAACCGGGGTGAACATCATGGCGAAGAAATTCCCCGACCGGGTGTACGACGTGGGCATCGCCGAACAGCATGCCGTGACTTTCGCCTCGGGTCTGGCCTGCGAAGGGATCCGCCCTGTCGTGGCCATCTACAGCACCTTCCTGCAACGCGCGTTCGACCAGGTCGTGCACGATGCCGCAATCCAGCATCTGCCGGTGATCTTCTGCCTCGATCGCGGTGGATTGGTCGGCGCCGATGGACCCACCCACCATGGAGCGCTGGATCTCGCCTACCTCCGGTGCGTCCAGGGCATGGTGGTGATGGCTCCCAAGGACGAAGCGGAATTGGTCGACATGCTGCACACGGCCTATGCCCACACCGAGGGGCCCGTGGCCATCCGGTATCCCAGGGGCGGAGGACCCGGCGCCGACCGTTCCCGTCCACCCGTCCTGCTTCCGCTGGGGGTTCCGGAAATCCTTCGCTCGGGGTCCCGGGTCGCCCTCTGCGGCATCGGCGCCATGGTCCCCGTGGTCCAGGCGGTCGCGAACCTCCTGCAGTCCAAAGGCATCCAGGCCACCGTGGTGAACGCCCGATTCGCCAAGCCTCTCTCCGCGGAGCACTACCGGGAAATCTTCCAGGCCCACGAGCTGATCGTGACGATGGAGGATGGTGTGCGCAGCGGCGGCTACGGATCCGCGGTCGCCGAGGCGATGTCCGACTCGGGGATCCCTCGACGCCATCTCCTTCTGGGACACCCGGCCGACCGATTCGTCGACCACGGGGACAATGCGAAACTGTTCGCCGAACTTGGATTGGATGCCGCTTCCGTGGCCGATCGGATCCTGAAGATGTTGGAGGAATCATGAACGACCGGAACGGGAATCAAGGACGCGGAGGCGCTTCCAGGGGACAAGGTGGGCGCGGAGGCCGATCCCAGGGCGCTCCCGACTGGAAGCGACGCCCCCGGGCCGCGGCGCCCAAGGCGGTGATCGGGGAGAGCACGGCGGTGTACCTCGACGAAGAATTGCGCGGTGTTGCCGACCTGCGCTATGATCGCGGTCGTGAACGCGCGGGCCAGTACCTGGTCGAAGGGGTCCGAGCCGTGGAGACCCTTCTGGACCGGGCCCGTGAAAATGTGGTCGCGGTGTACGAAACCGACGGCGTGAGTTGGAACCGCTCCCTCATGGACAAGGGGCCCGGTCGGATTCCCCTGCGGAAGCTTACCGAAGGAGAAATGGAAAACATCTCCTCGACCAAGACCCAGCAAGGATTGGTGGCGGTGGCGGCGGCGCGGTCCCTGCGTGTGAATTGGGAAACCGCTCGACGGGTCACGTTGGTGGATGGTGTCCAGGATCCCGGGAATCTGGGCGCCCTGTTCCGCTCCTGCGCCGCCTTCGGGTTCGATGCCTTGGTGCTGGGCAAAGGGACGGTGGATCCCTGGAATCCCCGAGCTGCCCGCGGATCGGCGGGTCTGGTGGCGACGGTTCCCTTTGAGGCGGGTGTCAACCTGCAGACCCAGCTGGATTTCCTCCGTCAGAAGGGGTTCACCATCCTGGGAACCTCTCCGCACGGAAAGGACACCATCGACAGCGTCAAGCTCAAGAACAAGGTGGCCTTCCTCGTGGGCAACGAGGGCAAGGGAGCTTCCCAGAATCTGCTCGACCAGTGCGATGCGAAGGTTCGGATTCCCATGTCGGCCGGAGTGGAATCCCTGAACGTGGCGGTCGCCCACGGGATCCTCTGCTCCGGACTGTACCTCAGGAGCTGATCCGGGCGATTCCCCCCGATCCGCTGCCGGAGCGGGCTGCCGAGGAACAGATTTTTCGGACCTCGGCGGTCAGTTGGGCCATGCGGAAGGGTTTGACCAGGTGACCGGCCACCGACTCGATGTGGTCGGGGGAGTCGTTCTCGCCGGGATCGAACCCCGAGACGATGAGGATGGGGAGATCCGGGCTGCGAGATTGCATCCGATGGCACACTTCCTTCCCGGAGATGCCGGGTAGGGAGAGATCCAGCACGACGAGGTCGAATCCGAGAATGTCGGTTTCGAAGCGCTCCAACGCCTTTTCCCCGGTTCCGGCCAGCACCACATCGAAGCCGCATTCGCGCAGGCTCATGGCACCGTGCTCGCGAATGGCCTCCTCGTCGTCCACCAGAAGGATCCGTCCCTGGCCATGGCGGGAAGGAGGCGGAGAAGGATGGGGGAAGGTGGATTCGGAGGAAGTCACCTGGACCATCGGGAGAAGCAAGGTCATGGAGGCTCCGCCCTCTGGCCGGTTTTCCGCGAGAATCTCTCCTCCATGGGCTTTGGCGGTCCCGAGACTGTTCCACAAACCCAGGCCCGTCCCCCTTCCCGAAGGCTTCGTGGTGAAGAAGGGTTCGAAGAGGTGCTCCAGAACGGTGGGGGGCAATCCGGGTCCGTCGTCGAGGACGCGGATCCTGGCCAGCTTCCCGGTCTCGGTATCGATCGGATCGAGTCGAACCTCGATTCGTCCACTCGTACGATGTTCATGGATCGCATCCCGGGCGTTCCCCATCAGGTTGACCAGAACCTGTCCGATCTGCTCCGGATCGCCGGTGCAATGGATGCGCTCGGGCGGAAGGGCCAGGTGGAGGGTGAAATCCATCGGCAGCGAGGGGCGGATCAGGTCGGCCGTGTCGTTGAGGACCCTGGCGAGATCGAAGGTGGACTTCTTCCGGGCTTGTGGGCGCCCGTGGTCGAGCAGCCGGTGCACGAGGGACGCCGCACGGTCCGCCGCGGTCTCGATGCCGTCGAGTTCGCGAGCGACCGCCAAGGAGGGGTCCTGGAGCCGAATGGCATCGATCCTGGCGAGGATCGAGGTCAACATGTTGTTGAAATCGTGCGCCACCCCGCCCGCCAAGCGACCCAAGGCTTCCATCCTTCGGGAACGCTCCAAGGCTTCCTCCGCCTGCAGCCGTTCGGCTTGTTCCTTGCGGATGGCCATCAGATCCCGGCGATGGAGCCAAGCCATCGCGATCGAGGTCGCCACCGCCACGGACAGGATGAGGCTCACCCCGATGGTTTCCTGGGGGGGGAGGTGGAAGGCGATCCAGGGAAGGAGCACCAGGCCCGTCAGGTTGGCCGTCCCGATCCACAACGTGAAACGGAAGGGAAGGAACGTGCCGGTGAACAATTGGGCCAGGACGATGGGAACCAAGGTGCGGATCAACTCGCGGGAGTCCGGGAGTTGATTGAGCAGCACCAGGGTGATGGTCCAGGTGCCGACCGTGGCGAACCCGCAGATGCCCACCGCGGCGATCCGGGGATGGCGGGTCCTGGAGACCAGCCAGAGGACCAGCGAAACGACGAAGGAGGCGAGGGCGAACCACCATTCCGGTCGCTGGAGGATGTCCTCGAGCCCGAACACGGCGGGAAGCACCGCGAGGAGAAACAGGAGGTTGAGAATCGTGCTGAGAATCAGGACGACGGAAAGCACGCCCGTTCGAGATCGAACATGTGCGTCCTGGATGGCGGGATGCGGGGAAATGGCGATGCGCCAGATCCACTGGAAGCCGTTGGAAGCCTTCACGATCCCTGAATCATACCTTCTTCGCGTCCCGGGTACCACAGTGTTGGAAGCTCGGCCCCGATCCGAGGGGAAGAGCCCCGTGGATGCCTGCATCCGTTGCCGCCGAGCGGGTGGTTGGTCGGTACGGGAGATTCATCGAACAAGGAGGAACAGCGCCGCCAGCGCGAGCAACAGGACCGCCACGGCGATCCAAAGGGGGCGCGAGCGATCCAATGTGCCCGTGGGGGTGCCCGGAGGGACATCGTCTTCTTCCCCGGGGAGGGTGACTCCGTCGAGGTAGGTGTCCTCGCTCCAACCGGTCCGATCGTCGGAGCCGCATTCCGGACAGAATTTTGCCGAGGCCGGAAGCTCCGCCCCGCAATTGGGACAGACGAAACCGTCGTCGTTCACGCGATCATCCGACGAGCGAGTTCGACCAGGGTCCGCACCCCGAAGGAGGTGGCCCCTTCGGACCAATACTTCCAACTCTTGGTGGCGAAGGCCGTACCCGCGATGTCGATGTGCACCCAGGCGGAGTTCTTCGGAAGGAATTCCTGGAGGAACAGGGCCGCGGTGGTGGCTCCGGCTTCGGCCCCTCCGACATTGCGGAGGTCGGCGACCGGATCGTCGAGCTTGGAGCGGTATTCGGCGTCCAACGGCAGAGGCCAGAGTTTTTCGCCGTGCGCCTTGCCGGAGGCCAGGACCATCGAGGCGAAGGCGTCGTTGTTGGAGAAGATGCCGGCGATCGAGGAACCCAGCGCGCGCACCACCGCCCCGGTCAGGGTGGCCAGATCGACGATGTGGGTGGCGCCCAGAAGGCCCGCTTCGTGCAAGCCGTCGGAGAGGACCAGACGTCCTTCCGCATCGGTGTTGTCGACCATCACGGTGGTTCCGTTGCGTGCCTTGAAGATGTCGCCGGGGAGCACGGACGCGTTGCCGGGCCGGTTTTCGGCGAGGCACACGACGGCGGAAACCCGAAGCTGGATCTCCAAGGCGGCGATGGCCGCGATGGCCCCCGCCACGGTCGCCGCGCCGGCCATGTCGTTTTTCATCTCCCACATCCGGTCGGAAGGTTTGATGGAGATGCCACCCGTGTCGAAGGTGATCCCCTTGCCGACCAGGACCAGATGGAGGCCTCCGTTCCCAGGGACCCGCGGGCGGTATTCCATCACACCCAGGACGGGTTCGTGGTCGGAACCCTTGCCGACCGTCACCAAGCCCTGGCAGTTTTCGCGTTCGAGTTCCTTGCGGCCCCAAGCCCGCCATTTCAGGCCGTGGCTCTTGGCCAGCGATTCGATCCGCGACGCGAAGGCGCGAGGGGGAAGCGAGGATCCGGGTTCGTTGACCGCATCCCGAACCCAGTCGGTGCATTTCAAGGTCTTTTCGGCGGCTTCCAGGTGGGACCGGCAAAGCAGCAGGGCGTCGTCGGGGACTACGATCGTCAAGGGGGCCGCGGCCGGAGACGGTTTGGACTTGTAGACGTCGAACCGATAGCTGGAGAACCACCAACCTTCCAAAAGCAACCGGATCCGCTCGGGAGGGATGGCATCGGCGAGGACGACGACCTTGGCGGGGCATCGCTGCTCCGCGAGTTTGGTGGCTTCCTGGATTCCGATCCGGAGGCGTTCGTCGGCGTCGAATCCGATCTTTTCGGGAAGGGCCATGGCCAAGGTTCGAAGACCTTCGGCTTCGATCCACTCCGCGGACTTGGAACGACCCTCCTTCTGGTCCTTCAGGGAAGCCGAAACGCGGTGCCGAAGCACAGCGAATCGTGGGCCGGCGAGCTCGCCGGAAGGGGTGCCCTCGAGGCCCAGGACGACAAGGACGTCCTCGGGCGAGGGTTGGGTCGATGAGACGGATTGGAGCGTCCACTGGAGCATATGGTTGAAAAAGATACCCACCCTGGGACCAGGGGGAATGGTGGGAGGAGGATTTCCCGCAGGATCCCCGGGAACGTCGCTCCCTCAGAGGACCGTTATGTTTGTTTCCAGACGCGGATCCTCGAAGTTTGCATGTTCCAGTTGGTCCGATCCTTGCGTCTATTTGGGATGCCATGACACGCGATTTCTTCGAACACCAATCTCGAACGCTCAACGCTCTCTACGAAGTGAGTCGGGTTCTGGGCTCCAGCCTGGATCTGGCCGTCGTGGCCAGACGTTGCCTGCGAGCCCTGTCCGACAATCTGGATCTGGAAAGGGGGCTTCTGCTCATGCCGACCCAAGGCAGGTCGGAGTTGGCCGTCAAGGCCAGCTTCGGTTTGTCCCAGGAGGAATGGAAGCAGCTGTTTCCCGTCCACGGAGGGTTCCTCGGCAAGGTCTACACCACGGGGATGCCCCTGGTGGTGACGGATCCCGGCAACATGGACGAGAATGAAATCGAGGAATTGCGGCATTTCTGGACCTCGGACGTGTCGACCATCCTGATCGCCGTTCCGGTGACCCTCGATCGCCGTTGCGTGGGGGTGCTGGTCGCCAACCGGCTTCCCGACAGCGCCACCATGGTCGACGAGGACCTGAAGGTGATGAAGATCATCGCCTCCCTGCTCGCCCAGACCGTCCACATCACCGAATTGATCGCCAAGGAGCGCGAGTCCCTGGAGCAGCAGAACCGCGAGCTGCAGGAAGTCCTGGCGGAGAAGTTCCAACCGGAAAACCTAGTGGTCCACTCCGGAGCGATGCAGAAGACCCTCGCCATGGTGCGGCAGGTCGCAACCACCGATGCCGCCGTGCTCTTGCGGGGGGAATCAGGCACGGGCAAGACCTTGCTGGCACGGACCATCCACTTCAATTCGGCGCGCCGCAAGGGCGCTTTCGTGGAGGTCAATTGCGCCGCCTTGCCGACGAGCCTGATCGAATCGGAGCTCTTCGGGCATGAGAAGGGTGCTTTCACGGGGGCCCATGCCCTGCGCATCGGGCGTTTCGAAATGGCCCAGGGGGGGGCGATTTTCCTCGACGAAATCGGCGAGCTTCCCCTGGAAACCCAGGCGAAGATCCTCCGGGTGTTCCAGGAAGGGACTTTCGAGCGCTTGGGATCCAGCGAGACGTTGCGCACCGATACTCGCATCATCTGCGCCACCAATTGCGACATGGAGGGCATGGTGCGGGAGAAGAGGTTCCGCGAAGACCTCTATTACCGCCTGATGGTGGTGCCCATCCATGTTCCTCCGCTGCGCAGCCGTCGCAGCGACATCGTGCCCCTGGTGCTGAACTTCCTGCGGGCCTTCATGGCCAAGCACGGCAAGAAGGTGGCGGTTTCCAGGGAAGCTCTGGAATTCATGCAGCAGTACAATTGGCCAGGAAACGTGCGGGAACTGGAGAATACCCTGGAGAGAACGGTGGTCCTGGCCAACGACGGGGACACACTGTCGGCCCAGGACATCCCCGTGCTCGACCGCCTCTTTCCGGCCATGAATCTCGGTGGCGACCTGCAAAGTGGGGGCTATCCCACGGGAATGCCCGCGATGGCACCCGCGATGCCCAATCCTTATCTGGCTCCCAATGCGGGGTTCGAAACCGGCCTGGGAGAACTCCCTCGCCGTCCCTACCAAAGGGCCGTACTGACCAAGGAATCCCTCATCCAGGCTCTCGGAGCCACCAATGGACACCAGACCATGGCGGCCAAGGCACTGGGGGTCACTTTGCGCCAACTCCGGTACCGTATCCAGCAATTGCAGATCGAACCACGGGAATATCGGCGTTGACAATGTCTCAAATTGTCCAACAAAAAGCGACAATGTCTGTTTTTTGGCTCGAACTGTTGCCTGCTCTGGCTTCAGGGCAAAAAAAAGAGATTGGCCTAGGATTTGATCTTAGACTGGACATGAGAGAGAGGACGCGAGGCGGCGGCCATCCGCCCCGCGCCCAGGATTGATCCAGACCACCATCGAATTGAGTCCCGGTTCCAATCCGGGAGTAAAGCTAGAAACCGGGGAGCGAGGTCGTGAGGCCGTCCCCGCAGGACCACGACCATTCCACCCAACCTCCCTTCCTTAGGAGTCAGACCCATGAAGATGATCGTCGCGTACATCAAGCCCTTCAAACTGGACGACGTCAAGCTTGCCGTCGGCGAAGCGGGTGCCCAGGGCATCACCGTGATGGAAGTCAAGGGCTTCGGTCGGCAGAAGGGGCATACCGAGCTGTACCGTGGCTCCGAATACCACACCGACTTCATCCCCAAAGTGAAGGTCGAGATGGTCGTCGCCGAGTCGGCGGTGCAGAAAGTGATCGCTGCGATCACCTCTTCCGCCCGTACCGGAAAGATCGGCGATGGCAAGATCTTCGTCCTTCCCGTCGAGAGCGCCACGCGCATCCGCACCGGGGAATCGGGCGAAGACGTGCTCTGATCCTTCCTGTGGAGAATCGACGGATCCGATGGGATCCGTCCTCATCCCGAAGGCGGTCTCGATGAGGCCGCCTTCTTCGTGTTGGAGGATTACTGCTGCCGTGCCCGTTGCCGGTAGAGGAGGTCGAGACGGTCGTGGAAACCGACACCGTCCTCGTCGGGAATCCCCCGGCTGACCAGGAATTCGCAACAGGCCACGGCCGGATCCCAGATCTTCCGGTTCTGGAAGTAGGTGCAGAGCGCCCCGCAGATGCTGGCCAGGAAGCGCTCGTGGATTCCCAATCGCTTGCTTTCGTCGCGGAAGAACGACAGGATGGCCTCCGCGGAGGCGACGCGATCGAGTTGGGCGCTGGAATTCCTGATTCGATTCTCGGCCTGCTCGATGAACTCGTGGATGTGTTCGACTTCCCGGGGCGTACGGTCGGGAGACCGGGCCCATTCGAAGAATTCCGCAACCACCCGGGGGTCGTCCTTCGCCAGTCGCTGCAGGAAGTTGGGGTTGGCTTTGGGGGCTCTGGTCATGGGATCTCCGTCTGGACGATGGATCGATGCGGTTGGGTACCCACGTGGGGAGGAGTCATGCCGGGGGGAGGGCGGAGAGCATGGTGCGAGCGTCGGGCCATCTCGCGTTCTTGTTGGGGGACAGGGCCCGCCGGAGATACTTGTCCCATTCTTCCGGAAGATCCGGTTGGTGGTCCCGCGGGGTTCCGGTGAACATGGCGGGGTCCTCCGAGGCGCGGGTGCGGAAGATCTTCTCCGGGCGTTCGACCCGGACCGGAAGGAATCCCAGGGCGAGTTCGGTCAGGACGCATCCGAGGCTGAAGAGGTCGGCGCGTCCGTCCAGTGCGTCCCCGCGAGCCTGTTCGGGGGAGACGTACAAGGGCGACCCGAGGATGAAATGCTTCTCCGCTTCGTGGGTGACGTAGTTCACGGACGACAATCCGAAATCCGTCACGATGGCGCGTCCGGTATTGCCCGCCCAGAGGATGTTCTCCGGCTTGATGTCGCGGTGGATCACGCCCTGCTGGTGCGCGTGGTCCAGCGCTTCCAGGAGCTGGCGAGCCAGGTCGCGGATCTCCGAGATCTGGATCCTGCGTCGCGAGGGAATGGGGTGCCGTCCCCGTCGGCGCAACCATTCCGAAAGCGACGGGCCTTCGATGAACTGCATGGCGAACCAGATGCAATCGGTTCGTTCACCCTGGCCGAACACGGTCACGATGTTGGGGTGGCTCAGGTTGGCGGCGGTTTCGGCCTCGAGGAGGAAACGCTCGGCCGTCACCAGCTGGTCGAATCGATCCTTCATCAGCACTTTCAGCGCGACCTGACGGGACAGACCTTCCTGCCAGGCCGTGTAGACGGCGCCCATGCTGCCCTTGCCGATGACCTTGAGGATGGTGTAGTTGCCCAGGCGGTCTCCGGATTCGAGCAACCGGGTGGGAGCGGTCATGGGCATGCGTTCGTTCATCGTCCGACCTCCAGGGACTTGAATTCCACGTCGCGCAGGGCGAAGATCCCCAACTCGCCGTCGAAGGCTCCCGTGGCGATCTGCGGCACGGAGAACCGAAGATAGCGTGCGTCGGGAAAGGGGACCGCCGAGGTGGGATCCCAATCGCTCCAACGGCCGTCGAGTTCGATGGAGGTCCAGGCATGGGCGTAATAGCCATCGGGCGAGGCCAGGAGGCCTCGGACCTCGCGGGCCCGGAAACCGAGTCGACGGGCTCCTTCGGTCATGAGGTGGGCGAAGGCTTTGCAATCACCTGTCCCGCGCGCCAGGATGGCATCGCTGTTGCCCGGAAAGAACGTGCGGTCGTAGCGGATCGAGGTATGCACCAGGTGGTGGAGCATCAGGATCTTCAGGGAATCGGGGGACTGGGCGGGAATGGAGGCCAGCAGGGCGTCGATCCGACTTCCTTCCGAGGCGTCGGGGATCGAGGAGCCGAAGGTGTCCGCGGGGGCGGGGACCGAAGCCCATCGCACCTCGACGACGAGGGTGTCTCCCCGCGAGTCGATCACCCGCTGGCGATCGCCGAGGAGGAGGCGTTGGGGATCCAGCACCGTCGGGGGGCCGACCAGTGTCCAGCGACCACGGAGGACGAAGCCTTCGGCCAGCTCCGGAGTGCCCGGGGCCACCCTTCCGGAGGAGAGGTTGTCCATGCGGATCCCCTGGACGCGCACCAGGTCGGGAATGGATTGAAGTCCCAGGGAAAGTGCGGGCCCGAGAAGCCCCAGGAGCGCCCAGACGGCGATTTTCGCACCGCGGTGGGACGGCCGGAGCAGGCCCGCCCCGTGGATCAGGAGGGCGAACCAGAGGATTTCGCGTCCCAACCCCAGGGTGATCCCGCCAAGGGGAGAAGACCAGATCCAGGCCAAGGGGCTGGTCCAGAGCCAGACCAGGGAGGTCCCCAGGGAAATCCGCAACAAGCCGGGAAGGGACGTCCGCGGACGGAACGGCAGGAGGAGCAAGGGGAGCAGGAAGCGTACCGACAGGGCGATGGCCTGACCCTGGATCAGGTAGATCCAGTGGAAGGACATGTTCAATCCGCTGGGATCGGGCTCCAGGGAGACGGCCAGGGCCGCCAACCCGTACCAGAGCGCCAGGGACCACCAGGGGAAATCGGCGAACCTGGACGGGGTGCCGATCCGGAGTGGTGCCGACAGGGGTGTATCTTTGAAGTCCCGCATGCAATGCAAAGATAGGGTGGAGGAGGACGGACGCGATGGCCGACGAACAGCCAGCAGCTGAACCCGGTAGCCGGCTTGACCGGAAAGATGCCGAGACCCTTGTTCGAGGGTGGAATCTGCTGTTCAACAGATGTTTCTCCTATTCCGTCCAGCATCCTCTGGTGCAGTCCACCATTCCGAAGGTTTGGGAGCATTTCCAATCCGCGATGCTGCAATGCGGGGGCGGCCTGAACATCCTCCTGCAGGAGACCGCCTTCTTCGTCGACGGGATCGACATCCGGTACCAGCCGAACAACCAGCGGGTCGCCGAGCACCTCAAAAGGTTCCGGATCGAATCCTTGTCCTTCCAGCAGGGGTTTTCCGAGGCCGATTTTTCCGTCTTCGTCGACGCATGCAGCCTCACCCATCCCGATCCCCAGGCTTTCCTGAGATACGTCCAACAGAAGGGCGGATCCAACCTGGATGTCAACAAGGTGGCCCTTCGCGCGATCCGCGAGGGGGAAGTGGTGGGAGGGGCTTCGAATTTCGGCCAGGGTGCCGCCGCCGCGGCCACGGGCGGTCCGAGTTCGGCGGGCGGGAGCGAAGCGGGATCCTTCGAAGACATCGTCATGCGCGCCATGGTGGGACGCCTCACGGCCAGCGAGATGGAAGGGAACGTGGCGCTGGTCCAGCTGCTGGCAGACCCGCAGGCGATGGGCAAGGCGGCCATCGAGGGAACCGCGGGCATGGCTCCCGAGGCGCGAGCATCCGGAATGGGGCAGATGGTCCTCAACGTCCTGTCCCACTTCGCCACCCAGAAGGCGCGGTCGGGATTCTCCATCGAAGAGCTTCTGGCCGGCATCTATTCGATGCGTTCCGAGATGCTTTCCATGGTCAAGTCCCAGCGGAACCTCGACCAGGGGTTGGCGGAGGACGAGGTGGAGGCCGCCGCGGACGCCGCGTTCGACCAGACCGTCAGCCGGATCATCGTCGACGAATGGCAGACGTCCAAGGCCAACCTCAAACGGGTGGCCCATGTGCTCGGGAGGGTCGTTCCCGGCAAGAAGGAGTTGCGCCGGGTCCTTCCCCGCCTGAAGCAGGCCTTGCTCGATTCCGGTTGCACCCTCCAGGATTGGTACGCCCTCGTGGCCGAACTCGCCAACGTCCTGCACGGGGACAAGGCCCTGGAGCAGCTGGCCGAGGCGGCCGTCGAATTCGGCGTGGGGCCCGACGAGGTCATCCAGGAGCTTCGCCGCGATCCCAAGGGGGCGGCGCGCCTTCTCCTGGTGGCCTCGGAGATCCGCAAGTCCGGGGGCGACAACGCCTCCGAGCAGGCCATCCAGGCGATGCTCGACACCCTCGAGAACACCGGGGACGCCTTGGCCGAGGAGGCGGGGAAAACCCCGGGCCGGGCCGTCGAGATCGTGGGGATGATGCAGAACCTGCACGGCCAGATGAAACAGGAATTGACCCAGCGCGAGATGGAGCCCGCATACCGCGGGAACATCGAACGGAAACTCGACCTGCGGATGGCGCGCGCCCTGTCCGATCTCAAGGCCAGGGTGTTCGCCTCCAGCCTTCTCGACAACGCCAAGCCCGAGGACGAGAAGGTCGCCACCATGATGGAGCTGGTGCGCGACGAGGGGGAGGTCGACGGCCTGCTCCAGCTCGCCCTTTCCATGACGGGAACCGACGAGACCGTCCAGGCCATCGGAAGGCAGATCGCCGAGAAGGTCGCGCTCCGGCTGCGCGACGAGCGCGAACGGGCTGTTTCGAAGGAATTGCCCCAGGGCGTCTACCCCAAGGCGGTGGCGGAATTCTTCCTGCGCTACGAGACGCGCCGGTGCGCCCGGTACGGCGTGCCGTTTTCCGTCATCCTCCTGTCCATCCACGGCCTCCCCGAGGACAAGGAGTCCCTGGAGCGCAGCGGGGCCGCCCTGCGAGGCCTCTACCACGTCCTGTCCGGCGATCTCCGACGCCAGTTGCGCGACGTCGATTTCGTGGGAAGCCTGGGATACAACCGGTTGCTGGTGGTGCTGCCCATGGCGGTCGCCGAAGGGTTGGACCTGGTGGTCGGAAAGATCCGGCAGTCCCTGCGACGGGAAGTCGTCCTTCCCGACGGATCCAGGTCCTGGGTCCGGGCCCGGGCCGGTGCCGCCTCGTTCGATCGGCCGGACAACGCCGGGATCCGGGAGGTGATGGCCGCCGTGAGCCAGGCCTGGCAGGAGGATCTGTGATGACGGCGTTCCAATCTGCGCTCGATCGCCCCGGCCCCGGCGTCACCCGGCTCGTCCTCTCCGGCGACATGGTGCTGGGGGCCCGGGATGCGATGCGAACCGCCTTCGAATCGGTATCCCAGACAGACGACCCCATGGTGCTTCTTGATTTCACCGAGGTCCGCCTCGTGAGCTCGGGAGCCATCGGCGAGCTCGTCCGTTGCCAATCACGCCTGGCCGCCTCCGGGCGCGAGGCTTTTCTCGTGTGTCCGGCGGGTGACGTCCTCGAGACCCTCATGGTCGCCGACATGCATCGACTGCTTCCTCTCCACTCCGATCTCGCATCGTTCCTGAAAGGACTCCCATCGTGAAGGACAACCTCCTCGCCGCTCGCCAGGGCCTGCTCGACTCGCGCGCCTCCTTGGCCCGCACCAAGGCCACCATCGGCTTCGACGGCTTCCTCGACGAGATCATCCACGCCGTGGATGTCCGTGCGGACAAGGACAACTACACCGCCATTCCCACCATCGAGTCGCTCGGGAAGCGCATCCTCTCGGCCGCGGGGAAGAGCGCCAACATCGAACTGGTTCCCTTGCAGCAGAAGCTGGGCGGCAACGGTCCCCTCATGGCCTCCGCCCTCGGATCGCTCGGGCCCAAGATCATCTGCGTCGGACTGATGGGGAAGCCGCTGCACGCGGTCTTCGAGAAGCTCGCTTCCGACCTCCCCAACATCGAGATGATCTCCGCGGGCGATCCGGGATACACCCAGGCCCTGGAATTCACCGACGGCAAGCTCATGCTGGGCAAACCCGGAACCATGAAGGACATGAACTGGCCCAACCTGGTTTCCGCGCTGGGGGACCGGCGCGACGAGGTCCTCTTCGGTGGAGCCCTCCTGGCCTGCACGAACTGGACCCAACTCACCGAGATGACTCCTCTCCTGGTCGAGATGGAGAAGGCTCTGCCGGTTTCCCCGAACCTGACCATCTTCTTCGATCTCGCCGATCCCGAAAAGCGTCCCAAGCAGGACCTGCTGGAAGTCCTCCAGCTGATGGGCAAGTTGCAGAAGAAGGCCAAGGTGGTGCTCGGTGTCAATCTCCGGGAAGCCGAGCAGGTCTCCTCCGTCCTGGGAATCACCGAGGTTCCCGAGGATTCCGTCGAAGGCGGCAAGGTCGCCTCGCGGCGCATCGCCGAGACCATGGGCATCCATGGAGTGGTGATCCACATGGTGGCCTACGCCTCCGCCCATGTCGGGGGCGTCACCGCCGGGGTTCCGGGGCCCTTCTGCGCCAAGCCGGTGCTGACCACCGGGGCGGGCGACCACTTCAACGGGGGCTTCACCGGTGGCTACCTCGCGGGCCTGCCGCTGGAGGCCTGTCTGTGGACCGGTGTGTGCACCTCCGGCACCTACGTGCGCATCGGACGCAGTCCCACCTTCGAGGAGTTGACAGGTTTCATGTCCGATTGGGCCGGGGCGAAGATCGCCGATTGCCCCCCTCCCGTCTGAGCCGAACCGGTTCGACGGGTAGCACCGACCGGGATTGACAAAAGTCTTTCGGGTCGGCCAATTCCGCCAATGATGGACAATTTCGGGCGCCCTGACAATTGTTGTCAGGGCGCTTTGTCGTTTTCGCGGAATTCGTCGGCGAAAACGCGGGGATTTCGTTAGCGGGGCCGCGAAACGCGACTTGGCACGGGTTTGGCATTCCAAGTTGGACCACAGGGCAAGAACACCCTTGATCCTAACAATCCAGAGGAGGATTCCGTGATCCGTTCGCTCACCACCTCGGCGCTTGTCGGCGCCTGTTTCGCAGCTTCTGTCGCCAATGCCGCAGAGGTCACTTTCTCGGGTTCGGTCGATGCCGGAACCTTGGTGGGTCTCGACACCTTGGCCGATGCACCGATGTACAGTCACAATGTCGAAGCCAACCTGACCGCGAACATCAAATTTTCGGACGCCGTGTCCGCCCAGCTTTATGGCGCGGCCCTGGCCGGCGCGGTTCCCACGGTCGGCGCCTCGGGTGCCGCGGGACGTTGGCCCGGATTCGCCTTCGACGGGGCAACCCTCACCTGGGCGATCGATGAGGACATGACCTTGGTGGTCGGCGATGTCGTCGTGGGGAAGGGTTCCATCGGTTACTATGCGCTCAAGCGCTACACAGGTGGGGCCCGAACCGAGGCGGTCCAAGGAGCCAGCTTCACCGCCGGCGGTCTGACGGTCTACGCAGGCAACCCCGACATCCAGGACGACGTTACCGCCATCGGTGCCAGTTACATGGCCACGCTCGCGGAAGGAATGACTCTCGAGCCATTCGCCGATATCACCACCGGCATCAGCAAGAACCTCCCCTGGACCGCGGGTGCGCAGTTCAAGGGCGAGTTCGGGCCTCTGAGCCTCGGACTGACCGGCAGCGTCTTCGGTGCCGACAATCGGAAGGACAGCGTTCTCGACGATCCGGAAACCGATCCCGACGAGTCCATGCCGTTCGCTGCCACCAAGCACGCGATCGGGTTCTCCGTGGTGGCCGAGCCGAACCTCTCCTTCGGGGATTTTTCGCTCTCCAATGCCGTGGTCTTCGCTCCCAAGGCTGAAGCCACTGCCAAGGGGGAGGCTCCCGAATACTCCTTCCCGATCCGGCATGGACGAACCTACGACGCCATCGGCGAGGATCTGATCGTCTACACCGAACCCGGCTACAAGTTCTCGGACCTGGTCGCGGTGGGATTCGCCGTGGAGTACAAGGACACCGACATGAGCAAGGACAAGACGGAGAACACCTCTTTCACCCCGAACCTCTACCTGTACCCGGTCGAAGACGCTTTGATCACCGTGTATGGAGGCGGCACCATGTACACCACGGAGGGGCGTGTGAAGGCTGGCGAAACGGATCCCATGACCTTCTTCGCAGGGTTTGAAACCGTCTACTCCTTCTGATCCACCACATCGAGATGGCGCCCGGGGATTTCCCTGGGTAGCACGGCCCCCCGGCGGTTTGCGCTTCACCTCCGGCGGGGGCACACGGGACCCCGGTTCGTCTAGGCGAGCCGGGGTTCTTTCGTTTCCCGCCCGAGGATCGGAATCCCGTCGGATCCCCGGATCCGCATGCCCGCTCGGAGCGGTCGCGAATCGATTTTGGCGGGACGCCCGCGAGTCGTGGCGCGATGCGAATGCCGCTCGGCAAGACGGAACCGGGCGGAGCCTTTGGACAGGATCTGGCAAGGTGGATCGGTATCCGGGATCGAGGACGCGCGAGCTTCCGGGCGGAACCTCGACCGGGCGGGGGGGGGGCGGGAGACGACTTCGCGGGAATCCAGGATCCCGGAGGATCGTGGGCGATTCCCGAAACGGAGTCAGCGCCGGGAACGCGCGCTCTGCAGACGGTGGAGCGTGAGGTTGCGGACCTCGATGCGCGATACGGAGATGTGCGCGTCGAGGAGCCTCACCGCCTCGTCGACGCGGCGACGACCGATCGCCCGCAGGATGGCTGCGTGTTCGGCATAGGTGGCCTCGATCCGCTCCTGGCGCGTGAAATCCATGCGGCGGATGATCCGGACCTTCTCCGTGGCTTCGGCGTGCACGCGGGCCATTTCGGCATTCCCGGCCCCGGCGACCAGGGAGCAATGGAAGGTTTCATCCGCGTCGGCGGTGGAGGTGGGGTCTTCCGGTTCCGGCCTCGGACCGGTCCAGCGTTCCTCCAATGGAAGGAGGATCCGATGGAGCTCCCCCGGTTCCAGGAGCGCAAGCCGTCGGACGGCGGTCTGCTCCAGGAGGATGCGCAGGTCGTAGAATTCGTCGAGTTGCCGGAAGTCGAGGGGGCGGACCTGCCAACCGTTCCGGTACCGGACCTCGAGGTATCCCTCGCGTTCCAGTCTGTAGAGGGCCTGTCGCACGGGCGTCCGGCTCGCTCCCGTCCTGGAACCGATGTCGGATTCCGTGAAGCGGTCTCCCGGAAGCATCCGGAATTCGAACAGGTCCGCCTTCACGTGCGCGTAGACATCATCGGCGAGATTCTTCGGTCGGGGGAGTCCCATGTCGCCTCCGGATTGGGTCCCGGGGCGCGTCGGAGGCGCCCCGGTTTGAGAGGGTGGGATTCAGGAGGCGAGGACGGCCAGCAGGTCCCCCGTCGCGACGGGGGAACCGGTCTTGGCGAGCACCGCGGAAACCATGCCGTCGCGAGGCGCCACGACCTGCATCTCCATCTTCATGGCCTCGATCACCACCAAGGGATCCCCGGCTTTGACGATGGATCCAGGTTCGACGAGGATCTTCCAGACGCTGCCGTGCATGTCCGATCGGACCGGGTCGCCCTCGGGCACGACGGTCTCGCCCGGAGGGAGGGAGGGCGAGGAGATTGCGGCGGGCGAGTTCGCCCAGTGCCGCACCTCGTCCTCGTAGGCCGATTTCTGTCTTTCCCGGAAGGCCGCGATGGAATCGGCTTCGCGCTCCAGGAACCGGGTGTACTCCCCGAAATGGAAGGTCTCCTCCTCGGTGCGGACCTGGAACTTCCCTTCGCGGAACAGGTCCCTCTGGATTTCCAGCTCCTCCTCCGAGACGGGATGGAATCGCACCTGGTCGAAGAATTTCAGGAGCCATGGCTCCTCGTCGAAGCTCCTGTTTCTCAGGAACTTGTTCCAGATGGGAAGGGTGCGCCCCACCAGCTGGTACCCGCCCGGGGAATCCATGCCGTAGATGCACATGTACATGCCGCCGATTCCCACGGTTCCCTCGGCGGTGAAGGTGCGGGCGGGGTTGTACTTGGAGCTGAGCAGGCGGTGGCGGGGATCCACAGGGACCGCGCAAGGCGCCCCGAGGTACACGTCGCCCAGCCCCAGGACCATGTAGCTGGTCGCGAAGATGGTCTGCGCGACCTCCTCCACGGAGGTCAGGCCGTTGATGCGGCGCAGGAATTCGGTGTTGCTGGGGAGCCAGGGAGCCTCGGCGCGGACGGTTTCCCGATACCGTTGGACGGCCCCGAGGGTCGCGGAATCCTCGAAGGCCATGGGGAGGTGGAGCACCCTGGTCGGGATCGACACCTCCGCCACGTCGGGAAGCGCGTCGTCGAGATCGAGGAGACGTTCCAGAAGGTCCGACCGGGTGATGCGGGAATCGTGGTAGCGGATCTGGAGCGAGCGCACTCCGGGGGCGAGTTCCTCGACGGGAAGTCCCGCGGATCGGATGGATTGCATCAACAGATGGACCCGCAGGCGAAGGGCGAGGTCCAGGACATCTTCCCCGTATTCGAGGAGAAGGTAGGTGTCTCCGGCCTGGCGGATCTCCAGACGGGGATGGTGATCCCGGGCGGCGCGATCGACCAGCAGGGCTCCGTTCCAGGCCACGGGTCGGAGCGTCTGCGGATCGGGGACGCATCCCTCGAGGGTGGACAGCCGGGTGAGCTGGTCCAGTTCGAGCTCGAGGGCCCTCTCCAGGTCGATCGGCACGAATCGGATCCTGTCGCCGGGCTTCACCTGGCCGACCTTCCACAGTTCCGCCTTGGCGATGGTCGCCGGGCAGACGAATCCACCCAGGCTTGGGCCGTCCACGGTCAGGATGACGGGGCTGTCCCCCGTGAAGTTGATGCTCCCCACCGCGTACTCGCAATCGTGCACGTTCGAAGGGTGCAGTCCGGCTTCGCCGCCGTCGCGTCGGGTCCATCGCGGCTTGGGACCGACGAGCCGGACGCCGAGACGGTTGGAGTTGTAGTGCACTTCCCATTCCTCGGCGAAGAATTCTTCGACGGATTCCGTCGTGAGGTAGTCCGGGGCCGCGTGGGGCCCCACCAGGGCGCCGATCCTCCAGGTCGTGGGGAATTCGGGGACGAAATCCTCCGCCAACGGGGAGAAGCGCGGCTCGGACGCATCCGAACCGAAGGCGAGGGGGGCGATCATGTCCCCGACCCTCAGGATGCGGCCGCCATGGCCACCGAATTGCCCCAGGGTGAAGGTCGATCGGCTTCCCAGGTAGAGCGGAACATCGAGTCCGCCGCGCACGGCCAGGTAGATCCGGCATCCGGAACGGGCGCGCCCGGTCTTGAGGACCTGGCCGGGCTCCACCCGGATGGCCTGGTTCATCGGGACCGGGATGTCGTCGAGAGTCGCGTCGACCCTCGCACCCGCGAGGGCGATCACGCCCCCTCGATGGAACCGTAGCGAAGGGCCTTGGAGGGTGGCCTCGAAACCGGCCGCGTCGGGGGGATTGCCGACGAGCCGATTGGCCAACCGGAAGGACCAATCGTCCATGGGGCCCGAAGGGGGGACGCCGACGTCCCAATGGCCCACGCGTCCGGGATGGTCCTGGATGGTCGTCGAGGTTCCCGGATCGAGGACCTCGATGAGGTCGGGGGACCATGTGAAGGAGTCGAGCAGGCGGGTGGTGGGCGTACCGGCGACGAATTCCGGCGCCTGGATCACGCTGCGCAGCCAGGCCAGGTTGGTCTGGATCCCCTGGAGCCTCGTCTTCCCCAGGGCCTCCGACATCAGGCGGATCGCTTCCGCACGATCCTTCCCGTGGACGATCAATTTGGCGAGCATGGGATCGTAGTGGGCGGAGACTTCCGTTCCGGTGGAGATCCAGCCGTCGACACGCGCGGAGTCGGGGAAGGACACTTCGGTCAGGACTCCCGGCGAGGGCTGGAAGTTGCGGACGGGATCCTCGGCGTAGAGTCGGACCTCGATGGAAGCTCCGCGAGGGGCGCGTTCCAGATCCTCCACGGGGAGGGGATCGCCACAGGCGACGCGCAGCATGCACTCCACGAGGTCGAGTCCGGTCACCATTTCCGTGACCGGGTGCTCGACCTGCAACCGCGTGTTCACCTCCAGGAAATGGAACTCGTCCCGACGGGCGTCGTAGAGGAATTCGACCGTCCCGGCCGATCGGTAGGAGATGGAGCGCCCCAGCCTCACCGCCGCCTCGTGCAGGGCCTTGCGGGTGGGAACCGGAAGATTCGGCGCGGGGGTTTCTTCGAGCACCTTCTGGTTGCGCCGCTGGAGGGAACAGTCGCGCTCGCCCAGGGCCCAGACATTTCCCTTCCCGTCCCCGAGGATCTGCACCTCGACGTGGCGGGCCTGGTCGACGAAGCGCTCCAGGAACACGCCTCCATCGCGGAAGAACTGCGCCCCCAGCCGGGAGACGGAATCGAATGCCGAGCGAAGGGCGGCCGCGTCGTCGCAACGTGAAAGCCCGATGCCTCCACCTCCCGCCGTGGTCTTGAGCATGACAGGCCAGCCGATCCGATCCGCCTCGGCCAAGGCCTCCTCCACGGAGGAGAGCAAGCCGGTGCCCGGGGCCAGGGGGACCGCGGAGGCGGTCGCGATTTCACGTGCCCGGTGCTTCAGTCCGAATTCCCGGATCTGATGGGGGGTGGGGCCCACGAAGAGGATGCCCGCCGCTTCGCACGCCTCGGCGAACTCCGCACTTTCCGAGAGGAATCCGTATCCCGGATAGACGGCTTGGGCTCCGGTCTCCAGGCAGGCCCGGAGGATGCTTTCGATGTCGAGGTAGTTCTCGGAGGGCTTCACGCCGCCGAGGGAAACGGCCAGGTCCGCTTCGGCCACGTGGGGGGCGTGGCGGTCGGGGTCGGAATGGATCGCCACACTGCGGACTCCCAGGCGGCGCAGGGTGCGGATGGCGCGCAGGGCGATTTCTCCCCGGTTGGCGACGAGTACGGTGTGGAACATTTCAGGGTTCTCCGAGGGATGAGGCGAGGTAGGCTCTCCAGCCGCCATGGGAGGTGATGTCCTCCGCCTGTTCGAGCGCATGGGATTCGCAGAGGAAGCCTTTCACGGAACGACCGTCGATCAATTCCAGGGTTCCGATGCCCAGGGGCGCAGGGACGAGTCCGAGGAAGGATCCCACCTGTCCGATGGGGAGGTCCCAGAGCTCCACCTGGATGGATGCGCCTTGCTCCCCGGGCAGGCAGCGCCGCAGTCCGGGTTTCCTCGGGTGGGACCCGGGGAGGGCGAAGAACCTGTAGTCGGAAGCCGTCGCCGTGGTTTCGACGAGGCTCGCGCCACGTTCCGTCAACTGGTGGCAGAGGGGAAGTCCGGACAGGTGGGCTCCCAGGACCGCGATCCTCAGGGTCGAGGAGCGTACCGGGGTTTCGTCCGCTCCACCTTCCCAGCGTCGTGCGATCCGCGCCAACGCATGGTCGTGCCAGGCCGGGGCGAGGAAGGTGACCCCGAAGGGGATGCCGTCCGCACGCGGAGCGGAGGGGACGGAGATCGCGCACAGATCGGCGAGGTTGGCGAAGTTCGTGTAGGTTCCCAGACGCGTGTTCGGACCGAAGGGATCGTCGAGGACCTCCTCGATGGTGGGCGCGATGGGGGCCGTGGGGACGATCAACGCATCGAGATGCGAGAGCGAAACCTGGATCTCCCGTGCCAGCTCGACGCGCCGGTATTCCGCCCGGAAGGTATCGACCGCGTCGAATGCCGAAGCCTTCTCGACGATGCCGCGAACCACGGGGTGGACGGCCCCGGGATCCGTTGCCAGCAGCTCCTCCAGGACGACCATCCTTTCGGACACCCAAGGCCCCTGGTAGAGCAATCCGGCGAGCTCCGCGAAGGGGGCCCATTCCACCGGAACCAAGGTCGCTCCGATGGAGCGGGCGTGTTCGAGGGCGTGGTCGAACGCCTTTTTGGCGGTTTCGTCGCCGTGGAATTCCAGGATGGACGGAACCCCCACGCGGAAGGAGGGGGAAGGGCCCGTTGGGGCGGAGAGGTCCGGCTTCCGGGACCATGGGTCGGATTCCTCGAACCCCTCCAGCAGGCCCGCGAGGAACTCCGCGTCGGAAACCGACCTGGCGAAGAGGGATACGCAATCCAGCGAGCGGCAGGCGGGAACCACCCCGGAAGTCGAAAAACGTCCACGAGTCGGTTTGAGTCCGACGATCCCGTTCAGGCCCGCCGGCACGCGACCGGACCCGGCGGTGTCCGTGCCCAGGGAGAACGGCACCGTCCCGCGCGCCACGACCACCGCCGATCCCGAACTCGACCCTCCGGACACGATCCGGGCGTCGTGCGGATTGGGGACGACTCCGAACGGGGAGCGGGTGCCGACGAGTCCGGTCGCGAACTGGTCGAGATTGGTCTTGCCGGCGACGATCGCGCCGGCCCTGCGCAGTCGTGCCACCACGGGAGCGTCGCGATCCGGTTCGTACGAGAAGGCGGCGCAACCGGCGGTCGTGGGCCAGCCGACGGCGTCGATGTTGTCCTTGACCGCGAAGGGGATGCCGTACAGGGGGAGCTCCCCCGGGTCGCCGCCGACTTCCGCGAGCCTGGATGCGAGGAGGTCCAGCTCCCGCCCGATGCGAACGGGATCCGGAGGCGTGATCCAGGCGGTGTCGTGCGCATCGGTCGCGAGGATTTCCCTGAGGTCCTCCGGGGACAGCGAGCCGCTTCGGTAGGCCTCTTGCCATGCACGTAGATCCGTACCTGGGTGACTGGGATGTGGCATCGGATTCCTTCCGGCGGGGATGAGGGTTCTAGACCGACAAGAGGGAGCGGACACCCCTTGATTCCATTTCGTCCGAAGTGCCCGACTGGATCACGGCTCCTCGCGAGAGCACCGCGTAGCGGTCGGCGAGTTCGGCGGCGAAGTCGTAGTACTGCTCGACGAGGACGATCACCATCCCTCCCCGGTCCCGCAGGGAGGAGATGACCTTGCCGATGTGCTTGATGATGCTCGGCTGGATGCCTTCGGTCGGTTCGTCCAGCAGAAGGACCTTGGGGCGGCCGGCGAGGGCGCGGGCGATGGCGAGCTGCTGCTGCTGCCCTCCGGAGAGGTCGCCGCCCCTGCGGTGGCGCATGTCCTTGAGGACCGGGAAGAGTTCGTGGAGTTCCCCGGGGATGGTCCTGGCCTGCCGGTAGGGTAGCGCCGCCATGCCCATGCGGATGTTCTCCTCGACGGTGAGTCTGGAGAAGATCTCGCGTCCTTGCGGGACGAATCCGAAACCCATCCCGACGCGTTGCTCCGGACTGGCCTTGCCGATGTCCCTGCCTTGCCAGAAGACGGCACCCGAAGTGAGCGGGACCAGGCCCATGGCCGCCTTGAGAAGCGTCGTCTTGCCCGTTCCGTTCCGTCCGAGGACGGTCGTGACCTCTCCTTCGCGGGCTTCCAGCTGGAGGTCCCGAAGGGTGTGGCTGGACCCGTAGTGTTGTTGGATGGATCTGAATTCGAGCATGGATTCACCGCCCCAGGTAGGATTCGATGACGCGTTCGTCGGCCTGGACCTCGGCGAGACTGCCTTCCGACAAGACCCGTCCTTCCGCCATGACGGTCACCTTGCCGCCGAGCGCGGCGACGAAGTCCATGTCGTGTTCGACCACCACCAGCGTGTGCTTGCCCGCCAGCGAACGGAAGAGCTCCGCGGTCTTGGCCGTCTCCGCGTCGGTCATTCCGGCCACGGGCTCGTCGAGAAGGAGGATGCCGGGCTCCTGGGCCAGCAGCATCCCGATTTCCAGCCATTGCTTCTGTCCGTGGGAGAGTTCGCCCGCCGATCGCTCGCCGGATTCCAGGAGCCCCACCGTGGCGAGGACCTCCTCCATGCGCTCCTTCTCCCGCGGAGAGGGACGGAACCGGAGGGCGCGCAGGATCCCGCGGGGACCGCTCAGGGCCAGTTCCAGGTTTTCCATCACGCTCAACTGTTCGAAGACGGTCGGTTTCTGGAACTTCCTGCCGATTCCTTCCCTTGCGATCTCGGCTTCCGAGAGCATGGCGAGATTGACCTCCTGCCGGAACAGGGCCTTGCCCTTGTCCGGTCGGGTCTTTCCGGTGACGACGTCCATCATGGTGGTCTTCCCGGCCCCGTTGGGACCGATGATGCACCGCAGTTCCCCCTCGTCGACGGCGAGGTAGAGACGGTCGAGTGCCTTGAAGCCGTCGAAGGATACGGTGATGTCGTCGAGGACGAGGATGGCGCTCACGCCTTGCCTCCTGGGGTGGAACGGGAGGAGGACAGGCGGCCGACCAGTCCCACGACTCCGTGGGGAAGGAACAGGGTGACCAGGATGAAGAGGAAGCCCAGCGCGTAGAGCCACAGGTCGGGCACGGTGGCGGTCAGCCAGGATTTGCCGACGTTGACGATCCCGGCTCCCGCGAGCGGGCCCACCAGGCTGCCTCGCCCTCCCACGGCGACCCAGATCGCCACCTCGATGGAATTGGCCGCGGACATCTCCGAGGGATTGATGATCCCCACCTGCGGGACGTAGAGCGCTCCGGCCAGGCCCGCCAGGCCCGCCGAAAGCGTCCAGATGGCGAGCTTGAATCCCAGAGGTTCGTATCCGCAGAAGCGCAGGCGGGCTTCCGCGTCGCGCACTGCTGTCAGAATCCGTCCGAATCGGGTCCTGGCCAGGAGCGAGGATCCCCACAGGGCCGCCGAGAGCAGGATCGCCGAGAGCATGAAGAGGATGGTCCGGGTGGTCGGCGCCGTGATGTCGTATCCGAGGATCCTCTTGAAATCGGTGAATCCGTTGTTGCCCCCGAAGCCGGTCTCGTTGCGGAAGAACAGGAGCATCGCCGCGAAGGTCAGCGCCTGGGTGATGATGGAGAAGTACACGCCCTTGATGCGGGAACGGAACGCGAAGAAGCCGAAGACGAACGCGACCGCGGAGGGGAGCGCGATGGCGAGGATCGCGGCCCAGGCGAAATGCTGGGTTCCCGTCCAGTACCAGGGAAGCTCCTTCCAGTCGAGGAAGACCATGAAATCCGGAAGATCCGATTGGTAGACGCCGTCCCGCCCGATCGAGCGCATGAGGTACATGCCGAAGGCGTACCCGCCCAGGGCGAAGAACAGTCCGTGCCCGAGGGAGAGGATGCCGGCGAGACCCCAGACCAGGTCCAGCGACAGCGCGAGGACCATGTAGCAGATGATCTTGCCGAGCCACGTCACCGTGTAGTCCGAGGGGTGCAGGAAGGTCGTTTCCGGGAGCAGTCGCAGAAGCGGGACTAGGACCATCGAGATCCCCGCGAACCACGACAGGAAATGGCGAATCGTCTTGCGGGAGGGGAGTTGGGAGAGGGCTTCTGGCATGGTGGGCCTCATTCCGCCTGGCGGCCCTTGAGGGCGAACAGGCCCTGGGGGCGTTTTTGGATGAAGAGGATGATCACGACGAGGAGCGCGATCTTGGCCATGACCGCTCCCGAAAGCGGTTCCAGGATCTTGGAGAACATTCCCAGTCCCAGTCCCGCCCAGAGGGCTCCCGCGAGTTGTCCCACTCCCCCGACCACCACCACCAGGAACGAATCGATGATCCTGGCTTGGCCGAGGTCCGGGCCGACGTTGCCGACCTGGGAAAGCGCCACGCCGGCGAGCCCGGCCAACCCCGATCCGAACCCGAAGGCCAGCATGTCCACCAGATCGGTCCGCACACCGGTGCAGCGCGCCATGGCGCGATTCTGGGTCGTGGCGCGCACGAACAGTCCGAACCTGGATCTGGAAAGAACCAGCCCGGTGCAGATCAGGACGATCGCGGAGAAGGCGATGATGGCGAGGCGGTTCCAGGGAAGCACGAGATTGGTCTGCAATTCGATGGCTCCCGAGAGCCAGGAGGGGGAGGAGACTTCGACGTTCTGGGGACCGAACAGGGAGCGCACGCATTGGATCAGGATCAGACTGGCTCCCCAGGTCGCCAGCAGGGATTCCAGGGGTCTGCCGTACAGATGCCTCAGGATCAACCTTTCGAGGGCGATTCCCACGAGACCGGACACCGCGAACGCGGCGGGGAGGGCCGCGATCACGTACATCCACTCCAGTTCGGGCAACCAGGAACGGAAGATTCCCTGCACGAGGAAGGTGGTGTAGGCGCCGATCATGACCAGTTCGCCGTGGGCCATGTTGATCACGCCGAGCAGTCCGTAGGTGATGGCCAGCCCGAGGGCGGTCAGGACGAGGATGGAACCCAGCGAGATTCCGGCGAAGATGTGGCCGAGGAATTCGAAGAACGCGGCCCGGGCCTCCAGGGATGTGGAGATCGACTGGAAGACGGCGCGGACCTTGGGATCGGTTTCCCGGGCATCGTCCGATTCGTCGGTCGAGAGCAGGCCTTGGAGCAACTTGAAATTGGTCGAGGCGTCCCCGGATTGTTGGAGGGCCCTGGCGGCGGCGATCCGACGTTCGGGATCCGTGGCGGAGAGGGCCAGGCGTCGGGTCAGGTCCTGCAGCAGCGCCTTGGTGGTCGCATCCGTCTCCCGGTCGCGTGCACGCTCCACGACCTCGAGCATCGCCGGGTCCGACGCGGCGGACCGGAGTGCTTCGACCGCCTCCCGCCTCACGGCCGGGTCGGAGGAGGCCAGGCCCTGGGATGCTCTCGCCCGTTCCACCCCGGCGCGAAGAACGTTGGAGACCATGATCCCTTCCCAGGTCATCGGGTCTTCGTGGATCAGGGTGTCCGTGTGCCATTCCCGGAACTCCTCGCCGTCGGGGGTCCGGGCCAGCAATCCGGACGGGAAGGCTCCGAGACTCCCCTCCTCCAAGGCGTCGAGGAAGGCGGTGAGGGCGGTGTCCTGCGAGGAGGCCCAGGTGGAAATCAGTTCCGAGCGTTCGAACGGTCCGCCTTCGGCGAAAGCCTTCAAATCCTCCGGGACCAGCGCCTGGGCCGGGCAAGCGAACATCAGGGCGAGCAGCAGGCTGCACGCGGAGGAGAGAAAGCGCATCGTGTCTCCAGTTGGGGGAGAGGAGCGCGTGGCCCGCGCCACGCGAATTCCGGAAGGAAGGACCTCCGTCGGGATCCGACGGAGGGGGGGGGAGGATCAGTCCTTCTTGCCCTTGTTGCCTTCGATGTAGGGGCTCCAGGGCTGGGCGCGGATGGGAGCAGGAGTCTTCCAGACCACGTTGAACTGCCCATCGGCCCGGACTTCGGCGATCATCACCGGTTTGTGGAGGTGATGGTTGGTGGCGTCCATGGTCAGGGTGAAGCCCGAGGGTGCCTTGAAGGTCATGCCGGACATGGCCTTGCGGACGGCGCCGACTTCGGTGGTTCCGGCCTTGGCGACGGCCTTGGCCCACATGTTGATCCCGACGTAGGTCGCTTCCATGGGATCGTTCGTCACCACGGTCGCGGCGTTGGGAATCTTGTTGGCCACGGCCCATTCCTTGTACTTCTTGATGAAGGCCGCGTTGACGGGGTTCTTCACGCTCTGGAAGTAGTTCCAGGCGGCCAAGTGTCCGACCAGAGGCTTGGTGTCCACGCCGCGAAGCTCCTCTTCACCGACGGAGAATGCGACCACGGGGATCTGGGTGGCCTTGATCCCCTGGTTTCCGAGTTCCTTGTAGAAGGGGATGTTGGAGTCGCCATTGATCGTGGAGACCACCGCGGTCTTGCCGCCCTGGGCGAACTTCTTGACGTTGGCGACGATGGTCTGGTAATCGGAATGGCCGAACGGGGTGTATTCCTCGAGGATGTCCGCGTCGGCGACGCCCTTGCTGTGCAGGAAGGCGCGCAGGATCTTGTTCGTGGTGCGGGGATACACGTAGTCGGTTCCCAGGAGCACCCAGCGCTTGGCTCCGCCGCCCGCCTTGCTCATCAGGTATTCCACGGCGGGGATGGCCTGCTGGTTGGGGGCCGCGCCGGTGTAGAAGACGTTCTGGGAAAGTTCCTCCCCTTCGTACTGGACCGGATAGAACAGCAGGGCGTCGAGTTCTTCGTAGACCGGAAGCACCGACTTGCGGCTCACGGAGGTCCAGCAACCGAAGGTCACGGCGACCTTGTCCTGGGTGATCAGCTGGCGAGCCTTCTCGGCGAACAACGGCCAATTGGAGGCGGGATCGACGACGACGGGTTCGAGCTTCTTGCCGAGCACGCCGCCGGCGGCGTTGATCTCCTCGATGGCCATCAACGCCGTGTTCTTCAGACTCGTTTCGGAGATGGCCATTGTTCCCGAAAGGGAGTGGAGGACGCCGACCTTGATGGTCTCCTCGGCCATGGTGGTGGCCGCGGCCAGGATCGATAGGGCGGCGGCCTTGATTGCTCCGTGCTGGATCAGCTTCATCTGGGTTCCTCCGTGGGTTCCGGTTCCCGCGGGTGCCGTCCTGTCTGGAGCCGGCCACGCCACTGGGATACGCGCTTGTATACAAGAGCGACAAGCGTGCCAGATTCCTCCCGTCCTCCTCCGCATCCGCTCCGGGACTCCCCGTTCCCGGAATGGCAAGAAGTGTCATGTCCGGGCCGTGACATTTCCACAACTGTCCCGAATCGGGAGATGCCGAAAGGATCGCTCCGGGGATCCCTCCCGGGGCCGGCCCGCAGGAGGGGGCATCCAAGTTCCGTCCACGAGGCGCCGGGGGAGCGGGGGTGGGCGGCAACGGCCGGCGGAACACGTTCCGACCGCGCTCCCGGGGGGAGTGGGCCGCGCGGACTCGGAGGATGTCCATGCGAGGCCGCGGGACGGGATCCTCGGCATACGGGGATTCTTCCCCAGGAGGATGGTTTCGGGGGATCCCCCGTTCGCCTCCGGATCCTTTCGAGGCGTCGGAGGCAAAAATTGACTGCCTTGGGGGACGATCGAGGAGTGGTATTTTTTGTCGACCGAGCAGGATTTCCCCCTTGGCTCGTCCCTTCGACACCTCGACCCCAGACAGGCCCTCCGATGATTTCCCGATGCCTTTCTCTCGCCGCACTCCTTCTCGCCTTGCCTTCGGTGTCCGAAGCGCAGGACGACGGCTTCGAACCCGCCAAGAAGAACGTGGTCTACGGACATCCGGGACAGGTTTCCGCGATGGTCGCGGTCGCTTCGGTCCCTGGAGACATCGGTGTCATCTGGCTCCAGGCGGACTACGAACGCTTCCTCCAGCCTGGACTTTCCGGCATCGGGGGTATCCAGTACATGAATTTCTACCCCACCTCCAGCGGGGATGACGGCAACTTCGGGATCATCGATGTCCTGGGCGGCATCCGTTGGTACACGAACAGGAAGTTCAGCGGGTTCTACCTCCAGCCCCAGCTGAACTACAACCGGATTTTCGTGAACGTCGACGACTCCCAGGAGGAATGGGGGCTGGTGGCCAATCGTTTCGGCCTTTCGGCGGTGCTGGGAGTCAACGGAAAGTGGGATGCGATCTCGGTGGATTGGAATGTCGGCTTCTACTACCTCTCCTCCCCCACGACCACCGTCAAGAAGACGGACAAGGTCACCGGGAGCGTCCAGGAAATGGACATCTCCGACGAAACCGACGAAGTGGCCAAGATTCTCCTGTCCTCCCTGATGCCGACGTCCTCGTTTTCCATCGGTCTCCCTTTCTGAGCTTCCGCTCGGTCCCGGATTCCCCGTCCAAGCCTTTCGGCAAGGAAGTCGCAGGCGCCAGGACGGGGGCGATCTGAAACTCCTCCCCGGCGGTCCCGACGAAGGACGCGGTTGGTGCCGGGTCGACGGAGTTCCCATGGGAACCTTGTCCTGAGCGGTTATCTTGGGAGCCCACATCGCTCCGAGGAGACCACCGTGCTTGCGGCCAAAGAACAGCTTGAGATCCTGCGTCGCGGGGTCGTGGAAATCATCGACGAGAAGGACCTTCTGGCGAAGTTGGAGAAATCCGTCGCCACGGGCAGGCCGCTGCGGGTCAAGATGGGTGTGGATCCGACCGCACCGGACATCCACCTCGGCTTCACGGTGGGCATGCGCAAGCTCCGGCAGTTCCAGGAGCTGGGGCACCAGGTGATCCTCATCGTGGGAGACTACACCGCCACGGTGGGGGACCCTTCCGGAAAATCGAAGACACGGGCGCGGCTCACGCACGAGCAGGTGCTCGAACACGCCGCTTCCTACACCGAACAGTTCTTCAAGGTCGTGGATCGGGATCGCACCCAGGTGGTCTACAACGGAGAGTGGTTCCGCACCCTCACCTTCGACAAGGTGACCGAACTGATGGCGCGCATCACCGTGGCCCAGATGTTGGAACGCCAGGATTTCCAGAATCGCCATGCGCAAGGAAACCCCATCTCCCTGCACGAATTCCTCTATCCCCTCATGCAGGGGCTTGATTCGGTGATGATCGAGGCCGACGTGGAACTGGGCGGCACCGATCAGAAGTTCAACGTCCTGCGGGGTCGGGAATTGCAACGCGATGCGGCCCTCTGCGAAGTCTTCGGCAAGCCGGCCCAGGAGGCCCAGGTGGGGTTGTTCGTCCCCATTCTCCTGGGAACCGACGGTCAGACCAAGATGAGCAAGAGCTTCGGCAACTACGTCGGGATCACCGAGCCCGCCCAGGTGATGTACCACAAGATCTACGCCCTGCCCGACTCCCTGGTGGAAAGCTGGACGACCCTGCTCACCGACATGCCCCTGGCCGAGATCGAGCAACGCAAGGCGCAATCCTCCGCCGACGGTGCGGCCATCAACGAGTGGAAGAGCTGGCTCGCCCACGAGATCGTCCGACAGTACCACGGGCTCGCCGAAGCAGATGCCGCCCGCGAGAGGGAATCTGCCGTCCATCGCGGGGAAGCGCTTCCCGACGAGACCCCCGAGGTCGTCCTCGGGGAGGAAACGATGCTCCTCGACCTGCTGGTCCATTGCGGGGCCGTCGCCAGCCGCGGGGAAGGCAAGAAACTGGTGACCAACGGTGGGGTCCAGATCGACGGCGCGAAGGTGTCCGACCCTTCCGCTGCGCTCCCGGCGGGCGAATTCGTCCTGCGCGCGGGGAAACGACGGTATTGGAAGGTGCGTCGGGGGTGAAGATCCCTTCCTGGAGCCTCCTCCTCCTGCTCCTTGCCGCCGGGGGCGGCTCTCCTGCTTTCGGCATGGGGCTGGAAGTCGGTGGGGGAGGGAGTGTTGGCAGGCTCCTCGGGGAGGTCGACGGGAACCGTGGGCGCGAGCCCGATCTCGTCGATGCGCTCCGATTCCCCACGGGATGGAACGTCTGGACGGCGCTGGAGCTGCGCGCGGGTCATTTCCTGGGCTTGCGCTCGGAGTCCCTGCGTTTCGACGGGGCGATCCTTCCGCAACAGGATTTGCCGGAGGATATGGCCGAGTCCATCCAGACCTGGACCATCGGGCTGGAGTACCTCCGGGAGGTTTCCTGCGCGGGTCTTCCGGCCCGGGTCGGAGGAGGAGTCGGCATGGCCTTCCTGCAGGACGATCTGGACATCGGATCGTTGCGATTGTCCGCTGACGGGACGGGGATGGCGGGGTGGATCCGGGCCTCGCTCGATCCCTCCTATCGGGAGGTCGTCACCTTCCACTTTGGGGCGAGTGCCCGGTGGATGGAATTCCCGAAGGTTTCCGGGGAACACCTGGAGAGCTATGCGACTCGGCTACCGGTGCTGGCGTTGGATCTTGGGTTGTCCATCTTCTTCGGGCGGGTCGCTCCCCGCTGATTTCCTGTCCGGCCGGATCGGCACGGAAACGGAAAGACGCCCCCCCTGCAAGGTAGCGTGGGGAACGAAGCGGAGGCATCCGATTTCGCGTGGGAGCCTCACCTGGGCCGGGAAGAGGGAGAAAGGGATGCGTCCCCGGAGGCCGGGGCGATTCGAATATCCGGAACCGTCCTGATCGCTCCGCGCGGGATCGCAAGGGAGCGGATGGACGGTGTCGGGGTGGGGGGACGCGCGCCTGGAACGGAGAGGCTCCGCGGAAAAGGCCAAACGAAAAACGGGACCCTGTGGAGGTCCCGTCCATCGGACGAACTGGGGAGATCCCGGAGGCCCGGGATCTCGGCGGATCAGGACGCCTTGGCCTTGGCGCGAGCGACCTTGGACTTGTCGTTGCGGTCCTTGATACGGGTGGCCTTGCCGGTGAGCTCGCGCATGTAGAAGATGCGGGCGCGACGCACGACACCCTGACGCAGAACCTCGATGGAGGCGATGCGGGGGGTGTGCATCGGGAACACACGTTCCACGGCGACTTGGCCGCTCATCTTGCGGACCGTGAACATGGTGGAAATGCCTCCGCCGCGAACCTGGATCACGACGCCCTGGAAGGGCTGGACGCGCTCCTTGTCGCCTTCGACGATCTTGTAATTGACTTTGATCGTATCGCCGGCGCGGAACTCGGGGAGGTCCGTGCGGAGGTTCTGGAACTGGATTGCCTGAAGGGTGGTCGACATGGTGCTTCGTCTCCGGATCGTAAGGACGCCAAATCTACACAGTCCAGGCGTAGATCTCAAGTCCTGATGTGGATGGTTGTGAAATTCTGTTCCGATATGCCAGGAGGAGAGGGGGGTCAGCGACGGCCGGCGAGGTTGGGGAAACCCGGAGGCATGCCACCTCCCCGGCCACCCGCCAGCTTCTGGAGGTGCTTCATGCGCCCCCCCATCTTGCTGAACTGGGCCATCATCTGCTTCATCTGGTCGTATTGCTTGAGGACCTGGTTCACCTGCTGGAGGCTGGTTCCCGATCCCTTGGCGATGCGGGCGCGGCGCTTCCCGTCGATGATCTTCGGCGAGCTGCGCTCCTGCTTGGTCATGGAGGAGAGGACCGCCTCGACATGCAGGACCTGCTTCTGGTCGAGGTCTCCGGCCTTCTCCTTGAGCTTTTCGCCGCCGGGGAGCATCCCGACGATTTCCGTCAGGCTGCCGAGCTTCCTCACCTGGCGGATCTGCGCGAGCATGTCCTCCAGATCGAACTTGTTGGAGAACATCTTGCGCCCGAGACGCTCGACTTCCCCCTGGTCCATGCGCTCCTGGGCCCGCTCCACGAGGCCGACGACGTCGCCCATCCCGAGGATCCGCCCGGCCATGCGCTGGGGGTCGAAGGGTTCGAATGCGGTGACAGCTTCCCCGGTCCCCACGTAGAGGAGCCGGGCGCCCGTGGCTTCGCGCAGGGAAAGCGCGGCGCCTCCGCGGGCGTCGCCGTCGGTCTTGGTGAGCACCACGCCGGAAATCCGCAACTTGTCGTGGAAGACCTTGGCGACGCGGACCGCTTCCTGTCCCGTCATGGCATCGGCGACGAACAGGATGTCCTGCGGCTGCAGCTCGCGACGGAGGTCTTCGAGCTCCTTCATGAGGGTTTCGTCGATGTGCAGTCGGCCCGCCGTGTCGAAGATCACGAGATCGCAATTCTGGTCGCGGGCGGCTTGGCGGCCACGTCGTGCGATGGCGAGAACGTCCTTCACGCCGGGTTCGGCATGCACCGGCACGCCGATCTTCTTGCCCAGCACTACCAGCTGTTCCACCGCGGCGGGGCGGTAGACGTCGCAGGCCACCAGCATGGGACGTCGCTGGCGCTTTTCCTTGAGGTGCAGGGCGAGCTTGGCCGCCGAGGTGGTCTTGCCGGAGCCTTGCAGGCCCACCATCATCAGAAGGGTCGGGGATCCAGGGAAGGACGGTTCGCGGATCTCCCCGCCCAGGGTCTCGATCAGGGTGTCGTGGAGGGCCTTGACCATGTGCTCGCCGGGATTGACCGACAAGGTGACGGTTTCGCCCAACGCCCGTTCCTTCGCCTTGGAGACGAAGGATTTCGCCACATCGAGTTCGACGTCGGCCTCCAGAAGGGCGCGCCGGATGTCGCGCAAGGAGGACTGGACGTTTTCGTCGGTGAGGCGGGCCTCCCCACGAAGGGATTTCATCGCCTCTTCGAGGCGGCGACTCAGGTTCTCGAACATGGAGGGCAAAGGTAACCCTCCGCGCTCGCGATGGCTTCCCTGCATGCGGTGCCGGTCGCGATCCTCGGCGAGGTCGACGGGTGTGATCGGGCTCACATCGGACAATCGTCTGTTGCAGCAGCCTCGGAAGAAAGATTATGATGGGGAGGCGATGAGAATCGAATTCTGGGGAGTGCGTGGAAGCATTCCCGTCCCCGGTTCCAACACCGTTCGCTACGGGGGAAACACATCCTGTGTTTCGGTGAAACTGGGCGACCATTGGGTGGTCTTCGACGCCGGCACGGGGATCCGCCCGCTCGGGAAACGGATCGTCGCCGACCAGACCGAACCGGAAGTCTGGCTCTTCCTGTCCCATGTCCATTGGGACCACATCCAGGGGTTTCCTTTCTTCGCCCCCGCCTTCCACTCCTCGGGACGCATCCGCATCCACGGATCCGACAGCCATGACCGAACGCTCTCCTCCATCCTGGGGGGGCAGATGGAGGGGCCGAATTTTCCCGTCGGGCTGGACCAGATGGGTGGGCAAGTCGATTTCCATTCCCTCGTCGAAGGAGCGATCCAACCTCTTTACGGAAAGGATGGGGAACCCTTCGCTTCGATCGCCAATGCCCGGCTCCACCATCCCAACGGCGTGTTGGGGTATCGATTGGTCGAGCGATCCTCGGGGGCCTCGGTGGTGTACGCCACCGACACCGAACACCACCCCGGGCGCATCGACGACACGCTGGTCCAATTGGCTTCCGGTGCCGATGTGCTGATCTACGACGGCATGTACACGCCGGAGGAGTACCCGGCCCGCCAGGGTTGGGGGCACAGCACCTGGAAGGAGGGGTTCCGCGTCGCGCGGGCCGCGGGGGTTTCCCATCTGGTGGTCTTCCACCACGATCCCGAACGATCCGACGAGCTCCTCGATGCCTTGGCCCGACAGGCCGCGTCCGAAGCCGCCTCCATCGATCCCGAAATGCGCATCTCGTTCGCCCGCGAAGGCGACATCCTGGACCTTCCGCAATGAGGATCCGGCGACGTCCCCTCCAAGCTGGCCTGGTTCGGTCCTGGGGGCGCCCCGCCCACGGGCCTGGCTCGGCGGGATCCGTTCGCCGTTCGCAAGTTCACCGCCCCGAGGACCATTGATGCTGGACTTCCCCTCCCGACTGGTTCCGGTGGTTTCGCTGGTGCGAACTCGCCTGGAGGAGGGGTTGTCCCCTTCCTTGTTCTATCACGGCCTGCACCACACCTTCGACGACGTCCTTCCGGCGGTCGATCGGCTTGCGGTCTCGGAGAAGGTGGCTCCCCCCGACCGGGATCTCCTGCTGGCGGCGGCGTTGTTCCACGACACGGGTTTCCTCGAGCGGTACAACGGGAATGAACCCATCGGGGCGAGGATCGCCGCCGAAACCCTCCCTGCCCACGGATATTCCTCCCATGAAATCGAGCGGATCCTCGATCTCATCCTCGCGACCGAACTTCAGGACGTCGAAGGGGTCATGCTCCAGGTTCCCGGGGCCGACAGCCTCAAGCGCATCCTGTGCGACGCCGATCTCGACAACCTGGGACGGGACGATTTCTTCCAGGTTTCCGACAACCTGCGCGCGGAACTCGAGGAACACGGACGCAAGCTGGGGGATCTGGAGTGGTATTCCCGCCAAGTTCTGTTCCTCTCGCAGCATCGGTGGTTCACCGAAAGCCAGCGGCATCAGCGCGAAGCGGGAAAAGCTCGGAATCTTCGTGCCTTGAAGGAGATCTTGCGCAAGGTGAGTTCGGAGTCCTCCATCGACGATTCCTCCGTCGCCGACTGATCGCACCAGGGGAGGCGATCCATCGTGGAAAAGGGGACTCGGGGCGATTCCGGGGAAACCTTCCGGCTGGCCCTCGGTGGGAGCGAGCTCCCACCGAAAAGGGGTCAGAACAGGAGCGGTCTCTTGGTCGTCCCGGGAGCGACGGGGGCTCCCGGGGTGGGGGCGACGGGGGTTTCCGTGGTCACCGATGGGCTGCGGGGAGTGGGGCCCGGAAGGTAGGGCGACGTCCCGATGTTGGGATTGCCGCGTACGGCGAATTCCGGCCTTTCCTGGGCGCAGGTCCCATCTGCCTGGGGTTTGCCGCAGGAGTTGAACGTCACCACATCGCGCGGGCGCGGCCACTCCCTGGGGGGGATCGCTCGATGGGCTTCCTTCATGATGTCGATCCAGATGGGGAGAGCGACCGAGCCGCCCGTGAACCCCGAACCGAGTTTCTTCTTCTGGTCGAACCCCATCCAAACACCACAGGTGTAGATCGGAGTGTACCCGATGAACCAGGCGTCGGTGTAGTCGTTGGTGGTTCCGGTCTTGCCTCCCGCCGGGAAGGTGAACCCCGCGCGGATCGCAGGGTACCCGGTTCCATGCCGCACCACATCCCGCATCATGTCCACGGCGACGTAGGCGGGCGCCGAATCCATCACCTTGTAGGAACGGCGGAGGGTGCGTTCCAGGACGGTCCCGTCATGCGCGGTGATGGAGTCCCACATGCGCGGCTCCATGCGGGTGCCGAGGTTCGCGAACGAGGAGTAGGCGGAGGTCATCTCCAGCAGGGTCACATCGGCCGAGCCGAGGGCGAGGGAATACACCCCCGGAAGCGGAGATTTGATTCCCGCACGGCGCGCGAGGTCGATGACGTTCTTCATCCCGTAGCGGATCGCGACCTGGATCGCCGGCATGTTCTTGGAGAGCATGAGAGCCCGACGAAGGGTCACCGGGCCTTCATACCTGTTGTCGTAGTTGTGCGGCATCCACACCTGTCCGGATCCGTCGTCGATGGCGAGGGTGTCGTCGAGCATGACATCCGAGGGGAGGGCGCCCTTTTCGATGGCGGAGGCGTACACGAAGGGCTTGAAGGTCGAGCCCGCCTGCCGGGAGGCTTGGATCGCGCGATTGAACTTGGAATTGTCGAAGCTCCGCCCGCCCACCAGGGCGCGCACTTCGCCCGTCGAGTTCTCGATCACGATGGCCGCGGCCTGCACGGTGTAATACTCGATGGTGTCGGCGTATTCGGCGGAATCCTTCCAGGTCTTGCGACCGGTCTCCTTGAGCCAGATGGAGAAAAGGCTGTCGAACTTCTCGGCGGCCAGGGAATCGGGCAGGTTGAACCGCGCCGCGAATTTGAGCTTGCGGACCATGCGCTTGTTCACCGATCGCTGCACGTTCCAGGTCCAGCGCAGGACGGCGGAGTCGGCGGCCAGTTGGATGCGACGGTCGACGGGGAGGTGGACCGACAGTCCACCGTGGTAGAGGGCTTCCTCGCCGTAGGTCTTCTCGATGTGGTGGCGCACGATCTCCAGGTAGTACGCCCCATCGGAGTTCGCCCGCTTCCAGGGGCGAGCCTTCACCCGGCGGGCCAGGGTTTCCTCCAGTTGTTCCTGGGTGATGTAGCCTTCGTCGGCCATGGCGGCCAGAACCCGGTTGCGTCGCTTCTCCGCGGCGCGGGGATTGCGGTCGGGGCGGTAGGTTTCCGGAAGTTGGATCAACCCCGCGAGGGTGGCGCATTCGCTGCGGTCCAGTTTCCAGACGTCCTTGCCGAAGTAGATGCGCGCCGCGGCCTGCATGCCGTAGGCCCCGCTGCCGAGGTACACCTCGTTGAGGTAGTAGGTGATCAATTGGCGTTTGGTGTAGTAGCGCTCGAGCATGACCGAGGTGATGGCCTCCTTGATCTTGCGCGAATACGTCTTCTGTTGGGTGAGGAAGACGTTGCGAGCCAGCTGCTGGGTGATGGTCGATCCGCCCTGGCGATGTCCCCGCAGCACACTGACGGCCGCTCCCGCGGTGCGCCAGAGGTTCATTCCCCAATGCGACCAGAAGCGACGGTCCTCGATCGAAACCACCGCGTTCTGAAGGTCGGTGGGGATGCTGTCGAGGGACACCCAGTTGCGGCGTTCCACGAAGAACTCCCCGAAGGGCTTGCCATCCTTGTCGAACACCTCGGTCGACAAGGTGGGGGTGATGGAACGCAAGTCGTCCAGCGGAGGGACTTCCGCGGAAAAGTGCCAGAAGAGCCCGATGGCTCCGAGCAACCCCAGGAAGGGAAGGACGCTCAAGGCGAGGAAACATTTCAGGAGCAGGCGCGCGGAAAACCAAGACGATGCCATAGGGCCACAAAGGTAGTAGGTGGCGCGAAGAAGGGCTGGTCGGTTCCGGGTTGGTACCTTTCCCAGGCAATGACCGAATCGGCGAACATCGTGTTGCTGCGTCCAGCGCCTCTGTGGATGCGAGCCTTGGCCCAGGTGGCCGACCTGGGGATCCTGGTGCTGTTGTCTCCCTTGTTCGGATTGGCGACGCAGGTTTCCCTGCAGTGGGGAAACGCCTTGCCGTTGGGCATCTCCGCAGTATTCTATGCGGTGCTTCCGGTCGTGATGCTTTCCGTGTGGGGGGCCACCCCCGGGAAAATGCTCCTGGGTCTGCGGGTCGTGGCTCCCGGAGAAGTGCGATTGGGCTGGCGCAGGGCGTGGAATCGGCAGGCGCTCTTCCAGATCGTCCCCTTCCTCTTCGTGATCGTGGTGGGGTCGGCCATCGCCCATGTCGGTCCGGGGGTGACCGCGGAGGAATTCCTCGAACGGGCGCCGCTCGACCCTTCCCCGTGGGCGGGAGCCCTGCAGATGGTGCTTTGGGCGACTTGGATCAGTGCTCTGGTCGGGGCCTTCCGGCCCGATCGTCGAGGGCTTCACGACCTTTGGTCCGGAACCGTGGTCGTCCTGCGACGTTGGCGTCCGGGAACGGTCGCTTGAAACTCTTCCTCCCTCCGGCCGAATGCGATGTCGAGGTTCGCTCCTGGACCTCGCCGCATTACCTGTCCCGCAACGAGCGTGTGACCGCCGCCGGTCGACTGTGCCTGATCCTTCCGGGAACCAAGGGGCAGCCCCGCGATTATCGGAGTCTCGCCGACCAGGCCGCCGATCTCGGTCTGCATGCCCTGGTCCTGCGCTATCCCAACGACGAGGCCGTCAACGATCTCGCCGGAGGGGATCTGGCGGCCCATCAGGGCTTGCGGGAGCGGGTGCTCCAAGGTGGGGGAGGCCTCCCCGCGGCGGAATCAATCCGGACTCGTTTGATCGCCGTCCTTCGGGAAGTCGATCGCCGACTCCCGGGTCAGGGTTGGGACAACTTCCTCGATTCGGGAGAAGTGGTCTGGGGACGCGTCTGCATCGTCGGCCATTCCCTCGGAGGAGGGTACGCGGCCATGATCGCCATGCGTCACCTGGTCGAGCGTTGCGTGGCGCTGGGGTGGGCCGATTGGGACCGCAAGGACGGATGCCCCGCGCTCTGGGTGCAACGTTCCCCCTGGGCGACCCCCGTGGAGCGTCGGTTCATGCTGAACCATCTGCGGGACGAAATGGTCCCCGAGTCGGTCGCCAGGTCGATGGTCTCCCTCCTTTGTCCAGGGGCCGGGGAGGCGGTGGTGGAATCGGTCGACCCCCCCTTCGGCTACGCACGTGTCCTGTGGACGGATCTGGATCCCGGTCGCCAGTATCCCACCCTCACTCCATGCCACAACTCCTTGGCCTTGGATGTCGAGGTTCCGAGGTTCTGGGACGACACCAACATGCTCCTCGATGCCTGGACGTGGCTCCTCGTGGGAGAGGATCCGAAGCCGATCCCTTCGGCTTCGGCCTGATCCGCAGGGTTTTCCCCGGAAACCAAGCCCACGGCCCGTCGATCAACGGAAACCCCACTCCGGACGGAGCGTCCTGGCGCGACCCCGGGCAAGGCCTTTTGAGCCCGGCAATGGCGGGGAAGGCGGATCTCAGTGCTCGAAGATCTCCAACTTCCAACCGTCGGATCCCGTCCCGTACCCGGAGCGATGGAGGTCCGCGACCAGGGAAAGGGCGTCCATCGCACGCGCGGCGAGATCGGTCATCCGTTCCCCGGAAGCCAAGGTCCCACGCGACTCCAACATGGAGACCAGACGACGGTACAGGGCGATCAGGTGCAGGACGTCGCTGGCGGCGTACCGCAATTGTTCGATCGAGAGATCCTTCCTCGACCAATCGGTCTGCTGTGATTGCTTGTCCATCTCGATGCCGAGGAATTCCCGGACCAGGTCCTTCAGACCATGGCTCTGGGTGTAGGTGCGAACGAGTTTGGACGCGGTGCGGGTGCAGAAGAAGGGGCGGACCGTGACATCGAGGCTGTCGCGGAGGAAGGCGATGTCGGTGAGCGCGAAGTGGAAGAGCTTGAGCACTCCGGGGGCTTCGAGGAGCGTGCGCAACCTGGGCGGGCACTGATCCATTCCCGCGGTGCGGACAAGGGCCACATTGCCCTCGGAATCACCGACCTGAACCAGCAGGACCTTGTCGCGCCCCAGGCGAAGCCCGTGCAATTCCGTGTCCACGGCGATCTCCGGCAATTTGAGCCAGGACTCGAGTTGTTCCGCGGTGAGGTCGCTTTGCAGGACATAGTTCATGGGGAAACTCCACGCGCGATTCGTTCACGCCAAAAGGAAAGGCTGATTCCGATCAGTCCCATGGACAGGGTGGCCACCAGCCAGGTCCAATTGCCATGGCGCCACGCCGCAGGCAGCAAGGCCAAGGCTCCCAATCCGAGGAATTGGCCGAGGTAGTATCCCAGCGAGTGCCGGCCTAGCAGGGAAAGCGCGCGGATGTCGGAGGGAATGTGGGTGGAAACGTGCCGGAAGAAGACGATCACCAAGGAGGCCAAGGCGATCAGGAGTGGGACCAGATGGGGACGGGTGTGCCAGAAGGTCATGGTTTTCGAGACGGTGGGTGTTCCCTGGGCCAGGTCCTGCAGGAGGGCCAGGGCCCCGTGGCCATGCTGGGAAACTTGGAAGACCTGCTTGGTGGTGGTCATTCCCCAAGGGCCCCAAACCTCCCGGAATCCCGGAGATACCGCGAACACGGCGACCACGACCACGGCCGCGACGGACAGCGCCGATCGGAGACCTTCACGTCCCTGGGAGAGCGAGGTCCAGGAATGTCCGATCAGGACCATGGGGACGAAGGGGAAAATCGGGAAGGAACCCTGGTTCAATCCGTCGATGTGGATTCCGAGGTGTTCCATCCAGGTCCAGCACCCTAGGAGCGCCACGGAGGCGATTCCGGTTCCGATGGAGGATCCGATGCAGGCGGTGAGGATGATTCCCGTCCCGAGGGCTTGCAGGATTCCGGTGGAAACGAGCGAAGCGGGCCACTGGGGACCGTGGTAGGGGAGAAAGAGCAGCCACGACAAGGCGATGAGGGCCAATCCTCGCAACACGTGGCGAGACCGCCATTGCGAGCGGGGTCGGTGGAGCGCCGAGGCCGCCAGGCCCGCTCCGGCGAGCAGGGCGAACAAGGTCGGGGTGATGGGCTCCAGGTACATCAGCCACTGGGACAGGTCGGAATGGGTGGTGGGCGAGGCGACGCGCAACGTGTGGGTCGCCGTCATCAGAAGGAGGGCCAAAGCCCTGGATGCGTCGGATCCTCCCGAGCGCGACATGGCTCCTGCGGTACTCACAGCAAGGTGTCCAGAGCCATGGGGGCGAGGACGCAGACTCCGCCTTCGGGAACCCGGGCTTTGCTCAAACGGATCAGTCCCAACATCTTCGGGGACTTCTTGCTCTGTACCATCAGTTCGTAGGTGTCGGCGGTTTCCCACCAGACGGATTCGACTTGACCCAGTTCCGGGCAGACCCGCGGGTCGTCGAAATTGCCCGATCCCGCTTGGAGGGCGTTCAGGCGAATGCCCTCCTCCAGAAGGTCCACCGAGGATTTCCCGGCGTCGATGAGGTTCACGCGGACGCTCCACAATCCCGTGGAATCGAAGCGCAGGACTTGTCGGTGCTCGATCCCCCACATGACCCGGCTCTCGAAGAGGCTTGTGGGAGTGGGTTTCTCGAACCGGCCGGAGGGAAACTGCGAGAGGAAATCGAAGCGGGAGACCCCCCAACGGACTTTGTAGTGCCCCAGATCGTACCAATGATCGTCCTGGGAAACCGAAGCCGCTTCCCCCGAGGCCTTGGTGGCCAGGGCGAACCGCTCGGTCTTCTCCCGCAAGGTCTTGCGGTTCTGTTGGCTCCAGGGCATCAGCCCGGGGACCGTGCTGTCGAGGGACAAGGCCTTCTGGTAGGCATCGTCGGCCTGGGCCAGATAGCCCTTCTCCTGCCAGGCGCGGCCGAGCGCGTAGTGGAGGGCCGCCACGTGGGGATAGGAGCGGATCAACGGTTGGAGGACCTCGATGGCGAAGGAAACTTCCGAGGCCTTGGTCCCGGAGAACGAGCCTCCCATCCTTCCGGATCCATGGAGCGGCTTGAGACCCAAGGTCCGCAGCGCTTCCTCGGCTTCGGGAATGTGCCCGGTGGACCGGGCCTTTTCGTAGTCCGCTCGTGCGGACGCCGTGTCTCCAGCCGTTTCCGCCAGCAGGCCTCGGATCCAGAGATAGCGCGGTTGGGAAGGATACCGTTCCAGTCCCAAGCGGAGGCATTCCCGCGCGGAATCGTCCTTTTCGCGAGCGAACAACGCCTCGGCCACCAGATCGTAGGGGAGGGTGTCCCGGCCTGAGGCCAGGGAAAGCGAAAGCTGCGCGAGTCGCTGCGCCCGCACCGCATTCCCGGACTTCAGCTCCAGCCGGGCCAATTCCTCCATGGCCGGACGAAAGGTGGGTGCGAAGTCCAGTGCCTTTTCCAGGAGCTCCTTGGCGTCCTTGAGGGCTTGGGTCTGGATGGAACGACGCGCCTGGAACAACAGCAACCAGGGATGTCCCGGGTCCTGCGCGAGTCCGCGCTGGATGAGGGTGTCGGCCCGCAGGGAATCTGCGGTGTTCTTCGTGTCCAGGCGTAGCCGGGCGGCCAGCGCCCACGCATCGGAGGCGCTCGGAGTCCTGCGCGTGAGTTCTTCGAACAGCTCCAAGGCGCGCGAGCCCTGACCCGATCGGACGAGCTCCATGCCCCGATCCAGGACGGCCCGATCCGAAGCTTGCAGATTGTTGTCCGGCGCCGGAAGACGCGGGGAGCGACCCTGGTACAGGGTGGTGTCGGCCGGGAATCCGTAGGCGATCCGAGCCGGATGGATGATCGAGGTGTCGTGGTTCTTCCACAGGTATCCGGCCAAGGCGGCGGCACCCAGGGGAAGAGCCACGAGAAGCAGACGGACCGGGGTGTTCATGCCTCAGGAGACCTCGAGTCGAGGAATGGTTCCAGGATGTCCTTGGCGGACTTGTTCTTGAGCAGCTTGTTCAGACTCTTGTTCTTGATCTGCCGAACCCGCTCTCGGGTGAGTTTCAGCTCCCGCCCGATCTCGTCGAAGGTGAATTCCTTGCTGTAGTTGATTCCGTAGTACATGGAGAGGACCTTGGCCTCCCGCTCGGTGAGCAGATCCCGGAGCACCTTCTCGAGGCTGGTCTTGAGTTCGGCCATTTCCCGCTCGAGCTCATGTTCGCCGTCGGTGCCGAGTAGGTCCAGAAGTGTGGTGGTGTTCTCTCCGTCCTCACCGCCACCGATGGGGCTGTTGAGGGAGATCTCCTCCATTTTCTCCAGGAGTTCGGGAATTTCATCGGCGTAGTTCTTGAACTCGGGAAGCTCGATGGTCTTCTCGTAATCGCCGCCGTTTCGCGCCAAGGTCCGTTTGAACTTGTTGGCGAGCGAGAGCTTGTTCGGCGGAATCCGAACGGTTCCCACCTGGTCGAAGAGGGCTTTCTGGATGCCCTGTCGAATCCACCACACCGCATAGCTGATGAACTTCACTTCCTTGGTCTCGTCGAAGCGCTGGGCGGCTTTGAACAGTCCGATGTTCCCCTCGGAGACGAGCTCGAGCAGCGACAGGCCGCGGTTCTGGTAGCGGCGGGCGACCGAAACCACGAAACGGAGGTTTCCGGTGACCAGGCGATCTTGCGCGTCCTTGTCTTCGGGGTTGACCTTCAGACGTCGGATGTAGTCGCGTTCCTCCTCCGGGGTGAGGACCGGATGGCGATGGAGATCGCGAATGTAGAGCTGCTCGTTGAGGTTGTTCATTTCAGACCTTCACCGACTGGCCACGTGTCGGGAACAGGCTCAAAACGGCGCCGACGAGGATCATGGCCAGGCAGAGGACCTGGCCCATGCTCAGCGATCCCAGGACGAAACCGAGCTGGGAGTCTGGTTGACGCGTGTATTCGATGACGAATCGGATGATACCATACCCCATGATGTAGGTCGCGAGCATTCGGTTGTGGAACCAGGGGCGATTGCGCAGGGACCACAGGATGGCCCAGAGGAGAACCCCCTCTCCGAATGCCTCGTACAGCTGCGAAGGATGGCGCAGAGGGGGGGGCAGGCCCAATCCCGCATTGGTGGCGTCGGCCGGGAAGCGCACCGCCCAGGGAACGTCGGAAACCCTTCCCCACAACTCCCCGTTCAGGAAATTGCCCAAACGTCCGAAGGTGTACCCCAGGGGGACGGCGGGGACGTAGAGGTCGCTCATCCGCAAGGCATCCAGTTTGTACTTGCGCCCGAACAGGATCATCGCGGCGGCGAAACCGGCGAGTCCGCCGTGGTAGCTCATGCCGGAGATGCCGGTGAAATGGAACCCGCCCTCCAGCGAGAACGGAAAGAGGATCTGGAGCGGATGCTGGCTGAAATGCTCCCACCCGTAGAAGAAGACGTATCCGAGTCGCCCCCCGACGAGGACGCCCACCACCATCCAGGTCAAGGCCTGATCGATGTGTTCGCGGGTGAAGGGCCAGCTTTCCCGTTTCAGCCGCCGCATCACCAGGAGGTAGCACACGGTGAAGGCGACGGCGTACATCAAGCCGTACCATCGGATTGCCAGTGGACCAAGCTGCAAGGCAACGGGGTCGAGATGCCACTGGATGTGTTGCCAGTCCAGGGGGAGTGAGGTCGACATCGGAGGAAAGGTAGACAACGACAGGGCCTCGTTGGTCAGAGGGGCGATTCACGCCAGGGAAAGACTTCCAGGCGAGTTCGTGCTAGGAGGCCACTGCCCGTGGGAGAGTCCACGAGCGTGGTGGCCATGTGACCCAATTCGCGAGGCGTCGAGAAACGCTGGGAACGGCGAAGGGCTTCCAGAAGTGCGAGCGCGCAACGGAATTCTTGTCCATGGTCGGAGGCCGCGTTGGTTTCCCGTTCCAGGCGGGGGATTCGAACCTGGGCGAGAGCCTCCAATCCACCGATGCGCCAGACGTCGACCATCAGGGCCGCTTGGAATCCGGAGGTCCGGGCCAGCGGAAGATCGGAAAAGTGTTTCCGTCGGATCGCGAACAAGGGGCATGCCGGATCGGCGATCAGGGAAAGCTCCGGAAGCAGGGTGGAGAGAAGGGGCCTGCACAGAAGGCGGGAGAGCTCGTTTCCCGAGGCGTCCTCGAATCCCAGCACCATCTGCAAGGATGGGAAATCCAGGAAGGCTCCGACCATGGCGGCGAGAGCGTCCATGTCCAGGCGAAGAAGTTCCGCGGGCATCACCAGCAGGATGTCGGCTTGCGAATGCGCCAGGGCTTGGAGCACGCCTTCTCCATCGGCGGCCGGCGACAAACGAGCCGAATCCCCTCCTTCGGGGAGCAGAAGCGTGCCTCCTCCGGCCGTGGCGATTTCGCAGGTGGAATCGCTGCTCCCGAGATCGCAGACGAGGATTTCGGTGAACGGCGAGCGACCTCCCGGCCACCCGTGCCTCAAGGTGAGCAGGTGCCTTCCCAGGGTGGCGGAGGCGTTGCGCGCCAGAAGCACCGCGTCCACCGTGAGGCCGGCGGTTTGCAGTCTTCCCGGGAGTCGACCGGTTAGCGGGGAGGACGGCTCGAAGGTTCGCTCCTGCAACCAGGTTTCCTGAGTCAGGGATTCGGTCACGACACTCCTCCGGACAGGACCACCGTGGCGGCCAAGGCCTGGCGCAGGCCCTGGTCGAGGCTGGAGAGTTCGATGGTTTCCATCCCGGTGCCTTCACCCACGGTCTCGCTCAGGCCGATGGTCACGGCCGCCACCCCATAGTGAAGACACACCGAGGCATCGGAGCTCGAGGCCCCCAGTCGAGGAGTCAAGCCCGCCCACCCCTGGACTTCACGCGTGGCGGTGACCATCGGGTGGTCGGGAAACAGCCCGGTGGCGTGCCGGAACCCCCTCTGGCGCAATTCGCACCGGGTCCCCGGAAGTCCTTGGCAGAGTTGGGTCGCGTGGGCCTGGGCGGAGCGGATCATCCGTTGGAGCTCGGCCTCGCCGTCGGAGCGGAATTCGAAGCGAAGCGTCGCCCGCGAAGGCAGGGTATTCCAGGCGTCCCCACTTTCCAGGCGCGAGGGATTGTACATCGAGCGCGGAAAACCCGTGCCGGGCACGGCTTCCATGGCCTGGGAAAATTCCATGGCCAGACGCAAAGCGTTGGGACGGCCGGCATCCCGCCAGCAATGGCCTCCCGGGGACCAGACCGTGAGTTCTCCGCGGTAGGTCCCGACGGACCAATGGTCGAGTCGCCCCAAGCCCGGGCCTTGCAGGCAAAGAACCTGGCGGGCCACCGTGGGCAGCCAGGGGAAAAGGTTGCAGGTTCCGCGAAGATCCCCGGCCATCTCGGAGCCGACCGTGGCCACGAACCAGATGTCTCCGAGTCCCTGGACCGGGTGGCGCCGCAAGGTCCTGGCCAGGGAGGCCAAACTGGCCAAGGCGATGGCGTGGGTGGCGATTCCTTTTCCCGACAGTCGGTTGGGGCGGACATCGACCACCGGAATCGTCCCCTCCGGGTAGCTGGAATCGAGAGGGGCCAGAAGCATGAGGCTGGGGGCATCCTTGCGACCGGGAAGCCGGGCGCGGACGTTTCCAGCCTTGTCGAGGGAGGCCTCGCCGAGTGCATCCGTCAGCAGGTCGCGAACTCGCTCGGCACGTGGTCCTTCCAAGCCGGTGGGGGAGGCGATTTCGGCCAGGGACACCGCATCGGCGAGGAGGCGCGGACGCTCGCTTTCCAGGGATTCGAAGGCCTTCCAGAACCCCGGAAGGTTGGTCGCCTGTGGAATCGTCAGCATGAAGAGATCTTTTCCGGAGGAAAAGGACTCAAGAAATGGGCAAACCCGACCGAAGGGAGGAACATGCAGATTCTACCCGACAGACCCAGTGACTTTGCCGGCGCGAACCAGGCCGTCGAGATCCAGACGACTCTGCTGAACAAGGCGCAGGACATGGCGAAGCAGGAGATGGCCACCATCATGGAGTCCATCTCCTCCAACCTGCCGCACCAAGGAAGCCGAGTCGATATCAGGGCTTGAGCCTTCGAGTCGAGACCGGACGATTGAGAACCACCTGAGCCACCACGGCATCCTGCAGGGTGCCGTGGTTCAGGAGTCTGCGTGCACGGCTCGCGGGCATTCCACCTTGCCGACCAGCGACCCGGGCGACCGCGGTCCGACCCGTCGTCGGAGCTCCAAGGTCCATGACCCCCGGGGGCACGATCGCCGATGCCGGAGTCGGAGGAGGGGTCCATGCCGGCACGGGCCGCAAGGGCTCGGGATCGGCGGGAACCTGGTATTCCTCCGGTTGCCTGGTGTTCCAGGTCTGGTCGGCATCTTCCACGTCCTCCTCGTCCTCGAAGAGGTCGTCTTCGTCGTTTTCCCAGGAGGATTGCGAAGGCCGGGAGGGGGCGGGGCGGGAGGGCGTCTCCCAGGAGTCCTGTCCCCAACCGGTGGAACCGGAAGGGGAGGGCTTCGGGGAATCCACGACCACCAATCCACCCTGACGCGACGATTCCTGGTTCGCACGCGCCTGGCGTTTCTTCCAGGCGGTCATGAGGGCCCCGCCCAATTGGGCGAGGACCACAAGCACGACCAGGGTGATCTGGAATTTATCCATCGGGTCAGGCCTTCGAGCCGCCCTCGGACTGGCCGAGGGACGAGCGCATGTCGGTGTCGGCCTGGATGTTCTTGAGGTTGTAGTAGTCCATCACACCAAGCCGACCGGCGCGGAAGGCTTCGGCGATGGCCATGGGGACCATGGCTTCGGCTTCCACGACCTTGGCACGCATTTCCTGCGTGCGGGCGAGGTTTTCCTGTTCCTGGGCGATGGCCATGGCTCGACGCTCTTCGGCCTTGGCCTGGGCGATGTTCTTGTCGGCGTTGGCCTGGTCCATCTGCAGCTTGGCACCGATGTTCTCGCCGATGTCGACGTCGGCGATGTCGATGGAAAGAATTTCGAAGGCCGTGCCCGAATCGAGTCCCTTCGCCAGGACGGTCTTGGAGATGTTGTCGGGGTTCTCGAGGACGGCTTTGTGGCTGATGGCCGAACCGATGGTGCTGACGATGCCTTCGCCGACGCGGGCGAGGATGGTCTGCTCCCCGGCGCCACCGACGAGGCGGTGGATGTTGGTGCGCACGGTGACGCGCGCGATGGCGCGGACCTGGATGCCATCCTTGGCCATGGCGGCGACCATGGGGGTTTCGATGACCTTGGGATTCACCGACATCTGGACCGCTTCCAGGACGTTGCGCCCGGCGAGGTCGATCGCGGTGGCCTGCTTGAAGTTCAAGGGGATGCCGGCCTTGTCGGCGGCGATGAGGGCTTGCACGACGCGGGCGACGTTGCCGCCGGCGAGCAAGTGGGCTTCCAGCATTCCCGTGGGCACTTCGAGTCCCGCCTTGACGCCCATGATCTTGGAGGTCACGATCAACCGCGGGTTGACCTTTCGGATCTTCATTCCCACCAGGGAGAAGAGGCTGATCTGGGCTCCGGAAAACAGCGCCTGGATCCACAGTCCGAAGAAATTGAACAGCACCAAGGCGAAGATACCGCCCAGGACGAGGAAGACAATCGTGAGCATCGAAGCAGGCATTGGGTGCGATCTCCTGTGGGCGCGTCCATGGACGTCGACCGGTTGAGGGGGGAACGATCTGGAAGGTACAATACACCGGGCACCGCCCGGTAGGGTTACGCTGGCGGGAGGGGAGGCTCGGCGGGTTCCACGAACAGGTGCCCCGCTTCGAAACGGGTCACGCGGACGCTGGACCCGGCGGCCAGGAATCCATGGGCCATCTGGGCATCCACCAGGAGGTCGCCGACCTTGACGCGTCCGACCGGTCGGAGATCGGTCTGGCAGGTGCCGAGTGCACCGACGAGGTTGGCGAGCCCGGCATCGCCCGAGCGACCTTCCACGGTGGCCTGGAGGGCCGCCGAGGTCCGGGGAATGGTCTCGAGGGCTTTCCAGCCGGCCAACGGAAGCAGGAAGACATCCGCGGCCAGGACCCACCAGCCTTGGGTGGCGCCGAGGTCGAAAGCGGTCCAGATCGAGCCTCCGGCCGCCATCAGGGTGAAGATCATCAGCAGTCCGCCGGAGGGGACGAAGACTTCCGCGACCAGCAAGGCGACGGCAAGGATCTGCAGAAGGACGATCCAGATCCAGGGATTCACGACGCCACCTCCTCGCGACGCACCACGAGCTCCGTGGGGCGGCGCCCGACGACGACGATCGGCGCTCCGACATCCAGCAGTTCACCGTCGGAGACCGCATCGAATTCGCCTTCCGGCAAGCGGATGCGTCCGACCGGGCGGCAGGGAGCGACCACATGCCCGGTGAGGCCCACCAGGTCCAACCCGAGGGGGCCTTCCTGGGCGGGCGAGTGGGCCCCTTCCAAGGTGTCCTTCAGATAGGCTCCGGAGGTTCCGGGCAGATGGGGGACGACCCACTTCATGGCCAGGAAGCTCACGAACATCCCGCCGACGAGAGTTCCGAGGACGACCAGGATGTTGTGGCGCATCTCGTCCATCTGCCAAGGCATGGAAGGGTCGGGGATCGTGAATCCCTGCAAGGAAAGGATCAAGGCGACGGCGAGCAGGATCAGTCCGGAACCGGCCAGCACGACCGTTCCCGGGAACAGCAGCACTTCCAAGCCGATCAGAAGCACTCCGATTCCCGCCAGCAGGAGCTCGGTGTGGTCGGCGAGTCCGACGAGGTATTGGCTTCCCAGGGCCAGGCCCAGGGCCAGAAGTCCCACGACGCCGAACACTCCGAAGCCCGGGTTCTTGTACTCGAGGTAGAGGGCGGCGATGCCGATCAGGAAAAGCACGGAGACGAACGGGGAGATCCAGCGGGCGAAATCCTCGCTCCAGGTGGATTCGACCGTGGTGGTTTCCGACCAGCCGCGCGCCCTCTCCAGGGCCTGGGCGTCGGGGAACGTCCCCTGGCTGAAGCCCCACTCGAGGCTCTCGGCGTCATCCATGGTCAGAAGTTGTCCGTCCTCCAGGGCCACCTTCACCTTGGCCTTGCTGCGGCTGGAATCGGCCAGGGCGTCCCAATCGGATTTGGAGACGAATTCCACCGGTTCGCCCGGGCGTTCGATGCGCAGGACGGCTCCATCGCGGGAGACCATCTTCTCGGCCAGGACGATGGGAAACCCGTTGCGTCGAGCCAGGGCGCGGAATCGAGCGCGCAGAGGGCTCTCGATCTTCTCTCCGGCGTACTGGATCCCCCCTTCGCCGCCGCCGGCGAGGATCGGGGCGCAGTCCCCGATGGTCGCCCCGGGAGCCATGTAGACGCGGTTGGCCGAAAGAGCGATCAGGGCTCCGGCGGAGATCGCCTTCTTCTTGATGAAGGCGATCGTCGAGCATTGGGAAATGCTGGAGATCTTGTCGGAGATCTCGAAGGCGGCATCGAGCCTGCCTCCCCAGGTGTCGACATCGAACACGATGTGCGAAGGGCGCGGACTCTGCGCGAGCGCGGCATCGACGGCACGATTGACGAAGAAGCGGAGGCCTTCATCCACCTCTCCGTGGATGGCGATCACCACCGCGGTCGGTGCGGTCGGTTTGGATTTCGCGACGGGGCGATCCGAGGCGACCGTGGTCGGCAGGGAGTCGCCGTCGAGCGAATCCGGGGCCGGGGATGGCGTGGAGGTCGAGGTCGCGGGAGAGGGCGCCACCGAGTCCGGGGAACGCGTGTTCTCCGGCGTGGCGGTGGCGGTCGAGACCAGGAGGGCGAGGAGGGGGAGAAGAAGGGGCCGAAGCATGAGCGGGAAAATACACCTTCCGCCGGGAAGCGACGTCGGGCGACGCCCGCGACGGGAAATCAACGGACGTGGAGGTCGTCCCGCGATTGTTTGGACGACGCGTCGTACCCGTCCTCCTGGCGCCGGAGGTTGACTTCGTTCTTCAACTTGTAGAGGCGCATGGTCGATTCCGCATCCAGCCCGGCGGTCAGGGCCAGGGACAGCCAGAAATGCAGCATGTCCACGATTTCCACGCGGATGGCGTCGAGGTCGAGATCCTGCTTGCTCCACCACTTCCAAGGGATCTCCTCGCCGAGTTCCCGCGCCTCGTCCTGCAAGGCGGCAAGGTAGTTGGCCAGCCACACCGCCGTGTCCGACCCCGGACGCACGGGCGCTCCCGAGGCCAGCGAGGCCAGCCGGGATGTGGACAATATCTGCCCATCCTGCCCCATCAGGGAGCGCTTGGCGAAGATGGCGTCGTTGAGGGAGGCCTGGTGGGCGAACAGTTCGACGAGCATGTCCATCAGCGGTTCCCCGCGAGGGCGGCGAGTTTTTCCTGCGTGCGCTCCTCCGCCTGGCGGCGGTCGGTTTCGCCGCTCCAATCGACGCGCAGATGCGGGGCGAGGGCGGGGACGTAGGGGAGCACCAGGCGGGCCATGCGATGGGCGACCTCGCGGTAGCCCCGGTGCCCCGACGGGCCGGAGCGCAGTTCCACGATGTACGCCCATTGGCGAAGATCCATGGCGCAGCTCCAGGAGAGCATGTGTCCCAACGCCGTGGCGTATTCGGCATCCTGGGGGCGGGCCTGGAAGAGGCGGGAGTGGAACTCCGACGCCCGTTCCATGGCGTGGCGGTAGATGTCGAGGGCGGCCTCCAGGCCCGGAGCGCGCAACTCGGGGGGGACGAGGAATCCGATTTCAGCCGTCGGGCGGGCGCGCATCTGCAACCCGACGCGATGGCGCTGCAGGTCCCTCCAGGCGCCGAAGTCGAGCTCCATGTCGAAGCAGATCTGGCCGACCGCGAATTCGCGGGGCCAATCGTCGTGGGGACCGCGAGGTTCGAGGGCCGCGGTCGCGACCCGGTCGCGCAGATCCTGTCCACCGGATCGGACGGTTTCGATCCATTCGGCCAATCCGAGGTCGGAGATCTCGGAGGCCCGCAGGCACGAAGCCAGGGCGAGGGTTTCGATCTCGGGGCTGATCCAGACGAGTTCGACTTCCGCCCCATCGCGCTCGGAGGTGGGCGCCGATCCCTTCCGACCCGGGGTCGCCAGGTTCCGGGCCAGGTCGGCGACGGCTCCGGAGGTCCGTTCGAGATAGGGGTTCGGCTTCACGTGCCGGAGCAATCCCGGATTGAGGGAGGTCGCCTCCGCGAGCATCTGCTCGGCGATGCCGCGGATCTCCTCATGGGGGCTGGCCAGCAGGGCGGAGATGTGGCGTTCGGTCTCCCGGGAAGGGAACGTGGCTCCGAGGGAGGTCTTCACCGAACTCGGCAGGAGATGGCGCGCGACGTCGAAGGCCTTGGCATCGGCGGTCCGGCGCCAGGCGGCTTCGGTCTTGAAGTCGGCCCGCGCCAGGTGGTCGCGGAACCACTGCTGGAGTCGGGACAGCACGTCGCGATAGGCCTTCATCAGCTGGGAGGCCTGCCATCGCGCTTCCTCGCCGAAGGAACTTTCCGTCAGCCCCAGGGGCAGGACGAGTTCGTCCCGCGAGAAGTCGAGGTAGCGTGTGCTCTTCTCCTGGAAGGCTCCCAGGGAGGAGTGCTCCAGGAGTTTCGCGGCGCGTTGGCTCACGTTCTCCAGGGCGAACCGGTCGACCGAGGAATCCTTGAGGGAGTTGTGGCCGTATTCGACCGCCCATTTGGACATGAACGACGACGCCTTGGCCAAGGCTCCGTCGAGCTCCGGGGAGTGCCCGGTGGAAATGGACTCGGCCAGTCGCTCCACCGAAGGGGCGTTCTGGGGATCCTTCTCCCGCATCTCCTCGAAGATCGCCAGGAACCGCTCCCGCATGCTGACCTGGGAACGGCTGTACCCGCCTTCGAGGTAGGCCCAGAGGGCCATCGGAAGAGCATCCGTGGCGCAGTAGACGTCACGGTCGACGTTGGTGAAGAAATGCCGCAGAACGATGGCTTCGGCGCTGGACCAGGTCTTCACTTCAGGACTTCCTTGTATTTCGAACGCCACATGGCGTCTTCGATGCGCAACCGCGCCTGGCTCGCCCAGTAGCTTCCCGGGTGGGATTCGAGGAGATCCTTCCAGGTCCGCGCGGCATCATCCGGCTTTCCCAGCTTGATCAGGGCCGAACCGCTCTGGTAGGCGGCCCAGGCCGCTTCCGGACTGGACGGCCAATCCGAGGCCACCTTCCGGTACATGCCGAGCGCTTGGGAAGATTCCCCGGCTTCCATGGCCAGATCCGCTTCGGTCACGGCCAGCTGCAGGCATGAGTTTCCTTTGGTGCATCCCTTGCGCGCTTCGCCGACGAGAGGCCGTGCCTGGACCGGGACGCCGGCCGAACGCGCTTCCCGGGCGGCTCGGAGCGCCAGCGATCGGCGGAGGCCGGGGTTCTTTTCGGCGGCGAACGCCGTCTTGAGGGCCTGCAGGGCTTCGGGGTACATCTTCTTCAACCGGTAGGCCTGCGCCAGGGCGGATTGCCGTTCCGCTTCGGTCCAACCAGGCCCGGCCTTGGCGGGTACCGCCTTGAGCAGGGTCAGGGACGAGTCCGCCAAGCCCTGCCGCAGCAAGGAAATCCCGGCGAGGAAGCGGGCGAGCGGGGCTTGGGAGTGGTCGGCGTGTTCCTTGGCGAAGAGTTGGGCGTTTGTCGCCGCCAGGGCGTGGAGTCCCATCGCGAAATTCACGATCGCCGTGGCCAGGATGGAGGATTCGGCTTCCGGAGTTCCGGGGTATTCCATGCGCAGGCGTTCGATGCTGGACAAGGCGAGGTCGTTCTGGTGGGAGGACAACTGGCGCGCGGCATCGGCGAGCAGTTGGCCGGGCGGGGTCGATGGAGCGGGGGGGATGGAAATGTCCGGAGGGGTCCAACTCCAGAGTTCGCGCAAGGAGTCGGGAACGAGAGGCGGAGAATCCTCGTGCGCAACGGGTGGGAGCTCCATCGGACGGGAGGAGCCCTCCTCCAGGCGGTGGCGAATGTCGGCCGAGAATTCGCCTTCCGGCTCCTTCTCCAGGGACTTCTTCCAGAGTGCCTTGGCCTGGGCTATCTTCCCCTGGCCTTCGGCGGAGCGCCCCTGCCAATACAGGAGGCGTCCGGCCAACTTGGGATCGCCCTCCGCCTTGCGGAAGTTGTAGTCGGCCTTCGACCAGGCCTTTTCCTCCAGTCGCATCACACCACCCCAGAACCAGGCCTCCGCGGAGGGGCTGGTCTTGAGGACTTCACGGATGAGGGACAGGGCCGAGTCCCGGTTGCCGGCCTTCCAGGTGTCGAGGGCCGATTGCAGGTTGGCGGGGGCGTGGGCGGTCTTCGCGGCTTCACGCGGATCCGGAGCGTGGATCGCGGCGGCGGGGGAATGGGCTCCTTTCTGCGAAGCGGCTTTCGCGGACGCGGACCCCTTCTCGACCGGCACGGGGAGGCCCAGCTTGGCCAACAACGCGGAGGTGCGGGATTCGGCGAGATCGCGATCGGCCCCTTCGGAGATCTGGGCCAGACGCCTCCACTCCACCAGGGCGCGTTGGGCGTTGCCCGACGCTTCCACCGCTTCGGCGAGCGATTTCTGGGGGCGGACCGCGCTGGGGTCGAGTTTCACGGCGCGACCGAGGTCGGTCACCGCCGCCTTGGCCTGCCCCGCGGCGAGGCGCGCCTCGCCGAGTTCGGTCCAGAGGCCGGCATCAGAAGGGGAAGACTCCACCGCCTGGACGAATTCGGGGATGGCTCGGGCGGGGTCGCCGGAGGCGACGAGGCGTCGAGCCAACGCGGCGCGGTCTTCCTGGGCCCAAAGGGTTCCGGAAACGGACAAGGCGAGCGCGAATGCGCAATTGCGAATGCGGATCATGGAGATCCGAAAGTAGATAGACGCGCAAGAGGACGTCGGCGGGCGGATGCATGGAGTCGGGTCTGCGGGAGGTTGGCCGCCGGCCGAGTACGTTTCTCCTCCGTGCCCTCGCTAGCGTCTGGGCGCGGGAGGCCTCGGGCGGTTAGCTTGCAGTTGGTGAAAATCGTCCTTCTGATCCTGGTGGCGACCTTGTCCGGGTGCGCACCTTCCTTGGAGCCCATCCTGCGTCGGCGCGGTGCGCCTACCCCCGCGTCGATGAAAACTCCCCGGATCGCATGGATCCAACCCGAAGACCAGAATCGCCTGCGTCAACCGGGGGATCCGCAGATGATCGACGATGCCCCCCTGGTCCTGCGCGAGGCCATGCGGAGCACGGCGGAATCCCGCGGGTGCCTGTCCGTACCCGTGGACGAACTGGATCGCCTGGTGGAACAGAATTTTCCCGGTCGGGATCTCACCGACGGACAGGCGGCCAGACTGGGAAGCGAGTTCGATGCCGACTACGTCGTCTACGGCGTCCTGGATGGATGGAAGCGGGGGGCGTTGTTCGGTCGCTCCACGACGGTCGGGTTCCGGTTGACCCTGGTGGATCGCTCCGGAGCGGTCCTGGCTTCGTTGACCCACCAGGGCACCGCGGCGCAGGAAGATCCTTCGGACGCGGCACGCCACATGGCCCAGCAGGCCGCGGACTCCCTGATCGCGGCCTGGGGCGGATGCGCCGCCGGAAACTGAACCGCGGAGTCCGAGTCGGTACCGCCGAGCGCGCAGGTCGCTGAAAGATCCTCGGCAGGGAATGCTCGGGATCGCGTGGCGGTCCTCCAAGGCCTGGAACCCATTCCCGTGGACGGTGCGGGACGGTGGATTTGCCGTGCTGCCGCCCATCGACCGGGCCGGGAGTACGCCGGAGCCTGGTGGCCGGGAGGAACGGGTCCTCCCGGCCGTGAACCTTCAGGTGGTCGGGCGGGACCCCGGTTTGATGGCGGGAGAACCGCTCTGGCAGAGGGGGCACTGGGCCGGATCGTGGGTGACCAGCTCCATCGACAGGAGGCTCGTCAGGGGCTTGGAGAGCGCCCACTTTCCACCCGAGCGGTCGACGATGGCGGCCATGGCCACCACCTCGGCTCCGATCTCGTTGCAGAGGAATTCGACTTCCTTGATGGATTTTCCGGTCGTGACCACATCCTCGCAGAGGACGACGCGGTCGGTCTTGGAAATTTCCTGTCCACGGCGCAGGGTCATGACCCCGTCGACCCGCTCGGCGAAGACGGATCGCACCTTGAGGGCGCGGGCGAGCTCGTAGCCCACCAGGATCCCGCCCAGCGCCGGCGCCAGGACGACGGTCGGCTTCAGCGCCTCCAGCTTCGAGGCCAGGGAGCGGGCGAACCGTTCTCCGTGCTCGGGGTGCTGGAGGACCTTGGCGCATTGCATGTAGTTGGGACTGTGGAGTCCCGACGACAGGATGAAGTGACCTTCGAGGAAGGCGCCGGTCCGACGGAAGATGTCTGCGATTTCGGCGGCTTTCAAGTTGGACTCCTTCACAGCGAGATGACCCGGACCCGGATGACGTCGGGGGTCGCCTCGATTCCCTTCACGAGGTCGGCGGGAACGTCCGACTGCAGGTCGACGATGTTGTAGCCGACCTTGCCGTTGGATTTGTTCACCAGGGACGCGATGTTCACGCCCGCGTCGCCCAGCACCTTGGTGATGGTGGCGATCATGTTGGGGACGTCCTTGTTGATCACGATCAGACGGGTCTTGACCGATGCGTCGGGGACGGACTCGCAGACCGGGAAGTTCACCGAATTCACCACGTTCCCCAGTTCCAGGTAGCCCTTGAGCTGGGAGACCGCCATGGTCGCGCAGTTCTCCTCGGATTCCTCGGTGGAGGCTCCCAGATGGGGGGTGCAGATGGCCTTGGGATGGTTCACCAGGTTCTTGGCCGGGAAGTCGTTGAGGTAGGCGCGCAGCTTGCCGGACTCGAGGGCGGCGAGGACGTCGGATTCCGACACGACGGGCCCGCGCGAGTAGTTCACCAGGATGGCCCCGTCCTTCATGTTGGACAGGAACGCGGCGTTCACGATCCCGCGGGTCTTGTCGGACAGGGGGACGTGGACCGACAGGATGTCGCAGGAGGCGGCGACCTGGGCCATCGACTTGGCGATCTGGACCGTGGGTTCCAGGGCGTGGATGTTGTCGATCGAGGGGAACGGATCGAAGGCGACGACCTTCATGCGATGCTGGACGCCGAGGTTTGCGACCAGCACGCCGATCTTGCCCAGGCCGATCACGCCCAAGGTCTTTCCGGCGAGCTCGAATCCCGCGAACTTGCCTTTGCCCTTCTCGACCTTCTCGTCGAGTTCCTTGTCGGTCTCGGTGGCCGCGGCGGTGTCGCGGGCGAACTGGATGCCCGGAACGATGTTGCGGGCGTAGGTCCCCAGGACGGTGAACACGAGCTCGGCCACGGCGTTGGCGTTGGCGCCGGGGGTGTTGAACACGCAGATGCCCGAGGCGGTGGCCTTCTCGACGGTGATGTTGTTGACGCCGGCACCGGCGCGCGCGATGGCCAGGGTGCCGGGGTAGCCGTCGGTGTCCAGTTGGGCGGAGCGGACCAGGATGGCGTCGGGCGAGGAGAGTCCGTCGGCGACCTCGTACTCGGAACCGAACAGGTTCAGACCCTCTGGGCTGATCTTGTTGAGCGTGGCGATGCGATAGGTCATGGAAGGACTCCCGGAAGAGGGGGTGTGGATTGGAGGACGGGAAAGATAGATCCGGACGCTCCCGGTGACGGGAATGCGACCCCCTGGGAACGGGGCGCCCCCGCCGGTTGGGTCGGTCCCGATTTCGGGGAGGGATACCGCCCCTCGCTCCAAGGCGATTTCCGCTCGTGCAAGCCTCCGATCAGGAGCCGATCGGGCGCAATGCGGCGATGCTGGATGTCGCCCTTCGATTTCGCCACCGAGGTTGCTTTTCAAGCACCTTCACCGGTTTCCCGGGGTGGGGAGCGACCTCGCGGTGCGAGATCTCAAGCGGGATCGACCCATTTCCCATGTTCGCGGATCAGGGCCACGAGGGCTTCGGGGGCTTCCGCCTCGGGGACGCCACGACGGACGCAATCGCGGCGCACGTACAGGTTGACCGACCCGGGAGTGCCGCCGACGTACCCGAAGTCGGCATCGGCCATTTCGCCGGGACCGTTGACGATGCATCCCATGATGGCGATGGAGACATCCTTGAGATGGCCGGTGACGGCGCGGATGCGCGCCGAGGTGGTCACGAGGTCGAACAGGGTTCGGCCGCAGGAAGGGCAGGAGATGAATTCGGCCTTCGAGCGTCGGGCGCCTGCGGCCTGGAGGAGATCGTAGGAGAGATCGAGGAGACGGCCTGGTTCGGGGCCGTCGAGGCACACGGCGTCCCCGTATCCGTCGATGAGGAGCCCCCCGAGGGTGGCGGCCATGCGAAGCTCGTCGCCCGAGGAGCCGTCGAGGCTCCAGCGAAGCACCAGGGGGGCCTTCAGCCCGACGTGGTCGAAGTTCGCCACCAACCGTCGGGCGCCCCAGGGACCGTCCTTCTCGAGATCGCAGGAGAGCAGATAGAGGTTCGAGGCGGGGAGGGCCGCGGCGATCTCCTGGAGGGGCCAGCCGGACTCCAGATGCAGTTCGACCGCAGTTCCCGAGGCAAGCCAGGATGCCGGCTCGGCCGCCTCCGCCGCCGATCGGGGGCGCAGCAGGGCCCGTCCGGATTCGAGGGGGGAAGGGGAGTCGAGCCACTCGACCGGGCGTTCCGCGGAAGTCGCCGCCACTTCGGGGGAGGCTCCGACCCGAACCGGGTTGGCCAACCCGATGGTGCTGCTTCCCAGCTGGACGGGCATGGTGTGTCGGCGCGAGAAGGAATGGGGGTCGACGGTTTCGCGCGGCCCTTCGGAGCTGGAGGACAGGACCCGGCCATGGAAATCGCGGATGGGGCCTTCGTCGGCGAAGGGGCGCACGCAGGTGCGCACGAGATCCGCCGCCACCGGGATCTCCAGGACCGGATCTTCGGTCAGGCTCACGCGGATGGTGTCGCCGATCCCGTCGAGGAGGAGGGATCCGATCCCGACGGCGCTCTTCAGGCGTCCGTCGCGGCCTTCGCCCGCTTCGGTCACGCCCAGATGGATGGGGTACGGCTTGCGTCCTTCCCGGTCCAGCCGGTCGACGAGGATGCGGTAGCACTGGACCACGATCTTGGGGTTGGAGGCCTTCATGGAGAAGACGACCTGGTCGAAGCCTTCGTCCTCGCACACGGAGAGGTATTCCAGCGCCGAAACCACCATGCCCTCGGGGGTGTCGCCGTACCGGGCCAGGATGCGATCGGAGAGGCTGCCGTGGTTGGTGCCGATGCGCAGGGCGACTCCCCGTTCGCGGGCCATGCGGACGAGTGGGCGGAATTTGTCGGAAATCTTCTGGAGGCCCCGGTCGTAGGTCGAGTCGTCGAATTCCTTCTGGAACCCGTAGGCGGTCTTGGCGTCGACGAAGTTGCCCGGGTTCACGCGGACCTTCTCCACCCATTTCACCGCCTCGAAGGCTGCGGCCGGCTGGAAGTGGATGTCGGCGCACAGCGGGACCGAGCACCCGGCGGATCGGACCTGGGAGACGATCTGCTCCAGGCAGGCCGCGTCGGCCTGGGTTGGCGTGGTGATGCGGACCAGTTCGCATCCCGCTTCGGCCAGGCGCAGCGTCTGTTCGACGGTGGCTTTCACATCCCTGGTGAGGGTGGTGGTCATGGACTGGACCAGGACCGGATGCCGCCCTCCGATGGAGGCGGATCCGATGCGGACCTCGTGGGCGGGACGTCGAACGCTACCGAAACGGTTGTCGATGAGACTCATGTTCCCAAAGATCGAAAATCCGCGTCCCCTGGAGAGGCAGAACTCGACGCGCGCTTCATTCTCCGCGTTTGGAGGGGTTCGATCCGAGGATGTGGAAACGGAACTTGATCGGGACGCGTCCTTCCAGAACGGTCATCAAGGTGTTTAGACCATCCACCAGACGATTGACGGACTCGACGAACGAGTCGTCGAGGAGGATCGGGCGCAGGGGGCCGGTGGTGTCGGTGGCGGCATGGACCCATCGGACCGTGGAGTCCAGCAAGGGGAGGATCGCATCGAGGGTGCGCTTGGTGGCCACGAGCACGGTGTCCGAGCCGTGCAGACTGGTGGCCAGATCCCTTTCCAAGCCCGGGAGAGCTCCGGCCACGACCCTGGTCTGGGTCCCGATCCGCTCCAGGAGGGGGGCGGAGGCGTCGATGCCCTTCCCCAGCCGCTCCAGGCTCGACAGGATTTCGTCCACTCCATCCATGACACCCATGATCCTGCCCGCCAGGGCCTGGTCGGCCTCGCCTCCCTGGACCATCAGGACGATCGCCTTGCGCAGTTCCACGACGACGTCGAGCACCTTGTAGATCTTGCTCATCGTCTCGGCGATGCCGGCGTCGAAGGTCCCGGGGACGGTCTGGTCCGGGGACAGAGGATGCAGGGAGTCCCTTCCCGGATACAAGTCCACGACGCGCTGTCCCATCAGGCTGTGGGAGGTGTTCACGGCCAGGGCGTCCTGGAAGAGGGCCTGGTGCTTCCAGAATCGCAGCAGGACCCGAACGCCTCCGGGGACCTGCGCGATGGCCTCGACCTGACCCACGTTGACACCCCGGACGAGCACCGGGTCGTCGGGTTGCAGGGCGCCGATGAGTTCCCCCGAACCATCGAACCGGACCAGCACGGTTTCATGCCCGCTCTGGGTCATGTACCACAGGTGCAGGGTGAAGGCCATGGCGAGGAGGAGGACCAGGGCGATCGTGGCGAACCCCACCAGTCGGGCTTGAGGATGGACCTTCGTCATGCGCGTCCCAATCTAATCCTTGCAGGGGGACGGGGAAGGGTTCCTCCCGGCGGATCTTCAAAACGCAGAAGGCCGAACCCATCGCGGGTCCGGCCTTCTGCGTTCGCTCGAGCGAAGATTCGAAAAAAGCCACTTGGCGGATTTGAACCGCCGACCCACGCATTACGAATGCGTTGCTCTACCAACTGAGCTAAAGTGGCATAGGACGAGAGAGGGGAAATATACTCACACCCCCGGGTGGAACAAGGGCGACACGAGAACGGGCGTTCCCCGCGCGACGGACGTTTTCACCAGGGCGCACGGGTTGGAGGGAGCACTCGTGGCGAAGGAGGGACTTCCTGCCAAAAAATCTTCGTGGATCCGAAATTTCCTGTAACCTTTAGGGTGTTTATGACATCCTAAATAGGTCAATACTGGGAGCTGCTGCCGTCACCCCGAGGTGGGAGGACGAGTCGGCCTGGGTTCCACTCTGGGAAGGACAGAACATGCGGAAGGTGATCGTGGTCGGGGGTGTGGCGGGAGGAGCCTCGGCGGCGGCGAGGTTGCGCCGCCTCGACGAATCCGCGGAAATCATCCTGGTGGAGCGGGGAGAGCACGTCTCCTACGCCAACTGCGGTTTGCCCTACTACGCCGGGGGTGTCATCGAAGACCGGGAAAAATTGTTCCTGATGACTCCCGAGACCTTCCGCAGGACCTTGAACATCGAGGTGCGCGTCGGCACGGAAGCGATCGCCATCGACGTGGCCAACAAGAAGGTTTCGCTGTTGGACCGGAAGACCGGGATCGTCCGGGAGGAGTCCTGCGACGCCCTGGTTCTCTCTCCGGGTGCGGAACCCGTCCGTCCCCCGATCCCCGGTGTCGACCATCCCCGGATCCTGACCTTGAGGTCGGTTCCCGACATCGACCGGATCAAGGAGGTCGTCGAGATCCATCGTCCGGAACGGGCGGTCGTGGTGGGAGCTGGATTCATCGGGTTGGAGATGGCGGAAAACCTCTGGGAGAAGGGGATCGCCACGACGGTGGTGGAGGCCCTCGACCAGGTGATGAACGTCGTCGATTTCGAAATGGCGGCACCCGTCCACCATCATCTCCGGGAAAAGGGGGTGGGGCTCCATCTCGCCGACGGGGTGAAGGAATTCGTCGCCCGGGGGTCCGACCGCGTCCAGGTCGATCTCCGGTCGGGGGTCGGTCTCTCCGCGGACCTGGTGATCCTGTCCATCGGGGTGAAGCCCGACACCCGTCTGGCCAGGGAGGCGGGGATACGCCTGGACCAACGGGGATACATCGAAGTCGGAGATGATTTGAGGACATCCGTGCCCTGGATCTTCGCCGCCGGGGACGCCATCGTCGCCAGGAGTCCGTTGACCGGACGCCCTCTCCCGGTTCCCCTCGCGGGACCGGCGAACAAGCAGGCGCGCATCATCGCGGAGAACATCGTCCGGGAAAGACCCCGCACCTGGGGAGGCTCCATCGCCACGGCCGTGGCCAAGGTCTTCGACTTGACCGTCGCCGCCACGGGTTTGTCGGAGAAGACGTGCAAACGCGAAGGGATCGCCTATCGCACGGCGATCGTGCATCCGGGAAGCCACGCCGGATACTACCCCGGTTCCCACCCCTACGCCCTCAAGCTGTTGTGGGATCCGGCTTCCGGGCGCATCCTGGGAGCCCAGGGCGTGGGGCGGGAGGGAGTGGACAAGCGCATCGACGTGGTGGCGGCCCATCTGGGGATGCGGGCCACGGTCGAGGACCTGGCGAGGTTCGAGCACGCGTACGCCCCTCCCTTCGCCAGCGCCAAGGATGGCACCAACTACGCGGCTTTCGTCGCGGTCAACGAACGGGAAGGGCTGACGGATCTCGTACGATGGGACGAGGTGGAGCGGCGGGTCGCCGCGGGCGCCTTCCTGCTGGACGTGCGGACGCCGGAGGAGTTCGAACTGGGACACATCCCCGGGGCGGTGAACATCCCCAATACCGCCTTGCGGACGCGTCTATCCGAGGTTCCACGGGATCGGGAGCTCCTGCTCTATTGCGGGGTCGGGATCCGCGGGTATCTCGCCGAGCGCATCCTCCGCGAAAACGGCTACACGCGCCTGGGGAACCTCACGGGTGGATGGAAGACTTGGAAAGCCGCGACCGACCCGCAGGACAATCGGGGTGAATTCCGTCCCGCGGTGCGCCGACCGGAATCGTCGGTCGAAGAGGCGGGGTACGCGGAAGGTTCCGGTGCACCCGAGGGGCTTTCCGCCGCTCCGGTGGCCGAAATCCGGATCGACGCCTGCGGCTTGCAGTGTCCGGGGCCGATCCTGAAATTGAAGCAGGCCGTCGACCAATCCTCCCTCCACGGCAGGGTGGTGATCCAGGCCAGCGATCCCGGGTTCGCGCGGGACGCCCAATCCTGGTGCAACATCACGGGGCACCATCTGGTCGGCGTCCGGGAGGAGAAGGGCACCTGGACGGCGACGGTCGAAAAACGTCCCGGCCGGCAATCCGATCGGATGGAACCGAAGCATGGCGTGGTCTCGAGGGTTTCGGGGGACGAGGCGACCTTCATCGTCTTCTCCAACGATCTGGATCGCGCCCTTGCGGCGTTCGTCATCGCGAACGGCGCGTTGGCGACCGGGAAGAAGGTGACGATGTTCTTCACCTTCTGGGGACTTTCCATCATCCGGAGAAGGGGGAGGAGCCCCCGGGGGAAGGACCTGATGGGACGGATGTTCGACGCCCTCCTGCCCCGCCATGCCGACGGGCTGGCCCTGTCGCGGATGAACTTCGCGGGCGTGGGCGCCGCCCTCATGAAGCGGCGGATGGAGAGCATGCAGATCGACCACCTGGAGACCATGATCGAGAACGCCGTGCGCGGAGGGGTGCGCATCACCGCCTGCCAGATGTCGATGGATCTGATGGGGGTGTCGCGGGAGGAGTTGATCGACGGCGTGGAGATCGGAGGGGTCGCCGCCTACATGGAGGCCGCCGGGACCGCGGGGATCAACCTCTTCGTGTAGATCGATCGGGGAGTGGTCGGAGGCCTCCTCGCCGGAGACTCCGCCACCGCCGGGCGAGGAGCCCGATGCTCCGGATCCGGTGGGCTCGGCAGCCGCGGGGAAGGGAGGGCGAGGTCAGAATCCGTACGAGATGCCGATCCGACTCCAGAAGGACCCATCCTCGATGGAACTGGAGGTCCCGAAGGTCTTGCTCATCAGTTGCCCCAGCAACACCGTGGTGCGGAACCTCCGCCCGTACCAGCCCGCCGACAGGGACGGATTGAGCTCGGCGATGCTGAGACTCGTTTCGATCGGACGACCTTCCTTCTTGAGGGAGCTCTTCGTGGTGCCACTCCATTCCACCACGTGGAAGGCCAGATCCACTCCGCAGCCCAATTTGAGGGGCTGGGAGGCGATGTAGGCTTTGGCGCTGGATTTCAGGGTCCAGGCGTCCCCGGTGCTGCTCGAGGAGGTCAGTTTCTTCGGGAGTTGGTCCGCGACCGGGACGAGGTCGACGTCGAATCGACGGGAGGCCTGGAGACTCCCGTCCCATCGGAGCATCGGGCCGGAGAGCAGCCAGTTTCCGAAAACACCCAGCTCGGATCCCGATTCCAGGGATGTCGAACCGAAGAGTCCCACCGAGCTCGGAGACAACAATTGGTCGGGATCGGGATCGTATTCGAGGGTGATTTCCGCACCCGCATCGGCCATCGTGTCCGCGGAGGGGTACCACCCCCAGGCATCCAGATCGAGGGACATGTCATCGTGCCCCAGGGTGATCCCGATTCCGGGTTCGATGCTCCAGACCGAATCGGGAGGAAGATCCCTCCCAAGGAGGAGCAGGGAGGCCCGCAGATTCTCCAGGGGGCCGTGGACGTCCTCCAGCCAGAAACTGGCCTGCGAGGAGGGCGACCATCCGGGAGTGGCGGAGGACGACCAGTTCAGTGACGTCGAAACGCTTCCTCCCGCGACCGGACCTTCGGCCCGCAGGAGGGAGGAGGCCAGGAGGAGCAGGCCCAGGGAGCGGGGAATCTTCGGAGACAGGGCCGGCATGGAGGTGTTCCCGGTTGAGGAATTCCCTGAGGCAACAAAGGGAAGAGGGTGCGGATCGTTGGGAAGGATACACCCCCGGGCCGGTGGACGTCCAAGACCTCCACCGGTTGGGCTGGAATCCACCTTGCCGGAGGTGTGGAAGGGTCAGATCCCGAAGGCGATCAGGGCTACGATGGTGGGGGGAAGCGCGAACAGGAGCAGGCGCCCGGGAGAGACGACGCCTCCGGGAAGGTGGCCGCGCAGGATGCTTGCGCCGGCGGGGTTGGGAGCGTTGGCGATGACCGTCAAGCCACCCCCGGCCACCGCGCCGGCGACGAGATGGTATCGGAAGGATTCCGTCGTATCGGGCAGCAGCGAACCGAGATAGGTGAGGGCGGCGTTGTCGACCACGGCCGTGAGACCGGCGGAACCGATGAAGAGGATCTTGTCGCCCAACTGGGAGACCAGTGGCGAGAGCCACCACCCTTGCGGGGAGCCCAGGACCACGAGACCGGCCAGGAAGAATCCCACCAGGAGGGCCTCCCGCAGGAGGAGCTGGGAATGGTGTCGCTTGTAGGCCTGCACGAGCCCCAGGAAGAACAGGAAGATCCCGATGAACAACACGGTGTGGTGGGAGGCCACCACGACGGCCCCCACCAAAGCCAGGTGGAGGACGATCAGACTCAAAGGCGGATTCTTCTCCTTGGAGGCGACCGCACCGGGAAGGGCGGCGAGCTCCTTGCGGAAGAGGACGGTGAAGGCGATCGCGTTGATCAGCACGGCGGGAAGGGCGCGGAACCCGAAGTGGGTCATCATGAAGGAACTGTCCCATCCCCACGTGCCGGCCACCATCAGGACCGGCGGGGCGGCGTAGCTGGTGAGGACCCCACCGATGGAGATGTTCACGAACAGGACGGCCAAGGCGGAATAGCGCAGACGGGTGGACGTCTCCCCGACCAGGATGCGATCGCGCAGCAGAAGGGCCGCCACGGTCATGGCCGCGGGCTCGGTGATGAACGAACCCAGAAGCGGGGCGATCCCCAGGGTGACAAAGGCGAAAGCGGTCCCCTTGGGCAGCGGGAGGAGGGAGGACAGGCCTTCGACCAGACGGGATGCCGCATAGAGCACGGGGCGGCAGCCGGCGACCACCATGATGACGAAGACGAAGAGAGGCTCGTGGAAATTCAACCCCTCCAGGTGGGCGACCGCCCGTTCCCCGCCTTCGAGGAGGCTGTGCACTCCAAGAAGCACGGCCGCCCAGAAGCCGAAGACGACCTCGATCTCCCCGAGGAGGTGGAGGCTGCCGGCATGGGCGGGAAAGCGGGTGGCGAGTCTTTCGATCCTGGAGGCCGCGAAGACGTGGATCAAAGCCAGGATGAAAAGGGCCAGGGCGGCGATCTGTAGAGTGGTCGGATTCAATGCGACTCCTGCTGGCAAGGGATCAAGTGTCCGGATCAAGAATCAAATACAGTCCGCGCGGGAGCGCGGCAAGCCTGGAAGCTCGACCCGCGGGATCAGAGCGAGGCTTCGTTGGAGCTCGCAGCGAGTCGGGACAAGGCATCTCGAGCCCCGAACATGCCGATCGCCCGTCTTCGGCGATCGATCACCGGAAGCCAATCCTGCCCTTCCTGGCTCATGAGGGACAGGGCGGGGAAGGCCGGGTCGTCCATGCGCAGGCTCGCCCGGGTGCGCAACATGGTGTCCATGCGTGCCGTCCCGGGAACACCGTCGGCGATCCGGTCGACCAGACCTATGCACAAGCCGTCTTCGTCCACCACAATGCAGGGCAAGGGTTGCGGCGCGTCGCGGAATTCGCTCAGGGTGAGGTCGGAGCGGACCACCCGGTAGGCGGGTTCGAACAGATCTCCGACGGTGGGTTGGTCGGCGTGGACTTCGTGGCAGTGGATCCCGTCCTGCAGGAGGAACGCATCGTAGATGGGGATGGGGTTCTTGCGGCGGGCGATCAGGTAGCTGGTCATGTTGGCCAGCATCAAGGGAAGGATCAGCCCGTAGTTGCCGGTCAGTTCGAAGAGGATCAGGACGGAGGTGATCGGGGCTCGGATCACCGCGGCGAAGAATGCCCCCATTCCCACCAGGGCGAATGCGCCGGTGGGGGTTGAGTCGGCCCAGGGCATGGCCGATTGCAGGTAACCCACCAGGGATCCGATGGCACTCCCGATGGAAAGTACGGGTGTGAAGATTCCCCCGACTCCTCCGGAGCAATAGCTGGCGAGGGTGGCGGCCGATTTGAGGATCACCATCCCGAATTGGCTGAGGGGGTCGGATTCGTCGCGCAGGCTGTCCCTCAGAAGAGCGTACCCGGGGCCGGCGATTCCCTGCTTGGCCAGCAACTCCCAGGCGATGAGGGTGAACACCCCGGTGGCCAATCCCCCGATGGCCAGACGCGTCGGGGTGGCGAACTGGTGCAAACCCTTGAACCAACCGCGAAGTCCCACCATCCACCGGTGGAACCACAATCCCAGAATGCCGCAGAGGATCCCCAAAAGGAGGAAGGCGGGGAGGGTTGTCAGGCTCTCGAAAGCCCAGGAAGGCACGTCGAACTGGGGATGGCTCCCCAACAACAGGCGCTCCTCGATGGAGGCGATGGCCGCGGCCACCACCAATCCCGTCATGGCGGTCGGGGCCGAGGAACCGAGGAGCTCTTCCATGGCGAAGGTGACCGCCGCGATCGGAGTGTTGAAGGCCGCTGCGATCCCCGCCGCCGAGGCCACGGGGAGGAAGCGGCGGATCATGGTGCGCGGCAGGGCGAAGATCGCCAGGATTCGGGGGACGGTGGCGGCGCAGATCTGGACGGTGGGGCCTTCCCGTCCCAGGGAGGCTCCGCCCCCGATCTGCAACACGCAGAGAAGGAACTTCATCAAACCCGTGCGCAACCCGAAAACCGGATACTTCCCGGATTGCTCCGCCTTCACCTGGGGAATGCCGGAGCCCGCGGCGGGGAGCCCGGATCGGTACAGCAACACCCCGGCGATCCATCCGGCGAGACCGGGAATCCCGATCAGCAGGAGGGAACGGAAGGGTTGGGGGCGGGATCCGACCCAGTGGGAAAGGCTCGAACTCGTCCACTCGAGGGTGCCGTGGAACAAGACCGCCACGAGCCCGGACACCGCTCCGAGAGTGAGTGTGGCGACGAAGGCGCGACTGGATTCACCTGGAAGGAGGCGAAGAAGGAGCTGGATCTTCCAAAGGGTCTTCAGCTCCGCAAGGAACTGGCTTGGGCGATGGACCATGGTCCATCGAACCAGCCGTCGTATGCGGTGACGGATCATCAGATGCGCAAAGGAAGAAAAAAAAGGCGGAGGGGTCAGTCTCCTTGGGGGAGATCGAGGACCAAGCGTCGAATCAGCGAGGCCAGGAGGGGGTCGTCGATCCGTCCCGCCGCACCTTGGGCCAGGAGCCGGTCGAGGACGTGCAACCGCAGCAGGTGCGGCAGGGTGGCCTCCGAGGGGAGAAGGGAAAGGGAAATCGCCGTCTGGTACCCGGCGACGAGGGTCCGCCAGACCGCGTCCGACCAGGCGTGGGCGGCCGACAGCAGGAGTTCGTCGAGACTGGAAGGGGGCAGTTGGGCGTAGGAACGGGTCGCGACCATGGCGAGCGAAACCCGGATCGCCGCCAAATCGCGGAGCGGACTGTGGTGCACACGACGCTTTTCGATGGGCGTGGAGATGTCGCCTTCGAAATCCAGGAACACGAAATCGTTCTGGTTCCAGAGGATCTGTCCCAGATGGAGGTCCCCGTGGCAACGAATGCGCGAGCCGGAGATGGGGAGCGCGCCGGTTCGCACCAGCATGGTCCCGAGCTGATCCCGCAAGGCGACCACGGGGGACTCGCCCTGCCGCCGGCTTCGTCGGGTTTCGAGTCGATCCAGGCGACGGTGGATCTCCGCGACCAGGCGCGATTGCCAGACGGTATCCCAGGGGCGGACGCCGAAGGCGCCTTCGGGATCCTCCGACGAGAGGCACAGGTGGAGTTCCGCCACGCGCTTGCCCAGCAGCGCGGCGTGGTCCAGGGACGCCAGCATGCTCGACTCGTCGGATGCGGTGCCCGCGGAGGCGACGAGGGTTTCCAGATGGGCGAGGCACGCCTCCTCGAACCGCTCCTTGGTCATGCCCTGGTTGGGGCGATTCTGGAGCAGCAGCGCCAGGAGTCGTCGATCGTCCCCGTGGCGGATTCCTCCCAGGACGGAAGGGGCGTGCGGGAAGGCCATCTTGTCCAGGTGCCGGAGGATCTCCTCGCCGGGATGGATCCCCGGTTGCAGGCGATGGAACACCTTGAGGATGCGGTCTCCGAAGTGGACGATGGGATGTCGACGATCCGTGTCGGCGGTCCGCGGTTCCGAGGATCCCCACGAGAGGATGTCCTCGGCTTCCCAGTGGAATTTTCCGGCTTGGAGATTCTCCCGCAGGGAAAGCTCGATCCCGTCCAGACCGGAGGGGACCGCGAGGGAATCGGCGAGCAGGACCTCGCGACCGTCTCCGCCTCTCAGGCGTGCCAGGATGGAGGTGGGATTCTGGCGCAAGGCAAGTTCGGCCTCCTCGCCTTCGATCAGGGAGAGGAAGACGCCGAAGCTCGAGACCTCCCCCCCGGCTCGACGGCGCGCGTGCACGAGCAGGCAGACCTGGTCGTCGCGGACCGGGGCCGTTTCCCGGATGGCGCACGACTCGAAGGATTCGCCTTGGGGGGCGTACCAGGGGTGGTTGGGGAGCCAGTTCGCGAGGGCCGTCTCCTGGAGCCGGATGAGGGCGAGCGAATCCTGCCACCAGGAGTGGATGGGGGCGTCGACCTCGATCAGGGGGAGGGAATCGCGCGCGACGACGAGTTTTCCCGTCCGGATGCGTTCCACCTTCTCGCGGTGGGTTTCCAGTCGGAACCAGTAGAACCCGTGCGGGGCGAGCGCCAGGGGATAGTCGTCGACCCCGACTTCGGGGAACGGCGCTCCGCCGAAGAGCTCCACGGGGACGCAGCCGGCGAATTCCGACAGCTGCAGTCCCGCGGGTTGCGGGTGCCTGGAGAAGTTCGCCACCACGAGGATCGTCTCCCCCTCGTACTCCCGCAGGAATGCCAGGACGCGGCGATTGGAGGCGTCGACGAACCGCAATCCTCCCCGGCCGAAGGACTTGGACGAGGAACGGATGGACAGGATTCGACGCATCCAGTGGAGCAGGGAGGAGAGATCCCGCTCCTGGGCCTCGACGTTCAGTCCCTGGTATCCGTAGGGACCATCCACGACCAATGGGCTGTACAGCTTGGCGAAGTCGGCGGAGGAGAAGCCCGCGTTGCGGTCCGGGGACCAATGCATGGGGGTTCGCACCCCGTTGCGGTCGCCGAGATAGATGTTGTCCCCCATCCCGATCTCGTCGCCGTAGTACAGGACCGGAGTTCCCGGCAGGGACAGCAGCAGGGCGTTGAGCATCTCGATGCGGGGGCGGCTGTTGCCCACAAGGGGGGCGAGTCTGCGACGGATTCCGACGTTGATGCGCATCCGGGGGTCGGTGGCGTACGCCCGGTACATGTAGTCTCGCTCCTTGTCGGTGACCATTTCGAGGGTGAGCTCGTCGTGGTTGCGCAGGAACAGGGCCCATTGGCACCCTTCGGGAATGGCGGGGGTCAGGGAAAGGATTTCGGAGACGGGGTGCGTGTCCTCCTGCGCCAAGGCCATGAACAGGCGGGGCATCAGGGGGAAGTTGTAGGCCATGTGGCACTCGTCGCCCTCTCCGAAGTACTGGATGACGTCCTGCGGCCACTGGTTGGCCTCCGCGAGGAAGATGCGTCGAGGCGAATACCGGTCGGCGATGGATCGCAGATCCTTCAGGATCTGGTGGGTCTCCGGAAGGTTCTCGCAGTTGGTGCCGTCCCGTTCCACCAGGTAGGGGACCGCGTCCAGGCGCACGCCGTCCACTCCGGCGTCGAGCCAGAATTTCAGGACCTTCTCGACCGCCTTCTTGACCGGCGGATGGTCGTAGTTGAGATCGGGCTGGTGCGAGAAGAATCGATGCCAGAAGTACTGGCCTGCCACGGGATCCCAGGTCCAGTTCGACGTCTCCGTGTCCGTGAAGATGATCCGGGCGTCGGAATACGTCTTGGGGTCGTCGTTCCAGACGTACCACTGCCGGTCGGAGGATCCCTTCGGTGCCTGGCGGGCTTTCTGGAACCAGGGATGCTGGTCGGAGGTGTGGTTGACCACCAGCTCCGTGATCACGCGGAGGCCGAGCTTGTGCGCATCGGAGAGGAAGGCGCGGAAATCCCGCATGGTTCCGTAGTCGGGGTGGATCGACATGTAGTCGGCGATGTCGTATCCGTCGTCCCGCAGCGGCGAGGGGTAGAAGGGGAGCAGCCACAGGCACGTCACTCCGAGGTCCTTCAACCAGGGGAGGCGTCGACGCAAGCCCTGGAAATCTCCGATCCCGTCGCCGTTGGAATCCTGGAAGGCCCGCACGTGGAGCTCGTAGATCACGGCATCGCGGTACCAGAGGTCGTCGGTATCGAGATCGGTGTTCGCCGGTGCGCTCTTCATTGCTGGAATCTCCTGTCGGTGGGGGGAGGGGCGTCGCGATCGACGAGATGCCGGGACCCCGTGATTTCGATGCGCCGCAGACGCGTGGGTTCCAGGAAGGGGGGGACCACGCCGGCCATTTCCGCCACTTTCCGTCCAGCGAGGATCTGCAGGAAGCTGGTCCCGAGGATCACGATCAGGAGCGCGCCGGGAGCGAGGATGCGGGCCTGCTCGTCGGCGGCGATGCCGGTGGCCAGGAGGATGGTGATCAATCCCCGGGGAGCGAGGAACAGGAGGCTTCGGGGGGCCCTGCCCAGGCACAGCCGCAGGACGCCCCAGCGGCTGAGGTAGATCGCGCCCAGGGCGGAGAGCCCCCAGAACCAGGACCACGCGTCGAGGAGGTCGGATAGATGCAGGGTGAACCCGAACAGGAAGAAGAAGAACGTCCTGGCCAGGAAGGTGGTTTCCTTGACGATGGTCTCCAACAGGTGGAGGTCGGCCGGGAAATGCGCGTACACCAGCAGGGAGCGCATCCCGCCGTGGGGAAGCAACGAGATGTTCGCCAGGTACAGTCCGAAGACCAGCAGCAGGACCAGCGAGGAGAGGTGGAAGAACTTCCCCAGGGAGAAGCACAGGAGGAGTGCCGCCAGGAGGGGGACGAACTTCACCTTGTGGGTGGTTTGACCGAGGAGCCAGAGGAGGGTGAGGGCGATGATCGCCGAGAGGATGACCGTCAAGGTGGCGTACAAGCTGAGGTTCCACAGGGTGGCCAGACCCAGGGGGATGGGAAGGACCAGGGCGTTGAAGGCGAGGACTCCAAGGATGTCCGAAGTGCTCGATTCCAAGGCGACGAAATCCCGGTCGCGTTCCCCCAGGGCCGCCGCGCTCGGGATGGCGATGGCGCTGGAGATGATGGCCAGGGGGAGGGCGTTGAGGAGGGCGACCCGCCAGGAGAGGTCGTCGGTCCAGCGGAGGATGACGGCCATGACGAGATCGAAGACGACGATCCCGAGCAGGGCCGACAAGGTGGAGCGTCCGAGCAGGACGCCTTGTCCGGGGCGCCAACGCAATTCCAGGGAACCCTCCAGGACCACCAGGGCGAGACCGATGAGTCCGAGGGTGGGAAGCAGTCCCTCCGCCGACTCCGGGATCGCGATGTCGGAGGCTTGCAGGGCCACGCGGACAAGGACGCCGCTGGCCACCAGGAAGAGAACCGAGGGGATCTTCCACCTCCCCGACAGCATGTCGAGAAGATACAGGACCAGGACGAGCGAACTCGCGACGATGATGGGAAGACTGGAATCCAGAAGAACCTCCGCGTGGATCAAACAGAATACACTTTGGGTAGGCAGTTTTGTTTTCGTGGTTGTTCGCGGAAGGTTCCTTTGCGGATATTGACGTGCAAACATCTTCCGCGCGAGTCGATCGCCTCTTGGAAGGAGACCCATTGATTTCCCTGGAACGTGTTGCCGGAACGCAAATCCTGTTGGTCGCACTGGACTTCGACGGGACCTTGTCCCCCATCGTTCCTCGTCCCGATCGGGCGGAAATCCATCCCGACTCGGCGAAAGCGTTGCAGAAGCTGGCCAAGCTTCCCAACACCGTGATCGCCGTGGTTTCAGGTCGGGACATCGAGGACCTCCAATCGCGGGTGCCCGATTGCGCGGGGTTCTGGTTGGCGGGAAGCCACGGACGCGCGATCCGCCCACCAGGGCTCGGGGTTTCCGCGATCAAGCCGGATCCGCGTCTCGACCAATTCCGGGAAGTGACCCTTCTTCCCGGAATCCGCAGGGAGATCAAGGCGTTTTCCGTCGCATTCCACTGGCGTGGGCGTTCCGAAGGGGAGCCCACCGGCTGGCTCCAGGACATCACCGCGCGTGCGCAGGAAGCCGATCTGGAGATCCTCGATGGCCGACAGGTCCTCGAGGTTCTGATCCCCGGAGCGGGCAAGGAGGTGGCTCTGGAAAGGATCGCCCGCGAGGTCAAGGCGAGCGCCTTGTTCTTCGCCGGAGACGATCGGACGGATCTCGAAGCCCTCGTGGTGGCCCATGGAAGAGGTCTGGGGTTGTTCGTCAGCTCCTCGGAACGGGCCTGGATGGCCCCCCGAGGCCTTCCGCAGGTCGACGGACCCGATGAGCTCGCCTTGTGGCTGCTCCGGCTCGCTGAAGCTCGCGAGGAAATCCTGGCACGCTCGAGGGATTGATGCCTCCGGGGTGAAGAAGGGCGGAGACGCTGGAAAAATCCAGCCGATAAAATGGTCCGGAAATCCATTCGAGGTGTAACCTTCCAGGATCGACGGCGTCCAACCCACCCCAGGACGTCGAGCGCCCCCAACCAGGAGGAAACCCCATTGGATACGACCGCCATCGAATCGCGATATTCGGAACTGGCCGAGAGTTCCTGCTGCCTTTCTTGCGGAGGAGCGGTGGATCATGCGCGACCCCGCCCGGGGGAGACGTGCCTGGACCTCGGTTCGGGTCGAGGAACCGATGTCCTGCGGATGTCCCAGGAGGTGGGGGACGATGGATTCGTCTGGGGGATCGACGTCTCCGACGGGATGCTCGAAAAGGCGCGTTCCACGGCCGAGGCTCTCGGAGTCGCCAACGTCCGGTTCGACAAATCGGAGCTGGAGCATCTGCCCCTGCCGAAGGAATCGGTCGACCTGGTCGTCTCCAACTGCGTTCTCAACCACGCCCAGGACAAAGGAGCCGTCTGGAAGGAGATCCATCGGGTGCTCAAGCCGGGTGGACGCTTCGTGGTCAGCGACATCGTCGCCAGCGCGACCGTTCCCGACGAATACCGTAGGGATCCCGAAGCCGTGGCGGAATGCTGGGCGGGAGCCGACACCCTGGAAGTCTACCTGGAAACGGTGGAGTCGGCGGGTCTCGTGGAGCTCGAAATCCTCGAGCGATCCCAGCCGTACCCGAAGGGCAAGATCGAAGTATCCAGCTTCACCCTGCAAGGATGGAAGCCCAGTCTCCGCCGCTGTTGCGGTGGTTGAATCGAACCTGGAAAGAACCTGAACCCAAAGAAAGGAGATTGCATGAAGACGTTGATCCGCAAGAAGGCTTGCTGTGCACCCGTGGCCCAGTGCTGCGCGAAGGTTTCCAACCTGGTCGCCGGCTGCCACGACTGAGGTGAGCACTCCGCCCCGCGGCCGGAGCCGATTCCCGTCGAAGTGGATGCCTCCGCGTCGATGGTGGGATCCGGATCCCTGCGGGGTTGCTCGTCCCCCGGGACCGATGCGTGCCGGAGAGGGGAACCCGCGGCCTCCGGACCCCCGGAGGGGTGCGGGCGGTATGCGTGGAAGGTCGCGGCGGGAGGGTTTTCCGCCGCCCAGGTGAGGAATGCCAGATGGAATGGTCCAAACACAACATCGTCGGACGGACGAAGCCGTCCGGAACTCCCTTCGTGGTGAATCTCCTCTCGGGGAACGCCGATCTCCTCGACGAGGAGACCGCCTCTCCCCTGCTGGAGGGAACTCCACCTCGCGAGGAATCGGAATGGGTGGCCAAGGGGTATCGGGTCGATCCCGCCGAGGAATCCCGGCGCTGGAAACGTGCCTACCTCGACTTCCTCGATTCCCGCGAGAAGGACGAGGTGCAGTTGTTCTTCGTGCCCTGGTACGGATGCAATTTCCGGTGCGACTACTGCTTCCAGGAGGACTACGGAGTGCGTCCCGCGAGCCTCACCGAAGAGGTGCTCGACGCATTCTTCGACCACGTGGCGAGGGAGTTCGCCGGACGCCGCAAGTACCTCACCTTGTTCGGCGGGGAGCCACTCCTCCCGGGCGAGGCGGCCAGGGAGCGCATCGCCTCCTTCCTGAAGAGGGCGGCGGCCGCCGATCTGGAGGTCGCGATCGTCACCAACGGAAGTTCCCTCGTGGAATACCTGGAAACCCTCTCCCTGGCCCGCATCCGGGAGATCCAGGTGACCCTGGACGGCCCCCCAGAATCGCACGATCGCCGGCGGGTCGCCGCCGGAGGGAAGCCGACCTTCGAGACGATCGCCGCCGGGATCGACGCCGCGCTGGCGGCGGGCCATGTCGTGAACCTCCGTTCGGTGGTCGATCGACAGAATCTGGATAGCCTCCCGGGGCTCGCCGAGATCGCCAAGGAACGGGGGTGGACGTCGAGCAGGGGGTTCAAGACCCAGTTGGGCCGCAACTACGAACTCCACTCCTGCCACGCCGCCGGGGGGCGCGGGGCGCTGTATTCCCGGGTGGAGCTCGCCGAAGACCTGGCCCGGCTCGTGCGCGAGCGGCCGGACTTCCTCGAGTACCACCGGCCGGCGTTCTCCGTGTCCCGCTTCCTGTGGGAGCACGGGGAACTGCCTCGCCCCCTCTTCGACGCGTGCACCGGAACCAAGACCGAATGGGCCTTCGACTACAGAGGCCGCGTCTTCGCCTGCACGGCGACCGTCGGCAAGCCCGGAGAGGAGCTGGGGACGTTCTGGCCGGAGTCGCGGATGGATCGGGAGGTCGTGGGGATGTGGCAGGCGAGGGACACCGTCACCTTGGAGGAATGCCGGTCCTGCGCCCAGGCGTTGGCCTGCGGAGGCGGTTGCACCTCGGTCGCCAAGAACCGCACCGGCGCGATCGCCAGCACGGATTGCCGTCCGTCCAGGGAGCTGCTCGAGCTCGGGGTGGGAGCCTACCTGGAACCGTGATCCCGAGCCATTGACGGAAAATGACATCATGGCCCGGGTCGGGAAGACGGATCCGGAGCCATGACCTAGTTTCCCGAAGGGGACGAGGCCGAGGCGAGGTTGCCCGGCCGGTCGTGACCCGGAGGGTTCTGGAATGGAAGCATTACGACAGATCGCGGATCGGATCCTGGGGGCGGGCGAATCGATGGCGATCGTCGCGATCGCCCTGCTCCTGTCCCAGTTGGGCCACATCATGGGTTTCTGGATCCTGGAGAAGGTCTCCTCCCGGACGCGGGCGGCGTGGGACGACCTCGTCCCCTTGCACCTGAAGGCGCCTTCGCGCGTGGTCTTCGCCGCGCTGGCCCTGCAATTCGTCAAGCCTCTGCTGTCGCTGTCGGAAGGCGTGCAGGAGGTCGTGGGACGGACCATGGACATCCTCTTCGTCTGCGGCGGGACCTGGATGCTGGTCCGCGGGGTCCGGCTGGGGCGCGACGTCATCCTGGCCCGGTTCGACATGGCGCAGTCGGACAACCTGAGGTCGCGCAAGATGCAGACCCAGGTCACCGTCCTCCAGAACGTGGCGCTGACCGTGATCGTGCTCGTCGGATCCGCGATGGTGCTGATGACCTTCGAAAGCGTGCGCCAGATCGGCGTGAGTCTCCTGGCGTCGGCGGGCATCGCCGGCATCATCCTCGGTTTCGCCGCGCAGAAGACCATCGCCAACCTCCTCGCCGGAGTGCAGCTCGCCATCACCCAACCGATGCGTCTCGACGATGTCGTGATCGTCGAGGGCGAATGGGGGTGGATCGAGGAGATCACCTTGACCTACGTGGTGGTGAAGATCTGGGATCTCAGGCGCCTGGTCCTTCCGATCTCCTATTTCCTCGAGCATCCCTTCCAGAACTGGACGAGGTCGACCTCCGACATCCTCGGCACGGTCGTGGTGCACGTCGATCCCTCCATGGACGTCGGGTTGCTGCGCGCGGAGCTCGCCCGCCTGGTCGCCGGAACCCCTCTTTGGGACGGGAAGGTGCAGGGAGTCCAGGTCACCGAGTGCTCCCCGGAGGCGATGCAGGTCCGCTTCCTCGTCAGCGCTTCCGACAGCGGCAAGGCCTGGGATCTCCGGTGCCTCGTCCGCGAGGGCATCCTCGACTTCCTCCGCCGCGAGCATCCACGTTGCCTGCCGCGCAAGCGCGTGCTGGTGAGCGATACTCCGGAGCTGGCCAACGCGGCTTCGGATTAAGTATTCTGCAGTCGTGGCCAAGCCTGTTCCGTCTCCTGATTCCGCCATCCCCTCCACCGGGGATCGCATCTGCGCCCGCCATGGAAGCAGGGATTGCGCCTGCGGGATGGGGAACATCTTCCGGTTCGTCGAGCCCCTGATCCTCCTGGATCTTCGCGTCCACCCGGGGGCGAGCGGCTACGACATGCTCCAGCGCCTGCAGGGGCACTCCCTGACCGGGACCACCATCGACAAGGCCGCCGTCTACCGGACCCTCGGAGTGCTCGAGCGCAACGGCATGACGGAGTCGGAGTGGACGGAATCCGCCCGAGGGGCCGGCAGGAAATCCTACCGACTCTCGGAAAGGGGAGTGGAGCATCTGGCGGAATGGGCCGACCTCCTGGAGAGCCTGTCCGGGGGATTGTCGGTGTTCGTCCAGGAGGCGCGGGCCTCCCTGGGCTGAAGGTCCGCGGACGGGGGCTTCTTCTCCGCCGCGGGGCGCACGGATTCGGGGATGTCGGAGGGGGCACGGCGCAGGTCCGGCGTCCGTGCGGCGGTCCGGGGGGGAGCCCCGGTCCCGTGCTCGATCGGCGGGAACGGGATGCGCGGATCGAGGACCGCTCAACTTTCCGGGGGACGGATCCTTTGGCGCTCCGCTTCGGTGCGATCCAACGCGTCCTTCAGGCCGGTGAGGAGGTGGTCGATCCAGTGGTACACATCGTGGGCGACCAGGCGGGAGTGCATGCTCTGCATGTTCCGGGTCCGTTCCTCGGGAGAGGAGAGCAGGACCTTGCCGAGCATCCAGGCGGATCCGTCGATGTCGAAGGGATTGACCAGGCACGCTTCCGGGAATTCGTCGGCAGCGCCGGCGAATTGGGAGAGCACGAGCGTGCCGCATTCGCCGGACTTCGCGGCGACGTACTCCTTCGCGACCAGGTTCATTCCGTCGTGGAGGGAGGTGACGAGCATGACGTCGGCACGCCGGTAGAGCCCGAACAGCTTGCGGCGATCGTAGTGCGAAGCCAGGAGCTGGACCGGTGTCCAGTCGGGGGTCGCGAACATCTGGTTGGTGAGGGCGACCTTGTTCTCGACCTCTTCCGCGAGCTGACGGTATTTGTCGATCTGGAACCGGGAGGGGGCGCCGATCTGGGCCAGGATGACCCTTCCCCGGAGCTCCGGATGCCGTTCGAGCATGGTCCGGAAGATCTCGACTCGATGCGGGATTCCCTTGGTGTAGTCGAGTCGATCGACGCCCAGGAGCAGGATCCGGTCGCGGATCGTCTCGTGGAGGTCGGGGAACGTCTCCTCGAAGGGCGCCCTCTCGGCGCCTTCGCGCACCTCGTCGACATCGATGGAGATGGGGTAGGCCCGCACGAAGGTGGTCCTGCCGGATCGGGTCACCGTGTGCTGGTCGATGCTCACCAGGGATTCGACCGACCGGTCCATGGTGTCGAGGAAGTTGACGACATGCTCCGTGGCGTGGAACCCGATCAGGTCGGCGCCGAGCATCCCGTCGTAGAGGGCGGCCTGGTTCGGGCAGGCCCGCAGGACGCGGCGACCGGGCCAGGGGATGTGCCAGAAGAGGGCGATGGCGAGATCTTTGCCGGAATCGCGGAGCATCTTCGGCAGCAGCATGAAGTGGTAGTCGTTGACGAGGATCAGCGCGGGCTGGTCGCCGGCCTCCTCCAGGATCGCCTGGGCGAAGAGGCGGTTGGCTTCCTCGTAGCGGTGCCACTCGTGGGCCCGGAAGACCGGTTCGGAGTAGGCGTTGTGGAACAACGGCCACAAGGCGCCGTTGGCGTACCCGTTGTAGTAGTCGTCGTAGATGTGCTCGGGGATGGAGACCCTGCGCAGGCGGTATCCATCCAGCTCGACCCCGTGCTCGGCGTCCAGGACCTCGAAGTCCGTGTCCCCCTGCCCGGCGGCGACCCAAGTGCCGCCGGCCGCGCGGAGCACCGGCTCCATGGCGGTGGTCAGCCCCCCCGCGAAGAACCGCAAACCGACCGATCCATCCTCCTTGACGAAGTGCTGGGCCGGTTCCCGGTTCGAGACCACGATCAACTTGCGATCGGGGAATTTGGCGGAAAGGTCGGCCACCCTCTGTTCCAGTGCGTCGTCGTTTGGGGCACCATTGACGGTTTTTGCCAGGATCTTGAGGAGTGTCTTCCATCCGCTCATAGGGAGGCCTTTCGGGGCTCGGGTTGCCATCGTTGGTCCAACGGGACCAACCACAGGATCGGGGCCAAAGATAGTTCCCGAGCCCGAACCGAGCCCTCCGTGGGAAGGCTCATGAAAGGCTCTGGAAAACCCGGAACTACCAGTTCTCGCCGAGCAGTTCGAAGTAGCTCTGCGGATGGGCGCAGGCGGGGCAGACCTTGGGAGCCTCGTCCGCCTCGTGGAGGTAGCCGCAGTTCAGGCAACGCCAGACCACCTTGCCCGCCCGGCGGAAGACGTTCCCTTCGGACAGATTCTTCCAGAGATCGCGGTAGCGTTTGCCGTGCTGCTTCTCGGCGATGGAGATGGCATCCCACACCTTGGCGATGGCTTCGAATCCCTCTTCCCGGGCGATGGCCGCGAAGGCGGGATAGTCGATCTGCCATTCGTGCTCCTCGCCCATCGCCGAGGCTTCCAGGTTCTCCAGGGTGCTTCCGACTTTCCCGGCCGGGAAGGTGGCGGTGATCTCCAGATCCCCCCCCTTCAGGAAGGAGAAGAACCGCTTGGCGTGCTCCTTCTCCTGGTTGGCGGTTTCCTCGAAGATCGCGGCGATCTGCTCCAGACCTTCCTTGCGGGCCTTGCCGGCGAACATGGTGTAGCGATTGCGCGCCTGGCTCTCTCCCGCGAAGGACATGAGAAGGTTCTTTTCGGTGCGGGTGCCTTGGATATCGGCCATGGGAAGTGTCTCCTGCAGGGAAGGGTGATGCGACGGGTGGTTGCGCGTCCGGTACGAAGAGTGCCTTTTCCGCGGGGATTCGTCATTGGCAAAACCTCGCGCAAGGAGAGGGGAGACGCGTCGGGACCGCCAGGGCCTTTCCGACGGCACGGGAATGGTCACGGGAGTCGGCGGATGGCTTCCAAGGGCGCGTGGGACGTCGTTCGATCCTTCACGACGAGAGTGGTGGAGGGGATGCCTCCCAGGGAGGATCGCAGGAGGAGGTCGTGCCCCAGACACAGGCCCATCTCCACCACGAGATCGACCTTCGCATGGCGCAGCTGGGCCGCTTGCCCCAGGGGATTGCAGGAGACCTTGCGAAGACTCGATCGAGCATCGACTTCGTCCTGGGCAAAGGCTCCGGTCGTGCAGGAGACCGCCTCCACGCGAAGGCCGCGGGACCGGAAGAACCGGGAGACGATCCCGGCATCCGTTTCCATTCCGTAGCAATAGGCCAGCCCCAATCGATCCCACGATCGCCCCTTGGCGAATTCGGCGATCTCCTGGACCCTCGAAAGGGTCCCCGCGCGCCCCCCATCGACCAGATCCGCCGCGGCTTGAACGATGGACTGGTTCTCGCGATCGTGGTACGAAGCCAGCACCTCCGCCCGGTCGAAGGTCTCGTTCCCGCAATTGGCCAGGGACCGGCACGATTTCGCTTTGCAGAGGGTGCATTCCACGAGGCGGCTCCGCGACGATCCGGAAGGTCAGCGTCGGGCCATCATGTGGACCAGTCCACCTCCGTTGCGGACCTTGGTGAATCCGCTTTGGGACAGAATGCTCTCGGCGTACCCGCTGCGTGCCCCGGAGGCGCAGTAGACCACGATCTCCCGATCCTTGGGTCCGAACTCGGCGAGGCGAGCGGGCAAGGTGTCGAGGGGGATGTTGACCGCACCGGGATAGGCTCCGGAAGCGAATTCCCCCGGCGACCGCACGTCGACGATGAACGGCCCCTTCTTCGCGGGAGCTTCCGGGGATGCGGAGACCGCGGAGGCGGGTGGATTGCGCATCATGTGGACCAGTCCACCTCCGTTGCGGACCTTGGTGAATCCGCTTTGGGCCAAGATGTTCTCGGCGTACCCGCTGCGCGCCCCGGAGGCGCAGTAGACCACGATCTCCCGATCCTTGGGTCCGAACTCGGCGAGGCGAGCGGGCAAGGTGTCGAGGGGGATGTTGACCGCTCCGGGATAGGCTCCGGAAGCGAATTCCCCCGGCGATCGCACGTCGACGATGAACGGCCCCTTCTTCGCGGGGGCATCCTGGGAGGACGGTCCGGAAACGATCGAGTCGGGTTTCCTCTGCGTGGAGGTTTCCGATCTGCGCGAGGAGGCCTTGGTCCCCGCCACGTTGGGGATTTCCAACCGGAGATGCTTGAGCCCCGAGGCTCGCGCGTGGTGCCGCAAGGATTCCATGCCCCCGCTGGCGTTCACGACCTGGGCCAGCCCGGAGCCGAGAAGAGTCCGAGCCGCCTGGTGCCCTTTCTTTCCGGTCTGGTCCACGACCAGGATCGAACGATCCTTGGGCAGACTCGCCAGCTCTTCGCGGAGCAATTCGAGCGGGATGTTCCGGGCACCGTCCAGGTGGCCCTTCTCGAAGAGGAAGGGATCGCGCACGTCCAGGATCAAGGGTTGCAGTTCGCCGGCCCAGGTGTCGAGGTCCTCGGGGGAGAGGGAAGGACCGAATCCGGAGATCCTGTTGGCGGCCACGAAGGCGGCCATGTTCAAAGCGTCGTTGGCCGTTCCCAGTGGGGGCGAGTAGGAGAGGTCCACATCGGCCAGCTGGTCGACGGTCATGCCCGCCGAGGCGGCGATGGCGATGGCGTCCAAGCGTCGATCGGCTCCCTTTTCTCCGGCGGTCTGTCCGCCCAGGATCCGACCTGTTCCTCTCTCGACGACCAGACGGACGGTGACCTGCTTGGCTCCCGGGTAGTAGGAGGTGTGGTGCTCCTTGTGGATCGTCACCGCGAACGCGTCCAGACCCGCTGCCCGGGCGGCCTTCAGCGAGAGTCCCGTGATTCCCGCCACGGCATCGAAGACGCGAACGATGGAGGTGCCCATGGCCCCGGAGTAGGGATGCGAACCCCCCAGCGCGTTTTCCGCGGCGATCCTTCCCTGCCGATTCGCCGGGCCCGCCAGGGGGATGCGAACCTTCGCGCCGTGGATCTTGTGTTCGATCTCCACCATGTCTCCGGCGGCGAAGATGGAGGGGTCGGAGGTGCGCAGGTGTCGGTCGACCACGAGCCCTCCCGACATCCCGATCTCCAGTCCCGCTTCGCGGGCCAGTTGCAGGGTCGGCCGGACGCCGATGGACAACAGCACCATGCCTCCCTCGATCCATTCTCCGTTCTCGAGCTTCACGCCATCCGCACCGATTTCCGCCACCCCCGTGCCCTTGTGCAGGGTGACTCCGCGGGATACGAGTTCCTCCTCGACATGTCCGGCGATCTCGGGGTCCATCACCGCCATCACGTGGGGTAGCTTCTCGACCACGTGAACCTTCAATCCGCGATGGGCGAGGGCTTCGGCCATTTCCAGTCCGATGAATCCGCCCCCGGCGATGATGGCGGCCTGCGGTTTCCGGGACTTCAGGAAGGCGTCGATGCGGTCCATGTCGTCGAGGGTCCAGAGCGAGAAGACATGGTCCTGTTTCGAGCCGGGGAGGTCGGGAAGAATGGGGCGTCCGCCTTGGGCCAGGATCAGCTTGGTGTAGGGGAACTCGCGCGACGTCCCGGTGCGCAGGTCGGTGGTGTGGACGATCTTCCCTTCCCGGTCGATGCGGTCGGCCCGGGTGAGGGTGTGGGTCTCGACCGCGTACTGGGATTTGAAGCTTTCGGGACTTTGGAGGATCAGGGAAGAACGGTTTTCGATGTCTCCGCCGATGTAGTAGGGGAGACCGCAGTTGGCGAAGGAGATGTCCGGACCTCCCTCGAGCATCACGATGGAGGCGTCTGGGGAGATGCGGCGCACCTTGGCTGCAGCGGTGGCTCCGGCGGCGACTCCACCGATGATGACGATCGATTCCATGGAAGCTCTCCTGGATTGGAAAGGGGGGTGGCGAGTCCACACGTTCCCCTCGGGCCGCCCTTTCCGGGTGGTCGAGGGATCGGGTTCCTCGGGCTGTTCCCGGATCGATGGATTCGCGGCTCGAAGGTTACGCCGGGCCCTGCACTTCTCTCCGATCCACCCCTCCCGTGCCCTGTTTCCCCGTCACCGGGCGCGGTGGAGGTCTGCCTTACGTTTTCCTGACACGGTCCTTTCCAGGTTCTGACCGCGTGCGGTCCGCATCGCTCTACCTTCCAGGGAGGCGGGGCGATGCAGCTTCGCCGGTCCGGGGAGGGGAGCCATCCGCCTCCAAACCGGAATCGAAAAAGGGGGAATCCATGGAGCGATCGATCCTTCGGAGGTGGGCGATCTGCGGCTTGATCGCGGCGTCGGCTCCCGCGGCCCAGGCGAAGGAGGGAAAGCCCGTCGGACTCGATTCCATCGTGGTGCACAAGGCGTTGCGGCAACTGGAGGCGTATCGAAACGGGAAGGTGGTGTTCCAATCGAGGGTATCCCTCGGGGGGAGTCCCGTCGGGGACAAGTTGTGCCAGGGGGACAACCGGACTCCGGAGGGGGCCTACCGGGTCACTTTCCGCAACGCCGGGTCGCAGTTCCACAAATCCCTGAAGATCTCCTATCCCTCCGCGCGGGATCGGAAGGAATCGAGGGCCGCTGGCTGTTCCCCGGGCGGAGACATCATGATCCACGGGCTCCCCAACGGGCAGGGTGCATGGGGGCGGGCGGCCCTGCTGGTGGACTGGACCGCGGGATGCGTTTCGCTCACCAACGACGGGATCGATTTCCTGTGGGAGGTCGCACCGGTCGGAACCCCCGTGGTGATCCACCGATGAGGTAGGGTCCGGGCGAGGGGGGCGGCATGCCCGGGCGGCCTCAGGAGAGCCAGGTCGTCCAGAGGGTGAACGCGCCGACCGACAGGACCACGACCCCGAGGACGGACCGCAGCACGCGATGGGAAAGCCTGGATCCGATGAGGGTCCCCAGTTCCATCCCGAGCAGGACCGCGACCAGAGCCGGAAGGACCAGGGTCCAACGGAAGTTTCCCTGAAGGACATGTCCCACCAGACTGGCCGAGGAGTTGGCTGCCATCGACAAGAGGGAGATCGGTGCGGCGGCCGACGCCGTCAGGCCAGCTTCGAGGATGAGAGCGGGAGTGGAGAGGAACCCCCCGCCGATCGCCAGCAGGCCCGTGAGGAACCCCGTCGCGCCTCCCGCGAGGGGAAGCCTCCAGGAGCGGAGATTCGGAGTCCTCGAAAGCGGGGCTTCCGGAAGGAAGAGGCGGACCCCGGCGATGGTCAGAAGTCCGATGAAGAGGCCCGTCAGGACGTCGCCGGGGATGCGTGGTGTGAGGAAGGAGCCCGCGAAGGAGAGGATCAAGCCCGGGACTCCGAAGCGGATCGCGACGGGGATGTCGAGCTTCCCTTTCCTCCACGAATCCCATGCACCCGACAGGGACGCGATGGCCATGGTGCCGGCGGTCGCCGGAACGGCGAGGTCCATCGGGAGGCCGAGGACGTGCACGAACACGGGAAGGGCGATGAGGGATCCTCCCGCTCCGAGCGCGCCGAGGGAGATTCCCGACAGCAGGAAGAGGGAGGAGGAAAGCCAGGTGTAATGGAAGAATGGGCACATCTGGAAGGAAGGATACCCGTCGAGCGCCCCGGGTTACACCCGATTGTTCGAAATCGGTGCTCTCCGCAAGCGGGATGACACCGGAACAAAACGTGTCGGAAACAACCGATGGGGATGTTTCTCCCCATGGAAACCGCGATCCACCACATGCCACGGGAAGCGCCGGCGCGAGAATCGAACCTCGTCCTGTCGGCGAAGGGGTTGGTCCTCGGCTACGGGAAGCGCGATGTCGTCCGGGGAATCGACCTCGAGGTCCCGCGGGGGCAGTTCCTCGTCGTCCTGGGACCTTCGGGCTCGGGGAAGACGAGCTTGCTGATGTCCCTCAACGGCAGCATCCCCGTGAAAGGGGGGAGGCTCGAAGTCCTTGAACAGAATCCGTCCGTCCTCGTCGGGCGAAGCCTGGAAGTCTTCCGTCGCCGGATCGGTTTCATCTTCCAATCCTTCCACCTGGTGGGACGGCTCGCGGTGCTCCACAACGTCGCATCGGGCTTGCTTCCCCGGATTCCCCTGCCGATGGCCATGCTGCGATGGTACTCCCGCGAGCAGTACGACCGGATCCTCGAAGCCCTGCGAGTGGTGGGACTCGAGGATCGGGTCCTGGATCGATGCGATCGGCTCTCCGGAGGGCAGAAGCAGAGGATCGCGATCGCCCGGGCCATCGTCCAGGATCCGTCGCTCATCCTGGCCGACGAGCCCATCTCCGCCCTCGACCATCGCTCCGCCCGAGGGGTGATGGAGACGTTGCGCAACGCCGCCCGGGAGTTCGGGATCACCGTCGTGTGCAATCTCCACCACATCGATACGGCGCGCGATTACGCCGATCGCATCGTGGGTCTCAACGACGGCAGGATCGTCTTCGACGGTCCCCCTTCGATCCTGGACGAAACGGCGATCGCGGCCATCTACCGAGGTTCCCGGGAACCGGAGCAAAGCCCGTCGGATCCGGAATCCTCGGCCGCATGATCCGTCCGGCATCCTTCACCACCACCATCCACCATGATCCATCGGAGCACAGCATGAGAAGAAACTTCCTCGCCGCCACTTGCGGTCTCGCTCTCCTCGCATCGGCGTCCTTCGCGGCCAATCCCGCCGACTGGCCCAAGAAACTGGTCCTGGGCACCATCCCCACGGAGTCGTCCTCCAACCAGACCGAGCGTTTCGACAATCTCGTGGGCTATCTGGAGAAGACCCTGGGGGTCGAGGTCGAGCAGCAGACCTCGACCGATTACGCGGGCGTGATCACCGCCATGCAGTTCAAGCATGTCGACATCGCCTACTTCGGTCCCAAGTCCTACGTCGAAGCTTCGGCCCGCGCCAATGCGGAATGCTTCGCCATCGAGGTGGCTCTCGACGGAACCCGAGGCTACCATGGCGTGATCATCTCCCAGGCCACTTCCAAGATCCACTCCGTCGAGGACGCCAAGGGGAAGGTCTGGGCCTTCACCGATCCCAATTCGACCTCGGGCACGCTCGTTCCCACGATCCATCTCGTGAAGGACCTCAAGCTCGAACCGGCGAAGTTCTTCTCCAACGTGATCTACTCGGGCAGTCATGAAGCCTCGATGCTCGCGGTCAAGGCCGGCAAGGTCGACATCGCTTCCACCAACGACCTCGACATGGCGCGCGGCGAGGGAAAGATGTGGAACAAGGACAAGGATTTCCGGATCCTATGGACTTCCCCTCTGATTCCCGGGTCCCCCATGGCCTATCGGAAGGATCTGCCCGAAAGCCTGAAGAAGGCGATCAAGAAGGCATTCCTGGAATACAAGGATGTCGAGGGGCTCAAGAAGCTCACCATCTCGGCCTACGGCGACGTGGACGATGCCACCTACGACGTGATCCGCGACCAGATCGCCTTCAAGAAGTCCCTCGGCAAGTAAGCGAACCGATTCCTCCCCCGACAGGCGAGGGGGGATCTTCCTGGAAAGGCGACCCTGGATGGATCGCGAACAGTTGCGCAAGCGGACGCATCCGCTGCGACCCTCGAACTTGGGAATCGCCTTGGGAGGGCTCGCCGTGCTCGCCGCCTGCTGGCAGCAGACGGGGATGAGCGTTTCCGACATCCTGGCCGGCTCGGGCAACATGCTCGAATACGTGCGCGGAAACCCCAACATCGCCGATAGCGGGTTCTTCCCGCCCAACCTGGCCCCGGTTCCCCTGGGGAGGTACCTGATGGCCATGCTGGAGACCGTGGAGATGGCTCTCCTCGCACTGGTCCTTTCCGTCTTGATCGCGTTCCCCCTGTCGTTCTTCGCCTCGAGAAACACCCTGGAAATCATCTTCCCGGGACGGTCCCCCTTCTGGAGGGGGCTGCGATCGGCGATCTACGGGATGGTCAACCTGTTCGCGAACATGACGCGATCGATCAACGAGATCATCTGGGCCCTGCTGTTCGTGTCGGCGGTCGGGCTGGGTCCGATGCCGGGAATCCTGGCGCTGGGTTTGCACACTTCCGGCGTACTGATCAAGCTCTTCGCGGAGGGGATCGAAGGCGTTTCGCGCGAGCCCATCGAGGCGTTGGCGGCCACCGGAGCCGCGTCTCCCAAGATCATTCGCTACGCCGTGATCCCCCAGATCACTCCCTACCTCGTCTCCATGTCCCTGTACCGCCTCGAATCCGATCTGCGCTCGGCCACGATCCTCGGGTTCACGGGAGCGGGGGGGGTGGGGATGCTCCTGTTCGACAAGTTGCGAAGCTACGAGAATCGCGACGTCACCACCATCCTCATCCTGATCGTACTCACCGTGGCCCTGATCGATCGCGTCAGCGCGTGGATCCGGTCGAGGGCTTCCTAGATGGGACCGTTCACACCCGGTGGATCCCCCGGCGGCACCGAGCCCAACGGTCGCGCGGGCGTGCCTGTCGAACTCCGGCAGGCCCTCCCGGACGATGTCCGGGCGCTTCTCGCCCTCCATGCCCAGATCGGGCAGGACGACGGCACCGTGCTCGGCGAGACCGAAGCACGGACGGTGCTGGAACGCATCGCCTCGTACCCGGACTACCAGATCCGCGTCGCCGAATTCGAAGGACGGATCGTGGGGACCTACGCGTTGCTGATCATGGACAACCTGGCGCACCGCGGTGCGCCCAGCGCCATCGTCGAGGATGTCGTTGTAGACGGGAAATGTCGAGGACGTGGAATCGGCCGGGCGATGATGGTCGAGGCGATGGATCTGGCGCGTCGTCGCGGCTGCTACAAGATCGTTCTCAATTCGAATCGCCACCGTGCCGAGGCCCACCGGTTCTACGAGGGACTCGGCTTCGAGCGCCATGGCATCAGCTTCTTCATGTCCTTGGAGGATTGAACAATGCGCGAACCCGGCAATTGGGAAGTCCTCGCCGAAGTAGGCGAGGAGGCCTTGAACAGGATCCTGGAGCGGATCCCCGAAGACATGGAGATCCTTCGCGTCCCCCGCGAAGGCATCGTCCTGATGCGTTGCGCCGAATCGCTGGGAGGGACCTTCCATATCGGGGAAGTGCATGTGGCGGAGGCCCGCGTTCGCTGGCGAGGTCGCGAGGCCTATGCCATGGTCGTCGGCGGGAGCGAAGCCCGCGCCTTGGCCGCGGCATCCGCGGATGCCGTGACCCGCCATCCGGAGTCCGATTCCGGTTCGGACTCCTTGCTGGAACTGGTGGAGCGCGAACGCCGGGAGATCGTCGCCAAACGCCAGGAGCAGGCCCGCATCGTCGCATCGACCCGGGTCCGCTTCGACCTCGTCGCAGGAGCTTGAAACCATGCACAACATCGCCGTGATGGCCACCATCGAGGAGCACCGGGTCTTCCGGACGATTCTCCAGGCCGTTTCCCGCCCCGGAACCGTCCATCGCCTGGCGCCGACACCGACGCGTCACCTCGAGTCCCTGTCCCTCTTCGCCCGTGCGTTGCTCGATCCCGAAACGAGCGTCGCGGCCGCCTCGACGGGTTCGGTGGAACTCGTCACCGAAATCGCAAAGGGCACGGGATGTCGGATCGCCTCCATGGACGTCGCGCGGTGGATCGTCGCGTACGCGACCTCCGCCGACGGTGTCTGCGCCAAGGTGAGCCGCGGCTCCCCGGACTATCCGGACGAATCGGCATCCGTGGTCTACCTGGTCGAAAGCCTGTCGGAAACCGGCGGGGACATCGGGTGGTCGGGGCCGGGGATCCCGGTGGTCCGCCGTCCGTCGATCCCGGGACTCGATCGGAACGAGTGGAGGAGCATCCGGCATGCCAACTCCTCCTATCCTCTGGGGGTCGACTGCTTCTTCCTGGATCCACAGGGGCGGATCGTCGCCCTTCCCCGCTCCACCCGCCTCCAAGGAGACGTCTGATGGGATACGTCGCCGTGCAAGGAGGACGCGAGGCGATCGAACGCGCCTGCGACCTCTACGAATCGTCCCGATCCGGACGGAATTCGTCCCCCCTGGGACTGGATCAGATTCGAGAGCAGCTTCCGCTGGCGGTGGATCGGGTGATGGGAGAAGGGGGGCTCTACGCTCCGGACCACGCGGCGCTTTCCCTGCGCCAAGCCGCCGGCGACACCTTCGAGGCCTCCCTGCTTCTCCGTGCCCACCGTGCTACGCTTCCCAGGCTGGCGGAATCCCTCGACTGCTCCAGTTCCTCCATGCGCATGGTCCGACGCATTTCCTCGGCGTTCAAGGATGTGCCGGGAGGCCAGGTTCTCGGTCCCACGAGCGATTACACGCTCCGTCTGCTCGATTTCGAAATTCTCGAGGATCCCCTCGCCCGCCGACAACTGATCCGCGACAGGCTGTTCGATGGACGGATCGACGAGGAGGAGGTTCCCGACGAGTTCCCCCGGGTCGTGGAATTGCTCCGCGCGGAAGGGCTCGTCGAGGACGTCGAGACCGGCGAGGACGAACCCTTCGACATCACGCGTCGATCGCTGGTCTATCCCGCCCCCCGCTCGGCTCGACTCCAGGCCATGGCGCGAGGGGAGACGGGTGGGATGCTGTTCCTCGCCTACTCGAGCATGCGCGGATACGGCCACATCCATCCCACCCTCGCCGAGTTGCGGGTGGGATACGTTCCGCTGCTGGTGCGCAATCCCCTGACGGGAGAGGATGTCGTGGCGGGGGAGGTCCTCGCGACCGAGGCCGATGTCGTTTCGAGGTTCTCGGACCCGGAGGGGCAACCTCGATTCCACGTGGGCTACGGCATGTGCTTCGGCCAGAACGAGGTGAAGGCGATTTCCATGGGTGTTCTCGATCGCTGCATGAGGGCCGCCACGCCTTCCAGTCCGGCCGAAGACCAGGAGTTCGTGCTGTCGCACATCGACGGGATCGAGAGCATGGGATTCTCGAACCACTGGAAGCTTCCCCACTACGTGGACTTCCTCTCGGACCTGGACCGGTTGCGCAAGGCGCAGGAGGTGGATCGTGCTCGCAGGTGAATGGCTGTCCGGTGGTGCAGGTCGGAAAACCACTTGGGGATTCCTCGACGACGGCGCCAAGAAGGATGTGCGTCGGGCCTTGCTCAAGGCTGTGGCCATCCCGGGATACCAGGTTCCCTACGGGTCCCGTGAGATGCCCTTGGCGCGCGGCTGGGGTACCGGTGGGATCCAGATCACCCTGTCGCTGCTGTCTCCCGAGGATGTCGTGAAGGTGATCGACCAGGGCTGCGACGGCTCGGTGAACGCCGTGAACATCAAGAAGTTCTACGAGCGTGTCGGAGGGGTGGAAACGACCACGGACACTCGCGAGGCGACCTTGATCCAGACGCGGCACCGCATTCCCGAGGAGCGCATGGATGCAGGACAGATCCTGGTTCTCCAGGTGCCCTATCCCGAAGCGTTGCGCGAAGTGGAGCCCTCGGAAGCCAATACGCGTCGGATGCATGCCGAAGCCGACTACGCCCGCATGTGGCTGCATCTCTACGAGGACGTGGTGCATTACGGCGAGATCCGGCTGGCGTACCGGTATCCGTGCACCGTCAATGGTCGACATGTGATGGATCCGAGTCCGATTCCGCGCTGGGACGTCCCGAAGCTCCACATGGCCGACACGTTGTTCCTGTTCGGTGCCGGACGCGAGCATCGGATCTACGCGGTCCCTCCCCATACGAGGGTGGAACCCTTGGAATTCGAGGACCACAAGTTCCGGGTCGAAGACTTCCACGGCAAGAGCTGCTCGCGCTGCGGAGCGACCGACACGTTCCTCGACGAGATCCTCGGACCCGATGGAACCCGCACGTTCTACTGCTCGGATACGGGCTACTGCGACAAGAGGAGGCGCTGATGGAACCGCTGCTGCGAGCGCACGGAATCACCCGGAGGTACGGTCGGGGCTGCGATCGCTGCCTGGAGTCGACGGGAGCGGAAGCCGGAACCAATCGTTGCCCCCATTGCGGAACCGTCTGGGCCTGCCGGGATGTCAGCCTGGAGTTGCGGGCGGAGGAGGCCTTGGGAATCGTGGGCGAGAGCGGTTCGGGAAAAAGCACCCTGGTGAAGCTGCTGCACTTCGACGACGAGGCGTCCTCGGGGTTCCTCGAACTGTCGCGATTGCCTTCGCTGCGGGAGGTGCCCGAGCTGCACGCCGAAGGTGCCGATTGGAGCCGCAATGTCCTGGTTCTCGATCGCTATCGCCAGCGGAGGGTCCGTGACGCGTCGATGGGCATCGTGTACCAGCATCCGCACCTGGGGTTGCGAATGGGGGTCAGCGCCGGCGGGAATGTCGCGGAGCGATTGCTGTCGGCGGGGTGGCGCTCCATCGGGAACATGCGTGCGCGCGCCTCGAAATTGCTCGAGCGGACGGAAATCCCCCTGGAGCGCATGGACGAGCCGCCCCGCAAGTTCAGCGGTGGCATGCAGCAGCGGGTCCAGATCGCCAAGGCGTTGTCGGGGGATCCACCGATCCTGCTTCTGGACGAAGTGACGACGGGCCTGGATCTTTCGGTCCAGGCGCGGGTTCTCGACATGATCCGCTCGCTGCGCGAGGAGCTGCGACTTTCCATGCTGGTCGTTTCCCACGACCTGGGTGTCATCAACCTCCTCTGCCAGCGGACCATGGTGATGAAGAACGGCCAGGTGGTGGAATCGGGATTGACCGACCAGATCCTCCAGGACCCTCAACACGGATACACCCAGCTTCTGGTGGCATCCCAACTTCAATGAGGTCCCTCCCAATGCTCAGCGTCAGAAATCTGTCCAAGACATTCCATCTCCACATGCTCGGAGGCGGCCCTCTGCCGGCCGTGGGCGACGTTTCCTTCGACGTCGGTCGTGGTGAATTCGTCGGGCTCGCGGGCCCGTCCGGCGCAGGCAAGAGCACGGTGCTCAAATGCGTCCACCGCACCTACCTGGCTTCGGCGGGACAAATCCTGTACGATTCCCCTTCGATGGGCCAGGTCGACCTCGCCTCCTTGGAGGAGGGGCGGGTGATCGACCTTCGCCGGACCGAGATCGGCTTCGTCTCGCAATTCCTGCGCGTCATCCCCCGGGTCGGGGCGTTGGACCTCGTCGCCGAACCCATCGTCCACCGATTGGGGACGGATCTCGAGACGGCTCGCGCCCGAGCCGCCGAGTTGCTGGACCGGCTGCACATTCCTCGTCGATTGTTCGAGGCCTATCCGGCGACGTTCAGCGGCGGAGAGCAGCAACGGGTGAACATCGCACGGGCCGTGGGATGGCGCCCGGCCTTGCTCCTGCTCGACGAGCCGACGGCCTCCCTGGATGCCGGATCGGTCGAAGTCGTGGTCGAACTGCTCCAGGAGTTGCGCAACGGCGGAGCCACCCTTCTGGGCATCTTCCACGACCCGGTCCTCCTGGAACGAATCACCGATCGCACGGTCCGGATCGGGGGACTCGCATGAATTCCTTCTCGATCCACAATTGCAAGGCGGTGCTGCCGCACGGAGTCCTCGAGGACGCGGTGGTACGGGTCGAAGATGGGGTCGTCGCCGGGATCTCCCAAGGGGAGTCAGCCGGTAGGGGGGTCGATGCCGGAGGCACGTGGCTTCTTCCCGGCTTCGTCGACATGCACTCAGACGCCATCGAGAAGGCCATCGAACCCCGTCCCGGGGCGCGTTTCCCGACGGAAATCGGTGTGCGCGAGCTCGACCGGTGCCTGGCGGCCTGGGGGGTCACCACCATCTACCATTCCCTCTCGTTCGCCGAGATGGAACAAGGGCTTCGGTCGAACGCCTTCGCCGCGTCCCTGATCGACCAGATCGTCGAACTGGCACCCCGGCTTCGCGTGGATACCCGCATCCATGCCCGCTTCGAAGTGACCGACCTGGAGGCGGTTCCGCATCTCGAACGCTTGCTGGACCAAGGTCGGATCGAACTCCTCTCCTTCATGGACCACTCTCCCGGGCAGGGACAGTATCGCGACGAGGACGCCTACCGCGCCTACTACGGGAAGGTCTACGGTTTGACCACCGAGAAACTGGACCAGATCCTCGACCGGAAGCGCCGAGCCATCGAGGAAGGGGTGATCGGGGCGGTCGAGGCGATGGCCGCAATCTGCCGGAGCCGCGGGGTCGCGATGGCGTCCCACGACGATGATTCGCCACGCAAGATCGAGTGGTGCGTGAGCCATGGCGTGTCGATGAGCGAATTCCCCGTCGACCTCGACACGGCCCGCCATGCTCGAGACGCCGGCCTGGTTTCGTGCCTGGGTGCGCCCAATCTGGTGCGTGGTGGATCCCAAGCGGGCAACATGTCGGTTCGCACGGCCATCGAGGCGGGTCTGGGGGATGTCCTCTGCTCCGACTACTTGCCGCAATCGCTCCTCCATGCCGTTTTCCTGCTCCCCTCCTGGGGGGTGATGCCGATCGAGAAAGCCGTGGCGATGGCGAGTTCCGCTCCGGCCAAGGCTCTGGGCATCGCCGATCGGGTCGGATCGATCCGGGAGGGACTCTCCGCCGACCTGATCCTGGTCGCGGACCGGCATGGTCTTCCCGACATCGTGCGAACCTGGTCGCGCGGTCGCGAGGTCTACCGCTCGTGCTGACGCTGTCGACGAACATCCACGACGCGCGGCTCGACGGATCCCTGGCCAAGCTTCCCGGGGATCTGTCCTGCGCCGTGGAGCTCGGACTGGGCGCCGTCGAGGTGGGCGTGCACGGTCTCGACGTCATCCGGTGCGGTCGACTCGATCTCCGTCGGACGCGGGAATTCCGGAACCTCCTCGACGACCATGGACTTCGCCTCTCCGTGCACGCCCCCGATACCCTGGACCTCCAGGCTCGCCGGGAGCTCGATCTGCACCGGTCCGTCCTGCACGCGTGCCTGGAATTCTGTGCGCTCACCCGTGGGGAAGTCCTGGTGGTCCATCCGGGGCGATGGGTCGCCGAGACGGATTTCGGAGTCCTGCCGCCGGCCCTTCCCGGGGAACAGGAACGGCTCGAGCGCCTGGAGGAGGAGGTGCGCCTGCTGCGGGAGGCGGCCGATGCCTTTCCCGAAGTCCGCATCGCCCTCGAGAACGCCCGTCCGTACCTTCCCTATTCCCCCTATTGCGCGGTCGAATTCCCGGATCGGTTGCTGGATCTCGTGCTTCGGGTGGATCGCGTGAATGTCGGAATCTGCCTCGACACGGGACATCTGCACATGACCTCCCGCCTCCACGGATACGTAGAATCGGATGCCGCCCGGCTTCTCGCCGAACACGTCATCCATCTCCACGTCCATGACAATTTCGGTCGAACGGGAAACTGGACGGAAAAGACCCAGACCCACCAGGTGCCCTTCGGTCGTGGCGACATGCACATGCCCCCCGGTCTCGGGGACATCGACTTCGAGGCCGTGCTGGGGCCCGTCCTGCGGGACGGATTCGACGGCATGGCGGTGTGCGAGCTGCGCGGACGGTATCTCGGCGACCTGCCCGACCACATCGGTGCCTTCCGTCGCTTGATGGAGGCGGTCCAACTTCGGCAAACGGCCCGGCGATGAAACCCAAGGTCGCGATCTCCTGCCGGATCCATCCGGAAGTCCTCCATGCCTTGGAAGTGCGCTTCGAACTCGAAGCCAATCGCGAGGAGGGCCCTTGGGGGCCGCATCGACTGCGGGAAGCGTGCCGGGATGCCTGGGGCCTGATGGCTTTCATGACCGATCGCATCGACGACACCTTCCTCGACGCCTGCCCGGGGCTTCGAGTCGTGGCCGCCTGCTTGAGAGGGGGCGACAACATCGATGAGGCGGGGTGTCGCAAGCGCGGGATCGCGGTCCATCGTTCCGAGGATCTCCTCACCGAGCCCACCGCCGAACTCGCGGTCTCCCTCCTTCTGGGGTTGGCCAGGGGAGTGATGTCCGGGGATCGATGGGTTCGATCCGGAGGATTCTCCGGCTGGAAGCCCGTATTGTATGGAAAGACCCTTGCCCGTTCCCGGGTCGGGGTGGTGGGCATGGGAAAGATCGGGTGCGCCGTCGCCCGCATGCTCCGGGGTTTGGGTGCCCGACCCGTTGGCATCGAGAGCGATCCCGTCGTCCGCGCGAAGGTGGACGGGATGGGGATGGACTGCCACGCGGATCTTCCCGAAGGGATGGACATGGTCATCCTCGCCCTTCCCCTGGGGCGGGGGACATTCCATTGGTTCGATGCCTCGAGAATCGAGCGACTCGCACCCGGATGCCTCGTGGTCAACGTCGGGCGTGGTGGTACGGTCGACGAGACGAGCGTTTCCCGGGCACTGGCGGCGGGGGTCATCGGAGGCTGGGCGACCGATGTCTACGAGTTCGAAGATCTTTCCCTGCCCGAGCGTCCGTCAGCTGTGCCCCGGGATTGGATCGATTCCGAACGGACGCTGTTGACTCCGCACCTGGGTTCCGCCGTGGACTCCGTCCGGTACGCCATCGAATGGGAAGCCGCAAGGCGTCTTCTGGATGCCCTGTCCCGTCGGGAGGACGCCGAACGGAATTCGATCCTCTCCCTGTAGATCGTTCGGGGAGAGCTTCGGTTCGATCGCCAGGAATGGGGGACGATCAGAACAGGAAGAGCCACACCATCGCGGCTCCGATTTGTGTCAGCCCGATCCATTGGGTGGTCTGGCCGTCGATGCCCTCCGCCGACAGCAATTCCCTCAGATTCGCGCGGGGATCGGGGGATGCGGACCACTTGTCCCACCCCTCGATGATGGGGTCCAGCTTGCCGCCGATCTTCCTCCACAGGAAACGGGCGATCCAGGGGATGCCGCTTGGAGGGAGCGTCGCTTTCTTGAGAAGGTCCGGTGCCGAAGGGATTTGGGCCAGGTTTTCCAACGGAATCCAAGTGAGGGCGAGATCGAGCAGGCGATTTCGGATGTTTCCCACCACGACCGCTCGGAGCGTGAGCGCATGGTAGGCCAGGAGTCCAAGTTCCACCAGGACAAATGCCGCCAAGGCGAGGAGCCATCCCGTTCCCGGAGCCGCGAAACCGAGGAGTCCCGAATCCCCGCGTTGAGCCTGCCAGCTGATGGCTCCCAGGAAAATGGCCCAAGCGACCCCGGAATACACGAGCACGGAACGTACGTGCTCCAGGAGGCTCCGCAATGTTTCGGGGATGGATCCGAGCATTCCCGTCGAGATTTCCTCCCACCATTCGCCTTTGGAGGTGGGCAGATGGGCGGCGAGTTTCGGGAGTGCGGAGCATGCCGCGAGAGTCCAAAGGGAAAGCCAGGCCACCAAAGGGAGCCACAGGGCGAGGAAAGCCCCGGTTCCGAAGGTCAGGGCGGATCCGATCCAAGACCAGATTCCCCAGCAGGCGGCCGCCAGGAGGAGCGCTCCGAGGGCGATTTCCGACAGGGAGCGTTGGAGTCCCGATGCCAGTTGGGCGACGGGGTGGTTGGAGGAAGCCCCCTTGGAGGAGTGTCGCCATGCGGAGAGGCCCAAGCCGATCAGGGCACCTGCGGAAATTGTCGAAGCGAACCAGATGGCCGCCAACCCGGCCAGGATGGCGGCTCCGACCGGTGTGCGGGCGGCGACGATCCCCTGTCCGTCCCCCACCAGGACGAACACCAGGTGGAGCACGCCATAGATGATTCCGGATATGGCTCCCAGGATCGTGGAGACCCAGATCCAGCGGAATCCGGTAGGTGGGATGGGCTGAGGGGAGGAATTCATGCCGTGAATGGTAATCTGCGCACCGGTCGAAGACGAGTCGCCTTCCGGAGCTCCGCCGCAGGGGCGATCAGGAATGTCGTGCCGGATGTCGTGTGAATTGGCGCTTTCCTGCCGATTCATCTTCGATGGTTCACGCAAAACCCACATCGACTGCAGAGTCGTTCTTCAGGGAGTCCTCCAACCGGAGCCTCTTTCCCGGGAATGCGTCTGGCCTCGGGGGGGATTTCGGGCAAGAGAAGCGGTTTGATCCTGACTAACTTTGGAATGAGTCGGTCGGGCTCCATCGCCCCGAGTGGATCGTGCCCTTTGTCGGAAGGAATTCCTCGATGCTTCATACCCCCCCCAGCATGATCCATGCCGCTGGAGACCTTTTCGGACTCTGTTGATTGGCTTGCTCCCCGCTGTCGCCTTTGGTCTGCCACTGCAGAACGGCGCTCCGTTCGACTGGGACCATGAGCACATGGATCCCCGTCTGATGTCCTACGGCATTTACACCTCCGGTGATTTGAAGCTCAACGATGGAGTGAAGGTCCGACCTTGGCGGACGGGCGTGGGAGGCGATCTGCGCATGGGTACGGGGACCACACTCAACGCGTATACCTGGGTACGCGGAGATTGGAGCTTGGGACGGTCCTCTGGTGTCTTTGGTGATTTGCGCCTGGGCGGGATCCGGCAGCCGCAGGCTGGTGCCTTGGCGCCTGGAGCGGTGGTGACCGATACATCGCTCCATCCTTTGCGATTCGATCTGCCAAACGTGGTCGTGGCCCCGGGAGCATCGAAGGTCGTGGAGCGTGGCGACACTCTTCGCTTGGCATACCTCACCAACACCTACTCCGACGTGACGGTGCGCGCGGGCGGAACTTTGATTCTTCGTGGCGGGGCCTTCCAGTTCCGGAGTCTAGTGCTCAATTCCGGGTCGAACTTGGTGCTGGAGAGCTACAACAAGGAAAGCTCGAAGGGAGTCTCGCACCACAGCATGCGCATCGACGTCACCGAGGAGTTCCTCGCCGATAATGCTCGCATGACCGGAGGAAGCTGGGCCGGACAGACCGTCGATGCCCGGGCGCTCCTGTGGTGCTACAGCGGCACCGCGGAATTGCACCTCAACGGCGGCTCAAGGTTCCTTGGAACCCTCGCGGCGCCGCGGGCCAAGGTGTCGCTGTCGTCGAGCGTGACTTTCGAGGGGAGCTTGTGGGCTCGTGAAGTCGAGATCCACCAGTACAACGGCACGATTCGGTTCCAGCCTTACGTGGGGGATTCGAGATTCGGGGAGGATTACGATTTGGACGGAATCCCTGATTCCGTGGAATTCCGTCTTGGAACAGACCCTATTCTCGAGGATACCGACAGAGATGGGCTCTCCGATGGGCTGGAGTTTTTCGGACGCTCCGGGGTGTTTGGAGCGTCGGCGGGAATCACCACCGAGGCATCGCATTACAACCACTCGTGGGGCTGGGCTCTCGACACCACGCGCCGCGATCTGATGAATCCCCTCCGACGCGACTTGTTTCTGCGTCTGGTGTGGCAGGATTCCACCGACATCCGTGCCCACGCCGCGGATGTCGCGCTGGCCTGGGATGCCGCCACGAACGCTTGTGTAGAAGCTCCCCTCCATCCATCCCTGTTTCGCACCAACTTCGATCCGGCGCTTCGCAATCCCGCCTACCTCGACCGTATGGTCGAGCTGTTCGCCGACCCCTCCGACAAGCCTTGGATCGACACGGCCTGGGCGGCGCGGGTCCCCGACTACACGGTGGTCCTGCATCTCGACGCCGGACAGGAAGCGGACCGAAACCTTGATTTGGCGATGCCGCGGTATGGAGGCGGAGTGTTGGTGTCATCGGGTGGTGTGGATCGGGATCGCGGTCCGTATTCTTTTGATATCAACGGCGACGGACGGTTGAACGCGGGGAGCAAGGTAGTGGTATGCGGACCCGACACCTCGACCCAATCCATGCCCGACGAACGGCGGGATCTGATGGGGAAGCTGTTCGAGGGATGGACTCGCGATCCCCTGCGCGATGTGTGGACCGTGGGTGTACTGGTCGCGACGAATGCACCTCCGTATGCAGACGGAGGCTACGCGCTGGAACATTTCGTCATATCATTGACCGGGATTCAGATGGATTGGAGCCTGTGGGCGGGTGTCCTGCATGAGTATGGACACACCTTGGGCCTGATGCACCATGGACAGCGATCTGGAAAGGGGGGGACGGGCCTCGCACTGACGTACGACGGGGTGATGAACTACGCCTATTCCTGGGGGCGGACCCAGCGTTGCGTGCCGCAGGTAGAGGATTCCTGGGGAGCCACCCGTTGGTGCGGTGCGGAGCCCCTCCCGGTTTCCTCCGAGGGAGGCGGGATCTGGAGCAACTGGACGGATTTCTCCAATCCTTGGTTCGTGGTGCGCTGGTGGCGTGATCCCTCCCATACGGGGGGGCGGGCGAATGCCGACGACACCATCCTGTACGAGAGCGGTGGACGCATGGATCCGCAAACGGCCTTCCGCCAGACACGCGCGGATCTCGGACCCGCGAGCATTGGGTATTCGGCAGGGACCTATTGCACGATCCGGCTCGACAGCTTACGCGAATGGGAAGGCTTGGCGCGATGCCGGGACCGGCATGGGCGCGAGCTCCCCTTGCGGGAGCCGGGAACGCCCATCGACTGGAACGCCAATGGCATCATCGACCTGCAGCCTCCGGACCTGTTCGGAGATTCCGTGGTCGTCGATGGACGCGTGGGAGGTACGCTGGAGGTGCCGTGGTTCGTCCAGTTGCGTGGTGCCGGTGATGCCCCTTGGCCCGCCTTCGACACGCGCTGGCAACAGGATCACGCGGATTGGACGATCATTTCCATCGAGAAGGAGGGTGCGCTTCACTTGCAAAGCCCGGCGCGAAAAGGGGTGATCAATTTGGTTTCCAAACGGTTCGACTTGAAGGGGCTCTACCCATGGTGAACAAGATTCTTCTCATACTGGTTGGCCTTCTCTGTGGAGCGGGTCAGGCAAACAAACTTCCTGCCGATTCCACCACGGAATGGTGTTCCCTTACATTCTATAGGGGATCAAACCTGGACCCCGATCCCTTCGCCTGCTACCCCAATCCCCTCGGGCAGGACTATTGGCGGTACTGGATCCGGATTCCAGACGTGAGCAAAGTCGAGGGGTGTTTGGCGGAAGGTTCCGCCAATTTTCCCGGCGGCTATACGTGGTCCTACGACTCGACGGTCTGGTACGACTGGATTCTGAGCGGCTGGGGTGGTCCACGTGTCCCTCGCCTCGAGTTGGGTGCCTGGGATAACACTGCATGCACCTACCGGATCGATTTGAAGCCGGGCGATTCCCTCCTGCTGGAGTACAAACTCACTCCGGCCGACACCGCGGTGGCCGACACCATCCGCGGCTCGATGATGGTCGAATGGATCGGCTACACTTGGTCGACGGCCGTGGATCCGAGCCGACCGCGAACCGCGGCGCGCCCCTGGCGGGAGGAGAATGCCGTGCACCTCCCGTTGAATTTCTCGGGGGAGTGGGCGGTCCACGACCCTTCCGGGCGGCGCATCCCGACGCGCTCCGAGGGGAAAGCGGACGGAATCCGTCTCGTCCTGCCTCGCGGCGCTCGCGACCGGCTCCTGCTTCTGACCGGTCCCGCAGGCTCCTTCGTGCTGCCACCTCCGAGGCGGTAGAGGCACGCCTGCGTCGGCAGCCGGCCTGCCGCCAGGCCCATACGGTTGTCGGTCCTGCAAGCACCTGTTGTTCGGTCGGAACCGATCGCATGATTCGGTTTGACCACTTGCGCGAGTGGGAAGGCTTGGCCGAGTACTACGATTCCCACGGTTGCGACTTCTGCCATCCTCGGGAGCCAGGGACAACTGTCATGGGAACCCCAACGGCATCATCGACCTGCAGCTTCTGGACTTGAAGGGGCTCTACCCATGGTGAACAAGATTCTTCTCATACTGGTTGGCCTTCTCTGTGGAGCGGGTCAGGCAAACAAACTTCCTGCCGATTCCACCACGGAATGGTGTTCCCTGACATCCTATAGGGGATCAAACCTGGACCCCGATCCCTTCGCCTGCTACCCCAATCCCCTCGGGCAGGACACCTGGCGGTACTGGATCCGGATTCCAGACGTGAGCAAGGTCGAGGGGTGCCTTGCGGAGATATCCTCGCCCTTTCCCCCGGGGCAAGTGTGGCCCTACGACACCGTCTGGTACGATTGGTTCACACGCTGGGGCGGTCCGCGTGTCCCCCGTCTGGAGCTCGGTGCATGGGACAACACGATGTGCACCTACCGGATCGATTTGAAGCCGGGCGACTCCCTCCTGCTGGAGTACAAACTCACTCCGGCCGACACCGCGGTGGCCGACACCATCCGCGGCTCGATGATGGTCGAATGGATCGGCTACACTTGGTCGACGGCCGTGGATCCGAGCCGACCGCGAACCGCGGCGCGCCCCTGGCGGGAGGAGAATGCCGTGCATCTCCCGTTGAATTTCTCGGGGGAGTGGGCGGTCCACGACCCTTCCGGGCGGCGCATCCCGACGCGCTCCGAGGTCGTGACAGACGGAATCCGACTCGTCCTGCCTCGCGACGCTCGCGACCGGCTCCTGCTTCTGACCGGTCCCGATGGCTCCTTCGTGCTGCCACCTCCGAGGCGGTAGAGGCACGCCTGGATCGACAACCGGCCTGCCGCCTGGCCCATGCGGTTCTCGGTCCTGCGAGAATCTTTTGTTCGGTCGGAGCCGATTGCAAAATTCGCTTTGCCCACTTGCGCGAGTGGGAAGGCTTGGCCAAGTACTACGATTTCCACGGTTGCGACTTCTGCCATCCTCGGGAGCCAGGGACAGCTGTCATGGGAACCCCAACGGCATCATCGACCTGCAGCCTCTGGACCTGAAGGGGGACTACGCATGGTGAACAAGATTCTTCTCATACTGGTTGGCCTTCTCTGTGGAGCGGGTCAGGCAAACGATCTTCCTGCCGACTCCACGACGGAGTGGTGCTCGATCACCCAGATCTACGGTGTTCGCTTGGACCCCGATCCCTTCGCCTGCTACCCCAATCCCCTCGGGCAGGACACCTGGCGGTACTGGATCCGGATTCCAGACGTGAGCAAGGTCGAGGGGTGCCTTGCGGAGATATCCTCGCCCTTTCCCCCGGGGCAAGTGTGGCCCTACGACACCGTCTGGTACGATTGGTTCACACGCTGGGGCGGTCCGCGTGTCCCCCGTCTGGAGCTCGGTGCATGGGACAACACGATGTGCACCTACCGGATCGATTTGAAGCCGGGCGACTCCCTCCTGCTGGAGTACAAACTCACTCCGGCCGACACCGCGGTGGCCGACACCATCCGCGGCTCGATGATGGTCGAATGGATCGGCTACACTTGGTCGACGGCCGTGGATCCGAGCCGACCGCGAACCGCGGCGCGCCCCTGGCGGGAGGAGAATGCCGTGCATCTCCCGTTAAATTTCTCGGGGGAGTGGGCGGTCCACGACCCTTCCGGGCGGCGCATCCCGACGCGCTCCGAGGTCGTGACAGACGGAATCCGACTCGTCCTGCCTCGCGACGCTCGCGACCGGCTCCTGCTTCTGACCGGTCCCGATGGCTCCTTCGTGCTGCCACCTCAGAGGCGGTAGAGGCACGCCTGCGTCGGCTGCCGGCCTGCCCCAGGCCCATGCGGTTCTCGGTCCTGCAAGCACCTGTTGTTCGGCCTGATTCGCCCCGCTCTCGATCGATTCGGACGGGCTGCGGGAAGGATTGGGTTGGGGACGGGCGACGGCTCGTAGGGCCGGAGGCGTCTGTGCGGGTTTCCCTCGCACGATGGTCGGTGGATGCTCGAAATGATGTTGCATCGCCAAAGGGGATCCATCGACCTGGAAGTTGGAAGTTCCGTCCTCCCACGGAGGACATTCCATCTTGCTGGAACACCACAATGGATGTATAATACATCTAAATGAAGTCCAGGCTGAGCAGCACCTGGAATACAAGCGTCCAGTTCTACAACCAGGATCAACCATCATGCGGATCGCATTGCCCATCCACGCGGGAAAATTCTCCATTCACTACGGCCGCGCCGAGTCGATCTCCATCCACGACATCGATCTCGAATCCGGCTCGGTCCTCGATATGGGCCTGCGGGCCTTCCCCGCTGAAGGTACCTGCAGCGCCGGAGCATGGATGTCCGAACAAGGGGTCGAGGTGTTGCTGGCCGGTGGCCTGGGTTCAGGTGCTGCCCAGGGGCTTGGTAATGCAGGAGTGAAGATCTTCGCCGGGATCCAGGAGGAAGATCCGGCCAAGGTTCTTGAGCGTTTTCTTCAAGGTGTGATCGAGGCCCGGGAGTTGGTCCCCGGGGAATCGATGTGCCAAGGTCACGACGAGGATCGCGACCATGAACATGGGCACCACGGAGAGGGACACGTTTGCACCTGCAAGCATTGAGGTCGTCCCTTTCCACGAAGACCTTCGTCGACAATCCGGATCGGGATCAAGGTCTGTCCGAGTTGAAGCGGGTTTTTTCCTGGGATTCCCGCTGGACGGTGTTCTTCGATCCGGCTCTCTCGTCTCCGGAAGCGCCTCTTCCGAAGGTCGCCACGAGTGGAACGTGGTCGGAGGACTTGAATCGAACGGGAACGTCCAATCCTGTCGTATCCACCTCCAGGAAGACGCGGCTGTAATAGATCTGGTCCAGCGGACGTCCCAATGCGGTGCGGCGCAACGGGGAAAGTTTCCCGAACTCCAGGCGGGATTGTCCGGCCGCCCCCAGGACGGAATCCGCCAACGCCAGCCTCTTCGCGCTCCATGTGTTGAAGTCGCCTGCGACCAGTGCGGGGCCTTGGTGGTGGTCCAGGATTCCCGCCACCTGCAGCATCTGGCGACGGAAGGCGTCGAGTCCGATCTTGAAATTCAGGGCGTGGAGATTCACGACGAGCAATGTGTCGGGTCGGCCTCCACCATTCCCCCGAGGGTGCCAGGTGGCCAGGATGGGTTTGGGAGTCCCCACGATCGGTTCGAGATCGGAGGTGAGGACCGCCACGGACCGTGCCAGGGATGCGCCTGCCGTGAGAACCCCCGACCAGCGATGCCGAGCGGGGTCGAGGAGATTCGCCGCAAAGGACCATGGAACGGCGTCGAGAGCCCGCAAGATCCAGGCGGAATCGGGCACCGCCTCCTGCAGGAGAACCAGGCTCGGGTGGCAGGAATCCATCAGCTGGTTCAACTCGTTCCGGAAGGTCGAGTCGGTGCGCTTGTGCACGTTCCAGACCACCAGACTCCATCGCCCCGGGAGTGGCGAAACCTCCGAAGGTTCCTTCGACTCCACAAGGGTTGCACGCTTCACCCCTGTCCAGGCGAAACCATGGGCGACGATCCCCAACAGGAGCAGGAGGATCCCTCGGAGGAAACGATCAATGGCCATAGGTCGCAAGCACGCGGAATTCCTGGTTGGCGATCCGGACCGCTGGAAAATCCTCGTAGGATCCATGTCGATCATAGCGGTTCCAACCGAGCCCCACCCCCAATCCCCTCCAGATCTCCCGGACCAATTCCACGCTCTGGATGTCGATGGTTTCATCGCCGGGAGCGCCGGACTGGGTATGGATCCAATAGCGATCGGCGAAGCCGGAGATCCTTCCCACGTGGGGAATCTTCCAGAACAATCCGGTTTTCCAGCCAGCCCCGGGACCGTAGTTGTAGTCGCGTTCGATGTTGTGGTAGTACTCCGTACTGGCCGCGCCCAGCCCGATTCCCACGGCCTGGACGCGCATGCGCAGGATCCCCGCACCGCCCAGGTCCGCCTCGGTGACGCTTTCGATCCCCATGCTCGAGGAGGCCACGCGATACAAGGTGCTGTTGATGTAGTCGTACCCCTGGGCCAGACCAAGAACTGTCTTCGAGTTTTCGGTTTCCCATTCCGGCAGATGCCACAGTTGCCCTCGCAAGGAGATGTTCGCCACGGGGTCGCGAAGGACCGACATTCCCACGGAAAGCGAAAAATGATCGAACGGCGTCGTCGCTTCGAAGGGATCCCCATGGGAGAGTCGAAGGGACGTGGACGCGAGCGGCACCTGGAGGACGGGGGAGCTGCCGGGAACTCCGCTCGACCGGGAGAGTCCTTTTCCCACCGAACGCCCGGTCGTGATGCGGAAACCCAGATCGGAAACCGTTTTCCGGGCTGGAGTCGAACGCCTGGAGGGAGACAGCAGGCGATTCGTCCCGTACACGGGGTTCACCAGAAACGCCCCCGTTTCCCGGATCCAGCCCACCCTCTCCCCGGTGGATTCCCCCGAAACGAGTTGGGCCAGGCGCCAGGTGGTCTCGCCGATCATGGCCCCCCCCATGCGCGTGGTCACCAGATCGTTGACCGAAGGGGGTTCGGTTTCCATGAAATATTCCCACTGGATCGATCCCGCGGTGGTCCAGGCGATCCCGCCGAGGTATCCCCAGCCGTTGGCCCTGGCGAGGGAGTAGTACAGACCTCCCTGGACGGGATGGCCGATCTGGTTGACTTCGAAGTTGTTGTCGTCCCAGACCCAGTCGCCGGTCAGATTCCTCCAGATGCTCTCTTCGTCGATGCGGGCGTATTCGACCTCGGCGACCCAGTTGTTCCAGGCGGCCAGCGCCGTGTTGGTTCCCAGGATCTCCATGGCTGGGGCGACCCATCTGCGCGGTCGAGGGTCGAGAGCCAAGGATGTGGTGTCGAGTTGCGAGATTACCCCCACGGTGCCGGCATCGGGATCGATGCCAGGCCTTCCCTCGACCGCGATGTTGGAAGTCCCGGAAGGCTGCCGGGCCCGAGCCCTCCTCGCGGTGGAATCGCGTGGCGGAAGTTCCCCGTCGGGGTCGGATGGATTTTCCAGTCCATCCGGATTCCGGCCCAACCTCGCCAAGGTGTCGGGAGCCCCCAGGAAACCGGTGGCGAGAAGCATCGCCATCGGAACGATCATTTCCGGGTCGCGACCAGGAGGAAGATGGGGTATGCGCGCAAGCCGTCGGGCGAGGGTCGTTCCATCACGTGGGGCGTCTGGAAGTGGATGTCGTGGAAACCCAGCGAGGCGAGCTGTTCTTCCAGGATTCCACGATCGAATCCGAAGTGGACGTCGGTGACTTCGGGGCCATGGAAGGATCCGTCTTCGGTGTCCAGATCGGCGATGGCGAGGATTCCGTCCGGGGCGAGGCGATCCATGGCGCGTGCGAGAAACCCGGGGACATCGGGGATGTGGTGCAGGGCCATCTGGAGCATCACGAGTCCGAAGGTCCCTTCGATTCCCTGCAGGTCGTCCCCGCATCGGGTGGCCGTGATCGAGGTGGCTTGGGCGGCATCGATCTTGCCTTGGAGGGCCTCGACCATGCCTGCGGAAGGATCCGTGGCGACCACGGGACCGAGGAGGTCGGACAGGGCGAACGAGAGCAGTCCGGTCCCCGCGCCGACCTCCAAGGCTCTCCGCCCCCCGATGGGAAGGGTTCGCATGGCTTGGGCGATGTCGTTGGTGCGGGCGATGTGCATGGGGGCCACATCCCAGGAGCGTGCGAGTTGGTCGAATCGCGATTCATCCATGGGAAACCTCCGATGCGGGCGTCACTTGGCGACGGGAAGCTTGGCGGCTCTCCACGCACCCATCCCCCCGCGCAGGTGCTTGACGTCGCGGAAGCCCATGGATTTCATGCGGGATCGGGCCAGACCGGATCGCCCTCCCGACTGGCAGTACAGAAGATAGCTGGATTCCTTGGGCAAGGATCCGATCTTTTCGGTGAAGGACGAGGCCGAGACGTCGATGTGCACGGCTCCCTGGAGCCGTCCCTGCTTCCACTCCGAAGCGGTCCGGACGTCGATCAACTTGGGACGCTCCCCGGAGGGGAGTTTGAGAAGGTCGCGGGCCGTGGAGGCGTCCACGGTGGCGGTGGGATCCGGGAGGAACGGGGCGAGGAGGCGAGAGAGGAAGGACATGACGGATATTGTCTTTCTTGGTGGAGCGAAGGGGGGGTCTGGAAAGGGATCGATTCGCGAGGGTGTCCTCCCGAGGAGGCCCTGGGTGGACCGGTCCTGGCGGCGGACTCCCGTGTTCAGGCCCCCATGGATTTCCAGAAGGATTCCCACTTGGGTTCGTGGCCGGGGGTTCTCCGGAGGTCCAATCGGGCGATTTCCGCGTCGTGCCCGAGTTCGCGGACGCGCCAGAGGTGGGCCATGCCGGAGCTCTTGACGTTCATCGCGCAGTGCACGAAGGTCTTGCGTCCGAGATTCGCCGCGAGGATGCCGCGGAAGATCTCGTATTTGTGGGGAGTCAGGTGGGAACAGTCCAGGGGGAAATGGGCGTATTGCATGCCGGATTCCAGGACGGCCTGCGCTTCTCCGGGCCAATAGTTGCGGGCGCTCGGGGTGTTCAGGTTCAGGATCAGATCGAATCCTTGCTCGGCGAGCCAGGCGAGGTGCTCCGAGTCGATCTGCGCACCGAGGGCCAGGGAATCGTCGATTTCGAGCCACCAGGGGACCGGCGAGGTGACGGAATCCGAAGCGGGATCGAGCAATGTGGTCGCGATGGACATCGGGTGGGTCTCCAAGAATTGCGCGTTGGGGTGATGTGGTGTTGGACACTTGGACGTCGAAGGTCGGTCAAAGGTTACGGGTGGGTTGCCCATCGTTCGGCGATGAAACCTTTTGCATGCATCGAGCATCCATTTTCTCGAGCGCAGCAACCCAACCACTTCACCTCCGCCAGGCAGGCCCGACATGAGTGAACACATCCTTGAAATCGACGCGAGCCAGTTCGACCATCTCGTCGGGAAGGCGCCTTTGGCGGTCGTGGATTTCTACTCCGACGAATGCCCACCTTGCGAGGCTTTGGCACCGAAATACGAAGCCCTGGCCTCGGTCTATGGAGAGGATGTGAAGTTCGTGAAGATCTTCCGCCAGAAGAACCGCGAGCTCGCCGAATCGCTCGGCGTGAAGGGATCTCCGAGCGTCCTCTTCTTCCGGGATGGACAGCGGGTCGGAGAGACCCTGTCCGGAGGCATCCGCAGATCCTCCCTCCAGAATCAGCTCGACACCCTGGTGGGACCGGAGAAGGCGCAGGCGTTGCGAGCGATGGAAACCTCCCGTGAAACCCGTTGCGACGTCCTGGTGGTCGGCGCGGGACCGGCGGGTCTGACGGCGGCGTTGTACGCGGCCCAGGCCAAGGCCTCCGTCATCGTCGTGGATGGGGCGTTGGCGGGTGGGGCCATGGGTTCGACCCACCAGATCGCCAACTATCCCGGATTCGCCAAACCGGTGCCGGGATGGCAATTGGCGGAGAATTTCCGCGAGCAGGCTTCCCAGGCGGGAGTGCAATGGCGGTTGGCCTCCGAGATCACGCGATTGGATCTGGGAGACCGTTCCGCCGTGATCGATGGGCTGGAAACCATCCGCGCCAAGAAGATCGTATTGGCCATGGGCACCTCTCCCCGCGCCCTCGGAGTTCCCGGCGAAAAGGAGCTCCTGGGCAAGGGCATCTCGACGTGTGCGACCTGCGATGCCAAGTACATGGTCGACAAGGACGTGGTGGTCATCGGGGGGGGGGACGCCGCCCTGGAGGAGAGCCAGTTGATCGCGCAGTTCGCGCGCAAGGTCACGATCGTCCACCGTCGGGACGAGTTCCGCGCCAAACCCCAACTCGTCGAAGCCGCTGCGGCCAATCCCAAGATCGAGTTCCTGATGGAGACGCGTCCGACCCTGTTCCGAAAGAACGGGGACGAGATGGAAGTCGAACTCCTCTCCCCGTCCGGTGAAGTCCAAACTCATCGAGCGGGAGGGGTGTTTCTCTTCGTGGGAATGCTCCCCAATGTGGACCTGGCTCGGGACCACCTGGAATTCGCCCCGGATGGAACCGTGCAGGTCGATGAATGGCGCCGCACCAACGTTCCCCACGTCTTCGCGGTCGGCGATTTGGTCTCCAAACCGGTGCGGCAGGTGACCATGGCGGTGGCCGACGGTACGGTCGCGGGGATCATGGCGGCCAGGGAGCTCTCCGAGAACTGATCCCCCTCGCGGTGCGCCGAGGAGCGGGAACGCACGCTTCCACCCCCCCCCCGGGGGATCGAACGACAGGGATCCTTCCAGGAGTAGTGGGTATTTCCAACGAAAAAGAGTCTTCCATCCCTCCTGCCCGAAATGGGAGAATGGGTCCCCATGAGGAACCCTGCTCGGACCTATCACTTCCACTTTCGGCATCTCCCTGTTCTCCTGGCTATCGGAGCCGTCGGGGTGCTGGTCCTGGTCGGGGCGGGCGTCCACTGGGGAGCCTTGCAAGGGGAGTGGCACGGCTTGATCCTCCTCCTCCTGGGCGGATGTTCCGCCATCTTCATGATCCTCGGATTCGCCTGGGTCCTGCGGAGGCTGTCCCTGGAACTTTCCGAGATCGGTTCCACCTTGCGCGAGTTCTCGCAGGGCGACCTTTCTCGCCGGGTCCCATTCCGGCAAGGAATCGGAGAGCTCCGTGAAATCGCCAAGGCCGTGAATTCGGTCGGTGAAGCGACGGGAGCCTTGGTGGGGGAGTTGCAAGACGGCGCGGCTGCTCTGGAACGGGAAGTCGCGATGTTTCGGAGTTCCTTCGATCGCATCGTCTCCCAATCGGTTCGAAGTCAGGAGGCCTCGGGAACCGTGGCGGCGGCCATGGAGGAAATCGGGGCCGGGGTGGCCACCATCGCCAAGGAAGCGCGGGATGTCGATCAATCCGCACGCGGCGTCACGACCATCGCCCGCAGGCTCAACGAGATGTCCTACCAGACCTCGCTCTCCGTTTCGCGCCAGTACCTCGCCTTGCAGGGCACCTCCAAGGAATTCGAGGAAACCCAGTCTTCCACCCGGACCTTGCAGGAGCAGGCCGAAGGCATCACGGGAATGACTTCGATGATCACGGACATCGCCAGCCGCACGCGTCTGCTGGCCTTGAACGCCTCCATCGAAGCGGCGCGGGCCGGGGAGAAAGGCAAGGGATTCGCGGTGGTGGCCCAGGAGGTGAAGGATTTGGCCGATCAGTCCGGGAAGCTCGCCGATCGCATCCGAGGGCAGGTCGAAGCGATCGTCCAGGGTTCGGGACAGGTCTTCTCCCACATGGAGCGGGCCGCGACCGGAATGGGGCGTGTGCGAGACGATGGGTTCCACGCGGTGGTGTCGGTGGAACACCAGAACGCCCTGTCCCTGGACGCTCGTAGACAACTGGACGACACGGCGGGACACATCGAGGAAATTTCCCGGACCTTGGAGGAGACTCGCCAGGCCTTGGGGGAGATCGGTCGCACCACCCAGGAACTCGACATGCGTTCGAGAGGAGTGGTGGGGAACGTCGAAGGGTTGCGGGGAGGGGTCGCGGATCTCGCTCGCTTGTCGGAGTCCTTCCGGTCCTCGACCAAGGAATTGCGCATCCATCCCGCCTTCTTTCCTTGGAACGATGCGCTTTCGGTGGGTGTTCCCCGCATGGACGATCAACACAAGGTGCTTCTGCGGTTGATCAATCGATTGGCCGATCTCCAGGCCAATGGGGGCGGAGGAGTGGCGATCCGCACCATCCTGGATCAACTCGTATCGTACACCATGTACCACTTCCAGGATGAGGAGGCCTTCATGGAAGGGCTCGGGTATGCCGACCTCGGCGCCCACCGGGAGGTGCATCGTGGATTCGTCGCCGAAGTCCAGAGGTTGGTGGCCGAGGCCACCTCCGGCGCGAAGATGGATGCCGATGGCCTGTTGCCCGTCCTCAAGACCTGGCTCGTCAAGCACATCCAGGGGACCGATCAGAAGTACGGGAAATTCTACCAGGAGCGGACCACGGTCCACGAGGAGTCGCCATGAGTGCGGAGATTGTGGAACAGCTCGACAACGCCGCCGTGGCGCACGCCCTCTGGAAGGCCCGCATCTTCGATGCCGCCCAGGGTGGGCAGGGCGATTTCGACCGTGCGAAGGCGCGCGACTGCCACGCCTGCGAGTTCGGCAAATGGCTGGATGGATCGAAGTCGCAATTGGCCGTGCACCCCGAATACTCCGAGGTGTACGCCTACCACCAAGCATTCCACCACGAGGTCGGAGTGGCGCTGGATCGCCTCTCCCAGGGCAACAAAGGAGCGGCGCTCGACGCGCTCCAAGGGGATGGGGCCTTGCGAAGGGAGTCCAGCGAGTTGTCCTTGGCGCTCCTTCGCTGGCGGGATCGATTGAACGGTCAATCGTAGCGGAAGGAAGCTCCCAGGGCTCTCAAGGCCGCGATCTGGCGTGTCAGATCCTGGAGATCCCGGTCCATGGTGGCGGTTTCGTCGCTGGAGGTCCGGGCCAACGAGGCCATGGATTCCAATTGCCGGGAGAGGGCTCCCAGATGTTCCAGGCCGACCTTCGTGGACTGCGTACCCCGCTCCACGTCTTCGTTGCGCAAGGTCACGTTGGTGCGCTTCTCCTGCAAGCTGGCTTCCCGAGCGCGAGCGGACTGGGCGACGGTATCCGAGAACTCCTCGGATACTTGGGCTTGTCGGAGGATTTCTTCGGTCGTGGCGACGGCCTCCTGCACGGTGGAGCGCATCCGTTCGACTTCCGAACGGATCTTCTCTCCGGCGGCGGCAGAATCCCGGGACAGTGCGCGGATTTCCTGAGCGACCACGGAGAAGCCACGGCCGGCCTGTCCCGCCCGGACGGCTTCGATCGAGGCATTCAAGGAGAGGATCTCGGTCTGCTTGACGATCCCCTGGACGAGGCCGAGGAAATCCTCGATGGATCGGGTCGCTCGGTGCACCACCTCCATGCGTCGGTTGAGATCTTCGGAATGGGCGCGTAGCCTCGATACCTCCTGGGTTTGCCGGGAGCTCAGGGAAACGAGTTCCGACAGTCGCGAGGAATCCTCCTGCAGGGACGCGGCCAGTTCGCGGTTCCAGGCGTCCATGCCCAGACTGGCGGCTGCGCCCTCGTGCACCCGAGTGATGTTTTCTCCAGCCCCGGCGCGCAGGGTGATGGCCTCCTCGGCGAGGGATCGCAACGACCGCAGGCTCGATTGTCGCGTGGTCTCGATGCGGTCGGCCGCCCGATTCACCTGATCGGTCGCCATTCCGACCTGTTTCATCGAGCGTTCCAGCGCGTTCAGGGCGTCGTCGAGATCTTCGGCGATGCGACCGACGTCGTCGGCACTGACCAGGGAGGTGCGTTCCCGCAAGTCCCCCGAGCGAAGGGCCCGGGCGACCCTGGAAATGGATTCGAGGGGCCGCAACAGGAGGAACTTCACCATGAAGTGGTTGGCAAGCCCCACCGTGATCCCCGCGACGACCGCCCCCAGCGCGAACCAGGGAAACATCCCCGTCTTCCACTCCACGAAGAAGTTCGCGTATGCGGGAAAGACGACTCCCATCGCCAGGCCGAATCCCATCATGGAGATCTGGAGTCTTCGAAGGATCGAGCGACGGGAATGGGAGGTCTCGTTCATGGGCTGGTCGTCCGGGTACTGCGCGGCGAGAATGGGCGGGTTCGTCCCCGCCATGGTACCATCTCGTTGCTTCAGCGGGCCAGGGGACGCCCTTCCGACATCCATGTCCGCACTCCGCCCGAGAGGTGGCGCACCTGGGTGAAGCCCGCCGTCTCCATCCAGGACAACGCCTGCCCGGAGCGGTTCCCCGATCGGCAGTACAGCAGGATGGGCGCGGTTCTGGGAAGGCTTTCTACGCGGCTTTGGAAGTCCGGCGCGTGGAAATCGATCATCCTGGCACCGGGGATGTGGCCCGAGGCGAACTCGCCCGGGGTGCGCACGTCGATGAGGAGGAAGGACGTGTCCTGGGAGTGGGCGCGGATCAGACTGTCGGCCTGAGTCGGGGAGAGGTCTCCACCCGCCGAGGCTGCCCCGCCGCAGCCCATGACGAACGCCAGAAGAATGGTGGGCCAGGTGAAGGAAGGTTTCATGGATATCTCCGGTGGAGGAAGTGGTTCCCTGGAGGGATGAACTCCCGTCGCGAAGGTTACTCGGAAGAATCCGTAACCCTGCGCGATTTGTTCCGTCCAATGGAAAATGCAACGCATCTGCCGTCAGGTCCTGGAGCGATTGGGGGAGGACGAGGCCTCCTGGCCGGTTTCCGGGTCCGCCTGCGGAGACCTCCTTCGGCATGTGGCTGGATGCCCGAAATGCCGCAAGATCCTGGAGACCACGCGAAGGACCATCCATCTCTATCGCCACGTTCCCGCGCCCTCCGTTCCGCGCGGGTTCCACGGAAGATTGCGCGATGCATTGTTCCTGGCGTGGTGTTGCCGAGGAAAAAAGAGCGGGATGGCGGGTTCGCCCTAGGTTCGTCGAGTATCTTGGTGGCGTGAGGCCGAAACAGAACACGACCCTCGACCGAGCCGAGGAAATGGAGCTCGTCCAGAAGGCTCGCAGCGGGGACTTCGACGCCTTCGAACGCTTGGTGCGCTCCTGCGAACGGAGGATCTGGGCCATCGCCTGGCGTCTCGTCGGTGATCGCGAGGAGGCCGAGAACATCGTGCAAGGGGCGTTCCTGAAAGCGATGGAAGCCCTGGATTCCTTCCGTGGCGAGGCGGGTTTCTGCACCTGGATCGGGCGGATCGCCACCAACGAGGGGTTGGAGATCCTCCGGCGTCGGCGTCGCAAGGAAACTCTTTCCCTCGACGAGATGGTTTCCGAATCGGACGACGACGGTCCGATTCCCCATCCCGAACTCCTGGCCGACTGGAGGGAGGATCCTTCGCGTTCGGTGGAACGTCGGGAGCTGCGTTCGATCCTGGATTCGGCCCTCGACACCTTGACCCCGGGGCTGCGGGCGGTCTTCGTTCTTCGCGATGTGGAGGGGAGGTCCACCTCCGATACCGCCTCGGACCTGGGAATCACCGAGGCGAATGTGAAGGTGCGGTTGTTGCGCGCCCGTCTGGCCTTGCGTGAACGTCTCACGGAAGTCTTCGGGGGGGAGTCGGCGGTGCATGCGCACCTGGTTCCCCACGGATTGGGGGGGCTGGCCGCCGCCCGGGAGGGGGGAGCATGAGCGACTGCACGGATCTTCTGGGGGCCTTGGGCGACTACCTCGATGGCGACGAGCAGACCACCATGTGCCAGGAACTCAAGAAGCACATGGCCGGCTGCGCAAAATGTCGGCTGGTCGTCGATACCGCTCGACGGACGGTCGAACTCTATCGCGGAGAGGAGTTGGTGGAGTTCCCGACCGATTTTCGTCAGCGACTGCACGGGAATTTGAAGGATGCCTGGATGCGCCGTCCCCGGGCCACCGCTTCCGCGCCTCGTTGAGACCGAGCTCCGGCCGCGACGTGTAACTTCGCGAGCCTTCCGGGCATCCATGATGGGGAACCCTCATCCAGGAGATTTCCCATGGCCACGACACACGTCGACCAATCGAGCTTTCCCACCGAAGTCCTTCTCTCGAAGCAGCCCGTCGCGGTCGATTTCTTCGCGGAATGGTGTGGCCCCTGCAAGGCCTTGGCCCCCGTCCTGGAGAAGTTCTCCGACGGCTACGCGGGTCGGGTGAAGATCGCAAAGGTGGATGTCGACCACAATCCCGAGTTGGCGAGCCGGTACGGCATTCGCGGTGTCCCCACCATGATGTTCTTCCGCGACGGAAAGGTCGTCGACCAGGTGGTCGGCTTGCTCCCTCCGGCGCAGCTCGCGCAAAAGCTCGATTCCCTGGCGGCCTGACCGCTTCTTTGCGACCTCCCTCTCCTCGGGGAAAGGGGTCCGATGGATCGGATCCCTTCCTCGCTGGTTCGAAGTCGTTGGAATGCGATTCCAGGGGCGGGCGTTAGGTTCCGACGGCGTGCGGTTCCGCTCGGGCGATTCCTCGCTCCGGGAGCCATCGTTCGGGCTCCTCCGGAATCCGGAAATCTCGCTCGTCCAGTCGTCGTTCCAGGAAGTCCATGGCGGCGTGGCCGGAAATTCTCTATGGTTTGGATTCAGGAGGAATTCCACCATGCGCCTTGATCCCGTGCGTCGTCCGCGAACAGCATCCCTGCTCGCGAGCCTGACTCCCTTGTTGTTGGGGGATTCCTGGGACGATTTGATCGTCGGCATGCTCCGGGCCACCGCCGAATGGCTGGGTGCCGATCGGATTCGGTTTTGGCAGGTGGATGCCACTGTGGGGGGGCTCTCCTCGAGGTGGAGTTTCGAAGAGGGGGGAATCCATCAGGATGTCCCTCCACAATTGCGTGGATTCCCGACCCACGGCGGGGATCCGGCTCTGGCGCGATGGGGGGAGATCCCCGAGGGGTGGAGCCTCACGCTGTCCTGCCGGGCGCGAAGGGGCGAAGTCGGTTTGCTGGAAATCGAAGGCTCCGTCGAACGCCCCGATCCGGGATTGGTGGAACAGTGGGGGGAACTGGTCGGTGGGTGCCTCGTGCGCGGGCGCGAATCCATGCGGGAACGGCGGCAGGCGGGTGGTCTGCGTCGGTTCGGTTCGATCGCCAGGGAATTGTCCTCCTGTCCGGACGAGGATTCCTTTTGGAAGAGGGTCATCGAGATTCCCCGGGAGCGGTTCGGCATCGAGCGTTGCGCAGCCCTCATTCCCCAGAGTCCACCCTCGGGGGTGCTCCGGGGAACCTGGGGCACCGACCTCGGGGGACGCAGCCAACGGGAGGACTCCCAAACCATCGAGGTGCCCACCCTCGAGGCGGCGGCGGGGCGTTCCCTCGACCGAATCACCGGATGGGTCGTGCTCGACCGTGATCCGCGTCCTTCCTCGTTGGAGGAGTCGGGAGTGGTTCCCGGGAAAGCGGCGTTGGTCCCGGTGCCGGGGTCTCCGGATGGACCGGCGTGGCTCCTGGTGGATCAGGCCCTGACCGGGACGGATTTGGAGGCGGTCCTGCTCGATCTGATGGTCGCCTACGGCATCCTGGTGGGCCAGGTGGCCGGACGTCGACGCTTGGAGGAGGCCCTTTCCGGAATGATGGCCGACGCGGAAGTTTCTCCTCGCCTCTCCGAACTTCTGGACGCATGGGGGGAGGATTCCGTGGTCGGGGACCGCTGAATCGGTGCGCCTGACCGCGTTCCCAAGGGGCTTTTCCCAGGTGAGCCCGCCCCGCTCGGAGGCTTCCGCCGAAATGGTCCGGACTTCCCGGGGAGAGGGGCGCGAACGCGGAGCCGGAGCTTTGAAGAATTGGTAGACTCAGGGGCGTGACTTCCCCGGTCCTTCCAGTCCGGGTTCCCGTCTCGCAGGAGGTTCGCAATGTCCGTGGTGGTGGTGGCCGGATCTTCGGGTCTTGTGGGAACAGCCCTGGTGGAGGCCCTTCGCCAGCGTGGGGACACGGTTCGCGTCCTGGTCCGTCGGCAGGTCGCCTCGCCCGGCGAGTACCGGTGGGATCCCGATTCGGGACAAATTCCGTCGGAGGCGGTCTCCGGCGCCGATGCGGCCATCGATCTGTGCGGAGCGGGGATCGGCGACGCGCGTTGGACCCGGGAGCGTCGTCGTCTGATCCGCTCCTCGCGGGTCGGAGCGGCCCGGACCCTGTCGGAATCCTGCGCCCGACACGGCGTTCCCACCTTCGTCTCCGCTTCCGCGACGGGGTTCTACGGAGACCGGCACGACGAACCTCTCGACGAGTCCTCCCCGAGCGGGGGCGGATTCCTCGCCGACACCTGCGTGGCCTGGGAGCAAGCGGGCCGTCCCGCGGAAAACGCCTTGGTGAGGGTGGTCCACGTTCGGCTGGGGGTGGTGCTCGATCGTCACGGCGGGGCGCTTGCCAAGATGTTGCCGGCGTTCCGCTGGGGAATGGGGGCGGTCCTGGGAAGTGGACGCCAATGGTTTCCCTGGATCGCCCTGGACGACGCGGTGGGAGCCTTCCTATGGGCCCTGACCCATTCCGACCTCCATGGGCCCGTCTTGGCGGTGTCTCCGGAGCCGGTGCGGCAAGCGGAATTTTCGCGGGTCCTCGCCAGATCGCTCCGTCGCCCGCTTTTCCTCCGTGTTCCGGCGTGGGTGCTTGGCTTCTTGCTGGGGGGGATGGGGCGCGAACTCCTCCTGCAGTCCCAAAGGTGCCGCCCCAAGGTCCTGCAGGGACAAGGGTTCCAGTGGCGACATCCGGTCTTGGGAGACGCCTTAAAGGAAATCCTCCTCCAGCGGCCTCTCCGGTAGACGCCCTTTCCCGAAGGCATGCTTCTGGGCCGCGTAGATTCCGCCCGGTCCCGAGGAAAGCCAAGCCGAGAGGCAGGCGATGGCGGCCAGCGAGCCCACCGGAGCCCCGAACAGCTCCATGGCCATCACGGTGCACGCCAAGGGCGTGTTGGTGGCACCCGCGAAGACGGCCACGAACCCCACGGCCGCCGCGGTTCCCACGGGGAGGTGCAGGAGTTCGGCCGAGGCGCTTCCGAGGGTGGAGCCGATGAAGAACAGAGGTGTCACTTCGCCTCCCTTGAATCCCGACCCGACGGTGAGTGTGGTCAGGAGAAGCTTGCCGAGCGGATCGAGGAAGGAGGACGCTTGGGAAAAACTTTCTTCGATCACCGGCACACCCAGACCCAACCAACGGGGACCGAACCAGGCGCCCAGGAGGGCCACGACGAGTCCGCCAAGGGCGGGACGAAGTGGAGGCCAGGAGACCCAGGTCCTCCCGGCGGTCGAAACGGCATGGGCCAGTCCGGCGAAGAGTCGAGCCAGCAGTCCCGCAGCGATTCCGAGGACGGCTGCGGAAACCAGAGGGGCCAGTCCCGTGGGGATCGCTCCGGCCTGGTAATGGGTGTGGTGGACGGGAAGCCAGGCGACGACTTGATCCGCCAGCACCGCCGAAAGCAGGCAGGGCAGCAACGTCGAGAGGGAGAAGGAGCCCGCGACCACCACTTCCAAGGCGAACAGCGTCCCTGCCAGAGGTGTTCCGAACACGGCCGAGAATCCACCTGCGATGGACGCGCGCAGGAGGACGGAGCGTTCGTGCGGTTTGAGCCGAAACGGTCGGGAAAAGAGGTCGGACAACGCTCCCGCCATCTGGATGGCGGTCCCCTCGCGTCCGGCGGACCCCCCGAACAGGTGGGTCACGAGCGTTCCGGCCAGGACCAGGGGGGCCATCCTCGCGGGGATGGCCTCTCCGGAATCCCGACGGATCTCCTTGAGAAGCAGGTTGTTGCCGGCTTCGCTGTTCCCTCCCAGGAAATGGTAGGCCAGTCCCGAACCCAGGCCGGCGAGGGGAAGCCAGGCGAGAAGCCAGGGATGCGTGGCGTGGAAGAGCGTGACACGATGCAGCGACCAGAGGAAGAATCCGGAGGAAAGTCCGGAAACCACGGCCACCGCCAGGGAGGGTCCGAGCCAGCGAAGCGTGAAAACCAAGGGGTACGGAAGGTTCCGGAAGGCGTGTTTCACAACCCGCTAAGATAGGACCCTGCCGTGGAGCCGGACGGACGGGGATTTTCCTCATGCATCAACGCTTCTGAATATTTTGATATGTTTAGACCTCCTTCCCGTCGAATGCGGCGGTCCAGCCATTTCGACAACCGATCCCTTACCTGGAGTTCACTCATGGCGCGTCATCTGTTCACGTCGGAATCCGTCTCGATGGGGCATCCCGACAAGGTCTCCGACCAGGTTTCCGATGCGATCCTGGATTTCTGTCTGTCCCACGATCCATCCAGCCGCGTCGCCTGCGAAACCCTCTGCACCACCGACCTCGTGGTCGTGGCAGGCGAAATCACCACCAAGGCTCCGCTGACACGGGCGAAGGTGGACGAGATCGTCCGCGGGGTGGTCCGCGACATCGGCTACGTCGATCCCGCCATCGGGTTCGCGGCCGACACCTGCCAGGTCGACGTGCGCCTGCATTCCCAGTCCCCCGACATCGCCCAGGGCGTCGACGCCAAGGCCGCCGAGGGCAAGGACACCTCCGAGCAGGGGGCCGGCGACCAGGGCATGATGTTCGGGTTCGCCTGCGACGAGACTCCGGAGCTCATGCCGGCTCCCGTCCACTACGCCCACGGTTTGATCAATCGGATCACCGAGGTCCGCCAGAAGGGACAGCTGAAGTATCTGCGCCCCGATGCCAAGAGCCAGGTCACCGTGGAATACGTCGATGGCCAGGTCGCCCGCGTCGAAGCCGTCGTGATCAGCACCCAGCACGACGAGAAGGTCACCCACGCCACCATCCGCAAGGACATGATCGAGAAGGTCGTCAAGCAGGTGATTCCCTCCGCCCTGCTCGACAAGGACACCAAGTACCACATCAATCCCACCGGGAAGTTCGTCGTCGGCGGACCTCACGGCGACTGCGGGTTGACCGGTCGGAAGATCATCGTCGACACCTACGGCGGCATGGGCCGGCACGGGGGCGGCGCCTTCTCCGGCAAGGATCCGTCGAAGGTCGATCGCTCCGCGGCCTACGCGGCCCGGTACGTGGCCAAGAACATCGTGGCCGCGAAGCTCGCGACCCGCTGCGAAGTGCAGCTGGCCTATGCCATCGGATTCCCCGAGCCGGTCTCCGTCCTCGTCGACACCTTCGGGACCGGGACCGTTTCCGCCGAGAAACTCGAAAAGGCCGTGCGCAAGGTCTTCAATCTGAAGCCGGCCGGAATCGTCAAGATGCTCGACCTCAAGAAGGCTCGCTACCGCGCCACCGCCGCCGGAGGCCATTTCGGGCGCACCGGCAAGGAGTTCACCTGGGAGAAGACCGACAAGGTGAAGGCGCTGAAGGCCGCTGTGGCCTGAGCATCCATCCCATCCGGTCTTGTGGAGGGGCGATCCGGTGGATCGCCCCTTTTTTCATGCGTGCCGCGAGAACGAGACGGAGAATCGATCCAGAATCTGTCGCCGAGTTGGATTCACCGGAAATTGTTCTCCCGGCGAGCGGTGGATGCTGTAATCCCTTGCCGGTTCATCGCAAACAGGGTATCGTCTGCAGACAGGAGGTTGCCCTTCCGAGATGCCACAACTCGCCCAACCCGAAGTGAACTTCGGGATCCCACCAGCCCTTGGAGGGCTCGTCGCGTCGGATCGTCCCGAAGGTGGCATTCCGGGCCCGTTCTGTTCCCTTTTCGGGGTTTCCGCCGGGGAGGTGGAGCGGTTCCGGAGTGGATTGTTGCGACTGGCGAACCAGGCGGGAAACACTGCCCAGATCCGGGTCGAGGAATCCGCGAACGGTCTGATCGAGGCGGTCCGTGGAGAAGGATCCAACGGCGCTTGCGGCAGGGTGATCCTGCTGGGGGATGTTCCCTCCCGACAGGTGGCGGAAATCCTCTCCGCGGTCACGGAGCTCGATGCGGGACTTTTCGTGGTGCAGCGCTGTCCTTCCTTCGAGGTCTCCGCGGTACAGGGGCTGTTGAAGACGGATCTCCCCTTCGATCGACCGGAGGTCCTGCAGGCGGTATGGACCCACCTTTCCCACCCCCAGAGGGCTTCCGACACGGTGGCGGCCCAGTTCCGCGAGCTGTTCGAGAATGCCTCCGATGGACTCGTGGTCGTGTCCGAAGGGGTGATCCGGTTCGTGAATCGGCAGGTGGAGCTCCTCTCCGGGCATTCCAGGAGCAGACTCCTGGACGCGTCGTTCCTGGATTTCGTCCACCCGGAGCATCGCCACGAGGTGATGCGGAACTACCGGGCCCGGCTCGCCGGGGAGGATGCGCCGGACGCCTACCATTTCCGGCTGCAAAGGGCCGACGGGACCTCCCGCTGGTCGGAGATGCGACCCAGTTCCATCATGTGGCACGGCAAGAAGGCCGTGGTCGCCTTCGTGGTGGACATCGAGGACCGGCTGCGGGCCGAGGATGCCCTCCGGGAGCAGGGCGAACGGCTGAGGAACATCCTCGACGCCACCCAGGCGGGTACGTGGGAGTGGGATCTTCCCGCGGGTCTGGTCCGCATCGATCCGCGTTTCAGCGAGATCACCGGGGTCGAGTGTTGCGATGCGGTGTCCAGCAAGGGGCTCATCGATCTCATCCACCCCGACGATCGCAACCGCTTCCGACGGAGTCTGGACCGGCATCTGTCCGGGGAGGAGCCCTTCCTCGATTGCGAATTCCGTCTTCGCGGCCCGGGTGGGGCGGATCTCTGGGTCCACGACCGGGCCCGGGTCATCGCGCGTGACGCCGATGGTCGGGCGTTGCGGCTCACCGGGACCCGGACCGACATTTCCCGTCGCAAAGCCGTGGAGGAGGAGCTGTTGCGGACCCTCGACGAGCTGAGGGAGACCACCGCGCGCGCGCAGCACGCTTCCGCGGCCAAGAGCGAGTTCCTGGCCAACATGAGCCACGAGATCCGCACCCCCATGAACGCCGTCATCGGGATGACGGATCTGCTCCTCGACACGCCGCTTTCCGAGGAGCAAGGACAGTATGCGGGGATCGTCCGCCAGAGTGGGGAAGCCCTACTGGGATTGATCAACGACATCCTCGACTTGTCCAAGATCGAAGCGCGCAAGCTCGACATCGAGGCCATGGATTTCGACCTCCGGGTCTCCTTGGAGGATGTGGCCGAGATGCTCGCCATCCGGGCCCAGGAAAAGGGGCTCGAACTGGTCCTGGACATCGATCCCGACGTCCCTTCGTTCGTCCGAGGCGATCCGGGGAGGATCCGGCAGATTCTGGTCAACCTGGTGGGGAACGCGGTCAAGTTCACCCCCGAAGGGTCCGTGACCATCGAAGTGTGCGTGGAATCCATCGCCTCCCGCAAGGTCGGACTGCGGATTTCCGTTTCCGACACGGGAATCGGCCTGAGCGCCGAGCAATTGGCCAACCTCTTCCAGCCGTTTTCGCAGGCCGACGGAACCATCACCCGGCGATTCGGTGGAACGGGCCTGGGCCTGGCGATCTCCCGCCAGCTCGCCGTCCTGATGGGCGGTGGCATCGAGGTCGAAAGCATCCCTGGGAAGGGGTCCGTCTTCCACTTGCGGATTCCTCTGGTGGTGCGTCGTGCGCGTCGGGCCGCCCCTCCCTCGGCTCCCGAACTTTGCGGGCGACGGGTGCTGGTGGTCGACTCCCACGACGGGAACCGACGGGTCCTGGCGCAGCACCTGGAGGGCTGGGGATGCCGGGTGCATGCCTCCAGGGAGCAATCCTCCATCCTCTATCTCCTGGAATCCGCCCTCCTCCAGGGCGATCCCTTCCATGTGGCTCTCATCGATGCGGGAGTCCCCGGTCATGTCGACGGGCGAGAGCTGGGGCGGCGGATCCGTGGCAGACCCGAACATGCGGATCTGCGGATGGTCCTGCTCACCTCCCTCGGGCATCGAGGCGAAGTCGCCGAGATCGAGCGCGACGGGTTCCAGGGGTATCTCACCAAACCCTTCCGAGGTTCCCATCTCAAGGGGATCCTGCTGGGGGTCCTGGGGGTCGAGGGACTTGCGCGCGAGGAGAAGGTGGTCACCCGGCATTCCGTCGAGGAGATGCGCCGGCAGGTGATGCGGATTCTCGTCGCGGAGGACAACCGGGTGAACCAGATCCTGGTGCGCAAGCTCCTGGAGAAGCTCGGGTATCCGTGCGAGATGGTGTCCAACGGTCAGGAAGTGCTCGAGGAACTGCGTCGGAATCCCTACGATCTGGTCCTGATGGATTGCCAGATGCCCGAAATGGATGGGCTGGAAGCCACCCGACGGATACGTGCCGGAGATTGCGGGGAGGCGGTGTCGGGCATCCCCATCGTCGCCCTCACCGCCCACGCGCTGCCCGAAGACAAGGCGCGTTGCCTCGACGCGGGAATGAACGACTACCTGGCCAAGCCGATCCATCTCGAGACGCTTGGCGAGGCCCTCCGAAGGCGGGGGGAGGATTCGGACCCCGGAGCCGACGGCAGCTCCAGTGGACCGATTGTCAGCTGATGAATCAACATATCACGATTTTTTGATATATTAAAAGGGTCCACCCAAAGCCGTGTACCGGCAAAGGAGATCCTTCCATGCTCGACAACGTGACCACCTTCGGCAAAGCCCCCACGGCCAACGGCAAGGCCGACTACCTCGTGCGCGACCTGGCGCAGGCTGGATTCGGCCGCAAGGAGATCGATCTCGCCGAAACCGAGATGCCCGGACTCGTTGCCACCCGCGAGGAATTCAAGGCGTCCCAGCCCCTCAAGGGCGCCCGCATCGCCGGCTCCTTGCACATGACCATCCAGACCGCGGTGCTCATCGAGACCTTGAAGGAGCTCGGTGCCGACATCCGCTGGTGCTCGTGCAACATCTTCAGCACCCAGGACCACGCCGCCGCCGCCATCGCAGACCGGGGGGTCCCCGTGTTCGCCGTCAAGGGCGAGACGCTGGAAGAATACTGGGACTACTCCTGGAAGGTCCTGCAGTGGGCCGACAACGGCACCCCCAACATGATCCTGGACGACGGCGGCGACTTGACGCTTTTCGTCCACCTGGGACTGCGCGCCGAGAAGGACGCCTCGTTCCTGGACGTGGACCCCGGCCACGAGGAAGGCCGCATCCTGTACGCCCAGGTCAAGAAGGCCGTCAAGGAGCGCCCCGGCTTCTTCTCCGAATGCGCCAAGAACATCAAGGGCGTCTCGGAAGAGACCACCACAGGGGTGCACCGCCTCTACCAGATGGCCGCCAAGGGCGAACTGCTCTTCCCCGCCATCAACGTGAACGACTCGGTCACCAAGAGCAAGTTCGACAACCTCTACGGCTGCCGCCACTCGCTGCCCGACGGCATCATGCGCGCCACCGACGTCATGCTCTCGGGCAAGATCGTCGTCGTGGCCGGTTACGGCGACGTGGGCAAGGGCTGCGCGCAGGCCATGAAGGGCCAGGGCGCCCGCGTGCTCATCACCGAGATCGACCCCATCTGCGCGCTGCAGGCGGCGATGGAAGGCTACGAAGTCGTGCCCATGGCCAAGGCTGCCCCCCGCGGCGACATCTTCGTGACCACCACCGGCAACGAGTACGTGATCACCGAAGAGCACATGAACGCCATGAAGCACCGCGCCATCGTGTGCAACATCGGCCACTTCGACTCCGAGATCGAGATCGCCAAGATCAAGAAGCACAAGTGGATCGAGATCAAGCCCCAGGTGCACGAGGTCATCTGGCCCGACGGCAAGTCCATCATCGTGCTGGCCGAAGGCCGTCTGGTGAACCTGGGTTGCGCCACCGGCCACCCCTCGTTCGTGATGAGCGCCTCGTTCACCAACCAGACCATCGCGCAGATCGACCTCTGGCTCGCCAGCCAGGGCAAGGAGACCGTCTCGGGCGTCAAGGGCTACGAGAAGGGCAAGGTCTACGTGCTGCCCAAGAAGCTCGACGAGAAGGTCGCCCGCCTGCACCTGGCCAAGCTGGGCGTGGAGCTGGAAGTCCTCACCGAGAGCCAGGCCAAGTACCTGGACATCCCGGTCGAAGGGCCGTACAAGCCCGACCACTACCGCTACTAACCCTCCGCTCGGGCCTGGAGGCGCAGTCTCCCCTCCCGCACCCCTCGGCGTCCCGACGCGGACGCCGTCGGGGATGCTGTCGAGTCGTCTGCATCCTCCATTCCCTTCGCGTGCCGCTCGGGCCTGGGGCCCCATTCTCGTTCCGCCCTCCCTTGCCGTCCCTTTGGGGACGACATCGGGGGCTTGTCGATGGCTGTCATCCCGCCATGGCCTTCGCGTGCCGCTCGGGCCTGGCGGCGCCTTGCCGGGACCGGGGGTGGACGACTGGATTTTGCTGGAACTCGGAAACCCGGAACCGGGTCCACGAATCGGGGGCGAGGAGTCCGGAGGTGGTGCGAGGCCATCTCTTCCCAGAAGGCCATCGACGGTGGAGAAGCCTGGGACGGTGGCTGGCTCTTCGATCCGTCCTGTCGCTCTCGGAGGTGGTTCGGGGGACAACCGCGTGGCGGAAGGAACTCCGCGGTCTGGAACGGGTGCGAAAAGACGGTCCGTGAAGGGTAGAATCAACTCATATTCCTACCAGTGGAGGCGGGCTCGAAAGGCCCGGCGAAACCTCCCGGCCAGGGGACGTTCGGTTCTCGATCTTGTGCCTCGGCCTTCACCCATCGCACCGGGGCGTTCCATGACCAAACCTTCCTTCCTCGCTGTGCTCCTGGCCGCCTCGGGTTCGATCGCAAACGGTGCCGACTTGGGAACCCTCGACGATTCCCTGGCGATGCAATGGCATTTCGATGGAGCCAACAGCTCCATGAAGAAGGGGCACCGACAGGTCCGGGAGTGGAGGGCCAGGAACGATTCCCTCCGAAGGCAGGCGAAGTCCGAGATCTACGGGACGAGTTCCGTTGCCGAACCGACGGGGAAGATTGCGGGTCGATCCCTGGCCGGAACGGCCTCGGCACCCCCTCCGCCCTTGGGGACCGAACATTCCTTCGCGGAGGGGCGCATCAAGGGGCAGTGGCAGATGGTGCGCATCTCCAATACCACCGCCGCAGGTGGGTACGGCTCGGGGGTCCGATTGGATCGGACGGCCTACGACTCCCTCTCCAACACCATCCATGCGCTGTCCACGGAAGGCAATCTGGTGTCCGCACCGTTGGTGCAGATGGGTTCCTGGGTGGTTCGCAACCAGGTGGTCCAGATCGATCCTCCCTCCTTCGTCGGAATCCAATTGTCGACGGGTGATTTCCGCTTGCTGGGAATCGTGGACGGTGGATATCGGTTCTCCGACGACGACGGTCTGACCTGGACGATCTCCGAGGGAGGGACGAGTTCCAATGGAGCCGCCTCCTGGGCCGCATCGCTTCCTTCCGGAGAGGTGTTGGCCGTCGTTCGACGAGGAACCTACGATGTCCTGATCCGTTCCCGAGATGACGGGGCCTCTTTCCAGGAACTGAAAAGTTGGCCCAACACGACGGTCCGAGGAGCCTGGCTGTACAATACCGCCGATCAATGCTTCATCGTGCGCAAGCGTGAGACGGGCTCCGCCCTCGATGTCTACAAGTACGCTTCGGGGAGCCTCTCCCTGGCGGGGAGCATCGGGTCCGGAGCCAAACCGACCTCGGTCACGGGAACCGAGTTCGAGGGAAAACTTCGCGTGTATGTCCACCTCGCCGACAGCACCATCTGGTCGAGCACCGACGGCTCCGTCTGGAGCCAGAAATCCAAGCGCGCCGATGCGCTCCAGGTCGTCGTTCCCGACCAGCCGGATGTGCTGTTCTCCAATTCTCCCCAGCACGACCTCTCCAAGGACGGTGGAGTCACCTGGGCTGTGTACCAGGAAAACAACAAGACCATCGGATGGGACCCCAAACACCTCGCCTTCTACCGTGTGAACGGAGTCTGGACACTTCTGGCCGCCAACGACATGGGTCTGTGCTTCAATCCCGAGCCCCTCAATTCCAAGACGTGGCGCTACGTGAATCGCAACCACACCTTCGGGATCCTGCACGGAGGGACATCCGTGGACAACACCGCCCTGACGCTGACGGCGAACCAGGATCCCGGCACCTTCGAGTTGACGCGCACAGCACGCGACACCTTCCTGGCGACCAACCGCTACGCCGCCGACGGCCTTCGCTCGGCCGCGTCGAACAACGGAACGGCCTATTGGTACCGCCACTACTGGGCGGCCTTCTACCATGCCCACGCATCCTTCACCGGCAACACCAAGACCGCGAGTTTCAATGTCGACGGGGACTGGTACTCGCCTCCCTTCAAAGGATCCACGATTCCGGGGGAAGACGCCATCTGGGTGTCCGGGTGGGACAAATTGTTCAAGCTGGTCTATTCGGCCAGTTCCAACACCATCACCCGCAGGGATCTTCCGAAGGATTTCCGGGGCGATGCCGGTGCCGTGACCATGGGCGTCGGGGTTTCGAAATCCGATCCGAGTCGCATGTACGCGGCCACGCGCAACGGGAAGTTCTTCTGGTCCAGGGATACCGGGAAGTCCTGGACGGAAACCACCTATTCGGGAACCAAGCCCGCCAAGGCCTGGGCGGATTGGGGGGGCGCCTCCGGGTTCTACATCGAGGTCTCCGAGAGCGACCCCGACTTGGTCTTCTGGGGAGGAGGCACGGGGAGCGCCGCCTGCCTCGTCAGTCGGGATGGCGGCAAGACCTTCCAATCCACCGTGGGCGGATTGCCCTCGGGCGCCGAAGTGCGCAACGTGAGCTTGTCCCCCGATGGCAAATTGGCGTTCAGCTCCAATTTCTTCGTCTGGATCGCCTCCGACAACAAATGGTACGACCTTCGTTCTCCCAGCATGCCGTCCGCGGCCCTTCCCGCCGCGAACTCGGTCCAATATCTTCCCTTGCAGAACAAGGTCCGCTACTTCACCTGGGGAGCCGGGGTCGTGGACCTCGACATCACCTTCCTGAACACCGCGGATCATCCTTCCCGGGAATTCGATCCGACCTCCTGCTTCAAGATCCAATCCGTGTCGAGCGGGAAATTCCTCACCGCGACCAGCCGTGGGGCCGCGATCCAGACCGGGTCGTCCACCGCCCAGGCCCAGAGGTGGAAGATCGTTGCCGATGGGGCGTTCCATCGAATCTCGAACTCCGCCTCGGGGAAATGGCTCCAAGTGGATTCCTCCTCCTTCCGGGATGGGGCGTCCGTGGGAGTGTCGGAGGAAAGTGGAGGAGATCACCAGGAGTGGAACCTGGTCCCCACCGGCGACCATTGGGCCATCGTGGCTCGACACAGCGTGAAAGCCCTGGTGGTCCCGGGGGCATCCTCCTCCGACAGTCTTCCGCTGACCCAGGCGGTGTTTCGCGTGGCACCGGGACAAATCTGGGACATCCTGGAAACCGATGCCTGTGCCGCCACACCTGTTCGCCACGTCAAGACCTCCGATCTCGTGAGATTGCAAGCCGCTGGACAGGGACGCTTCCGGATCGAAGGGGTCGAGGGGCATTCGGTCCACGCGTTGGTTTGGGACCACGCGGGGAGGGTTCTGGTCCATGGTGAGTTCCAAGGCACGATGGATCTCTCCCATCTGCCGCGTGGTTTGTACCACGTGCGCCTTTGGTCGGGCCATGTCGACGCGATGCGGGAGGTCCTGATCCTGCCTTGAGGCTCCCGCCCGGAATCCCGAGCGTCGGTTCTCCTCCGGGCCCGAGCAGGGGTCGTCGAGACTCCGGCAGTTTCCGGAGTCGCTTCCCCCCCGCAGGGACACGAGACCAGGCGGGCCCTTGGAGAGTATCCTTGCGGTTCCAATCCCTCGCTGCCGGAGAGACGCATGAAATTGCCCGATCCTCGAACCCTGGTCGAAGCCCCCCGCAAAGCCCTGTCGCGGTTTCCCGCCACCGCGCTGGCCAGTGTGGTGTTCATGGGGTTGCTGCTGCTCCAGAACCACCTCCGTGGAGGGGACGAATCGGACTTGCCCCGATGGGTGCTTGCCGCGGCGTGGGCGATCTCCGCGTTCTTCCTCGTGGAGATCGCCTCGGGAGGGAGGTGGGCCCTGGAATGGGTCCTGCTGCGGCTGACACCCATACCGGTGATCGGCCTGTGGTTCCTGCTTTCGGACCGTGTGGATTCGCCCACCCACCTCTGGCGGTACGGTTTGTGGGTGTCGGCCACCCATCTGGCGATCGCCTTGGTTCGATCCCGCCAGGAAAGCCAATTCTGGCAGTGGAATCGGCTGCTGCTGGAGCGGGCGATCCAGGCTTGGCTGTTCGCGCTCTTCCTGGCCGCGGGGGGCGCGGGCGCCCTCTGGATCCTGCAGTACCTTCTGCAGGTCCCCCTCCCGCACCGGATCTGGGGCGACTTGTGGTTGGTGGTGAGTTCCGTCTTCCTCACGTTTCAATTTCTGTCGGGGGTGCCCGATCACGGCGAGGAAGTGGAACCGGCCTATCCCACGGCGATGCGGGTGTTCTCCACCCGCGTGCTGCTCCCCCTGGCCGTCGTGTACCTGGCCCTGCTCTACGCGTACGGAGCTAAGATCCTGCTTTCCTGGACCCTCCCCGAGGGCAAGGTCGCCATCCCCATCGCGGCCTTCGCAGGTTTCGGCATCCTCGCCCACCTTCTCCTGACGCCGCTGGGTGCCGCCGATGGACCTCGATGGGTGGGAATGTGGACTCGGTGGTTCCACACGCTCCTGCTTCCCCTGTGCACGCTCCTCTGGGTTTCTGTGGGCAAGCGGATCCACGACTACGGGGTCACCGAGGAGAGGTATTTCGGCGTGGTGCTGGCCCTCTGGCTTCCGCTGCAATCCATCTGGTTCCTTTCGGGGAAACGTTCCTTGCGGTTCGTTCCGGCCAGCCTGCTCGTCCTGGCCCTGGTCGTTGGGTGGGGACCCTGGGGGGCCTTCGAAGTCTCGCGTCGCTCCCAATTGTCCCGGCTGGATGCCCTCCTGGATTCGACGACGGGGGCGGGAACCGGTTCGGAGGCGTCCAAACAACTCTCCTGGGAGTCGGCCACGAGGATCAACGGGCTCGTGGAGTATCTGCTCGATCAGCACGATGGCCGGGGGCTGGAGGCTCGCGTGCCCGCTTTGGAGACTTGGCGTGAGGATTCCCTGTTGGGGGCGGTGCGCAGTGCGAGGTACGGCGATCATCCGTTGATGGATTCGATCCTGGCGGCCCTGGGAGTTCCGCGCGTTCGACCCGGGGATCGTTCTTCTCCCGCCGGGGAATGGATGGTCAATTTGAATGCACGGAACCTTCGCGCGGAGATTCCGCTTCGCACTCATCTGGTCTTCTTCGACACCACATTATCCGACTCCGAGGCCCTCGATCTCGAGCGCCCGGTGGGTCTGCTGATGGAAGGCCAAATCCGGACCTTCCGCTGCGACACGCTGGGGGTATTGTTCAAACCCTCGGAAACTTGGGTCGAGTTGCCCAGCTCCCCGGTGCTGCAGGACACTTCGGGAGAGTTCGCGATCGTGGTCCAGTCGGCGGGCCTGCTGGTCGACGCCCACCGCAAGAGGTTGCGGTCCTTGTCCGGAATGGTTCTCTTCGGGCGAGCCTGGGCGGAGTAGAAAGGCCGAAGCCGGTGGAAAGGCCCCCCGGCAAAAGTGCGGAAAACCGGGGGGGCGTCCCTGGTGGGTGGGATCCCCCCTCCGGGCACCTGCTTAAAAAAGGCGCGAAGGTGGATCGAGTCGACCGCGGACGTGGGTCGGTTCCACCGCGCTCGGGGAGGATTTCGAATCAGACCTGGGCGAGCACGCGTTGGGTGGGCATGGAGAGATAGCGACGGGGCATGCCCCGGAAGCCCCTTTCGGGGGTCGCGGAGTGCTCCTCGGAGTGCTGCACAACCCGGAAACTCCAGCCTCCATAGCGGAACAACGAGATCGTGCCTTCGACGGTGATGATGGCGTCCATTCCTGGAAAATCCACCGTCGCCCCTGATTCCGCATCGGGATGGAAAGGGGAAGTGTTGGCTGGATAGTCAACACGCAAGGAGGGCTGCGATGGGGGCTGCGTTCCCTCCGGAGGAAGCTGTAGGTCCTGGGAGGGGGAGTGGGGGGCTACGGTTTCCAACCCAGGCCTGATTCCAAGTATTCGAGGTGCGTCGATCGGGGGGTCCAGTTTTTGCCCCCGACCCGGATTCGACCAGGTACGGGAGGTCCGGATCCCGTGCCGATGAGGTTTTCCTCAACGCCGGGGGGGGAGGCCCCCCATCGGATCATCGGTCGACGGTGGGTGTGAAAGCGTGGGTCGCCTCCGGGTCGAGTCGCTTTCCCAGGAAGTTGAAGCGTCCGAAGGGCCGATTCGATTCGCCGGGGAGGCTCCGTGGAACGGCATCGGTCCCTGGCCGGGCTTCCACCCGCACGCGCCAGAGGCGGATCGACGTGGAATCTGCTCCCAAGTTGATCTTGAACGAGGCCGTGGGGTCGTTGAGGGGCGAGTGGTACTCCCAGGGGCCGAAGGATCTGGACACGGAATCCGTTTGGATGGTCTGCGCGAAGTGCTCCTTCCAGGGAGACTTCCCCTCTTGGATCAAGATCACGGCCGATCGGGGAGTCGGGGAGCGCGCCTCGAGGGAAATGCGGTAGGTCCAGCCGGACTGGAGAGGGAGCGGCTGGGAGACCTGGACGCTCCAGGTATTGGGGCCTGGCGCCGAGATGTGGACCAGACCGCAGGAATCGTCGCTTTCGGGTGCGGTGGAGAGCGTCGCCTCGCCTCCATCGGAGCCCCAGACGGTCCAGCCGGACCCGCTGGAATGGAAATTTCCGTTGCTCAGGGCGTTTCCGCCCGAGTCTGCGACCACCACGATGCGGCGAAGGAATTCGGACCAGATCCCCGTTTGGGTGATGCCGACGGCGGCCAATGTGTGGGAGCCCGGCGTCCGTGGAACCCAAGATCGGGAAAGGATTCCGCCCGTCGTGGTGCCCAGGAGTTTGCCATCCACATACCACTTCACCTGGCTCGGGGGCGACCCGGAATCCAAAGCCAATTGCATGGGGAGGGAATCCCCCAGGGGCACGATTTCACCTTCCGAAGGCAGGGAAAACCGCAGGACGGGGGGAGGAGGGAATTGATCAAGGGAATCGGTAGGGTACTGCCAGGCGCGTGCCCAATCGATTTCGAAGGATGCGGGAAACCGGGTGGAGCTGTCGGGGTAGCCCGGCCATGTGCCTCCCACCGCGAGATTCAGGAGCCAATAAAACGGGGCATGAGGGACTCCCGAGGTCGATTGGGCCCGCAGCGTGTCGTCGATGTACCAACGTATCTGGCGTGGATTCCATTCCACGGCGAACAGGTGGAAGTCCTGCGAATAATCCGGACCTCGATAGGAGCCCCCCTTCTGCTCGTGGAGAGGGAGCACGCCCCAATGGTTGGTCATGTACGCCCGGTCGGGGGCATCCCCAAGAAGTTCGAGGACATCGATTTCCGGAGGCCAGTCCCCGTTGGTGGGAAGTCCCCAGAAGGCTGGCCACAATCCCCGCCCGGACGGGACGCGCGCGCGAATTTCGAAGTAGCCGTACTGCTGCGACCATTTTCCGCGTGTGGTGGCCATCCCCGATGTGTAGGGTTGGGTGGTCCCGAAGACGGTGGTGGGCTTTTTCTCCGCGAGCAGATGCAGGCTTCCATCGTGCACCGAGACTTGGCCCGGCTGATAGGCTTGAGCTTCCTCGTTCCAGATTTCCGTGCCGGTATAGTGCGGTGACCAAATGGTCGTGTCCAGGGACGAGCCCGAAAAATCGCACTGGAGGGTCGGGGTCCAAGCCGTCGGGGAAGGAGGAGCTCCGATGGCTTGGATGGGAAGGAGAGCCAATGCTACGGGAAGGAAACGAAAGGATCGCATCTGGGAAGTATCGCATTCCTCAGGAAAGTCTGAGATCGGCCAAGGCGTAGCCGTGCCCCCAGGGACCCGGGGAGAGGTCGAATCGTCGCAACGAATCTCGGAGGAACCCCTCGCTTCTCCCCAACGAGTTGGGAGGGTCGCCTCAGGAGGCGAAAAGTGCCCGCTTGGAGTCGATCACCTGGTACTGGCCAAAGAGCTGCGCTCGGGCATCGTTGTGAGGACGGAGTACCCGGAAGGTCAACCCCATGCATCGTGTCAGAGAGATGTTTCCGTCGATGTTGGTCGTGGCGTCCATGAAAGGAATTTGGGAAAGGACAACCGGATGCGAGGCAGATCCGGTGGAGCCGGTATTGACAAAAAAACCACGACGGTCTTGCTAAAGGGGGACGTGAGAGTCAGGTCCCGTTGCTGTGGGGTTTTCGTGGGATATCCACGAGCTGGTAGCGTCCGATGAACCAATGGTTGGGTTCGTCCAGCCCTCGGATCCTACGAAAGGTGAGTCCCAGGCAGCGGGTGAGGGCGATGGTTCCGTCGAAGGTCGATGTGTTGTCCATGGATGGAATTTCGCGAAGAGATGGTTTCCGGCGACACGATTCCCGATGTTCGATTTGGATGAAAAGTCCATCGCCTCTGGGGGACCGTCGCCGAGAGGAGGTGGGCGATGCGGGAGCTACCTTACCGATTCTCCATGAGCCAGATCATCGAACTCGAACACCTTGCCGCACGTCGCTTCCCGGAGGGTTGCGTCGTGACCTCCGGAAACTTCGACGGAGTTCATCGCGGACACCGTGCCTTGCTGGATGCCGCATCCCTACGTGCGCGGAGCCTGGGGCTTCCTCTGGTGGCCCTCACCTTCGATCCCCACACGCGGCAATTCCTCGATCCCGCCGGTGGTCCCCAGCTTCTGACCACTTGGATGGAGCGGGAGGTGCTTCTCCGGGAAGCGGGCGCCGTCCCCGTGACGCTTCGCTTCGACGACCAGGTGCGTCGTCTGTCGGCCCAGGAATTCGTGGGGCATCTCGTCGACGACCTGGGGGCCAGGGAGTTGGTGCTGGGCTTCGACAATCGCTTCGGGCGCGGAGCATCGGGATCGGCCGAAGGAATCACCCCTTACTGCCAGGAGAGGGGAGTGCCCCTTTCGGTGGTCGGCCCCTTGCGGGATGGCTCCGAAGCCATTTCGAGCACACGCATCCGCGCGGCTCTGGGGGAATGGGGGAGATACCACGAGGCCATGAATTGGCTCGGGCGTCCCTGGTTTCTCATGGGGGAAGTGGTTCACGGTGATGGACGAGGGCGGACCTTGGGGTTTCCCACGGCCAATTTGGAGCCCGTCAGCCCCCGAAAATGCCTTCCCGCCTCGGGGGTGTACGCCGCCCGGCTCACCTGGGAAGGGGTGGAACCCCAGCCGGCGGTGGTGAACATCGGGTCCGCTCCGACCTTTTCGAGAGGAATCCGGGTGGTCGAAGTCCATGTTCCTGCAGAAAATGGCCCCGGACCCGGGCCGGGATATGGTCAGATCTGCCGGTTGGATTTATACTTTGCGCTTCGTCAAGAATGCCGATTCGAGTCACTCGACGCGCTGCGGGCCCAAATCGGGCACGATGCGGAAACAGCGCGGAAAATGGTCTCCGGTCTGCCCTGAAAGGTTCAGGGTGTGGCCTCCGGGGAGCGGTGAGGAGATTCCCGGCGAGGAGAAAAGCGTCATGCCCACGATCACTGCAGAAAAGAAGCAGGAACTCATTGCCAAGTTCGGTGGCTCCGCCGCCAACACCGGCTCCACCGAGGTCCAGATCGCGATGCTCACCGAGCGCATCGCCAACCTCACCGAACACGTCAAGGCCAACCGCTCCGACGTCCACAACCGTCGCGGACTCCTTCTTCTGGTTTCCAAGCGCCGCCGTCTGCTCGACTACCTCACCAAGACCAATCTCGAGGGCTATCGCGAGCTGATCAAAACCCTGCAGATCCGTCGCTGAGCCGGGGCCGGAACATGGGACTCCTCAACGACACCAAGCGGGAAATCTCGATCGAGATCGCCCCAGGCAAGACCATGACCATCCAGGTGGGCAAGCTCGCGAAGCAGGCCCACGGATCCACGGTCGTCCGCATGGGCGACACCGTGGCAATGGTCACTGCTTGCGAAGGCAATCCTGCCGCGTTCGACTTCTTCCCCCTGACGGTCGAGTACCGCGAGGCCGCCTGGTCGGCCGGTCGTATCCCCGGCGGATACTTCAAGCGGGAAGGAAAACCCTCCGAGAAGGAAATCCTCACCTGCCGCATCATCGACCGTCCGATTCGGCCGATGTTCCCCGACGGCTACAAGAACGAGGTTCAGGTCATCGGCACGGTTCTCTCCGCCGATGACAAATACGATCCGGACGTTCTCGCCCTGGTGGGTGGAGCCGCTTCCGTCTGGCTTTCTCCCCGGTTCCCCATCACCGAACCTCTTGCAGGCGTTCGCGTGATCATGGTCGACGGTGAATTCATCGTCAATCCGACCTACGCGGAAACCGAGACCGCCGAGCTCGAGCTGGTCATGGCCGCCACGGAGAAGTCGATCTCCATGGTCGAAGGCGGAGCCTTCGAAGTGCCCGAAGACAAGCTCATCGAAGCCATGGAAGTCGGTCACGAGGCCATCAAGAAGATCATCGCCGGCATCAAGCAGTTGCAGGCCGATCTGGGCATCGTCAAGAACGAGTACATCGCCCCGGTCAAGGATCAGGAGCTGTGGGACCGCGTCGCGGGATTGGTCAAGGAGAAGTTCCTGACCACCTTCCGTGGGAAGCACCCCAAGACGGTTCTGTACCCGGCCCTCGAAGCCATCAAGACCGAGGCCAAGGCTGCCCTGGCCGACATCGAAGATGCTGTGGTTCTCAAGAAGGCCATGAACTACCTCGACGACATCAAGCGCGATGCCATGCGCGAGGTCATCCTGAAGGACGGCTTCCGTCCCGACGGCCGTGCCCTCGACCAGACTCGTCAGGCCGAGTGCGAAGTCTCCGTGTTGCCCCGCTCCCATGGTTCGGCGCTCTTCCAGCGCGGCGAAACCCTCGGACTGGTCACCGCGACGCTTGGGACTCGTACCGACGAACAGCGCATCGACAGCCTGCGTGGCGAGACCTTCAAGAATTACATGCTGCACTACAACTTCCCGCCCTACTCGGTCGGTGAAGTCAAGCGCATGGGTTCCACCGGTCGTCGCGAAATCGGTCACGGGCATCTGGCCGAGCGTTCCCTCGCTCCGGTCCTTCCCGTCCCCGACAGCTTCCCGTACACCATCCGCGTGGTTTCCGAAATCCTCGAGTCCAACGGTTCCTCCAGCATGGCTTCGGTCTGCGGCGGCTCGTTGGCGCTCATGGACGCCGGTGTCCCCATCAAGGAACCGGTGGCCGGAATCGCCATGGGCCTGATCGCCGAAGGAGACCAGATCGCGGTCCTCTCCGACATCACGGGCACCGAAGATCACCTCGGCGACATGGACTTCAAGATCTGTGGAACCACCGAAGGCATCACCGGATTCCAGATGGACATCAAGCTGGACAACGGTCTGCCCAAGGACATCCTCAAGAAGGCGCTGGAGCAGGCTCGTCAAGGCCGTGCCAACTTCCTGGTGGCGATGAATGCGGCCCTGTCGGAATCCCGCAAGGAGATCTCCGCCTTCGCTCCCGCCATCCTCAGCCTCAAGATCCCCGAAGACAAGATCCGCGACCTCATCGGTCCCGGTGGAAAGGTCATCCGCGGGATCCAGGAAGAGTCGGGCGCCACGATCAATGTCGACGATTCGGGCAACGTCACGATCTCCGCCGTTGCGCGCAAGGCCGGTCAGAAGGCCTTCCGCATGGTCCAGGAGCTCATGATGGAAGCCGAGGTCGGCAAGACCTACAACGGCAAGGTCAAGTCCATCACCAGCTTCGGCGCGTTCGTCGAGTTCCTTCCCGGCAAGGAAGGCCTCGTGCACATCTCCGAGCTGGAGAATCGTCGCGTCGAGAAGGTGGAAGATGTGGTGGCTCTGGGCGACCAGATCACCGTCAAGTGCATCGGGATCGACGGACAAGGAAAGGTCCGCCTCTCCCGCAAAGCTACCCTCGCGTAAATCGGCTGCGGGGGCGCATGCTCCCCTTCCTTCCCCACTCGGCGTCCCTACGCGGACGCCGTCGGGGGGCGGGGCGGGTCGCCTGCATCCCCCTCGCTCGATTTACGAGGATGTCTGAACTGCCTCCGCGCCTTCGTCGCGGAGGCTTTCTGTTTCTTGTGCGATGCCGTTGCACGCCTTCAGCGCGCTTCGCGCGGCTGGCGGCGTGGGGGGAGCTGTCGGGGGGAGGTGCGCCGGGTCGCCTGCAATCCCTCTCGCTCGGTTTACCTGAATGTCTGAACTGCCTCCGCGCCTTCGTCGCGGAGGCTTTCTGTTTCTTGTGCGATGCCGTTGTACGCCTTCAGCGCGCTGCGCGCGGCTGGCGGCGTGGGGGGAGCTGTCGGGGGGAGGTGCGCCTGATCGCCTGCAATCCCCCTCGCTCGATTTACGAGGATGTCTGAACTGCCTCCGCGCTTCTGTCGCGGAGGCTTTCTGTTTCTTGTGCGATGCCGTTGTACGCCTTCAGCGCGCTTCGCGCGGCTGGCGGCGTGGGGGTGGGGCGTCGGGGGGGGGCGTGCGTCTGGTCGCCTGCAATCCCTCTCGCTCGATTTACGAGGATGTCTGAATGGCCTCCGCGCTTCTGTCGCGGAGGCTTTCTGTTACTTGTGCGATGCCGTTGTACGCCTTCAGCGCGCTTCGCGCGGCTGGCGGCGTGGGCGAGGGGTGGCGGAGGGAGGTGCGTCTGGTCGCTGGCAATCCCTCTCGCTCGATTTACGAGGATGTCTGAATGGCCTCCGCGCTTCTGTCGCGGAGGCTTTCTGTTACTTGTGCGATGCCGTTGTACGCCTTCAGCGCGCTTCGCGCGGCTGGCGGCGTGGGGGGAGCTGTCGGGGGGAGGTGCGGGTGGGTGCTTGTGGCGCTTCTCGCTCGAAAGAACCGCTGGCGGGAATGGCCTCCGGAGGACTCGTCGGATTTCTCCGGATCTCGAGGTCAGAAATTGTCGGCGATTTCCCGGGCCCGGACATTGGCGTTCTTGACCTTCCGGACGTCGAGGATCTCGTTGCGGAAAGGCGGGGCCAGTTCCTCGATCTCCAGGTATTCCCCGACGTTCTCGTTGGCATCCCCGTTCATGTCCTTTTCCCCACAGAAGGTGCGGTGGATGGCCGCGATGGGGATTCCGTCCCGCAGGCGCCACTCGACCTTCTTGCCGAAGGTGGCATTCGAGCATCGCCCGAATCCGAAGTTCCGGTTCTCGGGACGGACAGGTCCGCTCAGACCGTGCATTTCGCAGCATCCGCTCCAGGTGATGACCAGGCTCCATCCTCCCGGCCCGGGACAGGTCGCGGGCGTGTCGCATCCCTGGCACTCTTCGTCTTCTTCGTCGAATTTGCATTGGTCGGAATCCGTGCTGGCATCGCTGTACACCGACGTGAACTTCGGTGGAGCCGCCGTGGTCGCCAGGGCCAGGGCGACAAGGATCATCGATATCGTTCGCAGAGCCGGGAGACCTCCGGGCTGGATCCATTCGGCCAATGCCTGGCGGAGGTGCGAGAGAGGGCGTTCTTGGCGGGTGGAGGATGTCACGGGGTGGCCTCGAAGGTGCTGGATGGGGGGAGAATGGAGAGCAAGGGCATGCCGATCATCCCGGATGCCGCGCAGGAATCGAGTCCTCTGCCGACGAAATGGTACTCGACGGAATCCATGGAGAGGTGCCAGCGTCGCTTGATGGTCGCCCAATCCCGGAGATAGGAACACCACGACTCGCGGAGCGGGGGCATCCATCGGGCGGGGTCCCGATCCCCCTTGGATCGATTGCTGGACCGATCCACCGCCACGAGGTGTTCGGGGTGGGAAAGGTCGTTGGCGTAGAGCCGTCGCATGGCGGAGTCCCAGGTCATGCCCCCGGAGCGATGTGCCTCCGCCAGCGGGACGAGGTGGTCGATATCCAGTTGCGAAGCATCCCGTTCGGTCGTCCCCGAGTACGGGCTCGTCCAAGTTCCGGAGTCCACGCGGCATCCATCCGGGGTCATCCGGACGGGGCTGGAGCTCTCCTCCAGCAAGACCATTCCCCGGGTGTCCAGACAGGAATCGCCGAGAGGGTGGATCCAGGTCCCGTCGGGCATCCAGGCGGAACGCTGATAGGTGCCTTCCGAGGATTCGGCGGCGATGGGGAGTTCCAGTCGAACTCGTTGCCCCGGGGGATCGTCGAAAGGCTTCACCTGGCTGCACCCCGCCAAGGGAAAGGAAGCCCAGGCCATTCCCAGGGCGCAGGAAGCCCGACGCGAGGATCTGGGAGAAAGGGCGCCCATGGGCAAGGGGGTGGAGCGGGGATTGGCCATGTTCCTCAAAAAACCTCTCCGATCCTCGGGTGGCAACGGTCCGGTTCTTGGATGGAGCCGACCAGAATGGTTGCTTGACGTGGCGAGTGATAGGCTTAAATTCATGCCTTCGATCCTGAGGTTCGCCCGCGTTCGAAGTGTTCCGGTTCCCCCTCCCAGCCTCCGAGGTTCCCATGCTGCACCGATTCCTTTCCCTCAGTGCGATCGTGGTTTTCGCATTCCTGGCCGGGTGCGACTCCACAGAGGTCGAGGCCAAGGCTCCCGTCGCGACGCAGGAGGATGCGTTGGCCCTGCGCAAGAACAACGAAGCGCTCCTGGCCAACATCGCCTCCCTGAAGACCTGGGCGGAAAGTCTTCGTTCCAGCCCGGTGGCGGGACGCTCCCTCGCCACGACTCCCGAGTTGGATCTCTCCCAGATGCGCAGCCAGATCCGTGTGTCTCTCGAAGCGCAGGGAGTCTGCCCGAGGTTCATCCAGTTCGTGGTCGATTTGTTCGATCTACTCGGGGAAATGCTGGAATCCCCGGAGAGCATGACCAACGATGCTGCCTGGGAACAGCGGTTCCTCGAGGTCTTTCGCGTGGCCTTGTCCTGTCTGGAGCCTCTGATGACTCAAGCGATGGAGTCGGGAGAAGGCATGATGCCCCTGGAATCCCTCCAGTCCTTCGATCGTTGCCTGTGCGGCGAGGGAGGAGGATCCATTTTCGGAACCTCCGCGGCACTGGTCTATTCCAGCTACGGAGCGCCTGCGTTGGGCGACGGCTATTCCGCTCCCGGGTCCGCCGGAGGTTCGACCTACGGGGCGCCCGGGTCGCCGGCTGGTGAGGGGTATGGCGCGCCCTCCCAGCTCCCCTGAGGCGATCCTCTTCCTGCCTCCGAGATTCCCTATTCTTCCCTTCCCACCAACAGAAAGAACCCTCCATGATTCGCAAATTCGCACTGGTTGCTTTGCTTGCCGTCGCCGGCGCCCACGCCGGAATCGATGGGGTTGGCTACGATGGCCTCCTCAAGCAGGCGACCGTCCGCCTCCCCTTGGGCGAGAACAAATTGGACCTGGGAGTCGGTTTCCAGCAGGATTCCGATGCCGATCCGAAATTCCAGGCCTCGCTTTCCGCTTTCCTCCTGGTGCCCTGGCAGTCCTTCGAGAAGCTTTCCCTCGATTTCACGGGCGGAGCCGTGTTCGCCAGCAAGGACAACCCTCGCGGCGACGCATCCTTCGGGTTGTTCGCGGGTCTGACCCCGCGTGCAGTCATCTTCGACCACCTGGAAGTCGCAACGCGGTTCGGCTTGGATGTCCCCCTCGCCCCTACGGCCAAATTCCGCACGGCGGGCCAAGGTGTCTCCATCGTGGAAGGGCTGAGCTTCAAGGTTTTGTTCTGAGCTCTGGACCCGTTTCCCATCCGTCCCATCGCTGGGGAATCCCGTAGACGGGGCATTTCTCCGTGAGTATATTGGACGGCTCCACCAGGAGAGGTGGCAGAGTGGTCGATTGCGGTAGACTCGAAATCTATTGTGGGGAAACCCACCGGGGGTTCGAATCCCTCCCTCTCCGTTTGATGCTCCCCAGGACCTTCGGGTCCTGAGGGAGCCACGATGGCCAGGGCCCGCGCGGCACCAATCGGCTGAACCCCGCCAGGTCCGGAAGGAAGCAACGGTGTGTCGGGAGGTG
>JACKCV010000002.1:455000-629050 GCA_020633825.1 Fibrobacteria bacterium | reverse complement strand
CACCCTATTGGAAACCTAACTTCTTCCTTCCCTTGGGGTCGCTTCCATCCCCGGGCGGACGCCTTGGATTATGGACGCGACGGCAGTACAAGCAACGGCATTCGAACATTTTGTGGTTTAGATTGAATCCGTTTTTTGTTTTGAATCCTTTTTGTTTTTCGAATGCCGTTTCAAATATTTGTTGTTGATTTTGTTTTCAGAATCCGGATTTCAGACAATTTGTTTTCATTTTTAAATCCGGAATCGGGAATTTCTTCGTTTCCTCTCTAACATCCAATTATGCTGAATTGTGGATTTGCATTTGACGTTATTTGTCGCCTGTTTGGTTTGGACTGCCTTTGTGCCACCGTCAATTGAGGGTGGCGCGCGGTTGGGCACAGCATATTGCGCTGGCATTGAATGCGCATATGTAGATCCATATGTACCTGGCATCGTGTTATGCTCATTGTTGATAAGTGGGGAGAATTGGGCTGGGAGGACGGTTTTGGGGCTGGTTTGCTCTGCAGACCCCACGAAACGGCCCGGATCGCTTGTTGATAATACGTAAAATCCCGTGTTAACCACAATTGTGGAACGTGCGGGGGTTGGTGAGGGGAGCGCTCTCCGCTCGGGTGTCGCCCCCTCCTCAAGGGGATGCCTCTGGCCTCTTGCGGACCTGATGCGGCTTCGCCTCTTCCCGCGCCGGGGAATGCCCGTGTAGCCAGCCTGAACGTGGGCCTGGATGGATGAGCGAAAACAGGGAAGGAAGGGCATGAAGGGCTTCCAAGGGGGTGTCCAGCGAAGGTAGCGTCTTTTCGCGTGCGTCGCCGGGTGGTTTCGAAGGCCTCCCGAGGATGCTACAAAGGCTCAACCTGTCCGGGCTATACCTCTTGCGTCTCCCGTTCCTCCGATCGGTCGGCGAGGATCTGGCAGTTCCGGCGGGTTGTCTCGTCGGCGGGATAATAGGTCTCGATGAACATGCCCTGAAGGCGAGGTTCCAGGGGCTCCGAAAGCATCGTCATCACCGTATCGAATCGCAGCTCCAGTCCGCCGCGGCAGAGGTGCACGTGGGTGGCGGGTTCTGGATGGAATTCCCTTCCCCGGGAGGCCCACAACTCGGCGATCCCCGGGAAGCGCAGGGCACGGTCCATCAGGCGTCGAGGAATCGGGTTCCGAGGGCGTTCCAAGGCCATGTGGACCAGTCGATGCACCACATGCAGGGCGATGTCCTCGAACTCCGGAAGGTAGGGTCTGGTCAAGCGTGGGTCCAGCACCAGGGACACCATGTCGAAGGGGGTTTCCAGGAGGTTCGGCTCCAGGGAAAAGGCTCGAAAGACCTCCCTGGCGGCCCGATTCGCACGAAGCACCATCGACGATCCCGATAGGACCACCATGGGGAAAGGTTCGTGGTTTTGGAACATCAAATCCAGACTCCCCTCGGCCCGGGAGGGGATCGCCCCTGCTTCGGGGTATACGGCATCGAACCCCTCCGCGGCCAGGAGCCGATTCCTTTCCTCGAGAGGGACATCGAGCACACTCAGCAGGCGATGAATCATTTCCTCGCTCGGCCGCGCCTTTCCCGATTCCAGGAAACTCAGGTGGCGTGTCGACAATTCAGCGGCAAACGACATGGCCTCCTGGGTGAGACCTCGCTCCTTGCGCCAATGCCGAAGCTGGAGGGAAAACCAACCCGGAGTGCCGGCCTTCTTGACCTCGGGAGGGAATGGTGGCGCGCGTTTCACCGGCATAGGTTCTCCAGGAACACTCCCCCAGAGGAACTGGGAAAGGCTCAATATGGATTTCACCGCGTTTTTCCTGCTGGGAACCACCGCTTTCTTGGCCATCTACCTCCACCGTCTGATGGTCCAGGCGGCTCCGGAAGTCTCCCGTGGGAAATGGGGCCTCGGCACCGCCTCCTTCCTGGGCCTCTGGTGGGGCCTGACGGTTTACGCCTCCCTCCGAGGAGGTCTGCAGGCCACTGCCGACTCGGCGGTCCCCTGGCTGATGCTCGGCTGGCTCCCCGCAATCGTGCCGATTCTCCTCTGGCGCTACCACGGCGGATTCCGCCACCTGGTGGACCGGATACCCGCCTCCCGCCTCCTGGGCGTCCAATCCGTACGTTGGGTCGGAATCCTCATGCTGTGGAGCTGGTGGGACGGACAACTTCCAGCCATTTTCGCCATACCGGCGGGATTGGGAGGAGTGGCCACGGCGCTGATGGCCCCATGGGCGGCTCGAGCGGTGGAGACGCGGCATTCCTCCGGGGCGGCTTGGGGACGCCTCCTCAACCTCGTGGGACTCCTCGACATCGCGCTCTCGATGATCCTGGGAGGGCTCACGGGACCCGGGCCGCACCAGGCCTTGAGCCTCCGTTTCCCCAGCACCGCGGCCTCCGCCTTTCCGCTGGTCTTGACTCCGGCCTTTCTCGTGCCCCTGGTGCTTCTGGTCCACATGGCATCGTTGCGCTCGCTTCGCCGACTCCCCTGATCGCCCCACCCCGCCCATGCCGGAAACGTCCCTCGGGAATGGACTCGTGTTTCCAACGAGGCCTCCCCCAAGGGCGTAGCTCGCTCTCCAAGCTGGTTCTCGCCGCCTCCAAATAGAGACCTCGGAGCCTTTTTTCTGTGCTTTCGGAAAACCTCGAAAATTTCCGAGTAAACTCGATCGCTTCGGATTCGGCCAAAACCCTAGGTTTCATCGAGGTTTTCACGCGTCAACACCGGCCTGTTCACGGGGAAAACAATGGTGGGTTTGGGCAGGTTGGCCTTTTTCGAGGGTGACCTATGGTTGGTTCACCTGGGGGGTTCTAGCGGAGAGCTTGCCGGGTGACGCGACAATCCGGTGGTCGCGAATCGAGCCCAACCAGCTCGCATTCACTTGGTCTCTCCATCGGGTTCTCGGTCTGACGGTCATCTGAACCCCTCGAGGAACCAAGGAGCGCAGCGAAGATGAAACACGCGACAACACCCTCAAAGACAAGAAGCGTCCTGGCGCTGGTCCTGGCGGCGTCCAGTCTGTCCTTGGCCCAGCTCCCGACGGCGAAAACCATCGCCGCCGAGATGGGCATGGGCTGGAACAACGGCAACAACCTCGAAGTCCCGGGCGACCCTCTGGCCTGGGGCAATCCTCTGCCGACCCAGCAGTTCATCGACTCGGTGAAGGCCGGCGGCTTCAAGACCGTCCGTCTTCCGGCGGCGTGGAATTCCCACGCCACCAACAACGTCATCGACCCCGCCTGGATCGCCCAGGTCAAGCAGGTGGTCGACTACTGCATCAAGGACGGCCTGTATGTGATCCTCAACAGCCACTGGGACGAAGGCTGGCTCGAGGAGAACATCTCCACCAGCGCCCAGGCCGCGGTGAACGTCAAGCAATCGGCGTATTGGACCCAGATCGCCAACGCCTTCAAAGATTACGATCACCACCTGCTGTTCGCCGGCGCCAACGAACCCGCCGTGCAGGATCCCTACGGCACCGCCTTCGGCGCCGACCGCATGGCCGTGCTCAACTCCTACCTCCAGACCTTCATCGACGCCGTGCGTGCCACGGGTGGCAACAACGCTTCGCGCACCTTGATCGTCCAGGGACCGCATGCCGACCCCGAGTTGACGAACAAGGTCATGACCACCATGCCCACCGACAAGATCGCCGATCGCCTAATGGCGGAAGTCCATTTCTACCCCTACCAATTCACGCTGATGAACAAGGACGAAAGCTGGGGCAAGGTCTTCTACTACTGGGGGAAGAACAACCATTCCACCACCGACACCGAGCGCAACCCCACCTGGGGTGAGGAATCCTTCGTCGATTCCGTCTTCGACCTGATGAAGTCGCAGTTCGTCGACAAGGGAATCCCTGTGGTCATCGGGGAATTCGGCGCCATGAAGCGCATGACCCTCTCCGGCGAAGTCCTGGAACGTCACATCCAGTCGCGTCGCAGCTTCTACGAGTACGTGATGTCGGCTTGCAAGAAGCGCGGCATGATCCCCGTGGCTTGGGATGCCGGCGGCAAAGGCGATCTCACCATGACCGTCTTCGATCGCAAGGCCAATGGTGCGGTGTTCGACCTCGGTCTGCTCAACGCCATGCGCTCCGGCATGGGCCTGAGCAAACTTCCGGGCGACACCTCGCTGGTCCCTCAGGCCACCTCCGGGTCCAACGCCATGAAGATCCTGTATTCGGCCAAGGACTCCCTCTACGGGCAAGTCGAACTCGGCGTCGCCAAACCCGACTTCAGCGTGTACGACTCCATCATCGTCCGCGCCTTCGTCAATGGGAACACCACCTACGACTCCGCCGGTGCCTCCCGATATGGATACGTCTCCCTCGCGCTGGTGACGATGTCCAAGAGCTGGACCTGGCGCCAGGTCTCGCTCGGCACGATCCAGATGAACACCTGGTCGGACTACACCATCCCCTTGTCGACCGATGCCACCGACACCACCGCCCTGGCTCCGGCCGATCCGACCAAGGTCGATTTCTTCGCGCTGCAGACCTATTCGAAGGCGTTCAACGGAACCGTCTACGTCGATTTCATCGTGTTCAAGAAGAAGGACGGCACCGCCGACACCCTCTACAGCTTCGACAAGCTCGTTCCCGATGTCTTCAAGGGCAATGTCGTCGATGTGAAGTCCATCCCCGTGTCGTCCGTGTTCACCGACCAGGAATGGAAGACCGCCACCACCGGCTACACCCCCACCAGCATCACCGGCCGCAACTCGTTGCATAACAAGGACTTGCGCGTATCCCCCATCAGCGGACTGGTGCAGGCGACCTACCGGGCCCAATCGGCCGGACCGGTGGAAGCGACCCTGACCAATCTGCGGGGCGAGACCCTCTGGCACGGGTCCGTGCAAGCCCAGCCGGGTTGGAATTCGCTGCAGATCCCCGTCGCTTTGCGAGGCTTGGGCGTGCTGCGTCTCCAGGAAGGTTCCCGGACTCTGGTGGGCAAGATCTACCAGCCCTGAGGGGCTGCTTCGTTTGCGGGAAGAGGGGCGGTACCGTCCCGCCTCCCTCGAGTCCTCCGACTCGCTCGATGCCAAGTTTGACTCTCCGACCCCACCTCGCGTTCCCGTTCAATGGCAGGCTCCTCCTTCCCGGAGGGGCCTTTTTCATGGGTCGTCGCTGGCGCATCCAGCCGAAGGGGAGGCCCCAAATGACCTCTTCCGCCCCGGGCCGCAGCCTTCCAGCCCTGTGGGATGGAGTGATCCCGGGTCTAGGTTTTCCTGCTGGATGGGAGAACCTACGCCACCCAAGCTTCCCGGCATTGGCGGACTAGACCTACCTTGGGTGTTTGGAGGCCGCCCATGGATCCCGTACAAACTCCCGATGGGCCGAATCGTCTGGTCGAGGTCGCCAACCTCGCCGACTCCCTTTCCGCCGAAGCGGTGCGAGCTTGTCTTGAAATGGAGGGGATCGAGGCCCATGTCTTCGACGGTGAGATCTCCACCATGCACGGCTGGATGACCAACGCCTTCGGAGGGGTCAAGGTGAAGGTGCCCGAGAGCGACGCGGCGCGCGCACGCGCGTTGCTGGCGCAAAGTGAATTCGAGATCGGCGACGAAGTGGTCCCCGACGACGAGGTCCTTGACCCTTCCACTCCCCATTGCCCCGTGTGCCACTCGGCGCAAATCCGCACCCGCGCTTGGTGGAGTCTGTCCCCTCACCCGGTGATCCGGTTCTTCGCGAGCATGGGCCACACCCGGGTGACGCTGTGCCGGTCCTGCGGAAACAGTTGGAGGGATTGAGTCCGGCCGCGATGCGCGGGAGAACGGCGGAAAACCCGTCCCCGGGACTCGGAATGGTCAGCCCAGGCGGAACTGGAACGTGGCTCCCCGCCCGGGGGAACCGTCGGCTTCCACCCATCCTCCGTGGCGCTCGGCGATGCGCCGCACCAGAGCCAATCCGATGCCTGTCCCGGAGAACTGCTCGGGAAGATGCAGGCGCTGGAAGGCCTTGAAAAGCTTCCCGGAATGGGCCATGTCGAACCCGATGCCGTTGTCGCGCACGTAGAACCCCTTCTCCGACACCCCGACCTCGACGCGGGCCGGATACCGTCCCGCCGTGAATTTGACGGCGTTGTCGAGGAGATTCCACAGAGCCAGGCGCAGCAGTCCGGGATCGCCATGGACGGGAATGGTTTCGGCGATCTCCCAATCGATGGGGCGCTGGCTGTTGGCCGAGCTCAGCATGTCGCGCAGTTCGCGAGCCACCGGGGCCAGATCCAGGTCCACGGGCTGGAGTCCCGAGCGCGAGGCTTGGGACAGCCGGAGCAGATCGTCGAGGATTTCCCCGATGCGCTGTGCCGCCAGGCGCACTCGGCCCAGGCGTTCCTTCGAGACGTCGTCGATGCAATGGGCGCAATCCTCGACCACCGCGTGGGTCCAGCCGTCGATCGCGCGCAGGGGAGTGCGCAGGTCGTGGGCGGCCGAATGGGCGAAGGTCTCCAGCTCGCGGTTCATTTGCACCAGGTCGGTGGTGCGCTCCTGGACGCGGCGTTCGAGCTCCTGGTTCACTTCCTCCAGACGCTTGCGGCTGGTTTCGAGTTCCATCTGGTTCTGGCGCGAATCGGTGACGTCTTCGTAGGTGCCCAGGATTCCGACGACCTTCCCGGCCGAGTCGAGCATGGGCACCTTGCTGGTGCGCAGCCAGTACACCGACCCGTCGGAGCGGGTCTGGGGTTCCTCGATGCCCGCCCTCCCCTTCCCCGACTCCATCACATCGCGATCGTCGGAGCGGAACCGTTCGGCTTGGTCGCGCCACACCATGTCGTGGTCGGTCCGCCCGATGAGATCGGAAGGGCGATCCATCCCGGCATCCCGCGCGAAGGCCAGGTTGCACCCCAGGAAGCGCGACTGCCGATCCTTCCAGAACACCCGCGTGGGCGTGGTGTCGAGGACGGTCTGCAGCATCTGCGACAACCTGGCTTGCTCCAGTTCCGATTGGCGCAGATCGGTGATGTCGTGCCCCTCGGGCACGAGGTATTCCACCTTGCCGTCGCGGTCGAACACCGGCCGGATCCGGAAATCGATCTGGTGGATGACGCCGCGGTGGTCGCGATGGCTGGCTTCGAACCGGTCGGGCGATCCGGTCGAGGCCTTGCCGATGGCCTGGGCCAGACGCTCCTGCATCTGGATGTCGTGGGTCCACCAGGGGCAATCGACGAACAATTTCCCCTTCACGTCCTCCAGCTTGACCCCGATGAGGTCGAGGGACGATCGATTGGCTTCGATGAGCCTGCCCGACATGTCGAGCACGCCCAGGAACTGGTAGGTGATGTCCCACGCCACCCGGGACTGCCGCAGCTCCATCTGGGTGCGCAGATTGCCTCGCTCGCGATCCAGCCCGATCCATCCCAGCAGGGAGGCCACCGTGGCCGAGGCGATCAGCGCAACCAGCCGCGTGGCCAGCTGGGCCGTCGAGGGCTCGAGGAGTTCGGCCAGGAAGGGGCGCCCCGACCCCCATTTGGTCTGGGCCAGGGCATCGAACCCCCAGAAGGACGCCGAGAACAGGATGGTGGCGATCAGCGGATAGACGACCACCGGCATGGGGGTCGTCCGGTCGGCTTGGTCCAACTTGGAAGAATCTGTCACGCGTCCATGATACCCTTTCCATCCTCAGAATGGAAGCCCCTTGGCTACCTTGGATGCCCTTATGACCGCAGGAACATTCCAGATCCACGCCAAGCAGGGCAAGGCCCGCACCGGCGTCCTCGCCACCGACCACGGCGACATCCGCACTCCCGCCTTCATGCCCGTGGGCACGGCGGGCTCCGTGAAATCGCTTTCCAGCGAGGAGGTCGCCGACACGGGGGCCGACGTGATCCTGGGGAACACCTACCATCTCTGGCTGCGGCCCGGCACGCCGTTCCTGCGGGACTGGGGAGGACTGAGGCGCTTCAACCGCTGGCCGCGCGCCCTCCTGACGGATTCCGGCGGGTTCCAGGCATGGTCGCTTTCCGGCATCCGCAAGATCGACGACGAAGGCATCACCTTCGCCAGCCACCTCGACGGATCGAGGCTCCGCTTCACGCCGGAATCCGTCCTGGAGGCCCAGAGGGACATCGGCGCCGACATCATCATGGCCCTCGACGAGTGCACCCCGTCCGACGCCGACATCCCCACCGCGCGCCATTCGTGGGAACGCACCCTGCGCTGGACCCGCGACATGGCCGAACGATGGCACCGCGACCCCACCGCCCACGGGCACAAGCAGTTGCTGTTCCCCATCGTCCAGGGCGCCCTGCACCAGGAGCTGCGCGAACGCTCGGCCCGCGAAGTCGCCGAGCTGGACCTTCCCGGGCACGCCATCGGGGGTCTTTCCGTGGGGGAACCGGAACCCGAGATGTACCGCATCGCCGACATCTGTTCCGACGTCCTCCCCGAGCACAAGCCGCGCTACGTCATGGGCGTGGGCACCCCCCGGAACCTCCTGGAACTGGTCGACCGGGGTATCGACATGTTCGATTGCGTGATGCCCACCCGCAACGCCCGCAACGGCATGGTGTTCACCTGGAACGGATCCTTCCACTACAAGGCCGCCGCCGTCGCCCGCGACGAGCGTCCCTTCGACCCCGCCTGCGGCTGCCCCGCCTGCCGCCTCGGATACAGTCGCGGATACCTCCGCCACCTGTTCAAGGCGGGAGAGATCCTTCCCTTGCGGATGGCCACCTTGCACAACATCCATTTCTACCAGGAACTCATGGCGGCATCGCGGTTGGCCATTTCCGAGGGACGTTGGAGTACATTCAAGACCGAGACCTTGATCCGTCTGGAAGGCCGCGGAGAACCCTGACCCCTCCGGCCATCGGCCCTCCCTCCCCACTGGCGGTTCCAGCCCCCCAACTCGATCCCGCCTTCGCGAGGAGTCCCACCATGAGGATAGCGGCCGTCTTCACTGGAGGCACCATCGGATCCGTGCGCACCACGGATTCCGTCACCCTCGACGACGCTCCTCCCCGCCTGGCCCTCTCGGCCTGGCAGGAGTCGCATCCCGACCAGGAGATCGAATTCACCGTCTCCGAACCCTTCCGGATCCTCTCGGAAGACGCAGGTCCGACCCACTGGGACCGCCTGGCCCGCCATATCCGCAAGCGCGTCGACGCCGGCTTCGAGGCCATCGTGGTGTTCCACGGCTCCGACACCCTCCCCTGGACGGCCTCCGCCCTCGCCTTCGCCCTGCAAGGCCTTCCGATCCCGTTGCTGCTGGTGGCCGCGGACACTCCCCTCGACGACCCCTCCACCAACGGCCACCGCAACCTGGAAGCCGCCCTGGAATTCCTCGTCCAGGAGCGACTTCCCGGGGTCTTCACCGCCTGGGCCAACCCCAGCGAGGAGCCCCGCATCTACCTGGGCACCCGTCTACGCCCCGCCGCCCCCCTCGACGACACCTTTTCCGCCCCCCGCGGCCTCCACTTCGGCACTTTGCACGAACACCGTTTCGTGCGCCACAGCTCCCCCGCCAACCCCACCCGCGAGGAAGTCAGCCGCCAGCGCGACCCCCTCGCCTGGACTGCTTCCTGCCGCCGTCTGGAATCCACCCCCAGCCTCTTCGCCCAGCGCCTGCTGGTCCTCCCCCCCCACCCCGGGCTCGACACCGGCCGCATCCCCATCGACCAAGGCTGGCAAGGCATCCTGCAGATCCCCTTCCACAGCGCCACGGCCCCGTCCCTCGAAGGTGAAGCCTCCGTCCTCGACCTCGCCCGCCGCGCCCGCGACAAAGGAATCCCCTTCCTCCTGGGCCCCTGCGTCCCCCGCCAAGCCCCTTACGACTCCACCATGCGCCTCCTCGAGGCCGGAGTCCGCCTCCTCCCCGCCATGACCCTCCCCGCCGCCCAAGTCAAACTCATGTTCCTCCTGGGCACCCAAGGCCACATCGCCGGCTTCGACACCCCCCTCTCCTTCGAGCAAATCTGACCCCTCGCCGCATCCCTGCCTCGCCGCGCGCGCCTTGCCTTCGGCGGCCAGCGAAGCGTCGCCGCCCCGACCCCTCCGTCTACACGCGGCCAGCGCGCAGCGTCGCCGCCTCACCGCCCCACCGAGACTCGGCCCTGACAGCCCCCGCGCGGAAGTGCCCCATGCAGGAGCGTCGGTAGCCACCGAATGCTCCTGGATCGGAACACCCCACGCTCTTCCTGAGCCTCCCAAACTCCGACCCTACCGCGCCCTCAAGGCCAGCGATCCACCGCCGCCCCTCCGCCGTCAGCTGGCGGCCAGCGAAGCGTCGCCGCCCTGACCCCTCCGCCGTCACGCGGCCAGCGCGAAGCGTCGCCGCCTCACCGCGTCGCCGAGACTCGGCCCCAATAGCCCCCGCGCGGAAGTGCCCCATCCAGGAGCGTCGGTAGCCACCGAATGCTCCTGGATCGGAACACTCCCACGCTCTTCCCGAGCCCTCCGCAACTCCGACTCAACCGCGCCCTCAAGGCCAGCGATCCACCACCGCCCCCTCCGCCGTCAGCTGGCGGCCAGCGCAGCGTCGCCGCCCCGACCCCACCGCCGTCACGCGGCCAGCGCAGCGTCGCCGCCCCACCGCCCCACCGAGACTCGGCCCCAACAGCCCCCGCGCGGAAGTGCCCCATCCAGGAGCGTCGGTAGCCACCGAATGTTCCTGGATCGGAACACTCCCACGCTCTTCCCGAGCCCTCCACAACTCCGGCCCTACCGCCCCCTCATAGCCTGCGAACCACCGCCGAACCCTCCGCCGTCAGCTAGCGGCCAGCGAAGCGTCGCCGCGCCCGCCTTGCCTTCGGCGGCCAGCGAAGCGTCGCCGCCCCACACCCCCGCCGCGCCCAAATCCCGAGAGGACCTGATTGCCATCCGAGGGATGCAGACGACTCGACACGACCCCGAAGTCGTATCGGGATACGTCGAGGGGTCGTGGAGGGGAGTATGCGCCCTCGGATGGCAATCAGGCGGAGCGAGCCTTTTCGGCTTCCATGAGCAGGTAGGCGTTGATGAATTCGTCGATGTCGCCATCCAGCACGCGGTCGGTGTCCGAAGTCTCCACGCCGGTGCGCAGGTCCTTCACGCGGCGGTCGTCCAGCACATACGACCGGATCTGCGAGCCCCACTCGATCTTGAGCTTCTTGGCCATCTTGTCTTCGCGCTTCTTCGCCTCTTCCTCGCGGTAGTGCTGGTAGAGCTTGGCGCGCAGCATCTTCAAGCAGTTCTCGCGATTCTGAATCTGCGAGCGTTCGGTCTGGCAGGCCACGATGATGTTGGTGGGGATGTGCGTCATGCGCACGGCGGATTCCGTCTTGTTGACGTGCTGGCCACCCGCGCCTTGGGCGCGATAGGTGTCGACGCGGACGTCTTCCATGCGCAGGCCCGGAATCTCCACGTCCTCGACCAGCGGGTAGGCGTACACCGAGGCGAAACTGGTGTGGCGGCGGGCGTTGGCGTCGAAGGGGCTGATGCGCACCAGGCGATGCACCCCGATTTCGGGCCGCAGGAACCCGTAGGCGTACTCGCCCTTGATCTCGAAGGTGACGCCTTTGATCCCGGCTTCGTCGCCGTCCTGCAGGTCCATGATGCTGAACTGGAATCCGCGGCGTTCCATCCAACGGCTGTACTGGCGCATGAGCATCAGGGCCCAGTCCTGGGCCTCCGTGCCGCCGGCTCCCGGAGTGATGGCCAGGATGGCATCTCGACCATCGTCTTCGCCGTCGAGCATCTTCTTGAGCTCGAACTTGCGCAGATCGGCTTCCAGCTGGTCGCCATCCTTCTCCAGTTGGGCCACCAGTTCCTCGTCGCCTTCCATGGCGGCCATCTCGGCCAGCTCCACGATGTCCTTCTGGCGCTGCGACAGATCGGTCCAGGAGTCCATCCACCCCTTGAGCATGTTCATCTTCTTGAGGGTGGCCTGGGCGGCTTCGGCCTTGTCCCAGAATCCCGGTTGGGACGAAAGCATTTCCAATTCCTCGCGCTCTCGAGCCTTGGCATCGAGATCGAGGTAACCGTGGAGGGCATCGAGACGGGAGCGGATGTCGAGAAGGTCGGCCATGAGAGTCTCCAAAGATAGATCCGGGCGCCTCGGTCCGCGAGCGGACCGATCGGGCCCCTCCGGGCTACGCCTTGCTCGGCCACCCCGGAGGGGTGTCTTCCCCTGCGGGTCCCTGGCGCATTCCGCGCCCTCGCCGGGGGCGAAGGCGCGGATCGTGGTTCCTTCAGCGCGGAGCCAGACCCTTGGCGGTCCAGCGACCGGTCTCCGAGTTCCCGAGCGAGAGCAGGAACACCCCGGCGGGCCAGGCGCGGGAATCGAGCAGGGCCTTTCCGGCGTGGAATTCCAGCGCAATCCGGTGTCGCACCCGTCCGTCCAAGGAGCGCACTTCCAGGATCTGCGCCCCGTCGCCCAGTCCCGGGGCCACCAAGTGGCGCCCTTCGATCCGGAGATCCCCACCCCGGACTCGGGGACCTTCCCGGCGAATCGTCCCCACCGAGTAGTCGGCCTGGGGAGTGTCCATCAGGTAGTAGGCGGGTTCGGCCTTCGTGCGGGTTCCGCCCGCATCGAGCCCGGACACCGTGAGCTGGAAGCGCAACGGGATGTCAGCAAGGGGAGTGGAATCGATGCACACCCGGGCGTCGGGACCTGCTCCCGTCCCCGGAAGGAGGGTCGCCGAGGCTTTCCAGCGCCGTGGCACCATGTTGGTCAGCGATTGCTCCGGGGAGCTCTTGGGCACAGACCACACCTCCACCGAATCGACGGCAAGCGAGGTCCGCAGGAGTCCGGAGCGATCGCGCAGGGGGATCTTCCAGCAACGGGATCCGTCGTTCAACACGTTTTCCTGGCTGTGGATGCCCCAGATCTCCCGGCCTTCCTCCTGCGGAGACCGAGCCCCCACATCTGCCGCCACCGGCATCCCCGCCCTTCGCCAGGCGCTGGCCGCATTCCCGCGTCCGATCAGGACCGACCGCGTGATCGAATCCGAGAGATCGGGAACGAAATAGTCGCTCGAGCCGGGATCGCGACTCTTCCACGACAGCCCCATGGTCCACAGATTTTCCTGCCGGTGGGCGCCCACGGATTTCTCGGAGAGGTTTTGGAGGGTGTCGACGACTCCCCATCCATCGCCTAAGTGGATTCCACCTGGAATTTCCACCGGGAGGGTTCTCCCTCCCACCGGGGCCTGCACCAAAGCCCTCGGCGAGAGTCCCCAGGTTCGGAAGGGCTTCTGGACCAGGCGATCGAACTCCACCACGGAATCGAAGGGGATGCGGCAGGGGGCCACGGAGTCGATCGCCGCGCAGACTTCCGCATCCCGGCTGATTCCCGTGCGGGTCGTGTCTCGACGCACCACACCCAATCCCGAGAGGTCGAAGACGTTGTTCTCCAGCCATTCCGACCAGCGCGACAGAAGCTGTCTTCCATCAAGGCCCCGCATGGTGGGCATCATCGTGGAGTCGGTGATCTCGGCGAAACCCCCGACCACGTTGTTGACGAACAGATGTTGCACTCCACCCTTGTAGTAGCCGTATCCCACCACCATGGGACACCCCCAGATGGTGTTGTTCACGATCCGGTGGATGGCCGGCACATCCTTGGCGTACAAGAATCCCCCGGCCATGTGGGTGGCTTCGGTCGAGGAGTCGATGGCACGACGGAACCTTCGGTTGAAGTTCCCGTCGAAGATGTTGAACCGGAAGGTCGATCCGAGATCCCATTCCATCTCGTCGTACACGCCCCACCAATTCCCGTGGATCCGGTTCCCTTCCAGGAGATGGTCGCCCATCGTCCCGACCCGGGAATAGGGGGCCGTCGCATGGAGATCGATGTCGCCTGGACCGGGAGCCGGTTGCGCCCCGCCCAGGTTGCGGCCTTGCATGTACACCCCGGCGAAGAACCCGCTGATCTCGCAGTCGCGAATCCGCACGCCCAAGGACTGGAAGAGGTTCACCCCCACGTTGCCGAACAGAACATCGTATTTGGCATCCCAGATCGCCTTGTTCACGAAATACTGCGGAGCACCGGCCTGGATGCGCAGGCCTTCGATGCGGATGTCCGACGATCGCACGACCACGATCGTTCCGTTGTACTGGAATCCGGATCTGGAGAAGGGATTGATGGTGTCGAGGGCACCGCCTGCCACGGCTCGGAACGTGCTCGGCCAGCGCTTCCATCCCGCGGGCCTTTGCGGATCTGTTGAATCGGCGGCCGTGCCTGCCACGCCGAAGAAGGCGGATTTGGCGTGGATCCTGGGTCGGATTCCCTGGGCCACCAGCTCGGGGGACGGCTGGAGGGAAAGCCCCTTCTTGCCTTCGATCCACACCTCGCGATCCAGCTCCACCACCGAATCGCGGATCAGGATCGTGCAACCTCCCTGGTCGGGACAGGCGTTCACGGCCGACTGCAGGGTCGTGTAGGCCGACTGGGCCCCCACGGTGAGGATGGAATCCGCCGCCGTGGCGGCGGAGGAAACAGCGAGAATCCACAAGGATGCGATCGCGGCGATACCGGAGGGGAAGGTGTGAGACATGGTGCCTCGGGAGGAAGGGGATCAGGGAATGCGGACAATGGGAGTTCCTGCCACCGGGAATTTAATTCCCGGAATGCTCGCTCCGCAATTCCCTGGAAACCGCGGAAGGGGGAGGGACGGAGCAAACATCCCGACCGCGGAGAAGAACCCGCCGGGCGGAGCGGTCGGTCCTCGGAAGGTGCGGCGCGGCTCAGCTTCCGGGTTTGCTCTCGTCTTCCTTCTTGCGGAACATCTTGGCCATGGCTCCCAGGTCGGGCTGCGCGGCCCGGAGGGCCTTGCGGTTCTCCTCCTGGATGCGCGTGTAGACCTCGGCGCGGTACACCGGGACGCTGGAGGGGGCCTGGATGCCGATCCGGCAGCTCTTGGCGTCGACCTCCACCAGGGTGATGACGATCCCGTCCCCGATGTGGATGGCTTCGCCCACTTTGCGGGTGAGGACGAGCATCAGCCCAGGATCCTGACCGAGGTGCCCCAGCGGGGATCGTCGACCGGAATTTGTCGACCGATCCGCGTGCGGATGTTCACGAACAGCGGGCCTGCGAGGTTGGCCGTGGAATCGGCCATCTCCTCGGCGACGGTGACGATGGTGTACAGAAGGAGCTCCTGGGGATCCCGGACATCGAGCTGCTTGAGTTCCATGGGAGGGATCACGGGATCGTATTCCGATCGGACCAGCAAGGGGTTGATCAGCACGAACTGCAGGGAAGGCCCGTTCACGCAGGCCATCCAATGGAACGGCTCGTGCTCGGGCAGCGAATAGATCACGAACTCGCGCGCGCCTTCGAACCCGATGATTCCCTGCGGAAACGTGATGACGTCGTTCTGACTCCAGTTCAGCGTAGACTCCATGGAAGAACTGTACCAACGTTGTGCCCCTCTCGCCAGAGGGAAATCGCACTCTCCACCACGGCCAGGAGGCCCACGGCACGAAGCAGACCCGATTCCTCCGGCCGGGAAACCTCGAGCAAGGCCTCGTCGAGGAAGGCGGCCAGCTCGACGCCGACCTTGGAGGACGCGTCCACGCCCTGCCGCGCCAGCGACACCAGCTTCCGGGCCCGCTCGCGATCGGCGTCGTCGTGCCCCGAAGAATATGCCTCGACGGCCTGCTGCGCCCCGTGGACGGCCGCCCGGAAGGCTTCGGCCGCCGCCTGCACCTGCATGGTCTGCTTCTGGTAGGCCTGGACCGCGCCGGAGGGCTTCCCGGTCGGCAGCAGGAGCCCCGACAGAATATGTCGATCCAGTCCGATGAACACCGAGGACGCATCCCGCGCCTCCAGGTCGGCCAGCGCCTTCAGCAACCTCGTCTGCGCCTCGCGGGGATCCCCCAGGACCGACCAGGCGGCGGAGCCCTCCTCCTGTTCATCGGTCTCGTCCGGGGAGGAATCCTCCTCGCCCTCCGTCTTGGGCTTGCGACGCTGCTTGCGCGCATCCTGCTTCCCGTGTCCGTTCAGGGCGTCGCCGGCGGAATATTTCTGGTTGTCCTCCTGCCGCTCCACGAACAGATCGGTGCCGACATTCTGGTTCTTCTCGGCCTGGAGCCGCTCGGCAAGGTGGGCCAGGGGACGAACATGCGACTCCACTCCGGGCGCGTCGCGTCGTCCCAAGTTCGCCTGGATGGCGACATCGGCCTGCACGACGACCTGACGGACGTTCGCGCCCTGCATATTGGCGCCATCGAGGGGCATTGCCTAAGAATCTCATTTCCCGGGGAAAGCCGCGCAAGCGGCTTCCGCGAGAGACCTCAGAAAAGGAAGCAATTTGGAGGGATGCCGATCTCCTCCCAACGCCGCTCCGCGGCTCGCCTTGTGGGGCGAATCCTGGACGAACAGTATCCGGATCCCCCGATCCCGCTCGACCACCACAGCTCCTTCACCATGTTGGTCGCCGTGCTGCTCTCGGCGCAATGCACGGACGCACGGGTGAACACGGTGACCCCGGTGCTATGGTCGACCTTCGGAGACACCCCGGAGGATTTCGTGAAGGTTCCCGTGGAGGCCATTCGCGAAGTGATCCGTCCCTGCGGGCTCTCTCCGGCCAAGAGCAAGGCCATCCAGGGACTGTCGCGGCTCCTGGTGGAGCATCACGACAGCCAGGTTCCCGACACCTTCGCAGAGCTCGAGGCACTGCCAGGAGTAGGTCACAAAACGGCCTCGGTGGTGATGAGCCAAGCGTTCGGTCATCCCGCCCTGGCCGTCGACACGCACATCCACCGGTGCGCCCGGCGCTGGGGGCTCTCCGACGGATCCACCGTCGAGCGGACCGAATCGGACCTCAAGGAGCTCTTCCCGAAGGACCGTTGGAATCGTCTGCATCTGCAGATCATTCACTTCGCACGAGCGCACTGCCCCGCGCGAGGTCACGATCCCCGGACCTGTCCGATCTGCTCGGCGCTCCAACGGAAGGGACTTCCCGTCGTTCCCTGAACAAGATCGTTGTTCGAGGAATTCAGGCGGAGGAACACCGGCGGGTCCGCCGAACCCCTCCCGGGAGAACGGCGGAGACGCACCGTCTGTTCGTTACTCCTTGTCGCCCTTCACACCGATGTTCTCCAGGAAGTTGGTCACCTGGACGCCGGTCATGCCCAGGGCCCTCTCCTCGGGAGTGGACACGCGGAAGGCCACGACGCGAACCACGTACACTCCCGTCGCCACCGGGGTCCCCGAGAAGGAGCGGCCCTTCCAAGCGAACCCGACATCGACCATGTTGATGGTGCTCGGTCGATCCCCGGAATCGGCGACGGTGCTGTTGAGCTGATCCAGGAGTTCCTGGGTGACATCGTACTGGGCGGAGGCGACGTAGGTCCCCTGCAGATCGTAGATGTACATGTTGATGGTCGTGGGAAGGTTCGTGCTGATGAACAACACGGTGCCCGAACTTCCTTCGCTCCAGGAACGCTTCTTACCGTCGGGACGGTCGAACCCGATGGCGGGTTGCTGGCTCCAGATGCTCGAGTTCGCCTTCCCGGCGATGGGTTTGCGCCACACCACCTCGAATCCCGTTTCGCTCCCGGCGATCAGAGCCTTGTCGGGATTGATCATGTGGTTGGTCAGTCCGATGTCGGGGGGGAAGATGCGCCTCGAACCTTCGACCAGGGTCCACTTGGCCACCGGTTTGGGAGTGTTCCCGAAGACGTCCTGGACCGCTCCGTTGTCGAGGATGCGCATGAAGTCGCCCTTTTCGGGACGATCATCCTCGTTGCCGGTGGACGGGATGGGCTTCATCAGGAAGGTGAGCTTGCGCTGGGCGCTGTCCCACACCGCCGATACCGGCTTCACCAAGCTCGAATCCCCGCCTTTGGACAGCTTCCACACCAGACGGATGTCGTCGAGGTCGAAGGTCACATCTTCGGAGAAGGTCATCACCAGGGTGTCGACCCCGCTGGTGTCGCTGGTGTAGCCCATCCAGGCCTTGGTCAGAACGGGCTCGACCTCGTCGCGCAAGGGGAAGGAGGTGGTGTCCGAAGGGCCGGCACCCGGCAAATTCAAGCGTCCCAGATCACCCGGTACCAGGGAGGTGACGTCCTTCGCCCAGGGGGTGATCGCCACGGAGAATTCGGTCCGCGCCGAGTCCCCAGGTTGGACGACGTATTCCCGGTAGGTGCTCGAACCTTCGGGATCGAGGACATGAAGAATGGTCCCCACCGTGGGAGGCACGCTGAACTTGGCCGTCCAGGTGTCGATGCGTCCATCTCCGTTGCGATCGAGGTAGGCGGCATCGTAGGGAGGACGCGGGCGCCCGGCCAGGACCACCCAAGCGTGGTTGGGATGAGGCATGGACCCGATCCGGGTGGTGTCCTTCACTGATCCACTGATCGACAAGCGCACCGAATCCCCGGGAGCCGGACGCCAAGGAGTGGCGGGATCGAGCACGACCCTCCAGCGCCCATCGGCCTGGCGAGCCAGGGAAAGAACCTTCACGGAATCTTCGGGGATCACCCGAGCCCCGTGTTTGAAGGCCACCAGGACCTTGCCGGTTGGATCGAGCAAGGCTTCGGAGGGCCGCACCCAAACCGTGTCGGCGGGCTGGTTCCCGGTCGCGGGATCCAGTCGAGCCCCAGGGAGCAGGACGGCACCAACGGAATCCCGCACGGGGAACGAGTAGGTGGTGAGGGTGGTCTGGGTTCCCAGGTTCCGGGTGGAAGCGGGAGGATAGCCAGTCGCCCCGTAGGAGAACGGAGAGGCCAAGGACACCTTCCAGCGCAGGCCGGAGGCATCGAGTCTGGTCCAGCTCTTCCCGCTGGCGGTGGCGGAGACTCCCGAGGTATCTCCCCACTCGAAGGTGAATGCGGGCAGGCTGGAGTCGGTGACGGGTTGGAAGAACTCGAGAACCACCGATTCCACCCGACCATCCCCGTCGGCATCGAGGAACCACCCCAGGCGGGGAGGTCTGCGGTCGGCGCGCACGGGAACCCAGGGCGAACGATCGCCCACGTGGTTCCCGACCGGCAACAGCGTGTCGGTGACCAAGCCCCCCTGGGAATAAGGGAGGGCCCGCAGACTGTCGTTGGCTCCCAACTCGGCGAAGGGTGTCGCCGTCGCGTCGCCGGGAAGGGAGACCCGCATGACATCGCCCACGACATCGATCACCTTGGCGCCGGCGGGGAAGGTCAAGGCCTTGGAGGCTGCGTCCTTGAGATCGAGGCACTTGGCGGGATCCGTACCCGCCGGGCAACCGGCGATCGGCTCCGAGAAGGTCAGGCGCAGGGTGTCCACGAAATCGGCCAGGCCGCGACGATCGTAGAGAAGACGCGCGTGGATGAGCACGGGGGCGATGCCGTCACGGACCGTGAGATGCACGGCGCCCTCGAAGAAGAAGGCATCCGCGCTCGGGCCGATGGTGCGCGGCCCCACCACGAGATCCCCGTCGACGGTCAGTTTCTGGCCGAACCAGGTGTCGAAGGGAACTTCGAAGGAGGAATCCGTCCCTTGGATCCCGAGGGCCATCAACATCTCGGTGGTGACGGTGAGGGTTTCGGCGGGAGTGCCCCAGCGCACCGTGAAGGGTCCGGGGACCGCGCCGATGGTATCAGGGTACACGACCCGAAGCAGGTCGCCGTTTCCGTCGCCATCGCGGTCGAGAACGGTGATTTCCTTGGGAATGGAACGGGCGTGGATTTCCGTGGAGAAAGGCTTGTTGGAGCACAAGTCCCCGGTGGTGTTCCCGGCCGGATCGGCGATCTTGGTCCCCGAAGCGATGAGACTGTCCCCGGGCTGGAAGGTGGTCAGGCGCCCGCGAAGGGTCCAGGCGTACACGCCGGGACCGACGGTCTGGACAGGCGCGGAAATGGACATCGTGTCGAGCAGGGTGATGGCGCCGGCTCGCTTGACGTTGAAGGGGAACGGAGATCCCGCCGGATGGCGCGTGGTGTCGATCCCCTCCGAGAAGGTCACGGTCACGACGTCCACGGGGACCCCGTTGTCCCAACCCTGGTCGATCCGTCCCGCCAGAGGCAGGGGGGGGGCTCGGTCCACCAAGGTGGCGGGGTTGAGGACCATGTCGGTCCGCCCCAGGGGATTTCCGAGCACGATGCGATTGGCCGAGGCACTTGCCGCTCCGATGGTGCCGGGGTCCCAGGCGAAGGCGACCACCGAATCGGAGATCCAGGTCAGCCGGGCGGCAGGCCCCATCGCCGAGGGCGAGAGCAGCTGTCCGGGGAACAGGAGGTCGAGGGAATCCCGGAGCAATCCCGTGGAATCATCGCGGAACTTGATGGGATCGAGGAACCGCATGACGAGGCTGTCGACCCGGCCATCGCAATTTTCGTCGTGGAAGGATGCCTGCCGAAGACGCGGGAAGATGAAGACGTTCCCGGCCACACGCGTGCTGATCACTTCCCCGCTGGCGGCGGTGATGGCGGTGAAGGCCGCGGACGAGGTGCTGTCGAGAGCGCGGATCCAGACCACGGGACTCAGGGAATCGTCGAGGATGTCCACCGAGGTGATGGGCATGGTCCCGGCGGGATCGCTGAAGAACTTGAGAACGGAATCACCACCGAGTCCGATGGTGGAGGTGACCCTCTTGCCACTGTCCGCGGTGTAGGCCTTCAGACGAACGGGCACGAACTGCCCCACCACTCCCGTCACGGGATTTTGACCCGCCCCCGAGGGATCGACGAACATCAAGGAGAATGCGGGTGGTGCGGTCTGGATCCAAGTCGTGTCGGGGATTCCCGGACGCGCCGTCCCGGCGCCGATTTCGGGATATCCCTCCTGATCGAGCACGACGGCCGAGCGGAAGGGGAAGATCACGCCCTTGCGGGTCATGGTGCCGACGCCGATGTCGTCGATGACCACACGGCCGAGCGAATCGAAGGGTACCACCAATGCTCCGGCGACCGCGCCGGGCAGGAGGATGGCGGAGGCTTCCGAAGCCTGGGCACCGAGGCCGTTGGGGAAGCGGGTGGGATTGCCGACCGCCTGGAGCTTCACTTTCATGCCCGCGGCGGCGGAGTCGGTCACGGGGTTCCCGAACGCGTCGCGAACCTGCAGGACCAGCCGGATCTTGCCGGTCAGGCCGTCTCCGAAGTGGCTGATGTTCATGCTGGAATCAAGACGGGTTCCCACCATGGTCTTGAGCAGGGAATCGCGCAATCCCGCTCCCCCGGCCAGGAGGTCGAAGGCGCGCTTCAAGGTGTGCGACGGTGTGGCGACCAGGGAATCCCCGATGTACACGGAGTCGATGGTCGCCTGGTAGATGGAGGAAGGAACCACGCGGATGCGCTGGGAGATACCCTGGAGGAACCGTTGGTCGGCGACATCGAACAAGGCGCGAAGCGTCAGAGCCCCGACCAGGCCGGACTCCGTGAAGCGGAGGGTGTCCATGGTGGTTTCGGTACGCCCGAGCTTGGTCTGGAGGATCTGGTTGGGACGAATTTTCTGCCAGGCGTCGAGGCCGGTGGAGTCCCGCTCCAACGAGGGATTGGCGGTATCGGCACCCATGAGGGTGGTTTGCCCCATCTGCAGATCCTTGAACGCCACGTTGGACGGAAGCGACGTGGCATCGAACTTCGGCGTCACGGTCATCAGGACCTTCTGGCCGGCGATCACCTGTCGGGAGTAGCCGTCGATGTCCACGGGCAGGGGTTGGCCGTTTTCATTGTACAGGCGCACGTCGAGCTGGAAACGCGGACGGGAGTACATGAAGACGCCCGGGTTGGAATAGACGGTACGTCCGTCCTTCAAGGTGGCCTCCAGGACCACCTCGGCGCGGGCGTAGTACACGGAATCGGGCAGCGGGCCCTGGGAGAGCTTGCCGATGAAGAAGTGCGTGGACCGCAACTTCCCGGAGGTCAGGGTGTCGTCGAGATGCCAGTAGGTGTTGTAGTCGATCGCGGAGTCGGCGATGGGCCAGGGCTTGGCGCTGAGGATGGAATTGATGCGCGTGGTGTCGTTGCCCGCCGAGCAGGTGGAGCCGTCGGCGGCTCGGACGCGGCAACCACCGGCGTTGAAGGTTGTGTCGGCCACGGGAACGTCGTAGTAGAACTTGGCCTTGGCGACCTTCAGGGTGACGATGTCTTCGGAAGCGAAGCCCGTGGCGGAGATGTCCATGCGGAAGCCGATGGTGTCGCCTTGCATCATCTCGATGAGGGTGTCCTGGACGGTGAGCCGCACCTCGGGCTCCGACCATCCGTTGGTGGCGATGGCACGCGCCCCGATGTCGAGAGGTTTCCCCGCGACCGCGTCGTAGATGGGCCACCCCTTGCCGGTGATGGCGCTGGCCACCAGGGGGTAGGCGGGATTGGGCTTCATGTACAGGGGACTGTAGGGAAGCGGCGACAGGAAGGGAATGGAGTTGGTCCAGCGGATGTTGAACCCGGACACATCGCGGAATACCCGGGGATCGAGCATGTTGTCCCGGATGTTCAAGGGCATGTACGGAACGCCGTAGGTGCCGGTTTCGGCGGCCTTGTCGGCAGGGTCCTGGTAGGTGCCGACATACATGTTCTGGCGGATGTACTGCACCAGACCGCCGCTGTCGGAGAGTTGCCGGATGCTGCGGCTGCTCATCTGGGGGATCCAGGTGACCGACAAGGAGTCCTGGTCCTGGAGGTTGTTGTTCCAGTTGCCCCCCCCGTTGGAGCGCCAGTTGGTCCCTGTCGTGGGGGCCGGAGGATTGCGCGTGGCCACGTTCCAGGAGCGGTTCATCTTCATGCGGAACAGCCGGAAATTGGCGGGCTTCTCCCAGTTTCCGTTCCCGGCGCGTTCGCCCCACATGTCGATGGTCGAATCGATCTGCTTGGAAATGCCGTCCTGGGGAACGATGAGGTTGGATCTCTGGTGCTCCGAATAGAACTGGAGCATCTCGGTAGCGCGTTCGGTCTGGGCTGCGGTGGCGGACCCGTCTCCGGAAACGGCGACATTGTGGTACTGGTAGGGAGCCCCGATGAGGTTGTCGTAGAACAGATGCTGGGTGCCGGCCATGTAGTAGGCGCCCACCACCACGCCGTTTCCGACCATGGTGTTGTTGTGGATGCGGTACGGGGTGAGAGCCACGCCGTTCATGAAGAAGGCCCCGCCCACGATGTTGTATTTGAGGGATTGCGAAGTCCCCAGGGAATTGGACCGCGCATCGGCTTCCTTGAGGCCGTAGATGTACCCCGGGAATTTCCCGTAGCTGCGCAGGTAGTTGTTGTAGTAGAGGTTGTTGCGCACGATGGAACCGAGATCCCAGTCGTATTCGAAGAGGGTGCCCCAGGTGTTGTCGTGGAAACGGCTCTTCTCGATGATGTGACGCCCATACAGGCCCGACCGCGAGGTGGGCAAGGTGGCCTGCACCTGGGAAGGAGGATCGAGAGGGGTGGGATAGGAGAAGGCCCCGCCGAGGTTGCGGCCCTGCACGCTGATGCCGTACCAGGCGTTCACCACGCTTCCCCCACGGAACACCACGCCGTAGGAATTGCGCAGATTCACGCCCATGTTGCCCTTGATGTCGACGCAGGCGTCGGTGGAATAGGTTCCGCAGAAGGCGAAGATCTTCTTGGTGGTGGCCGTGGAATCGGTCCCGGCACCATTGATCCCGATGCCCTGGATCAGGATGTTGCGGGATTCGTTGACCAGGAGCGCCCCGTTGTACTCCCAGTACACCTTCTTGTCGCCGATCTTGGTGGTATCGGAGTTGGTGTGGGTGCGGTCCTGGTAGATGATGAAGGGAAGAGTGGCCTCCAAAGGCATCGAGGCGGTGTCCCCGATCAAGTGCACGTTCTTCTTGCCATCGATGACCACCTGTCCATCGGTGATCTTCAGCGACTTGGGCAGTTGGATGAGCAACGTGTCGTCGAGCTTGGCGTTGACGGGTGTTCCCAAGGTGGCGATGCAGGCATTCAGTGCCAGGGCGGTCGTGGGGGGCGTTTCGCAGGTTCGGACCGTCGCGTGCGCCGAGCGGAATGTTCCAAGGAAGAGCGCAACCACGAGGCATGCCCGGAGGACACTCATCAGCTGCGGATAGGAACGGGAAAGGGACATGAAAAATTCTCCACGGTCACCGGGCGAGGTGTGAATACAGTCACGCCAAAGATATTGTGCATTGCAGGGTGCCGCAGGGCATTTGGCAGGGGTCGACGGAACAATGTGGACACATTCGGAGTCCAGTCCGACCACCCCACCCCGGCCGAGACTAGGCCCCCAACTCCTTGGACCGACGCGTCGCGGCGGCCACCGCCTCCATGACCGCGGCGGGGAACGCCCGGTCTTCGAGTGCTTTGAGCCCGTGGATGGTGGTCCCCCCCGGAGAGGTCACCTGCCCGCGGAGAACCTCGGGCTCCAGTCCCGTCTGCCGCACCATCGAGAGGGTTCCTTCGATGGTGGCCATGGCCAATTCCCGCGAAACGGGCCTGGCCAGCCCGGCCAGCACTCCCCCATCTTCCAGGGCCTGCAGGAAACGCAGTACATAGGCAGGCCCCGACCCGGAGAGCCCCGTGACGGCGTCGATCTGGGACTCCAGGACCTCCACCACCGAGCCCACCGTGGCCATCAGAGTGCGGCAAAGCCCCAACTCCGAGGCACTCAGACCATCGGTGGCGATGGCTGTGGCGCCCGCCCCGACCATCAGGGGAAGATTGGGCATGGTACGGGCGACCCGCGGGCTTCCCAAGGCGTCTCGGAGGCGTTTCCGATCGACTCCGGCCATGATGCTGACCACCAGGGTCTGCTCTCCCATTTTTCCGTGGAGGGAGGCCCCCACCGTCGAGAGGAGTTGGGGTTTGATGGCCAACACCACCACGGCAGCCCCCTCCAGGGCCTCCTCCAGCGATGCGGGACGCCCCACACCTTCGGATTCGAGGAGACTCGTCTTGCTCTGATCGGGGTCGACCAGACGGATCTCCCCTTCGGGATGGATCCGACGCAATCCGCGCACCAGGGCGGCCCCCATGTTGCCGCATCCGATCAGAACCAAGGGAAAAAGGGACATTTGGGCTCCTTGGGAGGTGAATGACTCCGAAGCCGGGAAAAATAGCCCCTCCCGTCGAGCAATCCCGGGCGCAGGTGCGGAACCTGAGATCGATCCCCGAACGAGGTGCGCCATCGGCCCGCAGATGATACCTTTCGGGTTGTAAAGGTTACCGGAGACACCATCATGCTCGAACTCGTCCGCACCGATGAAGGGGCAAGGACCACAATCGCCCTGACGGGGGTAGCCAATCTTCGCTCCACCGGGGAGTTGAAGCAGATGCTTCAAAAAGCCGTGGAGGCTCCGGAAACCCGGCAGGTCGTCCTGGAAATGAGCGGCGTCGAGATGCTCGATTCCGCCGTCTTGGGAATCCTCCTGGCACACCATCAGAAATTGCAACGCCGTGGCGGCGAACTGATTCTCCTCTCCCCCTCCGAGGAAATGAGCGATCTTCTCGCCATGACCGATCTCGAGTTGCTGATCCCGGTCGTATTCCGGCAGGAGCAGCTCCCGGAACTCACGCGGATCTGATTTCCCTCCAGCCGGTCCGCCTGGCGAGGTGTTCGCCGGGAACCCGTTGCGGGGTCCCGCGCCGAGGCGCGATCAATCCACCAGACGCGCCGCCCGCAGCAGAGCCACCACGCTCAGAGCGTCGGTGATCCGCCCATCCGCAGCCTGCTCCACCGCCTCGCGGAAGGGAATCCGTTGCAGCTGGAGCTTCTCCACGGGTTCGGGACTGGCCGTACCCTGGACGAGATCCTTGGCCAGCCAGAGCATCCCCATCTCGTCGGTGACGGAATTCGAGAGATGCACCTCTCCGAGCGGAAGCCAGGTGGATGCCACCAGGCCCGTCTCTTCCAGCAGCTCCCGCTTCATCTCCTCCAGCGGGTCGTGGCCAGCTCGCCCCCCTCCTTCCGGGATCTCCCAGAAATAGCGGTCGAGGGGATAGCGATGTTGTCCCACCAGGGTCACCGTGCCATCTTCGTGCAGCGGGATGCAGCCCAGAGCGCGATGCTTGAACCGCACCACCCCGTAGATGCCTTGGGATCCCGAGGGATCGCGGACTTCATGGTGTTCCACCTGGATCCAAGAATTCCGGTAGGGAACGGTCTGATCCAGGCGCACCCAAGGTCCGATCTTGGTTCCCTCGCGTTCCTCCTGCCCGAAGATCGGAAGATCGGGAAAGGTTTCGTCGGCGGAATCGAGGGGATTCACGGAAGATCCTTCCTGGGAACCATCAGGCGAAGTCCTTGTAGTCGACATCGGGAAACACCGAGTTTCGCGCTTCCAAGGCTTCGAGCTCCTCCATGGGAACGGTTCCCCCTGCGCTGAGGATGGAATGGAGATGCTGGAAGGCGACCAGGTGTTCCTTGGTCCGCTGCACGGCGTATTCGACCGAAGTTCCCGTGCGCATGATGAACGCCCAGTCGGAGCTCTGGGCCAGGAACAATTCCCGAGCCATCTGGTTGAGCGCCCGCTTGTAATCGCCCCAGGCGTCCGGGTAGCGATGCACCAGATCCCTCATCTGATCCGCCGCCGCGTGGAGATGGGGGTAGATCCAGTCGTTGGACGGATTCACCCAGACATCGCCGTACCCGAGGTGTCCCCAGGTGCTGAAGGCGGGTTGCTGCTTCTGGTTGACCGGATGGCGTTCCAGGTAGTCGCTGGGGCGCAGCGGCTCGATGTCGCTCTGGTCGAAGTGGAGCTTCTTGAAGACGAAATACAGGAATTCCGGGCCTTCGTACCACCAGTGCCCGAACAATTCGGCGTCGTAGGGGGCGACGATCATGGGGGGACGGTCCATGAACCGGCCCAACCATTCGACCTGGCGTCGACGGTTTTCGACGAATTCCCCGGCGTGGATGCTGGCCTTGTGGAAGGCTGCCCGCGGATTGTAGGGCTGTTGCGGCTTGCCCTTGCCGGTGATCCGGTAGTACTTGATGCCCGTGTTGGTGCGCAGACCGGGAATGTGCTGGATGTCGCGCAGGTATTCCTCGTCGAGATCGTGTCCGATATCGCGGTAGAATTCCCGGTAATCCGGATCGCCAGGGTAGCCGGTCTCGGCGGACCACACGGCACGGCTGGTTTCGGGGTCGCGAGCGAAGCAGGCGGGTCCGGCGTGGGTGATCACGGGGGCGTACACCCCGAACCGCGGAGGGGGGGCCCCGAACAGGATGCCGTGGGTGTCGGTGAAGAAGTACCCGATCCCGTTGCGCGCGAGTTCCTCCTCCAGCCCTTCGTAATACCCGCATTCGGCCAGCCAGATGCCGTTGGGGGCCTTTCCGAAATGACGTTTGTGCGAACGGACCGCTTGCTTGAGTTGGGCGCGCACGGTCTGGGGATTTTCGCGCAATGCCGGGAGGAACCCGTGGGTTCCGTTGCAGGTCACGATCTCCAGTTTGCCGGAATCCTGGTAGTGCCGGAACCCGGAGAGCAGGTCGCGGCCGTACCACTCGTCGAAGAAACGCCGGCACCAGGTGAATTTGTCGTGGTACATGCGCGCCAGATCGTGGAATTGGGGCACGAACTGCGTTCGCGTCAATTCCTTGCGGGACAATTCGATCAGATGGTCGAGATGTTCGACATACCGGGCGCGCAGCAACGGATCGGCCAGCATCTCCGCCAGAGGCGGAGTGATCGACATGGCCAGCCGGAAGGGCACCCCCTCCCCGTCCAGACGGTTGAAGACGTCGAGAAGGGGGATGTAGGTCTCGGTGATGGCCTCGAACAGCCAATCTTCCTCCAGGTGCCTCCGGTTCTCCGGATGACGCACGAAGGGAAGATGGGCATGGAGAAAGAGCCCCAGATAGCCTGTGGCCACGTCAGTCCTCGGTCCAGCGTCGCGCCGCCGGCTTGGCTTCGCGCACCTGGTCGCCGTCCCGATCCACGGCTCGGACATCCATGTGGAGCTCCGTCCCATGCGGGAAGGGGAACTGCACGCGGAAGGTGCCATCGGGATTGAGGGTGATCGGACGCCCCATGAGGGTCACCTGGGCGTCGGGCTCGGTGGCTCCGTAGAGGGTCAGTTCGGTTTCGACCCACAGCCAGAAATCCTTGCTCTTGCCTCCGCCCGGTCCCTGGTTGGGTCGGGCTTCGGACAAGCCCGACCACGAGACGTGGGAGCCGACGCTCGAACCCGCCCAGGAGGACCCGGTGAACAGGGCCTGGGTCTCGAAGGAAGACGGAGCCCACGACGACGGCGCGAGCTCGAGACGTCCCATCCCCGATCCCCACGAGGTCAGCCAGGCGGCTCCGCCCATGGCCGCGGAATTCTCGCTGCGGCTGCGCAGTTTCTGGATGAGATCGGCGATGCCCTCGCCATCGGCCAGACCGGCGGAGGCGCGGAACAGTTCCTCGGAGGCGATGGAGACCCACTCCTCGGAATCGGGACGGAAACCGAGCATTCCGGGTTCGAACCCGACGGGCTGGGATCGGGCGATGGTACGCCAATCCCCCTGGTGGGAGACGAAGCCGTATTCGAAGGTGTACACGCGCCCTTGGTAGGGAAGGCGCGCGTACCAGGAGCGCGCGTAGGGTGCGACCTCGATGTCGAGGGCCACGGGGGCGTTGCGACCGTCGAAGAGCAGGCCCGTGGTATCGAATCCCCTCAGACGGAATCCGTCAGAGGAGGCTTCGGACAAGGAGTTGCGGGTGGCGTCGGAGATCTCCCAGTACAGGTGGGTCCACTCCGGATCCTTGGGGATGGCGACCAGGCGATCGAGCCCGTATCCCTGGGGAAGCTCGCCTTCGAGCAGGGACGATTTCCGTCCGGAGGGTGCGGAGGCGGGACGCGGCGTCCGCTTCCGGGTCACGGTCCGGGCCGGTACCGACGGGGCCGCGACCTTCGCGGGCCGGACCGGCTTGGAGGCCTTGGCGACGGGCTTGGCTTCGGAGGCGGAGGACTTCCGGGCCTCGACGCGGGCGGAACCCGCGACGACGCGCCGGGATGGTTCCGCGCCGGGGGATGCCTTGGTCATCTTGGTGCCTGTCTTCTTGGAGACGTCCGCGGTCTTGGTCTTCGACTTGGCGGAGGATTTCTTGGCGGGGGTTGCCATGCGACGCTCCTCTCGAATGTTTGCTACCGGCGCTTCCTCTGGGACTGTCCCCATCGATTCGCACCCGTGAGCGAAACATACAACCGAACGAACGTATCGCTGACTTCTTCCCCGTGGGATTCTGAATTGGTCTGCCCGACCTGGGCGGAGAGGTCGATGGTCCCCAGCACGCCCATGGGCATTCCGAGCCCGGCGGTCAGGGCCGCCGTCGAGGGATCCCCGGGGCCGCCGAAGGCGCCGAGCGCGCCCGCACGGAAGGAGGAGCGCTGCCAGAGGTCGTCGAATCGATCACCGCCGCCGTTCCACTGCCAGCCGGCTCCCAGGCTCCATCGATCGGAGGCATCGGAGACCGCACCGTCCCAAGACTCCAGGGAAGCCCGAGCCACGACGGCCTGGTGCGTGGCGAACCGCCAGGCGCCGGCGCCACCCCAGCCGACGGGCGCGTCGACGGTGCGCTTGGCGTCGGCACCGAAGGTCTGGTCGGAGGCGCCGCGGTGGGTGGTGAGAAGAACCTCGCCGGGAATGGACATCCAGCCACCGAGGTCGTAGGGGCCGCGCGTGTAGTAGGCCGATGCGGTCCAGTACTCCCCGTCGCGGCGGGTTTCGAGGGTGTCCAGGCGGGAGACCCCGTAGAATTCGTCCGGGGACTTGCGGTTGTGTTCGCTCAACACCCGGTCCCGCCCCATCACGCGATGGTAGGAGAGCCCCAAGGCGGTTCCGCGCAAGGCATCGAAGGGAAGCGCCAAGGCGTAGGAGCCCACCGCTTCGAACGATCCCCCCTCGCCCGTGAGGGTGAAGCCCGTGTCGTTGAAGTCCTCGAAGGCGAAGGAACGACTGAATCGCTGCCAATACCCGGCCCCGAGATGACCGAACGCCCCGAGGGGGATGCCGACGGAAAGGCGGGGCACCTCGACGTTGCCGATGGTGTTGGAGGTGGTCCCGTCGTCGATCCACACCAAGGAGGGCACGACCTGGACTTCCAGGGCCGTGAGGGTGTTGAAGCCCGATCTCGCGACCAGCAGAGGATCCCAGGACTTGTCGGAGCGAAGTGCCGCGCCGGCGTCGCCCATGCCTCGGGAAGGACCGTCCACGGCCGGGTTCTCGCGCCCCCAGCCCAGGAGAGCCGAAGGGCTTTGCGCGTGCAACACACCCGCGAGCAGAGTCAGGATCGAGACAGCATACTTCACGGGACGACTCCCAGGCTGCGACGGCGCAGCAGGAATGTGACGGAATCGGTGGAACGGCCCGGCAGATCGATCCGGAAGTTCCCATCCACGGTGGTGTCGGAGGAGATCGCCGAGGAGTAGAGGTCCGTGAAGACCTTGCGGCGCTTTTCATTCAGGATCCGTCCGAAGGCCGACCGGGCTTCGAAGACGCCCCTGCCCGAGCCGGTGCGGACGACGGCCTCGTCACGGAAGGTCCAACTGGAGCCGTCGACCGATTCGATCTGGTCGTCGGCGGCCACCGGAGCGGCGAGAATATCGCGAACGAAGAAAATCCGGTCGCCGACGTAATGGAATCGGAACTTGGTCCAACCTGGATCCTGGTACATCGGGACTTCCAGCGAATCCCCCTGGAACATCAGGAAGCTGTACTGGTAGTTTCCGGAAGTCCGGCTCAGGAGCGGGATGGAATCCGATCCGGCCGTGAGGGCGATGCGGACCAGTCCCGGAGCGATTTTACGGACGTGGAACTCGCCTTCCATGCTCCGGCCATCCTCGGGCCGCGTGGTGGCGAAGGAACGGTCGGCACCGCTGGCCGCGACGATGGTGGTGTCGGTGGAGCGTACCACCCAGCTCGCCAGGCGCAGGCGTCGAGCCAATCCGGGAGTGGAGCTGGAGGTGGCCATGCCCACACGAGCGGAGAACAAGGCCCAGGTGTTGTCGAAGGAATCGCTGGAGAAACCCTTCCCCCCGATAGTCCGGGAGAGTTCGCGCCGCAAGGCGGCATCGTCGAAACGAATGCGCACGCGCGTTCCGATTTGGTTCATCCCGGCCAAGGAACCTTTCCCGTAGGAGACCACCCGTGCACCGGCACCCGTGCGCCCGTCCTGGATCCCCAACAAAAGGGTGTCCCGGTGGGATCCGATCAAACGGAAACCCGCCAACTGGCGAGCAGGAAAATCCGGAGCGTCGAAGCGCACCCCGAACGAACCGCGGGAAGGCTCGAGAACCATCGTGGAGTCGAGGGGGATGCGCACCCGACCCAGGCCGGTGGAGCTGTCATCGCGGCAAGCGCCTCCGACCAGATTGGCCGTGGCGGGTGCGTCCAGATCGGCCCCTGCCAGGAAGGCGAAGGGACTGACCGTTCCCAAGGCGGTGGAATCCCAGAGGGTGGCACCCAAGGAACCACCCGACGGGCAGGAGGTGGCCAGCGACAGTTCGAGAACCCAGACGGAATCGCGCCTTTGCGAGGACTCCGTCCAGCGGGTGGTGTCGGAAGGCGTGACCCACAGGGAAAGCCGCGAGCCGAAGGCATCGGATCTTCCGAGGGAGAGCACCCCCTTGCCGGGGAGGTCGGGGGCTCCGGGGTCGAAGATGGTGTCGAGGGACAGCTCCGACACCGGTACGGTCACGGAGCGAAGGGCCTCGGGACCGAGGTCGAGGCTGTCGAGCCAGGCCGATCCGGTGCGGTTCGGGCCGTCGGTCAGACCGCAGCCCGACAGGGTGGCGGCGGTCAGAAGAGCGATAGTTCGTCTCACGGAGGATCCACGGTTGGAGGAGAGTCCCCCAAAATAGTCAGAGCAACAGGGCGAGCCCACCCACCAGCACCGAAAGGGCGATGGCCTTGGGGCGGCGGTTCGCTTCCCGGAAGGCGATTCCTCCGACGAAGAACGCCACCAGGACGTTGCTGCGCCGCAATGCCGAGACCACCATCACCATCGCCTCGGGCTGGGCAAGGGCATGGAAATACGCGGCGTCGGCGGCCAGCAGAAGCAATCCCGTGGCCGGCATCGTCCATCGCCATTGGAAGGGATACCCCTTCCGGCCGCGGCCGAACACCAGGAACAGGAGCGCCTGCAACGCGACGTTGTCGAAGGTGAACCAGATCTGCATGGCGGCCGGGTCCAAGCCCTCCTTCTGCAGCAGGGCCTTGTCCCACAAGCCGCTGGCGGAGGCCAGGATCGTTCCCGCCAACAGGGCCCACAGATGGGGGGATGTGGAAAACCGCAACCCTTCGCGCCGGCCGATCCGCGAAAAGGCCGCGTGCCCGACCAGGATCAAGGCGATTCCCGCCCATTGACGGGCCGAGGGCGATTCCCCGTAGATCAGGACCGCCCCGACCATCGTGTAGAGGGGCGCAGTGGCTCGGATGGGGGCGGCGATGGTCAAGGGGATCCGTTGCAGGGCCAGAAAGGTCAAGGTCCAGGAGCCCGTCACCAGGATCGCCTTGAGGAGCACCAGGACATGCCCGCGAGGGCCCAGTTCCCCCACCGCCAAACCGTGGAGAGCCGCCCATTGCGGATGCACTCGGGCGATCAGCAACCAGGGGAGGGCGGCCAGGGCACCCCAGACGGAACACCCGAGGAGGGCACCGAAAACGGCGTTGTCCCGCGCCGAGGCTTTCTTGGCCACATCGTACAGCCCCAAGGCCGCCGCGGAGAGCAGGGAAAGATGGATCCAACTGAGGAAGACGGTATTCACGAGGTGGGGATGGTAGATTTTCCCCTGCCCATGAACACCGCCCATTTTCGCTCCATCGACAACCACGCCGCCATCCACTCCCTCGACGAGGTGGTCTACGACCACGAGGGAAGCCTTCTGGAGGTCCACCATCCCTTGGATGGACTGCAGGATCGCAGTGCCGCGCAGTGGAAGGACCTGTTCGACAAACGCGCCGGCTCCATGGATCTGGTGGAGCGGTCCGGAGTCTGGGGCAAGCTGGAGTGGGTCCTTCCCCAGATTCCCCGCGAACACGTGGTGACGCTGGCCGAAGGCTGGAATCCCTTGCTTCCCGCGCCCCGCACCGCTGCCCGGTTGGGCTTGTCCGACCTGCGCCTGAAATTGTGCGGAACCACCCACACGGGATCCTTCAAGGACCTGGGGATGACCGTCCTCGTCAGTTGGGTGAACCACTTGGTGCGAACGGGCGCTCCCATTCGGGCTGTGGCCTGCGCCTCCACCGGAGACACCTCCGCCGCTTTGGCCGCCTATGCCGCCTCCGCGGGCATTCCCGCCATCGTCTTCCTTCCCGCCGACAAGGTGAGCCTCGCCCAGCTGATCCAGCCCGTGGCCAACGGGGCCCACGTCCTGGCCCTCGACACCGACTTCGACGGCTGCATGAAGGTGGTGCAGGAACTCACGCAGGACAAGTCCATCTACCTGGCCAACTCCAAGAATTCCTTGCGGGTCGAGGGCCAGAAGACCGTGTCCATCGAGACCGTGCAACAGCTGGGCTGGACGGTTCCCGACTGGTTCGTCATCCCCGGCGGCAACCTCGGCAACGTCTCCGCCCTCGCCAAGGGCCTGGACATGCTCTACGATCTCGGACTGCTCTCCGGGAAGCGCCCCCGCATCGCGGTGGCGCAGGCGGCCGCTGCCGATCCGCTGGTGAAGTCCTTCGAGAAGGGGCTCGCCCCGCTCGAGGCCCAGACCGCTCGTTCCACCCTCGCCAGCGCGATCCGCATCGGCAATCCCGTCAGTTTCCCCAAGGCCCTCGACGCCCTGAAACGCTACCAGGGCGTGGCGGAATCGGTGAGCGAGGACCGTCTCGCCGACGCCGCGGCCCGAGGCGACCTCGAAGGCTTCTACAACTGCCCCCACACGGGGGTGGCCCTCGGTGCGCTCGAGCAACTCGTCGAGAAGGGCGTGATCTCCCGGGGGGAGAAGGTCGTGGTGGTGTCCACCGCGCACGGATTGAAGTTCTCGGAATTCAAGACCGGCTACCACCAGTCCACCCTGGAAGGCGTCGATTCCCGCCTGGCCAACCGCGTCCTGCGGGTCGCGCCGACCTACGCGGCGGTGCAGGACGAACTGCGCAAGATCCTGGGATGAGCATTCCCGCCCGGCCGGGCCGATCGCGGTCCGGGGAGACCACGCCCCGGTGAGCGAAGATCGTCCATCGCTGGAGGCGGTCGCGATGTCCGGCGGCGTCGACAGTTCCGTCGCCGCGCTCCTGCGATTGCGGGAAGGAGCCCGGATCGTCGGACTGACCATGAAGCTGTGGGACTCCGAATGCGACGGAGACGCCCCCGACAAGGCCTGCTGCACCGCCGACCACGCCCTCGACGCGCGTCGCGTCTGCGACGCCCTGGGGGCGGCCCACTACACCCTCGACCTGCGCGACGAATTCCGCCGGGACGTCGTGGACGTGTTCGTCTCCGAATACCTCGCCGGGCGCACCCCCAACCCCTGCGTCCGCTGCAACACGTATCTCAAGTGGGATTCGCTCTGGTCCCACGCGAGATCCCTGGGATGTCGTTTCCTGTCGACCGGACACTACGCCCGGGTCGTGCCGGGACCCTTCGGCCCCGAACTGCGCGCCGGCAAGGATCCCGCCAAGGACCAGTCCTACTTCCTCTGGGGGATCCCCCGCGACCTCCTGGCCAGGACCCGTTTCCCCCTCGGGGAACTCGAGAAGTCGGAGACCCGCGATCTCGCCCGGGAGGCGGGCCTGCCGACCGCGGCCAAATCCGAAAGCCAGGACATCTGCTTCGTTCCGGGAGGGGACTACCGCGAACTCGTCCGTCGACGCGCGCCCGACGCGACCCTGCTGCGCCCGGGACCGATCGTCGGCCCCGACGGGATGGTGATGGGGTCGCACGAAGGTCTGGCCTGCTACACCCTGGGGCAGCGCCGGGGCATCGGCGTGGCCTCCAACCGGCCCCTCTACGTGGCCGCGCTCGAGGTCGAGACCAACACCCTGCGCCTGGGGGACGTCGACGACCTCCTGGTCCGCACCCTGCACCTGGAACAGGAGAACTGGCTCCTGGCCGAGGACGAGCCCCTCCCGGAGGACATCCGGATCAAGCTCCGGTACCGTTCCACCTCGCTCCCCTGCCGGCTATATCGCCGGAGGAACGGCGCCACCGTCGTGCTGGAACAACCGGCGACGGCCCCCGCCCCCGGGCAGAGCATGGTCCTCTACGCCGGAGACCGCGTCCTGGGCGGCGGCGTCCTCGCCCGCAGCGAGTAGGTTCGAAGACGGGCCTGGGGGGGCCCTCCGGTGAGTCTTCAGCCCTCGAAATCCAGCAACGCGTCGACATCCACGATGGCGACGAGATCGTTCTCCGACTTGAGGATCCCCCGGAAGAACTTGCCCGAAACGCCGGAGATGTTCGACGGGGTGGGCTCGATTTCCGAGACTCGGGCGGCCATCACGTCCTCCACGCTGTCGACGACGAGTCCGACATCCTCCTCCCCCCAGGGTACCACGAGGATCCTGGTGCGCCGATCGATGGGGACCTCCCCGGTGCCGAACCTCTCCCCGAGGTCGATGACGGTCATGATCTGTCCGCGCAGGTTCACCACCCCCCGGACGGCCGCCGGAGCGTGGTGGACCTTGGTGAGGGGACGCATGGCCGAGATCTCCCGCACGCGGAGGTTCTCCATGGCGCACACCAGGTCCCCCACCGTGAAGACGGTGAGTTCGATTTCGCTCGTTCCCGTGGACTGGAGGGTCGACGCGGCCATTTCAGGTTCTCCCGTGGGCGACGAAGGTTTCCACGGCGGAAACGATCTTTTCCCGATCCAATTTCACCATGTACTGGTCCACTCCCGCCAGCCGTCCCCGCAATTGGGCGTCCTCCCCGGAAAGGGAGGTGACGGCCACCACGGGAAGACCGCGCAGGCGCTCGGAGGCGCGGATGCGCCGGACGAATTCCAATCCGTCCATGACCGGCATCTCGATGTCGGTGAGGACCAGTCCGATGTCCTTCCTGGCCTCCAGCGCTTCCAGCCCCTTGGAGCCGTCCTCGGCTTGCACGACCTCGTACCCGACCTCGGTGAGGAAGGTGCTGATCTGTCCCCTGTAGAAGGGCGAGTCGTCGACCACCAGGATGGGAGGCCTCTCTCCCCCGCCCCCGGCCGCGGGTCGGTCGGGGATCCATCCGGGTAGGCAGGATCGGACGACTCCCCAGAGGTCCACGAGGAGGGTCGTGGACCCGCCCACGATCGCCGATCCGAGGATGCCATCCTGACGGAAGGTCTGTTCGTCGACTTCGTCGGAAACCTCGGCGATGTCGACGATCTGGCTGGCGAGCAGGCCCACCTCGCGCCCCGCCACGGCGAACACGACCACGTACCAGGATTCGACATCGGCGACGGGACCGACCTTGGCCACGTCGGCCAGGTCGAGCAGGGGGAGGCTCCCGCCCCGGTACTGCATGGCGCGGCGTCCCCCCGGACGTTCGACGGCGTTGCGTGGAACCACCTCCAGACGGCTCACCAGGGCGAGGGGGACGGCGAAGCGCTCCCCTTCGGCCACTTCGAACAGCAGCAGGGACTGGGTATCCCTGCCGCGCGAGGAATTGCGTTCCTCCTCCCGGGTCTTCTCGCCCGATCCCACGTCCCGCAGACTCAACTGCCGACTCAGTCCCATGACGTCCAGGATGAGGGACACCCTGCCGTCTCCGAGGATGGTCGCTCCCGCGTAGCAGGTGGTCCCCGCCAGGTGCCTTCCCAGGGGTTTCACCACGATCTCCTCGGACTCGTGCAGGCGATCCACGATCAGGCCGTACTGGAAGGCCCCGGCCGACAGGACCGCGACGTTGATGGCGCTGGCGGAGTGGAATCTCCGGTCGGAATGGGTGCGCCGGGCGCTTTCCTGCCGGGTCTCCCGATCCACGGGACCGCGTCGGTCCTCCAACCGCTCCCGCTTGTCGATCATCCATTCCCCCGTCTCGGGATGCTGGAAGCGATGAGGCCCCATCCCCAGGGCGTCCGATAGACGGATGAGAGGGAGCAGACGTCCTCGCAAGCGCATCACGAGAGCGTCCCCGATCCGTTCGATGCGGTTGCGCACGTCACGGGCGGGGATCCTCACCAGCTCCACCAGATTGACCTGCGGGATGGCGAAGGTCTCGTCCTCCACGGAAACGAGCAGACTGGGGATGATGGCCAGCGTCAGGGGGAGCTTCACGCGGAACACGGATCCCTCGCCACGCCGGGACTCGATTTCGATGACCCCGCCCAGCCTGGTGAAATTCGTCTTCACGACGTCCATCCCGACACCTCGACCGGAGATGTCGGTCACCTGGGAAGCCGTGGAGAACCCGGGCAGGAAGATGAGGTCGATGATCTCCTTCTCCGACATGCGGTCGAGTGCCGCGGGCTCGACCAGGCGCCGCTCGAGGGCCTTGGCCTTCACGAGGTCGGTGTCGATGCCCCGTCCGTCGTCGGACACCTCGACGACCACCTTGCCGGCTTCGTGGAAGGCGTTCAGACGGATGGTCGCCGTCGCGGGCTTGCCCGCCTCGACCCGCTTGCGCGAGTTCGCTTCCACGCCATGGTCGACGGCGTTGCGCACCAGGTGCGTGAGAGGGTCTCCGATGGACTCGATCACGGTCTTGTCGAGCTCGACATCCTCCCCGTCGACCTCCAGTCGGATGTCCTTCCCCAGAGCCCCGGCCATGTCCCGCACGACGCGGTGGTACTTGCCGAACACGATCGAGAGCGGCTGCATGCGGGTGCTCATCACGGCTTCCTGGAGCTCGCTGATGATCATGGACAATCCCTGGCTGGACGTCTGGATCTCGGAATGGTTCTTGGCGGAGACCTTCTGGACCAGCTGGTTGCGGGCCAGCACGAGTTCGCCGGCGAGAGTCATCAGCCGGTCCAGGACCTTGACGTTGACCCGCAGGGTGTTGGCGGCCGCGGCACCTCCCGGGAGGATCCCGGCGGATCTGGACTCGGAAAGGGGCGCATCCGGAATGGCGACGGATTCCGTCATCGTAGTCTCCCTTGGGGCGGTTTCCATCGGCGGCTCGGGGAGCGGCTCCCGGAGCGGTTCCGCGCTCTTCTTCCTGGCGCGCTTTCCCTTCGTCGCGGCGGGTCTGCCGGACCCCGGGGCGGACTTCCCGGAATCGAAGGTGGCGGGATCGACCTTCCGGATGTTCTCCGGGGACAGTCCGGTGAGCAGGACGGTCATGTCTTCGTCGAGGACGGTCGCGTAGAGGATCTGGAAGGGAAGGAGCTGGGGCGAGCCTTCGATGAGCCCGTCGCGATCCACCCGGACGGTGGATTCGACGATCAATCCCGTCTTCTCGAGATCCCGCAACAGATCCAGGGGGGATTTCCCGCGGGCTTCGACATCCTGCACCAGGTCGAAGGTCAGCAGATAGAGGGATTTGCCTCCCTTGCAAGCCGACTCCAGATCCGAGGGGGATAGATCGAACACGGGTCGGCTGGCCTTGTCCATGAGCTTCACCTTGGGCCGATCCGCGGCGGCGGCGGACTCGGGAGCGACCGACTTGAGCATGGACAATGCGGAGGCGATCTCGATCTGTTCGGATGCCTCCGGGGCCTCCACCATGGAGTTCAGGAGATCCGCCGCCCTCAGGAGCGCCTCGACGACGGCGCGTTCGGCTCGGACTTCCGCATTCCGCATCCGGTTGAGCAGGTTCTCCATGCCGTGCGCGAGGTCCTTCATGCGGGTCAAGCCGAAGAATCCGGCGGCCCCCTTGATGGAGTGGATTCCGCGGAACACCTTGTTGACCAGTTCCCCTCCCGGAGAATCGGCGTTCCGTTCGATCTCGAGAAGATCGGTCTCGATGTCCTGCAGGTGTTCCCGAGCCTCCTCCAGGAACAATTGCAGGGTCTCGTCGTTTTCCGATACGGCCATGGGGCGCGATCCTCCGGTCAGGCGATGTCGAAGTGGCGGTCCAGCCCCATGAGCCTCAAAAGATGGCGGATGCCATCGGAAGCGCCCTCGATCTTGAGTTTTCGGCCATGCGCCCGCAAGGCGTTGTGGCCTGCGATCAAGGCTCCGATCGCCGAGGAGGAAAGCATCTGGATCCCCTTGAGATCCACGATGATCTCGCGTTCCTTGGCCGCATCCTCCAGGGCGAGCTGAATCTCCGTGATGGCATTCAGGTCTAGGGTCCCTTGCGGAAGGATCCGTGATACCCCGTTTTCGACCGTGACGCGAACCATGATCCACCCTCCTTCGGCAAGGATGTGCCGACGGTCCAAGTTTCCCCTTCCGGACCGCCGGTTGCAACACAAATCACCATGTCCGCGCCGCCTTCGGCGAGGTTTCAATACTCGAACGCCAGGACGGCCACGTCGTCGGAGGGATTCGCCTCCGCCAGATCCGCATGTAGACGCGCGGGAAGGTCCGAGATCGACTCCGTCCGATGGTCGAGCGCGCACTCCCTGAGACGCTCCAGGCCACTGCTCCAGACCACGCCCCCGTCGGGACGCTCCACCAGGCCGTCCGTGTAGAGCACGACCTTGTCCCCGGGGCGCAGGACTTCCTCCGTCGCCCCGAATCGGGCCCCGTGGAAAACCCCCAGCACGTCTCCCGGCAGCTCGAGGAACCTCGCGGTCCCGGAGGAGTCGAGGATGAGGGCCGGGGGATGTGCCGCGGAAACCACCTGCAGGACTCCGGTCAACCGATTCAGGCTCGCGAACACCGCCGTGAGGAACTTCCCCGAAGGCACCCACGAAACCAGGGCATCGTTGACCAATGCGAAGGTTTGCGTGGGCGACCACAGCGGCCCGGCATTCTGCCGCATCAGCACTTGCGCCCCCGCCGCGACGAGACTGGTTCCCAGATCGTGCCCGGAAGCGTCGCCGATGAGGTACCCGTGCCATCCCGGTCCGGGCTCGAGGACATCGTAGAAGTCTCCCCCGGCTTCCTCGCGCATCACATGGGAGACCCCGAACCTCGCCTGGGGCAGTTCCTCCGGCCGCACCATCAACATCCTTTGGGCCACGGCCAATTGCTCGAGTCGACGGGCCTGTTCCTCGACCAGGACCTTCCGCCCGTGTTCGAGCTGGAGGTGGATCCTCACCCGGGCCCGCAGTTCCTCCACATGGAAGGGCTTGGTCACGTAGTCGACCGCCCCCAGGGAAAACCCCCTCAACTTTGCGGAGAGATCTTCCATTCCGGACAGGAATATGACCGGGATCCTCGAGGTGGAGGGATCTTCCTTCAGGGCGGCGATCACCTGGTAGCCGTCCATTCCGGGCATCAGGACATCGAGGAGGATCAGGTCGGGCGACTGGCCGCGGGCCCGCTCCAAGGCGTCGCCCCCGGAAGGGCTGGTGGACACCTCGTACCCCTCGTTGCGCAAGGTGAGCGCCAGCAAGGCGAGGTTGGCGCGTTCATCGTCGACCACCAGGACGTGGGGGCGACCACCAGAATGGGCCACCCCGAGATTCACGCCGCTTCCAGGGCCATGAGAGCGGACTTGGCCGCATCGACTTCGCGACGCAGCGATTCGACCTGGAGGTCGAGCGTCTCCCAAGCCTCGGAGGGGGCGGCGGCCTCGAGGAGACGCGCGGCTTCCGCGACACGGGTGGCTCCGACGTTGGAGGAAGCCCCTTTCAAGGCGTGGGCGGCGCGGCGCAGTCCATCGGAGGACCTCCCGGAGGACGCGACCAGCACCGCCGACAGCATCTGGGGCGAGTCCTCGATCCAGATGGAGCGGATTTCGCCCCAAAGCTCCTCGTCCCCATCCAATCGCTCCATGGCACCGTCGCGATCCACCACGGGAATGTTCGGATCCATCGAAAACCTCCTCAAGACAAAAGCAGTTCGGCGTGCACGACGCTCGAAGCCATGTGCGCCATGATGGCGTCCACGGCGGATAGTTCGAGCCCGAGGAATTCCCATGCCCCCTCGTTGAAGGCACGTCCGCTCGCCGGAAGCCCGTCCCACCCGAATCCCGAGTGCGAGCAGACCCCATCGGCAACTTGAAGGATAGCCACCAGACGACGTGTCGTCTCGTCGTCCGCGGAGGAAAGCCAATCGGGATCGTGGTGGGAGGCCACCACCCGGGCAACGATCCCCGGCACCTTCCAGCGCTCGGCGAGGAAGATGCCGCCGACTTCGGCGTGGTGGATTCCGTAGCGATCCATCTCCCATCCGCCGAGGTCCCGCTCGTCCCAGCTCCCGGTCTCGCGCCCCGATGCAGCCTGGCGCAGGAAGTCCGCGTACCCGGGATCGATGGTCCCCATGACCAGAGCGCCCACGTCGTGCACGAGGCCGCAGAAATAGGGGACCTCCCGCTCGTTGGATGCCCCTCCCACCAGATCCCAAAGGCTCGAGGAGAACGCCGCCACCGAAAGAGAATGCCGCCACAGCGGCTTCTGGAAGGGAATCGACCGACCCCCGAAAAGTCCCGGCAGGGACAGGGCGTACACGAGGCCGCGGGCCATCCTCAACCCGAGACGCTGCAACGCGGAGGACACCGAAGCGACCTCGGAGCCGTTGCGCCGGTAGTAGACGCTGTTGGCCATCCGGATCATCTGGCCCGACAAGACGGAATCCGTCATGATCACCTTCGCCACCTCGCGCACGTCGACCTCGGGATCGGCCAGGCAGGCGTCGAGGCGCGCCAGGACCTCGGGAAGGGGGGGAAGGTTGATCTCCCCCCGCAGCGCCGCGAGAATTCCATCCCTGTTCATGGGATCCGCCCTCCTTCGATCTCGAGCGCCTGCACGATGCGCGAAAGCAATTCGGAACTCGTGAACGGCTTGGTCAGGTACTGTTTGGCCCCTTCCTGGACGGCCTTGATGATCGATTCGCGCTGCCCCACCCCCGACAGGACGATGACCGGGATGGATGCCCAGCGGGGATCCTTCTTCACCACTTCGAGGAAGGTGATCCCGTCCATCCGGGGCATCTCGATGTCGAGCAGGACCAGATCGACGGGTCCTTCCCGCTCCAGCACTTCGAGGGCTTCCAGTCCGTCGCCCGCGTCCAGGATGACCGCGGAGATGACCTCCAGGATCAGATGGAGGGAATGCCGCAACGAGCGGGAATCGTCGACCACGAGGATCTTCATGGCCTTCCTCCCGCCGTCCGTCGCGTGTAGACCGTGCAATTGCCATGGACTCCGGAATCGTAGGCGTCGGTGAGCCCCCGCAAGCTTTCCGTGGCTCCCAACAGGAGCGGCGAACCGGGCCGAAGCACCGCGGCGACCCTCGTGAACAGGTCCCGCTTCACCTCCTCCTGGAAGTAGATGGCGACGTACCTGCACAGGACCAGATCGAAAGTTCCCAACGACGAAAGGCTGTCGAGGAGATTGAACTTCCGGAATTTGGCGCGGGCGCGGATCTCCTCAGAGAGCACCCAGACGTTGCCCTCCTGGGTGAAGTACCTGCGCCGCCTTTCGTCGGAAAGTCCGCGACGAATCGCCAGACTGTCGTAGCGACCGGAGATGGCCAGGAACAGTGCCGCCGAGGAGATGTCGGTCCCCACGATTTCGACGGCCTTGGCCAGCTGCGGCGCCCCCTTGGCCCGGGCGAGTTCGTCGATGAGCATCGCCAGGGAATAAGCTTCCTGGCCCGTGGAGGCGGCCGCCGACCAGATCCGGGCGGATCCGTTGCGGGAAACGCGCTCCAGGAGCTGCGGGACGGCGATCTCCTTGAGGTAGGTCCAGAGGTTGTCGTCGCGGAAGAAGTAGGTCTCGTTGGTCGTCATGGCGTCCACGATGCGATCGCGGAGTCTTCCGCTGCGGTCCGACAGGGCCAGCTGGTGGAAATCGCGGAAGGACGTGCATCCGCTTTCCGCGACGAGATCGGAGAGTCTCGTCTCGATGAGGTACTCCTTGCCCGAATCGAGATGGATTCCGCAGTGCTTCTGGACGAAGCTCTTCATCAATTCGAACTCCCCGCCGACCAGCTTCATCGACGCCCCACCTTGCGCAGGATTTCGGTGATCCTCTCGCCGATCTGGTCGATGGGGAGAATCTCGTCGGCGAGTCCTTGTTGCACCACGGCCCCGGGCATGCCCCAGACCACGGAGGTCGCTTCGTCCTGGGCGATGCTCCAGGCCCCCTTGGAGCGCAGCGCCGCCACCCCCGAGGCCCCGTCGGCACCCATGCCGGTCAGGATCACGGTCAGAACCCGCCCCCCCCAGACGTCGAGGGCCGATTTGAAGAGGACGTCGACCGCGGGTCGGCAGGAATGGACCGGAGCCCCGTCATTCAGGCGCAACCTCACCTTGGAGTCGGTTCCCCGTTCCACGACCATGTGCCGTCCCCCTGGAGCGATGTACAGGAACCCGGATTCGCACACGGTGCCTTCGGCACCTTCAGAAACGGTCAGGGCCGAAGAGCGATCGAGTCGTTCGGCCAGGGAGGCCGTGAACAACGGGGGCATGTGCTGGACACAGAGGATGGGGCACCCGGGATCGCGGGGTAGTTTGGGGACCAGCGCCTGCAACGCGTTCGGTCCTCCCGTGGAAACACCGATGAGGATCGCCTCGAGATTCGCAGGAAGCTTCCGGGGAACGCCGAGCGTTTTCCCTGGAACCACCTTCGTCGCGGGAGCCGGGGCGATGTTCGGTTTTCCCGAGGTCTCGTGGCGTACCGGTGGACGAAGGAGGACTTCCGGTGGCACGGAAGCCGAAGGAGTCGAAAGGGACGACTTCGACGGTTCCTTCGCCACGGTACCCAGGCGTTTCCGCTGCCGTTTCCGTTGCAGCGCCAGTTCCAACAACGGCTGGAGGGAGGCTCCCAACGAAGCGAAACTTTCGGCCGGATTGTCGGACTGCGGCTTGGGAACGAAATCGAGGGCCCCCAGGCCCAGGGCCTGCATGGTGAGCCCCGTTTGCGAACCGTCCAAGCCCGAGCACATCACCACATCGACCTGCGACCCGCCCGCTTTCAGACGTTTGAGGGTTTCGATCCCATCGAGAACCGGCATCGAAACATCGAGCAGAACGAGATCCGGTCCCTTTTCCTCGATCGCCTTCAAGGCGGCGGCACCATCGGCCGCGGTACCCACCACGACCGCCTGTGGCCAGGATTTCAGCGCGCGCGACAAGATCATCCGATACGTTGCCGAATCGTCGACGACCAGGATGCCAAGGGATTCATCAGGGGAACCGACCATGGGCGGATGTTACCACCCTTGGAACTGGTGCGCCAGAGCTCGGCGGTGTATCTTCATGGAGGACCTTGTCGCTTCCGGCAATTTGCGCTCTGGCCTGATACTCAGTTCTCTCGGCTCCGACTCGTCCGGCTAGAGGATGCCTGCCACGTTTGCGGGAACCTCGAATCGAACGGAACGGGCCATTTTCATGAAAGAGAGGACCAGAGGAAAAATCCGGTGTCAGTCGACAGGTCTTTCCCCTTCGCCTCCCCGGCGTCCCTGAGTGGTTGTCCCCATCGAGTGGGTGTTTCATTCCGGACGCCTCGCTCGAGGCTTCTTCGTGGATCGACCGAGTGGAGCTCACGGGGATTCGAACCCCGGTGAGGACGGGCTGACGGGATGTGGAGGCGGATCCCCGAGCGAAGGCGCTGGGGCCCGCGAAGGGCGAAGCAAGCCGGGTCCACGGACCCGGCGATGCAGCCCGACAAAGGGCGCCAATGCCTGCAGCCAGGGAACGCCCCGCAGACCGGCAGCCCGGCCGAACACAACCCCCAGGGATGCCATTGTGGTGCTCTACCGCACAGCCCGGAAACGAAAGAAGCCCCCGACGTGTGTCAGAGGCTTCTTCGATAATCGACCGAGTGGAGCTGAGGGGATTCGAACCCCTGACCCCCACAATGCCATTGTGGTGCTCTACCAAAACTGAGCTACAACCCCAGTCGATCCTCGCGGGGGAGAAAGCTCGTCACTTTCCGTCCGTCGAGGAGAAAAAAGATATGCCGACTCCCCGACCTCGTCAAGTGTCCTCTGCGGAATTTTTCTTGGGACGGCGCAGCCCCTCCTGGATCCGGTCGAGGAGGTCGGGCACCAGGTCGAGGATGCGCCCGAACTGCCAGGCTTGCCGATCCATGGGAACGAGTTCGGTCTTGTCGGGACGCAGAACCAGGAAGGCCACCGGCGTGATGACCGCCCCGGCGCCCGTGCCGATGGCGTCCTTGGGCGCGTTGCTGTTGCCGCCGGCCGCGAAGCCCACGGAAATCCTGCAGATGGGCAGGATCGTGGCTCCATCGGGTGTTTGGATGGGAGTACCGACCACAGCTTCGGCCTGGACCAAGCTGCGAACCTTCTCAAGGACGGATTCCAGAGTCTGCGCGACACTCATGGTTGACCCCCTGAAACGAAATCGCCCTCTCGGGGATCGAGAGGGCGAAAGTGCAGCCGTAGGGAGTCGAACCCCAAACCTTCTGATCCGTAGTCAGATGCTCTATCCAATTGAGCTACGGCTGCTGAGGAGATTAAAGTTATGGGATCGAATTCTCTTCGTCAAGGGTGCTGGCCAGACTTTTCTCACTTCGCGCCAGATGCCCCTCGCTCCCCTGGGGTCGGAATCTGGTTCACCTCGTAGGCGCCTCCCCGGTTGGCTCGATTTCCTGCATTGGGAGGGGCCAGCTCCTTTCCTCCACACGAACCAAAGAACCGCCCTGCAGGGGTGCAGGACGGCTCCATTGGGACAACCGAGATTCAGTCCTCAAGACCAGTCACCAGCTATACATCCACTCCGGAGTATTGTATTGGAGGTCTGGCCAATCAGACAGGTCGAAGAGCGCGTATTCCGGTCGATTTAGGTAATTGCGTCCTGCAAAGTGGAAGTCATACCCTGAACCTCCCCAGAAGGAAACCACCCCTCCCACGGACACCCAGCTCACATTGGATGCGACCTTCTTGGGCAGCAATTCCGAGGTCGTTTCACCGGTCCCCAACGCGCCGTAGAATCCATTTCCAAGGGCATATAAATCCCCCTGGGTATCCAGGAGCATCACATGCGCTTCGCCTACGGCCACGGTGTCCCACTCTCCCGGGAGTTGCTCGGGAAGTTTGATTTCATCGGTGTAGGATCCACGTCCAAGTTCACCATTTTTGCATTTTCCCCAGCGCCAGAGGGATCCATCTCGGCCCACAGCATAGGTGAGCCAAGTGTTTCCAACGATGTGCGCAATGGGTGGCAACCCCTCGACCTTGCGATGCACGGAATCAATCCCGGATTCTGTGGTGGCCGAAGGCCCATCGTCCCGACTTCCGGCAATCCACACCGAACCATCTTCCAGGAGAATGGTTGAGGTGTAGTACCCCGCCACGACATCCACCACGCCCGATGATTTCACCAGATTCGGGGAATAATTGGCGGGATCAAACTTTGTGTTTCCGATCCCCATCATCCCGCTTTGGTTTGACCCCATGGCATAGAGGGCTCCTCCGGCGGTGATGTACATGGCGGTTCCAGTTCCGACCGAGACCTTCTTTACCCCGTTGGCAACCACAAATGGAGTGGTCCGCGAGTTGGTGGTGCCGTCACCCAGCCAGCCGGTCATATTGCCGCCCACCGATGAAAGTTCGCCGTTTGTCTTCAAGTAGAACGTGGCGGGTGAACTCTGGCGAGGAGACCCGGAAGAGGTGACCACGGACTGGTAGCCATCTCCGATCAACTCCCGAACGCCCGAGGTTCCACTCCCCATGCGCCCCGTCACCCAAAGGGAATCGCCTTTCATCCAATAGACGGTGGCTTCTCCCGGTGAGAATTGGGCAGCATAGGACCATTCGTATCCCACTCCGGAGAAGGCTCTCCGTGGCGTCACTTTGAAGGTGGCCTCGGCCACCGAAGATGGCCATCCACCCAGCCACACGCGAGCCTGGATGGTTTGCGTCTCTCTGATAAAAATTCGCCCCGTATACCGGGTCCAATGCACTCCATCACGCGAGTAGGTGATGGAATCCATCCCGGAAGAAAGAATGGCAATGGAGTCCGTATTAACCTGATCGAATCCATCGGGATTAAACCGAGGCGGAAAGACATAGGAGGTTCCGGTTTCAGAGGAGTACACCCCATTCATCACAGCTCTTGTCTTCAGCATGGTGTTGGTCGAAACGACCAGGGGAGTGCTGTATGCCACCCATGCCCCCGCCCCCATCGCATACTCGATATCGGCATTCTGGGTCGAGACCACGCGAATCGTCTGGGTGCTGTTGTACGATCCGGACGCATGACTCACGACGGGCTGAAGCAACCGGAAAATCGTGATGGAATCTTGGGTGGTGTTTCCGGTTCGGTCGGTCGCGACAATGCGGATCACCGGTGCCTCTCCTGACAAGGTCACATCGGTTTTCGCGACGCCGGCATCCGGCACCACCGCAACGCCGTCGATGGTCACGCTCGCCAACACATCGTTGTCGGAGACATTCCAGATGGCCGTGAAGGTGGTCGTCTCCACCGGAAGGATCGTTCCCGGCATGTCCACGTTCTTGGTCACCACGGGAGCGACCGCATCGGCCGCGCGGGTGATGGTCACGGAATCAGCGGTTTCGTTTCCTGTGGCATCGATGGCGACGATCTTCACCTTGTTCGCCCCCACCACCAGGGTAAGGTCCCGAGAGTAGGCGTCACCGACACCCGTGACGGCTGTTCCGTTGATGGTGACGGAAGCCACTGCATCGTTGTCCGTCACCGACCATTCCGTCGCATAGGAGGTCGTGGTCCACGGAACGGCGATGCTCCCTGTCGGGGCCACACGAACGACCTCCGGGGCCAACGCATCCGCAGGTCGCGTGATCACCAGCGAATCCTCCGTCTCGTTCCCGCTGGCGTCGGTCGCCACGATCTTCACCACATTGCGACCATTCGCCAACGTCTTGGTCACCCCGTAGCTCCCCGTCGTGGAGGTCTTGGCCACACCGTCGATGGTCACCAAAGCCAACGACTTATCGTCCGTGACCGTCCAGGAAATCGGCAGACTCGAAACATTCCATGCCACCGACGTGTCCTGGGAAGGCGAAACCGCCGTCACCACCGGCGCCACCACGTCCGCGACGCGCGTGATCACCAGCGAATCCTCCGTCTCGTTCCCGCTGGCGTCGGTCGCCACGATCTTCACCACGTTGCGACCATTCACCAACGCCTTGGTCACCCCGTAGGTCCCTGTCGTGGAGGTCTTGGCCACACCGTCGATGGTCACCGAAGCCAACGACTTGTCGTCCGTGACCGTCCACGAAATCGGCAGATTTGAAACATTCCAGGCCACCGACGTGTCCGACGAAGGCGAAACCGCCGTCACCACGGGAGCCGCCACATCCGCGACGCGCGTGATCACCAACGAGTCCTTCTTCACATTGCCGCTGGCGTCCGTCGCCACGATCCTCACCACGTTGCGACCATTCACCAACGCCTTGGTCACCCCGTAGCTCCCCGTCGTGGAGGTCTTGGCCACACCGTCGATGGTCACCGAAGCCAACGACTTGTCGTCCGAGATCGTCCACGATATCGGCAAGCTCGAAACATTCCAGGCCACCGACGTGTCCTGGGAAGGCGACACCGCCGTCACCACGGGAGCCGCCACATCCGCGACGCGCGTGATCACCAACGAGTCCTTCTTCACATTGCCGCTGGCGTCCGTCGCCACGATCTTCACCACGTTGCGACCATTCACCAACGCCTTGGTCACCCCGTAGCTCCCCGTCGTGGAGGTCTTGGCCACACCGTCGATGGTCACCGAAGCCAACGACTTGTCGTCGGTGACCGTCCACGAAATCGGCAGGCTCGAAACATTCCAAGCCACAGACGTGTCGGAAGTCGGAGCCACCCGTGTCACCACGGGAGCCACCGTGTCGGCTCGGCGTGTGATCACCACACTGTCCCGTCGCACGTTGTCGCTGGAATCGGTCGCGATCAAACGGATCACATTGCGACCAACGACCAGGGAAACCGCCCGGGAATACACGTCCGAGGCGCTCGTTGCGGCGGCTCCGGAGATCTCCACGCTCTTGAGAGCCAGGTCGTCGGCCACCGTCCACTTCGCCGTGAACGAAGAAACCTCCCAGGAAACCGTCGTGTCCTTTGTCGGGTTCACTCGAGCCGAGGTGGGGGGCACCGCATCCTTCTTGCGGGAGATCACCACCGAGTCGCGGCGCACATTGCCACTGGAATCGGTCGCGACGATTCGAACCACGTTCGCACCGTCCACAAGCGCCTTGGTCACCCCGTAGGTGCCCGAGACTCCGGTCGAGGCCACACCGTCGATCAGGACGCTCCGCAACGCGAAGTCGTCCGAAACGGTCCATTTCACCGCATACGAAAGAACGTTCCACGAAACCGTCGTGTCCGCTTGCGGCTGCACCCGAACGATCGTCGGAGCGACCGTATCGGCACGACGAGTGATCACGACACTATCGAGTGTCTCGTTGCCGTGGCCATCCCGGGCCAACAAACGCACCAGGTTCCGTCCCACCGACAAAGGCTTCACGAGCGTGTACGCACCCGCCACCCCTGCGGCTTCGGAGCCGTCGATCTCCACCAACGCAAGCAACGAGTCGTCCGTCACCGTCCAACGAATCGTCTGCGACTTCACAGACCACGACACCACCGTGTCCCGGGAGGGAGCGCTTCGCGTCACCACAGGAGGGGTCTCGTCCGCGGTGCGCTGCACGCGAAGGGTGTCCGTCATCTCGTTCCCATGACGATCCGCGGCCTTCAATACGAACACGTTCGTTCCCAGGGCGAGCGTCGCCTTCGAGGAGAACACACTGGTCGTGCTCGTCAGAGGAGAGCCGTTCAAGGTGACCTCGTCGAGGATCGAATCGTCCGTCACCTTGTAGTTCAGGACCAGTTCCACCGTGGACCACGAAACCGTCGTGTCCTGGCTGGGCGAAAGGTTCACGATTTTCGGAGGGATCACATCACCTAGGTACGGAAGACGGGTCACCAACCGCTCCTGCCATTGGGTCTTGCCGGCACCATCCCAGACCTGGTAACGAATGCGGTTCTCTCCCACCGAAAGGGATACCGTGTCCGTCTCGCCTTGAATCCTGCGCGATCCCTGCTTCACCGAATCCACACGACCATCGTCGCCAGAGGATACCGAGAAGACGAACCGGGAAACCTCCCATGCCACCGTCGTTGACTCCGAGGGTGTGACACGAATCCAGGGTTCGGAAGTGTCGGCAAGACGAGTCACCTTGAAGGAATCCACACCTACATTCCCAGCAGCATCACGCGCCGAAAGAGCCAAGGTGTTCTCGCCCACGGCGAGGGAAGCCTTCGTGGAGTACACCGTGTCGTGGTGGGAGGAGAGCAATTTCCCGTTCAGACCCACTTCGCCCATCGCCGAATCGTCCCGGACGATCCACGACAAGGAGAGACTGTCCACGATCCAGGAAACCGTCGTATCGCGACGGGGAGTGCTTCCCGTACGACGCATCGAGGGGGCAGAGGTGTCTCCCAAACCCAGCCGAATCACGGTCACCGAATCGCGCCCCACATTCCCGGCGCGATCCCAAGCGGAAATCACGATCCGGTTCGGGCCTTCCGCCAAGCGAACCGTGTCCAGACCGTCGGAGACTGCGCGGGAGCCGTCTCGCACCGAATCGATCCCGTTGGAATCCGTCGCGGTCCAGCGAACCACGTATTGGTCCACCTTGTGCAGCACCACCAACGTGCTCTCGGGATCCAGGATACGAACCGTCGGAGCCAACGTGTCGCGAGCGCGCGTCACCCACAACGTGTCGCGCGATTCGTTGCCCGCGCGATCCTTCGCATAGGCCACGATCGCCTGACGGCCCACCTCCAATGGGTAGTCCGAAACGCTGAGGACACCGTCCTCGAATCGCGAGGAATCCCCTGCCCGAGCCCACTCGACACCTCGCCCGGAATCCGTCACCAACCACGACACAGCCATCGAACGACGCCCCCAGGAGACCGTCGTGTCACGGGAGGGAGTCGGGGACACCCGACGTAGAACGGGAGGCCATGCGTCCGGACGTTCCGTCGCACGGTGCACCACGATGGTCAAACGCGCGGAGTGCCCCGCTTTGTCCCAGGCCGTCACATGGATCGTATCCGAACCGCGCTCCACGAACACATTCAATCGCCATGGAGAAGCGTGAAGAACCGATCTCTCGCCGATCCGGACCGAATCGATCCCCGTCGTGTCCCAGGCGGCAACTTCCACCAGCAGGGAATCCTCGTCGAAGCCCAACTCCGGAGAGCCCGATTCCGGAAGCACCCGATCCAATCGGGGAGGGATCGTATCGGCAAGAACCAATGCAGGGGTCAACGCCGTCTTGAGGGCCTCGGCACTGATCGTGCCCCCCTCGAACCAACGCTCCAGAACCTTCCGGATCGTGTCCTGGGGGATGCTCACCCAACCGGAATCACCCAACACCTCCGCGGAATACCCGGAGTCCACCACCAGACGCAACGCGATCGAATCGACCGCCCCCACCGACATTCCCTCCGGCGCATGCGCCGACCAACCACGGACGGCACTGTCCCCTGCGACGATCGAGCGCCCCAGAAGCGACAAGAGTTGCTCCGATCGCGTGCCCTCGGGGGCCTGACCGATCGATTCCAGGGAATCCAGACGCTTGCCCAAGGTCACCAGAAGAGGATTGCGCGACTGCGCCACCAACGAAACCTTGCCCCCGCTGCGGGCATACCCCACCGAGTTCGCCTTCATCCCGGCGACCCAAACATCCAGCCAAAGCGTATCCGAACCCAGATCTGCCGGAAGTTCGAACTCCAACTGCACACCGCGTTCGGTCGACGTGGCCTCCAGGTGGGATACCGTGGAGTCCTGACGACGCACCACCACGCTGTCCGGATGAAGACTCTTCGATTGCGCGATCTCCACACGACGCTTGTCGCCGGTAGGACCGGGATCGGCATCCGGGGCCGTCGATTGGCAGGACTGAAGTAGCAAGAGACCCAAACCCAACGGCAACCCAAAGGACCGGATGCGGGGAAGGCGGAATCTTTCAAAGGCAAAGAATGGCATAGGAGGGAATTTCCGGAATGCGAATGGCCAGGGGGGGGATTCACAACAGAGTGGAACCTTGCCTGGGGAGGGGATGGGGCAGGTAACCCAATGATAAGAAAACCACCGAAGGATCTGCTCGCCCTCTCTCAAGCCTTCCCCTGCGGGAAAATGGGCATGGTTTGACAGATAACGGATCTCCCGGGGCTACCGATTCCTCCGGATTTCCGACGTCAAATGCGTCGCCCGTTCCTGGAAAAGCGAAGGCTCCCCCGGAGAAACCCGAAGGAGCCTTGCAATGGAGTGGTGGGTGAAGAAGGTCTAGATCTTCAATCCGATACGGAAATGGAACGCGAGTACTTCTGTCCGGTCCAGCCGATGGGCAATACAGCATTCGCGCGGGTCGAGACCCAATTCGTTCCCGTGAAGGTCACGCCACTCCATCGTGCCTTCCCCCAGAACGACACCGTCGCCCCGGCGGAAATCCATTCGGCACCGGAGGAACTGACCAGCACTGGAGAGGCTTCGTTCGTCGTCGTTCCCGTGCCAAGCGCCCCCATACTCCCATTGCCCATGGCGTAGACATTCCCTTGAGCATCCAGGAGGAGGACATGGCGTTCTCCGACCGCCACCGTATCCCAAGTCCCGGGGAGCCTTGCTGGAAGTTTCAGCTCATCCGATTCCAATCCGGTTCCCAGTTCACCATAGCTGCACCTGCCCCACCTCCAGAGCGAGCCATCTCGTCCCACGGCAAAGGTGAGCCAAGCGTTCCCGACGATATGAGCAATGGGAGGCAGACCAGTCACTTTCCGGTGCACGGAATCGATCCCGGTCGCGGTGGTGGCGGAAGGGCTGTATTCCCTGCTACCGGCGATCCAAACCGAGCCGTCATCCATGAGGATGGTTGAAGTATTGTCCCCGACCACCACATCGATCACTCCGGAGGATTTCACGAGGGTCGGCGAGTATGTGGCGGGATCCCACTGGGTGGTGCCAATGCCCATCACCCCGTTGTTGTTCGAACCCATGGCATACAGAGCGCCTCCGGCCGTGATGTACATCGTGGTCGCGATGCCCGCCGACACCTTCTGGACCCCATTGGCCACCACGAAGGGAGTGGTTCTGCTTGTCGTTGTGCCATCCCCCAACATCCCCGTCTGGTTGCTTCCCATCGAAGACAGTTCACCGTTCGATTTGAGGAAGAAGGCAGAGGCTCCCGTGATTCGCGGAGACCCCGCCGAAGCCACGACACTTTGATAGCCCACGCCGAGGTAGGTACGTCTCCCCGAGTCGGTGGAAGACCGACTCCCGCTCACCCACAGGGAATCGCCCTTCAACCAGTAGACGGAGGCCGCCGACGGAGAGAAGGACCCATTGGGACCCGCCGACCACTGATACCCGACCTCGGAGAAGGCGCGCATCGGAGTCACCTTGAAGGTCGCCTGGGCAATCGGAGAGCTGATTCCGGAAAGCCAGACCTTGGCCTGGATGGTTTGCGTCTCGCTCACGAAGACCCGCCGAGTGTATCGGATCCAGGTCAGACCATCGGTCGAGTAGGTGATGGAATCCATCCCGGAGGCCAGGATGGCGATGGAGTCCGTATAGGTGTGATCGAAGCCGTCGGGATTGAAGCGCGGCGGGAACGCGTACGCGGACTTCTGCTCGGAGGAGTATACCCCGCCCAACTTGGCGCGACTTCGCAAGACGGTGTTCGTGGAGACGGCCAGCGGTGTGGAATAGGCGACCCACGATCCGGCTCCCAGAGCGTACTCCAGGGAAGCTCCTTGGCTGGATGTCAAAGTGATCGTCTGGGACGTGCTGTACCCTCCGGCGCCGACACTCAAGGTGGGGGGCTTCAGGCGTACGATCGAAACCGAATCCCGGGTGACATTGCCCGTGCGATCCGTCGCGACAACGCGGATCACCGGAGCATCTCCCGACAAGGTCACATCGGCTTTCGCGACGCCGGCATCCGGCACCACCGCAACACCGTCGATGGTCACGCTCGCCAAGGCATCATTGTCGGAGACATTCCAGATGGCCGTGAAGGTGGTCGTCTCCACCGGAAGGATCGTTCCCGGCATGTCCACGTTCTTGGTCACCACGGGAGCGACCGCATCGGCCGCGCGGGTGATGGTCACGGAATCAGCGGTTTCGTTTCCTGTGGCATCGATGGCGACGATCTTCACCTTGTTCGCCCCCACCACCAGGGTAAGGTCCCGAGAGTAGGCGTCACCGACACCCGTGACGGCTGTTCCGTTGATGGTGACGGAAGCCACTGCATCGTTGTCCGTCACCGACCATTCCGTCGCATAGGAGGTCGTGGTCCACGGAACGGCGATGCTCCCTGTCGGGGCCACACGAACGACCTCCGGGGCCAACGCATCCGCAGGTCGCGTGATCACCAGAGAATCCTCCGTCTCGTTCCCGCTGGCGTCGGTCGCCACGATCTTCACCACGTTGCGACCATTCACCAACGTCTTGGTCACCCCGAAGGTCCCGGTCGTGGAGGTCTTGGCCACACCGTCGATGGTCACTGAGGCCAGTGCCTTGTCGTCCGAAACCGTCCAGGATACCGGCAAGCTGGAAGTGTTCCAAACCACCGTCGTGTCCGACGAAGGCGACACCGCCGTCACCACCGGCGCCACCACGTCCGCGACGCGTGTGATCACCAACGAATCCTCCGTCTCGTTTCCGCTGGCGTCGGTCGCCACGATCTTCACCACGTTGCGACCATTCACCAACGTCTTGGTCACCTCATAGGTCCCGGTCGTGGAGGTCTTGGCCACGCCGTCGATGGTCACCGAGGCCAGTGCCTTGTCGTCCGAAACCGTCCACGAGACCGGCAGACTCGAAACATTCCAGGCCACCGTCGTGTCCGACGAAGGCGACACCGCCGTCACCACGGGCGCCACCACGTCCGCGAGGCGTGTGATCACCAGCGAATCCTCCGTCTCGTTCCCGCTGGCGTCGGTCGCCACGATCTTCACCACGTTGCGACCATTCACCAACGTCTTGGTCACCCCGTAGGTCCCCGTCGTGGAGGTCTTGGCCACACCGTCAATGGTCACCGAGGCCAGTGCCTTGTCGTCCGTGACGGTCCACGAAATCGGCAAGCTGGATGTGTTCCAAGCCACCGTCGTGTCCGACGAAGGCGAAACCGCCGTCACCACGGGCGCCACCACGTCCGCGACGCGTGTGATCACCAGCGAATCCTCCGTCTCGTTCCCGCTGGCGTCGGTCGCCACGATCTTCACCACGTTGCGACCATTCGCCAACGTCTTGGTCACCACATAGGTCCCGGTCGTGGAGGTCTTGGCCACGCCGTCGATGGTCACCGAGGCCAACGACTTGTCGTCGGTGACGGTCCACGAAACCACCAGACTCGAAGCATTCCAAGCGACCGACGTGTCCTGGGAAGGCGAAACCGCCGTCACCACAGGGGCCACCGTGTCGGCTTGACGTGTGATCACCACGCTGTCCCGTCGCACGTTGTCACTGGAATCGGTCGCGATCAAACGGATCACATTGCGACCCACGACCAGCGGAACCGCCCGGGAATACACGTCCGAGGCGCTCACGGCGGCGGCTCCGGCGATCTCCACGCTCTTGAGAGCCAGGTCGTCGGCCACCGTCCACTTCGCCGTGAACGAAGAAACCTCCCAGGCAACCGTCGTGTCCTTTGTCGGGTTCAACCGCGCCGAGGTGGGGGGTACCGCATCCTTCTTGCGGGAGATCACCACCGAGTCGCGGCGCACATTGCCACTGGAATCGGTCGCGACGATTCGAACCACGTTCGAACCATCCACCAGCGCCTTGGTCACCCCGTAGGTGCCCGAGACTCCGGTGGAGGCCACACTGTCGATCAGAACACTCCGCAACGCGAAGTCGTCCGAAACGGTCCATTTCACCGCATACGAAAGAACGTTCCAGGAAACCGTCGTGTCCGCCTTCGGTTGCACTCGTACGATTGTCGGAGCGACCGTATCGGCACGGCGAGTGATCACGACACTATCGAGAGTCTCGTTGCCGTGGCCATCCCGGGCCAACAAACGCACCAGGTTCCGTCCCACCGACAAAGGCTTCACGAGGGTGTACGCACCCGCCACCCCAGCGGCCTCGGAGCCGTCGATCTCCACCAACGCAAGCAACGAGTCGTCCGTCACCGTCCAACGAATCTTCTGCGACTTCACCGCCCACGAAACCACCGTGTCCCGGGAGGGAGCGCTTCGCCTCACCACAGGAGGGGTCTCGTCCGCTTTGCGTTGCACGCGAAGGGTGTCCGTCATCTCGTTCCCATGACGATCGGCGGCCTTCAATACGAACACGTTCGTTCCCAGGGCGAGCGTCACCTTCGAGGAGAACACGCTGGTCGTGCTCGTCAGAGGAGAGCCGTTCAAGGTGACCTCGTCGAGGATCGAATCGTCCGTCACCTTGTAGTTCAGGACCAGTTCCACCGTGGACCACGAAACCGTCGTGTCCTGGCTGGGCGAAAGGTTCACGATTTTCGGGGGAATCACGTCGCCCAGGTACGGAAGACGGGTCAGCAACCGTTCCTGCCATTGGGTCTTGCCGGCACCATCCCAGACCTGGTAGCGGATGAGGTTCTCTCCCACCGAAAGGGATACCGTATCCGTCTCGCCGTGGATCTTGCGGCCCCCCTGCTTCACCGAATCCACGCGGCCATCGTCGCCGTAGGAAAGCGAAAAGACCCAGCGCGAAACTTCCCAAGCCACCGTCGAATCCCCCGAGGGCGTGACCCGAATCCAGGGTTCGGACGTGTCGGCAAGACGGGTCACCGTGAAGGAATCCGTCCACTCGTTCCCGGTCGAATCGCGGGCAACGAGGACGATCGATTTGGGACCCACCGGGAGAGAGACCGTGCGCGTGTACACACTGTCCGTGCCCGAGACCTCCGAGCCGTCGATCTGCACCATGGAGAGGCGCGTTTCGTCGAACACTTTCCACGAAATCGACACGCTCGTCGTCTTCCAGGCCAGGGTCGTGTCCGAGGTGATCGAGCCCGCGCGCGAGCCCTTGGGAGCGATGGTGTCTCCGGCGTCGGGCTCGCGGACCACCCGCAGAGTGTCGGTGGAATGGTGACCCGCGCCATCCCAGGCTTCCAGAACGAAAAGATTCTCCCCCACCCGAAGGGAGACCGTGTCGCTCGTCGAGCTTGTGCGCTTCCCTTGGAAACGCACCGAATCCAGACGCTGATCGTCCTGAGCGTGCCAGCCCACCACGATCTGGGAGACGGGATAGATCACGTGATGGTCGTTGGACGGAGTCTCGAATCCGATCTCCGGAGCGACCGAGTCCCGGGAACGGACCACCCGAAGCGTATCCACCCCCACATTCCCCGCCGCATCACGCGTCGAAAGAGCCAAGGTGTTCTCCCCCACCGCGAGGGAAACCTTCGTGGAGTACACCGTATCGTCGTGGGAGGAGAGCTTTCTCCCGTTCAGACTCACCTCGCCCATCGCCGAATCATCCCGGACGATCCACGACAAGGAGAGACTGTCCACGGTCCAGGAAACCGTCGTATCGCGACGGGGAGTGTTTCCGGTGCGACGCATCGAGGGGGCAGAGGTGTCCCCCACACCCAACCGAATCACCGTCACCGAATCGCGCCCCACGTTCCCGGCACGATCCCAAGCGGAAATCACGATCCGGTTCGGGCCTTCCGCCAAGCGAACCGTGTCCAGACCATCGGAGACCACGCGGGAGCCGTCTCGCACCGAATCGATCCCGTTGGAATCCGTCGCGGTCCAACGAACCACGTATTGGTCCACCTTGTGCAAAACCACCAACGTGCTCTCGGGATCCAGGATCCGCACGACGGGAGGCAACGTATCCGGACGTTGCGTCGCACGATGCACCACGATGAGCAAACGCGCGGAGTGGCCCGCTTTGTCCCAGGCCGTCACATGGATCGTATCCGAACCGCGCTCCACGTACACGTTCAATCGCCATGGGGAACCGCGCAGAACCGATCTCTCGCCGATCCGGACCGAATCGATCCCCGTCGTGTCCCAGGCGGAAACTTCCACCAACAGGGAATCCTCGTCGAAGCCCAACTCCGGAGTGTCCGACTCCGGAAGCACCCGATCCAATCGGGGAGGGATCGTATCGGCGAGAACCAATGCAGGGGTCAGCGCCGTCTTGAGGGCCTCGGCACTGATGGTGCCCCCCTCGAACCAACGCTCCAGAACCTTCCGGATCGTGTCCTGGGGGATGGTCACCCAACCCGAATCTCCCAACACCTCCGCGGAATACCCGGAGTCCACCACCAGACGCAACGCGATCGAATCGACCGCCCCCACCGACATTCCCTCCGGCGCATGCGCCGACCAACCACGGACGGCGCTGTCCCCTGCGACGATCGAGCGCCCCAGAAGCGACAACAGTTGCTCCGATCGAGTGCCCTCGGGGGCTTGACCGATCGATTCCAGGGAATCCAGACGCTTGCCCAAGGTCACCAGGAGAGGATTGCGAGACTGCGCCACCAACGAAACCTTGCCCCCGCTGCGCGCATACCCCACGGAATTCGATTTCATCCCGGCGACCCAAACGTCCAGCCAAAGCGTATCCGAACCCAGATCTGCCGGAATTTCGAACTCCAACTGCACACCGCGTTCGGTCGACGTGGCCTCCAGGTGGGATACCGTGGAGTCCTGACGACGCACCACCACGCTGTCCGGATGAAGACTCTTCGATTGCGCGATCTCCACACGACGCTTGTCGCCGGTGGACCCAGAATCGGCATCCGGGGCCGTCGATTGGCAGGACTGGAAGAAGATGCTCCCACCCACGAGCGACATGGCCACCATGAAACGGCGAGAAAACGGAGCACGGAAGAGGGGATGGTACATGCAGGGATTTCCAGGATTCTCTCGGCGGGGTACTCACACTCTCCGAGGGAGGCGGACACTCGCCGAGTTCGTGACAAGAGGGATCTTGGCCGTGAATAGTAGGAAAGCAATGGTAGCCTCCCTACCCGGCAACCCAAACCGCGATCCCATCAGAGCGCAAGCGGGATCCCTTGATGCGACATACCTTGCATCGCCGTATGGGATCCATGGCATCTGCCGACAAAACCTCCTCCTCCAATCCTCTTGCCTCCCTCTGGCATGCGGGAACTCCGAATTTCCGCGTCCTGGCTCTCACGGGAATCCTCTGGACGGTTCCCCTGGCCCTGACCGAACCCTACCGTTTCCTGTTCTGCCACCGGCTGGGTCTGAGCGAATCGACCCTGGGCCTGCTCCTCTCCGCCGATCTGGTCATTCGCTCCCTCGGCCTTCTCCTTTCGGGATGGTTCCTTCGGCGATTCGGTGCGAAGAGGATGCTCATCCTCGCCGACGTGCTTTCCTGGGTGGTCCCCTACCTGTTGTTCGCCACAGCCTCCACGGGAATCCAGGCGGGATTCGGATTGGTTTTGATGAGCGTGAACGCCTTCGCCTCCACTCCCTACCTCTGTCTTCTGGCCGAAGGAGCTCTGCCGGCCACCCGCACACGCGCCTTCGCCTTCCTGAACATCTGCAACATCCTGCCGGGTGCGATCCTTCCCTGGATCAGCGCCGACCTGACCCAATCCCACGACGTCGTCTCCGTCCTGCGCTGGCTGTTTCTGTTCCAAGCCGTCCTGATGGGGGCCGGGATCGCCTTTCGGGGGAGCATCCTGGAGGACCTCGGATCCCAATCCGCGGCGGAGAAGACCCAACCGAACCTGGTCAAGACGCTCCGACGCATGTTGCACTCTCCGGCCTTCCGACGCATCTGGCCCTTTCTTCTGCTGCAAGGTGCTTCGAATGCCGTTTGGAACGCCTGGTCGGCGATCCACTTCACGGGCCCTCTGGGCCTACCCGATGGAGCCCCGGGCTGGAACGCCCAAACCACCGCCATCACCCTCACCTTTTCGGCGTTTCTGATCCTCCCCCGGATCCCGGAACGCAAGGTGTCCCAGGCCATGGGAATCGCGTCGATCGTTTCCCTGTTCGCAGGACTCCTCTACCTGACCCGGCCAGGGTTGCCTCTTCTGCTGGGAATCGGAGCCATCCAGGGATTGGCCAACGGCATCCTGTTGTCGGCGACCTCCAGCCACCTCGCGGCCTCCCTGCCTCGAAGGGCTCGCGACCACGGATTCGCCTTGTCCTTCGTCGGCGTGCACCTGGGGGTGGCCGTGTTCATGGGGCTGGGAAGCCGGATCCTGGCCGAGGCTCCGAACCGGTTCCTCTTCATGTTCCTCGGCATCGCGGCCTTGCAGGCGATCGCAGGCGTCACGCTGCTCCGCCCCGCTCGTTGGTGGAGACGCACGCGCCCCCCTCAAGCTCCACCCTTGGTGGCTTGAATCTGCGGGGCCAGGCCCTCGACCGTCCAACTTGGTTCGTTTCCCCGAAACGACTCCCAGAGATTCGGGACCACCAAATCCGACCGAAACCGTCGCGGAAGGAATGACTCCCCTCCCCGTTGAGCAGGAAGGGGAATCTCAGACGTGGATTACTTGTACTCCTCGACCAGGACGTCCTTGCGGATGCCATCGACGGTGAGCGCGACACGCCGGGCCCTGGAAATCTCGGAGGAATCGGAAACCTTGGGGGCCGCCACCTTGACCTCGGGCTTGGCCGTTCCGTTGAGGACGGCTTCGGTCTGCTGGGGGAACATCGCGTAGAGCACGCAGGCTTCGTCGTCGGAGGCGAGCCCCTTCCCGGTGAGTTCCTGGCGAAGAGTCTCCATGCGCGGTGCGAGAAGGTCGGCTCCTCGCCCCTCGATGGGCTTCTCCCCGGTCTGATCGACCACCAACTTCAACACATCGGCATCGATGGGGCCCGGAGTCTTCCCGTATTTGCCCAGGACGATGTCCTTGGTGTTCTGGGGGATCATCTTCCAACGCCCCATCTTGACGTTGATCATCGCCTGGGTACCCACGATCTGGCTCGTGGGAGTCACCAGGGGAATCCACCCCAGGCATTGCCGGACGTAGGGAATTTCGGCCATGACCTCGGCGACCTTGTCCCCCATCCCCTGCTCCTTGAGCTGGTTCAGGAAGTTGGACATCATCCCGCCCGGGACCTGGTAGCGCAGGATGCCGACATCTGTGCGCTCGTTGTCCGGGCTGGTGTAGGCACCCAATTCCTTGTACACGCCTTCGAAGTACTTCTGAAGGTCGAAGAGGGTGTCGCGATCGTAGGTGGGAGCGCGACCGGTCCCGGTGAGGATTTCCTCCATCAGGACGGTGTCGGGCTGTCCGGTCCCATTGGCGAAGGGGGCGATGGAGCAATCGAGCAGATCGGCTCCCGCTTCGACGGCCGCGTAGTAGGCTGTATTGGCGAGGCCTGCCGTGTTGTGGCTGTGGATGCTGACGGGCAGTTTGACCTTGGCCTTGATGGCTTTCACGAGGTCGTAGGCCACCCGCGGCAACAGAAGCCCTGCCATGTCCTTGATGCAGACGGATTGGCACCCCATGCCCTCGAATTCCACGGCCATCTGGACGAAGGCTTCGATGGTGTGCACGGGAGAGACCGTGTACGAGATGGCCCCTTGGGCGTGTCCTCCGAACTCCAGGGTGGCGGCGATGGCGGTGCGCAGGTTGCGGATGTCGTTGAGAGCGTCGAAGATGCGCAGGTTGGTCATGCCCGCATCCATGGAGCATTTCACGAAGGCACGGACCACATCGTCGGGGAAAGCCTGGTACTGGACGATGTTCTGCCCGCGCAGCAGCATCTGGTGCGGAGTCTTGGGAGAGAGCTTCTTGAGGGCCCGAAGTCGGTCGAAGGGGTTTTCGGCCAAGTACCGGAGGCAGGAATCGATCGTGGCTCCTCCCCACGTCTCCAGGGCATTGAAACCCATCCCATCCAAGGTCTCCACCACCGGAAGCATCTGCGACGTCTTCATGCGCGTGGCGGCAAGGGATTGGTGGCCGTCCCGCAGAACGGTTTGGTTGAACTTCACGGCTGACTGCGACATGATCGTCCTTTCTCGAGCGCCTGGGTCCCAGGCCATTTGCCAATCCAGGCCAATGCGGCCAAATCCACGGTTCGCCCAATGACTGGAGGGCGAAGAACTTTCGACTCGGGTCAAGGAATAGGATCAGGGGACCAGTCCACCCACATCCACCACTTCCAGGCCCAGGTCACATCGGACCCTTAATCTAGTCCTAGTCCTGCAGGAGACGCACCTGGAGCGAATCGAAGACGAGGTGGCGGCGCTCTCCCTCGAAGGAGAACCCCGCGGTATCGGCGGGAAGTTCGATTTCCAGTTCCTCGGGGGACTCGGGATCATCCAGCTTCCAGGAAGACACCCACAGGGAGGAGTCCTGAAGCGCGACCCGAGCGAGGGCGTTGGCCATGGCCAACCGATCGAAATCCCCTTCCTGCCAGGTTCGCTTCCAATCGATGCAGGCACCGATCGAGCGGACGATGCCATCGTCGGAGGACTCCAAGAGTTTGACATACCTCTCCACGGCCGCGGGGAGAGAGCCTTGGCTTGCCATGTAGGCCTCCTGACCGGTGGAACTGGCCACCATCGAATCGAGGCGGCCCTCCACCTTGGCCCACTGGAAGTCGGTACGCTGCCGCTCGGACAAGGCTCCCGCCGAATCCGTGTAGATCTCGGGTCGGGCGCAGCCCTTCGAGGCGGACCGCTGGCAACTTGTCAGGGACAACCCGGCCAAGGAGAGAACGACCCCGATGGGGAAACGGGAATTCTGGAGCAAGGATCTTTTGGTCACACCGTAAAAGGTGCAAAGGATGGATCACCTCCGCGCACATTCCAGGAAGTGGTTCTCCTCGAACTCGTTCTACCTTTCCCTCCACTATGGGTATCCAATGCGGCATCGTCGGGCTTCCAAACGTCGGCAAGTCCACCATTTTCAACGCCATCACCAATGCGGGGGCCCAAGCGGCCAACTACCCGTTCTGCACGGTCGACCCCAATGTCGGAACCGTCACCGTCCCCGATCCTCGTGTGGACAAATTGGCCGAAGTGGTCAAACCACGCTCGATCCAACGCGCGGTCATGCAGTTCGTGGACATCGCCGGACTGGTACGCGGTGCGGCGACCGGCGAGGGCCTGGGCAACCAATTCCTTTCCCACATTCGTGAAACGGATGCCATTCTCCATGTGGTCCGCTGCTTCGAAGATGGCGACATCACCCATGTGGAGGGATCGGTCGATCCCCTGCGGGACATCGGCATCATCGACACGGAACTGGCCCTGAAGGACCTCGATTCCGTCCAGAAGCGCCTTTCCAAGGACGAGCGAGCCGCCAAGGGACAGGACAAAAAAGCCAAGATGGCCGTGGAAGTCTGGAACAAACTGATCCAGACCCTCGACCAGGGCAAGGCCGCCCGGACCGCGGATCTCAACGACGACGAAGCGGCCATCGCACGCGAGTTGCAACTGCTCACCGCCAAACCGGTACTCTACTGCTGCAACGTGCTCGAGAGTGAAATCCACACCGGCAATGCCTTTGTGGAGGCCGTCCGGGCCCATGCCGCGTCCGAGGGCGCGGGTGTGGTGGTGATTTCCGGCAAGATCGAGGCGGAACTGTCGCAGCTCGAGCCCGACGAAAAGCAGGTGTTCCTCGAAGAGCTCGGACTGAAGGAGTCGGGACTCGACAGCGTGATCCGTGCGGCCTACGCACTCCTGGGGCTTTCGACCTATTTCACGGCCGGAGTGCAGGAAGTGCGCGCCTGGACCTTCAAGACCGGTTCCAAAGCCCCGGTCTGCGCGGGAGTGATCCACTCCGACTTCGAGCGCGGGTTCATCCGTGCCGAAACCATCGCCTGGAAGGATTTCGAGACCTTGGGGACCCAACAGGCCTGCAAGGAGAAGGGGCTCCAACGCTCCGAAGGCAAGGAATACGTGGTGATGGATGGAGACATCCTGCACTTCCTGTTCAACGTTTGAACCGCTCGCGCGAGAAGCGCGACCAAGGAGCTAGGACTCCCGAGGAGCCGGACTTTTTCTGCCGCAATGGCCGCATCGCCCGAAAAACGCGAAAACGGCCTGTGGGGTGGTCCCGGAGACCGCATCTTGCTTTTTCCATCAATACGTCCCAGGAGGGTCACCCAGATGAACGCCCGTCATGTCCTTCTCCCCCTTCTGCTTGCGACTGCCGCAAGTCAGGCCATTGCCCCGGTCGAGGCCTACGGTGCACTCCAGGTGGTCAACAAAAAGCTGAGTGACGAATCGGGGAAGCCCGTCACGTTGCGCGGCATGAGCCTGTTTGAATCGAAGCACCCCAATGGGGCCAAATACTTCACCCCTGGCGTGGTCAAATGGCTGGCGACAGACTGGAATGTGACCCTGGTCCGTGCCGCGATGGGTGTGACCTCCTCCCAGTGGAGCGATGGTAGTGGGTCCGGCGGTACCAACAAGGGGTACGTCGAGGACCCGGCGGGAAACCAGGCGCGCGTCGAGAAGGTCGTCCAGGCCGCGATTGACGCTGGAATCTATGTCCTCGTGGACTGGCACTGCACCGGCCCCGATTACGAGAACACCGACAAGGCAAAGGTATTTTTCGGGGAAATGGCCAAGAAATACGGAAACACTCCCAACATCATCTGGGAGATCTGGAACGAACCCCTGAAGGGAGCCGGGGAAATTGTTTCCCACGCCAATGCCGTCATTCCAGTGATTCGCAAATATTCCAAGAACCCCATTGTCGTGGGCTCTCCCCAATATTCTTCCGAGCCGCAGCAATTCGCATCCAACCCCTTCACCGACAACACGAACATCCTGATCGCGTTGCACTTTTATGCGGGGTCCGACAAACACGACGGCTATAAGAACAATCTATCCGCATCCAATAACGCGGTGATGGTCACCGAATGGGGCACCTGCACGTATACAGGTGACGGAGCAATCAACACGGGCAATTCTGCAACCTGGATGTCTTTCCTGGATCAGAACGGGGTCTCCAGCGCGAACTGGTCCCTCAACGACAAGAATGAAACCTGCTCGGCTCTGCTGCCGGGTGCCGCCAATACGGGCGGGTGGGACGTCAACACCGAACTGACCGCGTCCGGCAAGTGGGTTCGCAACTATTTCCTCACCAACAACAAGTACAACGGCGCCCGGTTCACGCTCCCCGACACCACCACCAAACTCATCCAGGCCCTCAAGGCCGACGGGGCTTCGGTGCATGAAAACGGAACCGACACGGTCCTGATCACGGCAGCCTACAACAAGACCCTTCCCTCCTGGACCCTGACCCTGACCGGTCAGACCAGCGGCGCGGTGTACACCGCCACGGGCAACGTCAGCTCTTCGGTTTCGGTGCCCTTCGCAGCCACCATGAAGAAGGCCTTCACCAGCAAGACCTTCAAGGCGGGCGAAAAAGTGACGGCAACCCTTACCCCCGCAGGCAAGGTCGCGGCATCGGCCACCACCACCATCGACATCCTGGCCCCCGTCAGCGCCGAGAAGGTTCGTCGCGAGGTTGCCATGGATTGGTCGGCGGGTCGCATTTCGCTTCCCTCCTACAGCTTCACGGCTGGCCAATCCGTGACGGTGCGCCTCAAGGGCTTCGATGGTCGGACCTTGTGGTCTGCCGCCAGTTCGGTCCAGGAAGGCCCGACCGGCCTGCAGTTGCAGATCGTGCGCCCGGTCATCCACTCCTTGGCCGTCCTGGAAATCGAAGGCGGCACCACCTTGGTGCGCAGCAAGCTGACGCCTCGCTTCTGATCGGCGTCCGAAAAGTCCTGACGCCACAGGGCGCCCCTCACCGGGTCGCCCTTTTTCATTCCTGATCCATCCATTTTCGGAATCCCTCCTCCAGCAGGACTCTTTCCAAATGCACCAATTCCGATCGTCCTTGCTAGTTCTTGCTCTCTTCGGCACCTCCCAGGCCATTTCACCGGTGGAAGCGTTCGGCCCCTTGAAGGTGGTCAACAGCCGACTTTGCGACTCCACAGGAACGCCCAGAACCCTCCGCGGCATGAGTCTGTATTGGAGTCTCCATCCCACCGGGTACAAGTATTGGAATTCCAATTCCGTGAAGTGGCTCCAGTCCGATTGGAACATCACCGTGTTACGCGCCCCCGTTGGGGTCGAAACGGATGCCGGTTCGGGAAACAAGGGGTACCTCGACGACCCGCAGTCCAACCAGGATCGCCTCGACCGTGTCGTGGACGCGGCGATCGAGGCGGGGATCTACCTCGTGGTCGATTGGCACGCGCACTTCATGCATACGGATTCCGCCAAGGCTTTCTTCACCCGGATGGCGCAGAAATGGGGGAACACCCCCAATCTGATCTGGGAAATCTGGAACGAACCGAATTACGATGACGCCGAAGGCCCCGTCTACGCGTGGTCGGATATCGCCGAATATGCCAAGGCGATCATCCCCGAAATCCGGAAATACAGCCAGAATCCCATCATCGTGGGCACTTCGCAGTACTCCGCCAATCCCCAGGAGGCCGACAATTCGCTCGACGAATTCTCGAACATCCTCTACAGCATCCACTTCTATGCCGGAACCCACTTTTTCCGTAGCCGGGTTTCCGAGGCGATGTCGAAGGGGCACGCCGTCTTCGCTTCCGAATGGGGAACCACCTCCGCCTCGGGAAGCGGGACGGTGAAGACGCTCGCCAGCGAAGCATGGCTGGACACCCTCGACGCGCAGGGTGTCTCCAGCTGCAACTGGTCGATCGCCGACCTTTCCGAGACCTCCGCCGCATTGGTTTCCGGAGCCTCTCCGGCGGGGAACTGGGACCCCGCCACGGAACTGAAGGCGTCCGGGGCCTTCGTTCGAAACCTGTTCCTCCAGCGCAACATCGCCCCCGACGGCGCGCGCTTCACCGCTCCCGATTCCACCACCCGCATCCTCGAAGACCTGAAAAGTTCCACCTACACCCTTTCCGTCACGGGTCAGGACACGGCACGGCTGACGGCGAAATTTTCCAAGGTCACCAACTGGACCCTGACGCTCACAGGTCTCCAGTCCGGAGCGATCTTCACCGCCTCCGGCAATCTCTCCACCCAAGTCGATGTCAAGTGGGCGGCGACGATGAAGAAAGCCTTCACCTCGAAGACCTTCCAGAACGGCGAGCTGGTCCAGGCCGTGCTCACCCCTGCGGGGAACTCCCCGATCGAGGCCTCGACCACCACCCTGGGCATCGGAGTGGCGTCCGTGGCGCCCAAGGGTGTGCTCGAACCAGCCCATTGGACCTCCCAGGGCCTCGCGCTTCCCTTGCTGGGCTGGCGCTCCGGGGCTCCGGCCACGATCCGTTGGCGAAACCTCGAGGGCCGGATCCAGGACCAATCGGAAACGGTGATCCAGTCCGGAGCGAAGGGTGTTTTCGTGCCGCTCGCGCGGCCTTCGACAACCGCCCTGCGCATCCTGGAACTCCATTCCGAAGGCCGAACCTGGCGCGGCCTGGTTCCCGCCCTCTCGGGAGATTGACCGCGACCGCCGTCCCCCGTCCATCACGGAGATCCGGCTCGGCCCCACCACCTGGGGTCGGGCTTTTCTTTTAGTCCCCCACTCCCCGCCCCCCCCTTTGCCCGAATCTTGCGGAAGGATTTCCCTCCAGAACGGTGAACTCCCAGGCTCACGTCCGCCCGCAGCGGCAAGGAACCACCGGTGGGGGGCCTGGCATCCCGTTCACTTCTCGTGAACGCGGGCCACAATCCCTCTCGGGGGCCACCGGGTAGAACCCCGACCGGCCTGCGCGAACCTCACGGACATCGGGGCTCGGATCGAGCTCCCCAGGGAACCAAACGGATCCAGAGGAGTCAATCCGTCAGCGGTATTCTCCCACCGGAATGAACTGCAACACGGCTTGTCGCGCCGCGACCGTGCGCGAAGAGGTGGCCGCCGAGGCCCCTCCGGTCCCGGCAGGATCCCCCAGAACCTGGGGGAAAGCCGTGGCGATCGCATCGAAGACCGGTTGCGAGTTGGTGACGGTCAGGTTGTTGCACCCGTTGCCCGTGACGCTCGAACCTCCCCCGATGAAATGAATGGCCCCGTTGACCGTGGAGGTCCCCCACTGCATCTGGCCGTTGAAGGTGGGCTCCACCCGGATGTACCCCGTGAAATTCGTGGGCGTGCCGAAATTGTTCACGGCCCCTCCGGTTCGGACCCAGATGAATTGGATGTCGCTGGTGGAAGTGGAACCGGGCCAATTTCCGTTGATGGACACGCTCTTTTCAATGATCCAGACGGCCTTGCCGGTAAAGGTTCCTCCCGGTGCATTGAGATTGCTGATGGGCGACGTGGAACCGACACGCACCACCATCCATCCATCGGGGCGCTTGAACCGGGTGTAGATCTTCTGGAAGTCCGCGACGGTCAGATTGTTGGTAGCCGAACCCGCCGCCAACAGGGAGTCGGTGGTCAAATCGATGATGCCGGTGATCTTGGAAAAGTCGGAGGTTTGGGGCTGGTTCCAGGTTCGAGTCTGGCTCAAGTCCAGATCCTTCGAGGTGAAGGGATCCACGGTATAATCGGTGGGCTGCACGGGAGTGGGGGCCACCACGTTGGCGGCTGGAGTCGCGATCGTGCCCATGGGTTTGCAGGCGGTCCAATTGTTGGTCCAGGCACCCAGGACGCGCGGGTCGGGGAAGCCCAGGCACCCGAAGGATTCATAGGTCCAGACCTTGGAAGTGGCTCCGAAGGAAAACCTCCAAGCCTTGGCCCCTGTAGACCCGAAGTCCCCATTCACGGAACCCTTCATGGAGAAGTCGTTGCCCAACTCCACCCATCCGTTGAAATTTCCGTGCTGATCCGCTGCGTTGAGGAATGTCGTCCCGGTGACCTTCACGGCGGGCGTGTTGTTCAGTCCTTTGATCCCGCTACGGAACTGGGCGGACCCGGCAACCGTCAGGCGACCGTTGTTCCTCTCGAAGAACGGGCCTTCGAAATAGGAATTGCCCCCGACTGTGATCTGCGCCCCTTCCATGAAGATTCCTTCACCGAAGGCGCTGGTGTGCCAGTTCCCGAAATCGCCGAGGATGCGAATGGTCGCGGCTTGGATGGTGTCGGAGACCGCGCCACCATTTCGTCCCACGTACAAGGCCCCGACGGAGTCCGTCGAGCTCGTGTTCTTCTTGAAGCACGCATCGAAGAAGGCCTTGCCCCCCACCCGCAGAGGGCCGTTCATGTACCTGCATTCGCTGCGGTACCAGAAATCGCCCCCGACTCTCAGGGTCGCGCTGCTGTTCCAGGAACCCGCGGAACTCACCCCCTGCACGTCCAGGTTCCCGGCCACGGTGAGGTTGGAATTCATGACATCGATCCCCCCTTTGACGACCACGTTCTTGCTGAAGGTCATCGGGGCCGAACCGTTGGTGTAGATCTTGCCACCGATGACGGCGTTGCTGTCGACCGTCAGGGGAGCGTTGGTGTTGAAGTCTCCGGAAACGCGCAATTTCCCATGCACCGTGAAAAAGGCCGGGCCGTTCAGACTCGTGGAGCCGTTGATGTACACGTCTCCGTTCACGGTGGCTCCCATGTTCGAATTGGCGAGGGAGCCATCGAGGTACAGGGCGAAATTGTTGGTCACCGAAGCGGCGGGAACGAGCGGCACCTGGATTCCCTGCACGCGGAAGGAGGACAGCACCGTGATGGCATCGGCATTGCGTCCCTTCGCCATGCACTCCATGGTCAAGCGCACACCGTCGGAGGGCCCTCCGGTCGCGGTGCCGATGTCCATGGAGACGATCCGGACCTTGATCGCCGACTCGTCGGTCCCCGAGGAGATCGCGTACCACCCGGGCTCCACGTAACTCACGGAAAATGGATTCGTGGTGAAATCCAGCCATTGCCGCGGATTCGCACTGGAGGAATCCGCGATGAACTTCCCGAGCTGCGTGGCGGTGTTGGCAGGGTTGGCCGACATGACCTGGAGGGCCAGGGACATCCCGCTGCGAGTGGCCACGTCGCGGGAACGGAGATCGAGCACGGCTCCGGTGATCCCGGAATCGCGCGTGGAGAATTGCATCCCCATGAATCCGAGCATGGTGAAGAAGATGACGATCCCCAGCATGAGGAACATGGCGATGCCGCGCCGCGAGGAGGGCTTCCGTCTAGAGGACATTGTTCACCACCGGGATGATCCTCTCGTAGAGGATGTGGGACCGCTTCGCAGCCTGCCCGGAGGCCGTGTAATCTCCGATGGTGGTGTCGCCGAGCTGGCTGGCGGTGAAATGGGCCGGCTCGGCTTCGCCGTCGTTCTGCGGCGTGTTCACCAGGAGGAACAACCGGACCGCTCCCACCCGAGACATCTCGGCGGAAGTGGGGGAAGCCAACCAGCGGAAATACTTGGCGCGATTGGCCCGCTCGACCTCGAAGTTGGAGAGAGTCAATTTCTGGGTTCCGGAGAGGGCTCCGGTGCGCAGCTTCCCGCGGATCGCAACCCGCAACGCCGATCGGGTGTCGGCGGTGGCGGTCAGGTAGATCTCGTAGTTCTGGGCGACATCCGCGATGGTCGGCACCAGGAAACCGACCTCGGAAGCATCGGTCCCGTCCGTCTTCAGGAGGGTCACCCGCAGGCCGGATCCCGTGGCGGCCAGGGTGGTGTCGTAGCCGTTGGTTCCGGACAAGAATGCATCGTTGGCGGTGGCGGTGAACTTCACCCGATAGGCCTCGCCGGCGACGGTGGTGTCGATGGGAGTGGACAGATGCGCGGTGCGCGTGGAGGTGCTCCAGCCCGTCAGGCGCACCTCCGAGCTGGTGCCGGAAACCGTGAGTGGAGTCCCGATGCCGGTGGTCCAATTGGCGGCATCGCCGGTGGCCGAAGGAGTCATGCCGGTGGGATAGTCGTCGACCGCCACGACCATCCCGTACTGGATCTGGAAACTCACGACATTTTCCAGGAACGGAATCCAGGGGGCCGTGGAATCCGCGGGATCGCGCCGCATGCGACGCTCCAACCGACCCGAATTCAGACGGTAGGTGATCTCCCGGAACTGCGACGCGGAGCCCGTTCCACACGAAGTGAGCACACCCGTCGAGGGGAGCTCGAAGTACCGCACGGTGATCTCGTCGCCCCCGGACATCGTCGACCGATCCACCGCCTGGAGGGCCTCGCCATTGGCCCCCAGGGACGTCTCGGTGCACTTCGAGATGGTTTGGGCGATCCGGGACGTCCCGGCGATCTGGTTTCCATACCCGGAGTTGCGCAACTCCTCCTCCAGGATCCGCATCGCTTCGCGCGCATCGGACTGCATCTTGATCTTTTCGCGGGTTCGGCGGTAGTTCGCCGATTCGCCGGAGAACATCCCCAGGGCCAACCAGGCGAGGATCCCGGTGAGCACCATGGCGACCATGAGCTCCATGAGTGTGAGTCCGCGGCGATTCATCGGTACAACCCGTCCTTGCGCATCACTTCCCCGAGCCTGACCTGGTGCACTTTGCCCGCCTGGTTCCAGGAAATCGTGAGTGCGAGGCGGATGCTGCCATCGGCGGCCGTCGAGGGAGCCAACGAGGCCACGTAGTCGGTTCCCGAGAGGGACGTGGTCCGCGTTCCGGCGACCACCTGTCCCGCGGGCAGGATGGCCACGGAATCCAACACCAATTGCCCGAAGGAAAAGGCCTGGTCCATGCGGAAGTTCGATGTGAGCGCCTTGCGCGAGGAAACCAGCATGGTGGCCAGACCCGGGAGCACCAACCCCAGGATCACCATCGCGATCAGGACCTCCACCAGGGTGTACCCCGCGCGGCGTCTCCTTCCCGGGTGTGCGGAGGTCAGGATCGAACCCATGATCCACCCCTCCAGTTCCAGCGCTGCAACTGGAAGCTCGCTTGGGTTCCCAGGTCGTTGTACAGCACCGCCACGGCGTCGACGTGGGTGCGGGTGGAGGTCAGGTACACCACGCCCGTCTCCAGGTCGGGAACTCCGCGGGTCGCGCAGGCGGTGATCGAATTCGACCAGGACCCGCTGCCGGGACCGACCCCGCCTTCGAGGCAGTCGTCGACCGAGGCGACCCCGACCCCCATTCCGGAGGTCGGCACGGTGCGATCCGCGAAACCGTCCGTAGACGGAATTTGTCCGGGAAGCGCGCCGAAGCCGGCTCCGAATCCGAATTCCACGGTGACCCCCATCTCGTGGGTGCGCACCAGGGAGTCCCCGGCGGGATCGCAGACGAAGTTCCCCTGCTCCTCCCGGTAGATGCGCCATTCCCGCTGGGTCGCGTCCAGGACCATGTAGTGCCGCTTGCGGGTCTTCACCGTCTGGGTGCGCATCCATTGGAGGTCCAGGAAGAGGGTCTGGCCGTCGGATTCGAGCTGGAGACGTCCCTGGGAAGCGAAGAACCGGGGCACCGCGACTCCTGCGAGAATCCCGATCACGATCACCACCGCCATGACTTCGACGAGAGTGAAGCCGAGACGCGAACCTCCTCCAGCGCGACCCTCCATGACACATCCCCGTTCCCCGAGGCCATCCTCGGATCATGGCACCCCCGTCGGGATCGACGAGTGCGCTCCATCCAACGCTCCCCCACTATACCATGGGGAAAGGGAACGGGGCAAACGGAATCAGGAGGGAATTTGCTCCTCTTTCATCCGATCCAGGAGCTCCGCCACGGCCCCGGAGGCCCGACGCGGGCGTCCTTCGCCATCGAGGATGGTCCAAACCACCCGAGCGCTCAGGATGGGCTCCCGTCCCCGGTGGATCTGCTGGAAGAACAGATTCCGGATCCCCCCGAGAGGTTGGTACCGCAGGCTGACCGAAAAGGAATCCCCCGGTCGCAAGGAACGGTGGAAATCCATCTCGATCCGCACCACCACCAGATGGACCCCCTGCCGCACCAGATCCCCGAACAGGAGGCCGCGGGAACGGAGGAATTCGTGGCGCGTGTGCTCCAGGTAGTTCTGGTACACGGCGTTGTTGACAATCCCTTGGAGGTCGCACTCGTAGTCGCGCACCTGGAATTCATGTCGATACAGGATGGGGGAAGTAGGCGATTCCATGGGGAAAATCGTAGTTCCCGACAGGTTCGGGGGAGGTCCGAGGACGTCGCCCAGGTGGAGGCGCTCCAGGAGGTGGTTGGCCCAGGTACGGGAACGCCCCCTCACCCGCGGGGATGGGCCTGCCGATGGGCCTGCCGCAACCGCTCGACGGAAACGTGGGTGTACACCTGGGTCGTGCCGAGATCGGAATGGCCCAGCATCTCCTTCACCGAGACGATATCGGCTCCCCCATCGAGCAGGTGGGTGGCGAAGCTGTGCCGCAGGGCGTGGGGCCAGGTCGCTCCACCTTGGGCGAAGGGGCGCAAGGCCGCAGCCACCGCAAGCTCCACGGCCCGGGCGGAGAAGCGCCCTCCACGCCCCGGGAACAAGGCCTGGCGATCGATCCCGGAGAGCAGGGAACTCCTGCGGATACGTTCCGGATCCTCCTTCCACTGCCGCAGCAACCGAACCACGGGATCCGTGAGCGGGACCATCCTCGACTTGCCCCCTTTGCCCAGCACCCTCGCCACACCACCGGAGACATCCAACGCATCCCAATCCAGTCCCACCAACTCGGAAAGGCGCATCCCGCTTCCCCAGAGGAGTTCGATGACGAGTCGCGCACGGAGAGTTCGATGGAGGATCTCCGTGGTCGGAGCACTCTTCTGGGACTCCTCCAGGGCGAACAAGGCCTGCTCGATGGTTTCCCGCGACAGGACATCCACCAGGGCCTTGGCGCGCCGGGGAGCCACCAAGCCCTTCGCGAGATCTCCTTCCACCCAACCCTCGCGACGACAATAGGCCGCGAAACTGCGAAAGGCGGCCAATTGCCGCCCGATGGTGGCGGGGGATGCTCCCGAGCGCATCCGCTCCAGGAACGTCTTTCGGACCCGTTCCGGGGATACGGCGGAGGGGTCGAGGCGCCCCTGCTCGTCGGTAAACAGCCCGCGCAGATCCCTCTGGTAGGCCTCCACGGTACGAGGCGAATGCCCACGCTCCCCGCGATGGAAACCGGCGAAATCTTCCAGTGCCTCGGAGAGAGGGAGGGAGAGGATGGCGTGTTCGGCGGAGCCTGGGACGGACCGCGCGATACGACGTCGCGGCCCCGGAACCATCAGACCACCACGGCTTCCAGATCGTATTCCGTGGCCCCGACGATCCGGACCTCGGTGAAGCGTCCCGGCTCGCAATCTCCGTCCAGGATCTGGACGGAATTGTCGACCTCGGGGGCGTCGAATTCCGTCCGGGCGTCGAACCGGTGCGATTGTCCCTCCGCGACCCCGTCGACCAGCACCTTCAGGGTCCGACCGATCTTCTCCTCGTTGAGTTCGAGGGATATCTCGGACTGCCGGCGCATCAGCCGGGCCAGACGATCCTGGGCGATCTCGGGATCGACGGGATCCCCCAGCGTCATGGAATGGGTTCCTTCCTCCGGACTGAAGGTGAACCCTCCGAGCCGGTCGAAGCGCGTCTCCTCGACCAGCTCCATCAACTCGTCGAAGTCCTGTTCGGTCTCTCCCGGGAAACCCAGGAGGAACGTGGTTCTCAGGGAGATCCCCGGGATGCCGGACCGGATCCGCCCCAGGAGATCCCGCAGACCTTGCCGGGTGTGGCCCCGACGCATCGCCTGGAGCATGCGTTCCGAACCGTGCTGGAGAGGCATGTCGAGGTATTTGCAGATGCGATCGGAGCCCGCGACGAGCTCCAGGAGGTCATCGCCGATGAATTGCGGATAGGCGTAGGTGAGGCGCACCCAGGGAATTTCGGTCTCGTCGAGGATCCGGCGCAACAGCGGAGCCAGTCCGTGGCCTTTGCCGAGGTCCTTGCCGTAGTAGGTCAGGTCCTGGGCGATCAGGATCGCCTCCTGGACTCCGGCTCCGTGGAGATCGCGGATCTCCTGGACGATCTCGTCGCCGGTGCGGGAAACGTGTCCGCCCCGGATCCCCGGGATCGCGCAGAAGCTGCAGACGCGGTCGCACCCCTCGGAAACCTTCAGGTAGGCGAAATGCTGCGCCGTCGTGAGCAACCGGGGGATGCGGTTGGTGGAGGCGCACTCGGGCTGCAGTCCCCAGGAGGCGGATCGGACCTTTTCCAGGAGATCCCCGGGTTGGTAGGTGCCCACCCAGAGATCGACTTCGGGGATCTCCTTGCGCAAGTCGTCGAGGTAGCGCTGGCTGAGGCAACCTGCCACGGCGATTTTCTGGCCCTCGGTGCGGTTGGCGACCCGATCGAGGATTTCGTTCACGCTCTCCTCCTTGGCCGCTTCGATGAACCCGCAGGTATTCACCACCACCAGGGAGGCTTGTTCGGGGAAATCGGCGACCCGGAATCCCGCGGTCAGGAAATCCCCGTACAGCCGTTCGGTATCGACGAGATTCTTGGAGCAGCCGAGATTGACCACGTGGATGCTGGGAGCCTTCATGTCAGGGTGTTCCTCCGGAGGTGCGAGCCTCGTTGGCTTTGCGATCGATCCAAAACGAGGCGATTCCCGCCTTCTTCAGGACGGTTTCCCCGAAAACCTTCGCGTCGGAGCGCTGTTCGAATCGCCCGACCCGCACGCGCCAGTAGCTTCCGGACAATCCCGCATTGGGAGCCGCCTGGACCACGTAGGCCGGGATTCCCTGGGCCCCGAGACGAGCGACCGCCGCCTGGGCTCCATCTTCCGACTTGTGGATCCCCACCTGGATCACCCAATCCCCGCGGTCTCCCGGCTGTACCGCACTGCCGACCTCGGAGTCGGAGGGAGATCCCGTTTTGGCGGCAACCAGCACCGGGGGAGGAGCGACCTTGGCGGGCACCTCCCGGGTCGGTGGAGTCAACGGCGCGGAGACCGGGACAGGCTTCTCCACCGGAGCCGCCTCGACGGGAGGCACGGAAGCGGTCTCCTGCGGAAGGGAATCGACGGTTTCGGCGAGGGAGTCGACCGAGGCGGAATCCCCGACGCCAGAATCTGCCACAGACCTCATGCGACGGATTTCCGGGGGGGTGAAGGGCAGGCTGGTGTCGCCGTCGGAGTTCACGTCCTCGGCCACGGAGGGATCGGAGGCCGGAGAGGTGTCCTTCCCGCTTTGGCAGGCCGTCAGGGAAACCAAAACCAGTGCACCCACCCATCCAACATTCCGATGTCTCCATGCCGCCACGTGAAGGCCTTTCGTTCCGAGGTTCCAGATTCAACGAGGTGGAAACCTAACTCCCGGGGAGACTTCCCTTGCCGACGGCCCCGCTTCCCCAGTGGTTAAGTGTTATTCAAGTAGACGCAGCCCGCGGGGGGTGCCTAGACTCCTCCATGTGAGCCATGAACCCCCAACCGCAGCCCTTCCACTTCTGGAGGGCTCGGCCGACACCTCTCCATCACCCGCCCCCTCCATCCCACCTTCCCCGCCGTTGCGCCATCTGCTTTCTCCAGCCCTGGAGGGATTCCTTGTCGGGGTCGTGCTCTGCGCCTTTTCGTTTGTCGCCTTGGCCTGGTACCATCGGTCGGCACTGGAGACCCTCGACACCCAGCGCCGAGCCAGCCTGGCCAGAACCGCCGCCCTCACGGCCACCTTCATCGATTCCGACGACATCCAGGTCCTCCTGTCCGAGAAGCAGGAAGGGACCCCGACCTGGAACCGGGTCTTCAAACCCCTCCACAACGTCATCCAGCGGTCGGAGGACGTTCGCTACGTGTACATCATGTACCTCGATCGCGACAGCATCCGCTTCCTGCTCGACGCCTCCCCCTGGGGGGACGCCGACCAGGACGGGCAGGAGGACCACTCCCCCCTGGGAAGCTCCTACCCCTGGGCGGCACCGGAACTGTGGACAGCCCTGCGGGAAGGAACCCGTCAAGTCGACATGCGGTTGATCGAAGACCCCTGGGGCATCTTCCTCTCGGCCTACGCTCCCTTGAAGGATTCCCGGGGCCGGGTTCTCGGAGTGGTCGGCATCGATGTCGATGCCAAGCCCTGGATCGAAAGCCTTGCAGCCCTCGATCGGGCCTGGCTGCTGAGCCTGTTCATTTCCGGTGTTTGCGCCCTCCTCGCCGGCCTCGGAGCCTGGGGCCACCGTCGTCGCGCCGTCTATCGCCAGGAAACGGCGCTCATCGAGGAAGCCAACCGCCGCAGGCAGGCGATGGACCTCGCCCAGGACCTCGAGGAACGCGTCCACGACCGGACTCGAGACCTCCAGAAGGTCAACGGGGAGCTCCGTCGGGCGCTGAGGACGCGCGAAACCTTCCTGGCCACCGCCAATCATGAACTGCGAACGCCCCTCCAGAGTCTCCTCACCAGTGTGGAAATTCTGGAGCAAGGCATCCACGGCGACCTCAACACCATCCAACGTCGGAAAGTCGCCACCATCCGACGATGCGCCCGCCACTTGCTCGACCTCATTTCCCAGGTTCTCGATCTCTCCCGCGCCCGATCCGGCAAGATCGAGCTGTTCCGCGAGAAACTGGATTTGTCGTCCCTGTGCCTGGATTGCCTCGAGCTCGTGGAAGACGAGGCCCGTCGTCGGGAAGTGATCCTCTCGTTCCAAAGCCCGAACCGGAGCTACTGGTTGTACGCCGATGCCCTGCGCTTGCGGCAGATCGTCCTGAACATGCTCGAGAACACCCTGCGGTTCACCGACCCCCATGGCACCGTGTCCCTGTCCATGGAGGCGAGCCTGGATGGATCCCGCACCAGCATCCTGTTCACGACTTCGGGTCCGGGAATCCCCGAGGATCTCCGCGGAGATCTCTTCCGCTCCCTCGACGATCCGGCGATCCTCGCCGCCCCCGACCAGCATCTCGGCCTGCCCTTGGTGGGTTGGCTCGCCGCCCTTCACGACGGAACCTTGCACCAGGAAACCGCTCCGCGAGGCGGAACCGCCTTTCGCATCACCCTTCCCACCGGCATCGATTCCGACAGTCGCCCCTCCCCCGAAGTTCCCCCGCATCGCACCCCCAAGCCCCGGCCCTCCGACCCGGTCATCCTGCTGGCCGAAGACAATCCGGACATCCGGGAAACGCTGTGCGAATTCCTCGAAGCCCAGGGATGCCAGGTGCTTCTGGCCAGCAACGGCAACGAGGCCGTGCAGCAAGCGAACCGGCAGCGCCCCGACCTGGTGTTGATGGATGTCCAGATGCCCGGCATGGATGGCCTGGAGGCGACCCGCAAGCTCCGCGAGAACACCGACTTCTCCGATCTCCCCATCGTCATCATGACGGCCTTCGCCTCGGGAGAGGACGCCGAGCGATGCCGGGATGCCGGCGCCACCAGTTACATCCCCAAACCCCTGGAATTGCGCCGTCTGGGTCGGATCCTCACGGAGTTCCTTCCCCAGCACACGACTTGAACGGAGTCCATCCTACGAACCTGCGCAGGGCATCGGGGATGAGACCGCGACGAAATTGCATCTTTGCTTCAAACGAAGGTGATCCTCCCGATCCCCTTTTTGCCGTCACCCCCCCCCGATGAATCCATCGACCGGAGAATGAACGCCATGGCCTACCAGAAGATTGTCGTGCCCACCGGAGAGAAGATCACCAAGACTCCCACCGGTGCGCTGCAGGTCCCCGACCAGCCCATCGTCCCCTTCATCGAGGGGGATGGCACGGGTCGCGACATCTGGCGAGCCTCCGTCCGCGTCCTCGACGCGGCCGTGGAGAAAGCCTACGGCGGCAAGCGCAAGATTTCCTGGATGGAAGTCTTCGCCGGCGAAAAGGCCAACGAGACCTACGGTCCCAATACCTGGCTTCCCGACGAAACCGTCGAAGCCTTCAAGGAGTACCTGGTCGGCATCAAGGGCCCTCTCACCACTCCCGTCGGGGGCGGAATCCGCTCCCTGAACGTCGCCCTGCGCCAGATGCTCGATCTCTACGTCTGTCTGCGCCCGGTGATGTACTACACGGGGACTCCTTCTCCGGTGAAGGCTCCGGAAAAGGTCGACATGGTGATCTTCCGCGAGAACACGGAGGACATCTACGCCGGGATCGAATGGGCGGGTGGATCGGACGACGCCGCCAAGATCCTCAAGTTCCTGGAGACCGAGTTCCCCAAGGCCTTCGACAAGATCCGCTTCAACTCCGAAGCCAAGTCCGCCGACTTCTGGGGATCCATCGGCGTCACGGGCATGGACAACGCATTGAACGTCGGTGTGGGCATCAAGCCCGTCTCCAAGACCGGCACCTTCCGTCTGGTGCACGACGCGATCGAATACGCGATCAAGAACGGTCGCAAGAGCGTGACCATCGTGCACAAGGGCAACATCATGAAGTTCACCGAAGGTGCGTTCCGCGACTGGGGTTACCAGGTCGCGCGCGAAGCCTTCGGCGCGGTCGAGATCGACGGCGGCCCCTGGTGCAAGATTCCCGAAGGCAAGCGTGGTGCCGGCCTGGTCATCAAGGACGCCATCGCCGACATCACCCTCCAGCAGGTGCTCACGCGCCCCGAGGACTTCGACGTCATCGCCACCCTGAACCTCAACGGCGACTACCTCTCCGACGCGCTCGCCGCGCAGGTGGGTGGCATCGGCATCGCTCCCGGAGGGAACATCAACTACGTGACCGGTCACGCCATCTTCGAGGCCACCCACGGGACCGCTCCCAAGTATGCGGATCTCGACCAGGTGAACCCCGGGTCGGTGGTCCTTTCCGGCGAGATGATGTTCCGCTACATGGGCTGGACCGAAGCCGCGGATCTCATCAACAAGGGCTTGGCGGGAGCGATCGCCTCCAAGAAGGTGACCTACGATTTCGCCCGTCTCATGGACGGGGCGACGAAGGTGAAGTGCTCGGAGTTTGGCGACAACATCATCGCGCACATGTGATTTTTCCTCAGGAGGGCGCATTCTTGCTCCTCTCCCCGCTCGGCGTACCTCGGTACGCCGAGCGGGGTCGCGTCGCGGCGACTGCATCCCTCCTGAGGCAAAATCCTTGGTGGAGGGAGAGCGGTTTGCGGGTGGCGAACAAAATGGCGAGGGCTTTGTGCCCTCGCCGTTTTGTTTTTGGACGAAGGCGGGCGGGGGCGCTGCGCTGCCCGCTGGAGCAACGATAGGGTTCGCGACAGGTTGAGCGAGGAGGAGGGGACGGAGGGGACCAGGGGAAGTGGATCTGTCCACCGACGAAGGGGGGCGGAGGCGCTGTGCTGCCCGCCGGAGCAACCAGAGGGGTCGCGGCTGGTTGGGCGAGGGAGGAAGGTATCTTGGCAGGCATGGGAGGCCATCACTCGCACCGACATTCGCATTCCGCAGGACACGACCATGGGCATCCCCGTTCGCATGGACATGACCATGGAGGGGATCGGGGGGCACCGGCTCTGGGAGGAACCGGGCTGGTCAACCTCGGATGGGCACTGGCCCAGGCGGTGGCGGGTGTGGCGTTGGGCTCGGCGGCACTTTTGTCGGATTCCGTCCACAACCTGGGGGATGCGGCGGGTCTGGTGCTCGCCTGGGGAGCGGCGGTGCTCGCCGCGCGCAAGGCCACCAGTCTGCGCACCTGGGGGTGGCACCGGGCCGAGCAGTTGGCCGGGTTCGCCAACGCCGTCCTCGTGATCGCCGGGGCCATGGCCGTGGCGGTGGGATCGGTGTGGAAGCTCCTCCACCCCACTCCCTTGGAGGGACTCGCGATCTCCGCCTGGGCCCTGGGTGGCATCCTGGTCAACTCGCTCTCGGCATGGTGGTTGTCCCGGCATACCGGGAACCTCAACGCCAAGGGTGCTTTCCTGCACCTTGTCTCGGATGCGGTGTTGTCGGCCGCCGTCGTGGTGGGCGGACTGGCCGTCCACTTCACGGGCTGGGCGTGGATCGACCCCGCTCTGGCCCTGGGAGTCTCGGCCTGGCTCGCGATTTCGACCTGGCCCTTCCTGCAAGCCACCCTCGCGGCCCTGCTCGATGCCGTCCCCGCCCCTCACGACACGCGGAACCTGCAGGATGCGCTGTCGCGGATCGAGGGTGTCGAGGCGGTCCACGACCTGCACCTGTGGCCCCTGGGTGGGGACGGAGCGGCACTCAGCGCCCACTTGGTGCACTCCGATGCGGCGAGCTCCTCCGAAATCCTCCGCCTTGCGCTCGATCTCATCCATCACGACCACCCCGGACTGCACGCCACCTTCCAAGTGGAGCCACAGGGCGTGGACCATTGGCACGGGCATGCCGTGTGCCCGGGGCGGGAATGAGCCTGCGCATCCGTCTGGTCTGCTTCGGGAAGATCGTCCCCAAACCCTTGGGGCCCGCCGTGGAGGAATACGCCAAACGCCTGGAGAAGATGTGCCGCCTGGAGATCCACGAGATTCCCGAAGCCCATGGACCCGAGGCTCTGCGCAAGGAAGCCGATCTGGCGTTGAAACGCCTGGAGGGTTGCAACACGCGCTTGGCCCTGGACAGCCGGGGGGAAGCCTGGCCCAGTGAACGATGGGGCCAACGGCTCGAATCCTGGCGGCGGGAATCCCCCGAAGTCGGGCTCGTCATCGGTTCGGCCAACGGGTTGCATCCGGACCTTCTCCAGCGGTGCGTGAAGGTCTCCCTCGGCCCGATCACCCTCCCTCATTCCATGGCTCGCCTCGTCCTTCTGGAACAGGTCTACCGAGCCCATACCATCGTCCTCGGGCTGCCGTACCACCTGGGACATTGAATCCACCGTTGACAACGCATCAACGCCCCCTGGTGTTCCGGCGATAGGAACCGCGCCCGAGCGGACATATCCTTTCCGAGGTGGACATGTCTGCGCCGCCATTGCTACCGGAACGCTCCGGAGCTCCGGAGATCTACGAATTCGTCGAGTACCGACGATACCTCCAAGCGCATGTGGAATGGCGCCGGGGCCTGGGGAAACCCGTTTCCGTGCGACAGATCGCCCTGCGGCTCAAGATCGACCACAGCCTCCTGGCCAAGATCCTCCAGGGCACGAGGCATCTCGGCCCGGCCCATCTGGGAACCGTGGCCTCCTGGCTCCGCCTGGACCAGGCTCGGTGCACCTACCTGGAGGCCATGATCGCCTACGCGCGATCGCGCAACGACGAGGCCTTGCACCGACATTTCGAGCGCTTGCGGACGCTGCGCCCGGTGGATCCCCGGTGTGGCGATGCCGCTCCGCACGCCCCTTCCGCAACCCTTGCGGTGTCGCCCTGCCCACCCTTCCCGACGAAAACGGAATTCGCCGCCCAGACCGGACCTGGCCCCACGGTCGGCACTCCCCCACCCTTCGAGCACACCCGGTCCGAACCAGCTTGGAGCGCCTCGAACGCACTGGCTTGATCGCAGGGCTTGCCGCGGATCGTTCCCGACTTCCCCCCCTGAACAGACCTCCACCTCGGAGCGTTCCCTCCGACCAGCACGCATCCGACGGTTCGAACCTGCCACCGGCAACAGGACCGAGGGGCGACGGAAGGTCACCTGGCCCTGCTTGACCCCCTTCCGCATCCAGGGTGTTGTCGGGGGGAACGGGGCTGCGGGTACGGCTCGCGGAGGCTCCCGCCCGCCGATCGGGCATCCGTCGGCCAGGGTGGGCCTCGATCGCTCCCTCCTTGGAACGGAGGATCAGGCGGAAAGCTTCTCCAGGGCGATCGCCAGGCGGCGCAGGACGCAATCGCTTCCCAAGGCCTCGAGCAGTTCGAACAAGCCGGGACCGAACGACAAGCCGGACACCGCCAACCGGGTGGGATGGATCAATTCGGCGAACTTCACACCTTGCTTTTCGGTTTCATCCCGATAGAGCGCTTCGAGGGCGGTGTGGGACCAGTCGGCCTGCTCGGTCAGGCGCAGCACGAGGGAGCGCATGCGCGCGGCCGTCTCGGGCTTCCAATGCTTGGCGACCGCCTTCTCCTCGTAGGTCTCGGGGTCGCGCCAGAAATAGAGCCCCGTGTCGACCAGTTCGTCGAGACGACGGGAACGGTCCTTGAGGAGTCGGATGTGTTTTTCGAGGGTGGCGGGATTCTCCGACAATTCCTCCCCGAAGCCTCGATCCACGAGGAAGCGCCGCACTTCGGATTCGATCTCCTCCGGGGCCGATCCGATCAGGTACTGCCCATTGAGCCACTCCAACTTGGTTTCGTCGAAGGCGGCCGCCTTGGGCATCACCCGTTCGAGGCTGAAGCTCTCAATCAGGTCCTCCAGGGACATCTTCTCGCGTTCGTCGCCGGGACTCCAACCGAGCAAGGCGAGGAAATTGAACAAGGCATGGGGCAGATACCCCTTCTCGCGGTACTCGCCCACGGAAACCGCGCCCTTGCGCTTGGAAAGCTTCCCCCCTCCGGGAGCCAGGATCACGGGAAGGTGGCAGAACGCGGGGGGAGTCCAGCCGAAGGCCTGGTACAGGAGGACATGCCGTGGGGTGGACGGAATCCACTCGTCGCCACGCAGGACGTGGGTGATGCGCATGTCGTGGTCGTCCACGACGTTGGCCAGGTGGTAGGTCGGGAAACCGTCGGTCTTGAGCAGGACCAGATCGTCGAGCACGTGGTTCTGGTATTCGATCTCGCCGCGAACCATGTCGGTGAAGACGGTCTTGCCGGACATGGGCGACTTGAGACGCACCACATGGGCTTCCCCGGCGGCGGCACGCGCGTCCGACTCCTCGGTGGTCAGGTCGCGGCAGTGACGGTCGTATCCGGGGGGGAGCTTGTTCTCCTCCTGCCGCTTGCGCAACGCGTCGAGGCGTTCGGAAGTGCAGAAGCAGCGATAGGCGGCGCCCTTGGCCAGGAGTTCCTCGGAGGCCTTCTTGTACATCGGCAGGCGTTGGCTCTGGTAGTACGGCTCGTGGGGCCCGCCCACTTCCGGACCTTCATCCCAGGTCAGCCCCAGCCATTTGAGGTCGCGGATGAGGTCGTGGAGGGCGGCTTCGTTGTAGCGGGTCTGGTCGGTGTCCTCGATGCGCAGGAGGAATTTCCCGCCCATCCGCTTGGCGAACAACCAGTTGAACAAAGCCGAGCGGGCTCCGCCGACATGCAGGAAGCCGGTGGGCGACGGAGCGAAGCGGACACGAACGGTATCGGACATGGAATTCCTTGCTGCGAGGGGAGTGCTCCACCGCCTTGTGGATGCCACGACCCTGGAAACGAAAACGGCCCCGATGGCGGATGCCACCGGGGCCGGAAACGGAGAGGGGGGGATTCGAACCCCCGGTAGGTTTTAGCCTACAACGATTTAGCAAACCGTCGCCTTAAGCCACTCGGCCACCTCTCCCCTCGGATTGGGAGGATACCGAAAATAGCACCGATCCGATGGTTTTCCAATGGACCGTCCATTTCGCGGAAATTGTCGCGTCCCCGGGGAAGGACGAAGCCCCGGCCAACGATCTTCGCCCCTGACGCCCGAGCCCGGTCGGGACTCCGGAGGATCGGGGCCTCGCGCCCCGAGAAAGCCGGGAACGATCCATGCCGCAGACTCCCGACCCGAGGTGAACCCGAAAGTTCCTGCGCCATCCCGCGAAACCCTTCGGCGGATTCCGGAAAAGGAAAAGCCCCCACCGCACGATGCGGAGGAGGCCCTTCCTGGAATCCAATCCAGCCCGGAGCGACGCCGGGCCGGGAGGGGACATCACTCGCCGAAGTAGGCCTTGAGACCGTCGGCGGTGGGCTTCATGGACTTGGCGTCCTCGTTCCAGCCGGCGGGGCAGACTTCGCCGTGCTTTTCGGTGAACTGCAGCGCCTTGAGGGTACGCAAGGTCTCGTCGATGTTGCGGCCCAGGGGCAGGTTGTTGACCACCTGGCTCTGCACGACGCCGTCCTTGTCGATGATGAAGGTGCCGCGCAGGGCCATCCCGCCGGGAAGCAGGACATCGTAGTCGGCGGCGATGGTCTTGTTGAAGTCGCTGAGGATGGGGTACTGCACGCCCTGGATGCCACCGACCTTCTTGGGGGTCTCGAGCCAGGCGACGTGGGAGAACCAGCTGTCGGTGCTGGCACCGATCACCTGGGCGTCGAGCTTCTCGAACTCGGCGAGCTTGGCCTGGAATTCATGCAGCTCCGTGGGGCACACGAAGGTGAAGTCGAGGGGGTAGAAGAACAGGACCACGTACTTCTTCCCCTTGAACTGGGAAAGCGTGAAATCTTCGAGGACTTCTCCGGCCTTCACGGCCTTGACGGAAAAATCGGGGGCGGCTTTGCCGACGAGGACGGACATACGCGATCTCCTTGGAGTCTGGTGGTTCTTGCTTCCCATTGGTAATCGGGATGTGCGTCAAGATACCACGGTTCGAGGCCTTGCGACCAGAGTCCTTGAATGATTCTTAACGGACCTGGAATTCCCTCATGATGGGGCCTGGGGAGGCGTCGAAGTCATTTTCTGTCAATCCCGACCAGGTGCCGACCGGACCTGCGATTCCTACCTTGGAACCCCTATGACCAAGCGAATCCTTCTCGCCGCTCCGCGCGGCTTCTGCGCCGGCGTGGAACGCGCGATCGAGATCGTCGAACGGGCCATCGAGAAGTTCGGCCCTCCCGTGTACGTGCGGCACGAGATCGTCCACAACCGGCACGTCGTGCAGGGGCTTCGCGACCAGGGCGCGGTGTTCATCGACGAGCTCGAGGAGGCCCCCAGCGGGTCCAACGTGATCTTCAGCGCCCACGGCGTTCCCGAATCCGTGTTCTCGGCGGCGGCCGAGCGCGGGCTGAACGTCATCGACGCGGCCTGTCCCCTGGTCAAGAAGGTCCATTTCGCGGTGAAACGCCACGCCACCCAGCAGCGACTGGTCGTGCTGATCGGGCACAAGGGGCACCCCGAGGTGGTGGGCACCATGGGCCAGCTACCCGAAGGTTCGGTGATCCTGGTCGGCACCCCCGAGGAAGCCCGCACCGTCTCGTTGCCCGAGGGGCGCCAATTCGCCTACACCACCCAGACCACCCTGTCGGTCGACGAAACCCGCGAGATCATCGAGGCGCTCCGCGAGCGCATTCCCGAGATCAGCGGTCCGGCCAAGGGCGACCTCTGCTACGCCACCACCAACCGCCAGTCCGCCGTGCGCGGCATGGCTCCGGAAGTCGACGTCCTCCTGGTCATCGGATCCCGCTCCAGCTCCAACACTTCGCGCCTGCGGGAACTCGGCGAGAAGCTCGGCATCGCCAGCTACCTGCTCGACCAGGCCGACGAAGCCGATCCCGCCTGGTTCGCCGAGGCCACCACCATCGGCATCACCTCCGGTGCATCGGCCCCGGAGAGCCTGGTGCAGGGGCTGGTGGAACGGATCCAGCAACTGCATCCAGGTTCCGTGGTCGACACCTGGGCGGGCATCGCCGAGAACGTCCACTTCCCGCTTCCCCGCGAACTGGCCTGAACCGCCGCGGAGTTCCTCCGCCGCTCCGGATCCTCCCCCTCCCGGCCCTCAGGGATTGGCGACCAGCCGTGCCGTTCCGCCGTCGGTGGCGACTTCGAGCAGCTTCTTCTTGAGATCGGATTCCATTCGGACAAGTTCCGTCTCGGCCTGCCGGCGCTTCTCCCGCCCGTCCTGCTGGATGCGCATGGTCTCCTCGATGGTGGAAAGCAGGTCCTCGTTGACCTTCTTGAGGGTCTCGATGTCGACGATGCCCCGTTCCGATTCCCGAGCCACGTCCACCGTGGTCTCCTTGAGCATTTCCGAATTCTTCCGCAGCAGGTCGTTGGTGGTGTCCGAGACCTGCTTCTGCAGCTGCACGGCCTTCTTCTGACGGAACAGCGTGATGGCGATGACGATCTGGCTCTTCCAGAGCGGGATCGTGGACAGGATCGAGGTCTGGATCTTCTCCACCAGGAGCTGGTTGTTGTTCTGGATCAGACGGATCTGGGGGGAGCTCTGCACGGCCACCATGCGGGACAGCTTGAGGTCGTGGAGCTTCTTCTCGAACCGTTCCAGGAATTGCTTCCCGTCCTGGGCCTTCTGGGCGTCGACGGGATCCCCGCTGGCCTGGGCCTGGGCCTGGAGCGCCGGCAGGAGCTCGGTTCGCAGCGTCTGCATGATCTGTTGGCCCGCCAGGATGTGCAGATCGAGCTCCTTGATGTACTCCCCGTTCTTCTCGAAGAGGCCATCGAGCAGGGCCACGTCCCGGAGGAGCTGCATGCGGGCCTTCTCGAGTTCGGAGACGATCCGCTCCACCTGGACCGAGAGGGTCTCGTAGCGTTCGATGAAGCGGTGCAAGGCGGAAAAGAACTTACCGAGGATGGGCACCCGGGCGAGGATGCTCTCGTTGGAAAGCGATCCCACGTCGATTTCCCGCACCGTCCCCAGCAGGCCGGACAGGGTGTCGCCGACGTACCCGGCATCCTTGTTCCGGATCTCCCCGAGAATGGTGTCGGCGAATCCGGCGATCTTGCCCTGGGTGGCCACCCCGAACTGGAGCAGGGACTGGGTGTCCCCCACCTGGATGCTCTTTCCGATGGATTCGACCTTCGCGCGGTCGGATTCGGAGAGCGTGGCGACCTCGGAGAGGGCGGTATCTACGGGAGCAGGTGCCTGGAGTTCCATGGAGTTGCCTTTGCTGGGGTCAGGGAGCTTGGATGGCCTGGACGAGCTTTTCCATCACCCGGTATTCGGGCATGGCGACGACGCGGGTGATCCGTTCCGGGATGCCCAGCACGGACAGGCGCTCGGGATCGTTGCGGACCTCGGCGATCCCGGTGCGGAAACCGTGGCGTTCCCAGGCGATCTTCTGGAGGTCGGGGTCCTTGAGGGCCTTCAGGAGCTTGGCTCCGCCGGGGGACAGCGCGATCAGGGGATGCGCGCTCCACACGGTGGGCTCCGGGTACATGACCCGCACGGTCTGGCGCAGGGACGGCCAGGTCTTCTCGTTGTCGATGGCGAATTCGACGATCTGGCTCTCGTAGCCGGCGATGATGGGCTTGGCTCCGACCCCGGTGTTGAGGTATTGCAGGAACAGGTCTCCGCTGGATCGTTCCATGAATCCCAGGGCCTTGATGGTGCGCACCACCCGCGGGAGGACGGAATCGACGTTGGCGTCGGTGACCACGTCCCCCTGCAGCACCGTCGAGAGCAAACCCACGAACATGTGCCCGGAGTTGGACAGGGCGGGATCGGTGGTGGTGATGTTCACGCGCCCGTACAGGTTCGCCAGCCCGATGTCGGACCACTTGCGTCCTCCGACGACAAGTTCCGCCAAGCGCGGGAAGTCCACGATCCAGTGGGTGCCTTCCCGGGTCTCCACGATCTTCTCCTTGACCAGGGCATCCACGACGATGTCCCAGCTGAAGAGGACCAGCGGGGAATTGAAGATCACGTCGGATTTGATGTTGGGATCGGGATTCTTGACGCGGAAGGCCTCCAAGGCGGTCTGGCTCGACGGCCACAGGAAATCGAGACCCGCGCTGGGGGCGTCCACCATCTCGAAGGAGCCGGCCTTCGACCAGTCCAGCTCGATCCCGTACCGCCCCTTCAGCAGATCCAGGACCTTCTCGTCGCGAAGGAATCCGGCTTTCTCCCCTCCCACCAGCCCTCGAAGGACCACGCGCGAGGGAGCGTTTCCCTGGGTCTTGTACCAGACCGCCCCGAGGGCGATGGCCAGGAAAACCAGGAATCCGAGGATTTGCTTGCTCATGTACCGAGATTCTCCATCTTGAGGGTGCTTTCCAGGAGTTTCAACTCGACTTCCAGGTTCACGACGTCGAGCTGGGCGAGATTGGCCCTCTGGGATTCGAAGGCCTGCCCCAAGGTCTCCAGCATGGCATCGGCCTTCTTGAGCGCCGACTCGATGTCCGGCGAGGAGACGCCTCGCTGGGAGAGGTCCACGTACTGGTCCATCACGCGCCGGGCGGAGGGCAGATAGTTCTCCAGGAACGGTCTGGCCTTGGAATATTCGGAGGGATCCTTGCGGAGGTCCGAGAGGATCCCCCGCGAAATCCGGACGATGCGCTGGGAACGATGGCCGGCGGGCGTCTTGGCGACCTTGCGGGAATGCTCGTCGAGACGCTCGATGTGGGCCTCGGCTTCCGCCAGGACGCCCGACAGACGGGAGGAGTCGGCAGGCGCGGTTTCGAGGACCACGCGCAGAGGCCGCGGGCGCGGGAGCAGGAGCAGGGTTCCGACCCAGGCGGCCAGTCCCACGCCGGCCGCCGCCAGCAACGGCATGCTCAAGCCCAGGTACAACCCGGCGAAGACGAAGCCCGCGGCGACTCCGGGAACAAGCTGTCTGCCCACTAGTTGTTGCCTCTGGCCTTCCGGAACGCCCCCGCGAGATTGGAGCGACCGTCGAGGGTCTGCGCCGTGGTGAGCTCCGAAATGGGGTCGAGCTGCTCGCTGGAGGCTTCTCCGAACATGATGGGGAACACGGGGATGGTCTTGCGGATCCGGCTCCACTCGCCGGAGAGATCCTCGAAATTCCTGCCGATGTTCGAAACACCGTCGGTCATGAGGATCACGGCGGGCGAATACTTTCCTTCCCCGAGCGAAGCGAGGGTGTCGAGCGCGGCCACGAGGGGCGAGTAGATGTCGGTTCCGCCCTCGGGGCGGAAGGTGCGGATCTTGCGAAGCAATTCCTCCTGCTCGGTGGAGTCGTTGCCGACCATCTTCCAGGTCTCCAAAACGTGGTCGCTGAAAGCGATCACCCAGGTGAGGTCGCGGGTGGAGTTCTGCAGCATGTTGCGTCGCGCGATCGAAGGCGTGAGCAGCATCCGCATGGCATCCACCATCGCCATGTGCCCCGATCCGTCCATGCTTCCCGAATAATCGAGGCAGTAGACGGTCGCCGACGGCTTCCGCAATTCGATCTGGTAGAGCTCCAACGCCTTGCGGACGACCTCCGCGGCGGGGGTCGGGGCCGGGGAAAGGATCCGCTTGGTCTCGATGCCCCAGGAGGAGCGGAACACGTCGGGATCGGGCTGGAAGGGCACTCCCAAGGCGGCAGGACGTCGCCCCAGGGCGACCAGGCGTGCCTGGACTTCAGGTGTGAGCAGCCAAGCCTGGAGAGCTTCGAAGAGGGCTCGTTTCTTGTCGTCCCCGTGGTGGATGTAGCCCAGGGGGGAATCGGCCAGAGCCAGGCCGTCCACGGGATACACGACCTGGAAAGGCTCCTTCCCCGCCTTCACGAGAGCCTGGTTCGCTTCGATGACCAGGGCTTCGTAGTTCATCATGGCTTCGTAGTCGCGCTGGACCACGAGGTCCTTCAGCCAATTGGAGCTTCCGGCGGAGCGGTTGATGCCCCCGAGCAATCCGCGCACCTTGGCCAGGAGGTTGGTGTCGGCGAGATCGGCCAGGGAGAGCACCCCGGAGGAATCGGCATCGGAGGACATCGCGTGCAGGAAGCCCAGGTAGGCCGCGGCACCGGAATTGGATTGGGTCGCCGAGGTCATGGCGAAGGAGAACCGACCATCCTGGATCGCCTGGCGGATCCGATCGATGGTGACGACGCCGGAATCGAGGCCCAGGCGCTTTCCGGCAGAACCCCGGATGGCGAACACCACCGGCGAGACCATGATCGAACGGGACTGCTTGACCTGGAAGGAGCGATCGCCGAGGGAGATCCACAGACTGTTGGCGGGCCAGACGGCGTCGGCCTCCACGGGGCCGTCCGAAAGCATGTTCATGATATCCACGGAACCCTTGTAATCCATGGAGATGGAAACGCCTTGGGATCGGGCGAATTCCTGCAGGAGGGGCTCCAGGGTCTGGTTCTCCGAACCGGAAACGATGGTCAGGGACTCGGCGAGCTTCTGATCGCGGCAGGAGATCAAGGCGAGGGCGAACAGCACCGCGGGAACACAACGCACGAAACGACGGATCATCGGGAATTCCTCCATGGGACCAGGATCACCCCCAAAATGGTTCCCCGAGTCGCTCTCGTCGGGAGTTCCAAGGCGCGCGAGGCCAAATGAAACATAAACGAAACATGCCCCTCAGGGCTCCGGCCATCGTGGGAGATCCCGCACCGCGCACGCAAGCCCCCCCTTGCGGATCGTTTGGAAAACGACCGAACGGGCCAACGGGGGGCTGGCCACGGAGTCCCGGGAATGCGAAACTCCCGTAGCGATGACCTCTCGAACCTTCGGACGATACCGGATCCTCGGCAAACTCGGGGAAGGCGGCATGGCTAGCGTATTCATGGCCGAGGACGCCCAATTGCGCCGGGCAGTGGCCCTGAAGGTCATGCACAGCCCGATGGCCGCCGACGCCGAATGGGCCAGGCGCTTCCACCAGGAGGCCACCACGGTGGCGCGACTGTCCCATCACCGGATCGTGCAGGTGCTCGACTCGGGAACCCAGGACGGGCAGGAGTTCCTGGTGATGGAATTCCTCGACCGGGGATCGTTCGGCAGGATCCTGCAGGCCAACGGCGGACGTCTGGATCCGCGCACGGTCGCCTGCGTGGCCCTCCAGGCCGCGGAAGGACTTGCGGCCGCCCATGAAGCCGGCGTGGTGCATCGGGACGTGAAGCCGGACAACATCCTGCTCAATCGCCAGGGGACCGCCAAGGTCGCGGATTTCGGCATCAGCCGCATCCAGAACGACATCTCCCACACCCAGGCAGGCCAGGCCATGGGATCCCCCCAGTACATGGCCCCGGAACAGATCGAAGGTGGAGAATTGGGCGGATGGACGGACGTCTTCGCCCTGGGAGGTTTGATCCATGGATCCATCGCCGGATCGCTTCCTTTCCAGGCCGAAACCGTCCATGCCATGCTCATGAAGATCGTGACGGCGGATCCTCCGGACCTTCGGACCCTCGAACCCTCCTGCCCGAGGGTCCTGGCCGACCTCGTGCGCACGATGCTCCGCAAACGCGGCAGGGATCGCCCGACCATGGAGGACGTCGCGCGCAGCTTGCGTTCCTGGCTCGCCTCCCACGAAATCCTCGACGCGGCAGAATATCTGCGCACGACGCTGCATTTTCCGCAAACGACCCCGCTGGGGGGAAGCACCACGGCGGTCACGCCGCGACTGCGACGCCGTCCCGGTTGGAGAGGATGGATGGACCGGTTGCGCAAGGCCGCTCGCACCCTCGTGGGTGAGGAGTGACCCCGATCCAGGCCAACCGGGCCGGAGGGGGGATGCCTCAGCAGCTGCCGGGCGCGCCGTCGTTGCGGGCGATCTTCGATCCGCAGGATCGGGCGAATTCCATCCCTTCGTAGACCTCGGTGGGGACGGAGGGGCCCGGGGTCTGGCAGACCTTGTCGAAGACCTCGACCAGTCCGCCCGCGATTTCGTCGGCATCCATCGCCTGGATGTGACGACGCTCCATGAGCATCACGAGTTCCCCATCGCGAAACAGTGCGATGTTCGGGGAGCTGGGCGCGAAGGAAGCGAGGTGCGTCGCCCGCAGATGGGCCACGGCGGTCTTCTCCTGACCGGCGAAGAGGGCGACGAGACGGTCGGGAATCCGGGCATTCTGCAGGGCGGCCCCCACCCCGGGACGCGCGCTCCCCGCCGAGCAACCGCAGACGGAATTCAAGACCACGAGCACGGTGCCGGGTGCGAGGATGGCTTCGTCGACCTCTTCGGGCGTGGTGAGATCACGGAACCCCACATCGGTAAGCTGCTGGCGGAAGGGGGCCACGGCGACCGGATCGTAGGTGGGAATGTCCTGGACCATGAGGGAACTCCTGTGAGACGCTGGTGTCGCCCCGCCCTGAAAGATCAGACCGAGACTGCATGTCTTTCCCAATTTAGCAACCCATCCCGGGAGCGCCCATCTCCGCCCTCCTCCCCCTCGTGCGAACCAAGCCCCCGGCCGGTGGGACCCTCGGCTCCACCGCAAAACGGAACGGCCCGAAGGGGATCCGCACCCGGTCCATCCCTTCCCCGAGGGCGGTCCGGATGCCTGGTATCCATGGGCTGCGTGCAGGTGTGGAACGCGATTGAGGAAAATGGGATCCTTGATCCATGAAGGTGGGTATTCCAAGACCAGGTGGCTCGGTCGGGACTTCCGCGCAGACCCTTGTTCCCGGGCCCCGCGACCGCCTCCATGGGTTCCGAAGTCGGTTCCAGGAATTCGTTCCCGGGATCCTCCCCTCGTGGCACTTCCCGGCACCACCCCGCAGACGAGCCGCCTTCCGCAAGGCACTCGGAACCGTCCCATGAACCCGCTGGCAAGTCAGCGGGACCTCAAGCTCGGAGTCCCGATCGCAACCGATCTCGTGGATCTCCAAGGGCGATTGCTCCTGCGCAAGGGATCGATCATCGAGTCCGACGCCGTGATCGCGTCCTTGATCGAAGGCGGCGCCCGACTTCTCCGGACCGCCCCGCCCGCGCAGGCCAACAGCTTCCACCTGTACGTGAGAAAGCTGGAGTCCAGTCCCTTCGAGATCATCCGGTATCTCGAGAGCGATCTCAAGCGACTGCTCACCGCGGAAGTCTCGGTCGCGAACTTCGACGCCACCATCCGCTCCATGGCCACGGCTCTGATCGAAGCCACGGAACGCGACGAAGACGCCGCCCTGGCGGCGATCCTCCTGCACTCGGGGACGGGATACGCCATCAACCACCACATCCACGCCGGGATCATCGCGACCATCCTGGCGGCCAGCTTCGGCCACACGCCCCGGGACCGGCTTTCCACGGTGTGCGCGGCCTTGACCATGAATCTCGCCATGGTCGAATACCAGGAATGGCTCAACGACAAGAAGGGGCAACTCTCCGACGACGAACGCACCATCGTGCGCACCCACCCCTCGGTGGGGGTGGAGATCCTCCGCAGCAGCGGGGTGACCGATCCCCTCTGGCTGCGCGTCGTGGCCGAACACCACGAGACCGTGGACGGGACGGGGTACCCGCTGGGTTCCAACGGCGATTCGATCCACGAATTGTCGCAGTGCCTCCACCTGGCCGACCTCTTCACGGCGCGGATCACCTCCCGGGGATGGTGCGAGCAGAGCCAGGCCAACGCCACGCTGGCGGAAATGCTCAAGGACGCGACCACCAACAAACTCCACTCCAAGTACGTGCTCCACCTCATCCGGGTTCTGGGGGCCTTCCCTCCGGGCTGCGTCGTGGCCCTGCGCAACGACGAATGCGGCATCGTGCTCCGTCGCGGCACCACCGCGACGACCCCGCTGGTTTGCAGCCTGGAGAACCGCGGACTCAAGCTGGGATCCCCGGTGCGTCGCGACACGTCCATCGAGAAGTTCGCCGTCGAGCGGCTGCTTCCCTTCAGCAGCATCACCCTCCCCCCCCGGATCGAGTCCCTCTGGGGACGGGACCTGCTGCACCAACGCCCGAATCCGAAGTGACCTCCGGCGCAGCGCTCCAGGGTCGGCAACGCGGGCGCAACGTCTCGAGTGCATCTTTTGCAGGCCTTCGATGGACGGCATGGCCCCTTCGGGCCTCGGCGCCGTTCGCCCTCCTTCCCGTCGCAGCATCGCGACGCGGTCGGAACCACCCTTCCCCCAGAAACCGGAGGAAGTCCCATGTCCAAGGTCCTCATCATCGGCGCCGGCGGCGTCGCCAACGTGGTCGCCAAGAAGTGCGCACAGAACTCCGAAGACTATTCCGAGCTCCTGATCGCCACCCGCACCAAATCCAAGGCCGACAAGATCGCCTCGGAGATCAAGGGGATCCCGGTCCACACGGCGAAGGTCGACGCCGACCACGCCTCCGAGGTAGCCGCGATCATCCGCGACTTCAAGCCCCGGCTCGTCATGAACATCGCCTTGCCCTACCAGGACCTGGCCATCATGGACGCCTGCCTGGAAACCGGAGTGGACTACCTCGACACCGCCAACTACGAACCCAAGGACGTGGCGAAGTTCGAATACTCCTGGCAGTGGGCCTACCAGGACCGTTTCCGGGATGCGGGCATCATGGCCCTGCTCGGTTCGGGATTCGATCCCGGGCAGACCAACGTGTACACCGCCTGGCTCAAGAAGCACCACTTCGACCGCATGGACACCCTCGACATCGTCGATTGCAACAACGGGGACCACGGCAAGGCCTTCGCCACCAACTTCAACCCCGAGATCAACATCCGCGAGATCACCCAGAACGGAAGATTCTGGGAGAACGGCGCCTGGCACGAGATCCCCGCCCTGTCCATCAAGGCCGACATCGACTATCCGGAAGTCGCCACGCGCGGATCCTACGTGCTGTTCCACGAGGAACTCGAATCCCTGGTGAAGCACTTCCCGGAGCTGCGACGCGCCCGGTTCTGGATGACCTTCGGCGACAACTACATCAAGCACCTGACGGTGCTGCAGAACGTGGGGATGACCCGCATCGACCCGGTGAAATTCAACGGGGTCGACATCGTCCCGCTGGAGTTCCTCAAGGCGCTGCTGCCTCCCCCCGATTCCCTGGGCGAAGGATACTCGGGCAAGACCTGCATCGGCTGCCAGGTGACCGGTGTGAAGGATGGAGCTCCCAAGACCGGCTTCGTCTACAACGTCTGCGACCACGCCGAATGCTTCCAGGAAGTCGGCGGACAGGCCATCGCCTACACGACGGGAGTTCCCGCCATGCTCGGAGGGGCGCTGATGCTGCGCGGCACGTGGCGCAGGGCCGGAGTGGTGAACATGGAGGAGATGGATCCCGATCCCTTCATGGAGGAGATCGGGAAATGGGGACTGCCCTGGAAGTACCTCGAAGGCGCATCCGCCCAGCTCGTGTGAAGCCCCATCCCCGGAGCGCATCGCGCTCCGGGGCCCGCGCTCGGCTTTTTCGGATGGACTCCGATCGCCCGAGGATCCGTCGGAGGAGGTCGAGGGTGGATTCTCGACCCTTCGGAGCGGTTCCCGTTCCGGATCAAGACGGCGATGGGTGGAACCACGATTCGGCCAGGTCGATCGCCCCCAGCACCTGATCGGCGATCAGCCGTTTCTGGCGATCCAGATCCAGAGCGACGACGCCCTCCTCCCGAGCCTGGTTGCGGACGAGCTCTCCGGCATCCACCGCACTTCCCGGTCGCTGCGACCGTCGGAGGAGGGCCGACCAGCCGACGAGACGATCGGGCCATTTCGGATGTCCCGGATCGGGAAGGACGAACAGGGGAACCTCCGTCACGAAGGTGAACGGATCGCCGCCCAGGGAGCGGACGAATTCCATGCTGGAAGGGCGGAAAAGCCCGGCCGTGCGGGAATCTCCCCTCCGTTGGAAGTGCTCGCGCATCGCGCGGCTGTCGGGCCGGGAGCACAACCCCTCTCCCAGCCGGACGAATCCCTTCTCTCCCTTGCGATCGACGTCGTGGGGCCGCAACCCCTCCCGGCGGGCCCCCTCCAGGCAGCGCCGATGGTAGGGTCCGATCCGGTCCGTCCACGATGGCTCGACCAGGAACCAGGGGCCTCCCCCGAACCCCAACCCGTGCAACGAACCGTGGACGTGCACGGGACCACCCTCCTCCAGGAAGCCGGCGATGGCCAGCGCCTCGGGACGGATTCCGTCATCTCCTTCCGGCCGGCCGGGGAACCCGAATTCCAGATCGTCCCCGGGAAGTTCCCGGCTCCGATGCGACAGGTACCCGGGTAGATCGCCGGCTCCGTCCCCGCCTCTCCACCAGGATCGGTTTGCCTCGGCGGCATCGGGGTTGGCGTCGGGGACGATGCGGAAGGTCGCTCGATCCCGTAGCGGATGCCGGGGATCCCCTTCCAACGCGCGAGCGAATGCGCCCAGCCAGGACGGACCGACCGGCTCGTCCCCATGGCACCCTGCGACGAGGGAGACCACCAGCGGTCCCCGCCCGACCACCACACCTTCGATCTCCCTCCCCTCGCGCGTTCGACCGATCACCATCCGCATATCCCGGCTCCTCCGTTCGCTTCCCGCCCCCGGGCGGAGGCATCCACCTCGACTCGTCCTCCGAAAAAGGGCGACGGACCGGCGAGGGAGGCTCCGCAGGGGTGACCTCGCGCCAATATCGAAGATCCGCAGGCGCTTGTCCAACCCACCCCGCCCACCACGGATGATCGAAGGCGTGCGGGATCCCCGGGCGGAGTCCGGTCGGGCGTTCCGTTCCAAGGTGGATTCCTGGACACGACTCATGCATCGCCTCGATGGCCGGGGAATCCAGACCGTCAAGGCTCGGCCGAGTGGACAGAAAGCGACCGAATCCATGAGCAGGAATTGCCGAAATGCACCGGTCCCGCCGGGGTGCCCCCCCCCTCCTCTCCTCCCCGTCGAGACGAACCCGCATCAGGGATCCTCCTCCGGGAAAGGGATTCGAGGCCTTCCGCCGTCGTCCCCCTCCGCCTCCAGGAGGGATTCCGAGGGAGCTCGGACCGGTGCGGTGCCCGATCCGGACCATTGCACACGGTCTTCCGAAGCGGGATACTCCAGGGGTGTTTGATCGAATCCCTCAAACTCCAACTTCGGGAGTCTTCATGAAATCTGGCCATTCCCTCCTCCTTCCGGCCTTGGCGGGTTTGCTGGCGAGCGCTCCGGCGTGGTCCGCCAAGAAGCCCCTCGAGTTGTGGATCATGCCCAACGGAGCGAATCCGCAAGCCCTGGTGAACGAGCGCCTCGAGGCCTTCACCAAGGAAACGGGGATTCCCGCCAAGGTGGTGGTGCTCGATTGGGGCGAAGCCTGGTCGCGCATCGACAAGGGGCTCTCGTCCGGACAGGGGCCCGACGTGGTCCAGCTCGGCACCACCTGGGTTTCCTATTTCGCCTCCAAGGGATGGCTGGCCCCTCTCGACGGGAACCTCGACAAGATCAACCCCGCTCGATTCATCAACACATCCCTGCAAACCACCCACATCGACGGAAACGACACCACCTGGGCCGTCCCCTGGTTCGTGGACGTCCGGGTGCTCATGGCCAACCGACGCATCCTCGATTCCCTGGGCATCCATGCGGCAGACGTCGCCGATTGGAACGGCTACCACAAGACCCTGCGGCGCATCCGGGAAGCCGGTCTGATGAAGGACGCCAACACCCAGGTCTTCCCCTACGGCTTCCCCGGCAAGAGCGACTGGAACATCCCGCACAACTTCGCACCCTGGATCTGGTCCGAAGGGGGCGACTTCATCGTAAAATCCTCCGATGGGAAATGGCGCTCCGGGCTCTTGGAGAAATCCACCGTCGCCGGGATCAAACGCTATCTCAGCTTCGTGCAGGATTCGCTCGTCAACCCTAAGGCCCTGGCGCAGAACACGGCCCAGGTCACCCAGACCTTCAATGCCGGGGAGCAGACCTTCCTCCTGAGCACCTCGGAGATCGTGATGCAGACCCGCATCTCCTCCGATTCGGGAGGCCTTCGCTCCAGCCCCATCGGAGTCGATGGCATGCGCGCCTTCCCGGTTCCCGCAGGGGCGGCGGGATCCGTGGCGTTCGTGGGAGGCTCGAACCTCTGCCTGCCCAAGGCCAAGGCCTCCAGCGCGGATGCCCTCAAACTCCTGCTGTTCCTCACCCGGGCCGACAATCTCGACGCCTACACCAAGCGGATCGGCTTCCTCCCTCCCGACAAGTCCGTGCTCCAGGAATGGTCCAAGGACAGCACCTACGGTGTGATGGTCGCCGCCGCCGAGAAGGGCAAGGCCTATCCCGGAATCCCCCAGTGGGGATCCATCGAGGCGATGCTCTCGGAAATGTTCGGCAACGTCTGGACCATGCTCGGGGAAGGCGGGTACTACACCGACGAGGAGCTCTACAAGGCCCTGACCTCCACCAGTGCGCGCATCGATTCCCTGCTGGGCGCCCGGCAGACGCCGATGCCCCTGGACAGTTTCCAGGCCGTCCTGAATTCCGTCCGCGAGGTCGACATGTCGGCTCCCGGCGAGAGCGAATCGAAGGGTTCGGGCTTTCCGGTCCTGCCGGTCGCCGGGGTCGGACTCCTGCTGCTGGTCGGCCTGGGCGTCGTCGTGATGCGCAAGAAGTCCTCCTGAGGAGATTCCTCCGGTCCCTCCTTCCGGGGAGAGGCCGGAGACCGCCCCCTCCCTCCCACCGCTCGAACAAGGTCACTCCATGGTCCGCTCGATTCCGTTCAAGAACCGGTTCGTCGTCCGATTCATCACCGCCCTGGCCGTCGTGGAATGCGTGGCGATGGCGGCTTCGGGATGGTACTTCTCCAGCAGATCGGGTCAGGATGCGGTGGAGAAGGCCTTCTCCACCGACGAGTCGTCCGTGAGGTCGGCGGCCTCCTACCTGGAGTCGGGATTCCGCGCGTTTGGTCAGAATCTGACCCTTCTGGCCTCCACTCCGGCCCTGACGTCGTTCGATCCGGCCAAGGCGGGGGAGATGATCAAGAGCTACGTGGTCAGCTCCCTGTTCCTATCGGGGGAGGACGTGGTGCTGTTCGACAACAACAACCGCCACCTGGCCGACAACCGGATGGTCGGCGGATCGTCGGATACGTCCGGGTTCCCCTGGACCTCGAGCGTGGAGGCGGTGCGGCCGTTCTCGGGCCCCATCGTCTGGAAGGGCGACTCCCCGTCCAAGATCTTCGCGGTCGTGGTGCAGAATCTCGCCTCGACCTCGGGGATCCTGAAGGCCGAATTCTCCTTCCGGCGCTTCTTCGAATTCCTCAGGGACGCGCGGATCGGGGACAAGGGTCATTTCGTCGTGGTCGACGAGGCGGGCCAGATCCTCTACCACCCGCAGCCCAAGGTCCTCCACGACCGCACGACCCTGGAATCCATGGGCATCCCGGGAATCCAACCCGCGTTCTGGAAGATCTCCGCGCCGACGGTCCTGGAGCTCGCCGACGGAAAGCGGTACATGGTCAACTTCTCCTGGATCGGCGATTTCAAGATCGGCATCCTGAGCCTCCACCCGATGTCGGAAATCGACGCCATCGTTCAGGAGACCCGGGTCCGCGTGGCCGCCCTCATGGGGTTGGTCCTGGTGCTCAGCCTCCTGGTCTCGGCATGGCTGAGCCTCCGCATGGTCCAGCCGCTGTCCGTGCTGTCGGAGAAGATGCAAGCGGTCCGGGATGGGGATCTCACGGTGGAATCGGGAATCCACCGCCCCGACGAGATCGGGCAGCTCGCCGAGGTCTTCGACCTCATGCGCGAGAAGATCCGGCAGTACACCGAACACCTCCAGGACCTCGTGGACGAGAAGATGCGGCAGGTCCGGGACATCCTGGAGAACATCGACCAGGGACTCTTCACCGTGAATCTGGACGGGACCATCAATCCGGAGCACTCGAAGAAGGTGGGAGACCTCCTCCAGATCCAGCAGGTGGCGGGATCCGATGTCCGGAAGGTCCTGCACCTGTCCGACGAGAACACCGAGGACTGGAACAACTGGGTGTCCCTCGTCCAGCAGAAGCACACCGTCCTGAGATGGGAGAAGCTCGCCAAGATCGCTCCGGTCCGGGAATTGGAACTGGGCGCGACCGAGGACAAGCGAACCGTCCAGATCGGGTACCAGAAGGTGCTCGATCGGGAATCCAACCTCTCCCGCATCATGGTGCTCGCGCAGGACATCACCGAGCGCCGGAGGACCGAACGCATCGTCGCCGAACAGAAGGAACGGCACGAGAACGAGGTCAAGACCATCCTCGGCCTGGTCAACACCCTTCCCGAGGTGCTGCAGGACTATTTCGAGGACTTGGAAAAGAGACTGCGCAGCCTCCACACCAATCTCGATGCCCTCCTCAAGGAATCCCGGCGCGCCCGGGCGGATTTCCCCGACGGGCATCCCCTGGACATCGACCAGGATCTGGTCTCGTCCGTGTTCCGCGATCTCCACACCATCAAGGGCAATTCCGCGACCTACGGCTTCGAGACCCTCTCCCGGATCGCCCACGCCGCGGAGGAACTCCTGGAGGCCCTGCAGCCGCCGATCGAAACCCGATCCGAAGCCACCTTGTTGGGGATCCACGAGCAGCTCGACCGGATGGAGGAGGAGTTCACGAGCATCCTGGACACCTCCCGCCGGCTCTCCGGCGGGGACGGTCTGGTGGTCCGGCTGCCCGAGGAGCGGGTGGAGGCGATCCGAAAGCTCGCGTCGAAGCTTTCCCGGGAGGGATCCGGGAACTACCCGGAAGGGTTCGGGCAACTGATCGAACTGTGCCAGGGCGTTCGCGACGTCCCCGTCGAACGTCTCGTCGCGAAATACGCGACCCTCGCCAAACGATTGGCCGATCGACTCGGAAAGTCGGTGCGCGTCGAGGTGGAGCCTCCCGATCTGCAAGTCGATCCCCATTTCCTGGGCCGGTTCGACGAAGCGCTGGTCCATGTCGTGCGCAATGCGATCGACCACGCCATCGAACCTCCGGAGGACCGCGAGGCCGCGGGCAAGGACCCGACGGGAACGCTGCGCTTGAGCGTCCGGCGGGAAGCCGACACGATTCGCCTCTTCGTCGTGGACGATGGACGCGGGATCGATGGCGACAAGCTGGCTCGCAAGGCCGTGGAGGCCGGTCGCATCACCCGGGAACAAGCCGAAGCGATGACCTGGCAGCAGAAGATCGAACTTGTGTTCGAATCCGGTCTATCCACCGCCGAGGCGGTCTCCGACATCTCCGGCCGCGGGGTGGGCATGGATGCGGCCCGCCAGGGCATGGTCGAATGCGGGGGCAACTTCTTGATCCGATCCGAAGTCTCCAAGGGTACGGAGATCGAGCTCGTGCTTCCCCGGATCTGAGCTCGCTCCCTTTCGGAGAAGAGCCCCGGAACCCGGCCCGACCGCTCCGGAGGAGGAATCAGTCGAACAGGAAGGAGTCGCCGGTTGCACCCGCGTGCACCCGGACCTCCAGGAGCACTCGTTCGGCCTCCAGACGAACGGCCTCCGGCAGACGCCCGGTTCGGGATTGCTGCAGCAGGTCGTCCAGGACCCGAGTGCACGATTCCACCTCTTCGCGGGCGCGTCTCAGATCGGCCACCGCCTGTTTGAGCATCCGCTCGGCATCGGATCCGGCTTCGTCCAGGACGACGCAACAGGCAAGGGGGCCCGCATCGGCCTCCAGAGTCAGGTTTCCGCTGGGAATGGCGGGGGCGTCGAGCTCCCCGTAGACGATCAGGGGCGGATGGTAGGCCAGACGACCGACTTCCTCCTCCAAGGCCGGGAGGGATTGTCCCACCGCGGTATTGAGCAGTTCCTTCAGCATCCCCCCGAAATCGGGACGCACCTCCCGCATGGCCACGGCATCCATGCCCTCGCTCCAAGCCCCGATCAACCGCGCGGCGGTGGTCTCGTCGAGACTGATCGCGAAATCGCCTTGGATCGCCCCCGTGAAATGGATCATGGCGACCATGCTGTACGACGGACTGAAATCGCGAATCTCCACACCCGGGGCCACCGGGGGCATCTCCACCCCCAACATATCCCGGAAACAATCGCGCACGGCGGACGTGAACCGCAAGGTGTGGGAAATCAGTCGAGCGTCGTCCATGTCGCCCCCCGGTTGGGAAAGTTCGATCCAGGTGCCACCGAAGCTGAAACTATGTCGCAAATCCCCGCCGACGCAACCACGAAACCTTTTCCCAGTGTTCCAGTTTCCACCATGGAAGGGCTGGTCCGAACCGAAATGCCCATTCCTCCCCGGTCCGGGAGGAGAGGGTTCGGCGACTACTGGCCTGGCTCCCGGATCTCGATCTGGTACTGGTACCCTTGCTCGATGAGGAACAACTGCCGGTGCATCGCGAAATCCTGTTCCCGCGTGTCCCGGGTGACCAGACTGTAGAAGTGCGCCTGGCGCCCATCCTCCTTGGGTCGGAGGATGCGCCCGAGCCGCTGCGCCTCTTCCTGGCGGCTACCGAAGGTCCCCGAGATCTGGATCATCACGCTCGCCTCGGGAAGGTCCACGGCGAAGTTCCCCACCTTGCTGACGATCAGGACCCTCATCCGGCCTTCCCGGAAATCCTTGTACAACCGCTCGCGCTCCTTGTTGGGAGTCGCCCCCGTGATCAGGGGGACGTCGAGCTCGGCGGACAATTCCTGGAGCTGGTTGATGTATTGTCCGATCACCAGGACGGACTCCCCGGGATGGGATTCGATGATCTGCTCGACCACCGCGCTCTTCCCCGGGTTCTCCGCGGCGATGCGGACCTTCTCCCGATCGGTGGACTGCGCGTATTCGACGTAGCGGTTCAGGGACTGCGGCAGACGGATTTCCGTGCAGGTCGCCGTCGCGATCCAGCCCTGGCTTTCCAGGACCTTCCAGGGGACGTCGTAGCGCTTGGGGCCGATGAGGGCGAAGACGTCGCCTTCCTTGCCGTCCTCGCGCACGAGCGTGGCCGTGAGGCCGAGTCGACGGGTCGCCTGCACCTCGGCCGAGACGCGGAAGACCGGGGCCGGCAGGAGATGGACTTCGTCGTAGACGATCAGGCCCCACTTGCGGGCGGCGAACAGGTCGAAGTGCGGGAAGTCCGCATCCTTCTTCTGCCGGTAGGTCAGGATCTGGTAGGTGGCCAGGGTGACCGGCTTGATCTCCTTGGTCTGTCCCGTGTACTCCCCCACCTGGTCCTCGGTGAGATCGGTCTTGTCGAGGATCTCCCGGATCCACTGCCGCACCGCGACCACGTTGGTGGTCAGGATGAGGGTGTGGCATTGGCACAGGTTCATGGAAGTGATGCCGACGATGGTCTTCCCCGCACCGCAGGGCAGAACCACGGTGCCAGCCCCCCCTTTGGCGGAACCGGAAGCGTGGAAGATCTCCGCGGCTTCCTTCTGGTAGTCGCGAGGAGCGAAGGGCTTGCCGCCCAGGGTCGTCTCGCGCAACCGGAAGGGCAACGGATCCCCCAGGGCGTACCCGGCGACGTCCTCGACGGGAAGACCCGCGAGCGTCAGGGCCAGCTTGAGATGACCGCGGAAGCGACCATCCACACGGATGCGTCCATCCCCCATGTCGTCGAGCAACCACTCGCGGGCGGATTTCACGGTTCGCGCCTCGGCGAGGGCCAAAGGTTCGCGAGCGGTCAGGAACAGATCGGAACCGTCCTTCTCGAGGCGGAGAGTTCCGTAGCGGCCCATGTAATGGGTGATTTCCCGGATCACCGTCTGGGGAACCGGGAAACGGCTGTGCTCCGACAGCGCTTCGATCACCTGGGCGGCGGTCCGCCCCGTGGCCGCCGCGTTCCAGAGCGACAAATGCGAGACACGGTAGGTGTGGACGTACTCCGGACTCTTCACCAGTTCCGTGAACGGAGCGATGGCATCCCGCGCGGCGAGGTATCCGGGACTCTCGGTTTCGAGGAGCAGGGTCAGGTCGCCCTGAACGATCAAAGGTTTGTCTCGGTCTGCCATGGGGTGGGAAAGGTAGCCCCTCGCGGGCCGGTTCTGGAGCGCCTTCGCTGCGCGGAGGTCGATCGTCCTCGCTTCGTGCCCGGCCGACCGGGTCGGGTGGCGCCTCCCGATCGCTTTCCCGCGTGGCGCAGACCTAGGCGCGGAAGGCTTTCAGGATGGTCTCCAGGGCCAGAGGAACCGTGGAATCCCCCCGCTCCAGGGAGGTCTTGACCGTTTCCCACGACGCCAGGACGCCGGGGTCGCGACGGAATTTGTCAACCAGGACCTCGGCGGCCATGCTCCAGACCCATTCCTGGATCTGGATCTTGCGTCGCTCCTCGAACACGCCCCCGATCCGGGTTGCCGCCTGGAAGGCGAGCACCTCGCTCCAGATCGTGTCCAGGCCGTCCCCCGTGACGGAGGAACAGGTGAGGACGGGAGGCTTCCAGCCCTGGGTGTATGGCTGCAAGCCCATCACCGCGCCGGCCAAGGTGGCCCGGGCGAGCCCGGCGCGCTGCCGGTTCTCCCCGTCGGCCTTGGTCACCGCGATCAGGTCGGCGATCTCCATGATCCCCTTCTTGATCCCTTGCAAGTCGTCTCCCGAACCCGCCAGTTGCAACAACAGGAAGAGGTCGGTCATGGAACGCACCGCGGTTTCGCTCTGGCCCACTCCCACGGTTTCCACCAGGATCACGTCGAATCCCGCGGCCTCGCAGAGGTACATGGTCTCGCGCGTCTTGCGCGCCACCCCTCCCAAGGCTCCGGAAGACGGCGAAGGTCGGATGAACGCATCCTCCAGTCGCGAAAGCTCCTCCATGCGCGTCTTGTCGCCCAGGATGGAGCCCCGATTGAGGGAGCTCGACGGGTCGATGGCCAGGACCGCGACCCGATGCCCCTTCTGGACCAACCGGCTTCCCCAGGCATCGATGAAGGTGCTCTTTCCCACGCCCGGAGGCCCGGAGATTCCGATGCGGATGGCGTTCCCCGAGTGGGGCAACGTCAGACGCACCAGCTCGTCGGCGCGGGAGCGATGTTTCGGGGCGTTGGACTCCACCAGGGTGATGGCGCGGGCGAGAACCGCGCGATCCCTGGCGAGGATGCCCGCGAGCAATTCCTCGGGGGTCGGCTCCGAGCGGCGCACCACCGGTGCGGACGAAACCCCGACTCCGGTTCCGAGGGTGACCCCCCGTTGGATGGAGGTCGTGAATTCCCCCCCTGCACCAGGGGGGACCCAGTCCGGTCGAAGTGGTTCGGCGCTCATGATGGAAATTTAGACTCGTTCTGATCGGGTCTCGCCCGGCATCCCCTCCAAGGTGGGCGCGAGCCCCTCTCGACCGCATCCCTTCCACCCCCGTTTTCGCGAAGCTCCGACGCGCCTTCGATGTGCGCAAGCCGCATCGTGGCGGCCGGATGCAATTTGAAGTCCTTTGCGAACTGGATTCTTTCGCAACCCAACTCTCGCACACGCTCCCAATGCCAGATCGGAAACTCCCATGCGGTTCTCGCGCCACCTCCCCCTGCTCGCCGGATTGATCGGAACACCGAGCCTGCCGGTCTTCGCCGACCTCGACAATTCCTACGTCGCCGCCCCCTGCTCCCAGCCGCCCGTGATCGATGGAAAGATCGACTCCATCTGGAACTCCGCCGTTTGGGATTCCATCCGCTACACCTGGATCGGCCCCGCCGTTCCTGCAAGCGACTTCTCCGGACGCTACAAGGTCCTGTGGTCCACCGACCGTCTCCATCTCCTCGTGGAAATCACCGACGATTCCCTCTCCGACCGCCACGCCGACCCGCTGCAAAGTTGGTGGAACGACGACGCCCTGGAGATCTTCCTCGACGAGAACCGGGACGGGGGCGATCACCAGTTCAATTTTTCGGCCTGGGCCTACCACATCTCCCGCTTCTTCGACGCGGTGGACTACGGCCCCGACGAGCAACCCCATCTGTTCAACGATCATTTCAAGGTGGCGCTGGGGCGCTCGGGAAATGTCTGGACCTGGGAACTGGAGATGGCCGTCTACGGATCCGCGTATTCCCTGGAGGGGCCCAACACCTCCCTCTCCCTCCACGCCGGGAAGGAGATGGGGTTCACGCTCGCCTACTGCGACAACGATGGCCGACTTTCCCGGGACAACTTCTTCGGATCGGTGAACACCCCGCAACACCTGGCCAACGAAGGCTACTTGAACGCCGACGGGTTCGGCCGGCTCGTCCTGGGCGAAGATACGAGCACCGGGTCCTCCAAGCGGTCGTCTCCGGCGGTGTCGCCCTGGAAGGCGCAAGCGGGGGGAATCACCGTGACCTCCTCGCGATGGCTGCGCCTGCGGTCCCTCTCCGGCAAGGAAGTGCGGCGTTGGAGGGCCCAACCCGGGATCACGTACGGACACGACCTCGCACCCGGATCCTACCTGGTGGACGACCCCTCCGCCGTGGGAGTCGGCGTGTTTCTCAAGCCGCACTGAGACGGCTCCCAGCCCGGGGATCCATCCCGCACCCGCCCGCTCCGAGGGGCCACCGAGGGGATCAGGCCACGGAAGAGTCCAACCACTGCGAGGTGATCGAATAGTGGGAGGTGTGCGCACGGCAGGTTCCCTGTTTCAGCACGAGCACCTGCGGGCTCTGATGCAGGATTCCCAGCCAGGTGGTGATCCCGCGGGCCGCCGGGCGCGCCCCGAGAACGTCGCAACGCGCGAGCAGGACCCCCTCCGGAGCGAGATCGCTCCAGGCCTCCCAGTTCTCCTCCACCGAAAGGGAGATCCCGCAGGTGGGCGAATATTTGAACAGGACCACGGTCCGGTCCGCGGATTCCAGGAGGAGGGAACGCATCTCCTCCTCGGAACGGATTTCTTGAACGGTCTTCATGGGGGGACAAGATCCACGCCGGAGACCGTCCCGCCCACCAGTTCCTGTCCGGGTACCCCCGCTCCCAGGCCCGGCACCCCTGCCCAGGATGACGAATCGGTGGGTCGCCGGAAGGTCTCCGCTTCGGGACGAGTCGGCGAAGGAATCCGGGAAACAAAAAACCCACCCATCCGGGAAAGGATGGGTGGGTCGAGCAGAGCCTAGGGGAATCGAACCCCTGCACCCGCCGTGAGAGGGCGGTGTCCTAACCGCTAGACGAAGGCTCCGTAAAGCGAGGGAGCAAATTTAGGGTGGTGTCGCACATCTGTCAAGACCACACCTTGATCCTCGCGAAGACCGACCTCAAAGACCCGCCAATCGGGCCTTCAGGATTCGAATGTCGATGGCCGTGTTGCGCGCCAAGCGCCGGGCTTCGAAACCTCTCCAAGCCCACTGGATCGCGGTGGTGGGGAGATCCTGCTGCAAGGGGCTGATCACCTCCTGACGGGAGGCCTTTTCCGCTCCTTCGGCTTCGATACGACGGGATTCTTCCGGTCCCAGCACCGCGCGGAGGCTGTCGACCTCGGGCCAGGCGGTCTGACCGAGCACGGAAAGGTCCGAAAGGCCGTCGATGGCGGTCTTCCGAGCGGCTTTCTGTTCGGCTTTCACCGCGCTGTCGATCACCGATTCGTACCAGGCCGCACCGAGGGAGTCGGCCGGAGGGCGAGGCGATGTGGCCAGGAGCTCGCCCGCGGTCCGGCGGGCGAGGACCGAGTGCCACCAGGCCCGCGCCAAACCTCGCCCGGATTGGAGACCGATCCCCATTCCATCTCCCGTGGCCTGTGCCAGTCGGATCTGCCGACGGTAGGTCCCGGCCACGCTCTTGAACAGACCCGGAAGCTTCTTTTGGACCACCACCTCCTGGGCCACGCGGTCGGTGTCCGATTTGAAGTCGATCCGCTGGGAGGCGACATCCATGGCATACCGCTCGATCACTCCGGCGATGTCCCGCAGGGCCAGAGGAGTCCAGGGAAAGGCGTAGCAGGCCACCGCCTGCCGGTAGTAGCCGAACGCCGTTTCCATGAGTTCGCGACGCTGCGCGTGGGCTTGACGCCGGGAGGCCAGGGAGGAATCGAGGAACGTGAACTGGGCGGCTCGCTCAGCGGCCAAGGTTCCCATGCGCCAGTAGATTTCGGCGGCTTCCAGGGAATCGGGAAGGTGCTCCCCTCTGCCCAGGGTGAAGGCGTTGGTCATCTGCTTCCAGAGGAATTCCGCACGGATGGTATCCCCGGAAAGAAGGGCGCATCGAGCTTCGTCGATGCGCAGGCGGATCTTCAAACCCTTTTCCCGTGGAAACAGCGAAGCGGCGCTCCGGATGAGACCCATCACCGAGTCGGGACGGTTGGATTGCAGTCCCAGCTCGATGCGCCCTTCCAGGGCGGCCAGGGCGAATGGTCCGCGGGGTTCGGCTTGCATGGCGCGCCGATAGAGCAAGTCCGCGGAATCGGAACGTCCCATGTCTTCCAGCAGTCGAGCCGCCCCGTAGGTGAATTCCGCCACATCGGCGGAGTCGTCCATCCCGCGGGTGGACCCGGCAAGGACTCGAGCGGCGGCCCCCCGGTCGGGCAGCAGAGCGAGGCAGCGGGCGTGGAGCACGGTGGAACGCAGGTGCTGGGGGAGGTCTTCGGCCAATTCCGCCGCGGAACTTGCGAGATCGGCGCACTTGAGGAAGGAGATCTTGGCGCTGTCCTCGTTGCGATCCACCAGATAATCGGCCCCCTTCGCCAGTTCCACCGCTCCTTGGGCCAGGCGCTGGTCGGCCACCCGAACGCCGGACCCCACGCTCAGTCCGGTGGCGCCATCCCAGTCTCGCTGGAAGAATCTTTCCAGCCCTCTTCGGGACAGCGAGGCCTTGGCATCGACGAACCCCATGGAATAGAACCATTCGGGAGAAAATTCCTCGTACGAAGGGGTTTCCTCGGCCAAGGGCGCAATGCAGAGGAGGAAAAGAGGAGCGATGAGGGTGCGGATGGTTCTCATGAGTCCATGAAATTAACCTCGCGCCACGAATCACCAGCGCTCATTTCGGATCGTTCGTAGGTTTCATATTCCCTTCCGGGGTCCGGCCGTGTCTCGCATCTGTCACCCGCGACGGGCCAGGTCGATTTGTTCCGACGAAGCGCGATGGAGCCAATCGACCCAACGAGGTTCCACCTCGAGACCCTGGAGGATTCCGACCGATTTCGCATTTCGGTCCTGGTTTGTCCAAGCGATTCAAGGATTCTCTTTATGCCACAGGAGCCTGCCCAAAAGAGGTGCATCGCCTTTGTCGACGCGCAAAGTCTGTTTCATGCGGCACGACAGGCATTCGGATCATTTTATCCCGACTACGATCCACTCGCCTTGGCGAAATCGATTTGCCAAAAACAGGACTGGGAACTCCATCAAGTCCGTGTGTACACCTCCGTTCCGTCCGTGGAAGACAACGAATATTGGCATCGGTTCTGGCTGAACAAGCTCCGTTCCTTGGAAGGAGCGGGTGTGATCACCTGGTGGAAGGGCTGGAAAATCCGCAAACGCCCGGTGCACGTTCCCGATGGCTCCATCCAGATGCTTCCCACCGCCGTGGAAAAAGGCGTGGATCTCAAAATGGCGGTGGATATCCTCCAACGCGCCCATGCCCATCAGTTCGATGTCGCCTTGGTCTTTTCCCAGGATCAAGATTTCGCGGAAGTCGCCGACGAGATCCGCGCGGTGGCCCGCGAGCAGGATCGATGGATCAAAATCGCCTCGGCGTATCCCTACTCTTCCGCCAGTCGCACCTTCCGGGGAATCGATCGCACCGATTGGCTCCAGATCGATCGGGAGCAATACGATGCCTGCCTCGATCCGAGGGACTACAGACCGCGCCGACGCATTCCGCATTCCGATTCGCCGTCCCCCTCGGAACCCATGACGGCCGAGGAATCGTACGAATCCGCCGGAGGCGGACACGACTCCGACGGAGATTGAAGCTCTCCGCAGGGCACCTGGGAAGGAACCTGCGGATGTGGTGCCGGCCCGCTCCTCCCCGGAACGGTAGCTCGCCTCAGATACTGGCCAGGTAGTCGGCCACTTCCTTGGCCACCTCCGCACGCGGCGCCCGCACGGCCATGTCCTTGAGTTCGGCCCGACTGACGAAGCGAAGATGGATGAATCGACGCAGGAGCGTCATGGGAATCTTCATCCGGCTACGCAAGAGCGCGGCGGGAACTCCCTTGTTCTGATGGCCCGTGTGCAATTCCCGCTTCTGGGCGATGTGGCTCAGGACCTGGCTGGATTTGCAATTGACCACCACGACCTCGACCAATCCCGCGACCCGAGAGCATTTGGGATTGTCGAGAATGGACATGAGAAGGGTTTCCCGGGTGATGTTCGAGAGCACCAATCCCTTCCAATCGGGAGGTTTGGGGCGAGACCCCGCCGAGAGGTCGGCGGAGAGGGTGTGTTCGTCGAGGAGCACGGTGAGATCGAGGTCCTCCGGACGGAATCCGATCCCCCCCGGACCGCAAGCCACTCCGGCCTTTTGCAGGAGTTTGACCGAAGCCGCCGGAACCTTCCCGGGAATCCGAAAGGATCCATCCTCCTGGACGTTGGCGGCCCAGAAGACCATCTGCTCGTACCAGGAGGCTCCTTCGCGAGGCAGACGGAGCGTGCGCGACAGGCTGAACAGGCAGGAGACGACCGGGGGATCGAGTTGCAGACGTCGTTGCACCCGCCACACCTCGGGGAGACGATCCACCCCCATTTCGACCACCAGGTCCTGGAGCCGCTGGTAGTCCTTGTCTCCCAGGAAGCGAAGAAGCCCCAGGTCCGGATCCTGGGAAACGCCTTCGGCGCTCTCGCGTTCGAGCACCTCCAGGCGGTCGGCGAGTTCATCGTAGATGCGCAACCGCGGCAGGAGTCTGGCCATGGTTCGCAGGCTGTAGGGATCGGCGTTGTCGGCGAGATTCCGAGTGCGTTCCCGGAGGCAGGCCGCCTCCAGGGGGAGCACCTGGATCACCTCCCGGGCCGGGAAACAACCCGATTCGTAGGCCTCCTGGAGGGCCCGGCGCAAGACCGGGAAATCCAATCGGGCACCCTGTTGCAGGATGCCGAGGATGTCCGGGCCCGGGACCCACCCCACCGACCAGCGACACAACAGACGATGGAGGTTGGGCAGGATCCGTACTTTCCCCAGGTGCACCCGCCAGGTGGTTCCGACGTACAGCAACGTCCGCAGACCGTGCTCCCCGCTGACCTCGGATCCGAGGATCTCGGCGATCAGAGGGGCCAGGAAGCGCTTTCGCGTCTCGGGGAGTTCGATGTTGCGAAGGGTTTCCGCCAATCGCTGGCATCGTTCGGATTCCTGGAAGGTCGGGTCGCAGGCGGACAGGCCGGGGTCAGCCATCGCAGTCCGGAATCCCCAGCATCAGCCCCTCCCCCGCCTCCAGGCGCGGAAGTCGATGGTGTTGTCGGATTTCTTCATCCCCGACGCCTTCTGGAGGACATCCTTCTCCTGCTTGGTCAGGCTGTCGATGCCATGCTTGGAGATCTTCTTCAGGATCGGATCGACGCGCGTGTCGAAGTAGTTCTCCTCCGATTCGAGTTCCTCCGCGATCCGGGCGGTCTGGACGCGTTCCTTCTGCGTGACGGCTCGATCGAACCACAGGGCGACGGGATCCTCGAAGCGGAGGAACAACCATCCCCCGAGGATGCCGAACAGGTGGGTCAGATGGGCCACGCTTCCTTGGCCCTGGAGTCCCGCCAGGAAGGCGAGTCCCCCGAAGACCCAGACCGCATAGCGGGCGGGCATCGGGAACAGGAAGAACACGATGATCTGGACGTGCGGAAAGAATCGGGCGAAGGCCAGCAGAATCCCGAAGATGGCCCCCGAGGCGCCGATGATGGGAATCCCCCCCGCCCCGCCAAGCAGGTAGAGGAGGGCCGAGCCCAAGCCCGCCACGATTCCCGAGGTCAAGTACAGGGCCAGGAATCGCTTCTCCCCCATGTGATGGACGAGAGGAGTTCCGAACATCCACAGAGACAGCATGTTGAAGGCGATATGCAGGATCCCGCCATGCAGGAACTGGTAGGTGACCACACGCCACACTTGGCCGTGTCCCCAGACCAGCTCCGGGACCAGCGCACCCCAACGGAACAACTCGGTTCCCAGGCGGAGGTTCGCCATGTCGGATACCATCTGGATCACGAAAATGCCCAGATTGGCCAGCAGGAGGTTGCGAAGGATCGCGGGCATGCGTTCGTGTGGTTCGATCATCCCGCCTCCGGCAGATGGAATTTCCTGTGCAGCGCCGCAACCACCGGAGGAGAGACGAACGACTCCACGGGTCCACCCAATCGGGCGATCTCTCGGACCAGGGTGGAGGTCAGCCCAAGATGCATTTCCCGAGTCGGAAGATACACCGTTTCGATCTCGGGTGCGAGGCGACGATTCATCAGAGCGATGGGAAGTTCACTTTCGAAATCCCCTCCGTGCCGCAGCCCCCGGATCATCACCCGCGCATCGTTCTGGCGACACCAATCGATGGTAAGCCCCTCCCAGGACTCCACCGAGACTCTTTCGAGGCCATCGTGGCGCAGCACGTCCTGCCAGAGGGCGACACGCTCCTGGGGTGTGAACAGGGCCGTCTTGCGGGCGTTCCTCGCAACCAGGACGGTGACCTTGGCGAACATCATCGCCGCACGCCGGACCAGGTCGAGATGCCCCAAGGTGGGAGGATCGAACGATCCGGGGTGGACAGCGTGAACCGAAGCGAAGCTCATGCCGCTTCCCCCGTGGAATCCTGGGGCTTCCTGGACAGGATCAGCTGGGAAGCTCCGTATTTCCGAACCTGGACCGACTCGGGCCATTGGGCGGGACGATCCGACGGCCATTGGAGAACCGCCCAGCCGCCAGGGCGCACCAATTGGAGGCACCGATCGAGAAGACCTTCGGGGATCGCTCCGAAAGGAGGGTCGGCGAACACCACCTGGAAAACGGCGCGCCGTTGGAACCGGGCGGCGTCGGCCTGGATGACCTCGATGGAGTCGGTCTTGAATTCCTCGATGGAACGACGCACACACGCCAAGGCGATGGCATCCCGTTCCACCACCACGGCCCTGGGCGCCCCTCGCGATACCGCTTCGAAGGCGACCGCGCCGGTCCCTCCGTACAAGTCGCAGAAAGGGCCCGACAAGATTTCCGGACCGAGGATGGAAAACAGTGCTTCACGAACCACGCCGGGGGTGGGTCTGGTGGGTTCGAGCCCCAGCGGGGCGTGGACCTTGCGACCACGCCACTGCCCCCCGGAGATTCGAATGCCTGGCTTCACTTGCCGTAGGCGATGGCGGTCGCGGCGATCTTGATCTTCCCGTCGGGCCCGGCCGTGAGTTCGAGTGCGGTGAATCCCAGGGCACTTCCCGAGGCGGCCAGGGTTCCCATCCATCGGGAAACCCCCTCCCACGATCCGGTCCCGGAGAGCTTCCAGGCGGCGCGCCGGAAGGGGCGCGTGTCGGAAGTGCGGGCCGACCCGGGCCGGGAGAAATCGATGCCCTGCGAGGAGGCCAGATCGAGCCCCTTCTGCAGATCCTTCGAGAAGTCCTGGGACAGACTCGCCGAGGCCACCGCGGAAGCCGAGAAGGGGAGCCGTGCGGTCAGCAGGAAGCGCCCGTCGCTCGACAGCGAGGAGGATGTATCGAGAAGGCTCTGGGCGGTGAGTCCGCGGGCCAGATCCGCCAGCACCGCGGCCGATTGGGCCTCCCCTTCCAGGACCAGGACACCAGGACTGAGGACGCGGACCCGGGAGAACCCGATGCCGTTCCCCGGAGTGACTTGGCGAAGCTTGTTGAGGATCTGCTCGAAGGCGAAACGCTGGTAGGCGATGCGCCCGGTCGGGATCAGGTCTTCGAAGCGACTGGCCACGATGGATTTGCCCGCGGCGGACTTCGCCTCGGTCAGGACAAGGTTCACCACGCCTCCCGCCAGGGGAGGTGCCACCACGGCAGGAGCCCTCACAGCCGGAACCGAAGCGGTCACGCTCGCGGCGCGGCTCTTCGCGGCGGCCGCGTCGGCGGCCGCTTGTTTCTCCCGTTGGGCGCGTTCCCGAACGGCGGCCAAGGAGTCCTGACGACGTTGCGCGGCAGCGGCCTTCTCGCGAACCGCGGCTTCCTTGGCCGCGGCGATGGAATCCTTGCGCGCCTTCTCCATGGCCAGCTTGCGCTCGGCGGCACTGGCTTTGGCCTGGGCGATGGAATCGGCGATCCGCGCCTTGGCCGAGGCGATGGAATCCTTGCGAGCCTTCTCGAGAGCGAGCTTCTGTTCCGCCGCGCTGGCCTTGGCCAGTTTGAGGGAATCTTCCCGGGCTTTCTTCGCCTGGGCTGCCAGCTTGGCGGAATCTTCCTTGCTGAGTGCCACGGCGGCAGGCTTGGGTGTCGAGTCGGGAGCGACGACGGATTTTGCGGAATCCTTGGCGACGGGAAGCGGAGTGCTGGTGTGCGCCGAAGCGGGAGGAACGGTTTCCTCGCCCATCGGGTCGAGGGCGAACCAGGCACCGACACCCGCGGCGACGACGACGCCTGCCGCCAGGGCGATCCAGAGGGGTTTGCGACTCCGTCCCTGGACGGCGAAGCTCTCCTGGGAGTCGAAGTCGAGATCCAGATGGCTGGGAGCGGGGCGGATCCCGACGGTGGAACCGAACTGGTTGCGCAAAAGATTGATGCGAATCACGCGCGCTCTCCTTCGCTGAGGGCCACGGCCAGACCAAGGGCCACAGCGCATTTCGGGGCGGTTTCCGCCAATTGCCCGAGCATGCCTTCGGCACTGGGGAAGCTGATGGCGGAGAAAGCATCCAGAAGCCGGATCTCGAACTTGGTCCCGTTCCCCAGTCGAGGGGCGAATCCGGCTTCCGCGGCGAGATCCCCAGCGAGGAAGACGCCTTCGAGATGATCGGGAGATGCGCCTTGCAACCCCAGACCCGCCTGCAAGGCTTTTCCACCTTCGAGAGCGATTTGATCGGCCCCTTCTCCACTGGAAAGCACCACGACTCCGTGTCCCAGGAACTGCCCGTTCTTGGTCCAGACGATCTGCAGGTTGCGGGACGATGCCAGAACCACCGCGACCAGGCGATCGGTCCAGGTGGAGTAGTTGATTTCAAAGGCGTTCAGGGCGGCGATGGCGTCCACCCCCACTTCCGCCAAGGGCAATCCCGCGGCTTCGGCGACGGAGCGCACGCGCTGGATGGTCTCCTTGCGGTGGGCCACCAGAAGGTGCGCCGGTTCTCCCATGGGGCCCGTCCCGTGGGGAAGCGCATTCACATGGAATTCGTTTTCGGCTTTGCCGAGCCACTGGCAGGCTTCGAAGGTGGCGCTCTGGTCGAGAGGCAGGTTCGGGTCGAGTTCCGCGAGGGTCAGCATGCTCGAAACCCCCGAGACGCAGACCGAAGCGGCCTTGATGCCCTTGTCGAGCTTGAGATCGGCCAGCCAGGTGGACAATCCCTTGCCCAAGGCCTCCGAACTCTCCCGCCAAGCCGGCTCCACCCAGGTCAAGCCAACAAATTCGATCCGCCGATGATCGGGATGGAAGGCGACGAGCTTGCAGGTATCTTCACCCAGTTCGAGTCCGACGACAAGTTGGGGTTTCTTGGCCATGGATACCTCAGAAAGTGAGATGAGACCGGAGCGTCTCGAGTTTGGCAGGGCCGATGCCCTTCACGCGGTCGAGGTCGGCAAGGGAACGAAAAGGAGATTTCACGCGGGCTTCGAGAATCCGGGCGGCCAACGCGGGTCCCACACCGGGCAGGGCGATCAATTGCTCCCTGGTGGCGGTGTTGGGGTTGATGCGTGCAGGGACGGCCACGGTTTTCGAAGAGGGGGCTCGAGGAGATTCCATGGAAGAGGCCTTGGAGATGGTCTCCGACCGCTCGGGTGCGGGAGCCGAATCTTGCCACGATACGACCTCTCCCTGGAGGACCAGGGGTGGAAGGCTCGCAGATGCATGCGCCACCTTCCACCCGATCCCCGCGAGGAACAAGGCGAAGGTGAGAGCGAGCATGCGCAACTCGGCTCGGTGAAACACGTTACGAGGATCTCCTCATGGATAGTGCCCAATTCTAGAACTTTTCTGCGCCGCTGTGGCGAGAACCGTTCGTGGAATTCAAGCTTGTCCGTGCCGGACCAGGGCTGCCTCCACCAAACCTTGGAACAAGGGAGCGGGTCGCAGCAGGTTGGACGTCAATTCGGGGTGGAACTGACAGGCCAGGAAGTAGGGATGGTCGGGAAGCTCCACCAGTTGCATGATGGGGATGCCCGGGGCTTTCCCGGAAAAGACGATCCCATGGGATTCCATCTTTTCGATGTACTCGGGATTGACCTCGTAGCGATGACGGAAACGCTCCCGGATGCGCACCGAGTTTCCGTACACGGCCGAGGCCCTCGACCCCTTGCGGACTTCGACATCGTGCCCTCCCAGGCGCATCGTCCCGCCCTTGCGGGTGATGGCCTTCTGACCGGGCAGGTAGCAGATCACCTTGTGCGGCACCGGGTATTCGGGCGATTCGACCTCTTCGGTGTTCGCGCCCGTGAGTCCGCAGACGTTGCGGGCATACTCCACCACCGCGAGTTGCATGCCGTAGCAGATGCCCAGGAAGGGAATCCCCGCTTCCCGCGCATGACGAATCAGCTCGATCTTCCCTTCGATTCCACGAGACCCGAATCCCCCCGGAATGATGAGGCCATCGACCCCGGAAAGGGCCTCGGAAGCCGACAATTCCCCGCGTTCGATCTGGCTGGTCTCGATCCATTTCAGCTCCACGCGGGCTCCGACGTGCGCTCCGGCGTGCTCGAATGCCTCGACCAAGCTCGCGTAACTGTCTTCGAGGGCCGTGTATTTGCCTCCCAAGGCGATCTGGACCACCTTCTCGGGGGCCTTGTGGTTGCGCTTGACCGCCTCCACCCACTGGGACCATTCGCCCAGCGCCGGGGGGGAATAGATCCCGAGCTTCTTGTGGATGATGCCGGAGAGCCCTTCCTTTTCGTACACCAGAGGGATCTCGTAGACGCTCTCCACATCCGGTCCGGAAATCACGCAGTCCTTCTCGATGTTCCCGAACAGCGCGATCTTCTCCTTGATGTGCTCGTCGATGTACTCCTCGCACCGACCGATCACCACGTCCGGGTAGATGCCCGCTTCGTTCAGCAGTTTGATGCCCTGCTGGGTGGGCTTGGATTTCTGCTCCCGCACGCCCGAAGGCACAGGGACGTAGGTCAGATGGACGAACAGCATGTTCTCCGAACCGACCTCGTGACGCATCTGGCGGATGGCTTCGATGTAGAAGAGATTCTCGAGGTCGCCCACGGTGCCGCCGATCTCGACCAGGAGGATGTCGGCCTTCTCATCGGAGGCGATGCGATGGATGCGCTCCTTGATCACGTTGGTGGCATGGGGGATGAATTGCACGGTCTTGCCCAGGAAATCGCCACGGCGCTCGCGCTCCAGGATTTCCTGGAACACCTTGCCCATGGTGAGATTCCACTCCATCTTGCCCTGGATATCGAGGAACCGCTCGTAGTGGCCGAAGTCCATGTCGACTTCGCCACCGTCGTCGAGGACGAACACCTCCCCGTGCTCCACGGGATTCATGGTCCCGGGGTCGGTGTTGAGGTATCCGTCGAGTTTGACGGGCACGATCTTGAGACGCGAACACAGGAGACGGCCGATCGAGGCGGCGGCCACACCCTTGCCCAGTCCCGAGAGGACGCCTCCGGTCACCACGATGTACTTGGTGGGATGTCCCTTCTTTCCGGTCGGCATGCTCTCACTCCCCTGCTTTTGGCATTTCATCCATGACCCTGGAAATATGCTCCAACCGATCGACGGCGACACGGTTCCATTTCCCGACGAGTGCCTTCACGCCCATTCCCGCGTCCAAGGCGCGCAACGGTTCGATGCTGCGCGCCCGTTCCCGCGAGCTTTGCGGAAGGGCCGCGAACCGCGTCAAGGCGGTTCGGGAGCCGGCGTAGATCCCCACGTGCACCCCCCAGAACCCGAGGTCGCTCCCCGGATGCCGGGCCCGATGGAAATCGGTCGCGTACCGGCAAGGAAGGGCGCCACTCGGCCCTGGACACGCTTCCCCCAGGGCGATTTTCACCACATCGGGGTCGAGCCATGCCTCCGATTCCAGAGCCGTATCGGCCGCCGTCCAGAGGGAATGGGGGTCTTGGGGAATCCGAAGGACCAGTTCGCGCAGCAAATCCAGTGGGAACACGGGTTCGTCCCCCTGCAGGTTCACCACCCAGGTGGAACCCATCTGTTCGCAGGCCCAGGCCACCCGGTCGGTCCCCGTGGGGAAACGGGGCGTGAGGATCCCGGGGATTCCATGTTCCCGGCACACCTCGACGATCGCGGCATCCTCCGTGGCCACGACCACCCGCGAGAAGCACCCCGCGTCGATCGCCCGCCGGGCGGAGCGCACGACCAACGGAATCCCCTGGATCTCGACCAGGGGTTTTCCAGGAAAACGAGTGGAGGCCAAGCGAGCGGGAACGATGCAGTCGATTCCCGGGACGCAGCTAGTCACGAGCGGGATCTAGGCGGCGCCGATGACCTTGGGAATGGCGAAGAATCCTTCCACACCCTTCGGGGCGTTGGCCAGGGCGACCTCGCGCGGCAGGCTTTCCAGGGGGACGTCGGGGCGCAGGGGGCGCTCGCCGTTGTCGGGATGCATCATCGGAGGCACGTCCGACAGGTCCAGCGCCGAGAGTTCCTCCATGTGCTCGAGGATGTGGCGCAGATCTCCAGCGACCTTCTCGAGGTCTTCTTCGGGCACGTGCAATCGGGAAAGGAGGGCGAGTTTCCGGACGTCTTCTGCGTTGAGTTCCATAACCCATCAAGGTACTCTCTTCCCCTCCGATCCAGGTGGATCCCGCGGGAGGAGCCCCACCCCCGAGGCTCCGTCGTGGTTCCGGGAAGCAGTCCTTCCCATGTCGCTCGGGCGACGGGCATTCCCCGGGGGAAGGAGCGACGGCGATCCACCCCGCACGACCGCGAAGCCAGCGTCAGGAGCCCTCCGCGGCCAGAAGCTCCATCACCTCGCGCCATCCGTTCTCGGCGTGCCGCCCGGCGCGCCCGAAGACCCTTTCCAGATGCTTCCTCTGGACCCCCGTCAGCGATCGTTCGAGCCTCTCCCCTTCCCGGGACAGACTCAGCAATCGGGCGCGTCCGTCCTCCGGAGAAGGCAGCGAGACCACCAAGCCCATTTCGATCAGTTGCCGCAAGGGCGCGTTCAACGCCTGCTTGCTGACCCCCAAGGTCGCCAGAAGTTCTCCCACCGGCAGGCCGGGACGGCGCCCGACGAAGTACAGCACGCGGTGGTGGACCCGCTGCAACCCCCGTTCGGACAGGATTAGGTCGGGTCGGGCGGTCAGGGCCTTGTAGCCGTGGAACACGAGCTCCAGCGCCAAGTTGAGTTCGGATTGGCGGCCATCGTCCTTCATGGATCGAAATATAGGTCAATCATATTGACTTTTATGGCGCGATCTGCTATCCTCCATAAAGGTCAACGTCATTGACCTTTATGGAGGAGTTCCCACGATGCCCACCTTCGCCCGACGCATCCGCGATCTGCGCCCCTCCCTGGTGCGTGAAATCCTGTCCGCGGCCGCCGACACGTCCATCATCTCCCTGGCCGGGGGGCTTCCGGCGCCGGAGACCATGGAATCCATCCCGGTTGCCGGTTCCGGATGGCAGCAGTACGGACCCAGCGAGGGCGACGCGCCGTTGCGGGAAGAGGTCGCCCGCCTGATGACCTCCCGGGGGTTGCCCTGCGCGCCCTCCCAGGTGATCCTGACCACCGGCTCCCAGCAGGGACTCGACCTCGCCGCGAAACTCATGGTCGAGGAAGGGACGTCGGTGGGATGCGAAAACCCCACCTACCTGGCCGCCTTGCAGGTGTTCCGGCTGTTCGGCGCCCATCTGCGGGGCGTGGATTCCACCGCGGAGGGTCCGTCTCCGGAGGACCTGCGAAAGCTGTTCGAGACGTCCCCTCCGTCCTTGTTCTACGCCATGCCGATCCTCTCCAACCCGGTGGGTGGACAATGGTCGACCGCGGCGCGCCTGGGTCTCGCCCAGGAGTGCGACCGCACCGGGTGCGTGCTGTTGGAGGACGACCCCTATCGCGAAACCACGGGCCTCCCGTTGCCGCCTCCCCTGGCGGCGTCCTTGCGGAGGGCTTCCTGGATCCACCTCGGGTCCTTTTCCAAGTCGCTCCAGCCAGGCCTTCGACTGGGCTTCCTGGTGTGTTCCCCCGATCTCTTCACCCCGTTGCTGCGCCTGAAGCAAGCCGCCGACCTCCATTCCAGCAGGCTTTCCCAGTCGATCGTCCTGGCGGATCTCCGCGATCCCGGCCGATCGGCGCGGTTGGCGCGGCTGCAATCGATCTATCGCGAACGTTCCTCGGCCTTCGCCGAGGCGTTGCACGACGAACTCCCTCAGGCCCGGTGGATCCCCCCCACGGGCGGGATGTTCTATTGGGTGAGACTGCCGGGAGTGGACACCATGGAACTGCTCCATCGCTGCATTCCCGCAGGAGTCGCATTCCTCCCGGGACGCGAATGCTCGCCCTCCCAGGATCTCTCGGAGTGGGCCCGCCTGAATTTCACGGCCAACACCCCGGAACGTGCCCGGGAGGGCCTGCGCCGCATCCGCGTGCACCTGTTCGAAGGGGAGGCCCACCCGGAGGCATCCTGACTCCTCCCCTCCGGCACACCCGGCTCGGGTGAACCCTCGGAGCTCTTGCGGACCCCGGCGGGAAGGGTGCTCCGACGGCATCGTCGCCCCTCCCCGGTCGAGGGATCTTGCCTCGCCACCGTTGCAGAAGGTATTCTACAGGAGATGATCGGTTCGGTTTCATCGATCGGAGGTTCCGCTCCGTTCCCGGCCCTGGAACGCGCGCAGGGGCCATCGGTCGCGCCGACCCTTCCCCCGGCGTCCCTCAAGCTCCCTCCGGACCGTTTCCAGGGCTCCCTCCGAACTCCGCTTGATGTCGACAGGAGGCTGGCGACCCTGGGGGAGGGGAAGTCGACACCCAACTTCGGCGACACCGAAGATCCGACCCGAACGAAGGAACAGCGCGTCGGTTTGGCCGCCGAAGCTTCGGAGGGCTCCGAGGCCGCCGATGGCGAGGGGAAGAACGCGCAGGGGGACACGCTGGATCAAGAGGAGTCCCAGCAAGTCCAGGAACTCGAGAAGCGGGATCGGGAAGTGCGCGCCCACGAACAAGCGCACCTCGCGGCCGCGGCCGGGTTGGCGCGCGGAGGAGCGAATTTCAGCTACGAGACCGGCCCCGACGGCAAGAGGTACGCCGTCGGCGGGGAGGTCAGCATCTCCATGCGGACCGGGAAAACTCCGGAGGAAACGATTCGCAACGCCCGGCAGGTGCAATCCGCGGCCCTGGCCCCGGCCAATCCCAGCGCGGTGGATCTGCAGACCGCGGCGGCGGCAGCACGCATGGAGCAGGAAGCCCGCCGACAGATCGTGGCAGGAGAGGGTGAGGGAGGGAGCGAAGGTGAGGGTGAAGGCTCCAAGCCCGCGGCACCGGGATCGGGAACCACTTCCCCCACCGAACCGTCCTCCCCCCGTCGTTCTCCCGGCCGCAGCGCCTCCGAAACGGTCACGGAAACCTCCCCCGGGATTGGTCCACAAGAGAGGAGGAACGGCCTCTCCGCGAACCCGACCGACTCGCCCCTCACCCCACTCCCGGGATTCCCTCCTTTCGGGCCCACCAGGTCCGCGGGAACCTTCCGCTGACGCGGTTTCCCGCGGCGGGCCAGCGCCCCGCCGATGATGGAATTCGCGGAAGATGTCCTCCGCCCCCCTCGGTAGAACCTCGCCAGGGATGCATTTTTGGCCTCCGATGGCCAGCCGATCCGATCATGGAATCCGAATTCCCAGTGCCCTGGAGCCCCGAAAGCCCCGTGGCGCCAGGACCCACACCAGCCTTCCCGAAGGTCTGGACCACTACGAACTGCGGCGGCGGCTGACTCGCGTGGAGGGTCAGGAAGTCCTCTGGGAATACGCCGTGGAACTCGACGACGAGTTCGTGCCCCGCCTGGCGGAATCCTCTCCCCCTCCCTTCCAGCCCATCGATTTGGAGGAATTCTTCGGACAACCGGGCCCCGTGGAGATCGAAATCGGTGCGGGCAAAGGTGCGTTCATCTCCCAATACGCCACCCTGCATCCGGAGCGTTCCCTGCTGGGAATCGAATGGACCCGCCCCATCGCCTGGTTCGCCGCGGACAAACTGAAGCGCCGCCCCCAACTCCGGCACGCGCGTCTGCTGTGGGCGGATGCGAACTACTTCCTGCGCGATCGCATGCCCCCGGCCTGCTGCAACGCGTTCCATGTCTACTTCCCCGACCCCTGGCCCAAGAAGACCTACCGCAATCGGCGCATCATGCAGGCTCCAATCCTCGCCCAGATGCGGAGGTTGGCCCTGCCCGGATGTCGGCTGCACTGGGGAACCGACTACCAGGAATACCACGAGTCCACGACCGAGCTCCTCGGCGGGATGGACGGTTTCCGACTTCTGGAAGCCGAGGCGGAGCCCACCGACGGGATCATGACCAGCTTCGAGAAGAAGTACCGGACCGAAGGGCGACCGATCTACCGGTCCGTCTGGGAGATCCTACCCGCCGGGTAGATCGCGAGGAGAAGGACACACCGGGCGGATCCCTCCGATGGATCCACGGGGATCCATCGGAGCATGCTGCGAGCCCTTGTAGACTTCAAACACGCGATCCCGACAGATCCCTTCGTCCTCTCGCCCACGCCAGCGTGACCCACGCGGACCACCGTAGAAAAATCGACATGACGAAACGTCCCGCCCTCTCCGGCGCACTGCTGACCGCTTCCCTCGCCCTGTCCTCTTGCGGCTCGAACGCCGCCATTCGCACTGAGCGCAGCGGCGACCTTCGCACCGACCTGATCCGCCTGGTCGACGCCTACCTCGCCGCCGAGGAGGTACCGGGTATGGGACTGCTGTACGCCTCCCCCGCCAACGGGGTGGTCCAGGTTGCGCGCGGGGTCGCCGACGTCGGAACGGGAGCCCCGATCACCGCCAACACCCGATACGACATCGGCAGCACTACCAAGACCTTCGTGGCCTGTCTGGTCCTGCACCTGGTGGACGAGGGGACGCTGTCGCTCGACGCGCCGATCGGCACCTGGCTCCCGGACGTCCCCGGCGGCGATTCGATCCGGGTCTCGCAGCTCCTGGACCACACCAGCGGAATCGGCGAGTACATCGGAAGCTCGGAGCTCTTCGACCGGCTATACGCCTGGGAAACGGTCTCGATGGACGACCTGGCCCGGGCCGGACTGCGCAATCCCCGGCACGAATCGCGCGGCACTTGGAGCTACTCGAACACGAACTACGTGCTCCTGGCGAAGATCATCGAGACGGTCACAGGCCACACTCTGGGAGCCGAACTCGAATCGAACATTTTCCGGCCCCTGGAGATGGCGCACACCGTCTACATGCCCGAAGCGCGGCTGGCAGAGGTTCCGGACCTGGCGACGGGATACGACGAGGGCTCGTCCACGACGGACGATCGCCACTACGCCCTGTACAGCGCCGCCGGCGGCATCGTATCCACGACCGGCGACATGCTAAAGTTCGCCCGGCACCTTATGTCCTCGCCGAAGCTACGGGAGCGCTTCCTCCCTGCGCCAGTGGCCTGCCGGATCGAGGACGGACTGCGGACGGAATACGGATACGGAATGATTGCGAGCGACCAGTATGAAGGCATCCCCCTGGTCGGACACGGGGGGGTCTCCTTCGGCTTCAAGTCCGAATGGTGGATGTCCCCCGACGGCGAGCGCGTGCTAGTCTACTTCGCCAACTCGATGCTGCGTCGCCGGAATTACCACGAGTTCCGCGCGCGGCTGCTAGAGATCATCGGAGGGCCCTGAGTCCCTTTCGGGGCGAGCCCCGCACGCGCCTCCGGTTCGGGCTTGGACGCCCCCCCGTTTGGAATCCACCTGAACCACCTCATGTGCCGGAGGAAAGCCGGCGCCGAAGGGGGACATTGACAGGGGTGATCGCCGGCGGATCTAAGGCGTCGTCAGGAAGAGGGATTCCCCGGGTGATCACAGTGAGCTCCCTGCCGGCGAAGTCGCGCCGCGCGGAGGGACCCGGGTCGGGTCCGTTGACCCTGCGGAAAAGACCGGGGAGCCGGAGATGATGGCCTTGCAGAGGTCGTCCGCGGCCGAGCCGGCCCCGCACCTGAGTGAGCAGGTTCAGGGACTGACCGGGCCAGAACCAGCCATACAGCGGACCGGCGAGGCGGTGCCTCTGGGCAATCCTTCCCTGGGATCGCTCCACCCATCCTCCCCACAATTGGGTGACTCCTCGACGATGCTCTTCACTTCGCTTCCTCGAGATATCCCTCGAAGGGAGCTGGAAGCTCGATGGCGAGTCCCTGAAGTCCCCGACGGAAAACGCCCACTCCCGGGAAGGAAGTGGGCGTTGGATCCCGAACACCAGGTTCCGCGGGGTCCCCCACTCACTGGGCCTTGCGATGGAACCCGACCTTCCAGATCTTGTTGTGGATGGCCAACACGCTTCCTTCGGAATCTTCCAAGCGCAACACGGCCCGGATCAGATAGACTCCCGAACCGACCAACCGATGGTCCGGACCGGTGGCGTTCCACTGGATGCGGAGGGTGCGTTCCTGGTCGTCGCCGGCGCTCCACAAGGCCCGCACCCGGGCGAGATCCACGCTCGCCACGACCGTGCCGAGATTGTCGTAGATCACCAGGATGCCATCGAGAGGCCGATTGACGTGCACGTCGATCCCGATCACCCGGGACGGATCGTTGAGGGCGGGGCCTCCCGGAGTCGCTCCATCGACACCATCGATGGCCCCGAAGGTCCCGTCGGGCAGGAGCTCCAGGATCTCGATCTGGGGATGGGTGACCGAAGGAACCTCCCATTCCATCGATCCATCGGCTTCCCCACGGGCATCGAGGAACGTGCGGAAGGGTCCGACTTCGAACAAGGGAGGACGCAACCCGAACTCCAAGCGCACCCAGGGGGATTCCACGCCCACCCGGTTGCCCGAGGCATCGGACACCCGCGATCCGGCGGGAAGCCAGGCCAGGCGGGCCGAATCGCCGGTCTTCATCGTGGTCGAAACCTCCGTTGCCAGCACCAGACGCAAGGAGGTTCCCTCGGCCAGGGACCACCCCCGCATGGGCAGGACTTCACGCACGGTCGCATGTCCGCCGACCCAGGCCAGGGCATCGGCCAGACGTGCGGGGTCGTCCCCGGTCCAGGGTTCGGACAGATCCAGGACCAAGGTGTCCAAGCCGATCTCCGCCGGCGCGTAGAGGAGTCGCGCCCGCGTCGCCATGGGAGCGATGCTGTCCTGGAGCGTGGCGAAGGATCGCTCCCCCGCCGAATTGGTTCCCTCGGCGAGGCAGCCGGCGGCGCAGCCGGTGCGGCCCACGGCGAAGGGCGTGGCAAGGGCCCCGCTCCAGCTCGAAACCCCGTCCCAGGAAAGCTGCGAGACCGCGACGGAGCGCGTTTCGGAACCGCTGCCGTCGGCGGAGACCCAGGAGAGACGGAAACTGTCAATCGAGGAAACGGCCACCGTCGGCACGGATCGCGCGAGCGACACCCTCACATGGGTTCCCCTCCCTCGACCCGAGGGGTCGAGGAGCCAGGCGTGGAACGGCGCGATCCCGTAGCGGATGGGAGCCCACGGGGAGGTCCGTCCGACGGTCTTCCCGGAGGCGTCGAAAACGGAACCGGCCCGGGCTCCCGCGGCCAACCGCAGGGAATCCCACCCGGCGACGGCACCATTGGAGGGATCGAGAAGGAAGGAGATCGCGGCACCGGTGCCGACGACCCCCGTCTGGCTCACGACTCCACCCACGGAACTGCCCCCCCACTCCAGCCAGGTGGCGATCGGGGAAGTCCCGGCGACCGCTTCACTGAAGACGACCTGGAGGGTGTCCTGGGCGCTCCCGAACCGATACCGCCCCTCGAGGGCGACGGGTGCCACCGAATCTTCCAGAGGCCACACCACCAGGTCGACTCCGGCGGCATCGCGCAGCGTCACGGTGCAACCCGAGCAGGAGGTGGCGCCGAATTCGAAGCGCAGTGCAGGTGTCGTGGCCACCGCACCGAAGGCACCCGTGGAGGGCGCGACCGTCCAGGTGCGGGAATCGGGAGCACCCGCGGCGTCGGTCCAGCGAAGAACCGCGCTCGCGGCCGCGAGGGTGCCACGGGCGAACACGTGCAGGGAGTCCGCACGCCCATCCCCGTCGGAATCGTAGAGAGCGGCTCGCCCGCTCGATTTCACCGACAGCCGGACCCAGCGGGAGGACGTTCCCACCACGTTCCCTCCGGCATCCAGGATGGCCGTTCCCAGCCGCGCCCACAACATGGTTTCCAGGCCGGCCCCTTTGGGGACCAGGAGAAGGAGTTTTCCCTCGGCGGTGACGGACTGGGAGGCATTGGCGCTGGAAAGGGCGACACCGGAGACGGTCCCGCTGTCGCGCCCCAGGATCGCCCAGACACCGGCGGGGGCGGCGGCGATGGCTTCGGAGGGAACCAGGACGAGGGTGTCGAGATCGGTCGGACCCGCGCCGAACACGAGTCGACCGCTGTCGGCGACGGGAGCGACCCCGTCGGCCAGTTCGAGCAGAGCATTCTTGATGGTGTCGCCGTTGGAGGCGATGCCCCACACCAGCCCCTCGACCCCCGAACAGCCGAGCGGGCCGCAGGTGGTCCGCAGGTCCATGGGAGCGAACCGGAAGCCGATGGCGGAATCGCCCGGGACGGGGAACATCTCGGCGACCGCAGGCCGGGCCATGGCGGATGCTCCGGCGGCGGTCGCCCAGGGGAGTTCGGCCCGAACGGGATGCACGAAGGCCGGCGAAGCGCCGTCGCCGTGGACGAAAGCGCTGTCGGCGCGTCCGTCGCCGTCGCGGTCGAGCATCACGCCCCGGGCGTCGACGTTGGCGGTCACCATGGTGAAATGGGTGGCGAGGTCCTCGGTGCCGATGGAGATCAACACCGTGTAGAGGCCGCTGGTGGTGAACAAGCCGGAAGCTTTCAGGAGCGTGGTGTCGATGGAGATGTGCGAGAACATCTCGGTCACTTTCAATCCGGCCGACGCGTACTTCAGGGTGTCCACCTCCTCCTGGGTCCCGTCGGGACGGATCAGGAAGATGTTCGCGCGACCGGGAAGCTCCTTGCGTTGGGAGGTGGCCCCTTCCTCCGGGCACTTGGAGGGATCCATCGTGGTTTCGATGGTCTTGACCCGCACGTCGCGCGCCAAGCCACCGGAGGCGGCGGTGTCGAAGACCACGTCGATGGTGGGGACCAGGTTCATGGTGGTCTGGATCCCGATGTTCGAACCGACCTGGTGCCGCTCGGAATAGAACATGTCGAACTGGTACGACTTGCCCTCGACGAGCCCCAATTTGTCCAGATCGATTTCCCCGGGCATCTCCCCGTGCTGCCCCCCCAGATCGAGGGCGAGCTTCTTGTCGATGAAGATCCAGACGTCGTCGTCGCCCTTGAACTTGAAGGTGAGCCCGCGAACGTACTCGAAGGAGGCTTTCGCATGCATGGCGAAGTGGAAATTCGAGCCCGTCGCCGGTCCGTAGGGAACCGAGGTCGCCTGGTTCAGCGGGAAGAAGGCGTTGCTGGAGTACTTGTAGTACCCGTCGGAGGGATCGAGCTTGAGGGTCAGCGGAACGCATTTGAAGGCGTTCACCTGCGTCCCCCCGATCACCAGGGGATCGAACCAATGCTGGGGTCCATGGGATTCGGCACCGATGTCGCAATCGATCTTGCCGGACCATTCGGGTCTTCCCTGGGCGTTGAGCCTGTAGTTCACCAGGCCTTTCGAGGCCCCGCCACCCGCGCTGGGGCAGTTGTCGGTGGTCTTCCCCTTGTTCTGGCCGGAGGGATACAGGACCCCCGACTCCTTCTCGGCGAAGGGAGCGTAGAAGTACGGCGAGGAACTCGTCAGACCGTCGCCGTAATCGTAGGCGGAAAAGGCCAGGACCTTGGTGTCGCACATCGTGAGCTGGCTGGCAGGCCGCGGCACGATGGAGGCGCCCGAGAGATTGGGAGCGATGATCCAGGTGGTGTCTCCGGCGGCGACCTTGCCCTTGAGGGGGATCCATCCGTCGAACAGGGACATCGGCGATGGAGTGCGCACCAGATTGCCCGTCCCGTAGAGGGTGTCGGCCAGGGGATGCTGAAGCACGATGCTGTCGGGGATCGCCCCTTCGTACAAGGGCATCGTGTACCAATCACAGTATTGGGTGCTTCCGGCGATGTAGCGCGCGTCGCTCCCCTTCCAGAGGACGCGGACTCCGGATGCCCCCCAGTGCGGACGCTGGACCATCAGGACCGTACGCAGGGCAGGTGCCGCATTCACCGTCGTCGGAGCCTTGCCGGCGGAGGTGGGAGGCATGATCCAACGCTCCGCGCCGGGAGTGGCGGAGAAATCGAAGGCGGGACCGGTCGCCGAGCCGGCGAATCCCTGGGCGTCCATGTATTGGAGAGCGGAGGATCCCGGTTTGCCACTGGCCAAACGGATCTTGAACGCGGTGTCGGTGGTGGGATTGGCCCACAGGGTGGTGGTCTGCCACCCCAGTCGCCCCGGCTCCGGGTAGAGCGGATACCATGCTCCGCCTTGTTGCACATACAAGGTCTTGCCTGGCCAGGGGTTGTAGACGTGGATCGTGCCCACCTTCGCGAAGAACGGATTGTGGTCGGTGCACACCAGTTTGTCCCCGGTGTAGCCCGGATTGATCACGTTGTCCGGAGCGGGCAAACGGATCCAGATGGTATCCCCGTTGAGGTCGTTCACGCAGTTGTCCAGGAATCCGGGCACCGAGGCGGAACTCTGATTCAACTGCCCTGTCTGTCCGGTGCCCCTTCCGGTATCGAGCTGGACCCTTGGAGGCGGGCCCGCCTGGTACCGGTGGTTGTACGAACGGAATTGCATCATCACATTGACCATGCCCCCGCGAAATTTCCCCTGGTTGAATCCCGGCAGGACGTACCAGGCGCGGTCCAGGAACTTCGGAAGCACCAGGGAATCCGGTTTTCCCGTGTTGTCGTAGGTGGTGTTCACGCGGATCAAGGGTGCATAGGCCTTCGTGCGCGAAAGCACGAGGTCGGTTTTCCCGTAGTAGTACCCGGTCGCGGCAGCTCCCGTGTCCCCGTAGTGGGGAATGCTGACCTGGGTGATCACCGCGCTGTCGAGGTTCCCCTGGTACCAGTCGGTCAGCCACATGAGGGTTCGATCGGCGCGGGAGTTCGACGCCAGAGCGACGACCAGGGTCATGGCTGCCGCAATTCGAAACGTCGAAAGTTTGGATCGGATCCGCATAGGGGCGTTCCTTCAAGGCATCGGAGGTTGGGTGAACAAAATGGGGGCTATGTGGCCAAATTACGGACATAAAGGTCTATAGTCCACGCGATTCCGAGGGGTCGGCAAGGAAAAGACCGCAAGCGGAGAACACCTCTTGCAGGACCCTTCGATTTTCCTCAACCTCGCGGGCCGCCTGGAGATTCGGCGCACCGCTCCAGGGCCGCGAGGCTCCCCGAGGAAAGGACCCGGGGCCTCCTCCGCAACCCAGGCCTCTTTCTAGCTTCAAGGCATGATCGGCACCATCGAACTCGACCGGATCGGCATCCGATGCATCGTCGGCATCCATGATTTCGAACGCATCCAGGAGCAGGACATCGGAATCGACGTCTCCATGGACCTCGACTTCGCTCCTGCAGCCGCCTCCGAATGCGTCGAGGATACGATCGACTACACCCTGGTGGCCTCCACCGTGAGGGATCTGGCCGTGGAGGGCCGATTCCAACTCATCGAAACCCTCGCCGAGAGGGCAGCATCCCTGATCCTCGAGAAATGGCCTCGCGTCCAGGTCGTCCGGGTGGTGGTCCACAAACCCGCGGCGGTCCCGGCTGCCCGGGACACCCGAGTCCGGGTGGAACGTCGCCGCCAGGCATGACCTCCCCTCCCTTGGCTCTGGTCACCGGCTCCTGCGTCCGAACGGGGAAGGCCATCGCGTTGGAACTCGCTTCCCGCGGGTGGCACGTGGTCGTGCACGGCAAGCCCGGAGCGCTTTCGGAAGCCACGGAAACGGCGGCAGCTTGCCGCAAAGCCGGAGGCGAGGCTTCCATCGCCCTGGCCGACCTCTCCACCTCCGGCGGACGCGAGGATCTGGCCCGCTCGATCCCGGTCGGGGATCTCCGGTTGCTGGTCCACAATGTGGGGATCTACCCGCGGGGATCGGCGACCTCCACCTCCCCCGAAACGTTGTCCCACCTCCTGGCCACCAACCTGGAAGCCCCGTGGCATCTCACCAACCTGCTTCTCGATCGCCTTCCGAGGGGGGGATCGGTGATCGCCCTGGGATATGCCGGGTTGCAGAGTCTGGCCGGGACCCGGATCGCCCCCGCCTACGTGGCCTCCAAGACCGCACTCCTGGTGTGGATCCGCAGCCTGGCCCTCGAGCTGGGATCGCGCGGCATCCGGGTCAACATGGTGTCTCCCGGGCAACTGGAGAACTCGGTCGATCTGCCGTCCGACATCGGAACTCGCGCCCCCTTGGGACGAGCGGGAAGCGAGTCGGATATCGCACGGGCGGTCCTCTGGCTCGCCTCGGAGGACGCCGCCTACATCACCGGGCAGGATCTCGATGTCGCCGGTGGATTGATGCTCTCCCTCAAGGGCTGAGGCTCCGCGCGGGGCCCCTCCGGAACCTCACCGCGGAGATCGGGAATCCAGCACTCCCCCCGCCTGGAGGGAGTCCTCCCACGAGCGGGAGGCGCGAGGCGGCACCGAAGACATTTTCCGTCTGTGCGGAGGCCGATGGAAGGGGCACCACCGGGGGTAGACGATCTGGCCGGGGACCAGCTGGATCGTGAAGGATTCGCAGCACCCTTCGTGATCGCAGGTCAGGGTCCGGTCGACCGGAACCAGGAAGTTGTGGGCGATCAGCCGGTTGTCCTTTTCGACCCGCACTTGGAGGGCCGCCGAAGGCTCCCGTCCCAGAACTTCGCGCAAGGCCCGCTCGTGGTCCCCGGAACCGCAACGTTTCTGGAAGGTCTCGCGCGAAGCGTTCACCACGTTCGCCCCGCAGGCGGAGCGAAGTCCGCCCTCCCATCGGGAGCGCGCCCCCTCACCCCCCGGTCTTCCCGTGCGACGAGGTGCGCGAGGAGTCCTCGACCATCTTGGGTATCCCGAGGGTCGAATCGAGCAACGCCTCCAGGGGCTCCTGGGGGTCGTACCCCGAACGTGTGAGAGCCACGCGTCCGTCGGGACGGATGGCCACGAGGGCGGGCACGGTGCAGACGGAACCTTCGCAGACTCCGTAGTTCTTCCCGACCACCTGGTAGCGATCGTGCAGTCCGGGGCTCGAGACTCCCACCTTCTGCAACCACTGCATCCCCGCTGCGGGGTCGATATTCTCGACCAGCAGGGGGAGGTACGCCACGTCGCGACCGTTCGCCCAAGCCTGGATGCGTGGCATTTCCGCACGGCAATTCACGCAAGTGGTGCTCCAGAAGGACAGGACGACCGGCTTCCCCCAAGTGGAGTCGGCGGCACGGCGCGCGGAATCGGCGAAATCCCGCAGCGCCTGGCGCTTGGAATCGTTGTCGAGCTTGACCAGAAGGAATCGCGGCGCGATCTGGCCTGGCTGGACCTTCAGGGAGCCGGAGGACCAAGCCAGGGAGGCCAGGAGCAGGGCAGGTACGACGAGTTTCATGGTTCAAAGGTAACCATCCCGGATCCATGGGACCCGGGATGCATCCGTCGACGCGGAGGAATCAGTCCTCGGAATGCCCCGCCTGGGGAGCTTTCGGGCAGATCACCTCCAGGAGGAAGGGCATCGCCAGGAACATGATCGAGATCCCCGCGATGTATCCCAGGCAGGCCAAGGTTCCGATGGTGTTCAGACCACGATGGGAAACCACGATCAGCGAGAGGAACCCGAACGCGTTGGTGAGCGTACCGGCCAGGACCGAGGATCCGGCCGTGTGCAGGATTTCCCCCATCTTCCCGGCACCGGTTTCCATGCGGCGATGGTAGAGATGGATGGTGGCGTCGACGGTGTTGGAAAGCAGGGCGGGCAGCACCACGATGTTGAACATGCCCAGCTTCAGACCGAGCCAGCCCATGGCTCCGTAGGTCCAGACGGAGATCAGGCCGATGTACCCCATGTTGACCACCAGGCCCCGCCAGGATCGGGTGTCGATCCACACCACCACCGCCAGGAAGAGGAAGACGAAGATCGCCAATCTCCCGACGTCCTTCTTCACCATGTCGACCACGTCCGCGTAGATGAACCCGGTGGAGGCGACCACCACCTTGCCGGTGGCGGTCTTGAAGTGCGAGAAGCGGTCCTGGAATTTCTTGGACTCGATGGCATCGCTTTCCCGCATATCGGCGTAGACCATGCCGAATCGGCCGTGGGATCCGTCCTTCTCGGTCATGAAACGCTGCGCGTAGGCCGGAAGGGAGTCGAACCCGAAGGTGTCGCATTCCGTGTAGGTCCGCAAGGAGGCCAGACGCGCCTTGCCCGCCGAATCCAGCTTCCGGAAATCGGGGCCGTCGATGACTTCGCGAACCCGTTGGATGATCTCCAGGCGCTCCAGCTGGGTCGCGGGGCGGGGAACGAACGACTGGATGGTCACGAAGCTCTTCAGCATGGTGTCGGCGGGAGAACCGAACCGGGCTCCGAGCGTGTCATGGACCTCCCGCATCTGGTCCTCGGTCTCGGCGAGCACCACCGAAGGCGAGGTGTTCTTGCCCTTGCCGACGGCTCGGCCGTAGCTGATCCGCGATTGCGCCTGCTGGGCGATCGCTTCCTCGTCGTTGACCAGCTTCTCGATGCGATCGGTGAGCCACTTGAATTTGCCGCCCCCGCTGCGCAGGTTGGCGAAATCGTTCTCGAAGCCCACCGAGGGGGAAGCCAGGAAGAAGGCCGTTCCCAGGGCCACCAGGAGGAAGGTGGTGGTCATGAACCAGCGGGGCCAGGCCAGCAACGGAACGAGAACCGCCCCCTCGGCGTTGGCCTCGGAGGGAACGATCCAGGACAACCAGCCCATGCGGTTGCGCTCGAGGAACGGCCCGAAGCGCAGCAACAGGAAAAGGACGGGAGGCACGATCGTCAGGGAGGCGAAGAACGCGAAGAACACGCCCATCGAAACGACGATGCCGAACTCCTTGAACCCCTGGAAGTGACCGATCTGGAGGGCGAGCATGCAGGTGATCGCCGCGAGCATCGCCGAGAGGAGGGACCGTCCGGTCCGGGCCAGGGAGGTTTCCATGGCATCCTGGATGGTCGCCCCTTTGCGCCGTTCCTCCATCCAGCGGGAGTAGACGTGGATGGAGTACTCGATGCCCAAGCCGGAGAGCAGGGCCAGCACGAAGGAGGTCAGGACCGTCAGACGCCCGTAGATCAACTCCGCGGCACCCATCATCCAGACCATGGCGGCCAGCAGGGGCAGGAAGACGATCAGGATGTTGCCGGGGCGGCGCATGTAGAACGCGAGGAGTCCGAAAATGAGGGACAGGGCCACCGTCGAGGCCACCCACATGTCGCCGTTGATCTCGGCGATCTCGGAGGAGGGATCGCTGTAGGCTCCCACCACCGCCGAACGGATGTCCCATCCCAGGGCGCGCTTGGCCGCGGCGGCCGCGGAATCCCCGTGGTCCTTGGCTTCCTGGGCGAACCGGGCATCGGTGGAGGGCTGGGCCATCTGGGCGATGATCACCCCCACCCATTTCCCCTTGGCCTCGTGCCAGCCGATCATGCGGTCGCGCAGGGAGTCGGGGAGGGTCGGATCGCCGGTCGGCACCTGGGGGGTCGCCGATGCGGCCCCCGGATCCAGGGTCACCGCGTTCCCCTGATCCCCCGTCTCCTTGTGGATGCGCTCCAGCAGAGCGTCCACGACGTCCATCGGCATTCCCTGCTTGTAGAGCGCCATCTTGTCGGGCCATCCGTCGAGGGAGGCCGGGGCACTCGGTCCCTCGTCGTCGAGGTCGACCACGAGGGGATCCCAGTCGCCGGAGGCCCTCTTGGCGATGGATTGCAGGCGGGCTTCCAGATCCAGGAGCTGGTCCTGGGGAAGATACAGCAGGGCATGACGTTCGAAGAAGCGTCGATCCTCGTCGAATTGCACCCATTTCACCTGGTCCCAGGCGGCGAGGGATTCGGCGACCGCCTTCTGGAATTGTCCCACGCGTTCGGCGGAGGAATCCTCGAAGGCGAGGGTGAAGAAGTCGGTGGCGCCCAGTCGCTCCTCGGAGTGCTCCAGGGCCTGGACCGAAGGCGTGCTGGAAGGCAGCAGGACCCGCAGGTCGGTGCTGATCCCGAGCCGGGCGCTCATCGCGCCCATGAAGACGGTGAACAATCCGAACACGGCCAGCACCGCCCAAGGGCGTTTCCAGGACACTCCCACGTACCATCGGGCGAACAAACGGAAAAACGAAGTCATGGCGAAGTCTCCAGGAGAGAACGGGCGTGGGCGGCCCAGGGGGATGATCGGGAATGTCTGCGAATCCAGGCGGCGTCCATCCTGGACACCTCGTCGCGGTGGTTGGAGGAGCACCAGTGCAGGATCCGCGCGCCCTCGGGAAGGACGCTGGAACGGAAATACCGGTTGGTCTGGCTGGGCGGAAATTGGTAGAAAGCCTCGGGCCCGAGGCGGGTGGGCAACGGGGCCCCCTCGGGGCTGCGCCAGGCGAGATTCACCAGCGCCGGCCCGAGGCCGAAACGCACGGAGGGATCCTGCCGGGTGGCCAGATCGAGCAGCCGCCCCACCCAGGCATGCCCGGGTTCGCAGGCCAGGACGGCGTTGTTCAATTCCCGCCGCCCCCAGATGCCGCGCAGGAACGACTCGCTACGCGAATCGGGAGGAAGCCCCAGCCGGGCGAGCACCCAGGAGGCACCGAAGGCCACCGTCGAGGGGACCATCGTCCAGTTGTACCCCTTGGCCACCCTCTCCTCGTCGTGGGCCCATACCCACTCCTCCCCCACGACCGCGGAGCACCGCTCCGACAGATCCTCCAGGGAGGCGATGGTCAGCGTGTCGAAATCCAGGTACCATCCGCCTTCGGTCGAGAGGACGGCCAGACGGACCAGGTTGGAGCGGCCGGCATGGTATCGGGGGGCGATGGCCCGGTGCAGTTCCACCAGGCGTCCTCCCACTTCGGGAAGAGCCCCCAGGACCGCCTCGGGATCGATGGGACGGATCTCGGCGAGAGCGCGGACGTCGTCCCATCCGGGGCTGTTCCGGGGCTCGACGCCGGTATGGACGACCACCCGCCACCCCGGATGCAGGCGGATCGCGGAGCGAACGGCGAGCGAGAAGGCCCACGGAAAGCGTTCTCCGCTCCAGACGAAATGGATGGTGTGGGGGATCACGAAGCGTCCAAGATAGAAGACTCCGAGGGGTCCGCACCCTCCTTCCGGAAAATGGCGCGTCCGATTCCGTGGTTCCGTCGGCCTCGGTTGGGCGACAAATTCCTATTCTTCATTGGCTCAGTTGCGGCAGGAATCCGCCGATCACTCTCCCCTCCCTGGAGTTCCGCATGTCTCAGACCAAGGTCGCCCTCATCACCGGCATCACAGGCCAGGACGGATCCTACCTCGCTGAACTCCTCCTGGAGAAGGGGTACCTGGTCCACGGGCTGAAGCGTCGTTCCAGCTCGTTCAACACCACCCGCATCGACCACCTCTACGACAATCCCAACTTCAAGGCCCATTTCGGGGATCTCTCCGACAGCACGAACCTGGTCCGTCTCGTCGCCGAGATCCAGCCCGACGAGATCTACAACCTGGGCGCCATGAGCCATGTCGCCGTGAGCTTCGAGGAACCGGAATACAGCGCCGACGTCGACGGGATCGGCACCCTCCGGTTGCTCGAGGCGATCCGCATCAACAAGCTCGAGAAGAAGACACGTTTCTACCAGGCGTCCACCTCCGAACTCTTCGGACTGGTGCAGGAGATCCCCCAGCGCGAGACCACCCCATTCTACCCGCGCAGTCCCTACGCGGTGGCCAAGCTCTACGCCTACTGGATCACGGTGAACTACCGCGAAGCCTACGGAATCTACGCCTGCAACGGCATCCTGTTCAACCACGAGAGCCCCCGCCGCGGCGAAACCTTCGTGACCCGCAAGATCACCCGCGGCATCGCCCGGATCAAGGAAGGTCTCGACAGCGTCCTCAAGCTGGGCAACATGGATTCCCTCCGCGACTGGGGTCACGCGAAGGACTATGTCTACATGCAGTGGATGATGCTCCAGCAGGACCACGCCGAGGACTTCGTGATCGCGACCGGTTCGCAGATCTCGGTGCGTGAATTCGTGAAGCTCACCTGCAAGCACGCGGGGATCGACATCCGTTTCGAGGGAACCGGAGTGGACGAGAAGGGAATCGACGTGGCCACCGGCAAGGTCATCGTGGCCGTCGACCCGCGCTACTTCCGTCCCACGGAAGTGGAGACGTTGCTGGGCACCCCCGAGAAGGCCAAGGCCAAGCTCGGCTGGGTCCCCAAGATCACCGTCGAGGAGATGGCCAAGGAAATGGTCGAAAACGACCTCAAGGAAGCTCGTCGCGAGAAGATGCTGAAGGGGGCGTGAAGGCCTCCTCGACACCGCCTCGAGGCCGGATCGTCCTCGATACCACCCCGATCGACCTCGAGACCAGCGCCCGAGGGATCGGGCGTTTCTTGTCGTGCCTTCTCCCCGCCTTGCGGGAAGGGTTGGAGGAGCACGAGTGCCAGATGGTCCAGGCGACCCTGTCCAGGGGGGGCGGGATGCTTCCCGGGATCCCCGCCCATTCCATCGGCTCCGCCTGGCTCCTCAAACGCCTCGCCCCCTGGCAGCGCCAGGTCCTTGCCGGCGGGAGCCTGAATCGCCTGGCCTTGCGGACCGGAGCGACAGGAGTTTTCGGCACCGACCTCAGCCTCTTTCCCCCGAAACTCCCCGGGTTGCGCCAGACCCTGATGATGTACGACCTGATCCCGCTCCTCGATCCGGACCGGTACGTGAACAAGTATGTCCGGGGAAACCGCTGGCTCTGGCGGGACCGCCTCCCGCGGAGATGGCGGGAGGCGGACCAGGTGATCGCCATCACCCGGGAAGTGGCACGGACGGGAAAGGAACTGCTGGGAATCCCGGAGAAGTCCTTCCAGGTGGTCTACCCCGGGGTGGATCACCTGGAGGATGTCGCCAGCAGCTCCTCGGGGATGCAGGCTCCCTTCCTTCTGTACGTGGGCGCCATCGAGGAGCGAAAGAACATCGAACGCCTGGTGTCGGCCTTCGCGCAGGTGGCCCATCCCCGGCTCCGGATGGTCTTCGCGGGTCCGATGGCCCCCTTCCGCAAGGAAATGGTCCGCAAGTGGGCCGAATCCGCCGGAGTCGCCGACCGCATCGAGCTGCCCGGTCGCGTGGACGACGCGACCCTGCAAGCCTTGTATCGCGAATGTCTGGCCTTCGTCTTTCCGTCCTTGCTCGAAGGATTCGGACTCCCCCCCCTCGAGGCCATGCGCGCGGCGGCCCCGGTCATCGCCTCCCGCAGCAGTTGCCTGCCGGAGGTCCTCGGAGACGACGCCCTCTGGGTGGATGGAACCTCGGTGGAAAGCATCGCGTCGGGGATCCGGACTCTTTTGGAGGATCCCGATCTGCGAAGGAGATTGGCTGCCTTCGGTCCGGCCCGCGCGTCCCTCTACAAGTGGTCCGATGCCGGACATCGACTGGCGGAACTCCTGGTCGGATCCTCCGCCCGCGCCTGAAGGCGCCGACGTCTCAACGAATCCTGCGCGACCACTTCCTCCGCAGGAAGCTCCGAAGCTCCGATTCCACCGGGCGAACCCGTGCCGGGCGAACCCGCGACGCCCACGGGGTCAGGGTGATGTCGAAGAAGCGATGCACGTCGAGGTCGAGCCAGGTGTGCTGGCAGGAAACGAACAGGACCAGGAGGTTGTTCCTCCGCTCTCGGAGGACCCTCCGATGGATGGTGCGGAGCTGCTCGTCGATGGCCCGGCATCGACGGCCCAGCGCGCCGTCGGACTTGCGGAGATCCTTGGGCTCTCCCGGGGTCCACAGGTCGGCCGACCAGGCGTCCACCACCAGGACCTGGGAGGTGGCGGCACGCGCGACGAAATCCGCCCCCCCCCGCTCGGCGAGGAGTCCCGGCGCCACGACCAATTCCATCGAGTGTTCGAGCACGAACCGTTCGAGGAGCTCGATCATCGTCGGACTGGAACCCAGGTAGGCCACGCGAGTCCCCGCTCCCCAGGTGTCCAGGTGGCTGGCCAGGTGGGGAAAGACGAGGGGAGAGTCCACGGCGCACCCGTGATTGAACGCCTCCGCATGCATCTGCTGGACGACCGGAGTCGCCGGCGAGGTCGGGAGGAGATCCTCCCCACCGAATCGGAACCCGCCGGGCTCGGGGAGACGGATTTCCTCGAATTCCACCCCGTCGGCACCCCAATGCTCCCTTTGCGCGGGAAGCCCGCACTCGCGGACTCCCGTGATGAGCTGCTCCGGCGTTTCCGACCCGTGCCGGTTGCGATGGATGGTGGTGGCCTGCCGATTGTGATCGAGGTGCCAGGCGGCAACCTTTCCCGCCAGACTGATGTTCCTTCCCGTGGCGAGCCTCGAGCGGGCACAGAAGTTGCCATCGACGTGCCATCCCCCGAGGATGGACTCGTCGAATCCGTCCAGGCGCCTGGCGAGATCGAGGGGAACCAGCTGGAAATCCCCCGGCCCGTCGTGGACCACGATGGGGTCGGCCTGGACGACCACTCCCAGATGCTGGGAGGTCGCCCACCGGCGGCACGAGGCGATCGCGGAATCCGGTTCACGACGATCGAGCGATTCCCACATCCGTTCCGGGAGTTCGATCCGCGGTGCGATGTGGAGGAATCCGGGGTCGAGCCCTTCGAGGAGTTCCCCGATCGTCTTGCCTCCCTCGATCACCGGGACGATGTCCGTATTGGTGGAGAGCACCCACTTGCAGGAGGGGGCGACCCTGCGCAACGCCACGTTCCGGCAGAACGGCTCGTGCACCGGAAGCCTCGCCTGGGAGGTCCATCTTCGATACGATCCGGGACGCACCCGGATCACCCGCAGCACCTGGCGGGCCTTCGGGGTGAGCGTGTCGGAGATGGACTCGGGGAAGGTTGGAAAGGTGTCCGCCCCGTTGGCATCCACGAAAAGGATCTCGTCCTCCTCCCGCAGGACGTGGGCGATCGCATTCAGACTCGTCGCGGCACGTCGCGCCAGATTGTACCCGTGGCCATCGTTTCTTCCGTAGACGATCACGGAAAGTGTCGGTGTCTGGTCTTGGCTGGACATGTCCGGGCAAAAGTACGATCGCCACCGACGCCACTTCGGAGGTTTCTACGTTTACCACCGCTCATGAATGCTTCCGAAACGCAGGTCCAAACCAGAATCCGCCCCGAGGATCTGGGCATCGTCGATGTCACCAGGGAGCTGGCCGGAGCATGGCATCTCGTCGCGGCCCTGGCCCGGCGCCAGATCTCCGTCCGGTACGCCCAGACCGCCTTCGGGGCGATGTGGGTCCTCATCCAGCCGCTGTTCACCACCTTGCTCTACACGCTGGTCTTCGGTCTGTTCGTCAAGGTTCCCACGGGGGGCGTCCCGTATCCTCTCTTCGCGCTGACCGGGATGATCGCCTGGGGGTTGTTCTCGCAGTCCATGGAACGCGCCTCCGGGAGCCTGATCCAGGATGAACGGCTGATCACCAAGGTGTATTTCCCCCGACTCGCCCTGCCCTTGTCGGCCGCCCTCTCCGCCCTCGTCGATTTCATCGTCGCCGGTGCCATCCTCGTCCCGGTGTCCCTGATCTACGGCTATGTCCCGGGCTGGTCCATCTTCCCCGCCCTGGCCTGCCTGCTTCCGCTGTTCCTCGCCGCCCTGGCCACCGGCACCTTGCTGGCCAGCCTGAACATCCGGTGGCGCGATCTGCGCCAAGTGGCCCCCTTCTTCACCCAGATCCTGGTCTGGGCCAGTCCCGTGGCCTGGCCGCTGGAAGTCGCCCCCCCCGAGTGGCAACCCTATCTCCTGCTGAACCCGCTCACCCCACCCATCCTTTATTTCCGGTCGGCGATCACCGGCTCGGCTCCGCCACCGATGTTGAGTCTGGCCGCCTCCCTCGTTTCGACGCTCGCCCTCTCGTTCCTCGCCTTCCTCGTGTTCCGGCGCGTGGAACGTGATTTCGCGGATTACATCTGATGAAACCATCCATCGAAGTCCGCGGGCTTTCCAAGTCGTACCGCATCCGGCAATCGGAGAACGGCCGCTATGGAACCGACCTTTCCGACGACCTGGCCCATTTCGCGCGCTCCTTGATGCGTGGAAAGTGGCCCGAAAGCCGCCTGGTCGAATTCAAGGCCCTCGACGACGTCTCCTTCGACATCATGCCCGGCGAGACGGTGGGTCTGGTGGGGAAGAACGGAGCGGGGAAATCGACCCTCCTGAAGGTCCTGGCCCGGGTGGTCCGCCCCACGGCAGGGCAGGCCCTCCTGCGTGGCAAGGTCGGATCCCTCCTGGAAGTGGGAACCGGGTTCCATCCCGATCTGACCGGGCGGGACAACGTCTACCTTGCCGGCGCCATCCTCGGGATGCCGCGCGAGGAGATCCGCCGCAAGTTCGACGAGATCGTCGAGTTCGCCGAGGTTCCCTCCTTCCTCGATACCCCGGTGAAGCGCTACTCCAGCGGCATGTACACCCGCCTCGCCTTCTCCGTCGCGGCCCACCTCGAAACCGACATCCTCCTGGTCGACGAGGTTCTCGCCGTGGGGGATGCCGCCTTCCAGCGCAAATGCCTGGGCAAGATGGACGACGTGGCTCGCCACGGAAGGACGGTGGTCTTCGTGAGCCACAGCGCGAGCGCCGTCCAGCGGCTCTGCCGATCGGCGCTGCTGCTTTCCCGAGGAAGACTCGCCGACCAGGACACCTCCGAGCGGATCCTCGCCAAGTACGCGGAGGAACTCGAAGGAAGCGGTTCCCGCACCTCCTGGACCGCGCCCACGGATCTCCCCCTCGACCCTGCGTTCGAGCCCCTCTCCGCGACCCTTCGCGACCGGAGCGGGCAGGAGCCGACGGAATCCGTCCTCGCGTCCTCCGGGATCGGGGTCGAGTTCGCCTTCCGCGTCAAGACGGTGGAGCCTGGTCTGCTGATCGGTTTCTCGCTCTTCTCCGAGGACGGCACCCAGATCCTCCGCAGCTTCCACAGCGACCCCCATGCCGGGATGCCTCCCCCGCTGCCGGTCGGCGAACACACCCTGACCTGTCCCATCCCCGGTGGACTGCTCAACGAGGGACGCTACCGCATCGAGGTGGTGGTGTGGGTCGGCAACCGCGAATTCTTCACCGGAGGCACGAACCCGGCATTGTCCTTCACGGTGGAAGGAGGGTTGAGCGAATCCGCCTTCTGGCGGGACCGGCGCGCGGGCATCCTCGCCCCCACCCTCCCCTGGGTGCGGACCTCGGCATGAGCACCGCGGGCCGATGTCGGATCATCGGCTTCTGCGCCGTCGAGACGCGGGTTCCCCAGGCGCGGCAAGCGGCCGTCCTCGGGAGCCTCGAGCGCCTCGCCCGACGCTGGAACCTCGAATCGTCCACCCTGGAACATCCCGGCTGGCGGTTGCACCTCCTGCACGAAGGGCGGATCCTTCCCTCCGACGGGTCGATGTCGTTTCTTGTCGGACCCTTGCTCCCCTGCCCGGAACCCGACCGCGACAGGCACCTCGTCCTCGAGCTGACCTCCCGGGGACTGACCACCTCCACCGATTTCACCGGCTCCGTGCCCGTGTTCCACTCCTCCCGCGACGGCTGGGTGGTCTCCAACCTCGAGCCCGCCGTCATCCAGGGCTCCGGGACCGACAGATCGGACCTATCCCTTCCGGGATTGTTCGGCTTGCTCCTGTTCAGCCACTTCCTCTGGGACGAGACGCTCTGGGGGCACATCGCCCAGCAGATCCCCGACAGCTCGATGGATTTCCCCACCGGGGGGAGTCATCCCGTCGTGCGTCGAATGGATCGATGGGATCCCTCCCCGATCCGGAAGCACCTCGGACTGGAGAAGATCGCCGCCGAGCTCGACGAGCTGAACACGGAACTCGTGCAAGCGGCCCTGTCCCCCCACGGGGAAGTGATCCTTCCCCTGTCCGGCGGATACGATTCCCGCATGATCCTGGTCGCCGCCGCCCGGGACTCGAACCTGCGCGACAAGCTGCGATGCTTCACCTACGGACCGTCCGCGTCCCTGGAGGTGCAGGCCGCGCGGCGTCTCGCCAAGGCCTACCGGGTCTCCTGGGAGCACGTCGATCTCCCCTGCCGGTTCCTGGAACGCCGCCATCTGGAGGCCGTCGGAGAAATCTTCGGGTCCTCGCTGCATTTCCACGGCATGTACCAGTTGGAATTCCTCGAGATGCTCTCCGACAAACTCGGCTTCGGCGACTCCACCGTGCTCACTTCCGGATACATGACCGGCGTTCCCGCGGGCCAGCACGTCTCGCTGATGCTCGACGGGGGGAATCCGGATCTGGTTTCGATGTTCACCAGGTTCGGCCAGAGCCGCAGGTGGTCGCCGGCGAGCCTTTCGGAGGAGGTCCGCGGCTTGACTCCCGAAATGGTCGGGATCCTGGAAGCCCACCTGGAGAAGGCGTTCCATTTCGTCGATGCAGATCCCATCCGCCGAAGCATCGTCTGCGACGTCCTGACCCGGCAACGGAACTTCATTTCCTACTACCCCCGCACCGTCGAGTGGGCGATCCCGCACGTGGCACCCCACCACCACCCGAAATACGCGAACTTCTTCCTGTCGCTGGACGACACCGCCCTGAGGGACCGTCTCGCCGTGGAGGAGATGTTCGTCCGCCACCATCCCCGCGCGGCGCGCGTCTTCTCCAACAGCAACGGTCTGCGCAGCATCGGCTCGAATTTCCACGCGCGGCTGTTCGCGATCGCCGCCTGGATGCGTCGGAACGGTCTGCGCCCCCTGATCCCGCCCGCCTGGAAGAACCAGCCCCTGGCCCTGGACCAGGCCGCCATCGCCCGTTCCGGTCTCGACGGATTCTGGCCGCTCCCCGAGTCCATCGAGAAGGGCGGGCTTTCGACGCTGATCCCCGCCGGTCTCGCGAAGGGATGGTTCGATCGCGCGCTCGAAGGCGACGTGGGGGCCTACGACCGCTTGGTGCGTCTGCAGGCCGCGGCATGGGGTCTGGAGTCCCTGCAAGCATGAGCGGATCCTCCGGCATCCTCCTCTTCGGGGACATCCACCAGCCGAGCGGAACCCCGGGAACTCCGCGTTTCGCTCCGGAGATCCTCGACCTGATTTCCAGCTCGGCCCTTTGCTGCGCCAACTTCGAGGCACCCATCGACGCGGAGGATCTTCCCGATGCCCCGAAGGCGGGGCCGGCGATCCGGCAATCCCCCGATCTCGCCCCAGCTTTGCGTTCGGCCGGCTTCACCACCCTGTGCCTGGCCAACAACCATGTGGGCGACCTCGGTCCCCAGGGCCTGCGACGCACGGTCGCTTCCCTGGGGGAGCTGGGATTCGACTGCCTCGGATGCGGGGAGAACCGCCAGGAAGCGATCCGTCCCCTGGTCGTGGAGATCGAAGGCAGGAAGGTGGCCATGTTCGCCTGCGCGGAAGCCGAATTCGGAGTCCTCCGCCCGCCCGCCGATCGCCGTTTCGGAGCGGCATGGATGCTCGATCCCCTCCTGACCGCGGCCATCGCGGAGGCGGTGCGCTCCCACGACATGGTGCTGGTCCAGTGCCACGCCGGGGTCGAGGAGGAAACCCTCCCGCTCCCCGAATTGCGCGACCTCTACCGCTCCTGGATCCGGATGGGAGTCCGCTTCGTAGTGGGTCACCATCCCCACATCGTGCAAGGGTCCGAACGGTTCGCCACGGGGGAAATCCATTACAGCCTCGGCAACGCCTGGTTTCCGCACGCGCAGGCACCGACCGAAGGCGGATCCTGGAACCGCGGCATGTTGCTGCAGATCGTTCCCGAAGGAGGCGACTGGACGTCGACCCTCCATCCCATCCGAAGGGCGGGCGAAGCTGTCGAACTCGACGAGTCGGGAGAAGGTTTCGCCCACTGGCAGGCGGCATCCAAGGCCCTGGAGGTCTCCTACGAGGAGGCTGTGGACGCCATGGTCGAACGCTTGTGGCACGAACGGTACCGCGGGTACTTCGAACGATGCTTCGCTCCTCCCCCTGGATCCAGGAGATTCAAATCCCGTCTGAGAGCCGTCCTCGACCCCGGGGCATCGCCCTCGGGCTCCTTGTCCGACCCCTGGATGCTGCTCCACAACATCCGCATCGAGTCCCACCGCTGGGTCGCCGAACGCGCCCTGACGAGGCTCCACGAATCCAGCCTCGAAAGCCCGGCTCGATGAGCCGACCCGCTCCGATCGCGTTGTTCGCCTGGCGCCGTCCCGACCATCTGCGACGAGTGCTGGAGTCGCTGGCCGAGTGCCGGACCTCGCGGGACTCCGCGCTGGTGGTCTTCTGCGACGGCCCGCGGGAGGAGTCGCACCGCCAGGCGGTGGAGGATGTCCAAGGGGTTCTCCAGGAATTCCGGGGAGTCTTCCGGACGATGGAGATCGTCCGGAGGGATTCCAATGTCGGTCTGGCGGCCAACATCATTTCCGGCGTGGGTTCCCTGGTCGGCGAATTCGGCAGAGTCGTCGTCCTGGAGGACGACCTGGTGGTCGCGCCTTCCTTCCTGGATTGGATGAACGAGGGACTGCAAAGGTACGAGGACTGCCCGCGGGTCGCCTCCGTCCACGGGTACGTCTATCCGGTCGAGGGAACCCTGCCGGAATCCTTCTTCCTCCGCGGGGCCGACTGCTGGGGTTGGGCCACCTGGGAGAGGGCCTGGCGGCATTTCCGACCGGAGGGGGAACTGCTGCTGCGGGAGCTCGAGGACCGGGGCCTCGCGCATGGATTCGATTGGGAGGGAGCCTTCGGGTATTCCGAGATGCTTCGCGACCAGATCGCGGGAAGGAACGATTCCTGGGCCGTCCGCTGGCACGCGAGCGCCTTCCTGCAGGACATGCTGACTCTCTACCCCGGCAGATCCCTGGTCGAGAACATCGGACACGACGATTCCGGCACCCACTCGGGATCCTCCCGGGCCTACGATGTGGCCCTCTCCACCAGACCGCCCGCCTCCTATCCGGAATCCCTGGAGGAATCTCCCCGGGCCCGGCACGAGATCCGCGAATTCCTCTGGAAGGCATCCGGGCGTCGCCGGCCCATCATGGACAGATTCCGATCGAGACTGGGGAGGCCGAGATGAACCTTCCGAAGTTCCTCCGCAGGGGAGGCCCCCGCCCGGGCCGCGTCGCCTGGACGGAGGAATTCCACAGCTGGGATGCCGCCGAGGCCGCCTCGACCGGATACGACGCGGGAATGATCCTTCGGAAGGTCACGGAGGCCACGCGCGCGGTGGAATCGGGGGCCGCGCCCTACGAGCGGGACTCCGTCCTGTTCGATCGGATCGAATATTCCTGGCCTCTTCTTTCGGGATTGCTGTGGATCCACTCGCGATGCGGATCGTTGCGGGTGCTGGATTTCGGCGGAAGCCTGGGGAGCACGTGGAGGCAGAACAGGAAATTCCTGGAACATCTGCCGGGCTTGTCCTGGAAGGTCGTCGAGCAGGAGGGTTTCGTCGAGGTCGGCCGCGCGGAGTTCGAGCGCGGCCCCCTGTCCTTCCTCTCCGGCGTGGCGCAGGCGGCCGAGTCCGGCGTGGATCTCTTCCTCCTGGCTTCGAGCCTTTGCTACATCCGGGACCACCGTTCCCTGGTCGACTCCGCCGTGGCCAGCGGGGCCCCCTACATGATCCTGGATCGGACTCCGTTCCACTCGGGAGCGGAGCACACGATCCTGCTGCAGACGGTCCCCCCGGAGATCTACGAGGCCAGCTATCCTTGCCACGTGTTCTCCCTGCCACGGTTCCTCGAGGAGATCGAAACCTCCTGGAAGGTGGTGGAGACCTGGAACTGCGACCTCCAACCCGACCCCGGTGCCACCCATATGGGAATGATCCTCGAACGGAGACCCTCATGAATTCGTCCTTCTCGGGTTCAAGCGTCCTAGTCACCGGAGGCCTCGGCTTCATCGGCTCGAACCTCGCGCGTCGGCTGCTCGAGCTCGGAGCGAAGGTCACCCTCGTCGACAGCCTCATCCCCCAGTACGGGGGGAATCCCGCCAACGTCGCCGATATCCGGGATCGTGTCGAAGTCAACATCTCCGATGTCCGGGATCCCCATGCCATGGCCTACCTGATCCAGGGGAAGGACTTCCTGTTCAACCTCGCGGGACAGACCAGCCACCTCGATTCCATGACCGATCCCTTCACCGACCTGGAGATCAATTCGACCTCGCAGCTGTCCATCCTGGAAGCCGCGCGCAAGCACAATCCGGGGGTCCGGGTCGTGTTCGCCTCGACGCGCCAGATCTACGGGAAGCCCCAGTACCTTCCCGTGGACGAAAAGCATCCCATCGTCCCCGTCGACGTCAACGGGGTGAACAAGGTCGCCGGGGAAAGCTTCCATCTCCTGTACAGCCGGGTGTACGGCATCCGTTGCGCCGCCTTGAGATTGACGAACACCTACGGCCCCGGAATGCGCGTCAAGGACGCCCGGCAGACCTTCCTGGGGATCTGGGTGAAGAACCTCCTGTCGGATCTCCCCATCAAGGTGTTCGGGGACGGATTGCAGCTGCGCGACTTCAACTTCGTGGACGACGCCGTGGACGCCTTCCTCGCCTGCGCCACCAAGGACGAGGCGATCGGCCAGGTGATGAACCTGGGAAGCACCGAGGTCGTCAACCTGAGGGACCTCGCGGAAACGCTGGTGCGGATCGCGGGTCGGGGGACATGGGAGCTCATCCCCTTCCCGCCCGACCGGAAGGCCATCGACATCGGCGACTACTACTCCGACCACTCCCTCGCCACGAACCTCCTCGGATGGACACCGCGAGTGGGCCTGGAAGAGGGACTGGAGCGCACCCTCGCCTACTACAAGGCCCATGGCCCGGCCTACTGGGAGTGAACCGATGATCACGATGAACGACTTCAAGCGCGACGACGAGCAACTGGTCGCCTCCGAACTGGCCGCCACCGAACGGGTCCTGCGATCCGGATGGTGGGTGCTCGGTCCGGAAGTGCGGGCGTTCGAATCCGAATGGGCGTCCTGGTCCGGAGCCCGGTTCGCCGTCGGTGTGGCCAACGGCATGGATGCCCTGGAGATCGGTCTCCGCGCCATCGGTGTCGGACCGGGGGACGAAGTGGTCACGACGCCCATGACGGCCTTCGCCACCATCCTCGCCATCCTTCGCTGCGGAGCCGCGCCGGTGCTCGCCGACATCGATGCCGACACCGGGATCATCGACCCGGTCTCCGTGGAGCGCTGCCTGACCCCGCGCACCCGGGCGGTGGCGGTGGTGCACCTCTACGGGCAGGCCGGCCCCGTCGAGGCGCTCTCGGAACTCTGCCGGAGCCGCGGGATCCACCTCGTCGAGGATTGCGCCCAGGCCCACGGGGCCGAGGCGTCCGGGCGTCCGTGCGGCACCTGGGGATCGTTCGCGGGATGGAGCTTCTATCCCACCAAGAACCTCGGTTGCCTCGGCGACGGAGGCGCCCTGTCGACGGAATCCGAGGAGATCGACGCGCGCGCGCGCGTTCTCCGCAACTACGGCCAATCCATCCGCTACCACCATCCCGAAGTCGGGTTGAACAGCCGACTGGACGAGTTGCAGGCGGCCATCCTGCGCGAGCGCTTGAAGCGTCTCGACGCCTGGACCGCACGTCGCCGCCAGGTGGCCAGGGCCTATGCCGACGGAATCCGTCATCCTTCGGTGCGCGTCCTGCCCCTTCCCTCCGATCCCCGTCGGCACGTGCACCATCTGTTCGTGGTGACCACCCCGGTACGGGACGCCTTGCAGGGCCACCTGAAGGAACGCGGCGTCGAGAGCCTGTTCCACTACCCGATTCCCGTCCACCGGCAGGATCCCTGCACGGACATCGGACGCGACCCCGCGGGCCTGGCGGTGGCGGAGAAGCACGCGGCGGAATGCCTCTCCCTGCCCATCCATCCCGGCCTGACCGACGCGGAGATCGACACGGTCGTCTCCGCGGTGAACTCCTTCCGAGGCTGAAACGGATGCCGGAGCACTTCTGCACCTTGTTCGACGGCGGATTCCTGCTGCAGGGACTCGCCCTGCACGCTTCCCTCCGGCGCCATGCGCCGGATTCCGTCCTGTGGGTACTGTGCATGGACGAGGCGGCGAGCCGGGCCCTGCGAACCCTCGACCTGCCCGGCCTGCGGATCCTGGAGCTCCCGGAGGTGGAGACCCCCGCCCTTCTTTCGGTGAAACCCGGACGGTCCCGCGGCGAATACTGCTGGACCCTGACGTCCAGCCTGATCCTGCACCTCCTGGAATCGCGGCCCGAACTCGCCCGGGTCACCTACCTCGACGCGGATCTCTGGTTCCTCGATTCCCCCGACCGCATCCTGCGGCAGATGGAGGAGCGGGACGGCCACACCCTCCTCACCCCCCACGACTACGATCCGGAGCACGACCAGTCCGTGCAGAGCGGAAGGTATTGCGTCCAGTTCGTCCCGGTGCGGAACACGCCCGAAGGCCTAGCGATCGTCCGGTGGTGGAGGGACCGTTGCATCGAATGGTGTTTCGGAAGGCAGGAGGACGGAAAATTCGGCGACCAGAAATACCTCGACGAATGGATTCCCCTGTTCGGGAAGGCCGCCGTCGAGATCTCCGACCCGTCCCTCACCGTCGCCCCCTGGAACGCGGTCAAGAACGCCGATCGCATCGATCGCGCCGTCCTGTACCACTTCCACGACCTGCGGATCCACGAGGGGGGCGACGTGCGTCTGTGGCGCCTGTACCGCATCTCGCGCGACATCGAACGGACCGCCTACGCCCCGTACCTGCGGGAACTCGCCGCCGCCCGGACTCTCCTGGCGCGCCACGGTCTGTCCGCCCGCCTCCTGCCTCCCAGATCCACCAGGCTGCCCGATCGGTGGCGCAGTTTCTGGCGGAGTCGGCGCGGGGTGGAGCGGTGGGCGAAGCTTCCCTGAACCACCCACGGAGATCGGATGCCCCCCGTGCGGGAGCGGGATCCGTTCGGCGGAGGGTTCAGAATTCCTGGGAAACCGTCGCCACGAAGCGCCCGCCCTCGCGTCCGTAGGCGGCGAACACCCGGAACAGGAACATGGTCTTGGTGCGCACCCGGATCCCCCCGCCGGTTCCCGGTGCCAGGCGATCGAAGTCGAAATCGAGGAGATCGTCCCCCACCCAGGCCATTTCCCCGAACACCGCGCCATCGATGTAGCGCCAGATGGGCCATCGGTATTCGAGGGCACCGCCGGCGACGAACTTCCCCATCAACCGGCCGCCCCCGTAGGCGCGGGCGGGGGCGGATCCCCCCATGGTGGGGAACTGGTAGTAGGTGACGGGATCCGACGGATCGAGCTCCCACATCCGGGATACCCGGGCCATGGAGGCGAGCACCCTTCTCTGGGTCAGCCTGCGACGCAAGGTGGAAGGATCGAGGAGTCGCACGATGGTTTCGGGGGAGATGTCCAGGTAGGGCTCCAGGTCTTCCTTGCGGTACACGTACTTCTCGTCCCCGAGCAGGAAGAAGCGCGAGCCTTCCACGCTGAGGGTGAAGGCGTCCCCCCCACCGTGGCTCGAAACCCGCTGGACCGCCACGGATTGGTGGCCGCCATCGGTGGGGATCCCTTCGAAATCCCGGTTTCCCTTGTACCATACCAGCTGGATCTGCTGGGACCATTCCTCGCCCCGGATGCCCCGGTTCCCGCGGGAGAACCACGGGATCTCCGAGAGGTCCATGCGATTGCCGCCGCCGCGCTCGGGAGCGGCGGCCCTGCGCCAGGTCCCGGTCCAATTGGGTTCGATTCCCCCCAGCCGGCCGAGGGGGATGCTGACGCCGGAAGAGGCGCTGACCCGCTCCTCCCGCACCGTCAGGACGGATTTCGTCGAACCCATCGGGTACCAGCCGGGAATCCGGATCGAGGTCTCTCCGAACTTGGCGGCGGCCACCCGGGCACGCAACCGATTGCCCATTCCGAACGGCGGGGAGAGAGCATTCACACCCAGGTACCAGTCCCGGGCGATGGTGAAGGCCCCGGAAGCCCTGCCGTACCAGGAACTGTGGAACAGATCGTTGGAAAGGACCGTCCCCCCCAACCGGGATCCCGTCCCTCCGTCCATGACCATGGTGGGGTAGATCATCGTCTGGGTGGAGGAATCGAGTCGCGCCAGAAGCACCCCGCGGTCGACCACTTCGATCCGTTCGCCGTAGAGCACCGGAACCTTCAGAGGGGTGAGGACCACCCGTGCCGTGGGGTTGACGACCTTGTCGATCGGCCAGAACACCGCGCTCAGCAGCGGGTGGGGGCGGACGCTCAACGACACGAGACTGTCCCTTCCGAGCGGGTCCTCGGGGGAATCCACCACGACGTACCAGGTTCCGGCCTCGCGCGGGAAGGTGTCGGGAACCGCGGCTTTCCACTCCATGGCCGCCCGGGAGGAGGAGTCCATCCAGTCCGGGAAATCCGGCGGCGTCCAATTCGCGGCGAAGGCCAGTGCGGCGAGCAGGCCGATCACCGATCGTCCTCGCGCCAAGCGGCCCATGCGTCCAGATGGACGTCGATGCAGGCCTTCCAGGTGAAACGGGCGGACTGGGCCGGCCCGCGACGACGCATGTCGGCGCGGCGATCGGCATCGGAAAGAAGCGATCCGAGGCAGCGGGAAAGTTCCTCGGCCGAGGGACCGGGCGAGAGCATGGCCACGTCCCCCGCGACTTCCCTCTGACTGGAATTGTCGACGCACAGCACCGGCGCCCCGCAGGCCATCGCCTCGGCGATGGGAAGGCCGAATCCCTCGTACAGGCTGGCGAACACGAACGCCTCGCAGGCCCCGTACAGGAGCGGAAGGTCCTCGTCTGCCACGAAGCCCGGCCGGAGCACCCGCGCACGAACCGCTCCGATGCGCGCGAAGGTCGCGTCGAGGACCTCGTTCCTCCAACCTCGCGCACCCACCAGGACCAGGTGGAGATCCTCGTTTCCGGGAAGCACGGCGACCCGGGCGAACGCCTCCAGCAACGCGGGAAGGTTCTTGCGGGGTTCCAAGGTGCCGACCGCCAGCAGGAACCGTACGTCGGGGACGCCCAGCCGTTCCAAGGCGGCGCGGCACGTCGACCGGTCCACCACCCGGAAGTGGCCCGAGATCCCCGGATAGGCCACCAGGATCCGACGAGGATCCAACCCCTTCCAATGCACGAGATCCCGCTTCGTGCTTTCGGAATCGACGAACACCGTGTCCCGGGCCGTGATGGAATCGAGGGCCCTCAGGTACGGGGTGATGTCGTCGAACCACTCGGGATGCAGGAGGGGGATGGCGTCATGGACCGTGATGGACCGGGTGCGCCAAAGCGACTTGCCTCTGGTGTCGGGCAAGGCATGGTAGGGGGAATGGTAGATGGCGCCGGGAATGGGCCGTGCGATCTTCCCCAAGCCCGGCTGGAGGGCCTGGAGCATGCCCGCGACCGCCGTGCGCGGCACCTTGCCGGGAAGGCGGAACGCCAGGCGGGATCCGAGGGATTGGAGCCTCCGCCAGATCGGATACCCGGGGCGGGGCCTCCACAAGTGGGGCAACTGGCGCAGGAACTGGTCCTTGCGGCACACGTGCTCCACGGCGAGTTCGTTCCAAGGTGCCCGTCCCGAGGAGATCAGGTGCAACGACACGCCCGGGCGGGAAGCGAGCTCCGCGCACCAATCGCGCAGGAATCGCCAGATTCCGGCGCGCTGGGAAGGGTACACGGCGGAAACGCCCAGGACCGCCGCATCCAGGACGACATCGATCGCATCGGCACTGCGAAGGGACTTGGGGGCTGGATCTGGTTGCACTCTGGTCGGATAATCTAGCTTCCGCACCGTGCGGCTTCTCATGGTCACCCAGGACTTCCCTCCCGAAACCGGAGGCATCCAGAGCTACATGGGCCATCTGGCCCGGCATCTGGCACCCCTGTGCGACGATTTCGCCGTGGTCGCCCCGACCCCGGGCTCGTCCCGTCCGCCTGGAGACGAGGGATTTCCGTGGCCGGTGCGACGTGTGTCCGTCCACTCCTCCTGGCTGTGCCTCCCCCTGCTGACCCTTCTTCCCGGGATCGTCCGGAAGCGGCGGAGCACCCACGTCCTCTATGCGCAGTGGTTCCCCGCCTTGGCCGGCATGCGCCTGCCCCGCACCGTCGCCCAGACCGCCATCGCCCATGGACGCGAACTGCTCAACCATCCTCTGGGAAGGGCGGGGCTGCGCCTGGCACCTGCCGTCCTGGGACGCATGCAGGCCGTGATCCCCAACAGCCGCCACACGGCGAGCCTTCTGCCGGATTCCGTCCCTCCCGACCGCATCCACGTGGTCCACCCCGGAGTCGACACCACCGTCTTCGCTCCCCCGCCTCCGGCGGACATCGAGGAGCTCCGGGTCCGCCTGGGCATCGCGCGCGGCACCCCAGTGGTCACCTGCCTGACGCGTCTGGTTCCCCGCAAAGGCGTGGATACCCTGATCGCCGCCGCGTCCCTCCTCCGGGAGAGGCACCCCGGCGTCCAGGTGCTGGTGGGCGGGGGTGGACCGGACCGCGCCCGCTTGGAATCCCTGGTCGCGCGGGCGGATCTGGGTGCGACGGTGCGTCTGCTGGGCCGCATCGCCGATGCGGACCTTCCCGCCTTCCTGTCGCTGGGTGTCTTCGCCTTGCTGTCGCGCCAGGAGGCCCGCGACGTCGAAGGCTTCGGGATGGTGCTGGCCGAAGCGCAGGCTTGCGGCGTCCCCGTGCTCGCGGCCCGCAGCGGTGGAATGCCCGAGGCGGTGGGGCCGGAAGCCGGGATCATCGTCCCCCCCGACTCCCCCGAGGAGGCGGCCGCCGCCCTGGATGCGCTCCTTTCGCCGGAGAGGGCGCGCGCCTGCGCTCGCGCCGGGATCGCGCACGCGGCCACGCTGGACTGGCCTTCCCGCGCGGCGAAGATCGCGGCCATCCTGGAAGGGTGCGCGGAAGCGCCGAACTGACCCGACCGCAGGGAACGGACGGGGAGCCTCGCGGCCAAATCATCTCCCGCCCGTACGAGGTGTCGTGGGAGGATGCGGGCGCGGGCCTCGCGAGGGGGGTCCGGGGGGAGCCCCCCGGAGAAGGGGGAGCCGAGGCCCCTCGGGGCCGTGGGCGCGGGGGAAGTCCTTCCCCCGAAATCAATCCCTTCGAGCCGGAGCGGTCAGCGCTTGACCTTCACGTACTGGTAGAAGCCCCCGTCGACCAGTCCGCGCGACATCCGGACGTCTCCCATGAACGTCTTGACCACCCATCGGGTGACGCCCTCCATTCCGTCGAGGATGGAATTGGCCTGGCCGATGGATTTGCGATCCATGGCGATGGAGGTGCCGTCGGAGCCGACGAGCTCGACCCGCGTGGGGGGATTCACGCCTCCCGCGGCGGCGATCTTCACCGACGATGCCGGGACCAGATTCGGCTTGCCGTCCTTCCAGACGATGCCGAATCCCGCCCAATCCTTGTCCTTCTCCTTGAAGACGTTCAGATACACGGGCTCGGGACCGGTGCGGAATCCCCGGAAGGTCTCGTCGACGAGGTCTCCCAACAAGGCGGTCTGGCGCATGTGCTCCATCACCGCCCACCCCTGGACCTCCAGGGTGTCGGGGCCGACGGCGAGCCGTCCCTTCACCCGTGCCATGGGGATGGTCACGGCCACGCCCAGATCGCCCTTCTTGAGGCCGAAGACCCCGTTCCCCCAGGACGCTCCGGCCACCATGTCGGAAAATTCCAGATCGAGGAAGTACCCCTCGTTCTTGGTGGTGGCGAAATGCAGACGGTGGGAGGTGGTCGGTTGCCCTTGGAACCAGATGTCGGGATGGATCTGGAGGCGCAGCGGATTCCCCTGCTGCTGCAGGCGGTCCTCGGGATACTCGCGCCCCACCGCGTAGTTGCGCCCCTTGAATCCCGCCAGGGAGAGATCTGCCCCGCAGACCGGATCCTTGAAGCCCAGGCGCGCGTAGGTGAAGTTGAGGCTCGCCTGGGTCCCGTTGTCGAACAGCACCTGCCAGCTCCACACTTCGTTGTAGTACCGGGGTTTGCGCTTGTTCAGCAACAGGTCGGCGGCGCCGGTGGCGCGCAGGGAACCGGAGGGGAGATCGAGGGCCCGCGCGGATTGCACGGCGAGCCCCAGGACGAGCAGGGATGCGAGGGTGCGTTTCATCCCGTGAAAAGAACAAAATCAGCGGCTCTGGCGCAGCGCCTCGTAGGCCACGATGGCCACCGAACTGGAAAGATTCAGGGACCGGACGAATTCACCGGACATGGGGATGGTCAGCCAGTCCCCTCGGTCGAGCGCGCGGAGCCGGTCGGGAAGTCCCTTCGATTCGGCCCCGAACACCAGCCAATCCCCGTCCCGGAAGCTGGCGTCCCAATGGGCCGTCGTCCCGCGGGTGGACAGGAAATGCAGGCGGGCGTCGTCGGGCAGGTGATCCAGGAAGGCGTCCAGGTCCTCGTGCTCCACCAGGTCCAGGTGCTTCCAGTAGTCCATCCCCGCCCGTTTGAGATTCTTGTCCGTGATCTGGTAGCCCAGGGGGTGCACCAGATGCAGCCTCAGGCCGTTGCAGACGCAAAGTCGCGCGATGTTCCCCGTGTTGGGGGCGATTTCCGGACAGACGAGGACGATGTGCAGCATGGTTGGGGGGCAAAGCTACACTTCGATCCATGAAGACCGGTTTCTCCTACTTCGGCGTCCGCCGTCCCGAACACGTACGACGCGACATGGCGGAAATGGCCTCGGAAGGGGCCAACCGCGTCCTCCACACCTGGAGCGAGGACGATCTTTCCTACTACCGCGACACCATGGGCGAGATCGTGCGCGTCTCCCGCTCCGAGGGGCTGGAGGTGTATGTCAACTCCTGGGGTGTGGGGCGCGTCTTCGGCGGAGAGGCCCTTTCCGAACTGGTGGCGAAGAATCCCGGATCGAACCAGGTGCTGTCCACCGGGGAGGCCATGCCCGCCATCTGCCCCAACCACCCCGCCTTCCAGGACTACATGGACGGATGGATCGACGCGGTTTGCGCCACCGATGTCGAGACCGTCTTCTGGGACGAGCCGCACTTCTACTTCCGCAAGGGACGCGGCGGGGAGTGGGCTTGCCGCTGCGCGGTCTGCCGGAGTCTCTTCCGCGAATGGACGGGGCACGACATGCCCGCGGTCGCCGACGGGGAGGTTTCCAAGTTCCGTCAGGATCGCCTCCTGGGGCTGCTCGGACGCTGGAGCCACCGGGTCCGCAAGGCCGGAAAGCGCAACTGCATCTGCCTGCTGCCCGACCACTTCGACGCCGGACTTCCCGATTGGGCCTCCGTGGCCGCGCTCCCCGGCGTGGACGAGCTCGCCTGCGACCCCTACTGGGAGGAATCCCATGGCGAGGACCACGTGCGCGGGGAATATGCGCTGTACGCGTCCCGTCTGGTCGAGTTGTGCTCCCGACATCGACTCGAGCCGCAGATGTGGATGAAGCTCTACCGCATCAAGGCGGGGACCGAACACTTCGCTCCCCTGGCGGCGGAGCTCTCCTTCCAAGCCGGGATCCGCAACCTCATGGCATGGTCGTGGCGGTCGTCGGAATGGCTTTCCTGGCTCCGTTCCGACGACCCGGCGAAGGCGCACTCCTCCATGGTCCGCGCCTTCGCCGACCTCCGCGCCCGCGCATGAGACGCTCCTCGGGCGGAAAGGGCGGGCCCACGGTGCGGGCCCGGGCCCTGGAGTTGCGCCGCGACGGAGTTGCCGTCGTGGGACCGCTCGACTGGGAGATCGCCCCCGGGGAACGCTGGATCGCGATGGGACCGAACGGTTGCGGGAAGAGCACCCTCGCCCTCGCCCTCCAAGGCCGCATGCACCCCTGGGAAGGGGATCTGGAAGTGCTGGGAGTCCGCTTCGGGGGACAGCCCGTCCAGGATCTCTGGAAACTCGTGGGATTCGCCGGCGATTCCATGGAACGGCTCCTCGACGAGACCATTTCCATCGCCGACTACGTGGTCTCCGCCTCCGTCGGCACGGTGGGTCTGCGGTTTTCCTCCCCGACGCGCGCGCAAACCGCCCAAGCCCATGCCGAGTTGGAATTCTGGGGACTGCAGGAGACCGCCGACCGCCCCCTGGATCGCGTCTCCCTGGGGCAGCGCCGCCGCGCCCACATCGCCCGCGCCCTGGCTCCCTCCCCCGAGTTCCTCCTGCTCGACGAACCCTTCGCCGGTCTCGATCCCGTGGCCCGGGCCGAACTGGTGGAGCGCCTGGAGTCCTGGACGCGCCGCCATCCCGAGCGCTCGCTGCTCCTGGTGACCCACCACGTGGAGGAGATCCCCTCGACGGCCACCCACGTCCTGCTGCTCGACCGCCGGGGCTTGGCCGTCGCCTGCGGACCGGTGGCGACCGAACTGAATTCGAGGAACCTTTCCCTCGCCTTCGGCCATCCCTTGCGGCTCCACAGACGAGCCCACCACCTGTCCCTCGACATCCTCGGTGGAGCCTCGGAAACCTGACCCATGGAAACCGCCTTCCGCCTTTCCCCGGCGACCTTCCTGCTCCTGGTCCTGCTCCCCTTCCACCGGACGTCCGGCCTGGACATCTCCGAATCCGCCGGGGCCCTCGACGATCTCGACGCGCCTTCCGAAAGCACCTTCGTTCCGCCGGTGCGGGACACCGCCACGGACGGGACGGAACTGGCCGCCCCGGCGGCCTCCTCCGCTCCGGCGCGCCGGAACAAGCGCTCCCCGGGAGTGGCCCCCTCGATCGTGGAGATCCCGCCCGGCTGCTTCCTCATGGGGAATCCGGACTCCGTGGGAGGTGCGAACAGCCACCCCGCCCACGAGGTCTGTCTTGACGGATTCCGTCTGGACAGGATCCACGTCACCCAACGCGAATACGTCGAGGAATCCGGAACCGCGCCGTGGGACCTCTGCGAGGGCCCGATGTGCACTCCCGGGAACCCCGACCACCCCGCCTGGTTCGTGACCTGGCGGGAGGCTTCCGACTTCTGCCGCGCCCGCGGAGGGCGCCTGCCCACCGAAGCCGAATACGAATACGCCGCGCGCGCCGGCGACACCGCCATGTTCACGTGGGGGAACGATCCCCTCGGGGCGTGCCGCTCGGCGAACCTCGCCGACCTGACCCTGAACGCGCTTTCGAAGGGCTGGAGGACCTTCGGATGCAAGGACGGATCGGCCCTCGTGGAGCCCTCGGGATCGCGCGCCCCCAACCGCTGGGGTCTGTACGACATGTCCGGGAACGTCTGGTCGTGGACGGCGGACTGGTACGCCTCCGACACCTATTCCAAGTCGCGCAGGGACGATCCCGCGGGCCCGGACGGCGGGCGGGGCAAGGTCATCCGCGGCGGCAGCTGGATGACAGGACCCGACGGAGCCCTGGCCGGCTACCGGGATGGGCTCGCACCGGGTTTGCGCTACATCGGGTCCGTGGGGTTCCGGTGCGCCTATCCCACCGCCACGCCACACCCGGTCGCGGGGAAGCCCGCGACGATCGACACCGGCGGGGCCGACCGGGAGTGACCGGACTCCGCCGGTCGTCGATCCCGCGGAACTCCGGGGAAACGACTACGGCGGCGACCGGAATCCGTCAACGCAGGACGGGCAGCAGCCGGACTTCCCTGCGGCCCTCCGACTCGAGGATCGCGTAGAGCATCTTCGAAGCCTTGGGGCGATGGGCGACGTAGCCTGCACGATCCGGTCGGAGGATGGCCACGGTCCGGCCGTCGAGCCCGGCGAGCCGCACCTGGGCGCCCTGGGGCAGCTGGAAGACCCAACCGTCGGGCCGGCGCAGGACGGACCAGTCCGAGGAAGGGGCACGACGCTGGACGGCGGTCTGGATGGAATCGCCGGAGGTCCCGAGATAGGCGAGGTTGTCGATCCCGAACATGGTGCTCCCCTCCCCGACGGCACGGAAGTTCAGGCGATTCACCTGCCGGGCGAGCAGGGGACCCGTGAGGACCCCTCCCCAGCCGGCCTGCTGGAAGGCGCTCCAACGCAACCGCACCGTGGTCCATGCGGAATCGGTCGAGGGAAGATCGGCCGCGTAGTCGTCGTAGTTGTCCACGGTGTCGGTGGCGATCTGGAGCGCGAAGCTCCCTCCGTCGGAATGCCAGGAACACCAGTCGAACTGGATCCCCGCCGAGGCGGAGACGTCGAGGCTGTCGAGATTCAGACGCGCCTCCTCGTAGACGGCGTACCCGAGGTCGTCGGGCTGGAGCAGGGTGGCCCCCACGCGCATGTATTTCACGCCGCCCGGTCGGTCCACGGAGGTGATCCCCCCCTTGGAGGGCGCACCTCCCGCCGGCGACTGGGTCCATCGCGCATGCGAGGTCTGGTCGGAGGCCACCGAGGCGTCGTCGAAGCGGTCGATCCAGGCCACAGGACGGATCCTGCCCGTGATGTTCACCAGGACGGAATCCGTCTGCCCGATGGAAAGCCACCTCAGGCCTTCGCCCAGGAGGACGCTGGGCACCTCCAGGCGGAAGGCCTCCTCCGGGCTGTCCCACTGCCCGTCCACGGAGGACAGGGCCAGGGTGGTGTCCCCCAGACGCGCCAGGGGAGCGGGCGATCCGGCGGCACGCCGGACCGTCCCGGAAACCCGGAGCGTGTCCCCGAACTCCAGTTCGTGGCGCTGCACCGAGAACTGGACCACGTGGTCGGCCGCCAGGGGCTCCCACGGGGAGGAGTTGCGCACGACGACCATGCCGTAGGCGGGGATCACGAGCTTGCCGTCCCACCCCGGGGGGATGGGGCGTCCGGAAGGTCCCGAGTTGGGGAAGGCGAAGGCGTCGGCGGTGGTCCCGTTCCAGGCGTACTGGGCCTTCCCGAAGGTGAAGATCCACCCCGAGGCGGGATTCGCGGACACCTGCGTGGTGCAGGGCGAAGCGAGGAGATTGAGGAGCAGCCAGGAGGTGTCCCTTCCATCCGTGAGAGCATGCGCTTCCACGGCGCTGCTGCCGGAGACGGTCAAGTCGATGGGCCTGGCTCCCTCGATGGCCCAAAGCTTCGAGACGGTCCAGTTCCCCCAGTACGGCGAATTCGGCGCGTACTGGATGGACGATCCCGATCCCGAGCGCGGGGTCACGAACAGCGTCAGGGCCCCCCAGGTGGAACCCGAGGATCCATCGGCGTTGGAGCCCCCTCCCTCGTAGGAGTCCCACACGATCGAATGGGCGTTCCCACCGAATTTCTCCACCAGTTGCCCCAGCATCAGGGCGATCCCCGTGGCGTTCTCCGGGCGCATCATGAGGTCCATGGTGACCACCGAGACGTTGAACTCGGTCATCGCGACGAGCCGCTCGCGAGGGGCGTCGAGGGTGCGGGCGAGCATGGAGGCCAGGGTGTCGAGATTGCCTCCGAGTTTGCGCATCGCGGCCAGGGCCGACGAGGAGTTGGGTTTGCCGCTGGTCCAGTAGGGGTAGGCATGGAAATCGAAGCCGTCGAGGTACCTGCGTCCATCGGCCCGCTCCGCTTCCGAGACCCTGCGGAGGAACTCCTCGGTCCAGGAGGTGCCGTCGAGGTGCCCGCTGGCATCCTCGGCGAAGGTCATTCCCGCCTGGACGGGTCCGAAGACCAGGATGGTGGAATCGACATCCTTCATCGCCTTGGAAAAGGCCAGGAACTTCCGCGCGTACTGGCGGGCGTCGACCGGCCCGCCTTCCTCCCATTTTCCGTCCATCTCGTTGCCGACTTCCCAGTGGCGGATGCCGAGCTTCCGATCCCGGTTGGCGTGCTTCACCCAGGCGGCCGCCTCCTCGGGCGTCCCGGTCCCGTAGTTGACGCAGATCATGGCTTCCGAGCCCGGGAAGGATCCGAGATAGTCCATGAACATCTCGAAGGTCCAGCTGGGAGTGCCATCGCCGCCGTATCCCGTGGAACGGATCCCGCCGGGATGCGCTCCCATCGCCACCACCGGAGTCTGGTCGGCGCGGGACGGGACGTTCACCGTCGCCGGGACTCCTGCGGCCCAGGCGCGGATCTCGGCGATCTGCACGCCGCGATCCCCCACCCCGAGGGGCCGGATCGCCAGGTAGGAGAGGGGTCCGCCTGCGGAAACCACCACGGTGGTCTCCGAGGACACCGCCGCTCGCGCCCTTTCCAGGAACTCGCCGTCACGGCCGCGGTACCCGTTCCAAAACGTGGTGCCGACTTCCCCCACGGACACGCTGTCGGGGCGCAGGGCCCCCCAGACGATCCGCACGGAATCGATCGCCGCGGCGTCCCCCAGTTCCAGGAGAACCCAGGGCTCGGGGCCGCCCAGGGGATCGGACCACCAGAAGGTGGAGTCGTCCCCATCGGTGATCAGGGAGTGGAACGAGGACCCGTAGTTGTCCTTGGAGGTCCCCCGGTACCGCGAGGTCGACAGGAATCCGGGCAGGACCCGGCTGGAGTCGGGATGCCAGATCCCCACCGAATCGAATTCCCCCGCCCCGTTCCAGTGGTACTCGTTCGAGAGGCTTCCGTTGGGGAAACGGAAAAGCCGGAAATCCTGCTCCGAAAGGCCGCGACGGATTCCGGCATAGAGATCCGGTCCGTTCCACACCGGCAGGACGGTTCCCGTCACATGCCCGACCTGCAAGGGGGCGACATCCCGGAGGATCCCGCCCGGAGTGACGGAAACCACCGCCGCTCGGGCGGTGGAAACCGCCATGACCCCCGCCAAGAGGCTCCAGGACACCCTTTTCGCACCGTGCATTCGTCTCTCCTTGAAAGGCGGGGTTCCCGCCGCAGCCCTCCGATGGTACCATGGAAGCCGACGGCGGGTTTCCCGGACCGATGACATTCCCCCCTTTGTCGCGGATCCCCCGCGAAAGGTTCTGCTCAAGGCAGCGATCCGCAGGCGTTTCCGGGATCCCGATTCCCTCCCCCCGTCGCGACGAAGCCGGTCGTTCTTGGTAGATTGGGCCTTGCACCGAAAGGACACACGCGATGAGCCCCACCTTCCCTCCCTCCGGAGGCGGACATGCCAACTGGAGCCCGGCCCCTGGCCACACCCGCTCCGAGGCCTACCAAGCGGACGTGCAGGAGCTCCTAACCCGCATCACCCCGACGCCGATGTCGGGGCATCCCTCCATGGACCCGGAGACGGCCAAGGCGGAGATCGCCAAACGCCACCGCGAAATCATGGAGATCCTCGGACTCAACCTGGAGGACGATTCCCTTTCGGGCACTCCCGATCGGGTCGCCAAGATGTACGTCGACGAGATCTTCCGGGGATTGCGCAACGACGAATTCCCCAAGATCACGGTCGTCGAGAACAAGATGCGCTACGACGAGATGCTCATCGAGGTGAACATCACCTTCAATTCCACCTGCGAGCACCACTTCCTTCCCATCATGGGCAAGGCGCACGTGGCCTACCTCTGCAAGGGATGGGTCCTCGGGTTGTCCAAATTCAATCGCGTGGTCGATTTCTTCGCCAAGCGTCCCCAGGTGCAGGAACGGGCCACGGTCCAGATCCACGAAGCCCTGTCCCAGATCCTGCGCACCGACGACGTCGCCGTGGTCGTCGACGCGCTCCACTGCTGCGTCAAGACGCGCGGCATCGGGGATGAAGGCACCATCACCCGCACCAGCAGGCTTTCGGGGAATTTCCTCTCCAACCCGTCTTTGCGAACGGAATTTTTCAGCGCCCTGCCCCAGCCGCACACCGTCCACCTGATCTGACCCTTTCCAGCAGGTCTCCACCCGCCTCCGAAGGGATGCCCGACGGGCGAGGGGACTACTTTTCCAATTCTGCGATGATCGACGCCAACACTACCGACTGCCCAACCTGTCCCTTGCCCGATGTCCAATCCGAGACGGTTCGCGTTCCTCGTGCGCCTGTCGTGGCCGGAATCGATCGCGTCCGTTTCCGCTTGGCCCTGCCCGACGGGCGGGTGGTCCTGGCCTCCGTACGGATCGTCGCCCACGTCCCCAACGGGCATCGGGGAGTCCACATGAGCCGCATGGCCCGTGTGTTCGCTCCCCAGGGCAATCCGGTACCCCTGGACGACACCCTCCCCGAGCGCATCCACCAGGTGGCCGCCACCCAGGAAAGCGACCGCGTGACGGTGCGGATCTCCTGGGAGGACACCATCGCCCGCGAGGCCCCGGTGACCGGCACGGTGGGATTGCAGCCCTACAAGATCGAGCTGTCGGCCCTCTGGAGCACCGACTCCCTGGACTGGACCACCCGCCTGGAAACCGTCACCATGTTGGCGTGCCCCTGCTCCAAGGCGCTCTCCGGCGACCTCGGGTTCCACAACCAACGCGGGATCCTCCAGGCGGAGGTCGCGGGCTTCTTCCCGTTGGAGCTGGAAGCCCTTCTCGCCCTGGTCGACCGGGCCGGATCCAATCGAACCCACCCGATCCTGCGTCGAGAGGATGAAAAGGAAGTCATCGACTCCCTCACCCGCGACGGGGCCTTCCGTTTCGTCGAGGATGCGGCCAGCCGCCTCCTCGATCTGCTCGAAGAAGCGGGCCACAAGGACCCCTCCATCCATGTGAGGTCCTTGGAAAGCATCCACGCCCATGACGCCATCGCCTGGGCCGGACCGCGCGGTGAAGGCCTTTCGGAAGGCATCCAACCCTGACCGGCCCCGAGCCGAGTCCCCATCCCCGGGAATTCCATCCCGGGAAACGCTTTCTCTCCCCTCCCCGCCTTCCCAACGGATTGACAGGTGGTCTACTCTTCCTGGCTCTGACCGCGATCACCGGATGCGCGCCCGCCACGACCAGCGCTCCCCATCCGCGCGCGCACAAATTCCCCGGTCCGCCCGACTCTCTCCCCATCTGCCCCGCGCCACCCCCGTGCCCCCCCCCTCCGGCCTGTCCCGCTCCCCCCGACCCGCGTAGGTACGGCCTGCCTGCCGGCATCGACACGGCGCTGTGGTTGGAACTCGACAGTCTCCACGCCAGCCTCTACGCCCCCGATGGTGGGAGTCTCGGAGCGTACGTGGTGCGAACCCGGGACTCGGCCCTGGTGTGGTCCCATCAGCCGGATCGTCGCACCTTGCCCGCCTCGACCATGAAGGTCCTCACCGCTGCTGCCGCCTTGGAGGATCTCGGGCCCGAATACCGTTGGCGGACCCGGATCTGGTCCCAGGGCGCGATCGTCGGTGGTACCCTCAAGGGGGATCTCATCCTGGAGGGGGGCGGAGACCCCACCCTGGGCTCCGACGGGTCGAGCATGTCGCCCTTGGTGGCGGCGGTATCCCGCGCGGGGATCCGCAAGGTATCGGGCCGTTTGATCGCGTTCGATCCCCTGGTCGGTCGCGGACTCGACGTATGGCCCCAGGGGTGGAGCATCGGCAACGCCCAGGACGGCTACGGGGCTCCCGTCGCCGGTCTGAACTGGGGGCAGAACCGTGGGCGCCACCGCTCGATCCACGAACCACGGCTCCTGGCCTTGCAGGCTCTGCGCAGCGCCTTGGAATCCAAGAAAATCACCGTCACGGGAAGCGACACCACCCTTTGGGTCCGGGGAGACACCATTCCGGACTCGAGGAAATGGAACCTCCTGGGCAAGACCTCCAGCCCCCGGCTGGGAGATGTGCTGCGCAGCTGCCTCGTGCATTCGGTCAACCCCTATGCCGAGGCGTCCGTGCTGGCCATGGGCGTGCGCCGCCCCTTCCGCAACTTGGCTCCGCGGGACAACGGCATCCGCAGGTTCCGACAGGTCCTGACTCTCCTGGGCGTCTCCCCGTCCGTCCACGTCGACGATGGATCGGGTCTTTCCCGCTACGACATGGTCACCGCCCGCGCGATGGCGGAACTATTGCGGCGCGACCAAGGAAAGGAGCCGGGATTGAGGGTCTCGGACCTCATGGCCGTGGGGGGGCAAGGGACCTTGCGCCGACGTTTCGGAGGCCTCCCCGCCCAGGAATGGGTGACCGCCAAGACCGGAACCCTGGATGGAACGAGCACTCTCGTGGGATTGTTGCGGGTCCCCGGCCGGGATACCCTGGCGTTCGCCCTCCTGTGCTCCGGATACCGCGGTGGAGCCAGTCGCGTGCGGTTCTTCCAGGACCGGATGATCATGGCCATGGCGGGCATCGCACCGGCGGAAATCCCCCTGGGAGAGGACTCGACAGAGGCCCCCGACGAAGAGCCCAGCTCCCTCGAGGTCGATTCCCTGCCAGAGCCGTCCCCCCGAGACAGCACACCTTCGCTCCCGACTCCGCCATCCCCTCCGGTCAAGGATTCCGTGCGAGCCGACAGTACCAGGATCCGCGACACCGTGGTGGCGCCGGCCCCCGATTCCTCCGTGGTTCCCGGCACCGATACCCTCCCCTCTCCGGTGGCTCCCGGGACCGACACCCTTCCCGCCCCGGTGGTTTCCGTCCAACTCATCTCCTTCCAGATCGACAGTTCCGCGCGCGACTCCACCTCCTCCCACCTGGTTTCGATCGAAATCGACCCCGGCAGTCCGGTGGATTCGACCGCCGCCTCGCGCAACGATTCGACGGGGCGCGGCCAGGACTCGACCCAGCCCCCCCGGCTCCGGACTCCCTCCGACTCGGATTCTTCCCACACCCTCCTCCCTTCCCTGGACTCTCTGCAGGCCAGCTCGCCCCCTTCCCCCACGGTGGACTCCGGGGCCAAGTCGGATTCCCTCCCAGGACATGAGCCTCCTGGTGGAGAAGGCGCTCTCGGAGATTCTTCCTCCTGGATCCCCGAGGGCTTGGAGATCCGGGACTCGTCCGCATCCCCCGCGGGTGTGGATTCCCTTCCCTCGCTCCCCCCCGCAGCTTCGTCTCCCCCGGGGACGGTTTCCCGCGATTCCTCGGGAGGAACCGAGTCTCCAGTGGATCGCCCCCCTCCCCCCCCACGAGAATGCGGGTGCCCTCGTCGACACCAGTGTTTCCGGCCTCCCCTCCCTCGCGGATTCGACCGATTCTCCCACGGCTCCCCCTCCCGACCCCCTGGTGCTCCCGACCATCTCAACAACCCGGCCGCAATTTGATAGCTTGAACTCCTTGGAACGTGACGAATCCACAACCGCAGATTCCGCTGCGGCTTCGGGACTCCGGGTCCCCTTCGTCCCCTCGGACTCCCTTCTGCAGAGGGCGACCCCATGAACGAACCCATCGAATCCACCATTCCCTCCCTTCCCGAAGCCGGCTTCGTCGTGATCTTCGGAGGGTCCGGTGATCTCGCCAAGCGCAAACTTCTTCCGGCCTTGGCGCGTCTGCGCACCGAAGGGTTGCTCCCCAAGGAATTCGCGATCCTCAGCGTGGGGCGTTCGCCCCTGACCGACGAGACCTTCCGCAGCCGGGCCGGGCGGGCCAGCCAGGCGATCCTCGAGAACCTGCACTACTGCCAGGCCGACTACACCCCCGAGGGAGCGCGAGTGGTCGACGCCCGCATGAAGGAGATCGCCGCCGAGCGCGGCCTCCCTCTAAACGCCCTGTTCTATCTCTCCGTCCCCCCCGACACGTTCCAGCCCATCATCGCCTCCCTGTCGGAAGCCGGATTGGTCAAGGAGCACTGCAACGGCCGGGGCTGGTCGCGCGTGATCATCGAAAAGCCCTTCGGACGCGATCTGGCTTCCGCCCGGAAGCTCAACGCCGACATCCTGCCCCACCTCACCGAGCACCAGATCTACCGCATCGACCACTATCTGGGGAAGGAAGGCGTGCAGAACCTCCTGGTGTTCCGATTCGCCAATCCCATCTTCGAACCCATCTGGTCGGCACGGCACATCGACAACATCCAGATCACCGCCGCCGAGACCCTGGGGGTGGAAGGACGTGGGGGCTACTACGAAACGGCCGGGGTCCTTCGGGACATGATCCAGAACCACCTGATGCAGGTCCTGTGCCTCACCTGCATGGAACCTCCCGCTTCGCTGTCGCCCGACGACGTGCGCAACGAGAAGGTGAAGGTCCTCAAGGCGCTCCGTCCCCTGGTCCTGTCCGGGGAGGATTCCGACGTCGTCCGAGGGCAGTACGGACCCGGCCGGGTCGAGGAACAAGAGGTCCCGGGGTACCGCGACGAACCGGACGTTCCCGAGACATCCACCACCGAGACCTTCGCCGCCCTGCGCTGCCACATCGACAATTTCCGGTGGGCCGGAGTCCCCATCTATCTCCGCTCCGGCAAGAGGATGGGGCACAAGGGGACCCAGATCACGATCAATTTCAAGGAGGGCGCGAAGATCCTCTTCAACGCCCTTCCCGGAGTGGTCCCACCGCGCAACCGGATCATCTTCCACATCCAACCGGAGGAGGGGATCCTTCTCGAGCTGGGAACCAAACGCCCGGGGCAGAGCATCCGCATCGAGCGGACCGCCATGGATTTCGCCTATCGCGAAGCCTTCGAACACGACTCCCCGGAGGCCTACGAACGCCTTCTTCTCGACGCCTGGCGCGGGGATGCCACGTTGTTCGTGCGCTCCGACGAAGCGGAGCTTTCCTGGAAGTACTTGCAGCCCGTCATCGAGAAATGGTCCACGACCTCCGGAAAATCCAAGATTCCCCTGTACCCGGCCGGCACCGACGGCCCCGAAGCCGCCGAGGGCTTGCTCGCCCGCGACGGTCGAGAGTGGGTCGATTTCGTGCAGTCCACTTGAACCTGGAGCCCCCGATGCCCGTCACCGCCAACGTCCACGTCGCCAAGGATCTTCCCGAACTCGGCCACATCACCATGGAGAGCATCGAGGGGCCGGTGGTCGCGGTCTCGGGCGGAGGAACCTACGAGTCCCTGTTTCCGTTCTGGAGAGGATCGAAGGTCCGCAATTGCCTCTGGCTACCCGTCGACGAGCGGCGCGTGGGACTTTCGGAGGAAGGCAGCAATTGGATGAAGACCATTCGCCTGCTGCTCGACCCCAACGACATCTCAGAGCAGTCCACCCACTGGAGCCTCACCGCAGAGGGGCTGGCCGATATCGCCTCCAGCCTCGCGGGGACGGGCCCGGAAGGGGTCCCCGTGCTGGACCAGATTTGGCTGGGGATGGGAGAGGACGGGCACACCGCCTCCCTCTTTCCCAATGGCCCCGAACTTGCCGACACCAGCTCGGTCGCCCTTCTCACCTATGCTCCCAAGGCTCCCCATCCACGCGTGACCCTGGGGATGGCCACTCTGCGCGCCGCCCGTCGGCTGCACCTGGTGGTCACCGGGGCCGCGAAGGGCCCCATCCTGCGCCGAGTGCTCGACGGGGACGACACTCTCCCCCTTTCGCGTGTCTTGGATGGTTTGGAGGTCGAGTTGTTCGTGGACCAGGCCTGTGCGGAGGCGGCAAACCTGACCGCCTGATCCCCCGCGCAGTTGACCAGGAGGCGTCGCGCCCCCGTTCCGGGGAATCCTGGGCCCGGGGAGGATCGATGACGGCGATCTCCGATCCCCTCCGGGCGATTCCCCCCCACGTGCGGTGCGCGCGCCCCGCCGATCGTCGTCGCCCCCCATGCCTGGAGTCCGCTCCTTCGCCCCTGGCCAAGGCGTTTCCCGGGATGCGGATGCGGCCTCAGGCACCCTTGCGGCCGGACGCATTCGGGACTCGCCCTGGATTCCTCGGTGCGGAAATTCCGAAATTCCCGACCTTGCCTCCCCTGCCCTGGACTCGCCCGCTATTCCCGTGAGACCTCCACGTCCCCGGGGCGACCTCCCCTTCGGCTATGGATGGGTTTCCCTTCCCGATGGGAAATGCCCTTCCCGATGTTTCCTCCTCCCATTCCGGGGAAACCCAGGCTTCTTGACACCTCGACGCTTTCGATGGTTTAATCGCTCCACTTCTCCTTCTTGAGCGCAGCCTCCACTTTCCCAGGTCGAGAATTTCCCGTCATCCACCGGATCGCGCCTCCAGGACCACCCGCCGGTCCGAGGACGTCCCGAATTCATTCCCCGCAACGGGGCTTCACGTCTCCAGCCCCGGCCGCTCCTGCCCCAAGGCCCCCCTGCGCGACAAAGTGTTCCCTCCACGAAAGATTCCCTCATGAAGCCACTCAAACGCCCCCTGCTTGCGAATCTCGTCCTGCTCGCAGCCTTGGCCCTGGCCCACCCGGGAACCAGCACGGCCGCCGAAGCCGACGATCTTCCTTCGGGGGCCGTCGCCCTCGGTGCGGGAACCCTGGCGCAGGGAACGGTGGGACAGGAACTGTCCCCCGGGATCATCGATTCGGTGGACTGGTTCGAGGTGGACATGACGACGGACGGATACCTTTCGGTGGGACTCTCCGAGGATTCCGGCATGGGCGGCGTGGACGTGAATGTCTATCGGAGCATCGCTCGGACGGATCGGTCCTTTCCTGCCGGGGACATCGTCTCCACCTACGATTCCCCTCAGGATTCCCTCTGGAACATCGCCCTGCAGACCGGGAAGTACCAGCTTCGGGTCACTCCCCACAACATGAACTACGGTGGCAACAAGTACAGCCTCCGGGTTGCGATTTCTTCCACTCCCGGACGGAACGACCCCGAACCCAACCGGACACCCGCCTCGGCCCAGCCTCTGGCCTTGGACGAAACGGTCCATGGCCATCTGGGATTCTTCGGCGCCACGACCGGAGTCGACGGAGCGGATTGGTACACCTTGGAACTCCCCCACGACACCCGGCTGGTGGTCGGCGCCGGGGTGGATTCCGGAGCGCTGGACATCACCCTCGAACTCTTCCTCCACGTCGCCTCCATCGATTCCGAACAGACCGGCGGTGTCGGAATGAGCACCTACAACGACCCGCTGGACACCTTGAGAGCCGACCTCGTGGCAGGCCTCTACTACGTCTGCGTCCGACGCAGATCCGCCGCGGGCAGCTATTCCCTCCGAGTGCAAGCCGACCAGAATCCGACGGGAAGGGATCCCGAGGGAACCGATTATCCCGCCGGTTCCCCCATCCTCGTCGAGGGCCGACCCCTGGCGGCGCACATCGGATACCGGGGATACCCGGGAGGCACCGATGAACGCGATTGGTTCCGACTCGAAGTGGCGGATTCGAGCGATGTCCACCTGGCCTTGTCCGGCATCACCAAAGACCTGTCCCTGTCGGCGGTCCTGTTCGACAGCGTGACACACGTCGACAGCGCCAACGCCAGTGGTCACGACGTGGGAGTCTTCTCGAACGATTCCTTGAACGTCCGGCTCGGCAAAGGAACCTACTACCTCAGTGTTTCCATCGCCTACTTGAACCATGGTGTGGGCTCCTACACCCTGACTTACCAGAACCGATCCCTCCATTCCGGCGGTTCGGATCGCAACGACACTCCCGATTCCTCACGATTGTCGAGCCTCGACACCCTCCTGAAAACCGGGGCGGTGGACTCCCTGGGAGCGATGAACGGGCCGAATGCACGCGACAGCGTCGATTGGTGGGGTTTCGACGTCACGGATCCCCACGGAATGACGCTCCTGGTTTCTCTGGCCCTCCAGGATGTGGGCGGTCAGATCGAGGTTTTCGGATCGGAATCCAATGGCTTCCCGAAAGCCGCACCGCTGGGGACCGTCGTAGCCTCCAAGGATTTCAGCGCCAAATTTCCGATGGGTCGATACTGGATGAAAGTGGTTTGGAAATCCGGTTCCGGATCCTACTCCATCTCGATGCGGCGATCCATCTCCGATGCCGTCGACCGGCGCGGCTCGTTCCGGGTGTCGAGATCCGGGGATTGGATCCAGTTCGAGAACCAGCCGTCGGGAACCACCGTTTCACTTCGCACTCCGGACGGAAGAACATGGACGCTCCCCCTCCAACCCCTCCCCAACGGGCGTTCCGGACTTCGCACAAGCGACCTCCCCAGGGGCGTGGTTCTCTGGACCCTGGGCGGCGCAGAGGCGGCCAGTGGAAAATGGCTCAACCCCTGAGAAACGGCTCCGTGGAACGCCCTGAGGCGTTTGCCGAAGAGTGGGGGTGGAGAGGTGCCAAACAATGGTCACAACAGTCACTCGCGAGCATCGTCGCACCTTTCCAGGTTTTGTCGGAGTTTGCACCTGTGACCATTGCGTGGCCATTGAGACCCGAGGTTTGGCGCCACGCAAACTTCAAGGGTGGTCCAGATTGAGGTCTCTTGCATTCATTTCCCCCGATCGAAAGTTTTACTGCCATGGACCTTCTCATCCCCCTCATCTTCGCTCTGATCGTTCTCGTCGGCCTGTTCTGGGTATTCCGAGCTATCGTACTGTGGTACTTCCAGATCGACGAAATCCTGAAAAATCTTCAGGAGATCAATGCAAAGCTTGGACAGGCCAAGACCTCGCAGCCAGACCCCACGGAGTAACCCACTGTTAGGGACTTGTTCGCCAGAGTTCTGCAAGGGCAGACCCGCCTGATCCGCTTCCGGATGGTTCGAGGCAAAGGCAAGCAGGTCGATGTCTCGGGTGGAGCGCGCCGATGCCGCGTCCTTTGCGCGTAGCACCAAGGCCCACTTGAGCACGAAGCTCTCCCGATGGCGCGACACACCCAAGCGAAACAGGAATCATTCCGTCGCGTTGTACTGGAGGGTCTCCGCCACGGTGCGTCCTGTCTCTTTGGCATGGTGCTGGAGCTGGACAAGTTCATGGAAGTACAGCGCCGAGTCCAGGCAGAAGACACCGTGCGGGATGCGGCTTGCAACCACCACCATTTCGACTGACTCGACACGCGAGTATCCGTCCTCCGGTACACCCCGCGCACCACTCGTTCGAACACTCCTTGGGTCTGCCATCGCACCGGCGTCGACCGGTGACGCTCATGGCCAAGGCTCGCTGAAACCGGAAGGTCGGTGGCAAGTCCTGGAGATAGGCAAAGGGGGACAGAGCGTCCGTTTCGTCACCAATTATTCATTCTTGGCGACGATATGAATTCATCGAGAAGAGGGGACCGGGCGAATCGGATCATGCGGGCCACGGGTACCCTTCGGTGGCCTCGCAGTACTTCTCAAAGTCGGGGCGATTCAGAAGCGCTCTCATCGACGATCTGAAGGGACCCCATCACAGCTTCGAACACCAGGATGGTGACCGGCCTTGCCCGACCGGATCGTTTCGGGGAAGTAGGTTGTCCAAGCAGAATTCGACGCTCCTCGGCGAATCGGGCCATCGGGCAGGGACGGAATCAGGTCGGGTCCTGGAGGTTGCGCGAGACCGTGTAACAGTGCAGGCTGGTGGGCACGAAGTCCACCTCGAGGCTTCCGAACGTCCGACATTCACGGCGCGACAACGTGGTGACCAGAGGAGCTCGACGCAACGGCCGCTTTCCCGCCAGTTCCAGGATCCCCTTGAGGTCGCTTCCATGCTCCAGGGCGTGATCGCTCCACTTCACTTCCACCAGCGCAGCGGGCGCGTTGCTGTGCGGATCGAGGCTGACCATGTCCACCTCCCGCCCCTTCCAGCGGGCGTATCGCAAACGATCGATCCACAGGCTGCTGTGCAACCATTGGCAGAAGACCGCCGTCTCGGCCATGGCCCCCATGGAGGGCGAGGATTCCTCCAACGGACCGAACAGCGCCGCACGCATGGTCGGATTGGTCAGGTACACCTTGAAGTTGGTGGCACGCTGGAAGCTCCCGAAGTCCTGGTCGACCCGCTCGATGCGCCGGATCAGGAAGGCGGCTTCCAGGTATTCCAGGTAGCGCGACAGGGTGATCTTCGTGACGCTCGAATCACGCGACAGGGACTCGAGATTCACCTCGTTGCCGGAATTGTAGGCCAGCACATTGAAGAGGCGGTTGAGCTCCTGCACATCCTGGATCCCGTACAGGCTCGGCAGGTCCCGTAGCAGGACCTTCTCGATAATGTCCTGTCTGATGTAGCGGCCGGAGGCATTCCCCACGGCTGGCACCATCACGGCTTCGGGGAATCCGCCGACGTTCAGGTAACGAACGAACTCCTTGTTCAGCTCCCAGATGTCGAGGCATATCCATCGGCGCGCACCTCCATCCCTGACGAACGCCGACACATCTTCGCGGATCAGTTCCCCCTCGCGGCCCACGAAGCGCAGATACTCGGCGAACGAAAGCGGTGGCAGGAGGAAATCGGTGAAGCGCCCCGCGCCGGATTCCTGGCTCTTGCGTCGCAAGGCAGCCGCCGCCGATCCCGATCCCACGAACCGGAACTTCCGGTAGCTGTCGGTGAGGGACTTGAGGTGGCGCTCCCAATCGGGCAGGTACTGGATCTCGTCGAAGAAGACGAACTTGGGCCCGTCGGGGTGCAGTTTCAGGAACAGCTTCAGGATCGCTTCCAGGGACAACCCCGTGTAGAGGGGCGTTTCCAACGAGGCGAACAGGATCCGCGATCCCGAGACGCCCTCCTTCATCAACTGGTCGATGCACTGGAACATCATCCAGGTCTTGCCCACCCGACGCGGCCCCATCAGAAGCACGCTGCGACGCACCTCTAGCTGGCTCACCTGGGCATGGAAGGTCGGGAAGTAGGCGCGGCGGGGTGCGGCATGGTACTCGGCATCCACGCTACGGCCGGCCTGCCACCACGGGTTGTCGAAGCGCAACCGCTCGATCACTTCGCGCTCCGAAATTGCCATCAACGCCATGACGCACCTCGCCCATCGGTGAAACACTCAACTTAAGAAAGGTACATTATGCTTAAATATCTATTTTTAAGAATACTACCCTATGTTTAGATAGAAAAGCTTACGCTGAACGATTCTCTTACCCCACCAGAACCCTTCCGCCCTGGCGCATGCGCACGATCAGGTCGCGAAGCCGAGAATCCGGCCAACCCGAGCTCTCCCAGGCTGCCCAGGCCTCGTCCATCTTCCGCCGTTGCTCCTCGCGGTTCGACAGTTTGGCGTTCCCGTAGGCTTCGAGGGCCCGCTCCCACCCATCGGTTCAGTACCAGGAAGCAGAGGGGACTCCGGCTGTCAGGGTCTGGAAATTTGGCAGACCGATCCCGGCGAAGTCGGCGAACAGTTCGATGGAGGCGAATCGGATCCAGGCCAGCCAGGCGATCAGAAGACCGGGGAGATCGCCGGCGTAGTAGAGGACCACGCCGCACCAATCCCGGGGCAACCAGCCGAAGTTGTCGATCAGTGCTTGGCTCTCGACCAGAAAAATGGACTGGTCGCAGTCCCAGGGTGGCGTATCCTCGTCGATGGCCATTCCCAAACAGCCCAGGTCGTGGGTCATGGCGGACAGATCCAAGCGGGATCGATCGGGTCTGGAAGCCAGGACGCCCTTCCCCCGAGCCATGAACAAGCCGCACCACGTGGCAGGCGTCGTGGCGCCCGACTTGGTGTCCCGATAGCGCACCAGGTTGTGGATCCGCCCGAACCGCTCTTCCTCCGGAGAGGTTTCCCCCGAGGTCCATCTCTTCAGCTCGAGGTCCAGGGTCCCGGGGGCTACGACCTTCCACACCGCGCCGCGTCCTTGTCGTTCCAGGCACAAGCATCCCGTCGATCGAGCCCACCGTTCCAGGGAGGGAGCAATTCCGGCGGACACCTGCGAACTGGGTAGGAAGCCCCGCTACCGCAGTCTCTCCAGCGTATGAACCCAGGCCCGGTTCATCGCAGGAGCTCGAGGTCCTCGAAGACCAGCCAGTGCCGGCGCGGGACGAAGTTCCTCCGCCCCCTCCGTTCGGTCGGGACGCAGTAGCGCACGGTCGCCTGCGGAGGCGGAGAGGCGAACAACAGTCTGAACCCCAGCTCGCGCGCCGTCTCGAGGAGTCTCTCCTGGTTGGCGTCGTCCAGACTCGCCGCCTCGTCGAGATAGCACACCGTCCGCGTGCGATGCTTGACATCGAGCATCTGGTGCAGCAGCGCCAGGCCCGAGATCAGATTGGCCATCAGCACCGTCCCGTTGAAGCCGATCTTGTCGAGCTGGTCGAAGCGCTGCGGTTCCTGGGCGTGCTTGGCCACCTCGAACACCAGGCCGAACAGGGGGTCCAGCTTCAGGCTGCCCTGCATCCGGCTGAACTGCATGAGAGGATCCATGGCACGGTCCAACTCCGTGTCGCCCACCCTGTCCTCGGAGGAATGATCGTTTCCGACGGCGGTTCACAGTGGATTGCCCGAGGAGGTCCCCTGGAAGACCGACGGAGATGTTGGTTGGTCGGAGGCTGTTCGTTTGGCCCACTCCGAATTTGGCATCGGAGATGGCCCAAGAAACGCGAAACCCCGCCGGAGTTGTCCGGCGGGGTTCGCGAAGGTATTGTGGCGGCGACCTACTCTCCCAGGAGTCTTATAGTCCTAGTACCATTGGCGCTGAGAAGCTTAACTGCTGTGTTCGGGATGGGAACAGGTGTGACCTTCTCGCTAGCACCACCACAAAATCGTGGGCTGGAAGCCAGTAGAGAAGCGAGCAGATGAATTTGCCGAGCCTTTCGGGCCGGCGAGCACGGTATGTGTGTTTGCGGAGGGAGGGTGCGTGGTTTAGAAGCCACACGGGCGATTAGTATCACTCGACTGAACGCCTTGCAGCGCTTACATCTGTGACCTATCGACGTCCTGGTCTCGGACGGCCCTTCAGGGGGTTACCCCCAGGGAAGCCTCATCTTTGGAGGAGCTTCACGCTTAGA
>JACKCV010000002.1:0-452500 GCA_020633825.1 Fibrobacteria bacterium | reverse complement strand
TGCCGGTTTGGGCTACTCCCCGTTCGCTCGCCACTACTGAGGGAATCTCGTTTGATTTCTACTCCTAAGGGTACTGAGATGTTTCACTTCCCCTCGTTCGCTCTCGCTGACCTATGTATTCAGTCAGGAGTGACGGAAAAATTCCGCCGGGTTGCCCCATTCGGACACCCCCGGATCAAAGGCCGTTTGCGCCTACCCGAGGATTTTCGCAGCTTGCCGCGTCCTTCATCGCCTGATGGTGCCAAGGCATCCGCCATAAGCCCTTTTCATACTTCAAAACCTCGCATCTCCCTCGCAATCACATGCCTCGTCAACCATCCTCGCGGACAATCGGCAAGACCCGTTACGAGTCATCTGCTCGCGCCTCTACGGGCGCCCAACCTGTCAAAGAGTGTCTCAATGAAATCTGGGTAGGATTGACTTGTGCCGGAGAAAGATCTTGCAGTGAGACTTCGCTCCGTCGGATGGGACGGAACCTTTCGTCTCGCGCTGGGTTGGTTTTACTCCTTAGAAAGGAGGTGATCCAGCCGCACCTTCCGATACGGCTACCTTGTTACGACTTAGCCCCAATTAAAGATCTCGCTTTAGGCGCTGGCTTCCGGTGAAGGTTAGCTTGGCGACTTGGAGCGCTCTCTTCTTTCGTGGCTTGACGGGCGGTGTGTACAAGGCCCGGGAACGTATTCACCGTAGCATTCTGATCTACGATTACTAGCGATTCCAGCTTCATGGAGGCGAGTTGCAGCCTCCAATCCGAACTGAGGACGGCTTTCAGGATTTGCTCCACCTTGCGGTCTTGCTTCCCACTGTACCGACCATTGTAGCACGTGTGTAGCCCTGGGCGTAAGGGCCATGAGGACTTGACGTCGTCCCCACCTTCCTCCCGGTTAACCCGGGCAGTCTCCTTAGAGTGCTCAGCATAACCTGTTAGCAACTAAGGACAGGGGTTGCGCTCGTTGCCGGACTTAACCGAACATCTCACAACACGAGCTGACGACAGCCATGCAGCACCTGTGCGGAACGTCTCCGAAGAGAAAACACGATCTCTCGTGCGGTCGTTCCCATGTCAAGCCCAGGTAAGGTTCTTCGCGTTGCATCGAATTAAACCACATGCTCCACCGCTTGTGCGGGCCCCCGTCAATTCCTTTGAGTTTCACCCTTGCGAGCGTACTCCCCAGGCGGAACACTTACTGCGTTAGCGACGACACCGGAAGGAACCCCTCCCGACATCTAGTGTTCATCGTTTACAGCGTGGACTACCAGGGTATCTAATCCTGTTTGCTCCCCACGCTTTCGAGCCTCAGCGTCAATATTGGTCCAGTCAGTCGCCTTCGCCTCTGGTGTTCTTTCCGATCTCTACGCATTCCACCGCTACACCGGAAATTCCACTGACCTCTACCATATTCAAGAACTGCAGTCACAAAGGCAGCTTCCAGGTTGAGCCCGGATCTTTAACCCCTGTCTTGCAACTCCGCCTACGCTCCCTTTACGCCCAGTAATTCCGAACAACGCTTGCACCCCCTGTATTACCGCGGCTGCTGGCACAGAGTTAGCCGGTGCTTCCTTCATGGCTACCTTCAATTCCGAGGCTTTCCACTCCCCGAAACATTATTCGCCATCGACAGAGGTTTACACACCGAAATGCTTCATCCCTCACACGGTATTGCTGCGTCAGACTTTCGTCCATTGCGCAAAATTCCCTACTGCTGCCTCCCGTAGGAGTCTGGGCCGTATCTCAGTCCCAATGTGGCCGATCACCCTCTCAGGCCGGCTACCCATCGTCGCCTTGGTGGGCCGTTACCCCGCCAACAAGCTAATGGGACGCGAACTCATCTCCAAACGATCCAATTGGATCTTTCTTAACATCGCCAGGCGACGTCGTTAACCTATCCGGTATTAGCGGCTCGTTGGAACCGTTATCCCAAATTTGGAGGCAGATTGTTCACGCGTTACTCACCCGTTCGCCGCTGATGCATTGCTGCACCCGCTCGACTTGCATGTATGAGGCATACCGTCAGCGTTCGTTCTGAGCCAGGATCAAACTCTCCAAGCTATCCATCCTGACTTTCATCTTTTTCTTTGGCGCTCGCAAGATCTCTCATTCGTTCTTCATCCGTCTCCGGATGAACATCGAGTTGAGGACCAGCACAAGTCAATCCTACCAAGATGTCAAAGAGGTGAAGACCGAAGTCTTCAAGAGGCCGAAGCCTCGTCCAGAGTCTTGCAACTCCCGCCCCAGCCTTGCGACTTTCGGCGACCGCTTTCTTGCGGCGAGGTGAAGAAATGTACGGCACTGCGCAGGCCAATGCAAGGGCCAAGGTGGAAAAATTTTTTGGGGCTCACCGATCGGAGGAATCCAGCACGGATTCGGTCACGGGAATGTTGGCCAAGGTCCAGGCCGAATCCGGACAGACTCCACCACATCCCGTGCTATCTCCTCGCGCCAGGGGGACGAGGGCATCGGAATGAAGAGTCAAAGGAGGCAGGCGCAACCATTCTCCACCCAGAGTGTCGAGGATCGCGGAGTCCAGCACGGGGATCCGCAACGTCAAACTCCCGCCGACCCCATCGGCACCGACCACTTCCAGGAGGTGATTCCCTGGCGGGATCGAAGCGAACGTGAAGACCGGTCCGGAACGCTGGGCGACACCCAACCCACGCAAGGAGACCTTCGCGTCCGGTTCGGTCCAACCGAGGAAGGGGCGATACGGCCCCAAGCGCAATCGGCCGAGGTCGCCCCCACGAGGCGACGCCGCCATGACTCCCCCATTTCTCCCCTCGAAAAGGATCCAGGACCTCTCTCGTTCGGGCAGGGTCGCGCTCCCTCCCTCATCGAGATCCAAGACCAGGGTGTCCAGGTCCGAATACGCCGTCACCGGTCCCGAGGCGGGGTTGCCCCGCGAATCTTCCAGGGCGAATCGCACGAAATTCTCCATGTCGTCCCCACCCGTCGCTCGCTCCTGTCGCCCCCCGCAGGAAAGGAGAACCAGCAAGGCCAAGGTGCTCCCGGCCAGAATCCACCTCACGCGCACGGAAGCCTCCGGGTCAGCGGAAACCGCTGGATCACGACCTGCCCGATCCTCGAGGGTGCCTCGTCTCTGGCGGCGACTTCCAGGCAACGTCGAGCCGCCTCGTCGAGAATCTCCCCCACCTCACCCCATCCCCGATCCGACAAACTCAGGAGGAGGCATCGAGTGGAACGTTGGTCCGGCGCGAAACGATGAAGGCTTTCCATCGCCTTCACCAGGATGTCGTGCCGCCCTCGGTTCCGCGAAGAAGCGGGAAGTCGCTCCACGGCGACGATCGAATCCGGCGCCTGCCACGCATCTCCATTCCTGGACAGGAGCCCCATGCGCTCAAGTTCCGCCAAGGCTTTGCGGACCTCCGCCGCACCCACGGGGGGAACGAGCTGCCTGCCCAATGCGGCGAAATCCCCCTTCCAGAAGTCCAAGGGGGCGAGGTGGCGCAGAACCGGGTAATACCATCGGTCGTAGTACCCGGCCTGGAGTTCTCCAAGACGACGCCGATCCTTCACCTTTCGAGCGGCTTCGAGACGCCGGTACAGGCTTTCCCTCCGTACTTCGTCCGTCTCCTGATCGTGCAGGACCATGATGCGGAAGAGCCTGGAACGCGATGGATCGAGACCGAGGGCACCCGCTACCCGATCGATGGATTCCTCGGTGAGATTCCTCTCTCCGTCCAGGATTTTCGGCAGGAAGGCGTGGGAGGAGAATCCCGCCCGTTGCGCGAATTGTCGCAGGGAGAAGCTCCGAGAAGCGGTGCGTTTCCAGGCACACCAATCCCTGAGATAGAGGCGGAAACCAGTGGCGTCGAGGAGATTAGGCTCATCCATTGGGGATAATGGGAAATCTACTCGATCCCGAACGCGTCCACGATTCCGACCAAGGCTGTTCGTGAATCCGCACAGGCTCGGCGGCTTCGTTCCAACACACGGATGGAGTCCGTCGTGTCCACGCAATCCGTTGCGGGAGGAGGAGTCACGCACGGCGAATCCGTCGTGTCCACGCAATCCGTCGACGGGGGAGGAGTCACGCACGGCGAGTCCGTCGTGTCCACGCAATCCGTCGACGGGGGAGGAGTCACGCACGGCGAATCCGTCGTGTCCACGCAATCCGTCGACGGGGGAGGAGTCACGCACGGCGAATCCGTCGTGTCCACGCAATCCGTCGCGGGAGGAGGAGTCACGCACGGCGAATCCGTCGTGTCCACGCAATCCATCGCGGGAGGAGGAGTCACGCACGGCGAATCCGTCGTGTCCACGCAATCCGTCGACGGGGAGGAGTCACGCACGGCGAATCCGTCGTGTCCACGCAATCCATCGCGGGAGGAGGAGTCACGCACGGCGAATCCGTCGTGTCCACGCAATCCGTCGACGGGGGAGGAGTCACGCACGGCGAATCCGTCGTGTCCACGCAATCCGTCGCGGGAGGAGGAGTCACGCACGGCGAGTCCGTCGTGTCCACGCAATCCATCGCGGGAGGAGGAGTCACGCACGGCGAATCCGTCGTGTCCACGCAATCCGTCGCGGGAGGAGGAGTAGCGCACGGCGAGCCCGTCGTGTCCACGCAATCCATCGCGGGAGGAGGAGTCACGCACGGCGAGTCCGTCGTGTCCACGCAATCCATCGCGGGAGGAGGAATTTCACAGGGCGCCCCGGACAGACAGGAGGAATCCTGAGCGGCACCTCGGTGGTCTCCGAGGGAACGCCCGCCCCACCTCAGGGACACGTGGACCCGTTCCCCACCGGAAACGGATAGGGTATCCACCGCGGCCCAGAGAAGGCGCCGACCCCTCGAGCTCGAACCCCTCTCGATACGAGCTTCGACGACCCAGTTGCCAGGAGCGAGGTCATCGAAAACCAATACCTGGTCCGCTCGTCCGCGTTGGATCCTGCTACCCTGCACGCCTTCGAATCGGACCTGCAGACTTTCTGCATCGGCTCCAAGACGATCGAGAAGCGTGTCCGGGACGGCGACACGCGCGGTGGCACCGTCGGATTGAGGATTCAAGATCGGGGGCGTCGCCTCTTGGCAGGCGACCAACCCGAGGAGCAGGGCTGTCCACCTGCCCGCTTTGGGGATTTTCGGAATGCGCATCGGGGAAACCCTTTCGGAAGAGGGTGACGCCGAAGAAGTCGGCACCACGTCATCCAATCTATGGCCCCCCTTGCAGCGGGGATCGACAAGCATCGAACCCGCCCCACTTCGCGTACCCTGAAGGGCACGCTCGGTCGACCACGGACTTCCGGCGCACCATCGTCCGCACCGCGTGGGGGCGGCCCTGGTCCGGGTCCGCGGCTCTTGTCCGCCTCAGGGGACGGGGGCCGTGGACGCGCGTTCGAAGACGTGGGATGGGTAGCTCGAGAGGCGGCGCGGCTCACGCGGAGCGGACAGAACTTGTCGAATCATGGAGCGCGCCATTTCCTGTACCCCGAACCGGAGACTGGTCAGATCGAGGAGACTGGCGTCCCGGGTGTCGTCGAAGCTCGCCAGGGCGAGGTCGCGCGGGACCTCCCGTCCGTGCGCACGCAGCCAGTGGAGCACCCATCGGGCCACGAGATCGGACGCCGCGATCCACAGGGTCGCCCCTCCTTCCAGCGCCTCGTGCAGGTGCGAACCGAAGACCTCCAGGCAGCGGTCGCGAGTCACGGCCTCCACCAGCGGACGCGCCAGTCGATCGCGTTCGGACGCATCCCCCGTCCAGCCCACCTTCCCGAGGACGGCAGGATCTCCCAGGACATGTGCCTGCACATCCCATTCCGAGGTCCAGTTCCCGGCGTGGACGTCGAGGCGAATCCTCGGGTCGAGGGATTCCCGCAGACCCTGGAGGCGGTTGCGTGCCCAGGGAGCACCTTGGAACGGACCGATCCAGGCCACGTGTCGATGCGGTAGACGGCCGATGTACTCCGCCATGGTCCGGCCCGCTCCGCGCCCATTGGCCAAGTCGTGGAACCAGAGCGTGCGGGCCAGTCCGTAGGCCGCACCCGGAAGGATCTCGTAATTGGCCACCCAGACCGCCGCGGGTCTGCGCCCCCGCAAGAGCTGGTCGAGCAACGGGCGCGAGTCCATCATGTGCCAGTTCGACACCACAGATCCCACCACGGCGTCGTCCATCTCCGGAAGTTGCCCGCGCCAGGGCACCAAACGGGGTTCCAGGCCGGAGCGCACCGCTTCCGACTGGATTTCGCGCCAGAAATCCCATTCCGGATCGGATTCGATGCGCAGACGCCCGTCGGCGCCCGGTGCCCCCAGGCACAGCAGGACGGGTCGGACACCGGTCCGCGGTCGCGCCATCCCCCCGACACGCCAGGAGCGTCCCCGCCGCTCCACCAGGCTTCGCGTCTCCAGGGATCGCAAGGCCTTGCGCACGGTGGCCGGACTGAGGTCGTGTTTCCGCGAGAGGGCCTTGGGCGAGGGAAGATCCTGTCCCACCGCGTAGCTCCCCGAGCGGATCTCTCCGGCAAGGAGGTCGGCCAGCTCGGCGGCACCGCGACGGGTCGATCGGACCGCCGCCGCTGGCAGCGCTCCCGAGGCCCAGATCCCGGAACCTCGCCGGGTTTCGATCCACCCCTGCTCCCTGGCCGTGGCGAGGACGGCCTGGACGGTGCTGCGCCCCACTCTCCAGCATTCCGCCAAGGCGTCCACGGAGGGAAGTCGTGCCGATTGCGACTCGGTGGCGAGTTTTCGCAGCTGTTCCGTGCATTCCTGGATGAGTCGAGACACAATACAACAATACTTCTTGAATGTTTTGATTCATAGAGTGCCGGCAGACACCCTCAAAAAGCCGTACCCTCCTTACGATCCATCTGACGGAGGCCCAGCCCTCCGTCGGTTCCTCCACGAAAGGACGCTTCCTTGTCCAGACTCCGTTCCCTCCTTGCCCCTGGCGCCGCGCTCCTGCTGGCCGCCGCAACCCGGACCGACGCCATGCCGTTTTCCGATCGCATCACCCTGCCCTCGGGAGAGAAGATCTTCCTCGCCGGCTTCAACCTGGCCTGGATCAACTTCGCCGGAGACGTGGGCAACTCGCCTCTGAACGCCACGGCCTTCGAGGCGGCCATCAAGGCCACCGCCGATTCCGGGGGCAATGTCATGCGCGTGTGGCTGTCGACCAACGGCGCCAACGACCCCGTCTTCGGCTCCGACGGTCTGGTCTCGGGCCTGGGATCGAAGACCATCGCCAACGTCCAGCAGATGCTGTCGATCGCCAAGAAGCACAACGTGCTGATCATGCCGGTGCTCCTGACCCACAACTTCATGCAGAACCAGTCGGGCGTGAACCTCGCCAACAACGCGAAGCTCCTGACCACCGACGAAGGCCTGAAGGCCTACATCGACAACGCCGTCGTGCCGCTGGTGAAGGCCATCGGGCTGGACCCCAACCTGGTTTGCTGGGAGATCGCCAACGAAGCCGAAGGCATGGTGCAGGGCGTGGGCTGGACCTACCAGAAGATCGCCAAGGCCGACGTCCAGAAGTTCACCAACCGCATGACCGGAGCCATCCACCGCGCGGTCCCGGGGGTGCTCGTCTCCACCGGCACCGTGCAGGCTTCGTACCTGGGCTGGTACTCCGACGACGCGTTGAAGGCCGCAGGCGGCGACGCGGACGGCACCCTCGACTTCTACATGGTCCACTACTACGGATGGAACGGCGTATCCAACAGCCCCTTCCGCAAGGGCGCCGCCGCCTGGGGCGTCGACAAGCCCATCGCCGTGGGTGAATTCGCCTCCTCCAGCTGGAGTTCCTCCACCCCCTCCTCCAGCACCATGCAGGATGCCGAGGACGTCGATACGCTGCTGTCGAACCTCTACCGCAACGGCTACGCCGGCGGCCTGTTCTGGCAGTACCAGCAGGACGGCGGGGATCCTTGGATGAAGGGCTTCGCCACCGCCTCGCCTTCGCTCGCCGCCTTCGCGCGCCTGCATCCCGACGACGTCAAGTTCGACGGCGTCTCCGACGGCAAGCTCTCCGTGGTCGCCTCCGCCACGGCGGGCGGCAACGTGGTCGCCTCGCCGACGGGGCGCGTCGATACCGGCACGGTCGTGACCCTGACCGCCACCGCCGAATCCGGATACGATTTCGTCGGCTGGAGTGGCGACACCGCCGTGGACGCCACGACGAACCCTCTGACCGTGAAGGTCTCGAAGGATCGAACCATTCTCGCCAATTTCCGCCCCGCCGCCGGCACCAACCTGCTGAAGAACGGGGACTTCGCCACCGACGCGGAGTGGCAGTTCAACCTCAACGAGGCCGGAACCGCCGCCGGAAGCGTCTCCTACGCCGCGGGCCAGGCCGACATCTCCATCACCGCCGCTGGTGACGAAAATTGGCATGCCCAGTTGATGCAGGGCGGATTCCCCCTGGAGGCCGGGGCCACGTACGTCCTGACCTTCGACGCCTGGGCCGACGCCGCCCGCGACGTGTCTGTGGGCCTGACCACCACCGAGTGGGCTTGGCAGGGGGGTGGCTCGGTCTCGGTGTCCACCACCTCGAAGACCTACCAGGTCGAGCTCTCCGCGCTCGACACGATCGCCGAAGGCACCATCGGCGTCTTGCAGTTCAACATCGGCGACGTCGTCTCCAGCCTGCACCTGGACAACGTGGTGCTGGCCATCAAGGGCGGCTCCACCGCGGCGCACCGTGCTCCCTCCGGCACAGGCCTGCGCCTGGCGAGCAGCGCCGGAGTCCTCTCCTGGACCTTGGGCACCCCTCTGGCCTCCGGCTCGTTCCTGTCGGTCGTCGATCTCCGTGGACGGGAAGTCGCCCGCTCCTTCGTCCCCGCGGGAACGATCTCGGGCACCCTGCCCGGAGCGCTCCCGCGCGGTGTCCTCTTCGGCCGCCTCGAAGACCACACGCCCGTGCGCTTCGTGGTCGACTGAGATCCGCTTCCCATCGGTTTCCCTTCCGGAGGCCACCCGACGCCCTCGTCCGATCCACCGGACGGGGGCGTTTTCGTTTCGCCGGGCAGGGACACCCACGGGTGCAGGATGCAGGTCCGCGGAAATGCCCTATCGCGGCAGGCGACCCGATGCTGGAGCGGAGGCGTCCGCCTGCTCGACGCGGCGAATTCCGGAGCACCTCGGGGATAGGGGCATCCATGCGATGGCGGGAGTCCGCCGAAGCCGGCCTTCCGACCTCCTGGCATCCATGGCGCCCCCGTCGCAGACGGGATCGGCATGCCGCACACGCGCACCACCTCGCGTTCCGACCAGGGAACGCAAGGGTTTTCAGGGGTGGTGGATCGCCTGTGCGAAGGCCTTCAGGAATTCGGCATCCCGCCGCTTCTCCAGCACGTTCCCGGTGACGATCATCGCGGGACGGCACGCGGCGCGTTCGGCGATCACCTCGGGAGAGCGCAACCCTCCCCCCACGATCACCTGCAGGCCCTCGAGGGCCACCGCATCGCGGACCATCTCCACCGGGACGGGGGACAGCGCCCCGGATCCGGCCTCGAGATACACCCATCGCATTCCCATCATGCGCGCGGCCAGGACATGCCGGCGGAGCAGGTCGCGGTCGTCCCTCGGCAAGGGCTGGGTCCCGGACACTTTCTGCACGGTGGTCACGGCGCCCGATTCGATGAGCAGGTAGGCCGTGGGCAAGGGCTCGATCCCGTGCCGGATCACCCTCTCGGCACCGCGGACCTGCTCTTCGGCCAGGTACTGGGGATTCCGCCCGGAAAGGAGGGTCGTGAAGAGGATTCCATGCGCTCCCTCCACCACCTGGTGGTAGGAGCCCGGGAAGAGCAGCACCGGCAGGGAGGATCGCTCGCGAATCGCCTTCATGGCCGCTTCGAACACTCCCGGAGTGGCGGAACTCCCTCCCACCAGGAGGACGTCGGCACCGGCCTCCTCGACCTGGAGAGCAGTCTGGGCGAGTTCCTCGGGGGGAAGCGAGTCGGGATCGAGGAGGACCGCCCACAGGGTTCCTACCGCCCGACGGCGCTCGACGAGTCCCTGTTCGATCGGGCCCATGGATCAGCCCAACTTGGTTCGCGCCGCGGCGAGGAACGCCTCGAGGGCCTGGGGGATCCGCGAAGCATCCTTGCCACCGGCCTGGGCGCGGTTGGGTTTCCCTCCCCCCTTGCCTTCGACCATGGCCGCGGCGGCCTGCACCAGGGGGCCGGCCGGACAGGTCTTGGCGAGATCCTGCGAGGCCAGCGCCACCAGCGTCACCTTGCCGTCGAAACCCGCCGCCAGGAGCGCCACGGTGCCCGATCCGAGACCGGATTCGAGGGCGTCGACGAGGCGCGAGAAGGTCGCGGAATCGGGGACCTCGCGCGTCAAATCGATGGCCAGGGCCTTGCCCCGGCCGAGGTCGACCGCCTGGGCGAGCATGGAGGGAACGCGCGAAGCCAGGGCCGCGACCTTGAGGGACTCGATCTCCTTCTCCGCGGCGCGGAGTTTCGCTCCGAGATCCGACACTTTCTGCCCGACTTCGGAGTCGTCGCATTTGAGGGTCTGGGACAGCCGGGTCGCAACGGTCGCTTGGCGTCGCAGGAGCTCGAAGGCCCCCACCCCGGTCACACCTTCGATGCGTCGGACGCCCGCCGAGATGGAGGATTCCCTCAGGATGCGCAGGAGCGCGATCTGTCCGGTGGAGGTCGCGTGCAGACCACCGCACAATTCCTTGGAGAACTCGCCCATGGAAAGGACCCGGACGGTGTCGCCGTACTTCTCCCCGAACAAGGCCATGGCTCCGGCCTTCTTCGCCTCGTCCACGGGAAGGATCTCGGTGCGGATGGCCAAGTCGAGGCGGATCTGCCGGTTGACGATGTCCTCGACCTGCTGGATCTCCGACTCGGTGAGAGCCGAGGTGTGCACGAAATCGAATCGGAAGGCGTCGGGCCCGACCCACGAGCCCTGCTGTTGCACGTGGTCGCCGAGCACCTGGCGCAGGGCCGCGTGGAGGAGGTGGACTCCCGAATGGTTGCGACGGGTCGCCTCCCGGCTCTCCGCGTCGACCGTCGCGACCAGGGTCGCCATCGAGGCTTCGGCCACGGAGCCCTCGAGCAGGGTCGCTCGGTGGACGATGACGTCGTTCACCTTCTGGGTGTCGAGGACCCGGAAGCGGACCCCCTCCCCGGCCAGGATGCCCGTGTCGCCGATCTGACCGCCGGATTCGGCGTAGAAGGGCGTGCGATCGGTGACGATCCAGAAATCGTCTTCGTGTTCCCGGAACCGCAGGGTGCGGACCGAGGCGGAGGAGTCGGTGTAGCCGATGAAGGTCGGATTGCCGTCGTGGAGGATGGTCCATCCATCGAGGCTGTTGAAGATGCTGGTGAACTTGCCGCCCGAACGGGCCCGCTCGCGCTGCTCCTCCATCGCCTTCTCGTAGCCGGCCTGGTCGATGGAAAGCCCCTTTTCGAGCGCCATCTGCTCCGTCAGGTCGACGGGGAACCCGTAGGTGTCGTAGAGCTTGAAGACCTCCTCGCCGGAGATCACGCCTTCGACGGCCGCTTGGGCGGCCTTGCGGAACCGGTCGAGCCCCTGGTCGAGGGTGCGGCCGAACCGTTCCTCCTCGGAGCGGATCACGGTGGCGATGTGCGCTTGCCGAGCCTTGAGCTCGGGGAAGGCCTCCCCCATGATCTCGACGAGGGTGGGCAACACTTCGCAGATCACCGGCTTGCGGGCTCCCAGCTCCCGGGCGAAGCGGGCCGCGCGACGCAGCAGGCGACGGAGCACGTACCCGCGCCCCTCGTTGGACGGAGTCGCGCCATCGGCGATGGAAAACGACAGGGACCGCAGGTGGTCGGCGATCACGCGATGGGGGGTGCCCTTCTCGCCGGCATCGTAGGGGACTCCGGTGAGCTCGGCGATCCGCGCCAGAAGAGGCTGGAAGACGTCGGTGTCGTAGTTGGAGCGCACTCCCTGCATCACACGCAGGATGCGCTCGAACCCCATGCCGGTGTCGACGTGCTGGGCGGGAAGTTCGCGCAGCGAACCATCCTCGAGCCGTTCGTACTGCATGAACACGTTGTTCCAGATCTCGATGTACCGCTCGCAACCGTCGAGGTTGACCGCGGCTTCGTAGCCGGGTTCGCCGGTGCGCGGGTCGCTCTCGGGTCCGAAGTCGTAATGGATCTCGGAGCACGGACCGCAGGGGCCGACCTCGCCCATCTCCCAGAAATTGTCTTTCTTGCCGGACTTCAGGATGCGGGAGTGGTCGATGTCGGTCTCGGTCTTCCAGAGTTCCAAGGCCTCGTCGTCCTCCTCGTAGACCGTCGCCCACAGGCGCGACTTCTCGAGCCCCCACACCTCGGTGAGCAGCTCCCACGACCAGCGGATGGCCTCCTTCTTGAAGTAGTCCCCGAAACTCCAGTTTCCGAGCATCTCGAAGAAGGTGTGGTGGTAGCTGTCCCGCCCGACGACATCGAGGTCGTTGTGCTTGCCGGAGACCCGGATGCACTTCTGGCTGTTGGCGGCACGCTTGAGCCCGGTGGGGTTGTCCCCTCCCAGCAGGATGGCCTTGAACTGGTTCATCCCTGCATTGGCGAACAGGAGGGTGGGGTCGTCGTGGGGTACCACGGGCGAACTCGGAACGAACCGATGCCCCTTCGATTCGAAGAATTCGATGAACGACTGGCGCAGGACCTGCGAGGTGACGGGCTTCTGGAGCTTCATAGTGCCGGAAAGGTAAGTCCGCAACCAAAGTGCGGGGAGAGGGGATCCCCGGCGGGGGGCCCGGGAGCGCTAGAGGTAGTCGCCGAGGGTGGGCTGGATGATCTTGGAGCCCACCTGGATGGAGGCCTGGTAGATCTGCTGCCGATTCTGGAAGTCGCTGATCACCTTGGAGAAGTCCACGTCCTCCACCCGCGAACTTTCCGAGGTCAGGACCACGTTGTCGGCGCGATTCTGCTGCTGGGTGAACTGGAGGCGGTTGGTCCGGGAGCCGGCCATGGTCTGGGCCCGCAGGAATCGGCCCATGGATTGGTCCATGGGATCGATCGCTTCGCGGATCTCCGCCCCCGAATTGGTGTGGAGCCCCTGCATGAGTCCGATCAGGTTGTCGAACACGGTTCCCTGGCCTTCGGTACCGAAGGCGGCATCGGCATCGACGTTGATGCGAGCCACGGTGTCCTTCTGGACCTCCCGGCTCACCTCGCCCGAAAGGTCGAGCTCGCTGCGCCGGATGCGATCGAAGGAAAGGGTGATTCCCGTCGCGGAGGCCGCCAGGGCCTGGGACGCGGGTGTGAGGAAGGTGATCGTGCCGGCTTTGTAGTCCACGGTGTAGTCGGTCCCTTCGTCCAATCCCGGAACATCCAGCGACCCGGGCAGGACCGCCGTGGCGACCGGGTTGCCGGAGGCGGTGTTGGAATCCTGCCGGGATAGATCGTAGAGTTGCAGGGTCGCCGGAACCGCCGCCAGCGATCGACCGTTGGCGTCGACCACATCCCGGAGAGTGTCGGTGCCCTTCTCCAGGGAGAAGGGAGGGACCTGGGTCTGGGTGCCGGAGAAGATGTAGTCGCCCTTGAAACTGGTGTTGGCGATGGAGAGCACCTCTTCGAGGATTCCCTCCACCTCCGAGACCAGATACTGCCGCTCGGTGGCCCCGTAGGTGTCGTTGGCGCCTTGGATGGCGAGCTCCCGCGCGCGCTGAAGGGCGCTGTTTCCGGTGCCCAAGGCGGTCTCCGTGGTGGACAGCCATCCCAGCCCGTCCTCCATGTTCCGGTAGTACTGGTTGCCGCTCGACAGTTGGGTGCGCAGCTGCAACGCGGCGCTGGTTCCCACCGGGTCGTCCGACGGGCGTCGGATCATCTTTCCCGTGGAAAGCTGCGTCATCGACTCGTCGACACGCTGGGCGTTGGCCTGGATGCCGCGCTGCACGTTGTCGTTGATCATGCCGTAGGTGATGCGAGTCATGGCTTAGCCGATGTTGATGAGGGACTGGAGGAGTTCGGAAACGGTGCTGAGGAACCGCGCCGAGGCCTGGTAGGAATGTTGGAAGCGCACCATGTCGGCGAGCTCCTCGTCGATGGACACCCCGGAGAGGGATTGGGCCTGTTCGACGAGCGTGGATTCGAGCTGCTTGAGGGTCGACACCCCTTCGGTGGCCCGGCGACTTTCGGCCCCCAGGTCGCCCACCGTGGAGGCCCAGGAATCGCCCAAGGTCGCGGTCAGCTCCCCGAGACGATCGGGATTGGCCAGGAGTTTCTGGCGCATCTGGGCGATCTGGAGAGCGTTGGCCCCGTCTCCTTTCCCGTTCGATCCGGCCGTGTTGTACCGGAAATCGACGGTGATGGCCGCTCCGGGAACCGCCAGGGCCGCGTTGGTGAACTGGATCCGACCGTTCTGGGAATCGACGACGTAGTCCTTGCCCGCGCCCTCCGCCAGGAGCATCGCCGGCGGTCCCACCGTCCGCACGATCACCGAGCCTTCCAGGAGATTGCGGTAGTTCGGATCGACGGCGCTCAGGTCCAGGTCGGTTCCCACCGGCGGGACCACCGATGGGATCGGGGCTCCGGGACTGGTGGTGGTGCCACCGATTCCCGCCGCCACGGCCTCCGGAGTATCGAGGACGGCGGCGAACAACCGCATGTCGCTGGCGCCGGTGATGCGCGGATCGAAGAAGGAGGTGCCCGTCCGGCCCTGGAGGTCGTAGCCGGTTTCGTGGGCCGCGTTGACCGCCTGCACGAGGCTGAGCGCCAAGGCGTCGAGCTTTCCCTGGTAGCGGGGAACGATTTCGTCGCGGGTCTCGACCAGCCCGTAGAGCGCTCCGCCCTTCGGTTCGAAGGGTTTGTTGGTCGATCCCAATCGCAGGCTGACCTGGGCGTATTGGGTCCCGTCGGGCAGGGCGACGGTGTCGCGGTCCAACTTGATGGGAAAGACGCCTTCTCCCGAAAGCAGGAGGCTCCCGCCCGTGGTGATGATGTAGCGCCCCTGGTTGTCCTCGGTGTAGGAGACGTCCAGAAGTTTCGACAGTTCCTTGAGCTTGAGCTCCCGGGCATCCCGGGAATCGTTCGCCCGGGTCCGCAGATCCCCCAGTTCCGCCGCGGCGATGGTGCGGTTGATCTTGTCGATCTCGTCGAGGAGCTGGTTGGCCTCCCCCACCCGGGTGGCGATCTCGTCGTTCTTGTCGATCCGCAGGGCCGTGAGCTGTTCGCCCATGGAGACGAATCGCCCGCTGAGGGTCGAGGCGGTGTCCAGCACGGCCTGTCGGGCGGTGAGATTGGAGGGATTGTTCGCCAGATCCTGCCAGGCGTTCCAGAAACCGTCGAGGGCGGCGGAAATGCTGGTGTCGCCGGGTTCCGAGAAGATGTCCTGCAGCTTCATGAGGGTGGCGTCCCGGACCTCGGCTTCTCCGACGTCGGACTTCACCTCCTGGATCTGCTTGTCGAGCAGTTGGTCGCGCATGGCCCGGATGTCGACCATCTCGACCCCGAACCCCATCTGGCCGAAATCCCCGTCGGCACGGACGGCGGCCTGGAGATCCAGGCGCTTGCGCGTGTAACCTTCGGTGTTGGCGTTCGTGACGTTCTGGCCGACGATGTTCAAGGCCGTCTGACTGGCCGCCAGTCCCCGCGATCCGATGTTGAGGGCTTCCATCAGGGACATGGCGTCACCCCTTCCACGATCGTTGGAACACGGGAACCGCCACGCCCCGGGAGCGAACTCCGGCGCGATCGTAGGCGGACTGGGTCGAATTGGAACGCACCACCACTTGCGCCAACGCCTGGACCGTGGCCTCCGCGACCCTCCGGCCGGACTCGGCCAGGAGCCGATTCCGCTCGGCCAGGGCTGCGGAAGTCTGCAGAGCCTCCCGAAGTTCTCCAACCGACCTGGTCAGGGCCTCGGCATGTTCGGAGCCCGCGGCTTTGATCAGTTCCCCGAGGGACGGCGGAGCTTCTCGACGCTCCAGTCCCAGGGCCGCCGCCAATCGCAGGGAAATCTCCAGACGCCTCTCCTCGAGAGGCTCCATGGCCTCGATCTTCTCGTCGAGTCGACGTGCCCCCTCGGAGACGGCATCCATGCGATGGGCCAGCAGGTCGAGACGATGGTCGTTGGCCAGTCGGGCCCATTCCCGGTGGGCATCCCGGAGGAGATCGAGGACCTCCACGAGTTTCCCGGTCAGAAGCGCGGCGATCATGGCGTCCCTCCCGCGAAGCGCCGGCGGTGCGCCTGCACCGTGTCGACGTATTTGCGCGTTTCCGCGTACGGGGGGATGCCATCGTACTTCTCGACCGCACCGGGCCCCGCGTTGTATCCCGCCAGAGCGAGCCGTTCGTCCCCGTGGAACCGTTTGAGCAGGGCCGCGAGGTAACGCGCACCCCCGAGGACGTTCTGCTCGGGATCGGAAGGATCGACTCCGAGCTCCCGTGCCGTTCCCGGCATCAGTTGCATCAGTCCCAACGCTCCCTTGGGACTGCGGGCCTGTGGGTCACCGGCGCTTTCGGTCTGGATCACCCCTCGGATCAGGCTGGAATCCACCCCGGTCGCCGCGGAAGCCTTCTCCGCCAGTGCCGCGAGCTTGAACTCGTCCAATCGGCCCGCTCCGCGGGAATAGGAACGAGCCGCCGCCTGGGCGATGCCGGCGGTCGAGGCTTCCCAGCTCGCAGGAGGGGCGGGAGGAAGCGAGCGGATTCGATCGAGGGCCGCCCGATCCCCGGCCAACCAGGGCTCCATCATCTTGGCGATCCCGAATCCTCCGGCTTCCGCCACGGAGTCGGCCAGACCATCCCACGCCATGTCCATGGACATCTTCTCGGCTTCCCCCATGGAATCGGAAGCCAGTGCTTCCCCCGCCTTGCGCATGGACGAAACCAACTGGCGAACGAAAACCGCTTCGAATTCCTGCGCGGCCTTCTGGATCTTCCTCTTCTGGAGGGGATCCAAAGGGCCTTCGCTGGAAGCCGCAGGTGTGAGTCCTGTTCGCATGATCCGGATTGGCTCGCGAATCCAATGCCAAGGATCCAAATCCGGGCCAACCCCCAGTGGAGTGCGAACGATCCGGCCTTCTCTTCCCCTGTCCCCTGGGCAGTTCCTGCCGTGTCCCTCCTGGCGAACCTGGGAGGAAAGGGGGGATCGCCGACTGCCCCGAATCTTCCGTGATGGATCGAAGGGGTGGGGACCTGGGAGAAGACATTTTCAAACGATTCTCCAATAACTTGAAATTTCCGCTATATCTCCTTATTCTATAGAGTGTTGCCACAATTCTTTGTGGATTTGACTCCTTTTGCCGACGGAGGACCCGCGTGCCCAATGTGACCAAGCAGGATCTCGTCCAGCAGGCATCCGTCTTGAATGGGCGGACCCAATCGGAAACGCGAGCCGTGTTCGAATCCTTCCTGCAACTTGTCGGGGAACACCTCCAAGCGGGCCAGGCGATCGAAATCCGCGGGTTCGGGACCTTCCACAGTCGCAAGCGTCTGCCGCGGCCGGCTCGCAACCCGCGCACCGGAGAGGTCGTCCCTCTGGGTGAGCGGAACGTGGCCTTGTTCAAATTCTCCTCCGACCTTCGCCTCGACACCTCCGCACCGCAGTGGACCGCGGAAGAAGCCCTGGCCTGAACCGCTTCAAGGGGGTTTCCCTCCTCCTGGCGGGCCTGGTCGCAAGCTCGGGTGCCCAGTCGCTCCATTTCGACGCGGTGGATGGGTCGCCTGCCTGGGCAGGAAGAGTGGAAACCGCTGTCCGCGACTCGTTGTCCGCGCGTGGGGCCGATCTTTGGCCCATGGATTCCCTGCGGAGATTGAAAGCGCGCAACGAATGGTCGGCGGAGCATTCTCCGGCCTCCGTCGCGGAACTCTCGCGCCGCACCGGAAAACCGTTGGTGGCCTGGATGGCCGCCCAGGCCCCCCAAGGCCGATTCGAGCGCCCGTGGTGGAGCCTTTTCTGGACCCGACGCCACTGGACGTCCGCCGCGACGCTGTACCTCGCCGACGCCTCGGGGACTCCCCGGACCGTTTTGCTCTCCGTGGAGCGCCGGGACTGGCTGGGGTTCACGGGAACCAACCGCGGGGAGCTCTGGCCGATCACCGAACCCGAACGCAGTCGCGCCGAGGCACTCCTCCTGGCGGAACTCGCCGGAAAAGCGGCGACCGCCTTGCTCGACTCCACCGCGAACTCTACCACCCCCGCACCCTGAATCGTGCGGGCACCTGTCCCGGAGCGCCCGCTCAGGGAGCTTCGTGGAAAGGCAAGCGGCCGGGAAGTCGAGGAGCCCCCGACCATCCCAGCTTGGACCGCAGGGCATCGGAGAAGACGGCTTCCTTGGGACGCAACAGATGGACCGGGTGGCTCGAGCGCACGACGCGGACCTCGTCCCCGGGTTCGAGGTCGAAACCGTGCCGACCGTCGACGAGGAGACGAGCTCCGTCGTGGGCCCTCGGGCGCAGGCTCAACCCCTCGCGATCGGGAAGCACCAGAGGCCGCACGTTGAGGGAATGCGGCGCCACCGGAGTGAGCACCACGCAGGGGACGTCGTGGCGCACGATGGGCCCGCCGACCGCCAAGGAGTAGGCGGTGGAGCCGGTGGGAGTGGCGACCAGGAGTCCGTCGGCCCAGTAGTCGGAGAGGAAGCCCTCCGAGGTGGTGCGGACTTCGATCTCGATCATGGCCAGGTCCCTCGATCCCCGCAGGAAGATCTCGTTGAGGGCCCGGTCGCGATGCACGATCCGGCGCCCGCGGACCACGGAAACGGACAAGACCGTCCTCGCCTCGAGGATTCCGTGGCCGGCCGCGATGGTGGACAGGACTTCCAGGCCATCCCGGTCGGAGAGATCGGCCAGGAAGCCGAGTCGACCATGGTTCATTCCGACCAGGGGGGTTCCGGAATCGCCCACCAGTCGGGCGGCGGACAGCAGGGTTCCGTCGCCTCCCAGGGAGAGGACCAGCTGGGACCGTCGCACGAATTCGCGATCGTCGGAGAGCTTCTCCCCGCGTCGCAACCAGGGCCTGGCGCTGGAGTGCCAGAGAAGCGAGACCCCGTGCTGCTCCGCCCACTCGCGCAGGGACTTGATGGTCGCCCCCGGTTTGGCTCCGCGCTTGAACACGACCACGCCGAGTCGGCGGATCCGGGCCCCCGTCTCCACCCTCTTCACGAGGCGTCCCCCTCGGGGGAGAGGGTCCGCAGCAGATGCGGCCAGAGGACGGCCAGGGGATCCGCATCGACGATTTCCGTCTTCCCCGCGGTGGAGGACGACAAGGCGTGCAGGGCCAGGGCCGGCAGGGCCGCCCCTCCCGCTTGGACGATTTCCGTCCCGGGCTGCTCCTCGCCGCGGAGCACGAGGCCGTCCGGATAGAGCCCCACGGCCACCCCGAATGCGCGCAACCCCTCGGCCAGGACCGCAAGATCGTCCCTCCCCTCCTCGCGCAGCTCCGCGAGCCCGGAGAGGACGGTCTCGGCATCGGCCCCGACCGCCGCGGCGGCCAGCAAGGCCGCCCAACCCGCCATCCCGGGCAGATCTCCGCCGTCGAACTTGCGTCCCACCAGTCGACCGTGCTTGAGGCGAAGGTCCCCGTGGACGGCCCCCCGGGTCTCCGAGCGTCGGACCACTTCGATGTCCCCGCCCATGCGGCGCAATGCCTGGAAGAGTCCCGAACGTCCGGGCGGGAGGGCCACATCGGGGAGAAGAATGTCGGATCCGCGCCGCAGGCAGGCGGTGACGGCGCACCATCCCGCCAGATCGACGTCCCCGTGGAGTCGAACATCGGCTCCCGGCAGGGCCTGGACGGCGGGAACCTCGCGCACCACGGGTGGCCGGGGCGAAGCCCCCTTCATGCGCTGCATCCGCCGGCGCATCTCCTCCTCCTCCGGGGAGATCTCCTCACGGATCTCCTGGGTCTCGAGACCGAACTGCCCCAGGACGTTGCAGAGGATGTCGGGCACGTCCGGGGCTTCGGAAAACCGCAGGGATCTGCCGGATGCCAAGGCCGCGAGGGTCCAGGCGAAGCGACGCGAGAAATGGCGTGCGACGGGTTCCCGCAAGGGCGGGGTCCGTCCATGGAACGTCCATTCGGAACAACCTTCGAGGGCCTTGGCCGGCGCGATCCATCCCGCTTCCCGCAGGGCTTCCCGGATCGTGGCCAGAACCGGGGCCTGGGAATCCGGGACCACCACGGTGAAGGGCCGCTCGCTCGAGGACCATCCGGCGGCCAGACAGACGATGCCGGATGCCAGGACTTCCGGAAGGAAGCGATCGAGGGCGATGCGATCGATCTCGCGGAGATTCTCCGGGGGAGCGACCACCAATCCTTCGGCGTCGGGTTCGGTGGCCACGCCGAAGGTCCCGAGCCACTCGCGCGCGTGTTCCCATTCCGGGGTGGATTGCCATCCGCGCAGGACGGTCTTCGCCGGCGCCAGCAAGGCCAGAAGCAGCGCGCACTGGGCCTGGACGCGGTCGGGTGGCAACCGGAATTCCCCCTTCAGGGGCTTGGCTCGTCGGACTTCGAGGCGCATCTCAGCGATCCATCACGAGGAAACGATCGTTCCCGAGGACATCCCTGGCGCGAGTCGCCTCCTCGGCCGAGGCGAAGCCCAGGAGAACGGTGCCGCTCTCCCCTTCCCGGACCTTCAGGATTTCCACGTCGACGACATTGACCCCCGCCTGGGCCAATGGCTCGAGCAGGGCGAGAAGCTGGCCGGGACGATCCTCCAGGCGCACGACGAATTCATGGAGGTCGTGGACGATCCCCTTGCGGGGCATCCGGAACCGGGACCGGAAGGACGCACCCTCCTGGAACAGTTCCCGGTACTTCTCCTCGGATTGCACCAGCGACCGCGGAAGCCCCTGGGTATGCAGGAGCGTCCCCGCATCGCCCATGGCGCCTCGGGAGACGGCATCGAAGAACCGGCCGCGCCGATCCGTGTCGAAGGGAGCGAGATCGAACTCCTTGAGGGCTTCCGACCACGCCTGGGCCGCCTCGGCGAGCTCTCCGAGCCGTTGCGAGATCTCCGACAACCCCTGCGCCACGGGGGCCGGATTGGTGGCCACGATGTCGCGCCAAACCTCCCAACGGGACAAGGACAGCCGGGTCATGTCGCGGAACCCTCCCGCGGCGAGGGAAAGCGCGATTTCGGCCAAGCGTTCCTCTCCCCCCGACCAGGAAGCCAGCAGCGACGAGAGGATTTGCGGCACGTGGCTGATCCGTGCCACGGATTCGTCGTGGACGACCGGATCGAGGACGGCCAGACGAGCACCCAGCACGGAAATCATGGCACGCAGACCGCCGTCCTGGCCCTCGGGAAGTTCCGGAGGCGGGCACAGCACCCACAGGGCGGATTGATACAGGAGCGGATCGGAGGCGGCGACCCCCGACTTCTCCGAGCCCGCCATCGGATGTCCTCCGATGAACCGAGGCGAACCTTCGCCTTCGTCGGGGAAGCCATCGAACCCGGTCCGGCAGACCAGGGCCTTGGTGGAACCGACATCGGTCACCACGGCCCCGCGCGCCAAACGGTCCCGGGCGGCCGAAACGCGCAGCAGGTGCGACTGGAGGGCCGACAAGGGGGCGCAGAGGACCACCAGATCCGCCTCGTCGCAGGCGTCTTCCAAGGCTTCGTACCCGTGGAGTTCGTCGCACCAGTCCCGGTTGCGGAGAGCTTCCAGGGTACCGGCTCCGGACACGGCGACCAGGGTGGTTCCGGGACGGTCGTCGAGGGGGCGGTGGAGCTGCAGCGCCGAGAGGAGCGACCCGCCCAGGAGCCCGGCTCCCACGACCACGATGCGGCGGGGCAGGTCCTGCTGGACTCCGCGATTCTCGGCGGTCATGGCGTTGGCGCCTCACCCGCCTCGGCGGGAGCGGCGGAGCCGGTGGCGGAGAGAGCCTGGTGGATGCGACTTTCCGCGAAGACGGCGCTCCAGATCCTCCGCAGTCCATCTCGGGAGAGGGGACCTTCGTTGCGGCGCGCCAGTCTTTCCAGCACCAGGTCCTCGCGTCCCCCGTCGAAGACGGGCAGACCCGATTCGCGTTTCGCCCGCACGATGTCCAGGGCGATCTTCATGCGATCGTTGAGCAATCGCAGCAATTCGCGATCGATGGCATCCAACCGCAGCCGTGCGGACTCGAGATCCTGGCTCACGCGCCCCTCGCGGCGTCCAGCATGGGAACGACCAGCTCGCGGATGTCGGCGAGGATCTCGGGAAGGGGTTTGTCCTGCAGGGTGCGACGCACGATGGCCGAACCGACCACGGCTCCGTCGGCGATCCGACACACCTCCGTCACCTGCTCGGGCGTGTTCAATCCGAATCCCACCACGACGGGAGGGACGACGGCGGCTTTCACGTGGGCCACTTCGTCGGCGAGGGTTCCCGACAGGGAGGCCTGTTCGCCGGTGACACCGGTCCGGGAGACGTGGTACACGAACCCGCGCGCACGTCGGGCGATGGCCTCCAGGCGGGAGGCCGGCGTGGTGGGAGCCGTGAGGAAGGTCGTGGCGATGCCGTTGCGCGCGCAGGCGGCATCGAGTTCGTCGGACTCCTCGACGGGGATGTCGACGAGGAGGACCGCGTCGATCCCGGCCCGGGCCGCATCGGCGGCGAATCGTTCCACGCCGTAGTGCCAGACCGGATTCGAATAGCCGAAGGCCACCAGGGGTATGTCGGTGGAGGCGCGGATGCGGCGCACGAGGTCGAAGTAGACGGGAAGCGACACGCCGTTGGCGATGCCCCGCTCGGCGGCGGCCTGGTTCACCGCCCCGTCCCCGTAGGGGTCGGAGAACGGGATCCCGAACTCGATGCAGTCGACGCCCAGTCGCGCCAGTTCCAACGCGACCTCGACCGACTCGTCGCGACCGGGCACCCCCGCGCCGATGTAGGCGATGAACAATTTCTGTCCGGAGGACAGCTTGCCGCCGAAGCGGCTCGAGAAGCGGTCAGGCACGGGCGGCTCCCATCACGGTGTGCAGATCCTTGTCGCCGCGACCGGACAGGTTCACCAGCAGGATGTCCTCGGGAGCGAATTCGGCGGCGTGCTCGATGGCCCAGGCCACCGCATGGCTGGACTCCAGGGCCGGAAGGATCCCTTCCGTGCGCGCCAGGCGATGGAACGCCTGGAGGGCCTGGTCGTCGGTGGCGAACGTGTACTCCACGCGTCCGACGTCGTGGAGCCAGGCATGTTCGGCGCCGACGGAGGCGTAGTCCAGGCCGGCGCTGACCGAATGGGTCCCGAGCACCTGGCCGTCCTCGTCCTGGAGCAGGTACGAACGCGACCCCTGGAAGATTCCGACGGATCCGCCGGAGAAGCGGGCCGCGTGCTCGCCCGGGGCGATCCTCCGGCCTCCGGCTTCGACGCCCACGAGGCGGACCGGATCGGACAGGAAGTCCCACATCACCCCGATGGCGTTGGATCCTCCGCCGACGCAGGCCACGACGGCGGTCGGGAGCTTGCCGAACTTCGACAGAATCTGGGCACGCGCTTCGCGCCCGATCACGCGCTGCAGTTCCCGGACCATCCAGGGGAAGGGATGGGGCCCGTAGGCGGTGCCCAGCACGTAGTGGGTGTCGCGCACGTTGGTGACCCAGTCGCGCATGGCTTCGTTGACGGCGTCCTTCAGGGTCTTGCTTCCCTGGTCGACGGGCACGACCTTGGCGCCCAGCATCTTCATGCGCTCGACGTTCACGGCCTGGCGTTCGGTGTCGATCCGACCCATGTAGATGACGCACTCGAGTTCGAGCAGGGCGCAGGCGGTGGCCGTCGCGACTCCGTGCTGTCCGGCTCCGGTCTCCGCGATCACCCGGTGCTTGCCCATGCGCTTGACCAGCAGGCATTGGCCCAGCGCGTTGTTGATCTTGTGGGCACCGGTGTGGTTGAGGTCTTCGCGCTTGAAGACCAGACGCGCCCCTCCCAGTTCGCGGGAGAGCCGCTTGGCCTCGTACACCGGGGAGGGCCGACCGACGAAATCGGCCAGGAGTCCTTCGTATTCGGCGATGAAAGCGGGATCCACACGCGCTTCCCGCCAGGCCTGTTCGAGTTCCTGCAGGGCGGGCATGAGGATCTCGGGGGCGAATCGCCCCCCGAATTCCCCGAAACGTCCGCGTTCGTCGGGTTCGTTCAGGGGTTGGAAGCGGCGGTCTTCGGGTCCTGTCTCGTACATCGTGGACCAAAGGTAGCCCCGTTCGGGAAAGGGGCTCAAGGGATGCCGGATCGGCCCGTTCGAGGCGTTTTGCCCCCCCAACTCACCAGGTTTTGAAAAATACCGAGGATTTCGCATTCATACCACTTGACGGCAATGAATGGGATTTATCACTTCCTGCCCCAGAAAGCACCCCTAGGAGGTGCGTTTGAGATCATTCGACACAGGTCAGTTGAGAAGGGTCTCGTGAAAGGAAAGAGATGAAACTGTTCGTGGGTGGCCTTGCCTGGGCTACAACCGCAGAGACCCTCCAGAAGGCCTTCGAGGCCTTCGGACCCGTGACGGAAGCCACCGTGGTTTCGGATCGCGAAACCGGCCGCTCCCGCGGCTTCGGATTCGTCGCATTCGAGAACGGCGACGATGGCAAGAAGGCCATGGAAGCGATGGAAGGCGCCGTCCTCGACGGTCGCAACATCCGCGTTTCCGAGGCTGTCCAGCGTGAGCCTGGCGAGCGTCGTCCCGGCGGCGGCGGCTTCGGCGGCGGATCCCGTGGTGGATTCGGCGGCGGCGCTCCTCGCGGAGACCGTGGCGGCTTCGGCGGCGGCGGCTTCGGCGGCGGCGACCGTGGCGGCTTCGGCGGCGGATCCCGTGGTGGATTCGGCGGCGGCGCTCCTCGCGGCGATCGTGGCGGCTTCGGCGGCGGGTCCCGTGGTGGATTCGGCGGCGGATCCCGCGGCGGCGATCGCGGCGGCTACTAAGAATCGCATTCCGGTCCTTCGGGACCGGAAACCATAATGTGAAGGACAGGGCGATCCGCAAGGGTCGCCTTTTTCATTTCTTGGACGAATCCGGCCGTTGCAACCACCGAATCCCGGGTGTGCGGGAGATTCCGAGGGGGTCGAGCTCCCACGCTGGCGATGGGAGGACTCCCACGAACAGGTCCGGACCGCGGGAAGCCGAGGAGGCGGACATGGGCCCGTCCTGCCGGACATCCGACGCGGGAGCGCCCGACGGGAAGCCTCCCTGCTCCCATGGATGGGAATCGATGCCCGATGCCGGGCTCTTTCCAGCTGCCGAACCGCGCTTCCCCGGCGGCCCGGCCAACGGTCGGATCCGACGGAAACCGTCCATGCGCGCCCCCGCCCGGTACTGCGCGCCCTCGCCCGGCACTGGACAGAATATGTCCAAACGAGGGACCGGACGTCCCGCCACGATGGGCGACGGGAGGCGGATCAACCTCCCAAGGGCAATCCCACCAGGAAGGTCGATCCCCGACCGCGCACCCCTTCGACCAGGATGCGCCCGCCATGCAACTCGATGAAGAACTTGGCGATGGCCAGACCCAGTCCGTGGCCGGCCTGTTCTCCCGTGTCGCCGCGACGGAACTTCTCGAAGATGGCCACCCGTTTCTCCGGGGAGATTCCCGGCCCTTCGTCGGCGAACGACACCCGAAGTTCGCCTTCCTCCACCTCGAAGCCGATGCGGATCTCCCCACCGTGGGGGGAGAACTTGATGGCATTGCCCAGGACGTTGGCGAACGCGCGGGCGAGAAGGTCGGCGTCGACGGGAATCGCGACGGGTTGGTCGAGCGCCTCCACGTGGAAGCGGACCAGTTTCGCCTCGGCGAGGCCCTGCAACGACTTGGTGGCCTCGTCGACGACCAGCGCAATGTCGATCTCCCGCAATCGCGGCCGCACCGAACCGGCGCGCACACGGGCGGAGGTCAGGACATCCTCGGCCATCCGGATCAGGCTGGTGCAGTTGCGGTGGATGGTGCGGATGGGTTCGAGCTGGCGATCGTCGAGATCGCCCATCACCTTGTTCATCAGCAGCTCGGCGTAGACCACGATCGCCGAAAGCGGCGAACGAAGGTCGTGGACGGCCATCTGGAAGAATTCCTCCTGCCGTCGCAGGCGATCTTCCGCCTCGTGCCAGCGCTCTTCGGCTTCCTTGAGCCGCGCTTCGAGCTCCAGCACGCGCAGGTCGACGAGATCACTCGTCTTCATCTTCGGCGCCTCCGGCTTCGCCCCGGTATTCGCGAAGCTTGTTGCGCAGGGTCCGGATGGAGATCCCCAGGCGTTCGGCCGCGCGCGTCCGGTTGCCGCCCAGTTCCTCCAGGGCGGCGAAGATCATGCGACGCTCCATTTCGTCGATGGTGACGACCTCCCGCGGATCGACCCCGGATGCGACCGGTGCCGCTCCCGAACCCGCGACCGCGGCGGCGGGCCGGGCGGATCCATCCAGCCCGAGGACCCCTTGGGCCACCTCCCCCTTCTGGGTGAGGACCACCGCCCGTTGAACCGTGTTCTCCAGCTCCCGCACGTTCCCCGGCCAGTCGTGCCGCCGGAGCCGATCCAGGGCGGCCTCGGAGAATCCCGTGACGATGAACCCGTTCTCCTGGTTGAACCGCGCGAGGAACCATTCCGCCAACGCGGGGATGTCGTCCTTGCGGGTGCGCAGGGGCGGCACCTCGATCCGGATCACGTTCAGGCGGTAGAAGAGATCCGCGCGGAAGCGCCCCTGGTCGACCTCCGCGGCGAGGTCGCGATTGGTCGAGCAGACGATGCGCACGTCCACGGGGACTTCCGTCTCCGAACCGATCTTGGGGATCTCGCGCTCCTGGAGCACCCGCAGGAGCTTGGCCTGCATCGAAAGGGGCATCTCGGAAACTTCGTCGAGGAGGATGGTCCCTCCGTCGGCGATTTCGAACTTGCCCCGCTGGCTGCGCAAGGCACCCGTGAAGGATCCCTTCTCGTGGCCGAAGAGTTCGCTTTCGAACAGCGACTCGGGAAGGGCCGCGCAGTTGACCTTCACGAAGGGCTTGCCCCGACGCGGGGAGGAATCGTGCAACGCCCGCGCGACCAGTTCCTTGCCGGTCCCGGACTCCCCCTGGATCAGGACGGTGGTGCGCGTCGGGGCGACCTGGGCGATGAGGGCCTGGGTCTCCCGCAGGGTCTGGCTCCCGCCGACGATGCGGTGGCGATCCTCGAGTTCGGCCTTGAGGCGGCTGTTCTCCTTGCGCAGTCCCGAGACTTCCAGGGCGCGTGCGACCGTGAATTCCAGGGCGTCGGGCTCGAAGGGCTTCTCGAGGAAGTCCCATGCCGCGTGCCGCATCGCGTCCACGGCGACGGAAACCGTCCCATGGGCGGTCATGATCACGAAGGGGACGTTGGATCCCTTCTCGCGGATCTTCTTCAGGAAATCGAGACCGGTCGCTCCGGGCATCTTGTAGTCGGAGAGGATCAGGTCCACGGAATCGGAGAATTTCTCCAGCCCTTCCGAGACGTTGCGCCCCAGAACGACGTCGTGCCCGGCGCGGCGGAGGCTTTCCCCCGCCATGTCGCGCATCAGCGCTTCGTCGTCCACGATGAGGATGCGTGCCATGGTTCAGTCCGGTTGCGGGAGATGGATGTCGAAGCGGGTTCCGCGCCCCGACTCGGAAACGACGAACAGGTTGCCCCCATGGAGTTCGACGATCTTTCGCACGATCGCCAGGCCCAGACCGGTCCCGTTCTCCTTGGTGGTGAAAAATGGATTAAAAACCTCGGAGAGGATGTCGGAGGGGATCCCCTTTCCGTTGTCTTCCACTCCCAGGATCAACAGTCCCGGCGCACGGCGGGCCGAAAGGCGGATGCGCCCCTGGCCCTCCATGGCCTGCAGGGCGTTGCGCAGGAGGTTGAGCAGGACCTGCTGGAGCTTCTCCGGATCGAAGCGACCGGTTTCGGCCCCCTCCTCGATCACGATCTCGGCTTCGAGCTCCTCGAGTTCGTGCTCCGGAGCTTCCAGACGCGCCCATCCGGCCATCTCCTCGAACCACTCGCCGATGTCGACCATGCGGTAGCGCGTTTCCATGGGTCGGGTGTACACGAGCAGGTTGGAGACGATCCGATTGAGCGACCCCACACCCTCGATGATGCGCCCCACCAGGGCGCGCCGGGGATCGCCCGCTTCGATGTCGCGCTCCAGGAGCCGGGCGAAGCCCCCGATCCCTCCGAGAGGGTTGCGGATCTCGTGGGCCACCGTCGCGGCCATCTCGCCCAACGCCGCCAGGGTGCGAGTCTGCGAGAGTTCGCGCTCCATCTGCTTGAGCTGGGTGAGGTCGGAGAACGAGGCCACGGCCCCCAGTCGGCGGCCGGCGGGATCGACCACGGCCGCGGTCGACAATCCCAGGGGAAGCGGAGTCCCCTGGGTTCTCGTCCAGACCACCTCGACATGCCGCAGGGGGATCCCCTGCCGGAGCGATTGCAGGAGGGGCTCGGTGAAATCGGACTGGGCCGGGAACACGTTGGACAGATCCTGACCGATCGCTTCGAGGGGATCCAGGGTGAGGAGTTCCGACGCCCTCCCGTTCACCATGGTGACACGCTGGTCGACATCGACCATCAGGACTCCGTCGTGGAAACTGTCGAGGAGGCTCTCCAACTCGGCATTGCGCCGCTCCAGCTGCGAATCGAGATCGGAGACGCGCCGCTCCAGCCCCGCGTAGGCGTCGGAGAGGGTGCGCACGCGTTCCTCGAACCAGTCGAAGATGGGCGCCAATTGCGGAGGGACCTGGGGCATCTCCAGGGAGCTGGTCATGTCCACGACCGATGCAGGAGGATGCGATCCTCCACGGAGGTTTCCGGAGGTGCCAGACGCGCCAGGTAGGCGGTGGCCATCCCTTCGAGCTGGTCTTCCACCCCCCGCAGCGCCTCGAAGGCGTTCTGCAGGTCGGCCAGGGCCTCTTCCACACCGGGATCGCGGAGATCGTGCTCGTGGCGCTCGCGCACCCAGGCTTCGGTGAGGGGCTTCATGGCTTCGCGCCCCTCGGAAAGCGCTTCCATCGCCGTGCGCTTGTCGGCGACGAGAGCAAGGAATTCCTGGTGTTCGAAATGTTCGCTCAGGCGCGCCAATCCCTCGGACTGGCGGTCCACCATCGCGCGCACCAACTCGGCTTCGGCGCCGACCCGCTCGCGCAAGGTCTCGAGTTCCTGCTCGGTCACGTCTCCATCCTACCATAGCGGTTTCCTCGCTGCCAAGGTCTTTTTACCCCGTCGCGACAGGTTCCCCCCCGACGAGTTTTCTCCATGACCCCCGATTCGTCGCGGGTCGGGTTCCCGGATTCCGCCGCCGAAACGGGTATCTTTGGCGACGTGACCGACATCCGACCTCTCCTCGACAAGGCCCTCGCGGGCGAACGCCTCACCCTCGATGACGCGGGAGTCCTCCTCTCCAGCGACGATTGGACCTCCATGGTGAAGGTGGGGCACGAGCTCCGCAACCGCCGCCACGATCCCGCACAGGCCACCTGGACTGCCTTCCGGGTGATCAACTACACGAACTTCTGCGACGTCGACTGCAGCTTCTGCTCGTTCAAGGACGAGATCCGCTCCAGCCGCGGCTACACCCTCACCCTCGAGCAGATCGAAGCCAAGACCGTGGAAGCCCGCGACCTGGGGTGCGACGCCATCTTCTTCCAAGGCGGAGTGAACCCCGATCTTCCCCTGGCCTACTACACGGAGGCTTTCCAGATCATCGCCCATCGGCATGGCATGCACGTGCGGGCACTGTCTCCCGTGGAACTGTGGCGACTGGCCGAAAAGGAGGGGATCTCCCTGGAGACCCTCCTGGAGGTGCTCAAGCAGGCCGGATTGGGATCGGTCCCAGGTGCCGGGGCCGAGATCCTCACGGAGCGGATGCGTGAAGTGCTCAGCCCGAAGAAGTTGACCGCGGCGCAATGGTGCGAAACCATGGGTGCCTGCCACCGCGCAGGCCTGCCCGGCTCCTGCAACATCGTGTTCGGGTCCACCGAGACGGTGGAGGACGTGGCCGCCCATCTGGGGTACCTGCGGGACCAGCAGGACCGCACCGGGGGGTTCCTCTCCTTCGTTCCCTGGGTGTTCCAACCCCAGACCAAGAACTTCCCCATCCGGCACGTGATGTCCTGGGAGTACTTGCGCATGGTCGCCGTGGCCCGCATGTTCCTCGACAACATCGACAACATCGAGGTGTCCATCATGGTGATGGGCCGCGAGCTGGCCGAGCTGGGATTGCGCGCGGGGGCGAACGACATCTCCAGCATCGTGATCGAGGAGAATGTGCTCGCCAGCCGGGGTCTCAAGACCATGCGAGCCGCCGAACGCTTCCTCTCCGAGGCCGGTTTCCAGCCACGACGTCGCACCCTCGGCTACGAGCTGCTTTGAGCGGGGCTTCCATGCCGGCCCCATGAGTGGTTCGACCATTGGAGCCGTGACCGGTATTTCGCCGAAAAATCCCGGAATCCTCACCTTTCCGGCCTCTTTGCCCTTTGCGGTTCGGGCTGGAGTGTCTAACTTTGCCGCTCTAGTCCATTTCAGAGGAAACACGCCCATGGCAACCATCTTCCGTCTCCAGAGGGGCGGCCGCAAAAACCGCAGCTACTTCCGCATCATGGTCGCCGACTCCGCGTTCAAGCGCGACGGTCGGTTCCTGCAGGAGGTCGGCTCCTACGACCCTCTCTCCACTCCCGCCGAGATCCGCATCGACGAGGCTTCCGTCCTCGAGTGGCTCGCCAAGGGCGCCGTCCCCAGCGACACCGTGAAGTCCATCTTCCGTCGCCACGGATTGCTCGCCAAGTACGCGGCCATCCAGAATGGTGAAGATCCGGACAAGCTCGCGATCGAAATCAAGACCGAGAAGGCCAAGAAGCCCCATCTGTCGAAGAAGGCTCTGGCCAAGGCCGAGAAGGCCTCCGCCGAGGCCTGATCCTCCCCTTGGACGCCTTTCCCGACGGATACACCGCCGTCGGGCGCGTTCTCGGTCCTCATGGAGTCCGGGGTGACCTCAAGGTCGAGCCCCAGACTTGGGATCCCAAGCGCATCCTTCGCATGAAGGAAGCCCACTTGTGGCTCCGCGGGCGCCTCGAGCGCCGAAGCATCCAAGCCGCACGAGTCGCAGGACCCGTGTGGCTTGTTCGCTTTGAGGGCTTCGACGCTCCCGAAACCGCCAAGATCCTCAACGGAGCCTTCGTGCTCGTCCCCGACGCCGACGTCGTGCGGCCCGAAGGGGGATGGATCGCCGCGGACCTGGTGGGCATGCCCATCTTCGATCTGGCCGGAGAGCCCTTGGGCCAGGGAGCCGGCTTGGCCGACCTCCCCACCCAAGCCATCAAGGCCCGCGCCCTCGATGGCGTCGAGCTGGTGCTCCCCCTCGAAGGACCGCTGGCGGCCACCATCGACATGGTGGAGCGCAAGATCACCGTGGACCGCGACCTCTGGGATGCGATGCGATGAGGTCCTCCTCGTGAGGGTCGATGTCGTCACGTTGTTCCCCGAGGTCTTCGCCGCCCTCGACCACTCGATTCCCGCCAAGGCCCGCAAGGCTGGTGCCTTGGACCTGCGGATCCACCCGTTGCGCGAGTTTCCGCTCAATCGGTACGGAGCCGTCGACGACTACCCCTACGGGGGGGAGCCGGGAATGGTCCTGCATCCCCAACCCTTGGAGCAGTGCCTGGAGAAGGCTTTGGAGGGCCGGGAAGGTGTCCCGGTCCTGCACGCCCATCCCCGCGGCAAGACGCTCACCCAGGAGGACGTGCGCGCCTGGTCGCAGGTGCCGGAGGTCGTGCTGGTGTGCGGGCACTACAAGGGACTCGACGAGCGGTTTCGCCTCAAGCACGTCACGCATGAATTCTCCATCGGGGATTACATCCTGTCGGGTGGCGAAACCGCCTCCCTGGTGTGGATCGACGCCGTGGCCCGCCTCCTCCCGGGGGTCCTGGGAGACGAGGGCTCCGCGCTCACCGACAGCTTCGAAACCCCGCTGCTGGGCTGGCCCGTGTACACCCGCCCGGAAACCTGGAGCGGAATGCGCGTCCCCGGCGCGCTCCTGTCGGGGCACCACGACAAGATCCGGCAATGGAAGCGCCTGCAGCAGATGCTCCTCACCCGCGAGTTGCGGCCCGACCTTTGGGAGTCCCACGTCCTGACCCTCGAGGACGCGAAACTCCTGGTGTCCGCCGGACTCCCCCCGGAGGAAGTCTGGGCCAAGCACATGCGGGATGAGGCCCGTTCGCCGTCGGCCCCCGCCTCTGTCCCCGAATCCCCTTAGATCCCTTGCCAGGAAACAGGAAGTCGTCTTACATTTCCTTCCCTACACGCCACTGTAGCTGAGTTGGTTCAAGCGCTGGACTGAAAATCCGGAGTACGTCGGTTCGACCCCGACCGGTGGCATTTCAAACAAAAAACCGACGCCGCGATGGCTCGGTTTTTTTGTTGGCCAATGTGGAACTCCGGACATCCTTACCACCGCGATCCGGATGGACCGAAAAACCGGAGAACGTCGCTTCAACCGACGACCGGTGGCATTCAAGAAAAAACCGACGCCGCGATGGCTCGGTTTTTGAGAGGTTGCCGCTCCTGCGTCCATTTCCGCTCGTCGGTATTGCGCCCGTGCCTCAAGACAGCCAGGATCCAACCCGGCTGGAGCCCCATGGACCTCAGTGCCAAGGATTGAAGTCGCGCAGGCCGATCAGCAGGATGATGCCCCCCACCAGATAAAAAGGCGACAGGACGATGTCGATGGGGACAGAAACCAGGTAGCCCAGGGAGCGGACTCTTCGCTCGTGGATCGCCCAGGGGGTCCGTTCGGGATGCAAGCGTTCCACCACCTGCAGCTGAACCACGCCGGTATCGGAACGCCATCGGAGGTTGGCACCTTCCCGCAAACACGTCGCGCCGGAGGTACACAGGTACCGAGGGTCCTTGACGCCGTCGGGGACCTCCATCGCATCGAGCTTTTCGCTGGTTCCGAGTCGGTACCAGATTTCATCGGGATCGGCCCGGGAAAACCGGCCGTCGAGCTGCACGGAATCATTTCCACGGAGGGCGATCCTCCAGCGGGATACCACGATGCGGAGGGAATCGGAAACCTGGGCGGCCTCCACGCACGCCGGAGGGGTGTCATGGAACAAGGCGGTCTTCTCCGCCCAATCCACTTCCAGGAAAACCGAAGGCATCGGCCCCGGAAGCTGGAATACCGGGTTTTCACCGGAGCACACCCGAGGCAGCATCAGGACGCGCGGGATGGAATCATCCCACCATTCCGTGTGACCTGGAACCTCCGCCCCCACCTCGTCGACCCGATCGCTCACCTTCATGGAAGCACATCCGAGGAGACCGCCGAAGAACATCGCGATCGACAAGAAACGGAACCCATTCATGGCGCGCACTCCACGATGTCGACATCCTCGGTGCTGAACCTGCGGGCTTGGAGATCGATCTCCACGGAATGCTCGAACCCTTGTCGTTGGACGAGGTACCGCCGGGCGGGGATCAGACCGAGAAGGTACCGCGTCCGTTCGGAACGCCCCCACTCCGGGTGACGTGCGATCTCCTCCCTCAAGCGATCCACCAAAGGCGCCGCCCAATCCCTCAAGCAAAGTCCGTCGACATTCTCCACCGCCCATCGGGGCGTTTCGTTCTCGTCGGCCTGCCTCCACCGCTTGGACTCCGAGAGATCCCCCAAGGGAAAGGAATCGACCACGACTCCCTCGTGCACCAACTGCAGGATCCATTTTCGCGAGGGGTTGGAGCCGCAGGCGTCTTCCCGACGGATTTCCCGGAGAACGTACTGCGAATCCGTCACCGTGCGCCACCATTCGACATGCCGATCGAGGAGCATTTGTCCTTGAGAGTCCTCCAGGTTGTCGAAGATGCCGTCCACCCCCCAAGGCAAGATCGTGACGGGGAGGACCTCATCGTAGGGGCACCCCTCCGCCCGGTCGAGCCCCTCCCAGGTCCGTGTTGCACCCTGGTCGACTTTCCAGTCGGCATGAGGCGGTGCCGCACCGCAGGAGGTGAGGACCAGCAGTGCGATGGAGAACACCAGAGGAATCCACCGGACGGAAGCGATCGAGCGGAGGAATCGATCGTTCATGGAACAGAGCCTCCCCGTTGGAGACGAGTCGGACAAAGGGGCGATGCGCCGCTTGCGTGGGATGTCCATCAGGGCCTCTAGGGGGAGGATCGGCGGCTCGGGGCCTGGAATTGGGCATGGCGGAAAAGGGCGTCCGCGACAAGGTAGAATGGGGCCTGCCCGCGGTCGCACCGATTCCATCTCCACGGGGGACGGAGTTGCGGCCGACCTCCGACCGAGGCGGAGTTAATTTCGCCACATGCTTCCCCGCGTCCTCTTCCTCCTCACTCTCATGCTCTTCGTTTCCTGCAAACAGAAGGAGCCAGCCCCGGTTCATCCCGTCGGCTCTTGGATCAGCGATCCGGAACCGGATGTCCGGACGGAACAGGCACCCGACACGGTCGGCTCAAGTCCGAACCTTTCCGAAAACCAACCCGGACCGGATCTCCCAAGATCGCATCCAGCGATCTCCATCGAAGAGCCCGACGACTTTTTGCCCGAATTCGGTCTGGTATTGTTCGGAAACTGCATCCTGCTGGACACCAATGGGCTGGCCTATCCCATCAAAGGAGATGCCGCTTTCTTGACCCGGGAAATAGCGGTCGCAGATCCTTACGAGGACGATCTCCCTTCGAAATGGAAGGACTTGGTCGGCAAGACCTTCTCGATCTACTCCTCCCGTGGCGAAGAGAAGGAGGAAGTGGTTCGATCCGTGAAAGTCGTAAGCGTCGCCGAAGACGGTGCCAGTATTTTCGATGAAATCTGGGATGCACATCCCGACCGAAGATTGCCAGCCTCGGAATTCCGGGATTTGACCACGGCCCATCTCCTGGTAGCCGTCTTCGATGATTTCAGTTCGAGTCTACGAGTACCCGACTTCATCAATCGACCCATCCAGTGGGCACGCCTGTCGTCGTTGGACCTCCCCACCTTTCCGGAGGCTCAGCCACAGGATCCGGATTTCGAATCCCGAGCAATGGATTTCGTCCTGCATTCGGGAGAATACGCCGATATCCAGAGCTCGTACGAGGAGTACAAGGGCGATCCTGGGAACCTGCAATACTTGCAGACACCTTTGCCCGACAGTTGGGTGGATTACGCGACCAAGCACATGACCACTCGAAGTGTGGGTGGCAAGGACGTCTTCTTCCTCTCGTTGAAATCACGAGCCAATTGTGCCGATCCGAATTTCACCGGCGAGATGAATTTCCTGTCCTGGAACGACTCCATCCGATTCGCAGACCTGGAGAACCTCTCCCCCACCGACTTCGGTCAGGTCCAACTGGTCTTCGCCTGGGACAACGACAGCAAAGGCAATCTCGACCTGTTGTTCTCCCTCGAGAGCAATGCTTTCACGTTCGTGCGCATCCATCCCGATGGCACCACCCGATCCTTCTCGCTCAACATCCCCTACATCGGCCCTGAATGCTGACCCTGCACCTCTCGACGGAACCCGCCTGCATCGGCATCCACCGAGCGCGACCGGAAGCCGTGAAGCGAGAGGGAGGCAGGCCCCACCGTTTCCCCGTCAGTTCAGCTCGTCGACCGCCAGATGGTAGCGAGGATCTTCCGTGACGTCGATTTCCACGCGGCTGCGGGCCTTGGTCAACAGTTCCAGGCAGTCGGGACTGAGGTGCCGGATGGTCAGGCTCTTGCCCGCAAGTTCGTAGCGGTCGGCCAAGGCATCGATGGCATCGAGCGCGGAGTGGTCCATGACACGAGCCTTTCCGAACTCGATCACCACGCGGTCGGGGTCGGCTTGCACCTCGAACAGCCCCTGGAACGCCGCCGTGGAAGCGAAGAACAGCGTCCCGTCGAGCTCGTAGATCTTCTCGCCCTGATCCCCGATGCGCTTGCGCACGTGGATTTCCTTGGCGTGCTGCCAGGCGAAGACCAGCGCCGCGAACACCACGCCGAGCGCGACGGCGACGGCAAGGTCGGTCAGGATCGTGATCACGGTGACCCCGACGACGATGATGGCATCGGACCGCGGAATCTTCCTCAAGGCGGTGAGACTGCCCCACTCGAAGGTCTTCTCGGCGACCACGAACATGACCCCCATCAAAGCGGCCAACGGGATCGCCTCGATCAGGCGCGATCCGAACAGGATGAAGCCGAGCAGGAAAAGGGACATCGAGATGCCCGACAATCTGCGGAGCGCACCATTGCTGATGTTGATCATGCTCTGGCCGATCATGGCGCATCCTCCCATTCCTCCGAAGAACCCGGTCAGCACGTTGGCGACGCCCTGGGCAAGGGCCTCGCGGTTCGGACGACCACGGGTATCGGTCATGGTGTCGATCAGATTGAGCGTCAGCAGGGACTCCAGCAATCCCACGCAGGCCATGATCAGGGAATAGGGGAAGACGATCTTCAGCGTTTCCCAGGACACGGGAACTTCGGGGATCGAAAACGACGGGAAGCCCCCTGCGATGGAACCCATGTCGCCGACCCTACGCGTGTTCCATCCCAGGAAGTGGACCAGAAGCGAAACCACCACGATGCCCACCAGGGTGGCCGGAACGGCCCTGGTCAGTTTGGGAAGCAGGTAGATGACCACCATCGTCACGGCGGCAAGCCCCAGCATGGTGACGATTTCCGACGCGGGAAGCCAGCTCTTCGTTCCCGTGGAGGAAACCACCTCGAGGTTCCCGAATTGCGCGAGGAAGATGACGACGGCCAGACCGTTCACGAACCCGAGCATCACCGAATGGGGAACCAGACGGATCAGCTTGCCGAGCTTCGCCACCGCGAAGAGCCCTTGGAGAAGGCCCATCAGGATCACCGCGGCGAAGAGGTACTGCTGGCCGTGGCTGGCCACCAGGGCGCCGATCACCACCGCGATGGCTCCGGTGGCCCCGGAGATCATTCCCGGGCGGCCGCCGAAGGAGGATGTGACCAAGCCGAGGATCACGGCGGCGTACAGGCCGACCAGCGGAGACACCCCGGCGATCAAGGCGAAAGCCACGGCTTCCGGAACCATCGCAAGGGATACGGTCAGTCCGCTGAGCAACTCCGTACGCGCCACGGAAAAGGAAGGAAGATTCAATCGAGCTCCTGGAGGATGTCGGGGTACACTCCGACTCCTTGTGATTTCACGACGTGAAGATGCCGAAAAACGAAATGATTGACAGATTATGTCAAATTGGTCCACCCGGCATGTTCACATCGACTGTGAGGATACCCATCGGGCACAGAGAACCGCTCTGAAGTCTGCGGAAGGCGGGGAAGCTACAAATTCCACGGAGGGTTCGAGTTCCCCCGACCCGTCGAGAGTTCGAGCCGGTCGCGGTACGGAGCTCGAAGCAGGGTTGTATCTTCGGCGGGAAGCCTCCTCCGCATCGGGCAGACGCCAAACGTCCCCTTCCGGCAGGCAGACACCCCCCCGCAGCGCATCCGGAGCAACCATGGCCGAGAATTTCTTCCGCAAGGTTTCCAGGCTCACTTCCAAGGTCACCAATGGAGTCCTGCTCATCGTCATCGGAGGGATGCACAATCAATTCGCACTCTCCTCCGACGGTTTCCAGAACCAGTTCGCCGAATTCGCGAAAACCAACTTCTTCAAGATCAGCAACGGCCTGGACGATCTCCCCTTGGTGGAGGGCGTATCGAGATCCGATCTGTTCGCCGCGTTCTGGTTCTTCTATTTCGGATTGCTCCTGATCCCGATCGGACTGCTCGTGCACTCGATCGAGATCCAGAAGCGCCCTCTCCCTCTGAGCTTCACGCTTTCGTACCTCCTCGTCGTTGGGCTGGGCTGCTACATGGTTCCCAATTCCGGCATGACCTTCATCATGCTTCCCCACGCGGTCTACATGCTGATCCGGAACATCCTCCGCGCCCGGAGCCTGAAGATCCAGGGGTTGTCGTGAGCGGAGACCTCTTCGGAGGGATCGCTCCCTTCCGAACCCCGGCATCGGTCGATCCACCGAAGTGAACCGTATCTCGCGAAACGGATCCACTTTTACAGGCAGGATGCCGGTGATCCCGCGAGAGGACTCCCCGAAGCATCCCAACCCTTCGCGACCAGCGACGTCCCAGACCAGGAACATCCTTCCGATGCTTTTCCCCCCAGACATCGAACTTCCTCCGCCCATCCACGACATGGGAATCCGGAATCTCGGCGACACGCTCACTCTGGCCATCGCATGGGAACCTTCCCAGGAAATCCTCGTCGTCTTCGACACCGGTTCCCCTCTCAGTCGCATCCTGACCCGCCTCTACCTGGAGGTCTGCCCCGCAGCCCGCTCCCTTTGCTTCGACGAGGTTCCCCCCGAGGAGGTCTTCTCCGCCTTCGACCGAATGGCTCGCGGCGATCTGGTGATCCTCATCCAATCCACCAGTTTCCGATTGAGCACGTTCCGCATCCGGGTGGAATTGTTCCGGCGCGGCCTCAAGGTGGTGGAGCATCCCCATCTGGCGCGCATGACCGGCCCCTCCATCCCCCTCTACCTCGAATCACTGGCCTACGACCCCTCCCGTCTAAGGCCGCTGGGAAACCGGTTGAAGCTGGCGGTCGCCGCCGCGAAGAGCGGAACCGTCGTTTCGGGGAATGGAAGCACCTTGGTGTGCAACGGACCTTTCGAGCCGGCCAGCCTGAATGTCGGCGATTATTCCGCCACCAAGAACGTCGGAGGTCAGTTCCCCATCGGGGAGGTTTTCACCGAAGCGAAGAACCTCGAATCCGTGGAAGGCCAGATGGTGGTCTTCGCGTACGCCGACAGGAATTTCACCATGGTGATGCCCGAGCGCCCCATTCTCCTGACCATCGCCAAAGGCCAGGTGGTCCGATCGGAAGACGCTCCACGGGAATTCGAGGAAATCCTCGAGCAGATTCGCCACGACGAAGGGGGCACCGTCTGGCTCCGGGAATGGGGCTTCGGTCTCAACAAGGCATTCAGCCCGACCCGCTCCGTTCCCGATGTGGGAACTTTCGAACGGATGAACGGCCTGCATTTCTCCCTGGGCGCCAAGCATCAGATCTATCCCAAGCCGGGATTCCGCAGGAAGGACGGGCGCCACCACGTCGACATCTTCATCGACGCGAAATCCATCGTCCTGGGGGACCGGACGGTCTTCCGCGACGGGGACTGGATCGATGCGCCGAACGACCTCCATACCGGAAATTGACACCACAGTCGACGATGGCGACGAACCCCACCGTCTCCCCCCTCAGACGAAAGCCCAGCTCCGATGAAGACCATTTGCATCACGGGTGCCGCCGGGAATCTCGGGAGCCTCACCGCGAAGCATCTCGAGGAACATTCCGAGTTCACCCTCCGTTTGATGATCCACAAGAAGCCGTATCCATTTCCAATCTCGGATCCAGACCGCGTTGCCATCCACACCTGCGACTTGGATCGGAAGGAAACCTTGTTCGAGGCACTCACCGGGGTGGACGAGATCATCCACTACGCGGGAGTGCTCTTCCAGGCCAAACCGGAATCCTTCCTGCCCACGACCAATGTCCGGTATTTCCGGAATCTGGTGGAAGTCGCCAAGAAAGTCGGAGTGAAACGCATCACGCTCGTCAGCTTCCCCCATGTGGAAGGAGAAACCGATCCGGAGCACCCCTCCACCGACCGGATGGATCGGCATCCCATTTCCGTCCACGCCGCCACGCGCCTGGAGGAGGAAAGGTTGCTGGTCGATGCGTACCCCGACGGGGTGATCCTGCGCGTGGGGATGGTCTATGGCAGAGGCATCCTGATGCCCGATGCGGCGCGTTGGTTCGCCCGCCACCGTATCCTGGGAGTCTGGAAGAAGCCCACCGGCATCCATCTGATCTCCAAACAGGATTTCCTGGACGTCGTGAAGAACGTCGCCGCAACGGAGTCCGCCCGAGGGGTCTACAACATCGGCGACGACGGCGTCCAGACCCTGCAGGAATACCTGGAATTCGCCTGCGAGATGTGGGAGGTTCCGCGTCCCTGGACCATGCCGTTGTGGATGATCCACACCGCGGCGTCGGTGTGCGAACTCGCCTCCTCCCTCCTCGGGACCAGGAGCCCGCTCACCAGGGATTTCGTGAAGATCGGAAGGGTCTCCTACTATGGGGACACCACTCGCATGAGGAAGGAACTCCTCCCGGAGTTGAAATATCCCACCATGAGAGAGGGGGGGCCTACCTTCTGAACTGTCCAGGTCCACTCGGACCATCCAATTCGGGAATCGGTGCTTCCGGCCACGCAGGATGCTCGCCGTCCCCGAATGGGATTCCCTCCATTCCTCCCCCTGCAATTCCCCCATCTCCAAGATCGGAAAGCCATCGCATGAAAATCGACACCAAGGAGTTTCGCGTTCCGCCAGGGAAGAAGGTCGACCTCGCACGTTGGCCCACGGAAGTCAAGCCCGTCTACAAGTCCAAGAAGCACTACGAAGAGCTCCTGGAGGAGCAGGTGGAGGAGCTGAGCGATCTCCAGAGGTTGATGTACGCCTCCGACCGGCAAGCCTTGCTCCTGATCTTCCAGGGGATGGATGCGGCGGGCAAGGATGGCGCCATCCGGCATGTCCTCACCGGAATCAACCCACAAGGCTGCCAGGTGTCGAGTTTCAAGCAACCCAGCGCCGAGGAGAAGCAGCACGACTTCCTGTGGCGCACCACCAAGCGACTCCCCCCGAGGGGCATGATCGGGATCTTCAACCGATCCTACTACGAGGACGTCCTGGTCGTTCGCGTGCACCCCGAGATCCTCGATTCCACGGGCCGACCGGAAGGATCCGCGCGGGGCAAGGGGTTGTGGAAGGAACGATACCGTTCCATCAACGACCTCGAACGGCATCTGCATTGCAACGGCACCCGCATCATCAAGTTCTACCTGCACCTTTCGAAGGACGAACAGAAACGCCGTTTCCTGGAGCGGATCGACGACCCGGACAAGAACTGGAAATTCAGTTCGGCCGACGCGAGCGAACGCAAGCACTGGGACGAGTACGCGCACGCCTTCGCCGCATGCCTCGAGGCGACCAGCACCAAGGATTCCCCCTGGTACGTGGTCCCCGCCGACGACAAGGAGAACGCTCGCCTGATCATTTCGGAGATCGTCCTCAACGCCCTGCGCTCCATGGGATTGGACTATCCCAAGACCACCCCCGAGCGTCGCGAAGAACTCCTGGCGATCAAGAAGACGCTCTGAAGCCTACGGGGATCTCGATCCCCGGAAGCCTGCCCCGAGCCTGTCCCCGAATGTTCGCCCCCGAAACCTCAACCAGGTCGGGAAGGAGTGTGATTCCTGCGCCGTGGGACGGGGCAGGTCCCTCGCGATGCGAGTGCCGGTCCTCACGGCCGCAGCGGGTTGTTGCGGCGGAAGAGGCTGTCGCGGAACGAGGTGTCGCGGGGCCAGTGGAAGCGGTCCATCAGGGATTCGCTGAAGACCGGCACCTGCGAAAGTGGAATTTTCATGATGAATCGCGAACTGGCCGTGTAGAGGGTGTCGCCCAAGCCCACCATATCCCAGGTGCGCTTGCCTCCGCATACGTTGTCGTTGTCCCAGCACCAGCCCGCAATCTCCGTGGGAATCCAGAAGCCGTGCGCCTCGTCCAGGACGTGTGGGGAGGCTCCGAAGAACCCACCGGAGAACAAACGCCCCCGATACGAGAGAAGAGAGAAGATGTTCACTGGTCCTCGCCGACAGGATGTACTCTGGATGGAATCCCAGATACAGTTGTCGACCGCATCGTAGGGAGCGCGACCGCTGGGCATCCGGGTCACCGTACTGGCCCAGTCTGCGACCCACAAGGCACCGTTGTGCCAGGCAAGCCCCCTTGGGTTCTTGAGGGAATCGTTGAGATTCCCTCCGATCCAGCGAGCTGCCGCCTGCCGTTTCCAGACGGAATCCGACGTCGTGCGGTACCACAATCCGCTTTCCCAGGTTGCAGCCCACAGGGTATCGCCAACCACGAGGGAATGGAATGGGGTGTCATCAGGTATCAACGAGTCCCACGAATGAATCTTGCCTTCGTTGATCAGCCATGCTTTCGGCGATCGATACGCGTAAGTAAACACAGCCAGACTCTTGTTAAAACGCTGGATATTGAAAACATGAAAGGAGTCATGAGCTGGCAGTTGCAAATCCTCACACAGCCATTGAGATACCGCGCATCGATACAAGCGTCCAGGCTTTTCAGTGCCTACCCAAAGGGTATCCTCTTCGGCATACCAGGAATACGGAGTCCCAACGTACGGCCAAGCCATCTTGACCCACCCGGAAGAATACGCTTGACTCCGCCAGATCTCACCCAAACCAGTCATTGCGAGCAAGCGTTTGCCAGAAACAGTGACCCGCCTCCAGAAGGCATCCGTCTCGCCCTGCCCGGGCGCTTCCGCACTGGCAGGACGCCACGCTCCCTGCGGGCCTGAGGGGACAGTCTTCACCGGATCCCCGCTACACGATGCGAGGAGGATTCCGACCAAAAGGGAAAACCGCATCAAGGAGTCCCTGGACCAAGAACGCGCACCCCGGGAGCGGGAGTGAACGTGGAACCCAAGCCCGCGAAGGCGGGATCATTGCTCCGATCCCATGCGGACCAGTCTGAATAGTGCAACGAGAAGACCGCCCCATCGGGATGCGGCCACACGGTCCCTGGCTCCAGCGACGCCTCTGGGCACTCCAGAATCCCCACTGTTTCCGTAGGTCTTGTCTCGACTCGCCCGTGGCAGCCAGGGGCCCAATGCGGATCCAGAACCATGACCGGAACCAGATTCCGTTCCGGAACGACCGGGAATTCCAAGGCAAACCCTCGCACGGTCGTCGTTCCCGGATTGGTGACTCGCACTCGAGGCTTCACGAGGTTGGTTTCCCACGGAGCCTCGTCACGCCATTCCACCGGCAGATCGAGAGGATGCCCCGGTTCATCGTCGTCGTCATGGCCGCAGCGGGTTGTTGCGGCGGAAGAGGCTGTCGCGGAACGAGGTGTCGCGGGGCCAGTGGAAGCGGTCCATCAGGGATTCGCTGAAGACCGGCACCTGCGAAAGTGGAATTTTCATGATGAATCGCGAACTGGCCGTGTAGAGGGTGTCGCCCAAGCCCACCATATCCCAGGTGCGCTTGCCTCCGCATACGTTGTCGTTGTCCCAGCACCAGCCCGCAATCTCCGTGGGAATCCAGAAGCCGTGCGCCTCGTCCAGGACGTGTGGGGAGGCTCCGAAGAATCCGGCGGAATACAACCGCCCCCGATACGAGAGAAGAGAGAAGATGTTGATCGGCCCCAAGCGACAGGACGTACTTTGGATGGAACTCCATACGCAGTTGTCGACCGCTTCGTACGGGGAGCGCCCCCCCAACATCCTGGTGACGACACCCCCCCAGTCCGCGACCCACAAAGCACCGTTGTGCCAAGCAAGCCCTCTGGGATGAGTCACCGAGTCAGTCAATCCGAGTGCGATCCTCCTAGGTGCCGCCTGGCGTTTCCAGACGGAATCCGACGTCGTGCGGTACCACAATCCGCTTTCCCAGGTTGCAGCCCACAGGGTATCGCCAACCACGAGGGAATGAAATGGGGCATCCAATGGAAACTCTGTTGAAAGAATGGAATCCCAACCTTCCGCTTTAGCAGACCAAAGTCTTCGAATCCGATACGCCGTACTGAACGTGGTTAGACGCCCGTGTAGACGAGCAATGTGATCGACCATCAAGGAGTCTGCGATCGGCAAGCCGAGATCGAGGCAACTCCAATTCGATACCGCGCATCGATACAAGCGTCCAGGCTTTTCAGTGCCTACCCAAAGGGTATCCTCTTCGGCATACCAGGAATACGGAGTCCCAACGTACGGCCAAGCCATCTTGACCCACCCGGAAGAATACGCTTGACTCCGCCAGATCTCACCCAAACCAGTCATTGCGAGCAAGCGTTTGCCCGAAACCGTGACCCGCCTCCAGAAGGCATCCGTCTCGCCCTGCCCGGGCGCTTCCGCACTGGCAGGACGCCACGCTCCCTGCGGGCCGGTGGGGACCGTCTTCACCGGATCCCCGCTACACGATGCGAGGAGGATTCCGACCAAAAGGGAAAACCGCATCATGGAGTCCCCGGACCAAGAATGCGCACACCGGGAGCGGGAGTGAACGTGGAACCCAAGCCCTCAAAGGCGGGATCATTGCTCCGATCCCAAACCGACCAATCGGAATAGTGCAACGAGAAGACCGCTCCATCGGGATGCGGCCACACGGTCCCTGGCTCCAGCGACGCCTCTGGGCACTCCAGAATCCCCACTGTTTCCGTAGGTCTTGTCTCGACTCGCCCGTGGCAGCCAGGGGCCCAATGCGGATCCAGAACCATGACCGGAACCAGATTCCGTTCCGGAACGACCGGGAATTCCAAGGCAAACCCTCGCACGGTCGTCGTTCCCGGATTGGTGACTCGCACTCGAGGCTTCACGAGGTTGGTTTCCCACGGAGCCTCGTCACGCCATTCCACCGGCAGATCGAGAGGATGCCCCGGTTCATCGTCGTCGTCATCGTCATCGTCCGGTGGCAAATCGGCACCCAGGTCGCGAACATTGCCCCACAGTACATTTCCTTGGGCATCACGAACCTCGATCCAGGGGTTGGGAACCCAGCGACCATCGACGCCCTCGCGAGACGGAGAAAGAGCCCGATTCCACGGAGCCCCGAGGGGAAGATGGACTCCGAACGATCCCACCGACAATTTTTGCCCCGGCTGGATCCAGTCGTGGATCCGCATGCGGATCGCCCACAAGCCATTGGGAAACGGCTCCAACCTGACATCCGCCGTGGGTGTGTACCAGTCCTCGAGGATCGGTTGTGCGTCCACCGGAAGCCGCAACCACCAAGTCGCCTGGAGATCCTGGAGTGGGATGTTGCCGTCGTTGCGGATTTCGATCTCGGGTTTGGTCATGTTGGACTCGCCCACGGCCGCTTCGCGCGATGCCACGAACACCTTGCGCACCACGGGGCGATCCGGGTCGGCAATTTCCGGATCACGCCCCCACAGCAGATGGCCTGAACCGTCCCAAACCTGGATCCACTCGTTGGGCCTGGGTTGCCCGTAGTTGCGATCGTTCGAGGGGTCCTTGTAGGCATCCCATGGAGCCCAGTTCGTCATGTGCAATCCCACGCGGGCAGCATCCCCCAAGGGCCACAGCTCCCCCGGGGCGAGTTCCACTTGGGGATCGGAGAAGACCAGTTCGTAAACGTCCCCCGCCCGGTTTTCGATGCGCCACAATTCGGGTACGGTGGCATCCAGGACGGGAGGATGGTTCGGGTCGGCACGGAACAAATATTTGAAGGTCAGCCCGTGAAGTGGAGACCGACCCGTGTTCTGCACCGCGATACGAGGCCGACTCCAAGCCGTTTCGGTCCCGCGAGCTTCGCGCAGCCAGGCTTCGGCTTGCAGGTCAGGGCGAGGATCGAGGTACTTCTGCGGGATGGATCCTTCTCCAACCAGAAGTGGTTTGCTGGAACTACCCGCCACCCGCAACACCTGGACCTCCGGGGAGGCCCCCAGCAATGGCAGGGAATAGGTCTTCACGTACTCCCGGCCCGACCATGACCTCGCACGTACAGTGACCACATCGCCCTGGCGCTCCAGGCGCGGAACCGCCACGAACCCCGGCGGGATCAGGGTCTGGATCTGCGCCCCACTTTGGATGGCGACGCCCCCCTCGTCCGACCAGGACACGACCAAGGCTGGAGTCGTGGCACCTTCGGCAACGATGGCCATGGCCAATGGCTCCGGCTCCACAGGCATCACACCATACCGAAAATCTCCCGTGGCGGTCACACCGGCTGCTTCCAGCACGAGTCCATCCAAAGGGCCCGCCGGCAAGGTCGCGGCAGGCTTCACTTCGGATTCCCACGAGAGACGGACCACGTGCCCGGTCGCGCTGGACAGGAGATCCTGACACTCGGGAGCCAAAGCGCAATAGATATCGTGCCCCAGCCAAGGGGCCCCCACGAGATCGATGTTCGCCGACAGGCGCAGTCCGGCGAAGGACTTCTCGAAGATCGAGGAGATGGGGCCGTGAGGAGCCATGGCATCGGGCATCTTCCCTCCGGTCAGGAATCGGCGCACCTCGTAGGTGCGAGGCTCTTGGAACTTGCCAGGATGCAGATTCGACTTCCAGGTCGTTCCTTCTCGAGTTGCCCGCTGGCTCTCCTCTTGCACCAGCATATCGGATTTGGCCAACCAACCATTCGTGAAGTCGTCGAGGAATCCTCCCAAGGGAAGATCGGCATCCACACGATCCAGGAAATAGTGCATGGATACTCCGTTCAATCGCAACGCCTCAAACCCTCCATAACAAGCCGCATTGCGAAGATCCTGGGAGAGATCGCAGTAGTCGCCCAGATTCTTGACGGCAAGATCGCGGATCAGGTCCCCCATGCCTTCAGTGGTGCTGTAGAGCGGAAGGAAATCCAATTCGCGTCCATCAGGGAGGGTTGGATAGTTTTCCAATAACGTACGGATTTCTTCACTATTGATCGCCAGGTGCGCACCCGCCCTCCGGCTCCGATCAATAAAGGAATACCCCATATTGAAGTCGTGATCAAAGCGATCGATCTTCTCCGAGCCCCACGGGTACTCCCAGGTGGCCAAGGTGCTCTGGGGCCAAAGCCAGTTTCCCGTGGTGCGCAGGCGAATGTCGGCGGGTAAACGGCTGATCGCCTCCAAAGCATCTGCCGTGAAAGCCATGGCACCCCAAACCGGGGCTGATTGAACGCCGAATCTCATAGCTTCGTAGTCCCCTTGCTCAATCGGGTTTTCGATGAAAGCGTCGTACCCGATTTTCAAGAAGGAAGATTTCCAGTAGTACATCTGCCCGATCGATGCACCCAGCGCCCCGAGGAACGTCAAGTCGACCGTCGCGTCCAACAGCTCCCTGTCGAAGTTCTCCCAATCATCAATCATGCGACCTACCGAGCTGTTGAAGTCGCTTGGAATGGAGGCTCGATCCGTCGGCATCACCGACCCGAAATGGGGCGAATTGACCGTCACGACCCGCCGGATGTGATTGGCGGCATTGGTGACACCAACAGGCATCGCCAGACCCGTGTTCGGGTTGGTTCCCGATGCGTTCGCCAGCATTTCTCGGATCGTAATCCCCCCCTGGCTGTGCGCGACCAGATCGATCTGCAGGGAAGGGTCGTTCCTCCACGCCTCACCAAAGTGGCGCGTGAGTGCTTGTTCCAACGCCTCGTACAGGGTCCAGCTTTCGCCCGGGGCTCCTGGGAACTGGGGGCCTGCGTTGTTCCACCATGGAAGCGGTTGGGATTCTCCTCCGGTTGAAGTCGGACGAAACCCGTTGAAGAAGTACAATCCATTCTGATTGATGTCCGCCCCCATCTTCAATCGTTGGATCCGCGATATGATGTCGGGTGCGGTGGCGCTGAGATAGGGCCGATCTACCCGTGTATCAATCGAGGCCAGAGGTGCCAACGAAGCCTCCGGCACCGCTCCTGCATGCCTCCAATTCACATCCTGCCAGGGCTTGCGAAAGGCAAGATGCGCTCGGACCATGGCGATCGAGACATCCTCGGAGGTGACTGTGGTGCGCGTCCCTGGTCGGACCGTGATGCTTTCCCAGGCAAGTCCTGTCAGGTCTCGGTCTAGCTCGCTCTCCGGAATCCACGTTTCCACAACGCCAACCAGGTCATTTCCCTCCAAGCTCCAGCTCTGCAAGGATGGTGGGGTGTTCTGCCAAAGGTCGGTCCAAGCCTGAGGAGCCTCGAGCGGAAAGGGCGAGACCACATCCCAATACACGATTTCCTGCGCTGCCGACCTCCATTGCCGCGGCAGTCCATCTTCGGCGCAGATGCCCGAAAATGCAAATTCCCCCGTGATCCCCAGTGATTTCTGATTTGGAAACCAAGTCTGCAGGTCAGGATTCATCGATGGAGAACGGGTGGGTAGGATCGCAACATCCGTAGGTGTACAGGCTCTTTCGCCTTCCACGACACCCCACGCCGTGTCAAAACGCTCCCCGAGACCATGGACGAAAAGGACCGGATCGGGCAGGACACGAGCGCCCCCGGGGAATGGCAACAAGGGGAATGTGTGGTTCAAGATTTCGGGGTGACGCGCCAGGGATTGCAAGTCGAATTGACGGATCGTCTCCCGACGGCCATCGTCATAGTTGAAAAATATCCCACGAATCGTCCCATCGTCCTCCAAGGTCACATGCTGCGTCTCCCAGGTTGGTTCCCTCTCCTGTAAACAACCTCCTTCATCACCGACGCCATCGCCATTGCCGAGATCGCGATAGGCGAACCCCTGGAACTTCGCCCCGCTCCCACAAGTCACGGTGAACAAGAGCTTGGCGTAAATCCTGAACCACTGGACATCTCCTCCCTTCCAAATAAAGCACGCTCCTGCATCGTCCCCCGTGAGCGTCTCCCTTGCCACCCCAGCGGTGAAATGTTCGCGATCGAGCTCGATGCTGATCGGTGCCTGACAGGTATTGACAATTTCAGGATCGGCACCTGGACCTGCAATTTGACCCGTTCGATTCCAATCGACCATAGTGACCTGGTCTGGAAATGGATACACTCTACCCCAAGAAGAACCGGCGACTATAAGAATCAACGCAATCAGCAACCCACTAGAAGAATGCGAGCATTTCGCTCGAATCCAGGCAAGAGAAGATGCGAGCGCTTGGGGGGGGGACGAGAACATCTCAACCTCGGGGTAGGCTAGGAAGTGGTTCATCACTTTGCTCGACTCCTAGGCAACCAGTCGAGCGAATCAGAGAATGACGGAGGGGCATGAAACGTATCATGCATCGATGACATTCTCAAGTCGCTTCGAGAAACCACGGTTGCCATCATTGCCCGGGATTCCCTTCGCCGCGATCCCCCCACAGCACAATGCTTCCAGGCAGGCCATCTCCTGAAAACGGTGTTCGAACTTGCAGGAGGCATCGGGTTCCTCGAATTCTAGGACGCCTCCTCGTACCCACCCGGAACAGGGGGGCCGGAGAAACCTCTGTCTGCGCTACCTTCACCCCGGCTTCCCGGAGCAGGAGGATTCATGCCGAGGAATCACCGCGCCATACCATTCCTCCAGGCGACCGGGAAGGTGCAATAGGCTTTGGATTATGCACCTGGGGATGTGCAAACCAGGGTCTCGATGACCTGCGAAGGCCATGGCGGCGTCCTCTTCATCGAACGTCCGATGCTCCGGCCTCTTCCTCTCAGGGAGCGATGGAGCATACCTGGAATTCAGGAGTGAAGCACCTCACCCGTGCGGGAAGATGGACTCCGAACGATCCCAGAAGCGGCCAGTTCGAGAGGGATTCCCCCCGTCAGACCACAAGGCGCGCCCGGATTACCTTCTTGCGCCCGACGATGCGATCAGTGGACGGGTCCGACCACCTGGCTGGAACGTGCGCCGCCGGCACGGGTGGCGACCAGCAGGACGCTGGAGGACGCCTCGACATCCAATCGAGCCTTCCCACCCTCGGAGAGGTCGGTGGCCCCGAGGTGCTTGCCCGAGAGGGTCCAAGCGTCGATCCGAGCGGCATCCGGCCCCTCGACGTCGAAGCCGCGTCCGTCCCGCCGCACCTGGAATCCCTCCAGGCGGGAACGTTCCCGTGCCACACCGACGGGGACCTTGGTGACCTTCATGCCCAAGAGCATGAAATCGATGGTGTAGGAACCGTCGGATTCGGGAGTGATCTCCTGGTTGTTTTGCATCACCTTGATGGAGTTGGCCGCACCGAAGGTGTTGGCGTCGAGCTTCACCTTGAGCAGCACCTTGCGGGGCATCTTGGGATGCGGAGAGGTCCACTTCAGGTCCCAGGGTCCGTTGCCCGCGGAGGCGTTCACGTTGTCCATGGTGAAATGAGCCCGGTAGTAGGCCCCGACGTCCTGATACGTGGCGATCCACAATTTGTTCGCCACCGCCTGGTCGAGCATCTTCTTGTTGTCGGCGGGCGTCAGGCTGTACTGGTCGGGCGAGTTGGCCACGTCATGGACGATGGTGGTCACCCAGGCATTGTTGTTCTTGGCGGTGTTCATCATGGTGACACCGTTCCCCGCGCTGGAGGGACCGAGGATCAGCCCCTGGATGTTCATCCAATCGGAAGGCTGCTTGTTCCAGGCGTACGTGGTTTGTCCGCATCCACGGGCCATGAAATTCTCGGCTTCCACCGCGCTGGTCCCACTTACCGTGCAATTGGGGTAGGCGAGCGTCAGGGCCTCCACGACAGGATTCAACCCCCGCAAGGTGGTGGCCATGGTCCGCACGTTATCGGACGTGGGGGTGTTGTGGTTCGAGGTGTGGTTCGCGAGTTCATGCCCCTTCTTCGCGACCTCGATCCATTCGCTGCTCTTGGAGGGGAAGCTGTACATGTTGGTGATGAAGAAGGTGGCCTTGATCCCTAGCCCGTCCAGTTGAGGCAGGAGGTTGGGAATCTGGCTGTTTCGCGCGTCGTCGTAGGTGAAACTCACCGCTCCCGTATGACCATTCCAAGGCACGGTGGTGATGGGGCCGGCAATTCCTGCGCTGGCCAGCAGGAAGGGAAGAATGGCCTTGTGGGAAGTGAACGCGGACATGAAGGAACCTTTCTCGGAAACCCACCCTGCGGAAGCGGCTTCGAGCGCCATTTGACGGGGGAGGCGAGTGAAAACCTCCCTCTGGCCCGAAGGGTGAGCAGATACCAGTCTAAAGCGGGCACATCCGATTCGCGTCCCGTTTCTCCCACATGTTGGTGACGGGTTTTCACCACCCCAAAGGGGGCATCACCGCTCCTTCTCGCCCCAATTTATGGTAGAATCCGTGATTCCGGAACCGACGAAGGAGAACCTCCCGATGCGCACTGCCCGAACAGTTTCCATCCTTCTCCTCGGGATCCTGATCGGTTGCGATGGGTCTTCCGACGCACCCTCCTCCAACCCCTCCGCGTCCTCGCCCACGAACCGGACCCCCGATGCTCCCACGGACGTGATCGCCTCCAAGGGAGAGTTTCCCGACTTCGTGGAGGTGCGGTGGAGCGCCCCGCCCCCCCCTTCGGAGACCGATCGATATGCCGTTTTCCGGGCAGAGGGAACCGATGCCCCGCACGACTCCACCCGGTTTTCCAAGGTCTGGGAACGGGGAACGGACGAACCCGGCTATGCAGGCACCATGTGGAGGGACTCCACCGTTGGCCATGGAATCCGGTATGTCTACCGGGTGGTGGGATACAATCGCAAGGGACGGAGTCCGTTCAGCTCCCCCGATTCGGGATGGACCAACGGAGTCGAACCGGTGGATTCCACTCCTGGCGATTTCCCGCTCTCGCTCACCATCACGGGAGGGGAGTACGGAGACATGTCGATGGATTGGTCGGCCGCTCCCGACCAAATCGTGAAGGTCTACCGCTCGGCCGACGACACCACCCACTGGACGCTCCTTGCCGCGGCGGCGACCCCTCCGTTCTGGGACAGCGCGGTCGAAAAGGGGCGGGTCTACTGGTATGCGCTCACTGCAACCATGGACCAGGGGATCGAAAGTCGACGAAGCGACGTGTTCCAGCGGCGCATCCCCCCACCCGGGCCCCAGGGAGTGCGTTCGGGGGAGGTTTCCTTCAACGGGTGTTCCGTATCCTGGAATCCTGTTGCGAAGGCCTCGAGCTACACCCTCCATGCGGACGGGATCGAATTCGAAATGGATTCCCCGGACAGCCTCCGCTGGGGGAAATTCGGCTGGATGGAACCGAACTCCAAGCACCGGATCTGGGTGGATGCCCTTGTGGAAGGGCAGAGGACGTTCCCCAGCGACACCATCACCGTCCGGACCTTGTACGCGCCGATCTCCGGCCTGAAGGTCGACCTCGACACCGCAAGACGGATCCTGTTGCGATGGGACACCCTCCAGGACGCCCCCCCCCGAATGGAGGCGACAAAATACGTCGTGTGGGCCTCTGCGGATTCCGGCTGGGGGACGTTCGCGTCCCTCGACACGCTCACCTCCACGGAGTTCGCCGACTCCCTGCCCGACGGTCTCCCGGATCGATGGTATCGGGTCACGGCTTTCACCTCGGATGGACACCCTTCCGCAGTCGGGGAACCTGTACGAGCCTCCACCCAGGGACAGTCCGGTCTGCCGAACCCCCCGTCGAGAATCGAAAAGGACACCTCCGTGCACAACGGGATCGGACTCCGATGGAACAGGGTCCAGGGAGCGAAGAGCTACCGCCTCTATCGGATGAGTGCCTGGGATCTGCTGGATACCTGGCATTGGATCGGATCACCCGCAGACACGACCTTCACCGACCAGACCACATTCGACTGGCTCGGCTATTTCTACGCGGTCTCCTCGGTCGGAGATTCCGGAAAGGAATCCCGGAAATTCCACACCTATCGCGTCTTCGTCTCGTTGGGGAGTTGGGAGTACCAGGACATCGATCTCGTCGCCACCGTCGATCGAGGGATGGTCGAATTGACCTGGCATCCGACACCCAGCGGACTGGAAACCGACTACCTGGTATCGGTGGCCGAAGGCTCGGCTTCCCTCCAGCAGGTCGCCCGGACACCCCCGGGGATCACAACCTGGCGCGATACCACACCCCACGCCTCCGGAGACACCCTGACCTACAACGTGGACATGGTCTTCAAGATCGATGGAGTCGAGTATCGAAGCGGGGCGAGAAATTACGGAATCAACAACAATACCGTTCAAATCGTCGTCCCCTGACCCCTCCATCGGAGGGGTCTCCACCGGCCCTCCAGCAAACGGCCCAGGGATGCGGCGGGGATTCGGGCTGGAGGTCTGCGCCCGGTCAGAGTCCCCTCGGAAGAACGCAAGAAGCCCGTCAGGAATTCGAGGACCTATCCGAAGGCTTCACGGCATGATCGAGATGCGCTGCTGCTGGACGGGGGCTCCCGCGCTTTCGAGGAGGACCGTGTACACGCCTCGACCGAGGAGCACTCCTGTCGATCCCGTTCCTCGCCCCTGGGAGTGGGCCGCAACCCGTCCCTGCAAATCGAAAACCTGAAGGTTCCAGGAACTTTCCGAGGGCGCTCGGACATCCAGGGAAGAAGAAGCCCCCGACGAAGACCGCCGGACCTGGAGCCCCCACCCGCTCCCTTTGTCCGGACGTCGCGTCCCGACCACTGGAATCTCGGCAGTGAACTCCAGCCAGTCGAGGTTCAACAGGTATTCGCTTCCCCCCGTGAATTCCAACCGCACGGTTTGCACGCCCTTGGCCAGCTCCACTCTGGTGGAGTCGAGATACCAGTCATGCCATCCGTCGGAGCTGGAAGCGCGCACATCGAGCCGCCCCAGGATGCCCCCCGAGGCGGACTTGAAGGTGATGAGCGCATCCTCCGCGGCGGCAGTGGCCAACCTCGCACGAAGGAGGTAACGACCGGTTTCAGCGACATCCACCTTGTATTCGGCCCAGTCTCCATCGTTCACGAACCCGAGATTGGTCCCGCCTCCCTCGTCGGGCTCGGTCTCCAGGCCGGACATGGCGATGTAGGATTCGGCTTCCACCTTGCCGGGAACCGGACTCGGTTCCTCGGGAACCCCGAAATCACGATCGAAAGCCTTTCCGTTGAAGGGCACCACGATCACCTTGCTGTTGTGGTTGTCGTTGGCCAGATCGTCGTCCTTGGGAGCATCCACGACTGCGAAGGTGAAGTGGGAAACGTGACCCTCCTCGTCCAGAACCACGTTGGGCCGCTCGATCTTGTTCCAGTGGTTCACCCCGCCGGTGGTGTAGCGAAGAAAATCGCTGTCCGGATCGTAGGCCAGGCCCATGTCCTTCCACCCGTGGATTCCATCGTCGGACATGAGATGATGGGCCTTCCGTTCCGCCCACCAGTTCACGGTGACGTGGTATTTGCCTCCGCTTCTCCACATCACCGGGTCTTCGGCGAAGGCATTGTTGAATCCCGGCAGATTCGGATAGATGCTGTTGCTTTGCAGCTTGTACGGACCGAGTATCCCACTGGTGCTGAGGAAGATCTGACCGTGACGGGAGATGCCCACGAAGCTTCCATCGGGGCGCTCGACCAGACAGGTGTTCGAGTTCACCATGTCGTCGTCGAACCCGTTGGCATCGAATTTCAGTTCACCCTTGAAGGTCCAAGGGCCATCCAATGAAGAAGCGGTGTAGATGCTGGCCGGACGCGTCTCGCTGATCAGCAGCGCGTAGGTGCCGTCCCGCAAGGCCATGGCCGTCACGTTGTGGCCCTTTCCCTTCTGGTCGGAATAGGCCAACCCCTTGTCCACGTAGGGACCGAGCGCGTTGTCGCTGACGGAATGGATCGCGACGGACCCGAACCAGCCCCAGTGTCCGGCCGATTGGGCCCAACGACTGTGCAGCATGTGGAACTTGCCGTCCTTCGCCTGGATGATCTTCCCGTCCCAATACGACCAGGATTTGTTGGTCTTGTCCTCGATGCCGTTGTCGACATCCCTCGGCTTCGAGCCCGGATCCCCCCATGCATTGGACGTCACGGGACTCACGGGTGGCATCGGCTGGAAATAATCGATCAGGGATTTCGCGGAGGGAGCCATGGAAAGCACCGCGATCGCTGCGGCACAGCGAGGAAGGACCGACGGAGGGGGCAAGGACCTTTCCATGACGACACCTTTCGAGAAACGTCGTTCTCCTCGCATGCGTACGCACGAGAAGGTTGGAACGAACTGGATCTATTCGAAGGAGTCTACCCCCACTTCCCTCGCCGAGCCCCGCGGATGGAGAGGGCTGGTCTTTACAAAATGGAAGGGAGGCCAGGTTCCCCGGATTGGAATCGCGACTCGTGCGGGTCTCCGTGATTCCTACCCACGATTGTGGTGTCGCGTCCGAGGCTTGGCGAATTCCGGGGTTCCGAGAATGCCCCGTGGCTCCATGCCCCATCGATGTTGGGTCCCTTTCGACGAACCATGGTTGCGTCCGCTCCCCGAATTCGCGAGGCGGAGGTTTTCGGATGCCGAACGAGCGGGCTTCAGCAGTCCGAAGTGGACTGGATCACCTGGTGCCAGCTCCCTCCCCATTCCCGAGGATCCCATCGATCGAAACGAATCCGCTTTCCTACTCTTCGGAAAGGCGGACGTTCCAAGGAACGTGGCCACCTGGTCACGTGTGCGCACATCCCCCTCCCGAGTTTCCCCTTTGCACCCTCCACCTCGACCTGGATGCTCCCGAAACATCCGCATCCAGCCAAGCCCCCCCTTGTGACCGGCGATGGATCGCATTCGTTGGAGACCCCGGTCCTGGCCCATTCCCATCCAACCTTCCAAACGGAATTCGACCCGGGCGAGGACGCGTCGAATCTCCATGGGTTGTTTCCCAGCAAAGGAAAGTCATGTCGAAGATCATTCACCTTTCCGACCTGCACCATGGATACGATGGCGCCCTCAAAAGCCTCGAGGAACTCATCGATCGGTTGGTCTTCCACAAGAAACCAGCCAAGGACTACGCCATCGTGATCACCGGCGACCTGGTCCACAATGGAAACCATTCCGAGCTCCACACGCAGGTCAAGGTTCAGTTGGAACGTCTGGAGGCGGAGGGTTTCCCGGTCCTGGTGGTGCCGGGAAACCACGATTATGGAAATGGCATCCTGGGGAACGAGAATCTGGTCGACACGTTCAAGCGAACCTTCTTCGGGACCGAATCGGTCCGCTACCCCAAGCTCGATTTCCACAACGACATCGCGTTCATGGGTCTCGACTCCACCGCGGAGGAATTGCACTGGTACGATCGACTCTGGGCAGAGGGTGAACTGGGAGATCGGCAACTGATCCGGCTCGAGCGCATGCTGGAACGCGACGATGTCCGTCAGGCGAAATGGCGGGTGGTCTATCTGCACCACCATCCCTTCCATCCACGGCCATTCCATCAACTCAAGGATTCCGAAAAACTGGGAGAGGTGCTGCGCACCTGCGGCTGCACCATCCATGCGGTCCTCTTCGGCCACAATCACGATGGCCAGGTATGGAACGGCCATTGGGGGATCCCTCGTGTCTACGATGGCGGGGCATCCCTCGGCAAGGGAGGAAAGCCATCACCTCTGCGGGTGATCGATCTCTCGCTTCCTCCGCATCGCGACTACGACATGGGGTGACGCCCGCTACGATCGGGATTCGCCCCGGACGCCAAATACCCCCACACACCCTCCGCAGCACCCCACATCCATCATCAAGGATTCTCGATTCCATGGACATCCAATTCAAGCAGATCAAGCATTTCGACCAGGACCAGTTGCGGGACCTCTTCCTCTCCGTGGGGTGGTCTTCCGGACAATATCCGGACCAGCTCGTCGTGGCCATGGAAAATTCCCATCGCGTGATCTCCGCCTGGGATGGCGACCGTCTGGTCGGTCTGGTCAACGCGCTCTCGGACGGCATCATGACCGCCTACTTCCACTATTTGCTGGTCCATCCGGACTACCACGACAGGGGCATCGGGAAGAATTTGGCGACGCTCATCCTCGGGGAATACGAGGGCTTCGCGCGGAAGGTGCTGATCGCCTACGAGGAGGAAGTCCCCTTCTACGAAAAACTCGGTTTCGTCGTCGGGAGCGGGAAGACTCCGATGTTCGTCACCCACCTCACCACGTGATGGAACGCGGGATTCCTCCCGTGCACCTCCTATCCCTCCTGATCCTCCTCCTGCAGGGCCTGGGATCCGCGGACGATCGTCCTCCCGAAGATATGGATCCCGTCCCGTCCGTCACGCGCAGATGGACCATCGCCGTCGAATTCACGAATCCCGTGCCGCGAAATGTTCTGGAATTCCGGAGGATCCTGTCCGAACGATGGCCGAATGCCGCTCTGCGCTGCTTCGACGACGGCACCTTCGAGACCACCCTCTCGACCACGGATGCTCGGGAGGTTTTCGGATCGCATCTCGGCTTCCAGCACACGCCCCGTGCGGGGAACCGAATGGATGCAGGCCTGGATCAGGCCCTCCTCCGACCCACCGACTTCGTTCCCCTGCCATTCCGCCGGCTGGTCGCCAGATTCGTGTTCGTCGAGGATCCCAAACACGAATTCCTGGGCACGGGAGATACCTTGGATTGTGCGCGGCTTTCCCGGCCGGCGCCTTCCGCACCGACCATCCACGACTGAACCGCATCCGAAAGCGTCCTCTCCATGAAATGGCTGTTCCTCCCTCTGCTGCGTTGCACCGATTTCCAGGGTCGTTCCACGCGTGCGGAATTCCTCGGCTTCCTGATCCTCCTCGGCGTCGCGTCCCTGTGCGCCGCCTTCCTGGATCACGGCCTGGACGTTTCCCAGGTCCTGGGCGCCCTCTTCGCGGTGTTGACCCTCCCCGGCTTGGCCGTGGCGATCCGTAGGTTGCACGACTCGAACCTCCCGGGATGGGCCCTCCTGGTTCTCCTGATCCCGTTCATCGGCCAATTTCTGTTCCTCGCCGCTCTGCTGCGCGGAGGAACCCGGGGATCGAACGACTACGGCCCCGACCCGCTCGGCTCCACCGAGGACGGCATCGTCTGAAGGATCTTTCCGACCCCGTTCAGGCGCGTCCCGTCTCGATCCATTCCTCCGCTTCCCGCAGGTCGTAGCAGACGAGGGAATTCTCCTGGATCCCCAGGATGGATTGGACCATGCGGAACATGCCGAATCCAAGTTCGGAGGAGACGACGAACGCGATCCTGGCCCCCTTCCGGGAGCCATTCTCGGAGAAGACATTCTTCACCTGGTGGACCAGAGCGGTGTCAAATTCCGACAATTCGAATCCCCTCAGATCCCAGATCGCCGGGGTGCCTTCCGGGTACAGGGAAGCATCCGACATCCGGTCCAAGACGGCGCGATATTCCGCAAGATCGACCTTCCCGGCAACGACGATCCTGAACCAGCCGCATGCTTCCTCGTACTCGAACACGATCGACATCAGGTATTCCCTCGTTCGGCCGCCCTGGAGGATTTCCCCAGCCGAAACCGATCCGCGCAGCGGAGCACATCTCCACCCGCTCGTCCCACACGGTAAGTATACCGTTTTCTGTCCTTCAGGACAACCGCATCCATTTCGCCGCCAAAACCCGCACGACCTCCCTCACCCGGCCAACCGCATGCACGGTCGCGAGCCGACGCCCTGGCCTCCGCAGGTTTCGAGACACCGGTTCCTGAGCCTATCGAAGGGCAACCAGCGGAGCGACCCGCCGCGAGCCTGTCCGCTCCCACGCGGCCAGCGAAGCGTCGCCGCCAAAACCCGCGCGACCTCCCTCACCCCGCCAACCGCATGCACGGTCGCGACCCAACGCCCTGCCCTCCGCAGGTTTCGAGACACCGGTTCCTGAGCCTGTCGAAGGGCAACCACCGGAGCGACCCGCCCCAAGCCTGTCCGCCCCCACGCGGCTAGCGAAGCGTCGCCGCCAAAACCCGCGCGACCTCCCTCACCCCCGCCAACCGCATGCACGATCGCGAGCCGACGCCCTGCCCTCCGCAGGTTTCGAGACACCGGTTCCTGAGCCTGTCGAAGGGCAACCAGCGGAGCGACCCGCCTCAAGCCTGTCCGCCCCCACGCGGCTAGCGAAGCGTCGCCGCCAAAACCCGCACGACCTCCCTCACCCCGCAAACCGCATGCACAGTCGCTACCCGACGCCCTGGCCTCCGCAGGTTTCGAGCACCTCAACCAGCGGAGTAACAACGCGGCCAGCGAAGCGTCGCCGCCAAAACCCGCGCGACCTCCCCGAGTCCCACCACCGCCTTCAGCGACCGCAAGCCCCAGCCCCTCCCTCACCCGGCCCTGAGCGAGCGAGCGGGATGCAGACGACTCGACAGGCCCCCGAAGGCGTATCTGCATACGTCGAGGAGGCCTGGAGGGGAGTATGCGCCCGCGCAGCCGCTCAGGTCAGGAGTTTTCGTAGGTGCGCCGAAGAACCAATTTCGTCAGAGCCATCTCCCATTCCTTGCTCGCCTTGCGCTCGCGCCGGGCGATCTGGAGAACGGCTTTCTCATCCTCGGACTCGGGCGAAACCACCCCGGAGACCAGGTCGTCGAGCAAGGCTCCCCAGGCTTCGAGGAACTCGGTCTCCCAGTATTTGAAGGAGAGGGTCTGGCAACCGAATTCAAAGGGCTTGGCCTTCCACTCCTGGTGCGCTTCGGCGGGATGGAAATCGACGATGACCTTGCGATCGGAGGAGACATTCCCCTGGTGCAGCTTCACCACGGGATCGTCGCGACGCACGCCCGCCCGTTCCACCACCGTCCGCGAAGGGCGCGTCGAGGTGTGTCGGATGGTTCCCGCTCCGCGAACCCGTGGCGTGCTCGGGCCGTCGTCCTCGAGGAGGCGTCGACGCGCCGCCGGGGACAACTCGTCGGTCGTGGGACGTCCCTGCGCCAGGCGCAGGAGGTCTTCCCCGTATTGGGCGAACAGGGGAGCCGTCAGAAGACGGAGGTTCTCCAGGTCGTAGATGTCCTTCGGGTCGGCGATGAGGATGCGTTTGAACTTCCATTCGTCGAGCAGGGCTTCCGGGCTCTGGAGTCCGGCCTCCAATGCGCGGCGTTTGCGCCAGGCGTTGAAGGCGACGATCTTGGGATCCAGGTTCATGTGAGGCGCCTCGGGAAATGGGGAGCGTCGGCGGCGGAACGTGTCACGCCTGCTCCCGGACCTGGTCTGCGAGATTGGAGAACAGGGCATCGGCCAGCGCCGAGGATCCCAGCTTGTCCCACAAACGGTACTGGTGGAACACGATGCGTCCCTTTCCGTGCGGGACCGACTGGATGTCGGCGCAGAAGTTCCATTGCGTCGAGGTCCCCGGGATCTGGGCGAAGCCGGCAGCCACCTGGGCTCCCGGCAACCGGGCCAAGGACCATGCGGGAAGGAGATCCGCGTGGACTTCCCCGGCGACGATGCCGGCGGGTAGCCGAGCGAACAAAGGGGACTGGGCCAGGAAGTGGAACCCCTCTCCCCCCGCGGAGGCGGCCGGGAAGAGCTCCAGGGCATAGGTGAGACCACCGTGCTTCTGGAGGAAACGCGCATCGTCGGGATCGATCCCCGCGAAGATCACGGTGAGCCCGGTCACGGCGTCGTCGAGAAGTTCCTGCAACCGCGTGGGATCGAAGGTGCAAACCTGGTTCACCAGCACGGCTCGGGCATCGGTTTTCCCGTGCCGCACCACCTCGCTGGGAAAATCGCCCAGATACCGGAACACCTGCGAGGCGGATTCGAGATTGACCGCGGGCGGGACGTAGAACGTTTCCTCGGTTCGATAGACGTCGCGTCCCGTTCGGGACAACTGCATGTCGAAGGTGAAGGATCCTCGTTCGTCTCCGACCGGGAACTCGAACTTCCCGACCGTCGAAATGCCGCCTTCGGACAAGGCCGGGAGCGACTCCTGGTGCCAGATGCGTCCGTTGTTCCCCTTCACACGCAGGAGGAGGCTGTACTCCCCCGGAGCGCCGTCGTTGGCCATGTGGATGCGAATGGCGGCCGACTGCATGGTGTAGGGCGTCCGGACGGTCGCCTCGGCGATCACCCGGACCGGCTTGTGGTACTTGCGGAACAACTCGAACCCGGGCTTGGATTGTCCCACCAACCCGACCAGGCCGGAGGCGTGCAAGGGGGTGTCGCTCCACTGGTTGACCAGGATTCCGCAGCAGCGTGGATTGACCGCCAGGGCGTCGGCCTGACGCAGCACGGCGAGCGCGGCGACCTGTTGGCAGGAAGTGGCGAAGGAGGAGGCCGTCCAGATGTCCTTGAGTCCGGCCTGGGCCAACTCCTGGCCCAATTGGCGTTGCAGCTTCCCCAGGGCCTCCGAGCGAGGGCTCTTTTCTGAGCCCAGGGCCTGGAGGGTCGATTCCGGATCGAGGATGGAGGGGCAGCCCAAGCGCGCGGCGAAGAATTTGCCTGCGCCGGTCTTCGACTTGTGGAGCTTCTTCCAGAACAGGCTGTCGCCGAGCCCTTGGCCGGAAAGATCGGAGGGGTCCCTCGGATGCAGGTGCTTGGAAAGGAAGCTCTGCCGCTGGATCGAGACCGGGGCCGGCAGCCGGAAGCGGTGGACTTCGACGGACGACGGGGCCCGCGCCCCGATGCAAAGCGCCTGAACGGGATCCTGGGTGGGAACCTGCCCCACTTCCAGTCGAGTTCCCCCGAAATGCGACAGGATGGTGCGCAGCGGATCCTTGCGCCAGCCCTTGGGGATCTGTTCCTGGCGTGCGGCCTGCACTCCCTTGAGCCATTCCACATCCCGGGAAGACAGTAGGGAGCCTGGAAGATCGGCGGCGACGAAGGCCAGCACTCCCGGGAAGTTCTCCTGCCGGGAGATCATGGCGGCACTGTGGTGCGCCGTACGCTCCAGGGCCGGATCGGAATCGGTCATGGCCCCGACGCCGAGATTCTGGATGACCATGATTCCCAATTGCTGGGCCACCAGGACCAGGGATTCCGGAAAAGGTGCCGAGCAAGGGAAGACGGTGTTGAATCCGGCATCCTTGATCCTGGAAAGCTCCGCCTTGGGAGATCCCTGGGAAAGGAAGCCGGCGCTCCCGGCCGCGTCCCAACGCACGCCGCGGACGAACAGCGGGGTTTCGTTGAAGGTGATCCCCTTCTCCGTCCAGGACGGGGCGGAGAATCCGAACGCGGTCTTGAGGGACTGGCCCCCCTCGAGGAGCACTTCGAAACCATACAGGCCAGGCTGCTCGGGACTCCAGACCTTGGGATCGGGGATTTCGAATTCGAACTCCACCAACCCGCCGTCCTCGGAAAGGACCACTTCCCGCTTGAACTCGCCCTTCTGGCCATCCGGGGAAGCGAGCTTCACCGAAAGGGGCAGCTTGGCCCCTTTCGCCGCGTCGAAACGAATCGAGGCGCGGGCTCGTTCGGTGTGGAAATCGGTGCGCACGAGGACTTCCAGCATGGCGGGTCCTGCCACCGAGAGAACCTTCGGGGCTTCGTGCAGAACAGGTCCCAGGGCCAGCGCCTCGCCTTCGCCCACGGGCCATTCCCCGCCCGCGCGGGGAGCCTCGACCTCGACGCAGACCACCAAGGGCTTTCCGGCCTGGGCATGGGCTCCCAGATCGACGTACGCGGGCAGCCAGGGAGGCAGGAGATCGCCGACAGCCTTGCCGGCGGCATACACGCGGGTGGGGCCGTTCGCGCCAGCCAGCCGGAGGATGAGCCTTCCGGCGGCGTAATTCTTGTCCATGGGGATGGTGGCGTACCATCTCCCCAAAGCCGGAACGGTGGCGACGGGACCACAAACGCTGGGGAAGACGGCCACAGCGGACTTGGCAGGCGCCTTGGTCGCTGGGGTTGTCGTGTCCGCGGGATTGTCCATCCACTGGATGGTCCACCCACCCTCAATCTCCTGCCAATGCTTCATCGTCTCCCCTGTTCTCGGGCCTGCAGGACCTCATGGTCCGAAATGGTGTACTCGCACCCTTTTCTTCCCTGCAGATTCGCCAAAGATAGGACGAATCCTCAAAAAACCCGAAATCATCCCTTGAATTGTTGGATCAGTACCTGCATGTCAGTGTCGTGGTCGCACGGCGAGTTGCAGGAGAGCCTCCGAGAGTCGCTCCAACGCTCCATCCTCCCCCATCTTGGCCGGAAGCTTGGCCAACCTTCGCGCCACCTGCTGGCGCCTGAGCCACAGTGTGCGCAACGCTTCGGCGAGGATCTCCGCGGTCGGGGTTCCCAGGAATTCCGGCAAGAGTTCTTCTCCGAGGATCCGGTTGGGCAACGACAGCACTCCGTCGACCAACCGCGATTTCGCCAGGCTTCGGTCGATCCATCCCGGGCGTGCCGCGACCACGGTGGGGATGCCGGCCAGAGCGGCCTCCAGAACGCCCGTTCCAGGAAGAGCCAAGGCCAAGGCCGAGCGCCCCCAAAGTGCCGAGCACTCCATCTCCCCGGTGTTCGCCTTCCGCCCGGAGGGGATCGCGACCATCGGAGCCAGGGGCAATCCAGACCGGTGGGCCGCTTCCAGGAAAAGGTCCCGATGCCTGCGTGCCCACGCCGGGCGGGAACCTGGAAGCAAGGCCAGGAATTCCCTGGAACCGCAGGATTCGGTGGAGGGTATATCTCCCGGGAACCCCACCCAACGGACGCGAGCCCCTTGCCGCCGCAGTGCTTCCTGCTCGAACTCGTGGAGCGGAAAGGTTTCCATCCCTTGCAGGACGGGCTCGACACGATGGCGCCAGGCCCAAAGCTGGGGAGGAGCCACCCATGCCGTGGCCAAACCCGCCTTGCGGATGCGTTGCAGGAAGACCCGATGGAATCCGGGAGCGTCGAAGGCCACCACCAGATCGGGCTTTTCCCGCAGAGCTCGGCGAACGGCTCCTTGCAGGGCCAGCACCAACCAGGGAAGGCGCGGCACCACGGCCGACCACCCGGAAAGGGCGAAAGTCATGGCGTCCCCGGCCGGAAACACCCCTTCCCGACGCATGGCCGGTCCCGCGAAGCCGGTGAGACGAATTCCCGGGTCGCGCAGGGTCATCGCCCGGGCGACCCGGGCCGCCAGACGATCTCCCGACACCTCCCCGGCCGACAGCCAGATGGAGAGGGCTGGGCGGTGCAGGGGTGGTGCGGTCATTCCGGAGGGGAGGGGGGGATCACTCCTCAATTCCCGGAACTCGGGGACTCCCCGACCAGATCCGTGCCCAGCCGGGGATGCGCCAGCCAGAGGAGATCCCCCGCCCGACGCACCTTGAATCCATAGGGAGCCAGCGCGTCGACATCGGTCATGCCCTCCTCGCGCCAGGCATGGCGTCCGCCTTCGTCGACGAGGATCGTCTCCATCCCCAAGGTCCGGGCGGGAACCAGATTGTCGACTCGGTCGTCGACGAAAGCCACCACCTCCCCCACGACCCCTTCGCGTTCCAGAACGCTCCGGTAGACTCCCGGATCGGGCTTGGCGCTCCATCCGAAGGACTCGATGTCGTGGATGGTCCCGACGAGGTCCCGGATCCCCATCGCCTCGAGCCCGCGCGCGACATAGTCGGCACGCGCGTTGGTGAACACCGACACGGGCTGGAGGGTGGCTCGCAGGAAGGTTTCCAGTCGTGGATCGGGAAGGGGCATGTGGTCGTGGGGCAGATCGAAGACATAGTCGAGGTAGGCATGGGGATCGGCGTCCGACTCCCGCATCATGCCCCGCAAGGTGTTGCCGTGATCGCGGTACAAGCGTGTGCGGAGCGCATCCGCCTCGTCCCAGGGAATCCCCCGGGAGCTGGCCACCCATTCGGTGATCCGACGATCGACCGCCTCGGTGAGCACATGGGAGGCGGGATACATGGTGCCGTCGTAGTCCAGCCACCAGCGTGAACGATCGACCAGAGGACCGTCCCACACGCTTTGCAGGAGATTCAGGGTCATGCCCCAGAGGGTTCCCTGGGGCCGACGAACTCCCGGCAGATCCCATCCTTCCCCGGGTCGGACTCTCACCTTCAGGTCGGCGCGATCCAGGTCCCGCAGAGGAAACCACTCCCAGGACACCATTTCCCCATCGCCGAATCCCGGTTCGTCGCCGGGGTTCGCCTCGATCAACCAGGGACGCACCCGGGTATCCCGCCCGGTCACACGCCCGGCGACGACATCCGGCAAGGGTCCGCAGGCGCGAGTCCGATCCACGGCCAACCCGGCTTCTTCCTGGAGTTCCCGGATGGCGGTGTCGAGGAGATCACCATCGGATTCATCCCGACGTCCACCGGGAAGGGCCAGATGTCCGCTCCAAGGATCGCGGGGATCTTCCCTGCGCTTCCCCAGAAGTACCCTCGGATCTCCGCTTCCCAGCCCCCTCGCGAGGACAGCCACAGCGGCGCGAGGCGCCCCGGAATTCATCGACCTTCGGCCAACCGTTGGATCAGGAAATCGGCGAAGTCGTGGCCGCGCATCTTCTCCTGGGTCGTTTGGATGTCGTAGGGAACGCGAACGATCTCCACCGAGAGGCTGTCACTGTCGCACAAGCAGAAACTCGCCTGCGAATTGCGGTCGCGCGGCTGTCCCACGGATCCGACGTTCACCAGCATGCGCTGGTCGCCTTCGAGGGAATGCGAGAGGGTGTCGCAGATGCGGAACGACTGTTCGGCCTCCATCACCACGATCACGGGCCAGTGCGTATGGCCCACGAAGCAGATCTTCTGCTTGAAGAAGCTGAAGGCGTCGACCGCATCGTCGAGGGAGGTCACATAATACCAGTCGGCAGGAGATCGAGGAGAGGCGTGGACGAAGCACAGCTCCCCTTCGGACTTCACGTATTCCAAGGTCTGGAGGAAGTCCGTGGTTTCCTTGGTGATCGACTCACGCGTCCATTCGATGGCACGACGGGCGTAGAAGTTGAAATTCTCCGAGGATTCCCGGCCGAGGGCCACCGAATCGTGGTTCCCGAGGATGACCACGTCGGATCGCTCCCGGATGATGTCGACGCATTCGTTGGGATTCGCACAGTAGCCGACCGCGTCTCCCAGGCAGATCCGTCTCTGGACCCCCAGTTGGTCCATCGCAGCCATGACGGCTTGCAGCGCCTCGAGGTTGCCGTGAATGTCGGAGTAGATGCCGTAGAGCATGTTCGTTCCATCTTAGCATTCCGCCGGTTGCCATGCAGGCTGGGAATTCCGGCGGAGGAAAGTTTTTCCGCCCGTCTCCCCGGGGGGCGGGAAGGCGAGCGAAGGCGGGGAGGAGGAGTCAGGCTCCCAGGGCGCGGTCGGGATCCTGGTGCAACCTCGACCCGGTCGTGTCGATCTGCCCCTGGTACTTGCCGACATACCCCCCCTCGGAGTCGCCTTCCATGCGCACGAAGACCAGCTGGCAGACGCGCCATCCGGCTCGAAGTTCGATGGGATGCGGGAGACCGTTGTAGAGTTCGAGGGTGATCGAACCTCGGAATCCGGGATCGACCCACCCGGCGTTCTGGATGAACAATCCCAAGCGACCGATGCTCGACCGACCTTCGACGAAAGCGGTCAGGTCGTTGGGGAGATCGACCACTTCCCGGGTGCGAGCCAGGACGAAGGCGTTTCCGGGAAGGATGTAGGAGTCGGTGCGCACCTCCTCGTAGGGGATGCTCTCGCCGAACCGCGTGAACGAACCCGCCGAGGGATGCGGGATCAGGAACTGGTTGCCCAGGCGCATGTCGATGCTGGCCGGCTGCAGGAGCTCCTCGTCGAGGGGCTCGACCTTGAGCCTTCCGGATGCGAGTTCGGCGCGCAATGCGCTCTTGCCCAGAACCATGCCTTGCTTCTCCCCGTGGTGGTGGTGCGTTCGGGAGCGGGGCCTCGGAGGCCCCCGAACTCCAGAAGCGGGAAATCTAGCTCCCTCGAGCGCGGTCGAAACGGAAGGCGCTCCAGGCGATATCCAGCCAAGCCGCGACCAACAGGATTCCGCCCAGGGGTGTGATCCATCCGATCCCGCCCATTCCCGTGAGAACGAGCACGTAGAGCGAACCGCTGAACAAGACGGTCCCGGAAGCCATCAAGCGAAAGGCCCGCACGAGCCTGGGGATGTTCCGCACCCAGGTCGCCAAGGCCAGAAGGGCCACGGCGTGGAGGAGATGGTACTGCGAGGCCGTCCCCCAGGTCTCCAGAGCGCCCTCGGAGAGGACGGACTTCAGGGCATGGGCGCCAAAAGCCCCCGCCAGGACTGCCGTGGCTCCGAACAATCCCGCCAGCACCATCATGGAAGGCGCCTCCATCCCGCCGGACGCCGGTGGGGATCCAGATCGGAGAGGTCGTGGGACGGAGTCCTCCCGGTCAGCAGTTCGGCGGCGACCACCCCGGTGAGAGGAGCCATGGAAATTCCCGAGCGGTAATGGCCGGAGGCCACCATCAGGCCCGGTTCCAGCCACCCCAGGTGGGGAACTCGATCCCGGGTGCGGGGGCGGATGCCCGACCAGCGCTCGACGGCGCGGGAAGGATCGAAATCCGGGAATAGGGTTCCCACGCGGCGACGGAGCTCGGCCATGCCCTCCTCGGTGGTTTCTTCGCTCCACTTCCCGTGCTCGCTGGTGGCCCCCACCAGGGAATAGTTCCCCCGGGGGACCACGTAGAACGAATCTTCGAGGTGGACCAGGGCATCGAGATCGTGCAATCTCGGCACCAGCGCCATCTGTCCACGCACCGGGACGAGGTTGGCCGCCCACCCCAGTTCGGACAGGACGTTGCCAGTCCATGGGCCGGCTGCCACCACCAGTTGGCCCGTGGAGAAGGAGCGATCCTCCAGGAGCACCCGGAACCCACCGGTGGCCAACCGTTCGACGCGTGGCTCCCCCACCCCGTCCATCACTTCGGAACCCACATGGATCGCCGCGTCGCGCAAGGCCGGGAGGAGATCGCCGGGCCGCAGCCACCTCTCCTCGTGGAACCGGAAGACGCGGAAGGAGGTCGGGCGAAGGAAGGTGCCCAGCCCCGGGGGAACGAGATCGGTCTCTTCCCACAGGGCCGGATCGGACTCGCGCTCCAAACGATCCCGGAATCGGTCCGCGCGGCCGCAGGGGCAGAAGAAGCACCAATCGTCCGTGGTGTGCAGCGGAACCGACAACCCGGATTCGCGCTCCAGATCGGCGACCCACCGTGGGTACGACTGCAGCGCCTGGGTGTAGAACATCCGGCCGGGAACGGAAGACCGGACCACCCCTCGGGAAACCAGAAGCCCCGCAGCGGCCCCCGAGGCATGGGAACCGACCCGATCTCTTTCGAGAACCAGCGCGGACAGCCCGAATCGGGAGGCTTCACGGGCGATGGAGAGGCCGACGATGCCTCCCCCGAGAATGACGACGTCTCGATGCATGAGCCTCAATGTACCACGACGCCCCTCCCCCGCGGACTCGGGGATCGTCCGGGGGGGGGGAAGGCGAGGGTCATCGAATCGAGGCGATTTCGATCACCCCTTCGGTGGGGGGCTCCTGGGGGAGGCTGCGGACGGAAACCCCCACCCCGGAGGCCACGGCGAGGATCCCAGATCGATCCATCCCGAGGGTATCCGCTTCCGTCGCCCATTCCGACCAGGTGGCGTCGCCGGGGAGCAAATCCATCTCCCCGATGAAACCCGCGGGAATCCACCAGCCGAGATCGACACCCCTGTCGAGCAGTTCGAGGTACCGGTCCGTCGACGCAGGCAAGGCGCGATCGTGCAGGATGGAGACGCGCACGGCACGGGAGGAGAGGTTGGCACATCGAATTCGAACGGATGTCCTGGCCCCGGGCGAGACCTGCTCGGGAAGGAGGAATCCGGCCCAGGCGACGGAGGAGGCCAGCGAGGAATCGAGATGCCAGGTCAAGGACACGACGGGCTCCTCCAGGGCGACTCCCTGCCTCTGGATCGCGGAAATGCGCGCGGCTTCGTGGGTCGTGGTCGTGACACTCGCCCGCATCGCCGCATCGCGAGCGGAATCCTCCACCCTCTGACTGTCGCGGGGGATTTGGTTGGAATCGGAAGGGGGAAGGGCGGAGAATTCCAGACTGGTATCGCTCTCGCGGCCCGCCACCCCGAACAGCTCGCGTACCCGAAACGTCAAACCCGTGGCTTCCCGAGGCCGCACGACCACCCAGCGACCAGGCTGCGGACCGTCCTCGCGGGAGAGGGTATCGCCGGTGCCATGCCAGATCACCTGCATGCCCCAGACCTCCGCATAGGACAGCCCTCCAATTCCTCCGGGAGACCAGGCGAACTCCACACTGTCGGAGCGGACCTTCACGGCACGAATCGCCGGGGGTGCGGGACGAATGGTGACCACCGTCCAAGCGACCGACGAATCCCCGTCGGAGTCCACGGCCAGAACCACGGCCAACCTATGACCGGGCATGCTGTCGCGATGGATGGAAAACTCGACCCTCCCCGAGGGAACGATCTCGCCGGGGGCCGACGCCATCAGGGACCGCACCCTGGCCGACGCCTGTTGAAGGGGCGTTCCGGCCCCATCCTCGGGGCGCTCCCTCAGGACCGACATGGCGACGTTCTCGACCTGGGCGACCGGGGAAGAATCCGACAGATCCGATCGGGCGAACCAGATCTTGCGCACGACGACCTGCCCGTCGAAATGATCGCTGGCAGCCACCTGCAGCGCGAAGGTCTCTCCCGGGGACACCTCCCGGCCCTCCTCGACCAGGACACTCACCTGGGGAGGCGTCGGAACGATCCGCACCGGCAGGATCCGGGACACCTCGCGACCGGATCGATCGATCGCACGGGCACCCACCCGCCCCTCGGAGGCGGCAAGCAGGGTGTCGAGCGTGAATTCCGTCTCCGAACCGGGGCTGCAATCGACCGTCACTTCGCGACCGTCGGGAAGGACCCAACGAATGGTCCGCACACATCGATCGGGATCCTCCACACGCAACCGCAGGGCCAAATTCTGGCGGTTGCCCGCCCGCACCGTATCGAGATCGAAACTCGACTCCGGGAAGGTCGCCGGAATCGAGACCCCACGTTCCCCCAGGGGCACCACCCCCAGGTGGAGCACCGGAAGCGACGCGTCCAGATCGAATTCCGGGACCAGGAGGTCGCCGGTTCGGCTGGTGAAGGGGATCTCCGGGCTCGCGCCAAGAGGATTTCCCTCGGGATCGAGGACTTCCACCTGCAAGGAAAAGGAATCCAATCCGGGCGAATACCGGAAATAGGCGAATCCGGAATACCGCCCCAGGGCCTGGCTGTATTCGAGATCGACGGTCTGCGAGGAGTGGTCGGGAAGAGCCAGCCGGGCGACGACCCTGCCGATGCGAGCCTCCCCGGCTCGGAGCGTCCCCGAAATGTCGCGTTGGACCAGCATGAGGTCCGGAAGCACGGAGATCCATGCGGGCACCGGTGCGGAGACGACGACTTGTCCTTCCCGCATGTAATCGAGGGTATCTACGGCTCCCTGGGTCCGAGAGGCGACCGAGGGCCCCGGGGCGACCAGTTGGAATCGCCCCTCCGAGTCGGTCGTGTCGTAGAGATCCAAGCCTCGGAGCCGCACGATCACATCGCCATACGGACGAGCGTCTTTGGTGAGAACGCGTCCCTGGACATCGATCAGGGTGGAGTGGGTGTCATCGGAACCGCCGGCGAGGGTCGGCGGGGAATCGCACGCCGAGAGCCCGAGGAGTCCGGAGAGCAAGGCGCCCAACAGGCACGTGCGCGAGGCCCGATGCCTCGAGATGGTCGGGAGGGGGATGTTCATGGGGTGGAACCTTCGGAGGAAAGGGGGAAGAAGGCAAGGCAGAGGCTGTAGATCCGATCGGCGGGGTCGGGATCCTTGGTCGCCAGGGAGCGCAGCTCACCCAGGAAGGTCTCGATCCGGTCGCGAGAGCGATCCACACACGCGCCGGACAGGTGCAGGGTCGAGGTCGCGATGTCCTTGGGCAAGGTGAATTTCGTCATGATGGCCCGACGAGCGAGATCGAACTGCTGCATCTGCATCTGCAGGATCAGCTCGTCGTTGGCACCCGTGCCGCTCGAAAGATTGGCTTCGGTCGGTTTCCAGAACCCCCGGGCGTCCCGCTCGATCAGCCCCAACTCCTGCATGAGCGCGACCGACTCCCGAGCCTGACGCGCCGTGATCCCGGGTTGAATCCTCGAAGCGAGGCATTCCCAATCCTCCGAGTGATCCTCGATGGCCAGGACGGCACGAAGAGCCCCGTTCCACCAGTGTCGGTAGTAGGCGTATTGGCGGGGATCGAGTCGACGCCGCGGGGACCGGGACAGGACGACCAATCGATCCAGGGCGACTTCACGGTCTTCGGGAGTCTCCGCCTGCTGGAACTGGACCAGGGCGCGAAAGTACCGATCCTCCTCGACCCGCAGCCCCAAGGCTTGGCAGAAGCGATCCAGGAAAAGATCCGTCACCCTCTTGCCCGCCAGGACATCGGTGAAATAGGAACGGGTGTTGGGCAGCCCGAGCCGACGGCTCATTTCGCTTTTCGACAACCCCGGCTCGAGACCTTGGTGATAGGTCCACCAATCGAGGAGGAAGGCTCGAAAGTCATCGTAGGTGAAGAGATCTGGTGTTTCCATGACGAGAACCTACTCGACGCCCCGGCCGGAGGCAATCCACCGGGCGTGCCTACTTCATAGTACAGTTGTTTTTCATAGATCCATGAAAGACGGCATTCTGAAAGGTTTTCTGTGGTTGCATTCCTCTTTGGAAAAATGACTTTGTAGTGCAGGTGGAGCCATCGGAGGGGGGGCGAATGCCACTTCGGCATCCGCGGAACACTTTTGCGCACGAGGTTTGACACTTTCGCCACATTGTCCCTCGCCGGCGGAAGAGGTCCCTCCGGGAATCCGGTCAAAACCCCTCCGAAACGGGTCCGGTCTGCACATTGCTAATTTTATCCGGCTATACCATTCGAACCTGGTGGACCACCTGCCGTCCTGGACGGCGGGAGCGTTGGTCCGTCCACCATCCTTCCGATAGGGAGACCTGCGAAGTGACCCATCTTCCGACCGAGCGCCAAGGCCTTTACGATCCGGCTTTCGAGCACGACGCCTGCGGCGTCGGATTCATCGCAGACCTCAACGGGAACAAGACCCACGACATCGTTTCCAAGGGCATCGAGATTCTCGTGAACCTCGAACACCGTGGAGCGTCCGGAGCCGAGAAGAATACCGGCGACGGCGCCGGCATCCTGGTCCAGATGCCCCACGCCTTCTTTTTGAAGGTCGCTCCCAAGGCGAAGATCGCCCTGCCGGCTCCCGGAGCGTACGGCGTGGGCATGATCTTCCTGCCCAAGGACCCCAAGTCCCGCAAGAAGATCCAGAGCGTGATCGAGCGTTGCGTCACCGAATGCGACCAATCCGTCATCGGCTGGCGCGAAGTCCCCACCGACAACTCCGACCTGGGCCCCACCGCGATCTCCGCCGAGCCCTCCATCTGGCAGCTCTTCGTGCGCCGCTCGGTGGAACTCAAGGATGCGGAAGCCTTCGAGCGCAAGCTGTACGTCATCCGCAAGTACGCCGAGCGCACCATCCACGAAGCCGGTCTTCCCGGCGGCAGCGACGTCTACTTCTGCTCGATGTCGTACAAGACCATCCTCTACAAGGGGATGCTCACTCCTCCGCAGGTGCCCGCCTACTTCCCCGACCTCCGCGACGACGCCTTCGAATCGGCCATCGCGCTGGTCCACTCGCGCTTCTCCACCAACACCATGCCCTCGTGGCCGTTGGCGCATCCGTTCCGTACCCTGGCCCACAACGGCGAGATCAACACCCTGCGGGGCAACCGCAACTGGATGAAGGCCAGGGAATCCGTCCTGTCCTCCGACCTGTTCTCCGAAGACGACATGAAGAAGCTTCTTCCCGTCGTCGACGAGACCGGATCCGACTCGGCGGCCCTGGACAACGTGGTCGAACTGCTGGTCATGGCCGGACGTTCCATCCCGCACGTGATGATGATGCTGATCCCGGAAGCCTGGGAGAAGGATCCGGAGATGAGCGCCGAGAAGAAGGCGTTCTACCAGTTCCACGGAGCCCTGATCGAGCCTTGGGACGGACCGGCTTCCGTGGCCTTCACCGACGGACACCTCATCGGCGCCTCCCTCGACCGCAACGGCCTCCGCCCGAGCCGGTACTTCCTGACCAAGGACAACATCCTCGTGATGGCCTCCGAGGCCGGTGTCCTGGAATTCCCCTCCGAGGACGTCGTCCTCAAGGGCCGTCTCCAGCCCGGACGCATGTTCATCGCCAGTCTCGATGAACACCGGATCATCCCCGACGAGGAGATCAAGCATCGGGTCTGCTCCTCCAAGCCCTACGGGGAATGGCTCGGCAACAAGATCATGATCTCCGAGCTGCCCGCTCCGCGCGAACTGCGCCAGCCGGCCTCCGACAACATCATCGACCGCCAGAAGGCCTTCGGATACAGCCTCGAAGACCTGCGCATGCTCATGGAACCCATGGTGCGCGCCGGAGCGGAGGCGATCGGCTCCATGGGCACCGACACCCCGATGGCCGTGCTCTCCGACAAGAGCCAGGTGCTGTTCAACTACTTCAAGCAGTTGTTCGCCCAGGTCACCAACCCCCCGATCGACCCGATCCGCGAAGAATCCGTCATGAGCCTGGTGAGCTTCGTGGGCGGAGAGGGGAACCTCCTCACCGAATCGCCGGCCCAGGCCCGCATCATCGAGCTTCCGCACCCGATCCTCACCAACGACGACCTCGAGCGTCTGCGCTGGGTCGACAAGAACGGATTCCAGGCCAAGACCATCCCCATCACCTTCAAGGCGATCGAGGGCGAAGGCCGCCTGGAGATGGCACTCGACAGGATCCGTCGCCAAGCGGTGGAGGCCATCGACGACGGCTACGAGGTGATCATCCTCTCCGATCGCGCCATCGACTCCGGCCACGCCGCCGTGCCCTCGATGCTGGCCGTCTCCGCGGTCCACCACCACCTCATCCGCATGGGGTTGCGCGCCAAGGTCGGCCTGATCATCGAGACCGGCGAGGCCCGCGAAGTCCACCACTTCGCCTGCCTCCTGGGCTACGGCGCCTCCGCCGTGAACCCCTGGCTCGCCTTCCAGACCATCGAGGACATGTGCAGCCGCAAGCTGATCTCCGAGGATCTCAGCCAGCAGAAGGCCGAGTACAACTACCTCAAGGCCATCGACAAGGGTCTGCTCAAGATCATGTCGAAGATGGGCATCAGCACCATCCCCTCCTACATCGGCGCGCAGATCTTCGAAGCCGTCGGGCTTTCGCAGGAAGTGGTCGACGAATACTTCACCTCGACCCCCTCCCGCGTCGGCGGCCTCGACCTCGAGACCATCGAGAAGGAGACCCTCATCCGCCATCGCTTCGCCTTCGAGGCCATCGAGCTCGAGGACGGGGACGACGATCTCGAAGTCGGCGGCGTGTACGCCTGGCGCCAGCGCGGCGAGCGCCACCAGCTGAATCCGGAGTCGATCCACAAGCTCCAGCAGGCCTGCTGGAAGAACGACTGGAACCAGTTCAAGGAATACACCCGTCTCATCGACGACCAGGCCAAGAACCCGGTGACCCTGCGCGGTCTCCTCGACTTCCAGAATCTGTCGCCGATCCCCCTCGAGGAGGTCGAGTCGGTGGACGAGATCGTCAAGCGCTTCGCCACCGGCGCGATGAGCTTCGGATCGATCTCCTGGGAAGCCCACACCACCATGGCCATCGCCATGAACCGCCTCGGCGGACGCTCCAACACCGGCGAAGGCGGCGAAGACCCCCGTCGTTTCCAGAGCGTGAAGGCCGGCACCAAGGTCTCCGACCTGGTGGGCGCCAAGTACGCGCTGGTCGACTACGAGATGAAGGAAGGCGACAGCCTGCGTTCCTCCATCAAGCAGGTGGCCTCGGGACGTTTCGGCGTGACCAGCAACTACCTGGTGAACTCCGACGAGCTGCAGATCAAGATGGCCCAGGGAGCCAAGCCCGGCGAAGGCGGACAGCTCCCCGGACACAAGGTCGACGCCTGGATCGGCGCGACCCGCCATTCCACTCCGGGCGTGGGTCTGATTTCCCCTCCCCCCCACCACGACATCTACTCCATCGAAGATCTGGCCCAGCTGATCTACGACCTCAAGAATTCCAACGTCCACGCCCGCATCAACGTGAAGCTGGTGGCGGAGGTCGGAGTCGGGACCGTCGCGGCCGGCGTGGCCAAGGCCCACTCCGACGTGGTCCTGATCGCGGGCTTCGACGGCGGAACCGGCGCCTCGCCGATCACCTCCATCAAGCACGCCGGCCTGCCCTGGGAACTCGGTCTCGCCGAAGCCCACCAGGTCCTGGTCAAGAACGGACTTCGCGACCGCGTGGTCCTCCAGACGGACGGCATGCTGCGCTCGGGCCGCGACATCGCCATCGCCACCATGCTCGGCGCCGAGGAATGGGGCGTCGCGACCGCCGCCCTGGTCGTGATGGGTTGCATCATGATGCGCAAGTGCCATCTGAACACCTGCCCCGTGGGCGTCGCCACCCAGGATCCGGAACTGCGCAAGCTGTTCCACGGCAAGCCCGAATACGTGGAGACCTTCTTCCGGTATCTGGCGCAGGATCTCCGCGAGCACATGGCCCAGCTCGGCTTCCGCACCGTCAACGAGATGGTCGGTCGCGTCGACAAGCTGACTCCCCGCAAGGGCGTCACCCATTGGAAGGCCAAGCACTTGAAGCTGCAGAATCTCCTGCACTCCATGACCGGCCACGACAACGGGGCGCAATTCTGCTGCACCAAGCAGGACCACGGCATCGACACGGCCCTCGACAACGACCTCCTCAAGATGTGCGAGGCCGCGGTGGAGCGCAAGGAGAAGGTGGTCGGCGAGGTGCGTCTGCGCAACGTCAACAGGACGGTCGGAACCATCCTGTCGGCCGAACTCACCCGTCGCCACGGGCCGGATGCCCTGGCCGACGACACGGTCCACCTCAAGTGCACGGGTACCGCCGGACAGTCCTTCCTCGCCTTCGGCGTGAAGGGTGTGACGATGGAGATCGAAGGCGAGGCGAACGACTACTTCTGCAAGGGGTTGTCGGGCGGCCGCGCGATCCTCTATCCCCCGCGCAATTCCACCTTCGAACCCGCCGACAACGTGATCGTGGGCAACGTGGGCTTCTACGGCGCCACGTCCGGCGAATCCTTCATCATGGGCAAGGCCGGCGAACGCTTCTGCGTGCGCAATTCCGGGGCCCGCGTGGTGGTGGAATCCATCGGCGACCACGGCGCCGAATACATGACCGGAGGCCGCCTGGTGGTCCTCGGCGAGATCGGGCGCAACTTCGCCGCCGGCATGTCGGGCGGCATCGCCTACCTGTACGACGACGGGATGACCCGCAGCCGGATCAACATGGAGATGGTCGCCCTCGAAGACGTCGTGGAGCCCGAGGACGACCTCGAGCTGCGCACCATGATCGAACGGCACGCGGAATACACGGGCTCCAAGCGCGCCACCGCCCTGCTCGCCGATTGGTCGGAATCCGTCAAGAAGTTCGTCAAGGTGATGCCCGTCGACTACAAGCGGGCGTTGCGCGAAATGGCCCTCGAGGCCGCCGAAGGGAGCAAGGTCTGATGGGCAAGGAAACCGGATTCAAGGAATTCGACCGCAAGACCTTCGGGTACAAGCCGGTCGAGGAGCGGATCAAGGGCTACAACGAGTTCCTCGTTCCTCTCACCCAGGGTGAGGTCGAGACGCAGGGCGCCCGTTGCATGAACTGCGGCGTGCCGTTCTGCCATTCGGGCTGCCCTCTGGGCAACATCATTCCCGACTTCAACGACCACGTCTACAAGGGGAAGTGGCCCAAGGCGCTCGAATCGCTGCGCTCCACCAACAATTTCCCCGAGTTCACGGGAAGGGTCTGCCCCGCCCCGTGCGAATCGGCCTGCGTGGTGGGCATCAACAAGCCTCCCGTGGCCATCAAGACCGTCGAGCTCGCCATCGTCGAGCACGCCTGGGCCAACGGGATGATGGAGGCCAAGCCTCCCCGCAAGCGCACGGGCAAGAAGGTCGCGGTGATCGGATCCGGACCCGCCGGACTCGCCGCGGCCGACCAGCTCAACAAGGCCGGGCATTCGGTGACCGTCTTCGAACGCGCCGAGAAGGTCGGTGGTCTCCTGCGCTACGGCATCCCCGACTTCAAGCTCGACAAGAACGTGGTCCAGCGCCGGGCCGACCTCATGGCCGCCGAAGGCGTGGAATTCCGCACCTTGGCCAACGTCGGCGTGAACGTCCCCGTCTCCGAGATCCAGCGGAACTTCGACGCCATCGTCCTGTCCGGCGGCTCCACCCAACCTCGCGACCTTCCCATTCCGGGACGCGAAGGGGATGGCGTGCATCCGGCCATGGAATTCCTGTCGCAGAACAACCACCGGGTCGCCAAGCTCGAGGGAACGCGCAATCAGCGCGGCGAGAAGATCCAGGAAATCCTCGCCACGGGCAAGCGTGTGCTCGTGATCGGCGGCGGCGACACCGGATCCGACTGCGTGGGCACCTCCATCCGCCAGGGGGCCAAGTCCGTCCTCCAGGTGGAACTGCTTCCCAAGCCCCCCGAGACCCGCACCGACAAGACTCCCTGGCCCACCCATCCGGGTCCGGCGATGCTCTCCACCAGCACCTCCCAGAGCGAAGGTTGCGAGCGCGACTGGTCCGTGGCCTCCAAGGAGGTCCTGCGCGACGAGAAGGGGGCAGTGAAGGGTGTTCGTGCGGTGAAGCTCGACTGGTCCAAGGGACGTCCCGAGGAGATCGCGGGTTCCGAGTACGTCATCGAATGCGAACTCGTCCTGCTGGCCATGGGTTTCCTCCATCCCGAGCACAAGGGCCTCCTCGACCAGCTCGGTGTGGAGAAGGACGAACGCGGAAACGTCAAGGCCAAGGACTACGCCACCACCGTCGACGGCGTGTTCGCCGCCGGTGACATGCGTCGCGGCCAGTCGCTGGTGGTCTGGGCCATCTCCGAAGGGCGCGAATGCGCGCGCGCCGTCGACACCTGGCTCAACGGATCGCCATCGTTCCTGTCGGCCAAGGCTTCGAGCCTCTGCGAAGCCAAAGTCTGATAGCCCTCGTTTGAAGGGGAATGAACCAGGCGCCTCGGGAGACCCACTCTCCCGGGGCGCTTTTCTTTTCCCGCCGCGTTTCCGTCGTCCCTGGCTCGAGGAAACTCCTCGCGAGCTGAGGCCATGGTTGCGTCGGTCGTTCGGGATCGCACCCTTCCCGATGGGCGGATCCCTCTCGTTTGGACCGTCCCGGGCGCATGGTCAGTGTCCGGGATGGGTCGCTTCCACGCCCTCTCCTGGAAGCCGTCGGGTCCGCCTCCAGCGGAGGAAACCGTCCGGCAGGGAGTCGTCAGTTCCCCAAACGCTCCTGGATACGCTCGAGATCCCTCTGGTACCGCTCGGGCAGGTGGGACATCTTGCCCAAGTGCATGGCCTGTCCGACCAGGAGGAACAAGGCCAGCAGACCCATATGCACGAAAGCCAGGATCCATACCAGGATCCGTTTTTCGGACCACGCCTTCCAGACCAAGGCCACGGTGGCGACCAGAACCAGGGCGAAGGCGGGGAGAAAGAACAGGTCCAGGAGATCGGCGAAGATCGACGATGCCAGGATCCCCAGCCAAAGGAACACGGCGATCCCCGCCAGCTCCAGGGTGACCAGCGCCAAGGGCAGAAGGCTCTTTTCGACCGTCCCGTTCCCCGGGGTGGTGTTCGATGCCTCGAGTTTCACCTCATCCATGACTTTGCCCCCTGGAGCGAATGTCGTTCCGTCCTCTGCTCTCCAGACCCTCTGGATGGGTCGATCAAGCTCCATCCGTCTCCGAGAGCGCAAGAGCCTTCGAGCCGATCCGGATGCGGCATCAGCAGCCTCCTTCGCATTCGCGGGACTCCTGGAACCAGGAATCGAGTCGGCCGTTCTCATCGAAATGCGCCCGGTAGGCGAACGGAAGTCCGCCGTGGCAATGGTCCCATCCCCCCCAGGCGATGAATCCTCCCGCCTCCAAGGTCGGGGTTCCCAGAAGCGTCTTGAGCTCGGATCGGGTCATCCCCGCCCGGATCCGCCTCCCCGAGGGAAGACGGACATGGATGGAGGCCCCGGTCCGGTACCCCTCTTCGATCCAGGTTCTTCCCACATGTCTCCGCAAGGTCATGTATGGCTCGTCCGGTCGCACGGATTCCCCGCAGAAATCCCTCTCGACATCGGTCGGGATCGAATACACCGTGTCCTCCGGGTCCATCAAGGTCAGATCCGACAGGAAGGTCGCGGTGTCTTGATCCTCCCCCTCCTTCGGCAGTGCTTCCCATTCCAGATCCTGTCGCGCCTTGTCGGCGAAGAGCTGGAAGGGAAACCCGGTGCAACGCGGCTGGATGATCTCGTATCCGTATGCACGAAGATTGGTCATGGATTGGTCGTCGCAGATGGGAAGATCCTCCAACACCACATCCGCTTCCTCGGGAAAGGAATACCCGTCCTCGGTGCACTCCACTCCAAGTTTGCCGCAGTGGGGAGGCAGCTGAAGGAATCGGAGACTTCCTCCGCGTACCATCAAGGAGCGCACCTTCGATTTTCCGAGTTTGAACAACAGCAAGGATTCCATGTCCATATCCTGGAACACCATCGCGCGACTCCCCAGTTCGTGCAAGATTTCCTGCTCCCCCTCCGGGATCGCGCAACCTTCGAAGATCAAGGTGTCGGGCTGGGCGAGCCACAGCAATCCCAACCTCTCGATCTGCTCGTTCTCCGGGCAGGAAACCCGTATCGTCCCGGCTCTCCCGTCGCGGAACGTCGAATTCCGAGCTTGGAGTTCCTGTCCCAATTGCGTCCGGAACCATTCCCGGACGTGGGTCCTGGCCTGGGACTCCGAGCAGGTGGCGGATTCGAGCCCGTCGAGTCGATCGCGCAAGTCGGCCGGGACTCGCAGCCCCGCTCCCTGGTCGCACAAGGCGCTGCCGGAGACGAGGAAACGAACCCCCTCCTCCAAGGACGATCCATCCTCGCTTCCGATCGCGGAAATCGGAAGATCCCGGAAGTCGACCACCCACAGGCCATCTTCCTGCCGCACCCGGGGATGCCCCCCGCGACGGCCGAGGAAAGCAGGTTGCCAGTTCTGCGCCCCACTTCTCCACAGGGACCAGGAGATGAGGTTTCGCAGGGAGCTGGGAATGTCTTCATCCTCCCCCTCTTCGGAGCCGTCCTCGGGGACGGACGGTGGTTCCGGCATCTCCAGATCCTCTTCCGAGACGGATTCGACGCCCGTGCTCGACGCATCCCGCGCGGAGTCCCGAGAAGGGACCAGGATTCGTCCAATGCCTGCGACAATCGCCAGGATCGAAGCGACACAGACCAGAAGGAGAAAGCGCTTCATCGCGGACCTACGAGAAGAGGTGGAGGAGGGACGGACCCGGGTGGGAAAGCCCCCTTAGGGGGGACCCGGCCCCGCGGAGTCCCCAGGAGCGTCGCGGCGGGAACGAGGTGACGACCTGGAAGAATAGTTTCCCATCGCGGGCCGTTTTCGGATCCGGACCGGCTCCGAATCGTTCCCACCTGGACAACCCACCCCTACCATACCTGTCCGTCTGTCGACATGCCCCCCGAGGCCCCCCGAAGCCCCGTGGCCCCTTCCCTTTCCCCGAAAGGAAGTCCGTGAGTAGGTTTGGCTGAATCCAGGAAATTCCAATTGTCCTCCCTCCCTATCCCAAGGATCCCGCCCATGCGAAAAGCCCTCCTCGGTGGACTCACGGCGTGCGGACTGCTCTTGGCCGGCTGCGACGACGATGGAAGCTCCCCGTCCCAGCCCCCCGACCCGAATGCAGGGCTCCTCGAAGCACTCTTCGCTCCCGCGACGGAGGCCGAGACCACGGCCATCGCCGCCGATTGGGCCCAACGCATTCCGGCCGCCTCGGGAGAGCGGCGCGACGAGTCCTCCTGGTTCGCCGCGGAGATCCCGGCCATCTTCCTGAGCTTCCTGAAGGCGCCCGCGGAATGGGCGTCCCCCGACACCATCGAAATCTCCCTCCTCTCGCACGTCGTGGACGGATACCGTCACCACGGTGCCGTGTGGACTCCTTCCCGACCGGGGAAATTCCCCATCCTGGTCTTCGCGCACGGGGGGGACGAAGGCCTCGACTCCCTGCAATGGCGAGCCGTCCTGCAGGCAACCCGCGCCTACCGGGATTCCATCGCCATCCTCGCCCCCTCCTTCCGCTCCGAGTGGATCGGGTTCCTGTCGCGCCCCGTCTCCGAGGGAGGAGCAAGCCCTTGGGACCGCGACGTCGAGGACCTGCGCGCCCTGGTCCGATCGGCCGTGAAGCTCGATTCCAGGCTCGACACCTCCCGCGTCTGCCTGCTCGGCTACTCCCGAGGGGGAGGCGTCGCGCTGCTGGCCGCCGAACGGGATCCCTTGTTCACCAGCGTGGCCACCATCGCCGCGCCCACCTCCTTCCAGGGACCTTGGGTCCGGCAATTGGCCGATTCCATCCTCTCCGGAGTTCCCGTCGACCTCCCCGGAGTGGACCATCTGGCCGCAACCGTCCTGCTCCCTTTGCAGCAGGGTCGGATCCCCCTGGATTCCGCCCGTCGCGAATTGATCCGCAGGTCGGCCTCGACCTGGGTTCGTCGTCTGCCCGCGGACATCCAACTCCATCACGGACTCGCCGACGTGACCGTCCCCCCGCAGGAGATGGATCGACTGCAGCAGGCCCTGCAAGCCATCGGGCGCTCGCCGCTGGCCAAGCCCTGGCCCAACGTGAACCACTTCATGGTCATTCCCCAGGCGCTGGAAGGGATCGCTCCCTTCGTGCACGACCAGCTGCTTCCCTGATCGCGCAGGGCCGACACCCTCGAAGATCGCATTCGCCACCGAGGACGATCCCTCGGCTCTCCTACCTTTGAGGGCATGGAACGGCCTCCCCTCTATCCTCTCTTCCTCGATCTCGCCTCCAAGGACGTTCTCGTCGTCGGAGGTGGCCGCGTCGGTCTTCGCAAGTCCCGCGAACTGCTCGCCTGCGGCGCACGGGTTCGCGTCATCTCGCCCACCTTCGACCCCGGCTTCGACGACCTGTCCGTCACCCGCATCCCCAGAGCCTGGCGCCCCGGGGACGAGGGTCGCGCCCGACTCGTCGTGGCCGCCACCGACGACCCCGCAGTGAATCGCGCGGTCTACGCGAACTGTTCGCAGCAGCGCATCCTGTGCAACGTGGTGGATGTCCCGACCCTGTGCGACTTCCACGCCGCCGCCGTGGCTCGCGAAGGTTCCGTGCAAATCGCCATCGGGACCGCCGGTGCCGCTCCCAGCCTGGCATCCTGGGCCCGTAGGAGGATGCAGGAGTGGCTTTCCGACGGAGTTGCCGGGTTGGTGGACCTCTTCGAGCGGCTCCGCGGGGAAACACGAACCACCATGGAACCCGGCGAACGGGAATCGTTCTGGAAATCCCTCGATCCCGACCATCTTCTCGAAGTGTTCCGCTCTCGCGGAGCCGATGCCTGCGAAACCGAGATCCGCAGCTTGCTCTCCGGCAGGAACGAGACGGCAACGCCCCCTGGCCGAGTGATCCTGGTCGGAGCCGGGCCCGGACACCCCGACCTCATCACCCGCATGGGCCTACGCGCCCTGGGCCGGGCAACGGCCCTGGTGCACGACCGCCTGGTGTCCAAGGAGTTGCTGCAGAGCGTTCCCACCTCGTGCGAAATCCACCCGGTGGGCAAGACGGGGTTCGGCAAGTCCCACCGCCAGGAGGACATCAACGCGTTGCTGGTGGAGTTGGCCCGCAAGGGCCATACGGTGGTCCGCCTCAAGGGCGGAGACTCCTTCGTGTACGGACGTGGCGGCGAGGAGATCGAAGCTTGCCGCGAGGCCGGAGTCGACGTCGAGGTCGTTCCCGGTCTCTCCAGCTCGCTCACCGTTCCCGCCTACGCCGGAATCCCCATCACCCACCGGGGACTTTCCCGCAGCTTCGCGGTGGTTTCAGGGTTCCATGCGGATGGAACCGTGGCCCGCATCCCCGATGCCGAAACGGTGGTGATCATGATGCCTCTCCATTCCATGAAGGGAGTTCGGAACCGTTTCATGGAAGCGGGATGGAAAGGCTCCACTCCCTGCGCGGCCATCCACTCGGGGACCAATCCCGACCAGAAGGTCGTCTTCTCGACCCTCGACGGGATCGACACCGACCTCGAGAGGAGCCGGATGGCCAGCCCGTTGATCGTCGTCGTGGGCGAGGTCGCCGGATGGGCGCAGGCGCATCCCGAGCTGGCGGCACGCCTGCACACCGCGCCGCGTGGAGGACTCGCCGGATGAGGACGCAGGCGATCTCGCTGGTCCTGTTCGACCTCGGAGGCGTCTTGGAGCGGGTGGCCGCCGCCCCGCGCGTGGAGGCCTGGACGCGGGGCCGGATCCCTGCCGACAAATTCTGGTCTTCCTGGCTGGCCGCGGAATCGGTGCGCTCCTTCGAGACCGGCTCCATCGAAGCGGAGGAATTCGCTCGCCAGGCCGTGGTGGAACTGGGCCTGCCCATCAGCCCCGAGGACTTCCTGCAGGATTTCGCGTCCTGGCTCGCCGGGCCCTTCGAAGGTGCCTTCGATCTCGTGCGATCCGTGGCCGAAACGGGCGTCGAGGTGGCCAGTTTCTCCAATTCCAATGCCGTCCACTGGCCGATCATGGAACGCCACCAGCGCATTTCCGAATGCTTCCCGCGCAATTTCCCGAGCCACCTCCTGGGGCTGTGCAAGCCCGATCGGGAGGCCTTCCTGGCCGTGGCCGACCGGTTGGAGATGCCCCCCGGGCGCATCCTCTTCCTCGACGACAACCAGGTGAACGTCGAAGGCTCCCTCCAAGCGGGCATGAACGCCTGTCGGTGCGAAGGCGTGGAGGGGGCGCGGACCGCCCTGAAGGAGTGGAAGATCCTGTCCTGAAGGGACCCCGGACACCGCTTGGAGAAACGCTCCCCACGTCGAGCCATCCTCGGGCACGGGGACGTCCCGGTGGAGGGCTCCCAAGCCCTATGCAGCTCCTCCCTTCCGGGCGAGGAGCCCGGCTCAGACGAGCATCGCCTTCGGCTGGAACCGTCCGTCCCGCACCCGTCCCCAGGCCAGGACGATTCCGTCCTCCCGGAGCATGAGCGCGTCTTCCACGGGATCCAATCCGCAGCTCACCGCATGTCCGTGCGAAGCTGCGGCCGCATCGGAGGGATCGAGGACGAACCGGGGAAGTTTCGGAAAGGCCTCCCCCACCGACACCAGACCCGGTTCGGGTCCATCCACCGGACGGGTGTCGGGGACCCTCCAGGGACCGATGGCGGTGCGTCGCAAGGCGCTGACGGTGGCCCCGCATCCGATCGCCTCTCCGAGATCGCGCACCAGGGAGCGCACGTAGGTGCCTTTGGAACAACGGACGCGCAGGGTGATGTCGCCAGGTTGCCACCCATCGCTCAGTGGAGAATCCCCGATGACGGGCTCCACGGAATCGATTCGAACCCTTCGGGAAGGGAGATCGACGACCTCGCCTTTGCGAGCCCGCTCGTAGGAGCGTACTCCATCGACGGAAATCGCGGAATAGGCCGGAGGAACCTGGTCGATTTCACCGATCCAGGGCGCGACCAGAAGGTTCCAATCCAGAGCGGCGGTGTCGGGGATGGCGTCGGTAGAAAGCACCGTCCCGTCCATGTCGAGGGTGTCGGTGCGCACACCCAGCCGCAGTGCGACCAGATACTCCTTGTCGGCCCCCTCGGCCAGGGGAAGCAGGCGCGTGGCCTTGCCGATGGCCGCGAACAGGAGTCCGGTGGCCAGCGGATCGAGGGTTCCCGCATGTCCGGCGCGTTTTTCCTTGAAGCGTCGCTTGAACGGCGAAAGGGCCCGATGGGAACTGTCCCCTCGGGCCTTGTCGATCAGCAGGAAGCCGCACACCGACGGACACGGCTCCGTCGCGACGGAATCCGTCATAGCTCCTTGCGATCCTCTTCCGGGAGACCGGCGAGCAACTCGTTGATGTGCATCGAATTCTCGAGGTTGTGGTCGAGCACGAAGCGCAGCTCCGGCATGTGGCGCAGCCGCAGCCTGCGGGAAAGCTCCCTGCGGAGCCACCCACCGGACTGCTGCAGTCCGATCACGCTGTCGCGGACTTGCTTGTCCGATCCCAGCACGGTGAAATTCACCATGGCGACCGACATGTCCCGGGAAACCTTGACCCCCGAGAAGGTGACGAATCCGATGCGCGGATCCTTCAACCCCTCGACGCTGAGCTTCGCCAGTTCCCTCCGGATCAGTTCCCCGATCTGGAGGGCGCGTGGTGACCCGCTCATCCGTGCGTCCCGATGGCCTCGGTCAGCTTGCGCGCCACCTCGAACTGGCGGAAGAACGCGATGATGTCGCCTTCCTTGATGTCGTCGACCCCGTCGAGACCCACACCGCATTCGTAACCGGACTTCACCTCGGTGACGTCGTCCTTGAAACGCTTGAGCGTGGAAACCTTGGATTCGGCGATCTCGATGCCGTTGCGGTAGACGCGAGCCTTCATCTTGCGCTCGATCGTGCCCTGCTGGACGTAGGCGCCGGCGACGGCACCGATGCGAGGGACGCGGAACACCGCGCGGACCTCGGCCTCGGCGGCCACTTCTTCCTTGATCTCGGGCTTGAGCATTCCCTCCATCGCCTTGCGGATGTCGTCGACCACCTCGTAGATGATCCGGTACGAACGGATCTCGACGCCTTCGCGCAGCGCCAATTCCCTGGTGTTGGAATCGGGGCGCACGTGGAAGGCCACGACGATGGCATCGGAGGCGGCGGCCAGCATGACGTCGGCTTCCTTGATGCCACCGACGGCGCGCGACAGGATCTGGACGCGGACTTCCTTGGTGGTGAGCTGCTCGAGGGAGGCCGCGATGGCTTCCACCGAACCGTCCACGTCGCCCTTGACGATGACGCGCAAGGTCTGCTGGGAATCCCCGGCGGCGATCTTGTTCGACAGATCCTCGAGGGACATGCGCTGGGCACGGCGGAGTTCACGCTCCTTCTGGGCGCGAAGACGGCGGCTGGCGATCTCGCGGGCTTCGCGGTCGTCGTCCATCTGGACGAAGGAGTCGCCGGCCTGGGGAACACCGTCGATGCCGATCACCTGCACGGGGACGGACGGACCGGCCTCCTGGCGGGGCTGTCCGCGCTCGTCGAGAAGCTGCCGGATACGTCCCGCATAGGAGCCGACCAGGATGGAATCTCCGACGCGGAGAGTGCCTTCCTGGACCAGCATGGTGGCCACGGTGCCCTTGCCCTTGTCGAGGCGGCATTCGATGACGGTTCCCTTGGCGCGACTGGTGGGATTGGCGCGCAGACCCAGAACCTCGGACTCCAGCAGGAGGGCGTCGAGGAGCTTGTCCATGTTGATCCCCTTCTTGGCGGAGATCTCGATGCATTGGGTCTTGCCACCCCACTGTTCCACTTCCACGCCGTAGTTGGCCAGCTGGGAGCGGACGTTGTCGGGATTCGCGGTGGGAAGGTCGATCTTGTTGATCGCCACCACCAGCGGAACGCCGGCGGCGCGGGCATGGTCGATGGCTTCCTTGGTCTGGGGCTGGACATTGCTGTCGGCGGCGACCACGAGGATGACGATGTCGGTGACCTTGGCACCGCGAGCACGCATGGCGGAGAACGCCTCGTGGCCCGGAGTGTCGAGGAAGGTGACGGTGCCGTTCTCGTGCTTGACTTCGTAGGCGCCGATGTGCTGCGTGATGCCGCCGGCTTCCCCGGCGATCACGGAGGACTTGCGCAGGTAGTCCAGCAAGGAGGTCTTGCCGTGGTCGACGTGACCCATGACGGTCACGATGGGAGGACGCGGCCCTTCGGCATCTTCGTCGCCCATGACTTCCTGGCTCTCGGCGACATCTTCGGCGTACTCGTCCATGAGCTGCGCCTGGAAACCGAATTCATCGGCGATGATGGCGATGGTCTCGTGGTCGAGGCGCGCATTGATCGTGACCATGAGGCCCATACCCATCGCCTTGGCGATGACCTGGGAGGGTCCGACGTTGAGCAGGTTGGCCAATTCGGAAATGGTGATGAACTCGGCGACCTTGAGGATCTTCTTCTCCTCGGGCAGGTCTTCCTGATGTCCTCCACCTCCGCGTGCGTAGCGCCGCTGGATCTTTCCGCGATCCAGCGAAACCATCACCTTGTTGACATTCTGCTGGGTCTGGAAGAAGATCTCGTTCTCGATCTCTTCCTTGGTCTTGCGCTTTCCGCCGGCCGTGCCCTTGCCCTTGGCCGCGCCGTGCGCGCCGGGAGTGCTTCCGGGAGGCTGGGTGCCTCCGGGACGCGCGGGAGCACCGGTCGCTCCAGCGACCGTCCCGGGCTGGCCGGGACGTGCCGGGCCGCGATACGGGCCGGAAGGACCGCCGGGTCGGTACGGGCCACCGGCACCTTGGCCGGGTCCGTTGGGGCGATAAGGACCGGAACCAGGTCCACGGCCAGGACCACCCTGTCCCGCAGGACCACCGGGTCCGCCAGGACGGGCTCCATAGGCAGGCCGCTCCCCGGGACGTCCGGGCGCCCCACCCTGGGGACGTTCGGGACGCCCGCCGGGTGTGGCGGGACGATCGGAGCGAGCTCCGGCGGGGCCACGGTCACGCCCGGCTCCAGGAGCCCCAGGAGCACCGGGTGCACCGGGACGCCCCTCGGCGGGACGCTCACCCGCGGCGAAGCCGGGACGCGGTCCACCGGTGATGCCGCGAGGGGTGGGCTGGTAGGTGGAAACCGGCGCGGGACGCGGACGATCCGGGCGATCCGGATTGAACGAAGGCTGTCGGCGCACGGGGGCGATGAGCTTGGGGATCCCACCTGCGGCAGCGGGGGTCTCGGGCGCCGAAGTCGGGGCCGAGGGAGCTGCAGCAGGGGACTCGGGTGTCGGTTCGACCTTCGCCACCGGGGCAGGAGCCGGAGCCTCTGCGGTGGGAGCGCTGGCGGAAGCGACCGTCTCGCTGACCACAGGGGCAGGAGCCGGAGCAGGGGCCGGAGCCGGGGCGGTCTGGACGACCGGCGCGGACGGCTTTTCGACGGCCGGTGCGGGTGCGACCGCGGCCTTGGGAGATTCGGGCTCCGCCGCGGAAACCGGAGGCTTCGCCGACGCGACCGCTGCGGCCGGAGCCGGGGTCTCGGACTCTTCGACGGCCTTCTTGCGAGCGGGGGCCTTCTTGCGAGGAGCCTCCGAGTCGCTTCCTTCTTCGGACTTCTTCCGGGAGGATGCGGGCTTGCGGGTCCGGGACTTGCCGGATTTCTCGCGTTCCGATTCCAGGGCCGGACGAATGGCATCCACCCACGTGCTCTCGATGGGCGATAGGACCGACCGCACTTCGAAGCCCGCGTCCTTCAACAATTTGAGGACCGTCTCCTTGGGCGTTTCGAACTCGCCTGCGACGTCGGTGATACGGGTCTTGCTCACGAAGCCTCACTCATGGTGATGAGGAAGAAATAAAAATAGTGGAAGGACGCATGCCGCCGGATCAGGCGGCCGATCCCTCCGCGTCGGCGGAGGCGTCGACTTCGGCGACCTCCGCAACAGGTGCATCTTCCGAACTGTCTTCCAATTTCGCCGCCGCTTCTTCGCCGGCCTCGGAGGTTCCGGCAACGGATTCTTCGAGAGCGATGGTCTCGGCGGAAGCCTCCGACACGGCAGCGGCTTCCTCGGCCTCCTCGGCGTCGTCGGTGCCGTCGTACTCTTCCCCGAGCAACGCGGCGCGTTCACGCCCCGGCAACTCGTTGAATTCGTCCTCACCGTAGACATCGATCTCCTTGCCCAGGAGACGGGAGGCGAGCTTGACGTTCTGCCCTTGACGGCCGATGGCCAGGGACAGATCCTCGGTCATGACGACCACGACGTACCGGTCTTCTCCGACCGGATACACGCGCCGCACTTCCGCGGGAGCGAACAACCGACGCACGTAGACCTGCATGTCCTCGGTCCAGTGGATGATATCGATGCGCTCGTTGGAAAGCTCGCGCACGATGGCCTGGACTCGGTTGCCCTTCATTCCCACGCACGCCCCGACGGGATCGATGCGCTCGTCTCGGCTCGAGACCGAAATCTTGGCGCGGAAACCCGGGTCGCGGGCCACGGAACGGATCTCGACGATCTCGTCGTAGATCTCGGGCACTTCCAGCTCGAACAACTTGGCCAGGAATTCCGGATGGGTGCGCGACAGGATGACCTGGGGCCCCTTGACGTTGTTCGAAACGTCGCAGATGTAGGTGCGGATCGAATCGCCCTGCCGGTAGCGCTCCTTGCGGATCTGCTCGCGAAGAGGAACGATGGCCTCGGTACGACCGAGATTCACCAGGATGTCTCCGCGATCGACTTGCTGCACGGTACCGGTCACGATGGTTCCGATACGGTCGCGGTAATCGTCGAAGACCCGCTGGCGCTCGACCTCGCGAACCTTCTGGGTGAGGCTCTGCTTGGCGATGGCGATGGCGGCTCGACCGAAGCCCACGACGGGGATCTCGTGCTCCAGCTGTTCGCCGGCCATGATGTTGGGGCGGTACTCGCGTGCCTGCTCCTCCAGCATGTACTTCTCGTCGATCACCAGGGCTTCCTCGGCGCTGCAGCCTTCGGGAAGGTCGGGAAGGTCTTCGACGACCTCGACGCGCAGGAAGCAACGGATGGAACCGCGCTCGCGATCGATGTCGACCTCGATGTTCTTCTGGATCCCGGTGTACTTGCGAGCCGCCTGCACCAGCGAGGTGCGAAGCGTCTGCAGCACGACATCCATGCCGATGTTCTTCTCCTTGGCGACCTGGCCGAGGGCTTCGACGATGTTGACTTCCGGATCTTTGATGGAAGCTCTTGGCATGGCTTAGTTACTCCTCGAAGCGGACATCGACGCGTGCCATCTGGACCGCGCGGTAGGGAATGATGATCTCGTTTTCCTGCCCCTCGGGCAGGAGGACAGCGGATTCGGAATCGCTCCGCACCAATCGGCCGATCCAGGTCTTGCGTCCCTCGACCTCTTGGGAGAGATGCACACGGACCCATTCTCCGACGCGCCGGGCCCAGTCCGCCGCCGTCTTGAGCGGTCGGTCGAGGCCGGGAGAGCTGATCTCGAGAGTGTATGGGTTCTGGAATTCGTCATCGGCATCGAGAAGGGTGGCGAGATGATGGGAGGCCTGGCTGCAATCGTCGAGGGTGACGCCGCCGGGCTTGTGCATGTAGGCCCGAAGAACTTCCCTGCGACCGGCACGGAAGAGTTCGACGTCCACCAGTTCGAGCCCGCGGGCTTCGGCGACTTGCTTGCAGAAGGCTTGGAGACGGTCTTTCCGATTCAGGACAAACCCCTTTTTCCATGCCCGGCCAAAAGCGGACAAGCAGCTGAATGGTCGCGGAATCGTAGCAATCGCAGAGCAACCTGTCATCCTGCTTCCCTTGGCGGACACCGAAACCGGACCGTCGGGCTCGGGTTCCCTGGATCCCCGAGCGGCGAAACGCGGTTCCCCGGGGTCCAGGTCGGAAGGTCAACCCATCGATTCGTCGAAGGAATCGCTTTCGTCGAGCCAGTTGCGGATATGTCGACCCAGCAGGGCGTCGAGCATGATGTGGTGTTCATGCAGGGAATCCATGAATTCCGTGCGAACCCGGATCGCCTCGCGCGGAGAGGCGTCGGCGGTGCAAGCCGCCGCGCGCAGCCCTGCCAGGGTGGAAAGCAGGGCGAGGTGTCCCTGACGATGCACGAGGCTCCGCGGATCGGCGGAAGCCGCCATCGCCTCCTCCTCCCGCCGAAAAATGGCGATGAGCAGATCGGCAAGGTCCTGGAAGGCCTGCTCCAACTCCTCGACGGTCGCCCCGCGCCCCAGGAGGTCGCACAGGTCCTTGGAGGAACGCTCCAGCCCCGGCCACGCGGCGTCGACGTCCGGAAGTCGGGTTTCGACCACAGGGGAGGATCGGCTAGGTTCCACCTCGAGAGACTACCATTGCTCCCCGCGCGCTGTCCAGGAAAGCCCGGGGAATGCCTCCCCCCCCAACGCCGGAAAGCGTCAGGTTGCGCCGTCGGCGCGGGAAATCCGGTCGAGGGATCGTTCCACGACCTCCTGCACATGGCGCCCCAGGGCGGCGTCCATCAGCAGATGGTGTTCGGACATCCAGTCGATGACATCCCGCCGGAAATCCTGGGACATGGCGATGGACACGCCGCTGTCCTCGAAGGTCGACTGGTAGGACTGCAGCACCTTGAGGAAGCGCTGGTGCGCGGTCCGGTGCGCGAGCGCCATGCGATCCCGGGTGAGCTCCATCGCCTCTTCCTCGCGCCGAAAGATCAGGACCGTCCGGATCACGATGGATTTCAGCAAGGGGCGGATCTCATCCTCGTCGAGATGGCGGGAAAAGGCCGCGTGGAGTTCGTCGAGAAGCTTGAAATAGGCTGGAAATTGATCGTCCACATCAGGGAGATTGAGACGTACCGCGAGGACCCTGGGTGATGGAGGCATGCGTAAAAGGTACCACCTCGAAGGACGGTTGGTCCATCCGCGTCACCAAGTCGCCGGGTCGTTTCAGAACAATCGACTGATGCCCAGGACGGGCAAGCTCAGGATCGAGGAGGGCCGATCCAGGCCCGGTGCTCCGTCGTGCCCGGGGAACCTCTCCAGACCCCAGTCGAATCTCGCCGAGGGTTGATCCTCGTCGACGTATTCGGCCGCCCAATCCTGCCTCCAGCGCTCCCATCCCAGGAGCTGCAGATCGAAGGCCCAACGATGCCCCCATCGTGCGGGAGTCCATCGGATGCCGAAGGCTCCGCCGATCCGGGTGGCGTTGCCCTCCGGGATCCCCAGAGCGCCCCCGACCCTCAACTCCGTCCAGGGCGTCCAGGCCTCCATGGGCCACCAGAACAATCTGCCGCGCAGGTCGACGACCACGGAATCGGAGAAGGGCGAGTCGGTGAAGGTGGCGATCTCCACCCCGGCCGACACGTTGTCGTTGATCATGCGGGACAAGGAGATCCCCACCAGGGTGAGGGGGACGTCCCTTCCGCGTCGATCCTCGCGGTGGAAGGTCCAGGCGCGCAACCCCGCCTCGGCGACTCCCGTCCGCAAGGGAGGGGTGTCCAGGGCACGGGTGGCGGGGGAAAGGAAGGCCACCCCGGTTGCGACGCAGGCGAGGAGGGAGGGACGACAGAATCCGGTCGCGGTGCGGGATTCGCCGATGCGGCTCAGACGATCATCCATCGAACCTGGCCAACAGGAGCATCCAGCCATTCCCGTTGCATCCGAACCCCTCGTGCAGGCAACGGCCGTCGGAGCAGAACGAGTCGATCTCCCCGGGGGCGGGGATCCGAGGGGGCCCCGGTGCCACATGGATCTCCGAGTTGGCCGGATCGGCGATCTGCCGCACCAGGAGAGCTCCGAGTTCGGCGAGGAACTCCAGGCGGGTCCCGTCGTCGACCATCTCGTCGGGGAGGCTGTGGTACCCGGCGGCCAGGTCGGTGAGGGTGACGGGGTCGGCGGCGATGGCCAGGGATCCGCGGAGATCCCCGGTGAGCGGCACGAGACAAGCCACTTGGGCCTGGGCCTTGGCCACCATCAATTCCTCGTGGGAATGCAACTTCCAGGCATCGGCGAAAGCCATTTCGGCGAGAGTCCGCACGAAAAGGATGGGCAGACGCTGACGGAGCTCTTCGAGGTCGATCTTGGGGTCGTTTGATTCCATGGGCTGCTTCCGGAGTGTAGAAACTATCCTCCCCGCGGTACAGGAATCAATCTTCGGCCGAAGATTGTTGATTTCCCCGGACCGCGACCCCTTTGGTCCTCCAACGACCTCCGGACCAGCGCTTCCAGTTGACCAGGGATCGCACCCACTCGTCGAGCGCCATCCCTCCCCAGATGCCCACCACGCCCCAGCCGAAGCCGAAGGCCATCCCCATGCAGGCTCCCATGCCGAGGCTCCACATGAGGCTCGTCCCCACCACGGCGGGGAACCGACTGTCCCCGGACGAACGCAAGCAGAAGGTGAGGGCGATATTCCCGCATTTCGCCGGCTGCAGGATCAGATCGATCCACAACAAGGTGGCCCCCAGGGCCAGGATTTCCCGGGATTGGGTGAACAGCCCCAAGGTCCACGTCGCCGTGACGGCAACGGTGAGGGAGGCCAATGCGGTCAGGACTCCTCCCCAGAGCAGCGCCTTGCGAAGTTGTCGATCCGCTTGATCGAATTTGCGTCCACCCACCAGATGCGCCACCATGATCTGGGCTGCGAATCCCGCTCCATAGGAGAAGATCACCGGGATGTTGGCGAGGTTCGCGGCGAACACCCGGGCGGTCAGAGGAATCTCACCCAGACGGACCACCTGGGAACCGATGACCACCAGGAAGAATTGGTAGGAGATGGGTTCGATGGCCGACGGAATCCCGATGCGGGCCATCGGGAGGCGTTGATGCCGCCACCCCAGGATCGCGTCCTTCCACGAAGGGAGCCAGCCCACCTTCCTGGCGAGCACCCCGAGAAGAAGAAAGCTGACCACCGCCCAGGAAAGAGTCGTTGCCAAGGCCACCCCGTAGGTCCCCATCGACGGGAGGATCCCCCCATATCCGAGAAACAGCAGATTGAGCAGTGTGTTCACCCCCACCACCACCAAAGCCGCCCAGAGGTTCCACCGGGTCATTCCCAAGGAGGCCAGGATGTTGAGAGTCCCCGACCACAAGGCTCGACCCACCATCCCCGTCCCGAGCACCCTCAGGAAGATCTCGCCATGGTCCAGGATCTCCCCATCCAATCCCATGGCCCGACACACCGGCCCGGCGAACACCGTGAGCAGCGCTCCCACCACGACCCCCATCCCCGTCAGGAGCCCCAGCAGGAGCGCCCAGGTCGCATGGGCCTTCCGATGATTCCCCGCTCCCAGGTATTGACCGGCGATGGAGGCCCCGGCTTGCCCGAAGGTGTTGAGCAGGATCATCGATGCCGCGAAGACCGGCACCATGGCCCCCACCCCCGCCGCGGCCGCGTCGGAGAGCCGGGAGAGGAACCAGGAATCGAGCAAGGGCTGGCTGATCCCCACCGCCATCGTCACCGAAACCGGCCAGGCCAGGGAGAGAAGGGACGTATCGTGAAGGCTTTTGCCGTGTCGGCGTGGCACCGGTTTCATGGTAGGCGGGGAATTCTAGTTCCCCGGGGGATCGTCGCCCTTGCGCTCTTGGCCTGGACACATCTCCCCGAGCATGGAAGACTACCTTGGTTTCATCTCTTCCTGCGCCGTCGGAACGCGACTCCCACCCGGTTCGCCGTCCCGGCCACTTCACTCGAGAGAGGAGTCCAGCGATGAACCAGCGCTCCCGCTTCGCCCTGACCCTTGCCGTTCTCACGTTCTGCCACGCTCCCGCTCTTGCCGCACCCGGCTCGAGCGCCACCTTCCTGGCCTGGACCGATCTCCACGGGGAGATTCCCTCCGGGCTGAAACTCCTGGTCGACAGCGCACGGGAAGCGAGCAAGACCTCGGGAAGGCCCCTGGTGGTGGTCGACGGAGGGGAAGCGTTCCTGGGTTCGCGGATCGCCCACTTGACCCGAGGACTTTCCAGCACCGCGGAAATGAATTGGATCCGCCCGGATGCCATGACCCTGGGGCTCGGGGACTTCGATTGGGATCGGTCCCGGCTCGATTCCCTCCTCAAAGTGATCGACTTCCCCGTCCTGACCGCCAACTTGCGGCGCAACGTCGACGACGAACCCATCGGGGGGAGCCGGTCCCTGCTGTGCTGCGACGACTCCGGAACCATCGGCATCGTGGGCATCGGCGATCCCGACCTCGATTACCCGCAGCGGCCAGCCCGGAACGGGGACATGCGCGTGGACCCCGTGGCCAATGCCGTCGAAGGGGAAGTTTCCGAGTTGCGTGCCAAAGGCGCCCGACTCGTGGCGGTCCTGGTGCACGGAGGCTCTTCTGTCGCCCAGACCGTGGCGAAGATCCCCGGCGTCGACCTCGTCCTTCTCGCCCCCGTGCCCGGCGTCCCGAAGGCGGACCTTCCACCCCGGAGAGTGGGCAAGACCTGGATCGCCACCCTCCCCGCCGGCGGGGCCCAGGTGGCACGCATCGACCTGGAATCCACCGATACCGGATGGACCATCTCCGTCGCCCCGGTGAAGGTCCCCGCCGGAAGACCCTTGAACGCCGCCTGGAAATCCATGCGCAACCACCACGACTCCCTCGTCGCGGCTTTCCAGGCCCGGGAAGTCGGTGTCCTGCGCCAAGCCTGGCCCACCACACGCCGCGAAGGCCCTCTCGGGGACTGGATGGCCGACGCGTTGCGCATCAAGACCGGCTCCGACATCGCCTTCGTTCCCGCTTCCTGGATCCGATCCGGATTTCCCAAGGGGAAGGTCCGGGTCGGGGATGTCTGGAATGCCGTCCCGCCGGGATTGAACATGGCCTCCGTCTTCACCCTTCCCGGCTCGGATGTCATGAAGGTCCTGCAGCGGCAGATGCGGCGCTCCAAGGAGTTCCTGTTCGTATCCGGCCTCACCTGCTCCCCCGACAGTTCGATGTTCGGCGGCAACCCCATCGCGGCGACGGTGGGCGGGAAGCCTCTCGACAAGTCCGCCTACTATCGCATCGCCATTCCCCGGCAATTGCGCAACGACATCTTCGAGCTGATGGGGATTTCCGAGGCGAGTGCCAATCCCGAATGGACCGAAACGTGGGAGTCCGACCTGGTGATCGAGTACGCCTTGGAGCACGGGTTGGAGGTGGAGGTCGGCCGGGTCCCCCCGATGTACGGCGGGAACGCCCCGCGATAAGGCCGTTCCCCTCCCACCGGGATTCCCGGACCCTCCGGAGCTCGCCTTCCCCGATGGCGAGTCGGAGGAATCCCGCGAAACATCGCCGCAACAGGATCCAGCTACCTTTGAGGCCTATGAAGGCTCGCCGCGACCGGTCCTCCGCCCCCACCCTCCTGCGCCCCAAGGAACTGTCCTGGCTGCAATTCAACGAACGCGTCCTCCACGAGGCGGCGTCTCCTCGCCACCCCCTGTGGGATCGGTTGCGGTTCTTGGCGATCTATTCCAACAACCTCGATGAATTCTACCGGGTGCGGGTGGCGGGATTGCAGCGCCTGGAATCCGAGGAGGGGATGGGGCACAAGATCTGCGGAAAGACCGTCCGCCAGTTGCTGAAGGAGATCCGCTCCCGGGTGGGCGCCCTGTCCGACCAGTTCGAAGCCATCTGGGGCTCCATCGCCCGGGAAATGGAGAGGGAGGGCATCCACATCGTCGATGAGACCCACCTCGACGGCCCGCAGACCGACCATGTCCGGAAGATCTTCCAGCGGAAGGTGCGCCCCAGGCTGGTTCCCATCCTCCTCGCGCGAGGACGGGAAATGCCCGCGCTGGACGACCACGTGCTCCATCTGGCGATCCGTCTCCAGGGAGCCTCGGCGGGAACCCCTCCCTTCGCCCTCGTCGAGGTTCCCACCGACACCCTCCCGCGATTCTGGGTGCTCCCCTCCCGGGCCGGGGAGACCAGCGTGATGCTCCTGGAGGACATCGTGCGCTTCGGTCTGCCGGAGGTGTTTTCCCTGTTCTCGCCAAAATCCGTCCATGCCTGGGCCTTCAAGGTCACGCGCGACGCGGAGATCGATCTCGAGGACAGCCTGGTCGAAGGGTACCTGCGACGGGTCCACCAGGGGCTCAAGAAACGGGCGACCGGAAAACCGGTGCGACTGGTCCACGATCGCGGCATGCCCGAGGCGTTGCTCGCGCAGTTGCTGCGGAAACTCGACCTCACCCGGGCGGACTCGCGCATCCCCGGGATGCGATACCACAACTTCAAGGATTTCGACGATTTCCCTCGGCTGGGTTCCCGCCATCTGGCCTCCACGCCCGAGGAACCACTGCTGCATCCCGACCTGGCCGGACGGGAGCGCGTGCTGTCGACGGTGGCCCGCCGAGACGTGTTGCTGCATTTCCCCTACCACAACTTCGACCACTTCCTCGACCTCCTGCGGGAATCCGCCATCGATCCCGAAGTGACGCACATCCGCTTGACCGTCTACCGGGTGAGCCAGGAATCGAGCGTCCTCAACGCCCTGATCAACGCGGCCCGCAACGGCAAGAAGGTCACGGTGCTCCTGGAGGTCCTGGCCCGATTCGACGAGCAGAACAACATCGCCTGGGCGGACGAGCTGCGCGACGAGGGCGTGGACGTGATCCTCGGCGTCCGAGGCCTGAAGGTCCATTCCAAACTCTGCCTCGTGACGCGCCGCGAAGGTCGTCGCAACAAGCATTTCGCCGCGATCGGCACCGGGAATTTCAACGAGGAGACGGCGCGGGTCTACACCGACCACCTTCTTCTCACCGCCGACCCCGCCATCACCGAGGAAGTCGCCCAGGTCTTCGAATTCTTCCAGAACAACTACAAGGTGCCCGACTTCCGCCACCTGGTGGTCTCGCCGTTCAATGCCCGGGACCGTCTGATGAAGCACATCCAAGCCGAGCGCAAGGCGGCCAAGGCCGGCAAGGAAGCCTGGATCCGGTTGCGCCTGAACAACCTCGCGGATGCGGACCTCATCGACGCCCTGGTCGACGCCTCGGAGTCCGGAGTCGATGTCCGGTTGCTGGTGCGATCCATGAATTCCCTGGTACCGGGGGATTCCCTGCACCTGGAAGCGCGCTCCCTGGTGGGACGCTACCTGGAGCACGCCCGTTGCCTGATGTTCGCCAACGGCGGCAAGCCCCAGGTGTACCTGACCTCGGCCGATTGGATGCCCCGCAACATGGACAACCGCGTGGAGGTGTCCTGCCCCATCCGCGACCGGGCCTTGCGCCAGCAGCTCCTGGAAGTCTTCGATCTCCAGTGGCGGGACACCGAGAACGCCCGCATCTGGGATGTGGAGGACGCCGACGCGCGCCTTCCCGGATTCCTCCCCCGCTTCGATTCCCAGGTGGGGATCCGCGGTTGGCTCCAGGAACTCGACAAGGGTCGGAGTCTCACCCCCGAACGCGGGTGAGCCCGGTTCGCTGCAGCCTGTAGGTCAGGGCACGTCGGGAAATCCCCAATTCCGCCGCGGCACGGGAGCGATGCCCCCCGTGCCTCTCGAGCAGCTCCTGGAGGGATTTGCGCTCGCGTTGCAGGGGGTCTTCGGGAGGACGCTGCTGGCGACGCCGACTTTCCTCGACGAGTTCGCGCAGATCCATCCCGAGCGGGTGCAGGGCCACGAACCTCTCCATCAGGTTCTCCAGCTCGCGCACGTTTCCCGGCCAGTCGTAGCGCATGAGCTCCTGCAGGGCGCCGGGCTCCAGTCGAGGAGCGGGCTCGCGCAGCCGCGTGGACACCCGGGAGAGGAGCCCCTTGGCCAGGAAGGGGATGTCGGCGATGCGTTCCCGCAGGGGAGGGACCCGGAGCGCCACCACGTGCAGGCGGAAGTAGAGGTCCTGTCGGAACGTCCCGGCCTGGACCATCCCCCAGAGGTCCCGGTGGGTGGCCGCCACCAGACGGAAATCGACATCGATCTCCTCGGAGCCGCCCACCCGGCAGACGCGTCTTTCCTGCAGGACGCGCAGGAGCGAAGCCTGCGCGGTGAGGGACAGCTCTCCCACTTCGTCGAGGAACAAGGTTCCTCCGTCGGCCTGCTCGAACCTTCCCGCACGCTGGGCGTGGGCCCCGGTGAAGGCGCCCCTCTCGTGTCCGAACAGTTCGCTTTCCAGGAGGGTGGGCGGGATCGCCGCGCAATTGAGCGCGACGAAGACGGCCGATCCCCGCCGGGACTGCTCGTGCAGGGTGCGGGCGCAGACCTCCTTGCCGGTTCCGGACTCCCCCAGGAGCAGGACCGTGGAGTCCAGGCGGGCGACGGCGCGGATCTGCCGCAGCAGGGCCGCGAAGGAGGAGTCGGGAGCGTGGAGGACCGGTTGCATCGTAGGGGGTGAATGCTAGTTCATGTCCCGGCCGAAGGGGGGAAGGCGGGATCGAAGCCCCATCCGCCTCCCGGAATCCCCGCGCCCCCACGGATCCGGGCACCCGAACAGGTGCCCGGGAAATCGCGTCACAGGAGGTCCGCGGCGAGCTCGGCCAACTCCGAGCGTTCCCCCTTGGTGAGGGTGCAGTGCCCCGCGATGGGCTGGTCCCTGAATTTCTTCACCACGTGGGTCAGACCCGAGGAATGGGCGTCGAGATAGGGCGTGTCGATCTGCTGGAGGTCGCCCGTGAGTACCACCTTGCTCCGCCCCGCCGCCCGGGTCATGAGCGTCTTCATCTCGTGGGGAGTCAGATTCTGCGCTTCGTCGATGACGATGAAGGCGTCGTTGATGGAGCGTCCGCGCACGAAGCTCATCGCCTCGAGCTCGATGATCCCCTGTTCCAGGAGCTGCTGCAGCCGGAACTGGTGGTGTCCGTGGGACTCGCCCCCCTTCTCCTTCTTCTCGTCGCCCAGGAGCAGCTGGACGTTGTCGAAGATGGGTTTCATCCAAGGATGGATCTTCTCGTTGACGTCGCCCGGGAGCCACCCCATCTCCTTGCCCACGGAAACCAGGGGCCTCATCACCACGATCTTGCGGTATTGCCGACGCTTGGGTTCCAGGACCTGGTCGAGTCCCGCCGCCATGGCCAGCAGGGTCTTCCCGGTTCCGGCCTTGCCCACGAGGGTGACCAGGCGGACCGAAGGGTTCCGCAGGAGGGTTGCGGCGAAGATCTGTTCGCGGTTGCGGGGAACCAGACTCCACAACCGCGACTCGTCGCGCAGGAGACGCTTGAGGACCAATCCTTCGGCGTTCCGTTCGACCACGGCCAAGGCCGAGCGGGCATGGCTGTCCCCGTTGCCCAGGAGGGTCAGGCAGGCGTTCTCGCGAAGCCTTTCCCCTTCGGGCCCCAACTCGGAGACGGGCAGGCTTCCTTCGCGCATCAGACGGTCCACGTTGGCGTCGTCGGTGGAGAAGGAAACGGTGTTCTGGCTGAGCAGGTCGACATCCTGGATGCGCCCGCGCTTGTAGTCCTCGGTGACCAGCCCCGTGGCGTGGCCCATGAGCCGCACGTTGGTGTCCTTGGAGACCAGGATGACCGGTCGGTCCGGATTCTCCTTCGCCCAACGCAGCGCGGTGGCGATGATCTCCCGATCCTTGCGGGCCTGGTCGAATTCCGCGGGAACCTTGCGCACGTAGTCCAAGGCCCCGGAGATGCAGATGCCTCCCGTGGCGGGTTCGGGCAGCGGGGCGAATTCCAGGAGGGTTTCGTGCTCCTCCTTGAGCCGATCCAGGGTGCGGCTGAACTCCCTGGCGTTGAACGCCTTCTGGTCGTCGCCCCCCTTGAACATGTCGATCTCGGAGATCACCGCCAGGGGGATGACCACGTCGTTGTCCCCGAAGGTGTAGATGCTGTGGGGATCGTGGATCACCACGGAGGTGTCCAGGACGAAGATCTTTCGGGCGTCTGCCATTGCGCTCTCCCTGGTGGGCGACGGAACGTGTCGCATGTTGGAAGGATACCATCGCGGAGAGGTCTGGAGAGGGGGAGGAACGCGAAGAAACCTCCTCAGTACGATCGGCGATTCCAGGACCTACATTTCGTCGGTGCACCGCTTCCTTGTCGCCGACGACCATTCCCTTCTTCGAGAGGGGATCGAGAACGTGCTCCGCACGGGATGGCCCGGATGCGTCGTGCAACACGCCCTCGACGGTCCGGAAGCCCTCGCCCTCCTGCTGGAGGATCGGTTCGACCTGGCCATCCTCGACATCGGAATGCCCCTGCTCGACGGGCTGGAGGTCCTGGCGCGAGCCCGCAAGGCCGGACTCCGAATTCCCATCCTGATCGTCTCCATGCATCCCGAGGAACGGATGGGAGTTCGCGCCTTGCGCTGTGGCGCCTCGGGATACCTCACCAAGGATGCCGCGCCCAGCAGTCTCACCGATGCCGTCTCGGCGTTGTTGGCGGGAAGGAAGTCCATCTCGCCGCGCCTGGCGGACCTTCTCGCCGAAGCCGTCCAGGGGGCCGCCGAACCACCGGCCGCGGCCAAGCTTTCCGGCCGGGAGTTCCATGTCCTGAGGATGCTTTCCAGCGGAAAATCCCTGCGGGAGATCTCCGCGTCGATGTCCCTTTCGATCAAGACGGTGCACACCTACCGGACGCGGCTTCTGAACAAACTCGGGCTGAAACGCACCGGCGAACTCGTCCGCCTGGGAGTGGAGCAAGGACTCGCGGAAGGAGAACCGGGCACGGGGGCGTCCTCTCTCGCCCCCCCCTCTCCCGGAAAGTCCTCCCCTCGGAATCGATCCGACGACCCTTGATCGGATCTCCCCGTTCGTCTCCTTCGCGAAGGCTTCGCGGGACGGACGCCCCCCCTTTCCCGAAAAGGGGGCGAAGCCGGCTCAGGGCTTGCGGACCGTGCGCACCCGCACCGAATCGATCTTGTCCCCACGTTCGATGAGGCAGGAGACATCCCATCCCGTTTGCAGGGATCCGAAAACCGTGTGCTTTCCGTCGAGGTGCCGCTGGTCGGCCTGGACGACGAAGAACTGGCTGCCACCGGTTCCCGGTCCGGCATTGGCCATGGAAAGGGCACCGGGAAGGTGGTGGAGGGTCGAATCGAATTCGTCGATGATCCTCCAGCCGGGCCCTCCCGTTCCATCCCCCTTGGGGTCCCCCCCTTGCGCCATGAATCCCTGGATCACGCGATGGAAGAGCAAGCCGTCGTAGAAGCCGGAATCGGCGAGGGCCTGGAAATTCGCCACGGTCTGGGGTGCCTTGGAAAAGGCCAGATCGAAGGTCATGGGACCATACGTCGTGTAGATCGTGGCCTGTACGGAATCCACTCCGGTGAAATCGACCTTGTAGGTCTTGACCGGGGTGGTCTCGGCCAGGGATGCCGACGCCAGGAAGGCGAGAACGATCGACAGGAAACGCATGGGTCCTCCTCATGGACAGGTTCGTGGTGGGTTCGCCCCGGCACGGCCGCTGGGCCCCTCCGGGTTCTCGGGAACGGGTAAACCTAATCGTTCGACCTCGGGATCGTTCCGCCCAGGAGTACGAAAGGCCGTCGCACCCGCATGAGGATGCTGTTCGGGAAGCCTTCCCGGGGATAAACTTCCTGGTACGATGACTCCCAGAATCCCAAAGCCCAGTTCGGAATCGCGGGCCGCCCAGGTGGAACTGCCCGCGGTTTTCGGCTTCCTCGACCACCGCGATTATCTGCGGGAATGGTTCGAGGCCAAGCGACTTCTGGTCCGCACCTTCTCCTACCGGGTCTTCGCACGCAAGGCGGGTTTCGCTTCCCACGCGTTCCTGTCCGAAGTGATCCAGGGGCGCAGGAACCTTTCCGACGACTCCATCGACAAGTGCCTGCACGCGCTGGGCCTGGTGGGAGAAGCCGCCGCCTATTTCCGGGCGCTCGTGCACTACAGCCAGGAGACGCATCTCGATCGTCGCCGGGATCTGCTGTCGGACCTTCTTCGCCTCCAAGCCGCCCAGCATGTGCAACGCGTGACGGGGAGCCAGTCGGAGTATTTCACCCACTGGCTGAACATCGCCATGCGCGAGGTCGCCGTCTTCGGGGGCTTCGGAGAGGATTGGGAAGGACTCGCGGGGTTCTTCCGTCCGCAGGTCAAACCCGAGGAAGCCCGGGAGGCCGTCGCCCTCCTGCGAAGACTGGAGCTCATCCAGACCGACCCTGACGGGAAAACCGAATACTCCTGCCCGCGCCTGACTCCCGGCGACATCGATCCCGCCACTCTGGCGAACTTGAAGCGCCAGATGCTCCTGTTGGCGATGGACCAGATCGGAAGACCATCGGGTCCCGATTCCCACGTATCCAGTGTGACCGTCTCCGTTTCCCGGGACCGCCTTCCACGCATCCGCCAGATTCTCGAGAAGGCGCGTCGGGACATCCTGGCGGAGACGGGTTCGGACGATCTGCCCGCCGACCAGGTCCTGCAAGTCAACCTGCAGATGGTCCCGTTGACGGAGAGCCTGGAAAGGTATCGTTCCCGCCATGCCTGATGCCCTCCCACGCCGCGATCACCGCGCGCTCTCGCGTCGAGCCCGTTGTCTGCTGGTGGCGGGGCTGGGACTTCTGCTGCCCACCGGGTGCGCGGACCCGCAATCGGGAGGAGGGACCGAACTTCCGGTCCAGGTGCGCATCTACGGCTCGGTGAACGCCAAGGCCTGGAGACTCTGGAGCGTCGAGGATGTCGACCCGGGAACGGGAGCCCCCGACACCCGCTTCCTGTCCCGGGGCGTGCTTCGCGACTCCGGTGGCGTCCTGGTGCTTCCCAACTCCCCCGGGGTTTACCTCCTCGAAGGCTGGACACGCTTCGAACCCGACGACAGCATCTCGGTGTCGGTCTCCTCGGGAAGAACCCTGGCCCTCGATTCCCAATGCATCGAGACCATTCCCCAAGACGGCGAGATCCATTTCACGACTCCTTGCGGGAGCATGAAGACCTCCGAGTCGCCCTCCGGCCTTTCCGGGGCGAGCGCCCCCGACCAAGTCACCCTGGTCCGTCTCGCCGGGGCTCCTCCCCAGTCCCTCCAGGTGCTCTCGGACAACGGAAGCGCGAAGATCCTGGTCCAGGAGGCCCGGCTGTGGTCGATCGGATCCGACACCCTGGGCCGTCCGACCTTGTCCTTTCGTGGGGCGTTGACCTCGAGCGGCTCCGGCGAATTCGATTTCCCGCCGCTTCGCGGCAAAACGACCTATCTCCTGGAAGGAAGCACCAAGGCGACCTCCTTGGGAAGGAAAGTCCCGGCACGGATCCGTCTGGATTCGACCTGGTCCAGGACGTCCTCCTGTCTGGAGACCATCCTCCCCCCCTTGCCACGCGTGCTTTCCGTCCACATGTGTCCGGGGTTGGGAGTCTCGCCCTCCGGAGCCGCCTCCGACTCCCAGGGTGCGGACATCTGGTCGGTCTTCACCACCGACATCCCCTGACCTCCAAATAAGCCAGCCTGCCCTCTCCCGAGAAGGCCTGCCGACTTTCCGAGGCTCGGGAGCGGAAGCACCTTCCCCCCCCTCCCTCGCGTAGTCCTTTGCTGTGGAAACACGGATTCCTGGGGAAGGAATCCCGCCTCCTCATTGCCTCGGAGCGCTCCGCATGGTAAGGTGAAGGCAATCTTCCGAACCACCTCCACCCTTCTCAAGAGCCGGAATCATGGTGCACATCTCGACTCGGTCCTGGGGAATCGTCGTGACGATGACACCCCCGGTGCGCAAAGCGGACCTGGCCAGATTCTTCGATGAACTGCGCATGACCCATCTCCAGGAAGCGAAAGGCTTTTTCGGCGTGCTCTTCGATCTCAGCGCCATGGGCCCCTTGCACCCGGACTTGCGCGACCACATGATTTCCGCCTTGAAACTCCTGGTCCAACGCGGAATGGTCCGCTCCGCCTTCTGCCTGAACAACGCCCTTCTCGCCTCCCAGATCCGTCGGCTCGGAAGCATGACCGACACCTCCTCGGGAATTCGCTTCCTCGATGTCGAACACCCGGATTGGCACAAGGATGCCGAAGGTTGGGCATGCAGTGGAATCGAACCCGTCAATTCCTTCGACTCCCAGGGATCCTCCGCACCGACATGAAGGGATCGCTCGCAGGTGTGGCCTCGTGCGGAGTCCCTCGGCGGGACTCCTCCGATCTGGCCATGGGAATCTCCCGGATCGGAAGGTCCAAGAAACACGAAGGCCTTCCCGGATCTCCGGAAAGGCCTTCGCTGAACGGAAGTGGGCAATGCAGGGCTCGAACCTGCGACCCGGTGATTAAGAGTCACCTGCTCTACCAACTGAGCTAATTGCCCGTGATTTCGATGAAGCCAGCCCCAACCGTCGAATCGAAGATTGACTTGTCTCACATCGAGGTAAAGAAATGTAGAGCGAGCCCGATTCCTCGTCAACCCTCCTCCCGCCTTTTTTTTCAACCTCGTCGGGAGCGCAACCCGATCAACTCCGGAGTGGAAGTTGTATCCATATTTCCTCAGATGGTCCTGCGGATCCTCTGCGCTGTTCTAGCGCTCTCGGCGGCGGTGTCGGCCCTGGCGACGGACCAGGAGTTGGACGCGCGCCTGCAAGTCATCAAGACGGAAGATCGCGCCTTCAATGGTCGAGTCCGGGATTCCCTGGTGAGGGAATTGCGGGGCGAGATCCGTCAGCGCATGGCCTCCGACTCCAACGTCGCGGATGCCATGTCGCGTCTCGACAGACTCGAGGCCATTCTCGAGGAGTCCCATCGGCAAGGCCGGAAATCCCTGGCCAGGATGCGTCAATTGGGCATGAGACGAGATTCGACGCAGTTGCGGCTCGAACTCGCCCGCTACACCCAGCGCCATCCGGACCAGCCCCTCCCCTCCATGGACAGTCTGCTGGCACTTCCCGTGGTGGCCCCACCCGTCGAGGCGCCCGCGGAGCCCGCACCCGACCTCGCTCCCCCGCCCCCCCCTCCTCCACCCGTTCCTCCGGCACCGGCACCGGACAGCCCGAAGGTCGCCTCGCCCCCTCCCCCGACCAGCGCCATCGATTCGCCCACGCGCATCCTGTCTCCGCACGACTCCTCCACGGGTCGTCTCGGCTGCTCGGAGGCATCCCCCACCGCTCGTTTCCTCACCCCCGATCCACGACATCCTCTCGTGGTGCGCGACAGCCTCCTGGTCGTGAGAGCGCGAATCTTCTCGTCCTGCGGTCTCCATCACGTCGAGATTCGCGGAGATTCCGGTGCCCTGCGGATGCTTGATCTTCCCGATCGGCCGACCGGCGTCCTGTCCTTCGAAGATCGGCTGGCTCCCGGTCCCACTCCGGGGCGTCTGTTTTTGCTGGCCTGCGACACCAACATGCGTTGCGCGCGGGATTCCGTCGTGCTCCTGGCCCCTCCCTTGATCCCACCCTGGATCCCCTGGACCTCGGGCGGGTTGGTGCTGCTGGGCCTGCTCACTGGCTTGACGATCCTGTTCCGCCGCCCCGCCGCCACCCCGGAAGCCACCGCCCGAGGCGTGCAATACCGCGCCCCCCTGCCTGCCTCCCCCGGTGCGACCAAGGGGGACATCCACCGCATCCTCAAGTCCGCCATCGCGGCCGTCGAGAAGGAGTATCCTCGCGGACCTCGCGTGGTCTGCCGGTTCAGCTCCTCCATCCCTCCGATCGACATCGAGGAGAAGGAGATCGAATCCACCTTCCGGCAACTGGTCCGACTGCCGATGTCCCGCGCCGGTTTGCGGGGAACGGTCCTGGTCGCCACCGGAAGAGGACCCGTCAACATGGAAGTCGTCATCGAGGACAACGGCCCCGATCTCGACGAGGAACTGATCCGGACCCTCTTCGACCCCGCGATGATCAAGAACAAGGAACGCCAGGGAATGGACAAGGAGCTTTCCCTGGCCGGAGCGGCCCTGGCCAAGGCGAAGGGGCACCTTTCCAGCGAGGCCAGGATCGACGGCGGCCTCCGCTTGAGGATCCGCCTCCCCCTCCCCAGCACGGGCACCGCCCGCACCTCCTCCCTGCTCAAGTGAGCGGCCTCCCCGAAAGCATGCCATGACCTGGTCCCCCGAAGGACTCCCCGGATTCTTCGAACGCCTGCGCAACATGAGCGCCATCCGTCGGTTCGGGACCCTGCCCTCCGCCCACCAGGACAGCGTCGCCAACCACTCCTACGATGTCGCCGTCCTCTCGATGATGATCGCCGACCGCCAAAACGACCCCGCCCTGTCGATGGAGAGGATCCTCCGCAAGGCCTTGTGGCACGACTTCGAGGAGACCATCGTCTCCGACATCCCCCACCCCATCAAGCACCGCTACCAAGGGGGACGACTGGGAGCCCTGCTGGAGGAGATCGTCGAAACGGTGCTCGAGAACGAAGCCTTCCACGAGCTGCCCGAGGACATGGCCCGACGGTACGCCGCCGACGCCCGGGACGCCAAGCGCGATCGCGAAGGCGATGTCGTGGCCGCCGCGGACGCCATGGATCTGGTGATCGTCGCCACCCGCGAGATCAAGCTGGGGAACCGCTACTTCGAGCACATCTTCGACGCGGGGATGCGGCTGTGCGAACGCCACCGGCATTTCGTCCTGGTGGACGAATTCTGCCAAGTCGCCCGGAAGTACCTCGACGAAGGCCAGTTCGTCGATGGCGTGTTCCACGGGAACCGCTCGCAAACCGACCTCTTCTCCTGACGCCCCCCCGTTCGCCGGAGGCGATGGGAGGAGGCCGCCGTTCCATCCTCAGGGACGCAGACGGATCCCCGATGGCGACGGGTCGTCGGGATTCCCCCCCACTCCCGCGAGGCTCCTTCGCAGCCACCACAGGGTGCGGAAGACTCTTCGGCAAGGATCCGGGATCGGCCAGGATTCGTTCTTGTGCCCGGGCCCCATCAAGGCGGCGAGCCGTCCGTCGAGGCGCCAATCCTCGAAGGCGAAGCCCGTGGTGTCGTTGCCGCGAAGCAAGGGATGCCAGACCACCTCGACCAGTTCGCGGTGCTTGCCCTTCCAGGCTTGCAACTGGTGTTCCTGCCAGCCCATCGCCACGCACAGTTCCACGAGGTCTTCCGAGCCCTCCGGGCACACATGATCCCAGTCGCGCAAGGCGTGGGCGCACCAGGCGGGAAACTCGGCGACCCCCGCGAAATCGGAAACCGAAAGACGCCATCCCTTTCCGGTATCGGGATGGACGCGCACGTCCTCCGTTCCGGAGAGGGTGAGCCACAACGACTCTTCGTTCCAGGCACGCGACAGGAGAAGCCACAACCGCACCCCCAGCTCGCGGCCTTTGGGCAGGTAGCCCGCGGCCCCGACCAACGCGGCGAAGGCGCGGTAGTCGGAGGTCGGGTCGGCCTTGGGGTCGCGCAGGCGGCGGGTTTCCCGGAGGTAGGCTACGAAAGCCGCCAAGGTGAACCCATCGGCGGCTTCCAGCACGATTCCCTCGAACCCGTCCGAAGCAACTCGGGTTGCCTGCGGGATCCAGATCCCCTGGGCTCCTTCAGGAAAGAGGCGTCGCAACCGATCCCCGATGGCCAATTCGCGAGGCAGGTCGAGCTCCAGCTGCAACCCGTGTTTCATCTCGCTCATCAACCCTTCCCAGGCGCGTTTCAGCGCGGGAACCGCCTTGGGGTCGCATTGCCCGGCAGGCCCGAGATCGAGCTCCACCGCCTCGGAGGAACCGGGGAGGAGCAATTTCAGGATGCGGTCGGAGCCGGTCGGGCGTTCCACCCGGTAGGTCTGGAACAGGCCGTCGGAGCCCACAGGCGCGGGCACCAGACGCCCTTGCTCGCATTCCGGGGCCTGGTACACCATCCGTTGCAAGGCGTCCAAGGCGAAAGGGGGAAGTCCGAGACTTTGCCCGGTTCCCCACAGACGATCCATCCCAGGCTGCGAGGGGTGTCCGAGGTTGACCAGGGGTTTCTGCACCAGCCCCCGGGCGATCCGGGGGGCCGCACCCTTGAGGCGCGTGGCGACTCGTTCCAACCGACCGCAATGCACCCCGAAGGCGACATGGTCGGAGGCGGCGGCCGCAGCCCAGGTTTCGTTCAATTCGTTCTTCAGGCGACGCCAATAGAAGCGACGCAATGCCCCTTGAGGGAGCCCGAGATGAGGCCAGCGAGGCCCCAGGGGGCCGAAGGCCAACCAGAGAGCCTTGGCCAGACGGTACTTCTTCGCTCCCCAGGGTTCGACCGGTTGCAGGATGGACCAGCCTCGACGACGTGCCAAGGTTTCCAGATCGGGATCGGGCCGCACCGCGAAGGCGAATTCGACCGCATCGAGGAGGGGCTCGTCGGAATGGTGGTCGGAATAGGCGAAGGTTCCCTCGCGAGGAAGTTGGTAGCCCGCTTCGGCGAGGGCGACCAACTTCTCGGGACCTTTGATGTTGCGCCCTTCGATCACGGGCATGTTCCAGAAATGTCGTCCGTCGAACCGCAGATCGGTGGCGATCAGACGATGCGGAGGGAGCATGTCGTCGAGATGGACCAGGTAGAACCGGGGGGAGGCGGTGACCACCACGATCTCGTGCCCGAGCAAGTGGTGGAACCACACCCGCTCCAACATTTCCGCGAACCCGCACTGGGACAACATTTCCCGGCTGAACTGGCGGACCAGGCTCTCCAGCGAATCGCGGGATTCCCGATTGACCGTGGCCATGTAGGCGCGCTTCATCCAAACCGGAGGTTTGCCCATGGCACGCATCACCATGGCACCCCAGATCCAGGGCCCGGCGAGCCACAACTTGCGCCGACGCGCGTACCACCGCTGCCAGTGCAGCATGGAGTCGGCGTGGACCAAGGTATCGTCGAAATCGAAGAAGGCGACGGGGCGTGATGGACCGGGATCGGTGTGGGAATTGTTGGGCATCAGTAGAAGCCAAAGATAGCGTTTCCCCTGAAAGCCATACCGGGGACGATCTCCGTGGATCCCGACCTTGCGAGGCCAACCGGGATGGGGTACATTCCCAAGGATGTCGAACATACCGATCACCCGCGAAGGCTACGATAAGCTCGTGGCGGACCTCCACCATCTCAAAACCGTGGAGCGCCCCAGCATCATCCTCGCGATCCAGGAAGCGCGTGCGCAAGGCGACCTCTCCGAAAACGCCGAATACGATGCGGCCAAGGAGAAGCAAGGCAAGATCGAAGACAAGATCGCCGAACTCGAGGACAAGATCGCCCGCGCCCACATCATCGAGGTCGATGCTTCGGCCTCCGAGACCATCATCTTCGGCGCCATCGTCACCGCTCTGGACGGGGCCACCGGCAAGGAGGTCGAATACCAACTCGTCGGACCGGAAGACGTCGACATCCTGCGCAACCGGATCTCCATCCACAGCCCCATCGGCAAGGCGTTGGTCGGGAAGCGCAAGGGCGAAACCGTCGAATTCGCCACGCCCCGGGGTACCAAGAACCTGACCGTTCGCGATTTCCGCTGAGCATGTCCGGTGCGCTCGTCCTCATCCACGGTGAGAACGCCCCGGAACGCGAGGCCGCTCTCGAGGACGAGCTGCGCAAGGCGTTGCCCGACGTGGATCCACAGCTGGGCAGGACCCTCTTCCAAGGACACGAGGTCGATGGGCGCCAGTTGGTCACCGCACTGACTCCTTCGTTGTTCTGCGAAACCGGTGTGGTCGTGATCCAGGGGATCGAGGAGTGCAGTTCGGCCATCAACGAAGTCCTGCTCGACACCGCCGAAGGGGCCCTCGAGAGCGGCATCTCGATCTTCCTGGTCGGGGACAAGGGACCCAACCAGGTCAGCAAGGCCGGCAAAGCCTTGATGAAGCTGATCAAGAGCAAGGGTCGGGACATCGCCTGTCCGGCTCCCAAGCTGCAGGATCTCGGCCGCTGGCTGGAAGCCAGAGCCCGCTCCAGATGGGGACGTCAGATCGAAAGGGACGCCGTGGCCGCGCTTCTCGAGCGCGCAGGAACCACGGATTACCGCAAGGTCGGAGAGTGCCTGCCCGACCTCGACCGCGAACTCGAGAAGCTCGACGGACGTCTCGACAAAGGTGGCCGCATCACCGCGGCGTTGGTGGAGGAGCTCGTCGGGGACCGCCGACCGGCCAGCCTCCAGGATTTTCTTTCGGCCTTGTCCGGTCGCCGCCCCTCCCAGATGGTCAAGTCCCTGACCCGTCTGCGCGAATCCATGCCGGCATTCCTCCTGGCGCAGTTCGCCTGGACGGAATTCATGCAGCTCTACCGACTCCGCCGGGCGATGGACCGCGGCTCCCGGGGAGCGGAAGCAGCACGCGAGATCGGCATCAACGAATACGTCTTCCGCATGCGGGGATTCGAAGCGGCGGCGCAATGCCGGTCGGCCCAGCGCTGGCTGCGGGACATCCAAGCCCTGTGCCGCATCGAAGCCGGCGACAAACGGGGACGATTCCAGAATGAATGGCTGCTGGAACTAGAATTCCACCAGATCTGCAGATGACCAAACTTCAGGAGACCTCCATGAGCGAATCCTCCGACCTTCGAATCGCCACCGGCTGCACCGGATTGGATACCATGCTCCAGGGAGGCCTGGTCGAGGGCTACTGCACCATCCTCGAAGGATCTCCCGGAACGGGGAAGACCACTCTCGGTCTGCAGTTCCTCGTGGAGGGATGCCAGCGCGGTGAACCCGGCTTGGCCATCACGTTCGAGGAATTCCCGGAGCAGTACTACGAAAACGCCGAGCAACTCGGGTGGAATCTTCGGGAATTCGAGGCCAAGGGCCTGCTCAAGATCCAATTCTCCGATCCCATCACCTTCCTGGAAGGATTGCAGGACCTCGACGGGCACGTGAGCTCCCTCGTCGAGGAGATGGGGGCTCGCCGCATCCTCGTCGATTCCGTGAGCCATTTTGAACGTCTCACCGACGACGCCGCCACCTTGCGCCGCATCGAAACGGATCTCGTCCACGCCCTGAAGAGGGAGGGCCTCACCTCCATCCTTCTCAAGGAGAACGCCCACGTGCTGGGGGGATGGGACAAGAGCGAAAACCGCATTTCCTTCATCGCCGACGCCCTGGTCCTGCTGCGCTACATCGAACTGGAATCCGAGGTCAAGCGCGGCATCGTGGTGCTGAAAATGCGTGGCTCCGACCACGACAAGCAGATCCGCGAGTACATCATCCGCGAGAAGGGCGTCCAGGTCCTCGATCCCTTCCAGGGTGTGGCGGGGCTGTTCTCGGGATCGGGCATCCGAGCCGCCACGGCCTGATCTCCGTTCCTCCCACGTCCCCCCTATGCCCATGGCGTGGGGGAAGGTCGAGGGGTTCGCGATCCGGCTACCCGGAGGCTTTCCGGAAGCCCCGTCCCGTACCAAGGGGCGGATGCTTCGACTCTATGAATCGGTGGGGAGCCTACAGCCCCAGGAGTCGATCGATCGCCCCCGCCGCCCGCTCACGCTCCAACAGGTCGTCCACCCAGAGCGGATCGACGCGCGCGGCGGCCTCCAGCGCTTCCACCACGGCGGAGGTCCGGTTGTACGGCCCCCATGCCAGCCCCTGTCGACCTGGATGCTGCGCTCCGTCGTAGGGGCGCCTCGACGCTCTCAATTTGCGGACGCGCCGCCATAGCGCTTCCTCCCGACTCCGCAGCGAACCCTTGGGATCGATCGATCCCCCCGGGATGTTCCAATCGCCATGCAGCTCGGGCTTCTGGTGTCGGGGAGCATCGTCGGGGAGGACCGCCTCGATCCGCGCGACGATCCGTGCGGCCTGGTCGAACAACCCGCAGGCAGCCGAGCGTTCGGCGGCCGAAAGCATGGATTCGCACCAAGGCTTCCAGCGCCGTGCCGACGGTCCCTGCAACCCCTCGATGGTCGCCTTCAGTTGCTCCAGCCGTTCCTTCAAGTGGTGGATCCCGGGAGGCGGGAGGCGAGTTCGACGATGGCCTCGCGATGCCGCAAATCCGCCTCGGCGAGGGTCGTGCGCAAGGATTCGGCGAAGCTGGACAACAACCGCTCCAAGGCTTCCAGCAACGCCGCCTGGGAGGCCGCTGGATCGAGCGCACCTTCCTCGGCACCTTCGCGGGCGAACGCACCGAGACCGGTGGCCAATTCCCGAGCCGAACCCGTGAACACCGCGACCGACGAGGCGAATTCCGCCTGGTTGGTGCGCAGGGTGACGGCGGCCTCCTCGAGATGGGTGCGCGTCGCTTCCAGGGCCTGGACCATCGGAAGAACGGCTTCTCCATGGCCTTGCAAAGCCTGTCCCAGGGGGGCCAGGGAGGCGGAAATGCCCTGGGAGATTTCCTCCAGGGAGGACATGGCCGAGGCCAATCGCTGGGCGGCATCCTCCTGGGCTCGGCGTCCGCCCTCGGAGTGCTCCTCGAGACGTTCGGAGACTCGGCTCACCGCATCGGCGACCGCGCGCACCGAGTCGCCTCGCAAGGCTCCCGCGTCGCGAACCGCGATGGCCAGCTCCTCGAGCTCGGGTGCCGGAACGGGGCGGGCGGCGATTTCCTCCGCGGTCCGCCGAGGAAGCTCCAGCACGGCTTCGAGCAAGGTCTCCGAAGTCGTGACGACCGCCGAGATCTGGCCGACGCCCTGGACGAGGGCTTCGAGGCGCCCGTTCCCCTGCTGGGTTTCCGCCAGGTGCGATCGCAGGATCTCGGAGGCGTCGGACGAGGCGTGAGCGGCATGGTCGAGGCGTTCCAGCAACGCTCCTCGGGTGTCCTGCAACTGCTCGAGGATCTTCTCGAGCTCCGGCGACGGGTTCGAGGAAGCGCCCGGATCCAACTGCTCGCGCAGATCCGAGGCGAACGCGGAAAACGATTTCTCCACCGTTTCCCGCAATCCCGCGACGATGAGGTCGAGGCCATGCCCCAGGGTCTTCATCATCTCCTCGCGACGCGAATCCCCTTCGCACAGGCTCGCCAGGTGCGTGGTCTGCGCCTGCTGGATGGAGGAAAGGGAGGCGAGTCCCTCCACCACGGCGCTGGAGGAGCCGCACAAGGATTCCAGGTGGCGCGCCGTTTCCCGGGCGTCCTCCGCGGAGCGGTCGAGCTTCCCGCCGAGATCGCGCAGACCCGACACGGCTTCCATCCGGGCCGAAGACAATTCCTGTACGGCACCCAGGATCGATCCCGCCGAGTTCTCCAGTCGCCCCAGGGAATCCCTGGTCGCCTGGCCGATGGCGGACACGCCTTCGAGCAGGCGTTCCACCGAGGCGGAGACCTCGGATCGCACGCGCTCCGCATCGGCGGACACGCTCGGGGTCCGGGCCTGCAGGACCGAGTCCAGCCGATCGGGAATCGCGGTCAACAATTGTCCGTTCTCCTCCAGGACGCGTCGGATCCCCGACTGCCCCTGCTCGATCTCCCTCAAACCCTCCAGGGGCTTGGTGCCCTCCTCGACCGCGCGCCGCACTTCCCCCAGTTCCCTCCCCATGGACTCGATCGCCTCGGCAAGACGGGAATCTTCGGCGGGAGCGGAAACCGCACCGCCGCGCAGGCTGCGAAGGAAGGCCGCGCCGGCCAGAAGCACGGCGGTCCCGGACAGCAGTTCAGGAAGGAGATTCATGGTCGGCACCTCGAAGGGGGGTGGGATCCGGATTCGGATTCGCCAGGGGGAGGGTTTCAGGCGTTGGACGCGGTTCCGGCACGGAGCGCGAAGGTTCTTGAGCGGAGACGACCAGGCCGTCCAGGAGGAGGGACCACCGGGATTTGGAGTACCAGATCATGGCGTCGCAGGCGGACCGGGCGAGATCCACGAAGCGCGACGCGAACCCGACGAACCCTTCCGTCCGGGATCCGCCCCAGGGCTCTCCGACGAGCCGATGCAGAAGCGGGAGATCGGGGGCTTGTCGCTCCCAGCGGCCGGCGAGAGTCGCGCAGAACCTGGATTCCGCCTCCAGGGGTACCCGGATCCGCCATTCCTTGCGTCGTCGTGCCTCCTCCGACCGCGAGCCCTCGGCCAGCACGGGCAGGATCCGTCCACCATTGCTGCCGCTGTCGCGGGTCAGCCACTGGCGGGCGATCATGTCGTCGAGATGGTCGCACCGACTCTGGCACTGGACGAGGATCCGCTCCAGCTCGGAGGAGAGATCCCTGCAGGACAGGAGGAACACCGCTCTCAGATCCTTCTTCGAGCCCCGTCCCGTGGTCTCCCAGCGACCGTCGACCGTTTGGCGGTACCATCCGGTCTCCCGCAACCTCTGTCCGAGCGTGTCGGCACCGAATCGCTGCGGAAGATCGTGTTCCACCGCCTTCAGCCGATCGAAGAGATCCGAACGGAGGGAATCGAAGCGGGTGGAGACGGTGCGGGAAAGATCCTCGAAGGGTTGCATGCTGGGGATTTCCCCCGACTCGAGCAATCCCCGCAGCACCACGGCGTGCGCAGGATCGAATCGGGCGGCCAGACGATCGAGGACTTGCTCGTCGGCTGGCGGCTCAAGGCTCCCGGGATTGGCCGACAGGGCGTCCAACGCCAGTCGAAGATGGCTCACGATCGGATCGATGGGGTCCTCCCCCCGGATAGGCGGCCCGGGTTTGCAGAGGGGGAAAGGTAGTGTTTTCCCCGGTCGGCCCCCGGAGCCACCTCGATGACGAAGGTCGGGTCAGCTCGCCGAAAGGACCGCTTGGCGCCGCATGTCGGCATGGGGCCGTGGAGTTCTGGTCTCGGCCCATTCGACCACCCTCCGGATATCCCACAATCCGTTCGAGTAGGGATACCGCCGAACCAGATCGTCGACCGCCAGATGCCAGCGCGCCAGATCGCCGCGTTGCAACGCGCCGAGGGCCACGACCAGGAAGAAATCCGGGTTCAGACCTTCCGGGGTCGACATCGCCGCATGGAGCTCGGAGGAATCGATCTTCCCCGCCAGGAAGGCCGCCTGCTGGTGCAGCATCCACGGGGCGGACTTGCGGTCGAGGATCTCCTGCCAGCGCGCCTTCCCATCCCGACGCGCCAGGACGGTCGCCACGCCCCACTCGAACAAGGCCTGGGAGATGTAGTACTCGTCGTTTCCGCCGGTTTCGACCACCCGTCGGAACCAGCGCTCCGCGTCGGCGGGTTTCCCCTCCCAAGCCAAGGTCCGCCCCAGCTCGACCATGGCCGACAGTTCGCCTCGCATGGCTCCGGAGAACACCTCGCCTTCGGCGACCTGGGTCAGGATGGCCTCCGCCCGTTCGTTGCGACGCATGTCCCTCTCGTGGCGGGCCCGGATGATCCACAGGTCGGCGGCGATCTCGGGGTTGCGCTTGGCGTAGTACTGGTCGAATTGGAAGGTGGTGTTCAGGAAGTTGGAGTCGGCGGCGATGCCGCCCCAGAGCCTCAGCGCCTCCGCGAACCGAAGGTGGATCGGGCCGAACAATTCTTGTCGGTTGGGCTGGATGCGGGCCAGGAACCGGAAGACCGTCTCGCCCTCCGAGGCGCATCCGTAGAACATCGGGACGGAGAGATCCAGGCAACCTTCGATGCGCTCGAGCTGGTTCTGGATCAAGGCGACGTTGGCCGGATGGTCGCGATCGGCTTCGACCAGCGACTCCTGCGCCTTCTGGGATGCGACCAGATCGCCCGCGCTCTGCAGCGCGATGCTCTGCAGGAAGAGGGCCTGGAGCCGCAGGTCCTTCGACATGGGCTCCCGAACGACACCTCCGAACATGTCCAGCGCCTGCTTGTACTGGTTGCGCACCATGGCGATGGTCCCGAGCTTCAACTGGGCTTCCTGCGCGACGTCGTGGGTCGGGTAGCTCTGCACCACGGAGTGGTAGGCGTTGATGGCGTGGTCGAGCAGGCCCTCGTCGAGGAAGGCGTCGGCGACCACGGTGGGGCTCGCCTTGAGGGCGATGGTGCGGCGACTGATCTGGATGTTGTCGATGTAGACCTTCGAGTTCCAGGTGAAGAACCCCAACCGGTAGCCGTTGGTGCGCGTGGGCGGCAACACCTGGACGCGTTCGTCCACCAACCGCCCGTCGACGAACAACCGCAACCGCTGGCCATCGCGCTCGACCATCACGTGGTAGGTCTTCCCGACCTCCAGAGGCATTTCCGAGGGCAACCATTGGTATCGATCGTCGGAGGTTTCGATTCCCGCTCGATGGCTTCCCCATTGACCCAGGAAGAACCGGACCCCGTTGGAGGGACGATCCCCGTAGAGGAAGACGTCGAAATCGTGGTTGCTCCCTCCCCCGCCCGTGACATCGAATTCCACCCGCAGGTTCCCCAGGAAATCCTCGGTGGACCGGCAGAAGGAGAAACCCTCCGATTTCCCGACCAGCCTGCCCGCCTCGACCTTCCATTCGCTCCCCGGTACCAGGACCGGGGAATTCCGGGTTCCCTCCACTCGCCAGGATTCGAAGTGGATCGCGGGCGTGGGGGAATCGAAGGTCTCCTCGGTGAAGACCGTCCAAGGGGTCCTGGAAAGGCGTTCCTGCAGTTGCAGGTAGCCCAGCCCCAGGAGGGCGAAGGCCAAGGTGACACCGGCGATCCACAGCACCAACGCCTTCTCGCGGACGAAACTGCGGAGATGGTAGGACACTCCCGGGGGGCGGGCCGTCACCGGCTTCCCCGCCAACCAGGCACGGAGATCCTTGGCGAAGGCCTCCATGGTCTCGTACCGGTCGGAGCGATCCCGGGAAAGCGCCTTGTGCACGACGGCATCGAGCTCCCGGTCGACCCAGGGGCACATCTGGCGAAGCGGGACGGGCTCGGCCGCCATCACGTTCATCACGGTCTGGTGGATGGAACGCGGGTCGAGATAGGGATTCTTGAAGGAGATGAGCTCGTAGAGGAGGATCCCCAGGGCGCAGATGTCGGTGCCCTGGTCGACTTCCTCGCCCTTGGCCTGTTCCGGGGACATGTACGCAGGGGAACCGACCATCTCCCCGTCGTTGGTCAGGACCGCTCCGTCCCGCAGGAGGATGTCCTTGGAAAGGCCGAAATCGATGACCACGGGCTGGTCGCCGCGCATCAGGACGTTGGAGGGTTTCAGGTCGCGATGCATCACCCCGTGTTCGTGGGTGTAGGCGATGGCTTCGGCGATCTGGGAGGCGATCTGCACCGATTGCTGGAGGTTGGGCGTCTCTTCGCGGAGGTATTCCGCCAGATTCTGTCCGGGGATCAGCTCCATCGAGATGTACCACGCCCCGCGATCCTGGCCGATGTCGTGCACCTGCACGATGGCCGGATGGGAGAGCCTCGCGACGGTCCGGGCTTCGTGGAGGAACCGGGAGACGAATCGATCGTCGAGGGTCACATGGCTGGGAAGGACCTTGAGCGCGACGACCCGCTCCAGTTCGAGGTCGCGGGCCCGGAACACCGTGGCCATGCCTCCGGCACCGATTTCCCCGAGGATTTCGTAGCGCCCGAGCTTCTGTCCGGGCGCCAGGTCCACCAGGCGACGCCCTCCCATGCGGGAGTGCTCCATGTGCGACTCGATCACCGGGTCCCTCCGGAAATCCGCTGGAGGACTCCTTCGAGCTCGGGGGGCAGGGGGGCTCGAAGATCGAGGACCCGACCCCGGAAGGGAAGGGAGAGATGCGCGGCGTGCAGGAAGGGGCGCTTCAGACCGGGGTGGGCGGCCTGCCCATACCGATCATCCCCCACGATGGGGTGCCCGATGGAGGCCAGATGGGCACGAATCTGATGCATCCGACCGGTCAGGATCCTCACCTCCAGCAACGCATGGGACGCGAAGGTCTCCAGGATCTTCCACCGGGTTTCGGCTTCCACGCCTCTTTCGTCGACCAGGGATTTGGCTCCCCCGCTCCGGCTGTCGACCCGTTCGAGCTTGGACCGGATGACCCCCGATCCCTTGCGCGGGATCCCCTCGACGAGGGCCAGGTACTCCTTGATCACGCTGCCGTCGCGCAACCGGTCCTGCACCTCCAGGAGGGCGGGGCGAGTCCGCGCGACCACGACGATCCCGGAAGTTCCCCGGTCGAGACGGTGGGCGAGAGCCGGTTGGAAGACGCTTGGATTGTCCCCGAGATCGGCCCAGACCCTTTCGATGAGAGTGGTCCCCGGAGGAGTTCCCGTCCCCGGATGCACGGCCATCCCGGCCGGTTTGTCCAGGATCAGGAGCGAATCGTCCTCATGGAGGATGCCCACCTTGTCCCGCAGGGAGGAAGCTCCGGGGCGCGCGGGGGCGGCGGTTTGCAACTCGCCGGGCCGGACTCCCAGGGTGATGGTGGCCCCGGCAGGCAGCCGGGACGACCCTTCCGCGCGTGCGCCGTCGATGCGAACGCGCCCTTTGCGGACCAGCTGGAAGATGTGCGAAAGGGGAACGGAGGGAAGGACTTTCCGGAGATACCGGTCGAGCCTCTGTCCCGCGTCGCCTTCCGCCACCTGGAACTCCGTTGCGATTCCGGCGGTCTCTGTCACGATGTTCATTGTACCCTCAAAGCGACGACCCCCGCAAGCCGATTGCCCTGCCCCCCCGCGGCAGGCTCCACGAAGTGGTGAAATCCTTGTCCCCAACCCGACCTCCCCTGTCCAACAAGAGAGCAATTGGCTACTCTAGGGAAATGTCCCGTGTCCTGGTGGTTGATGACGAACCCGCAATTCGTCATATCCTGGCCGAAATCCTGACGGTCTCCGGCCATGAGGTCGAGACCGCCATAGATGGTGAAGAGGGACTCCAGAAGGCTCTGGCCGAACCATGGGACCTGGTCCTCTCCGACATTTCGATGCCTCACCGCAACGGCATCGAACTTCTCGAGCAGGTCGCCCTCCACAGTCCCGCCACCCACCGGGTCCTCTTGACCGGACATACTCTCGAGGAATTCATCGGACAACTCCAGGGAACGAAGATTTCCTGCGTCCTCACGAAATCGGTGCCTTTCCCGGTCCAGGAAATCATGGAAACCGTGAATTCCCTGCTGGAACGCAGGATTTTCGGAATCGAGCGCCACGTGGCGCCCTCGGCAACCAGGGAAAGACACTGCATCCATTGCAACAACGACATCGGGCGCATCGCCGAGGAGATCTCGCTGCGGGCCGACCCTCGCCGACGCGTCCACCTCTGCACCATCCTCAATGAAATCCTGACCAACGCGGTCTATTACGGTGCCCGCAACGAACCCGGCGACGCCAAGGAAAGCTGGGACCGGGCCTTCGATCTCGAAGAATGCGAAGCGGTCCTGGTGGATGTCGCGGAGGACACGGAGAAGATCGCCATCGCGGTGACCGATCGCGGCGGCAGACTGAACCGCGAAACCGTGCTCCATTGGCTCCATCGCCAGGTCACGCGCGACGAGAACGGGCTGCCCCTGGGGATCTTCGACAACCACGGCCGCGGATTCTACATCAGCCGAAGCTTCTCCGACCGCTTGTCGATCTCGATCGAACGGGGGAAGCGATGCGAGGTCACTCTCGTCCTGTGGAAGGGCAAAGCCCCCTTGGGAGAGAAGCCTCTGGTGGTGCTGGAGATCTGAAGCGAGGGAATCCCACCGCGGGTCCGGCGGTGGGTTCCGATCAGGCCAGCAAGGAATTCACGACTTGCTGGACGAGCTTGCCGTCGGCCTTCCCCTTGACCCGGGGCATGAGGGCACCCATGACCTTCCCCATGTCCTTGCGCGAGGCCGCCCCGGTCTCGGCGATCACGGCCTCGACGATCGAGCGAACTTCGCCCTCCGACATCTGCTCGGGCTGGTAGGCACGGATCCAGGAAACTTGCGCGCTTTCCCGCTCGGCCAATTCTTCGCGCCCCGCGGAGCGGAACTGCTCGGCGGAATCTTCCCGCTGTTTGATGGCCCGGGCGACGGCCGCGAGCACATCCTCGTCGGAGGGGTCGCGACGACCGGCATCGATGGCGATCTTCTTGATGTCGCTGGACAGCGTGCGCAGGGCCAGGAGCTTCTCCTGGTCGCGTGCTTTCATCGCTTCCTTGATGTCCTCCTGGAGTTTCAGGAAGACGGACATCTCACATGCCCCGATTGCGGGCGGAATTTTCCTTCACGGCCTTGCGACGAGCAGCGTTCTCCTGGCGCTTGCGGGCCTCGGAGGGCTTCTCGTAGTACTGACCCTTCTTGACATCGGAAATGATTCCGGTCTTTTCGCAGGTCTTGGTGAAGCGGCGCAGGGCCTTCTCGAAGGATTCGTTGGTACGAACGACGACGCCGGTCATGGTTGTCCTTTGGCTGGAAAATGGAAGAGGGGGAAATATGCATTCTCCTTCGGGATTTCGACACCCATCACCCGCAGGATTCTCCAGCGCCCCCCTGTGGCGGGTGCCTTGACCTGCCGAACCCCGGTATGGTAGGATCGCCCAACGGGTCGAGGAGCCGACGATCGTGCTTCCGTCCATCTCCCCTCCCCCCCTCAACGCACTGGGAAGCGCATCATGTCCGTTCAGAAAACCATCCTTCTGATCGACGACTCTCCCACTTCAAGAGGCGTCGCTCGCCAAGTCCTCCTCGATTCCGGATACCGGGTCCTCGAAGCCCCCGACGGGGAGGTCGGACTGGAAACCCTGCGCAAGGAACAAGTCCAGCTGGTGGTCTCCGACCTCGTCATGCCGCGCCTCGACGGCTTCGGGCTGGTCCACGGGATGCGAGCCATCGAAAACCACAAGTTCACTCCGGTTCTCATGCTCACCTCCATCTCCCGCGACGACCTCCGGGAGCAGGGGCTGTCCATGGGAATCCGCGCCTGGGTCACCAAACCGGTCCTCCCCGACCACCTCCTGGACACGGTGAAAAAGCTTCTGGGGCCCTGAGCGGATGCGCATCACCGTCGCCATGGCGCGAGGAAGGATCCGAGCCAGGCTCTCGGAATCCCTCGACATCTCCTCCGTGGAGGAGGCGAAGGACAAGCTTCTCCAGCTCTCGAACTCCTCCAATTCCCTGGAGCTCAATCTTTCCGGCATGGAACGCCTGGATACGGCGGGAATCCAGCTGCTCCTGGCCTTGCGCCGTCGGCGCGAGAACCGCAACCAGACCTTGCGCATCTCCCACCCCAGCGGAGAGGTCGCCAAGATCCTCTTCCGGGCCGGACTGTCCCGCATCGTCGACGAAGCCGTGGTTTCCCATCGAGAGGAATCTCCGTGATGGACCTGGACATCCTTCGCTCGGAACTGATCCTGGAGTCCCGTGAACTCCTGGCGGAAATGGAAACCGCTCTGCTGAAAATGGAGCGGGAAGGTCCCACCAGGGAGCACATCGATGCGCTCTTCCGCGTGGCCCACACCATCAAGGGCTCGGTGGGCATCTTCGGGTTGGACCACATCGTCGCCTTCACCCACGCGATGGAGACGGCGCTGGACGCCTTCCGCAACGGATCCGTCCCCTGCACGGGGGAACACCTGGGGCTGTTCCTGGAGTGCGCCGACCATCTCGAACGCCTGATCGAGGGGCTCGAGAGGAACACGCCCCCGGAGGAGATCGCCCACGACGTCCAAACCGCATTGGAAGCCCGGTTGCTGCGGATCTCGAAGACCTCGGACCCGGAACCGCGCCGGGGCGCATCCTCCTCGAACGTGCCGGCGGAGCGCCCTCCCCTCAGACCGGAGATCGAAATCCTCGAGGGTCGAGCCGGACCCGAGGTGGACAACCAGGCCTGGCACATCTCCCTGCGCCCTTCCCCGGATCTCCTGCGCCATGGCGTCGATCCCCTGGCTCTGATCTCCTACCTGTCGGAATTCGGCAAGGTGCTCGCCGTGGAAGTGGTGGACGATCGTTTGCCGGATCTGGAGGAGATGGATCCGACCGAGGCCTACCTCGGATTCGAAATCAGGTTTTCCACCGAGGCGGACCGTTCCCGCATCGTGGATGCGTTCTCGTTCGTTTCCAAGGGCTCCCGATTGCGGATCCTTCCCCCGCGGGCGCGGATCGACGCCTACCTCGAGTTGATGGATTCCGCTCCCCATTCCTCCAAGCGGCTGGGCGAGATCCTCGTGGAGGTCGGAGCCCTGACCGAACAGGAGCTGGAGAAGGCTCTGGCCATGCAGAAGGCCGCTCCCTCCCCCCCTCCCCCGTTGGGCAAGATCCTGGTGGGCGAGCAGATCGTGCCCCCGGAGGTGGTCGCGGCCGCGCTCGACCACCAGAAGCGCCCGCCCCATTCCCCCGGTGGACTCCGTTCCACGCTCGTGAAGGTCGATTCCGCCAAGCTGGACTCCCTGATCGACCTGGTGGGGGAGCTGGTGATCTCCAGCGCGGCGGCGCATCTGGCCGCACGCTCGGAAGGCGCGAAGGCCAGCCTGGAAGCCCTGGCGCAAATGGTGCAACTGGTCGAGGAGATCAGGGACTGTTCCCTCGGCTTGCGCATGGTCGCCGTGGGCGAGGTGTTCCAGCGCTTCCCGCGCATGGTGCGGGATCTCGCCAAGGATCTGGGCAAGAGCGTCCGGCTCGAGATCACCGGGGCCGAGACGGAACTGGACAAGTCCATGGTCGACCGCCTCGCGGACCCCCTCACCCACATCGTGCGCAACGCCCTCGACCACGCGCTGGAACCCCCCTCGGCGCGGGCGTCCCAGGGGAAACCGGAAGAGGGCACCCTGGGCTTCCACGCCTACCACCAGACGGGCAGCATCGTCATCGAGGTCCGCGACGACGGAGCGGGGATCGACCGCAAGCGGGTCCTGGCCCGGGCTCGGGAGCGCGGTCTCGTCCAACCCGACCAGATCCTGTCCGACTCCCAGATCCTGGATCTCATCTTCCAGCCGGGCTTCTCGACCGCGAACACCGTGAGCAACCTCTCCGGACGCGGCGTGGGCATGGATGTGGTCCGCAAGACCATCGAGGGCATGCGAGGCACCATCGAACTCGAATCCACCCTCGGTGCGGGGACCACGATCAGGCTGCGTCTCCCCTTGACCTTGGCCATCATCGACGGCTTCCTCGTCTCGGTCGCCTCGCGTTCCTTCGTCGTCCCCCTGGACATGGTGGTGGAATGCGCCGACCTCGACCGGTCCGCCGCCGCCCTCGATGGATCCAGGGCCCTGGCCGATCTCCGCGGCCACCCGCTCCCGCTTCTGGATCTGCGTCGACTCTATTCACTCCCCGACCCGACACCTGCCCGCCGGAACATCCTGGTGGTCGAATACGGATCGCGCCGAGCGGGACTGGTCGTCGATCGGCTCGTCGGAGAGTTCCAGACGGTCATCAAGGCTCTGCCCACCGCGTTCGGCGATCCTCCCGGCGTCGGGGGAACCACCATCCTCGGAACCGGTGAAGTGGCGCTGATCCTCGACATCGCGACGCTGGTCCAGATGGCCTCCACCCGGACCTCGAGCGGCCTCGAACCGGCCTCGACGGGAGGTCGAGCATGAACATCAGGTCGCTGGTGACCACCGGGGAACAGGAGGTCAAGGATCTTCCCGGGACCGAGCAGTTCCTCACCTTCACCATGGGAGCCGAGCGGTTCGCCGCCCCCATCGATCAGGTCCGGGAAATCGTCCCCCTGCACGCGCTGACCCCTGTCCCGCTGTCGCCCGATTTCCTCCTGGGAGTCACCAACCTCCGGGGATCGGTGGTTCCGGTGGTCGACCTTCCCAGGCGATTCGGGAGGAAGGCCAACACGATCGGGCATCGCACCTGCATCATCGTCGCGGAGATCCCGCACCAGGAGAAGGTCCATCCCATCGGAATCCTGGTGGAGTCGGTGAACACGGTGGAGACCATCGATCCCTCCCGGATCGATCCCCCTCCGGAGTTCGGGCTGACCTTGCGCAAGGATTTCATCCGTTGCCTCGTGCGCATGGGATCGGATTTCGTCATCTGCCTCGATCTTCCCTCCTGCCTTTCCCTCGAGGAGATCTCCTCCCTCGCCAGTCGCCACCAAGAGTCACGATCCATCTCGACAAACCCGCTTGCCATCGGAGACACACCATGGACGCCCTGAAACGCCTGCAGCTGGGACCACTCCTCATCCTATCCTTCGTGTCCTGCGCGCTTCTCGCCGTCGCCGTGGGGGCCTACGGATTCATCCAGATCAGGAATCTCCGAGGATTCCTCGACACCACCTACGCGGTGAACCTGCAGGGGATCCGGCATCTGGGGGATGCCGCCCTACGGCAGGGGGCCCACGCCCGCGTGCTCACGCGACTGCCCATGATGACCGATCCGGACGTGATCGTCGCCACGATCGACAGATCGTCCCGCCACCTGAGTCGGATGAACGAGGCCCTGAAGACCTACCGGGAACTTCCCATGGATCCGGAGGAAACGCTCCTCAACCAGAGCCTCGATCGCCAACTCGCGGTCTACCTCTCGCTGGCCGATTCGTCCCGACAGCTCGCCCTCCTGGGGGAGCGTGAATTCGCCGCCGAACTCGGAAACGGGGATATGCGCAAGGCCTCGGACGAGGTCGCGGGAATCCTCGCCAAGCTCGCCGACCACAAGGACAGCCTGGCCAGTTCGCTGAACACGGCGGCAAGCCATGCCGGCAAGGAAGCCGCCTACGTGATCCTGAGCATGCTGCTGGGCGCCTTCCTGCTGGCGATCGGACTCGGGCTGCTGGTCACGCGACGAATCGTGCGCCAGATCGGAGGCGACCCGACCTACGCCGCGGGGATCGTCAGGGAAATTTCCCAGGGGAACTTCGAGGTGGCCGTGGACCTGAAGTCCGGGGACAACACCAGCCTCCTCTCCGACATGAAGCGCATGGTGGCCAACCTCCTCGCGCTGCTGGGAGGATCCCCGGAGTACGCCACCGAGGTGGTCCAGGTCATGTCGCGCGGGAATCTCTCCACCCAGATCAAGCTCCGGCAGGGGGATTCCACCAGCCTCCTGGCGGCCATGTCGCGCATGTCCGAAACCCTGCGCGACGTCGCCGAGCGGATCCGGGACTCCTCGGACAGTCTCGCCTCCGCTTCCGAGGAGATTTCCTCCTCGTCGCAGGCCCTTTCCCAATCGGCTTCGGAACAAGCAGCGAGCGTCGAGCAGACTTCCGCTTCCGTCGAGGAGATCTCCTCCACGGTGGCCCAGAACGCGGAGAACGCGCGCACCACAGACGGAATCGCCTCGAAATCGGCATCCCATGCCCGCGACAGCGGCGAGGCGGTGCGGCAGACGGTGACGGCCATGCGCCAGATCGCCGGGAAGATCGGGATCATCGACGACATCGCCTACCAGACCAATCTCCTGGCGCTCAATGCCGCCATCGAGGCGGCCCGGGCCGGAGAGCACGGCAAGGGATTCGCCGTGGTGGCCGCCGAGGTGCGCAAACTCGCGGAGCGGTCGCAGGTCGCCGCCCAGGAGATCGGAACCGTGGCCACGGATTCGGTCACGTTGGCCGAGCAGGCCGGAAAGCTCCTCGACGAGCTGGTCCCCTCCATCCGTCGCACCGCCGATCTGGTCCAGGAGATCACCGCGGCATCGCGCGAACAGGCCACCGGCCTCGACCAGATCAATTCGTCGATCGGACAATTGTCCTCGGCCACCCAGGCGACCGCGTCCGCCTCGGAGGAGCTCTCCTCCACGTCCGAGGAGATGAGCGCCCAGGCGATGCGCCTCCAGGAGCTGGTGCGCTGGTTCAAGACCGACGACGCCACCACGTCCTCCCCGGCGGATCCGCAGAAACCGACCCTGCCTCCGGCGAAATCCTCCCCGCCCCGGGCGTCCTTCTCCGCCGGGAAGGCGCGCCGGCCTCCGAAGATCTCCGGGGACGATTCCGATTTCGTGCGCTTCTGAGGTCGCCCCGATGCAGGAACGGGAAACCTCGACGCCGGGCGGAATCGACGCCCTGTCCGACCGGACATTCCTCGCCCTGGCGGCGTTTCTGCGCAAGCGCATCGGTTTCCACCTTCCCATGTCGAAGAAACCACTGGTGGCCAGTCGTCTCGGGAGGCGCGTGCGAGCTCTCGGGCTGGAAGGGTTCGACGCCTATCTCGACCGGATCCAGCACGACCGGGATCCGGAGGAGACCCAGCAGGCCGTCGACCTGGTGACCACCAACGAGACATGGTTCTTCCGGGAACCGGACCACTTCACCTTCCTGCGGGAAACCATCCTGGCCTCGCATCGAGGCGGCTCCTCGTTCGGGATCTGGTGCGCGGCCGCGGCCACGGGGGAGGAACCCTGGAGCCTTGCCATGATCCTGGCCGAAACCCTCCCGGACAGGACGTGGAGCCTGGTCGCCTCCGACATCAGCGTGCAGGCCCTGGAAACCGCCCGGGCGGCGACCTACCCCTTCGAGGACGCCTCGTCGATCCCCGAACCCCTGCGCAGGAAGTACTGCCTGCGCGGGACCGGGGCCAAGACCGGCCTGTTCCGCATCGGCCGGGAGCTGCGCGACCGCGTCGAATTCCGACGCATCAACCTGCTGTCGATCCCTCCCGCGCTCCGCGATCTGGACGCGGTGTTCCTGCGCAACGCCCTGATCTACTTCGACCGACCCACCAGGACCCGCATCCTGCAGGAGGTATCCTCCCGCCTGAAGCCGGATGGCTGGCTGGTCCTGGGCCACGCGGAATCCGTGGTGGGGCTCGATCTCCCGCTCCTGCGCCAATGGAAGCCTTCGATCTGCAGGCGAATCTCCGAGCCCGCGAAGGGGAGGCGTTGATGTCCTTCTCGGTCCTCGTCATCGACGACTCCGCGGTGGTGCGCCAGATCCTCCGGGACACGCTCTCCGCCCACGAGGACATCGAAGTCCTCCCTCCCGCCCCCGACCCCCTGTTCGCCTTGGAACGAATGAAATCCCGGTGGCCCGACGTCATCGTGCTGGACATCGAAATGCCCCGGATGGACGGTCTCACCTTCCTGGAAACGGTGATGGCGACCCGACCCACCCCGGTCGTGGTGTGCTCCTCCCTCGCCGAGTCCGGTTCGGAACCCGCCTTGCGCGCGCTCTCCGCCGGGGCCTTCGCGGTGGTGGCCAAGCCGAAACTGGGAGTGCGGGACTTCCTGGAGAGCCGTTCGGACGATCTCGTCACCATGGTCCGGGAGGCTTCCAAGGCCCGCGCGGGCCAGCTGAGGACTTCGTCCAGGACCCCGATCAAGGCCGATTCGCCGAGTTCCGGCCCGGCTCCCAAGTTGAGCGCCGACCACGTCCTCGCCCCTCCCGGCTCCCGGCGCCCGGCCCCCATGACCGAACGCGTGGTGGCGATCGGCTGCTCCACGGGCGGCACCCTGGCCCTGGAGGAGATCCTCGTCGCCCTGCCGAGGACCTGCCCGGGAATCGTCGTCGTGCAGCACATGCCGGAGGCGTTCACCCGGGGCTTCGCGAAAAGGCTGGACGGTATCTGTCAGATCGAGGTGCGCGAAGCCGCGACCGGCGACCGGATCCTCCCGGGTCTCGCCCTGATCGCACCCGGAGGGAGGCACCTGCTCGTGGTCCGGTCCGGTGCCCAGTACCGGGTCGAGGTCCGCGAAGGCCCGCTGGTGAGCAGGCACAGGCCCTCCGTGGACGTCCTCTTCCGCTCCGTGGCCGGCGCGGCCGGCCGCAACGCCACGGGGTTCATCCTGACCGGAATGGGGGACGACGGCGCCCGGGGGATGAAGGAGATGTTCGACGCGGGATCGCGATGCTACGCCCAGGACGAGCAGTCGAGCGTGGTGTACGGGATGCCGAAGGAGGCGGTCCGGATGGGGGGAGTCCACAAGTCCGTCCCGCTGGAGGAGGTGGCGGGCATCATCGCCGACCTCGGACGCGGCGCCTACTCCTGAAACCACCCCCGGGGCCCGCGATGACAGGATTTGCGCGCGCCTGCCAAGAGAGCTATCGTGGAGGGGTGCGCAATCTGAAGTCCCTCCTGTTCCTGGCCATCCTGGTCGTGGTCGGCTCCGTGCTGTACCGGATGCGCCGCTCCCCGCCCACCCTCGCACCGGCCGCACCCGTCACCGGATCGGAGGCGATGCCCTCCAACCCGACCGGTGGGGATCTCTGGGACTCCGCCACCGCCCTTTGGGGGCAGGGACGGGCTCGGCAGGCCGGCGAGCTCTTCGCCCTCGGGGCGACCCTGCACCCTGCGGACGCCTCATGGCCCCAGGCGGAAGCGGTCGCGCTCTCCTCCGCGGGGGACTCGAAGGCGGCCTTGCAGGCCATCGAACGCTGCCGGAAAGTGGCCCCCCTGGCACCGGAAGCCGTGCGGCTTCGACGCAGGCTCCAACTGGAGGTCGGATTCGAGAAGGCCGGCGCCGGGGATCCCTGGGGCGGGAGGCAGCTCGCCGACGCGGTCCTTCTCGACCACCCCGACGATTCCATGGCCTTGCTCCTGAGAGGCTATTCCTGGGCGATGGAGGGCGATCTGGCCTCGGCGGAGACGGCGCTGGGCCGACTCGTCGACACCTATCCGGGAACCGAGGAAGCCTACCCGATCCTCATCCAATGCGCCTTGAGGAGAGGCGACGCCACCGAGGCCGGGAAATGGCTCGCCCGCCTGCGCTCGCGTTTCCCCGGCACGACGGGACTCGACTTGTGGGACCGGCAGATCGCATCGCTGCGCGAAGGACGAGGAGCCTTCAGTTCGCGCCTTCGCGTCACCTGCGACGGCCCGTGCCCGGAGGGCTTGGAGCGCGAGGTCCTGGAGGAAGCCGAACGCGCCTGGACTTCGGTCGGGCACGATCTGGGAAGATCGGCGACCTCCACCGTCTCGATCCGGCTGGTCGACGCGGCGTCGATGCCGACCGAATGGGCCGCCGCGGTGTACGACGGGCAGATCCGCATCCCCCTCAAGCTGGCCACCGATCCCCAGCGGCGCGGTTCCGTGCTGCGCCACGAGTTGTCCCACGCGTTCCTCTCGCAATTCACCCGAGGCCGCATCCCCTTGTGGCTCAACGAAGGCCTGGCGCAGTGGCTGGAGGGTTCCCGCCCGGGATCCCTCCCCGACGCCAGGGACGCGGCCTGGCTCGACGCCCTCCCTTCCCGTCGGCAGTGGATGGACCTCTCCTCGGACGAGGCCGAACTGGCCTACGCCTGGTCGCTGGCGGTGACCAGCGAACTCCTTTCCCTCCACGGATCCATCGCCATGCTCCGCTATCTGGACCTGCTGGCCGGCGGGTCCAGCGAACCCGACGCCTTCGCATCGGTTTTCGGCCGCACCTACCAGAGCCTGTCCGCCAGGATCCGCGAACGCATGTAGCTCGCTCGCGGGAGGTCGTCGTCGCCGAAACTTCCTACGTTTCGAGGATCAAGGACCGGTACCCAACACGCCTTGCCACCTCAGACCTCAAGGAGCGATCACCGTGCGCCTCACCTCCCTCCTGGCCGCCCTGGCCCTGACCACCGCCTGCTCCAACGCGGAAAGCGCTCCCGCGAAGCCTGCCCAGAATCCGCCGCCGGCCGCCCAGACGGTCGCCGCTCCCACCCCGGCGGTGGCTCCCGCCGCTCCCGTGACCCCCACCCGTCCCACCACGGTGGATTTCGCCATCCCCATGATGCCGGTCAAGCAGAAGGATCTCAGCTTCGAGATCTTCCGCAATCGCTGGTCCCTGCTGTTCTACTTCCTGCCCACCTGCGGACATTGCCAGCACACCTACCCTTGGATCCAGGAGCTGCGCGCCTCCTATGAAAAGAAGGGGTTGGCCTTCGCCGCCATCACCTCCGGTTCGGCCAGCGCCGAGGACATCCAGATGTTCGACACCGATTTCAAGCTCGACATGCCGGCGTTCACCGACGTTTCCCGCCAATTCGGCAGTCTCTACGGAACCGGTTCGGTCCCGCTGATCCTCCTGGTGAAGCCCGACGGCACCTACACCTCCTGGACGGGCTCGAGCGATTCCACCCGGGCCCAGATCCTGGGCGCCATCAAGACCGGCCTGCACATCAAGTAAGGGCTCCTCCGTGAACGATCACGCCTTGTGGTCCGATCTCCTGTCCCGCCTGACGGGAATTGGCCGTCCCGACCATCTCGCCGATTGGTTGGGGCGCGTCCCGCTCCTGGAGGGCGTCCTCCGAAGGCATCGGCACCACTTGGCCCGATTGCTGCACAAGCGCTCCTACGACCCCGGGGAACCGGTGTTCCGACAGGGAGACATCGGGTCGGGTATGTACTTCGTGTACAGCGGGCGCGTGCGCATCGTCAGCGAAGACAACAAGCGCGGAGAGATCCAGCTGGCCATGATCGGACCCGGGGAATGCTTCGGAGAGCTCTCCCTGCTGGACCATGCCCCCCGCTCCGCCTCGGCGGTGGCCTTCGAGAAGACCGTGCTGTACGGGCTCTTCGAGGGGGATCTCGACCAGATCGAGCGAACGCGCCCCCAGGTGGCCACCCGGTTGCTGCGAAACATCGGGCTCTCCACCGCCTTGAGGTTGCGACAGACCAATGAACGGCTGCGGGAGCTCGAAGAGAACCCGCGCCTCCCCCTGTAGCCCGGCATCCCCCAGGACCCGCTCCCGTGATCTCCCCCATCAACCGCACCGCACCCCACGGCGACCGCATTCTCGCCGCCCTGTGGATCCTGATCGTCGTCTCCGTCCTGGCGGGTTTGCTGTGGTCCGCGTGGCTCCTTCTGCTGCCGCTCCTCTCCGGATATCTGCTTTCGACCGTCCTTTCTCCCATCGTCGAAAGCCTGGATCGTCGTGGCATGCCCCGCACCTTGGCGGGAGCTCTCGTCCTGGGCGGCATGCTCGTCTCCCTGTCGGTGGTCGCCTGGTTCGCCATCCCCGCCATCCTCGCCCAGATCGCCAACTTCCAGCTACACAGCGCCATCTACATCGCTTCCGTCGAGACCCGTCTGCAGGGACTCATGGACGTCCTGACACGGCTCATCCCCCCCGCCGAGCTGGCCCGCACGCGCTCGGCCATCATCCATCTGCTCAGTTCCCACGGCAGTCCCTTCGATTCGCTGCAGGATCTGTTCAGCGTCCTGCCGCTCCTCGAGGGAATCCTCCTCTCCTTGGTGGTCACCTACTTCCTGCTCACGCGGGGGTCGGAGATCCGGGCCTCCTTCGTGGACCTCGTCCCGAATCGATACTTCGAGATGACCCTGCGCCTGCTGTACCGCATCCAGCGCCAGACCTCGGATTACATCCGGGGCCAGAGCCTGGATTCGGTGGCCAACGCCATCCTGATCTCCTCGGCACTCTGGGTGCTGGACGTCCCCTACTCCCTGCTGATCGGGGTCTTCGCGGGAGCAGCGAACGTGGTCCCCCTGCTGGGACCCATCGCAGGAGGCGTTCCCGCGGTGGTTCTCGCCTTGCTGGGGGCCACCTCCACCCCTTGGTGGGTGATCGCCCTCACGCTGCTGGTGATCCACATGATCGACAATCTCCTGATCTACCCGTCCACCGTCGGGGAATCCCTATCCCTCCCCGCCTGGGTCGTGATCCTGGGGATCGCCCTGGGAAGCCACGTCGGAGGGATCGTCGGGATGCTCGTCGCCGTCCCCCTGCTGGGGCTCACGCGGGGATTTCTGATCGAGCTCCATGAATCGCTGAAGGCGTTCCGGATCGTCTGATCCGCTCCCGAAGGCCTCTCCCCCCCCGGAAACCGCGGAGGGGGGCGCCCCGGACGGGCTGGGCTCCGTCCGCGGCCGGAAGGAGGCGATCCACCCCTCCTGGCCGCACCTCGACCGGTTCAGGGAACGGTGACCAGCCTGGAGTAGGCGATCCCCGCGTCGTTGCTCACATGGACGATGTAGGTCCCGTTCGCCCCGGAGGGCCAGGACAGGAACTGACCGGACCGGATCCGGCTCCTGGCGAGGACACGGCCCTTGAGATCGATGAAGGTCGCCTCCGCGAGCCCCTTCCATCCGGACAATTCCAACCCGCCGGACCGGCACAGGCAACGCAATTCCGTCCGAGCCGCCCCCGCCCCCCGGACCCCTGTCGCCAGCGGCAGCGGCACCGGGGTCTTGGAGGCCAACGTCATGTGGTCCACGAACCAGCCATCGTCGTCGTCGTCGCCGTAGTTCACGCAATCGGCGTTGCCCGCGCCGAACAGGATCCCCGCGAAGGCCCCGTCGATCCACCAATCCGGGTGGGCGAGGTAGGTTTCGGCGGCATCGTCCTTCCAGGTGGGGACGTTGGACATGTTCCCTTCCGAAACCTGCCACCCGCAGATGGGAAGCCCCGTCTTCCAGGAGATGGTCCGCGTCCAGAGGAAGTACTTGGCGTAGTTGGCGGAATCCCACAGCCAGTCCTCCTGGGCCGGCTTGTGTCCGGCGTCGTGATCCGACTTCTCCACGAACACCACGTCCCCACGACCGATCGGGCCGAGTCCTTCCAGGAAGGTGCCGATGGCGAGTGCCGAGATGTAGTGGGACTCCTTGCGGCCCTGCCCGACCTGGCCGGGGATGCTGACGCCCCAATGGTTGGGCATGTGGCCGACGATCACCCCGTTTGTCAATTTCTGACGTGCTCGGGTCACCAGGTATTCGGCCCATCCGGCGAGATTCGCGGGGTAGGTCTTCCCCGACAGGACGTTGGCGCGGGACATGTCCACGGCGATCAGCGTGGGATCGGTGACGGGCGTCCCGGTCGCCCCTCCCGGACCACGCATCAGGAACCCGTACATGTCGGGTTCGCAGACCAGCATGTAGTCGCTCTGGCCGGCCATTTCCAACTGGTCGAGCACCCACTCGAAGCGATCGAAGTACTCCGTCATGTAGGCGGCATCGGCGAGGTTCTTGGTGACCGGACCCCAGCCCTCCCCCACCTTGCCGAGGTTGTACCAGACGATGGCGGTCTTCACTCCGAGCTTCTCCGACTCCATGGCGTAGTCGTAGAGGTACCCCTTCCCGCTGCTGGTGTAGTACTTCTGGGTTTCCGGCATCATGTACTGGTAGCGGTAGGGCAGGCCGGCCTGGGCCGCGACGGTGGATTTGCCGACCTCCCTGTTGTCGAAACTTCCCAGCAGGAAGTTCGCGCCCCAATTGGCGGGAACCTGGGGGTGGAGCCGCGTGGGGACGGCGATGGCCCCCTTGCCCGTGCCGTCGGTCACCACGATGGAATCGATGAGGATGTCGATGGGATCGGCCTCGGTGTCGGGACCGTTGTATTGTCCGAGAGGGTGCGACAATTTGAGCCCGTACACCGAATCCCCGGGGATCTCCTCCATGGTGTAGACGTATTCCTTCCAGTCTCCTCCCCCGGGGATCTCCACGTCCTTCATCTTGCCCGAGGCGCCGGCCGACTCCTCCCATCCGATCCGGAACTTGGCGACGGTGGATGCACGATTGCGGATCCAGAGGTGGACGTCCTTGAAGGACTTCAAGCCGTGGGCCCGGTCGTCGGCGAATTTGATCCCGAAATCCCAGTACTCGCCATTGGCGAGCTTCCTGGGCAGATTCACGACGATCGCATCGGTGCCGGACAGTTTCTCCGCGCAGGTCACGGGAACGGTCTTGCCTCCGGAGGCCTTGTCGGCCAGAACCATGTCGGAAGGTCCCTGGGCGAAACCGTTGTTGAGCCCACCGGTCGTGGCATCCCCCGCGCATCCGACATCGAGGTACAGGGGAAGATCGTCGAGGGCCATGGCCATGACGGGCAGAAGGGCCAGGATTCGAAGAGAGGGGACGAAGGACATGGAAACTGGTTCTCCGTGGGATATGGGACCGGGACAGGTACCCAGGGAATCTAGCCCCGATCGGGCACTTGCGCCATGGATCCATTTCCAGGATCCTTGCGACAGGGAACAGCATTGTGGTACCATGCGACCATGCCCACCCGTCGCATCCTCCTCATCGACGACGATCCCATCTTCTCCACCGTCTTGCAGCACGTGTTGAGTCGGGAAGGTTACCAGGTCGAGCAACTCGCCGATGGTCGCGCGGCCACCGAGCGCGTGCATTCCGAGACTCCCCCTCCCGACCTGGTCGTTTCCGACATCATGCTCCCCTTCCTGGATGGTTTCCAACTGGTGGCCATCATGCGTTCCAACACCGCCTGGGAGAGGATCCCCATCGTGATGCTCTCCGCCAAAGGTCAGGAAAGCGACATCCAGCACGCTCTGGACAACGGCGCCGACGACTACCTGGTCAAACCCTTCCAGCATGGAGAACTGCTGGCGCGGATCCGCCGCTTCCTCCGATGAATCCCCGCTCCGCACGGCTGTTGATCCTGTTCGCCGTCGCTGCGACCGTCCCTTCGGCCGAACCCTGGACCCTCCGTGTCGGTGGACTCGCGGGCATCGAGGCACTCGACCTGCCGGACGCCCCCCTCTGGTCGCATCTGGGAATCGGGACTCTGCTCTCTTCGGGCGGGTACCGTGCGGCACTCGCCAACGAATCCGTCCGTCGGTACGATGCCGACGACGGAGAGACCCGATTGGGTCTGGGCGGTTCGTGGGGTCCTGCCGACCTCGAGATCGCCGCCAGCAAGGGATGGGGTGGCCCCCTCCTCCCCGTTTGGCGCCTCGGAACCACCCTGACCTGGTCCCTCGCGCAGGGCCTCACCCTGGACGGCGCGGTGGGTGGCGCCTGGTACGACAGCCTGGAAACCTGGAACGCCTCGATCGGGGTCGACCATTGGGTGAACAAGTGGCACGGCCGGGCGGAAGTCCTGGCTCCGTTCGCCCGCAAGGAATTCCTGGATTTCGGGGGCGGGCTGCTCCTGGAATACTGGTGGACGGACGACGCCTCCACGGGGCTTCGCTTCACCCAGACCCGGGAAGCCGAGAACATCGGCAGGGATCGTCTGGCCATCACCGATGTCTCCTCGGTGGTCCTGACAGGCAGGAAGGCGATCGGGACGAACCGGATGCGTCTCGACCTTTCGTGGATCCGGCATGGATCGATCCATCGAAGATGGGGCGCCACCTTGGGAATCGATCATGACTTCCAGCTCTGAATCCTCGTGGGTGGTGTTCACCGGGAACTGGATGGAATGGACCGCGAGGATCCCCGGGGTCGCCCCCGGATCCTCCTGGTCCAGCAGGATGGGATTCCTCCTGTTCGTCGGAACGGTGCTGGCGGTGGTGTTGTTCACGGTTTCCATCCTGGCCCTCCATTTCCTCAACGACCGGCGCCTGCGCCGCGAGAAGGCCTGGAAGGACCGCTGGCTGCTCCAACTTCTCGACCCTCGGGCCCAGGGCAAGGTCGAGCCTCTCCACGAGGCCCAGTTCATCGCCTTCTGCGACCTGTGGAGTCAAGTCGACGGATCCATCCGCGGCTCCCTCCGAGAGGAGATGATCGAGGCCGTTCGTCGGGCGGGCACGCAGGAACTCTGCGTGAAATTCCTCCGCAAAGGGACCTTCCGGGAAAAACTCCTGGCGGCGGGATTGTCGGGTCAACTGCGGATCCGGGAAACGATCGAGCATCTGCTGCCCCTGGCCGACTCCCCGGACCCGGCCCTGTCGCTGACCGCCTGCCACTCGATCCTGCGCATGGATGCCGACGCCCACTTCCGGGACTTCCTTCCCCGTCTGCTGGAAAACGAACTCTGGCCCGTCGCCCAGGTGCATGAAATCCTCTCCGAAATGCCCCCGGAACTGGTCTCCTCCCGTCTGCCTTCGGCCCTGGTCGAGTGGGAACCCGCCCCCCCCGCCCGCGCCGTGCGCATGCTGGATCTGCTTCCGGAGGACTTGCGGGCCCAGGTCATCGAGAGGGTCTTCCGGAAATCGGCCGAGATCGCTCCCGAAACGGAAGCGGCCCTCCTGAGGGAGATCCGATCTCCCGAACACCTCCCCCTCGCCCGCCAGGCTCTGACGTCCTCGAGGTGGCCCGTCGTCGTGGCGGCCCTGCACACCATGGCGCGCATGGGATCCCGGGAAGACGTCCCGATGCTTTCCGAACTGCTCGGCCATTCCGAATGGTGGGTCCGGTATCGATCCGCACAGGCCCTCGTGCGGCTCCCGGGCATCCGCCCCATCGAGCTCGAACTTCTGGCGACCCGACACCCCGACCGCTACGGTCGGGACATGCTGCGGTTCGCCCTCGCCGAAATGGGGATGCGATGAACCAGGAAATGGCCGTGATCCTCGTCCGGTCGGTCGAGTTCCTCTTCCTGGTCTATTTCCTCCTGCTCAACGGCGGTCTCTTCGTCCTGCACCTCATCGCGGCCTGGTCCGTGCGCCACTACATGGCTCGCCATCCCGCCCATGGCGCGGGGATCGACCGGGCGACCTATTCGGGTTTCTTTCCGCCCATCGGAGTGATCGTTCCCGCCTTCAACGAGGAAGCGACGATCACCACCACGATCCATTCCATGATGCAATTGCACTACCCCTCCTTCGAGGTCATCGTGGTCAACGACGGCTCCAAGGACCGGACCTTGGAGGTGGCCATCGAGGAGTTCGGGCTCCAGCCGTTCCGGGAAGTCCACCGGGCGAGGCTCGCGACCAAGACGGTCCGGGGCGTGTACAGGTCCGTGCGGTACCCCAACCTCCGCTTCATCGACAAGGAGAACGGGGGCAAGGCGGACGCCCTCAACGCCGGGATCAACGCCTGCGTGAGCCCCCTCTTCTGCGGCGTCGACGCCGATTCCATCCTCCAGAACGACAGTCTGACCAAATGCGTCCTCCCCTTCCTGGAGGATCGACGCACCATCTGCGCCGGGGGAACCATTCGGATCGCCAACGGGTGCGAGGTCGACCAGGGCCTTCTGCTGCGATCGGGGTTGCCCCGTCATCCGCTGGCCCTCCTGCAGGTGGTGGAGTACCTGCGTGCGTTCCTGTTCGGGCGACTGGGGTGGTCGCCGATGAACGGGCTCCTCATCGTCTCCGGGGCCTTCGGCCTGTTCGAACGCGAAACGGTCGTCCAGGCCGGGGGCTACAGCCCTTCGACCATCGGGGAGGACATGGAACTCGTCGTGCGCCTGCATCGACGCATGATCGAGGAATCCCGCCCGTATCGGATCACCTTCGTCCCGGATCCGATCTGCTGGACCGAAGCCCCCGAGTCCCTCAAGGTGCTGGGAAGCCAGCGCACCCGCTGGCAGCGAGGCCTCGCGGAAAGCCTCTGGAGGCACCGGAGCCTGCTGTTCCGCCCCGGCTCCGGCGCCGTGGGCTGGTTTTCCTTCCCCTACATGCTGGTCTTCGAATGCATCGAACCCGTGGTGGAGGTCGGGGGGCTCGTCTTCTTCGCCCTGTGCGTCGCCTTCGGCCTGGTGGGATGGTCGGAGGCGGTCCTCTTCCTCGGGCTGGTGCAGGCGTTGGGGATGCTGCAGACCGTGAACGCGGTCCTCCTCGAGGAGGTGTCCTACCGGACGTTCCCGGCGACCCGCCAGATTCTGACCATGATCGCGGCGTCCGTCCTGGAATCCATCGGCTATCGCCAGCTCAACACCTGGTGGAGGCTCAAGGGACTGGTCCAGTGGGCCACCGGACGCAAGCACAAATGGGGCAAGATGACAAGATCCGCGGCCTGGTCCTCGGGAGCCTCCCCGAAATAGGAGCCTCCCCACTCGGGGCGGCCGAGTTCCGGCCCGGAATCGCGCTTGGCAAGCACCTGCCCGAAATCCTTCCGCCACGGTCTCGGACGGAGGCGCCGGGCCCCGGGGAAGCTCAGGACTCCAGCCAGCGGCGGGCCAGCACTTCCACCCGGCCGAACTCGTGTTCGACCTGGCTTCGCGGGACATCCGCCCCCGCGAAGCCGTGCTCGTTCAAGTGCGCCTCCATCGAACGGGCCGCCTGCGAGAGCGCCGAAGCCCCCAGGGAGGCGGACGTGGACTTCAGGTTGTGGTAGGCGCGGACGGCTTCGCCCTGGTCTCCGGCTTCGATGGCCTCCCGGCCCGTGGAGAGGGTCTTCGGGGTCAGATCCAGGAATTGTCCGACGAGTTTCCGGACCAGCGCGGCCGACCCGTCCCCCATCCCGAGCATGTCGATCATCTTCCCGGGCTCGAAGACGCCTTCCACGACGCCCGGGGAGGACTCCTGCACCACCGGGTCCGGGGGAGGAGGGGAGGATCCGTCGCTGAGAGGTTCCACGGAGGAAGGAGGAGGCGTGAATCCCGACCGGGTGAGATGCTCGCGGATCACCGCGACGAGAGTCTCCACCTGGAACGGCTTGGTCAGGAAGTCGTCCATCCCCGACTCGAGGCATCGATCGCGATCCGAGGGGAGGACACCCGCGGTCATGGCCAGGATGGGCAGGGCGAGCCCGAGCTGCTGCCGAATCTGCCGGGTGGCGGTGTATCCGTCCATGACCGGCATCTGCACGTCCATCAGGACGATGTGGTAATCCGATCCCGCGGCCAAACGTTCCACGGCCACCTTGCCGTTTTCCGCCAACTCCACCTCGGCTCCGAGGTTGCGGAGCGTCTCGGTGGCCACGACCTGGTTGAAGGCGTTGTCCTCGACGAGCAGGACCTTGACCTTCGCCAGGGGATGCAGGAAGGCGTCGGCGCTGGAGTCGCCCGGCGCTCCGTTCTCGGATTCCTCGCCCAGGACATCGTCCACCAACTTGCGCAGGGCCGAAGGCACGACGGGCTTGACCAGGATTCCGTCGAGCAGCCGGAACTGGCGATCCTGCGCCATGTCCCCGCGGAAACCTGCCAGTTTGACGACGGGAATCTCCCGCTCCAGCGCGGCACGCAAGTTGGCGATCCCCTCCCGGTCCTTCCAGCCGGGGATTCCACCATCGACCAGGATCAGCGAAAGATCCATCCGGTCCGGTCCGGTCCGGAGGTACTCCAGCCCCTCCTCCAGGCTCTCCACGACGGTGGTGCGCCAACCATAGCGAGCCGCCCCCCACTCCAGGGAGCGTCGAACGCGCGAAGCCGGTTCGAGAACCAGGAGATGGACGCTGTCCTCTTCCGCCGGGGGAGAGGGGAAGGCGCGGACGGGGAAGGGAAGGGACACGAAGAACTCCGTCCCCGTCCCCAATTTGCTGTGCACTCCCATGCGACCACCCATCATTTCCGTCAATCGCTTGGAAATGGCCAGCCCCAATCCGGTTCCGCCGAATCTGCGGGTCATGGATCCATCGGCCTGGGAAAACGGATGGAAGATGCGGCGAAGCTGCTCGTCGTTCATCCCGATCCCGGAATCCTCCACCTTGAATCCGATCTCCACGCCCTGCGCATTGCGTTCGAGAAGGTCGACATGGATGCTGACATGGCCCTTCGCGGTGAATTTCACCGCATTCCCCACCAGGTTGACCAGGACCTGCTGGAGACGCAACGGATCGCCCATGAGGTCGGTGGGAACCTCCGGATCCACGATGATCGAGAGGTCCAGCTCCTTGCCTTGGGCCGCGACGGCGCAGATGTTCGCCACATTTTCGAGGACCGTGTCGAGGGCCAATTCCACCGGGTCGATGCGCAGCTTTCCGGCTTCGATCTTCGAGAAATCCAGGATGTCGTCGAGGATTCCCAGCAACGATTTCCCGGATTTCTGGATCATGTCCAGGTAGCGTTTCTGGTTGGGGCTGAGGTTGGTCGTCTCCAATAGCTGCGCCATCCCCAGCACCGCGTTCATGGGGGTGCGGATCTCGTGGCTCATGTTGGCCACGAACTCCCCTTTGAGCTGGCTGGCGCGTTCGGCCTGGAATTTGGCCTCGGCCATGGCGCGCAGGACATCCTTTTCCCGGGAGATGTCCCGGGCGATGCCCAGGAAGCCGTCGATGCGCCCGTCGTGGTCGTGCAGCGCGGTGACCACCAACTGGACCGGAATCCGTTTGCCGTCGCGGGAGATGTAGGTCCATTCCCTGGAATCGCTGATCCCCCGACGGGCGGAATCCACCAGGACTTCGAATCCGTTGACGATGCGCCCCTTCTCGGCGAGCACCTCGCGGGAGCGAACCACCAGTTCCTCGGGGTCGTGCAGGGCCGCGGCGGAGAATTTCCCGACCACCTCCGCCGCCGAGAATCCCAGCAACTTCTCCGCACCCACGCTGAACAATTCGATGGACCCCGTGGTGTTGGTCGCGATGATGGAGAACTCGGTGGCCCCGTCGATGATGCCGCGCAGACGCGCGAGGGTGTCCAATTGCGCCTTCTGGGCCTGTCGCAGCTGGGTGACATCGGAGACGAACGAATAGAAGCCCTGGACCACCCCATCCTGGAGGTCGGGGATGAAGGTGACCATGAGGAATCGGATCCCACCCGGAGTCATGAACTCCTTCTCGAAGAAACGCGCCCGCCCCTCCAGGACGATCGCGATCTCGGGCCGGAGGATCTCGAATTGCACATCCCCGATCACCTCGCGCATGGCCAGACCTTCGATCTCGTCGCATTCCAACCCGTACCAATCCCAGTAGGCCCGGTTGGCGAACCGGTTCCGCAGACCCGAATCCCAATAGGCGACCAGACCAGGCAGGTTGTCGATCACCGTCTGGAGGACCGCCTTGCCGTGCCTGAGATCGCGCTCGGCCTGCAGGGAAGCGGTGACATCCTCCACCTGGGCCAGGTACGTGCCGGACTCCCCCTCCAAGGGTGTGATCTCCGTCCTGCCGAACTGCTGAACCCCGTTGACGCCCCGGAAGCGCAGATCCACCGCCTTCGCGACGACTCCTCCGGACACGATGGGGAAGGCGCCCGTCTCGCCGGTCCCTCTCTCGGAGGTATCGATCCATTCCCGGAAATCATGGCCGACCACTCGTTCCCGGGGGATGCCCAGGAAGGCCAGGAAACTCCGGTTCACCTCCAGGATCCGCCCCTCCCGATCGAGCAGCGCGTATCCGGTGGCCGCGGAATCCAGGAGTCCGTTGAACTTCGATTCCACCCGCTTCTGGAACTCCGCCTGCTCGCGCAGACGTACGAGGGCCCCTCCCATGCTCCAACTGATCAGGAACGTCGAGACGCTGGCGAGCCAGACCGCTTCGGAAGGTTGCTGTCCGAACGGGAAATCGACCCAATGCGCGAAGCTCGCACCGCCCAGGACCAGGACGTTGGCCATGGCGACGAGGGTCATCGCCATGGGGCCGAAGCGGATCGAGACCATCACCAGGACCAGGGCCAGGTACACGAAGGGGAAGGGGATCCACTTGAGGACCACGAAGGAGAGGGGTACCACGACCAGCACGACCCTCGACGCCATGGAGAAGAACGCCCAGCTACGGATCTTCTTCCAGTCCTTGCCCTTGACGTTCAAGCCGGGGAGGAGCACCAGGCACAATCCCATGAGATTGGAAACCATCCAGGCGAAGAAACCCGACACCCAGTCGGCTCCGGAGACCATCCAATGGACCGTGGTCGCCACCATCGCCGCCAGGGGCAGCGGGACCAGGGACAACGCGCCCAGCAGGATGAGGGAGGCCACGAAGCGGGAATCGGGCTTCCGCTCGCGCAGCATGCCCTCGATCGGAAGGCTCGCGAGGACGAAGAGCAGGTGGGAGAGGGTCGAACCGAGAGCGTTCGGCAGGTTCGGCTCCAGCAGGAGATGGCTTCCCAGATTCGCCGCGGAGAAGATCAGCACCCAATTGCGCACCCCGACTTCGGGCAGGCGCAGGCACAGCACCAGGACGATGGCGTCGGAAGGCCAGAGGAACGAATCGTCCCCGCCCAGTTTCGACAGGAACTGGCAGAGAATCGCCGACAGGAACAATCCCACGCCTCCGGCCACGGCGGCCCTGGTACGGAGTCGATCGTTCATGCCTTCCTCGGAAGCATCGGGGGGCGGGGGAGGGACATCAGCGAACCGTTCCCACCGGGGGAAGCGAACGCAGGAACCCCTCCACCCGGGGGAGGTCGATCGGCTTGGAAAGGAATCCATCCATGCCCGCCTCGATGCACTTGTGCCGTTCGGCCTCCAGATCCGATGCGGAGAGGGCGTACACCGCGACCCGACCCGCTTCGCCCGCCAGATTCCGGATCCTCCGGGTGGTCTCCATGCCGTCCAGGTCGGGCATGTGGACATCCATCAGAACCAGGTCGAAGGGTTCATCGCCCAGCATTTCCAAGGCTCCTTCCCCGGAATCGACCAGGACCACCTCCTGGCCGAGACGGACCAACATGGCCTGGATGATCTCGCGATTGAGCTCGTAGTCGTCGACCACGAGGATGCGCCGTCGTTCGATCCTCTGGTTTCCCGCGTCAGTCAACGAACCCATCGTCCATCCTCCACGAGTCCCGAACCGGGACGTGCTTCGATGGCATTCTACCACTCCGGCGCCGCTCCGCAACACGACTCGGTCCGGGAAAGGATTCCGACCTGCCCCGCAGGTTTCTAACTTGCGCCGCCTATGCGTCCTGACCCGAAGCAGATTCGGAACTTCTGCATCATCGCCCATATCGACCACGGGAAATCCACCCTGGCCGACCGACTCCTCGAAAACACCCGCACCGTCGCCAAGCGGGAGATGCAGGAACAGTTGCTCGACTCCATGGACCTGGAGCGCGAACGCGGCATCACGATCAAGTCCAAGGCCATCCGCCTGGTGCACGAGCACAAGGGCGAGACCTTCTACCTCAATCTGATCGATACCCCGGGACATGTCGACTTCACCTACGAAGTCTCCCGCAGCCTGCGCGCCTGCGAGGGCGCCATCCTCGTGGTGGATGCCACCCAGGGCATCCAGGCCCAGACCATCTCCAACCTGTACCTGGCCATGGGGGCCGATCTCGAGATCCTCCCCATCCTCAACAAGATCGATCTCCCCTCCGCGCAGCCCGATTTCTTCGCCAAGCAGGTGGGGGAACTCATCGGGATCGATCCCGACCTCATCCCCCGCGTCTCGGCCAAGGCGGGGATCGGGATCGACGTCCTCCTCGAGAAGATCGTCGAATTCTTCCCCTCCCCCACGGCCGAACGCGAAAAGCCCTTGCGGGCGTTCGTCTTCGATTCCGTCTACGATTCCTACCGAGGGGGCATCGCCTACGTGCGGGTCGTGGAAGGCACGCTCAAGAAAGGCGATCGCCTGCGCTACATGCGGTCGGGAGGCGAATACGAGGCGGTGGAGATCGGAATCCTGGGGCGCACGCGGATTCCCTGCGAGGAGCTTTCCGCCGGCGAAGTCGGCTACATGGTGGGCAACGTCCGGAACCTCTCCGACATCAAGACCGGGGACACCCTGACCAGCATCTCCCGTCCGGCGACCGAGCCACTTCCCGGCTACCGCGAAGTGAAGCCCATGGTGTTCGCCGGCCTCTACCCGGTGGATCCCGACGACTATTCCGAACTGCGCGAGTCCCTGGAAAAGTTGCAGCTCAACGACAGCGCCATCTCCTTCGTGCCGGAAAGCTCCGGAGCCCTGGGGTTCGGATTCCGCTGCGGCTTCCTCGGATTGCTCCACATGGAAGTGGTCCAGGAGCGGCTGGACCGCGAATTCAACATGAACATCATCACCACCGCTCCCGGGGTGGAATACCACGTCACCAAGACCGACGGCACCATGGTCGAGGTCGACAACCCCTCCCAGCTTCCTCCTCCCAACGCAATCGAGGACATCGCGGAGCCCTGGATCAAGGCCCAGATCTTCACTCCCGGCGAGTACATCGGAAACATCCACAAACTCTGCAACGAGAAGCGCGGAGTATACCTGAACACGACCTACATCTCGGATGAGCAGGTCACCCTCGACTTCGAGCTCCCCATGGGCGAGGTCATGTTCGACTTCTTCGATCGACTCAAGAGCGCGACCAAGGGATACGCCTCGCTGGACTACGAACCTGTCGGCTACAAGGTGGGGGATCTCAACCGCCTCGACATCCTGCTCAACGGCGATCCGGTCGACGCCTTCAGCGTGATCATCCACCGGGAGAAGGCCTACGGATACGGCAATTCCCTGTGCGAAAAGCTGAAAGAGCTCATCCCGAGGCAGCAATTCGACATCGCCGTCCAGGCGGCCCTGGCCAACAAGATCATCGCGCGCAGCACCATCAAGGCTCTCCGCAAGGATGTCACGGCCAAGTGCTACGGCGGCGACATCTCGCGCAAGCGCAAGTTGTTGGAGAAGCAGAAGGAAGGCAAGAAGCGCATGAAGTCCATCGGATCGGTGGACGTGCCGCAGGAAGCATTCCTGGCGGTGCTCAACATGGCCGCGGACAATTGACGGGGGATCCTGACCCTCTCCCCCCTCCGCCTTCCCGGGTGCCCGCCGATCCCGAGGACGGGTCCCCTCCGTAGGCGTTCGTCCGACCGCACGTTCCGCCCCCTCCGGAGAAGAGTGCATCCATGACAACACCGACCACCGACCCACCTCCCGTCAGATTCCGGTTCCGCGTGCGGGGGCGGGTCCAAGGAGTGGGATTCCGGGCCTTCGTGCAGCGGGAAGCCTCGCTCCTGGGCATCTCCGGCTGGGTCCGCAACACCTGGGACGGGGATGTCGACGGGGAGGCGGAAGGCCCGAGGGAACGTCTCCTCGAATTCCAGGATCGACTCCGCCAAGGCCCTCCCGGTTCCTTCGTCTCGGGGTGCGTGTTCGAGCCCACCGCCCCCCGCGGGACCCGGGAACCCTTCCGGATCACACGGGAGATCTGACCCGCGAGTCCGGCAACGGACCGGACTCACACTTCGCGGAACACCTCTTCCATGCGCGCCTCGCTCAACGGCATGCGCACCACCCGGACGGTCTTCCCGGGAGGTCGGTCCGCGCGATTGGTGTGCAGGACCATCACACGGCCCCGCAAGCGAGCGGAGAACTCCCACGCATCCGAACCCGGCTCCGCCAGCACCACCTTGAGATCGGCATGTTCTTCGAGGTCGAGGGGATCCATGACCCGCTTCACCTCCCCGGAACGTCGAAGCAACGCCTCCAACGGATCCGGTTGCGCGAAGAGGTCGTCCCGGTAGTACAGGACTCGGGAGGCGGTCGAGGCCACCAGGGAGGAACGGTCCTGTCCCAAGCCCGTCAACTTCTCCCAGGCCTCCACGTTCTGCTGCAGGTCGGAGATCTCCGCGGCGAGATTGTCCGTGGATCGGAACTGGGACAGCTCCGTCTTGCGCACCGGGGACACCAGCGAAAGCATCGAGCCCGGGCGCTCGACCACGCCGGACAGGTGGTGGGCCAATTGGACGATGCGTGCGCTCGAACGCCCGTTCACGATGCCGTCCTCCGCGTCGTGGAGCTCGCGCAACGCCGCGGAAAGGGACGCCGGCAGCCGCATGCGGATCAGGACTTCCCGGGCCAGCCGACCGAAGGGCGACTTGAAGGCCTCCCCCAAGGCGGAGGTCACCGACCATCCCGTCTGGATCCCCTTGTTGCGGATGGGATCCCACCCTTCCCCCAAGTGCAGGATGGCCAGTAGTTCCGGCAACTCGTGCAGCAACCCCACCAGGAATCCAAACGCCTCGTCCTTGACTTCATGCAGACGTTGGCTCAAGAACCCCGTGGCGATGCTGTGGGACCAGACCAGCCGCAGATCCTTCGCCCAGGGCTGGGCCAACTCGTCCTTCCCCAGGACGGAGCCGACCGCCACGAGCCTCACGACCTCGGCCATGCCCAGGACTTGGAGGGCCTCCTCGATGCTGCGCGTCGGGGAGCGCCGCATCAAGGCCGCGCTCTGACTCGCGGACAGGATCCGCGCCGAAAGGGCCGGATCGCGACGCAGCACCTTCTCGAGATCGGAGAGGCTGGCTTGGGGGTTTTCCGCCAACGCCATCACATCCGCCACCGCCCCTGGAAAGGAACGGAGCTCCACGCTCCTCAGGAAATCCGAGGGATCGAAGACCGGAAGACTCTGGACCGGTGCCGGGCGCCCGGCACGCCCCCCGGCTTCGAGCTTCCCACCGGGGTTTCCGGCGGGGGAAACCGCCCCCAGTCTCGCCTCCAAGCGGCCGAAGAGATCCTGCAGGGAAAAGGTCGACTTGATGAGGTAGGCCCCCACCCCGAGCATGGCGGCATTGGACACCAGATCCCGACGGACATGGGCCGAGAGCATGATCACCGGGACGTTGCGGAACGAGGATCGCCCCCTCAGATAGCGCAGCAGTTCCAACCCGTTTCCATCGGGAAGCGCGAAATCCAGCAGCAGCAGGTGGGGAACCCGTTTTTCGGCGAGCTCCAGGCCTTCGCGCAACGAGGCGGCTTCCCGCACGTCGTACCCGTTCTCCCGCAGGGCCTCCGCGAGTCCACCGCGAAAGCCTTCGTCGTCGTCGATCACCAGGAGTTCAAACATCTAGGGCATCAAACCTCGTGAAGAATCCGCAGCAACTGGGATTCCGTGATAGGCAACCGGAGAGCTTTCAAGGTTCTCGGGATGTCCCGGGCATCGACCGCGGCCGAATGGCACAGCAGGATCTTCCCGAAGAGCTTTCCGGCTCGGGACCACGCTTCCGAACCCGGTTCGGCCAGGATCACGTTCAAGTCGGTGTTGCCGTCCATTTCGTCCAATGCGTCCAATCGATGGGCGTTCGAGGACTTCTGCAAGAGTGCCTCGAGAGGATCGGGAATCAACCACTCCTCCCCACGCCAGTACGATACCCGCAATGGATCGACGGGAAAGCTCGATTCCTCGGAAGCGACCAATCCCATCATCTGCTCCCACATCAGAATCTGGGAATCCAACCCGATCATATCCCGAGCCAGGTTTCCCGCATCATGCAGATACCGGGACACCTCCGAACGGACGCTGGACACCGGAGCGAGCACACTGCCCGATCTCCCCAGGACCACCGCCATCTGGTGCGCGACTTCCACGACCCGCGCCGCCGGTCGAGGCTGGACGGGACGCTGCCCCTGGAAGAACTCGTGGTGCTCCCGGATCGGAGCGGCGATCGGCTCGGGAAGCCGGATCCGGGCGAGGACTTCCGGAACCAGATCGGCGAACTCGCATTGGAACGCCTTTCCCAAGGTGGTGGCCATGGTCCAGCCGTATTTTTCTCCCTGCCGTTTCCAGGCCTCCCAGGTATCTCCGAGGAACGTCAAGGCCATGATTTCCGGGAGTTCGTGGAGCAGTCCCAGCAGGAACCCGAGAGCCTCCTCCCGAGGGGAATGGAGTCGTTGGCAGACCAATCCCGCCGCCAGGCTGTGCGACCACAGGGATCGAAGATCCACCCCCCAGGTGGTCACCAGATCCTGCGGCTTCAGGACCGCACCCGTGGACACGATCCGCACCACCTGGGCCATCCCGAGCACCCGCAAGGCCTCCTCCAGGCTTTGGCACGGGCTTCCGCGGAGAAACCCCGGCGAATTGGCCAGGATCATCACCTGCGCCGACAACGAGGGGTCGCGGCGCAGCACCGATTCGATCCCGGCCAGGCTCGCGTGGGGATCCGCGGCCAAGGCGAGGACTTCGGCCACCGTTCCCGGCAGGGCCCTCAATTCGATGTGCTGGAGGAAGGCCGCGCGGTCGAACCGGGGAGCTGCCTTGGAGTCCGATCCCGGCGATCGATCGTGCTCAGGGTTTTCGTTGTTCGGGCCCGGACTGGCCCGAGGAGGAGCGAATCCGGGAGGGTACGGGGATCCGATCCGGGCTTCGATGCGATCGAAGAGGTCCTGGAGGGAAAAGGCCGATTTCAGGAGGTAGTCCTTCACCCCCATGGAGGCGGCTTGCGCCAGATAGTCCCGGCGGGCGTGGGCGGTAAGCAGGATCACGGGAAGGCTTCGAAACATCGCCCGCGCTCGGAAATAGCGCAGCAATTCGAAGCCGTCGATGTTGGGCATGGCGAGATCGAGCAGGACCAGGGCCGGTTTGCGACGCATGGCCATTTCCAACGCGGCAGGAGCCGTCGAGGCCTCGCGGACGTCGTATCCGCGCGACCGCAAGGCTTCCACGAGGGGTGTGCGGAACACTTCCTGATCGTCAACCACCAACAGGCTCTGCATTCGGGAGCCTCCTTCGGTGCCGATGGTACCATCCGCCCTTCCCGGTCCGCAACCGCACGCGAACTTGTACCTTCATTGCGTGAATCCCGACGAACCGCAGAAACCTCAGGAAGATTGGACGCACCGCGTCACCCAGTACGAAACGGGAAAAATCCTGCCCTGGTGGAAGGAATCACCCCACGCCGTGAATTCCTTCCTCATGAGATGGGCGACCCGCTTGGGCGACGGATGGGTGTGGACGATCCTCGGTCCGACCGTCTTCTATCTCACCGGCTGGAACCGCGGCGTTTCCATCGCCTGGCGGACCATTCTGGTCGCGGCCTGTTCCGTGCTTCTCTACAAGTTCCTGAAGAACCAGATCAACCGACCACGTCCCTTCGAGCGCAATGTCGCCGTCGAGGCGCTCAGCACCCCCCCGGATCGTTTCAGCTTCCCCAGCGGACACACCATGAACAATCTGGCGGTCGCGTTGTATCTCGGTCACTTCCTCCCGGGCCTGCTCCCGTTCCTGCTTCCCTTCGCCGTGCTCGTCGGGGTGTCCCGGGTCTACCTTCGGGTCCACTACCCCACCGATGTCCTGATGGGGGCCTTGCTGGGGAGCGGAATTGCCTTCGTCTTCCTGAAGATCCCTCTGTTCAGCCACTTCTGAGAGGAAATCCTCAGGGGGGGCGAGTCCCGGTCGAAGCCTTCCGTCAGCGACCGGAAACGATCACCTTCGCGGATCCGTGGGTGCCATCGACCACCTTCCACACGGCGATGTAGCCACCAGGGGAGGGTGATCCCGTCCACAGGGGTGCCCCCGCCTCGATGGTCGCCCGATGGACCAGGCGGCCATCCAATCGGCGGAATTCGAATTCCAAGGGTTTTTCCGGGGCCCCGGCGAGGAACCGCAACGCTTCTCGGCCCGGATTCCAGACCCCCGGCAGCCGGAAAGGTCCCGGCTCCGTGCGCGTGGTTCCAACCAGGAACCGGCGAAGATCGGGAAGGCCCCAGCCCAATTTGTTGTCGGGCCGGGAGGCGTTCGCACCGGAGGCGCGCAAGGAATCGCGGACCTGGAGGGCACTCCAACCCGGATACAATTGGCGCAGAAGCGCCGCAGCACCGGCGACCAGAGGTGTGGCGAAGGAGGTCCCGCCTCCTCCATCGGTGTAGCCGCCTGCGGAATCGCCCGTGGCCACCGGCATGCCGCACCCGAAGGCCACGAGATCGGGTTTGATGCGCCCGTCGGCGGAAGGACCGAGGCTGGAAAAGGGGCAAAGCAACCCATTCTCCGCGATGGCGCCGACAGCCAGGATGGAATCCGCATCAGCGGGAGACCCGAGCGAACCTGGACCGAATCCGCCTTCGTTCCCGATGGCGGCGACCACCACCACGTTTCGGCCTGCCGCCCAGGAAGCGGTGCGGGAGGCGACGAGTTGCCTTCCATCGAAGGCCGAGTAGGGGTGATCCGGGACGCCGCCGTCGAAGGCGAACCGGTAGCCCAGGGAGATGGAAGCCACTCCGGCACCTCGCTCGACCGCACGCTCCAAGGCCGCGGCGAGGTGATCCTCCTCGACGAGGTCTTCACGCGCATCATCCTCGGTACGGTACAGGAGCAGATCGACGAACGGGGCGACACCCGGCAAGGTCACATCCCATCGGGAAGCGATCAAACCGGCGGTGGCCGTGCCGTGGCTCCACTCCCAGGGGGCAGGTCCCGAATCCCAGGGGATTCCATCGTCGTCGACCCAATCGTGGGCATCGACCACGGAGGCGTCTTCGAGCACATGGTGCTGGAGCACGAAGCCGTCGTCGATGACCGCGACCCGCACCCCTTTTCCCGGCTGCGCCCCACGAGCCACCAGGGTGTCCCGGACTTCGGAAATGCCCATGGCCTCGTGCATGCGCAGGAGGGTCACCCGCGAGGGATCCACGGAGGTCGCTCGAGCGGCGCCCCCCCGCAGGGCTTGGCCGCGGAAGACGGGACCCGCCCCGGCAGGAGGTTCCACGGGACGTGGGCTTCGGGCGACCGGGGATTCCAGGACGATCCCGGCCGGGAGGTCGCTCCCGGGTTGGGAAGAGGCATCGACGGGGGATTCGGCGGAAACCAGATTCGCCCACTTCAAGGTGGTCCGGATGCGCCATCCTCGCCCCACCAGGGAGTCGAGCAGATCGCCCCGAACGGGGGCGTCCTCCCAGGAACGAGATCCCTCGGGAAGAACCATTCCCGCGGCATCCCTCTTGTCGGGAAGTTTCAGCCACCATGCCGCCTCGGGGGCGGTTGCCATCAGGACAAGGACCGTTGCCCAGGCTCGGGCGCGACCCAAAGGCGTGGTAGGGAGCGATGGCACCGCCATATTCTAATTCGCCACCCAGGAGGTCAGTGGGTAATTTTCCTGTCATGAGCGAGCCAACACTCTTCGAAAAAATCCATCAGGGAACCATCCCCGCCCGGTTCCTCCTGCGCGAGGAGCTCTGCTTCGCCATCGAGGACATCGATCCCAAGGCCCCCTTCCACGCGTTGGTGATACCGGTGAAACCGATTCCATCCTTGGCCGAGGCCACGGACGACGATGCCCCCATCCTGGCGGCCTGCCTGGCCTGCGCCCGGAGGTTGGCCAAGGAGAAGGGGCTGACCCAGGGATGGCGCCTGGTGGCCAATACGGGGATGCACGCCAACCAGACCGTCCCCCATCTGCATTTCCATCTGCTGGGAGGCCGCCGCATGGGGTGGCCTCCGGGCTGACCTTGCCCCAGGTCACCACCCGAGCCATCGTCCTTCGCAGGATTCCCTTCGGGGAGACCTCGTGGATCCTCCACACCCTCACGGAGGACGACGGGCCCATGGGAATCCTCGCCAAGGGAGCGCGAAGGAAAGGTTCTCCCCTGGCCTCGGCGCTGGAGCCCTTGACGGTTTCGGAAATGGTGGTCTCGGTCCGGCCGGGGAGGGAACTCCAGAACCTCGTCAACGCCTCCCCCTTGTCCGCGCACGAAGGCCTCTCCATCGACCTCGAGAGGCACGCGACCGCCCTGGCCTGTTCCGAAGTCGCGCTCCGTTTCCTGAGGGAATCCGGCCCGGTGCCGCCCGTCTTCCGGGAATTGTCCATGGCCTTGGACCATTTGCACGAAGGCAGACCCTGCCGCGCCGTCCACCACCGCTTCCTGGCGAGCTTCGCAGAGGAGCTGGGTTGGGGTCTGGCCATGGACCACTGCGCCCAATGCGGCAATCCGGACGTGCTTCAATCCCACTCCGTGTCCTCTTCGGCGGGGGGTGTCCTCTGCCCCGCCTGCGCCCGGGCGAGCCACGTCGACCAACTTCCCCGGGACACCTGGGAACTCCTTCGCGCGGCCGTCCTGGACCTCCCGACCCCCGGGGCCGACGGCGGGGACTGGGACCGGGTCGAGGATGTCCTCTACGACCACATCTGCCGTCATGCAGGGGGACGCCCCCGACTCGATGCCCTGGAATTCCTGAGGACGGCCCGCGCGTGAACGCCTCCAGGCATCCAGCTCCCGCACCGCCCCGGACCCGCCTCGCCCCCACCCCGTCGGGACGCCTGCATCTGGGGAACGCCTATTCCTTCGTCCTGGCGTGGCTCTGGGCGCGGAACCGAGGCGGATCCATCCTCCTTCGGATCGAGGACACCGACACCACCCGCTCCCGCCCCGAATGGATCGAGGACGTGTTCCGCGATCTGGAATGGCTGGGACTCGATTGGGACGAGGGCCCCCAAGGCCCCGGGGACCTGCAATCCCGGTTCTTCCAATCCTCGCTCGAGAGCCAGGCGCGGTATCGGTGCGTCCTGCGGGAATGGATCGACCGTGGTCTGGTCTTCCCGTGTTCGTGCACCCGGAGGGAGGCTTCCATCGACGCCCCGCAAGTGGCTCGGATCGGCGAGTCCGACCTTCCCGGCGCCGGATACTCCGGGCGTTGCCGCAAGCGTCTCCCCGGCGAGGCGACGCCCTCGGATTCCTGGCGACTGGCCTTGCCGCATGTCCCATCCCGCGTGGAGGACCTTCTCCAGGCACCCTCCACCCTGGAGGATCTTTCCCGCCTGGGCGCCCCCGTCCTGCAACGAGCGGACGGATGCTACGCCTACCACCTCGCCGTCTGCGTGGACGACCACGACCAAGGCGTGGACACCGTCGTCCGTGGTCGGGATCTGCACCCCTGGAGCCACCTGCACAGCCACCTGCACCACCTGCTGGGCTCTCCCCCACCTCGATTCATGCACCATGGACTGCTCGGTGGTCCACAGGGCGAGCGACTCGCCAAACGGATCGGCTCCACCTCCCTGACGAGGATGCGGGAGAGCGGCTTCGACGTTTCCATCCTCCTCGGACGCCTCAAACCGCTCCTGCATCCAGGCGCCTCCGACGAACCCTGCTCCCTGGCGGAGCTCGCTTCCTACCCATCCCCCACCCCATCGGCCGAGGACACGATCGCGCCGAACCTGGAGACCCCATGAACGCCTTCGATCAATTCGCCCGTTTCGCCGACCCCTCCGTGGCTCCGCTGTCGATGGTCACCTGCTACGACGCGCCTTTCGCCGCTCTGGCCCATGAAGCGGGAATCGACATCCTGTTGGTGGGCGATTCCGTCGCCAACGCCGTCCTGGGTCACGCCCGCACCACGGACATCGGCATGCCCGTGATGCTCCACCATGTCGCCGCCGTCCGCCGGGGGGCTCCCGACGCCTGCATCCTGGCCGACATGCCCTTCGGGGCGGACTCCGATGCCGAAACGGCCCTGGCCAACGCCCGCGCCCTGGTCGATGCCGGCGCCGATGCCGTCAAGTTGGAAGGCCCGCGCCTGGAGCAGGTTCGCGCCATTTCCGAGGCCGGGATCGCGGTTTGCGGGCATCTCGGGCTTCTCCCGCAGACCGCGACCACCTTGCGCCAGGCCGCGCAGGACCAAGCCTCCCGCGACGAACTCCTGCGCGACGCGCTCGCCTTGGAGGAAGCCGGATGCGTGGGCGTCGTCCTGGAACACATCCCCTCGGAGGTGGGCGCATCGGTCACCCGGGCGCTCAGGATCCCCACCGTGGGAATCGGCGCCGGGCCGGGATGCCGGGGTCAGGTCCTGGTCCTCCACGACGTCCTGGGGATTTCCGCCCGCCGCCCCCCTTTCGCCAAGGCCTGGGTGGACCTCCGCACCTCCACCCTCCAGGCGCTGCGTTCGTACCACCGCGAGACGGCCTCGGGCACCTGGCCCCCCGCCTGAGGGGCGCCCCGCCGACTCGCCGCTATCTTTCCGGAGATGATCCAGACGGCAATCGAAGCGGCGAGGCGTGCGGGCGAGGTCCTGCGAAGCGGATACGGAACCACCTTCCTGCGCGAGGAGAAGGGGCGAACCACCGACTTGGTGACGGAATTCGACCGCAAGGCCGAGGACATCCTGGTGGAGTCCATCCGCTCGCGTCATCCCGACCACCGGATCATCGGCGAGGAAGGGGGCGACAGCGGAGGGAACTCCGAGTGGGAGTGGATTCTCGACCCGCTCGACGGCACCACGAGCTTCGCCCACGGGATTCCCTTCTTCTCGGTGTGCGTCGCGCTCCGCCATCGAGGGGAGATCGTGCTCGGCGTGGTGTACGAGCCGTTGCGGGACGAATTGTTCGCGGCCGAACGGGGAGCCGGAGCCACCCTCGACGGCGCACCGATCCGGGTAAGCCCCACCAAGGAACTGTCCCGCGCCCTGCTGGCCACGGGATTCCCCTACGCCATCGCCGAGAACCCCCACCGGACCCTCGAGGTCTTCACGGCGGTCGTCCCGCACGCACGCGGGATCCGGCGTCTGGGCTCGGCGGGCCTCGACCTCGCGTACGTGGCCTGCGGCCGGTTCGACGGCTACTGGGAGCACTCCCTCAAGCCTTGGGATTGCGCCGCCGGAGCCTTGCTGGTCCGGGAAGCCGGAGGTGTCGTGACCACCTGGGGAACCGATTCCGACGCTCCCTGGAACGTGGACTCCCTGGAGACCTTGGCGACCAACGGAGCCATCCACCAGGAATTGTCCTCCCGGATCCGCGAAGGCTTCCGCTCCCGATGAGAATCGGCCGGGCCGCATCGATCCTTCCCGGGTTGCTCCTGCTGGCCGGGGCCTCCCAGGCCCGGAAGCTGGAACACGCCTACGTGATGCCCGAGGTCGCCCTCCTCGCCGATCCCGCGGGGAGCGAACCATTCCACCTCTTCGAATCCAAACCCTGGCCCTCGTGCGCGCCCACCGCGACCCTCGCCGTGGAAGGCGGATGGTCCGCCCTCGAATTGGATCCCTCCGACCCGACAGGTTCCACCTTCTGGAGCATCAACGATCTCGGCATGGCGGTGTCGCACGAGGCGGGGGGCCGCAACGACCGCGTGGTCGCCTTCCCCGGGTACCACCAGAAGATCGTCCGCTTCCGGGTGACCGACTCCGACACCATGCGGATCGTGGAGAAGGACTCCATCAAGGTTCCCCTGCCGCGTACCGGATGGACCACCGGACAGGTGAACAACGCCTCCCCCTCCGACGTGGTCGCGCTGGCGATGGATCGCGCCACCGGACGCGTCGACACCTCGGCCAAGCTGCCCGCATCCCCCGATGGATACGATTTCGAAGGCCTCGGCCGGGCGGGCGGCACATTCTGGCTGGCCGACGAGCAACTGCCCTCGCTGCTGGAGGTCGATTCCGGGACTCTGCGCATCCGCCGGGCCTTGACCCCCGGCTCGGGTCTTCCCAAGGTCCTGGCGCGACGTCGTTCGAATCGAGGAATCGAAGCCCTCGCCACGACGCCTTCCGGCACGGTGGTGGCCATGCTGCAGTCGCCGCTCTACAACGCGCAGGGAACCGTGGAGAACTCCTCCACCAAGGACTCCCCGGTGATCCGCGTCCTCGTGCTGGACCCCGTTTCCGGCCTGGTCCGCGAGCACGTCTACCTCTCCGACCGTCGCTTCGACGGCGTCCTGGAGGGACGGCGCGGACGCGACTGCAAGGTCGGCGACATGGCCGCCATCGACGACCACCGCGTCCTGGTGGTCGAACACGGCGAGGATCTGGCGGGACGATACTGGGTGGACCTTTGGGAGGTGGATTTCTCGCGAGCCTCCGACGTTTCCACCACCAACAAGATCGGCATCACCTTCGACGGCGGGACGCGCACGCTGGAACAGCTTCCCGATTCGGCCTCCATCGTCTCGCAGGGGATCGTCCCCGTGGCGAAGCGGCTGGTGCGGAGTCTGGGGAGCAACTCCGCCTGGGAGTCCAGGCAACCCGAAGGACTCGCCATCGTCGACGACACCACCGTGGCGATGCTGTCGGACGACAACTACGGGTGCTCCACCCTGGACTCCTCCGACGGTGGATCTGACGGAATCTGTCACATTTCCGGGGGCTGGGAGACCCGCTCGCGCCTGATGTACCTCCGCGTCCCCTCCCTCGGCCTGCCCTCCTCCCGGGCCTCCAAGCCCTCCCGGGCGCGGAGGCCCGTGGCGCGGGCGATTCCGGGAGGGGTGGAGATCGAGGTTCCGGGATCCGCCTCGCTCGAGGCCGACTTCCTCAGCCCCGGGGGGAGACGCCTCCTCGGGCCCCTCGTCGGGCACCCGGGAGCGGACGGTCGAGTCCGGTTCGCCGTATCTTCGCCGGGGTTGTTCCTGGTGCGGATCCGGCAAGGCTCCTGGGAGCACGTGGTGGCGATCCCGCAGGTCGATCCGCGGACGCGGAGACCTCCTTCCGGAGATTGAGGGGAAGACTGGAGGCCACCACCACGGCCAGACCGATGGCTTGGGGTGCGCTCATCGTCTCGCCCAGCAGGGTGGAGGTCGCCAGGGGCACCAAGGACGGACCCGCCAGCGACAGCAGTCCGGTTCGCACCGGACCGAGACGCTGGAGCCCTTTCTGCATCAGGAAGGACGGCGCCACCGTCGAGAAGACCACCAGCAAGGCCAAGGATCCCCGGATGGACGCACCCGGCTGCAGCAGGCTTCCGAGGTGGCCGGAAACCCCCGACTCGACGGCGCTCGCCGCCGCGGCGACGACCATCCCCACCGAAGTGGGCAACACCACCCCGTACCGCGTGTGCAAGGCTCCCACCCGCACCACGAACAGGCTCCACACCAGGCATCCGGCCAGGATCTCCGCCACTCCGAGCATGTCGGCGACGGCGCGCTCCCCGTCGCGCCCCAGGCACGCCATCAGGAGCCCTCCGTAGCACAGGACCAAGGAGAGGCCGACCCGCCCGGTAGGCCTGCGCTTGTGGAGGAACCACACCAGCAACACGATCCAGGCCGGCGAGGTCTGGATCAGGATGCGCTCCAGACCCGCCGTGGTCCGACCGAGTCCCTCGAAGGTCAGTCGGGGACCCAGCCAGAATCCGACGATGCCCCACAGGGACATGCGGAGGAAATCCCGGGCATCCGGCCGACGGATCCAGGCGACCGAACCCAGGATCGCCAGGTAGATCGGAGAGGCCCAGATGGCGCGCATGCCCATGAGGTCCGCCGGAGTGGCCCCCGAAAGGAGGATCATCTTGCCGAAAACACCTTTTCCGCAGAAGAGGATGCTGGCCAGGACGACCATCACCGCGGGAGCCCACGCGGCCCTCGGTGGTGTGGAACTGGATGGATTCATCGATGGATCGGACGACACGGAAACACCTCCACGGGAAGCCTCCCCCGGTGCGACCGCGCCGTTTCCCCGATGCCCCCTGCCCTCGCGTTCGAGTCCAGGTCCGCACCGGATGCCGGAGCGGACCTTTCGGAGGAAGGCGAAGCTGTCTTCCTTCAGGAAGACGATCCGCAATCCCCACGACGCCCGCCGTCCCGGAAAATTTTCCAGGATCGCGAAGAGGACGGCATGCGAAGGACTGCGGACATGCCTTGAATCTAACGCATGTCCCCCCAATGTCGCAAGTCCTGTCGGCATGCGAATGCCTAGAGTTGGGATCCTTCATTCCTCCTCCCTACGGAACCAGCCATCATGAAGATCCTCGTGACCGGAACCACCGGATTCATTGGAAGCCACGTCGCCGTCCATCTGGCCAAGAGCGGACATGAAGTGGTGGCGACTTCTCGACATCCCGAATCCTTCCCGGCATTGACCGCCTTCCCCGGGATCGAGACCCGGCGCCTGGATCTCCAGGACCGCGAGGATTGGCCCTCCCTCCTGGCCGGCTGCCAAGCCCTGGTGCATGTCGCGTTGGGATGGGGAGACGAGGGCCCCACCATGATCCGTCAGGACACGGAAGCCTCCATCGATCTCTTCGAGGCCGCTCGCGTGGCGGGAGTCCAGAAGGTGGTCTACACCAGTTCCACGGCCGCCAACGGGGAAATGGATCCTCTCAACACGCCCGATCGCGCCCCGCGTCCCATCGACTTCTACGGCGCGACGAAGGCCGCCACGGAAATGTTCGCACGAGCCTATTCCGCCCACGGAATGGAGGTCCAGGTCATTCGCCCGGGATACATCTTCGGCGAGCCCGTGCTCCCGGGGGGAAGGAGCCAGCCCGATCGCCGTTTCCGCGAGCTTTGCCAGGCCGTCCTCACCGGATCGCCCTTCCACGTGGTGCGCCACGACGGGACGCAGTTCCTGGGGGTGGAGGACATCGCACGGGTGTATGCGAAGCTGGTCGAACATTCCAGCAGATTCAGCATCCACTACGCCCTTTCCCAAGCCTGGAGATCCTGGGAGTGGGTGGCTCGGGAGGCGATGGATCTAGCCGGGCGAACGACGGAAATCGTCGTCGAGGATCGCGGCTACGGGGAAACCCCCTTCCTCTTCGATGTATCCGGGATCCGGGAGGATTTCGGACTGTCCTTCGACAATGCGCAGTCCCTTCGCGCCCACCTGGAATGGGAATTGGAGCGGACCGCGGCCGAAATCTGAACCGGGAAGCCGCCGGGAACCTTCGGAGCCTCCCGGGAGGATTCTAGGTTGCCGACATGCAGGAACTCGACGGGACCCCCCGGGAATCCGTTCCCAGTGCGCCATCTTCCGGAACCGTCGAGGTGGTCCATCGCGACGACCGCCTGGTGGTGGTCGACAAGCCGCCCGGGATGCTGGTCCACCGCGGCATGGGAGCCTCGCGCAACGAGGTCTTCCTGCTCCAGACCGTCCGGGACATGATCGGAGCGTGGGTCTATCCGGTCCACCGCCTGGACCGCCCCACGCGCGGCCTCGTGGTCTTCGCCCTCGCCCCCGAGTTCGCCCGCGAGCTCCAGGACCATTGGCAGAACGGGCTCGTCGCGAAACGGTACCTGGCGATCGCCAGAGGATGGCCGACCCCTCCTTCCGGAATCCACGAGGAAGCGCTCGACGATCCCGACAGCGGCATCTTGCACGATGCCACCACCGGCTGGAGCACCCTGGGGAAGATGGAACTCCCCTGGGCATGCGGCCCCCACCCGGGGTTGCGCCTCTCCTTCCTCGACCTGGTCCCCCACACGGGGCGTTGGCACCAGCTCCGCCGACACCTGTCGAGGAAAGGGCACCCGATCGTCGGGGATACCACCCATGGCGACAGGCACGTCAACCACCTCCTGCGCGACCGTCTGGGGTGGTGGGGACTGCATCTGGACGCGGTGGAAATCATGCTCCCCATCCCGGGCTCCGCCAACCGATTGAGACTCACCGCACCGGAGGACTCGCCCCATCGAACCGCAGCCGCCTGGAAGGCCCTGGCCGCCTGGAGCATCGACCAGCCACCGGAATTCCCCGGAGGGGCGTGAGCGCGGTCAGGCGAGGAAGCGTCGGACCATGTCCCGCAACTCGCTCTTGCGCACCGGCTTGGACAGGAATGCGTCCATTCCCGAATCCAGGCACCGATCCCTCTCCTCGGTCGAGGCCGAGGCCGTCAAGGCGACGATGCCTCCCCGGTATTGGGCCCGACGGAGTTCCCGTGTCGCTTCCAGGCCGTCCAGGACGGGCATGTGGACATCCATGAACACGACATCGAAGACGTCGTCCTTCAGGAGATCCACGGCCTCGCGTCCGTTCTCCGCTTCCACGCACAGGCAGCCCAGCCGCCCCAGCAATCCTCGCATGACCTGCCGATTGACCTGGTTGTCCTCGACCACCAGGATGCGGGCGCCTTCGAGGTCCCGATCGGCGGAGGAGACCTCCCCCGGGGTCGTGGAGGACTTCGCGACCTCGGAGGGATCCAGGTCGCGCACCCGAACCGGGAGGGAAAGCCTGAACTCGCTGCCCTCCCCCTCGCGGCTCCACGCCAGGGCGAGTTCCCCACCCATCCGCATGGCCAAGCGCCGCGAGATCGTGAGCCCCAGCCCGGTCCCCCCGAATCGCCGGGTCGTCGTCTCGTCCGCCTGGGAGAACGCCTCCCAGATCCTGTCCCTGGAGGACTCGGGAATCCCCGTTCCGGTGTCCCGCACCCGAACTTCGAACAGCATGCGCTCGCCGCTCCCGACCAGACCTCCCAGCAGGGTCACGCCGCCCTCCGTGGTGAACTTGATCGCGTTGGCCACGAGGTTCGACAATATCTGTCGAACCCTGGCCTGGTCGCACGACAGGAGGACGTTCTCGGGGCCCTGCCATTCGCTGCGCAGGATGAGGAGGTTCGCACGGGCCTTCGGCTGGAAAAGGTCCGCGACTTCCCTCAGGAGGACGGAGGGATCGAATTCGACGCTTTCGAACTCCACGCCATCGGCATCGATCTTGGAGAGATCCAGGATGTCCCCCACCAGGGTGCGCAGGGATTCCGCGCTCGCCACGAGCGTCGAAGCCCAACGGGCGGCATCGGGAGGAAGATCGGATTCGGCGAGGAGCTCGGCCATTCCCGTGATCCCGTTCAAGGGCGTGCGGATCTCGTGGCTCATGTTGGCCAGGAACCGTCCCTTCGCCCGATTAGCCGACTGGGCCGCGCGGGTCAGACGCTCGGATTCCCCCAGCATGGTTTCCAATCGACCCGCCATCCGATCCATGGCCAGTCCCAGTCTTCCGATCTCGTCGGCCCCGGCGATGCCGGAACGGATCTGGAGATTCCCGTTGGCGATGGTCTCCAAGGTGAGCGCGGCGCGCTCCAGGGGCCGCGCCAGACGTCTCGCCCTCCACGTGACCCCCCAGATCAGGAGGGCGGAGGTGACGAGGAATATCGCGGACAGGGCGAGAACCAGCTGCCGGGAATGCGACATGGCCACCCCCAACGGAACCGAAAGGAAAACCGTCCAGGAGGTGCCGGGCACGCCGGCGATGGCCACCAGGGATTCGTCCCGATCCCCTGGATCCAGTTGCCCGATCCAGACCGTATCCCTCGCATCCTTGACGAGATGGGAGACATCCACCCTCCCCTCCCTGGGCAAGGGGGAGTCCACATCCCGGGCGAAGATCCGTCCCGACGAATCGGCCACCATCACCCGGACCCCGACACGGGGGCGCAGGCGGGTGAGGAGACCGGAACGGATCTGGTCCCCTTCCTCGAGCAGGTCGAGATCGTACATCCGCTCCAGTTGCAATGCCACCAGACGTACCTCGGTGCGGATCTGACCTCGGACGAGATGGGAGGAGACATGGGCGATGGCGAGGGTCGATCCGAGGATGGTAAGCAGCATGAGCCCTTGGGCCATGGGAAGGACCGAGGCGAGAAGACCAGTCTGGAAGGAGGAGCGCAACCCCTCTATGGCCAGGAATTGGCGAATGGCCACCAGCACGAGGAGCAGGAGGACGACCACGACGAGCAGCGACGAGGTCAGTGTCGCCCCGGAGGCCACCATCCACGAGAGGGTCAGTCCGGGTAGGGCCACCCAAGCCAGGGGGACCAGCGCCTCCCTGAGATCCTGCGCGATCTGTCCCGAAACCGCCTTCTCCTCCTCGCTCCTGCGGGACATCGCACCGGCGAGGCAGGCCAGTGCGAAGACGACGTTCATTCCGTGGCTGGCCAACTGGGAGGCGAGCGGGCTGCCCGGGAAATCGAGGTCGAGGAGGACGTCCCCGAGCACCAGGACGAGGAAACCTCCCGCCAGGAAACGGAAACTGTCCCGGGATTTGAATTCGTGCGGACCGCGAACCACCACATCCATCGCGCGGAAGAGGAGCACGAACTCGACCACGTGGTAGAACAGGGCCATCCCGAAGCGGGATCCCGATGCGTTGGAGAGCTTGTCCAGGAGCGAAGGAAGCACCAGACTCGCGTACAGGCCACCGGTGGAGATGGCCGCGACCACAAGGTCGAGGACGACCATCCTACGTGGGCGTTGCCTCGATTCGCAGACCGGAACCACCCATAGTCCCCACAGGCACAGGAGGGCCGCGACGACCAGGAACGGGTCCCCCCAGTAGTCGACGTGTCGGATCGAGAATCCACCGCCTTCCAGGAGGGTTTGCAGGCCTCCCATGACCATCGCGGAGATCCAGAAGACCAGCGACAGCACCAGAAGTCGCCAACCCCTGCGCTCGGGGGAGTCGCGTCGCATGGGGACCCTGGAGGCGACCCAGACGGCCAGCACACCGAGAGCCGCGCAGATCCCCCGCAGGGCGATCTCCCGAGACGTCCCGTCCAGGAACAGCATCGCGCCACCGGTCAACGATGCCGCCCCCGAAAACAGGAGGGCGCTGCGGAAAACGCCAGGGAGAATCATTGCATCCAAGGATACCATTCGAACCTGCCATTCCCCACCGAAGGGATGCCGGTCCAATCGATCCTCCGCCCGATCCTCCGGTGCTCCTGCCGCACCTGCCGACCGGGCGATCCCCATTCCGCGCTTCTCAAGGAACCGGGAACAACGGCTCCAACCTCAAGCCGGGGGATTTGCCTCCTCGACGACCATCGACCCGATGATTCCGCGTCGCATCCTCGCTCCGGGCGATCCCGGCCTTCCCGATCGACACGACTTCCCCCGTGCGCCCCAGGATGAGACGCGGCCGTCCCCCCACGCCCGCCAAGGCCACCTTCCCTCCGATCACGGGGAGGGCGCCGTGCACCCCCAGGGGCTCTTTGTCGGCGAAATCCACCACCACCGCCGAGACGAGTCCCGTGGACAGGTCCACCGTGGACGTCGGCGCGGCGTCGTCCTCGTTCCAAACCGCGAAAGCGACGCTGTCGGCGGAGGAATCGTGGACGAAGCGGAAAACGTGGAACCCACCACCCGGCGAAAGGTCCTTGTCGAACCGGAAATCGCGAAGCGTCTTGTGCAGGGTGTTCACCCAGTACCAGGACACCTTGCGCGAGAGCTTCGCCTCCAACGTGTCGTACTTGTCGTGCACCAGTCCCGATGTCGCAAAGGTTCCGGGACTCGCATCCCAGCTGTCCCGACTCGTGTAGACATGGGCCCGATCGAATCCCGAGGCAGCCACCGCCAGGAACCCGCGGACGACCCACCGGGCCTGCATCTCGTAGGCGTCGGCCGACCCGGTCGCGGGGGCCCGGAAGACGGATCCCGCATCCGTGTCCCACCCGAATTCGGAAAGCCAAAGCTCCTTCCCCGGAAGCCACACGTCCCTCCACTGGGCGATCCTTCCCAGCTTCCCGCGGAGGTCGTCGGCTTCGGGGCTGATGCCGGTCGTCGCGAGGCCCTGCTGTCCGCCCGCATCGTTGCAGTAGTGGTGGAAGTTGAGCGCATCCCCGGCGAAGCCCGTGTTTCGGATCCTGTCGGACCACCATTTGACCGCCTTCACGTAGTTCAAGTCGATGGAGATCAGGCCGGGCAAGGCCATCTTCATCGTCGGATCGGCGTTGCGGATCCCGACATCCTTGCCCATCCGCCCCTCGTCCCCGTCGTAGTCCGCGCTGGCCATCGCGGCGTACACCCTCGGGGAGAAATGGCCGGTCGCGGTCTTCCAATTCTTGTCCGGTTCGTTCCAGCCTTCCATCCAGTCGACGAATCCCAGGCCCGAGCGAACCTGGTTGCGGGAATCCACCCGAAGCTTCGCGGCCGGTACGACGGTTCTCCCGTAGCGGGCGGCGAATTGGAACATGTAGTCGGCATGCTCCTTGTAGGAAGCCGGGTCGGTGGAATCGGCCCCGGAAACGACCGGCTTCAGGGAATCCCCGGCGGCGAACCCGAACATCCAGGCCGGAGTCCCCTGGAACACCGGCTGCATGGAAACCCCGCGTTTGTGCATGTCCCCGTAGAAATCGTCGAAATCCCATCCCCAGTTCGTCCCGCGCACCCAGCTGGGCGCCCACCCGAAGAGGTTCCCCGGATAGGCCGGCGTCGAGGCATCCCCGTTTCCGTCGTCCCACTGCCAGGAGTGGTATTCCCGGAGGTTTCCAACCGCCTGGAGCACCTCGCGATCGTCGTCCACGAAGCCGTTCATGCCCACCAGAGCCCCCATCGTGGGGTGTTCGGCGATCACCGGAGCGGGAGGATCGCCCTTGGGTCCTCGGGGAGTGCCGTACAGGACCACCTCCGTCAGGGCGGATTGCGGACTTTTCATCCGGAACTTGACGTAGCGCCCCGCGCAAGTGGTGGAGATCCCGCGCCACCTCATGTAGTCGGAGGTGACCCGCGCGCCGATGCCGGTCCACTCGTCGCCGTCCCCGCACCAGACCTCCACGGAATCCGACCCGTTGATGTCGAACCACCAGACGTCGGAAAGATCCACGACCCGTCCCAGGTCGACCACCGTCTCCAGGGGATAGTAGAGGTCCTTGTTGATGTAGCCGTTGGTGAACTCGGTGACGGGAGTCCCTCCTGTTCCGGACTTCGGATCGCCGGCGAGGGCGGCCTCGTCGAACAGGAGGTAGCCATCCCCCTTTCCGCCGAGGTTCACGATGTCGTCCGGCGACACGTGGAGCATCTCGGCTCCCCCCGGCAGGGCGAGGGCGAGCCCCAGCACGGCGGCTTCCAGATGTTTCATGGACATGGCAATCTCCTTTCGGCAACCCCGGCTTCCCGGTGCGACCTCGTTCTTTTCGGATTTGATCTCGAGGGTTCTACCTGCGCAGAAGGTCGGACATCCTCGGTCCGTGGAAGCGGAGGTCGTCCAGGCCCAGGAGGGCCGCCGAATCGACCGTGATCCAATGCAGTTCGATGGCTTCCGAACCATCCCACCGCAATCCCTCCTCGGAGAGGAAATCGGTGGGACGGAGGACCACGCGCGTCCAGACGCCGGATGGCGAGATCTCCGTGGAGAACCCTCCATGCCGGGAGTGCTCGGTGCGGTCCCGGGCCCGGATCCGGAAGGTGAATCGTCCGGATCCCCGAACCACGAAGGAAACGGAGTCGATCCGCCGAAGATCATGCCAGACCGATTGGCTGTCGAGATCCTCCCGCCCGCCGATCTTCAACTGCAGACCCGCGGACCGGTTCAGGTTCGCCCGGGAGGGGATCGTGTCCCCCACCAGCATGGGAACCCTCAGACTCCGCCCTTCCCAGCTCGAATCGGCGGAGGCCAAGCCGACGATTCCCGACCATGTCCGGAAACTGTCAGGGTTCGCCGAGGTGTCGTTCCATCGTCCCCACCAGGCTCCGTCCAGGATCGGCTGGAGAAGGCTTTGGCCTTCGGGCCCCTCGAACGCGTCGAGGAGCAATCCGGAATACGGATCGAGGGAAACCGTATCCCGCCGCCAGACGGAAGCGGCCCCTTCCCCGACCAGGTTTCCGAACGCGTCCCGGACCTGGACGAGGTGGTTCCCGGGGGGAACCGGACCGAAGTCCCAGGTGGAATCGGGACCCACGGGGGTTTCCCGCCCCAAACCGGGAAGTCGCGCCACCAGACCACCTTTCCCGGCGATGGCTCCGGAAACCCGTCCGGACAACCTTTGGAGAACCGATCGTTCCAGGGTTCCCACCTCCACCAGGGGCAGGGAACCGACCGTGATCCATCCGGTCGCACCCAGACTGTCTCCCGCCGTGGCGACCTGGAACCTTCCCGGACTCGGGACGGGGATGCGCCACGCCCCGTCGGAGGCGGAGGTATCGAACCCGATCAACTTGTCCAGCGAGGGATCGCGCAGGTCGACGCGGACTCCGGCGGCGGGGCGACCATCCCCATCCTTCAGGAACCCGGCCACGATGGTCCCGTTCGTGGTTTCGCTTGCGACGCCACGACCCGCCACGCGATCGTCCGCGCAGGAGGCGAGGAGGAATGCCACGAGCGGGATCGCCACAACCGGACACCTCACGAGTCGCCTCCTTCCCGGACCAGGGCAAGCGGAAAGAACTGGATGTTCAACTGGTACACGGAATCCTCGTGTTCGAGATCGCGGGCCAGGGCCAACATCTCCTGTCGGAAGGACCGGATCCTCTCCCGTGCCACCTCCATCATCCCCCGGGAGAAGGGAATGGTCAAGGTCGAGATGTCCCGCAGATCCCCCGGAACGGAACGGATCGATTCCCCGGAGAGGCGGATCATTTCCTTCTGGAAAGCGGAGATCATGCTGGCCTTCCACTTCTCCCCGGTGGAGATGAAGCGATCGGGGACAGAAAGGACTCCGTCGGGACCGATCTGGACCAGACGAAGCTCCAGCAGGAGCTCCACCGATCGACGCGTTTCCTCCGCGTCCAAGGCAGGGATCAGTTGGGATCCCAGGCGACGGTAGTTCCGACCCCGAAACTCCACCAGGGACAGGAGGGTCCGAAGGGCGTTGTGTTGCCAGCTGCCGTAGTATTCGATCTGGGCATCGGAGACCGTTCGGAAGGTCTCGCCTCGGATCGATTGCATCCGGGCGAAATGCCGTTCCCAATCCTTCTCCGTGCGTGAACGTCCGAAGCGGACCAGTTCCTCGAAGTACTCGCGATGCGCCCCTTCCAGTCCGTAGAGGTCGCAAACTCGATCGAGATGCTTGAGACTCAAGTGGGTCTGGGCGTTGAGCACCCTGGCAACGAGGCCGGCGTTGAGCTCCAGACGAGCCGCGATGTACCGGTAGGAGAAGAAGGGCTTTCCCTCCTTGATCTCCTCGGTCCTCTGCTTGAGCCAAGCCCGGTAATCGGTGTGTTCGTAGAGATGCATGGTCCTTCCATGAGGATACCTCCCTCCGGCCGGTTTCGCAGCCCCTGGGAATTATTTCCGTTACCTGAAAAGGCAACAGACGACAGTAATTTCGCCCCTTGAGGCGATTCTCTGAGATTTCCTGCACCCAGATAAGGCAACAGTGGTCCGATGTTTCGCCCGCCCCCCACGGGGCGTGTCGCTCACGTCCTGGGCAGATTCCGGGTTGATCGGGAATATTTGCTCTGAACCAGCCCCGAGGGAAAGGACCGCGTCTCCACATGGGCCAGGGGAATGTCCTGGTCCAGCGGTCCGAAGAGGGGGATTCCGTCACCCAGGAGGATCGGGATCCGGGTGAGGACCAGATCGTCCAGCCTCCCCGCCACCAGCAAGGACCTCACGAGCAGCCCCCCATCGGCATACACGCTATCGAACCCCTCGCGACCCAGATCCGTCAGGACATCCACGGGCGACTTCCTGGTCAACTCCACATTCCCGGGTATCCACGTCGGGATGTCGCGGGATTCCATGGAGGAGGTCACGATCCGTGCCGGGAGAGCGCCATAGGGCCACTGCCCGAATCCGAGGACGGTCTGGAACGTTCTCCGTCCCATCAGGAGCACATCCACTCCCGACAGGAAGGACTCGAAGCCGAGATCCTCGCCGGGGACGTTTTCCGTCGGCAACCAATCGAGTCCCCCGTCCTTGCGGGCGATGAATCCATCCAGGCTCAGAGCCAGGAACGCATGAACATGCAAAGGGCACCTCCCATCGTTTTCCATCCGACCGGCTCCTCGCAGGGGCCGCGACGCATGCGCCCCCGACGATGCTCCGAGCTTCCCGGGTCAGTCCTCCAGGGTGGAATTCACGATCTCCCTTCGCGTATCGGCGTGCATGGAGATTCCTGGCAGGACCTGCCAGACGCCCCCTCCCCCCGTGTTGCCGGAGATGCGGGTGTCCTCGAGCCGGAGGAGGCCGTTGTGGTCGTTGGCCACGAAGAAGATCGCCGGTCCGAAGTCGTTGATCCGATTGGCCTCGAGGATGGATCCGCAAACGGAAAGCGTCAGGGAGTTCCCGTCGTTGTAGATCGCTCCTCCCGAGCCCCCTCCGACCGTTCCCGATCGCGACGGGTTGCCGCCGCTCCCGACCGCCGCGTTTCCACGGAAGACGCTGTTCCAGATCTCCCAGTCCACGCCGATGCTCGACAGCGCTCCTCCATTCGATGCGACATTGTCCACGAAGGTGGAATTGGCGACCTGCAAGGGTGCGTTGCCGGATTGGCTGAAGGCCCGCACGGCTCCCCCTCCCACATCCGGCCCGGATTTGGCCCCGTGGTTGTTCTCGAATCGGCAGTGCACGATCGCGAGGGTCCCCCCGCGAGCCCAGATGGCTCCTCCGCCGTCGTACTGGGTCTCGCTCTCCGAATTCCCGTCGATGAACGACAGATTTTGAACCTTCAGGCGCGGGTGGTCCTGGTCCTGGCAGTGCGAAGTGGTCCATTTCAGGTTCTGATCGCAGGTATTCATGTAGATGATCCTGGATTTCCCTCCCCCGCTGAGGGCGATCTTCCCTCCCCCATCGAGCACCACAGGCGACTTCACGTCGTTGCGCAGGGCCAACGGTCGATCGAGAAGGATTCGATGGGTATCGGGACCGCAATCGAAGGCGATCCGCCCCCCTTTTTCCCAGGCGCTCCGCAGGGCATCGGCGGTGCAACTCCCGGGTGTCCCCGTGCCCACCACTTGGTCGGGTTCCGACATCGGATCGGGAAGAGCCGCTTCGGGGACCCGACAGGATCCGGAATCGTTTCCGACCGGGGCTCCATCGACGAAGGGTGCGATGGTGGGCACGAACCTCCGCTGGGGATCCTGGGGGGCAACGGTGGCGGTGCCGCATCCCAGGGGAAGGATCGCGAGAAGGGCGAGGAGCACATTTTGGGTGTGGCGCATCCACAGGATGGTACATCCTATCGAGGGTGGTCTGCAACGGAGGGATGCGACCGGCCAGCCGCCCCTCTCCCGTCGCGTTTCAGCCGCGCTCCTTGCGCTCCGATGTGCCCGAGAGGCGTCGTCGAACCCGGAATCATGGAACCCAGGCTTGTGAAGTCCCACCCGGCCGCGGGCCGAACCAACGGTAAACGAAAAGCGCCACCTCCGGGGAGGTGGCGCAAGCAGACCCTTGGAATTCGGAGGCGGACCGGGCGAATGCACCGATCCCGACCGCTCAGAACGCCTTTTTGATCTCCACGGCATAGGACCTCAAGTCCACGGTGTAGAGGTCTCGGGCATCCTTGTCGTAGGATTGGTTCCATCGGAGGGTATGCGCGATCATGTCCGGATCCTGGGAACCCAGGATATCGTAGACGTAGGCGTTCACGCTCCAACCGTCGGGCAATGCCGAGTGCACGCTGGCGTTCCACTTCGCGATCGGATCGGTGGCGATCCCAAGGGTGTTGAAACCCTTGTCGTCATCGACCTTGCTGGCGGAATCGCGTCCCGCCAGTCCCCAGAACACGCGAAGGTCGTTGTGGAAGGTGAGCCATTCGGTGGCGTTCCAGTTCACCCAGAGCTTGGAAACGTGGGTCGCCATGCTCATGAAATTCTCGCCATCGGTGGTGATCTGGTCCTTCACCGGATTGAGCTTCACCAGTTCCTGGGTGTTCGCGACAGGCACGTAGGTGCCATCGGAAACCCTCTTGTACCAATCCGACCGGGTCTTGTCGTAGCCACGGGCGGCCAGGGTCTCGGTCTGTTCGTCGACATCCGTGTTCACCACCATCTGGACGCCGTGGTTGAATCCGACCTCCAGAGGTTCGGTGCGCCAATCGGCCTGGAGGTCGATGTTCAGGTTGTCGTACTGGCCAACGTTGACCACCCGGAACAGGGTCTGGGACCAGGCGAACAAGTCGCGGACCATGTTGTAGGAAACCGAGGGAGACAGGCTGAACCCGTGCGTGAGGTCGTGATTGGAGGTCAATTCGAAGGAATAGACCTTCTCGGGAAGGAGCTTGTGCAATTCCTCCTCCGAGACGCCCCGCACGATTTCCGCGCTGGTTCCCGGGACCGTGGTGGTCACGTCGTAGAAGTGATCGGCGGAATACACCACCCCGTCGTCGCCGTAGTGGTTGCGATTGTACTCGTAGTTGTCCGCCGAACCGTTGTTGGAGGACGTCTGGAAGATGGCCTTGATGGTATGGCCCTCGACGGGCGTGTACACGCTGGCCAATTTGCCGTTGACGGTTCCCCCGTTGTCGATGGTCCGGGTGTGTCCATCCCAGCGCAGACCGAAGTCGAATCCCAGGCCGTCGGTGAGGTCGTACCAACCTTCGGTGAAGAGCGCGGTGTTGCTGTACAGAACATCCGATACGATCTTGTGCTTGGGATTCTCGGTACGGGCATTGCGGCCGAAGAGATCCTCCCCGATGTCGTCGAAACGCTGTTCGGTTCCGACGGCGAGCTGCAGACTCGGGATGTTCTTCATGAGATACACGGCCCCGAGGGTGTACCGACGTTCACCCATCGCCTCCTCGACGAAGGAATTCCGCTCGTCCCCCTCTTGGTTCGACTCGTACCCGGGACGCATTTCGCGTTGGATGATGTTGGAATTCCCGTCGAATCCCGCGCGCAACTTGAGGGTGTTTTCGCCGAGATCGAAGTCGTAGGTGGCTTCGATCGCGATGTTGTCCGCGACGTACTCGCGGCGATTGTTGTTGTACGACTCCGTCTGCCCCCAGAAGGGATCGGTGGTCTTCACGCGTTTGCCATCGACCAGTGCGTCGCCTTCTTCGTTGGCACGGAGGTCGGCGAGCCGATACCCGATGTCGGTCCGGGCGACCGAATCCGCCCCGGATGCCGTTCCCGCGAGAATCCGCCCCTCGATGGCGGCCAATTCCGTTTCGAGGGTCTTGATCTGTTTCGTGACGTCACCGGGGTTCCCGACGTATCCCGGCCATGGATCCTTGACGAAGAGACCGCCCCCCTCCTGGACCTGGTGGGTGAACCGCGTGTAGATCCGCAATCCGCTGAGGTTGTAGTCGATGGAGGCCTTCCAGTTGCCGGGTTTCTTGTTCGCGCTTCCATCGGCGGGAACGCTCACCGGACAATCCTTCGGATCCGTCCAGAAGGGGTAGGGCCAGAGAGGCGTCCCGTAGATGCGGGAAACCCCGTTCCCGAGCCCATCGGATTTCTCCCATCCCAAGGTCGCCGTGACGGAGTTCTCGTCGTCGATCTTCCCGAAGACCGTGGCCTGGGCGGATTTGGAGGTATTCCCGAAGGAGCTCCAGGCACCAGCCTTGGCCACCACCTCGCCGCCGGTTTCCTGGGCGGTCCTGGTCACGATGTTCACGATGCCCGCGATCGCGCCGGATCCGTACACCAGGCCTGCGGGGCCGCGGAGCACCTCGACGCGCTCCACATCGCCGAAGAGGCCCATGTCGACTTCCTGGAAGAAGCCGTCGCGACCTTCGGTGTTCATCTTGTGGCCGTTCACCAGAACGATGAACTTGGTGTTGCGGTCGTTGGAAACGCCGCGCATCGACCAGAGCTTGCCGTTCCACCGGTTGTACATGTACTGGAAGCCGGGAACGTAGATCTCCAGCAATTCGGAGAGATCGCGCGCCCCGGAGAGATCCACCATGCCGCGATCGATCACGGTCATGGACAGGGGGGATTTGGCCAGATCCAGTTCGAGGAACGAACCGGTCTGGAGCTTGATGTCGAGAAGGGCCGCCAAGGACAATTCTTGTCCTTGGTCCTGCGCCGACACGGGGACCCCGACCGCGATCCCCGCGGCGAGGACCATTGGAAGTTTGCGACTTGCCCGCATGGAAATCTGCCTTTCGCTTCTGCCGGGACTTCCCGGATGCGAAAGTGATTATCCTCCATGTCGGATTGGAAGTCAATGCGAAATGCGGGAGAATCAATTCCTTTTAAAGGCTCATCCGGGAAACGAGTGGGTGATTTTCGGGGTGATACCCCCTCACACCCCTGATTGGAAGTGGTCTCCAGGGTCGTCGCTCGAATCCAGATTTGGAGTATGGATTCGACGACCTGTCCCGGCCCGACTCGTTGCCATCTGAAGGGAGCCTACCGCTTCCCCGGCTTCACCCCCTCGGTTCATCTGGACCCCCACCCCGTCGATGACGCCGCATGGGTTCTTTCCCTGCGGCGTCGGGGAAAAAACCAGCCGTTGCGGATGCTGTGGACATCGGGTCCGTGGTTGGTATGACCAGCGGGACCGACTGGTTCGGGATCTCGATCTTGGACCGTGGCGCATCTGGCTTCGGATCCCTGTCCGGCGGGTCTTCTGCACTCGGTGCCAAGCGGTGAAGACCGAGCGGATCGAATTCCTCGCCGACGTCAACCGCTATACGGATCGATACGCCCTGTGGGTGGGGCGCCAGTGCCGCGAGAAGTCGGTGAAGGCCGTTGCCGTCGAGACGGGGCTCTCCTGGGACACGGTCAAGGATCTGGACAAGCTCTACATGGCCAAGCAGTTGGAGGCGCATCCTCGGCCCGCTCCACGCTGGATCGGTCTGGACGAGATCGCCATCGCTTCCGGACACTCCTACCGCGTGATCGTCCATGACCTGGAGCACAAGCGTCCGATCTGGGTCGGCGAACGCAAAGGGAGAGGACGTGAGGCGGTCGACGACTTCTTCCAATCCCTCACGGCATCGGAGCGGGAGGGCATTGAACTGGCCGTGATGGACATGTACGGGCCGTACCGGACGTCGCTGGAAGCCCACTGTCCCAACGCGGTAGTGCACTACGACCACTTCCACTTGGTCAAGAACCTGGGCGATGCCGTCGACAAGATCCGCAAGGCCGAGTACAAGCGTCTGGATGGCGATCAGCGCCGTTACATCAAGGGAACCAAGTACATCCTGCTGTCGCACCGCGAGAACCTCGATCCCCGACGCCGCAAGGCCTTGGACGACCTTCTGCAGGTCAATCGACGGCTGAACAAGGCCTACCTGCTGAAGGAATCGTTCCGGCGGATCTGGACATTCAAGTCTCCGGCCTGGGCTCGGAAGTTCTTCGATGAGTGGAAGTCCTCGTTACGGTGGCAACGACTCCAGCCTCTCGAGAAGTTTGCCGTCCTCGTGGAAAGCCACTGGGACGGCATCGTCCGATCCCTCGACCCCAAGTGCAAAGTCCCCATGGGATTCGTCGAGGGCATGAACGCCAAGATCAGAGCCATCCAGAAGCGTGCCTACGGTCTACGAGACGAGGACTACCTCAGGCTCAAAATCCTCACGTCGACCCTGCCAAGACTCTGAACCGGGACGATTCCACCCACACGAATGTCGGATGAGCCAAAAAAAGGGTCCGCGATCAAGTCGCGAACCCTTGGCACCCATGCTCGTTCCGGAGATTCCGGCTCAAGCCTTCTTGCGGACCACCATGCTGTACTGCTCGGCGTCGTTGATGGGGTCGAGCTGCACGATCTCGTGCCCGTCGTTGCGCAAGGAAGCGGGAACCATGCGGAACGGCTCGCCGGCATCGATGATCACTTCCAGTTCCGCCCCTTCGGCCATGGTCTCCAGCTTGAGCTTGACCTTGACGTAGTTCATCGGGCAGCCCACCCCCTTGAGGTCGAGCAGAGGCAGCTTGAGGTGCCCCCCTTCGGAGGTTTCCACAAGGGCCGCGGGCTTGAAGTTCGCGGGCTTCCAGCGGTACACCTCGACCACCCCCTCGATGAACAGCGCGGCGTCGGCGACCAGCTCGCGGGCGGCCTTCTCGTCGATGGAGGAGGGAACCGTTCCCTCGCGCAGGAACTCCGAGATTTCGGGGAGCGCCTCGTTCGATCCGTAGAACTTCAGGTAGCGCGACAGGTCTTCGGCGTAGGAGACGGTCTCTTCGCCGGCATTGGAGAGCCCGGCGCGGAACACATGCCCGGCGGCTTCCCGGACGTTCTTGACCGCATCCACCCAGAATCCGCTCTCGATGAGCTGACGAGCCATGCGCAGGGTGTTCTCGCCATCGGCCAGGGCTTCGTTCACCAGGTCGATCACGCCGCCGGCGCATTCGCCCTGGCCCATCGCCGGGTTGTAGTCCTTGGTCTCGGAATCCCAGTCGCGGTACATCTCGGGAGCTTCCTCGGGAGTCTCGATCACGCCGAGGGGAGCCAGGATCTCCTTGGCGCGCTCGTCGGAAACCGACCCGATCCAGGCGTCGAAACCCTGTCCGGCGGAACGCTCGGCGAGGAAGAGGTCGACCAGGGTGGTCACCACCTTGGGGGCCTTCTTGGTGGGCACGCGCAGGCTGCGTCGGGCCAGTCGGATGAATTCCCCGGTGGCCGAACCGCCGAGCATCACCTGGGCGAAGGGGGCGGGCTTGCCGTTGGACCGCACCGCCAGGCCGTGGAATCCGATCGAGGCGATGTGGTGCTGGCCGCAGGAGTTGGGGCATCCCGAGATCTTGATGGTGCCGGGAACGTCCAGTTCCGGACGACGCTCCAACTCTTCGCGGATGGCGACGGCCAGACCCTTCGAGGAGGTCATGGAGAGGTTGCAGGTGCTCCGACCGGGGCAGGCCAACACGTTGGACAACCGCGAGAATCCGGTGGAAGCCAGGCCCAATTCGGCGAGTCCGGTGTACAGCGCCGCGAGATTGGCCCGGGGCACGTTGGTGATCACCAGGTTCTGGTCGGGGGTGGTGCGCAATTCGCGGGCGCCCAGACGATCCACCAGGTCGGCGAGCTTGTCCGAGACGTCGGCGTGGATGTCGCCCAGTTCGACGCGCACGAGCACCGTGAAGAGGTCGGGTTCGATCTGGGGGAGGATGTTTTCCTTGGTCCAGGTCTCGGGAGCGCCTTCCACGACCAGGCCGTCCAAGGTCCCGCGCGAAGGGGCGAGGTCGAGGCCCAGCGACGATTCGTCGAGCAGCAGGCTGCGTCCGTAGTCGGAATCGGCCAGTTCGTCGAAGAAGCCGCGGTACACGCGACGGAATTCGACCAGACCCAGCTTCTCCTTCACGTACTTCATGCGCGCCTTGTTGCGCTGCTTGCGGTTGCCGTGGGTGTTGAACAGACGGATCAGGGCGGTGGCGCTCAGAAGCACCTGCGAAACGGGCAGGAATTCCTCCACGGTCTCCGCCGGGAAGGGCTGGGAGCCCAGTCCGCCCGCGGCCACCACGCGGAAGCCTCGCACGCCGTCCTTCACGGTGGCGATGTATCCGATGTCGTGGATCAGCGAAAGGCCGCGATCGAGATCGGACCCCGAGAAGGTGATCTTGAACTTGCGGGGGAAGTTCTGGGAGTAGGGATTGCGCAGGCAGTGGTGGAAGAGGCGTTCGGCCACCGGGCGGAAGTCGAATACCTGGTCGGCACCGATGCCGGCCAGATAGTCGCCGGTGACGGCGCGGACGGTGTTGCCGCACGCCTCGCGGCTGGTCAATCCGGCATCGGCGAGTTCGTCGATGAGGTCGCCGCACTGGATGCGAGGGATGTGGTGGATCTGGATGGCCTGGCGGGTGGTCAGGTGCAACACGCCGTTGGAGCGCTTGCGGGCCTGGTCCCCGATGCAACGGACCTGGTCGGTGGAGATGATTCCGTAGGGGACCTTGATGCGGATCATCTGCACGCCCAGCTGGCGCTGGCCGTAGATGCCCTGCCAAAGGCGGCGCTTCTGGAAGGTGGTATCGGGGATGGTACCAGCCTCGAAGTCGGCGAGAACCTTGCGGAAGTCGGCGATCTCCTCGCGGACGACTTCGTTCTTTTCAAGCTGCAGAGCCATGGGGCGCCTCTTTCTCCTACTGTACCTGTCTGAATACTGGGTTTTAACCAATATACAGGAAAGGGATGGGTTTCGCAATCCCTCAAGGCTACTGAACCGGGTAGAATTTGGCGAGTGCAAGGGGAGGGACTCGTTGCATCATACTCCTGCCGCAGGTGGGTGCAAATTGAAGCGATCGTGTCGGGAAGGTCATGGCGCTTTGTCGAGGATGCCGCTGCATGTCCGAAAAGGGATGGAAAGGTCAGGCAATCCGATATTGGAGTTCCAGTTTTAACTTGAAGGAAAGTGGGAGCGAGCCTCTCCTCAGTTGCTGGATCGAAGGCGCGTCTCCTTCGCTGCAAAGGCCCCCCCCAATGAAACATCCCATGACCATTTTGGTGAATCTCGACCTCGCCGGTGCGGTCTGTCTCATGGCTTCCTCCGGGAGGAGCAAATCCACGGGAGAGGATCCGGTTCCCTCGCCACCCAGAAGCTCGGCAGCGGTCTGTCTTGGTGGCCAGTCGTATGAAACCGTGACCATCGGATCCCAAACCTGGATGGCCGAAAACCTGGCCTACGCGGGAAACACGGGCACCTTGGGCGCTTGTTTCAACGACGACGCCGATTCCTGTGCCAAGTATGGTCGTCTGTACACCTGGGCCCAAGCCATGAATCTCCCCGACTCCTGCGACAGCAGGTCTTGCGCGAGTCAGGTTCAACCCAAGTACCAGGGGATCTGTCCGACGGGTTGGCACGTTCCCGACGATGCCGAATGGACCCTCCTCGTGAATGCGACAGGTGGCGACTCTGTGGCGGCCACCGGGTTGAAGTCGAAGGCGGGATGGTCCAAGGAGGGCAACGGGACCGACCTGTACGGCTTCTCGGCAATGCCAGCGGGATACCTCTACAGCGAAGGCGCGTTCGTCAACGTCGGAGTGTACGCCAACTTCTGGTCGACATCCGAAAGCGCCAAGTACGAAGTCTGGTACCGGTACTTGGGTTCCAGCTCGGCCGTCGTGACCCGGAGCACGGGACGCAAGTCCATCGGGTTCAGTGTGCGGTGCCTCGAGGACTGAGGCCTACTCAATTCCTTCATTTGCACAGGACTTCTTCGTCACAGTGTCCCCTGTGCACACCGGTGTCATCAGCACCGGAACTTGTAACGCCATTCACGGAAACATCGGAAAAATGGACCAGTTGGAGGGTGTAAACATGCCTTGCCGAAAATGGCTGATCAGCACTGCGCCGCATCAGACGCCACTTTATATAAGGCTCATCCGGGAAACGAGTGGGTGATTTTCGGGGTGATACCCCCTCACACCCCTGATTGGAAGTGGTCTCCAGGGTCGTCGCTCGAATCCAGATTTGGAGTATGGATTCGACGACCTGTCCCGGCCCGACTCGTTGCCATCTGAAGGGAGCCTACCGCTTCCCCGGCTTCACCCCCTCGGTTCATCTGGACCCCCACCCCGTCGATGACGCGGCATGGGTTCTTTCCCTGCGGCGTCGGGGAAAAAACCAGCCGTTGCGGATGCTGTGGACATCGGGTCCGTGGTTGGTATGACCAGCGGGACCGACTGGTTCGGGATCTCGATCTTGGACCGTGGCGCATCTGGCTTCGGATCCCTGTCCGGCGGGTCTTCTGCACTCGGTGCCAAGCGGTGAAGACCGAGCGGATCGAATTCCTCGCCGACGTCAACCGCTATACGGATCGATACGCCCTGTGGGTGGGGCGCCAGTGCCGCGAGAAGTCGGTGAAGGCCGTTGCCGTCGAGACGGGGCTCTCCTGGGACACGGTCAAGGATCTGGACAAGCTCTACATGGCCAAGCAGTTGGAGGCGCATCCTCGGCCCGCTCCACGCTGGATCGGTCTGGACGAGATCGCCATCGCTTCCGGACACTCCTACCGCGTGATCGTCCATGACCTGGAGCACAAGCGTCCGATCTGGGTCGGCGAACGCAAAGGGAGAGGACGTGAGGCGGTCGACGACTTCTTCCAATCCCTCACGGCATCGGAGCGGGAGGGCATTGAACTGGCCGTGATGGACATGTACGGGCCGTACCGGACGTCGCTGGAAGCCCACTGTCCCAACGCGGTAGTGCACTACGACCACTTCCACTTGGTCAAGAACCTGGGCGATGCCGTCGACAAGATCCGCAAGGCCGAGTACAAGCGTCTGGATGGCGATCAGCGCCGTTACATCAAGGGTACCAAGTACATCCAGCTGTCGCACCGCGAAAACCTCGACCCCCGACGCCGCAAGGCCTTGGACGAGCTTCTGCAGGTCAATCGGCGGCTGAACAAGGCCTACCTGCTGAAAGAATCGTTCCGACGGATCTGGACGTTCAAGTCTCCAGCCTGGGCTCGGAAGTTCTTCGACGAGTGGAGGTCCTCGTTACGGTGGCAACGACTCCAGCCTCTCGAGAAGTTCGCCGACCTCGTGGAAAGCCACTGGGACGGCATCGTCCGATCCCTCGACCCGAAGTGCAAAGTCCCCATGGGATTCGTCGAGGGCATGAACGCCAAGATCAGAGCCATCCAGAAGCGTGCCTACGGTCTACGAGACGAGGACTACCTCAGGCTCAAAATCCTCACGTCGACCCTGCCAAGACTCTGAACCGGGACGATTCCACCCACACGAATGTCGGATGAGCCCTTTTAAAGTTCATCGACGGCACCAGGACACGAATGCCGTTTTTTGTCATTCAATTCCGACTAGAATCGAATCTCCAGTGGCAACGGCCGATCCGAAATGCAACGCGTCTTCCATGTCTTCCGCGCCCCGTGGATCCCCCCCTACCGGAATGGAATCCCGCAGTCAAAGAAAAAGCCCCGCCCATGAGGGGCGAGGCTCGTTTCCCTCCGGTGGAGGGGGGATCATGCGTCCTGCGATCAGAAGGACTTCTGGAGCGTTACGGCGTAGGACCGTACATCGACCGCGAAGAGATCCTTGTGGTCCGTCGAGCCCATCTGCTGCCAACGGAGAGTGTTGATCGCGAGATCGTTGTCCACGGAGGTTCCCTCGTCCACACCGAGGATGTTGTACACATAGAAACCGACGGAAACGTCCTGAGGCAGAGCGAACAGCGCACTGGCATCAAGCTTGGTCATGATGTCGCGCGTGATGCCCCAGTTGTTGATCCCGTGGTTTTCATCCGCGGTGTACATGCTGTCGCGCCCCGAGAGCCCCCAGAAGATGCGGGCATCCGTGTGGAGGGTCACCCAATCGAGAGGCTTGTAGTCCACGTACAGCTTGGACACGTTGGTGGCAAGCGAGAGGAAGTCGCTTCCATTGGCCGTGATCTGATCGCGGACGGGATTCACCACCGCTGTCCTCATGCCATTCTGAACCGGGATGTAGGTGGTATCTATTCCCTTGATCACGCGCCTGTAGTTGGCCACCTGGATGACCTTCCCGGATGCATCACGTACCACTGCACCGGATCCATTCAGGGAATCCCTGGTGTAGCGCGGCACGTTCAAGGTGACCGCTTCCTTGTCCGGATCTGTGTTCACCGGCATCTGGAAGGCATGGTTCAATCCGACCGAGAGCTTCTTGCTGTTCCAGACCATTTCGCCTTCGAGGTCGAGATGGTTGTAACTGCCTGCGTTCACGACTCGGAACAGATCCTGGCTCCAGGCGAACAGATCCTTGACCATGTTGTAGGACACAGAGGGAGACATCGACAACTGCGGGGTGATCTCGTGGTTCGAGGTCAATTCGAACGAGTACACCTTCTCCGGCTTCAACTGATGGAGTTGCGCTTCGGTGGCACCCGTGATGGCATTGGAATTGCCTCCCGGGACTTCCTTCGGCTTCTCGTAGTGCGGAGTGGTGTAGGGGACTCCCGCATCGTTGAAATTGTTCCGGTTGAATTCGTAGTTATCTGCCGATCCGTTGTTGGACGAACTCTGGACGATCAACTTGACCGTGTGCCCCGGAACGGGAGTGTAGACGGTGGCCAACTTGCCGTTGATCGTGCCCCCATCGTCGAGGGTGCGGGTGTGTCCATCCCAGCGGGCTCCGAACCCGAAGCCGAGATTCTCCTGGAAGTCGTAGAAGCCTTCGGTGAACAACGCCGTGTTGGTGTAGAGGATGTCCGTGACGATCGGATGCATGCCCTTCTGCGCCTGGCTGTTGCGCCCCGTCAGGTCGTCTCCGATGTCGTCCCAACGTTGCTCGGCGCCCCCAGCGATCTGGAGCGAGGGAATGGATTTCATGAGGTACATGGCACCGATGGTGTACCGACGCTCCCCGAAGGTTTCCTCGATGAAGGAATTCCGTTCGTTGAGATCCACCGTCTCGTACCCTGGACGCATTTCGCGTTGGATGCGATTGGTGTTGGCATCGAAGGCGCCATGGAATTTGACTTGGTCTTCCCCGAGGTTCAGGGTGTACGACGCGTCGGCGGCGATGTTGTCGGCGACATATTCGCGGCGGGCGGTGCTCCAACTCTCCGTCTGCGACCAGAAGGGATCATCGGAATCGATGGCCTTCCCGTCGACCATGACGGCAGGCGTCCCGGTGGGAGCCCCACCCATGATGCTCGCCCAAGGATCGAGTACGAACAAACCTCCGGCTTCGCTGACCTGATGGGTCATGCGCCCGTAGAGACGGAAGTCGTTCCATGCCCAATCCAGGCTGGTCCGCCAGTTCCCGGGCGTGGCACCGAAGCTTCCATCGGATGGAACACCCGCAGGCTTGGCGTTGTTCTGGGGGTAGGGCCAATGGGGGTTGCCGTAGAGGCGGGTTTCCCCGACACCGAAACCCTCGGATTCACGGTACCCGACGGTGGCCACCAGGGACTGCCCCTCGGTTGGGGCGGAATAGGCTCGGGCATCGATGCCCCAGGACTTCTTGGCGAAGTTCGATCCCGTTCCGAAATCGGCTTGCACCTCGGTCTTGTCGGACTCGACTCCGCGGGTGACCACGTTCACGATGCCTGCGATGGCTCCGGAACCGTACACCAGACCGGCCGGCCCCCTCAGGACTTCCACGCGCTCGATGTCCCCGAGGAGGCCGAGCTCCAGCTCCTGGAAGGCACCATCACGAGCTTCGGTATTCATCTTGTGCCCGTTGACCAGGAAGATGATCTTGGTATTGCGATCGTTGGCGACGCCACGCATGCCCCAGATCGCGCCATTCCACTTGTTGTACATGTACTGGAATCCAGGGACGTAGATCTCCAGCAATTCGGTCAGGTGTCGCGCACCAGAGACTCTGATCTTGTCGCGATCGATCAGAGTCATGGACAAAGGCGATTTCGCCATGTCCAATTCCAGGAACGATCCGGTCTGGAGCTTGATGTCCAACAAGGCGGAGAGGGACAGTTCCTGACCCTGATCCTGGGCTGCAACGGGGACTCCGACGGCGATTCCCGCCGCGAGGACTATTGGGAGTTTGCGACTGGGCCGCATGAAGATCCACCTTTCGCTTCGACCGGAAACCTCCGGATTGAAAGGGATTTTCCCCTCGCCCTCAATGGATTGTCAACAAAAATGTTTCAAGTATTCACACTGTCGAAAGCCTTGCATTCCTTCAGGAATCGACCTCTGCGAAAAACCAAAAAACCAAGGGAAGAACGCAGATTCCAGGAATTGAGCTTCAGATGGAAACTCCCTTGCCCAGCAAGGACTTCCTCCCACCGGGTTGTGACGCGACTTCTCCAGGAGGAAATTTTCGCCGTACGGTCTCGCGCCTTCCCCTCGAAGGGGTGTCCATTCCCGGTACTCGTATTCCTCCCGAACGGCCTTGCGCGATGGATCCGTCCGCCGGGAGGAGGCATCGCCCCTCCTTGGCGGAGGGGCGATCGTCCCCACGTTCATCCTCGAGAAAAAACCTTCGCGCCAGCCGCCGGGATCGCGGAAGTTTTCCGTTCGAACCTCATCCCCACGAGCGGAGAGGCCTCCTCCCCCATCGATGAACGCGCCAGCTTCGCCCGATCCGGAGGGCGTTCACTTCGCCCAGGGATCGTCCCCGTCGGGCGAAGCGCCGGATTCCGTCGAAGCCTCGGGCAGCGGACGTCCCGCCAGCGAATCCCGCTGCGCATTGAACAGGATCCACGGATCGCGGGCGCCGACGTCGAACTTCGAGGACGCCCAGGTTCCATCCTTGCGCATGACCACCTGCTCCCCCTGGAGCAGCTTCACCCACTGGTCGAGGCCCACCTCGGAGGGGCCGGAAACTTCCCCCTTCGCCCGGGCGTCGGCGGCCTTGGGCGTGCCCACGTCGACCTTGCCTTCGTAGAGCCGCACGGAGGAGCTGTCGAGCCCCCCTTCGACCTGGAAGACGGTCCCGCGCACGGCGGCGACGGCGGTGGGAGTGCGGACTCCGAAACCGGTGCCCCCCTGCCCGATCTTCTTGACGTTCGCCCATGCCTTGCCCACGACGAGCTTGGGCTCGGGCTTCCCGGCGACCCGATCGGCGAGGACCAGCTTGGAGTTCTCATCCAGACGCAAAAGGGTGTTGTCGGGGTAGCGCAGCTCCACGCGGCTGGTGGCTCCGACCTCCAGGGTGTCCCCGGTCCGGCATTCGGTCCGGACTCGCACGGGGAAGGACTTCCCCGCTCGCTTGAGAACGGCTTCTCCCACCAACCAGGTCACCTTGGTCGTTCCTTTGGCGACCACCAAGGTCGATGCGGCGGACAAGACGAGAGCGATGCGGGGAATCATCATGGGTCAAGCCTCTAGAAGTTCGGGGTGGATCTCCAGGAACTTGGTGTTGAAGTTCCCGCTGCGGAAACCGGGGGAATTGAGGATCTTGCGCTGCAACCTCGCGGTGGTCGCAGGACCGTCCACGTGCAACTCGTCCAGGCAACGGACCATCCGATCGATGGCCTGCGTGCGGTCGGGGGCATGGACGATCAGTTTTCCGATCATGGAGTCGTAGAACGGGGGGATCGAATATCCGGAATAGATGTGGCTGTCCCAGCGCACGCCCATTCCGCCTGGCACATGGAGTCCCTTGATGGGGCCGGGGCAGGGTCGGAACCCCTGGGTGGGATCCTCCGCGTTGATGCGGCATTCGATGGCGTGGCCGCGCACCTTGATATCCGACTGCTTGTAGGCAAGCTCCTCGCCCATGGCGACCAGCAACTGCTGCCGGATCAGGTCGACGCCCGTCACCATTTCCGTGACGGGATGTTCGACCTGGATGCGGGTGTTCATTTCCATGAAGTAGAAGGAGCCGTCCTCGTCGAGGAGGAATTCCATCGTTCCGGCGTTCTCGTAGCCCACCGATTTGGCACCCTTGACCGCCGCCTTGCCCATGGCCTGACGGATCTTGTCATCGACGGCGGGGGAAGGGGATTCCTCCACGAGCTTCTGGTGGCGCCTCTGGACGGAGCAATCGCGTTCGCCGAGATGGAGGACGTTCCCCTTGGAATCGGCCAGCAGCTGGATCTCGACGTGGCGCGGCCGTTCGAAGTACCTCTCCATGTACACGCGTCCGTCGCCGAAGCAGGACAAGGCCTCGGAGGTCGCCACAGGGAACTGGCTTTCGAGCTCCTTCAAATCGCGAACGACGCGCATGCCGCGCCCGCCACCTCCGGAAACCGCCTTGATGATCATGGGGAAGCCCACGACCTTGGCCCATTCCCGGGCCTCGTCGATGGTGGCCACCGGGCCGTCGGAGCCGGGGATCGTGGGGACCCCGGCCGCCTTCATGGCATCCTTCGCCTGCGACTTGTCCCCCATCCGGGAGATGGCCTCGGACGAGGGGCCGATGAACTTGATGCCCGACTTCCCGACCAGCTCGGCGAACCTCGGATTCTCCGACAGGAACCCGTACCCCGGATGGATCGCGTCGGCGTTGGTGAGGACGGCGGCAGACAGGATCTGTCGCATGTCGAGGTAGGACTTCTTGCCTTGGGGAGGACCGATGCAGACGTCCTCGTCGGCCAGCTTCACGTGCAGGCTGTCGTTGTCGGCGGTGGAATGGACCGCGACGGTGCGGATTCCGAGTTCCTTGCAGGCGCGGATCACGCGCAGGGCGATTTCGCCGCGATTGGCGATGAGAACCTTCTTCATCAGGTCATCCAGCTCCGGTCGGAGGCGCCTTCGACCCCGCGCAACTTCAATTCGAAATCGGCGGGATTCGAGGCCGAGCGCAACGCCACTTCGTAGGAGATCATCTCGTCCATGAACAGCTTGTGGATCGACTGGTCGAACGACTGGCTGCCGTATTGCGAGTTCCCCTCCCGGATGGCGGGCTCGATCATGTGGGTGAGGGTCGGCTCCACGAGGTAGTCGTGGATCGCCGCGTTGTTGACGAGGATTTCGGCGGCGGGAACACGCCCTTGCCGATCCTTGCGCGGCAGCAGTCGCAGGGAGATGATGCTCTGCAAGGTGTTGGCGAGCAGAAGCCGCACCTGCTGGTGCTGGTGGGGGGGGTAGAAGCTCACGATGCGCGAGATGGTCTCGGTCGCATTCATCGTGTGGAGGGTGCTCATCACCAGGTGGCCGGTGTCGGCGGCCTGCAAGGCGATGTGCATGGTCTCCTGGTCGCGGATTTCACCGATCAGGATGACGTCCGGATCCTCGCGGAAGGAGGCCTTCAAGGCGTTGGGGAACGAGTGGGTGTCGTAGCCGACTTCGCGCTGGCTGATGATGGATCGCTTGTCGCGATAGAGGAACTCGATCGGATCCTCGACCGTGACGATGTTGGAAGCGGTCATCTCGTTGATGTGGTCGATCATCGAGGCCAGGGTGGTCGATTTCCCCGAGCCCGTGGTCCCGGTGACGAGAATGAGTCCCCGCTCCTTGAGCGCGATGTCCCGCACGACTTCGGGAAGCCCGAGGGAATCGAACTGGGGAATGGTCTGGGTGATGTGCCGGATCGCCAATGCCGGAGTCCCGCGCTGGCGGAACCCGTTGATGCGAAACCGCCCCAGGCCGCGAACACCGACCGCGAAGTCGAGCTCCAGCTCCGAATCGAAACGAGCTCGCTGGTTTCGATTCATGATGACGCCGAGGTAGCTCTCCATCCCTTCCGGGCTGACTCGGTCGGCTTGCAACCGGTAGAGGTCTCCATTGATGCGCAACGCGGGAGGCACCCCCACCCGGAGGTGGAGGTCGGACGCGCCACGATCGACCATTTCCTTGAAGAGCTGCTCGATGGTCATGTTCGGATGCTTCGGTTCAGGAGGGACGGACGAGGAAAAGGACGGATCCGTACTCCACCGGCTGTTCGTTCTGGGCGACCACCTTCACGATGGTTCCCGATACCTCGGATTCGATCTCGTTCATCAGCTTCATCGCTTCGACGATGCACACCGTCTTGCCCTTCTCCACTTTGGAGCCCTCCTCGACGTAGGCGGGGTTCTCCGGAGAGGACGAGCGATAGAAGGTTCCGACCATGGGGCTGCGAATCTCGACCAGACCGGTCTCCGTGGAGGGTGCCGCAACGGGGGCCGCGGACGGTGCCGCGGGCGCGACAGCGGCGGGAGCGGGTGCAGCCGCGACGGGAGCCGGAGCTTGGAGGTACTGGACCGGTGGTGCCACCGGTTTGCGCAACGAAAGCCTGGTGGTATCGGAAGACCATTCGAGCTCGGACAGCGAAGACTGGTCCAAGAGCTCGATGAGCTTGGCGATTTCATCAATGTTCACGCGTTTCCTTTCGATCGCATCAGGTCCCGGATCCCTCGATCTCGGCGATCCGGCGTTGGATTTCGGCGTTGGAAGGGTCTCGACCCGCAAGCTGCCGGAACACGGCCAAGGCTTGTTCACGATACCCCTGGCGCAGGTACTCCTCGGCGAGAGTCACCGTCGGGACTCCTGCGGGAAAATCGGAATCGGAGCCGAACAAGTCGTCGAGTCGATCTCCGATATCGTCACCCGTGATGGGACCGGCAGGAGACGGCGTGGTCTTGCGAGCCGTCGGCACCTGGGAGTCGTCCATGGTGAATTCACTGGAAGCGAACAGATCGTCGAGCTGACTGTCCAGATCCTGCCCGGTCAATCGCACCGGAGCGGTCGTTCCCGGAGCGGAGGAGACGATGCCCTGCGTGGGGATGTCGATCGTCGAGCCACCGGAATCGACGTCGCTGGGGTCGGCAAGGGTCGGGCGCCCTGCAGCGGTCTCTTCCGAGGAGGAAGGGTCGCGGAAAGCCGCGGCGGTTTCGTCCGAGGCCGATTCGCGAACCGCCGAGATGGGAGCGGCCGCGGTTTCGAAAGCGCGCATGTTCTCGAGGGTGGCCTCGGAGGAGGACGAATCGCCGAAAATATCGTCGCGATCCATCGCACTGGTGTCGGAGGCCTTCAGCGTGTCCTGCCGGAGCTCTGTGCCCTCGGAGAACAGCGTGTCCAGACGCTGCTCGATCCCGCTGCTGACCGATTCGCCGACCTGTGTCGGAGGAGAAGGGGGGTCGGAGATGGGGAGATCGAAGGCGCTGGCACCGAACAGATCGTCGAGACGGGCTTCGATGTCATTCCCGGTGACGGGGGCGTTGCCCGCGACGGCAGGCTTTTCCGGTGCGCTCGGAGACGGGATTTCCAGCGCCGCAGGTGCCGGAAGCTCCGGAGAGGGGGCGGGCGCAGCGAGGGGAGGCAACGAGAGGTCGGCGAGCGGTGCCGCGGGCGGCGGCATCTCGGAGGGTGCCCCGAACAACTCGGAGAGTCGATCTTCCACATCCTCGCCGGAAACGCGATCCGGGACTCCCGCCGAGGAGGGGCGGGAAATTTCCGACAGCCCTGCGGAAGAAGCCATATCCTGGATCGGGGGGACGGAGGCTGCCTGGGGAAGGGTTGGCGCGGTGGCTTCCGGCTCCAGATCGCTGAACATCGCGTCCAAGCGGTTCCCGATGTCCTCTCCCGTCACTTGTCCGGACATCTCCGTGCGCGGAACGAACTGGGTGACATCAGGCCCCGGCTCCGCGGATACCACCTCGGGAGAGGTCAAGGCCGGCAGGACATCGAGGACGTGCGTCCCGGATTCGTTGGCTCCTGCGGCCAAGGGACGCGGGGCATCGGGCTCCACTCCGGAAGGCCCCTGCAGAGGAGGGGGAGGGATGGAATGCACCGGGAAGGATGTCATTTCCAGAGTGGCCAGGCCGGAGTCGATCTCCGGCCCCATGGCGGGACGGGAGATCTCGGTGGACAAATCCCCCTGCGGAACCGCAGGATTGGAAGGCAGGGTGGATTCCATCCCTTCGGTGGTCCAACCGGCCGCGGCCCCTTGGGAGGGTGGGACCGGGAAGGCCAAATCCCCCAGATCGAAGGCGGGTTCGACCGCCGCCTCGGAGCCCCAAGCCGCCAGCGGAGAATCCGATTCGAGACTGGAAAAGCCCTTGCCGGTCGCGGAGGCTCCCTCGGAAAGGGCCTCGCGGGACGAGGCGTCTTCGACATCCCGGATTCCCAAGCCCAGATCGGCGAGCGACGAGGTGGTTTCCAGGTTCGCGATAAGGGATCGCGCCATGGAGGAAGCCTCGGAGTCGAGGGGGTCGACCAAGGACAACCGCACCCAATGATCGATCGCCTGCCTCTGGTACTGCTGGGTTCCGAGGATGGTGGCCAAGGAACGAAGGGCCATGGGGGAATTGGAGTTCTGCGCCACGGCTTCCTGGAACGCGGCGCGGGCCGATTCCATGTCGCCGAGTTCCTGGGAAATGCGCCCCAGCAACATCCTTCCGGAAAAATGCCGCGGCCACTTGGAGAGACCTTCGGTGAGGACCGAATGCGCCTTGGCGGTTTCCCCCGCCCGGTGCAGGGCATCGGCATACATGGCGAAGCCAAGCCCACCGGGATTGGTGTTCCACACGCTTTCGATGGCTTCCAGACTGATGCTCATGGACACTCCTGCTTGGGACCCGGGTCGGGTGTCAGGGACGAATGGGGGAAACGGCGGAATCGACCAACAACACGGGAATCCCCGATCGAATAAGGTACACCCATTGTCCATCCTTTCGGACAAGTGCGCCATCGATGGACTCGCGAACCAACTGCCCCGAACGGTCCCGCAACTCGGAACGGCCGATGGCCTGGTTGAGAGCCAGGACCACATCCGCCCCGGCGGGTTCGAGCCCCTGGTGCGTTTCCGGACAGCAGAGGATCTCCAGCAGATCGGAATCGATCATCGTTTCGCCTCCCCGGCATCCAGATGGACTCCGACGTGTTGGTAGCGTTCGAACCGTTCGGCGAGCAACTCGTCGACGGACAGCTTGGAGAGCACTTCGAGCTCTTCCATCAGAACCTTTTTCAGCGCGGCTTGAGCCTCCGCGGGATCCCAGTGGGCTCCCCCATCCGGCTCGGGAATGATTCGGTCGACGAGCCCTTGGGACTTCAAATCCTGCGCGGTCAGCTTCATGTGGGAGGCGACATCCTTCGCCATCTGCCGGTCGCCCCACAGGATCGCGGCGCATCCTTCCGGACTGATGACACAATACCAGGAGTTCTCGAACATCAGGAGGCGATCGCCCACGCCGATGCCCAATGCCCCTCCGGAAGCCCCCTCTCCCAGGACGGCGACGATCACAGGCACCCGCAAGCTCGTCATCTCCAGGATGTTCTCGGCGATCGCCTGGGCCTGACCCCGCTCCTCCGCGCCGATCCCGGGGAAGGCACCGGGGGTGTCGACCAGGCAAATGATCGGGCGCCGGAAACGCTCGGCAAGTTTCATCACCCGCAGGGCCTTGCGATACCCTTCAGGATGGGGCATTCCAAAATTTCGCTGGATGTTCTCGCGGGTGTCCCGCCCCTTCTGGTGGGCGACGAGGCAAACGGGGACATCGCCAAGCTTGGCGAATCCCGAAATGATGGCGGGATCGTCTCCGAAGGCTCGATCTCCGTGGAGCTCCACGAAATCCGTGAAAGAGGCGGAGATGTGGTCCATGGCATAGGGGCGTCCTTGGCGTCGGGCGAGTTCGACCCGATTCCAAGGCGTCAACTTCTGCTGGGCCTTGTGGAGGAGCTGTGCGCGTTTCTTCACCAGCTTGGAGAGCTCCGACCCCAGATCGATCCCAGCGTCGGCCGCGAAGGCGCGCATCTCCTCGATCTTGGCATCAAGTGCGAGGACCGGCTGTTCGAATTCCAGCCCTGGCCCTTTGGATGACGTCATGCTTGTCGCTCCGGAATGAAACTTCTGTCTAAGGTAATATCGACCAAGGCGGGCAGATCCGTTCCCGCGGGCAGCAAGGCCAGCAGCAACTTCAGGCCCGTACGACGGGTGCCGGCCAATTCCACCAACATCCTCGCCACCTCCGGATCGTCCCCGGGAACCACGATGGCGGCGAGCTCCAATGCCTTGGCGGCAGGCCCCAGATAGGGCATGCGTGCCACCACCATGAGATCGCCTTCGACCGCTTGGAAATCGGACATGGCCAGCATGCCCACCACCCGGACCCGGTGGACGGACTTGAGCAACCGGGAGACCCGCAGGCTCGCGGCGCCTGTTCCAGCCACCACCACGCGCATGGGGGCCGGCCGGTTTCTTTGGGCGAGGGAGGAGACCATCAAAAGCGCCAGTCCTGCGAGCGCACCCCCCAGCACGAAGACGGCCCGGGAAAACACCAGATGCTTCAACACCAGTCCCACCCCGAGGAAGACTCCCAGGGAAATGCCCACACCGAGGGCTCGTTTCTTCAGGTCGGAAGGTCCGAGCCGATAGGCGCCCACTCCGATCTGGCCGGCCAGGATGGCGACGGAGAACACCAGATGCCAGGCCCAACCCAGGGGCGTACTCAGATAGTTGCCGATCCCCTTGCCCCCCAGCCACATCATGGCGATGAAGGCGAAGACCAGATTGGAGGTCGCCAGATCCAGCGCCAGGCTGCGCAGATCCCGCACTTGACTGGCCAGGACGTTGCCCGTGGCGAGTCCGGCGGCGACCAGATTCAGGAACAATTCGAGCACCGGGCCGACCCCGAGATTCTTCCGCGCGAAGACCACCATGGCCCGATAGAAATCCATCCTCGCTCCCCAGGGGCGAGTGGCGGCGGATTGGCCCTTGTGGTGGATGATCGAGGCTTCCCCGCAATACCAGATCTGGTGACCGGCCCTGGCGACCCGAAGACAAAGATCCAGGTCTTCGGCATAGAGGAAATAGTCCTCGTCGAACCCCTTGATGGAGTCGAAGACGTTCTTTCGAATCATCAGGAAGGATCCGGATACCGCCTCCACCGGGGTGGAGACCTCGGGATCCAGGTAGGTCAAGTTGTATCGCCCGAACACGCGACTCTTCGGAAACAGGAAGGAAAGTCCGGTCAGACGAGGCAGGGCCACGGCGAGAGTCGGGATGGATCTTCGACAGGCCAGCTGGAGCCGACCATCCCCATCGAGGATCCGGCAACCGACGATGCCTGCTTCGGGATGGGTGTCCGCGAATTCCACCACCTTCCGCAGGGTATCCGGGAACACCACCGTGTCGGGGTTCAGGAACAGGAGGAAACGTCCCTTCGAGCGCGACGCACCCCGGTTGCAGCCGATCGAAAACCCGAGATTGCGGTCCATGGGCAGGAATTGGACTTCGGGAAAGGCCGCAGGCAGCTGCTCGCAAGTGCCGTCCCCGGAGGCGTTGTCCACCACGATGACCTCGAAACTCGGGCCCTGGGGATCCAATTGCCTCAGGCTCTCCAGACAGGCCCGCAACCGCTCCCGAACTCGGTAGGAGACGATCACGATGCTGACTTCGGGGGAATTCCCGATCAATGCCGCCCCAACCGCAGCCTCAGGACCAGGAAGAGAGCCTCGCCGATGATCGAGCCGGACATCTTGCTGGCCCCCAGGAAGCGATCCACGAACACGATGGGGACTTCCTTGATCTTGAATCCCTTCTTCCAGACCTTGTAGTTCATTTCGACCTGGAAGGAATACCCTCCCGAAGCGATGCGGGTGAAATCGATGGCTTGGAGGGCCTGCCTGCGGAAGCACTTGAAGCCACCGGTGCAGTCGTGGACGGGCAATCCGGTGACGAACCTGGCATAGAGGTTGGCGAACCACGAGAGCAGAAGCCTCTGCATGGGCCAGTTGACGACGTTCACGCCCGTCAGATATCGGCTCCCGATCACCAGATCCGCTTCGGAGGAGGCCTCGATCATGGCGGGGATGTATTTGGGGTCGTGGGAAAAATCCGCATCCATCTCGAAGATGAGGTCGTAGTCCCGCTCCAGAGCCCAGCCGAAGGCGGCCACGTAGGCGGACCCCAAGCCGAGCTTCCCGGCGCGGCGCATCAAATGGATGCGTCCCTCGAGCCGGCGCCCCCATTCCTCGGCGATGTCCCCGGTCCCGTCGGGGGAGCCGTCGTCGACCACCAGGACGTGGACGGAAGGCGGCAATTCCATCAGCACTTCGAGAAGCCGAGGAAGGTTTTCGCGCTCGTTGTATGTGGGGATGGCGATCAGCGTCTTCGGGGTGCTCACGCGCTCTCCTGGTGGGCTGGACATTGGGGCAAATCTAGCGTTTCCGCGCTGGATCGCCATCGCCTTCTTGGCGCCCCGACTCGAGAGTGCGAATTCCGACCTGCCTCGCCGCACCCCGCCTCCCCCTCCGAGGAACATTTTTGTCGGTCCGGCCCGCTGCCCCTTGCAGCCTTCGGAAGTCGGCTGTATACTTGCAATCCCAACGGTGGTTGTAGCTCAGTTGGTCAGAGCTCCGGATTGTGGTTCCGGAGGTCGGGGGTTCAAGTCCCCTCAACCACCCTCCCATGAAAAAAGGTCCGGCATCACCGGACCTTTTTCATTTCCAGGCCATCGATCCAGCGGTTCCCTTGCGGGATGCCGCTGGATTCGCGGAAAGCGAGATCAGGACTCCAGCGCGGCCGACAGCCCGCTGGCGATCTTCTTGCGTCGGATCACTCCCCAGGTGAAGCCCACGGCCGTGTAGATGGCCATCTGGGCGAACATGACCTCCGGCCACATCATGGCCAGACCGCACGCGTACCCCAGAAGGATGTTGGCGATCTGGAAGTAGTTGAAGAATTTCGAGGTTCTGCTCACCAGCTTGCTGATGTAGAACGGGGAGATCATCAAGGCGGCGAGCAGGAAATGGAAGCCGTAGAGGATCCAGGGAAGACTCTGGAGGTCGAGGTGCGCCTGGTACTTCCAGACGAGCAGCCAGACCAAGGCGATCCATCCACCGGAGAGGGTGGTCGGCATCCCCACGAACCAGCCCTTGAGGTCGGCCTGGGCGACGTTGTACCGAGCCAAGCGCCAGGCGGAACAAAGAACGTAGGCCGCCAGCACGACGAGCTGGACCAGCAGGTGCTCCTGGGCCCATCCTCCGGGAAGTTGCCGAATCCCATGGAAAAGAAGCATGGCTGGAGCCAGGCCGAAGGCGACGAGGTCGGCCAGGCTGTCGAATTCCGCCCCGAAGGCGGAGGATGCGTTGAGCCGCTTCGCGAAGAATCCATCGAGCTTGTCGAGCAGAACGGAATACACGATCAGCCAAGCCGACCATTCCAATGCTGTTCGCTCATGCCCACCGAAGAGAGGCATCAGAAGCTTGGACGACCCGAGGGGTGCGAGAACCACCGCGAAGGTGCCCATCAGGAAATTCAGGGAAGTGAAGAAATTGGGAATGGCGTATTTCGTGCGGCCCATGGTGGCACTCAGGTAGAAATGTCCACCAGTGCGATCAACCCTTCGCAACAAGGCCGGAATCATCCGGACTCGGTCGGGGCCTCCAGTCGGTAGCCGGCGCCTCGGACGCTGACGAGGAGCCGGGGGGACGCGGGATCGGCCTCCAGCTTCTGCCGCAGCTTCAACAGGAAATTGTCCACGGTTCGCGTGGAAGGAAGGTTTTCCGGCGAGTACCCCCAGACCCGTTCCAGCAGGTCTTCCCGGCGCACGACCTCCCCCGGACGCATGGAGAAATCGCGGAGGATCTCGAATTCCTTCGCGGAAAGTTCCACGAGTTCGCCTTCGACCCAGCACCGCATCTGACGGAAATCGATCCGGACCCGTCCCCATTCCTGGATGTCCGCATTCGCGACGGGAACCGGTGCCGCCCGGGAAGACCGGGACGACCGCCGCAGCAGGGTGCGGATCCTCGCGATCAGTTCGGCCAGGGAGAAGGGTTTGGTCACGTAATCGTCCGCACCCAGGGTCAAGCCGGCGACCTTCGAGGCCTCGTCCGTTCGCGCGGTCAGCATCAGGACGAAGGCGTCGGGCTTCATGGTCCGGATGTCGCGGCAGATGTCGAACCCGGATTTCCCCGGAAGCATCAGGTCCAGCACCACCACGTCCGGCGAGAACTCGTTCAGTCGGCGCAGCGCCTCCGCGCCATCCACGGCCTCCTGGACTTGGAATCCCTCCAGCTCCAGGGTGACCCGCAAGCCGCTCCGGATGGTCGCATCGTCCTCGACCACGAGGATCCTGTAGGGTGAATCAGGCACGGGTTTCCTCCGATCTGGGAAGGCGGATCTCCATGGTGGTGCCGGCCCCTTCGTCGCTGTGGAGGATGATCTGCCCACCGTGGATCTCCACCGACCTCTTGACGATGGCCAAACCTAATCCCGTTCCCGGAACGTTGCGAGTGAGCTCGCCCCCGCCCCGGAAGAAGCGGTCGAAGACCTTCGTCTGCTGGGACTTCGGAATGCCCCTTCCATCGTCCCGAACGCGAAGGACCGCCTCCTTCCCTTCGGGAACCAGGGATATGTGCACGAACCCCCCGTCCCTTCCGTACTTGATCGCGTTGTCCATCAGGTTCCCGGCGATGGATCGCAGCAGCGCAGGATCGCCCGGGACAACCACCTCCTCGAGATCGAGGACCAGATCGATCCCCCGTTGCAAGGCGATCGGCTTGAACGAGGCGGCGCATTCCCGGATCAATTCGGCCAGGGGGAGTCGATCCCGCCGGGAAGCCGCATGACCGGCCTCCTGGCGTGCGAAGGAGAGGATGCCGTCGAGCATCCCCTCGAGACGACGCGCTTCCCGGAGCACCACCGAGCCGAACTCCTTCGAGCGGCCCTCGGCCTTGCCCCCCGCCAGCAATTCCGCGTAGAGGAAGATCCCGGTCAACGGAGTCTTGAGCTCGTGGGTGACATTGCTGACGAAATCCGTCTTCATCGCCAGGAGCTGCCTCTGGGAGGCCAGGGATCGCGTGGCCAACCAGGCCGCACCGACGAGGATCCCGAGGGAGAGTCCGAGCAAGGCGGCCAGGAAGGCCGCCCGGAAGCGTGCGGCATCCTGGCCCTCGGTCCCTTCCGACCACACCGCGACGGACCAGTCCGGAAAACGTCCGGGTACGCCGACCACGACTTCCGGATCGTCGGAGAATCCCGAATCCGAGGGGAGGAAGACCTTCCCGACGGAGGAGAGCAGCCCCAGGCGCATGGAACCGGAATCCGCCCCGATCCCGGGAAGATCCCCGGCCAGGCGTTCCCTCAGGATGCGATCGGAATACGCGGCGACCACGACCTGGCCTTCCGGAAGATCCGGGGGTGCCAGCACGATCCACGAATAGCCGTCGGCGTTCCGCATCCCCGTCCTCCCCGATTCCGCCAGCTGGGAGATTGTCGAGGCGTGGAGACGGCAGATCTCCAGATCGCTGATGCGGTGGCGGACCCCCTCGAAAAGATCCTCGAACACCGGACGCCAATGCGGCTCCATCGACAAGTGCGGTTCGATGGCGACCTCGAGCTGGGAAAGACCCACCTCCAAGTCCCCTCCCAAGGCGGAAACCGGGATGTGCAGCGCCTCCATGAGAAAACGTTCGGCGATGCCCAGGGCTTCCTGCGATCCGGACCTCGAGACCTCGGCCATCGACATGGCCAGTCCCAACCTCAACCGCGCCGCATCCGCGACCACCTCGGCCAGCGAGGAGGGAACGACCTGCCGACCGTCGAGGAACACCGCGGCGGCGTCGAAGGCTTCGGGGAGAGGAAGATCCGGCGCCTCCCGCACCTCCAGGGCCCAGGAGACGAGATCTCGCGTGGACTGGTGCTGGAATTCCCGCCCGGCTCCCTGCAGGATTCCCGCCACTTGCGAGGCCAGACGCAGCCGACCTTCCGCGACCTGTCCCCTCAGCAGCCCCTGTTCGTTCGAGACCGCGCGCCAGGCCAGCAATCCCAGGATGATTCCCGGGACCACGATGGGGACCCAAAGCCACCGGAGCCAAAGGTCCGGGATGGCCTCACGCGACGGGTCTGATGATGCCATGAAGCGCTCCTTCCAGGAATTCCACCATGACTCGGGCCTCCGTGGACTCGTCGCGCCCCAGAAGCGCTCGGGCTTCGGAGAGTCCCAAACCCCGTCGGACGACTTGGCGCAGGATCTCCTCGGCCGTCCGGATCCGGACCGCGTCCCAACCCGCCCTGCGCAAGGCGATGGCGTTCAAACCGGCCCAACACGCCGGAGGCCCCATGATCTTCGACCAGGGCAGGACATCGCGCTCGATGCGCAATCCTCCGGCGACGAAGGAGAATTCTCCGATCCTGACATGCTGCTGCACGAGGGTCCCCCCTCCGATGTTGGCTCCCGTGCCCAGGTGGACATGACCGCCCAGCTGCACCCCGTTGGCCAGGATCGAGCGCCTCCCCAACTTGCCGTCGTGCCCCACGTGCGCGTAGGCCATCACGAAGACTTCGTCCTCCAGGACGGTCTCCCCCTTGGCTCCACCGTGGATCGTGGCGTATTCGCCGACCCGGACCCCGTGGCCCAGCCGGCATGGATGCCTGCCACCCCTCCAGGACAGATCCTGGGGAGCCCCTCCCACGACGCACCCCTGTCCCAACCGGCAATGGTCGCCGATCCGGGTGCCGGCGACCACTCGGGAGAAAGGCTCCAGGACGCACATCGATCCGATCTCCGCCCCATCTTCGATGATGGACCAGGGGGAGATCCGGCAACGGCGACCGACCCTGGCCCCCGGGTGGACCCCGGGTGGGGGGTCGAGGCGATCGGGGAGCCTGGCGCTCAAACCATCGCGGCCATGATTTCCGCTTCGCAGGCGACCTTGCCGTCGACCAGGATGCGGCCGGTCAGGGAACCCATCCCCCGCCGGAAGCTCTTTTCCGTCACTTCGATGCGCAGCACGTCGCCAGGCCGTACCGGTCGACGGAATCGGCAGGAATCGACCCCGGTGAATGCCGGTCGTTTCCCGACCGTTTCCGGATGGGAAAGCATCACGAGGATGCACCCGACCTGCGCGATGGCTTCGATCTGGAGGACTCCCGGGAAGACGGGCTCGCCCGGAAAATGTCCCTGGGTCCAGGGCTCCCCGAAGCTGACGCATTTCGTTCCCACGATGGAGCCGCTCTCCTGGTATTCCAGGATCCGATCGACCAGCAGGAACGGGAAGCGATGGGGAAGCAGGGTGGTGATTCCCGCATGGTCGAGGACCACGCCCTCTTGGGTGGGTTTTGGCAACGTGTCGATCAAGGACATGGAGGTTCGATCCCGTGAGGTTCGGCGAGGGCTCGAAGTTCCCGGCCGAACAAGTGGTGGAGGGTGTGCCCCGAATCCTGGGCAACCAAGTGCAGATGGGGAAGATAACCCAACCAAAGCAGGATGTCTCCCACCAGGTCCAGGGCCTTGTGGGCGGCGCATTCCGAAGCCATCCTCGGCTCGCCACCCGCCCAGACGGGAGAGCGCGGATCGACTCCGAGTTCCCTGGCCAAATCCCTGAGGTCCTCGGAGTCCTCGCCATGGGCGGGTCCCAACAATCTCCCGCTGCGCGGATCCACGCCCTTCATGGCCCCATGCCGTCGGACATGCAGGAAATCCCGAACCCCGATGAAGGTCCGAGCGGCGGCCAGCGATTCGAGATCGCCGAGCCCGCCTTCCCAGACTTCGATCCCTCCCGGCCCATCGGACCAGCGGCATTCCAATCGAAACGAGGTCGCGGGTCGGGCGAGGATCCTTCCGTGGTGCGTTCCTCGAATCTCCATTTCCTCCTCGAGGAACGGGAAGGGGCGTGCCGGGACCGGTCCCCGGCGAAGGTTCGCAGCGCTCGCGAACCAGGGCATCGCGGATCCATCCAGAAGCGGGATGTCGGGATGCTCGCACTCGATCCCCCACCCCTCCCAACCCGCGATCCCCAATCCCGCTGCGATGTGCTCCAGGGGGCCGATCTCCAGGATCCTGCTGCACCGGCCTTGCGCGTGCACGGGCAAATCGGCGATGCTTCTCGCGGGTCCACCCCGGAGACCCAACCATCGTCGACCATCGGAACGCCAGGTGACCTCGACCCGATTGGGCGTTCCCGTGGCGAAACCCATTCCTTCCAAAACGAAAGACGCCCCCGGCCGATCGGCCGGAAGCGTCGCTTCGACTCCGATGGAGTCGAAGATCACTTGGTGGGAACCTTGATGCCCAGCTTGAAGATTCGGTTTTCCACGATCTTCTTCTCGCGGATGCCATTGGGCTGGAGCTCGTCGCGGAAGGTCAGGTAGCGCATCAAGTACACGCCGCTGCCCATGATCTTGGTGATCTGCCCCTCCCGTCGACCGTTGAAAAGGATCAGCACGGAGAACTTGCCGGCACTGTTCCCGAGGGCCTTCGCGGCCGCGGAATCGATGTTGATTTCCGTGTTGAAGGCGTGGACACCGAGGTTGTCGTAGAGAAGGACGTTGGAGTTGAAGGCGTTGTTGATGTCGATCTTCAATCCCACGCCGTTTCGCTCGATCACGCCGTCGGGTCCCGCGGGGTGGGATTCCCCGGTCAGTTTGCCGTCGACCAATTCCCACCAACGCCCGTCGCGGAACACCCAGACCGACAGGGTCGGCTTGGATTTGATTCCAGGATCGGCAGGTACGGCGGGGTCCTCGACCAGCACACCACTGGGGAAGATGTTCACCACATAGGTGTAGGGGCGATCCCCGGCGCTGACCAGGGTCCACTTGGCCTCGATCCCGGGTGCGTTTCCGAGGACATCGGTGATCTCGACCCCCGAGCGCGGCATGGTCAGGCGAACGGAATCCCCGTTGGAAGGCATTCCCGCCTTGGTCGGTGCATCGATGCAACTGGTATCGCAGAAGAACAGGAGGCTGTCGGAGGATACCTGGAGAATACCGACCACGGAGGTCATCCCCTCGGCGATGGGGTAGGCGCTTCCGTCCTGTCCACGCCCGAGAACGACGGTGGTTCCCGTGGCCTTGGACGGCTCGGAAAGTTTCAGGAACAAGGTGTCCCGATCACCGGGGTTCTCCAATCGACTGTACCCGACGTGCGCCCGAAGGATCACGGGAGGAACGGAATCCGCCACCGGGAAGTTGGCCACCGAGATGGGCGACCCGTTCCCGCCGCTGGTCTGGACCCCGAACGATTCGGCGGAACTCGACGAGGTGCGACCGAAGGCGAACGGTTGGGTCAGGCGGATTTCCAGACGGGTCGCTCCCGGCGCCGCGGCGACGAAGGCAGAGGAATCCGCCGAGCGGGTCTCTCCAGCCCAATGAAGCTCGTAGCGGGGATTGCCGGTCAAGGGCTCGTCGAACTCCAGCACCGCGAGGTCCACCTGGCCATCGCCGTTGGAATCCTTGTACCAGGCTCGGGCCGGACCGCGATCCCCGCCGACCACCACGACCCACGGGGAAAGTGGCGAGGAAGGCAGAACTCCGCGCGCATCGGCGAGCGAGGAGGCCGCCCCCGAGGGCAGGCGGATGCTGTCACCTGGGCGCGCGAATCCGGGCTTCTTGGGATCGACCATCAACGTCCAGGTGGTCTTCGCGGCATCCGCATTTCCACCTTGGATGCCTTCGATCACCACGTCACCCCCCTTCTGGCGCCGCATCCATTCGCTCCCCGTGCGGAACTGCAGAGGCTCGGAGTAGGTGACCACGAGGCTGTCCAGAGCTCCGCCATTCCCATAGCGGAGGGCGGCCGAAACGGCGATCGGGGCCACGGAATCGGCCAACTTGGTGGCTTCTTCCCGGCGTCCCAAGGCGTTGTCCTTGCGGAGGTACACCTGGTCGGAGCCATCCGTGCCGGCCCCCATGGTCACCCCCTTTGCGAAGGCTTTCGGGAGATCGAGGATCCAGGTCACGGAATCGGTGGTACGGGCCACCTTGAAGGGCACCAACCTCACCTCGCCGTTCCAAAGGACGCGCAACGAATCGGGCAGATCCGAAGGACGAAGAGGCCTGAGGAAGGTGGAGGATACTTGATCGGCGGCTCCATCGCCGTCGGCATCGCGCAGGAAGGCCGAGACCATCCCGATGGGAGGGCCGATCACCTCGACATAGGGCGACTTGGGCGAAGAGGGATCGTTTTTCTGCAGATCCGCGAGATTGGAGGCTACGCCCGAAGCCAAACGAATGCTGTCGCCAGGCCGCGGGTAGTTCGCGGCGGCCGGATCGACCAACATGATCCATCTGGTCGGATCCGCGGCGGTGGCCTTCGCCGAACCGATGTCGAGGGCCGCATCGGCCAGACGCTGGTCGAGCATCCAGGAGCCGGAGGTACGAATGGCCTGCATGGGCTCCGAGTAGACCACGAACAACGTATCGCGCGCACCGCCAACCCCGTAGGTCAAGGCAGCGGAAACGGGAATGGCCGGCACGCTGTCGGCCATGGGGACCGACTGGCGACGTTCGATGTTCCCGGCAAGATCGCGCAGCTCCAGGGTCCCGGCACCGGCCGGTCCGGCACCGACGGTGACCCCGACCGGGAAGGAGGCCGGAAGGCTCCAGACCCAGGTGGTGGAATCGACCGTGGTCGCACTGGCCATCAGGAGAGTGCGATCCAGGTTGCCCCAAGTGGCGACCAAGCTGTCCGGGAAATCGACGCTTCGGAGGGCCCGGACGAAGACGACGCTGATCCGGTCGGCTCCGCCATCGCCGTCGACATCCTGGATCCAGGACCGGACCAGGGGCACCGGCTGGGTGACCAGGGAGAGAACGGCGGTATCCCCCAGGCATTCCCCGCCCTTGCCGTGGTTTCCTTGCACATCGATGAGCAGGGCCGTCGAATCGATGGCGATGGATTGCCCGGCATGGACCAGGGCACCTCCGGCGTTCCCGGTGAGGACGAAGGACAACTTCGTCGTCGGGGTGGTGGGAAGCGGTCCGACCACGATGGTCGAAGTGTTGACGAGTGTGCCGTTCGGTTCCCGGGTCAGGAAGGGCCATGCGGTGCCGGCGAAGACGATCGGCTCCGAGAAGGAAACGTGGACGGTGTCGGCGGTGACCCCGGGGGTGAAGTTCTCGATGATGGCGCCCGCCGTGGGCCGAGGTGCCACGCGGTCGAGGACGGAGATCTTCGCCCCGACGAAGACCACGGTGTCATCGGCAGGTGGGCGACGAAGACGTACCTGCATGGTGAGTTCGCCGACCGGTGCCGTGGTCCGGGGAGCATGGAGCAGGGGGAGATCGAGGACCGCGAAATTCCCTCCGACGGTTTTCCATCCGGTTGCCCCGATGGAATCGGTGGTTCCATCAGGGTAGGAAACCACGAACCACTCGGGCATCACCTTGGAGGTGTCGAGAGCGGCCGGGATGGTTCCCGTTCCCTTGAGCCAAAGTCGGGCGACATCCGAAACCCCGTCGCAATTGCGATCGAGGAAGACTGCGGAATCCGCGACCGGGGAAGGGGGCGGAGGAGGCACGTAGAACTTCACGCTCTTGTAGGTGGGAGTGCCGCCGAGACCGGCCATTTCGGCCAGGAGGTCGTTTTCGGGGGTCGCGAATTCGGAGGCGATCCAGAGCGTGATCTCTCCGCCCACCAACTGAACGGTGGAATCGGTCACCGGGATGGTCCGGGCGGGGTCCTTGTAGAAGATGATCGAACGAGTCTGACTCGGCCAGACCCGGACGGTGCCGGTGGCGTAGGCTCCGGTGGTTTCGGGGACCGTGTCCATGGAGACCACAAGGCGTACGGGGACCGAGGTGCGGATCGTGGTGTCGATGGCCACCGGATGCGCCCAGAACAATCGCAGTTCCGGCTTGCCCAACCGCATGCGCGCCGTGTCGACGGGCAGGACCGCCGCGCTGTCGACATGGGCCAGGAATTGGACCCAACCGATCGGGAAGGGGCCACCGGGGAAGGACTGCGAGCCGGTGATCCAGACATTGCCGCGTCCGATGGAATCGGTCAGGATCGTGACGCTGTCCGTGGAAGGTCCGGCCACGGAAGCCGCGACCATGGAGATTCCCTGGGCGAGAAGCGGATTGTTGGTGTTGGTGCCGGAGACCTTCACCTTGGCGGCCTCGGTCACCTGGTTGCCGAAGCGATCGTAGACCCGCAATTCGGCTTGGGTCAAACCAGACGGAGGCAGGATGTCTCCGCAGAAGGTGAGGGTGTCCAGAGGATAGGGGGCGACGGGATCGGGCTTGCAAGGCACCACGGAAGTGCTGGCGGGATTCACCCACTGGACACGGTAGGGAGGTCCGGCAGCGACGAAGATCTGACCCGCCCCCATGATTCCTTCGGCTCCGCCGGTCTGCAGGGGATGGATGCCGGCGGCACCGACTTCCGTGAGACCGACCGTGCGAAACTCGACCGGAGCGATCACGGAACCCTTGAAAGTGGCTCGGAACACCGATGTGTCGATGCCTTTCCCCGTGACGGGGTCGACCATCACGCTCCCGGCTCCGGGCGTCACCATGAGATTGTTGACGGTCTGCGTCGGGGCGGGAAGTCCATCGGCATCCAGGATGGTGATGCGCATGTTCACCGCTTCCCCCACTCGGGTGCGGTTGACCAGGCTCGCCGAGCACGTGGCGTCGGAAGTGCCGTTGGTGCAGAATTCGACCAGCAACTTGTACTGGGTCTTGCGATACACGTAGCTCGCCACCGTGCGCACGCGCTCTCCGGAAACGGGATCGACGGCCGAAACGAAGATGTCGAACCGCGCGTAATCGTAGGTGACGCCGGCGGGAACATTGAAAATCAGGCTGTCCCCACTGACACCGGACCAGTTCAAACCCGTGCGGATCACGGCCGCCCCCGGGAAGGGATCCTGCGTCGCGTCGCCGTCGGCGGTGTCGCTGAAGGGGAATTCCTTGTAGTAGTAGACGGAATCCACCTTGATGTCCGTGTAGTAGGACGGCAGGAGCTGGTCGCCGTTGCGTTGCTGGTAGATCATCGGGATCTTGACGCGGGTCAATTTCATGTCGACGATCCGCTGGTCCACGACCTCCAGCTGCACACCGTTGCGGATCCCCCCCAAGACCGTCTTCCCGGATACGGAATCGTATTGGAAGGCACCGCGATCGGAGACGCTGCCATCGGGTCCGCCGAGATCGGCATTGCGCCAGGCCTGGTTGCGGATGGTAGCCGTCACGACGGGATCACCCCAGAGCGGCGCCAATTGCGCCAGCGTCGCGGTCTTGGTGGTGCTGTCGATGTTCCCCTGGGTGGGAATCTTGATGGCCCAGAAGTTCTTTCGCAGGCGCGCGGAAACGGTATCGATGCCCGGAAGCTTGTCGAACAATCCCCACAGTGCATAACCGTTCTTCTCGAAGACCGTGTAGGTCTTGCCTTCGTACCCCGTTGTGGTGGCTTTCCAGGGAATGGAGTCCCCGTTCAGGGTCAAGGTCACCCCTTGCTGGATGTTCCAGGAGTTGAACAACTGGTTGGGCTGCAACTGGCTGACATAAGGGGGGTCCAAGGGAATGCTGTTGATGAAGCATCCACCCTTGCAGGTACTGCCCGGGCCGTATTCCCCCACCACCGTGGAATCGGTGATCTGGAAGCTCCCCGAGCTCTTGTACTCGACCTTCTCCATTCCGGGGAACAGCTGGAGGGTGTTGTGCCAGGCCATTTCTCCATACCAGCCCAGGAGATTGTGTTGGTCGGTGGGGCCGATCGGCTTGGTGCCCCCCGTGGAGAGGTTCACGAAAGTCAGCACGTTGTTGTAGAACAGCGACTGGACGTTTCTGCGCCAGTATCCGTGTCCAAGCACGATCGGCGAAGACATGATGGTGTTGTTGTACATCCGGTGCGGAATGATCACCGCATCCTTGGAATACATGAAACCGCCCGTCATGTTGTTCATTTCACTGGTGGCTGCGGCCTTGTCGGTGAGGGTGTCCCCGTATTGGAACGCCTTGTTCATGTTCTGGAAGGCCACGTTGTAGCGAATGGTCGACCCGAGGTCCCAGTCGATCTCGTTGTAGGCGAACCACCAATTGTTGTAGACGTAGTTCCGCTCGATGAGATGGTCACCGACCTGGCCGTAGCGCGAAAGCGGCACGATGTCGGCATCGTCGATGTCGTTGGGATTCGGGCGTCCGAAGGCACCACCCACATTTCGCCCTTGGATGTAGAAGGCGGTGAAGAACCCGGTGATATCGCAATCCTGGACCTTGGCGCGCAAGGATTGCATCAGATTGATGCCGACATTTCCGAACAGGACATCATACGCCCCGCCCCAGACCCCCTGGTTTTGGAAGTACGTGGGGGTGGATCGCAGCATCAGCCCTCGAATGGTGATGTCCTGGCTCTTGCGGACCACGAACATTCCGTTGTACTGGAAGCCCGAGGACGAATATCCGGTGGTGGTGTCGTTGGAATGCCCGGGATCGGATCCGGCCAGGGGCAAATCGCTGGTGCTCCCCTTGAACGGCCACATCAACCATCCTGCGGGTCGCTTGGGGTCGGCGACTCCTGTCACGGGATCGACGAAGGGTTGATTGAACAATCCCGCGACCGTAGCCGGCGGAGTCCCCCCTCCGAGTGCAGCGTTCGGATTTGCCTTCTTGGTCAACAAGGTGGGGAGGTATTGGATGATGGGCTTGGTGGACCGCTTCCCGGTGATGGTCAGATTGCTCTTGCCCTCGATCCAGATCGAGCGCATCAAGGTGTAGACCGAGTCGATGAGCTGGATGGTGCAGATGTCGGTGGGGGCGCAATCGTTGATCGCCTTCTGAATGTCCGTATGGGTCCCCTGCCCCGCCCGGATGGAAACGGTGAACGTCTTCACGTCGGCGTGACCGACACCGATTGCGCCGAACAACACAGTGGCGGCGAGCGCGGTCAGCGAGCGGCGGATCCAGTTTCGGCCAACGATCATGGGGATCTCCAAGGCGAGCAATACAAGCCGGGACCGATGCAGTTCGATCCCTGGGCGGTTTTCCTGATTCCACTTTAATGCCGCCGTGGGTTTCCCGCTGGACGATCGCCGGAGGCGGCCTCGCAAGTCGTTCTCTGCTGGGAAACAAAAAGGCCCCTTGCTCCATTCGAGCTAAGGGGCCTTCGAGGAATGTTGCGCCCGGTTTACTTGGTGGGAACGAAGACACCCACCTTGGTGACCTGGTTCATGGCCAAGCGACGCGCCTTCTCCAAGGTGATGGGGTCGACAAGATCCCGGTAAACCACCACTCGGAACATGTAGATCCCGCTACCGACGGTGTTCCCGAGGGAGTTCTTGCCGTTCCAGAGCAACGCCACCTCGAAACTGCCATCCTTGGCGGCGAAGTTGCCGTTGGCGATGGCGGCGGAGTCGATGGTGATCTGCTTCGATCCGACGTAGACACCCATGTTGTCGTAGATCAGGGCCGTAGCCTCGAGAGGACCGTTCACGGAGAACTTCGGACCGATGCCGAATCCGTCGACCGTGGTGTTCGTGACCACGGTCCCCAGGAGCTGGCCGGTCGCATTCATCTTCATCAGGGCGGTGTCCGGGAAGCGCTTCGACGACACCCAGACCGTGATCTGCTCGCTGATTCCGAGTCCGGCGACGTCCAGCTTGGTGGGATCGACACGCATCACCGGCGAGGGGTAGATGTCGACCTTGAAGCGAGGAGGACGCGGTCCCGCGTAGATGGTGGTCCACTTGGCAAGCGCCCCGACGGGTGCGTTGCGGTAGGTGTCGGTCAGTTGGCCGCCCATGTCGATGGGTGCGATACGAACGGAATCCCCCGGAGCCAATTGGGTATAGGCCGCCGTGGTGTCGAAGAACATCCACACTTCGCGATCGGACACCACTTGGATGCCAATCGGGAGCAGGTTGTGCACGTCGGCCAAGGAGGGGCCCCAAGTCAGGTTGGTGGCGGTGGGCGGCAGCATGATGGGCTCGGAGTACACCAGGCGAAGGGTGTCCTTTCCTTGGCTGTCGTCCACGTAGCTCGCGTAGTTCAACCTGGCGGTGAGAATCACGGGATCCACGCTGTCACGGACGGGGAAGCGACTGGTGAGGGTCACCTCTCCCATCGTGGAAGTCATGGAGCCCAGGCTGTCGAGGGGGTTGATCCCGGTTACGATGGCCGTGAAGGGCAGTGCCGCGAAGGAAACCTCGGCAATGTTCCGCCCGGCATTCAAAACCAACCCGTTGGTGGAATCGATCGTGCGGGTCTCGTTGCCGACCTTGAACACGAAGCTTGGGGAGGTCTTGAGCGGCTGGACGAACACCATACCGACATAGTCGACGATGCCGTCGGCATTGGTGTCACGATACCAGGCGTTCGCCGGGGGGCGATCCCCACCATTGACCAAGACGAAGGGAGAGGCGGCAGTGCTGGACGGAGGAGTTCCATTGGCAGCCAGGAGATTCGAGTTTGCCAAGGGAAGCCGTGTCGAGTCACCGGGGTTGGGATTGGTGGCCCCCTTTGCTGGCATCGGGAAGACCCAAACGCGTGGATCGTTCTGGAGCATGGAAGGATTTCCCGATGGAACGGCCTGTTCGGCTCCCATTCCCGTCTTCCAGTTCATGTAGACACCCGAGGTCGCGGCGAGCACCAAGGGCTCGGAGTAGGTGACCGTCAGCAAGTCGCTGCCCGCGCCATAAGCCAAGGTGGCCTTCACCGGGATTGGTGAAACGGAGTCGATCACCGAATACGCCTCCCCGGCGCGACCAGCACCAGCGAAGAGGACTTGGCCCGATCCATCGGCTTGGAATCCGATGGTGGCGCCAAAGGCCATGGGCCCCACGGCGATCTCCCAGATGGTGGAGTCGAGGGGACTCTGGACGAATCCGGTTCCGAGAACGGTCACGGAGTCGAGAGTGCTTCCCCACGTCAGGTGCACGATCGCCGGAAGGTCCGTAGGCTTCAGGCTGCGGCTGGTGGGCTTGGCCATTTGGACGAACAGTTTGTCGGCTTGGCCATTCCCCAGGGTGGACTTCAACCAGACCTTCACGACCGGCACCGGGGCGGGAATTTCCACCACAGGCACCCCGGGAGCACATTCCGCACCGGCCGCAAGGTTCCCTGCGAGATCGGCGGCGGTTCCCGTGGGATCCAGTCTCAGACGATACCCCTGGCGAACCAGGTTGCCGGCGGTGTTTCCGCTGAAGACCACGGTGAACCGCGTCGCGTCGGTGGCGGACACCTCGGAGGAAACGACCGTCAAACCGGTACTCGGCACGGGGGTACCCGCTGCATCCACGATGACCAGGGACCATGCCCCGGCGGGGAAATTCACGCCTTCGGAGAATTTCAGCTTGAGGGTGTCGTTGGTGGTCGGGCGACCGAAATTCTCCACCAGATAGGCCGTATCCACCAGGGATGGTCCGACTTTGTCCGCGATCGCAGCAATCGCAGTGAAGTAGGACGTATCCGGGACGGGAGGACGCTGCACCGTGTAGGCGAATTTCAGTACGCCGTTCAAATCTCCACGGGTGGTGGATGCGACAGGGAGCGCGATGCGCACACGAGAACTGTCCGTGACAAGGACACGCCACCCCGATTTGGCCCAAACGTCGGTTTTTCCGTAGACCAGATGGATGGAATCGATCTTGATCTTGTCGTTGAGCTTGTCATTCACCCCCGCGGGGTCTTTCAGCTTGACATCGATGCTGTCGGCGTAGCCGTCGCAATCGAAGTCCAGGAAGCTGGCCGAACTCGGAATCGGGGCGGGAGGCAACGGAGGCATCCGCCAGGTGACCGGGGCGTAGGTCGCAGGCAAACCCTGACCAAGAAGGAAGTTTGAAGCGTACAAGGTGTCCAGGACAAGCGGCGTCGCCGATGTGACCCAGAGATCAATTTCTCCCGCGATCAGGCTGACGGAATCGAGAGGGGTGGTGGATGCTGCTGTTGCGAAGAACTGGGTTCCTTTCGCCGAACGCAATTTCACCGAAGCCGTCGCGAAAGCCGAGGTCGGCTTGGAGAGAATTCCATCTTCGGACAGGATGATGTGGACCTTCTGCTTCACGGTCACGTAGGTATCGATGGGGGCCACAGGCGTAAACCAGAGACGCTCGAGCTGCTTCCCGACTTTCATCAAGCCGGAGTCGATGGCAGTTTTGCCCTGAACCGAGGCCAGACCCCAGAATCGAGTTCCCTCGGTTCCCCTGAGATTGACGGCAACGCTCATCTTCCCTGTTGCGGGGAAGGGAAGGATCCAGGGCTTGGCCGCGAAGGGCCCAGCAATATCGGATGCGAATTGCATGATGGTCGGGTTCCGGTCGATCATCAGAGTATCGATGACCACGAATCCGGTGGTATCCACCAAATTGCCATACTTGTCCTTCACATCGATCAACAACGGAGTTGGTGATTGAGGAACGACCCTAGGATTGAGGGAGTCGAGCGGAATGGAGTGATCCATGGCAGCATAGCTGGGAGGATCGGACCAGACGGCAAGCTCCGGAGGACCTGGACGAACGCGGATTCCTGCAGAACCCGGAACGGGAAGCTTCCCGATCATTCCGGACATGGAGATCGTGGTCATGCCGGACTCTGTGAAGTAGATCGGAAACACCGTCCCGGATGCCACGGCACGACCGATGGTGTCGCCACTGACGATCTGCTTATCTCCAGCAATCAAGAATGTATTGCGACTTGGAAGAGCAGTCAAAATGTCGATGGGGGAAACTTCCTGAGCCGTTCCGTCCGTCCGAAGTGCCCGGACATGCATGTCGACCGGATCCCCAACCTTCACGGTCGTCAGAGGGTCCTTTCCACCAGGACGTGTGAAGTAAATATCAAGGATGTATTGAGTTTGTCTCCAGATCCAAACACCAACGTTGGAGCGAATGGTCTGCCCATTCAAATCTCCGCTGAAAATGAGATCGAACCGTGCAAACGAATCCACCGGGGCCTTCGGCAATTTCGCACTGAACGTATTGCATCCCCCAACCTCCGGATCGGTTCCTGTATTGGTCAAGGTGGACGGCACAGGCCAGTCCGGAGTCGGCTTGGGGGCATCGTCGGTGGCACGTGCGATGTTGTTGTAATACTCAACCTTTTCAAGCCTGACATTCGTCCAGGTTCCGGCACCGTCGAGACAGTAGTCGAAATCCACCGTCAGACCAGTCTTATCCAGCTTGACGATCGACTGGTCCTTCAGCGTCAACGGAGAAACGAGTGCACCCTTCGATTTGGGGATTGCGCCTCGATCCACCTGGGATCCATCTTGATCACGATTGCCAGCAGCATCCCAACCATTGTCCAAAATGGTGGAATCCACCGTCGCATTGCCCCATTTGGGCTCCAGGTACCCGGCACTTCCCGGCTTCATGGAAATGAAGGGGATGTCCCGAGCCCAGAAATTTTGTTGTGCGGAAATGTCCCTCTTCGCGGTCCCGACACCAGTCGCCGATTTGATCAATCCGGATGCATTGGTTCCGAAGATGTCCACGACTTGGTTGTTGTAAACCGTGTAGGGAGCGGCATTGAACATGGCGGTAAAGTTTCCGCCTTGGGCAATCTCCCAGCCATTCCAAAGAAGCTTGTTCATTTGGTAGCCAGTGAAGACATCCACCTTCGCATCGAAGGTGATCCAGCAGGGAGCCCTCTGGCCCGACAGGGCGCAAGCGGCGGTATCGTTGACGTTTCCGCTGGTCATGGACTGCCTTTGAAGGCCGGAGTCCGAAGCGATTTCAAAGGTGTTGTGGTACATGAAGTTCTTGTACCAGCTGAGGATCTGGCGCTCCTGACCCATCTGGTCGGCCTGTTCCGGGGTCGCGCGGTACCAATTTGTAAGAAGATTATTATAGAAGTAGTGCTGGACGCCAGGCTTGAAATAGCCGTGCCCCATCACCATGGCGGAGCCATTGATGGTGTTGTTGTAAATCTTGTGAGGAACAATCATCACGTCTTTGACGAACATGAAGCCGCCGACGTGATTGTTGGCATCAGAGCTGGAATCCATCGTGGATTTGAAGCGGGTATTCGCATTCGAATCGAGAATGTTGTAGCGGATCGTGGATCCGATATCCCATTCCATTTCGTCATAGATGCCCCACCAGTTGTGATGGATGAGATTCTTCTCGATCAGGTGATCTCCGACCTTGCCATACTGGGAATAGGGAATGATATCCTTCACGTCCTGGTCATCGGGGTTCGGAGCAGCAAACGCGCCACCAACGTTGCGATTCTGCATGTAGATCGAGCTGTAGAAGTTCTTGATCTCGTTATTCCGGACGACCACATTTTTGGACTGGAACAAATTGATGCCGACGTTTCCGAAATACACCTCGTATTTGCAGTCCCAAATCCCCTTGTTCACGAAGGGCATAGGACGGATGCCATCGATGTTCAATCCCTCGATGGTGACGTTGGTGGACTTGTACACGACGATGAGGCCGTTGTGCTGAAATCCACTCGTGGAAAAAGGATTGTCGGTATCCAAGGAACCACCGGTTTCATCTTTGCAAGTCTTTGGCCAACGCTTCCAGCCGGCGGGCCGAAGAGGGTCCGTGGGGTTGGCCCCCGTTCCTCGAGTCATGGACAGATCGAAGGTCGTGAAGATGCGGGGGCGCTTCCCGGCCAACTGGAGGTTCTGAGCAGCCTGAATGGTCAGATTGTTCTTGCCCTCGATCCAGATTTCCTGGCTCAAGAAGTAGGTCGTGTCGATGAGGTTGATGACGCAACCCTCGGTGGGGCACGCATTCACCGCCTGCTGAATGGTGGAATAAGTCCCCCCAGCGCCCACGGTAACCGTGATCTGCGCACGGGTGGTGGTCGGCATAAGTACCAAGGCAACGATGGCACCCAGCACCCAGCGGAAGAGGCCAACCTTCGGGGCGACTGCACGTTGGAGCATGTTCAGACTCTCCTAAAAGAAAACGAGATCTCAGTCCGTAGTTCGGACCCAATCTAACGCTGGCCTGTGGAGGCTCGCCACCGGTTTGTGCTCCGCAGAGCCACGACCGACCGACGATCCACCGCGAAGCCACGCTTCCACGACTTGTACATAGTAGCCGATTTTGCGGTCCACGTTTTCACGTTTGCTGAAAAAGTCCCACGAACCGTTCTCTAGGGAAGTACAGCGTGACCTCGATCACGCCCCCCACCCCTCCGCGGACGGGCCGGAAATCCGACCAGGATGGTGCGATCCGGCCAGGATTTGGTCACGCCGCTCTGACCAGCCACCCGGCAGAAGCGCCCCAGGGTCACATGATCAGCGAACCCGGCTTGCCCCCCGACCAGGCACCCATCTCCCAAAACGACACTGCCAGCCAAGCCGACCTGCCCGGCCAGGACACACCCACGACCGACCTGTGCATTGTGGCCGACCTGGACGTGGGCATCCAGTCGAGAATGGGCCCCGATCCAGGTCGGCTCCAGAAGTCCGGCGGCGATGTTGGTCAAGGGGCCGACCCACACATCCTCTTCCAGGACCACCCCTGCTCGGTGTGGCAACGGTGCCAGAATTCCCGACGGTTCGGCGGTGAACCCGAACCCTGGGCTTCCCACCACCGCGTGGTCTCCCAGGACGCATCCCGCCCCCACCCGCACCTTGGCGTGGAGGACAACGCCAGATCCCACCCGGATTCCGGGGGATAAAGAGCAAGATCTGTGGACCATCGAGCCTCGGGCACCCGGGCCCAATCGATCCAATACCTCCTCGGCGGACCACCACTCTTCCGCAAGGGGCTCCCTCGCATCGAGCCATCGGACCAGGGTCGCCAAGGCCCGGTCCGGATCTTCGACCTCCAGGGCATTCTCGGTCGGATCGTTCGGACCCACGATGCGCAATCCCGCCCGGCAGTTTGCCCGGACCGCCAAGGAAAGCCGCTCCCCCATCACCGCGACATCGGTCGCCTCGGCACGATCAGGGGCCCGCAAGGAAACCCATGAGTCTTTCGGAGTTCCCGAACGGAAACGCCCTCCAAGGAGGTCCTGGAGGGCGTCGGAGGTGGCATGGAGCGCCAGTGCCATGATGGAATCCCGTCCTGGGGTGTCAGTTCCCCGTCGCCGCAGGCGCTGCCGCAGGGGTCGTCGCTCCCGGGGCGGGGGTCGAGGCCCCCGTGTATTCGCTGTTCAGTCGGTCGAGGACTTTCTGGGTGATGTCCATCTCCGGCTTTCCGACGTAGAACACCGCTCCCGCAGCTTTGTCGAGAACCAGATCGAACCCTTCGGATTTGGCGATCAATTGGGCGACATTGCGGATCTTTTGAAGGATGGGCCCGGTGAACTGTTCGTTGACCTTGGCCACTTTGCCATCCTTGCCGTACAAGCTCTGGACCAACTTCTGGAGGTCGGCCTGTTTTTGCTGGAATTTCGCCCCGAGCTCCTTCTTGCGTTCATCGGAGAGCATGAGACTCTGCTTTTCGAATTTCTCCTTCATCCCCGCAAGCTCCTTCTGCTTGTCGGCGACTTCCTGTTCCCACTTGGCGACCTGCTTGTCGTACTTCGACTGGGCATCCTTCGTTTCCTTGTACCCGTCGAAAAGGGCCTTGCTGTCGATGACAGCCAAACGCGGCCCTTCCGCGGAGGAAATGCCGGAGAGGAATAGGATAGCGACCAAGGCCAAGGACAAGCGAGTCATGCGGGAGCCTTTCTAGAACGGCGATTCGATGATGAAGTTCGGATGGAAGCCAAGATTGTCGATGGACTGGCCGTACCGGTTTTCGTTGGGGTCGAGTCCCCAGGCGAAATCGAAACCGAGAATTCCCATCATAGGAATGTTCAAACGGAAGCCGAAACCGTAGTCGCGCTTGAGCGAACCGAGATCGATTTCATCCCAGGGGGATCCCAAGGCGTCGGCGCGAACATCCGCAACCGTCCGCAAGGTGGGGCCGAAGACATTGCCGGCATCGGCGAAGGCGAGCAGGTAGAGCACCTGGTCGGCCACCGGGTAACGCAGTTCCAGAGTGGAGGAAAGGTAGGAGCGTCCCAGACGGTAGGCGCCGACGGAACCCGGATCGTATCCACGAAGCTTGCCCTCGTAGCCGAGAGTGCCACCCATGGAGTAGAGGTCCTTTTCCTGGATGACATCTCCATCGACCAGTCCACCTTGGGCTTCCAGCCCGAGCACGAACTTGCCGACCGTGGGGAACCACCACTGGATCTTGGAGCGCATCTCGTGGTAGTCGAAGCTGCCTCCGATCGGTCCACCGATGCGGCGATAGGAGATCTGGTAGACGGACCCCGTGGTGGGAAACACCGGGAGGTCCTTGTCGTCGCGAGTGAGCGTGAAGGAAAGGGAGCTTTCGATCCCATCGGTCTGGAGGAGACCGGAGCGATCTCCCGACGATCCATAGCTGTTGAAGGAGAATCCGTACCCGGTGGATGCCGAGAAATAGTCGTCCGGCCAGCGAAGTCGCCGCCCCAGGCTCAAGTTGAACCCGTATTGGGTGAGCTCGTAGTCGTCGTAGTACTGGCTGGTCTGGTGTGTCCAGAACACGCTCCCCCCCAGCCGGGTCGGAGTGTCCATGAACCAGGGTTCATTCCCTCCTACCGAAACGCTTTGCTTGTATTCCCCGTACTCGAGGGAAAAGTCCGCACGGCGCCCGGTTCCGAAGACATTGGGGACCTGCAAGCCCAAGGTGCCGACGAATCCGTCCCTCTGGGAGTATGCTCCACCAGCGGAGAAGGTCCCCGTCCCCTTTTCCTTTTCCGTGACCCGGAACAGGAGATCGACGGAGCCATCGTCCTTGGGCTGGGGTTCCGGAAGCACGGCGTCGAAGTAGTTGAGCTGCATGATTTCGCGGAAGGACCTCATCAGGAGGCTTTGCCGGTACAGGTCTCCGGGGAAGAGACGGATTTCACGCCGCACGACCTTGTCCCGAGTCTTGGTATTGCCCTCGATGATGACCTGACCGATGGAAGCCGGAGGGCCTTCCTTGATGGTGTAGAGGAGATCGACCAGGGTATCCTCGCGGAAACTGCGCACGGGATTCACCTGCACGAAGATCCGCCCTTCCTCCAAGTAGAGATCCCGGAGGTTCTTTTCCTCCCCCTCGAGCTTCTTCTGATTCATCACTTCGCCCGAATCGATGAGAAGTTGCGAGCGCAATTGGCGCTCGGACACCGCATCCATTCCGGCGAACGCGACGCGTCCTCGGTAGAAACGCTTGCCTTCCTCCACGGTCAGGTGAACGTCGAGACGCTTCTTTTCGGGACGACGAACGATGGTGTCCAGTTTGATCTGGGCGTCGAGGAAGCCCTTTTCCCGGTACAGTTCCCGAAGGGATTCCAAATCCATCCGAAGGGAATCGTCATGGAACTCGCCGGACCTCCACCAGCGCTTTTCCTTGGTCCGCAACGGTTTGAGAAGCTTTTTCCGCGGGAGGTTCGCGTTCCCCTCGAAATAGATCCGCCCGACACGGATCTTGGAACCCTCGACCACCTTCCAGGTCAGTGGAACTCGAGAGTCGGTGGCCGATGGCTCCCCGAGGTCGGGAGTGACTTCCGCATCGAGGTAGCCCTTCTCCTGGTAGGCGGCCAGGAAGGCCTGACGATCCCGTTCCAAAGCCGCAGGAGAGAGGACGGAACCCTCGGAGAGGGTGGATTTCTCCCGCAATCCCTTGTCTTTGATCTTTCGATTGCCTTTGAAGGAGATCTCGGACACGGAGGGGTGCTCCACCACATGGACGACCACGACCACACCCCCTTCGGAGGATGCTTGGTAATCGATGGAGGCGTCGGCCAGCAATCCCAATCCCATCAGGGCGCGGAGACTCTCCCGGGAACGGTCGGCGAACCCTTCGTCGGTGAAGGCGTCTCCGACGACCATGCGCAGAGTGCCCCGAACGACGGCGGCATCGACGGTGCGAGTGCCCTCGACGCGGATCGAATCGATGCGCGTGCGGGACAGAGCCTCGGGGAGCGATGGCGAGGGCGCTTCCACTTCGGGGAGGAGTTGGGGCAATTCCTGTGCGGTGACCGCGAGGGGAAGGAGATGCCCTGCCATGAACAGGACCGTGCGAAGACGCATTCTGGATTCCATCAGGACTAGAGGAAGAACGCCAAATTAGTCAGTGGGAAGGTGGGCGACCACCCCATCCACCATCGATCCGGAAGGCCCTGCGGTGAATCAGGGCGAAAAAACGCCCCGGGAGACCTGTCTCCTGGGGCGGCCACCGCGCCATCACCTTGGTCGAAGATCACTCCGACGCGGGGCTGGGGATCGGTGTGAACACGAGCTTTTCACCGTCGCTGTCGATTTGGATCGTGTCCCCATCGGAGAACTTCCCGCGCAGGAAATCCTCGGCGAGGGCATCCTCGACCATCCGCTGGATGGAACGACGAAGCGGGCGGGCACCCAATTGGGCATCGAAGGATTTCTCGACCAGGAGGGTCTTGGCACCTTCGGACGGCACGATCACCACCTTGCGCTCCTCCAGGCGAGCCTGGACTTCGCCAAGTTGGATCTCGATGATCTTCTGCAAATCCGCCTGCGACAACGGGTGGAACACCAAGGACTCGTCCACACGGTTGAGGAATTCCGGGTTGAACGCGCGCTTGAGCTCGTCCAGGACCATTCTCTCCATGCGCTCGTAGTCCGACTTGGTCTCGCCGTTGGAGAAGCCGAGTCCGCCTCGCTTGATGTCGCGCGCCCCCAGGTTGGAGGTCATGATGATGATGGTGTTGCGGAAATTGACCTTGCGCCCGAAGGAATCGGTGAGATGTCCGTCGTCGAGGATCTGCAGGAGCATGTTGAAGACGTCGGGATGCGCCTTTTCGACCTCGTCGAGCAGCACCACGGCATAAGGCTTCTTGCGGATCTTCTCGGAAAGTTGGCCACCTTCCTCGTATCCGACGTACCCCGGAGGAGCACCCACCAGCCGCGACACGGAGAATTTCTCCATGTATTCGCTCATGTCGATGCGCACCAAGGCGTCGGGGCTCTTGAAGAGCACTTCGGCCAAGGCCTTGCAAAGCTCGGTCTTGCCCACCCCGGTGGGTCCGAGGAAGATGAAGGAACCGATCGGGCGGCGGTTGTTGTGGAACCCGGCCCGGCTGCGGCGGATCGCACGGGAGACGACTTCGATGGCCTTTTCCTGGCCGACGACGCGCTTGTGCAGTTCGTCTTCCAGACCGAGGAGATTGAGCCCTTCGGCGGCATCGACCTTGGTGATGGGGATGCCGGTCATCTTGGAGACGACATCGGTGATGACATCCTCGTCGACGAGGAGGAGTTCCTCCCCGCGCTCGGTCTTCCAGGTGTTCCGCGCCTCGACGATCTGCTCCTGGAGTTTCTCCTGCTGATCCCGGTAGCGGGCGGCGGCCTCGTAATCCTGATCGGTGACCGCCTGCTCCTTCAAAGCCACGACGTCGGTGATCTGGTCTTCCATCTCGCGGATGGCGGGAGGAACCGTGAGGCTGGACAATCGGATGCGTGCGCCGGCCTCGTCGATGATGTCGATGGCCTTGTCCGGCAGGAACCGGTTGCTCATGTACCGTTCGGAGAGCTTCACCGCCGCTTCGATGGCGGGAACGGTGTAGGTCACCTTGTGGTGCTTCTCGTAGCGCTCCTTCAATCCCTTGAGGATCTCGACGGTTTCGTCGGCGGAAGGAGGATCGATGGTGATGCTCTGGAAGCGACGTTCGAGCGCACCATCCTTTTCGATGTGCTTTCGGTATTCGTCGAAGGTGGTCGCACCGATGCACTGCAACTCTCCCCGAGCCAAAGCCGGCTTGAAGATGTTGGAGGCGTCGAGACTGCCCTCGGAGCCCCCCGCACCGACGATGGTATGGATCTCGTCGATGAAGGTGATGACGTTGTCGTTCTTCTGGAGCTCCGCCATCAGGGCCTTCAGGCGCTCTTCGAACTGGCCGCGATACTTGGTGCCGGCGACGATGGAAGCCATGTCGAGGGTGACCACACGCTTCTGTTCGAGCACCTCGGGGATCTTGCGCTCCACGATCTTGAGAGCGAGCCCCTCCACGACGGCGGTCTTGCCGACCCCGGGCTCTCCGATGAGCAGGGGATTGTTCTTCTTGCGACGGGAAAGAATCTGGATGACGCGTTCGATTTCCTTGTCGCGGCCGATGATGGGATCGAGCTTGCCCAGCTTGGCCAGCTCCGTCAGGTCGCGTCCGAAATGATCGAGGAACGGCGTCTTGCTCTTCTTCTTGCCCGCCCCTCCGGGAGCCTGGGGGCTTTCTCCGAAGGCCTGGCTCTGCTGCTGGGGCGATTCCGAGCCGCGCAGGACCTTGTCGATTTCCTCCCGACAGGCGTCGTAGTCCACACCCACCGCCGCCAGAGCGGTGGCGGCAGCGGACTCGTTGTCCTTCATGAGGGCCAGGAGGATGTGCTCGGTGCCGATGTACTTGTGGCTCATGGCACGAGCCTCCTGGGCGGCGATTTCGAGAACTTTCTTCGCCCGAGGAGTGAAGGGGATCATCTGGCCGATGGTCATCATGCCACCGGAGGTGTTGATGCTCTTCTCGATGTTGCGAGAGAGCTCTTCGAGATCGACGCTGAGGTTCTTCAAGACGGCGATCGCGACACCGTCTCCCTCGCGAATCAGCCCCAGGAGCAAGTGCTCGGTGCCGACATAATCGTTGCCCAGTCGGACGGACTCCTCCCGGGCAAGCTGCATGACCTTCTTCACGCGATCGGTGAACATTCCATTCATGGTGGTTCTCCTAGTAGGCAGAAGATAGCACGGTGTTGGTCCGTCGACCCGTACGCCCACTCACCAACGCCTCAGCAACCGCACCCTCCACCCGACCAGGACCATGGCATCGCCCGTTGCGTGGATCCGCCTTCCCGAACGTCGCGGCGTTCCGATCGGGAAAAGCGTGGTCTTCGCAGGCCACCGATCCCCGGAACGGGGAAACGAAAAAGGGGAGCTCACCGGGCTCCCCCTTTCCCCAAAATCAGCGTGTCCGCGGTGGGATCACCACGGCCTCCCGATCACTTCTTCTTGCCTTTCTTGCCCTTCTTGCCCTTGGCCGGGGCCGCCGCGACCTTCGGGGCGTTCTTGCCGGCGTTGTAGGCGTAGGTGGGGCGATTCTTCTCGGGATCGCAACCTTGCGGCCCGTACTTCTTCAAGAAGCCGGGGACCTGGCCGGAGAAGTGCTTGAATTCCGGCTTCACACGGTAGAAGTCGAAGGGAATCTGCGCGACCTTGGCCGTTTTCTCGTTGCAGATGTTGCGGGTGGTGTCGGCCAGCCATGCGCGGGTGTTCTGTTCGGCCAGCGAGGAAATGTTGCTGGAGGTCAGGGCCTGGGAAAGAACCGGCGCGGATCCGAGGGAACCGTCGAACATCACCCCCCAGAGGAGAGGGTCTTCGGAGACCTCGAAGGGCTTGCGCTGGAGATTCATGACGGAGAGCGACTCGGAGGCGACCACGAAGGTCTTGGCGGAGACGATGTCGCGTCCCATGGAGGCCACCGATCCCGAAGCGGGGTTGGCCAGGATGGTCTGGAAGACGGCCGCGTTGTAGGCGTTCACCCAGAGGGCGACCTGCTCCTTCTTGGGTGCGGATTTCACCGCATTGGAGTCGAGGGAGGCGAGCGAAGCCAGATAACCCTCGAGTTTGGCCTTCTCACCGAGGACGCCGGCATAGTCCACGCGATCGCCTTGCACATGGGCTGCGAGGATTTCGCCCCAGGGAGCATGAAGGTCGTCGAGCCCGGCCAAAGCGAGGGGGGCGAGGGCGAGAACAGCGGTGAGGATCTTCTTCATGAGCGGATACGCATCCTTCCAGGAGATGATGTTCGGGGGGGGGCGAAGGCTCCAAATTACAGACCGGATTCGGATTTTGCTGGCGGTTCCCGATCTCGGGAAGGATCTCCGCGACTTTCCCTCCGGGCCTCGAACCAATCGAGCCGTTTGGCGAGCTCCCTCTCGAAGCCCCGAGGAACCGGATTCCAGAAGACGGCACCTTGGAGGGACGAGGGCAGGTGATCCTGGCCGGAATATCCGTCGGGACTGTCATGATCGTACTTGTAGCCCTGACCGGTCCCGAGCCGACGATCGAAGCGGGTGACCGCGTTCACGAAGGCATTGGGCACGGGGAGGCGACCGTGTCGTTCGATGGCCTGGGTGGCGGCCATCCATGCCACTTCCAGGCTGTTGGACTTGGGAGACAAGCACAAGAAGACGGTCGCCTGGGCCAAAGCCAGGGAACATTCGGGCATCCCCAGCAACTCGCATGCGTCCTTGGCCGCCAAGGCCTGGACCAGCGCCTGGGGATCTGCCAATCCCACATCCTCGGAGGCCATGCGCACCAATCGCCGCGCGATGTACAGAGGATCCTCGCCGTCCTGGAGCATCCGCGCGAGCCAGTACAAACCCGCCTGGGGATCCGAACCTCGAACCGACTTGTGCAGGGCGGAAATTTGCTGGTACCGCCCGTCGCCGTCCCGATCGTAGGCTCTGGGTCGCGTACCTGCCGCACGGGCCACCACCTGGGGAGTCAGATCCCCCCCGTCGGGGAGGGTCGCAGCGGCCCACTCCAGAAGATTCAACGAGGCCCGCAGATCGCCGTCGCAACAGCGCGCCACCTCGTCGAGGGCTTCATCGGAAGCCCCCAGATTCCGAGCGGCAAGCCCCTGGGGCGCATCCAAGGCGGATCGCAGGAGGGTCCGGACCTCCTCGGCGCTCGGAGGTTCGAGTCGGAAGGACTGGCATCGGGACAGCAGCGCCGGATTCAGCGCGTAGGACGGGTTTTCGGTGGTGGCCCCCAGGAGGAGCACCTGTCCCGATTCGACCATCGGGAGCAGGGCGTCCTGTTGGGCCTTGTTCCAGCGATGGATTTCGTCGACGAACAACCTCGGGGCGGGAAGCCCCGCACGCTTGCGCTTGGAAGCCTCGTCGAGGAGCGCGCGAAGCTCCGGCAGTCCGGAGGAGACGGCGGAAAGGGTGCGGAAGGGACGTTTGGTGTTGGTGCGGAGGATCCCCGCCACCGTGGTCTTTCCGCTTCCGGGCGGACCCCAGAGGATGGCCGACCCGAGGGCATCCTGTTCCACGGCGCGCCGAAGGGGGGAGTCGGTTCCGAACAAGGAAGGGGAACCCAGCAAGGAGTCGAAGCCCGTCGGGCGCATGCGCTCGGCCAACGGGGCGCCGGAGGCCGCAACCGGAGACTCGATGTCCCCGCGGGAGGACGACGCGGGCTGTTCGAATAGATCTCCACCTTCCACGACGAACCAAGGTAGCCATCGGCGCGCCCCCGATGGATGCGCCAACCTTTTCGCATCTTGTGGAACGTGCCAAATCCCCTCCGGCGTCCCTGCGATCCCGGAGGCCCCACTCTCCCGTCGCAAGGTTTCGGATGATCGATTCAATTTGGGCTTCACGGCTCGTCCACTCCGGCTGGGGGCTGGCGCTGTACGTCGTCTTCCAGGCGTGGGGGGTCTTGAGCGAAACGTCCGCACCCGACGCCCCCTCCCGCCGGGCGGCAGGGGCGAACGCCTTCGTCCTCGGCCAAGCCATGGCGATCGCCGGGGTCGTGGGCATCTCCCTCCTGTGCGGCCGCACCCTCTTTTCGACCTTCCAACTCCATGGTCTCGAGGTCTTCGCCTTGTGGGCCGCGGGAATCCTCGCCCTCATCGAAGGCGTCTGCGCCCTCCTCGAAATCCCGACCTTGCGGGAAAGACGCCCCTTGGAGGAGCTCGATTTCGCCGCGGGGCGGGACCTCATCCTGCGCCACTCCCCGGCGCTGTTTCTCGCCCTCACCGCGTCGACCTCCTGGCTGGGGCCGACGAATTCCACCATGGTCGCCGGTGGTTGCGTGTTGGGATGGGGAATGGTGCAAAGCGCCTCCGGCCCCTCCTCCTTCAAAGGGCTCTGGATGCGCCGATTCGCGGCGACCGGTGGCATCGCCATGGCCGCGATGCTGTTTCGAGCGGCCTGGAAATGGAGCTGAGGGAGACGACGAGGGGTGTGATCCTCTGGGTTCCCTGTCCCGACCAGGCCACCGCGGAACGATTGGGGGAGGACGCGGTGGGGCTCCGCCACGCCGCCAGCGCCAACGTCCTACCCGGGATGGTTTCGGTCTTCCGGTGGAAAGGCTCCATGCGGAAGGTCGATGAATGCCTCCTGGTCCTGCACACCATCGAAGAGCGTTCGGCGGACCTGCGTTCCTACCTGGAGCGGAGCCATCCCTACGAAATCCCGGCGATCTCCCAATTGGAGGTCTCGACCCTTTCCCCTTCCTTCTCCGCGTGGATCCGGGCCGAAACCGCCCCTCCCCTCGCCTGAGACCGGGCAACGGAGAGTTCCCTGGTGGGCTCCCGGGCTGCAAAGGCCGCCCCTCCCCCTTGCCGCTCGTTCGGCAATCTCGGATATTGTCGTCCTCCCCACGAAGCACCCAAACCTCTCGACGCGGGTGTTCGCCGCGTCGAGCCAGGAGATCCGACCCATGTCGACTGCCCAACTGCAAGACCTGACCCGTCGCATCCATGAGTCCTCCGACTTCGTTCCTGCGCTACGGACCGAACTCGGTCGCTCCGTCCTCGGGCAGGAAAATCTGTGCCACGACCTGACGCTGGCGCTCCTCGCCGATGGCCACGTACTCCTCGAAGGCGCCCCGGGGCTGGCCAAGACCACGGCGGTGCAAGCGCTCGCCTCCACGATCCACGCCAGTTTCTCGCGGGTCCAGTTCACCCCCGATCTTCTCCCCGCGGATCTCGTCGGCACCCAGGTCTACCGGCCCAACACGGGGAATTTCGAAACTCGCACCGGCCCCGTGTTCGCCAACATGGTCCTGGCGGACGAGATCAATCGCGCCCCGGCGAAAGTGCAATCCGCCCTCCTCGAGGCCATGCAGGAACGGCAAGTCACCATCGCGGGACAGACCTTCCCCCTCCCCCGCCCCTTCTTCGTCCTGGCCACCCAGAATCCCATCGAGCAGGAAGGCACCTACCCGCTTCCCGAAGCCCAGGTCGACCGATTCCTGCTGAAAGTCGATGTTGGCTTTCCGGATCGGGACACCGAACTCTCCGTCCTTCAGTTGGTATCGGGAGCGGGCCTGCCCAAAGCCCGGGCCGTGGTCGATACCGAACGCCTGATCGCCGCCCAGGTTCTGGTCCGCGAAGTCTTCGTGGATCCTCGCGTGCAGGGATACATCGTCGATCTGGTGCGGGCCACCCGTTCGGCCCCCGAGGGAGGGCTGGAGGAGCTTCAAGGTTTGGTCCGCTGGGGAGCATCCCCTCGCGCCTCCATCGCGCTGGCCCTTTGCGCCAAAGCACAGGCGTTCCTGGACGGACGCGCCTTCGCCACCCCGGACGACGTCAAATCCGTCGCCCGGGGGGTCCTGCGGCACCGCATCGGGCTTTCCTTCGAAGCCCAGGCCGAGGAGGTCAAGGTCGAGGACATCGTCGGTCGGGTCCTGGCGGGAGTCGCGGTCCCGTGAAGCCCCAACCCGGTTCGGCCCGTTCGGCCGTCGCCCGGGTCCGGGGTCTGGAATTCCGGGCGCGGGGACGCATCCAGGATCTGTTGCAAGGAGGCCACCTCTCGGCATTCCGCGGCACGGGACTCCGCTTCCGGGAGGTTCGTTCCTACACCGAAGGCGACGACCCCCGCCACATCGATTGGAACGTGACCGCTCGCAGCCAGACTCCGTTCGTGAAGGTCTTCGAGGAGGAACGCGAATTGACGGTGGCCTTCATGGTCGACGTCTCCTCCAGCCTCGACACGGGAGTCGGGCGGGTCACGGTCCGCGAAGCGGCCGCAGAATTCTGCGCCCAGATGGCCATGGCGTGCTTTGGCTCCCAGGAACGGCTGGCTCTCATGCTCCATTCCGATCGCCTGGAGCTGTGGCTTCCTCCGGCACGCGGTCCCGCCGCGTTGTCCCGTCTGCTCCGGGAGGTGGCCGTCCACCCCGCCCAAGGCAGGAAGACCGACCTCGGAGCGGCCTGCGACCAGCTCGCCCGGCGCCTGCCTCGGCGGGCGGTGATTCTGGTCTTGTCGGATTTTCGCGACGATCCGGATCGCTACGGCCCCGCCTTGAAGCGCCTGGGAGTCCGGCACGACGTGAACCTGGTCCGGGTGGAACCGGAATCCTTCCATCCCCTCCCCGATCGCGGCCTGACGGAGTTCCTGGATGCCGAAACCGGGGAGCAAGTTCTCCTGGACACATCCGATCCGGCCCTGGCCGAGGCCCTGAACCGCGCCGAATCCGATCGTCTCGGGCGCCTCGACGAGATCGCCCGCAAGGCCCGGGCGGTGGTCGTCTCCCACCACGGAGGACGCGAAACCATCGACTCCGTGCGGACCTTGATCCGTCGTCGCGCCATGGCGGGAGGTGCTCCCAGATGATCTCCCTCTCCCCGAACCCGGTGAAACTGGGAGACACCACGCGGCTCTCCTGGCACCTTCCCCCGGGCTCGCGCATCCTCTCCGGTCCACAGCCCGACGACAGCCTCGCCGTCCAGGCGGACACTTCGCACCCCGGTCAATGGCTCCTGCAGCCCCTGGCCCCCGGGGAACGCGGGGGGGACACCTTGCACGCGCTCTCCCCCGCCGGCGACACGCTGCGGGATGTCGTTCCCGCCTGGCGGGTGGCCTCCACCTTCACGACCTCCGACTCCTCCCAGGCGACCTTGATCGCCCCCCGGGATCGCGAGGTTCCCTTCCCGTGGACGGAAATCGGCCTCGGCTTCGTGCTCCTGGGGCTCGTCGCCCTGGGGGCGTGGAGTTGGCTCCGCTTCCGGGCGACCCGCCCCGTTCCTCCTCCGCCGCCCCCTCCGGCCGTGCCGCCCGAACTCGTCGCCGGCGGCGCGCTCGACGCCCTCGAGGAAGCGTGCCGAGCGGGGCTTCCGCCGCGGGAAGCGGCCTTCCGGGCGGGGATCATCCTGCGGGAATTCCACGGGGCGAAGTTGTCCTGGCCGAACGCCTGCGATTCCACCTCCGCGGAATGGCGCGCGCAGGTGGGACGGAATCTGCCCGAGGCTAGCCGGGCCCTGGAACGGTTCCTTTCCTGCGCCGATCCTCTGCGCTACGCCGACTCCACATCGGACGCCGCCGAAATGCTGCAAGCCGCACGCGAGGTCCTCGGGATCCCCCCCGGAGGATCGGCATGATCCCCTCCACCTGGTCGGAACCCCGTCTTCTGTGGCTCCTGGTCCTTCTTCCCGCGTTGTGGGCCGGAGCGGTCTGGGCTTCCCGCAAAGCCCCGAAGCTTCTCCTCCCGGGACTTCCCCCCGGGTTCCGACCCCGCCCGGGTTTGCGTCGATGGCTCGCCCAGGCCCCCCGGGCCCTGAAGCTCCTCGCCGCCGCGCTGCTGGTCGTGGCGTTGGCGAGCCCCGTCGAGAAGACCGCCTGGAGCGAGGACGACATCCACGGCGTGGACATCGCGATGGTCCTGGATGTCTCCACCTCCATGCAGATCCAGGATGTGGAGCCCTCGCGATCGGAGGCGTCGCGGGCGCTGATCGACCAGTTCATCGCCGGCCGTCCCCACGACCGCATGGCGCTGGTCGCCTTCGCCGGACGCCCCGTCACCCGCGCACCGCTCACCACCGACCGCGACCTTCTCCGCGCCCTGGTGGACGAGACCACCAACGAAGGTCTCGAGGACGGAACGGCCATCGGCGAAGCCCTCCTCATGGCCGGAAACCGGCTGCGCAACTCCCCCGCCAAGAGCCGGGTGGTGGTGATCCTCACCGATGGAGAGAACAACGCCGGCACCGTCGACCCGGTCTCGGCGGCCAGAGCCCTCTCCAGCCTGGGCATCCGCATCCACACCATCGGAATCGGCCGCGAAGGACGCTTCTCCCAAAGCTTCCGTCTTCCCGACGGAAACGTCCAGAGGGGAACCATCGAGTCGCGCATGGACTCCGCCACCCTGCGGGAGGTGGCGCGCATCGGGGGTGGCAAATTCTTCCGGGCCCTGGATCGGGACGCCTTGGCCGACGCCTGGAAGGAAATCGATGCCCTGGAGCGTTCGAAGATCTCCTCCCGCACCTGGTGGGAAACCCACGAGCTCTTCCATCCGTGGGCGCTGGCGGCGATGCTGGTCCTGTTGATGTCGGTGGTCCTCGAAAACTCCTTGCTTCGGAGGTGGCCTTGATGCCTCCCGTGGTCTTTTCCCGCCCCGAGATCCTTCCGTGGCTCTGGAGCCTCCTGCCTCTGGCCCTGTTCCTGGGAGGTGCGCTCGCCTGGCGATGGCGCCTGCGCCGCCGCGGGGTGTCTCCCGCCTTGCGGGATCGCGTCGTGGTCGGAGCCTCCCCCGCCCTGGAAGTCCTTGCGACGATTCTTGTCTTCCTGGCCTTCGTCGGCGGAATCCTTGCCCTTGCGAGACCTTGCTGGGGAGAACACCTCGTTCCCGCTCCGTCGCGCGGTGCGGATGTGGTCCTGGTCCTCGACGCCTCGCTCTCCATGCGCGCCAACGATGTTCCCCCGGACCGCCTGGAACTGGCCCGCCGGGACCTGCACCGTCTGATCGACGCCCTGGGACCCTGTCGGTTGGGATTGGTGGTCTTCGCGGGGTCGGGGGTGCGCATGGTCCCCCTCACCACCGACCGCGCGGCCGTCGCCACGCTTCTGGAGGCGGCCTCTCCCGACGCGGTTCCCCGCCCCGGAACCGACTTGTCCGCGGCGCTGGAATCGGCGGGACGAGTCCTCGAGCCCAGCAAGGCGACCCATCGCGTCGTGGTCCTGGTCACCGATGGGGGCGATCACAGTGGAAAGGCCGCGAACGCCTCGCGCTCCCTCACCTCCTCGGGGGCATCGCTGTGGATCGCCGGAGTGGGCGGAACCTCCCCGATCCCGATCCCCTTGCCGGAAGGAGGGTTCAAGCAGGATCGGGAAGGAAACACGGTGACGGTCGCGCTGGAGCGCCAGACCCTGCAGGACATCGCATCCTCCTCCAACGCCAAATACCTCGAGCTCGGAGCCACCTCTTGGGAATTGGCTCCGGTGGTGGAGGAAGTCGCTCGATCCGCCGGTCTCGACGGCCCGGAGGGCACTCGGAAAGCCCCCATCGAGCGCCACCCCTGGTTCACCGGTTTCGCCTTGTTGACCCTGTCCCTTTCCCTCCTGGTCCCCCATGGCCGCACCAAGAGGTCCCCGACATGATTCTCCTCTGGATTCTTCTCCTTTTCGCCGGCCCCGAACGGGAAAACCATCGCGGAATCCTGGCCTGGAAACGCCAGGACACCGCCAAAGCCATCGAGTATTTCGGCAAGGCCGCGCGCATGGACTCCACGGTCTCGGATTACGCGTTCAACGCCGGCACCCTGAAAGCCCTCCAAGGCGCGGATTCCGACTCCGATTTCGCGGCGGCATGGAAAGCCGCGAAATCCTCGGAGGAAAAGGCGCGAATCCTCTACAATCGCGGCACCGCGCGACTGGCCAAGGCGTCCACCTCCGCTCCAGGGCAAGGGAACCTGAAGGGAGCCATCGAAGACCTTCGCAACGCGGTGCGCTTGCGTCCCGGTTGGCAGGACGCCTCCCGCAATCTCGAGTCGGCTCTGCGCCTACGCCCACCGCCCCAGCCACAGAAAAACGATCCCGATCCGAAACAGGATCAGAAGCAAGACCAGGATCAGGACAAGAAGCAGGATCCCAAGCAGGATCCGCAGAAGAAGCCGGGCGAGGGCGATCCCAAGGACGGGGAGAATAAGGATCCGAAACAGGATTCGACCCGGAAGTCCCCCTCGGAGGCATCCCGGCAGGAGAATGACGATTCCAAGCCCGAGCCGAAGGGCCTGCAACCCGGACAGATGGATCCTCGGGACGCCAAGCGACTCCTCGATGGAGCCGCGGCCCGGGAAGGCCAGCAGCAAAAAGCCTCCAAGCGCGATCGAAACGAGACCGACGATGCACCCGATTGGTAAGGCTCTGGTCCTTCTCGCCTCCGGAGCCCTCTGGGCCTCCAAGGTCCTGAACGTGACCGCCTCGGTTTCGGCGGATCAGGTGCCCGCGGGCACCAACTTCGAACTCGTCGTCGCGGCGGAGGTCGAGGGCGATGGAACCGACTTGCCCTGGCCGGAGCTGGCCGTCCCGGACGGATTGAAGCTGGTGGGAAAGAACCGCTCCAACCAGACGAGATCCCAGGTGACCTGGATCAACGGAAAGTTCCAACGATCCAACACGACCCTGATCCGATTCCACCACGAATTCCAAACCTCGAAACCAGGCAGCTACACGATCGGCCCGGTGAGTCTCCAGGGCAAGAACCTGGGGACGGGACAGATCGTGGTGGGACCCGCCTCCAACGACGTTCGGATCACCACCTTGGTGAACCGGAAGAAGGTCCGCGTCGGTCAGCAGGTTCCCTTCACCTGGCGCCTGGAATCGAACCTGCCCATCGAGATCACCGCGTTTCCCGACATCCGAACCATCCTGGGCAAGGGGTTCGTCTCGGCGGCTCCCGATTCCCAGGAGGATTCGAAAGTCGTCCAGGACGCCCAAGGGAAGAATGCGGTCCGGCTCGATCGCAAGGGAACCCTCTTTCCCCTCGTCGAAGGAAAGCAAACCCTTCCCTCGACCGAATTGAAATGGCGCACCGTGGAAGGGGGAAGCGTCGACCCCTTCGAAGCCATGCGACGTGGCGAGGATCCGTTCAGCGCCATGCTCCGTCCCCCTCGCATCCGGGAAGGCACCACCCGCACGGAACCGGTCCGCCTGGAGATCCTCCCGGTTCCCGAAGCCGGCCGCCCGGCCTCCTTCCAAGGTGGAGTGGGGAAATTCGAGCTCACCGCCCAATTGCAGGCCGCATCCCCCGAGGTGGGTCGCAGCATGACCCTCGTCCTCCATCTTTCCGGCAACGGCCAACCCCAAGCCTCCGGAGTGCCGACGTGGACAGCTCCCGACGGGATCGAGGCGTATCCCCCCCAGGATACTTGGTCCTCGCGCTGGAGAAACGGCGAGCTCCTGACCGCCCTGGAGCGCCGGATCGTCCTGGTCCCCAGGAAACCAGGTACGATCGCCATGGACACGGTGCGCTTCTCCTGGTTCGATCCTCAATCCGACACCTTCGCCGTGCGAGAAATCCCCTTGGGCACCATCCAGGTCGCCCCGGGCAAGGCTCTCGTGGGCAAGGCGGATACCGGGACCTCCCCAACCTCGGTGCAACCCTCTCCCTCCGATGCCGTCTGGATCCTGGTGGGAAAGATTTCCGTGGCCATTTGGTCGGCATTGGCCTTCGGACTGCTGGCCTGGGCGGCATCCAAGTCCATCTCGGCGAGGCTCTCCCGGAGAGGCCGGATTCGGCGAGGACTTCTGCGGACTCGCTCCAGTGCCGAAGGCTTGCTTCGAGCGGTTCCGGCGAATCATTCGGCCATCCTCCGTGCACTCCACGAGGCTCTGGTTCTCGTCCACGGAGAGGACGCCGCGGGATGGACGGCCCAGGAAATGTCCGCCCACCTGCTCCATTCCGGTTGGTCGACGGAGGAAGCCGACGCTCTGGCCGCCTTGGTCCTCGATCTGGAAGCCGCCGCCTACGCATCCCTGATCCCGGAAGATCTGGAGTCGCGGGTTTCCTCGTTCTTCCGAAGACTGCTCCAAGACGTCCCCACCTAGGGTGGGGTGCATCCTGGAACGGTGGCGCCACTCCCCACCCTTCCGCTCCAGGCCCGGGGAAGGACCTGGGGAGATGCCATTCCCGAAGCCCTCCTCTGCCTCTAGCCGCGAGAGACCGACAAAGAGGGGCCTGGTCCACTGTGCGAGGGAAAAAGTCGCTTAGAATCCCAGACCGAACACCAAACTCATGGCATCGTATTTGGCCAGAGTGTAGTCGGCCGAAATGTCGAGCACCCCCAGCCGGAGGTTCAGGCCCGAGGTGAACCGCAGGGCATTTTCCCCCTCGTCCTCGAATCCAACTTTCAGGGGCTCGTCATTGGTCCCCTTGAAGCTGGTGGTGTACGAGACCGTCAGTTTGGACTGCTCATATCCGAGGGAGGCGTACGGGGTGGCGTGCAGGAAGCGCCACCCGAAGCGACGGGAAGCCATCACTGAAGTGTTCCAGGCGGAGAATTCCAGGAAATCCCCGAACTCGAGACTGGAATAGGCGAAGGAAATGCTGGTGTTGATCCCCAGTGGAAGTTCGGCTTGATCGAGCCAGAACCCCGGATTGTGGTTGAAGCCGATCCCGAAGAACGAGAAGTCTCCGATGGAAGGCGCCCAACGAAGAGCCATGTCGGTTCCTGCCAAGGTCCCAAGGGTGATTTACGGAAAGGGCACCGCCACACCAGGAAGAACACCGGCCATATCCGATCCCGAGACGCCGAGATCCACCTCCTGGTCGTCGATGGCGACGGTGGTGGCCGCAGGACCGGAGCCGACCGTCACCGAAAGAGGCGACTTCATCCGGTACTTGATGGTTTCCTTGTCCGAACCGATCACCGTCGGGCCGGCGATCTCCATGGTCACCGATTGTCCCTTCAGCTGGGAGATGATCGCGTCCACAGCCGCATCCTTCCCCGCAGCAGGGATCGCCGCCCCCTGCTGGGCAACGATCTTTTCGGCGAGAAGACGCGCGGTCAATTCATCGATCTGGGTCTGTGAGGTGGTGGAGAACACCTTTGCATCGTCGGAAAAGAGGGTGCCCGTGAGAACCAGGCGCCCGCTGATGTTGATCCCCCACAATTCCGGCTTGGGGGCTTCCCGGAACCAGCCCGTGTTGAGGTCCGAACCCAAGGTGGAGACGAGAGGGCCCAAATAACCTTGGGCGGCACTGCCCCCCAGTTGTTGGAGATCGGAGTTGATGTCGGCGAAAAGTGGAACGGCCGTGACCGCCAGGACGGTGAAGAGCGATTTCTTCATGTGTTCATTCCAGTGGAGCTGCCCCCGAAGTCGGACTCCACCTCAGGGGCGTTGGCGTTCCACCAGACGAGATCGAACCATTCGACCTCGCCCCGGTGGAGAATTGCCCCCTGATCTTATCGCTCGAAGCGAATGTTGTCCACAACGTAAGCCCCCGAACCCGGGCTCCCGTTGACACCAATCGTCAGGCTGAAGTCGTAGAAGGGAGGCACCAGACTCGAGGAAATGTACTCGGGGATGGGGAGCCAGTAGCGCTGCCAGACGCCACGCGGCGCGTTGGTGAGCTCAATATATCCGACGTGCCCGGAAAAGACGTTCCGGGAAGGACAATAAAGCAGGAAGTGGAGGCCCCCGACCCAAAAGGGATTGGCTTGCTCCACGGGCACGAAGATGTCGATGGAGATGGCCCCCAGAGCTTCGATCTCCGTGTGGTCCATCGGCCTGGAACTGACGAGATAGTAGCCCGTCGAGGAAAGAGAGATGGCTGCGGCACCCTCGGTCTTGTTCTGCGTGCTGGACACAGTCACGCCTCCAGCAAAGGTATGCCAGTCGGCGAGGTTGTCCATGGACAAGGGACCACCGACCACCGGAGGATCAGGATCCACCAAGCCGGTTCCAAATCTCGTTCCTTGCTCGATGGCTCCCAGGTCGGGAGCCGCACCGCGGAACTCCACTTGTCCGCGGGGTAGGTTGTACACGATCCCGGCATCCACGGCGGGGGAGGTGGCCGCGATCTCGTAGTTGTCCTGGTCATGGGTGGGGTCGGCCCACACGGGATGGATCTGGTGGGACAGATTGTGGTCGGCCGTCCCTCCGGCGAAAGACGTCGTGGGATCGGTGGGTTGGATGTCCCTGCCATGGTACCCGTACAGGTTTCCGGCAACGGTTCGGAAAATGTTGTTCCGGAGGAAGGATCCGCCAAAGGGATAGGAGTTGGATGTCGCACGAAGCCACGAATACTGGACGCCATCCCCGATCGTGTTGGAATAGACCAGATTGTCGTTGGATCCATCGCCGGGCGAGCCGAACACTCCCCCGAATCGGATTCCCACCTTGGCCCGATCGATGACGTTGTGGTGGATCAGCGCCTTGTTGCGGCTGTTGATCAGGTTGATCGCTCCGCTGGGCCACGGGTCGGTGAGCTCCGGAGTCAGGCGCCTTTCTTCGAAGATGAAGTTGGAATCGATTTCGATGGAATACGAAGAAGGTCCGAAAGCGCTGATTCCGCCGGCGAGGCTCGCGGAGAGCCTTCCCCAACCTTGGATGCGATTGCGCGAAACCCTCGTCCGCGGTCCGTTGCCGACCATCACGCCGGTGCCACCCATCTCGGCGAGATAATTGTTCCGGATGGAATTGTCCGCCCCCAGGACATGGACCGCTCCGGCATAGGCCGTGCCTCGGAATTGGGAGTAGAGGAAGACGTTGTTGTAGATCTCGATGTCCGACCCGATCACTTCCACGCAGGTGGTCGCACATTCCGTGAACAGAGAGCGTTCGACGAGGTGGGAGGACCCCTCCAGGACCAACCCGATTCGGAGTGGAGTCCCGGCGGAATAGGCGCGGACGCCATCGTGCAGACCTGTGCCGACGAACCGTACCGACCGCAGATGAAGTCCCATGGAGGCGGCATCCGTGATGGGAGTGATGCCCTGGAAGATGATGCCTTCGAAGGTCCACCAGGAACGCCCGGACAAATTGGGGCCGATGCTCGAGACTTGCAGGGCGAGATCCATCAGGTAGGGGGACTTCTGCGAGGCAAGCAGGATTTTACCCGTTGCCGGATCGCGTGTCCACCGGCCTTGGTCTTCGGCCCGCAAAAGGTTCGGATGCCCCGACAACCAGACCCGGGTCCCGGTGAAGACTTCATCGGCGTATCCGGAATTCTCCATGGTCAGGGTGTTCCCGCTGCTCCTGGAGGAAACCGTACGGACCAGGGCGCCTTGTTCGTTGTTGCGGAACAGGTGGGCCTTGGCCCCCGCCAGACTCCCGGAGGGAAGGTTGTACAATTCGTAAGCCCCAGGAGTGCTCCCCGCCTGCAGGTTGGCGGTTTGGGGGAACGGCCCCAGTTCGGCGTAGGGCCAAGTCGCCTGGCGAAACCGGTTGGTGTGCAGGGTATCCCACAACTGGACGCCATCCATGTTCTGAATCCCGCTCCAGACGCCTTGCAGAGCTTCGAGGGAGGCGGATAAGGGTGCCATGCTACCCTCCCAGATTCCGGGCCGGGTGGACTGAACCCAGCTCAGGGAGTGCCAAGCCCCGATGACCACGGAGTTGGGGACAATGGACTTCACAACGATGGGACTTTGAACCGTCCCACTGTGCTCCACCCTACCGAGGCTTCCTCCCGAGGGAGTGGCCAAGTTGTATTTCCCCGGCTTCAGGAGGCAGACATCCCCCGGAAGGGCATCCCGAAAGCAATGATCCAGGGTTTGCCAAGGCTTGTCGATGGTTCCGTCGGCATCCGCGCTGAAGAATCTCGCGTCGAAATAAATATCCCGGGACACAGCCAGGGATGCCGCAAATAGAACCGGAAGGAGTGCAAGGCGAGTGGGACTGGTCGTCATGGGGGATGTCTCCGTTTTCCAGAAGATTAAACGCGCAATCGATTTTTCCGGTGTGGTTCCGCCCTGGATGTGACCTTGGTCACCTGGAGCGTCTTCACCATTTTCTCATCGGTTTCTAGGGGAGTCAAGCGAACGCAGGAGAGAAGTTTCCGACTGAACAGCATAATTCTTGAAGGTTTATCCTGGAAGCAAACGACAATTCTCCCATTGATAGAACTGAAAAACCTTGCTCGTTTCCTGGGTGTAGCAAAAAAAAACACGCCTCCCGACGAAGGGGAGGCGTGACGAAGATCCTTTCCGGGAAGGAAAACCCGTCTCAGATCAGCTCGACGATGAGCTCCGGATGCACTCGCGATCTCAGGATGTTCTCGATGAAGAACAAGGTCCCGCTGGTGGAGCTGGGACAGGATCCGCAAGCCCCCTGGTATTCGATGCGCACCGTCTTCTCCACGATCTCCACCAGGAGCAATCCCCCGCCATCGGAGGCGAGCCCCGGGCGCACCGCCTCGTCGAAGATGGAATTCACGAAGGCCATCTTCTCCTCGTAGGACCTCTCGAAGAACCCGGTGTCGGTCTGGAAATCCCCTTCCTGCAAAACGGGGGAACTCGGGGCGGAGACTCGGGCCGGTGCCGCTCCCACAGGAGCTTCGTGGGCCTCGAGGGCTTGGACGATCCGGGGTGCGACCATCGACCAATCCGCGAACGGATCCTTGGTGACGGTGGCCACGTTGGACACGAAGAAGATGGAGACGACCTCCTCGATTTCGAACAGGGATTTCGCGACCGGGTCTTCGCACAGGAGACGATCCCGGAAGGATCGCGACCCCGCTGTCACCAGCTGGCCGTCGAGAACGAACTTGAGTGCGTCTGGATTTGGCGTCGGATCGGTGCGTTGAACCTTCATACCGTACCAAAATGGTTCTTTATCGATCCCGCGACAAGAGCCCGGCCGAAATCGCTCCAGGAATCGGGTTTTTCGAGGAAGGAATCAGACTTCGATGCAGGCGGCGTCGGCCCGCCGAAGGGCGACCAGGGTTCCCCGCACCTGGAAGGCCAGAGGACCGCCAAAGGCCGCCCGGGCCACCAGTCGAACGGAGCAACCGGGCGTGAATCCCATTTCCTGAAGGCGGCTTCGAAGGTCGGGATGACCTCCCACGGAACGAACCACGGCACGATCCCCCTTGCCCAGACGCGACAGGTTCGATGCCGTGGACAGATGGTGAAGACCGTGATCGAGCATGGATTCCTCCGCCGGACGAGTCAATAGAGATCGATTCTCACACTCTATCCTTCTGGATTAAAAGATCACCTTTTCGACGCATTCCGGCAAGGGCTTTCGATGCGATTTTCTCTCAATCCCTCTCCCTGCCTCTTCCCTCGAATCGGAATCCAGCCCCCCCCATGGAAAATTTTCGCGGGTCCATCGTGGACCAGATGCGGAGAAGGTGATACCCTTTACCGGACTCGAAAATCCATGATCCGGAAATTCGTCCCTCTCCCTCGAAACAAGAACCCATCCCACCGCGCCTCCAGGAGTTCGTCATTTCCCAGGTTGATCCTCCAGGCCTTCCCCACGCCCCGAAGCCCAGGCTCAGCACCTTCCAATCCTTGCTGGCCACCGCCGCTCTCCGACCGTTGACTTCCAAGGACATCGATTCCAGGCGTTTCGCCCTGGTCACCGAGGAGGAATGGCGAGGCGGCGATCCGCATGGGGTCCTGGTCATCGGAGCCGGCCCTGCGTCCTTCGGGTTCGTGAAGACCTTGGTGGAAAGCCGCTCGCTCCGGTCGGATCCCGCACGCCCACCCGTTCTGGTCCTGGAATGCGGAGAATCGCCGGGGATCCGCTCCGTGTACGGCGGGGCGTTCTGGCCGGACGATCCCACGATCTTCCCCGAGGATCCCGACTTCTTCTCCGACTGCCCTCGGGAACGCACCATTCCCAGACACCAGGATCAATTGCAGGTCCTGGGGCCTCGGGGGGAACGCTTCCACATCCCGGGGCTGGATCCATCGATCCTGTTGCGCAACCGCACCCCGGGATTGATGACCCCCAAGTCGTCGCTCTACCCCTGGATGTGGAACCGACTCGAATCCAGGAAGGCGGAAGGAGCGTTCCGGATCCGGTTCGGGACCACCGTCGACAAGCTGCTTCTGGACACTTCCGGACGCGTGGCGGGGGTCCAGACCACGTCGGGTCAACGCATGTTCGCGCGCGTGGTGGTCGATGGCAGCGGCGCTGGCGCCCTCTTCTCGCGCGACCTGGCCGTCCGTCCGCTCACCAACGACGCCAAGGATTTCTTCTTCGGAGTCAAGCTGGTCGCGAACCTCCCTTCCCAGGTCATCCTCGACAGGTTCGGCCTGAAGGACGACGGCGAAGGGTGCGTCCGCGAATTCGTCGGAGGCTTCTCCTCCCGCATCCCCCACCTGCCGGGAATGGTGGCGGTGTATCCTGGCCGGAAATCCATCCACATCTCGGTCCTCTACGACACCTCCTGGGGCGCAAGCCAGAATCTGTCTCCACACGAGGTGTTCAACGAATGCATCTCCCACCCCGTCCTGAGGGACCTCCTCGACGGGGCCGAGCCCGTGGAGTGGTCGGCCTGCCGCCTGCCCGAGCTCCACTTCCGGCACATGCCGACATGGAGCCATCCGGGATACCTTCCCCTGGGCGACGCGCTGGGCCTGGTGGACTTCCTGCGCAAGCACGGGGTGAACACGGCCATGGCATCGGGGCGGCTCGGAGCCCTCCTGGTCGGAAAGGGAATCCAGGCCGGCGAATCGATCCTCGACACGGGGACCTGGAGGCGGGACCTGGAGGAATCCTGGATCGCGGGGCGACTGGACGGATGGATGTTCCGAAGGGCGCACTCGCTGCTTTCCGAACCGCGCACCTTCGCCCTGGCCTCGAAGGTGGGCTCCCTCCTGGGGAGACGGGTCCGGACCGATTCCCGGGGGATCGCGCCGCGCCCGCTGTCCGATTGGATCGGTTTGAACGCCGAGCCGGAAGGTCAACCGGAAATCGTCGTCCTCGATCCTTCGAGATGCCTCTCGTGCGCCAGCGAGGCGTGCCGCCTCTCCGATCCCTGCCCGGCCGTGGCCACCGACGCCTCGGGTGTTCCCGTCCTCGACCGCGCCCCGGCGGAGCGGGAGGAGTGGAACCGCCTACGCGGGGCGGGCAATCGTTGGCGGATGGTCGACTCCCTGGGATGCCTCGAATGCGGAAACTGCGAGAGCGCCTGCCCCTGGGGGAACCTCCTGTTCCTTCCCCCGAACAATCTCCCCGGCAAGGATGGGCACCGCAACCGCGGCATCCGGTACCGGTTCAATTGAGGAGTGGATCCATGACCGCCCTGACCATCGTCCGTCGATGCCTCGACCCTCGTTTCCTCGGGTCCCTCCAATTGGAGGAAGGCCGGGTCCTGGCCGATCGGATTCCCCTCGCCGAAAACGAAGGGGACGTCCGCGCCATGAGCCTGGCGGCGAGCTCCGGCATCGCCTGGGAAGCGTTGTCGCCGACTCCACTGGCCGCCACGGAGCGGGCCCGGATCCGGGTGCGAGGTGCCGAGGTCGTGTACGAACCGCCCTCGGCGGTCCCCTGCGACGAAAAGGAGTCGGCCCGAGCCATCGCGAGCTGGATGGACTCCCGTCCCGACTCCGTCGATCTTCTGCTCCTGGGAGAGAGCGAACAGGATACCGGCCACCGCCTGCTTCCCGGGTATCTGGCGGCCGAGTTGGGCTGGAACCTGGTCCGGGGCGCCCTCTCCCTGGAGGTCACCCCGGATGGCCGCATCCAAGTCCGGGTGCGCGAAGAGGACGGGGTTCGGACCGTGTCGGCTCCGCGTCCCTTGGTGGTCGTCGCCCACGAATCCGCCCCCATGGGTCGGGACCCCTCCGACGACTGGGACAGACTCGAAGCCCTCGAATCCGAACCAGCTCGCGAACTCGATCCCTGGTCGCCGACGCCTGCCGCCCTCCCCCCCTCCCGGAAGCCCCGGGAGCGGGAGCCCGGTGCCCTCGCCACGCTCGACGAGAAGGTCGTCGCCGAAGCGATCCAGCACATCCTCGCCTGCGGAAATTGAAGGACCTCCCCTCCATGGAAAAACTGATCCTCGTCGCCACCCCTTCCGAGTTCTCCAAGGCCATGGAGATGGGTCGCTGGGCGTCCTCGGCATCGCCGTGCGTGGAAATGGCCGCCTTCGTCGGTCCCGGTGCGGATTTCCCGATCGCCTCGGACCTGGGTCGGGACGGGGGCATCCGGCATCTCCACCGCATCCGTCTCGAAGCCGGCGTTCCCAGTACCCGGGAATCCCTCCAGGCCCTCTCTTCCCTCTCCGACCCCGCCCGGGTCGGGTGGATCGCTCCCGTCGGCTCCCCCCTCCTGGATGCGCTGGTGTCGCTGGTCGTACGAGCAGGAGGGATCGTCGCCGACCGGGTCCGCGACCTTCGCCTGGAAGACGGAACCTGGCACGCCGAGGAGGAGACCCATTCCGGTCAATTCCTGCGCACCGTCGCCTGGGCCGATGGAACCCCGTTCCTCGCCCTGGTCTCCGCCGTGCCGGGCGCGCCATTACCCCGCCCCGTGGAATGCTCCGCCTCCGACACCCTTCTCCGGCCGACCGAACTCGTGGAGTCCGCGTGGGAAGCGGACCCCGTCGGGACGGAAACCGACCTGTCACGCGCGCCGGCCGTCCTGGCCATCGGCGACGGCGTGGGTCGCAAGGGCGCCCTCGAAGCACGCAAGATCGTCGCCTGCGCAGAGCTGCTGGGAGTCCCCATGGCCCTGGGCGGAACCCGCGTGGTGACCGACGCCGGAACGCTGCCCCGCAGGAGCCAGATCGGCGTGTCGGGGGTTTCCGTGGCTCCACGGCTCCTCCTCTCGGTCGGTGCCAGCGGAGCCCCCCAGCATTGGGCGGGGATCCGCGATGCCCGCACCATCCTCGCGGTCAACACCGATCCCGGCGCCCCCATCCTCTCGCGCGTCGATCGTCCGGTCGTCGGGGACGGTCTCGCCTTCCTGAAGGCGGTGCGGACCGGTCTGTTCGACCTCCTGGACGCGCAGCAGAAATCCCTCCTCGAATCCAGGAACGCCCCGGCGGCGAGCGCACCCACCTCCGTCGCGGTGCCCGCCGAGCCCGAGGAGCCCTTGTCGGACCAGCCCCTGCGGGTGGACTTCCGCTCCCTGGAATTCGATGCCTTCGAGGTCTTCGGGATGCACCGACTCGATCCGGCGTGGAACCGCGAGAAGCTCTCCGCCCTGCTGCGCAAGGCCGGGAGGTTCGCGGAGACGCGACTGAACCAGGGAAAGCGCGACGCCGAACGCCGCCATTGCCGGATGCACCCGGGGGAGGAGCACCGCGAACGGGCCGTCACCGCCCCGCCGCGACTGAAGGACGCCTTCCAGGAGTACTACCGGTCGGGCCTGGGGAAGTTCGCGCTCCCCCGGATCCACGGCGGCATGGGGCTGTCGCACGGATTCCTCGACCTCGTGTCGGAAATCGTCAACGGCGGCTCCGTCGCCATGGGGACCTGCTTCGAGCTCACCATGGGGGCGAGCCTCATCCTGCGGACCTTCGGGAACGAGTGGATGAAGGAGGTCATCCTCCCCGGGCTCCACGACGGACGGTTCCAGGGAACCATGTGCCTCACCGAAGCCCAGGCGGGATCGGATCTCGGAGCCGTCGCGACCGTCGCCGAGCGCATCGAGGGAACCGACAAGTTCCGACTTCGCGGCACGAAGGTGTTCATCACCAGCGGCGACCACGACATGGCGGAGAACTTCATGCACATCGTCCTGGCGCGCATCCAGGGGGTCTCCCAGAAGGGGACCGGGGCGATCTCCCTGTTCCTGGTTCCCAAATTCCAGGTGGACGAGGAGGGCGTCCGCGGGGAGTTCAACCACGTGGTCACCCAGGGCCTCGAGCACAAGCACGGGATGACCACCAGCCCCACGGTGACGCTGAAATTCGAGGATGCGGAAGGGTGGCTGATCGCCCCGAGCGTGGAGGAGGAGATCCGTCGCCCCTCCGGAATGAAGGCGATGTTCTTCTTCATGAACTACATGCGCCACGAGACTGGGACCGCCGCCCGCGGACAATCGATGGCGACCTGCCTGGACGTTCTGGAATACAACCTCCAGCGCGAGCAGGGCACCGCCTTGCGCGACGCCGCCGCCGGGAGTCGGGCTCCCAGCCCGATCTTTCGCCACCCCTCCCAGCGCAAGATCCTCCTGGACATGTTCGCGCGCACCCTCGGGGGTCGATTGATGACCCTCCGGCTGGCCCAGATCCGCGACCGGTCGCACCAGGAGCTCGCCGAAGGACTGGCCGGGATCGAATCGGAACGGAGCGCCCTCGGACTGGGCTCCTCGGAACGCGAGGAATTGGCGAGACTGGAAGCGGAACGGAGCGACCTGCGCAACCGACGCGCCAAGGGGATCGCCGCGCGCAAGGCCCTCGCCCCGGATCCGGACGGCACGGCACTCAACGAGAAGCACCTGGCCGACGTGGAGGAGCGGCTCCGACAGGTGTCGGCCAGGATGGCCGGGATCCACCCCCGCTGGGAACCCCTCCTCGAAGGCGAGGCGGCCCTGCACCAGGCCGAGCGCGACGAGGAGACCTACGCGATGATCCTCACCTCGCTGGTGAAGGCGCAGGTCACCGACGACAACATCCGCACCCTGAACGAAGGCATGAACGCCTACGGCGGCATCGGGTACATGGACGAGACCCCGGTGTCGCAACGGCTGCGGGACTCCCAGATCCTTTGCATCTGGGAGGGGACCAACGACATCCAGGCCCTGAACACCGTCCTGCGCCAGATCGGGCCCCGGAACACCGACTCCCGGGGGCGTGTGGTCTGGAACCGACTCATGGCGGAACTGGGAGGCATCGCCACCCAAAACGGCGAGCACCCTCGATTGGCCTCCTCGGCTGCCCTGCTGCAGCAGGCGATCGCCGCCTTGATGGAATTCCGCAACGTCCTCGTGGAAGCGACTCCGGAAAGTTCGGTCCTGTGGAACGAACTCCTGGGACGGGACCCCTCCCTGGCGGGGGACGAAAAGGCGCGCTCCCTGCGGCGACAGGAACTGGTGCAGGCCTGGGCCCGGACCTTCTCGACCTGGTTCGCCCAAGTGGTGGAAGGGGCCCAACTCCTGGCGATGGCCCGCGTGGCCTCGGACCTCCTCGATGCCGCTTCGCCCGAATGGGAAGGCGACTTCCTGGAGGGGCGCATCGAACTCGCCAAACACTTCCTGCGCTCGCCGGCCGGTCTCGACAAGGGGCTGCTGGCATGGCGGTTGGCGTTGTCGGACCTCGTGCCCGACCATCTCGATCGGGCCCACCTCGCCGACCAGGCCGAGCGCCTCCTGGCCTGAGACCGGAGCGAAACCCGACCGGAGGACCTCTGCTCTTTTTGCACCCGCGACGAGAGCGGGGTCTTTCGCGCCCTATTTTTCCGTTGGAACGTGGAAACACCCTCCCCGCGTGCGTACCCACTCCCCCCGCCCCTTCTCTTCCCCGGATGAGGTTCCCCGATGGTCTCCCGCATCTTGTTCCTTTTTTTCCTCCTTCCCTGCTTGGCCGGGGCCACCACGGAGGGAGCCCCGGAAGGTCGTGCTCCCACCCCCCCTCCCAGCCACGGGCGAGGCATCATGCCGTTCGGGTCCGGCTCCTCCTCCGGAGGGGAAAGTTTCCTCACCCTGACCCCGCAGATCGGGTGGACCAAACGACGCTCCCATTTCTCCCCGCCCCTGAAGGACCCCGTGTCCAGTGAAGAACCCGGAACGTTGGTTGCAGGTCTGAACCTGTCCGCCCACCTTGTCTGGACTCCCATGTTCACCACCGGAATCGGGCTGGGCGTCTATCGCGACGACGGAGCGATTTCCGTCGATCTGGTCCCGAAGGCCGCGACCCTGTTCGGGATCCTCGGCATCGGCGCGGGTGGCACCTGGAGGGACGGAGAAGTGGGGACGGTCGTGGAAGGTTGGGCCGCGCTTTTGGCAGGAATTCGTACCCGAGCCACCTATGTGGACAACGTGAAGCGGCTGTCGACGACCCTCTTCATCGCGCTGCCGTTGCCGATTTGAAGGGAATCGGGAGCGCAGGCGGGAGGGCCTCCGTCCCGCGCGAGCGCAGGAAGCCCGCAGGCTCGATCGGACCTCTAGTCGGAATTTCGAGCAAACAAAAAGGCCGGAACCTTGGGATCGGTTCCGGCCTTTTCGAGTGGGCAATACAGGACTTGAACCTGTGACCTCGCCGATGTGAACGGCGCGCTCTAACCAGCTGAGCTAATTGCCCGGGTACCCGGTCCAGAACTGGACGGGAGAGGAAATCTACGCCCCACTCTCCGTCCAGTCAAGGGTCGATGGATCAGTAGCGGTTCGCCGATCCCAGAACGGTGGCGTTCTTGTCCATGATCATGGTCACGAGCTCCTCGCGGGCGGGCCCGAGGTACTTGCGCGGATCGAATTCGGCCGGATTCTTGGCGAAGGTCTCGCGGATCTTGGCCGTGAAGACCAGGCGACCGTCGGAGTCGACATTGATTTTGCAAACGGCCGAAGACGCGGCCTTGCGCAGCTGCTCGGCGGGAATGCCCACCGCGGCGTCGAGCTGGCCACCGTACTGGTTGATCATGGCCACGTAGGCCGGGATCACCGACGATGCCCCGTGCAGGACGATCGCGAAGCCGGGGATGCGCTTTTCGATCTCTTCGAGGATGTCGAACCGCAGGGCCGGGGGAACCAGGACGCCCTGCTCGTTGAGGGTGCACTGTTCGGGCTTGAACTTGAAGGCGCCGTGGCTGGTGCCGATGGAGATGGCCAGGGAGTCGACCCCGGTCTTCTTCACGAAATCTTCGACCTGCTCGGGCTGGGTGTACACGTGCTCGGCGGCGGAGACGTCGTCCTCGATGCCGGCCAGCACACCGAGTTCGCCCTCGACGGTGACGTCGTACTTGTGGGCGTACTCGACCACCTTGGCGGTGAGCTCGACGTTTTCCTCGTAGGAGTGGTGGGATCCGTCGATCATGACCGAGGAGAACCCGGAGTCGATGCAGGACTTGCACAGCTCGAAGGTGTCGCCATGGTCCAGGTGCAGGGCGATGGGGATCTGGTAACCTGCCTCGCGAGCCATGGCCACGGCACCCTGGCCGAGGTAGCGCAGGAGGGTGCTGTCGGCGTACTTGCGGGCACCCGAGGAGACCTGGAGGATGACCGGGGAGCCCGATTTGCCGCAGGCGTTCACGATGGCCTGGAGCTGCTCCATGTTGTTGAAGTTGTAGGCGGGAACGGCGTACTTGCCTTCCATGGCCTTCTTGAACATCTCACGGGTGTTCACCAACCCGAGTTCCTTGTAGCTGATCACGACAAATCTCCTGTGCCTCCCCGAATCCGGGATCGCGTCCTGCAAACCCCCGATGGGCATTTCCGAGAATGATAATATCTGGACCCATTTTTCCACCTTTACCCTTCCCGCCCCTCCATGGCTCCTCCGCAGCCTCTTCTGCGCTGCCGGAATGCCCGATTCTCCAAGAACGCCTTGTGGAACACACGAAGGTTTCGGATTCTTATAGGATGGGATCACATTCGAGGACGGACATCGGCGTCCGTCGCTCCGACTGGCTGGAACATGGGCGCAAACTCTCCTTCAGGTACGAAGACCGTTCTTCGGACCTGGTGGAACTGCTGTCGGCGGCCGACGAACTGGTCGGCGCCCCGGACATCGACACCCTCCTGCGACGCGCGGTCGAAATCGCCCGGGATCGCATCGGTCTGGAACGCGTGGCCCTGTACGTGGAGGACGACTCGGGCCGGGTGATGAACGGCACCTGGGGCACCGACCTCGATGGACGCACCACCGATGAGCGTCACTACTCCTACGCCAAGGGCGAGCCGGAGGAGAAGGCGCACCATCTCATGGACGAAGGCTGCGCCCGGTGGTTGGTGATCGAAGACGCCCCCCTGATGGCCTCCGAGGACGGCGGTTCCCGCATGGTCCGCCGTGGCTGGTTGGCCCTGACCCCGATCCGGTCCGTCCGTGGTCCCATCGGGCTGCTCTTCAACGACACGGCCTCCTCGGGAATGCCCATCGACGTCGCCAAGCAGGAGCTCGCGGCCATCCTCTGCTCCCTGGTGGCCAGCATCGTGGAGCGCAAGCGGGTGGAAGAACAGCTTCTGCGCCGCTCCATGTACGACGGTCCCACGGGCCTTCCCTCCCAGGCCCTGTTCCTGGATCGATTGCACCGACGTGCGATCCAAGCCGATCGCGACGATGGCGGATTCGCCGTGGTGGCGCTGTCGCTGGATCGATGGACCACCATTTCGGAATCCTATTCGCCCCACGTGTACGAATCGTTCCTCTCGCTGGTGGCGCAGCGGCTGCTCCACTGCCTGCGGCCCGGAGACACGGCCTCCCGACTCTCCACCAACGAGTTCGCGCTGCTTCTCGACCCCATCGATTCCGAGGAGGAAGCGGAATCCCTGGCGCAGCGGTTGATCGCCGCCCTGTCCCGCCCGATGCTGGTGGAAGGGGAGGAGATCATCACCACGGCCAGCGCCGGTGTGGCCCTCAGCGACGACGGCCACCCCATCTCCGCCGAGGAACACCTCCAGAACGCCCGCGCGGCCCTGGCCAAGGCCAAGAACACCGGGACCGCCCGCTGCAGCTCCTTCTCCCCCTCGGACCGGGACCTTCTCGTGCGCTCCTATCGCCTGGAGCACGACCTCCACCAGGCGGTGGAGAACGGCGACTTCCTGATGCACTACCAACCCCTGGTGCGACTGGACACCGGAGCGCTGCACGGGTTCGAATCCCTGGTGCGCTGGATCCATCCCACGCGCGGCATGGTGATGCCGGGAATGTTCATTCCCGTCGCCGAGGAGAACGGATTGATCCGCCCCATCGGGGAATGGGTGTTGTCCGAGTCGTGCCGGCAGTCCGGGCTGTGGCGGAAGGAACACGGGGGCCGCTCCTCCGGGGTCACTCTTTCGGTGAACCTCTCCGTGCGCCAATTCCTGCAGCCCGACCTCTTCGAGCGGATCGAGAAGATCCTCGACCGCACCGGGATGCCGCCTCGGCTGCTGCACCTGGAAATCACGGAATCGGCGGTCATGGAAGATCCCGAGCAGGCCCGCGGCGTGTTGTCGCGCCTGAAGTCGCTGGGATTGCTGCTGTCGCTGGACGATTTCGGAACCGGCTTCTCCAGCCTCTCCTATCTGACCCGCCTCCCCCTGGACATCCTCAAGATCGATCGATCGTTCGTGATGCGCCTGGGACACGACGCCCGCACCGAAGCGGTGGTGCGCGCCGTGTGCGACCTGTCCCGCGACCTGGGCATGGAGGTGGTCGCCGAAGGCGTCGAGACGACCATGCAGCTGGAAGCCCTGCGCAGCTTCGATTGCCAGTACGTCCAAGGCTACCTGATCGCCAAACCTCTTCCTCCCGAGGAGGCCGGTCGATTGCTGGCGGGTGGGGCGACCTCGAGCGCGCTTCCGGAAGAACCCCGCAACACGCGACGCACCCAGATCCTCCCCCGGAGCCTGCTCACGGACTGACGGAAAACGCCTTCCGACCCGAAGGCCTGGCGCAGGCGGGAGGACCACCGACGCGAAGGCGACCTGCCGGGATCTCCCGGGCAGGCTTGGCGGAGCTCAGAAGAACAGCCAGGTCAGTCCGACGAACAAGGGAAGCAGGATGCAGGCCGACCAGCCCAGGTATCCGAAGAAGCTCGGCATCCGGACGCCATTCTCCTCGGCGATGTTGCGCACGAGGAAGTTGGGAGCGTTCCCGATGTAGCTGTTGGCTCCCATGAACACCGCCCCGGCGCTGATGGCCATGAGCGTCACCGCCCCCGTGGTGGTGAGCACCTGGGGATCGCCTCCGGCCGCGGCGAAGAACAGGAGGTAGGTGGGGGCGTTGTCGAGGAAGCTCGACAGGGCTCCGGTGATCCAGAAGAAATGGGCCGGGTCGCGGACCGCCGCCAGGAGCCATCCGAAGGACCCGTCCTGCCCCTGGTGGAGGATCAGCAGGATGGGGATGAGGCACACGAAGATTCCACCGAAGAGCTTGGCGACCTCGTCCACGGGCCCCCATGTGAAGTTGTTGGCTTGGCGGATCTCCCGGGAGGTGATGCGCCAGGAAAGCCAAGCCAAGGAGAGGATGGCGGCATCCCGGGCGATTCCCACCCAGGGAAGATGCAACCCGTGGGGAGCCTTGGCCGACGGCTCCATCAGGGTGAGACCGGCATGGACGTGCCCGAAGACCCCGGAGAGGATCACGGCGGTGACGATCCCCGCGAGGATGAGGAGGTTCCATCCTCCCCGCAAGTGGAAGCGGTCGCGCCCGACGTCGATCTCCCCCCCGGCCAGCCGGCATTCCTTTTTCCACAACCAGGAATCCAGGAGGAAGTGCAGCGTCGCCAGGAAACCGATGGAGATCGCCATCGGCCCGGCGAGTTTCATGGTCCAGAAGAACGGCACCCCCTTGAGGAATCCCAGGAAGAGCGGTGGGTCGCCGATGGGGGTCAGGGAGCCTCCGATGTTGGAGACCATGAAGATGAAGAACACGACGCTGTGCGCCTTGTACTTGCGCGCGAAGAGACCGCGCACCAACGGCCGGATCAGGACCATGCTCGCTCCGGTGGTGCCGACCACGCTGGCCAGGAACGCCCCGACGACCAGGAGCGTCGTGGAACGTGCCGGGGTGCCCGCCAGGGAGCCTCCCACGAGAACGCCTCCCGCCGCCACGTAGAGCCCGAAGACCAGGCTCAGGAAGGGCACGTAGTCCAGGAGGAAGGTGTGCAGGAGCGAAGAGAACGCGGTCGGCCCGTCCACGAAACTGGCGAACGGGAACCAGAAGGCCACCGCCCAACCGGCCGCGACCTTGCCCAGATGGTGCTCCCAGAAATGGGGGGCGGCCAAAGGCAGGACCGCGATCGAAAGGAGCAGCCCCGCGAAGGGAAGTGCCCAGAGGGGCGAGAGGATCAAAGCATCGTGCATGGAAGTGTTCGGCCTGGGAGTGGTCGCGACAGCCGCCGGGAAAGACTCCGACGGTTCCCGGGAGATCCGGGAGGGTCCGCCAAAATAGCGACATCCGCCGACAGGAGAAGGCTGGGAACGATTCCGGCCTCGGAGCGACTTCCGGATGCGCTCCGTCCCCACCGCCAAAATCGACAGTTTTTGCCAAACCGGCGACAATTGAGGGACTCGCCAATTCAAGACCGGCGATTCCATCAATTTTGCCACTCTGGCTCATTTTTTGCTTATTATTGACAGCGTCGTGACGTTTTGTCACTGACGACATCGAAGGAAGCGCACATGTCCGGACTTCTGCGCCGGGCCCTGGGGGGCCTGACGCTCAGCTTGTTTTTGTTCGCGGGAAGCGCCTCGGCGACGCCCACCCACCTCAACACCGACTCCGCTGCCAGCCCGGTCGCCCCCACCTTGAGCGAACCTGCGCCGGCCGTTCCTTCGGGAATGGTCCTGGTCGATTCGGCGGTGCTCCAGCGGATCGCCGATCTCGAGGCCTACATCAACAACGCCCCGCGCGGAAACGACGCCACCAGCCGCGTGTTCGCGCCAGGCCCCGGGCACAACACCTGGCTCATGGTTTCGGCCGCCCTGGTCCTGTTCATGACCCTGCCCGGATTGACGCTGTTCTTCGGCGGACTGGTGCGCGGCAAGAACGTGCTTTCCATCCTGGCCCAGTGCATGGGGATCGCCGGAGTGATCACCATCCTCTGGTGGACCATCGGCTACAGCCTGACCTTCGCCCCGGGGAACTACTTCCTGGGGGGATTGGAATACGCCTTCTTCCAGGGCGTGGACGCCGCCCCCAATCCCACCTATTCCACCTGGGTGAGCCACAACATCTTCGCCATGTTCGAGCTCATGTTCGCGATCATCACCCCCGCCCTGCTGGTGGGGGCCGCCGCCGAACGCATCACCTTCCGCGCCATGATCCTCATCAGCAGCTTGTGGTTGTTCCTCGTCTACATCCCCATCGCCCACATGGCCTGGGGTGCCGACGGCCTCTTCAACGGGGTGTGGAACGCATCGGCCCCCATCAAAGCCCTCGATTTCGCGGGCGGATTCGCCGTCGAGATGGCTTCGGGCTGGTCGGCACTGACGCTGGTGCTCATCCTCGGGCCTCGCAAAGGGTTCGGCAAGGATGCCATGCCTCCGCATTCGATGGTCCTGGCCATGACCGGCGCGGGCCTCCTGTGGGTGGGTTGGTACGGGTTCAACGTGGGCTCGGCCCTGGGAGCCGACGGGGTCGCCTCCAACGCCTTCGTGGCCACGACCCTCGCCGCAGCCGTCTCCAGCCTGGTCTGGCCCGTGCTGGAATGGATCCTCCACGGGAAGCCCACCGTCCTGGGCTTCTGCTCCGGCATCGTCGCGGGCCTGGTCGCCATCACTCCGGGTGCGGGATTCGTCAGCGGCGGGGCTTCCCTGGCCATCGGCGTGGTCGCCACGGGCGCATCCTTCTTCATGTCGATGCGCGTCAAGCACTGGCTGAAGTACGACGACGCCCTCGACACCTTCGGCGTCCACGGGGTCGCCGGAACGGTGGGCACCCTGCTCACCGCCGTGTTCGCCTCCGTCGCCATCAATCCCAACCTCGAGACCAACCTCGGCGGCCACCTGGGCCTCCGGCTGGTGCTGGGGCAACTTTCCGCGATGGGCATCGTGATCGCCGTTTCGGTGGTCGGAACCATCGTCTGCGTCGTCGCCACCAAGTGGATCCTCGGCCTGCGTCCCACCCTGGAGAACGAGATCTCGGGCATGGACTACGCCGACCACGGCGAAAGCGGATGGCACCTGGAAGAGAACTGATGCTCCCGCCTCCCTCCTTCGCGGAAGGAGGGAGGTTTTCCTCGGCGATCGCCCGGAACTCCTGTCGATCCCGTTTCGAAGCCCTCCGCCCCCCGGAACCGGGGAGCGGGGGCTTTCCCTTTTCGGGTTTGGGGAGAAGGCGACCCTTCTCCTCCGGCTCGAGGCCGTTCCCCGGGGACCGGAACGGCCAGGACCGGATTCAGGCCCCTTGGACCAGATCGAGAAGCCCGGTGAGCAATCCCGCATCGGGGGCGGCCGGGCGCGGGCGTTTGCGCATGGGCTGCTCCCCCAGTCCCAGGTCGGCCAGCAGCGCGCGCAGGATGGGTTCGGCCTGGTAGGATTCCACGCGTTCCAGGGCCCCCAGCCGAAGCATCGCGTGGCGACGCGGGTCGGACAGGGCATCGGCGATCCTCGAACCCAGCTCGGCGGCGGAGTCGGCGAGAATCCCGGAAGCCCCGGGTTGCACGATGTCCCGCGGCCCCTTGGTCGCGTAGGCCGCGACCGGCAGACCGCAGGCCATGGCCTCCAGGACCACGCACCCGAAGGTGTCGAAGCGCGAGGGAAGGACGAGGAAATCGGCCGCCGAATAGGCCTCCACCAGTTTCGCCTGGTCGCACCAGCCCAGGGAGATGGCGTCGGGGATCTCCTTGAGGAGGCGCTCCAACGCGGGGCCCGTGCCGGCGATGGCCAGGCGCGCCCCGGGATGGGTCTGGCGGACCCTTCGCAGGATCGCGGGGAGGTCCCCCACCCCCTTCTCGTCGGAGACCCTTCCCGCGAACAGGAGGACGGGGACGTCGTCGGGGACCCCGCCGAGGAGCTTCCTCGACCGGTCGGGGCTTGGACGGAATCCGTCTTCCACCCAGTGCGCGGTGGCATGGACGCGATCGGATGCCATGTTCATCTGGGGCCCGACGAACCAGTCGCGCATCTGGGAATTCAGCACGAACAGGCCGTCGAAGGAGGAGTAGAAGGCGCGGAGCAGACGACGCAGGCGGGACATCGCCGCCCGATCCCAGCCCAGGGTGGTGCGGGCGAAATCCATCCAATCGGTGTGGACGAAGAACCACGCGGGCACTTCGAAGGCGTTCTTCAGGAACAGGGCGACCAGCCCCATCGGTCCCTCCGTCGAGCAGACCAGGCGATCGTAGGCGCCCGTCGAGAACAGCTTGCGAGCCTCCAGGAGATCGGGGACCCGGATGGGCTGGGAATGCGCGGCGAGGGTGAAGGTGGCGATGGGACGGAGGACTCGCAGGTGGTCCTCCTCGACGAGGGTGTCGGACACCACGCAGAGGTCGATGGGCAGGTTGCGCTCGCGGATCTCGGCCAGGAGGCTGGCCAGCGCCGAGGAAACGCCGTTGCGATCGCCGAAGGTGTCGGTGAGCCACAACGCGCGGTGCGGGTGGCGGTGTTTCCCGAGACGCTCGGCGAACGCGTCCAGGAAGGGGCGCTTCTCGTTGAGCACGCGGGTGGCGGCGTAGGAGGCGCCTCCGACCACCAGGGCCGACAGGAGCGGGTACGGCAGGCCGTCGACCAGCTTGCCCAGACCGGGGAGCGCTTCGGGCTGGCGTCGCGCCCCTCCACCGAAGAGCCGACGAAGATCCGAGGGAAGCTCCAGGCGCCGCGCCGGGCTGGCGGAGGAATCCCGCAGCCCGGAGAGGAAACCTTCAATGCGCTCGCTCTTGTCCTGGACCCGACGGGCCAGGAGTTCCCCGAGATGGCGGAAGATCGCGGGCAGGGCCGTGTCGACGACGTCCACGAGCTCCCTCGAACCCTCGCGGCGCGCGCGGGCGATGTCCGACAGGCGATCCAGGAGCGGTCGGAAGTCCCGGGAGGTGGCCAATCTCGCGCCCAGTCCCGGCGCCTTCCCGGCGAAGGCCTGGTGGACGATCTTCAGGAATCCCATGGTCGTCTTGTGCCGGCGCAGCTCGAAGACTCCGTTGGCGACCGCCAGGGCCAGGGCCTTCTCGGAGGGCTCGCCCTTGTGGAGCAGCATGCGCACCAGCCCCGGATCCTCCATGTGGAGCACCACCTGGCAGAAGTAGTCCAGGAGGGCCGCGGCCAGCTTCTCCTCCTGGTTGGTCCCGCCGTAGGGTGCGCAGTCCCCTCGCCTCAGGGCCTCCAGGGCCAATGCCGACAATTTCCGTCCATCGCGACGCGCCTGGGCGAGCTCCGGGATGCGCAGCATGGTCCCCGTGCTCCCGGCGAACATCGCCATGTGGTCGTCGGAGCCCCCGGTCATGGCCTTGCGCCAGGGGTGGCGGACGAACAGATCCGGGCTCTGCCGCACCCGCCTGGCCATGGCGCGGATCTCCTCCTCGTCCATCCCCTCCACCCAGGTGGCGGTCAGGACGTTCTGCCAGGCGTCGCGCTGCCCGTTGACCACCTCGAACCTCTCGAAGAGGAGTCCTAGGCGATCCATCACCTCCATCGGCGGAAGCCCCTTGGGGGAATGGAACTGCAGGGGGTGCGCGAGGACCGTGACCAGATCCTGCTCGTTGCAGTAGTCGACGAACCGGTAGACGTCCCGGCGCAGGCGCTTCAGCCTCTCCTCCTGCCGTGGATCGAACCCGTAGGTCAGCACGTGGACGCCGACGTCGAAATCGGGGAGCGTGCACGAGAACTCTGCGCCCACCAGCACGTCCCGACCGGCCTCGAGGAGGTTCCAGCAGGTCCGCGCGTCGTTGTGGTTGGTGACCGTGAGGAGATCGGTCCCGTTGCCTTGGAGGGTACGGACCAGGTCGTCGGTGGTCACCCAGGTCTCGGGGATCCCGAGGATCCTTCCCAGCCGTTCGTCCGGTCGATCGGAATGGAGGTCGTGGCAATGGAGGTCGATGCGCAGGCGTTCGTCCTGCGGGACGAGGCTCTGTCCCCGAAGCAGGAGGTTCTCCAGCTCCTCGGACACGGTCTGTCGGAATTTGTCGTTCATGGTTCGCCTCGCGAAAGTTCGGAGAGGAGGATGCGCAACTGTCCCGAAGGGCCGGCGAGGGGAATCCTCCGGCGGGAGGGACCGTTGGCGGGAAGGGAGAGGAACAGACGCCCCTCGGACTGGTGGGGGGCTCGGACGCAGCGCCATTCCACGCGCGCATGGTCGTCCTCGGGGACGACCTCGATGTCGAGGGTGCCGAATTCGGTGGGTGCGCCCTGGATCCCGAAGGGCTCCCCCGAGGAGAACCAGGACCGGGGCACCCCGTCGAGGAGGAGGAGTCCCACAGGGTCCTCGCGGACCATCCGGTCCCGGCACAGCGAAAGGAACTCCGCCGCGGCCCAGCCGTGGTCGCCATCCCCCATGCATCCCCCTCCGGTCGAGGGATGGATCGCCTCGGGCCAGCACCAGGTCGGAGTCGCGGCGTCGAGGAGGGCCTCCATCACCCGTTCGTGCCTGCGGTCGCCCCGGGCGAGCAGCACGCGCGCCACCTGGACCGACAGGTAGGGGTTCAGCCCGGTATGGACGATCGGATGGAAGAACAATCCCTTGCGGAAGCAGGAGTCCATGAGGTGCTCCAGGGTCGGCCCCACCCATGGATCGTCCGGAGAGGCGATTCCCAGGGGCGAGACGGCCACCAGGTTCCCCACCGCCGCCGCATCCATCCTCCGGTAGGGGGAGCAGGGAAGCGCCCCCCCCGCACGTTCCCGACTCCACTGGATCGCGGCGGCGAGATCGGCGCCGTATTCCTCGGAACAGGTGCGCAGGCGTTCGGCGTCGCGGTTCCTCCCCAGGATCCCGGCCAGTCGGGCCGCCGAGCGCAGTCCCGCCAAGGACCAGAAATTGTCCCACAGGTAGTGGTCGTTCGGACCGAAATGCTCGGCCGAGAAACCCGCCGGCAGGAGACCGCGGTGCGGATGGTGGCCGTCGCCGGACCTCCTGCGCATGCGTTCGATCCAATCGGCGCCGGCGACCAGGGAAGCCCAGATCCGATCGGCGACTTCGGGCCGTCCTCCCCGGGAGACATGGAGCCAGACGGTCCACAGCGCCTGGCCGTTGGAGTCCCATTCACCGGATTGGCTCCGGTAGAAGCCGTCCTTGGTCTGGCGGGACGGATGGAGCCCGAGCTTTTCGACGGTGCGCCTCCCCAACCCCATGTTCTCGAACCCCAGGGCCAGGAAGGCCGCGTCCCGAAACCAGTGGTGGTGGTACAGGAAGGTCCCCGGGGAATAGCGATCCTGGTCGTCGAAGACGTGCAACCGCCCCCGGACGGCGTCGAAGGCTTCCTGCAGTCGAGGGTCGGGCATGCGCAGGCGCACCCCCTGCCGGGAACGCTCCGACTCCTGGTGCCGGGTCCGTTCCCGCGCATGTGCGATCCCGCGGGCTCCGAGCCGACGCAATCGGGAAGCGCTGCCCGACCGGGGGTCCAGGGGGAGGAACACTTCCCGTTCCAGCGACTGGCCGGGTTCCAGCCGGAATCGCCAAGCGGAAAGCGCCGTGGCGATCCCGGAACGGGAAACCAGGGTGCGCACGGCGAGTCCGGCTCCGAGCCCCCGGAGCGGATCCCCGTGGTGGCGATCCGAAACCAGGAAACGGTCGTGCTCGACCGGAAGGAAGATGCGGGGCCGCCCGTTCACCGACCAGACCCGATCCTTGTGCTCCAGCCGGTTGATCTGGCCCATCGACAAGGTGTTGCAGGGACGGATGGCGAATCCGATCTCCCCGACCAGGGGGACCTCCCCTTCGAAATCGAGCCGGAGGGACAACATCAGCCCCTCGATTCCCTCGACCTCCAAGGCTTCCCAGGTCCAGGACCACTCCCACGGGGAGCTCTCCACGCGCGAGCGGACGCCCGGTCCGCATCCGGCCGCGACGTCCTGCACGATGTCGAGATCCGACCACGACGACAGCAACCGGCCCTCGACGTCCAGCCAGGGAACGATCGACCAGCCCCAGGGTTCCGGGCAGAGCGCCCCGGAAGGATCCACCATCCCCTCCCGAGGGGACCCGTCCAGACCGATCGAGGTCCAATTCCGCGAGGTGAGGTTCGTGGTCAGGAGGTTCAGCCCGGTCGGAACGAATTCCGGGGCTTCGGGATCGGTCTGCCGGCGGACCCATCCCGGCCACACCCAGTCGGTGTTGCTCTGGATGGCGACGGTGTTGGAGATCCCCGACAGGGCCAGGGACAACCCTTGCTCCAGGAGCTCGGGGGGAAAGGCGACCTCGGAGGGCCTGCCCAGGGCGACCAGGCTGTCCACGAACGGGGCCAGGTGCTCCTTGCCCCAGAGGCGGAGGATCCCTCGGAAGATTCGCGGAAGGACCGGATCGGGTCGGTTCGATGGCATTCTTGCAGACAAGATGCCCGGCATGCCCCGTCGCCCGGCCGACTGCAACACGGACGGAACCGGTGCAACGCCTTCGCAATTTCAACGCCTCATCTCCGCAACGATTTCGCGTCCCGAAGGAAACTTGCGGGCGGAATCCTCCTCAGATGGCTTGAGCGAGATCGAACGCCCAACGCTCGTCTCCCCGCCCCAGGGCGTAGTCCAGCCTGAGGGAGAGCAGACTCACCCGGTAGCGCAATCCCATTCCGTACCCGATCCAGGCCTTGGACAGGTCCTCGAGGTCGGGCTCCTCCCCTTCGTTCCACAGACGCGCCCAATCCTCGAACCCGACCACCTGGACGTTCCAGGGAAGATTCACCCGCAGTTCGCTCGACGCGCGGAGATAGCGGGGACGCAGGGCCTCGCCGGCCCCCACGACCACCTTGGCCTGGTTGAACCGATAGCTCCTCACGGAGCGGCTTCCGCCCTGCCAGAAGATTCCCGCACCGTCGACGGTGGTCGAATTCAGGAATCGCCCGCCTTCCACGACTCCCGCAGACAGGAAACGCCAGAACAGGGGAACCCAGAGCTTCCCCTGCCCCTGGACCCAGCTGTAGGTGGAGTCGAAACCGAACTGGCCGCCGTTTCCGACCACCCCCCGCAGACTCCATCCGGAGATCGGGTCGAAGGGTTCGTCGCGGAAGTCGAGCAATCCGCCCGCGACGACCGCGTACTGGTACTGTTGGTTCTCGGCCCCGGTGAGGAAGCGTTTGGAGAGGCGTTCCGCCGAGAGCGAGAGAGAAATGGACGCCCAATCGGTGGGAGGATAGGAGAAGGTCCCGTCGTTGGAGAGCGAAAGTTCCCGATCGACCTCGTCGTCGACCAGCCCCGCATCCTGCTGCTTGACTTGGATGCCGTAGTCCAGCGAGATGGGCGATCCGAACAGGAGCGGGGTCGCGTACCCGGCGCGGACCTTCTGCTGGAACTGCGCCACGGCCCCCGTGGCGGACAATTCGTGGAACCGGCCCAGCACGTTGCGGTGGCGCATGGACGCTTCGAGGGCCCATCCGAAGGTCGGCTCCCACGACAGCGCCCCCTCGACGGCCCCGGGAGCCCGTTCCTTGAGGATCAGGTCGACCTGGGTGCGGGATGGGTCCTCCGGAAGGGGTTTGCGCTCCAGGCGCACGGTGGAGAACAGGCGTGTCCGGTAGATCTTCCGGGTGAAGCGCGAGAGCATCTCCGATCGCAGCGTATCTCCCGGCCGCACGCCCCACAGGTCGCGGAGGAATCCCGTGTCGGTGGCCGTCCGCCCTTCCACCCGTCCGAGGAACTGGCCGAACACGGCCGCCCTTCCCGGCTCGACATGCACCACGAAATCCACCGAATCCGCGAGGGTGTCGGCATGGACCGAGGGCGTCGCGGTCGCGTCGAGCCAGCCCCGGTGCTTGTACCACTCCACGACCCATTGGAGTTGCTCGGAAACCTTCTCCTGCAAGTAGACCTCGCCGTGGTCCACCGGAAGCGATCTCGGCTCCGGGGAGGGAGCCTCCCCGGAGTCGTCCAGGACCACGCGTGGATGCCGGAAATGGAAACGTGCCCCCTGGTCGAGCACCACCAGGACCTTCGCGAGGTTCTCCACACTGTCCAGGGAGACGATCTCCATCCGACAATCGGCCTCGAGGAATCCCTGTTGCCGCGCCGCCCCGAGGATCGCCGATTGTCCCGAGACGATCCACCGGGTCCGCCCGGAGGGATCCATGGCCACCAGGTCGGCGGACACGTCGACCAGATCGGAGATGCGCCCCCGCCCGAGGATTCCGGCATCGGGAATCTCCAGGCGCACCTGGGCCGCCGCACGCGCGGCCAGCGCGAGCAGGACCACGGTCGCGATGTGACGGAATCTGCTCACCAGAACTCCCATCTGTACCGGAGCGACGGCCGCAGGGTCGTCTCCCTCTGGGAAAGATCGTCCAGCGCCTGCCCGAACTCCAACTGGACGACGAGATGGTTGCGCAACCGTTCGGCGATCCTCTGCTCGTCGATCCAAGCCAGGGGTGGGCGCCAGCGCAACCGGAGCAGGTAGTCGTCGGCGAGGATGGGCGAGGAACCCGAGGATGCCGTCTGGACGAAGGTGTGCCGGTATTCGCCTTCGGCATCCACCGCGTCCGACAGACGGTACAGCGCCAGGAGGCCCAGCTGGTCCCGGACCCCGCCGATGGGGACATCCGTGAGCGCCATCGAATCGGGGAGGAACACCCTTCCCTGGCGACGCTGGCGAGCGAGCTCCGAGCGCAGGACGTCGTTGACCTGGCCGATTCCCAATTGGATCCCGATGTCGATCGCGGCATCCTTGGCGGCACCCCCGAAGGTGCCGGTTCCGCTTCCCGGATCCTCGGGATAGCAGTCCCGCGCCAGGGCGATGGCTGCCTGGACCGCGCCTTCATCGGCCCCACCGGCCCCGCAATCCGAAGTGAGCGGCCGAAGTCGGGGATCCCCCAAGGTCCCCTCGGAGGAAACCTTCAGACGGCAGGAATCCAGGTTGGCGGGACCTCGTTGCGTTTCCTGCCGATTCGACTCCGGACAGGTCGAGAGGATCGATCGACTCCCCTGCAGCGCGTAGCGCCCGGAGAGGAGGGGGCTGGAATTCCATTCGGAGTGGAATTCCTCCAGGTCGAAGGTCTTGCCGAGATACCCGAAGGACGACCCTTCCGGATCGGCGTCGAGAGTCCCACTGAGCACGACGGCGTCGGTGGGTCCCGTCGCCTGGAGATCGAAGGACAACGAGGCCCGTGCCAGATTGTTCGCGATGCGGACGCTGTCTCCCCCACCCCACAACCGTACGTCGAGGAGCAGGGGGATCTCGTCCAGCCCTCCTCTGGTGCGCGTATCGTTGCGGGATTGCCCCGTCAGGGCGTCCCCGGCCATCGAAGCCAGGCTGCGAGGATCGGCGAGATCCCTCGTGAAGAGCAGTTTCCGCACCTGCGCCTGACCCTGCAGCTTCCGCCAATCCTTGGCTTGCAGCAGTCCGAGCTTGGCCCTTTCGACGTCGACCCAAAGACCGCCCTTGTCCTTCCAGGTCTGTTGCCAGGACACCCCGGACAGATCGGCGGTCAGACGCCGGTCGGCGGTCGCGACCATGTCCATCTGGTCCAGACGCAAACGCATCCCCTCCCCGAGATCCAGCTTGAAATCCCGGGCCCTTCCGTTGCCAATGAAGGTCTTTTCGGCGAAGGCGTATCGCCCTCGAACCGAAATCTCGCCGGAGCGTTCTCCGCGCAGGGACAGGGAATCGATGGAGACCCCTCCGGCATCGGCGCGCAGGGAGAAGCGCGAACGCAAGGGAAGGCCCTTCACCGCCCGAAGAAGGCCTTCGCGCCCCTCCAGGCTCGCCTTCCAGGAGAGCCCCGTATCCTCCTTGGCCGCCGTCAGGCGCCCCACCGCGAAGATGTCCTCCCAACGCGCCTCCGTCCCGGGAATGGCGATCCCCCCGTCGAGACGGAGGTCGGCCTCCAGGCGACGACGCTCCCGAAGACGTCCATCGGCGCGTGCACGGACGACGTCCCCGTGGAATGCCAACAGATGGAGGCCGATGTCCTGGGAGAGGATGTCGGTGACGGTGAATCGGAAGGGATCCCGGGCCCCGGCCACCGGCCACCAGCCCCCGACATGCAGGGTGTCCTTCCTCCCCCAGACCGACAGGTCGGGAAGGATGGTTTCGTGGCCGGGCTCGCCCAACCCGAGACCTTCCAGGCGCGCCTGGGCGGCCACGCCATCCTCGGAGGAGATTTCGATGTCCCCGTCGAGGGTTCCCAGGACCCTGGGAAGACCCGGCCAGATCTCGGAAATCCGCAGCAGGTCGAAATGTTCGAACCGGGAACTGACTCCCCGGGGAGACCATCCGTCCTCGGTCCGTTCGGCCGCGAACTTCGCCAGCGCGGAGGATCCCCCGAGGAGAAGGCGCAGCGAGTCCAGCCAGAAATAGTCCCCCGATTGGGCCGCGGAAAGCCGCAGTTCCAGGGAATCCCGCCCGGGCAGCGCCTGCAACAATCCCTGCAGCAACATGGAGGCGGAATCCGCCCCCCGCGGGGGGACGCGCTGGAAGCGGGCCGAAGCGGAGACGGGATAGGGCACGACCGCCCGAGGATCTTCCACGGGCAGCGTCTCCGCGGGGAACGACTCCGTTTCCGCGACCACACCGCCGTGGAAGTCTCCGTCGACCCGTGCCCACCCGGGACGCGAATCGGGCAGAAGTCCGAATCTGTAGTACCGCTCCTTCCAGTCGACGACGCCATCGCCGGACCAGGAATTGTCCGACTTCCAGAATCGCACGCGGGGCAGGCGGACACTCCTGAGGTCCAGCAGCACTTCCGCGAACATCGAGTCCGTCCGGATGACATGGTAGCGAGGCGACTTCCCCACCACCCGGAACAAGGCGGCCCCCACCGTATCGCGCCCCACCACGCGGGCACCGCCTTCAAGGCCCAGACCGGGGGTCCAGGCCACTGCCCAAGGCTCCTGGGGAGCGATGTCCCCCGTGCAATGCCAATGCAGCCCCTTCCAGGTCGCGCCACCGGTGACGACGCTTCCCGAGGCGAAACGAACCGTTCCCTCGCCGCCTTGGCTTCCGATGGATTTCACCTGGATGCTGCCGTCGAAGGGATGGGGATAGCCGACCAGGGTGTATCCGATCCCCTGCACGTCGACGACTCCGGAGAATCCATCGCGACGCAAGGCGGCCAAGGGGTCTCCCGTCGTGGACAGACGCGCCGCGATCCGTTCCCCCGGCACTCCGTCCGCCATCAAGTCCAGTCGGGTCGAATCGTCGGTGGAGGTCAGGCTCAGGTTCCAATCCAGGCCCGGGATGAAGAGGAACGATCCCGTGCGGGTGGAGACCCTGGCCTCCCAACGCACGCCCTTGTCGGCCTCCCGACGGTATCGGGCTCCGATCGACAGGGAATCGACCGACGGGGTCTTCTCCAAGGCGGGGACGAGCGCCGCCCAATCCCTCAACGATCCGACGTCCAGTTGCAATTCTGCCTCACCGAGCTCCTGGGTGGCATCCAGGGGCAACGCCGCGCGAAGCGACAGCGAGTCGCGCGTTCCCGCCGGAGTGGCGACCCCGATTCGCGCGGTGTACAAGAGGGAATCTTCGCCCCATCCAAGACTCGTCGCGCCATCGGCCCAGGCCTGGGCACGCGCCTCGCCAAGGTTTCGCCACGAGAATTCGGCACCCGCCGGACCGACCGTCGCCAGGGAGATTCCACCGGCCCGCAGTTTGAAACGTCCCTCCTTTTCCAACTCCATCGAATCCAGCACGACCTCCAAGGCCACCGGAATCCGAAGGACGGAAGGAAATTTGGGGCGAGATCGAGGCTCCTCCGACTGGGAGGAGTCCGGCTCCGAGGGCGGCGTCGGCAGGAGGAAGACCTGCAGGAGACGGACCTCCAATCGGACCAGGAATGGGAAGCGGTGACCGTGGCCCACCGGGTCCCGGAACCAGGATAGGCGTGGTGCCATCACCAGGAGTTCGGCCGAAGGCCCGGAAACAAGGATGGAGTCGGCCTGGAAGGTCTCGATCCCCTTGTTACGGGCGCCGAAGGCCCTCACCGTCCACCCGGCGACCTGATGTTCCCCGTCGAGGAACTCGCGCGCCAGACGCTGCAGGCGCACCCATCCATACCAGACTCCCAGGCCGAATCCCAGGAGGAAGAACCAGGGCAACCAGCGCCGGAAGAACGCCCTCACTCCTCCCCCGATGCGATCCTCGAGCGCCAATAGGCGAGAAGGTCCGCGAGGATCTCGTCCCCGGTAAAACGCGGACTCCACCCCAGGGCCCGCAATCTCCCGGAGTCCCCGGCGAGTCGAGGGTTCCCTTGGGGGAAGACCCGTCGCGGATCGGTTGTGATGGAGATGGGCACCTTGGCCTGCGCCACCAGGCGATCGAGCCAGGCTTTCATCGGAAGCGCGTTGCCTGTGCACACGTTGTAGGTCCCGGAAACCCTGCGGGCCAGGAGGATCGCGTAGGCGTCCACCACATCGGAAACGTGGAGGAACTCCCTCTCCGCGCTGAGGTCCCCGACATGCAGCACCGGCTCCTGCCTTCCCGACTCGATACGTGCGATCTGGGCGGCGAAGGCCGGCAGCGCGAAGTCGCGAACCTGTCCGGGACCGGTGTGGTTGAAGGGACGCGCGACCATCACCGGAAACTCCCCGGAGTACAGCGACGCGAGGCTCTCCTGCCCGGCCTTGGAAAGGGAATAGTGGTCGGCGGGACGCAATGGCTGGGTTTCCCGCAGCGGGAGTTCATCGAGTTCCACCCTGCCGTACACCGTCGCCGATCCCGCGATCACCACGGGACACCCCAGCTTGGCCGATTTGCAGGCCTCGAGCAGGCGCAATGTCCCCAGGAAATTCACCCGATGGGCGACCTCGGGCCGGGAATTGGCGATGTGGGGAGAGGCCAGACCGGCCAGATGCACGATGCCAGCGGGTCGGACGCGCTCGATCAAGGTGAAAACGGAGGACGCGTCGTCGAGGTCGAGTACCGCGGTCTCCACACCGAGGTCGATGTCGTGCCTCAGGTTGTGCACCCCGGCCACGACATCCGCACCCGAGTCGAGCAGCCTCCTGACCATCCACGAGCCGACGAATCCGCCGGCACCGGTGACCAGGATCTTTCCGACAGTTTCCGTCAACGCCACTTCTCCAGGGACGGCGCGGCGACGGCGGCCCAGGACAGCATGCGTTCGACATCCTCCTCGCCGCCCGGCGTGCGGGCCATGTCGACGAGGGGGAGGAAGAGCGGGGAGCCGAAGAGGGTGCCCAGCGGAATGGGATTCTTGCGCGCGAAGACCCAGCGCACGAAGCCCAGAAGCTCCTCGCGACAGCCCTTCGCCCCTTCGAGGTCGCCGGCCAGGAAGCTGCGGTACATCCTCAGGTAGAGGCGCGCGGCCTCGGGGATGTTCCCGGTGGCGCTCACGATCCCCTTGCCTCCGATCTCCAGGAGGGGGAGGAATCCGTCATCCTCGCCGGAAACCACGGCGAAGTCCAGGTCGCGGGTCGCTTCGATCACGGAGATCGTGTCCTGGCGGAAGTTCCCTTCCGACCAGAAGTCGACGGCCTGCTTCACGCCGATGACCAGAGGGTGGCGGGCCAGATGGATCAAGGTCGCCGGTTCGATGTAGGAAGACGTCCGGGAAGGGACGTTGTAGAGGACGAGGGGAGCGCCGGTCTCCTCGGCCAGGGTCTCGAAATGGTCGACGATCCCTTGCTGCGGAGGATTGTTGTAGTAGCCCGTCACGCACAGGCAGGGAGTTCCGGGGGCGACCCGCTGGATCTCCTTGACCATGTCGACCGATTCGCGGGTGCAGTTCGAACCCGCGCCCGCGATCAGGCGTGCCCGCCCCGCCACCTTCTCGATCACGAAGCGCACGAAGTCCAGGTGCTGGGCTGGGGTCACCGTGGGACTCTGGCCGGTGGTCCCGATGGGGACGATGCCATCGACGCCCGCGGCGAGGATGTCCTCGATCATCCCCGCGGCCTTGTTGTAGTCGATCGAATTCCGCAGACGACGTGGATCGTCGTCCTTCAAGGGGGTGAACAAGGCAACGTGGACGCCGGAAAGGACGGCGCTGAGATTCTGGACTTCCGACATGCTTCCTCCTGGAGACAGGAATCTAGCTCTTCGGAACCACTCCGTTTTCCCCCAGGCAGGTGGTCGACCTCCTGCCCGGAACCGGTGCCGCGATCCCCCTCCCCCGAAGCGGGACCTATATTGGGTCGGAAATGATCCGACTCAAGACTCCGGAAGAAATCCGGCACATGCGCCGCGCGGGGAATCTCGCCGCCAAGACCCTCGAGTACGCCGGCACCCTGGTCGCTCCGGGTGTCAGCACCCTGGAGATCGACACCAAGGTCCGGGAATTCATCCTCGATCACGGCGCCTACCCGAGTCCGCTGAACTATCCCGGGCGTCCCACCGACCCCCGCAATCCGAAGATCGGACCAGGTGGATTTCCCTGTTCCATCTGCACCTCGGTCAACGAGGTGGTGACCCATGGCATCCCGTCCGAGCGCCAGATCCTCGCCGACGGCGATATCGTGAATCTCGACATCACCGTCACTCTCGACGGATACCACGGGGACTGCTCGAACACCTACTTCGTCGGGACGCCTTCGCCGGAAGCGCGTCACCTCGTCGAAACCACCCGGCGATGCCTCGACGTCGGCATCCAGGCCGCGCGCGAAGGAGCCTTCCTCGGGGACATCGGAGCCGCCATCCAGGACCTCGCCGAAGCCGAAGGGTACGGGGTGGTTCGCGAGTATTGCGGACACGGGATCGGCAGGCGTTTCCACGAGGAGCCTTCGGTTCTGCACTATCGCGACCGCCAGGGGCCTCGCCTGCGGCGCGGAATGGTGTTCACCATCGAGCCGATGATCAACCAGGGCGCCTGGAAAACCAGGTTGCTGGAAGATGGATGGACCGCCGTCACTTCCGATGGCCGCCTTTCGGCCCAGTTCGAGCACACCATCGCCCTGACCGAAAACGGAACCGAGATCCTCACGCTTCCATGAAGCTGCGCCTGCCAGCCCCTTTCCTGGCGGTCGTTGCAACAGTTTTCGCATCGTGTGCTGCATCGGGGTCCATCCGCGTGGATCTGCCTGGAAAGGGCATACCCTGGACGCCACCCGCGAGTGTCCGAGCATGTCCCTTGGAAACCAATATCAGGCACCTGCGGATCGAGCCGCCTTCCGATCACGACGGATGGGTCTTCCGGACCGTCCTGGCCTCCGAGGAAGCCGATCCTCGATCGAAGGTGGGCGCACCCCGTCTCGTGGGGGATCCACTCTTGCCACCGGGCATCTCTCTCGATGCGGCCTTCTACCACGACCCCTGCCTGGGCACCCCATCCTTTCCGGCCCGACTCACCCTCCTCCTGCGCACTGCCGACGAGATTTTCGACACCCTTTCCATTCCGGTGCCATCGGATGCCATCGCCCCCGTTTTGGAGGAAGCAAGCCGTCTGGCTTCACCGTCCCGATCCGAGGAGTCCAAGACCGCCTTGCGACTCGAACTCCAATCCGTGGGGCAGACTCCCGCCATGGCTTGGTTGGAGCGGATCTGGTGCAGCGCCGGTTGCCAAGGCTGGTGGGAGGTCCCTCGCACCGACGAGTCAACCAACGACTCGCCTTCCTGCGATGGACTCGCCTATCTCCACCCCGAATTGATCTGGCTTCCAGGCGAGGAGCACATCCTGCATCTTCGTGTTGTTCTTCCCACCGCCAAGGATTCCGCCGCGCCTCCTTCCGACCAGGCATCGGTGGAAAGGATTTCCGTCGACCTCGATGTACGAACCCTCCAGCGGGAGAACCCATGAAACGCGGGCTTCCGGACTTCTCGATCGGTTCACATGCGGCGACCTCCGAGAAATCGCCCCCGTCCTCGCATACGAGACGTGCCACCGGATTCGCCCCCCTACTTGCGATGGCCTCGCTCCTCAGCGGATGCTTCTCCATGCATCTGGTGGATCAAATCGATCGCCGCGACGAATCCAGCTCCTGGAAAGCCCCGGCCCTGGATTGGATTCCCACCGAGCTTCCCGTGGAGATTCGTGGAGATCGGGCTTGCGCCCAACGCCCCATCTACCGCCTGAATGCGGCCTCTGCCCCGCTCTACCTGGACCTTTCACCCGGGGCGGAGCTCACCGATCAACTTCCGCTCGAATGCGACGACGTTTCCACTCCCCAGCGCCTGCAGCTTGTCGTATCCGACTCCCCCATCCCCTTCCATCCCACCCGTTCCAGAAACCTCGTCACCGCCCTTTTGATCCTCGACATCCGCGATCCCGGCCGAGGTGAATCTCGTCGCGTTTGGCACACGGGTCTAGATTCCAGAATCCTCTACACCTTCAATTCCGCTGTGAGGGACGAAAAGCTGTCTCTCCACTCGCTGCGAAACCAGGTCCTGGTTCGCCCTCCTAGGGGAAACGGCCGGAACGACTTCAAGTGGCTTTTCCTCACCATCCCGCTGGATGTTGCCACCAGCCCGATTCAACTGGGCCTGCTCGTACTCGCCAGTGCCGCCATGCTCCTCTTCGGGCTGGGCGCCGGCAAGTAATCGTCGGCCCGCCTTCCGGGAATGCGCCCCGCTTCCCCCTGGAATCCCCCCCCGGGAGGTCGGGGAAATGCCGGATGGGCCCGCTTGGCGAACGCCAAGCGACCGATCGAAGAACCGGGATCGTCCTCTCGAAGCGAAGCAGGGTCGCCATGCCGCCGGCCAATCGCGGCTGAGTTGCCCCCTCTCCTTCCCCGCGGAGCCATGGGTGATGCGGAGGCGCCATCCCGAGCGTCGCCCGAGGGGAGTCGAGACCACTCCCGGATGGGGACACGATCCGGCCGAACGCCCTGCCTCCCACAAAGACCTACCTTTCCGTGTCTCACATTTGATTTCCGGAGTGGCCCATGTACCGCGAACAGATCAAGGTCCTCGATTGCACCATCCGCGATGGCGGACTGGTCAACCGCCACGACTTCAGCGTCGATTTCGTCCGCCGCGTCTACCAGGGCGTGTCCGCCGCCGGCGTGGATTATTTCGAGATCGGCTACAAGAACAGCCGCGCCCTCTTCCCCGATCCATCCTTCGGACCTTGGAAGTTCTGCTCCGACGATGACATCCGCTCGGTGACCCAAGGCGTCGAAGGCGGCGCCAAGATCTCGGTGATGGCCGACGTGGGTCGCGTGGACATGGAGTCCATCAAGCCCGCCTCGGAAAGTCCCTACCACATGGTGCGCGTGGCGAGCTACGTGAAGGGCGTCGACAAGGCCATCGCCATGGCCAACCAATTCCACGACCTCGGCTACGAGACCTGCATCAACCTGATGGCGCTTTCCCGCGACCGCGGTCCCGAGCTCGACGAGGCCATGGACCAATGCGACAAGGAGTCGCATGCGGAGGTGATCTACCTGGTCGATTCCTTCGGATCGTTCTACCAGGAGGACATCGAGAAGCTGGTCCATCGCGCCCGCAAATGGATCAAGACCAAGGAGCTTGGCTTCCACGGGCACAACAACCAGCAGCTCGCCTTCGCCAACACCATCGAAGCCATCATCCACAACGTCAACTACCTCGACGCCACCGTGTACGGAATGGGACGAGCCGCGGGCAATTGCACGCTGGAACTCCTCCTGGGCTTCTTGAAGAACCCGAAATTCGACATCCGTCCGGTGCTCGATCTCGTCGCGAAGGAATTCATCCCCCTTCGCCAGAAGCACGAATGGGGCTACATCATTCCCCACATGATCGCCGGGCAGCTGAACATGCATCCCCAGGAAGCTCTGGATGTCCGCAAGGGCGAGGATGCCGAGAACTACCGTCTCTTCTTCGAGCGCATGGTCTCCTCGGGGCTCGACTGATGGTCGACCACCCGTTCAAGGAGGAATTCCGCTCGCGGCTTCGCGCATCCAGGCTTCTGGCCATCCTGCGCGGCATCCCCGACACGTCCCTGATCCATCTCGCGGAAGTGATTTCCGAAACCCGCATCGGGTTCGTCGAAGTCACCATGAACACTCCCAACGCGGGTCGACAGATCGAACGGCTCCGGGATCTGCTCGGGTCGGAGGTGATGGTCGGAGCAGGAACCGTCCTCTCGGTTTCCGAAGCCCGACTCGCCGTGAAATCCGGTGCGTCCTTCCTGGTTTCGCCCTGCCTGGTCCCCGAAGTGCAGGCTTGGGCAGACGAGAACGGCATCCCCACCCTTCCTGGAGCCTTCACGCCCCAGGAAGTCTGGAACGCCATCCGGGCAGGGGGCTCGATGGTCAAGGTGTTCCCGTCCCACACTGCTGGTGGGCCCACCTACATCAAGGAGCTGCGAGGCCCCTTCCGCGACGTCCCGCTCCTGGCCTGCGGCGGGGTGAACGCGTCCAATGCGTCGGAATACCTGCGAAGCGGTGCCGACGCGCTGGCTTTCGGAGGGTCGGTGTTTCCTCCTTCCCGCCTGAAGGAAGGCGACTTCGAGGGCATCCGCTCCGACCTCCTGGCTCTGCGGGAAACCTGCTCCCGCTACACCACCTGAGGCCGGAGGATCACGCGCCGAAGGCGGTCTTGGGAAGCCGCGGGCGTCGTGGGGGGCGGTAGCCCTCGAGGAAGTAGCGCAGCACGCTGTCGGAGGCGACCCGGTATTGGGCGTGCCCCTTGGCGCGGAACCAGGAGGCCACATCGGTCTTGGTGGGATTGGCTCCCACACGCGCCAGGGTGGCGACCACCTCGTTGTGGCGCATGTCCAGGGCGATGCGCAACTTCTTGAGGATGTCGCTGTTGTCCAGCGCGACTCGCTGGGCGAGGGCCGCCTGGGGATCGCGAGGCCCGGGCCCCCTCCGGTCGACGATCAACCCTTCCAGGAAGGCGGCGAGGATCTCGCTCGAACCGGAGTCGGAGGTTTCCTCCTCCACCGGCTTGAGGATCTCCTGCAGAAGGTCGGGCTCGAGCACCTGGTCGGCGATCGAAAAGATCCTGTGGAGATCCTCTGGTTGAAGATCAAGGGCTTTCCGGACTCGACGCAGCGTTTCGATGCACTTCATGGGCACAAAGGTAGCGCCTGGGATCGGTGGACCGACCGACGAAGGTGTCCACGGAACCGGAAGGATCGCACCCGTTCAGCCACCGGGACCTTGGCCCCGCCCATCCAGTTCGGGCGGCAACCTTATTCCAGGTTCAAGTACCACAACGGGAGGAAGACAAGCACGCCGTACCGTGATTCCTCCCGGATCCGGGTATACCTCCAGCGGACCCCGGCCAGGAGGGCCGAGCCCCACAGATCCCCGGTGAATCCCGCCGCGCCCCCATCGAGAACGATGCCGGCGCTCCCACCGGCGACCCCCATCAGCGCAACCTTCGCGAGGATCTCGGCCTGGACCTGGTCTTCCGAGGCGAGCAGCCCGGCTCCGACTCCCCCCACCCCGACGGCGGTGGCGTACCAGGATACGTTGCATCCTCCCATCCATCCGCCGGAGGTGCCGAGAGTCCTGCCGATCTGCGGGCTGACGATCAGCCAATCCTCGTTCCGCGGTCCGTTGAAGTAGAAGTCGGCGTCCGCTGGCGAGACCAGGCCCGCCAGGAGCATCCCCAGGAACGCCCCGGACCGGTGGATCGTCCTGCGGCGGCCCCCGGAGAAGGAGACATTTTTTGTCGCCCCCCGCATCCCGAACCCGGAGCCCTCGCGGACCGGATGGTTTTGACGGGGAGCACACCCCCCGTTCACGCCTCTTCCTCCTCGGAGCCGTCCCTCTCGAAGAGGAAGGCCCGATCGGATCCGAGGTCGCGCTCCTGGGATGGTGCCCCCTCGGGGAGGAGGCCATCGGGATCGAAACATTCCCCCCCCGGTTGGGGAAGCGGGGAACGCAACACCCAGAGACGATCCCACAATCGCGACCGCAGGAAGGCGCCCAGGAGACCGGGGCCGGGTTCGACGAGCAGGTCGTGGATCCCCTCGGCTCCGCAGCGATCGAGAACTGCCTGGAGATCGCAGCGTCCCTCCACTCCGGGGACCTCGACCACGGAGACGTGTCCAGGCACTCCCGAGGGAGGCGTCGAGGCGAACACGACCGTCCGGGGATCCTTCCAGAGCGATCGGCTCCGTGGCATGCCGCGGGAGCCTGCCAGCACCAGAGGGCGCGGGGAGGGACCGTCGACATCGCGCACCGTCAGGAGCGGGTCGTCGATGGCCACGGTGGACGCCCCCACCAGGACGGCGTCGCTGGTCGACCGCAATTCATGGACGAACCGACGCGCCGCCTCGCCCGTGATGGCTCCCCTCCTTCCGGGGGAGGGGTTGGCCCGGCCATCGGAGGACAAGGCGATCTTCAGGGTCACTCGAGGACGTTTTTTGGCGACCCAGGTGCCGAAGCCGGCGTAGAAGTCCGCGATCCGGCCCTGGGGATCGAGGAGATCCACCTGGATCCCCGCGCGACGGAGCGCATGGATCCCCTTCCCCGACACCAGAGGGTTAGGATCCGGACACCCGACGAGGACCCGTTCCACCCCGGAGAGGATGATGGCGGCGGCGCAAGGAGGACTCTTCTTCCCCGGGAAGGCCACGCAAGGCTCCAGGGTGACCGCCATCGTCCCCCCTTCGGCCCGTTTCCTGGCCGATTCCAGGACACGACGTTCGGCATGCGGGCGTCCGGTGGGGCTGGTCGCGGCTTCGGCGACCAGGCGTCCCTTGGAGTCCCACAGCACAGCCCCCACGGAGGGATTCGGGCCCGTGGTGCCTTTGGCGAGCTTCGCCAGGGAAAAGGCACGGTCGATGCGCGAGAGATCGTCTTCCATCCCCCAAAGGTAGGTGGTCGCCCGAGGACTCGTAACTTTGAGGGATGGAAGATTCACCGTCGCCGCTCCTGGCCGCGTTCGCCCACCACCCGCGTTCCTTCGAGGGGTTCCGCCATGTCTATCCGGTCCTCTCCCGGCGTTCCGGCGGACTGTCCCTGGGAGTGAACCTGAACCTCGACCGGAGGTGCAACTTCGACTGCCCCTACTGCCAGGTCGACCGAAGGGTTCCCGCGGCCCGTGCCGCGGTCGATCTGGATCTGCTCGACCGGGAAATCGAAACCATGCTCGGACGGGTGGCGCATACCGGCCTCGCGGACCTGTTCCCGCTGGTCCCGCCCTCTCGTCGAATCCTGCGGGATGTGGCCTTGTCCGGAGATGGCGAGCCCACCCTCGACCCCTCCTTCCCCGAAGCGTCCCGGCGACTGCTGGGAACCCAGAAGCGGTGGCGCGAAGCGGGAGGCTCCCCCTGGAAATTGGTCCTGATCACCAACGCCACCCTTCTCGATCGGACCGAAGTGCAGCGCGGCTTGGAGGCATTGACCACCCTGGACGGCGAAATCTGGGGAAAGCTCGATGCCGGGACCGAGGAGGGTTTCGCAAGAGTCAGCGTTTCCCGGGTTCCTCTGGAACGGATCCAGAGCAACCTGGAGACCGCCGTCCGACTCTATCCCTTGAAGATCCAGACATTGTGGATGGAATTCGAAGGGACCCTTCCCGAACCGGGCGAGGTCGATGCCTGGATGTCGAGGATCCTGCGGATCCAGCGATGCGCTCCCTTGAAGGGTGTCCAGCTCCACACCATCGCCCGTGCCACCAGTCGCGAAGGGTGTCGTCCCGTGCCCTCCGATTGGCTCCTGTCGCTGGGGGCTCGCCTGGAATCGGAAGGGATTCCCGTGGAGATCCACGGAGGAATCGATTCGGGGAGCATCGCCTCGCCCCACCCCGGTTAGGAGGTCATCCCTACGGAGCGGCCGAGGGAGGTGGCTCGGCCTGCGGAGGAGGTTCGGGGATGGGTGTCGAGGGCTTGGGGGCAGGGGGTGCGGGAGTTGGTGGCTCCGCCGCTGGCGCCGGCGGTCTCTTTGCTCCGGCATCCCCTTCGATGGTGGTTGTCGTGGCCGAGGATCCGGTGCTACCCTTGTCACCATGTTCTGGTCCTTGGGTGGTCTCTACCTTCTCGGGTTGCAAGTTCTGGCTTGCCTCTCCTTCGCCTGGGCGCGTTGGTTCGACCCTTCCCTTGGCTGGGGAACCGGTTTTTGGATCGCGGGCGGCGCCACCATCCTGCTGGGGCTGGGAGGACTTTCCTTCGAGACGGTCAATCTTTTCTGGTCGGGTCCCGGTGGCGGGTCCCGTTGGTGGATTGTCCTGCTTCGCGGGATCGGGTTCGCGGGCCTGGGCGCGCTTGCGGGATGGGGACTTCTTCCCTTCGCCGAAGCCGCTGGCATCCGATTGATCCTGACCGGCTCCCTCTGATTCCTTCGAGGCGGAGACGGTCTTCCATTCCTTCCGAAGGAATCCATCGTCTTCGCGCAGGGAATCGCGGGGAGGATCGGGAAGGATGAAGTCCCATGGGTTGCGGACTTCGCGTCCCTGGAAGATCGCGTAGAAGAGTCGAGGACCGAGAGTCGCCCCGCTCCTCCCGCTCAAGCCGATCACCTGTCCCCTGAGGACCAGATCCCCCTCGCGGACCGAAACCTGGGAGAGATGGCCGTAGAACGTCCGGATGTCGCGGCCATGGTCGATTTCCACGATCTGCCCCCATCGCATCTGGCGATCGACCGCCACGACCCGACCGGCTCCGGTCGCCCACACGGGAGTGCCCACGGGAACCCCCCAGGCCACACCCGTGGCATCCATATGCAGTCCCGTGAACGGATCCTGCGCGGGACCGAACGGAGAGACCTCGGGGGCATCCGCGCGCACGGGGCGGATGGTCGGCAACCTCGCCGTCACATCGGGACGCCTCTCGAGGGCCAGAAGGAGGTGCTCCCAATCCCCGCGAATCCGGCGGGAGTCCTCGAGCAAGCGGGCCACATCGGGCGCGACTCGGTCCGCACCCCCGAAAAAGCCGAGAACCCCCTTGGTGACCGTCGCCTCGGCGGAATCTTCCGGACGCGTCGTGCGCGGCGGAGGTCCCTCCTGGATCAAGGCCTCGATTCCTTTCAAGGCTCCCTCCGCTTGGCTCAACCCCTGTTCCGCCCGATCCCTCTGGCTCTCCAACCGCAGGTTGTCCTGGCGAAGAAGTTCCAATTGATTCCCCAGGCGGGAGGGGGACCAGGGAGAATGCCAGAGCCCCCACAAGGCCAAGGATCCGACCAGCAAGGCCACCATGGGCGCGGCGGGAACCCAAACGGGAATGTGCACCTCCCGAGGGAGGCTTTCCCCACTCATCCATCTCACTACGAATCGTTTCACGAGACAAGGAATTCTAGACTTCGATCCGTGCTTCCGACCATCCTCATCACAACCAGCATGATTTTGTCCCTTCTCGCCGGTGACGCGACCGTTTTGCGTGGGGAACTCGATTCACGCCCCTGGATCCCCCTGCCCGGAGGTTCCAAGGCGACGCCCCCCGCGAGCCCTTCGCTACCCGCTCCGGCGACGCAGATTCCCCAATCGCCCGCCGTGGAACCCGCACCGGCACCCAACTCCGCCGCCCCCCCGCCGCCGCCACCCGTGGCCGCCGCCCCCGTCGCACCCGTCTCGCCGGAGATCCCCGTGGAGCCCGCCCCCGTCGCCGCCGTGGCCTCGGAGACGCCCCCCGACCTCGCACCGGTCTGGAAAATCCAGATCGCGGCCCTCTCCAACCTCGAGGCGGCCACCAAGGAGAAAGGCCGGTTGGAGAAGATCCTCGGCCCCGGCACCTTGGTCCTGGTCGAGGAAAACGGAATGCACAAGATCCGCTGGGGCAACTTCCCCAGTCGGGAAGCGGCCGATGCCGCCCGGGTCGATCTGAAATCCTTCCGACTCGACGGCTTCCCCGTGCAAATGCGTCGCTGATCGAACCCTCTCACGAACGGGATACGCGGGAATCGCTCCCGCCGATTTCCGTGGGCTTTCCCGGCCATGGGGGGAGGGCGCCCAGCCCGACGCGGATTCCGAACCTCATTCCATCGCAGGGAAGCCCCCTCCAGACGCGTGACGGGGTTGTCCCCGGCATCCCCGTTGTGCGGATCGTTTCCCTTCCTGGAATCAGAAGATCCCCACACCCCCCGGAAGCGAGACGGTCCGCAACGGCGCGACCTTTCGACTCGCCCGCCTCCGATTCCAGTCCAAGGCGAATCGTTCCCCACCTCCGACCAGTGCCGCAGGCGCGAGACGGGCGGCACCGGCGGGATCGGCGAATTCGAGCAGCGCAGTCCGGAGGGCCTCGTCGGAGGTCGTCTTGCGATCGGGTTCGATGCCGACGCCATGGTATCGAGGTGCCTGGAGTGGATCGATGTGCATGCAGGTCACGGCATAGAGGCCCCCCAAGGGGGACTCCAGGTACACCTGTCCGATCCCCTTGCCGTAGGACAGGGTTCCGAAGCTGATCATCGCCTGCGCAGGGAGATTCTCCCTCAATCCGTTGATCAGGATTTCCGAGGCGGATGCGGTCCCCTGGTCCTGGAGCACGAGGACGGTTCCCGGTGGCACCGGGACCTTCCATTCCGCCGTGCTTTCCAGGAAACGCGTCCGGGTGACCCCCTGGAGCCGGGAAGGCCCGGTCTGCAAGTCGCGATCCGTCACGCGCACGAGGGGAACGCCCTCCCCGAGGAGGGCTCCCGCCACGCCCTGGGAGGAGGCGATCGTCCCTCCACCGTTTCCTCGCAGATCGAGGATCCAGCCCCTCCCCTCCCTCCGGATCGCCTGCATCTCCGCGAGGGCCGAGACGAAAACCGAATCCGTCCGATCCTGAGGTTCGGACAGGAATTGGATGATCTGGACGTATCCGACTCCGCCGTCGAGGGTATCGGCCCACACCGACGGGAACCGGACCACGGAGGTGGTCATGTCGACGGTCCGGACCCTGCCGTCCGCGGGTCGGTAGAAGGACAGGGAATGCTTCTGCGGCCGGGTCCGATCGATGGTGGCGACCCGGCTGCGGTATTCCTCGCCATCGAGCTCGAGGAGTCGATCGTCCCTTCGCAACCCGGCTTGGTGGGCCGGGCTTCCCGCGACCACCGAACCGACGACGGCGGTGTCTCCGGCGAGGGCGCGCAGGAAGAATCCGAAGGCGTGCTCCTTCGATTCTCCGGTGAGGTAGGAGGTCACCTGGGAGGCTTGCGCGGGCGGGATGTAGCGGGTGAAGCGGTCGTGGGTCCCTCCCGTGCGGGTGCTCGCGACGTAGAGGGACTCCAGACCCTGCGTCCTCCAGCGACGGGGATCCACCAACCGGTCCCTTTCGATGGCGAACAGATGGAGCAGCAACCAGCCCCACCAGTACTCCTTCGAATAGGACCAGACGGGGGTCGGAACCAGCGCGAGCTCCTCCGACCAATTTCCGGCAAGCTGTCCGGGCGGTGTCTCGGCGTGCGGGACGGGCTCGAGCACTTCCTCCGCATCCCGTCCCGGTTCCGGGATCCGGAGCTTGAGGATCCCTCCTCCGGGCTCCGCCTGGGGATCGTAGGCCACGCGGTCGGAATCTTCCAGCTCCGAGGACACGGTCCGGATCTGGCAACCCGGGAGGAGGCCAAGGAGGACGGCCAGCACCCATGCCACCGACTGTCGAGGGAGGGAGGGACCATGCGACCGGGAAGGCGATGGGCGCGCTCCCGGGGGTGGGACGTTCGAGGTCAGGGAGACTCCTTGGTGAAGGATCGTGCCGGGGGAAGGATCTAGAAAAGAAAGACCCCACCGGAAGGCATCCGATGGGGTCGACGGGAAGAGGCGGAGGGCCTAGCGTCCAGGAATCCTCAAGGAGCCCATCCGAAGGTGTAGATCGTGTTGGTGATCTCCTTCTCGGCATGGGGATCATCCGGGATCTGCCAAAGGATCAGACGCCACAGGTACACACCGGGAGAGGAAAGCGCCCCGGTCTTGTCGATTCCCTTCCAACGGATCACCACCTGACGGCTCGCATCCGGGGAACCACCATCGGCCCACGCCTTGGCGATCATGTCCAGGGAGATGTCGGTGACGTGGATGCCGATGTTGTCGTAGATGTACAGGTGCCCGTCCACGGGTCGGTTCAAGTTCAGGAGAAGGCCCAGGGAGCGGGAGGAATCGGGACCGGAGCCGGCCAGCAACTTCCAATCCCCGGCGGGGACGGGATTGCTGGACGAGCCTTTGACGGGACGCCATTCCACGGTGAGCGGCGGTGTCCCGGCCGGATAGGTGGACCACACTTCGTCGGCGGGCCGCTTGATGAATCCAGGCCATGGGCCGACGTAGAGCCAGGGGGGACGAAGTCCGAAGTCGATCGGGAACCACGGAGCCACGGCTCCGGGGGCATTCGAAGCGGCGTCGTGGACGCGAGCGGTCGGGAGTCCGACCAGCCGGACACTGTCCTTGGCACCCACGACCGTCTTCATGGGATCCAAGACGAAGATCAGCGTTTTGCCATCCTCGGCCAGGGACCACGAGAGCGCGGACGTGAGAGGGTTGGAATTCCCCGCGCCGCCCAAGGCGACGATGGCATCGGTCAAACGGGAGTTGTTCGGATCGGGATTGGCCCATGGCTCCGACAGGACGACCCGCAAGGTGTCGCGGGCTTCCTCCGGCAGACTGTACCGGTAGGACGCCTGGACGGGAACCGGCGGGATCGAGTCGATCAGGGTCCGCAGAGGCAGGCTGGCACCGGCCGGATCGAGAGCCGCTCCGCCGCAGGATCCGAGGCAGGAGGTGGCTCCGTAGGGGAAGGGCGTGGCGAGGTCGCCCACCCAACTGGTCGATCCGTCCCAGGTCAAGCTGGAGGCGGCGATCCGGCGCGTGAGCGGAGTTCCCTTCTCGTCGTTCCACCGGACCGTGAAGGAATCGGCGGCGGGAGGCGCCGGAGTCTTGCGCAGGATGGTGAACCTCACACCTTCGGGATAGCCGTCGCCGTTGCGATCGGCGAGGACACCGATCATCGGCGGAGGACCGAACTCGATCGGGACCATCGGGCTGAAGGTGCCAGGCTGATTGCCGAGGAGATCCGCGAAACCCTGGAGTTGGGGAGCCACGGCGAATCCGGCATGCGTCGCGGTGATCTCCACGCCTTCGGGAAGTCGCACCAGCGCCACGATGGAGCGGGGGTTGGAGTTGACCAAACCCGCCTGCAGACTGGGAACAGGCTCGCGACGGGTGCCTGGAATCCCCCAATCCAGCCAGGCGTTCCCAGCGGCTTGGAGTTGGAGGGTTTCGGATCCGTCCACGATCAGGGTGTCGGGGTCGTTGGCATTGGCGCCGAACCGGTACCGGGCCTTGGTCGCGACGGGAGGAACCCCGTCCAGCAACGGCAACACGGTGCCATCGGCGAGCGTGACCGTGCAACCTGCCGAGACCTGGCAGGAAGTGGCTCCCACGGGAAGCGCCTTGACCAGGGGGCCACCCCAGGAGCCGGCCATTCCGGAAGGCACCACGACGTCGGCCTTGCCGGAGGCGTCCTCGGACCAGCCGATGCGGGCGGATCCGGCCGCGAGCCTTCCACGCACGTCGAACTGGATCGAGTCCGGTGCACCATCCTGGTCGGAATCGAGGAGGAGCGCCACACCCTTGACCGACGAGGCGAGGGGTACCCAGGCGGAGGTGTCGCCGACGAATGCGCGTCCGGAATCTCCCATTCGCGCCCCCAGGCGCAAGAGGGAATCGCCGTCGGAAACCGTCCCCGAAGGAACGAGGAGGACCATCCTCTTCCCCTGCACCGAGCTGGAGGAGGGGGTGGCGACCAGGGTTCCATGGACGAGGGAGCGGTTGGTTCCCGTCTCCACCCAAGCTCCCGCGGCTCCCGCGAGAAGGGGCTCCGAAGCCGTGACGTCGAGGGTGTCGGGATCGCCGGCCAAGCCGTATCCCAGGCGGGCGGAAACGGCGACGGGCGGCACCGAGTCCTCGACCGCGGATCGGAACGAGAGGGAATCGCCGGCAATGGTCGTCACCCATCCCAGGCATCCCGCGTCGCAGGCCGTGCCGAAGGGAAGAGGGCCGATCGGACCGGACCAAGTCCTACCGTCGGCGGATTTCGGAAGGGATGCCGCCCGAGCCACGGCTCCGGCCCAGGAGACGGCGAACCCTGCCGGGTTCGGAGCACCGGTCGCGGAGCGGACCATGTGGAAGCGCACCCAATCGGCTTTTCCGTCCCCGTTGCGATCGAACAAGGCCACCGAGATGGGCTGGGGACCGTAGACGAGCGGGACGTAGGGAGAGACGGCCCCGACCGGGACGTTCAGGTTGCCCAGGATCCAGGCGCGCAGACGCACGGAATCGGCTTGCACGGCTCCGGTGTCCACCACCAGGGTGAGCCAACGGGGGCCGGCCGTGGCCTGCCCCGCAACCAGGGTGCCCGGGATGGAGGCAGACCCTGCCGCCTTCACCGCCACCGTCCCTTCCCCGGGAGCGTTTCCGATCGCGAAGGGTTCCGACACTTCCACCAGCAGGGTGTCCTTGCTGACCCCGTAGCGGAGTTTGGCCGACAAGGCCACCGCGGGAACGGAGTCGAGAAGAACGATCCGCTGGTCCACCCCGCCCATGGTGACTTCCATGAAGCATCCGGTGCAGAGGGTCGCATTGGCGAGAATGTCGGGGGGGAGCCTAAGACCGGTCCCGATTCCCGTCGGGGTGGTCATCTGGATCACGGTGTCCACACCTGCGGCGGTCTTCCAGTGGATCTTCGCGGCGGTGGCCGAACGGAGAGTCCCGCGGACCATGATCCCCACGGAATCGGGGGCGCCGTTTCCATCGACATCGAGCATCCAGGACTTCGCGACGGGATTGGCGTACAAGGGAACCCAGCGCGAGAGTTCACGCGGCGAATTGGCGAACACGTCGCCCGACCATCCACCCAGGCGGATGGAATCCCCGGGCTGGATGGGATTGGTCGCGGGATCGATGGGAAGTTTCAGGAGGTTCCCGACCAGGATGGCGGTCCCGGGGACCGGCCGTGCGGCAATCGATCGACCAGTCAGGACGAAGGCCGAATCGCCCACGGGAAGTGCAGCCTTCATGGTGGCGACCAAGGCTTCGGAGGCGATCACGAACAAGGTATCCTTGCCCAATCCCGTGGAGTCGTAGATCAGCCAAGCACTGTCGGCGACGGGAGCCATTCCATCCCGGAGTTCGACGATCGGGTTGTAGACCGTGTCGCCCCCGTTGGCGGTGTAGACGGCTCCCATGTTCCCGGTGCATCCGGCGGGGGGGCAACTGGTTCGGGACGGGAGGAGGAAGCCACCGGTCAGAGTGGAATCCCCGGGATATTTGTGGAGATTGGTGGAGGGGACCGAAACCGAATCGGGTACCCCCGAGCGGTCGGCCCATCGCAGGGTCGCCGAAACCGGTACACGGAACGACGCCGCCTGGTCGTCCGTCTTCAGGACCACGCTGTCGGGCTGACCGTCTCCATTCCGGTCCAGCAACACCCCGAACACCTGCACGGCGTCGGAGGAAATGGTGAATGGAACGATGCGTTCCTCGGATCCGACGTTGATCCGGATCTGGTACAGACCGCTGGTGACCAGCCGACCCGATTTCTTCAGGGCCGCCGTGTCGATGGCGATGTGGGAGTTCAGGTCGGTGATCACCAATCCCGGGTACTGCGTCGCCACCAGGGAATCCAGGGTGATTTCCGTGAGGTCGGGACTCACCAGGGTGTAGATGGCCGGGCCTCTGCGCTTGTTGGTGGCGGTGGCCGCCCCCAGCTCCGGGCAGATGTCGGCGCGATTGGTCGTCTCCTTGATCCAGGAGATGTAGTCGTACACCCCCGGCTTCGCCCCCGAACTGTCGAATTCGACATCGATGGTCGGGACCAGGTTCATGGTGGTCTGGATCAGGATGGACGAGCCGAGTTCGTGGCGTTCGCAGTAGAACATGTCGAACTGGTAGGACTTGCCCTCGCTCAGGCCGAGATTGTCGAGCTTGATGTCCCCGTCCACGGGACCATGCTGCCCGCCGATGTCCATGGCGAGTTTCTTGTCGATGAAGACCCAGACGTCGTCGTCCCCGCGGAACCGGAACTGCAAGCCCGGAACGTATTCGAACGAAGCCTTGGCGTGCATGCAGAAGCCGAAGTTGTTGTTCCGGCTGTTGTATTCCTTGTCGTTGAACCGGTTGGGTGTTCCGTCACGCAACGTCGTGAAGGTGTCCAGGGGAAAGAACGTCGGATTGGAGTACTTGTAGTATCCGGTGGCGTCCAGGGTCAGGGGCAGCGGCACGCAGGTGAAGGAATTCATCGGAACACCTCCCCGGACCAAGGTGTCGAACCAGTACTGGGGACCATCGAGGGTGTTGCCGATGTTGCAGTCGACCTTGCCGCTCCAGGTGGGAACCCCCTTGCTGTTGAGGGTGGGAAGGACCAGTCCCTTGGTTTCCTTGCCTCCAGAGGTCGGGCAGTTGTCCGTCTTGTATCCGAGCCCTTCGGTGAAGGGCTTGTAGGGGTTGTAGATCTTGGAGAAGTCCCAGGCCGAAAAGGCCAGGATCTTTTCGTTGCAGATGGTGGCGGTGGCGGGAGCCGTCCCGAGGAAGGTCGCCCGGTTGCCGTCGGTCTCGAGCCACAAGGTCCCGCTGGCGGCCAGGACGGGATTCACCGTGATCCAGTCGGTGAAGTTGCTCATCAGCGCCGGGGCTGCAGCCAAGCCGTTCTGCCCGAAGAGGGAATCCACGAAGGGTTGGCGCAGAACGATCTGCTCGGGAACGGCTCCCTCGTAGAAGTCCATGCTGAACCAATCGCAATACTCGGTGCTGGAGGCGATGAACCTGGCATCCATCCCCTTCCACATCACACGGACCGCGGAGGCGTTCCAAGCCGGCCGGTGAATCATGAGCGTGAGCTTCTTCGCCGGCTGGACCGTGGAAACGGTGGGAGCCGGAAGCGCCCCGGTCGGCGGAATCACCCAGACGCTCTTGCCGGCATTGGCCGTGAAATCCAAACCGATGCCCGAGGCGTTTCCGGCAAGTCCGCCCGCATCCATGTACGTCACCGCGGACGAGACCCGAGGGTCCCCATTGGCGAATCGAACCACGAAGGGTGCCGCGGTCCGCGGATCCTGCCAGAGGGAGGCCGTCACCCAACCCGCCCGCCCCGGCTCGGCGTAGAGCGGGTACCATTCCGTCCCCACCTGCGCCCAAACGGTTTTCCCCGGCCAGGGATTCAGGACGTGGACCGTTCCAACCTTCTTGAAGAAGGGATTGTGGTCGTAGCAACGCATGGAAGCGGCACTGGGGTTGTTGGAAATGGTCCCGACGGAGTCGTTGTCGGATGCCGTATGCCGAATCCAGATGGTGTCCCCATGGAGGGTATCGATGCAGTTGTCGATCTCGCGAGAGGTCGGGGTATTCAGTTCCGAGGTGGTGGAATTGCCGCGATTGGACTGGGTATCGATCTGCATCCGGCTGGGATTTCCATTGAGCCACCGGTGCATGACCATCATGTACTGCATGGTCAGACGGACCTTGCCCTCGCGGAATTGGGCCGAGTTGAAATCCGGCAGCGAATACCACCAACGCTCCAGCTGCCGGGGATAGGGAATGGAGTCCGGCTCGGCACTGTGGACCGGAATCGGTTTGGCGTACGCGTCGGTCTGGGTCAGGAAGAGGTCCTTGGCGCCGTAGTAGTACCCCACATTGGCGGCGGCCGAATCGTAGTGCTGGATCCAAACTTGAGGGGTTCCCGCCACCGAGTCGGTGTTGGAAATGATGTACTCGTCCATCAGGAACATCAACGTCTTCCCGGCCATCGAAGAACTGGGAATCCCCAGAACCATGGCAATACCAAGAAGCAAACCCAGACCACGAATGCGAGTCATGAAAACCTCGAGCGTTCGAAACCAAACCTTGGGGCCATTTTCAGACGGTGTGAGAGGCCCGCCAGGACCTGGAACCAGAGGGAGCGATCTCACTGGATCCAGCTACAATCCGTGACAGTTTACACCCGAGTCCTTGGACTGGCAGGGTGTTTCCCGGATCGAAGTGGAATCAGACGACGAATCTGTGCTCAAACCGTGAACGAAGCACAACCAGCGTCGAATTTCCGCAAAAAAAAGGCGGGCCGATTCTTTTGGAGAACCGACCCGCCCACCCGCAGGGAACTGGCGGTATGATGTTTATAATGTATGCCGCCACCCACTTAAGAAAAGCATAAGAAAAGCTTAAGTAATGGGGACGTCTTCCATGTACGCCAACCCGACATCCGTTTCAATTTGAAACTTCCCGCGTCCCGCCTTGCATAGCCGGAAGCCGGGCAATCGATCTTCGAGCCTCTGCGAAAGCAACCGCAGTCGACTTTCCAGGTTGGGGTTGGCTGGATCCAGGTTCAAATCCGGGTCGCGCCGGAACTCCCGGTGCTCGAAGAGCGTGCGCCCTGTGACGGTATGCGCGATCAGCACCTTCTGCAGGATCTTCGCGGGAACACCGCGCAGCAGGTGATTTCCATTGCAGGAGATGGTCTCGTCCCCGAGGTGGTACACGAACTCCAACCGGTGTCGATCGGCCGCGATCATCTTTTCGTGCAAGGCCTCGGCGCGCATCCAGGACTCGTTCAACCGATCCTCCGTGACCTCGCGGATCAGATGCCCCAAGGACGCGGCGAGAGCGGAAGGCTCCCGAGTCCATTCCACGCGGAACAAGCACCAGGGAGCGCCCAGCAGGGATCCCGTCGACAGGATCTTGCGTTTCCGCTGGGAACACCTCCAATCCTGCAGGACCTGGTCGGCATTTCCGGAGGCCTCGCAATCCTCGACGATTTCCGGCAGACCGATTCCGCGTGCCCACTGGGCTGTCTCCACGGATTCGGAGAGGATTCCTTTGGGGCCGATCCACTTGCCGCCGGATTTCCGCACATCGGGCAAACGCCCGGACCAGGTGAGCGCATCGATCATGGAGCGGGTGTCCGCCAGGATTCGAACGCTGTCGAAACTGGCGCCACCGAACCTCCTGGGGAGGACTTCCAGCACCATGGCGAGCCAGGAAGCCACGGCACTGGATTTGATTTCACCGCAGGATCCGGTGAACCGGGCTTGGATCCAGGCTCCTCGCTTCTCGGACGAATCGTCGCGACGAACCAGGCGCAATTCGATCCCGCTCCCGCGCGTCTCGGAGTGCAACAGCCGCAGGAGGGTGTCGTGCAGATCTTCCCCTCCGAGGAATTCGCCGAGGTGTCTTCCCACCATCCTGAGGCAGGACTTGGACGAAAGCAGGCATCCGTCGTGGACTTCCACGAGTGTCTGCCGGATCCATTCCAAATGACCGATCCCATGGCGAAGGCAGAAGGATTCGATGGAATCCAGGACACGGACGATCCAATCGCAGGGGTATCGACTCGCCTCGGACCAGACCCTCTCGTGCAGGGACGCACCCGTCAGAACGGATCCATCCGGGGTGTCGAGGGGATGGCCGGACCAGAATTCGCGAGCCATCGCCTCCCCCCCGCGCAGCAGGAAGGCCGCATGGAGGAGTCTGACGACCGCCCCATCGATGGGGGCGGCGAAAAGGCCACCCTCGACAGGCGTTTCAGCGGGATCCGGCGCGGAGTCGACCAGCACGGGGCGACCGTTACTTGACGCGGAATTCGATCCGGCGGTTCTGGGCTCGACCAGCTTCCGTGCCATTGTCCGCGACCGGCTCGGCCGCCCCGTACCCCTTGGCGGTCAGGGACTTCTTGGGGGCCCCGAGCTTGACGAGATAGGTCCGAACCGCCTCGGCCCTCTGGCGCGACAGATTGCGATTGGCGGCATCCTTGCCGACATTGTCGGTGAATCCGGCGATCTCCACGACCACCGTCGGGGCCTTGGCCAGGGCTTCGGCGGCACGACCGAGCGTGGGGAAGCTCACACTGTCGATTTCGGCGGAACCGGTCTTGAACACGATCCCATCGAGGGTCAGGCGAGCGCCTTTTTCGATCACCAGGAGCGGGCATCCGACGGAATCGACCTTTTCCCCCGCTTTCGTGCCGGGGCACTTGTCCTGATCGTCGACCACGCCATCCTTGTCCTGGTCGAGGGGACAGCCTTTGGCATCGACTTTCACCCCCGGACGAGTTCCGAGGCAAGCATCCTTGTCGTCGGTGACCCCATCCTTGTCCAGGTCCGCGGGGCAGCCTCGGGCATCGACCTTCACTCCGGCGGGGGTGGAACCGCATTTGTCCTGGAAATCGGGAACCCCATCCTTGTCGGCGTCCAGCGGGCACCCGCGGGAGTCCACCAGAACGCCCGTCGGGGTCTTGGGACAGACATCGACGTAATCGGCGACCCCATCCTTGTCGGCATCGAGCGGGCACCCCAGGGAATCGACATTGGAAGCCTTGGGAGTACCGGGGCACTTGTCCATGTAATCGGGCACCCGGTCCGAATCGTTGTCCACCGGGCACCCTTGCAGATCGACCTTCACCTTCGCGGGGGTACCGGGACATTTGTCGAGTCCGTCGACGACCATGTCCCCATCCTCGTCGAGGCGGATGCCGAACCGGAACGTGGCACCCAGTCCCACCCTGTACACATCGTCCCGATTCTCGAAGTACCCCTCCCCGCTGCGCTCTCCATCCAGTCGATCCCATTCCTGGGCGTGGATGTAGGAGGCGGCGTAGCCCCAGATCGACCAGTTCTCGTCGATGAGGAACTCGGCCCCGAGTTCGACGGGGATCGAAAGGTTCCCGGTGAGATCCTTGTTCTGCACGGCTTCGCCCCGTGCGTTCTCCAAGGTGGAGGTGCCGAACATGTAGGACACGCCCGAAGCGAGGTAGGGACGGAATCCGCCCATCGAACGCCCCTGCGGCTGGAGGACGAGGTCCAGGGACACCTGGGACAGATCCTGGGTGGAGTATTCCTGCCCGTTGGACAGGTTTCCGTACTCCCACGCGAGCCTCGCCCCGAGCCACTCCAGGGGATGGTATCGGACCAGCCCGCGCGCGGTCAGGGTGGTTCCCTCCCCGAACGTGCCGTTGTAGATCTGACCACCAACACCAGCTCCGATGCCGACCGTGTTCTCAAGGGAAGGAGTGGTCGGCTCGGCTGCCGAGAGGATGCTTGCCGCGAGGCCGATGGGGAGCAGGAAATGTTTCATCTTCTTTTCCAGGTTGGTGAGTCCCGGGCGACGCGTGGGGTGCATCTCCCGCACTGCAAAGTTAAGCAAATTGTCACAGCTGGAACACAAACGAAAAATCCCCGCCATCCGTCATGGGATGGCAGGGATCGCGAGGACCGGATTTCCCCTTCGACGATGCTAGGGCATCTGCACGAGTCGGATCGTGTTGTGCAACCGCGTCCCGAAGGGCTGGCTGTACATGAACACGATGCGATCCCCGGCGGCGCCGAGGTTGCGTTCCTGGATCTCGTCGAGCACCCGCGTGATGGCCTCGTCGATGCTGTTCGTCCGGGGGAGCCGGAAGGGGATGATCCCGTAGAACAGGCTCACCTGCCGGTAGATCTGTTCGTCGAAGCAGGCCGCGATGACGTGGGCGCCGCAATGGAACCCGGCGATCTGGCGGGCGATCTCCATGGTATGACAGAAAATGGCGATGCAGGGGGCCTTGGTGTGTTCGGACAGCCGGACGGAACCCGCCACGATCTCCATGGTCTGGTTGGAGATCTCGGGAAGGGTGGGCGGGGTGTCTGTCACCGCCTCCGCGCCGCGCAGGATCCGGTCCATGGTCTGGACGGCGGCGAGAGGGTGCTGGCCACCGGCGGTCTCCCCGGAGAGCATCACCACCTGGGCTCCTTCGAACACGGCGTTGGCGACGTCGGAGGCCTCGGCGCGGGTGGGACGGGGATTGCGCTCCATGGAGTCGAGCATCTGGGTCGCGACCACGCAAAGCTTGGCGGCGCGATGGGCGAGACGCACGGCACGCTTCTGCAGGATCGGGACGCTCTCGATGGGGCATTCGATCCCGAGGTCGCCGCGCGCCACCATGATGCCGTCGGAAAGACGGACGATGTCGTCGAGGGCCTGCACGGCGAGAGGGGTTTCGATCTTGGCGATGATGGGGGGGTCGGGCCATCCGATGCTGGCCAGATGCTCGCGGACGCTCTGGATGTCGGCGCCGTGGCGGACGAAGGAGACGGCGACCCAGTCCAGGCCCTGGTCGCGCCCGAAGATGAGGTCCTTCTTGTCCTTCTCGGAGAGGACGTCGAGCCCGTTGTCGCAATCGGGGGTGTTCACGGATTTCCGCGACTTCAGATGCCCACCGGTGACGACCTTGCAGACGATGTCGTCGCCTTCGATCGCGGTGACGACCAGCTCGAGATGTCCATCGTCCAGGACGATGGGTTGCCCCGGAGGAACCAGTTTGGCGAGGGTCGGATGACTGATTCCGATCTTCCCCTGGGAGGGGTCGCCTTCGATGGGGACCAGTCGCCAGGTGTCCCCGACCACGAGATCGTAGGTCTTGGTGTCGGTGCGCACCTTGGGGCCGCAGAGGTCCATCACGATGGGAACCGCGATCCCCATTTCGTCGGCGACCTGGCGAATCTTGGCGATGCGCGCGGCGTGATCCCCATGGGTTCCGTGTGAGAAATTCAGGCGGCAAGCCGTGACACCCGTTTGAAATAACTGTCGCAGCATCTCAGGGGAGTCGGAGGCAGGACCGATGGTGGCAAGGATCTTGGTACGTCGGAGTTCCATATCCACAAGGATAACTTTCAGTCTGGAAAATTCACGATCAGGAGGTCCAAAATGTTTGAAGCCGTTCTTTCCCCGCAGGCACCTGCTCCCATCGGCCCCTACAGCCAAGCGGTTCGAGCGGGAGACTGGCTCTTCCTCAGTGGCCAGATTCCCCTCGATCCAGGAACCGGAGAGATCGTGGGCACCTCCGCCGCCGAGCAGGCGGAAAGGGTCCTGGCCAATCTTCGCGCGGTCCTGGCCGAAGCCGGCCTCGACCTCGGCCACGTGGTCCGAACCACCATCTACCTGGTGGATCTGGCGGAATTCGCCGCGGTGAACGAAGTCTACGCGCGACACTTTTCGAATTCTCCGGCACCCGCGCGTTCCACGATCCAGGTGTCCGCGCTCCCACGCGGGAGCCGCATCGAGATCGATGCCATCGCAGCTTTTCCGGCCTGAGGAAACCGGGGTCAATCTTTGAGTTTCCTGAATCCACCTTGCTCAAAGGCTTGAGGACGGAAACTTGAACTTCGGTTTCCAGTTTTCTGATTGACAACGATGTTTTTGTGGTCAATTATTTGGGAATGAGAAAAACACTCACTCTTTGTCTTGCCAGCGGCTTGATCGGAGCCGCCTCCCCCATGGCCCAGGAAATCGCGGAGCCGCCGTCCCCGGAAACCGCCTCCGCCGCGGATTCCCCGACCGGGGTGACCGAGGAGGCGCCCACCCCGGAAGCGGAGGCAGCTTCTCCACCTGCGACCACAGAGAGCGATCCCGCGGAGACACCGGAGCCGGACCAGGCGCCCCTTGCCCCCGCTGCGGTGGACGAGCCGCCCCCTCCACCTCCCCCCCGTGGTCGCCAAGGCCGAACCCAAGAAGGAGCCCTCCACCCCCGTCTTCTACAAGATCATGCAACGCCCGACCGGGACGAAGATCTACGGGCGGACCTTCTGCGAGATCGGCTACGTCCGCGTGCTGGGCTCGGAATCCAACTTCGGTTTCCACTATCGCGAAGGTTCGGGATACCTGGCCGCCGTGATCGCCGGAGGTGCGCAGGGAGCAGCCGCCCAGCAGGAGGCCAACCGCACCGGGCGCACGGTCACCTACCAGGCGGCGGACGCAGGAGATCCCTGGACCCTCAACGTCGATGCGACGGAGGATCGGGTCCGGTTCGACCTCGGCATCAACCTCGACTACGGAGACGACGAAAGCCCCTGGCTCGTGAACATCAACACGAATCTGGGATATCCCACGCTGCTGGGATTCGGACTGGGGCTGATGGCGCCGATCCATGCCCTCGCATTCGTGGAAACCTCGGCCACCATCGGATTCGCCGGTTGGAATCTCGAGGTGCAACCCACCCTGAATCTCGGCAATCGCGCTTTCCTCCGAGGCGGCTTCGGATTCACGTCCACCTTCGATGACAAGTACGACGACTATGCCGGGACCCAGACCTTCTTCACCGTGGGAGCGCGCCTGTGAACACCCGCATCCTTTCCACCCTGCTCCTCCTCGCCTCCACCTCCGGCTTCGCCCAATCGGGGCCCATCGCCCTCAAGGAACTCGGGATCAAGTACGCCGACTGGGGGAATTCCACCGCCCCGAGTCTCGATTTCACCATGAGCGTCTACGATGAAGGCAAGCAGACCCTGATCGGGAACTTCGCCGGCCTCGACGGAAACCTGGGATTCGGCTGGTGGGACTCCAACATCTTCCTGTACGCCGACGTCGCCACCCCCTGGACCCTCTTTGTCAGCGAGCGACTCGTCGCCGGCCTCGGGCTGTCCTTCGGATACGACGTGTTCGTGGCCATGGATTCCGGGAAGGTCCTTTCCAATTCCAACTCGGATGGGGAGACCGCCTTCGACATGAAGGTGGGCCTCGGGAGCCTGATCGGAATCAAGATCCTCCCCCGGCAGACCGTGGTTTCCGCGTCATGGTCCCCTGTGAGTTTCGGGTACTCCGATCGTTTCGATGTCCGGGTCAGCCAACCCCTCACCCGCTCCCTCGGCTTGGCGGGCAACATCCGCATCGGCACGCCTTCGGATGGATCGGATGGTCTGCTGTCGGTCAGCGACCCCCAGAAGGCCTCCAGTTTCCTCTGGGGAGCCTCGATCAACTGGGTGATCGATTCCAACTAGGGAAAGTTCGCCTCGTCGTGGACCGCAACGGAGCGCTCGGCTGACCACGGGCGTTCCGTTTTGCGTTTCAGGAGTCTCCGCTCCCCTTCCGGCTCCGCCCCCGTCGAGCGGGTTCCGGCTCCAGGCAATGGGGGACCCCACCGAATTCCCACGGGATGAGATCCCGCAGACATGTAACCAGATATTGTAACTACTGATTTCACCTGCACAACACCACACCTGATTTCACGCAAATACCACGCATTCATTCGCGATTTATGTAATCACTTTTCCCCACTTTCAGTCTTTCCGATGTAGATTCCCTTGGGAAGGGCTCCTCCAGGAGACCCCGCAGGAACGAAAGGAGGTCGACATGGCGCTGGACATCTACGAACATGACGACTTCCGCAAGCTTCTGGCGCACCTGTGGGAGGAGAAGCTCTCGAGGAACCGCAGGTACAGCACCAGGGCCTTCGCGCGCGATGCCGGACTCACCAACCCCGGGTTCCTCGGGGACGTGATCAAGGGGAGGCGCAAGCTTTCCCAGGTCGCCATGGAGAAGATGATCGCCGGATTCGGGCTGCGTCCCAAGGAGGCGGAATACTTCCGTCTCCTGGTCCGGTTCGGCCAGACCCGATCCCTGTCGGAGCGCGAGGACTGCTACAGACAAATTCTGACCCGCAGGAACCGTTCCACGTTCACCCGCATGAATCCCGCCCACTCCAGGTACTACCAGGACTATCGCTACCCCTTGTTGCGAGCGGCCCTCCAATGCCTCCCCTCGCGCAGCGAACCGGCCGAGGTCGGCGCGTTCCTCGATCCGCCGCTGCCTCCCCACCAGGTGTCGAAGATGATCCAGGACCTCGTCCAATGGGGCCTCGTCCGCGACGATCCCCACAGGGGCCGGGAAGTCGTGGACACCTTCGTCGAACCGCCCCCCCACCTCGGGGAACTCGTCAGGAACCTGAACCGGACCTGGATCGACCATGCCGGGGAAGCGATCGGCAGGTTCCGCCCGGACCAGAGGCACATCTCCTCCATCCTTCTCACGGTCTCCGAGTCCACCCAGCGCCAGATCCGCGACAAGATCGACAGTTTCCGGGAAGAGGTCTTCCGTCTGCTCAAGGAGGACCGATCCCCCGACCGCGTGATGCAGCTCTCCCTGCAGTTCTTCCCCCGGTCGCGCTCCAACGATCCCGGGAGGAAAGCATGAAGGCAACCCCCAGAATCCTGCTCCTGGCCCTCGGCCTCTCCCTCGCACCTTGGCTCGCCTCCTGCGGAAGCTCCTCCGGGGAACGCACGGCCGGCGGCGAGGATTTCCCCAACAGCCTGGAGGCCCTCGGAGCGGCCCTGGTGGAAAGCCTCGATTCGAGTCGATCCTGGAACGCCCTGGAAAACGCCTCTCCCGGCACCATTTCGGGGACCAACTCGGACATCGCGTCGGCCGCACCCGCAGCCGCTCGCCGGGTGCTCCTGGAGTGCCGTCCGGAATCCACCACCACCCTTTCCGGGGATTGGGCGGTGATCTTCTCCGTGGAATGCCCCGAAGAAGGAGGGAGGAAATACGACTCCCTCGTGATCCGCCCGGCCGACTCCCTCGTCCGGATCCTGGTCAAGGATTCCACCGGCCCCTTGGGGCTCGTGGGCGTCCGCGAAACCTACCGTCCGGCGGATACCACCCTGACCGGATTCCCGTTGCTCGGCAGCCGATTGCCGATCCGGATCCTCCGGAAGGAACGCCTCGGAGGATTGGTCACCACCACCAACCTCGTCATCGACGGCGGGCCCGACTCGTCCTACGCGGCAGGAGCGGACAACGGGCTGTGGAGCGGAAGTCGCATGGTCGTTCGGGAAAACGGCGACACCCTCGACCGGTGGTCCGTCCTCCCCTGGCCCGACACATCCGGCCCGATCTACACCCATCCGACCGACTCCGGATTGGTCACCCTGGACCGGAGGCAGGTTCTGGGAACCGGCGGCATCCGGACCGAATCCAGTGTGATCCAGGCTTTCCGCGAGGAATCGCGGAACTATCCGCGACGTTTCCGCTCCCGCTTGGAAAGGGACGGCGACGCATGGGTGGAACAGGCGGTGTTCGGGTCGCGACAGGATTCCACATTCTTCCCGGGGGATACCGCGATCTTCCGGAAGGTGCGCGTCCTGTCCCGCGACACCCTCCTGGAAACCGTGCTCGTCCGAACGAGCCTCGATCCCGTGGATCGCCAAGGGGACCGGCTGGTGAGATTGACCAGCCATCGGCTGCATGGGGCCGATGGACGTCAAGTATTCCTCGACGCCCAGCCGGACCATCCGCTGGAACCGGACGCCCCCTTCACCGACGGAACCATCGAACTGCGTGTGATCCGCGCTTCCGGCGACACCCTCCGTTTCCAAGGCAGGATGACCGGCGGAACCTCGCAGGGAACCTGGAAAAGCTCCGACGGATCCGGGCATGTCGTCTTCGACAATCGCGGGAAGGTGCGCAGCTCCCCCTAGAGGCTGGCTCCGCTCCGCCTCGGGGTCGCAAGCCCCCCGTCAGGGCCTGGGAAAACTCCATCTTCAACTGGTCCGCCCGACTGCGGATCCCCCGTCGGTTTCGCAACTCCAAAACCCGACCGCATTCCTACCCCCCCCCCTTTCCGGGGAAAACCTTGCCGGTGGCGGGAATTTGGATCACCCGTGGCCGCTTGAAAAAAAATCCATGTATAGACATGGTTTTTTGCCCCAAGGGAGCGTAGCTTACATCTCACGCTATTGCGTATGCTTCTCAATCGCACCAAAGGGCATCCCATGAAATCCTTGATCCTGTCCATCGGCCTGTTCCTGGCAACCGCCACCACCGCCCAGACCTGGAATTTCGACGCGTCGCATTCCAGCGTCGATTTTTCGGCCAGGCACCTCCTGGTCTCGAACACGCGCGGCAATTTCGACTCCATGCAGATCACCCTCTCCGGGGATCCCAAGAATCTTTCCTCCCTGGAGGCCAAGGCAACCATCCAGGTCGCCTCGATCAACACCCGCAACAGCAAGCGCGACGAGCACCTTCGTGCGGAAGATTTCTTCGACGCGGCGAAGTTTCCCCAGATCGAATTCGTCTCCACGAAGGTGGTTGGAAAGAACGGGAAGGGAACCATGACCGGCGACCTGACCATGCACGGGGTGAAGCGCACGGTGTCCATCCCCTTCACCGTCAGCGGGCCGATCGAGGATCCTTGGAAGAACACCCGCCTGGGCCTCGAGGGCACCCTGAAGATCCAGCGCAAGGACTTCGGAATCGGCGCGTCGATCCCCGACGGAGTCGTCGGCCCGGAAATCGTCGTCGACATCGTGTTCGAAGGAATCCAGCAGAAGTAACCCGCCTGCCGTCATCCGGGAGGAATCGCCACCCAAGGTGTCGACCTCCACGGGGATGGGCGTCGGGAATCCGGATCGCATTCCGATGCAAAAAGGCCCCGCGGTGTCGAGCACCTGCGGGGTCTTGTCATTTCCGGCACCGATTCCGAACCTGGACCCGCGGTCAGGGATTCGGAAGGCTCTCCCTCACTCGAACCAGAGGTCGTATCGCGGCAGGGTTTCGAGACGCTGGACCGTCATGGTCGCCTTGAGGGTGCGGTCCCCGAAATCGTCGATGTTGTCGAAATACAGCTCGACCACGGTCTTGCGCATCCGTTCGAGGTGCTCCGGCTGGATCTGGTATCCCTTGGGCACCTGAAGTTGGAACTTCTTCCCTCGGTAGTAGACCTTGATCTTGTTGGATTCCCCCTCGACGAGGTCGAGAGGAGGGGTTTCCAACCGAGAAAAATCGGTCTTGGAGCAAATCCCCTCGATCTGTTGGAGGAGGTCGGCAAACTCCGACTTCCTCACCCGGAACAAGTACTTCCAGGACTGGATTTCGATTCGGGTCTGCTCCGCGGCCTTGGCCGTGGGAACGCCCTGCAATCGAAAGTCGTCGTAGACGCTCTTGATCAGCTTGAGAACGTCCGAAGTCAAGTCGGACTCGTAGTTCTTGGGGTCTATGAATGTGTTGATCCGCTTCCGGACCTGGTCCTTGTCGCTCATGTCTCCGGATTCCTGCGCGGGTGTTCGCTGAAAATATAGTGTTCCTCGACCAGCATCCCCACCTACGATCCACGCGAGGACCTGGAAAATGGCCCCATCCCTTGTCCAAGGGCTCCGAAACTACCGAAGCGGGACTCCCGAAACCAGATCCATCGCCAACGATGCCGGTGCCCGCGTGCACCACATCCTCTGGCAGGATGGGCAGCAAGCCGTGGCGAAACAGCCCTCCCCGACGGTCGGGGATGATTCCAGCGAAGCGGAATCCCTCGCCTTGGCCGCTCTGCGCATCCCGGGCGCCCCTCGCATTCCCGAAGTGCTCCACTGCGAACCTGGACTGCTGGTCCTGGAATGGATCCACCGCACCGAACCGTCCCCGGAGTTCTGGGATCGCCTGGCCGAGCAGCTGGCCGTCCTGCATTCGGTCCGCGGCCCGGCCTTCGGGTTCCACGGTCCCACCTGGCTGGGCTCCACCGAACTGGACAATCGCTGGTCGGACGATGGATGGGCCTTCTTCGCAGGAAGACGATTGAGACCCCTGGCCGCCGCGGCCTTCGACCGCGGACTCCTCGACAAGGAAACCTTGCGGAAGGTCGAGAAAGTGACCGATTCCCTCCGGGAGCGCGTCCCCTCCAGCCCCGCCGTCCTGATCCACGGAGACCTCTGGTCGGGGAACATCCTCTGCGATGAACAGGGCGCCCCTTGTCTCATCGATCCCGCCACCCACTACGGCTGGCAGGAAGCCGACCTGGCCATGACCGCGCTCTTCGGTGGGATTCCCCCGCGCTTCCTCCGCACCGCCACACGCACCCACGACCTCGATCCGCGCTGGACCGAACGGATTCCGCTCTACAATCTCCTCCACCTCCTGAACCACCTCGTGCTGTTCGGGGATCCATGGAGGGGTGCGGTCCAGGACGCGCTGGACCGGATCTAGGCCGGGCTCAGAGAGCGAGCGACCCGGAGAACCACACCGCCTGCGCGGGGATCGGCTTGCGCGCGCCGAAAGGCAGGAATTCCGCCGACAGGGGATTGAACACGTCGGCCCCCTCGAAATAGACCGTGGTGATTCCCGCCTCGGAACCATCCTCGCCTTCGTAGTAGAGCCGCATGCGATCGGCTTCGAATTCGACGATGCATTCGGTGGTGCCCACGGCCTTTCCGCCTTCCTGGACCTCGTGCCGGATGGCTCCCACCTCGTCCTGGAAAGTCAGGACTTCGGCCCAGTCGAAGGCGTCCTCGCGGAAATCGGATCCCCATTCGATGTGCAAGGTCAAGTCGGAGTCCGCTTGGCCGAGGCGGTCGACCACCTGCTGCCAGGAGAAGAGCTGCACATCATCCCCCTCGGAGACGACGATGCCGGCGGCGATGATGCGAAGCGAGGCTTCGTTGGAGGGGGCGGACTTGCGAGCCATGAGGATTGCTCCCGGACAGAGGTTGGAACCACGGAAGACCTCCACAGGAGATCCCGGTTGGGACCGCCAACGTAGAAACCGGTCGCCCTCCCCCCATTCCCTCCCCCTTCGGGATGGCCGGAACAATTCCGATTCCCGCCTTCCCGAGAATGCGCGACCCGCCATTCCCCCTCGCCGGATGACTTGGAAGAAGGCATCTTTACTCGCAAGCTGGATCCGGGCGAGGACTCCAGCCCATTCCGATACTTGCCCCACCGCCGCTTCGATGCGTCGCGTGGTCGGCAGGCCATCCGAATCTTGGCCACCGGGGTTTACCCCGGTGGCCTTTTTGCTTTCCCAGGCTGGCATCCCGCGGGCGGCCCAAGCAGAAGACCGGACCGGGCACGCCCCCTCGATCCCTCGCTCCTGGCGAAGCCCACATTCCGGAGTTCGTTTGGGTCTAGCCAACAGCAGATGCTTGTGATACTTTTTCCTACAGAGGAGGACCCTCTGGAGTTTACTCCGGCTGGTCGTAGGTCAGACAGGCTCTGGCAGCGGGGATATAAGCAATCGGGGAATGCAACCGCCATCCAGTCTGACCCTCCTCGTCCCATTTCGGCAGGCCTTCCCGTTCCCGGGGAGGCCTGTTTCGTTTCCCCCGCACGATCGGTACCCCGAGGGATGGATCGCCGCCCATCGGTGGGCAGAAACCGCTCCCCCGCCTTCCGCCGGGGAGGCAAACCTGTCCACCCCCGGCGGAAAATCGCCCTCCAGACCTCCATTCTGAGGATTGGCACGACTTTGGATTAGGAGTCTCGTCGAACGGAAACCTTCCACCCCTTCGACGGAGAGCCGAGACGATGAAGATCCCATCCGCGATCGCAGCGCTCATGACACTTTCCGTCGCTTCGGCGGCGGAGAGGCTTCCTTCCGACTTCTCGCTCACCAGCGACCACCGCAGCCGGCGCGTGGACGACGTGGTCACGGTCCTCGTCGAGGAGGACAACACCGCCCGCAACGCCGCCCAGACCAACACCCAGAGCAGCTCCAAGGGATCGGTGGGAATGCAGGCGGGATCCGGGATCCTGGGATTCCTCCCCGACGCCTCCGCCAAGTCCGCCCTGGACGCCGATTTCAAGGGGCTTGGAAACACCTCCCGCGCAGGCAGCATGCAGGCCGTGGTCAGCGCGAGGGTGATCGAAGTCCTTCCCAACGGAACCCTCCGGGTCGAAGGGACCAAGCAGGTCGTGATCAACGACGAGACCGAGATCCTCACCGTCGCCGGATTGCTGCGCCCCGAGGACATCTCCGCCGAAAACACCGTGAGATCCGGCCGTCTGGCCGACGCCAAGGTGACCTACTCGGGACGGGGCGCCGACTCCGAGGCCGCGCGCAAGGGGCCGATCGCCCGCTTCCTGGACTGGATCTTCTGATGCGCGCCGCGTTCCACATCCCGTTCGCCGTGCTGCTGCTGACGGTTTCCGTCCAGAGCCAGCAGGTCAGGGTCAAGGACATGGCCGATGTCCAGGGCGTCTCCCGCACGCCTCTCCTCGGCTACGGACTCGTCGTCGGACTGGCCGGTACGGGGGACGGCCCCGGATCGGGAGTGACCCAGCGCTCCACCTTGAACCTCTTGCGCAACATGGGCCTGGAAGTGGACCGCAACCAGATCCGGCTTCGCAATGTCGCGGCGGTCCTGGTGACGGCCGACCTTCCTCCCTTCGCCAAACCCGGTGGGCGCGTGGACGTCCACGTCTCCTCCATGGGCGACGCACGCTCCCTCACCGGCGGCGTCCTCCTGATGGCTCCGCTCAAGGGGCCGGATGGCGAACTCTACGCCGTCGCCCAAGGTCCGCTGGGCACCGCGGGCGGGATCGAGAGGGGACTCGCCGGAGCCAGCATCTCGCAAGGACAATCCGCCACGGGCGTCATCCCCGCCGGCGCCATCGTCCAACGGGAGAACCTCGCCGTCCGTCTCGACGACGGACCGCTCCGACTTTCGCTGCGCAGCCCGGACTTCACGGTCGCCTCCGCATTGGCCACCTCCATCGAAACCGCCTTCGGCAAGGGGAGCGCGATCGCGGAAGATGCGGCGAGCGTCCGGTTCACGGGCAAGGAACCCAAGGAAGGCCGGGCCTCCCTGATCGCCAAGCTGGAAAACCTCCGGGTGGAGATGGACCGGCCCGCCCGGATCGTGGTCAACGAACGCACCGGCACCATCGTCGCCGGATCGGACGTCCTCATCGACGAGGTCGCCGTCACCCACGGATCCTTGACCATCAAGGTCGACCCGGGCTACCAGACCAGCCAACCCAACGCCTTCGCGGCCGGCACGACCCGGACCACCGCCACCCCTTCCATCCAGACGGAGGAACGCCAGGACCAGGTCCGCGTCCTCCCCGCCTCCACCAACGTGGGCGAACTCGCCCGCGCCCTCAACACCCTGGGAGCCTCGCCCCGCGACTTGATCGCGATCCTCGAGGCCATCCAGAAGTCCGGCGCCCTCCAGGCCGAACTGGTCGTGATGTAGGCGCACCATGAATTTCCGGCAAACCAACAACCAATCCAGGAAGCAGGTTCGCGCGGGTGGAAACACCCAAAGCGCCGGAACCGCGAACCGCTTCTTCCGGATCTCGTCGCGGCAGGGAAGCCGTGCGGGCCGGCCCGCAAGCTCCAAAACAGGGAGGTTTCCCCATGCGCATCTATAACAACGTCGACTCCATCAACACCCAGAACTCGCTGATGACATCCAACCGCCTGATGTCCAAGAGCCTGGAGAAGTTGTCCACCGGACTTCGCATCAACCGCGCCGCCGACGACGCCGCCGGCCTGTCCGTGTCCGAAGGGCTGCGTTCGCAGATCCGCGGCTCCGACATGGCCCGCCGCAACTCCAACGATGCGCTGGCGATGCTGCAGATCGCCGAAGGTGGAACGCAGGAGATCACCAACTCCCTGCAGCGCATGCGGGAACTGGCCATCCAATCGGCCAACGGAACCTACACCAACCACGAGCGCCAGTACATCCAGGCCGAATACGACGCGCTCGCCTCCGAAATCACCCGCATCGCGCAGTCCGTCACCTACAACGACGTGCAGTTGCTGGCCGGTTCCACTCCGTTCTCCTTCCAGGTCTCCTCGGCCGGATCGGGGAACTCCTCGACCATCTCCTTCACCGCCGTGGACCTGACCGGACTCACCCTGGGTGCGGTTTCCGGCCAGAGCCTGGCCCAAGCCGCGATCTCCACCATCGACACGGCCCTGACCTCGGTGCTGTCGCTGCGCTCCACCATCGGCTCCACCATGAATCGGCTGGAGAAGACGGTGAACAACCTGGGCGTGATGATCACCAACTACGCCGACGCGGAAAGCCGCATCCGCGACACGGACTTCGCCACCGAGTCCACCCAGTTCACGCGCAACCAGATTCTCAACCAGTCGGCCACCAGCATGCTGGCCCAGGCCAACCAGCTGCCCAACAACGTGATGTCCCTCTTGAAGTGATCGAAACGGGGTCTCCCCTCTCCTCCCTCCTCCCTTGGGGAGATCCCTCGAGCCCGTCCCGGATCTACCGGGGCGGGCTTTGGCCTTTCTGGCCGAACGCCCCGCCCCCCCCCGGGATCGACCGATCGGTCGGGAGCTACGCATTCCCCCGAAGACGCCTCCGCGGCGCGGTTGCCCCTCCTCGGCGGCGCGGAGACGCCTCCCTCCCCAGGACCGCAGGGAGGCGGCATCGCTCCGTCCTTCCCCCCTGGATCGCCAAAAAACCCTCAAGTCGCGCCGCCAAATCGCCGAAAGAATGGAAGAAGAGTCGGAAGGGACCTCCAAGGATGGAGGAAACCACCGAAGAAGGGAACTTCCGGGAGCCTCTCCCGGAAGCGTCGTCACCTGCATACGCCCGACACGGAGGTTGGACATCATGCGCATTTACAACAACGTCAACGCCATTGGAACCCAGAACTCGCTCGCCACCGCCAACGTGGCCATGTCGAAGTCCCTGGAGAAGCTTTCCACCGGTCTACGCATCAACAGAGCCGCCGACGATGCCGCCGGTCTGTCGGTCTCCGAAGGTCTGCGTTCGCAGATCCGCGGCAGCCAGACGGCCCAGCGGAATTCCAACGACGCTCTCGCCATGCTCCAGATCGCGGAATCCGGAACCCAGGAGATCACCAACTCCCTGCAGCGCATGCGGGAATTGGCCATCCAGTCCTCCAACGGCACCTACACCAACACGGACCGTTCCTACATCCAGGCCGAATACACGGCCTTGAAGTCGGAAATCACCCGCATCGCCCAGAGCACGACCTACAATAACGTCGATCTGCTCTCCACCACCTCGACCTTCTCCTTCCAGGTCTCCGCGGCCGGATCCGCCGGAGCCTCGGCGAGCTCCTCGACGATCAGCTTCTCCCTGGCAACCAATCTCGCGGGAGACCTCTCCCTCGGTGCGGTCAGCACCCAGTCGGCGGCGCAGACGGCCATCACCAGCATCGACACGGCCCTGACCTCGGTGCTTTCGATGCGGTCGGACGTGGGTGCCGCCATGAACCGCCTGGAGAAGACCGTCTCGAACCTCGGCGTGGCCATCACCAACATGACCGACGCGGAAAGCCGCATCCGCGACACCGACTTCGCGATGGAGAGCACGAAGTTCACCCGCAATCAGATCTTGACCAACTCCGCGCAGAGCATGTTGTCCCAGGCCAACCAGCTCCCGCAGGGCGTCATGAGCCTGCTGCGTTGATGACCCCCTGAAGAGCCTTCCAGGCACTCGGGACCGCGCCGCCTTCGGGCTGCGCGGTCTTTGTCGTTTTCTGTCTAGCCGACTCGCGAATGCCGATGAATAAAGGCTAAAACGCAAGAATGATTCATCCGATAAGTATGAGGGGAACTCCGGTCTCCAACCGCGAGGCGGGCGTCCGGAGGGATCCGGGATGGACGGCAAGGACGCTGTCCTGTCTTGAACGACCACATGGAGGTGCATCATGCGCATCTACAACAACGTCAACGCGACGAATGCCCAGAATTCGCTCGCGACGACGAACATGGCCATGTCGAAGTCCCTGGAGAAGCTTTCCACGGGCCTTCGCATCAACAGAGCCGCCGACGATGCCGCCGGTCTTTCCGTCTCCGAGGGCCTGCGTTCGCAGATCCGCGGCAGCCAGACGGCCCAGCGAAATTCGAACGACTCCCTGGCCATGCTCCAGATCGCGGAATCCGGGACCCAGGAAATCACCAACTCCCTGCAACGCATGCGCGAGCTGGCGATCCAATCCTCCAACGGAACCTACACCAATACCGACCGCTCCTACATCCAGGCGGAATTCACGGCACTGAAGTCGGAAATCACGCGGATCGCACAGTCCACCACCTACAACGGTGTGGATCTGCTGTCGACCACGTCGACCTTCTCCTTCCAGGTGTCCGCCGCCGGTTCGTCGGGCAACGCGGCCAGTTCTTCGACCATCAGCTTCTCCCTTGCGACCAACCTTGCCGGCGATCTCAGCCTCGGCGCGGTCAGTACGCAGTCGGCGGCGCAGTCGGCGATCAACAGCATCGATACGGCTCTCACGTCCGTTCTTTCCATGCGCTCCGATGTGGGTGCGGCGATGAACCGGCTCGAAAAGACCGTCTCGAACCTTGGTGTTTCGATCACGAACATGACGGACGCCGAAAGTCGGATCCGCGACACGGACTTCGCCACGGAAACCACGAAGTTCACTCGCAACCAGATCCTGACCAATTCCGCCCAGAGCATGCTGGCCCAGGCCAACCAGCTCCCGCAAGGCGTCATGAGTCTTCTGAGGTAGTCGCGCTGGCTCGCCCTCCGGCACCGGGGCTCGAGACCCGGTCCGGAGGTCGTCCCGACGATAGGGCCGCTCTCCCTTCCACGGGAGGGCGGTCCTTTGCGTTTGGGGAGGACCCGCGTCGGGAACTAGGATTCCCGGGCATGACCATCTCCGCCTGCCTGATCGTCCGCGACGAGGAACGATTCCTCGACCGTTGCCTCGCCTCCCTCCACGGGATCGTCGACGAGATCTGCCTGCTCGACACCGGATCGAAGGACCGGACCCTCGAGATCGCCCGCTCCCACGGGGCCCGGATCGGGTCGGTCGAATGGATGGACGATTTCAGCCGGGCGCGCAACGCCTGCCTGGAGATGGCCCGCGGGGAATGGATCCTCCAGATCGACGCCGACGAGGAGCTGTGCCCTCCCCGGCGCTCGGCATTGGAGAGCCTGGGAGCCGGTCCGGCGGTCTGCCACCTGGTCGAAGTCGAACTCCGGGGGGGTGGGGGGATCGAGGTCGTCCGGCAACCCCGCCTGTTTCGCCGCGACCCACGGCTGCGCTACACGCACGCCCTGCACGAGACCATCCTGGATGCGCTGGCCGAATCCTCCCTCCCGGCCCCATCCCCCCTCGACCTTCGCCTGATCCACCACGGCTACCAGGACGATGTGGTCGCCTCCCGGGGGAAGCTGGAGCGGAACCTTCGCATTCTTCGATCCAGCAGGGACCGCGGCGCCTCCGACGCCTACGACCTGTTCAAGCTCGCCGTCACCTTGGAGGGGCTCTTCGATCCACTCCTCGAATGGGAGACGTCCCAGGCGTGGACGGCCTGCATCGAGGACGCGCGGCGACGCGGCACCTCCCTCCGGCGGCAATGGCCCTGGTGGCCGCGGGCCGTGGCGGGAGCGAGTCTGGACCTGTGGGCGAACGGCGAGTTGGGTGCTGCCCTCGAATGCGCGCGGGAATTCGAGGAGGAGTGCCAGGGGGATTCCGACTTCCGGACCGCCGTCGCCCGCCTCGAAGAGGCGCGCGGAAACAGGGTTGGAGCTCTCGAATGGCTCGATGCGGCACCCGACGCGCGGCTCGAGGCGCGTCTGCTGTTCGGACTCGGACGGATGGAAGAGGCCTTGGACCGCTCCTCGAGCCTTCCCTCGCTGCGGGCTCTCCTTCTCGTCGCCATGGGCCAGGTCGAGGCCGCCTTTCCTTCCATGGAATCGGCGCTGAAAGCGAACTCCGACGATGCCGAAACGGTCGCCGACTTGGCGGCCGCCTTCCTCCTCCTGGGAGATCGCGAATCGGCCTCGAATCTCCTGGCTCGGACGGTACGCGGAACCAACCCGTCCATCCTCCGTCACCGCGATCTGAAGCGACGTGTCGGCGGCCTCCCACCGGACCATCCCCCCCGGGATGTCGACGAGGCCTCCTCACGCCTGGTGGAGGACATCCGCTCCGGAGCCGCGCCTTGGCGCATCGATCCAGGCTTCCCGCGCCAGGAATTGTTCCATCGCATCGCGGACATCCTCGAGAAGGAACTCGCGGCCGGCAGGGAAGAGGAGGTCAGGAGATTCGCCCGGGGAGCTCCCGCCTGGGCCGGGGGATTGCCCGGGGTCGAGCGACTCGTCGAAGGAGACTGAGGGAGGTCCCGCCGCGGGAACGCCTTCCAAGCCCCGGGCTCGACCTGGGCGCGGCAGCCCTCGCCGGGGGCGAGGGGTACCTTCCTCCACCCCGGCCGGGGAGGGGAAGGACGATTCAGAACTCCCCGCGCGCCAGAGCGCGAAGGCCCTCGTCCCCAGGCCATCGCTCCAATCCGGCGTCCAGGAAGCGCGCCGCGTTCTCGGGATCCCCTGCGATGGCCGTGGCTCGGACCAAGGGGGCCCACAGGGCGGGGTCGTCCCCGTCGCGATCGATGCACCAGGCGTAGAGTTCGGCGGCGCGCGAGGCCTGCCCGTGGCGCATGTACGCGTCGGGGATGGCACGTCGCGGCGGAAAACGGTTTTCCAGGACCGATTTCAGCAACAGCAGGATTTCCGTGGCCAGAGGCTCGTTCCCCACTCCCTTCCAATATTCGGCAAGGTTCTGCAGGGGCTGCACCGACGCGACCTTGGGATCCACCGGCAGGAGCACCTTCGCCTGCGGGGGCGTGTAGGCTTTCTCGAACCAACCCACCGCTTCCTCGATGGAACCGGTCCGCAACCAGACCTGCGCGGCAATGGCGATCTGGCTGGGATGCCACAGGGAAACGTCGGGATCGAGCAATTCCTCGAGCAATCGACGCGCTCCCGCCCAGTCCTCCTTCTTGGTGAACAAGGTCGCCGCGTAGGCCGGGACCAGGGATTTCAGATGGACGTCGGGGTCGCCGTTCTCCACCGCCTTCAAGGATTCGCGAAACCGTCGTTCGGCTTCGACGGCGTTGCCGAGATCGGCGTGGGCGGCCCCCAACTGGTAGAGCGTGATGGCGTGGCCGCCGTTGCGCACCACCTCCCGTTCGAGGATTTCCCGGTTCCGAACTTGTTTGGCCCGCACCGTATCGGCATCGATGTACCCCGTGTGGTGCACCACCAGGGTGGAGTACTCGAAGGGAATGCCCAGGGCGGCCAGAGCCGGGAACACCTGCTCGTGGACGGCGCCCGTGAATCGGATGCGAGGGTGGTTGGGAAACAGGCGGATCTGGGAGAACTCGGAACCCGTGGCGCCCCCGTTGGTGGTGTTTTTCACGAGAAAGGCCCACGCCTTCTCCGGTCGGGCCGCCACCAGGGCCTGAAGCGCCGGCCGACTGGAGGCGGGTAGGCGATCGTCCGCATCCATCCACATCACCCAGGAACGGGTCGCGGCCTCGAGGGAGACGTTCCGTGCCGCGGCGAAATCCCCGGTCCAGGAGAAATGGCGAACCTTCGCCCCCGCGGACTGGGCGATCTGCACCGTTCGATCGGTGGATCCCGTATCCACCACGATCAACTCGGCCCCCAGGCCTGCGAGGGATTCCAGCAACGCCGGGAGGTTCGCCTCCTCGTTCTTGACGATCAGGCAGATCGAAAGAGGGAGGTCCTTCGCGGCGGGTCGTGCTCCCAGCTTCAACCGGAGACCTCGGCGCGAGCCCGCGCGGCAAGATCCGGGGAGACGCCCGCGGAAACCAGGAAGGATTCGAGGTCGTCTCCGGGACGACCGCACGCTTCGGCCCAGTTGAGGACGGCGTCCTGGTCCGTCGGATCGAGGCGGAGGGCGATTTCGAAGAAGGCCGTGGCCGCCTTCGCCTTCCCATCCCGGAAGCAGGCGATGCCCAGCCCGCTCCAGGCCCGGGACCGCTCGGGATCGCTGTCGATGGCTTGGAGGAACGGTTGCACGGCCTCCCGCCAGAGCTCGGCACCGAGCATTTCCTCACCCTTCACGCAAAAGGGCTCGGCAGGCGAAGCCGCGGTGGGTGCGGGCAGGGAACGACGAAGTTCGGCGAGGATGGCCTCGGCTTCCGCTTCCCTGCCCAGCGATCGAGCGACGTCCAGCACGTTGGCGACGTTGTCCGGCTCGTCGGGAGCCCTCCGCAACGCTTCCACGAGGTGCTTCCAGGCATCGTCCCTCTTCCCCAACCAGAAAAGCGCGATCCCGATCCCCTGGAGGGGTTTCCATCCCCACGGATCCAGGTCGCGGGCCCCCCCCCCCCCCCCCTCCGCGCCCGCGCCCCCCCCCCACCCCCCCCCGCGCCTCGACCCACGCACCACGACCGCAGGCCTCCTCGCCACGAGCCAGGAAACCTTCCGCCCCATGGTCGGATTCCGTTCGGGAGGCGTTGTCCCGGGGGTCTTCGGACTGCGGGTTTTCAACGGGCTTTGCCAATGGATCGTGACCCATTCAGAACGTCCTTTCACAGCGTCAGGGATGTCGCCATCGGTTGAAGGTATTTATCTCCCGTATACATGCCATCTGTACGTCAGCTTCTCGATCAGGTTCCCCAGGGAGAAATCGCTTCCCTCCACGCCCATCGCCTCGGCAGAGAAGGCCTGGTGCAACGCAGCAGGATCAACCTGGAGATCGAGGCCTGGATGGTTTCCGGCGAGAGGATCGAACCGCTCCTGCGCGACTCCCCGTCCACCGCCGCCATCGCGCTCGACATCCATCTCGCCGGCGAGGGCGGAATCCCCTGCGAGGCCTTCGCTCCCGAGGACAGGCAGGATCTCGAGACCCTTGCGTCGGAATTTGTCATCATCCTGGATCGCGAGGAGCCGCCGACCTGGCACCCCGTGATCGACCTCACCCCCACCGTCGTGGCCGCCGCGCAGACCTTCGACATCCCCCCCCGCGAGAGGCCCCAGGGACAACGCCACGCCTCGCGCGCCTTCCTCGAATCGATCGCATCGCTCTCCGCCGCCATCGACCTCGGGGGAGCTCGACTGAACCGCGACGGTTCCCTGAATCGTCGCGACAGACCGACTCTGCGCGAAATTTTTTCGCACCTGTCCGACCTCGGCGAAGGGGCGCAGGAAATGGCCCTCGACCTGGCTCTCGACTTCCTCTCCGACCAGGGTCTCCTGCTGCGAAGGGATGGGGCCCTGGAATCCTCCCCGGACCTGCCGACCTGGCTCGCCTCCCTGGACGATCGCCCGGACTTCGCTCTGCGCTGGTGGGAGTCGCGCGAGCGGCGAACCGGCGGCATCAAGGACTGGATCGCCACCAATCTTCCCGACGGGGCCGACGCCGACTTCGCCGCACGCCTGTTCTTCCGCCGGGAAGGCCTGCTGGTTCCCGGGCCCACCGGCCGGAGCTGGACCCAACTTCCCCGACTCCTGCGGGAAGCCCTGGTGGTCGGCATCCTCGAACGGGAGTGCGCCCAGGGAGACCTGGTCTTCGTGTGGCCGTGGATCGATTCCATCCATCCACGAGCGGAACGCACCTGGTGGTGCACGTCCGATCTGCAGATCTTCCTGGCCCCGCAGTCCCCCCTCGGGCATCATCGGGACGCGTCCTTCCTCGGGAAACGCGAGTCCGCCGACCTGGTCTCCCGATGGAAGCTCGATCGGGACAAGGTGCTGGCCGCCGCCGCCCTCGAATCCTGGGCCGGACGCATTCCGACCCTGCTCGAGGATCTGGCGCCTCCGGCCGCGGTCCTCGTCCAACTCGAGGAATGGCTCGCCACCCGTCGCGCGTGCAGGTTCGAATCCGCCAGGCTCCTGCGCATCGCCGACCCGCTGCGCCACCGCCAACTCTGCGCGCTCGACGCGTTCCTCTCGCTCACTCTCGAAACCATCCCGGACTGGGGCTTCCTGATCGATCCGACCCAGGAACCCACCATCCGCAGGCTGCTTTCGAGCCTGGGGTACTTCCCTCCCGAAGACCCCAGCAGCGCACCGGTCCACCCGTGGAAATCCCCCGCCCCGGAACCCGAACTGCGCGAGCATCGATGGTCCTGGCCCAACGGGGAGATGGTCTCGCGCACCATCCCCGGATCTAGCTCGCGCTACGCCGGCACCGGTTTGCGGGAACTCGATTACGCCGATTGCATGAAATTGGCGGAATACGCGGCACTCACCGAGAACGAGATCGAGGTCGTGCTCAAAACACCGCCGGGCAGGGCCATGCGGCTGCGCCCGCTTCGTGTCGACCGTCGCCGGGAACCGGCCACCTTGGAAGCGATCCTCCTGTCCACCGGGGAGCGGAGGGATGTCGCCATCGAGTCCATCCGCAAGATCGGGCTGTTGGCCTGATCGCACTCCCCGCAGGTCGCGCAATCGTGTGGATGGTCGGTTGACAGCCGCCACCAGGGTCCTAGCTTTCTTCCATGGGCTGTCTCTTCACTGTTGAAACGCTCCCGAATCTCCGGGTGCTCCATCTGGAGGGAACCGATTTCGCGATGCCTCAACTCGCGCAATTCCGGGCCGTCCTCTCCGATTTGATGTCGATGGAACCACCCCTGCCCCTGGCCATGGACACCACGGGTCTGGAACTGCTCGGAAGCTGTTGCCTGGCGGGGATCATCGATTACGCCCTGGGGTTCCGCAAGAAATCCTCGCAGATGTTCCTCGTGGAAAACCGCTCGGACATCCTCGAGGTCTTCCAGGTCGCGAGCCTCGGGAGCATCATCCCCATCTATCCGACCCTGCAGGACGGCAGGCAGGCCTGCAACCTCCTCTGATCCTCCCGACCGTGCCCGCCAGCTCCACCGCGCCACTTCGCACGAGTACCGGCCCCCACCTCGTTCCCCTCCGCCCGGCGGCACCATGCCGAACCGACTGAAGAACCTCGGCGGTTTTCCCGGCGGCACGAACGCCGAGAACGCCCACCCCGGCTTGCGGTGGCTGCTCCGCCTCCGGTGGGCCGCCCTCGCGGGACAGGCCAGCACCTGCGCCTTCGCCTCGCAATTGGATGGCATCCATCTTCCCTGGCTCCCCCTGTCGGGATTCCTCGGCTTCACCTTGCTGAGCAACATGTTCCTGCACCATCGCTCCCGACGGGAAGGGATCCATGCGGGGTCCTGGATCTCGGGCCTGCTCGGGATCGACACCCTGGTCCTCACGGGAATGCTGTGGTTCACGGGGGGCACCACCAATCCGTTCACCCTGTTCTTCCTTCTCCACCTGGCGATGGCCGCCGTCCTGGTTCCCCGCTCCCACATGTGGTTCTTCCTGCTGCTGGTGGTGGCCGGAGCCCTCGTGCAGACCACCTCCCCCCCATGGCCCATCGCTCCCCGTCTGGAGCGAATCGGAAACCTGGCCGCGCTGGCCCTGGTCGGAACTTCCATCGCCTACTTCGTCGCCAACCTCCGCCATGCCCTCGAATCTCAGGAACGCGATCTCGGCGAATGGCGCCATCGGGCCCTGCGAGATCGCCAATTCGCATCCCTGGCCACGTTGGCGGCGGGAGTGGCCCACGAACTGGCATCCCCGTTGGGAACCATCGCCGTGGCCTCGGCGGACCTCGCCTCCCTCCCTGCGGACACCCCTTCCGACCAGTGGCGCGACGATGCCTTGTTGATCCGATCGGAGGTGGACCGGTGCCGACGCATCCTGGATCGCCTGGGCAGCCACACCACTTCGGGAATCGGGGACGGCCCCGTCCGCACGTCCCTCTCCCAGATCCTCGCCGCCCTCTCCGAAGCACTCCATCCCTCGCTTTCCGCCCGCCTGGTTCCGCCTCGTCTGGAAAGGGATGTCCAGATGGTGCTTCCGGAAGCCCCTCTGATCCAATCCCTGGTCACCTTGGTGAAGAACGCCGTGGAGGCGTCTCCGGAGGGTCGAGTCGTGGACATGTCGTTTCGGCGGGAAGCCAACGACTCGGTCTTCACCGTGCGCGACAGGGGGGAAGGGATCCCTCCGGATCTGCTCCCGCGCCTGGGCGAGCCGTTCCTGTCGACCAAGGGCCCCGGGAAGGGGATGGGTCTGGGGCTTTTCCTGGTGCGGACGTTCGCGGATCGTTGCGGAGGAACCTTGAAGGTGACCTCCCGCCCAGGGGAAGGAACCACGGCGGAACTGCGGGTGCCCGACGCGGAGATGGGGTCGTGACCTCCCAGGCCCAACCGGGGGAAGGCCCCCGCGGGAAGCTCCTGATCGTCGACGACGAGGACGCCTATCGGGAACGACTGGGGCTTTCCATGCGCCGGCGCGGGTACGAGGTGTGGACATGCTCGAACCGGGCCGCGGCCATCCAGAACGCCCAACGCAACGCACCCGACCACGTCCTGGTCGACCTGCGCCTGGGCCAGGAGAACGGTCTCGACCTGGTGACGGCCTTGCGACAGATCCTGCCCGACGCGACCATCGTGGTCCTCACCGGCTACGGCAGCATCGCCTCGGCGCTGGAAGCCGTCCGCGCGGGCGCATCGGACTACCGCACCAAACCCCTGGACGGGAACCAGATCGCCGCCGTCCTCGAGGGAAAGCAGGAATCGATCCGGATCGAGACGCCCTCCCTGGATCGCGTGGAATGGGAGCACATCCACCGCGTACTGGCCGACTGCGACGGGAACGTGTCCCGTGCGGCCCGCGAACTGGGAATCGACCGCCGGTCCCTGCAGCGCAAGCTCGCCCGCTTCCCCCCTCCGCGATGAGGCGGTGGGGGGGAGGGGCGAAGGGATCAGTGGGAAGCCGGAGCGACCTGCACGGCGAGCCAATCCCGGAGGGCGCGGATCTCCTCCTCGGTTCCCACCAGAGGCGGCATGAACTTCCGGTAGGGGCTCTCCGGGGCGTTGTCGTGGAGCATCTTCAGGACGCTTCCGATCGAGGTGGTGTCCCGACCCGCCAGCAGCTTGCGGATGGGACGGTATCCGTCGAGGGTGTGGCAGGCCATGCACTGGCCCTGGAACATCCTCTCCCCCACCGACTTGTGGTGGAAGGCCGCGTCGGGGGACACCGGCGACCAGACCGATCCCGTGAGGTAGCCGTCGCGATTGAATCCCTCGATCTGGTTCACGCGCACGCCGTTGGAGTACATGTACCCGTTCACCACGAACGGCTTGCGCAGGAATTCGCGGACGCTTTCCGTCGAACCCGTGGCGAGCAGGGCCAAAAACAGGATGGAAAGGGCGTGTCCGCGCTTGAGTTCCGTGGGCTGGAACCAGGCGAAGAACATGACCGCCAGGGCGATGGTCGCGGAACTCACCACCGAAAGGATGGTCATGCGCGTGACGTGGGTGAAGGTCCCGGCGGAAGCGCTGGAGATTCCGAGTTCCAGCAGGGCGCGATGGTCGGCCGGGATCGTGAAGACGTACCAGGCGAAGAACACGGGCATCAGGAGGAAGGACGGAATCAGGAACATCGAGGACCACTGCACCATGCTGGCCTTGGTCTTGCCGTCGGATTCCCCGTCGAGGCGGCTGAAGAAGTACAGCGACCAGATTCCCGCCAGGGAAAGGCAGGCGAGCGTCCTCAGCCCCAGGCTGGGGAGGTAGCCCGCGTTGAAGAACGCGTCGAAGAAGTACTCGGATTCGCGCCCCGTTCCGACCGACGCCATCCACTCCGGCCCGGGAGTGAGCTTGAAGGTGAGGATGCCGTTGATGATCACCAGGGTTCCCCAGGAAACCGCGGCGTAGATCCATCCGATGGTCAGGTGGAGCTTCGCGGGAATGCGGTCCCAGGTGTAGTAGTAGACCATCGCCAAGGTGAGTTCCACGAGGAAGAACACCCACTCGATCGCCCAGCCGAACACGAAGTTGTGGATGAGGGCGCTGGTGCCGTTGGGGCTGGCCAGTCCGATGGCGAACCAGATCCCCACGCCCGTCATGGCGCCGAACACGCCGGTGAGCACGAGGAAGAACTTGGAGTAGCCTTTCAGGCGCAACATCCAATCCTTGCGGCCTTCGCGAAGCGCCTTGGCCTCGGTCAGGGGAAGGAAGATGCCGCCACCCACGGCGAAGTGGGAGATCAGGATGTGGATGATGGCGACGATGCCGATCATCCATCCGGAGCCGAGATAGGGTACGTCCCAGGCAGGATAGTTCATGGGTGCGTCTCCTCAGTGGGCCACGGCGGGAAGAACCGCGTAGCCCCAAATGGTGGTCACGATCAAGACGGCGAGGACGACGAATCCGAACCAGGTGACGCGACGCCCCCACTGGCCCGATTTCGTGTTCGGGTCGAACAGGGGCACCAAGGCCCACAACACGACACCGGCGTTGAAGAAGGCGATCCCCAGGAATTCCCCGACCACACCGGGGAACCAACCGCCGAAGGCCTTGAGGATCTGGAAGGAACTCATGAAGTACCACTCCGGATGGATGTCGGCCGGAGCCGGCGCCAACGGATCGGCCGCCGGTCCCAGAGGCCAAGGGAAGGCCACGGCCAACAAGGCCAGGACATTGAGGGCCACCAGCCAGACGGCGAGGTCCTTGAACACGAAGTTCGGGAAGAACGGGATGGACTTGCGCTCGGCTTCGGGCTTCTGCTGCTCCGATTCCGGGATCGACATGCCGTGCTGCTGGACCAGACCGAGGTGGAGAAGCAGCAGGGGAATGAACAACGCGGGGAGGATCACCACGTGCAAGGCGAAGAAGCGGGAAATCGTGTAGGCCGTGATGTCCGGTCCACCGCGCACGAGATCGGCGATCCAAGGACCGACGACCGGCATCACCGCCGGGATGGACAATCCCACCTTGGTCGCGAAGTAGGCGAGGTCGTCCATCGGCAGGAGGTACCCCGAGAATCCGAAGACCATGGCCAGGCTGAGCAGACCGAAGCCCGACCACCAGAGGAATTCGCGCGGTGCCCGGTAGGCCTTCATGAAGAAGGTGCTGAACATGTGCACGAATGCGGCCGCCACCATGAGATTGGCCGACCAGGAGTGGATGGAGCGGATGAGCCATCCGAACTTGATCTGGGTGTTGATCTGCTGGACCGATTCGTAGGCCCCGTCGCCGGGACGGTAATACAGCAGCAGGAGGACGCCTGTGAAACACATCACGATGAAGAAGAACAGCGTGATGCCTCCCCAGTAGTACCAGAAGGAGTGCTTGTGGTCGGGAACCCGCTTCTTCAGGGCGAGCTCGAGAATGGGCGACAATCCCAAGCGCTCATCGAGCCAGGAGTAGACTTTCGGACCGAGGGACTCAGGCACGGGACACCACAACCTTTCCGTCGGCGACAGCGACCTTGAACTGGGGAAGGGGCTTGGGCGGAGGGCCGGCCACATTGGCGCCGGAATGGGCGTCGTAGACCCCCGAATGGCAGGGACAGAAGATCCGCTTCTCTTCCGGCTGGTAGGCCGGAGTGCATCCCAGGTGGGTGCAGACCGCCAGGAACGCCGACCAGGTGTCGTCGTCGTGGTGGATCAGCATCGCCGGCTTGGTGCCGAACTTGAACATCAAGGCCGCATTCTTGGGAAGCTCCGCCCCTTTCTCGACCTCGACTTCCGTCACCACATCGGCGGATGCGGCTTCTTCGACGGGCGAGGCGATGTAGCGGTAGATCGGGTATCCCACCATCCCCGCCCAAGCGGCACCCACGCCGCAAGCCGCGACCTTCAGGAAGGTGCGACGTTCGGAGGAGGCACCTTGTTCCGTGGATCCGGAGGTGTTTTGGTTCTCAGACATGGGATCCCTCCGCGGAAGTGAGCGAGGATGCGGGTGTGGCGCGCCCGATGACGACGCCGATCCAGGCCACGAAGGCGAGCCCCAGGACCAGGGTCACGAGGAAGATCCAGACCAAGGTCCAGTTGGTGTGCACCACCGAGGCCCAGACGTCCAAACCTTGCGGACCGAGCGTGGCATCGCGAACGAGGTCGCGGACGATGGTCAGGCTCGCCAAAGCTCCCAAGGCGGGGACCGTCCCCAACCAGGAGATCCAACCGACGGGTTTCCAGGCCAGCGCGGCGGCGACCAGGAAGGCGGTGGCGATGGAGCCGATCCAGACCCACGAAAGCGCATGTCCCAGGGGGGATCCCAAGACCGCGGATTGCACACCGACGGGCTGGACCCCCATGGCTCGCAGCCCCGCGAACAGCACGGCGGGAAGGACCACCACCGCGACCAGGGCGCTCTTGCGGCGCAACGCCGCGGCCACTCCGCGCGCATTGTCGATGTTGGCCCACAGGGACGTGCCCAGGGCTCCCAATCCGATGAAGGAAAGGAACATGAGGATCAGGCGGGGCCAGGTGGTGGGATCGGCGGGAAGCGACATGCCGTGGGGATCGGCCGCGTAGAGGGCGTTCCAGGACTCGGAGCGCAGCATGAGGGTCATGTTTCCGGAGAAGAGACGTCCGACGAAGGAAAGGACCGCCGCGGCCGCGATCGCCCACCACCAGAACGGGCGCTCCTTGTCGGCCAGGTAGGCCATGCGGTACAGGATCGCGTAGGCGCCCATGATGAGGAACACGGCGGAAAACCACCAGGCGGCCATCAGGACGGAACTGGTGTAGAGCGCCTGGCCGTAGAGGACCTGGGCGAACAGGAGCGGTGGAACCCCGAGGTTGATCACGTAGGTGGTCACCACGGGGAGTTTCCGGGCGACCACTTCGGAAGACCTGCGGGTCGCCTCGTCCTTGCGCAGATGACCGACCAGGTTCCAGACCACCACCAGGGCCAATCCGCCCACCAGGAGGTGGAGGGCACCGAAGTGCAAGGCGAGGGTGAGGTCGTGCAGGGTCTTGAGGAGCCAGACCGGAGCCGGGAGCGCGAGCGAATCCGCCGGAGGCATGTTCCCGGCCATCACCAGGGCGCCTCCGATGCGGAGAAGAGGGTCAATCATGGGTCGCCTTTCCGTGGATTTGGGCGGTCATCGTTGGCTAGCAATGATCATTGACTTGCCCCCGATGAACAATGCGGCAATTTGTCGCACCACGCATTTCTTGATTGACAGATGAAAAGATCCACCTTATAGAATCGCCCCGATCATGCTTTCCCTCTGGGAAAGAACTCGGGAATCGATCGTCCGGGTGGAGGTACCTTTGGGCTCCGACCAACCCACGATCGTTCTTCCAAGGAGCCCTCCCGATGGCCATTCGCAGCATGACAGGATACGGGACCGCGTCCGTCGAGACCTCCACCCACCGGATCACCCTCGACCTGCGCTCGGTCAACGGCCGGTTCCTGGAAGCCCAGATCAAGTTGCCGCGGATGCTCCATCCTCTCGAACCGGCTCTGCGGGAAGCGCTGGCGGGCCAGGTCGGCCGCGGCTCCCTCACGGTTTCGGCCAACATGGAGGAACTCGGATCCAGCACTCCATCCAAGGGTGCGGGACACCTGGCCAAGCTCGCGCAGGAACTTCGCCTCGAAGCCGAAGCCGCCGGGTTCCCCGCCGCATCGGTCACCCTGTCCGATGTCCTCGCCTGGGCCGGGTCCCGGCGCCCGGAAACCGAAGCCGAGCCCTCCATCGAAGCCTTCCGCCAACCGCTCCTCGATACGCTCGCGACTGCCCTGTCGGAATTCGACGCCTTCCGCCTGCGCGAGGGCGCGAGCCTGGAATCCGACATCCTCGCCCGACTCGACCGCATCGAGGAAGCCTCCACGTCCATCCCGGCCCTCGCCCGGACCCATCTGGAGAAGGTCCGGGAGAACCTCGAGGCACGGATCGCGGAATATCTCGATGGACGAGAAATCGACCCGGCCCGCATCGCCCAGGAGATCGGCCACATGTCGGAACGCCTGGATGTCCAGGAAGAGATGACACGCCTGGCGACCCACATCGCCGCATTCCGGAAGACCATCCGGGACGGAGGAGCCGTCGGCAAGCGCATCGGCTTCCTGCTGCAGGAGATGCTTCGTGAAACCAACACCACCGGCTCCAAGTGCCAGGAGGCGGCCATCACGTCCCTGGTGATCTCCATGAAGGAAGAACTCGAGGCCATCCGGGAACAGGGGCTCAACCTGGAGTGATCCGCGGTTCCGTCGCTCCCCCGCGTCCCCCTTCGGGTCGGGGCCATCGGGAGGGTGGACGCGCGCCGCTTCAGGCCAGGCGATCGTTCAGGAAGGGGAGTTTCCTGCGGACCTCGCGAGTCCGCTCGCGTTCCAACGTGCAGCGCAGCAGCGTGGCTTCCGCTCCGGCATCGGCCACGACCTCCCCCATGGCGTCGAAGACCAGCGAATCGCCGCAGTAGCGGACCATCGGGTCGCGCCCGATTCGGTTGCAGCCCAGCACGGGAACCAGGTTCTCGATGGCGCGGGCCTGTAGCAAGGCCCTCCAGTGCCCGCGGCGGGAGGCCGGCCAATTGGCCGAAACGACCACTGCGTCGATTTCCGACGCGAGGTCCCAGAAGTGGTAGGTAAACCGCAGATCGTAGCAGACCGCGGGAAGGATCCTCCACCCCTCCAGCTCCCACACGATCCGGTCCGATCCGGGAAGGTAAGCCTCGCGCTCCCCACCCAGCCCGAACAGGTGGCGCTTTCCGTAGGGACGGGCCCGGAGCCCCCGACGATCCACCAGGTTCAAGCAATTGCATCCGTCTTCGACCCCGCCGTAGATGATGGCGTGGCCGCCGCGCCGAGCCAGGTCCTGGAACCAAGCGTGGTCTTCCGCGGTGAGGGTGGTCTGCCGGGAATCCATCGAGAACCCCGTGAGAGTCATCTCCGGCAACACCAGAAGATCGATGGGATCCCCCCCGAGAAGATCAGCGATCCTCGCCTTGGTGGTCTCCTTGTCCTCGAAGGCCTGATCCAACTGGGCCAATCCGATCCGCATGGTATCCATGGCTCCAACCTAAAAACGCATCGGATCCTCGGCGGTCGACCGAGCGAGCCTGCTCGAACCTCTCCGAAGGTCATCGAGGAGATCCCGGGGTCCGGAATCGGTTCAGTCCCGGAAGGGGATCCATTCCCGATGGGCGGGGACCTGCCAGAACCGATGTTCGTCGGGACTCCAGGCCGTGAGCTTTCCACCATAGACGCATCCGGTGTCCAGGCCCTTGCAAACAGGAAGATCCACCAATCCCCCCGCGGCCCAGTGCCCGAAGACCACCGGAACCGGCCAGTCGACGACCGCGTACCAGGCGGGATCGCCGATGCGATCGAGCTCCTCCCCACACCCATCCCAGGTCCGGACAGTCAGGACGATGCGCTCGCGCATGGCTTCCAGCCGGGAGACCCCTGGTTCCAGTCCGGCGTGGACGGCCACCAGGTCCGGCCATTCAATCCATCGCGGCCAGGTTCGAATCCAATCCCCGAATTCCTGCGGACTCTCCCCCAGGGAGGCCAGCAGAGCCCTCTCCTTGGATGTCAAGGACTCGTGGGGCTTGTCGAGGCAGGAGAGCAACTTCCCTTCGTGGTTTCCCAACAAGGTCCGCGCTCCCGAATCCTTCGCCCATTCGAGCACGCCGAGGGAATCGGGCCCCTTGTTGAGAAGGTCCCCCACCAGGATCCATTCGTCCTCGGGGCTCCAGCCGACTTCTTCGATCAGATCCTGGAGTTCGTCGAAGCACCCGTGGACATCCCCCACGAAGATCCGGCGGCGCGTGGAGGCCTCGAGACGCAGACCGGGAAGGGGACCGGGGGCATGCGCCCCCGCGGAAGAGGATCGAGGGCTCAGAGACCGAAGCCTTTCAAGCGCCCCTTCACGGCATCCTTGGCCTTGTTCGTCGCCTCGTTCTTGCGCGATTCGATTTCCGCCTTGGCCTTGGCTTCCGCCTCCGCCTTGATCCGCCGTGCCTCGGCTTCGGCTTCGTCCTTGACCCGCTTGGCTTCGGCTTCGGCCTTGGCCTTGGCCGCGTCCAACGCCGCCTTGGCCGCCGATTTCGCTCCGTCGGTCAGGGCCTTGGCATCGGGACGGACCTTGGGGTCGTTGAAGGTGCCGGTCACGGTCCAGGCGAGGATGACGCGGCCCTGGTCGTCCTGCGGAAGAGCCTGGCCGGGATCGATCCCCAGGGCGGATGCCACCGGACCGCTCGCGGAGACCACCACTCCCGCACCCCCTTGCAAGGCGCCTCCCGCGGCTTCCGGCATGTGGGTGTCGACCTTCAGATCCAGGGACTGGTCCTTCGCGATGAATCCCTTGACTTGGATCAGCCCGATGTCCGCTCCATCCATGGTCATGTCCTTGATCTCGATGCGCTCGTCGCGCAACTGCGCGGTGAGCACCATCGAGGCGAACTCGAGGACTTCCAGGGACGGGGCCCCCGACCAGACCTTCTTCATGCCCTGGCCCAGGCGGGTGAACAGCGGCACGTCGACGAGCTTCCCGTCCTTGAGGTCCATCGAGAGGTCGGCGCGCAGCAGGGATTCGATCCGGGAAGGGGGACCGTCGACGGAACCCGTGACGGCGACGTTGCCCGTGCCGAAGATCTTGTCGGCCATCTGCGTGATGAGCCCCTTGGGAAGGCGAGGCTTCACCGCCACCAGCAGATCGTGCATCTGGACCCCGGTCAGGTTGGTGGAGAACTTCGCCGAAAGGTTCGACGGATCGCCCAGGGAGGCCGTCAAATCCTGACGGATCCGCCCCTTGGCGACGGACCCGTCCATGGTCTCCACCAATTTCCCGCCCTGCAGGTCGGTGCGGCTGCGGATCCCCGTGATCGACAGCCCCATCAGCTTGATGGTCGAGGCGTCGAAGGTCGCCTGGAGGGAGATCGGCGGCAGCTTGGGAAGCTCCAGCGGCTTCGAGGAAGCTGCGGGCGTCGAACTGGTGTCGGGCGGCGGCAGGAGGCGGTCGAGATCGATCAGGGTGGACTTCACCTTGAGGTCGGCCTTGGCGACACGAGCGGAGGCCAATTTGGGCAGAGCCAGGACCAGCCAGTCGACGACACGCCCCTTCACGTCGAGGTCCGTGGGGCCGGACACAACGGCCAGATCCAGCTTCGCGGAGGTGTTGTCGAGTCCGAAGGACCCGTTGACCTTCATGCGATCGGCGGCGCCCGGCAGGGAAGCCTCGACGCCCTTGAATCCGACATCCCCGGAAACGGCGAGCCCCGTGGGGTTGGCGGGATCGAGACGCCCCTTGGCGGCGACCTTCCAGATCACCGTCCCGGAGGGAGAGAGGGTGTCGAGAACGGGAGCCAGCGGAGAAGCGACCTGGGCGAAAGCGGCGAGGTCCACCGATCCCTGGGCATCCAGATTGCGCAGCACCGGCACCCTCAGGGAATCGCCACCGACGGGAAGACTGTCGATGGCCAGGAGCAGATGCCCCTTGTCCCCGTTGAGGGTCCAGGACGTGGAGTCGATCTCGACCGTCGTGGTCCCCAGGAGATGGATGGCCATCCCGAAATTCTCGAGGCGGGCGGGAACCCCCTGCACCGAAGCGGAGAGCCCGCGGACATGCATGGTCCCGTCGACGGTCGGCACCGACCCGGCCACCACTTCGCCCCGGGCGGTGAGGTCCATGTCGAAAGCCCCCTGCAGGGACAGCTTGGAAAGTTCCGGCGACACCTCCTTGGGAACCTCCGCCAGGAGCTTCTTCAAGTCGATGGGTTCGGCGGTACGCACGCGCAGGTCAATCCCGGGAGAACGGAGGATGTTGCTGGCCTTCCCGGAAATCTCGACCGACATGTCCTGCACACCGGCCTTGATCGAGGCGATCTCCACCACCGCTCCGGGCAGGTTGAGGTTCAGATCGTGCGCCACGAACAGGTGGATGCCCCCCTTGCGCACGGGCATTCCGGGGCCGGAAACCGATACATCCTGGAAATCGAGGCGTCCGACGGTGTGCACGTTCTCCAGAGCGGCGTCGGTCTGCAGGGAGACCTCCTGGTCGATGTCCCCCAGGACCACTTCCCGACCGTCCCGGCGATCGAGCCAGGCCACGCTGCCATCCTCGATGGCGACCTTGCGCACGGAAAGCGGGAAGGGCAGACGCAGGGCTTTGACGGAATCCGACTTGGAGGGCGCCTTTTTGGGGGTGCGGTCCCCTCCCAGTCCGTCCAACGACGTCCTGCCATCGGCCAGGATCTCGACGCGGATGCGCGGTTCCTGCAGGACGATCCCGTCCACGACGGGCGCCATGCGCAGGAGCGACATGGTCGAGAGCTTCACATCGAGGCTCTTGAGGCTGACAAGGGGGGCGGTCGCGAACCCGCTGTCGGGGTTGTTGGCGACTTCGAACCCCTCCAGGGAGACCCCCAGGAAGGGGAAGAACCGCAGGGAGGCGCTTTGGAGCTTCACCTCGCGATGCAGGACGTGCCCAGCCTTCTCCAACACGAGTTCCTTCACCTTCTGGGGCGGAAACAGCACCGCCAGGGCTCCAGCCACGGCCCCCGCGGCGACGGCGGCGACGACCAATAGGATGGCGACGATCTTGACAGGACGCTTCATGCTGAAAATCCTCCGCAGGGTTGGATCTCGAAATCTAAACGGCAGATACGAAAAAACCCCGAATCCGAGGATCCGAGGTTCGAATCGCGACAGCCCTCCGAAGGAGGGCGGCCCAATTACTTCTTGGCGGAATCGACGACGGCGGAGTCGACCTTGGCGGAGTCGGCAACGGCGGAGTCGGCGGGAGCGGCGGCCACGGCGGTGGTGTCGACGACGGGAGCAGCCTCTTCCTTCTTCTGGCAAGCAACGAAGGTGAGAGCAACGACGGCGGCGAAGGCGAACTTCTTCATGATGAATCCTTGTGGGAGTGGTGTTTCGTGAGACAAATGTCTCTCTGGGACGGAATAAAGCATCGTTCGTGCCAATGACAAATCAGCAACAAGCCCCGTATTTCAATCCTCTTCCCCTGCGGAGGAATCGGGCATCCTGCCCGACCCATCCCCCAGTTCGCCCGATTTCTGGAGCTTCCGGTAGAGTGTTTTCGGATCCATCCCGAGGATTTCGCAGGCGCGTCCCCGATGCCCGCCGGTCCTCCGGAGGACGCGGTCGATGTATCGGCGCTCCAACTCCTCCAGGGAGGGCCAATCCATCGTGAGAGGGTTCTCTCCGGCCAGGCGCGCTTGGCCCTGGGCGAGGAATTCGAGGTCCCACGGCTCGATCGTGACGGATTCCGCGAAGGCCACGACCCGCTCCATGGCGTTGGCGAGTTCGCGGATGTTCCCCGGCCAGGGATGTCGCTCCAGGAGGTCGCGGGAGTCCCTGGACAATTTCCTCACTTCCCCTCCCGCCCTGCGGGAATGGCGATCCAGGAAGCGCTGGGCGAGAGGCACGATGTCCTCGGGACGCTCCCGGAGGGGAGGCAGGTGCAAGGGGATGACATTCAAGCGGTAGAAGAGGTCCTCGCGGAATCGACCCCGGCGCACCTCCTCGGCGAGATCGCGGTTGGTGGCCGCCACCACGCGCGCCTCGAACGCCTTCTCCCGTCCGGCTCCGACGGGACGGTAGGTTCCCTCCTGGAGGACGCGAAGCAATTTCGCCTGCATGAGCAGTGGCAGTTCGCCGATCTCGTCGAGGAAGAGCGTCCCTTCGCCGGCTACCCGGAGAAGTCCCTCCCGATTCCTCATCGCACCGGTGAACGCGCCTTCCTCGTGCCCGAACAGCTCGGATTCGATCAGGTTTTCCGGGATCGCCCCGCAGTTGACCGGAACGAAAGGCTTCTCCGCGCGATGGGACAGGAAATGCAGGGACCTCGCCACGCGCTCCTTCCCCGTGCCGGACTCCCCCGTCACCAGGACCGTCCCGGAGAGTTGCGCCAGTCGCGGGATCTGCGACAGCATGCGCTGCATGCGCGCGTTGTGCGATCGCAAGGTCTCGTCCTGCCCCTGCAGACCAGCCAATTCCTGACGCATCCGCACTTCTTCCAGGGCGCGACGGACCCACAGCAGCAGGTCCTCGTCGCGCACCGGTTTGGTCAGGTAGTGGTAGGCCCCGGCGCGCACGGCGTCCATCGCGTCCTCCAAGCGCGCGAAGGCGGTGATCAGGAGCACCGGGACGGAGTTGTCCGCCCTGCGGATCTCCCGGACCAGTTCGAGCCCGGTCATCACGGGCATGTTGACGTCGGACAGGATCACCCTGGCCTTCCCGTCCCGGGCCCGGGCCAAGGCCACCGTGGGGTCGTTCACGGCCTCGGCGGAGATGCCCTCGGCCTGGAGCAGGTCGCGCAGGGCCTCGGCCATTTCGAGGATGTCGTCGACGACGACGACGTCGTGGATCGCGATTCGGCTCATGAGGGGCTCAAGAGTAGTTCACCGAGGTGCCGCCCTCCTGGGTCCACTCCGGCAGCGTGGCCTCGAAGCGCGCACCGCCCAGGGAACTCGTGCCCACCCGCAATTCCCCGCCCATGCGCTGCACCAGTCCGAGGACGACGGTGAGCCCCAACCCGGATCCCTCGCCCTGCCTCTTGGTGGTGAAGAAGGGATCGAAGACGGCCACGCGGTGCTCCGGAGGAATTCCCGGACCGTCGTCGTCGACCGCCAGGACCACGCACTCGTCCTCGAGGTGGCCGGAGATCGCCACGGTTCCGTGGTCGCCCACCGCCTGCAGGGCGTTCATCACCAGGTTGAGCAGGACCTGCTGGAGCCCTTCCGGACTTCCCGAGATGGCTGGAAGCCCTTCGGGCAGATCCAGCTCCAGGCGCGCATTGCGCCTGCGAGCGAGGGGTTCCACCAGATCGACCACCGAGCGGGCGACTTCGGACAGGATCACCCGTTGGGGCGATCCCGGTTTGGAACGCGCGAAATCCAGGAGTTGCCGGATGAGACCGGTCACGCGATCGAGCTGCTCCAGGGCGGTGTCGAGGGTCTTGCGATCCTCGTGGCCCTCGGCGGTGCGCCGCTTGAGAAGTTGCAGGCGCATGGACACGATGCCCAACGGAGTCCCGATCTCGTGGGCGAGCCCCGACACCAGAACGCCCACCGTGGCCAGCTTCTCGGCGTACAGAAGCTGTTCGTCCTTGCGTCGCAACTCCTGCAACCGTTGGAGATCCGCTTCCAGGTGGGTCAGCCGCAGATCCCTCCGCAGAAGCGACCAGGCGAGGATGATCCACACCGCGCTCAGTCCGAGGAACACCAACGCCGTCCAGCCGAACTGGGCGATCAGGGGAGCGGTCACTTCCCGTCGCGGAAGATGCAGGACCAGGAGCCATTCCAGGCCGCCCCAGACCTTGATGGGGCGCACGTTGACGAGATTTCCGTGCGGCAGCGGATCCCCTTCGCCCCCCGATCCGCGCCAGAGCAGGCCGCGGGGCCCGCGCCGCAACGCGTCGAAGACCGCCCGGGACAAGGGGACCCCCCGGACCGGTGCGGTCTCCTGGCCTTCCCTCTGGTAGATGGGGAACCAGATGCCTCGGGAATTCACGATCCCCAGCGACACGCCCCGGTTGACGAGGAAAGGCTCGACCGCCCGCCGCAAGGACCGCCCCGTCCCCGAGAGTTCCAGGTCCTTTCCCGGCTCCACGCCCTTCACGCGCACCGAAACCACCGCGTCCCAGGTGGAATCGCGGTCGGGAGGAGGGGATTCGAGATCCGAGACCGCAAGATCGCGCTTCCAGGCGTAGAACTTCCGCGCCAGCCAGGGCTGGCTCTCCCCGCGACTCCACAGCAGCCGGGCGCCGCGCGGGGCCACGATGGACAGTTGCGAAATCCCGGAGTCGGCGGCCAGAAGCGACCAGGCCTGCACGCGGGAGGCGCCCCCTTCGGGAAACCGTCGGATGATGTGGGCCATCAGCCAGACCAGCCGCGATTCGCGTTCCTGCTTCTGGGAGAGCTCGCCCTCGATCTCCTCCATGATCCGATCCTGGCGCAGCAGATGCGATTCGACCACCACCGCGCGCTGCTGGAGATACAGCAGGCCCGCCAGGATCAGGACGCCCGCGACGGCCAGGGCGACGACGATCCACGTGCTCCGCCGGATGCGGATGCGGACCTGTTCCAGTCGTCGAGGTTCTCCCTTGGAGCCTCGGCGGCCGGAACCGGAGGGCGGATGGATGTCCCCAGGATCGACCATCCAGGGAAAGATGCCTTCCGCACCACCACCCCACCGTCCCGAATTCCTCCCCGAGCCGTCCCGCCCCCTCTTCCCGCTCGCGAGGCCACGACCGGGATGGTAGGTTTTCGTCCATGAACCACGCATTCCTCGAAACCGACATCCACTGGACCTCCGGAGGAACCGGCCCCCTGCTCGTCCTCGTCCACGGTCTGCCCTTCCAGAAGGCCCTGTGGAACGATGTCCGCCCCCTCCTCGAGCGGACCTTCACGGTCGTGGCTCCCGACCTTCCCGGTTTCGGGGAGAGCGGACTGCCGCCACGTCCTCCTTCGATGGCCGGATACGCCGACCTCCTGGAGGCCCTGGTCCTGCATCTCGACCGGGGCCCCGCCATCCTCGCGGGCCATTCCATGGGCGGGTACGCGCTCCTGGAGCTCGCCGCGCGACGCCCGGGATACCTCTCCGGACTGGCCATGGTCTGCTCGCGCGCCACCGCGGACTCCCCGGACCAGGCCGCCAATCGCCGGGCCATGTCCCTCCGTCTGCGCAACGAACCGCCCGGGTTCGTCGCGGAGGCGATGCTGCCCCGGATGGTGCGCCGCGACGGGAGCGACCAGGGAACCCTGTCCCGCATCCGCTCCGCCATGGAGCCGCTGCGCGCCGAGGGGATCGCCTGGTGCCAGGACGCGATCGCCTCGCGCGTCGACTTCAGCGCCCGACTGCACGAGATCGAGGTTCCGGCCCTGGTCCTCGCGGGTGCCAAGGACCAGGTCGTCCCCCTCGAGGAGAGCGGGATCATGGCGGCCAATTTCCGTCAGGGACGGCTCGCCGTGATCGAAGGGTCGGGCCACTGCCCCATGCTGGACAACCCCCGGGAAACCGCCTCGGCCCTGGTCGCCTGGGCCCGGGGCGCGAACCTGGTCTGATTCCGCGCCCCTCGGGGCAGCCTGCGGGGGAGTCGCGGGGAGGGGAAGGATCCTCCCCGGCCTCCGCTCGGCTCGGGTGTCAGATCCGGACGGCGATCCCCCGTTGGGCGATGGCTGCCTTCAGGGCGCCGACGGTGTATCCGTCGATGTGGGTCAGGCTGGCCACCAGCGCGGCATCCGCCCCGATCCGCGGCTCGAGGACGTCCGCCAGATGCTCGGGCCGGCCGGCTCCGCCGGAGGCGATGACGGGAATCGTCACGGCGCGCGCGATCATGGAGGTGAGATCCAGCTCGTACCCGGTCTTCATCCCGTCGGCATCGATGGAGTTGAGGCAGATTTCGCCCGCGCCGAGCTCCTCGGCCCGCCGGGCCCAGGAGACGGCATCGATCCCCGTCCGTTCCCGTCCGCCCTTCACGACCACCTCGTAGCCCGAAGGCAGCGACTCCGAGGCCCCGACCTTGAGGACATCCATCCCCAGGACGATGCACTGGTTCCCGAAGGCCTTGGCCCCGTGGGAGATGATCGAGGGATCGCGCACCGCCAGGGAATTGACACTGACCTTCTCGGCACCGGCCAGCAGGACCTCGCGCATGTCCTGGAGGTTGCGGATTCCCCCTCCGACGGAGAAGGGGATGAAGACCTCGCGGGCCACGTTGCGGACCATCTCGATGTCGATCCCGCGTCCTTCGGCGGAAGCCGTGATGTCGTAGAACACCAGTTCGTCGACCCCTTGCCGGTAGTACTCCGCCCCCATGGAGACCGGGTCCCCGAGGTCCCTATTCTCCTTGAATTTGACACCCTTGGTCACCTGCCCGTTGCGGACATCGAGGCACACGATCACGCGTTTGGCCAGCATCAGGGGCTCCACCGGGAAAAGTTCTTCAGGATTTCCAGCCCGTGGACGCCGCTCTTTTCGGCGTGGAATTGCGTCGCCACGAGGTTGTCGCGGGCCAGGATGGAGGCGAAGGTCCGATCGCCGTAGCTGGACCGCCCCAGGACATCCTCCTGCCGGGACGGCGCCGGGTAGAAGCTGTGGACGAAGTAGAAGAAGGCTCCGGAAGGGATGCCTTCGAGCACCGGGTGCTCGCGCAGGAAACTGACGGGATTCCATCCCATGTGGGGGATCTTCGGCCGGGGTTCGGGCAGGGCGGAGAAATCGAAGCGCTCCACTTCGCCCGGCAGGAGTCCGAGGCAATCGGTGCCGCCGTCCTCCTGGGAACGGTCGAGGAGGATCTGGCACCCGATGCAGATCCCCAGCAGAGGAGTCCCGGCACGAGCGACCTCGCGGAGGGCCTGGTCGATCCCTGCTTCCTGGATGTTGCGCATGGAGGCTCCGGCGGCCCCCACTCCGGGGAAGACCACCCTCCCTGCGGAACGGATCACGTCCGGATCCCTGGTGATCGCGTGGGAAACCCCCACGTGGGACAGGGCGAGGGAGACCGAAGTCAGGTTCCCCGCTCCGTAGTCGACGAGTGCGACGGATGGTGCGATGGTCATGGAACCTTCAAAGGTACCAATCCCCGTGGTCCCGGCTCCGATCGGAGAGGATGCCCCTCCGACCGGACCCGTCCTCTTCGACGGATTCCTTCCCTCCGGCGCCGCGGGAGGGAAGGAAGGGATCGACACGAACCGTCAGCGCTTGGGTCGGCGCGCAGGCTTGGTCGCGGTCGGGCGGCGCGAGGGTGCCGGGCGGCGGGCCGGAGCCTTCGGAGCGGGGGCCAACGCCGCCTTGGCCGCGGGAATCCGCAAGCGGATCGCCTCGGCGTGGTGGTGGAACCCCTCCGCGTCGGCCAGGTTGGCGATGTGCGGTCCGTCGGCGGCGATGGCCTGGGGCCCGTACAACAGCAGGCTGGTGCGCTTGATGAAGTCGTGGACCCCCAAGGGGCTCGCGAAACGCGCCGTACCGCTGGTGGGAAGCACATGGTTGGGCCCGGCCATGTAGTCGCCGACCGGCTCGCTGGTCCAGGGGCCGACGAAGATCGCTCCGGCGTTGCGGAGCCCCTCGAGGAGCTCCTGCACGTTCTCGGCCATGATCTCCGCATGCTCCGGTGCGATGCGGTTGGCGATCTCCAGGGCCTCCGACCAGGTGGTGCAGACCCGCAACAGACCGTTCCGGGACAGCGCCAGCTCCAACTCGGCTTTCCGAGGCGAGGATTCCACCTGGCGCTGGACCGCTTCGGACACGGACTGGGCGGCTTCGGGATCGACGGTGAGGCCGATGGCAGCTTCCCAACCGGACCCGTGCTCGGCTTGGGACAGGAGATCGGCCGCCACCCAATCGGGGTGGACGGAGCGATCGAAGAAGCAGAGGATCTCGGACGGACCGGCGATGTTGTCGATGGCCACGGTCCCGAAGACTTCCCGCTTGGCCACGGAGGCCCAGACGTTGCATGGACCGACGATCTTGTCGACGGCGGGAATCCCCTTGGCGCCGTAGGCCAGCAACCCGACCGCCTGGGCTCCCCCGATGGCGTACACCTCGTCGACCGCCAGCTCGCGCAAGGCGTAGGCGACGGCGGGATCGAGTCCACGGGAGCAGGGAGTCACCACGGCGATTTCCGACACTCCCGCCACCCGCGCGGGCACGACGTTCATCACGACCGAGGAAGGGTAGGCGCCGGCGCCACCGGGAACGTACAGACCCACGCGCCGCAGGGCGGCCACGCGCATGCCCAGCCACTGGCCGGAGGGCCCTTCCATCACCCAGGATTCCTCGATCTGCCGTTCGTGGAAGGCTCGCACCTGCCGAATGGAACGCCGGATGGCCTCCTGGACCGGACGCGGGCATTTGGCCGCGGCGGTGTCGAGGGCCTTGACGCCGATCCGCAGCCCTTGCCGGGCACCGAGACCGTCGAACTGTCGCGCATACTCGACGGCGGCGGTCAATCCCCGGGATTTGACATCGGCGAGGATCTCGCGGACCTTCGCCTCCACTGCGGCATCGGGCGAGGCACCCCGGGCCAGGATCGCCTTCAGGCGGTCGGCGGCCTTCTTCCCGGAAAGGACCGGGAGGATCACGACAACCCCGGGATGGGGGCGCCGTCCACCTTGGTCAGAGCCTTGAAGTCCTCGAGCAGTCCCTTGAAGACGGGACCGGCCACGCCCTCGCCGATCACGCGACCATCGACCTTGACCACGGGGATCAGTTCGGCCCCGGTCCCGGTGAGGAACATCTCGTCGGCGGTGTAGATGTCGAAACGCGACATCCGCTCCTCGGCGACCACGATCCCCTTGCGGCGCGCCAGTTCGATGACGGCGTTGCGGGTGATCCCTTCCAGGGCGCCTTCGGTGCTGGGAGGCGTGACCAGGCGGCCCTTGCGCCAGACGAAGATGTTGTCCCCGGTGCATTCGGCCACGAACCCCTGCAGGTTCAGCATCACCGCCTCCTGGACCCCGGCGCGGATGGCTTCCATCTTGGCCATGATGTTGTTGAGGTAGTTGAGGCTCTTGATGCGCGGGTTCAGCGCCTCCGGGTGGTTCCGGGGGGTGGCCACGGTGACGATGTCGAGCCCCTTCTCGTAGAGCTCGACGGGATAGAGCTGGATGGTGGCGGCGATGCACACGATGGTGGGTTTCGGGCACAGGTAGGGATTGAGTCCCAGATCCCCCACGCCGCGGCTGACCACCAGGCGGATGTATCCGTTGGCGATGCCGTTGCGGCGGCACGATTCCACCACGATGTCGCCCATCTCCTGGCGACCGACAGGAATTGTCATTCCGATCGCGCGCGCGGACTCGTAGAGGCGTTCGATGTGCGCGTCCAGCCGGAAGACCTTGCCGTGGTAGGCCCGAATGCCCTCGAAGACACCGTCGCCGTAGAGGTATCCATGGTCGAACACGGAAACCTTGGCTTCGTTCTTGGGAAGGAATTCACCATCGATGTAGATGAGCTGTTCGGCCAACACGGACTCCTGGGAACGAGGTTCATTCTGGGTCGCCAAAGATATACAGGTCGTGCGATTCCTACTGTTCGACTCCCATGGGCCCAAGACTTTCCACGCTTCTCCTCCTCCCGTTCCTTTCCGGGTGTTCCCTGCTGGGCGACCTCGTCGGCAGGTTCGCCCGCCTCCCGGCCCCTGCGGCTTCGCCGGTCGCCCCTTCCGAGAGCCTCGGCCCGGACGCCTCGCGTCTCCAAGACTCGCTGCGCCCGTTGTTGCAATGGATGGCCGAACACCCTCCGGCGGAATACACCCCCCATCGCCTGGCCTTCCGATCCGACTCCTCGCCGCTCTCGCCCCCGGGCTGGGTGCTGGAGATCACCGCGCACGACCGCCGGCGGATCAACTCCTACCGTCTCACGGCGGAGGCGACCGCGCGGCTGGAGAAGGATCGGATCCTTTCGGAGCGTCCCTGGGAGTCCCAGGCGGTCCAAGCGGGATTGCGGCAGCCCCTCGAGCTCCACGTGACCTACCGCCACCGCGACTACCTCAAGCCCAGCTCGCGCCTGGACGAGGACACCTTGATCGTACGGCTGTCCGATTCCCTCGCCCGTTTCCGGGGCGAGGTCCTGGAACAAGCTCCCTGACCGGTTTTCACCCCAGGCGGACGGCGGTCCCGTGCGCGGTGAGGACCAGGACCGATTCGACCTCCTGCATCTGGACGCTGTAGGCCAGGACCGCGTTGCCCTCCAGCTTCTCCGCCTCCAGACGGACTTCGGTCTGGGCCAGGAGCTGGAGCTGCCGGAGGCGATGCTGGGCCACCTTGTGGCGGAAGAGCTTCCCTTGGGGCTCCGATCCCTCGAGAAGCTGGCCGACGGGAATCACCACCTGGGCCACCACCGGCCCGAGGTATTCCTCGATCAGCCTGCCCTGCAGACCATCGGTCGTGGTGATGGGGATCGCGCGAAGGCGTTCCATCAAGTCCCCTTCGCCCCGCGAGGGAGAGGGGACCGGTGCGCCGATGGGGATGGAGGCCGTACTCGACCGGGACTTCTGGGGGGCGTAGGGATCCTCGCCCCCCACGTAGAGGGGAAAGGAGGAAATGCTGTCCTGCACCGCGCCGAAACTCGTTCCGGAGGGGGATGCCTTGGGACGCTCCGGCAGGGAGGAGGGAGGCACGGAGGGAGCGCGGGAGGATGGCGGGAACTGGGAGATTCCGCTGGGCGGCTCCGGTGCCGGACGGTTGGGTGGTGGTTCGGGCTGGCCCAATCCATGATCGGACAGGAATGGCGAATCCGCCGGTAGCGGCACGAATTCGAATCCCGTGTTGTTCGAGATTGGTTCGGAACTTTCAGGCCCCATGCATGCAACTCCTTCTCGTGGCGTCCCATTGTCGCATCAGAACCACCTCGTCCGCAAGTGCCCGTGCTCCATCTGCAATCTGCGATGGGGCATGCGGTCGAGCAGTTCGAGGTCGTGGGTCGCCATCACGATCGTGGTCCCCGCGGCATGGAGCTGGCGGAAGATGTCCAGGACCCCCTCGGCGTTCTCCCGATCGAGGTTGCCCGTGGGCTCGTCGGCCAGGACGATGTAGGGCTCCCCGGCGACCGCCCGGGCGATGGCCGTGCGCTGCTGCTCCCCGCCGGACAGTTCGTGCGGGTGGGCATGGGCCCGATGGGTGAGACCCGTGCGATCGAGGACTTCCTCGACCCTCCGACGCAGGAAGCGCCCTCCGTGTCCCCGGACCCGCAGCGCGAAGGCCACGTTGTCCCAGACGTCGCGGTCGGTGAGGAGCCGGAAGTCCTGGAACACCACTCCGATGTCGCGCCGGAGTTCCTGCACCCGGGAAAGCCCGATGGAGGCGGAGTCGTACACCCGGTCGTCGGGGAACGTCACCACGACGCGACCTCCTCGGCCCGGATCGGGGCGTTCCTCCATGTAGATGTGCTTGAGGAGGGTGGTCTTGCCCGCCCCGGATGCCCCGGTCAGGAAGACGAACTCCCCCGCATCGATCCGGAAGGTGACATCCTCGATGCCTTTCCAGGCACCTTCGTAGGTGTGGGAGACGTGCAGGAACTGGATCACGACGCGAAAGGTACTCGGTCGGATGCGGGGAGGTCTTCCGCATCGGTTCCCGCGAAGGGTGGGTCGTCGAGCCCCGCCTCCCGGGCAAGCTCCTCCAGGAACCTTCCCAGGATCTCCGTGCGCCGGCGGGCTTCTCCACGCCCGGCTTCGGTGCGCATCCCCGCCGACAGGCGCAGGAGCTTGGCGAAGAAGTGGTCGACGCAGATGCGATCGTCGCGAAGCGGACGATTCCTGGCCCAGGGGTCTTCGGGATCGAAGAGGATCGATCCCATCTGTCCCCCGAGCATCAGGCATCGCGCCAGACCGATGGCTCCCAGGGCTTCGAGCCGGTCGGCGTCCTGGACCACCTCCGCCTCGCGGGTGCGTGGAAGGATTCCGGCGGAGAACGAATGCGCCGCGATGGCATGGCATACCGCCTCCACCGGGGATGCGGACCATCCGGCTTCGGCCAGGCGACGTCCGGCCTCCTCGGCCGACAGACGCGAGGACTCGGCGCGACGCGGAGAATTCTTGGGGATGTGGACCAGGTCGTGCAACCAGGCCGCCGCCCAGACGGTGGGGGCATCGGCGTGCTCGACCGCGGCCAACTTCAGGGCCCAGGACACGACTCGTTCCACGTGGGAGGGATCGTGCGCCACGTCGGACTCGGTGCGGCACCATTCCCGGAACCTCGGCTCCCATTCTTCCGCGAGGTCTCGGGGGATTCCCAGGCTTGCACGCGTTTCGGCTTCGTTCATCGGAGGGAATCTAGAAGGAGAGCAGCCGCCCGCCGGATTGCGACGGCGCGAACCGGGGACGACGTGATACATTTGTCCCATGAGCGCAGAGCCCCACGAATCCGTCGATCTACGTCCCGCCCTTCTCGATCTGGTCGCCGAGGTCGTCGACCAGGGAGGTCGCGAACTTCCGTCCTTGCGGGATCTGTCCGCTCGCTTCGGGGTGGCCCCCAATACCGTGAAGAAGGCCCTCCTCGAATTGGAAGGTCCCTTCCAGATCGAACCGGTCCACGGGAAGGGGTTCTTCGTGCGGCTCCCCGGGGAAGCCATTTCCACCACGGCGGAATCCCCCGCTTCGGAGACCGCCGAGACGATTCCCGACGGGAGCCTGGACGACGCTCCCGAATCGGGCTCCGACTCCCAGGTCTCCCCCGATCCCGACCTCTCCTACAGCCCGGTCCCCGAGGAGGGGCGCGCCATGCGCCCCGAACCCGACGAGCGTCCGGACACGGTCCTGGTCGTGGGACAGGTCCTCAGCGCCACCGATCCCACCGGGGCCCCCGGGGCCCGCTTCCAGCTGTTCCTGCAGATGCGCCACAACCTCCAGGGCATGGGCATGACCCTCGCCTGGGCTCCGGTGGGCTACACCGAAAGTGGAGCCATCAATCCCAACGACCGCCGTTCCCTGGCCATGCAGTTGGCGGGGCTGGGAGATCGTCTGGCCGGCGTCCTGCTGATCGATCCCGGATACGGCAAGGACGAGCCGCTGTGGAGCCTGGTCGCCGAGGCCACCGAAAAACCCGTCGTCTGGTTCCATTCGGTCCCGCTCCCTCCCTCCTTGCAGCCGGTGCTCCCTCCCCACTGCCACATCCTGGAGCCCGATTGGGAGGAGGTGGGCAAATCCATGGGTCGGTGGCTCCTGGAGAACCATCAGCCCCAGAAGATCCTGCTGCTTCCGCCCCCCGGAAGGGGCGATCTTCCCGCCCATCTGGTCGCCCTGCGGGAAACTCTCGTCGACGGGTGGGGCCCGCGCTGGACGGCGAACCTCTCCTGGTTCGACGTCTTCCCCGCCGGACTTCCCAAGCACTCCACCCGGACCCTGCTGGGCAAGATCCGTCGCACCTTGCACACGGCCGGATTGGCCGAGTTCGAACTGGACCGTTTCTTCCGCGTGGCCGCGGGCCTGAAAGCATCCCTTTGGGTGTGTGCCGACGACCTCCTGGCCCTGGCGGCCATCGACCATTTCGAAGCGCGCCAGCTGCCGAACGAACCCCGCCCGGGGATCGTGGGATTCGGCAACCACCCCTTCGCGCTTGCCCGGGGATTGTGCACGGTCGACTTCTCCTGGCCCTCCTTCATCGAGAGGGGACTCGAGCTCTTCACCGGTTACGGTCGTCGCGCCCGCCAGCCCCGCTACAGCGTGGTCCCCGCCCCCTCCCACAGTGTCTACGGCGGGAACATCCTGGGCCGCAACGAAGATTGGTGGTAGGCGAGCCCCTCCGGCTCCGCGCTTCCTCCACGGATGGGGCTCCTGCCCGCGAGGCCATGGTTCGCCGCCTGGGGACCTCCAGCGGGCCCTAGCGCCTGCGCAGGATCTTCCCCAGCACGGCCATCCCCTTCGCCACCGGGCGCATGGCCACCGAGCACATCGGGCAGGCGTCCTGCATCCCCCAGAGCACCAGGGCGATCCCCACCCACGACAACGGACGCCATGCCGGGTCGAGATGCGGTGTCAGGGTGAGCCCCATTCCCAGGAAGGCGATCAGGGGGCGAACCAGGGAGGGCTTCCCCGTCGTCGGCATTTCTTGACCTTGAGCGGCCCGGAACAGACTCCGCACCTGCTCCGGAGTGCGCGCGCCCGTGAGGCGAGCCACCTCGCGTCCGTCGTTCAGGGCCAGGAGCGTGGGGACGCCACGGACCTTCCATCGGACAGCGGCCGACTCGTCCCGATCCACGTCGATGCGCACCACCGACACCTCGCCGGAAAAATCCCCGGCGACCTCTTCCACGATGGGATGGAGCGTTCGGCAAGGACCGCACCAAGGAGCATGGAACTGCACGATGCAGGATCCCGAGGACAAACCGGAGGTCTGCTCGCTCATGGGTGCACCAGGGAATGCCGAAAAGGCTCCACGGGGAGGATCCCGCACCCCGTCCGATCCCGGCGGGCGGGATCCGCGCCCCCCATCGATCTCGCCGCGCGCCTGGACGCGGTGATGGGTGAACCCCGCATCAGGATGGTTTCCTCCGGGTGGTGATCCCGAAAGGCAGGTAGAGGGGACAAAAACCGGCCACACCGGTGAAGAGAGCCACGAAGCCCCCGTATTTCATCACCAGCCCGGGGATCCCCTCCACGACGCCCCCCCAGCCCAACCCGAGCAGGACGGCTCCCAGCAGGACCCGCACCGAACGGTCGATCGCTCCCGCGTTGGCAAATTCCATCGTCTCCCCGCTTCCAGCTCGTCCGGGGAACATCGCCCGGACAAGGGAATTGGATGCCGAAGCCCGGGCGGACGTTACAGGGCGCCTCGATGCGGTGGGGAAAACCGAGCGCCATCCCAATTCCTAGGCCGCCGCGGGGATGCGCTTCCCCTGGGACCGCGAAACCTCCCCTCCAGCGAGGCTTCGACCCCGAAGGCATGCGGGAGACGAAGGAAAACCTGAGAGGTGCTCCCGAAGCCGGGCCGGGCCGGCGTAGCGCCCACCCGATCGGCCCCAAAAAAGAAGCCCCCCCTCGGCGAGGGGAGGCTTGAGCTTCACGAATTCCCGAGCAGGGGAAGGATCAGCGATAGACGTCGAGCCCGAGGGAGATGTTGAAGGCGCCGGCTTCGTTGGCGGTCTGGACATCCAGAAGGGCGCACTTGCCGCTGCTCAGGCGAGCCGCGTAGACCTGGCCGTGGCGCACGGAGACCTGGTCGTCGGAGGTCGCGCTGAAGCGGACGCTCTTGAGGGCGTCGGTCAGTTCGGACAAGGTGGCGGGGAAGTCGTAGTCGGTGCGATCGGCGGCGACGAGCTTGAACAGGGTGGCGGCAGGGCTGGGGTTGGAGGCCACGGGCGAACCCTTGAACACGACCTTGGCACGAGCCGGGGAGTAGAAGCTGGCATGGGTGTTGTCGGTGCTGTCGGCGAACACGATCAGGTCGACGGAATCCCAGGCCGCGTAGTTGTTGGCGCGAAGTCCGGCGGAATTCCAGGTCTTGCCCCACTGGATGGAAGCGAAGGAACCCGAGGGAGCACTCTGGGTACCGACGGCCCAGGCGTTGCTGCCCTGGTGGATGGTGATCACGCCCGAGGACACGGGGCCGCTGCAGGACAGACCGCTTCCACCGTTGTCGGAGGAGGGGGTGGACGAGGTGGCTTCGTCGCAAGCGGTCATGGACATTGCGGCGGCGGCGGCCAGGGCGAGGGTGAGGACGCGGGTGAACTTCATGATCTCTCCATTGTGATCTTGGTTGGAACCTTGCGTCATCCAAGAACTTCGGTTCCGGGTCGGCAGGGTATGCTGGCTGGAAGATACCACGAATCTTCCCGGACGGCAACAGCGCAAAAGATGCTCTCGTGGCGTTCGATCCTTGCCTCGGGTTGCGGAAATTTCCCTCATCCCTCCTCGACAGGAATCTAGGTTCGTGGGAAAATAGAGGCTCAGGCCCGATCCGCGCCTCGCGCCGGAGGAGGGACCGAAAGTGCCGACCATCGTCCCGCCGTCCGGAGTCAGGCTTTCCATGAATCGCACTCTTTCTGCAGCCCTGCTTCTGTTCCTCGCCGGTCCGCCGGTGGGGGCGACCAGCACCCCTTCCTGCCAGACCGACGCGCCGGTGACGCTCCAAGCCACGGGCGACATCATCGGCTCCGGGGCCGTCACCAAGCTCGACCTCAGCTGGTTCGGACTGGAAGGCTCCTCGGCCAGCCCCGCATTCTTCCAGCTGACCCTGACCAACTCCGGGGAAACTCCGCAGATGGTCCGTGTCTTGATCGAACTGGAGGCCAGCCCCACGGCCCCCTCCGCTCGCGACCTGTGCCCCTCCCCGTGCTGGCTGCAGCGGGAAATGACCGAACCCATCGAGGTCCCCGCGCGTTCCACGGTGATCCGCACTTCCCGCGATCTCTTCTCGACCTCGTTTTCGGCCGGTGGGGTCGAGCCCTCGACGTCTCCCTTCAAATCCTTGATCGGAAGGCTGGGTTCCATCCCTTCGACCTATCTCGATCTGCGCTTCAGCCTCCTGTGCGAACGCCCCGGGCGCGAAGCCTGGAACCTCCGCTCCACCGATGCATCCGCCCTGGCCCCCTGGAGCATCGGCTCTCCGGTGCGGATCCAGTCGTCGGTGGCGATGGGCCCTCGAGGGGATTTCCTCCCCTTCTACCAGGCGGTGAACGCGCCGGTCTCCATCTCCCCGGGTCGCGTCGCCGGAGAGGGCCAGGAGGTGCTGCGCACCTCGGCCCCGCATTTCCTGTTCCAATCCGACCTGGCCAATCCCGCGACCGTGTATCCTTCCGGGGAGCACAAGTTCCTCCTGGAGCTCTGGAAGATGCGCCCCGACGACATCGCGGCCACCGTCACGGACCGTCGCCCCGACGCCTCCTGGGAGACCGACCTGGGATCCGTCCCCTTTCCTGGGACGTGGCCCGCCCTCGAGGCGGGAGCCACCTACGCGTGGCGAGTCCAGGCGCAGCTTCGCGGTCCGGTCAAGGAACCGCTGGCCTCCACCCTCCGCATTTTCCAGGTCGCCGCCAACCCTTCGCCCGAATCGCCTTCCGGGGAGGGGGTCGGCCACCTCCTGGATTCCCAGCTCGACGCACTGGAGTCGGTCTCCCGGACCGGAAGGGTCCTCGGTCCCGACGAACGCCGTCTCTACGCCGCATTGATCATCCTCACCGGCAACGATTCCCGCCTCGCCGACCTGTTCGCATCGGCTCTGCCGGCCCTCGACCGTTTGCGCCTGGATGGGAAGTCCACCTCCCTCTCCCGTGTGGAGGCCATGGCGCAGGAGGTCCTGGAAGGCCGTCGATCGCTTGTCCACCTGGAGATTCCATGAACGTCAGAATCCCCGCCCTGCTTCTTCTGGCTTGCGTCGCGTGGGCCTCCGCCCAACCTTTGGCCGTGGTCATGCGCTCCAAAGGGGATGTGCAAGCCGGAACGCCCGAGAAACTCGAACCCGCCGCGGCCGGAACGCTCATCCACGATGGCACCAGGGTGCGCACCGGGGAGAACGGAAGAGCGCTGGTGCGTTTCCTCGCCGACAATTCCATCACCGAGATCAAGCAGGGGACCACCATCGATTTCGCCACTCGTCAGCGAAGCGGCGGCACCACGCGCCAAGTGCTCCTGCGCGCGGGCGAAGCGGCCTTCGGGGTCGTCCCCGGAAAGGGACGCGACCTCCGCTTCGAGACCGCGACCACCGTGGCCTCGGTCCGGGGCACGGGCTTCCGCCTCAAGGGTGCCGCCGATGGGAACACCCAGATTTCCGTGGACCACGGGGTGATCCTCGTCTGCAACCGGGCGACCGGAGAATCGATGGAAGTCCCCGCCGGGAAGACCCTCTCCTCCGACTGGAACGGCCTGGATTCCCAAAACGAGATTTCCTCATCCAACACTCCGACCGTTCCCACCGCGTCGTTCGAATCCAGCCAGGTCCTCGAAGTCGACTTCCTCCACCCCTCCACCGGAGCCGTGCGTACCATCGGAGTGACCTCCGCGGAGATCCGTCCATGATGTTTGGGGGACTGATAGCGCTGCTGCTATCCACTTCACCTTCCCAGGCGGCCGAGTTCATCCTTCCGCTGCCCGGGGAGGCGATCCAGGATTCGTCGGTGGCGATCCTGGTGCGCATTCCCCGATCCGACGCCCAGCTGCAGTTCCGCCTGGGGGGCCCCATCCCCTTGAAGGTCCTGGCGACGCCCCTCGAGGATGGCTTGTACAGCGCCACCTTCCCCGTCCTCCCGACCGGACGTTGGAGCCTCGCCCTGGAGGTCCTGGACGCCTTCGGGACGGCCCACCCCCTCGATTCGATCGTCTTTTCGACCACCCCCCTTCCGCCGACCCTCGCCTCCACCCTGATGCCCGGCCTGGTCGCGCCGGCCGAGGTCCGGGATCCCGGCCTGCCGCCTCCCGTCGCCCGAACCGTCCAAAGTCTGTATCTCTCCGGCAATGCCGGCTGGCGCCAAGGGGCCTCGGAAGGTTCCGCCGAATCCTGGCGTACCCTGGACCCGGACGGCCGCCTCGGAGAGCGGCGCATCATCCTCGATCGGCAGGCCGACGCGTCGGTGACCTCGATCTGGAACTGGCAGCGAGGTGCGCTCCAGTTGCGCGCCCGCGGAACCGCCGATCTCGGTGACGCACCGGGCCTGGGCCAACCCCTCCACAGAGCCTCCCTCGACGCGTACTGGGGACCTTGGGTCGATCTGCACGTCGGGGACCAGAATCCGTCCTGGAGCCCGTTGCTCATGGACGGAACCCGGGTCCGGGGTTTCGGGGCCGGGCTTTCCGCCACCCGCGACGGGGAATCCTGGGGTCGCGTCCGCTACCTGCTGGGATGGTCGCGCCGTGCCACCGACCTGCGGGTGGAATCCCTCCACTCGGGTGCATCGGACACCGTCGGATCCACCTTCGACCGATTCGTGCAAGCCGGCCATATCGGTCTCGGAGGCGGGGAACGCGTCCTGTGGGGGCTGACGTTCGTGCATGCCATCGACGACACCACCAGCCTCTCGATGGGTGGTTTCGACGCTCTCCGCTCCGCTCCTCCCCGCGAGAACCTCGGTGTGGGAACCGACCTCCAGATCTGGCTCTGGAAGCGTCGCATCGAATGGTTCGGGAACTGGGCCACCACCCTGGTGACGGAAAACATCCGGCTGGGGACGCCCTCCTCCACCAACGGAGGCGCCGTGGGCCTGGACGTCTTCGATGCGACCTCTCCGGTCGTCACCTTGAATTCGTCCACCCGCGGTCTGCCGCGGCTGATGGCCGACCAGGTCGGGGCCTCCGAGGTCTCTTCCTTCGTCCTGGACAACTCCGCGGCCCGTGCGGGTCTCCGTTGGACCCAACCCTTCTCGGGAACCGACCGCATGACCAACGAACTTCGCTGGGTGCACGCCGGGACCGCCTGGGAGTCCTTCCTGCGCAGCTCGCCTCTGGCCAACCAGTCCGGCGCGGAATTCTCCCATCTCTCCTCCTGGGCGCACGACCGCGTCTTCCTGTCCTCCTCCGCCGGATGGTACGCCGTGCCGCGCCCGGGAGCCTCCGACGCCTCGCGGACCCGCATCTCCGCCTCCGCGCAACTGGCCCAAGGACAAGCGCACCCCGGGGTGTACCTCGAGGGGGGGACCGACGCCACGGAAGATCCCGCAGGGCCCAATCTCGAGACTTGGAACGCGGGAGGCGGCCTATTCCGCACGTTCCGCTTCGGCGAGCATTCCGCCACCACCAGCGTGGGGTACGGCCATTCCCTGAGCGAGTCGCGGCTGGAGAAGGACGCATCTCCCGCGGCTTCGGTCGGGCAGGACTCCTGGAACGGGACGGTCCGCTGGAAGCTTCCCGCCCCCGTGGAGCTTCGATGCGGTTCGCAATTCCTGGTCGACCATTCCGCCGCCTCCGCGTATTCGCGCTCGTCGGAGAGCACCCTGGAAAGCCTGGTCGGTTCCGTCGGAGCCAGCGTATGGCCTTTCGGGCGAGATCTGGAGCTGGCGTTGGACGCGAGCCTGGAACGGCAAGCCGGGGAGGCCGTGGCCGACGGGATCTCCCGGTGGACGGAATCCTTCCGCTCGAGATGGAGCTTCGCGGGGGACCAGTCGCTGCGGCTCTCCCAGAGGTTCGTCCAACCGATCGAGGGTAGAGGCGACCTGCGTCTCGACCTCGGCTGGGAGGCGTTCTTCTGAAACAGGACCAGGCTTGGAGCCTCACCGCTCCCCTGGCTCTGCTCCTGGTGACCTTCCTCGTATGGGTGGTCGCCGGCCTTCAAACCATCGACGAGAGATTCCTCGACACCGCGCAGCAGTGGGCATCCCCCGATCCGGCTCGGGTCCCGGTGACCATCGTCGACGTGGACGACGCCACCAGCCAGGCCCTGGGATACCCCTTTTCGCGGGCCGTGTTCGCGAAGCTCCTGGACGTCCTGGAGCGCGGCGGGGCCCGGTGGGTCGTGTTCGACTTCGTCTTCGACACGCGACGCCGTTCGGACGATGGCTCCCCGCTCTACCCGGGGGAGGATTCGGTGTTCGCGGCCAGCCTGGCCCGGCACCCGAACACCACGCTTGCAGGACAAATTCCTTCCATCGAGGTCGGCCAGGCGGGTGCCCGCATGACCACCGTGGATTCGCGCGCCACGATCAGTCCACTCCCCGAATTCCAGGCACCCTTGCGTCCCTGGGGAGTGGTGCAGAGCAAGAGCGACGCCGACGGCATCGTCCGCCGGTACCGCTCCTGGTGGAGCGACCTCGAGGGCCGCCCCCGCCTGGCCCTGGCCACGCGCGCGTTGGTGGACATCGGCCTGGCGGATTCGAGCCAATTCCTGGAGCACTCCCCGTGGAATTCCCCCTCCGGGTTCCGCGTGCGCTTCTTCGGTGGTCCGCGCACCTTTCCCACGCACAGCCTGCTGATGGCCGTCGACGATTCCAGTTTCCAGACCCCTTCCGAACAGGAGTGGGACGAACCGCTCAATCTCGCCGATTCCCTGGTGAAACGCGGCGCGTTCCGGGGGCGCGTCGTGCTGGTGGGCTCCAGCGCGATGCTCAACCAGGATCTCATCCAGGTCCCGGGAATCGACTCCAGGAATTTTCCCGGTGTCGAACTGCACGCCCACGCCATGGGGACCTGGCTGCTCCGCGTCAGCCTGCAGGACCTTCCTCCCTGGATCGTGTGGATCACCCTCCTGGTGATGGGCGGGGCGGCCCTGGCCTGGAGTCGGCAGATCGAAAGCTGGTGGATCCTTCCCCTTCCCGGGCTGCTGATGGGGGGAACCTGGAGCCTCGCGGTCGCGGGCATGGCCACCTGGGGAGGGTGGGCCGCCTCCATGACCCAAGGCGTGCTGGGCTCCTTCTTCTGCCTGCTGTTCTCGGCGCTGGAGCGGTACGTCGGGGAGCTCGCCCGCAAGCGCGAAGTCACCCGCACCTTCGGGAAGTACGTCTCCCCCGAGGTGGTCAAACTCATGATCGAGGATCCCACCCGTGTCCATCTGGGAGGCCAGCGGGGAGAGATCACCCTCCTGTTCTCGGATTTCGAGGGATTCACCCGGCTCTCGGAACAGCTGCCTCCCGAACAATTCGTGCCCCAGATCGGCGACTGCTTCACCGCGCTCTCCAGCCAGATCCTCGAGCAACTCGGCACCCTGGACAAGTACATGGGCGATGCCATCATGGCGGAATTCGGGATTCCCCTTCCTTTGCCCGACAAGGAACTGCGCGCCTGCCGGGCGGCTTGGCGGATGCAGGAGGAATTGGCCCGGTTGCGCGCGCTCTGGAGCCGGCAAGGGCTCCCGGGACTGCACATGAGGGTGGGCGTTTCCACGGGCGACGCCATCTACGGCAACATGGGGAGCCGGCAACTCTTCGACTACACGGCGCTGGGCGACTGCGTCAACCTCGGGTCACGCCTCGAGGGGGTGAACAAGGTCTACGGCACGCGGATCCTCCTCGACGGAACGACCCGACGGAAGGCCGGCACCGCCGTCCGTGCCCGGATGCTCGACCGCATCCGCGTGGTCGGGAAATCGACCGCGGTCGAAGTCTGGGAACTCCTCCATGTGGAAGGGGAGCCGGGAACGGCTCGCCTGTCCGACGAGGTGATCTCGCTTTGGGAGCAGTTGCGGGCACGGTGGGATGCCTGCGAATTCCGCCCAGCCCTGGCGCTCGCCCAGGAGATCCTCGAACGCGTCCCCGAGGACGGTCCCACGAACATCCTGGCACTGCGGCTGGCCGGCATGGTGGATCGACCGCCACCTCCCTCCTGGGATGGCAGCGTGACCCTGGATCACAAGTGAACCGCTCCCGAGGGAGCCGGAATCAGAGACGATCCAGCTCCGCTTCGGTATCGGCGAACACCACCAGGCGGTCGAGGTTGACGATCTCCATGAGGTGGCGGACTTCGTTGCGAGCGCGCACGAGCACCAGCGAACTCCCGACGCGGGACAATTCCTGCTGCGCCTGCGCGAACACCCCGATGCCGCTCGATCCGATGTAGTCGACCCCGGACAGGTCGACGGCGATCCGCGACTCCCCACGACTGATCCGCTCGAACAGGACAGCCTTCAAGGAGGCCGCGTCGGCGAAGGTTTGGATTTCGCCGACGACGCGCACGACGATCCAATTGCCCCGGTTGATCAACGTTAGAGTAGCCATTCCATCAATTTCACTGCTGTACGCCCTCCTTCCAAGGGTCGGCCTGCGTGAACTGGCGATTGCCAATCGGCCCATTTCCATCTATCGTTTGGAAATGCAGTTGGAACTCCCGCACCTGACGGGCCCATTGAGTGCAACGCTCCTTGTAGGGTCCGATGATGATCTTCCCGTCCTTGAATCGGCCTACATCGGATCCGAATTCGCCGATCTGATCGAGCTCGACATTTTCAATGTCCTCCTGGTCACGAACATCGACTCCCCGGAAGTCCTACGCGTGTGCGGAGAGGCCGATGTCGTCGCCATCCTCTACACCAACGGACAAAAACCGAAGGGTTCCGAGCTGAAGAAGGCCACCGAGATGGGCATCACCGTCCTGGCCACTTCCTTGAGCATGAAGTCGATTCCGGCCATGCTGAAAGCGGAATTCCCCGACCTGACCCTGAAGGACGCGACCTGATTCCCTGAGTTCCGCGGGGGTGTTTCAGGATCCTTCGCCCGGGCCTTCGACAAGGCGCGGTGCGGCCTGCCGCATCCTCCACTGCACTTGAAGGAGGAACGCGGTGCTGGAAGCGTGTTCGCCTTTCCATGTGGGAAAGACGACGTTCTGGCGAATTCCGCCGGTGGCGATCCACCTCTCCCCGATGGATCGATGGAATCCGGCGCTCCACTGGAGGACTTGCAGGGCACGCACGGCCGGCCAGGCATCTTCCTGCCCCGCCACGACCCGATGCCCCTGCAAGGTGTAGCGGATTTCCGTCCACGGAGTCCAGGACGATCGAGCGACCGCGACCTCCAGCATGCCGCGTCCCTGGATCCAGGGCACCGGAGCGTTCCAGGTCCCCGTCCAGGAATCGCCGACCACCAGGGAATCGGATTCCCGGATCCATCGAGTGCGTCGAAGGATCGAGGAGGCGTGGGAGGAAATCCAACCAAGTCGAGTGCCGAGACTCCAGCGCCAGGGGTCGGCCTTCGCGATTCCGGACACCCCCAGCGAGGCCGACCAGACCGGACCGGAAGGATTCATGCCGAATTCCCCCTCGGGATGGATGACCACTCCGGTCCAGGGAAGCCAACTCAACCCGCCCCCCCACTGCCAGGAAGGAATCCTCCACAGCTCGCTTTCGGACAGGGTCCGCGTGGTGGCCGGGGAGAAGAGCACCAGCGAATCCGGACGATTCCAATCCACGTGGCCGAATCCGCAGACACTCCCTTTTTCGGTGCATTGGACCAAGGGAAGAACCGCCCCGGGTCCCGGGAGCATCTCTCCCCGCGTTCGTTCGAAGCCGACGGACCCGGCGCATCCCCCGAACAGGAAAATGGCCGGGAGGCCTAGCCAGCCCCCGAAGCGCACGGAATCAGGGATGGAAAAGGATTTGTGGTCCGACCGACAGGGCCAGGACCCCCAATGCGACCAGGGTGACGACCCAGGACAGCAACAATTTCGGGGACGAACCGCCTTCGCCGGAAGCGGATCCAGCCGACCACAGGACGACCAGCACGCGGAGGTAGCCGGCGGCGGCCACCAAGGCGAAGATCATGGCGATGGCGGGAATCCAGATCAGACGAGCATTGATGGTCATCTGGGCGAGGTTCAACGACCACAGGGTCAAACCGGACAAAATCTGGAATTTCGCGATGAATCCGGCGGCGGGCGGAAGTCCGGCCAGCGAAGCCAGGAAGACGGTGAGAGCGAGGCCCGCCAGAGGACGCCGACGCGCGGCACCGGTCAGGCTGGAGAGATGGTCCCCTTCGTCGCCGGGACCGGTCAGTGCGGAAAGGGCGACCATGGCCCCGGCCGCGGAAAGCGCGTACACCGCCAGGTAGTACCAGAGCGCACCCAATTGGACATGACCTTGGAAGAAGGAGGGAAGCAGAAGGGCGAGAACGAGGAATCCGGCGTTGGTCACGCCCGAGAAGGCGGTGAGGCGCCGCAAGGACCTCTGCCCGAGCAGGGACAAGCTTCCCAGCACGATGGAAAGCAAGGCCAGGATCGCCAGCGCCTTGCCCACGATCTGGAATCGGGCGGCCACTTCCGGCTGGACCCAGGTGAGGACTTCGGGTGGGATGTAGATGGAAAGATCGAGGGGAGCCATGGGCACCCGCCCGCTCTGGGATGCGAGGAAGTTGATCCAGACCGCGCCCAGGGCGGCGAAAGCTCCCACCTTGACCGCACCGGCCATGAAACCGGTCACGGAGGAGGGTGCGGCGGTATAGGCATCGGGGCTCCAGGTGTGGAACGGCGCGGTGCCGGTCTTGAACAGCAGCCCCACCGCGACCAGTGCGAATCCGAGGAGATGGACGTTCTCGCGTCCCGGGAACACCGGTCCGACCATGGAAGTGGTGCCGGTGGCACCGTACATCAGGGAAGCCCCGTACAGGAAGAGGGCGGAGAAGACCGCGCCCATGACGAAGTACTTGAGCAGTCCTTCGGAGGAGACGACGGAGTCGCGTCGGAGACCCACCAGGGGATAGATCGCGAGGCTCGCCAATTCCATGGAGACGAACAGGGAGATCGTGTTGACCGAGAACACCATGCCGATCGCCCCGATGGTGGCCAGGAGCATCAACGCGTAGGCTTCGCCACCGGCGAAGCGGTCTTCGGACAGATTCTGTTGGAGACCGGCGACGCCGAGGGCGGCGACGACCAGCAGGACGGCGGCCAGAGCCGACCGGGTGAAGTCGGTGGCGAACAAGCCGTGCAGATGTCCCGGATTCGTGAACCGCAGGGCGATTCCCGCAAGGACGATCGTCGACAGCGCCATCCAGGGCAGGACCGTGTGCTTGGAGCTGTCCCGCAGGAGCGGTTCGGCGACCAAGCAGGCCAGGGCCCCCAGGATGAGGACCACGATCGGCGTCAGGAAGGGAAAGAGGTCAGCGACCGGCAGCATGGGAGGCATCCTCGGAAACGGCCTGCGCGAGGGGCAGACGCTGGAGCAGATCGGAACGGGCGGCCGAGAGGACCGGGGCCGGGTAGAAGCCAAGCACCACCAGCAACAGCAGGAGAGGTGCGAGCACCAGACCTTCCGACAGATGGAGATCTCGGGGCTGGGCAGGCTCTGCAAGGGCGGCTTTCCCGAAGAGAAGCTTCTGGACCAGACGCAGCGTGTAGGCCACCGAAAGGATCACGGCGGAGCCCGCGAGCGCGACCAACCAGATGGAGGCCCCCTTGAACAAGGCGAGAAGCATCAGGAATTCGGCGACGAATCCGGCCGTTCCCGGGAGTCCGACCGAAGCCAGCGCCGCCAGGGCGAACAGGACCGCGAACACGGGAGACTGTCGGGAGAGTGCCCCGAAATCGTCGACGTGCGTGGAATCCATCCAGGATTCGGCCACGCCTGCCAGGAGGAACAAGGTCGCCGCCGAAAGACCGTGGGCGACGATGAGCAGCACCACACCCGCCTGGGCTTCGGCGCGGAAGGTGAACAGGGCCGCGATGCCCAGTCCCAGATGCGAGAGCGAGGAAAAGGCCAGGACACGCCGGATTTCGGTCTGCTGCAAGGCGAGGAAGGCACCCACCAGGACCGTCACCACACCGAGGACCATGAAGGCACCGGAATACCGGGCCGCCTCCATCGGGAACAGCGGGATCAGGATGCGGAGGAAGCCGTACAACCCCACCTTGGCCATCACCCCGGTGAGCAGGGCCGAGGAGGCCGCCGGGCCTTCGGCGTAGGCTTCGGCCTGCCACACGTGGAGCCCCGCCACGGGGAGCTTCACGAGGAAGGCCAAGGCGAAGGATGCGAAGATCCATCCGCGCGCGGCGGGGGACACCTGGGCGAGCAAGGCTTGCAGCTCGGTGAAACCCAGGGTGCCTTCGAGTTGGACCGCCGACTGCGTCAGCGAAGCCACATGGTAGGGAGCCAAGGTCGCCAACCACCAGATCGAGACGAACAACGGCACCGATCCGACCAGGGAGAAGACCACGAACAGGGTGGCCGCCTTGCGCCGGTCGCGCCCCCCGAACAGGGCGATCAGGAGCGTGGCCGGCAGCAGCATCGCCTCGAAGAAGCCGTAGAACAGGAAGAGGTCGGCGGCGAGGACCGCACCAGCCATGAAGGCCTGCATCAGGAAGACCAGGCTGGCGAATTCGCGCATCCTGTCCCCTGCCATGCGCCGTCCCAAGACGAGGGCCGCCGGCACCAGCAGGGCCGAGAGGACCACCAACCACGAGGAAAGCCCATCGGTGGCGAGGAACCAGCGCAGACGGGTTCCGACCGCGGGCAGGACGAACCAGGTCAGGGGTTCGGTGGACTGGATCCCGCCGGAAAGCAACGGAGCGCTGATCCCGAGGATGGCCAGGGCCAGGAGCAAGGCGTTGCGAAGAGCCTGGGATGCGTCCTTCCCCGAGGAGAACATCGCAAGCAATGCGGCAATCAGCGGGGCGATGACGGCTAGATGGAGGTTCACTTGAGCAACTCCTTCACCAGGATGTAGCCGAGGAGGACCAGGAGGGCGCCGCTGGCGGAGAGCCCCATGTTCAACCTCAACCGCGAGAACTGCAGAGCCCGGAACAACCAGCCGAACACCTCGACCAGGTATCCCACCAACCGCACCAGACCGAACAACAGCGGGTTCAGCACCTTGTCCAGGATCCAGGAGACCACGAGCACCGGCCAGACGGCGACGACGGCGTGGAGGTGGTCGAACAGGAGGGTCCAGAACCTGGAGAGGAAGGGAAGCTCCCCGGACTCGGTTTCCCGATAGGAGCCGCTGCGGAACAGCACGAAGGAAAGCACGATGCCACCGAAGGCGGCCATCAATCCCAGGGCCAGCAAGAGGGCGACCGGAGGATGGTGGGCCTCGGGACCGGCAAGGAGATCCTGTGCGGGACCGACCACCGGAGCGAGCGTGCGCGCGAACCAATCGACCCCGGGAACCAGGGATGCCCAGGCGAACCCGGCACCGAGGGAGCCCAGGCCCAAGATCACCAGGGGAAGAGCCATGGACCAGGGCGACTCGTGGACGTGGTGCTCCACTTCGGGATCGACGCGGGAAGGCGACCAGAAGACGAGGATCATGAGCCGAGTCATGTACACGGCCGTGAGGACGGCGGTGAAGATGGCCACCACGTACAGCGCCCACCCTCCGTGCATCCAGGTCTTTTCGAGGATCAGATCCTTCGACCAGAAGCCCGCGCCGCCGGGAAGCCCCGTGATCGCGTACCACCCGGCGAACATCGCGGCGAAGGTGAGCGGAAGCTTGCGGGCCAGGCCACCCATGCGACGCATGTCCTGCTCACCCCCGAGGGCGTGGATCACGGAACCGGCTCCGAGGAACAGGACGGCCTTGAAGAACGCGTGGGTGAAGACGTGGAACAGGCCGGCATCGAACGCCCCGACGCCGACCGCCAGGAACATGTAGCCCAGCTGGCTGACCGTGGAGTAGGCCAGGACCTTCTTGATGTCGGTCTGGACGAAACCCGTCACGGCGGCCCACAACGCGGTGGCGGCACCGATGACCGCGATGACGTGCATGGTGAAAGGGGCCGCGACGAAGACATCCGACATCCGCCCGAGGAGGAAGACCCCCGAGGTCACCATGGTGGCCGCGTGGATGAGGGCGGAAACGGGGGTCGGACCCGCCATCGCATCGGGGAGCCAGGTCAGAAGAGGGATCTGGGCACTCTTGCCGGTGCAACCCAGGAACAGCAGGAGGGTGGACGCCGTGAGCAGAGCCGCGACACTCCCCTGGCCCACCATGGCCAGGTGGGCGGGATCCCGGAACCACTCGGAGATGCCCTGGTAGGTGAAGGGAACGGTCGGGCCGAGGATCTGCCACAGGAAGAACAGGCCCAGCAAGAATCCGAGGTCGCCCACGCGATTGACGAGGAAGGCCTTCCGGGCCGCGGCCCCGTTGGCGAGGTCTTCGTGCCAGAAGCCGATCAGCAGATAGGAGCACAACCCCACGCCTTCCCAGCCGAGGAAGGTCACGAGGGGCCCGTCCCCGAGGACGAGCACGATCATGTTCGCCAGGAACAAGCTCAGGTAGGCCAGGAACCGGGCATGCCCGCGATCGTGGGCCATGTACCCCAGGGAATAGAGATGGATCAGAGTCCCGATCCCCGTGATGAACAGGAGCATGATGCCCGTGAGGGCGTCGTAGGCGAACCCGAAACCCACGTTCGCATCCCCCACGGAGAACCAGGACCACAGCGGTTGCACGTATCGGACCACTTCCGACAAGTGGAGCCCCAGATTCACGTTGGTCTCGTGGATGGAAGCCGCATCGTGGCTCAAGCGCTGGAACAACCAAAGGCTCAAGCCGAAGGAAAGGGCCGGGAACAGGACGGCCACGAACCCGGAGAGTCCACGCGAAGGTCCGTGGGATGTGCGGGCCGTGGAGAGGGACAGGATCCCGTTGACCAGGAAGCCAAGCAGAGGCAGGACTGGCAGGAGCCACAACAGGGGCGAATGCACGGCTTACTCCTTCATCCGGGAAAAGTCGTCGGTGTCGAGGCTTTCGCGGTTGCGGAAGACCGACATCAACATGGCCAGACCCACGCAGGCTTCGGCGGCGGCCACGGCGATGACGAACAAGGGGGCCACCTGGCCATCCAAAGCGGAGCGTCCCGGGAAGGTCCGGCTCCATGCCAGGAAGGAAAGGTTGGCGGCATTGAGCATCAATTCCACGCCCATCAGGACGAAGAAGAGATTGCGACGCCCCAGAGCGGCGGCCAGTCCCAGGGCGAACAGGACCGCGGCCAGGAGCTGGAGATGAACGATGGAGATTTCCATCAGGCGTGGTCCTCCACGGAGATCGGGGATTCGAGACGGCGCTTGGACAAAAGGACGGCTCCCACGATCGCGGTGAGCAGCACCAACCCCACCGCCAGGAACAGGAGCGGCCAGGCCGATTGTCCATGGACGGGGAAGAGGGTATCGGCGATGGCCTGGACGGTTCCTCGCGGACTGTCGGCACGGGCCTCGACAGGGGTGCGGGCGAGGACGCCCGTGAAGACCAGTCCGAAGGCGAACGCGACCACGCTCATGAGGATCCCCACGAGGTCGATGCCGGGAGTCTTGGAATCCTTGGCCGTGTTGAGGACCATGATCACGAAGACCACCAGCATCATGATGGCCCCGGCGTACACCAGGACCTGCAAGGTCGCCAGGAACGGAGACTGGATGAGGGCGTAGATCCCCGAAAGCGACACCATCGCCCCGACCAGGGCCATGGCCCCGTTGAGCGGATGCCGGGCGAACACGAGGGTGGCGCCGCACAGAACCGCCACAAGGGCGAAGAGCCCGAAATAGACCTGGGCGATCATGTCGCGTCTCCCTGGGCCCAGCGAGCGCGGGCCTCTGCATTGAGAAGCCCCCCCGGGGCCTTCTGGCTCTGGGTGTCGGAGGCGGGATAGTCGGCGGGATTCCAGTCCAGGAGCTGCTCCTTGGTGGCGACGAACTTCCCGCGGGTGTCGGCGGCCAACGCGATCACCTTGGTGTCCATCCGGATGGCGTCGACGGGGCACGCCTCCGCGCACAGGCCGCAGAACACGCAGACGAGGAGGTCGATGTCGAATTTCGCTGGCTTCTTTTCGATGCGAGGATCGTCGGATTCCGTCGCTTCGATGTGGATGCAACGGGCCGGGCAGGCCGTCGAGCACATGAAGCAGGCGACGCAGCGCGGCTCGCCGTCCGGCCGCTTCATCAAACGATGCTTGGCGCGGTAGTTCCGGTCGATCTCCCACTGCACTTCCGGGTAGGATTGCACGGGGAGGGTCTCGGGCTCGTTGAAGCCCTTGAGGAAGTGGGACCAGGTCACCCTCATCCCGCGGAGGATCTCGGGGATGTACGCCTTCTCGGCGAGGGTCATTTCCGGACGAGGGACGACACGCGCCATCAGCGACCTCCCACCAGGAGCTTGGCCACCAGGGCCGTGATCAACAGGTTCACCAGGGCCACGTTGAGCATCACCTTCCATCCCAAGGACATGATCTGGTCGTAGCGGAAGCGGGGAAGGGTCCAGCGGACCCAGATGAACACCCAGCAGATGATGGCGGTCTTGACCAGCAGGACACCCAGCTGGACCAGAGCGGTCGCGGCGTTGACCCACAGCGGCCAGTGCACGAGATCGCCAGCGACTTCGGCGGGAGTGGTTCGCACCAGGAACCCGACCGCCAGAGCGGAAACCAGCAACACCACGGCCTTGACGGAGGACACGGTGGCCAGGAATCCGTACTCGCGGGCCCGGTCGGCGGCATCGGACGCCTTCAGGGTGGTGTAGATGCGCGCCCAGCGACGGATCTTCAGCGAAATCGCCCCGACTCCCAATCCAAGCAGGGCCAGGACGCCCCCGCCGACCACGCCCAGGTTGGCCCGGATGGTCTCGGTGGGCAGGAAGGGAACCTGGTAACCTCCCAGGAAGAGGGTGCTGACCAGGGCCGAGGCGATCACGATGTGAGCGTACTCGCCCATGTAGTAGAGGGCGAACCGGACCGCGGAATATTCCACGAAGTATCCGGCCACGATTTCGGATTCCCCTTCCGCGACGTCGAAGGGAGGACGCCCGGTCTCGGCGAACAGCGACACCAGGAAAAGGACGAATCCCACCGGCTGCAGGGCCCAGCCCCACAGGAAGGGATTGGAACCCTGCCACTCGACGATCTGCGTGAGACCGAACGATCCCGCCAACAGGAAGATCCCGGCGGCGGACAGCCCCATGGAGACTTCGTAGGAGACCATCATCGCCGAGGCCCGCATGCCACCGAGGAGTGCGTATTTGGAGTTCGAGGCCCAGGATCCGAGGACCACTCCGTAGACCGAGAGGCCCGACAGCGCGAACAGGACCAGGACACCCGCATCGGCATCGAGGTTTTGGCCCGAGATCGAGACCCAGCCCGAAGGACCCTGCACCGTCATGGGAGCGAACCAGGGAATCACCGAAGGAGCGAGCATGGCGATGATGATGGGGATCATCGGGGCGAGGAAGTACCAGAACTTGTGGGCGTGCGCCGGAACGAAGCTTTCCTTGAAGAACAGCTTGATGCCGTCGGACATGTTGTGGATGAACCCGAACATGCGAAGTCCGCCCATCAGGGGGATCGCGGCGCGGTTGGGGCCGATGCGATCCTGGATGAGCGAAGCTCCCTTGCGCTCCCCCCAGATCAGGAAGGGCAGGAGCATGAGAGGGATGAAGGCCAAGCCGAATTTGGCGCAGGTGACCAGAAACGGCAACGTGAGCAGGTCGGTCACGGGGCCACTCCTTCGAGGATGCGGCCCTGGGAGCCGATGGTGCGGTAGTTCAGGCCAGAAAGCGCGGGAATGCGTCCCTGGGCGAAGCGGAAGGCGTCGACCTCGGAGGTCCAGCCCAGATGCCCGAGCCGCGAGATCACCTGCCAGGCAGGTTCGAGATCGGGGGTGGGTGCGGTGGGAGCCGCCTGGAGTCGCTGGATGCGACCTTGGACGTTGATCATCGAGCCGCGGACTTCGGCCCAGGCGCGGATGCCGACGGCCAGGGTGGAGGCCTGGGCCGTGGCGTCGTGCCACGCCGACAGGGCGATGCGCTCGGGGATGACCGAGAGCGACTTCGCGCGTTCGGCATCGGCGGCCCACAGATCGTGGCCGGCCACGACCAGGCAGTCGAATTCCTTGGCCCGACGAACCAGGTCGGACAAGTTGTCGGAAATTCCCAGGAGGGTGCATCCGAGGCGGTTGGCCACGGGATCTCCGGAGCGGGCGATTCCGTCGGGCGCTCCCACCGCAAGCCAGGAACCCCCGAACACCTCGGCACGGGATCCGAGGGATTCGGCCAGGGCCAGCAGGGCGGCGTTGTCCTCCAGAGTGAGATGGCCCGACGCCACCAGAGCCACCTTGCGCGCCCCGTGGACGAGCTCCCGAGCGCGCTCGACGGCGTCGGCGAGGGGAACGTCGGCACCGCGGAACGATCCGCCGGTCAGACGGTTCTCGGAAAGGGTCTGGTAGAGCAGTCGCGTGGCGTTGGAGATCCAGGACTTGTTGACGTCGGGATGGCGGCGCGGCATGATGCGCCAGACGTGCCCGTCGTGGTGCTCGACGGTGATGTTGGCACCGAGGGAGTCGTCGGGAGCGATGGTCTCGGTCTTGGAGAGCAACCACACCCGCTGCTGGAAGCGGAAGTGCTTGCCGGTGAGGGCCCCCACCGGGCAGATGTCGGTGACGTTGAGGTCGTAGTCGTGCTGGAGGGGCTGGCCGGGGAACGTGGTGATGAAGGCGTGGTCCCCGCGGGCGGCGATGTAGAGTTGCTCGTCCCCAGCGACGTCCCGCATGAAACGGGTGCATCGATCGCAAAGGATGCAGCGTTCCTGGTCGAGGATGACGGTCGGGCCCAGATCGATGTGCTTGCCGCCGCGGTCCTGGCCCTTGGCGTCCAGGTGGCGGTGCTCGGGCGCGCCTTTGTACTGCTTCCCGATCTCCTCGCGCATGCGGCTTTCGTGCTTGCCCGAGGACATGTAGTTGTCCTGCAGGGTGCACTCGCCGGCCTTGTCGCAGATCGGACAGTCCAGGGGATGGTTGGCCAGCAGGAATTCCATCACGGCCTTGCGCGCGGTCTTGACCTTCTCGGAGGAGCGGTCGGTGGCGACCTTCATGCCGGGACGCACGGGGGTGTAGCAGGCGATGGCCAGACCCATTCCACGGGGGCCGTCGGTCTCCACCATGCACTGCCGACAATTTCCGGCCACCGGGAGGTCCTGGTGGTAGCAGAAGTGGGGGGTGTCGATCCCGATGGTCTTGAGGGCCTCGACGAGATTGGTCCCCTCGGGCACCTCGACGTCGGCGCCATCCACGACGATGGAGACCTTCTTGGAGTCGGCCTTGGGCAGGACGGGCTTGTTGTACGAGTTGCTCATTACCAGAACGCTCCCGGACGGAAGTCCTTGGTCACGCGCGGCGAGCCGCGGTCGGGATTCTTGGCCACCTCTGCCTCGAACTCCGGACGGAACTTGCCGATGAAGTTCTCGATCGGCCAGGCGTCGGCGATGGCCAGCGGGCAGATGGTGGTGTAGCTGAAGTTCGCGGCCAGGTCCAGCATGTGGTCGAGGTCGCCCTCGCGCCCCTTGCCGGAGGCGATGGTCTTCATGATGCGATCGGCGTATCCCGTGCCCTCGCGGCAGGGCGTGCACTGCCCGCAGGATTCATGCGCGTAGAATCGGGTGAGGGAGGTGAGCATGCCCACCGCGCTGCGCTCGGTGTTGAAGGCCACCACGGCCCCGGATCCCAGCATGGTCTTGAGGGCGGCGAGGGCCTCGTAGTCGAGGTTGGCCTTGCGAGCCTCCTCGGCGGTGAGGACCGGCGAGGAGGATCCTCCGGGGATGACCCCCTTGAGCTCCCCCACGATCCCCTGGCAGAGCTCGGGGCTCTCGAGGAGCTCCATCAAGGGCGTCCCCATGGGGACCTCGTACACGCCGGGGCGTTTCACGTCGCCGGAGACCGAGAACACCTTGGTGCCGCCGGACTTGGGAGTTCCCAGGGCCTGGTAGGCCTCCGGTCCGTGTTCGAGGATCCAGGGGAGGGCCATCAAGGTCTCGACGTTGTTCACGCAGGTCGGAGAAGCGAACGCCCCCGAGACGGCCGGGAAGGGGGGCTTGAGCCGGGGCTGGCCCTTGAATCCTTCCAGGGAGTTGATGAGCGCGGTCTCTTCGCCGCAGATGTAGGCTCCCGCGCCACGGTGGACGTAGATGTCGAGGCTGTACCCGGAACCCCCGATGTTCTTGCCGAGCAACCCTGCGGCATAGGCCTGCTTGAGGGCCGCGTTGAGGGTTTCGATGGCGGGCAGGAACTCGCCGCGAACGTAGATGTAGGCGGTGCGGACCCCCAGGGCCCAGCCGCACACGATCATCCCCTCGATCAGGCGATGGGGATCCTCCTGCATGAGGACGTGGTCCTTGAACGTCCCGGGCTCGCCTTCGTCGGCGTTGACCACCAGATAGACGGGCTTGCCGGAATTGCGGGGAACGAACGACCACTTCATGCCCGTCGGGAATCCCGCCCCGCCGCGCCCGCGCAGGCCCGAACGGGAAACCAGGTCGATCAGTTCGAACTGGGAGAGGTCGAACAGACGGGAGGAGATGGAACCGTACCCGCCGAGGGAACGGTATACCTCGAGGTCGCGCGCTCCCTTGCCGAAATTCTGGGTGACGGTGAGCGTGGCCATCAGGCGATTCCCTTGGCGATGTTGGAGGGCTTGGCGCGGACTCCGGCGGTTTCGGCGACGATGCGGATCTCCGCTCCCGCGGGCAACTCCCCGATCCATTCCTTGTCCTTGCCGGACAGGGAGGCGACCTCGGCGAACTCTCCCCCGCCCTGGCGCGTTTCCAAATGGAGGACCGTGGTTTCAGGGGCCGCCTTCCAGGTGACCTTCGTCCTTCCCTCCTCCACGTTGCTGGCCGTGACGGCCAAGGCGGGAGGGGGCGGTGCGTAGGATCCCTGGACTTCCGCGGAGGCTCCAGTGGCTCCCGGATGTCCGTCGGTTCCCACGAGGATGTCCCCCAGGGCGTCGCGGACGGGTTCCTCGGGCAGTTCGGCGGCGCGGCGGCGGCACCACTCCACGATGCGATCGAACCTTTCAGGGTCGAGTCCCACGCCGATCGGCATGGCGAGTTCGCCGTCGACCACGTCGGTGGCGAAGGAGTCGTTGACCTGCAACACCGGACCGTTCCCGCAGGCGCCCAGACACTCGACCCTCAGGAGGGTGAACAGACCGTCCTCGGTGTTCCCGCCGTGGCTGTCGACACCCAGGACCTTCTCGGCGTGCGCGATCACCGCCTCGGCCCCCTGGATGTGGCAGGACACGTTCTGACAGATCTGCAGGAAGAACCGCCCCGTGGGCACCTTCTTGTACATCGTGTAGAACAGGCTCACGCCGTAGGCGTGGACGGGGCTCACTTCGCACTTCTCCGCCGACCAGCGGATGGCCACGTTGGGAAGCCAACCGAGGGTTTCCTGGGCGAGCCACAACACCTGCAGCAACGCGGCGCGCTTGACCGGGTAGCGTCGGATCAGTTCCTCGACGCGGGACAAGACACCGGGCGTTTCGAGCCTGGGAAGGATCTCGGCATCGGAGGGTTGTTCGACGTGTACGGGATGATGGCTCATGGATTCCTCAGCGGTCGAGCTCGCCGGCGACGATGTTCAGGCTGGAAAGGCAGGCGACGGAATCGGCGACGAGTCCGCCCTCGACCATTTCGTGGTAGGCCGAGAACTGGGTGAAGCAAGGCGGACGGACCTTGACGCGGTAGGGGCGCCCGGTGCCGTCGGAGACGATCAGGAAGCCCAGCTCGCCATTGCCGGCCTCGGTGGCCCCGTAATACTCGCCGGCCGGGGGACGGACCCCTTCGTAGACCAGCTTGAAGTGGTTGATCAGGGCTTCCATGTCGTGGTAGGCCTTGTCCTGGCCGGGAAGCGAAAGACGGGCGTCGGAGGTGTTCACCGGCCCGGGGCGCAACCGGTCCAGGGCCTGGCGGCAGATGGAGATCGATTCGAGCATCTCGAACATGCGCACCATCAGGCGGTCGTAGGTGTCGCCGGTGCTTCCCACCACGGTCTGGAAGTCGTAGGTGTCGTAGCCCATGTAGGGCTCGTCCTTGCGGAGGTCGCGATCGACGCCGGTGGCGCGGAGGCAGGGGCCCGTCCAGCCGTAGGCGATGGCTCGCTCGGCGGAGATCGCCGCGACTCCGCGGGTGCGATCGAGGAAGATGCGGTTGTGTTCGACCAGCTTCAGCACTTCGCCGATGGCGTTCTCCACGACGGGAAGCACCGCGCGCACCTCGTCCTCGAATCCCGGATAGGTGTCGCGATACAGACCGCCGACGCGCGTGAACGCGTTGGTCAGCCGGGCTCCCGACAACTTCTCCCAGATCTTGTAGATGTCTTCGCGGGGATTGAAGAAATACCAGTAGTTCGTCAGGGCACCGAGGTCGACCAGAGCCGCACCCACGCACACCAGGTGGTCGATGACGCGGGACAGTTCGCCCAGCAGGACGCGGAGGGTGGTCGCGCGCTCGGGGATCTCGACGCCGAACATGGTCTCGGCGGCGTGGCAGAATCCGATGTTGTTGAGGATGGCCGAGCAGTAGTTCAGGCGATCGGTGTACGGAAGGACCTGCTGGTAGGTTCCGCGCTCCACCATCTTCTCGAACCCGCGGTGCAGATACCCGATCTCGGGCACCGAGGCGACGATGGTCTCGCCGTCGAGGGCCACGAAGTTGCGCAGCGCGCCGTGGGTGGCCGGATGGCTGGGACCGATGTTGACGGTGAGAAGCTCGACCTTGTCGCCCTCGGGCGTGATGACCTTCACTTCTTCCTCCCGAAACTTGTCTCCTCGAGCGAGGGCGAGGTGGGGGCCGGCGACTCCAGGATTTCGTAGCCGAGGACGCGAAGGCGGGCTTCGAGCTGGTCGATCATGGGGTCGTTGGCCAGGAGCCACTGACGGCGCTGCGCCGGGTAGTCCTTGCGCAGGGGGTGTCCCTCGAAATCGGCGTGGTTCAGCAACCGCTTGAGATTGGGATGCCCCTCGAACACGATGCCGTACTGGTCCCAGGTCTCGCGTTCCTGCCAGTTGGCCGAAGCGTAGAGATCGTGGACGGAAGGAACGACGGCGTCGTCCTCCTCGACCCAGACCTTGAGGCGCAGCCGATGCGAAACGGCGACCATGCTCTTGAGGATGTACACCACGGCGAAACGCGGCAGGTCGTGGCCCGGGTATTCCAGGTAGTCGACTCCGCAGGAATCGAGGAGGGTGTCCATCCGGAAGGAGGGATCGTCCCGCAGGAACTGGAGGACTTCGCGGATCCGCGAACGGTCGACCACCGCCGTCAATCCCCATTGGTCGAGGGGATCGAGGGTGGCGCCGAAGCGTTCTGCGAGGGCCGCGAACGCGGCCTTCTCGAAGGCGGCGCGGGCTTCGGCGGTGGCGGGTTCGGCGGCCTGGTGGTAGGGGGTGGCGGCGGAGGGCTTCATCCGATGTGGATCCTCTCGTGGGCGCGTTGGGCACGGGCCTTCACGTACGATTCGTCCATGATTTTTGCCTGGAGCTGCATGATGGCCTCAAGGTAGGCCTCGGGGCGGGGAGGGCAACCCGCGATGTACACGTCCACGGGAATGATCTCGTCGATTCCGGGAACCGTGCAGTAGCAGTCGTAGAAGCCGCCGGAGCAGGCGCAGGCCCCCACCGAAATCACGTAGCGGGGCTCGATCATCTGCTCCCAGATCCGACGCAGGATCGGGGCTTGCTTGTAGGTGATGGTTCCGGCGACGATCATCATGTCCGAATGGCGCGGCGAGAAGCGGACGAACTCGGCGCCGAAGCGCGCGATGTCGTAGCGGGAGGCCGCCAGGGCCATGAATTCGATGGCGCAGCAGGCGGTGCCGAAGGGGAAGGGCCAGAGGGAGTTCGAGCGCCCCCAGGACACCATGGCGTCGAGGCTGGTGGTGAAGATGTTCTGCTCGACGCCTTCCGGCCCCGGACGGAGCGAGGATGCTCCCGAGGGCGTCTGTTCCGCGGCGGGATGTTCCAGAGCTGCCATGTCTCCCCTCCTTTCGATGCGCATGCGCAACTTAGAAAAGCGCACCCCTCTCATCGCCCGAAAATTGCAATCGAGACTCCATCGCGGTCTCTGAAATTCCCACGGATGCAGTTTTTCCGCGGGAACGCCGGGGCAAAGACGGCTTGGCGAGATAGGTTGGGATCCATGGACCACGCGCAATTCGGACGTTACCGGCTCGTCCGCCCCCTGGGAGAAGGGGGAATGGCCTCGGTGCACCTGGCCGAGGATCCCGTGTTGCGCCGTCCCGTGGCCCTCAAGAGGCTGCGTCCCGAGTTGGGGGCCCAGGGCGATTGGATCCGACGGTTCCACGCGGAGGCGACCTCCGTCGCCCGACTGGGCAACCCCCACGTGGTGCAGGTCTTCGACCTGGGGCGCGACCACGAGGAAGACTACCTGGTCATGGAGCTGGTGGAGGGCATCTCCCTCTCGGCCTTGATGGGCCGTCTCGACGGACGTCTGGCCCCCGATGCCGCGGCGGCCATCGGCTGCCAGGCCGCGTCCGGACTTGCCGCGGCCCACGAAGCCGCCGTGGTGCACCGGGACATCAAGCCCGACAATCTCCTGGTCCGCAAGGACGGAACCGTGAAGGTCGCCGACTTCGGGATCGCCCATCTCTCGGAGGGGATTTCGCGCACGCTGACCGGGACCATCATGGGTTCCCCCCTCTACATGGCACCCGAACAGATCGACCGCCCGAAGGGGCAGCCCCCCACCGGGGCCATCGACATCTTCGCCCTCGGAGGGGTGTTGTTCCACCTTCTGGCGGGCCGCCCCCCCTTCGAAGGCGACCATCCCCATGCGGTGATGTGGAAGGTGGTCACCGAACCGGCCCCGGGCCTGGGCTCCCTGGTCCCCGGGATCGACCCGGCCCTGGGCGATCTGGTGGACCGCATGCTGGGGAAGGATCCCCTGCAGCGCCCCTCCGCCACGGAGGTCTCCCGATCTCTCAGACATTTTCTGTCAGCAGGAGGGGTCTCCGATCCGGTGGAATTCGTGCGCGCCCGAGTCCTCCCCGACGACGTGCGCCGGGCCGCCCCCCTCCTGGCGAGCCCTCGCCTCGTGGGCGGAACCCTCCCCGACGCGGCTCCGTCGCCCCCGCCCGCGCCCACCGCTCCCACCCGCCGCAACGCCGCCCTGCTGACGGCCTCCGCGGCGGCGGCCGCGATCGCCTCGATGCTCGTGCTGGTGGCCTACAGATCCTCCCGTCCCACCCCGGCCCCCGCCCTCGGCCAGGAGGCTCCGGCCGTCCCGCCCGCGCCCCCCACCCCTCAGGCCTCCGACCCTCGTCCGGAAGACCGCCCCAAGACCCCCTCCTCCCCGCCGGGGATCGAGCCGGCCGCAACCACATCCCCTGCGGAATCGTCGTCGCAGCCCCTCGACGCCCCCGTGTCGGCGACGAACCCCACCCTCCTGGTCTCCGTCCGGGACGAGGCTCCCGACGACCGCAACGCCATCAAACCCCGGCTGGTCTTCCGCAACACCGGAAGCACCACCATCCGGGGATGGACCATGTCCTGGGACATCCCCGGCGACATTTCCCGTCACCCCGTCGTCGACGCGTACTGGTCTCCCGGGTGCCGACCATCCCTCCAGGCGCGGCCGGGGGGATTGCGCCTGGTCGTCGCCTGCTCCGACCTGCAGCTCGCCCCCGGCAAGGTCCACCCTTCCTCCGACGGCCTTTCCCTCGGCATCCACTACCCGGACTGGAAACCATGGCCCGGCAAGGCCTCGTTGGGTCTGGATCGAACCCCTCGTCCCCTGGACGTCTCCGTGATGGTGCAACCATGAATCGCGACCTCCGCCCGCTTCTCGGCGGCGCCCTGCTGACCTTCCTGCTGGGATGCGACACCCCCGCGGTCCGCGTGCTTCCCTCGGAGGCCCTTCCCGACACGGTCCCCGTCTCCCCCCCTCCCGAGGACACGGTGGGAAAATCCCCGGATCCGGATCCTCCACCCACCTCGTTCGTGGTCGCCAGCGACGTTCACTTCCTGAGCCCCCGCCTGGTCGGGCAACCCCTGTCCCCCTCCCTGAAGTCCTACATCTCCGGGGATCGGAAATTGATCCTGCAGGGGCCTGGCTTGCTCCACTCCTGGCTCGACAGCATCCGGGCCATGGATCCCATCTTCGTCCTCATCACCGGCGACCTCACCAAGGACGGGGAGAAGGCCAGCCACGAGGACCTGGCGGATTCCCTGCAGACCCTGATCGACCGCGGGATCCAGGTCGTGGTGCTGCCCGGGAACCACGATGTGGGCATGCAGGGGACGGTGGCCTATCCCAGCTCGGGAACCGCCGCGACTCCCTGGGTATCGGCCTCGGAATTCGCCTCCATCTACGCCCGATGCGGGTACGCCCAGGCCCTTTCGCGGGACCCCGGCTCCCTGTCCTACCTGGTGCAGGTCGCCCCCGGAATCCGAGTCCTGGCCCTCGACGGATGCTCCTACAAGGACCAGGGCTCCTCCACCAGCCGTTCCTGCAATTTCCTCCCGGAAACCACCTTGTCCTGGGCCGAAAAGGCCCTCGCCTCCTCGCGGGAGTCCGGGCAGGTGGTGGTCGGGGCGATCCACTTCGGCACCATCCCCCATTTCCAAGGCCAGGACGTCGAGCCCGTCGGATCGGGGTACGTCCTCGGCGGGGCCCAGACGGCCATCCCACGCCTGGCTCGTGCAGGACTGCGGGTGATCTTCACGGGTCACTTCCACGCCAACGACATCGCCAGCGTCCAGGTCGAGGGCGCGACCTGGACCGACATCGAGACCGGCTCCCTGGTGACCCCTCCCTGCGCCTTCCGTTTCGGGACCATCTCCCAAGGGAAGATCTCTGTTCGCAGTGGACGCATCCGGGAAATCCCCGACGACTTGGGGGGGCGCCCCTTCCCCGTCTTCGCCGACAGCGCCTTGTACGCCAACATGCTGGGGAAGTCCTCCGCCATCCTTTCGGGTTACTACGGAGTGGGAGACTCCGCGCAGTCGGGCTCCTCCCTCCTGGCCGAGGCCTGGATGACCCATTACGCCGGGGATGAACCCCGACAACTGCCCTACTCCACCCAGGCCAGGCTCCTGCGCTGGGAATCCTCCCAGGTGCCCTCGATGACCAAGGCGGCTTCGGTCATCCGCTCCTTCTACACCGACATCGGTCCGGCCGATTCCGCGGGGACCTTCGACTTGCGGTGAAACGCGCCTCGTCGCCCCGTCGCGCATCCCCTGCGGACCTCGCGGGGGACCCGATGGAATCGACCGTACCCGGCACGCCCTTGCGCCATCGTGGCACGGGCTTCCTCGACCTTCCTCCGGGAAGGCCCCTTCAGCCCCCTTCGCCCCGCAACACCAGGATGGGAACTTCCGGCGGAGCGAGGAACCGCATGGGTGGCCCCCAGAACCCCGCCCCTCGGGACACGAACACCCGGACATCCCCGACCGTTCCGAACCCCTCCACCACGGGCTGGGCCAATCGCACCAACCAGGAAAAGGGCCAGATCTGCCCGCCGTGGGTGTGGCCGGCCAACAGGAGGTCGATCCCAAGCCCCTGCACGTCCCGGGCTTGCACGGGTTGGTGGGCCAGCAGGATCCTGGGGCCGGAAGGAGCGCCCGCGAAGGCGGCGGTTCCATCGGGCGGAGGCAGGACGGAGCGGTCGTCGTGGAGATCGGGGATGCCTCCCACCACGAGGGTGTCGTTCCCGCGGGCGAGGACGACATGCTGGTTGCGCAGGACGGTCACCCCCAGGGAGGCCACATGGGCGCTCCAGGAACGCGAGTCGGAATACACGTCGTGGTTCCCGGTCACGAACAAGGCCCCGTCGCGTCCGCGCAGCGCCCCCCACGGAGCGACGAACGGCGCCACGCGCGAGACCGCTCCGTCGACGAGATCGCCGGTGTGCACGACAAGATCCGTCGCCGCGGAATCCACGCGCGCGGCCAGCCGGCCCATCCATTCCCCGCGCAGGATCGGCCCCAGGTGGGTGTCGGTGACATGGGCGATGCGGTACCCCTCGAAGGACCTGGGCAGGTTCCTGATCCGGACCTCCACTTCGTGGATGCGGGGATCGGACAGGGCCGACCGGATCGAGAACACCACGGTGCCCACCCACACGACCAGCACCGCCGAGCGGATCCAGACCACTCCCGACGCGGGGACGCCCAGCCACCTCGAGGCGAATCCCACCACGTCCCCGATGGCGACGGCGACCAGCAGGAGCAGGAGGGATCCCATCCAGACCGCCGAAACCCAGACCAGGACATCCGAGGCTCCCCGGCGAGCGACGATCTGGCCGAGAAAAGCCACGCTCCCCAGGAGGGTCAGCATGCCCACCATGGTCGAACGCGTCCAACCCTGGAGATGGAACCAGTGGGTCAGACGCATCCCCGACAACACATGCGCTCCGCCGAAGAAACCGAGGACCACGGCGAAAAATGCGAGATAGCGCCAGATCACGCGGCCCCCTGGGAGAAATCGATACCATGTCTCATGGAACCGCAACCTACACGGGGAGGAAGCTCCCGGCGACACCGGGCGCGTTCCGGCCGGATTCAGCTCCCGCGCAGGGCCGGCACCTCCTGGACGAGCCGGTCCAACAGGAGGTCCAGGTCGGAGGGGATGGTTCCGTCCCCGAACGACACGCGAATGGTCTGGTGGGCCTGTCCGCTCGTCAAGCCCATGCCCAGCAGAACGGGGGACGGATCGGTGCGACCCGAGGTGCATGCGGATCCGGACGACACCGCGATCCCGAGATCGTCCAGGCGCAACAGGAGGGCGGAACTTTCCACGCCATCGAAGCGCAAGGCGGAGGTCTGGGGAAGTCGCACCCCTCCCCCGACCCGATGGGACCCGGGGACCCGGGCCAGGACTCGACTTTCGAAATCGTCCCGCAGAGGGTTCCAGGCGGAAACGTCTGCCACCACGGCTTCGGCCAGGGCCGTGGCCATGGAGTGGATCCCCGCGACATTGGAGGTGCCACCTCTTCGTCCCCGCTCCTGCTCTCCGCCGGCCATCCACCGCGTCCAGGGAGCCGCCCGCCGGATGAACAGGGCTCCGACCCCTTTGGGGGCTCCGAACTTGTGGCCGGAAAGGGATGCGAAGGTGGCGGGGACGACGGACAAGCCGAACGGAATCCGCCCCGGAACCTGCACGGCATCGAGATGCAGGGGAATCCGCCTGCGGCGCAGCTCCTTGGCCACCTCCTCCACTTCCGACACGGCTCCCGTCTCGTTGCTGGCCCAGATCAGGGACACCATGCCGGTGGTTTCCGGATGGCTGGCGTCCAGCACCTCCTGGGCACTCCAGGCCCCGTCGGGCCCGAGACCCACCCGAACGATTTCCCACCCTTGCCCTTCCAATCCCGCGAGGACGCTGCGGACGACCGCATGCTCCCCGAGGGAGGTCACGATCCTGCGGCGGGTCGGTCGCGCCGCGGCGCATCCGAGAATCGCCGCATGGATGCTCTCGGTCGCCCCCGAGGTGAAGACCCATTCCCCGGGGGAGGTGCCGGTGGTGGATGCGAAGGTCTCCCGGGCACGCGTCAGGAACTCGGCGGCGATCCTCCCTTCCCGATGCAGCGAATTGGCGTTGGCCCAACCTACGGCCCCGGCTTCGAGCCAGGCCTCGCGCGCCGAGGCGCGCAAGGGGGCGGTGGCATTCCAGTCGAGGTAGATCCGTCCCGGCTCCAGGCCGAAACGCGCACCCTCAGAAATTTTTCCCATGACAACCAATATGCACCCTGTTATCTTTCCTTGCCTCGACGTCCCCATCGTCCAGAGGCCTAGGACAGCGGGTTTTCAGTCCGCCAACCGGGGTTCGAATCCCCGTGGGGATGCTTACTGGGCCCGGAGACACCTCTCTCCGGGCCCTTTTTCATTTTGAGCACATCGATCCCGCGATCGATCCGCTGGGAGGGACACGCCCCGATGATCAGTTGGGACGACTACTGGAAGCAGTACTCCATCTCGAAAGCCGAGCGCTGGATGATCTCCGAACGCGATCGGAAGCTCCAGGAATGGATTTCCTCGCTGGGGGAAGGCCCCAAGAAGGTCATGGAAGTCGGATGCGGGTTCGGCTCCAACATCCGCCTCCTCCATCGGACCCGCCCCGACGTCGAATGCCACGCCCTCGATTTCTCCGAGGAATCCTGCCGCAAGATCGCCGAGGAGATTCCCCATGTGCACCGCGGGGATTGCCAGGACACGGGACTGGAAGCCGCCTCCTTCGATTTCGTGTACTCCTCGGGGCTGATGGAGCACTTCCGGGACGAAGGCCCTTTCGTGCGGGAGATGTTCCGGCTGGTGAAGCCCGGCGGCTTGATGGCCACGTTCGTTCCGGCCAAGTGGTCGATCTGGCAAGCCTACCAGCTGGCCTACAAGATCACCCATCCCACCGGCTGGATCCATGGATACGAGAAGGCTTATTCCCGGGCCCAGCTCCACCGGGTGATCTCCCGGGAGGGTTGGATGGTCGAGAAGGAATTCGGACTCGATCCGTTCTCCTTCAACGGATTCTTCATGAAGCTCCTGAACGTGACCTACGCCCCCATCTGGCGTCGCTCCCCGCTTTCGGCCGGATACACCGAGATCTGCCTGCTCGCCCGACGTCCCGTCTGAAACCTGCCCGCGGTTGCGTCGGGAGCCGGACCAGGGTATGATGGGGTCATGTCCCTTCCGCTGCTCGACACCCAGACCCTGGAAACCCTTCGCGGATTCGGCTCCTCCGATTTCCTCGAACGGATGATCGAACTGTTCCTGGAGTCTTCCGTGCGCACCATCGAGGAGGCGCGTGCGGCCGCGGAAGACGGGAACCTCGCCCGCAGCGCTTTCGCCGCCCATGCCATGCGGTCCAGCGCCGCCACCCTGGGCCTTCCGCGACTCACGGACGCCGCCAAGGAGATGGAACAATTCCAGTGGACGGACAACGGGACCTTGATCCAGAGGCTCGAGATCCTCGAAACGACCTACAAGGCCACGGTAGTGGAATTGATCAGCTTCCGGGACGCCTACCGCGACGGTTCCCGACCCGCCTGAAATCCGCGACCGGGGGGGCGAACTCCCCTCTCAGCTTTCCCGGTGGTTCTCGCGGCGACTGAGTCGGCTCACTTCGATCTTGTCGATGCGAAGACCATCCATGTCCACCACGCGGAAGACGAAGCCCGCGGACTCGACTTCCTCGCCGGTGGCCGGGATCCGCCCCATCAGGGACAACACCAAGCCCGCCAGGGTGTCGTAGTGTCCTTCGTCCTCCTCGGGCAGCTCCTCGATGGCCAATTCCTCGCGCACGCGTTCCACGGGAACGGTCCCCGACACCAACCAGCACCCTCCCCCGGTCTGTACGATGTCGGGATCGCTGGCTTCGTCGGTTTCGTCTTCGATGGCCCCCACGATCTGCTCCAGAAGATCCTCGAGGGTCGCGACCCCTTCGAAGATCCCGTGCTCGTTCACCACGATGGCCATGTGGCTGCGCTGCTTCTGCATCAACTGCAGCAACTGGATGGCGCGGGTGTTTTCGGGGATGTAGACCGCGGGGCGGAGGAAATCGCCCACCGAGGGGGTTTCGCTTTCGGCCATGCACGCCCGGTAGAGATCCTTGGCGAGCACCACGCCTTCGATGTGGTCGAGATTGCCCCGGAACGCCGGAAACCGGGAGTATCCGCTTTCCATCAAGGACGGCATCTGCTCGGAAAGCGGCCGATCGAGGTCGACTCCCACGATCTCGGTGCGTGGCGTGCGGATCTGGCGCACCAATTTCTCGCCCATGGCGAAGACCGAGTGGATGAGATCCTCCTCGTGCTCTTGGATTTCCCCGTCCTCGGCGCTCTCGCGCACCATGTGGCGGATGTCCTCCTGGGTGACCGTCTCCTCCGGGACATCGTGGCGACGGATGATCCACAGAACCAGGTTGGTGGCTCCCGAGAGGAACGACACCGCCGGACGTGTCACCACCGAGACGAAGATCATGGGGCGCGCGAGGAAGGCGGCCATGGAGTCGGCCGATTGCATGGCGACCCGCTTGGGCACCAGTTCGCCGAACAACAGCTGCACGAAGGAGACCAGACCCACCACCACGACCACCACGCCGGTGCCTGCCCATCCACCCATGTAGGGCTCGAGGAATTCCTTCAAGGGCTCCTCGAATCGATCTCCCGAGTACACGGCCAGAAGGGTTCCGATGACTGTGATCCCCACTTGGATGGTGGACAGGAAACGATTGGGATCTTCCTGGAGCCGGATCGCGGCTTCCGCGCCGCGGTCGCCATTCTCGGCGCGCGCCGCCAAACGACTCCTTCGCGCCGTGGCGAGGGCCATTTCACTGGCGGCGAACAGGGCGTTGAGGAGCACCAGGACCCCCAGGAACACGAAGGTCAGTCCCAGGGCATTCATGGCTGGTCCCCGATCGGGGAGGGACAAACGGAGAGCGGCAGAGAGGGGAAGTCGATTCGGTCGTGGGGGCGAGTCGCCCCGTGCAAGTAGGTGTTCATTGTCTGTCCTGGAGAATATGCATTCCCGTGGACGGACCAAGCCTGGCGAAGGTCAACCGGCGAGACGGGCCTTGGCGATCTGGGCCAACCCTTGATTGGCCTGCTGCACGAACAACTTGAAGCTCTCGAAGGTCTCCTGGTCGATGGCGCGTCCCGAAGGGAAACGATCGGCGTAGTACATCCCGATGGCGTTGCCTCCGAACAGGACCGGCTGGGCCATGAAAGGCGCGCGATCGATGACTTCGAAGATGCCGCCGAAGAGGGTCCCCTTGAATTGGGGATCGTCGTAGTGGGTCACCAGGATGGCTTCCTGGCCGGCCATCAGGCGACAGAAGATGTTGGCGGGTTTCACGCCCAGTTCGAATTGGAACCGATCCTGGAACCTCATGCGGTTGCTTCCGAGCACGAGCTTCGATTTGACGAGATTGCGCCGCGGGGTGATGAGGGCCAGGACCGTCCGATCCATCCCGACGCCCCGGTGGATCCCCTCCAGGACCATTTCCAGCAGGACGTTCAGCTCCGGCTTGGTCCCCAGGGTGATGGTGATCTCCCGCAGGATCTTCAGCTGCAGCATGGGGTCGGGCTCGAGCCAGGTGGGAGCTTCCACGGAGTCCCAGGAACTATCCGATTCGCCGTCGGTCTTTTCGGCCAGCGGAATGAGTTTGGCGGCATGGTTGGCGCCCATCGACTTGGCCCGCTGCACCGCCTCGTTGGCCAAGGCTTGCAGCTGCTCCCCGACTTCGGAAACCGGCTTGCCAAGCAGGCGCGAGGCTTCCTGAGCCAACACGCGCACCTCCGGACCGTTCCATCCTTCTTCGGCCTGACGGGCGATGCGATGCCCCAGATCGATGAATTTCGCCCGCGGATCCTTGGAGGCCTTGCCCTTGATCCCCTCGGAAACCAACGGAGACAGATGCCACTCCTCCACCAGGGCCGCCGTCAGGTTCTTGAGCCGGAACCCCAGGACCTGCTGCTCCACGGTTCCCGGATCTCCGGGCTCCGTCCGAAGGGCTTCATCGAGTTGATTCCCCTGTTCTCCCGCGAAGCACCAGAAGGCCATCTGCCCCAGATTCGACAGCAACGCGGCGACGAAGATCTCCTCCCCCGCGGCATCCTTGCCCGGATACAAGCCCCGGGCCTGGGTCGCTCCGTGGATGGATCGGGCCAGTTCGCGCATCACGCGTTCCTTCGCCCGTCCTTTCACCATGGTTTCGATCACCAGGATGGAAATGCAGATCGCCTGGACGGCGTTGAACCCCAGGACCACCACGGCGCGACTGACGGTGCTGATCGGGACTCCCCCCGGGTTGTAGAACACCGAGTTGGCCAGTTTCACCACCTTGGCGGTCATCGATGGGTCCTGGAGGATCACCCGCGAAAGCGCCAGACTGGAGTATTCCTCCGTGGCGAGCATGCGATTGATTTCCCCCACGGTCTGGGCGAAAATCGGCATCTCCTCCTCGGACAGGCGCTGAACCCATTCTTGCAATGGCTGCACCGAGTTGTCCTGGTCGACCGCATCCATCCGGGGCTGGTTCCTTTCTCCGACGATCGGGCATCGGATGGCTCGGGGCGGGCCCCGCGTTCGACTCTCCTGGAAACCGGGAAACGAAGGGCGAACCTCGCGATCCCATTGGCCTGATTCTATCCTTTGTCGAGATGTCAATGGAAGAGAAAATTCGCCTTTTGTTCGTCTGCACCGGGAACATCTGCCGCTCTCCCACCGCGGAGGTGGTGATGCGTTCCATGGCGAAACAGCGAGGCCTGAGCCATCGCATCGAAGTCGCCTCCGCCGGGACCCAGGCCTACCACGTCGGGGAAGGCGCCGACCGCCGATCCGTCAGCCACGCCGCACGTCGCGGCTACGATCTTTCCGCCCATCAGGCCCGCAAGTTCGTTTCCTCCGACGTGCACGACTTCGACTACATCCTCTGCATGGATCGATCCCACCTGGAGGTCGTGAAGGAGGCTTCCGTCCCCTTCCAGCGGGCGCAGGTGGAATTGTTCCTCAAATTCGCCGCCCGTGGCCCGGCCCAGGACATGCCCGACCCCTACTACGGTGGGGATCGCGGATTCGAGAATGTCCTCGATCTCTGCGAAGCGGGAAGCCAGGGAATGATCGAGCATCTCCTGCAGGCCGAACTCGACGAAAGCAGTCGCCGCGGTTGACGCCCTCTCCGTGCCACCGATGGCACGGCAGGTGGAAACTCCCCGCCCAGGAAACCCGGGCGGGTCGCATCGTTCCGAATGGGCAGGACTCCCGGGAGGCCTCAGATCTCCCCGCGGAAGACCTCCACGGCATTTCCGGTCATCTGGACTTCACCCTGTCCGTCCCAGGAAAGGGTGAGGCGCCCACCGAGGAGGTCGATTTCGACCTCGCCGTCGGTCACTCCACGAAGCCTGGAGGCCACGCACACGGCGCTGGCGCCCGTGCCGCAGGCCCAGGTTTCCCCGGATCCGCGCTCCCAGGTCCGTTGCCGGAGATGACCCTGGCCGACGACCTGCACGAACTCGATGTTCACCCTCCGCGGAAAGGCGGGGTGCACTTCCAGCAGGGAGCCGATCTCCTGGACCGGATAGGCGTCGACATCGTCGACGAACACCACGAAATGGGGGTTGCCCATGCCGACCGGAGTCCCGCGCAGGATGCGACCCGCGACTTCGATCTCGCACTCCTGTCCCCCGGGGAGGGTCGTGGGGATGCTCCCGGATTCGAGGATGGGTTGCCCCATGGACAGGGTCACCCGCTCGGCCTTGCCGTCGGGACCGACGTGGATGCGAGCCCCTCGCGCGCCGGCTCCGGTCTGCAGACGGAATTCCGTGGCCCCGCCGCTGCGTCCTCGGTCGAACAGGAACTTCGCCACGCAGCGCAGCCCGTTGCCGCACATGCCGCTCTCGGAGCCGTCGGCGTTGAACATGATCATGCGTCCGGCGAATCCTTCCGCATCCGGGGGGGCGACCAGGATCAGGCCATCGGAGCCGATGCCGAAATGGCGGTGCGACACTTCGATCGCCAGCGCCACCGGATCCGGGACGTTCTCCTCCCAGAGATCCACGTAGACGTAGTCGTTGCCGGTTCCGTGCATCTTCACAAATCGCATGCGTTACCACCCACTCACGGTGTTGTCGACCAGTTTGCGCACCGCCGCCTTGACGGCCTTGGTCCGGGCGTCGGATTCCGTCTCCGTCGCGGGATCGTAGTCCCAGGTCCCCGAGACGCCATTTCCTTCGAAAAGTACGGTTTCGTCGCGAAGGTCGACGAATTTCGCGTCGAAGCCCACGGTGACCCGGAATCTCGAAACGTTCCCGGAGGCGTCGGCCTGCTGCGGGACGTGGGAGTACTGGGTCAGGCGAGTCTTGAGGAGGCTCTGTCCGTCGGCGTCCACGGGACGCAAGGCGCCGTTTCGCAGGTATTCCTCCATCAGCAGGCGGGTGGCCTCGTCGGCCAATTCCGATTGCCGGACCTCGTCGATCACCTGTTCGATCTCCACGGTCTTCAAGCCGGAGGGAAGCCCCGATCCGGAGAAGGTGTAGCATCCCCCCAGGACCGAAACCGACACCAGGATCGCCCACAGGGGACGGAAGAAGCTCATGGGGCGAACCACCCCTTGAAGCGTTCCAGAGCCTCCTCGGCGGTCTTGGCGTTCAGATGACCGCCCTCCCAGGCGTCGGCGAGGTAGGGCCCGTAGCGTTCGCGGACCGAGCGTGGATCGAGGACGAGGATGGCCCCCCGGTCGTCGGAGCGCCGCAACAACCGGCCCACCCCCTGGCGGAGGCGCAACCAGGCTTCGGGAAGGAAACATTGCGCGAAGGAACTCCCCCCCTCGGCCTCCACCTCCTCCACGCGGGCGGCGAGGAGCGGATCGCTGGGAACCGGGAAGGGAAGTCGCGCGATCGCGACGAGCTCCAATTCCCTCCCGGGCAGATCGACCCCTTCCCAGAAGGATTCGGCCCCCAGGAGGATCGCCCCTTCGTGCTTGCGGAACATCGCCAGGAGGGCGTCCCGATTGCCGTCGATGCCTTGGGCGAGCAGGAGTCGGCCTTGGGCGCGGCATTCGGCCAGGAGACGATCCCGCGTCTCGCGCAGGGAACGTTCGGAGGTGAAGAGGATCAGGGAACGGACCCCCAGGGGCAGGACCACCTCCCGGATCGCGTTGGCCAGCGCGTCCGCGTGCCCCTTCTCCCCGGGCTTGGGCAGCCAGCCCGCCGCGACGATGCAAGCCTGCTTCTTGAGCTGGTAGGGGGAGGCGAGGCGGACCCGATCCATGCGGCTCTCCTCGACGTGGATCAAGCCGGTACGCGACTCGAAGTGTTCCCCGCGGCCGCGGATGGCCAAGGTCGCGGAAGTGAACACGGCGGTACGCAGGTTGGCGTAGAGCTTCTCGGAGAGGAGGGTTCCGGGATCCCGGGGAGAGGCCCGCAGATTGAGATGGGCGGGATTGGACCAATCCTCGATCCAGTGCACCGCGGAATCCGGAGCGGCGTCGCAGAGGATGGCCAGGGAGCGGCGGAACTCCTGCAGGGCTCCGTCGGAGGAAGCCAGGTCGGTGAGCCACCCCTTTTCGGCGGCGACATCCCAGTCGGTCAATTCCTGTCTGACCTGCGCCAGGGTCGCCAGCGCCTGGTCGAGGGCCGCGAGCACGGGGGTGGGATCGACACCGGTCTCGTGGACGAGGGCCTCGCGCAGGCGGAGCTTCTGCTCCTCCCCGCGCCGCCCGATCTTCTCCCCCAGCTTCTGGAAGAAGCGGTGGAGCTTGCGGTCGCACTGGGCGAGTTCCTCGCGGGCCGCGGCGACCAGCGGAATGGCCGACAGCGGCAGATCGGATCTCTCCTGCATGGTCCCGAGCAACCCGGCCCGCCGATCCTGGTTCTCGGCGAGGGGGTGGAGGACGCGTCGCAGCAGGTGCAGCGTGATGCGTCGCCCGAGGTGGTCGTGGGCCGCCGGGGCGAGATGGTGCGCTTCGTCCACCACGAGCCGCTCGAAGCGAGGCAGAAGGGCGTTGTCGAGGGCGAGATCGGACAGGAGCAAGGCGTGGTTCACGACCAGGATGTGCGCCGCCTCGGCCCGCCGGCGGGCTCGCTGGTGGAAGCAGCGCCGGAACAGGGGATGCCGAGGGGGGATGGCCGCGCGACCGTCGCTCTGGAGCTTGGCCCACAGTCCGGCGTTGCGCTCCCGTCCGAATCCGTTGCACTCCTCGATGTCGCCGGTGAGGGTGGTCCGCGACCACACCACCAGGGGGAGGAAATTCTCCCGTTCGGCCCCGTCCAGGCGCGCCGGATCGGAGAGATGCTCGGCGAAGCGGCGCACGCAGAGGTAGTTCGACCGCCCCTTCAGGACGGCCACGCGCAGGTCGGGGCCGAAGGCCGCCTCCAGTTGGGGACGCTCCTTGGTCAGAATCTGGTCCTGGAGGGTGCGCGTGGCGGTGGAAACCACCACGCGATCCTGGGCCGCCAGGGCCCATTTGGCCGCCGGGATCAGGTAGGCCAGGGATTTCCCCGTTCCCGTTCCGGCCTCGGCCAGGAGGAAGTGACCGGTGTCGAAGGCGCGCGCGACGGCTCGGGCCATGTCGATCTGCCCGGGACGTGCCTCCCAATCCGAATTCGCGGCCAACGGCCCCGTCGAGGAAAAGATCCCCTCCATCTCCTCGGGCCCCGCGGAGACCTCGCGCGGCACCCCCAGCCCCTTGATCTCCTCGTCGGGGGCACCGATCCCGAGATCCGGAGCGACCGATTCCGCGCAGGGGAAGACGGCTTCCCAGGGAGAACCGGAACCCTTGAGGATCCAGCCCAGGGCCTTGCCGAGAAGGGGGTCGGTTTCCCGGAGATGCTCGACCTCCGACTGGATGCGCAGGAACAACAACCCCGCGGCCCGGGCATCGGCTCCGGCACGATGTCCCACACCCCCCGAGACCAGGCCGAAGGATTCGACCAGGCTCTCCAATTTGTGCGAAGGAAGGTTCGGCCAGGCGATGCGGGAACCGAGGAGGGTGTCGAACCACGTGACGTCCGGGGACTCGCGTTCCACCCTCTGGGCGGCACGGGCGAGGAAGCGGCGATCGAAGGAGGAATTGTGCGCCACCCGAGGGGATGCCCCGCAGAAGGCATCGAAGGCGGCCAAAGCCGCCGCGGGATCGTCGCCGCCGGACGCTTCCGCCGCGGTGATCCCCGTGAGGGTCTCGATGAAGGGGGATGGATCCTTCGCCGGTTTCACCAGGCGCGTGAAGGATTCGACCTCCACTCCGTCGCGGAAGCGCACCGCGCCCAGCTCCATGAGGGAATCTCGCTCGAAATCGAGTCCGGTGGTTTCGATGTCGATGGCGACGAAATCGGCAAGGGTCAAGGGGTCACTCCAGCATCGGAAGAAGGTGCGAGGGAAAGCGGCGCCTCGAGGACGTCGCTCTCCTTCTCGTCACGGAATTCGGCAAGGGCCCGCCAGGGTTCGGCGGAAAGCAGGCGGACGGGGTCTCCCACGGAAGGGCGCCCATCCCCATCGGTATCCCGCCAGACCTCGCCACCCCAGGAACTTCCACGAGGAACACGGGCGACCAGCCGGTCGCCGGGTCCGCGGACCACGAGGGGGCGTCTCTTGGCATCCTTGCGCAACAAGCGCAGGACCAGGGTGTCGGTGGCGGAGAATCCCGCGGACGTCGCGTCGAGATGGAGCACGCGAACACTGTCGTCGGGCCAGGTCGCTTCCAGGGAGGCCAGGGAATCGAGGCGGGTGGAGTCGACGCGGCGGAGGGAATCGGTTCTGCGGGCGACGGAGTCCTCACGTCGTCGCTCTTCCCGAACCTGCGGGGAGAGCTCGCGCAAGGAGTCGCGGGTGCGGCGCGCCTGGTCCCGGACCCTCCGCAGCGAATCCTCCTGCGGAGAGCTCTCGTGCTTGATCTCGATGGTGTCGATGGACCCCAGCCGCGCCAGGAAGGAAGCGCTCGAGGCCCCGTCCGTCCAGGCCAGATCGCCGACCCAGGCCACGGGCTCCTCCAGAGGACGCCAATATCCGTCGCGATCCCGATCGAGCCAGGCGACCACGCGCCAACGACCGGGCGGGAGGTGGCGGAAACGAGCCGTCCCCGTGGAATCGGTCTCGGCCCACCGCCATGCCTTCTCCCGCCAGGGCGAAGGGGCTCCGGCCAACCAGGCCAGGGAATCCCGACGGCGCAGCAATCGGGCCAGACCCGAACGTCGGAGGGTGTCCAGGGCGTACAACCCCACCCGGGCGCGGGCGCGCACGGGCAAGGTGGAATCGGACCCTTGCCAGACCTCGACCGCCAGATTCCCCGAATCGAGGGCGGGTCCGGTGGCGAAGGGGATTTCCACGACCTCCTGCCCGGCAGCCTGGCGGAAGTCGGAGATTCCCGTTCCCAGCCGCAGCACCACGGTGGTCGCGCTGTCCAGAGGCTCGCGCAGCTTCAGGCGGACTTCCGGCCCGTCCACCAGGATCTCCGGGGAACGAGAAGGTGCGGGCATGAGGGAGAGCGCCGGCTTGAGAGTCGCCGGATCGACCCACTCGGAGAATTCCAGGACGATCACGGAGGATCGGTCGACCCCCACGGCCCCGGGTTCGGGCGAGGAGCGCACCAGTCGGGGAGGTGTCAGGTCTTGGGGACCACCTGCGGGCGGGACCACCCGGGCGCACCCGGCCAAGGCCAAGGAAAGCGCCAGCCAGGACCGGAATATCCGATCAGTCATGGACCAGACGCCCGATCCGCGTCCAGCGGATCCGGGACGGAGCGCGCCACCAGGTCCAGGGGGCGAGGGAGAGCAGACCGTCTTCGTTCTCGATGGAGAAGTAGATGATGAGGGCCCGGGCCTTCACATTCAGCCGCGACAGGTACCCCCAGAAACGGCTGTCCGAGGAATGGTCGCGATTGTCGCCCATCATGAACAGCACCGGCTCGCGCACCTGGTACACGGTGTCCAGGACCCCGTCGACGGAAATCGCCCGGCGCAGCCGGACCCGAGCGGTGTCGAGGGTGTCGGTGCGATTCCAGAATTCGAAGACGTCCTGCAGGAGGACGCCGGCGCGGGGCATGAGGGAGCCGTGGGCCACCACCCGTCCTCGGCCGGGCATCTCGAAGGGATACATGAGCATCGAGAAAGCTCGGGAAACCTCCGACACCTTGTAATCGGCCATCCGGTACCCTTGCGGCAGGACGTAGAGGCTTTCGGCGAAGGCCGGCGGGATGTTGAACTCCTCGTACCAGCTCTGGGGCACCTGACGGATCATCGCTTCGGGATCGGGAACTCCGTCCCGCTCGACCCAGAGGGAGCAGCGGACCGCGACCCCGGGGTTTTCCTGCAGGGCCAGCGAGTAGACGCGGATGAACTCTTCCAGGGAGATCTCGTCCAGGGCGATGCGATCCCCGGGCGCGGGAATGCGCAAGGGGCCGAGGGAATCGCGGACCGTGGCGACATCCGGAGGAACCGGCCCGGGGGTGTCGTAGTGGCCGTTGGGAGGAAGAGGGACATCCTGCCCGTTGCGGCGGACCGAACCCCTGCGGACTTCCAGGGTATCCCCGGAAACCGCGATGCAACGCTTGATGAAGTCGCGGGATTCGTAGCGCACCAAGCTTTTCTGGCCGCTTTCGGGAGTGCGATCCCAGAAGAGGTCCCCGAACAGGAGGGTATGGGCCAGGAACTGGAATCGCTGGGGATCACGATAGGGAGCTTCGGGATCCATCGGGTAGTGGAAAATCACCACATCCCCGGGAACCGGCTCGGAGAGGGCGGGGAGATGCTTGTCGGAAAAGGGAAGGGGCGAGCCGTAGATGAACTTCAAACCCAGGAGGAAATCCCCCACCAGCAGGGAGCGCTCCATGGACCCGGAGGGGATCCGGAACGCCTGGATGACGAACTGGATGACCACAAGGGCGAGCACGACGGGGATCCCGACCTCGCGCAGGAATGTCTTGTGCCAAGAGCGCTTGGGGGAGTCGGGGCGTTTGCCGTTTCGCGTTTCAGACATGGATCCGATGAAAGCTAGAAACCAGCCCGGAGTTCGGCCCATGCCCTGATGGCGGTCCGAATCCGTCCGCGCGATCCCCGCGCAGGGCACCCCACCCCGGTCTCGCTCCGACCCGGAAAGGTTCGCGGAATCCCGAGGTGTTCCGGAGCCGAAGCCCCGATCACCTCCACGAAGGACCCTACCGAGGCTCCCACTGCCCGGTGGACAGCATGACCAGGGAGCAGGCTTCCAACACCTCAACCCCGGCGTCCTGGAGCATCTTCTCGAGATCCGGGTTCTCCGCCCCCGGATTGAACACCACCCGCGAGAATCCGCCCGCCAGGATGGAATCCGCCAGGGGAGTGGAGCGCTCGGGTCCGACGTACATCGTCAGCGTGTGCACCCCTTCGGGAAGGTCTTCCAAGGTCTTCACCACGGTGAAGCCGGGAATGGCGGGCAAGGCGGGATTGATCCCGATGGCTTCGTGCCCCTTCTCGGCGAGTTTGTGCAGGACCCTGTTGGCGTAGCGATCCTCCTTGTGGGATGCCCCCAGTACCGCGACTTTCATGGTGTTCTCCTTGCCGGGAATGTGGCTTCCTCCCCTTAACGGAGGCAGACGGAACCAGCCCCATCAAGTTACACGCTCCCCGGATGGACGGATCCCCTCCGGACCTCGGTCGGCCCGCGGTCGCGGGACTCTTCGCCGGGCGTGGGACCGTTGCGCGGTTCGCCCTTTCCCCCACGAAAAAACCCGAAGCGTCGAGGCATCGGGTTTTCAAGACGGCCTCGTCCCGGGATCGATCCGATCCCGGACCGTCGAGGGGGCCGAGAAAGGACGGATCAATGCTCGCTGATCTTCACCTCTCCGAATTCCCGGAGCTTGGAGAAGACGTACTCCTTGATCTCCTGGACGCGCTCGTGGGTGGAGGCCTCGAACCGCAGGACCAGGTCGGGCTGGGTGTTGGAAGCGCGGATCAGACCCCAACCGTCGGGGAACACGATGCGCACGCCGTCGATGTCGATGGTCTCGTGGTTGCGGCGGAACCAATCGACCGCGGTGCGGGCGATGCGGAACTTCTCCGCGTCGGTTCCGCACTCGGCCCGGATCTCCGGGGTCGAGGGGTAGAACGGGATGTCCGAGGCCAGCTGGGACAATTTCTGACCCGTACGATCGAGCAACTCGATCACGCGGCAGGTGGCGTACATGGCGTCGTCGAACCCGTACCAACGGTCGGCGAAGAACATGTGGCCGGAGACTTCGCCGGCCAAGGGCGCGGACGTCTCCTTCATCTTGGACTTCAGCAGGGAGTGCCCGACCTTCCACATGACGGGCTCGCCGCCGGCGGCCTTGATGCCGTCGACCAGGGCCTTGGAGCTCTTCACCTCGAAGATGATGGGGGCGCCGGGCTGTTCGGCCAGGATGGGACGAGCCATCAGGAGGGTGACGAGATCGCCGGGAATCCAACGACCGGTGTCGTCGATCACACCGAGACGGTCGCCGTCGCCGTCGATGCCGATGCCGAGGTCGGCCCCGTGCTCCACCACGGCCTTCTGGAGGTCGACGAGGTACTTGGGCACGGTGGGGTCGGGGTGATGGTTGGGGAAGTTTCCGTCCACGTCGCAGTAGAGACGGATCACTTCGCACCCGAGCTCCTCGAGGAGATCGGCCCCGAAGATGGCTCCCGCGGCGTTGGCCGGATCGTAGACCACCTTGGGCTTGCGTCCGTTCTTCCCGAAGGAGAACAGCCCCTTCAACTTGGTGCGGTATTCCGAGATGAGGTCGTGTTCGCGGTACCCGCCCTGTCCGGTGCTCCATTCCCCGGTCGAGGCGAGGTCGAAGAGGCGGCGGATCTCGTCGCCGCGGATGGTGGTCTTGCCGATGCCGAGCTTGAACCCGTTGTATTCCTTCGGATTGTGGGAGGCGGTGATCATGGCGGCGCCGTCCACGGGCATCTCGAAGGCAGCGTAGTAGGCCACGGGGGTCGTGACCGTCCCGATGTCGACCACGTGGATCCCACCATCCCGCACCGCCCGGATCAGGTTGGTCTTGATCTCCGGAGTGTGCAGCCGAACGTCGCCACCGACGGCGATAGCCTTCGCGCCCGCTTCGGTGAGCAAGGTCGCGTAGGCGCGCCCGATGGCGTAGACCGCCGCGGGGGACAAGGAGGGATCGACCAGACCGCGGATGTCGTTCTCGCGGAAGATGGTGGAATCGAGTGCCATTTAATCACTTCTCCGGCTGGATGATGGTTCCCTTGGGGACGACGACGATCCCCCCCTCGGTGACGTGGAATCTTTCGGCATCGCGCGCCAGATCGAAACCGATCCGAGCGCCTTCGGGGATCTTGACGCCCTTTTCGATGATCGCCTTGCGGACCATCGCGTGGCGACCGACCTGGACATCGGGGAACAGGATGGACTCCTCGACTTTGGCCCAGGAATGGATGTGGCAGTAGGGCGCGAGCACCGATTGCTCGACCGTCCCCCCGGAGATGATGCAACCGGCGGAGATCATGGAATCGAGAGCCTGGCCGCGCCGGGCATTTTCCCCCGGTTCGTCGGAGAATACGAACTTGGCCGGAGGCGCGTTGAGATTGATCGTGCGCAGGGGCCACTTCGGGTTGTACAGGTCGAATTCCGGGGTGACCTTCACGAGATCCATGTTGGCCTCGAAGAAGGCCTCGAGGGTCCCGACATCGCGCCAGTAGGAGTTGGTCTCCCCGGGAATCCGGTTTTGTGTGTAATCGTACACGTAGACCGGGTAGTTGTGGTAGATGGCAGGAATGATGTCCTTGCCGAAATCGTGGGCCGAGGTCTTCTGGGCGTCGGCCAGCAGCTCCCGCACCAGGAACTTGGAGTGGAACAGGTAGTTGCCCATGGAGGCCAGGGCCCAACCGGGCCGTCCCGGCATGTGCTTGGGCTGGGCCGGCTTTTCCTCGAACCCGATCATCCGTCCGTCTTCGTCGATCTCGATCACACCGAATTCGGTGGCCTCCGCGACGGGGACGGGGAAGGCGGAAACCGAGCACAAGGCCCCTTTGGCCAAATGGAAATCGATCATCTGGGTGAGATCCATCTTGTAGATGTGATCGCCCCCGAACACCGCCACCAGGTCGGGACGTTCGTCGGTGATGAGATTGACATTCTGGTAGATGGCATCGGCCGTGCCCCGGTACCACTCGGTTCCCGTGCGCATCTGCGCCGGAACGAGATCCACGTACTGGTCCAAGGTGCGATTGAGGGCCCATGCAGTCTGGACGTGCCGATTCAGGGAGTCGCTCTTGAACTGGGTCAGGAGCTTGATCTTGTGGATCCCGGAATTGACGAAATTGTTGAGAACGAAATCGATGATGCGGTACTTGCCACCGAAATGGACGGCGGGTTTGGCGCGTTCCGAGGTGAGGGGTTGTAGACGGGACCCCTGACCGCCGGCCATGATCATTCCTAATGTCTTACGCTGCACGGGTAGTACCTCCTGACGGCACGGAAAGGTCGAATCGGCGAAGGGCGAAACATAGCAGATCGCCGGGGGGCTCTGAACGCCTTTCTCACCTTGTTGATCGCCCGAAACAGCGGTGAGCCCGCGGCGCGGTCAGTTTACCCCTGTTTGCCGGCGATGGGAATCACCCGAGGAGCTCTTTTTTCAGGATTTCCAACAATTCCGCACGAGCGGTCGCGAAATCGTCGTTCACCAACCGGTAGGTGAAGCTCCCCGACTCGGCGGCGGCCAGTTCCGACCGGGCGTTCTTCAATCGCACCTGGATCACCTCCTCGGAATCGGTTCCCCGGCCTCGCAGCCGTTGCTCCAACTCCGCCAGGGAGGGGGGGAGGATCAGGATCCCCAGACTCTCCGGGTACAGCCGATCGAAATTGCGCTTGCCGAACACGTCGAGGTCGAGCACGACGTGCTCACCTCTGGCGGTGCAGGCGTCGAGGAAGGGACGTGGAGTTCCGTAGAGATTCCCGTGGACCTCGTTCCATTCGGCGAACTCTTCGGCATGGATCATGGCCTGGAACTGCTCGCGCTCCAGGAAGAAGTAGTGCACGCCGTCGATCTCCCCTGGCCGGGGTTTCCGGGTGGTGGCGGACACGGAATACCGCATGCGCGGGATTTCCGGCATCACCGCGGAGATCAGGGAACTCTTGCCCGCTCCCGAAGGGGCCGAGAAGACCACCAGACGCCCTGGATTCATGATTTCGCCCCCGGCTTGATCGCTGCCAATCGCGTGGTCTCCAGTCTTCGCTCCTCCTCCTGGAGCTCTTCGAGCCGCTGCATGTGGAAGCGGCAGATCGCCACGACCCGCAGAACGGCACCCGCGCAGGCCACGATCCCCGCCGCCAGGGCGATCCCCAGCCATCCGGCCAAGGCCGGTTCGATGTTCACGCCGTCCAAGGCCACGCCTCCTGGAACAAGGCCGGGGAAACGGTCCAGGCCCACAGGGCGAGCCCGTGCAGCCCCAAGGTCCCCCAGAAGGGCCAGCCCGCCCGTTCCATCAGAGCCAGGGTGAACCCCAGCACCAAGGCCGCCACCAGGACGAGGGGTTGGAAGGAGGGGAGATGCATCCAGGCGAACAACAACGAGGACAACGCCACCAATCCGGGGGTCCCTTTCCCGATCAGGCCGCGGAAACGCATGGGGACGTAGACTCGAAAGAGCAGTTCGAGAGGGACGACCACGAACAAGGTGCTGAGCAAGGCCAGCAGGAGATATGCGGGCATCCCTCCGGTCTCCAGCAGGGGCGGAGGAGCCCAGACCCCCATCATTTTCAAGAGGAGGGAGAGCAAGGCCACGGAGAGGAGGAACAAGGCGATCGGCCCCACCCATCCACCGGGAAGGGCACGGGTGGGACGGACCCGAAGGTGCATCCGGGCCCGGGCGTCCCGAGGCATGCGTACGACCAGGAACACCAAGGCGACCCAGATGAGGATTCGTCCCCCCATCCAGAGGGGAGGACGATCCAGGGTGCAAACCACCAGCGGCAACAAGAGGAATCCGAGAAGGAGTTCCAGCACCATGCCCACGCGGTCCAGGGTGTTCGGACCTCCGGAGATCACTTCAGCCAGTACCTGATTCCGACCCCCCAGTGGATGGTGGCGCTGGTCTGGGGGACGACGTCGATGCCCGGATCGATGTGGAAGGTCAGTTCGAGAGGGATCGCGAAGCGGAGGTCGAGACCCAGGGGGACCTGCACCCACGCTCCGGCCTGGTCGGCATCGTCGTTGTTCTTGTCGTCCCACATCCAGAATCCCAGACCCGCACCGGCGTAGGGGTACAACCCCATGAGAGGCGGGTTGGAGAGCACGCTCCGACCATGGTAGAGCACGTTCCCCAGCAGAACGATGTTGGTCCCCGCATGCTTGGCGCTCCAACCAGCCGTCACCTCCATGGTCCGATCCTTGCCGACCCGCAGATTCAGACCCGTGGGTTCGCCAAGGTTGATTCCCACACCGAACTCCGCCCGGGAGGGCGCGGCGGAAAGAAGAAGGGCTATGGCCGCAAGGAGTGGGACGCGCATGGATTTCATATGGACTGATTCCCCGGTTGTGGTGGTGGACGTGGGTTCGACCGAGAGTTCCCAATCTAGCTCCTGACATTCGCTCGCGCTCGCCATCGCCGAAAGCATTACCCTTTGTGGGAAGTGTCCATCACCGCACCATGGATCCCACCGTGGATCCCCGACATCCTGTCTTCCCCCCAACCGGCGGGACGGACCCTTTTCCTCTCCGATCTCCATTTGGGAACCGCTTGGGAGCGTCTCTCGCGGGACCGCGACTTGGAGGCGCTGCTCCACTCGCTCCCGGGGAACCTCGACGACCTGGTCCTCGGGGGAGATATCTTCGAATTCTGGTGGGAATGGACCCACGCGGTCCCGCGCGCCCACCTTCCCTTCCTGTTGACCCTTCGCGATCTCGCCCGGGAAGGGATCCGGATCCATTTCATCGCGGGCAACCACGACTTCAAGGTCGGGGATTTCCTTCGGGATTTCCTTCCCGCCCAGGTGCACCCGGACGGCTTCCGGATGGAAATCGGCGGGCAGGCGTGGCTGATGGTCCACGGGGACGGGATGGCGCGTTCCGACCGCGCCGATCGCCGCATCCGACGCCTGCTGCGTTCCCGCTGGGCCCAATCCCTCTGGAACCTCGTCCCCGCCGATCTCGCCTACCGGGTCGCGGGAGGGGTCGGGAAGGCGTCTCGAGTCGCCAACCCCGGTCCGGCCCCGAACATCGAGGAGTACCGGGCCGATGCCGTGCGCTGGATCCTGGAACACGGCCTTTCCGGAGTGGTGCACGGCCATACCCACCGGCCACTGCTGGAACGCCTGCCCACCGGGCAGCACTACATCAACAATGGCGACTGGGTCATCCACCGCTCCGCCGTCTGGATCCGTCCGGACGAACCCGCGAGATTGATCGACTGCCGCCAGGAGGGACACCCATGGGCCTCGAACACCTGATCTTCCCCTCGGGGGATCTCGGCTGCAACACCGTCCTCCTCTGGTGCGACCGGACTCGCGAGGGCATCCTCCTCGACCCGGGCGGGGAACCCGACGAGATCCTCGCCATCCTCGCCGACCAGGGGGTGGCCTTGCGGGCCATCGCCCTCACCCACGCCCACCCGGACAATTTGCTGGCCGTCCCTTCCCTCCGGGAAGAAACTGTCTGCGACGTCCTGCTCCACAAGGGGGATCGCCAGCTTTGGGAGGAGATGGACGTCCTGTGCAAGGAATTCGGTTTTCCCGTCCCCGATCTGGGCGACGTCGACGAATGGCTGGAGGAGGGCATCCCCCTCCGCTTCGGAAAGGAGTCGATTTCCGTCCTCCACCTCCCGGGCCACTCGCCCGGGCATTGCGGATTCCTCGTGCCGTCGCTGCATCTCGCCTTGATCGGCGATGCCTGTTTCGCTTCCGGCGCGGGACGCACCGATCTCCCCCTGGGAGACGCCCACGCGCAGGACGCCACCCTGGATCGATTGTCGGCTCTTCCTCCGGACTGGACCTTGCTTCCCGGCCATGGCCCCTCGATGTCCAGTGCCGCGATCGCCAAGGCCCGCACCCGAACGAGCACCGGCCTCTGAATGGACCGAGTGGTACCTTTGGATCCATGACCCGCACGCGCGAGGATCTCCGCTCCAGGGTGGCCGTGGCCATGCGGTACCGCCATGGCCAGGATGTGGCTCCGGTGGTCACCGCGACGGGCAGGGGTCTGCTGGCCGATCGCATCGTCGAACTCGCGGCGCAGGCCCAGGTACCGATCCATCAGGATGCCGACCTCGCCGAGGCTCTCGACAAGGTGGGGACGGATCGCTCCATCCCCCCGGAATTGTACGCGGCCGTCGCGGAGGTCATCGCCTTCGTCCACCGGCTCCGCCCCACGACCGCGCGAGCCACTCCCGCATGAGTCTGGATGTCGAAGCCCTCCAGTTGGCGATCTGGCTCCTCCCCCTGCCGTTGCTGCTGTTCATGGTGGGTGGGACGGGTCTGCGGACGAGGTGGTCGTGGATCCAAGTCGCCGCCCTCTCCCTCCTGGCCATTCTGCAACTGCTGGTGCAGGCGACCGCCCAGGCCGACAATGCTTCCTGGTTTCCGCATCGGCAGCACATCTGGATTGCCGCTGCGATCGTCTTCCTCGGTCTGGCCCAATCCGAATCGATCGCCCTGGCCCTCGATCGGGAGGTGGGACGCAAGCGTCGGATGATCTCCTCCGGCACTTCCATCCTCCTTCTGGGATTGGCGGCGTTCCTTCCCGGCCAGGAGCATTCCCTTCCTCTGCTCATCGGCGCGGCGAGCCTCTTCGGTCTCCACGAGATCAACGCGAGCCTGTTGCCCGGCCCCCTCTGGCAGCGTGTCCTGCGCGCCCTGATCGTCGGCTTCTTCGCCTGGTCGATGGTCATGCCGAGCATGCTCCTGCCACTCTCGGCGGCCACCGTCCTCTCCGTCGCCCTCGACACCATGTGGATGATCCGCCGCGAGACCCTCCAACGCTTGAGTCGCGCCCGGGAATCCCTCAAACCCCAAGCCCTGAAGGACCTTCTCGCCTCGAGCGTCACCCTCGGCACCTCCGACGAGGAAGCGATCCCGGTCGAGCGCCTGCAAGCGCTCCTCGCCTTCGCCGTCCAGAGCACCAGCGCCACCGGGGGCGCCATCTTCCTCTACCACGAAGCACCCACGGAGGTCGGAACCACCTCCAGAAGGCTGGTGTGCGTCGCCTCCGAAGGAGCCCTGGCCAAACTGCGCAAGCAGGATTCCCACCTCCCCGCCCAGATCCTCCTTTCGAGGATGGGCGAAGATGCCGTGCACGCCGTGCAACTCGACCCCGATGCCCGGACGGACGCCTTCGTGCTCCGCACCTGGGACGTCTCCTCGATCGCCGCGGTCCCCGTCCGCACGCGAGGCCGCACCTTGGGGCTCCTGGCCGTGTCCGGGCGGGAGTCCTTGCCTCGCTTCGGGCCCCGGGACCGGCAGCTTCTGGAATTCCTCGGGATGCAGGCGGCCTTCAGCCTGCACTACGACACGGTCTACCATCAGCTCCAGGAAGAGAGCCGACTCGCACGGGAATTCGAGATCGCCGCAGGCATCCAGCGCGGCCTCCTCCCAAGGGCCATGCCCGAAACCCTGAATCTGGAAATCGCATCGCGCCTGCTGCCGGCCCGGGAAGTCGGCGGAGACTACGTCGACTTGATCCCGCTTTCGGACGATCGTCTCCTGGGCGCCATCGGCGATGTTTCCGGCAAGGGACTGGGCCCGGGGATGATCATGCTCATCGTCCGCACCATCCTGCACGTCCTGGTCGATCTGCAACCCAACACATCCCCCTCCATCCTGGTCCGGACTCTCGAGGAGAAGTTGGTTCCCCAGCTTGGCCCGCTGACCTTCATGACCTTCCTCCTGCTTCGTTGGAATGGACGCGACCGAAGCCTCACCTGGTGCGGCGCCGGGCACGAAAGCATGATCCTCGTGAATTCCGCGGGCGCGGTGAGCCGGATCAAGACGGGGGGTCTGGCCCTGGGGATCGCCCGGGATCGGTTGCCGGCTCGCGAGGAGAAGCGAATCCAACTGTCGCAGGGCGACACCCTCCTTCTTTTCACCGATGGGGTCAGCGAGGGCCGCAATCCCGCCGGCGAGGCCTGGGGAATCGGGCGCCTCGAAACGAGCTTGAGTCAGCTCCACGGCAGGTCAGCGCAGGAAATCCTGGAGGGATTGATCGCGGAACTGGAAAGATTCCGCGACGGAGCACCCGCCCACGACGACCGCACCTTGCTGGTCCTTCGCGTGGTCTGAGCACCAATCGCTCCCCGGCCCTGCGGATCGGAGGAAAGGGGCAATCACGCTTTTCGCCGGATTCCGCCGTGAATCTTGGGGTGGAAGAGCCTATTTTGGGAAAGCCATGAACCATGCCCTGGAATTGAAGGTGCTTCCCGTCGCGGGTCGAACGGATGCCAAGATCCTCCGGATGGAGGGGGAATTCGATGCGTCGTCGGTGGAAAGTGCTCTCGAAGAGGTCACTTCCCTGTTCGATGGAGGTGTCCGCCACCTGGTGGCCGACCTCGAGTCGCTCCAATACGTCAACAGCACCGGATTGGGAGTGATCCTCCATTTCAGCCGCACCGCTCGTGAACGCGGCGGTTCCTTCCGACTTTGCAGGATTTCGTCCTCCGTCTTCGAAATCATCGAAATCATCGGGGCCACATCCCTTCTGGAGATCCACGACACCCTCGAAGAAGCCATCGCAGCCTTGTAGGCCTCTTCCACAGGGATTCGCGGAGGATCCGTTCGCGGGATTGCCCCCGCACCGGGGTTGTGGCTAGTTTATCGAACCCGGCTTTTTCAAAGACCCATCACCCACACCCCAAAGGGGAACCATGCGGACGAAGAATCTTGCTCTAGCCACCGGTGCACTTCTTGCCATCGCAGGGTGCGCGGGAACTCAGCCCAAATCCCCGGTCCCCAAGCTCGGTGCCGACGACCTCGCCGTATTCCAGGGCGGGCGCATCACCCGCGGCGATTGGGACCTTTGGAAGAAGTCGAGCAGGATCCCCGAAAACCCCGAAGCCGGCGAGGAAGCGCGCGCCTTCCAGGAATACCTGAACTTCAAGCTCCACGCGCGTGCCGCGGCGCTCGAAGGTCTCACCGCCGATTCCATGGCCCAGAAGCGTTGGGCGTCGGTCCGGCTGCGCATCCTGGCCGAACACTACAGGACCGAAGTGATCGATGGCCAGTACGGCGTCGACGACACCACCATCGCCCGGTATCTCAAGCAGAACGCCTCGAAGTTCGCCAATGTCCCGGCCGACTCGGCCCGCGCCACGGCGGCTCGGACGATCGCCTTGCAGGGATCGAACATCGACTCCCTCTACGAAGCCCGCAAGGAGCACTTCGTGCGGGATTCGGTCCAGCTTCCGCTGGACTCGGTGCGCACCCAACTGGAGTCCTCCGTGTTGCGGGAGAAGTCCATGGCCTTGACCAAGGCCTTCCCGGACATGATGAAGGAGAAGTACGGTCTCAAGGTCGCCTTCCCGGAACGCCCGGCACCCTCCGAGGACTCGCTTCGAGCCGCCTACCAGAAGGCCGTCAAAGCCGGACAATTCCTTTCCCCCGCGATCTTCCACATGAAGGCCCTGGGCTCCAAGGACTCCGCGTCCCTGTCCAAGGCCCTGGCCTCCGTCCAAACGGTCGAGGCCTTCCAGGCACTTTCCTCGAAGTTCCCCGTCGGTACACCCGTGGCAGCTCCCAAAGGCGACCTCGGACGCGTCAAGCGCCAGTTCGCCATCCCCTACGGGCTGGGAATGGTTCCCCAATTGTTCAATGAACTGGACCCTCCCCGCCTGGGCCTGGTCTCTCCGCTCAAGATCAACGACACCCTCTGGGTCGCATTCTGGATCAACGGCGTCGACTCCGGCAAGGTCCGCAGCTTCGAAGACTCCCGCGAGGAAGTCCTGACCACCTACACCCGGGAGAACCCCTGGACCCCCGCCCCCTCCGCGGCGCTGGTGACCTGGGACAAGGGCGTCGTGGCGACCCAGGCCGACCTCGACCTGCTCTACCAGGAAATCCCCGCGCACATGAAGCGGCAGTACCCCCCGCAGCGCGTGATCGATTTCATGACGTTGTGGGCCGTGGTCGCCCGTGCCGCCGAGGAATCCGGACTCGCCTCCCGACCCGAGATCCAGACCTCCCTGCGGGACAAGGAGAACGTCTTCTGGGCCCAGGAGTGGAGTCGGACCCCTGCCTTCGAAACCTTCGGACTGCCCAAGAAGACCATCGATTCCGCCCTCGCGGCCTGGTCCCCCAGGTTCCGTGCGGACACCTGGCTCGACACCGCCGGGGTCAACCGCGACGGCGCCCGCCTGGCGGTGATGCCCTCCCGTTTCCTCGAAGGCCGCTTCGCTGAGGAAATGGACAAATACCGGACGGATTCCTCCTTCCAGGCCATCGACAGCGTCCTGCCCGAACTGTTCCGCGACGTCCGTTCCGACCTGGACAAGATCGGTCACGAGAAGCAGGATTCCGTCCTGCGCGCCAAGGTCGGACTCAAGCTGGCTCCCGCCGCCCCCGGGAATCAACCTCCCCTCTCCGCGGCCGTCCGGATGGACTCCGCGCGCGCCCTCCATGATCGCCGCCAACTCGCACCTGCCCAGGCCCTGTACGAATCCATCGAGTCGGATGCCAAGGCGCCGGACTCCCTGCGCGCCCAGGCCCTGTTCCAGCTGGGGCAGCTCTACGGAGAGCAGCAGTCCTTCCCGCGCTCCCTGTCGCGCTACCGCGCGGTGCTTTCCCGGTTCCCCGCCAGCAGCGAGGCCTACAAGGCGCGCTTCATGATCGCGTTCACCTACAGCGAATACCTCAAGCTCGACAAGATCGCGTTGCAGGAGTTCCGCAAGGTCCTCGCGGACTACCCCAAGTGCGACCTCGCCGACGACGCCGACTGGATGATCCGCAACATCGAATCCGGCGGCGCCTTGATGCCGAAGTTCGACGACCTCGATTCCACCGGGGCCGTTTCCGACAGCCTGGCTCCGGCGACCAAGGCTCCCGAAGCTCCCGCGGCTCCGGTCTCCACGGCGAAGAAATCCTCCGCCAAGGCGGCTCCTGCCGCCGCGGTCCCCGCGAAGAAGTAATCCTCGGTGACCACCACGACACCCCGAACGGGTCGAATCGCGCTGTTTCTGATCATGGGCCTGGTCCTCGGCGGGTATTTCGCCGAACTCCTCGCCCAGGGGGCCGCCCTGATCGGGGAGGCCTTCGGTGTGGGCCGCGAGAACGTGGTGTATCTGCTGTTCGCGAAGTTCCTCGCCATCGATGTCGGTTTCGGGATGACCCCCGGGTCGGAAACCGTCGTCGATCTCCTGATCCTCAAATTCCGCCTGGGCGTGGCCATCAAGATGAATCTTGGTTGCCTTCCGGGCTTGATCCTGGCCTGGTACCTCGAGAAGTGGTCCAGGTAATCGTTCGGGCCTCCACGAAGCCCCCCTTTCCAGCAGCAGCAGGAGTCATGAGATGAGTCTCCCCAACACCCTGGTCGAAGCCCGCAGGATCCTCAGCGAAGGCGGAACCAGCGAAGACCTCGTCCGTGCCTCCCTGGACCGTGCCCAGGCCTCCACCCTGGGCGCGTTCAACACCCTGGATCGCGAAGGCGCCCTCGAGCGCGCGCGGACCCTCGATCTCGCCCAAGCGCGCGGGGAGGCCAAAGGACCGCTCTGGGGCATCCCCGTGGCCGTCAAGGACAATCTCTGCACCAAAGGAATGCGCACCACCTGCGGATCCCGCATCCTGCAGGATTTCATCCCCCCCTACACGGCCACCGTGGTCCAGCGCCTGGAAGATGCCGGTGCCATCGTCATCGGCAAGACGTCGCAGGACGAGTTCGCCATGGGCTCGACCAGCGGAACCAACGCCTTCGGCGTCGTGCGCAACCCGGTCGATCCCGAACGCGTCCCCGGAGGCTCCTCGGGGGGCTCCGCCGTCGCCGTCGCCTCGGGCATCGTCCCCGTTTCCCTGGGCTCCGACACCGGTGGCTCCATCCGTCAGCCCGCGAGCTTCTGCGGTGTCGTGGGTCTGAAACCGACCTACGGCCGCGTCTCCCGCTATGGTCTGGTCGCCTACGCCTCCTCCCTCGACCAGATCGGACTGTTCGCCAACAGCGTCGAGGATGCCGCCCTCCTGCTGGATCTGATCTCCGGACACGATGTCCACGACAACACCTCCGCGACCACACCCGTGCCCGACCATCTCGCCTCCCTCGGCGAAGGCGTGCAGGGATTGCGCATCGGCATCCCCGCCGAGTACTGGGGGGAGGGGCTCGACGCGGGTGTCCGGGCCTCCCTGGAGGAAGGCGTCGCCAAATTGCGCGCGGCGGGAGCCACCATCGTTCCCGTGCAACTTCCCTCGACCCGGCATGCCATCTCCGCCTACTACGTGATCGCCATGGCCGAGGCCAGCTCCAATCTCAGCCGCTTCGACGGCGTCCGCTACACCGGGCGGGACAAGGACGCGCGCACCCTCCTGGACATGTACTCCCGGACCCGGACGAGCCTCTTCGGCGAGGAAGTCCGACGTCGCATCCTGATCGGCACCTTCGTGCTCTCGGCGGGATACTACGACGCCTACTACGCCAAGGCCCAACGGGTCCGCGAACTCATCCGCCGGGAGTTCCAGGAAGCCTTCGCCCAGTGCGATCTCCTCGCCACCCCCACCGCCCCCACCACGGCCTGGAAGATCGGCGAGAAGATGGACGACCCCCTGGCCATGTACCTCTCGGACATCGACACCATCGCCGTCAATCTCGCAGGATTGCCGGGCCTTGTCGTCCCCGTGGCGCCCGTGGAAGGCCTTCCCGTCGGATTGCAACTGATCGGCCCCGCCTTCCGGGAAGACCTCCTTCTGCGCGCCGGCAAGGCGCTCGAGAGCGCGGGGTGATCCGGTCGTCGACGCTCCTGCTCCTCGGTGCCATCGCGGTGGCCGGGGCGGCACCGTCGACGTCCTTTCCGGAGATGGCTTCCGGGACGGGGGACCCGGAGCTCGATCGCTTGTTGGCCGACCGCCCCGCACCGGAAGGTTGGAACCCGAGCGATTCCCCTGCCCCGGAATACGTTTTTCCCTCCATGGGCGAGACTCCCCCCGACGAGGAGGATTCCGCCTTCGCTCGCCGGCGGCTGGAAATGGCATCCCGCCCCTGGCTGGGAACCCGTTACCAATCGGGGGGGAATGGTCCGGGAAGCTTCGATTGCTCCGGCTTCGTCAAGAAGATGCTGGATGGGTTCGGTGTTCGCATCGATGGCCGCACCTCCTCCGCCTATTGGAAGCAAGGCCGGGCCATCCCACGGGAGGAGATCCGCCCGGGAGACCTCGTGTTCTTCTCCAGCGGCTGGCAACGCATCGGCCACGTCGGACTCGCCCTCGACGGCGAATCGTTCGTGCATGCCAGCGTGAGTTCCGGGGTCACCATATCCCGGTTCAGCGAGACCTACTACCGGAAGCGATACAAGGGGGCCCGCCGGCTCCAATCCCTCCAGGCCGCCCTCCTCCTCGAGTCCCCCGCGGATCCGACTCCTTGAGACGCTGACCGCTCCGCGCTCGATTCAACCCTCGGCAACCTCGCGAGGTTGCCGGTTGGACAGATGGCGCAAGGAAGCCAGTCCCGTATGGACGGCGAAAGCCACCAGGATGGAGAGGGCGAAGGCCTCCATCCCCATCGAGGGAAGCCACCAGGCCAGCAGGGCGAAGAAGACCGCCAAGGACGCGAGTCCAGGCAGGAAGCCCTTCAGGAAGCGCGTCACCGCCGATGGCCCCCCGGTGATGTGCGCGAACACGGACAGGACCGTCGTGGCCACCGGGAATGGGGTCAGGAGACCGCTCCACCCCGCCCCGAGGTGGGCGGCGGAAAGTGTCACCGCGCACACCAGAGCGAGGGTGGCGAGCATCCTGGCGGAGATGTCCCACAGCGCCGGGATGCGAGCGTGGGGGACGGCTTCCTCCTCGAGCGAGGGGATCGCCCGGACCCCTGCGGCGAGGGAGGCCAGCACGGCCAGGATGTTGGGAACGACCCCGAAATCGAGGAAGGACAAGGCCCAAGCGGCGACCAGGTAGACGCCCCATCCGGAGACCAATGCGAAGATCCAGTGGATTCGCCGGGAAAGCAAGGCGAACCACACGGCGAATCCCACGAGGGCGACCATTCCCAACAAGGCGGTGCGCGCGGCACCGGAGGCGAAGAGGGGCCCGTGCTCCATCCCGATCACCAGCAGGATGGGACCGGCCACGAAGGGAAACCCCGCCAACCACCCGCCCACGGCATGCCCCCAACGACGGCTGGCCAAGGACGCCCCGGCGACCAGGAAGGGGGACAGGCCCACTCGGAGCAGCGTCAGCAGCACGGGACGCCTTCCCGTGCAGGCGAAAGGATCCTCCTCCCGGCTCGGGAATCGAACGTCGACGGGAAGACGGCCCCGGAACCGGTGCCCGTCCCCGTGGATCGCGCGTTCAAAAAAGGAACACCAGGAAACCCAGGCCCAATTCGAGTCCCGAGCGCTCCAGCGCCCGGTCGACGCCACGGACGGGGTCCTCGTGGCGATCGTCCATCATCCACAGGCCTTCCGCACGAACCCACACGGGATGGCGAACCGGGAACAATGCCCCGGCTCCCAGACCCCAGCTGCTCCATCGGGTGTCGCCCCGTCGGTCGTCCTTTTCGCTCGTGCGCCGCCACACCACCGGCAGGTACCCGGAGCCTTCGCCCTGCACCACGACCACCGCGGCACCGATCTCCCATCGCGTGGAAACCACCGTGGACTCCGGGAATCCGCCGCCTCCGCGCGCGAGCTCCGACCGTCCCCAGGCCGCCGTGCCGAACAAGCGAGGCACCGGACGGGCGACCATGTGGAGATCCATGCGTGTCGACAGATCCTGTCGTGGATTGGACTCCCAGGAGAGCCGGGCACCGGCCCCCAGGACGCCTCCGAGGGTCCCGGCGGCGACGGTCGCCCCCGGAGGTGCGGCGGGGGCGGTCGGCCCGGTGCCGCCCCAGGAGGCCAGCAGGACGAGGATTCCGGCGAGAAGAGTCATCGATTCAGGGTCTCCAGGATCCGCACGTAGGACGCGTAGCGGTCGGGATGGATGGTGCCGGCGGCCACCGCCGAGCGGACCGCGCAACCCGGCTCGTGGGTATGCATGCAGTCGTTGAAACGGCAGGTTCCGAACAGGGGCTCGAATTCCGTGAAGTACAGCCCCACCTCGGAGGGGGTCAGACGATGCAAGGCCAGTTCGCGGATCCCGGGGGTGTCCACGATCCGGCCACCATCGGGTAGGGGGTACACCTTGGCCCGGGTGGTCGTGTGGCGTCCCCGACCATCCTTCGACCTCACTTCGCCCGTGGCGATCTGCTGTCCCGGGCAAAGTGATGCGATGAGGGTGGATTTGCCGACCCCCGAATTCCCCGCGAAAGCCGACCACTTCCCCGAGACGACCTGTCGGAGTTCTTCGATCCCCGTTCCTGCCGAGGCCGATCCGCGCACCACCTGGACGCCCAGACGTTCGTAGGTCGAGAGATCCGGCCGCTCCTCGGGGGGGAGGAGATCGCACTTGTTCAGGAACAGTACGGTCCGGACCCCTCCCAGCTGCGCCGTCACCAGGAACCGATCGACGAACCGGGGGTGGAATCGGGGTTTGTCGGCGGAGACGACGATGACCAGAACCTCGATGTTGGCCGCGACCACGATGTCGAGATGGTCGCGCGCATCCGGTCCAGGTCGGGAGAGACGGGTGCGGCGCTCGTGGACCTTCGTCAGCAACCAACCCGAACCGGGCAGGCCGTGGACATCGACGCGATCGCCCACCGCGACCAGGGATTCCTTGCCCAACTCCAGGCGCGGGGAATAGGCGACATCCACGACGGCTCCCAGATCGGGTTCGTCGAGGAATTCGACCTCGGCCGTGCGCCGGGAGACGGAAACCACCAGGCCTTCCCGCAAGGCTCCGACGGTGTCGGGCAGCTTGTCGACCCGGACCTTGGCTCCCGTGCCACGTAGGTCGCGCCGCCGCTTGACTCCGGAATGGGGCTCCTCGGAAAACCCTTCGCGCCACATCACCGCCGCATCGACGCGACGCGCGCGCGATTGACGACGTCCACCCGACCGGCCATCCAGGTCTTCCTCGGGTGCGCTCACGCGGACTCCCCCGGCAAAGGCGAGGAGGGATTTCCCCTCATGGATTGGCGACCTGGTCCATGGAGGGGGAATGTACCCTCCCGTCCCGCGATGTGGAGGGTCCGATCACCTTCCTTCATCCTTCGAGCTGTCCCACCTCCGCCCAGGCCGACTCCTGCTCGGCGACCAAGCGGTTGCGTTCCGCCAGGGCCTTGGAAGAGGCGTCGTGGTCGTCGAAGAATCCCGGGGCGGCCATCCGCGCATCCAAGGCGGCGAGATCGGTTTCGATCGCTTCGATCCGCGCTTCCAATTCTTCGAGGCGCTTGCGCCGACGGCGCTCCTCCTTCTGGGCTTCCCGATCGATGGGCGCGGGTTTCGCCGCGGGAGCCGTCCGGGCGCGTTCGGCCTCGGCCTTGGCTTGGGCGTCCTTGCGGGAGGCCTCCTCCCGCGCTCGGGCTTTCTGGGCCGCCTCCTTCTTCGCCGCTTCCTCGGCTCCGCTGCGTCGGGCGTCGAAGTCCTTCAGGTGGGCGAGCCCGGGCGCGTCGCCGTCCCCCGCGATCGCCAGGTATTCGGAATAGGTTCCCGGCCAGTCCACCACCCGACCACCGCCCACCGCCAGGATCCTGCCCGCGAGGTCCTGGGTGAACAAACGATCGTGGCTGACGAACAACAGGGTGCCCGGCCAGGCCTTCAGGGCTTCCACCATCGCCTCGCGGGTGGCGAGGTCGAGGTGGTTGGTCGGCTCGTCGAGAAGCAGGACGTTGTTCGGCCGCAGGAGGAGCAGGCCCAGACGCACGCGCGCCTTCTCCCCGCCGGACAGGACCCGGTAGGGCTTGTCCGCGTCGTCGCCCGAGAACAGCAGGCTCCCGAGAAGGGTCCGGACGCGGGTTCGGGGCGTCCCCCCGGGGGCGGCGTCGTAGAGGATGTCCCCGATGGGACGATCGAATTCCTCTTCGGGAAGATCGTCGTACTGGGCGAACAACCCGATTTCGGTCTTGGCCCCGATCCCGAGTTCCCCCGAGGTGGGCGGGAACTTCTGGGCCAGGAGATTGAGCAGGGTGGATTTGCCCGCGCCGTTGACCCCGACCAACGCGACCTTCTCCCCTCGGTTGATGGAGATCTCCACGTTCTCCAGGACCTTCTTGTCGCCGTAGCTCTTGGCCACGTTGCGCAGGATGAACGGGTAGGCCCCGCTGTCGGGAGGGGCGGGGAAACGAAGGGCGACCTTGTCGACCTCGGGGGGCAGTTCGATGCGTTCCACGCGATCGAGTTGCTTCTGGCGACTCATGGCGACGGAACTCTTGGTGGACGTCGCCTTGAAGCGCTGGATGAATCGTTCCGCCTGGGCGATGTCGTTCTGCTGGCGATCGTAGGCGTTCTTCAACGTCTCGAGCCAAAGGGCCTTTTCCGCACGGAATTTGGTGTAGGGAACCGGCCAGGCCCGGGCTCCCCCCAGCTCGAGTTCCACGATGCGGTGGGCCAGGTTGTCGACGAACGACCGGTCGTGGGAGATGAACAGGACGCTCGCTGCCATCGACTTGATGTGGCTTTCCAACCACATGATGCTCTCGAGGTCGAGGTGGTTGGTCGGCTCGTCGAGCAGCAGGACGGTCGGGCGACGGAGGAGCACTTCCGCCAAGGCCGCGCGCATGCGCCACCCCCCGGAATAGCTGGCCAGTTCGCGATGTTGCATCTCCTGGGTGAACCCCAATCCGGCGAGCACCGTGGCCGCCTCGGATTCGAAGCTCCAGCCACCCGCCACGGCGAGGCGGTCGTGCAGATGCCCGTACTCCTCGTACTCCTCGTCGGTCGCGGACATGTCGGCCATCCGATGCTCGATCTCCTCGCAACGGGCATGCGCCTTCTGCAGATCCTCGAAGGCGCGGCAGGCGAATTCGAAGACGCTGATCCCGGCCTCCGCGGTGGCCTCCGCGGCGGTCTGGGCGAGATATCCGATGACCTCTCCGCGCCCCAGGGCGATGGCTCCCCCGTCGGGGTGCTGTTCCCCGGAGATGACCTTGAGCAGGGTGGATTTCCCCGCTCCGTTGATGCCGAAAAGGGCGACGCGTTCGTTGTCCTCGACGCGAAGCGAAACCGACTTGAAGATGTCGCGTTCGCCGAAGGAGAGCCGGAGTTCCGATAGATCGATCATGTGCGGCGGGAAAGGTAGGTCCTGCAGGATGGCGCGACAGGTTCGCAAGATCGATCCGAAAAGTTCGAACGCCCGGGTCGAGCCATTTTTTCCCCCCGAGGGCACGGGGAGCGTGGAGGAGTACCTTTCCCCTCCGTGAACCTCGTCCAGAAACTCCGCGCGTGCCTGCGATTCGTCCGCTTCGGAAACTGCCTGGTCGCCGCGACCACTTCCCTTGCCGGTTCGTGGGCGGCTGGCGCCTCCTTCCAACGGGACAAACCCTGGCTCCTGGCCGCCGCGGCGCTGCTCATCGCCGCCTTCGGCAACGGCTACAACGATGTCTGCGACCTTCCCGCCGATCGCGTGAACCGCCCCGACCGGGTGCTCCCGAGGGGGGATATTTCCCAGATCCTGGCCCTGCGGATCGCCGGATGGTGTCTGGTCCTGGGATTGATGGCCGCGGCCGCGGCCTACGTCGACGCCTTGATCATCGCCATCGCCGTGTCGACCGCCCTGTTCCTGTACGACCGCGACCTGAAGTCGTTGCCCCTGGTCGGCAACGCCACCGTCGCCGCCATCTGCGCGACCACCGTGGCCTTCGGAGCCCAGGCTGGCAAGGAATGGAACCGCCAGGTCGTGGTCCTGATGGTCTGCGCCTTCTCGCTCACCCTGGTCCGCGAACTCTACAAGGACATCGAGGATGTCGAGGGGGACCGTGCCATGGGCGCCCGCACCTATCCCATCCTCTTCGGCGAACGAAGCTCCGCCATGGTCGCCTGGGTCCCCCTGGCCTTCACCATCTACTTCGTGGTCTACCGCATCCTGTCCTCCACCCCCAACTGGGGTGGAGCCTACGTGGCCGGCGTCGCTCTCACGGCGGGGATGACCTGGACGGGTGTCATCAGTCTCTCCACCCACGACACCCGAGGTTGGCACCGACGTTCCACCGAAATGAAGCTCTGGATCATCCTGGGGGTGGTGTGGGTGCTGCTCTGGCGCATCCCCATCTGAGACCGCGACGTCCGTACTCGCATCGAGGACGGAATCCCCGGGCGTGACGGAGCTTTTTCCCCGGCTCCCCGCAAAAATGGGAATCTTTTCCGAGTGGGGTTCGACGGGCCGCTCATGCAAGACCGGACCCGCCCCCGCATCCGAGAACCCGTCCTGGAGGCACAGATCCCCCTCATGCGCACCGCGAACAAACTCCGCCCCCTCCTCCTCGCCGCCAGCTTCGTCGGGCTCGCAGGCGTTGCCCGCGCCCTTCCGGTCCAAGTGAAATTCGCCATCTTGAACCTTCCCGATTCGAGCTATCTGCAGATGGAAGTTTCAGGACTGGACGGCACCCGGGAGCCTCGGATCGACAGCATCGTGGTCCGCACCAACGGGAAGCTTTCCGACGATCCCGGTCCCATCCTGGCCCATGCCAACATGGACGTCCATTGGTCCCTCGTCCCATCGGCTTCCCTCACTTCGATGGAGGTGAGGACCGCGCAGATCATCCAGGGCATCCCCCATGCCCCGGTGCCCATCTGCAAGTCCTGCACGGATTCCACCCATTCCCTGGTGGTGGACAGCCTGGTATCCCGGCCTCCCCGGCCGGATGCGGACAGCCTGTTCCTCGACGTCCCCCATGTGGACAATTCCCGGACCCTCCCGGTGTCCTTGGTGGTTTCGGACGCCAGCTGCCTGTTCGTCGAGGACTCGGTCCGGCGCAGGATGCTGGTCGAGGATTTCCAGGACCAATGGGCGCGCCATCGCATGGCCCTGGAGATCGCAGGCACCGAACCCGCCGAGACCTTCGCCCCGGTGCCCTACTGGCGCACGACTTCGGGGCGGGAAGACCATCACGGCTTCGTCCTTCCCTGGGAATCCAATCGCGGAAATTGGATCCATGTCGAGGCACTCCCCATGGGACTGGTCGGGACCTGGAAGTCGGGCACATCCGCTCCCGGGGGGCCCAACGAGATCCAGATCGTCGACGACTACTGGGAAGTCCCCACCGGCGCGGCGAGCTACGTGTACGACCGCACCGTCAACCCCGATCTCAAGATCCAGGAGACGACCACCCGGCGCCAGATCGACACCCTCCTGAAAATCGGATCCACCTTGCGGCTGGACGGCACCTTCCGGGCCGACGCCGACGGCAATCCCTTCGTGGACTCCCTCTTCCAGAAGGATCGCTGGCTGATCCTGGCGGACTCCTCGAACACCGAGGCGATCCTCGCCTCGCTGGCCCCCATCCACGACTACTGCATGGGGCGAGATCGTCGCCTGGCCTGGCGGATCACCGGCGACACCGTCTGGCTCGACCCCTCCACTCCGATCCATCGACAGACGCTCCTGGCCCTGGTGGCCCCTCCATCGGCCGTCCCCGACCGTGCCCGGGGCTTCGCGGCACCGGCGGCCAGCCTGTTCCGGACCCCCTCGGGCATGTCCATCCGCCTCGAGGAGCCATCCTCGATCCGGACAATTTCCGCGCACGGCCGGATTCTGTCTCCCTGGGAGCCCTTCCCCGAGGGAAGGCACCATCTCGGATCGCTGGCGCGGCCCCCGGCGGCATTCGTCCAGGTGTCCGGAAGATCGGGAATCCTCACGCTCTCCCTCGTTCCCTGATTCGCCTTCCAACCGCGGATCGCGGGAGGTCCCCCGATCCTGGTCGGCATCGTCCGACCGGATGGAGCCGGTTCAGAATCCCCAGCCGACCTCCAGGAAGGCGGCGGGGTCGATCCATCCCAGGCGGGACGGCACGCGAATCGACAGTTGGACACCGGTTCCCCAGATCGGGCCATCGCTTCCGACCGGGTGCCGACGCACTCCGAACCGGCCTTCTCCGCCGAAGGTCGCGAAGGTCTTGCGGTCCCCCACCGTTCCGTCTTCATGGACGGGACGGGATCCCTCGATCCCGATGCTCCCGCCCGCCGAGGCGACGACCAGGAAATTGCTCGCCCCCGCGTCCAACCTCCGGTTCCAGGCCATGCCCCCCTGCAGCTCCCCGGACCACACCTTCGCGAACTCCTCGTTGGTCCATGGTCCCCGGAACTGGAATCCCCCCCAGTATTCCGGAGTCCACGTCGCATTCGCGGGCTCGAGGTGCTGGGTGTATCGCACCCCCGCTCCCACCGTGCGCCATGCCACGATGGCCTGACCGCCGACGATCTGGCGCAACCGCCTCCTGCCCTCGGCCTTCGCGACCGGACTGGACGCGGGATCCGCCCACGGCGAGGGATCCTCGCCCAGGGTGGTCGTGTCTCCGAGGTTCACGAAGGGAGGCTTGGCCTGGGACAGGACGTCGCGCAGCAGTTCCAGGAGCATCCCCACCTGGTCCGAGGAGCGAGCGGCGAGTTTGCGATCTCCGAAGGCCTTGGGGACCAGGAGGGCACCAGGACGGGAACTGTCCAGGGAGACCACCCGGAGACTCACCTTGGCATGAACGGGATCGGGACCGGGGACCGGCTCGCTCCAGGTCTCGAACGAGAGCAGTTCGATCCGCACCGGAATCTCCGCTCCAGCGGGCGTCCAGTTCCCGAGGACGACTTCCAGCTCCCGGGCCACGGTCCGTTCGGTGCGCAGGGCGGTCCGGGCTTCGAAAGGGAGAGGAGACCAGGTGCCCAGGAGAGTCGGATCCTTCGCGCCCAGTTTCCGCAGGTCGCGCACTTCCCTCACCCGCCAGGAAACCGGCAACGTGTCGGTATTGGTGGTGTCCACCAGGGAAACGATCGTGGCGGGGACCGGCGCGTCCTGGGCGGCGGCCCATCCGACGAACAGGGAGAAGGCGAGGATAGTCTTGCGAAGGATCATGGTTCCTGCAATCTATATGTGGTAGAATCCCACGTATGAGGGAGACGTCCGAAAGACATTTCCAGCTCCATGCCGAATGGTCGAGCCAGGATACCATCGACGCGCTGGAACGGGAGGCGGAGCGCATGCATCGCCAGGGCTGGAGCTATACCGGGTCGCACATGGATCGACTCATGGAGAACGTGGTGCTGTGCTTCGAACGGGAAGTCCGTCCTCCCACCGGGACCACGGGCTGGACCTGATTCCCCCTGCGCCCCACCCGGGAGGAACTAGCTTCGAAGGTCCGCATCCCCGCGATCCAGAGAGAGGTCCCTCCATGAACGCCATCATCGACCACCTGCGCGCATTGCTTCTGCGGGACCTGGATGCCTTTTCCCGCGAGATCGCGGCGTTCCCCGACGACACATCCCCCTGGGAACGGGTCCCGGGATTCCCGAATTCGGCGGGCAATCTCGCCCTCCACGTCGCGGGAAACCTGCTCCATTTCATCGGCTCCCAGCTGGGAGGAACCGACTACCACCGCGACCGGGACCTGGAATTCCGCCGGGATAGCGGCACCCGGGGCGAGATCCTGGAAGACCTCGGCAAGGCGCGTTCCATCGTGGACACCATCCTTCCCCGCCTCGACGAGCAGAAGATCCAGGCTCCCTACCCCCTTCCCTTCGAGGGACAGACCTTGACCACGGGAGCGTTCCTCCTGCGACTGGGAGTCCACCTCGGCTACCACCTGGGACAGGCTTCGGTCATCCGACGCACCCTCGCCGCGGACTGATCGCCCCCGCCGGGACGGTTCCGGACGACGCACGATGCGACGCATTCTGACATCCACCATGCAGGGACGCTGCCCCACCTGCGGAATATCCCTTGCCGGATGCATCTGCGCGCAGCTTCCAAGATTCCAGGCCCGGCCGGCCATCCTGTTCCTGCAACACCCCCAGGAAGAGAGGAAGCCGACGAATTCGACGCGCTTGACGGTCCGTCTCCTGGGCAACACGGAGATCCGTCGCTGGGAACGCACGGCTCCGGATCTCCCCCGAGGGCCCTGCGTGCTCCTCTACCCGTTCCCCGAGGCCTCGGTCCTCGCGCCAGCGGATCTGGAGAGGGGAACCGTGGTCATCCCGGACGGAACCTGGGCCCAGGCCGCCCGGATCGCCAATGTCCTGCGTCGGAACCCCGCCTTGGAGGTCCGTCGACTTCCCGAAGCCTCCCTGCAGGCATGGCGACTCCGACAGGCAACGGAGAACGGCCGGTTTTCCTCCGGTCAGGCGGCGGCGATGGTCCTGGAGATCGCCGGCGAGCCCGATGCATCCCGGAAGCTGATCGAGGTCCTGGACGAAGCGGCGCGCCGCATGCTCCAACAGCGCGGAATCATGCCGCCTGGACCATCCGTCCCCGCCACGCCACCTCCGCCTCCGATCCTCTGAATCCACCCTCCTTCTCCAGGCCTCTCGCCCCACGGCGCACGACCCGGGCTGCGATCACCCACCTCCGGTTTCGGGATCGGCAGGAGGTGGATTCCGCTTCTGCGCGGCATGCCTCGCGGCGATCCGTTCCGTGGCGCCCGGATAGAGCTCCTCCATGCACTTGGGACAGATTCCGTGGGAGAACCGCAGGTCCGACCTCTCCGAGAGGTAGCTCTCCACCTGGATCCAATATCCGTCGTCGTTGCGGATGTTCTTGCAGGAGGAGCAGATGGGAAGGATCTCCTGCAGGCTGAAGATCTCCCGGCGGGCCTGGCGCAGGGAGACATGGACCTTCACCCGCGCGAGCAGCTCGGCGGCGCGGAAAGGTTTCGTCACGTAGTCGACCCCGCCCGCCTCGAACCCGCGCAGGACGTCCTCGGCATCCGACAGCGCCGTGAGGAAGATCACGGGAATTTCGGCCAGGGAGGGGGTCGACTTCATCTCCCGGCACACTTCCAGACCCGACATGCCCGGCATCATCACGTCGAGCAGCACCAGATCCACCTCGACTCCTCGGAGGATGGAGAGGGCGTCCGGACCGTTGAGGACCGCCGAGATGGAATAGCCGTTCTCCCGCAGCATGCTTCCCAGAACCTGGATGTTGCGGGGATTGTCGTCGACGATCAGGATCGCCCCCTTGGAATTCATGCCACCCTCCTTTCCATTCGGGAAGCCAGGGCTTCGAGCCCGGACCAGACACGACGGATTTCGACCACATCGACCTCCTCGATCGCGCGACCCAGCCGGCGCGACAGCGATGCGAGCCGATCGGCCCCGAACCGCCCGGCCGCCTCCGACAACTCGATCTGCGCCCCGCGCAACCGATCGAACTCGATCCGCCGGGATTGTTCCTCGAAACGATCCAGGAAGCCTCCGCGCAGCCATCGCAGGAGTCCTTCCCCGTCGAGCACCTCCACCTCGGGATCCTCCTCGGGGACGACCGCCGCGTCCCCTTCGGGGAAGGATCCGAGGTGCCGAGCCAGTTCCGCGAGGAGGCCGTTGATCGCGACCGGCTTGGGGACGAGGCCATCGAATCCGGCCGCGCGGATCGCCGCGACCTCCGGGGTGGAGACGGAGGCGGTGAGCGCCACGATCGGGATCCTGCGGGTGGAATCGTCGGACCTCAATCGTTTGCAGGCCTCGATCCCGTCCATCACCGGCATCCGCACATCCATGAGCACGAGGCAGGGCTGGAAGGAATTCGCCTTTTCCAAGGCGTCGTTCCCGTCCACGGCCTCCACCACATCGAACCCTTTCGCTGCGAGGATCTCCCGGACCAGATGCCGATTGAATTCGTAGTCGTCGACGACGAGCACCGGTCCCAGGCTGGAAGGCGGCGCTTCGATGGAATCGAACGAAGACGTCTCGTCGGGACCGGAAGCCACCGCCACCGTTTCGAGGGAGACCAGGAATCGGCTGCCCTTTCCCACCTCGCTCTCCACGGACAGCCTCCCCCCCATCATCTCCACCAGGCGTCGGCTGATGGCCAACCCCAGACCGGTCCCCCCGAAGGCGCGCTGGCTCTGACCGGGCTGCTGACGGAAAGCATCGAAGATGCCCTCCATCTGCCCCGGCGGGATCCCGATTCCGGTATCCTCGACCCGAAACACCAGATCGACATCGATGGGAGTCCGCTTCTCGACGAGGACCTCCAGGGTCACGGTTCCCTGCGAGGTGAACTTCAGCGCGTTTCCCACCAGGTTCAGCAGGACCTGCCGGATCCTCGCCTCGTCGAGGACGAGAAGGTTGGGAACCTCGGGAGCGACCTCCAACTCCAGGGAGATCCCGGCCTCTTCGGCGGTCATCGAGAAGATGGCACCGATCTCCTCCACCAGACGACGCACGTGAACCGGACGCGCCTCGATGTGCATCATCCCCGCTTCGATCTTCGACAGGTCGAGGATGTCGTTGATCAAGGTGAGGAGGCTCCGGCCAGCCGAGCGGATCGACTCCGCGTAGCGTCTGTGCTTCTCCTCGACCAGCACCCCGGAGAGAAGCTCGCTGAATCCCGTCACGGCGTTGAGGGGGGTGCGGATCTCGTGACTCATGTTCGCCAGGAATTCGCTCTTGGCGCGATTGGCATTCTCGGCCTGGACCTTGGCCTGCTCGAGTTCGAATTCGAACCGCTTGCGATCGGAGACGTCGCGGGCGATGGCGTACACCAGACCCGTGGCCGGATCGGGTGCCGACGACCACGAGAACCACACCACGCTTCCATCGGCGGCGAGATACCTGTTCTCGAAATCCTTGATGGTCTGGTTCTCTCCCAGCGCGCTCATGGCCAGGATCGTGCTGTCGAGGTCGTCGGGGTGGACGAAATCGAGGAACCGATGCTCCGCGAGATTCTCCCGGTCGAAACCGAGGATCCTGGGAAGGGCGTCGTTGAAGTAGTGGAAATACCCCTCCAAGGTCGCGATGCAGATGACGTCCTGGGAGAGATCGAACAGTTGATCCTTCTCCCGGCGGAGATTGATGATCTCGGTGTGGTCGTCGATCGTGGCGAACACCTGCCAGGGCTTGTCTTCGCCATCCCGGAACTGCGGGACCCCGGACACGACCGCCCAACGATACCGATCCTCCGCCGGATTGAAGATCCCCATCACCACGTTGCGGACGATCCTGCCCGTGCGCAAGGCGACCATCGCCGGATGCTCTTCGCCGGGAAACGGCGACCCGTCCTCGTGGATCACGCGCCATCGGGGATCGAGGGACGTCCTTCCCATCAACTGTTCCATGTCCAACCCCAGGATCTTGCAGGCCGCCTGGTTGGCGCGCAGCACCCTGCCTTCGGAGTCCTGGTACACGACCCCTTGGGTCATGGAGTCGAACAATTCCCGGTACTGTTGCTCGGTCTGGACCACATCCCGGCTTGCCAGGACCAGGGCCCTCCCCCGCTCACCCGCCAGATCCTCGAGCTCCCGGTTGGCCTTGGCCAATTTCTGGAGGACCTCTTCGCGTTCCCGCTTCCGTCGCATTCCCGCTCGGCGCCGCAGGAACAGGTCCACCAGGAGCGTGAAGGAGGCCGCGACCAGTACCGACGTTCCCGCGCCGGGACCCCAGACCATCCCGAGTCCGATCCGATCCAACCCACCGTGGTCGCCCACCAGGTGGAACAGGAGCAGGAGCATGGAAAGGATCTGTGCGGCGCTCATGCACCCTCCGTGGAGCACCAAGCCTCATCGCCGGCGAACGCCCACAATCCCCAACGATCCCATTTTTCCTTGTCCGGAGCATCGGAAAAAGGGACGACACCCAAAACCCAAGACGTCTTCTTCGATCCGACACTCCTCCTTAGGAGGGGGATCCCCCTTCCGTCGCGTCATCCTTCGGAGACCGTCTGGGCTACCTTTCGAGGTGCACCACGTCCCATCGCTCCACGGCAGAGGTTCTTCATCATCGCTCGACACCCATGAACCTCGATTCCCGATGCGGGGCGCCCCCCCTGCCATCACGATCCGGCCGTGCGCCCCGGGCATCCCGCGTCGCCCCACGCCCTCCCCGTCCCGAGCGCCCGGGATCATCGTGCCGGATCTCCCGGGAGTCCGCCGGATGAGGACACCCCCGCGACTCCTCCCGCTGGTCGAGGACGGGATCATCGACGAGGTCCTAGGCCAGGTTCGCAGCGGAAAGGAAGCCGACGTCTTCATCGTACGTGTCGCCGACGAAATCCGTTGCGCGAAGGTCTACAAGGATTCGAGCCATCGCAGCTTCAAGCAGGCCGCAAGCTACCAGGAAGGGCGGAGGATCCAGAACAGCCGCAGCGCGCGGGCCCTCTCCAAGCGTTCCGCCTTCGGACAGAAGGAAGCCGAGACGAACTGGATCACCGCGGAGGTCCAGGCGCTGAACACCCTCAGCGCCGCGGGGGTGCGCGTTCCCAAACCCCACGGCTTCTTCGACGGAGTCCTCGTGATGGAACTCATCGTCGACGCTTCCGGAGAGGTCGCTCCTCGCCTGGATGATTTGGACCTGCCCGTGGAAGTGGCTCGCTCCTACCACAAGGAGATGATCTCCCAGATCGTGCGGATGCTGTGCGCCGGGATCATCCATGGCGATCTGTCCGAGTTCAACGTCCTGGTCGACGCGGACGGACCGGTCATCATCGACCTCCCCCAAGCCGTCAACGCGGTCGGGAACAACAACGCCCAGAGGATGCTGACCCGCGACGTCGAGAACATGGCGCGGTATTTCGGACGGTTCGACCCCCAACTCCTGGAGCTCCAGTACGCCCCGGAAATCTGGTCCCTCTTCCAGAACGGTCTGTTGCATCCCCACGTGGAACTCACCGGCATCCACGAGGAAACCTCGAGTTTCATCGACCTCGACGGCGTGATGGAAGCCATCGAAGACGCCCGGAGGGAAAACGAAGCGCGCCTGGTCCGCAAGGCGGCCACCCCCGCGACCACCTCTCCCCAGGAGGCCCGGGAGGGAGGAGCGGAGCAAGCCGCCCGCCAATGGATGGCTCGCGAGGGCAAATCCAGGGGCACTTCGGGACGAAGAGATGGTGGTGGACACGACCAGGGACGGAGATCGATTCCACGAGCCGACGGATCCGGTGGCCATGCGACTTCCGACCCGCGCAAGCCATCCTCCCCTCCCGAACAACCCGGTCCGGCCAGCCACCGAACCGCCTCGGCCGCCCATCCCGCGCGAGCGGATGCGCCACGCCCCGCTTCGGTCTCCAGTTCGCACCTCGCGACTCCGGCTCCGAAGCCCCCTGTCCGGTGGGGACGCAGACCGCACCGCTAGCGAAGCGCCCCTCCCCGCGAGCGGTACCCTCCGGCCCCTCCCCTTTCCCTCGGGTGGAGGTCACGTATGCCGCATGCGGGTTTTCGCGTACGCGGGATTAGCTTTCCGTCCCCTCGCCAGACCCCCTCTTCCTTCGCGGACCCGTTTCGAAAGAGCCAGAGATGAGTGCAGCAGTCCATCTTCACATCCTGGCTGCTCTGATGGTGGGATCGGCCCATCTCGCAGGAGCCGCCGCCTGGACGGGATACGTGTTCGATGGCGAGAGTCGCCTGCCTTTGGAAGACGCCCTGGTGCGCGCCGCGTCCGGACGGTCGGCCACCACCGATGCGCAGGGGCGATACCTGATCCAGGATCCGCCCACCTCCGTGGATGGCCCATCGATCGCTGGATGGGATCGCGCGGGAGGCTCCCTCTTCCTCGAACTCCCGCACCGCGAAGCCCTTCGCCTGGAGGTCCTCGACCTGTCTGGCCGATTGTTGTCGCGTCCCTTCGATGGAGACGCAGGTCCCGGACGGTGGAGCTGGTCGGTATCCTCGCTCGGAGCCATGACGGACCCCGTGGTGGTGCGCCTGGTGCACGCCGGAAGCCGCCACACCTGGACGATTCTCCCCGGTATGGGGATCGGTGCACGGACCGAAACGCAAGGCGGCATCCCAGCGCGTTCGGCGGGGACGGAATCCGACACCTTCCGGATTTCCTTGGCGGGATACGATTCGGCCTTGGTCCTGGCCGAGGCGGCAAGCTCCACGGTGGACACCACCTGGCTGTCCCCCAGGACCGCTCCCGGAGGGATTCCCTGGAACGCCACGATCGCCTACGGAACCTTGCTGGACACGCGGGACAAACAAACCTACCGCACGGTCCGGATCGGCTCGCAGAACTGGATGGCCCAGAATCTGAACTTCAAACCGGCCAGCCCCGATTCCGGCACCTGCCTCGGGGCCAAGGCGGACTCCTGCACCAAATACGGACGCATGTACGACTGGAAGACCGCCATGGCGGGCGCCGTCGCGAGCCGGTATCTCCCACGAGCCGTCCAGGGTCTCTGTCCTGCGGGCTGGCATCTACCTACCCAAGGGGAATGGGAGGAACTCGCGAATTCCGTCGGCACCGACCCCAAGCACACGCGCAACCTCAAGTCCGTCTCCGGATGGCCCCCGCTGGCCAACGGTTCCGACGCGCACGGATTCCGGGCCCTGCCCGCCGGGATGGTCGTCGGCCTTCCGGCGGGATGACCGGAACGTCCGCGTATTGGTGGACCTCGAGCGCCGGATCGCCGGACTCGGCCGTCATCGGGGTCGGCATGGACCGATCCCTCACGGCGTTCTCCAGCATCCAGCCGGAGATCGGGTACTCCCTTCGCTGTGTGGAGGGGGCCGTCGGCACCCCCAAGGACACCCTCCTGTCGTCCCTGATCCTCTCGGATGGACGCGGACGAAGGCTCGCGCCGGTTTTCGACCCACGGATCCTGACCTACCACGACACGGTACCCTGGACCTTCGCCAGCGTGAAGGTCGAAGCCCGGGCGCTCGACACCACCACCGCGACCGTCTGGATCCAGGGAACCAAGACGAATTCCGCCAGCGTTCCGCTGGGTTCGAACGGATCCACCACGTTGATCCGCATCGTGGTGCGCGCACCCGACGGTGACAGCCTTCGCTACCAGGTCTCGGTCCACCGCCCGGAGGAACCACCGACCTTTGGCATTCCCTGGAAGACCGGTCCCTCCTACGGAACCCTTTACGACGTGCGGGACGGACACGTGTACCGCACGGTGTCCATCAACGCCATGACCTGGATGGCGCAGAACCTCGACTACAGAATTCCCGGGAGCGACTCAGGGGCCTGCCTGTCCAACAGTCTCGACTCCTGCGCGAAATACGGACGACTGTACACCTGGTCCAACGCGATGGGATCCTCCAACACCTCCAACGCCGTCCCCAGCGGGGTGCAGGGCGTGTGCCCCAACGGATGGCATCTCCCCAGCGAGGCGGAATGGAGCAAGCTGGAAACCATCGAAGGCTCCTACATCCCGGCCTACCGCTACAAATCGACCACAGGATGGTCGACCGGCCTGAACAACGGCACCGATTCCTACGGATTCCGAGCCCTCCCCGCGGGAGAAATCTTCAACTCGGGCAACCTCAACCGAGGCACACACGCCTACTGGTGGACCACCACCGAAAGCTCCCCCACCGACCCGGACTACGCCATCGGCCGTTGGATCAACGATGGCACCAACCCGATCCCCACCTCCTCGATCCTGCGCACCCTTCACCTCTCCGTCCGCTGCGTGAAGAACTGACCACCCGGCCGCGAGCCCACGACCAGACTCCCCCTCCGCAGGTTTCGAGATACCTCAACCAGCGGAGTCGCCGCCGATACCGCGCGACCTTCCACGCATTCGCAAACCAGCCAACCGGTCGCGAGCCTGCGCCTTCCCACGCGGCCAGCGAAGCATCGCCGCCGATACCGCGCGACCTCCCGCATTCGCAAACCAGCCAACCGGTCGCGAGCCTGCGCCTTCCCACGCGGCCAGCGAAGCGTCGCCGCCAATGCCGCGCGACCTCCCACGCATTCGCAAACCAGCCAACCGGTCGCGAGCCTGCGCCTTCCCACGCGGCCAGCGAAGCGTCGCCGCCAATACCGCGCGACCTTCCACGCATTCGCAAACCAGCCAACCGGTCGCGAGCCTGCGCCTTCCCACGCGGCCAGCGAAGCGTCGCCGCCAATCCGCGCGACCTTCCACGCATTCGCAAACCAGCCAACCGGTCGCGAGCCTGCGCCTTCCCACGCGGCCAGCGAAGCGTCGCCGCCAATCCGCGCGACCTTCCACGCATTCGCAAACCAGCCAACCGGTCGCGAGCCTGCGCCTTCCCACGCGGCCAGCGAAGCGTCGCCGCCAATCCGCGCGACCTTCCACGCATTCGCAAACCAGCCAACCGGTCGCGAGCCTGCGCCTTCCCACGCGGCCAGCGAAGCGTCGCCGCCAATCCGCGCGACCTTCCACGCATTCGCAAACCAGCCAACCGGTCGCGAGCCTGCGCCTTCCCACGCGGCCAGCGAAGCGTCGCCGCCAATCCGCGCGACCTTCCACGCATTCGCAAACCAGCCAACCGGTCGCGAGCCTGCGCCTTCCCACGCGGCCAGCGAAGCGTCGCCGCCAATCCGCGCGACCTTCCACGCATTCGCAAACCAGCCAACCGGTCGCGAGCCTGCGCCTTCCCACGCGGCCAGCGAAGCGTCGCCGCCAATCCGCGCGACCTTCCACGCATTCGCAAACCAGCCAACCGGTCGCGAGCCTGCGCCTTCCCACGCGGCCAGCGAAGCGTCGCCGCCAATCCGCGCGACCTTCCACGCATTCGCAAACCAGCCAACCGGTCGCGAGCCTGCGCCTTCCCACGCGGCCAGCGAAGCGTCGCCGCCAATCCACCCAAACCGGTTCCGCCCCCCTATCGGGGATGCAGACGCCGCGACACGCCCCCGAAGCCGTCCGCATCGGGACGGCGAGCGGGAAGGGGAGCAAGTATGCGCCCCGAGAGGGGGGCGGAAAGTGGAGACATGGGGAGTCGAACCCCAGACGTCCTGCTTGCAAAGCAGGTGCTCTACCAACTGAGCTATGTCCCCGTTTTGCCTTTGGCCGTTTCCGACCTCGGCTCTCTCAAATCTAGCCCGGGAGTGGTGGCTCCCGATACTCAAAAAGCCAGGAGGGCCTGGCTTTTTGAAGTGGGTCTGGATGGACTCGAACCATCGACCTTCGCCTTATCAGAGCGACGCTCTAACCAGCTGAGCTACAAACCCGTGATCCCGTTCCGTGGAAGGGAAGGAGAAAGTTAGAGGAAATCACCGGACCTGGCAAGGCTTCTTTCCTCGAAAACCTTCAAAAAACTTCGACAATCCTCTTTAGCGGAAACCGCCCATTCCCGGCATCCCAGGCATCTTGACCGAATCCATGATGGCCTCGGAGCGCTGCTGGATCTCGTCCTTGGCCTGTTTGAAGGCGGTGAGCAGAAGATCTTCGAGCAACTCCACATCTTCCGGATCCACGACGGACTTGTCGAGTTTCACTTCGAGGAGGTCGCTCTTTCCCGACAAGACCACACGGACCTTCCCGCCGCCGGCCTCCCCCTCGAATCGCGCGGTTTCCAATTCCTGCTGCGCCGACAGCACCTTCTTCTGGACCTGCTGCAGCTGCTTCATCATGGCATTCATGTTCACGGGCAATTCACTCCGAGAGAACGGTGGCGTCGAAATCGTCGACGAGTTTGTGGAGTCGTGGATCCTGGGCGACGGCCTGCTGGAAGGAGGGGCCTCGACCGCGTGGAGGTTCCGCAGGAGCGGTGCGCGCCACTTCGGAGGGAGCCGGGGGAGGCGCGGACGCCGCCTCGGCGGCCGGACGAGCTTCGGTGGGCCTGAGCGGCGGCATGGGTTCGCCCGCGACCAGACGTCGCAGGTCGGCGACCCGATCGAGACAGGCCATTCGTGCCACGGCCATCTCCAGGACGAGCCGGGGATGGTGCGCATCGCGCATCTGTCCCAAGGCGTCGGCGGACATGCGCGCCCATCGGAGCAGGTCGCCCTCGTGGAGGCTGGCCGTCGCCTCCTTCAACTGGGCTTGCCGCTCGGGGAGCATGGACAGCGCCCCGTCGGGAAGTCCGTCCAGGCGGCAGAACAGAGCATTGCGCAGGAACTCCCCGAACCCTCTCAGGTATTCCGTGGGATCCACCCCGCGCTCCAGGGCCCGGTGGATCTCCGCGACCGCGTTTCCGACCTGCGCGTCGCGCAGACTTTCCAGCAGCCTCTGGTGCGAAGCGTGATCGGGAACGCCGAGAGTGCGCCGGACGTCTTCGGCGGTGATGTTCTCCCCGGCGTAGGCGTACACCTGGTCGAAGAGGGACACCCCGTCCCGCATGGAACCATCGGCGCGCAACGCGACGATCTCCAGCGCTTCGGGCTCGACGGTCAGTCCGTCCTCCGCACTGATGTGGGCGAGCCAATCACGGACCTGGACCGGTGTCAGTCGACGGAAATCGTACCGCTGCACGCGGCTGAGGATGGTCTGGGGAACCTTGTGGACTTCCGTGGTCGCGAGGATGAACACCACGTGGGGAGGCGGCTCCTCGAGCGTCTTGAGCAGGGCGTTGAAGGCCGCCTTCGAAAGCATGTGGACTTCGTCGAGGATGACCACGCGATACTTGCCGTTGGAGGCCGCGTACTTGAGCTGCTCCCGCAGGTCGCGCACGTCGTCGACCCCCGTGTGGCTCGCCGCGTCGATCTCCAGCACGTCCATGCTGGATCCCTTCTCGATCTCCAGGCAGGACGGACAGATTCCGCACGGACGGTTCTCTGCCTCCGCCTCCTGGCAGTTGAGCATCCGGGCCAGGATCCGGGCCGAAGTGGTCTTGCCGACACCTCGCGTCCCGGTGAACAGGAAGGCGTGGTGCAGATGGCCGCGAATCAGGGCGTTGCGCAGGGTCTTCGCCACGTGCTCCTGCCCCACCATCTCCTCGAAGCGTTTGGGGCGCCAGCGCCGTGCCATGGCCTGATAACTCATCGTGTCTCCGTGGGAGAAGGAGGGTGCAAGGCGATTTCGAGCCGCACCTCGTTCCCCTTCTCGTTGAATTCGATGCGATCGAAGGAGTGCCGCGCCATCAGCAGTCCGCGCCCATGGCGAGCCACGAGATTCTCCGGATCGCTGGGGTCGGGGGGGGATCTCCAATCGAATCCGTTGCCTTCGTCGAGCACCGTGTACCGGACGACGCCCTGTTCCGGCAGCACTTCGCTGGTCACGCGCACCACGCGATCCTTCCAGGGCGACTGGTGGGCGCGCTCCTGGGCGAGGTCGAAGAAGAAGGATCCCCGCAGGGCGTCCCGCTTCTCCTGGAAATCGATGCCGAGATTCCCGTGTTCGATGGCGTTGGAGAGGATTTCGATGAGCCCTAGGGTGACCTGCGTCCGACGCGAATCGCTCGGGGAGAGAGTCGTGTCGACCAGGGATTTCGCCACCGGGGTGATCAGCGAAAAATCGTTGGCCAGGAGGAGTGTCCGCTCTTCCCTGCGGATGCGGGAGGGGTCGTACTGCTCGGCGGAGGTGGCGATGGCATGCCCGATATGGAATTGCAATTCGTCTTCGCGCAAGGGCTTGCGCATCACCGCGAAGACTCCGTTTCGATGCGCTTCCAAGGCATCCTGGCGGGCATCGGCCTCGACCAGCACCAGCGCGGGCAGGGAAGGACGTGCCATCAGGACCTTCCTCAGGGTGAGGACAGCCTTGGGACGGATGTCGGCCATGTCTACGACGAGGGCCGCGGGATGGTTGGTCTCGACCATGCGCACCAATTGTTCGGCCTGGGTGCACCACGCCAGGGCGTGCCCCATGGACAGGACCATCCCCTCCAGCAACTCCCTCTCGGGAGCGCTCGAAACGAGGGCGAGGATGAGGCTCGGATCGCCTCGACCGGGTCGTGTGCCTACGGACGCGCTCACAGGGAAAATATGCCATACATCGAGCTCCCAGGGCACCCCTGAATTGCTTACCTTTGGAATCCATGCCGAGGCTTGTCCAATCCACGCTGGTACAAGGTTCCCCAGAATCCTGGCTGGAGCTGTTGCGCGACGAGTCGTGCATCATTCCGCTCGCGTCCTCGGCTCCCACCCTGTCCCTGCGCCTGCTTTTCGGCCACGACAACCTGTGGGCCCGCCACGACCTGGTCCACGGCTTCTTCCGCACCTCCTGGACGAGCCGCGTGGAGCGCCTCGATCCCACCGACGGCGTGCTGGTCACCCAGCTGAATGCCGCCCTGTTCGCTTCGTTCCGCCACGAAATGCGGTGGGAGTCCTCGGGAGAGGGGTTGGTGGTTCGCTCCGACATCATGTGGGAAGGCGGACGCCCCAGTCTCGAATCCCTGCTGTCGCAAGCCATCCTCCGCTTCCCGCTCAGCGAAACGGAAGCCCCGCGACTCGCCGATTCCCCCACGCGTCGCATGACCCTCGACACCCGTTCCTTCGGAGCCGCCTGAGGCCCCTCCGGCAGGAGCTTTCGAGTTTCCAGCCCTCGTCCCGCCTCCGGGCCGATCTGTCTCAGTCGACAGGGACTTGGGAACGGCGCTTCGGAGGAGGCGTGAGGAGCCTCGCGATTTCGGCACCACAGGTCCCGTTGTGGAACACGATGCTGGGACTTCGGCAAGTCGCCGCTCCACCGTCCGGCGCCATCATGGAGCCTCCGGCCTCGCGCAGGATGGCCCATCCGGCGAGCACATCCCATTCGTGAAATCGATCGATCGCGAAGGCGTCGATCCGCCCTTCGGCCAGCTCGGTGAGGTCGCGCACCGCGGCCCCCGTCACCCGCCATCGCAGGACCCGCTCCAGGAGCGGCAAGTGCGACTTGATCTGTCTGCGGAGGAAGCGCGCCGGCTCCTCCGTGCGGGTGAGATCCGATTCATGGAGCACGAAGCGTTCCAGCCGATCCGTGGAGCTCACCTGGAGCTGGCGTCCATCGCAGAAGGCGCCTCCCCCGCGCACGGCCCAATAGGTCCGATTCAGCGCAGGAAGTCGGATCACCCCCAGCTCGGCATCCCCGTCGGGACCGCGCAGCCCGATGCTCACCCCGTATTCGGACATTCCCCGGGAAAAGTTCACGGTTCCGTCGATGGGATCGACCACCCAGACGAATCCGGAGGTCCCCCGCCGCTCCCCGCCTTCCTCGCCGAGGAAGCCGTCCTCGGGGAATCGCTGCTCCAGTCCTCGCCGGATCAGATCCTCGGCGGCGAGATCCGCCTCGGTCACCAGGTCGGAAACCCCTTTGTCCTTCACGAAGAATCCATCGCGTTGGAACGAAAGGACGAGATTCCCCGCCTCCTCCGCCAAGGCCAAGGCGACACTGAGGTGGGCATCCAAAGCGGTGGGGGCGAGAGGGGCCATGCCGCAAAGGTAGGTTACCGGAAAAGAGGACCCGACACGACATTGAAAAAGCATGCGCCGGACCGAGGTAAATGGCATTCTCCTCGTGTATACTGTTACACCATGGTTTGACACTTGTTCTCAACCCAAACGGAGGAAACCCCCATGGCCCACGCACTTCCCGCTCTTCCCTACGCTCCCGGCGCCCTCGCTCCGATCATCTCCGAGGAGACGATCTCCTTCCACTACGGCAAGCACCACCAGGCCTACGTGACCAACCTCAACGGCCTCCTGGAAGGCACCGGACTGGAAGGCCTTTCCCTCGACGAACTGCTGGCGTCCCAGGACAAGTGGCCCGAGGCCAAGAAGGCCGGCATCTACAACAACGCCGCCCAGGTGTGGAACCACACCTTCTACTGGGAATCCCTGGTCCCCGGTGGATCGAAGCCCTCCGCCGAGCTGGCCGCCGCCATCGACGCTGCCTTCGGATCCTTCGAGGAATTCAAGAAGAAGTTCATCGCCGAGTGCGTCGGGAACTTCGGTTCCGGTTGGACCTGGCTGGTCAAGAAGGCCGACGGGACCCTGGCCATCGAGAAGACCGGCAACGCCGTGATCGCCTCGACGGGCAAGCCCCTGCTCACCTGCGACGTCTGGGAGCACGCCTACTACGTCGACTACCGCAACGCCCGGCCCAAGTACGCCGAGAGCCTGTTCGACATCTACGATTGGGCCCGCGCTTCGCAACGCTTCGCGGCCTGAGGTCCCCCTCCCTCCGGCGTCCAGATCGGAGGGAGGACGACATCGCCCGGGAGCCGACGGCTCCGGAGACCCCTTCCTGGTTTCAGGCGGGAGGCTCCGGGGCCGTTTCCGCATCCACGAGGGATGCCGTGGAATCCAAGGTGGTCTCGGAGTCCTCCTCGACGGCGGTGATGCGGCTCACCATGGCCGCGTCCGAAAGGACCAAAGTGGCCTGGACCCCCGCCAGGATGCCCCGTTCGACCGCCACGATGTCGGTTTCCATCATGTAGCAGGGGACCGTGACGATGCGGTTGGCCTCGTCGACGCAGGGTTCGTCCGCGGCGCGCGGGAGATGGATCGCGCCGGTCGACTCCAAGGCGGCGACAATTTCCGACACGGGGTAGGGGGAATTCCCCGCGGGATCCCCCACCGTCAACGTGGGTTTGAGCTCGAGGGATTGGATGGCCTTGGCCACCGTGGTGGACGCCATGCACAGGGCCAGCACGGGGCGACGGTTGGCGACGAAGGCCCGGACCACGTCCCTCACCGCAGGGTGGATCCCCCCCGAGGCGCCGAGGAAGGCCCATTTCGTGAGGTTCTTGGCGACACCGAAACCTCCGGGCATCACGAGGCAGTCGAATTCCGTGTGATCCAGTTCGGAAAGGGGTTCGATCTTCCCGCGGGAAATCCTGGCCGATTCCACCAGGACGTTGCGGAATTCCGAGACTTCCTCGCCCATCCTGTGGTCGACGACGTGGTGCTGCTCCATGAAGGGTGCGAAGCATTGGACCTCGAATCCCTCCTTCTGGAGATGCAACAGGGCGAGCACCGATTCCTGGATCTCGGAGCCATCAAGAAATCCACATCCGGAAAGAAGGACAGCAGCTTTCACGGTTCAACCTCGCGGAGGAAAACGCACGTGCCGCGACGCCGGGTGAGTAGCGAGGGTCGCGGAATCCTCGCCAGAGGCAAACTAGATGACTACTCCCGGTTCGTCACTCCATCTCCAACGTCTTGCAGATCAACGGGTTGCGCGAGAATGCGCGCCGCCAACTGCACGACGGTTCCAATCACCTCCCCAGCCCCGGCGCGCTCCAGGGCGGAAGGGCTGGAATATCCCCAGGACACGGAAACCATCGGGACCTGGGCTTTGCGGGCAGCATCCACGTCCCTGGTTTCGTCGGAAACGAACAGAAGATCTGCGCGCTCGACCCCGAACCTCTCCGCCATTCTCCTCAGGAGCTTCGCCTTGCTGTGCAATCCCAACCCCGCCTCGAGCCACCCGGGTTCGGGGACTCCGGATTTCCGCAATGTGGTCCGTACCAGGGACGGGGAGTTGCTGGTCAGGATGGCCCATTCCACCTCCGCGGCGTCGAGCATGCCCAGGAGTTCGGAAATCCCCGGAAAGAGGGAGATCGGTTCCGGATCGACGGCCAGGAGCGCCCGCGCCCTCCAAAGGACCAGCGGGACCTTCCAGGGAGCGATCCCGAGGCTGGACAGGATCCGACCCACAGGGAGCTCGCGGAGATCCCGGATCTCGCCGGACGGAGGGCATCGGAACCGCAGCTCCCGCGCCAGCCTCGGCAGGAGGCGTTCCACGCGCGGGAAGGTATCGGCGAGCGTCCCGTCGAAATCGAACAGGACGACTCGCGGACGGATCACGCCAGGGCGGCCGAGACGATGTCCTTCGCCTCGTCCTGGATGGCCCGCAGATGCGCCTCTCCCTTGAAGGACTCGGCGTAGATCTTGTACACGTCCTCGGTGCCGGAGGGACGGGCGGCGAACCAACCGTTCTCGGTCGCGACCTTGAGCCCGCCGATGGCGGCTCCGTTGCCCGGGGCGTTGGTGAGCTTGGCCACGATGGCCTCGCCCGCCAGCGAGGTCGCCTTCACGGCCTCGGGGCTGAGACGGGACAACTTCGCCTTCTGTTCGCGGTCGGCGGGGGCGTCGATGCGTTCGTACACCGGAGAGCCGAAGCGCGCCTCGAGATCCTTGTAGTGCAATCCGGGATCCTTGCCGGTCTTGGCCGTGATTTCCGCGGCCAGGAGATTCAGGATGATCCCGTCCTTGTCGGTGCTCCAGACGGAGCCGTCCTTGCGCAGGAACGAAGCTCCGGCGCTTTCCTCGCCGCCGAACCCGAACGAGCCGTCGACCAGGCCGTCGACGAACCACTTGAAGCCCACGGGAACTTCGGACAGTTTCCGGTCCAGGGAGGCGGCCACGCGATCGATCATGGAGGAGCTCACCAGCGTCTTGCCGATGGCCGCGTCGGATTTCCAACCCGGTCGCGCCCCGCCGAACAGGTACTGGATGGCCACGGCGAGGTAGTGGTTGGGATTGAGCAGCCCCACCGAGGGCGCGACGATCCCGTGTCGATCGGTGTCGGAGTCGTTGCCGAAGGCGATGTCGAACCGATCCTTCAGGGCCACGAGCCCCGCCATGGCCCAAGGGGAGCTGCAGTCCATTCGGATCTTGCCGTCGCGATCGACGCACATGAAGCCGAAGGTCGGATCGACCACCGGGTTCACCACCTCGAGGTTCAGTCCGTACTTGGACGCGATCGGCTCCCAGTACTTCACCGCGGCTCCGCCCATGGGGTCGACGCCGATGCGCAATCCCGAGGACGCGATCGGCTGGAAGTCGATGATGGATCCGAGGTCGTCGACGTAGGATCCCAGGAAGTCGAATTCCGTCACGCAGCCGGACGCCTTGGCACGGGCCAGGGGGACGCGCAGGACTTCCTTGAGGCCGTTGCGCAGGATCTCGTTGGCGCGATCCTGGATCCGCTTGGTCACGTTGGTGTCGGCGGGTCCGCCGTTGGTCGGGTTGTACTTGAATCCCCCGTCGGCGGGTGGATTGTGCGAGGGGGTGATCACGATGCCGTCGGCGAGGCCGGTGGTGCGTCCCTTGTTGTACGTCAGGATGGCATGGCTGACGGCAGGGGTGGGAGTGAACCCACCGCCGGTCTGCACCAGGGCATGGACCCCGTGGGCCCCGAGCACTTCCAGGGCGGTGTCGCGGGCGGGAACCGACAAGGCGTGGGTGTCGATGCCGACGAAGACCGGACCGGTGACCCCTTCTTCCCGTCGGTACTCCACCAGAGCCTGGGTGACGGCCAGGATGTGGTCCTCGTTGAAGGCGGTCTTGAGGGAGGATCCGCGATGGCCGGAGGTCCCGAACGACACCTGCTGCTCGGGAATCGAGACATCGGGCTTGCCCGTGTAGTAGGCCGAAACGAGCTCGGGAAGGTACACGAGGAGGTCGCGCGGTGCGGGCTTTCCGGCAAGGGCGTGGACGGACATGGCAGAATCTCCCGGGCATTCGTGATGGTGGAAGCCCGAAAAAGTACCTACGAGTCCGATTTTAGCCCAGTGTCGGAGGAGAATTCGCGCGTCAGCGCTTGCGCAGGGCGAAGAGCTTCGCGACCAGATCCTCGGGCAGGAACGGCTTCAGGGCCGAATCGAACGCCGTGGGAAGATCGCGCGCGCCGATTTCGGGATCGCCGTACCCCGACATGAACAGGACCTTGGTGGACGGACGCATTCCGACGATCTCTTCGGCGAGCTGGAACCCGCTTCTTCCCGGAAGCACGACATCGGTCACCAGGATGTCGATCTTCGGGAAGGGCACCAGGGAGGATGCCGCATCCGGATCGCCGACGGCGACCACGGTCGCCCCCGCTTCGGTGAGGATCAGGTTGACCAGTTCGAGGACTCCGGGATCGTCCTCGACCAGAAGGATGCTGCACCCCTTGAGGGGATATTCCTGGCTCATGATGCCTCCAGAGTACCCTTCCCCGACTCGAAAGGGAAGAGGGAATCCTCGACAAAACGTTGCGGAATGATCCGCTCTCCTCCGACCAGGGGGCGCAGGAGCCTTCAGCGCAGCAATTTCGCGGCGTCGGCCGCGCCGTAGGTCAGGATGAAATCGGCACCGGCCCGACGAAAGGCCAGGAGGCTTTCGAGGAGGCACCGATCATAATCGATCCACCCTTTCTCCGAAGCGGCCTTCAGCATGGCGAATTCGCCGGAGACATGGTAGGCCGCCAAGGGAAGGGAGGTCCGTTCCCGCAAATCCGCGAGCACATCGAGATAGGGCAACCCCGGCTTGACCATCAGGATGTCCGCCCCCTCCCATTCGTCCAATTCCGCTTCGCGACGTGCTTCGCGGCGATTGGCGGGATCCATCTGGTAGGTCTTCTTGTCCCCCTGGCCAGGAGCCGAATCGAGGGCGAACCGGAACGGCCCGTAGAAAGCCGAGGCGTATTTGGCCGAATAGGCGAGGATCCCGGTGTCGATGAACCCCTGTCCATCGAGAGCTTCGCGGATGGCCCCGACCCGACCGTCCATCATGTCCGACGGAGCCACGAGGTCCGCCCCGGCTTGCGCGTGCACCAGGGCCATCCGGGCGAGATGGGCCACGGTTTCGTCGTTGAGGATGCGCCCGTCGGTGGACATCAGCCCATCGTGGCCATGGTCGGTGAAGGGATCCAGGGCGACGTCGGTGATCACCAGCACCTCGGGGCAAGCCGACTTGAGCGCGCGCACCGTGGTGGGCACCAGCCCCTGCGGATCGAGGGCCGCCCGGGCGTCGGAGGTCTTGAGCTCCGGCGGCGTCACGGGAAACAAGGCCACCGCCCGGATGCCCAGCTCCTGCCATTGGCGCACGGCCTCGATCAGACGGTCGATGGTATGGCGGAAGCACCCCGGCAGGGCTTCGATGGGGGTGGATTGATTCTCCCCCTCCTGCACGAAACACGGCATCACGAGATGCTCCGGCCTCAGGACGGTTTCCTGGACCAGAGTTCGAATGGAGGCGTTGCGGCGATTGCGGCGAGGACGGTGGGTCGGAGAGAACATCGCAGAAAAATACCCCTGGCACGCACCCCTCGGGAATCGATCTGGAAAGTTTCCAAAAACCCCAATGAATCCAGGAGTTGCAAAGACAAGGAATCGATGGAGGTTCCTTGGATGATCCCTTGCCGACGAGGCCCGGTTGCCGATTGGCAACCACGATCCGGGAACGAAGCCTATTCTTTCGACATACCGGGTGGACCGCGAACGCGCGGCACCCGGACAATTCCTCCGTCGCTTCCTCCAGGACGCCTTCCACCTCGCCCCAGGAACCTGGTCATGCACCCGAAACCGCTGCAGGGGAACCTGCGCAAGAACATCATCCAGCTCATCCATCAAGCTGGTTATCGGTCCTTCGAACTTTTCGCCCACGAGAACGGCATCGACAAGAGCACCGTTTCCCGCATCCTCGCCGGTTCACGCGAACCGAAAGTGGGGACGCTCGATCGCATCCGCCAGGCTCTGGAGGTCGATTGGAACGCGCTGCTCTCCGATCAGCCGGCCGACTCGGGAGCGAACTCGGCCGGTCCGAAGCTGTAGACGCTCCGACAGAAATCGCACACGACCTCCATGGGTTCCCCCTTGGAAGCGGCCTCTCGGAGCGCGACGTCTCCCAAGGCCCGCACCGAGCCCAACGCCCGTTCGCGGGAACACGGGCAATGGTGCTCCACCGCCTGATGGGACAACCGATCCCAGGTACGGTCGTCGAGGCCCGCCGCGGGGTCGTCCACTTTCCATCCGACGCGCAGGTCCCAACGCGCGATCAAGGCCTGCAGGGCACCCGCGGGAGTGTCCGGGAATCCGCGGACCAGGGCTCCCTGGACACCGACGGGAAGCCCCTGGGGGTCGAGCTCGCATTCCAGGCACGCGCGCATGACCTGCTGGTCCGATTGCAGGACGAACCCTTCGAACACCCCGGCGATGTCCTGCGAGGGGATGTCCACCACGGACTGGTACAGCATGCCCTTCTGCCCGAACCGACGAAGGGCCAGTCGGGAAACCGGGGTTTCGTGCGCCCGACGGGTCACCATGGCGCGCACCAGCGCTTCGCCGGTGGCATCGATGTGGTACACCCGGTCGGCGATCTCGATCTGCAACGAAAGGGTCTGGAACGACTTCAGGTCCGATGCCAGGAGCAGACCTCCGAGGACCGCGCGCGCGAACGTTCGGGCGGTCTCCCCTTCGAGGTCGTGGAGCAGGCAGAGCGCGCGAGTCGTGTGCGTCGCGTCCGTGGCCACGATGCGCAGGGTGGCCTCGCGATCCAGCCAACGGACCAAGGAATCCTTGGATGTTTCGGTGTTCATCATAAGCAGGGGTGCAAGGTACATCCCTCCTCGGGGATCGACCTTCCGCTCCATCGCCCCTGCACCGACCTCCCCTCCAGAATGGAACATTCCAAGAAAAATTCGGACGGGAAACGAATTCGGATCCATTGCAAGGTCCCTCGGACCGACCTCGGATACATTCAAGGAAACGAGGATGGTCTCCCCGCCTCGCAACCCACCATAGGAGGATGTCCCCATGAAACTCGCACCCCTTTTCGTTGCGGCTTTGCTCGTCGGTGCCGTCCACGCCACCCCCTTGGTCCCCGAGATCACCACGGCCACTCCAGCCACCTCGGAAGGAACTTCCGTGACCGGCGGAACCATCCTGGTGAAAGCCAAATCCACAGCTTCGACGACCACGATCCGCGTCGACGGCGCGCCCACCATCGAACTCTCGTCCATCCGACTCGATCGCGACCTCCTGCTTTCCCCTCCCGGAAACCTGGTCCGCGAAGCCATGGAAGTCGCCAACAACGAAAATCGCTGATTCCCGGCCTCCGCGTCGACGATCTCGCACCTTCCGAGGGTCGTGGTGTTTCTCGAAGGTGTGAAAACCCGTTGCGCGGAGGCGATCTGATCCCTAGATTGGGGTGGTTCCACGTCTCGTCTCCTCGCTGGAGGACCTCTCATGCGTCGCGCTTTCCTGCTTGCTCTTCTTCTCACCGCTTCGGCCACCATGGCCAAGCAGCTCATTTCCAACGGCGGAGAGGTTCCCCTCTATGCCAACCAGAAGCGTGCCGTGAACGAGGCCGCTGTCTACAAGGCCTCCTCGACCGAGACCTTCACCGAAGTCTCCCGCAAGGGCGGAATGACCCAGGTGCGCACCAAGGATGGTCAGGAGCTTTGGGCCGAGTCCAAACTTCTCAAGGAATTCAACCAGTCGCAGGGTGCATCCATGGACCTCGGTTCGGGCAAGATCGAGGGTTACATCGACAATCCCCAGGCCGTGTACATCTTGCAGGAAGAATCCAACGCCATGGGCGGCATCCAGCTCGATCGTTCCTTCGTCGATGCCATCCAAGGAAACATGGATCGCGAAGCCACCGAGTTCCGCAACAACGAGAACAACTGATTCTCTCCTTTCGGCCCCCTGTGGGGGGGTCCGGACGGGAAATCCATCGAGTCAGGCCGCATTCGCCACCGCCGGATGCGGCTTTTTCGTTTCCAGGTCTACCGATACCTGCGCCCCGTCGCATCCGATCCGGATGCCCCTCCTCCGCAGGCGGGTCGGCGTCGCCCCATCCGAGGAGAAGAGGCCGTCAGGTCTTCCGCCTCCCCAGATCCGCTATGGCCCCCAAGGAACGATCCGTTCGGCCCATCGCATCAACGTTCGGGAACCAGATCCCGACAAAATTCCTCGAACCAGGCTCGCCCCTGCTCCCAGGGCCCGAATCCCGCGGCAAGGTTGATGTGTCCGAGGGCTCCCGCATGGCGGAAGACGGCCTTCCAGCTCCGGGCGAGCGCGGGACTTCGAAAGTGCGGATCGAAGGGGTCGTTGCTGCTGGCCACCAGGCACGTGGGGAACGGCAGGGGTGAAAGGGGAAGGGGCGACCACCCCAGTTCCGCGACCGTTCCGGGCCGGGGAAACCCCTCCGGAAGAGGGGCATCGAAATCCGGTGGAGCCACCAGGAATGCACCCTGCACCCGTTCCACGAGACTTCCCGGCTGCTGGGCCCAATGCACGATGGTCACCGCTCCGGCACTATGACCGACGAGGACGCAAGGGCCAGCTTGGTCCGCCATCACCGATTGAAGCCTCGCCACCCAATCTCCGCGGGAAGACAGACTCCAATCGTCCTGGACCACCCGTTTGGCCCGGGGGGATTCGGTTTCCCAGAGAGTTTGCCAATGGCCCGGTCCGGAATCCCCGACTCCTGGCACGATCACGAGGTCGAGGTCGCGCGCGAAACCCATCGGATCAGAAATTTTCCTCGTTGCGACGCTCCAAGGTCTCGCGATCGATGTTGTCGTCGAGCACGAAGGCGGTCATATCGCGCATGATCGAGAAACCCTCGGGAGGAATCTTGCTCTCGTCGGTGAGGATGTAGATCGCATTGGGATTGTCGAGGTATCCCTGGACCGTCCCTTGGCCGAGATCGACGGTGGTTCCCGTTTCGGCCACGAACTCCCGCACCTTGGAGGCCTCCACCCAGCCGACCGCCCCCATGCGGGTGCGCACCTGGATCATGTCGCCTTTGGTGTCCTGCTTGAGGAGCAACTCCTCGGCGGGAGCGCGGTAGAGCGGCTCCTCTCCGGGCTGGCGATCGGGAGACAGCCAAACCGGGACTTCCCCGGCGCGGGAAATCAGGTTGTTCTGGGTCGGAGCCGCGTGCAGGCTCAGGACCAGCATCAGAACGGGAAGGATGGTACGGAGGATCATATGAGGAGCTCCTGGTTCAACTTGGAATATAGGTCGCCCCCCCGATCCGCACCCTCGACTCCCCGGACCAATTGGCGGAAATGTTCTCAAGATGAGTACCTTCTCCCTCCACTCCCCTTCGCGTGGTCTCGCCAGGGGCAGGCGCCCGAAGCGACCTTGTCGTCGGACCATCGAACATCCAGGAAGGAACCACCTGTGCGTATCCATCTCACCCTGCTCCCATTGATTCTTCTGGCGACCGCCTGCCGGTCCGGAGCCGGCAATGCCGCTTCCTCGACCAAGTACAAGCGCCCCGCCGGCGACACCACCGCCGTGGTCCTCGGGGTCGACACCCTCGGGATCACCCGCGGACAGGTCGAGCAGATGTTGCAACCGATGACCATGCAAATCGCCCAGCAGGCCATGCAGTCGGGCCAGACCTTCGACAATCTCGCCGCACCGATGCGCCGCCGCATCGCCGCCCAGCTGCTGCTGCAGCACCTCATGGCCCTCGAGGCTTCCCGCCTCAAGATCGAGGTCGAACCCCGCCGTGTCGACAGCCTGTTCGACACCTTCCGTTCCCAGTACAAGGATTCGGCCGCCTTCGCCCAGGCCATGCTGCAGGTGGGAGACTCCCCGGAATCCCTCAAGCAGAAGATCCGCACCCAGCTGGCCTCCTCCGACGCCCTGGAAGCCGGCCTCGCCGATTCCCTGAAGATCGATTCCGCCTCGGTGGATTCCTTCTACAAGGCCAACAAGGATCACCTCGGCGAGACCGGCAAGGTCAAGGCCAGCCACATCCTGAAGCTGGCCAAGCCCGGAGACGACACCGCCAAGGCGCACGCGAAGATCCTCCAGATCGCCGACCGCCTCGCCAAGGGCACCGACTTCGCGACTCTGGCGCGCGCGGAATCCGACGACCCGGGCTCCAAGGGCCAGGGTGGCGATCTCGGCTGGTTCAATCCTTCCGAAATGGTTCCCGAATTCGCCCAGGCGCTCTCCACCATGAAGCCCGGCGAGACCTCCGCCCCGGTCCGCTCCCAGTTCGGATGGCACATCATCCGTCTGGCGGATCGCAAGGTCGGCGCCGCGCCCTCCCTCGACAGCCTGCGTCCCACCATCGAGAACATGCTGAAGGCCCAGCGCGCCGAGACCATGGTCCCCAACTTCTACCGTGCCCTGATCAAGAAGTACAAGGTGGAAGTCATCGACGCGGCCTACCGCGAACCCGAACTCTTCGACGCCCCGGCCCCGGTGGGCCAGGGTCTCGGCCCCGTGATTCCCAAGGCGAAGTAACCCCTTCGAATCCAGATGGATCCCGAGGCCGTTCTCCGATCCCGGAGGGCGGCCTTTTTCATGGGGTCGTCCCCGTGTCCTCCCCCTCCGTCCGAGCGCGAACATGCGACAATTCCACCCATGATGGAGTCGTTCGATCTGGCCGTGATCGGAGGGGGGATCCTCGGGGCCGCCTGCGCCCGCGAGGCCAGTCTGGATGGACGGTCCGTCGTCCTTCTGGAGGCCGGGGATTTCGCCGGCGCCACCAGCGGAAGCTCCTCGAAGCTCGTCCACGGGGGACTGCGCTACCTCGAGCAGTTCGAATGGGGGCTGGTCCGCGAATCCGTGCGGGAGCGAGCCGACCTGCTGCGAACGGCCAACCATCTCGTCCAACCGCTGGACTTCGTGCTTCCCTTGCTTCCCGAGAGTCGCCACGGGAGCCTCTCGACGAACTGGGGCCTCCATCTCTACGACGCCCTGGCGTGGCCGCGCGGAATCCGTCCCCATCTCCCCCTGTCACAAAGCGAGATCGAGGCGCTGTTGCCAGGCATCCGACCCGATGGACTTCGATCGGGTTTCCGCTACACGGATGCGGTGATGGACGACGCGCGCCTGTGCCTGGCGGTGCTTTCCGATGCGCGATCCCTGGGGTGTGCGCTGCGCCCCCGCACCAGGGTCGAAGGTCTTTCGATGCAACCCGACGGTTCGTGGCTCCTCCAGGTCGATCGATCCCGATCCGCCTCGAATGTCCGGGCTCGAACCGTCCTCCTCTGCCTCGGGCCCTGGACCGACGCGATGCTCCAGCGGTGGGGACTGCAGGGCGAGGACCCGCTGCTCAGCCCGTCCCGGGGCGACCACCTGGTCTATCCGGATTGGGGAATTCGCCATGCGGTGCTCCTTCCCGAACCCGGAAGCGACCGCATCTTCTTCGTGATCCCCTGGAAGGGCCAGACGCTCGTCGGGACCACCGAAGATCCCTGGTCTCCCGCCGAGGGGACCCCGCTCCCACGATCCGTCGATCGCATCCAATCCTGGGTCGAACGATTCTTTCCCGGGAACCCCCACCGCCCGTTCGCCGCGTTCAGCGGTGTGCGCCCCCTCGCCCACGCTCCGGGAAAATCCCTGCAGGTCGCTTCCCGACGACATCGTCGGCAGGAGATCCGCCCTGGATTGCACGCCCTGGTCGGGGGGAAATACACCACCTTCCGCGCCATCGCCGAAAGTTGTCGTCCCCTCTGGGGATCCGACTCCGTCTCGCGGTCGGCGGGGAGGCTTCTTCCCGGGGCGTTCGAATCACCGGAGCATCGCGTGGAAACGGCCCGGGTCCTGGAGACCCTGCGCCTTCCGCCCGAATCCGCGGCTCGATGGTTGGAGCGTTACGGCTGCCTGGCCCCCACCCTGGAGGATTCCCTGCGCGAGGCCGGGGATTGCGGTCTCCAGGGACCGGGAAGGATCCAGGGAGCGGAGGTCCTGCACGCGGTCCGCCAGGAGTGGGCCACCTCCCTGGTCGACGTCGTCGTCCGCAGGACCCTCGATGCCTGGCGGCCGGATCGAGGTCGTTCGTTCCTGCCCGTGATACGCACCCTCGCGCATTCGGGGAGCCTCCCCTGGAACGCGGACGCGGAGGAATCCGCCTTGGAGGAATGGATCCTTCCACGGTCGGTGCCTCGATGACCTCCCTCCCGTCGCCTCCCGCGATCCCACGCTCCGGCCCGGATGCGGGGGTCCCCTGGATCATCGGGCATCGGGGAGCCCCGTGCGTCGCACCGGAGAATACGCTGGAGAGTCTGCTCCTGGCGCGGAGTTGGGGTGCCGACGGTGTGGAGTACGATGTGCAGACGACACGGGACGGCCATGCCGTCCTCCTTCACGACGACGATCTGTTTCGCACCACCGGCGTGGAAGGACGCCTGTCCGATTTCCGCCTCGCCGACCTGGAGGCGATTCCGGCGGGAAGTTTCCGCGGAAATCCATGCAGGATTCCGCGCTTGGAAGCGATCCTGGAACGGGTTTCGGGGATCCACGACGTGGAGATCAAACTTCCCGCCGACTGCGGCGACCGGTACCGCGCCTCCTGCGTCGCGGCGATCGCCCCCGTGTTCGAGTCCGCGCTGCGGAGGGGGAGCATCTCCCGCGCCTCGATCCTCACCAGTTTCGACCAACGCGCCATCGAGATCGCGCAGAATCTGGCACCGACGGCCCGCACGGGTTGGATCGTGGAGGATGGCTCCCTGTTGGCGCAAGCCGGTCGCTGGCGCCCCCCGCGCCCGGTGGAGGCGATCGCGATCTCCTGGACGCTGGCGGAGGACCTCCGAAAGGGGACGCGTCCCCTGCCGGACCGCTTCCGATCCTGCGAGATCTGGGTCTGGGGAAGGATGGATGCCCCTCCACGGCCGGCGCGCGGAATCCGCCCGACCGCCTGGATCGTCGACTCTCCCGTGCGCCCTTCGGGGACTTGAAGTCGAGTGGTCCGACCCGCCCCGGGATCCCCGCCCCCGACCCGATTCCGGATCTGCAGGTCGGCAAAGCCCTTTGGACGGAGGGCGAAACGATCTACAATTTGATCGATCCATCTCTCCGGCATAGCCGCGAGGTGACAGATTCCGTCAATCACAGTAAATGGAGAGCATTCATGCCCAAGATCAAGAAGATCGTCGCACGCCAGATCCTCGACTCCCGCGGCAACCCCACCGTCGAAGCGGACGTCACCCTCGACAACGGCGTCGTCGGCCGCGCCGCCGTCCCCTCGGGCGCCTCCACCGGCGAGTTCGAAGCCGTGGAACTGCGCGACGGCAACAAGAAGGTCTACCTCGGTCGCGGCGTGCTGAAGGCTGTCGAGAACGTCAACGGCCCGATCGCCAAGGCGCTCAAGGGCATGGACGCGGAAGACCAGAAGGGCATCGACAAGGCCATGATCGCCCTCGACGGCACCGAGAACAAGGGCGCCCTGGGCGCCAACGCCATGCTGGCCGTTTCCATGGCCGTCTGCCGCGCCGCCGCTTCCTCCAAGGGCATGTCCCTCTGGAAGTACATCGGCAAGCTGCACAAGAACAAGACCTTCACCCTGCCCCTGCCGATGGCCAACATCATCAACGGCGGCAAGCATGCCGACAACCTCATCGACTTCCAGGAGTTCATGATCGCCCCCGTCGGCGCCAAGTCCTACTCCGAAGGCCTGCGCTGGATCACCGAGATCTTCCACACCCTCAAGGGCATCCTGAAGAAGGGCAAGCACGTCACCGCCGTGGGCGACGAAGGCGGCTTCGCCCCCAACATCTCCAACGACGAAGCCCTCGAAGTGATCATGGAGGCCATCAAGGCCGCCGGTTACAAGCCCGGCACCCAGATCAAGATCGCCCTCGACTGCGCCTCCTCCGAACTGTTCGACGAAGGCGACCGCAAGGGCTACAAGTTCTGGAAGTCCGCTCCGGACAAGCTGTTCACCACCGCCCAGATGGTCGCCAAGTACACCGAGTGGGTCAAGAAGTATCCCATCTACTCGATCGAAGACGGCCTCGACCAGTCCGATTGGGACGGCTACGTGTCCTTCACCAAGGCCCTTGGCAAGAAGGTCCAGATCGTCGGCGACGACTTCTTCGTCACCAACCCGGTTCGTCTGGCCCAGGGCATCAAGATGGGCGCCGCCAACGCCATCCTGATCAAGGTCAACCAGATCGGCACCGTCACCGAGACCCTCGACGCCATCAAGATGGCCCAGAAGGCCGGCTACGGCGTGATCTCCTCCCATCGCTCCGGCGAGACCGAGGACGCCTTCATCGCCGACCTCGCGGTGGGCACCGGCGCCGGCCAGATCAAGACCGGTTCGCTCTCGCGCACCGATCGCATGGCCAAGTACAACCAGCTGCTGCGCATCGAGGAAGAGCTCGGCGCCAAGGCCGTCATCCACAAGCTTTGATGACGGACTGAGGACGCATTCTCGCTCCACGACCCCGTCGGCGTGCCACGCGTACGCCGAGCGGGGGCGGGTCGCTTCGACTGCATCCCTCATCCAGCCATCAAAGGGCTGGTTTCGTTCGGGAACTCCCGCCGTCTTGTCGGACGAGCGGGAGTTCGTGTTTCTTGGCCTCGGAAGTTCCAACCCGAAGGCCCATCCCCCCCCATTCCCGACGGGGCTCCACGACCTCGGGCAGGCGCTCCTCCATCTCCCCCGTGAGCCCAGGTTTTCCCGGAGGAGGCGGCACGGACCCGGAGGGTCTCAGGACAGGTTCCGGCTCCCGTCCCCGGGCTCCCCGAGGATCTGCCGGATCCGGCCCACCAAGGCGGTCTCCGCACCTTCGGAGACATCCACCACCTTGCCCTTCCTCCGCAGGAAGCCGCCGCCGGATGGCGAGGAGCTGGATCGGAGCTCCCGGAGCAGGAGAGCCCCCATGGGTTGCTGGCCGAGGCGCGATTCCCAGATGGCCGTATCCATGCGTGCCAGGGGATGCCCCGCCCGCGCGAAACCGTCCTCCAGAAGCTCCCGGTTCAAGCGTCTCCCGCGCAGGTGGATCCATTCCAGATGGGTCGGACGCTGCCCGTGCAGGGCCACGGAGAGGATCCCTGCGATGTGTTTCGCCACCTCCGAGACCCGTGCGACATCCCCCCATCCCCGACCGACGTTTCCGCCGGGTACCCCGCCGACTCGCGCGAGGGTGGCCAGGCGCGCCCGCAGGGCATCCTGGACATCCACGCCAGGCTCGGGGAGCAAGCCTCCGATGCGCAGGATCGCCCCGCAAGCCCGGGACTCCACCACCACCTTCTCGGCCAGCCGCTTGGAATCCACGTAGGGGTTCGAACCCTCCGGCAATGGCGAGGAGACGCTTTGCGAGGAGGCGTGCAGGAAGGGAATTCCCCGCTCGGCGCAAAACGCCGCGAATCGGGAGGTGGCTTCGACGTTCACCCTGCGGACCGTGGAAGGATCCTCCAGGTATCCCACCTTGGCGGCCAGATGGACCACCGCGCCAAGGCGATCCAGCCGGGACTCCTCCTCGAGGTTCCACCGGGGATCTTCGAGATCGCCCTCCCACCATTCCACGCTGCGGGAGACTCCTTCCCCCAACCTGTCGAGTCCTCCCCTTCCCAGGCAGACGAGTTCGCGATCCTGCGCGAGCAGGATCTTCACCAATTCCCGTCCCAGGAATCCGGTCGCGCCGGTGACCAGCACCGCTCCACCGGGGGGACGGGTGTTCCTCGCTCCCCGCGGCCGAGGTGGCGGAACCGCGCGAGCGCGGGGACGGGGATCGCCGCCCATCAGGAACTGCGCCAGATCCTCGAGGCTGGGGTGCGCGAGGAGGTCCGAAGGCGTGGCCATCCAGCCTTCCTCGGCGAGCCGATCCAGGAATTGGAACGACGCGAGGGAGTCCAGTCCCAGGGCCCAGAGGGGACGTCGACGCGCTTGGGGATCGGCGAACTCTTCGGGCGGGATCCAAGGTCGGAGACAGTCCACGATGCGATCCCGGACGGAGCGCCCCCCCTCCGGCGAGAGCATCGCCAAGGGTTGCCCGCCGCGCGAAGTCGACCGGTTCCGCAGGGCTTCCAGATCCGGTTTTCCCGAGGCCGTCCGCGGCAAGGCATCCAGGATGCGGATTTCCGGCTGCATGCGCTCCGGTAAGTGTTTCCGCAGTCCCTCGCGAACGATCGTCTCGTCGCAAGGGCGGTCGGGCGAACCCACGCACCAGGCCACGACGCGGGGGGATCCCGAGCTCCCGCCCGCGACATCCGCGACGACCACGACATCCGAAACGCAATCCAGGCCCGCCAGATGCGCCTCCAGGACCGAGGTGTGGGTCCGCGCTCCACCGAGCTTGACTTCTCCATCCTCCCGCCCGACCCAGACCACCTCGCCCTCGCCGTTGCGCACGCCCAGGTCGCCGGTCCGGTAGGTGCGCACCCCTTCGGCGGAAATCCCGAAACGCGGATCGTCCGATTCCCCCGCGTAGCCGCGCGCCACACCCGCTCCCTCGAGCAGGATTTCCCCCACCCAACCATCCGGCAACGGATGGCCCGTCGAGGAGACCACGTGGCAACCGGTGCCCGGGAAGGCCCGCCCGATGGGAATCGGTCCGCACGGGGGATCGGTGGGGCTCCATCGATGCAAGGTCGAATCCACGGTCGCTTCGGTGACGCCGTAGGAATTGCACAAGCGGACGGAATCCGGCAGATTCCTCCCGATCTCCGCGAAATCCCCGGCGTGCGGAGCTCTCGCCCCGGAGACCAGCCAACGCAGGGTCCCGAAGTCCCCATCCCGGATCGCCGCCCGGGCCAGGGGAAGCACGATGTCGGGCAACGAATCCACGAAGGTGGCCCGGTGCTCCCGGGCGAACTCCAGGAGAAGCGCGGGCGTCGAACGCTCCCGAGGCGCGGGAAGAAGAAGCACCCCGCCGCAGGCGATCGCCTTGGCCAAATCTCCGAGGAAGACATCGAAGCAGAAAGGGGCCAGTTGGAGGATCGCGTCCCGCGGCCCCAACCCGTACTCCTCCAGCCAGGCGTCGGCGAGCGCGACCCAGGAGGCGTGTTCCACCTGGACGCCTTTGGGGCGGCCCGAAGAACCCGAGGTCGCCACCACGTAGGCCAACGCGGACCCCGCGGGCTCCTCCGGCCTCCTGCACCGACCAGGATCGAGTTGCGGGGGTGGAGGGGGGATCGCGACCGCGTCCCCGATCTCCTCGAGCCCTCCAGACCCGTCCGGCGCCCAGACATGGGTGGCCCCGACGACCCGCGCGACTTGGCGATTCCAGCTCGCGGGCGCGGTCTCGTCGAGAGGAGCGAAGGCCGCCCCCGCCCGGTTCACCGCGAGAACATCCGCGACACGCCCGGGACCCGGATCCCCGAGGACCGCCACCACGTCCCCCGGACCGACCCCCAGCTCCGACAACCAGGACGCCCTCGACTCCACGCGATCGAGCAGTTGCCCGCGAGTCCAGAGCCCTCCCGTCCATCGGATGGAGGGGCTTTCGGGATCGCGCCCGGCCCATCCCCGCAGGGAATGCCAGAGGGTGGGCCCGGTCCTTCCCTCGGGAGCGGGACGGCGACCGGCGGCGAGGATCCGCGCCTCCTCCCCTTCGGGCAGGTAGCGGAGATCCCGCAAGGGAATCGCCGCCTGCCTGGGTTTGGATTCCAGGAGATGGCGCAACACCGAGACCATCCCTTCGATCTCCCGTTCCTGGAAACGGTCCGTGCTCCAATCGACCAGCAGGGAGCATCCACCGCCGGCGTGCTGCACGAGATGGAACGACAAGGGCTCCAGGGCCTCTCCCGGAAACACCCAGCATTCCGCGGCATCCAATCCGGAGGCGGGCGAGAACGAGGAGGGATGGAAGGAGTAGATCGCCGACCAGACCCGGCCTTCCACGCCTCGCCGGCGCAGTTCCCGCATCCGCTCCTCGTTGCGGCAGACCGCATGGCGGAGGCACGCGCGGGTCCGTTCCCGGAACGAATCGAGGTACGTCGCCAGGGTCGCGCCCTCCTTCGGGGCGACGTGGATCGGCAGCAGGTCCACATGGGGGGCGAGGTCCCCGCGTCGCCCGCCCCGCCTTCCGTGGGACAGGACGCCAAGACAAATTCCGTCCTTCCGGGAATGCCGCCCGAGGACGAGAGCCAGGAGGGCCGGCACGTCCTCGACCCCCGAGCTCCCCGGATCGAGGGGGAAGCGGGAGCGTCGCGCCCGGGGCGGGAGATCTCGAACGGTCCCGGGCACGGGATCGAGGGGAAGCCGCTCCATCCACCAGTCGAGATCGCGCCGAAGTCGCACGGGGTCCCGCGGAGCTTCCGGAACCGGCGGGGGAAGATCCCCCTCCAGGATGCGACGCACGAACCGCGAGAGCCCCCAGCCGTCCATCAGGGCATGGTGCGCGCGCACCACCAGATGCAGCCCCCCCTTCCCCGCCTCGACGACCAGGATCGCGAGCAAGGGATCCTTCATGGGATGCACCGGAATCGCAACGAATCGAGCGGCGAGGCGGGCGAGTTCCTCCGGATCCGCGACCGTTTCGGAATGGACGATGTCCTCGGGGGCAGGACGGGGGGTCCACCATTTCCCGTCGGGCGAGAACGAGCCGGAAAGACGCGGATCCGATCGCACCACCTTCAGGACCTCGGACCGGCACTCCTGGGTGTCCCGCCATCGCGCGCGCGGAAGCGGGAGAAGCAAGCCCAGATTCAGCGCACAGGTTCCGGGATGGGCCGCCGCGAGCGCGAGCAGGCCGCGCTGGGCCTCGGTGGTCGCGATGGCGATCGGCTTCGTCGAATTCTCGGACATGTGCTCCTTCGTCGCGCGCGGGCTCTGTCGACGACCTCCAGCTCCCCACCCCAGGAAAAGTGACCTGGATCGCCCCGACCCGTCCAGGGTTTGTTGCCCCACCGCCGGTTCGCACCTGCGGTCTCGTCGCCCAGGGCCCACCCGGGATCGGAACGCTCCATCCTCCTCCACGGGGTCGGTTGGTGGGTTTTCCGATCCCCCGAAGGACATTCCGCACCGGTCCCGATCGCGGGTGCCCTACCAGATCCGTCGAGGATGCATTACCTTTTCGGATCTTCGGTGCCATACCCAAGTGGTAAGGGAACGGTCTGCAAAACCGTGATTCCCCGGTTCGAATCCGGGTGGCACCTCTTCTGGAAAACACCATGCACGCTCCATCCCACCGGCCATGGCTCGCTCTCCGAGCCCTTCCGGCGGCGGGCCTGGGCCTGCTGCTCGTTCTCGTCGGCTGCGACTGGCATTTCCCGGACGCCGTCCCGGGCCAGCCCGATGCGCTCGACCTGTCCGGATTGTCCGAAGACCTCGACGGGTGGAAGTGTCGCCGGGCCGATGCCCACCTCGTCCCTCCTCCGCGCCTGGAGTTCCCCGACTCCACTCCGTTGCTGGTGATCTCCTCGCAGGATGGCAAGGCCAATCGCTGGCGCCGCAAGGTCCGCTGGGATGCGGAGTCCCATCCGATCCTGACCTGGACCTGGAGTCCAGGGAGGAAGGTCGACAGCTCCCTCTTCTCCCGCAACAGATCTCCTTCGGCCGTGCTCGCCGTGGATGTCACCCTGGCTTCGGCCTTCGGGTTCCACAAGACGGTCCGGTACATCTGGAGTGCGCGGCACGACCGAGGCAGCTCTTGGGCTTCCCGGGACAATTGGCATCCAAAGGTGATCGCCCTGCGAGATGTCCGCGATCCCATCGACAGCCTCGTCACCGAACGCGTCGATGTCTGGAAGGATTTCATCCACCTCTGGGGTTTCGCGCCGCGACACCAGGCATTGGCGATCATCGTCTCCGTCCTGGATCCATCGCCGACCGGAAACCTCGAGGGTCGCTTCGGATCGATCGTCGCCCACCCCCTTCAGGAGACGCCATGAGCCTCTTATCTCCGACCGACAGCTCCTACGAGGGACGCCAGGACCACATCCCGACGCTCCAGACTCCGGAAATCGAAACCTGGAAATTCCAGTTCCCGGGCTCGGCCACGGTCCTGCGCATCGAAACCTCGGAGTTCACCTGCGTGTGTCCCAAGACCGGGCTTCCGGACTTCGCGACGCTGGAAATCCGGTATCGTCCCAACGAACTTTGCCTTGAACTCAAGAGTTTCAAGGAGTATTTGCTCTTTTTCCGGTCCCAGGGGGTTTTCCACGAACACGTCGTGAACCTTCTCGTTCGGGATCTTGCCAACGCCTGCAAGCCGGTGTGGATGGAGGTTCGAGGAATCTTCAACGCACGGGGCGGCATCACCACCACAGCCATCGCCACCTACGGAGACGTGCAGCCATGACCACATGGAACTTCAGCTCGGGCCCAGCCATCCTGCCTCGCCCTGTCGTCGAAAAAGCCGCCGCGGCCATCCTCGACTTCAAGGGATCCGGCATCGGTGTCCTGGAATGTTCCCATCGTTCCAAGCTCTACGAGCCGGTCGTCGCCTCCGCGGAGGCGCGTCTGCGCAAGCTGATGGGCATTCCCGAAGCTTACGCGGTCCTGTTCCTGCAGGGCGGCGCCAGCACCCAGTTCGCCCAGGTTCCCCAGAACCTCCTGGCTTCCGGCGATGTCGCCGATTACACCGACACCGGCACCTGGGCCTCCAAGGCCATCAAGGAAGCCAAGCACTTCGGCAAGATCAATGTCATCGCCTCCACCAAGGAAGCCGATGGCACCTACCGTTCCGTTCCCAGGAACCTCCAGGTGACGGAAGGGGCCAAGTACCTCCACATCACCTCCAACAACACCATCTTCGGCACGCAGGTGCACGAGTTCCCCGACGTCGGAATCCCCCTGGTCTCCGACATGAGCTCCGACATCTGCTCGCGCGTGATCGATGTCGAGAAATTCGGCGTCATCTACGCTGGAGCCCAGAAGAACCTCGGCCCCTCGGGAGTCACCGTGGTGATCGTCCGCAAGGACCTTCTCGGCAAGACCGACCGGGCGATTCCCACCATGGCCGACTACCGCACCCACATCGATGCCGGGAGCATGTTCAACACGCCCCCGGCCTTCGGGATCTTCGTCCTCGACCTGGTCCTGGAGTGGCTCGAAGGCCAAGGCGGCATTCCCGGCATCCAGAAGATCAACGACGCCAAGGCGGCGAAGCTGTACGCGGAAATCGACCGCAACCCCCTCTTCCAGGGGACCGTCGCGGTGGAGGATCGCTCCCGGATGAACGTGTGCTTCGTTCCGCTGAACAAGGAACACGAGGATCCGTTCAAGAAGCTCTGCCTGTCCCGCGGGATGGTCGACTTCACCGGCCACCGTTCCGTCGGCGGCTTCCGCGCTTCGATCTACAACGCCATGCCCGAAGCCGGCATCGACGCCATGATCGAAGCCATGCGCGACTTCGAGAAGTCCAACGGCTGATCGCTCCGCGGCAGGGCTCCTCCCTGCCGCGCCTTCGGAAGGCTCCTGGACATGACTCGATATTCCGCTCCCGGACATTTCGGACGGACTGCTGTCGCGGGCGCCTGGATCCGCAAGCCTTCCTGTTGTCCAAGGGGAACGCGGGGAGCCGGGGATTCCTCCGAGGCTCCGCGCTCGTTTCCCCTCTCGCCCTCGCGAGGGATTCCCGAGTGATCCTCAAGAAGCGGCGCTTCGTCTGCCCGAATTGTGGCTGGGAAGGGCATGCTCCCGTCCGTGGAGCCGGTCCGCTGCTGTGGGCTGTGCTCGTGGCCATGGTGTGGAACGCCTGGCTGTTCCACCAGGCGGGAATGGAGGCCCAGGCCTTGGCGGCTTGCCTGGTCTCGTTGATCGGATCCTGGGGGGCCACCAAACTGCCCCGCTGGATCATCTGCCCCGCCTGCCGATGGAAACATCCCGTGCAGGAAGGCGATCCCCAGTAGGGATCAGCTCTGCGGGACTCCGTGGATGGGGAGAGTGAGGGAAAAGACCGTCCCCTCCCCCTTCTGACTGGTGAATCCAACCTCGCCGCGCAGGATGTCCTCGCCGAAGAATTTCATGCTCCAAGTTCCGAGGCCTCGCCCCAGCTGCGCCTTGGTGGAAAAATTCCTCTGGAAGATCCGGGGTTGGACATCGTCCGGGATCACCCCCGCGTTCCACACGGAAAAGGTCACTTGCCCCTGGCCTTCCTCGAAGAGCACCCGGATTTCCTCCCCCACCTCGGAGGCTTCGAGGGCGTTGATCACCATGTTGCGCAACACGCGGATCACGATCCCCGGATCGGTCACGAGCCGATGCGACTGGGAATGTCCCTGATAGGTGATGTGCCGCCCCTCCGACACGGGATTCTGGTGGAATTCATCGCTGAGCTCCAGCAGGATGCTCTTGGCGCGCACACGCGTGAAACGGGCCACCCCCGGTGTGGAACTCCCTTTCAGAAGCTGGGCCTGGAGCGTGATCTCGTTGGCGAGCCGGGAGGAGACCCGTTGCAAGGCCTCGACCATGGGACGGGTGGTTTCGTCGGCCCGGATGTGGAGCAACTCCCCGTAGCCCATCACACCGGTGACCAATCCATTGACGTCGTGGAAGAAGACACGCTCGAGCATCGCCAGACGCTGCTCCCGGGTGATGTCCTGGAGGAACAGCGAGAGGAATCGGCGTGTCCCCACCTTCAGAGGGCTGCACCGTACCCGCAGGAACAGATCCCCCGAGCTGGTTTCCATGGCGCACTCCCGCTCGACGGTCTCCTGTCCGCCCAGGGCGGCGACGATGGACAGGGCCGCCCCGCAGGAGCGACACCAGCGGGAGGTCCCGCATCCGGCGGGCATGTCGTGGGCGTGCTGGCAGCCGAAGGCTTCCCCGGGCCGCAGCCCGAGGCAGTCGCCGGGATCCTCGACCCCCAGGATTTCCAGGAGCCCTTTGTTCACCGCCACGATCTGGCGATTCTCGTCGAGGATGGCCAGAAGGCCTCCGACGCATTCCAGCAGGTGGGAGACCACGGGATCGGATTCGAGGGAAGCCACGGAGGCCCTCAACTGATCGGGAGCGGACCGCTCCGGAGATGCGAAAAATGTGTCCATGAGGCTCTGCAGGGATTGCGGGTACGGAAGGGAGCGGGCGCGGCAGCCCCCATTGCCTACTGCTGAAGATACCTCCGGCGGGGAACTTCCGGCCCCGATTCATCCCTGGGGGATCAACGCCTCGTGGATGCCGGTGGGACGCATCTCCCCGTCGACCACTCCGAAGACACCCTTCCAATCCCAAACGGCCCAGCCGATTCCCTGGGATTCGAACACGGCCACCGCGTCGGACAGCCAGGCTTTGCGCAGTTCCAACGGAGCCTTGTCGTGGACTCCGAACTCTCCGCAGTAGAGCCCGAGTCCGGTTTCCCGCGCTCGGGACAGCGGGAGTTGGATCTCCTCGAGCATCGTGGATTCGTCGGAAACCACGTTCGACTGCTCCATGCGCGAACGCAACGGTTCCGGAACGTCGGTGGGCACGCCGAAAGGCCAGGGGAGCCCGGGGTACTCCACGGGTCCAGTCCAGGCTCCGATCTCGGTCCAGGAGGCCCGGTAGTGGGTGATGCACATCGGGTTGTAGAAGTGGAAGGTGAGGAGCTGGTTGGGATCCGCGGGGATCTCCAGTTCGCCGAAGGTCTTGCACATGCAGTACCAGTTCGAACCCGTGAGGATCGTGTGCCCCTTCGCCACTTCCCGGATCGCCGAGAACGCCCTCGCGGCGACGCGATTCCAATCCGCTCCATCCCGGGCGACGGCCTCGTTGAGGATCTCCAGGGCGACAGATTCCGGATCCCTCCGGGAAAGATGGGACCCGAGCTCGGACCACAATCCGCAGAAGGCGTCCAGGGCGGCGGGATCGCGGTACAGGGCCGGGACATCCGCCTGGTTGAAGTGGTGGGAGCGCAGGATGTGCAGGTCGCAGACGGCGCGCAGACCGTGCTCGGCGGCGAGATCCAGGGCCCGATCGAGAAGCTCCCAGGCGGCTCCTTCCCGACGACCGGATTCGTCCCAGAGGTGTTCCTCGTCGAGCGGCAGCCGGACATGGTCGAAACCGAGCTCGGCCATCAGGGCGAAATCGGCGCCGCCGATCCAACGCTCGCGTTCGAGACCCCGCCGGGAACTCTGGGACAACCAATGGGAGAGATTCACGCCACGTCGCAAGGAGATCATTTCTCCAAGCTAACGCCGCACTCCCCGAAGCGGGAGGGACGAAATGCCTCCCCGACGGGAGAACCGAAGGCATCCGATTGCGGTTTTGCCCGCAGCCGATCCGTCCCCGGAGGCTGACACCCGGCCTCCCTCGACGACGCCGAGGCGTCCTCCTCGGGTCCCTGCCCGCGTCGAGGGCCCGAGGTCCGCCCGCCCGACCCCGGGCGATGTCCTCGAAGCGCCTCCGCTCGGCGCCTCCGGAATCCCCGGGCGAGGAAACCTGGTCGTCCACCGGAGGCGAAAGGACCGGGATCAGGACCCGGTGGTGTCCGCGTCGCGCAGGCAGCGAATGGACAGCGCGGTGGCCCGGGGCACGGATAGGAGACGGATTCCGTCATCCTGGTTCGAGAGGAACGCGCCCCAGGCGCTGGTGCAGGAGAAATGGGTCCGATTGGTGCCGGACCAGAACGCGGCGCGGTATCCGGCTTCCAGGAACGCGCTGTCCACCGGCGTCCTTCCGTACCATCCGTATCCCTGGTCCCCCGTGGCCCAGTATCCCGCGGGTCGCGCGTCGAAACCGACGCCCTCCCTCCCGCCGCCGGAGGTGCCGTCCGGTCGCGGCATCCAACCCGAACTCGATTTGAGGCGCGATCCGGCGCGATCCACCCCGCCCAGCGCGCGCGCCAAGGTGTTCCATTCGGAGGAGTCGGGAAGATGCCATCCCGCGGGACAGATCCCGCGGGGCGACGCGAAGACGTCGCACCAGTTTCCCAGCGAGGTGTCGGCCATCGCCATCGGCCAGGTGTAGAAGCGCCCCGGAGCGGCACACCCCCTCGCGTCGCAGGAATGGCTCCACCGACCGTCGAAGGTGTCGAGGCCGAGGTTCTCCGCCATCCAAACCTGGGAGCCGACCACGACGGTGCGGTATGTCCTGCCGTCCCGTCGATCCAGCAGATCGGGACCGGGAACACCACCTCCCGGGAGGGGCTCTCCCTCCGCCCCCCCAGGACGCACGGAACCGGATCCCGAGGGATCGCCGCAGGAGACGAGGAAAAAGAAAACCAGCAGGGACACCGCGCGGAGCATTCCGGCAAGAATACTTTCCACAGCAGAATGCGATGCAATCCCCTGCTTCTCGTGTCCATCCCGCTTTTCGCCACGCAGGCCGTGCCTCCCATCCCGGGGGTCGTCAACCACTGGGCGGGGAACTCCGGGGGAGGACAGTTCCAGCACATCCAGAACTTCATCGAGGACATGGTCGTCAAGCCGGACGGCACGGTCCTCACGCAGAGCTTCTGGGACGAAGCCCAACACCCCGACGCGGCCTACAAGGACGGGATCCCCGTGGGCTACAATTGGGAGAAGGATTCCACCAACCCGCATCCTTCGCGGCGCGCCTCCTTCGGCGGAGTGACTTGGAACATCCGCAATTTCTGGGGTCGCGCCTTCCTGGGAAGGGTTCGACCTCCCCCGCGGGACAGTCTCCCCTTCCTCGAATCCTCCGACGGCCGACGGATCGACCAACTCGTCGATCCCACCGCCATCGCCTTCGATCGGCAGGGTCGTCTGCTGGTGGCGGAAAACGGACCCGATCAGAACATCAAGATCTTCGACGTCGCTTCCGTCCCCAGATTGGTCGGAACCTTCGGGGATTCCGGCGGAGTGTTCGCAGGTCCCGTCCGGGGTGTCACCGGACCCCGTCGATTCTGGGGCATCCGAGGACTGGGCGTGGATTCCTCGGGCCGCCTGTACGTCGGATGCACGGGGATGCCCATGCAGGTCGGGGGAGGCACCGACATCCGCTGCTTCTCCGGGTCGGCCCCTCGGGACACGCTCCAATGGCAGATCCTGGGCCTGGCCTTCGTGAACACCCTGGATGCCGATCCCGACAGCGGGGGCAGCTCCCTCCAGAAGAACGCGACGCGCTTCCACATGGACTGGGACAAACCGCCCGGGGCGAGTTGGAGCTTCGCCGCGGTGACCGTCGATCCGTTCCGGTATCCGGACGATCCCCGTCTCGTGCACTCCCTCGAGTCCGTCTGGTTCCGCCGGATCGAAGGCAAGCGTTTCCTCTTCCAGGACGACATGTACGGCAACCACGTCGTGGTGACCCGCTTCGAGGACCATTCCGAGATCGGCATCCCCACCCTCCTTCTGCCCGTCCTCAATTCCTATCGGGATTCGGGATCGGGAGTGTGGGCGCTGGATCGCCGTCCGGTCTGGGGACCCGATACCACCAACGACTACCGGCGGTGGGTCTGGCGCGACGACAACGCCGACGGCCAGGTGCAATCTTTCGAGTTCCGGGAGTTCCGGCTGATCTTCCCCTACACCCGGACCGTCGACATCGACGACGCGGGGGACATCTGGTGGACGGGGGGGCCGTACATGGTCCAGTTTCCCACCGGGGGACTGGACCGCAACGGTGTGCCCCGGTACGATCCCGATTCGCTCCGCCTGTGGGATCTTCCCTTCAAGGTGCGCCCCGAGAACAACGGGTACGTGATGTACATGCGCTACCTGCGCTCGCTGGATGTCATGATCCTCGCCACCGGAGTGCACGAGAACCTCCTGGCCACGGTGTACCGCTACGACCGCTGGAGCGAACGGGCGAAGCCTTTCCCGGGATGGGGGAAGAGGGGCGCCGACGACACCTTGCAGGAGACCTGGAGGATCACGGTTCCCTACAAGTTCCCCTCCGATTGGAGCCAGAGCCTGGACGCCCGGGTGATGGACACCTGCATCTTCCCCAACAACCTCACCGCCGACGAGGACTTCCTGTACGTGGGGTATGTCGACAAGGGGCCGGACGGACGCCGCAACGGCGAGATCAGCGTCTTCGACCTGCGCGACGGGAGTCGATTGGGGTGGATCGCTCCAGGCCCGGAGACGAACTTCCTCTCCGGCTGGTTCGATCTCTGGCACGCGATCAACGCCTACACCATGCCCACGGGGGAGAAACTCCTCATGGCCGAGGAGGACTACAGCGGGCACATCAACGTCTACAAGTGGTGCCCGGCGAATTCGTGTCGGAATCCGTCCCGACCTTCCCCGACCGGAGGAGGGATCGGGGTGCGGGCTTCCGCGGGAGCTCTGGAGATCCGCGCGGAGAGGGATCGTCCCTGGGCGGCCTCCCTGCACGACCTCCGTGGACGCCAGATCTGGAACGGGCGGGGAACGGGCCCTTCCCGCCTTCCCGCGCCACGACTCCACGGACTGTGCATCGCGACCATCGAGAGCGGAGGGGAGATCGTCCGGGGACGCCTGGCCATGCCCTGAGAAGGTGCACCAGGCCGGAACCGGAGATTTCGATCCACGGATTCCTTCCCGCCGCCTCTCGGAGTTGTATCATTTCCCGCATATGCGCTCCGTCCGTCGCCAGGCCCGTCTTTCCCTGTTCGCTTCCGCGACAGGCGCGCCCGCGACCTTCGCCGCCGCCGCAGCAGCCGCTCCAGGCTGACCACCTCGGAAACCTTTCCCGTGACATGGGGGTTCGGTCCGAGGCGGCCGAGCCCCTTTTTTCTTCATTTCCGCCTCAATCCTCACCAGGAGCACCTTCCATGAAGCCCCATCGCATCAGCCCCAGCTCCCGTCTCCAGGACGTGAAGTACGAGATCCGAGGTCCCCTCGCTCGTCGCGCCGCGGAATTGGAAAAGGCCGGATACGAGATCGTGAAGCTGAACATCGGCAACCCCGGGGCGTTCGGATTCCGCGCTCCGGAAACCATGCGCCTGGCGATGATCGAGAACCTTCGCGAAGCCGACGCCTACAGCCACCAGAAGGGCATCTTCCCCGCCCGCGAAGCGGTCGTGATGCAACAACAGAGCCGCGGGGTCCTCGATGTGACCTCCGAGGAGGTCTTCATCGGGAACGGCGTTTCCGAACTGATCCTCATGTGCCTCAACGCCCTGCTGGAAACCGGCGACGAAGTCCTCCTGCCCAGCCCCGACTACCCGCTGTGGACCGCCGCCACCATCCTGCACGGAGGCAAGGCCATCCACTACCATTGCCGGCCGGAAAACGGCTTCCTTCCCGATCCCGACGAAATCCTGGCCTCCATCACGCCCCGCACCCGGGCCATCGTGGTGATCAACCCCAACAATCCCACCGGAGCCGTCTATCCTCGGGAAATCCTCGAGCGCATCGCCCGCATCGCCGAAGAGCACCAGCTGGTGGTCTTCTCCGACGAGATCTACGACCAGATCCTCTACGAGGGAGCCGAGCAGGTTCCCATGGCCACCCTGGTGAAGAAGACGTTGTGCGCCACCTTCGGCGGACTCTCCAAGGTCTACCGCGCCTGCGGCTTCCGAGTCGGCTGGGTGAGCTTCTCCGGCGAGAAAGGCGGCGCCAAGGAATACCTGCAGGGATTGGAGCTGCTGGCGTCCCTGCGTTTGTGCTCCAACGTTCCCGGCCAATGGGCGGTCCAGACGGCCCTGGGCGGCAAGCAGAGCATCTACGACCTCACGCGTCCCGGTGGCCGCCTGTGGCAGACGCGCGCCACCATCCTCGATTCCGTGACCGCTTCCAAGTACTTGTCGGTGGTGAAACCCATGGGGGCGATGTACGCCTTCCTGGGGGTGGACGAGACTCTGATCCCCGGATTCGACGACCAGAGATTCGCGCTCGAACTGCTCGAACAGAAGCATGTCCTGATCGCACCCGGCACCAGTTTCAACGTGCCCTACCGCAACCGCTTCCGGATCACGTTGCTTCCGGATTGGGAAACCATGAAGGACGTTCTCAGCCGTGTGAACGATCTCCTGGAGGACTGGTCGCACAAAGGCGTTCCCACCACCTGATCCGTCCGACGGCCCTCCCCGCCGGATCCGGCGAAGGGGGGGGCGAAGCCGGTTTCGGTCGAGACTCCCTCCTCCTCCCCGGGGAAGGGGAGGGGAGGGTCAGCGCCGCAAGGTGCGCACGAAGATCAGGCTCCCGCGCTGGTGGCTGTAAGTAGCCGCCTTCTCCTGGGGAAGATCTCCCAGGTCCCCGCGGACGAATCCGAGTTCCGCGAACCAATCGGAGGTCTGCGTCGTGAGCAGGAAGACGCGATCGAGGCCGAGTCGGTGGGCGCGGTCCATCAGGTACTGGACCAGCTTCCTCCCGATTCCCCAGCGCCGCAGATGCTCGCTGACGGCCACGGCCGCGATTTCGGCAGATCCGTCCGGGAACAGGTGCAGGGCGGCCCCGCCCTGGACGAAACCGTCCACCTCGTACACCGCGTAATCGGCGATCTTGGCGGCGATCACGTCGGCGGAACGCGGAACCAAGACCCCCTGTTTGACATAGGGTTCCTGCAACCGCTGGATGTCCTGGACGTCGGTCAGGGTGGCACGACGGATGTGGTCGTATTCGTTGGCGTACACCATCGTTCCGATCCCGTCCTGGCTGAACACCTCCCGCAGCAAGGCACCATCCTCCTGGCCATCGACGATGTGCGTGCGCCGGACGCCCTTGCGGCAAGCTTCGACGCCTCGCTCCACATAGTCCCGGAAAGGCTGTCGGATCCTGTCCGGGTTGCGGCCCAGGAGCTCCTGGGCCTGCGCCATGGTCACCGATTCCAGGAGCCCGTTCTCGCGCAGGTGCACATCCTCGGGAAGCTCCAGGTCGTCGGCGAGGTCCGGACGCACATCGCACAGGAAGAACAGCTTGTTGGCCCCCAGCTGGATGGCCATCTCCATGGCCAGCTGGGAGGAGCTGACGTTGTAGGGCTTGCCCACGGCATTCCAGCCGATGTTGGGGACGATGGGCACGAAATCCTGGGCGAGGAGCTGCCGGAGGGTGTCGGTGCGCAGGCTTTGCACGGTGCCCGTCAGACCGTAGTCCACCCCGTCGAGGATGCCCAGTCCTCGCGCCTTCACCCAATTGCCGATCAAGGCGCTCACCCCCGATTCGGCCAGGGTGGACATGATCTTGTTGCAGACATCGAAGGCGGCCAGGGTCACGAAGGGCAATGCCTCCTCCGAGGTGATGCGAATCCCCTGGTGGACCTGGGATTCGATCTCCCAAGTCTGCAGCACGGCGTCGATCTGCTTGCGTGCCCCCGGCACCACCACCACATGGATGCCCATCCGATGGAGCGAGGCGAGATCCCGAAGCAATCCGGGAAAGACCGGGGATTCGACCAATCCGCTCTCGATCTTGACCACGAACGTCTCCCCTCGGTAGCGCGCCATGTACCCGAGGGCTTCGCGAAGGGCGGGGACGGCTTCCTGTTCATTCCATGCAATCGAGGTCATGACGTAAAAGTGCTTTCCCGAGAGGTGCTGGCGGGGCTTGCCGAAAGCGCTCGAGTGTGGGACACTGGAGTTCGATGGAACTGATCAGTTCGAACCGCCTGTCGATGCCCTCCCGGTTGGTGGCCATCGGGGATGTCCACGGTAATTTCGATGGATGGGCCCGCATCCTGCGCTTCGCCGGCCTGATCGACGAAACCCACCAGTGGTGCGGTGGTTCGGCATACCTGGTGATGACCGGAGACGTGGTCGGGCGCGGAGGATACCCCAAGCGCATCTACTTGTGGCTGCGCCGCCTGATGCGCGAAGCGCGTCAAGCCGGAGGCCGCGTGGAGTTCCTCCTGGGAAACCACGAAGCCATGAGCATGCACCACATCCATTCCTACACCACGGTCCAGGAGTACCAGGATTTCGCCCCCCAGACGGCCCTCGACCAGGATGCCCTGCGGGAAAGTCTGGCCAGACTCCCCTCCCCCGAGCAGATGGCCGGCCTCAACAACGCCGCGATGCTGGACATGGGTCGCATGCAGGAGGAGCCGTTGGGATGGCTCGAATTCCGCCGCGCCCTCGCACCCACCGGCATGGTCGGTCGGTGGCTCGTGGATCGTCCCTCCTTGCTGGTGGTGGGGACCACGTTGTTCGTGCACGGCGGCCTCCACCCCCGGTACTGCATCTGGGAATTGGATGAATTGAACGAGCGCATCCGACGCGAGATGCTCAAGATCAATCCCTACTTCGAGCTCGATGCACGCTCCCCCGCGATGGCCGAGGACGGCCCGCACTGGTATCGGATCGCCCTGAAGAAGACTCCCGAACAGCTGACCCGCGAACTCGCCGAAGTTTGCGCCGCCTGGAACATCGACCGCATGGTGGTCGGCCATACGCCCACCTTCCTCATCGATCCGCGAGCCACGGGCCAGATCCTTTCTCGAGCGGGTGGTCGCCTGCTCTGCATCGACGTTGGGATCGGCCAGGCCTACGGAGCCCGACTGGCGGCGCTGGAAATCCTGGCCGACGGGAGCACCAACGCCATCTACCAGGATCACGTCGAGCCGCTTTGACCTCGAGCCGTCCCCGGAATAGCACAAGCTGGCTCCCCCGCTCCTGCAACGGATGTGAAAAAGGCCCGCCTTCCGTTCAGGGAGACAGGCCTTCGTTTCTTCCCCGCTCCTGCGAGGACTCCGGTTCCGGACCGGGAGAGCGCCCTTAGAAAGCGTTCGCCACCAGGGTCAGGAAGGATTTCACGGTTTGATCGTCGGGACGGGTCTCGATGTTCTCGGTGGCAAGATCCATCTCCGTGTTGTGCGTGGAGAGGACCTCCCCGGTGGGGGATTTGAGCTCGAAACCGAGACTGCCCGACACCCAATAGGGAATCGCGTCCCCTTTGAGCATGCTCTGGAACGTGGAGCTCGGCAGTGCGGCCAAGGTCACGGGGATGCTCACGGGAATGGTGTCCACCTTCCCTCCGGCAACGGAGAAGGGTTGCAGACCGGTGGTGATCTTGTTGGCATTCGAACGTTCCTGCACAAACAGGTTCAGGCCGGCCGCCGCCGGAAAGGAGGCCTTGTCGTTGTTGCCGGAATTGTCGGCACCCAATCCGAACGCCAGGTTCATCCCGTAGAGATTGGGATCCTTGAAATGAGCGAGCAATCCGGACGGCGTGGTGGAAATTCCCCGCTTCACCAGCTCGGAAATGGCGTTGAGACCCGCCACGGAGGTGGGATTGGAATAGGCCGTCGCCGCGTAGCGAATCTCCTGCGGCAAGATCAGGCTGGCCAGCCCTCCCCCCCCGTAGAAGAATTTCACCAGGAAGATGTTCAAGGCCGACATCACATCGGAGCAGGCTCCGAGGAGTATGGCGGCCAATCCGAGGGCCATGGTCGATCGAACGGCGGTGGAATTCATGGGGTCCCGTTTCTTCAGAAGAGGAGGTTCATGGAGAAGCGGGATTGTCCCTCGCGAACTCCGGCGGGTTGGGTTCCGATCAAGGCGACCTCCTTGATGTAGGCGTAATCGAACTGGAGAATGTCCGACACGGTCACGCCGACGCCGATGTCCATCTCCTGTCGATAGCCACCGGGATCGAACAACAGGCCGCTTCGCAACGAGAGCAGGTTCGAGTAGTTGTACTCGAATCCCATGTTGTAGATGGATTCCTCGAGGTTCTTCTGGAGGATGTCTCCCCAACCGGAATTGGCCGGTGCTTGTCCTTCCCCCCATGGTTCGGCGATTCCGTAGTACACGCCCTGGAGGAAATTGCGCGACCGCCCGTCTTCGTCGCGGGACACGGTTTCCCGCGAATAGTCCGCGGCGAGGGTCAGACCATGGTTGGCGGTCTTGAAGGCCCGATAGGACAATCCCAGCTTCCAGGTGAGGGGGATGGGGTCGGTCTGGTCGCGATCGATGTAGAACACCCCTGGCCCCATGTTCATGATCGCCATGCCCAGGGAAAACCCGGGAAGCAGCAGATTCTTGCGAAGCACCGAGACGTCGAAGGCGTAGCTGGTGGCGGTCCCGTCTTCGGTCTGGCCATCGACGGTGATTCCGGGAGCCAACGAGGAATGGATCAGCTTGAAGTTGGTCCCCAGGCCCCAGTCCCTGCTGAGCCGGGTGCCGTAACTGAAGGCGCCGACCATCTCGTAGGAGTTGAAGACCTGGGTGGAATCGTTCTGGTCGGTGATTTCATTCTCGCCGAAGGAGATGAAATTCATGTACCCACCGAAGGTTCCCCATTCCTCCACCGGCCAAGTCACGGCCCCGTACATGTGGTACAGATCCTTGAGGTTCAAGGCCGGAAGCAGGGTTTCGTAGAACAGGCCCATCTGTCCCTTGGCCTTGCGGGCCCGCACGACGCCCCCCGAGGTCGAGATCCACAGATCGTTCCCTTGGGTGGAGACCAAGGAAGCATCGTTGGCTCCGAGGCCATTGTTCGAGTGGAAATGCCTCCACTTGCCTTGGTCGCCGGCACCCGTCGTGTCGACCAGACCCGATTTCGGGGGGGCGTACTGCCAAGCGCCTTTGTCGGTGCTGATCCATACCTTCCCCTTGGCATCCACGGCGACTCCGTGGACCACCACATCCTGGATGACCAAGCGCTCCCAATTGCGTCCGTTCCAATGGGACACACCCGACGGATGGGCGAACCAGGCCCCGCCTTTGGCGTCGACCGCCACCGCGAGGGCCGTGTCGGACAGGATTCCATCGGCACTGGTCCAGGGCTTCCAGGTGGAGGCCTCCCGGGTGATTTCCAGTCGGGAGACACCTGCGGATGTTCCGACCCAAAGGGTCTTGTTGGCCCCTTCGACGGCAAGGGCACGGATGTCCTGGCTTCCCAAGCCGAAAGATTCCCCGAACCGACGGAATTCGAAGGCGTCCTCCTTCTGACGCAACCGCACCAGACCGTTGTCGGTGCCGATCCACAGGGCCGCCCCGGAAGGAGCCAGCGCGGAAACCCGGTTGGACGGAAGGCCCGAGGCCGAATCCTTCCAGATCCTCCAGGAACGGCCATCGTAGCGGAACAGACCATCGTCGGTGCCGAGCCAGACTTTGTTGGTGGCATCCACGGCGATGCAACGGACGGTGTCGTGCACCACCATCGACCAAGGCAGCACCAATTCGACCAGTTCGGATTCCCGGGAGCGATCGGGAATCCCCGAGGCGCGAGCCACGGAATCGAGCAAGGTATTCTGGGCGGAGGTGTCCAGAGGCCAGAGGTTTCCCAGGTACCGGCGGACCACCGCCTCCATGCGTTCCCCCTGCTCGAGTCCCACTCGATGCCCGCGCGTCCAGCTCTTCCCGTCCCAGCGGAACAGCGAGGGACCCGCGGCCATCCAGACTTCCCCTCGATCGAACAGCGATGCCCGGGGAACGGCGGTGAGTGCGGTCGGGGTTCCCGGGAGGTCGGCCTGGCCGATGCTGGACTCCCATTCGTCGGCCAGTGGTCCGAACGCGAGGCCCGCGGGGTTCCAGAAGGTGGCGAAGACATCGTCGGCCAAGGCCGTGGAGGTCTCGCCCATTCCCAACTGGCGCGCACCCACCGGCATGACCAAGGTGATGACCGCCGACTGCTGCGCGGCAGAGGCGGCACCGACCAGGAGGGAAGAAAGAATCAGGCTGGATCGGAGTTTAGCGAACAAGAGTCCTCCAGTCGGGTACTTCGTAGCGGCCGTCTCGCGCGGGGAGAAGAGGCGTCCAATCGCCACCTTCCCATGCGTTCTTGGCCTTCAAGGTGGCACGACATCCGACATGGAACGGCGGAATGAGTTGTGCATGCAGGGTGATCTGGTCCCGCGTCACGTAGGTGCTCGCGGGAAGGAGTCGCAGGGCCTCGGCTTGAGCGACCGGGATTTCGTATTGGAATGTCCGGATTTCCTTGGCATCGGCTTCTTCGATGATCCGCAGATTCAACTCGCTTTGCTGGTGCCAAAGCTTGATCAGCCCTTCGGCCTCGGCCTCGGGGACACCGGCTCCGATGATGTGGGCCCGCAAGGCACGCTCGTCCGGCTTGTGCAGGAGCATCCCTTCCCGGGGCGATCGGCGCAACCGGTACACGCCCGAATTGTGGATCTGGGGGGAGGAATCGGACTCCTGGTCGCGTTTTTGGAGTGCCACGTACAAGCCCGCGAGGAACAGGCTGACGAGGACAAGGATGGCGATGCCGATCAGCAGCAGGTACATGTGGGACAATCTAGAGATTGGAGGAGGATTTGGCCGGGATCGTTTCGGCTCAGGGAAGCCCCCACAAGGTACACGAGGCCGGAGCCTTCGGCGACCCGGGAGTCCCCGCGGTCAGGGTGGCCAACGCCGATTTCGTTTGATCGGCCGGAAGCCGGGCCCGAGCCGAGCAGAGACTCCGATCCCGCCGAAGATCTCGGCAGGCCCGGTGTTCCACACGACAACCGGGGAAGGTCCTTTTCGCCAAGGCGCGCGCAACCTTGGCGCGCTGCGGGGGAGTCCACTCGGATCGGCAAACCGAGAGGAGGGAATCCACGCGTTGGCGCCAATGGACGGTCGCGGCGACGCAAGCCTGGGCATCGAGGAGGTCCCGGACCAGACGGGGAGGATCCTTCCGGGAGAAGGTATCGAGGGCGACGGCGCCCCCCTCCCCTGCGGCCAGGTAGGCCGTCCCGGAGCCGTCCGAGTTCGGCGAGGCCGAAGGCGGCAGTCGCTTTCTCGGAGCGGAAACCGCGCACCCGACCATCAGCAGGGCAACCACCGCGATCGCCCTCCTCACGAAGCGGTCGGGCCTCCACGTCCGGGCACCAATCGAGTCCAGATCCCCCAGGTTTCCCGCAAGGTGGGGCAGGTCAGATCATGTCCCGAATCGATTCCCCAGGCTCGCCCGTCGTGGGCACCGCGCTGGAATTCCAGGAGCCCCGTCCGGGTGGGGGTCAGGGCCCGGTCGCGGCAATGGCGCATCCAGGAGCACAACAGCACGGCTGCGGCCCGCAGGCGATCGTCATCGGCGAAACGGCGCGGCAGGCGCGCTTCGGCGAACCCACCGAGTTTCACCAGACCGTCGGCGACTCGAACCCGGGCCGGGGGCACCTGGGCGACATCGTTCCACCCGTCCATGATCTGGTCGGACAGGATCTCGTCCCAAGTCGCCGGGGCCGCTCGGGGAGCTTCCAATCCTTCGGATCGAGCCACCTCGTGGGCCTTTTCGGTGACATCCCGCGGCTGGAAGTGATGCAGGGCGATCACCCGATCGGCCACCGCCAACCACTCGGCGGAAGCACCCGCCACCACCACGAACGAATGCCCGCGATCCACCAGCTCCCGCACCCTGGAGGTGAGGGGCACGACACTTTCCCCGCCTGGAAGCAGCGAGGCGATGCGCGGGTCGCGGGTGAGGAAATTCGCCGCGGAGGCATCTTCGTCGATCAGGAGCAAGGGAGCCCCCGTGGTCAGGGACTCGTGGAGGTTCGCCGCCTGGGAGGTCGAGCCGGAGGCTTCCGCGACCTGGAAGCGGCGGGTGTCGACATCCCCGGGAAGCTCCCGGAAGAAGGCGGACAGATCGCACCGGGAAACGGCGCGGTCCTCCTCGACGGCGATGAATTCCGTGCCTTCCACGGCGACGGCCCGTGCCAGTCCGTCCTGCGGTCCCAGATCGAAGGAGCAATGCCGCAGCGACTCGAGGAGGGTGGTCTTTCCGTGGAATGCGGCTCCCACCAGCACGGTGAGCCCGCGCGGAATGGCCAAGCCCCGGACCACCCCGGAGGAGGTTTCCAATTCCCGTGCGAGGGATTCCGGAATGTGCAGCGGGGAGGCTCCCGCGACGGGTCGTCCGGTCTTGTCGCGGGCGGCGATGGCCCCCTCGGGCAGGAAGGCCACGAGACCGGCGCGATCCATCGATTCCCGGAGGACGCGACGCTCTTGCAGATGCGCCGCCAATTTCTCGATGTCGGATTCCGTGACGGCCGCCAGGATGTCCAGCAGCACCGCCGGCAGCCGATCGACCAGGGCGTCGGCGATCCCGGAGGAGAGAACGCGCCGACCCTCCGCCGGGATGGCGTAGGTGAATCGGAACATCAGACCTTGGGAATCGATGCGACATCCCGATCGTTTGCGGATTTCCGGACCGGGGATGCTGGTGCGGAAGCGGCCTCCGGGGCCATCGCCCGCGGTGATCGACTCCTTGGGAAGTCGAGCGGCGAACAAACGCAGATACAGGTCCTCGGCGGCGAGCCGGGAGAGTTCGTCGGCGGTGCTCCATCGGGCGAGAACCGGATGGAACGACGGGCGCAGCCGCACGTGCAACCGGCTCGGAGGCCCGTGGGGATCCCCCTGGACGTGATCGACCCCCAGGATGAAATCGCGGGTGTCGTGGGTCCCGGACAACTTCCGCAAGTGCCCGTAGGGCTTGCCGTCGAGGTCGCGCAGGATCTGAAGGAAACGTTTCAAGTTGGGTACCCAGGTCTGGCCGAGATGAAGTTCAGAATCGCAGCGCCACGACGGCTCGACCACCATCGGGCAGGGGAATCACATGGGCCTGCAACCCTGCTCGGGCGGCCGACGCGCGTTGGATGCGCAGGATGTCGGCGATCGCCACCGCACGCGACAGCAACAATGCGCCCGCTGCGTAGTTGAGGACGATCCGGGAGGTACGCCAACCCTTGAGAGCATCCTCGAACTGCGCGATGTGCCGGTTGTTCTCCGGATCCTCCGCCGTGCCCCAATCCCAGTCGTGCTCCGCATCCTCGGGGAACCGCGAATCCGGGGCCAATCCTTGCTGCAGGAGGGCCTCGTCGTAGCTGTCCCGCCGACCGGAAACCGGACGGCGCGAACGCCAATCCCGCACCACTTCCAGGAACGCCGGATCGGGATCGGAGGAAATCCGTGCCGCGGCATGCCGGTTGGCGATCTCCGCGGCATCCTCCAGGTGCAAGGCCCCGGTCCGCCAAGCTCCGTAGAGGACCGACCAGGTGACCAGATCCATGCCCATCCAGACCCCGGCCAGGCGGGGATGCCCCAGATAGCGGTGACCGGATCCCGGCAGGAGGAGGGTCAGGCCGACCGCGGCCCAAGTGGAGCGACCATTCCGTCCCGCTCCGGCGGTATCCAGCCCGATGGCGATGGTGCGGCTCCTCGTCCCGGAAGGCGGGGAGAGGACCGGAGCCACCAGCGTGGGAGGAGGTGCGATCCGCACCGTGGGGACCAGAGGCGTGGGTTTGGCCACCGGCAGGGAATCCAAAGCCGCCCCGGGCTTGGAAGAGTCCGACGCCGCTCCAGTCGCGAGGAGCGAGGAATCCTGCGGGGCGGGAGCGGACCCCACGGCCTGCGCGGAATCCTCCACGATGCCGGCAAGGGTGGAATCCACGGCGATGGAGGTTCCGGAATCCGTGGAGGCGATCGAATCCGCATCCCCGGCGATCCTGGCCGCACCCTGGGCGACGGTGTCGGGGGTGTCGGAAGGAGGCGCGGGCTCCGCAGGGACCTGCGAGGAGGCCGTGGCGACAAAAACCGACAGCACGCAGGCCAGGATCGGGGTGGGGCGCATCCTTCCCATCAGAATTCCAGGAAGGCGTCGGCGCGCGTGGCGGGACCGTCGCTCCATGCCAGTCCCCCTTGGAAATGCAGGCCGTCCCACCACGTGGTCTTCTCCTCGTCGTAGAGTTTGCGGTTGTGGCGTTGCGCGGTGAGGGCGGCGTCGAGCGCCGAGGCCAGGTGGTTGAGGACCAGGCCCCCGAGGAACCACCCCTGGGTGGCCGCGAGATCATCCGCGTCCCGCCGCATGGACAGGTACTGGGCCCTCATCTGGCTCACCCCCCAAGGTGCGGACGCGGGGATCGTGGACGGGTCGTTGTCGGTGGAGAAGTCCTCGTAGGTCAGCAATCCCGCCAAGGTCACGGTGTCCGAAGTGGCGTCGCGCCAGCCCGGAACGAACTCGGCATCCCGCCCGATCCGCTCGTAGAACAGCACCGGATCCTTCAAACGATCCTGCCGCTGCGCCCGCACCTGCGTGACCGACAGGCCGGAATCGGCCAGGAGCGCGAGATGCCCCTGGTATTGCCCGGAGGTGTCGGGACGCTCCCGGCACGCATCGCGCTGCACGTTGTCCTCGAAGGCGTAGAGAGCCTCGCAATAGCGATCGCGATAGGGCATGGTCCGGGAGAGGCGGTCCGGTTGATCGGTGGAATCGAAGTACCGCTTGCGGGCATTTTCGTAGCGCGCCGCGCTCCAGTTTTCATCCGCGAACCGCTGGGCGTCCCGGGACGCTTCGCGAGCCTGGCGGATGGAGATGTCGTACCATCCGTAGGCGAGTCCGACTTCCGCCGCCGCGAACACCCCGGCTCTCACCCAGGCTCCGCACCAGGCTTGCCCGGCTCCCGGCAGGACCAGGGAATAGAAGAAGGCCTTGCGCGGAGAGCGGTACAATCGGTGGGCCTTGGGATCGCTCTTGAGTCGCCTCCCGGCCCCTCGTTCGTCCTCCCAGACCGCGGGAGTGCTGTCGATCGGAGCGGCCTTGACGACGGGAGGAGCCAGGATCGGCCGCGAAGGAGGATGTTTCCCCATGAACGATCCCGTGGGTCGACGACGGCTCAAGTCCGCCTGCCTCCGCTGTTGTTCCAGCAAGCTGTCCGGCGAGACCCCAGGGGACGGAACCCGTGGAGCGGCGACGGAATCAAGGCCGCTCGAGGGGACGGTGGAGGGTTCGGAAATACCGGCACCCGAGGCGAGCGTGTCGGGCGGGGTGTCGGTCGCATCGGAGGGGGCTGGGGCGACCGCGGCGGAGTCCGGGGCTGCGGCTTCCGGAACGGGGGAGGTCGAGGGCGCGACGGAGGAATCCGCCGAGTTCACGAGCTCCGCCGGTGCGGAGGAAGCCTCCTCCGGGGCCGATGGGACGACGGGAGAGGTCGAATCCACAGCCGGTGCGGGTGGCAGTTCGGGCCCCGGCTGGGCCCTCGAAGGAGCCAGGAGCGATGCCAGGAGAAGAACAGGGATGAGGATCGTTCTGGACATGGAATCCCTCGAATGTACGAAACACCCGTCGGACCCGGGCGGCTTGGGGGTCTCGACGACCAGAAACGGGAAACGCCCCGCGACTCCCCGGGAAGGAGGAGCGACGGAGCGCGCGAGCCCGGGACCGGAAGGAACCGATCTCAGGTGGGATCGAACCCGAGGACGTGACGCATCGTGTAGACACCCGGACGACGCCCGGCCACCCACCCCGCGGCGCGCACCGCACCTTCGGCGAACGTTCTTCTCGAAGTGGCCATGTGGGACAAACCGATGCGTTCCCCTTCTCCGAGGAAACTCACGGTGTGATCTCCCACGACATCCCCGCCACGCACCGCGTGGATGCCGATCTGCCCTTGGGGCCTGGCACCGGTGATTCCCTCGCGACCGTAGCAGGCCACGTCGCCCAGGAACACGTCGCGCCCCGCCGCCAAGGACTTGGCGAGCATCAAGGCGGTCCCGGAGGGGGCATCGACCTTGTGCTTGTGGTGGGCCTCCACGATCTCGGCGTCGAACTGGCGGGCATCGAGCACCGAAGCGGCCTTCTGCACCAGTTCCAGCAGCAGGTTCACCCCGACGCTGTAGTTGGCGGCGAACACCACGGGGACATGCCGCGCGGCCTCGGCCACCGCCTGATCCCCCTCGGCCCCCATTCCCGTGGTCCCGATGACCAGGGCCATGCGATGGCGCTCCGCCTCGCGGCACAGGGCGAGAGTCGAGGCCGGGGAGGAGAAATCGATGACCACGCGCCCGGCACCGATGCATTCCCGCCAATCGGACAGACAGGAAACGGCAACGCCGTCCACGGGGGACGGCGTGCCTGCATTCTCCGGCCGGTCGACCAGACCTTCGACGGGGAACCCCGCGGAAAGCCCGGCTTCCTGGAGCGCGCGACCCATTCGGCCGAGCGCTCCGACGATGACCAGCCCCGGCATCAGCCGGCCTGCTTGACGACCCAGACCTTGACCTTGGCCTCGACTTCGGGATGCAACTTGACCGGGACGTGGAACACGCCCAGAGCGTTGATCGGCTCGTCGAGGAGGATGGCGGTCTTGTCGATCTGGACACCGGCTTCGGCCAGCTTGGCCTGCACTTCGGGCGCCCCGACGGTGCCGTAGAGCTTGTCGCCGTCGTGGACGCGGACGCTCACGGTGAGGGACATGCTTCCCAGCTTGGTGGCCAGCGTCTCGGCTTCGGACTTGCGGTCGGCGTCGCGCTTGGCCTGGCGACGCTTCTCGGTCTCCAGGCTCTTGAGGTTGCCGGTGGTCGCGATCACGGCCAGGCCCTGCGGCAGAAGCCAGTTGCGGCCGTAGCCGTCACGGACCTTCACCACTTCGAATGCCTTGCCCAGACCCTTGATGGTTGATTTCAGGATGACGTTCATGATTCCTTCGCCTCCCTTAGCGCATGGTCTCTGCCACGAAGGGCAGGAGGCCGATGATGCGTGCACGCTTGATCGCCTGGGCCAGCTCGCGCTGGTACTCGGCGGAGGTGCCCGACATGCGACGGGGAACGATCTTGCCACGCTCGTTGACGAAACGGCGCAGGAGCTTCTCGTCCTTGTAGTCGATGTGGGCGATCTTGTTTTCGGTGAAGAAGCAGCTCTTCTTGCGCTTGCGACGAGGAGCCATGATCAGTCCTCCTTCTCGGAGTTTTCGGCCGGCAGTTCGATTTCCGGCGCGTCGAGCGGGGGAAGCCCGATCGGATTGTCGACAACGGTCAGGAAGCGGATGATCGATTCGTCGAGGCGCAGCTGGCGCTCGAACTCGGTCACGAACTTGCCGTTGGCGAGGTGGTAGTAGTAGACGGTGTAGTCGGCGTGCGACTTGCCATCGATTTCGTAGGCGATCTTGCGCTTGCCCCAGCGGTCCACACGAACGATCTCGCCGTTGCCGGCCAGCATGTCCTGGAACTTCTGCACGCTCGCCTCGATGGCGGCGTCTTCCTGATTCGCGTCGACGAGGACGACGGTCTCGTACAACCTGGCCAAAGTGGCCTCCCTCTGGACTGGGCCCCGGCACATGCCGGAGCAGGGTGATGTTGGATCCATGGCCGGCACTTCCCGGACACGGAGAGACGGAATATTAGAAAGCCTGGAGCATCCTGTCACCACTCCCCCCCGCTGCCGAAGAGGGAAGTGGTATCCTGTGGGATGGGAAACATTCTCGATGTCCGTTCCATTCCCATCGCTCTCCGGTTTCGCCTCGGGGCCTGGACCGGGGCCATGATGCTCCTGGCGACCACCGCGGCGCCCGCCCTGGAAGGTCGGGTGCATGATCTCTCGGGCCAGGGCCTGTCGGGTTTCCCCATCCGCTGGACCATGGACCAGGATCCCTCGGTGCAACTGGTGGTGATCTCGGGAACGGACGGAGCCTACCGGTTGCCCGACGAGTTGGTGCGCACCGCTCCCAGATCCCGCCCCGGTCTCGTCGTTCCCCGATCGATGATCCTGGAAGACGCCGTCCGGATTCCCTGGAGCACTTCGGAAGGCCTCTTGGATTGGGAAATCTCGGACCTGAGAGGGCGATCCCTGCGATCGGGGACATCCCGTGCGACGCGCTCGGACGGAGGGGAAATCGCCTGGGACGGCGCCGACCGTTCGCGACGTCCGGCACCTCCCGGAGTGTATTTCCTGCGCACCACCGATTCCCGGACGACGTCGGTGACGCGCCTGTTCAAGACGGGCAATGGCAGCTCGGCCTCTCCCCCACCCGTTCCCCGGCACGTGACGACGGACATGGAGGCCTCCCGTTCCCTTTGGGACGCGGGAGTGACCTGGACCGCCTCCATCGAGAAATCCGGCTGGGAACCGTTGCGGATCGGACGCATCCCGACCGAATCCGTCCGCGTGGATCTCGCCGTGGCCCCGCTTCGGCCCGTCCCGTTCGCGACCGCGGGCAAGTACCTGGGTCGACGCACCCCCCAAGGCGACCTCGAAAGGATCTTCCTGAGAGGTGTGAACCTGGGCATCGCGGTTCCCGGCACCCAGCCCGGAGAATTGGCGGCTTCTCGGGAGCAGATCCGCTCCTGGCTGGAGCGGATCGGACGCGCGGGATTCGACTGCATCCGCACCTACACGCTCCACTTTCCCCACTTCTACGAGGAATTGGCCGCCTACAACAACACCCACTGGGAACATCCCCTCTATCTCTTCCAAGGCATCTGGCTCGACGAGGAGATTCCCGACGACCTGTACGCCTCCTCGACGCCTTTCCACGAGGCCATCCGCGAGGCCGTCGACGGCCTCCACGGCAACCGGGAGATTCCGGTGCGGTTCGGGCGGGCCTATGGAAGCTTCAAGACCAATGTCTCCCCCTGGCTCATGGGGTGGATCATGGGGCGCGAGGTCTATCCCGACCAGATCACCATCACCGACGAGGACAATCCCGCCAGGTCGTCCTATGCCGGGGAGGCGGTCTCCCTGGCCCAGGGTAGCCCCTCCGAAATCTGGTTCACCGAAGCGCTGGATGTCCTGGTGCGCTACGAGCGCGGCCATTACGGATCGGAACGCCCCGTCTCCGTTTCGAGCTGGCCCACGCTGGACCCGCTGGCCCATCCGACCGAGGTCGCTCCCAGCCAGGAGGACCAGTCGAGTCTGGATCTGGGAGATCTCGACATGTCCGCGGCTCCCGGAGGGTACTTCGCCAGCTACCACGCCTACCCCTACTACCCGGATTTCATGAGCGTGCAACCGGAATACCGATCGGCCTCCGATTCCTCGGGACCCAACAGCTACCTGGGATACCTGCGCTCCCTCAACGCCCACTACGACCGGGTCCCCCTGGTGGTGGCGGAATTCGGAGTTCCTTCCAGCTGGGGCAACGCCCACCAGGCGCACAGCGGCATGCACCACGGTGGACACGACGAGGCCACCCAAGGCCGATACGATGTCCGCCAACTGGAGAACATCCACGCCTCCGGAAGCGCGGGGGGATTCGTCTTCAGCTGGATCGACGAATGGTTCAAGAACGCCTGGATCACCGAACCCATCTCGAGCCCGGCCGTGCGCCGCCCCCTCTGGCACGACCTCACCAATCCGGAACAGAATTTCGGCCTGGTCGCCTTCGACGTCCCGCCGCCCGATTTCTCCGCCGCCCGATCCCATGTCTCACCCTGCGGGATCCGCATCGCGACCGCTCCCGACCACGCGTTCTTCCATCTCCAAGTGGTGTTGGGTTCGGCATGGAACCCCGGGGACACCGTGGAGATCGGCCTGGACACCTACAGCGACTCCGCAGGCGAGCGGCTTGCTCCCAGCGGGACCGAGATGGGCCTGGGAGCGGAATTCGTGCTGCAATGGGTGGGGGACGAAGCGCTGCTGGCGGTGACCCGCGCCTACGACCTGTTCGGAATCTGGCATGGCGCCTCCGCACCCGACCAGCTGTACCGTTCCGTCGCCACCACGGGTGGTCCCTGGGATCTGGTGCGCTGGAAGAACAATCGGGGGGAGGACGACGTGTTCGAGATCGGCCGCCTCCGGGTGCATGGGGATTCCACATCCCGCAGCTCCCTGGATGCCCTGGACCTCCACGGCGACACTCTCCACGTTCGCATCCCCTGGACCCTGCTGCAGTTCACGGATCCGAGCCGGCTCCAGACCATGGACGACGACCGATCCACCGCAGCCCGCCGCGAGACCGCCACTTCCGAAGGGATCGCCGTCTGGGTGGGAACCCGAAGCTGCCGATTCTCCACACCCCGGCAGGCCTGGCCCGGCTGGGATCGAGCCCCCGAGGTCGTGGAGCGCGAGAAGGAATCCCTCCCCATCCTGGAGGAGGCGCTGCGAACCGGCTCGTGGAACCCGCTTCCATGAATCCGAAGGGGAAATGCCCACCCCCGGAACCACGAAGGAATGGTAGTCTGAAGCGGCACAGGAGGAATGGACGATGAAACTGACGATCAAGGATCGCTTCACCTTTGCGATTGCCTTCAACGCCTTCATCGCCCTGGCGGTCCTGGCCCTGGCCGTGACGTCGCTGGAACGGCTTCGCGTGGGGGGGACGGTCCAGAACCATCTGCAGGCTTTGGCCGATCTCAACGGGGATGTCCAACCACCCCCGCTGTTCTTCGTGGAAGCCGGAATGCACCTCTATGTCACGGCCAGCTCCCCCGATGCCGCCCTGCGCGAGGCGAATTGGGCCGAGGTATTGGAACACACCGAGGATTTCGAACGATCCCTGGCCGTGTGGGATTCCCTCCTGGTGGATTCCCCCCAGCTCAAGGACCGACTCGACCAGGTTTGCCAACCCATCCAGCAATTGCTCCCGCGCCTGAAGTCGGAATTTTCCGCCGGTGTCGCTTCCGGAAACCGGGAAGGACTCCTGGCCTTCCTGGACACCGCCTACCAGCCCGCCCATCTGCGTCACGACAGCCTCGCCCAGCTCTTCACCCACGAGCTCCACGCGATCCAGGACTCCGCGATCGTCGCCGCCAGATCGGACTCGCGGGTGCGGATCCTCGTGGTCCTGATCGCCTCCCTGGTCTTCGCCGCCGGGAACTTGTTCCTGCTGTGGATCGGACGCAGGGAACTCCACCAGTCGGTGGTCAATCAGAGGTTGGTGGAAAACGCCCCGGTGAACGTCCTGATGGCCAACACCAACCTGGAGATCGTGTACGCCAACGCCAGGTCGATCGAAACCCTCAAGGGGATCGAATACGCCATGCCCTGCAAAGCCTCGGAGATCCTCGGCAAGAACATCGACATCTTCCACAAGAATCCCGGCAGGGTCCGGAAGATGCTGGAAAACCCCGCCAACCTTCCCCACACCGCGACCATCCAGGTGGGCAACGATTGGATGAAGCAGACGGTGGTGGCGGTGCGCGACGAGGCCGACCGCTACATCGGCCCCATGCTCGTGTGGGAACTGGTGACCGATGCCATGGAATCCCAGCGCAAGACCCGGGAACTGCAGGCGGAGATCGACGCGAAGGTGAAGACGCTCCAGGAATTCTCGGAAGGCCTGGGCAGCCAGGCCGATTCGCTCACCTCGGCCACCCGCGGAGCCACCCAGCGGGCCGATGCCTCGACCGAGGCGTTCTCCCGCGTGAACGGGGCCTTCCAGCAGGTCGCGAGCGCGGCGGAGGAGATGAGCGCCAGCGTGTCGGAGATCGCGCGCCATGTTTCGGAGGCGGCGCGCGTGGCCTCCGAGGCGGGCTCGACCACCGATGCGGTGAATACCCGCATCCAGGACCTGGATCGCTCCAGCCAGGAGATTTCCAAGGCGACCGAGGTGGTCACGGCCATCGCGGAGCAGACCAACCTGCTGGCCTTGAACGCGACCATCGAAGCCGCCCGTGCCGGGGAGGCCGGGAAGGGATTCGCCGTGGTCGCCAGCGAAGTGAAGCAGCTGGCCAAGCAGACCCAGAAGGCCACCGAGGACATCCGCCACATGGTCGCCGCCATCCAAGGGGATGTCGGTGGTTCCATCGAATCGATCTCCCAGGTGTCCGACGTGGTGCGCCACATCCGCGACCTCCAGGACTCCATCGCCGCCGCCGTGGAACAGCAGAACGCCACCGCCCGGGACATCGCCGGATCCATCGCCGGCGCGGCCCGGGAAAGCCAATCCATCGCCAACGCCTTGAAGGAGCTGCACGGGACCTTGCTCGAAGGGGCCCGGGTGGCCGACGTCTCCCAGCAGACCGCCAAGGACCTGGACACACTCGCCCACGGGCTGCGCGAGAACATGGACACCTTCCGCAGCTGATCCGGAGACCGCCTTCGCGAGGTATCTTGGCTCGGTCGCGCGATCTCCAACGGGTCGCGGGGTCGAGCCCACCACCACACGCACCGAGGCACCTCCCATGAAGTCCACCGCAGGCATCGCCATCGCCGCGCTCCTGTCCCTCTGGTCCAACGGCGGATCCGCGTCCCCTCTGGTCAACGGCGATTTCGAGCGAGGGCTCGAGGGATGGCGGATCTGGGGCGGCGTCGCCACGCCCATCGCCCATTCCGGGAAAGGGGCGTGCGAGATCGTCGCCTCCAGCGATACCTGGGCGGGAATCGACCAGGTCGTGGGCATCCCCTCCGGCATGGGTCGCTTGACGCTGACCGGATGGCTCATGGCTGACGGAATCCGTCAGGGTCCCGAGGAATGGAACAAGGGGCGGTTGGGAGTCGATTTCCTGGACGATCGCGACAGCATGGTCGGGACCTGGCAGATGGTGGCGATCCAGGTCCGGGGCAAGGTCGCCTGGAGCCGGGGCGAACGCACCTACGAGATTCCCCCGGGGGCCACCCGTGCCAAGATCATCTGCGCCCTGGCCAACGCCCACGGAACCCTCCGCTGCGACGACATCGAGGCGAACTTCACGCCCTGAACCGACGAGAACGGCCCGCTCCATCCGGAGCGGGCCGTCGAGGCGCGAAGCAGGGAAGGGGGACGCTCCCCCGGAAGGCCGGACTCAGAGACGGGCCAGGACCGCCTCTCCCATCTCGACGGTGTTCACCACCTTGGCGCCCTGCCAGGCGATGTCCCCGGTGGCGATGCCGTCGTCGAGGACCTTGGCCACGGCCTTCTCGATCCGGACCGCCGCGGCTTCCTTGCCGAGGGCGTAGCGGAGCAGCATCGCACCGGAAAGGATCTGGGCGAGGGGGTTGGCGATTCCCTTGCCCGCGATGTCCGGGGCGGAGCCACCCGAGGGTTCGAACAGCCCGAAGGATCCTTCGGCGAGGGAGGCCGAAGGAAGCATCCCCAAGGACCCGGTGATGGCACCGGCCTCGTCGGAAAGGATGTCGCCGAAGAGGTTGGGGCAGAGCATCACATCGAACTGCTTGGGGCTGCGCACCAGCTGCATGGCGCCGTTGTCGACGTACATGTGCGCCAACTGCACATCGGGGAACTCCTCCTTGTGGATCCGCGTCACGACTTCGCGCCACAGGACGCTGGCGGCCAGGACATTGGCCTTGTCGATGGAGGTGACGTGGTTGCGCCGCTTGCGGGCGGCCTGGAAGGCCACACGTGCGATCCGCTCGATCTCGGAGACGGAGTAGACCATGGTATCGAAGGCGCGATCGCCTTCCCGTCCCTTGGGCTGCCCGAAATACACGTCGCCGGTCAGTTCGCGGACCACCAGGATGTCGAATCCCTCCCCCACGATGTCGGCCCGGAGCGGGCAGGCGGCGGCCAAAGCCTTGTAGACGGTGGCCGGACGCAGGTTCGCGTACAATCCGAAGATCTTGCGCAAGGGGAGCAAGGCTCCGCGCTCGGGCTGGAGGTCCGGGGGAAGCGACTCCCACTTGGGACCGCCCACCGAACCGAAGAAGATCGCTTCCGCCGACTTGCAGGTGCCGATCGTGCTCTGGGGCAGCGGATGCTGGAATTCATCGTAGGCGGCTCCACCGACCTTGGCGGGTTTCCAGTCGAGGGTGAAACCTTCCAGGGAAGCGACCGCGTCGAGGATCCGTGTGGCCTGGGCCATGACTTCGGGCCCGATGCCGTCTCCGGCGAGAACGGCGATGGTGTGCTTGCTCATCGAATTGCCTTTCTGGTGAAACCGCCGATCCCTCGACGCTCACAGGATCCAAGTTAGGCCTGCGAACCCATGCCCAACCCATGAGATTTCCCGAATCTTCCATGAATTTCATGCATGGAACCAAGCGTTCCTCGGAGACCCGCCGACTCCCGAACCGACACGATGGCGCGGAGGAGGATCAGATTCCGAAAGCGGATCCGGGGACGCTGGAATTGCGCTGGGATGCCTGGGAAACGGCCGCGAATCCGGGATGCCGCGTGTCCCGCAACCATTCGAATTGCACCATTTCCGTGGAGGTGACGTGGACTCCCGCCCTTCTCATGCGCTCGATGGCCAGATCCCGGTCCAGATCGCGCCGGGATGCGGTGGCGTCCAGGACGACGTGGACCTGCCCGTCGAAGGAGGACAGTAACTGCAGGGTGGTCTGCAGGACGGAAACGTGCGTTTCACACCCGAGAATCACCACGGATTTCGGCTTGGAGGCCGAGATCGCCTCCCGGATCTCCTTGTTCTGGAGGGCGGAGAAGGATTCCTTGGGAAAGATCCTCCGGCTGTCGAGCACGTCGAGGATGTCCGGAACCGTCGCCCCCATGCGGCCGGGACTCTGCTCGGAACCCCAGGTCGGGATCTCGAGGACACGGGCGGCATTCAGGAGCTGGACCGCCCGTGGAAGGATGGAGGGAAAGGACTTCAAGCCTCGCTGAAACGCCAACTGCATGTCGACGACCAGCAGCAAGCTGGTCTCGGCCTCCAGTAGACCTCCGTGCTCACGAAACCTCATGGCATCCTCCTTGGCAGGCATGATACCAATTTCGGCGAACCGCGGGTGAGCTCCTCCCCGAGGTGCGCCTCGGGGGACCAGATTCCCGGAAACCCCCTCCCCGACGGCCATTCCCTGGAGCGGCCCCGAAAAGCGGGACCCGGACGCCCGGTCCGGATCCCTCGGCCGATCAAGGCTCGGAGCGCATCACCAGGTTGGACATCGAGTTGGCCGCCGCACGCCGGATGAGGGCCAGGTACGCCTTGGCGGAGGCTTCGATGATGTCGGTGCTCCGGCCCTGGCCGGTGAGCGTGCGCCCACCCAGGCGGGCGGAAACCGCGACCTCGCCTTGGGCATCGGTGCCGCCGGTGATGGCCTTGAGCTGGTAGGTGTCGATGTCGATGGTCCGCCCGGTCAATTCCCGGATGGCCGCCAGGACGGCATCGACCGGACCGTCACCCGAGGCGCGTGCGGCCACGGGATCCTGTCCGTCGCGCCGCAGGACGACCTCGGCCTCGGGCGCCGCCTGGGACCCGGACACCACGCTGTAGCTGACCAGCTGCCAATCGTCCCCGACCTCGACGGATTCCGTCTCCTCGGAGACCAGGGCGACCAGATCCTCGTCGAAGACTTCCTTCTTCTTGTCGGCCAGGACCTTGAACTTGTCGAAGATCGCGTTGAGCTGGGTTTCCGTGGGCTCGAAGCCCAGGGCCGACAGACGATCGGCCAGGGCATGTTTCCCGGAATGCTTGCCCAGCACCATCTTGTGGCTGGAGCGTCCCACCGACTCGGGGGTCATGATCTCGTAGGTCGCCCGGGCCTTGAGCACTCCGTCCTGGTGGATCCCCGACTCGTGGGCGAAGGCGTTGGCGCCCACGATCGCCTTGTTGGGCTGCACCGGCACGCCGGTGATGGACGTCAGCAGACGCGAGGTGTTCCAGATCTCCGTGGAGACGATGCCGGTGTCGATGCCCGAGGACTTCGCGTGGACGCGCAAGGCCATGGCGATCTCCTCCAGGCTGCAATTTCCCGCACGCTCCCCGATCCCGTTGATGGTGCACTCCACCTGCCGCGCCCCGGCCCGCACGGCGGCCAGGGAATTGGCCACCGCCAAGCCCAGGTCGTTGTGGCAATGGACGCTGAAGACGATTCCGGGAACCTTGACCCTCGCCACCAGGTAGGCGATCAGTTCCTCGAACTCGTGGGGCTGGGTGTACCCGACGGTGTCGGGGATGTTCAACGTGGTGGCTCCGGCTTCGGCGACGGCCGTGTACAGATCGACCAGGTAGTCGCGATCCGCCCGGGTCGTGTCCTGGGCGGAGAATTCGACATCCTCCACGCGGGAGCGGGCGTGCACGACGGCCTTCACGGACCGCCGGATGTTCTCCTCCCGACTGATGCGCATCATGTGTTCCAGATGGATGTCCGAACCCGAGGAGAAGGTGTGGATGCGCCGTCTCTGGGCGGGCTCCACGGCATCGGCAGCCCGGTCGATGTCCTTCTCGGTGATGCGCGCCAGACCCGCGATCACGGGACCGCGCACTTCCGTCGCGATCCGTCGCACGGCCTCGAAATCCCCTGGACTGGCGATGGGAAAGCCGGCCTCGATCACGTCGACTCCCAAACGGGCGAGTTGGCTGGCCATCCGGATCTTCTCGTCGATGTTCATCGAGAATCCCGGAGACTGCTCTCCGTCTCGCAACGTGGTGTCGAAAATGCGCACGTGGTCGGTCATCGTGTCCCCTTTGGGTCGGTTCGAGCGCTCAAAGGTACCATCTCGCCGGTGCGGGTCGATGCCTGTCCTGGAGCTCTCTTCGTGGGTTCGGTTCATGGTGTCTCTCCTGTTCGGCTCCCGTTCCCGGGTGCGCCGACCGGCATGACACGACCGACCCACCCGGAGGTGAGCGGTTGCGGCGGTCGCGACCTGAAACTCCCTCAGCGTCCCTTGTGGCGCGAGAGAAGAAGCAGGTTCTGGCGGATCGCTCTGTGCATACACACAGAATACGGTCGAAATGATCCCTTGGCAAGCATGTCGAGCGAAACTTCCGGGGAAGCCCTCCCGCCCGACCTGGTCGAAAGCTCCGGAAGTGGTCCCCTTCGCAGACCCGATGGC
>JACKCV010000013.1 GCA_020633825.1 Fibrobacteria bacterium | reverse complement strand
TGCGGGAAGGTTCGGTGCCCCCGTTCCTGGATCGGGCAGCGACCAAGGGCGATGGGATCCTGGAAGTTTCCCCGGAGAGCGACGTCTCCACGACCCTCCTCGAAGCCTTCCAAGCCGCTTGCACACGCGGTGAGGCCGGATTCTTCGTTCCCGCTTCCGGGGCCGCGAGCCGTATGTTCGCAAGTCTGCGCCAGTACGTTTCCGGAACCCACCCGGCCCCTGCCGAGGAGGAAGCCAAGCTCCGCAAGCTGGCCCGCGCGCCCATCGTGGCTCGCAACCTCTGGGACAAGCAGATCGACCCCGACGACACCCTCGCGGTGGCTCGGATGCTCGTGGAAAATGCTCCGGAAGGCTATGGCTGGGCCTCGCGCCCCAAGGCTTTCGTCCCGTTCCACGAAGACCCCGAGGAATCCTTCCCCTTGAGGACCCCGTTGGTCGAGCAGGTGGCGGAATCCTCCGAAATCCTGGGGAAGACCGGCAAAGGCGTGATCCATTTCACCCTCCCGGAAGCCTGGCCTCTCCCCGCAGGATTCGATGAACAGGCTCGTGCCCTGTCTCGACGCCATGGCGGGGACCTGGTGGCGGTCGCCTCCATCCAATCCCCGTCCACGGACACCCTCTCCCTGGGCCCCGACGGGGAGGTGGTCCGGGATGCCGAAGGACTTCCGGCGCTCCGGGCCGGTGGCCACGGATCGTTGCTGCCCAACCTGGAAATGACCCCCGGGCGAGTGGTCCTGGTCAAGAACATCGACAACATCCAACCGGATTCCCGCCGAACGGCGGTGGTTCCCTGGCGCAAGCTGATGGCGGCCATCGCGCTGGGCCTGCGCGAAGCGGCCGACGATTTCCTGGAAACCGGGGACTCCCGGGGTTTGCGATCCCTGGCCGCCTCCCTTGCACTCCCTCTCCCCCCCGACGAGGAAGCCCTGCGTCCTCTCGTCGATCGTCCCTTGCGCGTGGCCGGAATGGTCCCCAACGTGGGGGAACCCGGTGGAGGACCGTTCTGGGTCCGCACCGAGTCCGGGGAACGACTCGAAATCGTGGAGCAGTCCGAGGTCGCCCCCGATCAAAAGGACCTCCTGAAATCCTCCACCCACTTCAACCCCGTGGAATTGGCCTGCTGCTTCCGCAAACGGGACGGATCCACCTGGCCGTTGGCGAAATTCGTGGATTCCAGCCGCGCCTTCCTCTCGGTCAAACCCTCCCCCTCCGGGGACCTGCGCGTGTTCGAGCGGCCGGGACTGTGGAACGGCTCCATGTCCCTGTGGTGGACACTGTTCCTGGAAATCCCTTTGGCGACCTTCCTCCCCGCCAAGACCATCCACGATCTCGCTCATCCTTGGAGAGTTGTGGAGAAATAAACTCCAGAACTTGCGACAATGTCTCTTTGAGCTCTGCCAAATTGACACTCGATGACATTGTCACGAATGTGTCGCGATGACCTGAAGTGTCTTCGACAATCCGGGAAATGACCCCGAGCGAGTGAAGAAGAATCGAAGTGGCACGACCGATGCTTAGTGGTGAACCAGGATAGGCATCCGACCAGGATGCTCCTGGAACACCACCAACACTGTAGGGAGGGGCCACAATGCTTCCTTGGATCACCAGTCACCGGAGCACCTGGATCGGTGCCGTCGCTTCGTTGCTGCTTCTCGCAGCGACCCCCGCTGCCGCGGAAGACTCCACCATGGTCGCCCCGGTGGACACCGCCGCGGCCATCGTCGACACCGCCGCCGCCGTCGCCGAAGCTCCTGCCGCCGAGGAAGCAGCCGTCGATGAAAACGCCCCGGCCACCATCGGCAAGGCCATGGATGTCCAATTCTTCGTCGACAACCTCTGGGTCTTGATCGCCGCCTTCCTGGTGTTCATCATGCACTTGGGCTTCGCGACCGTCGAATCGGGTCTGACCCAGTCGAAGAACACGGTCAACATCCTCTTCAAGAACACGCTCACGCCCTGCATCGGCCTGGTGCTCTACGCGATCGTCGGGTTCAACCTGATGTATCCGGGAGACGCCTGGATCTTCGGCAAGTGGTTCGGCTTCGCCGGATTCGGCATCGCCGGTGATCCGTCGGACTTGGCCAACGCCACCCGTGCCTACGGTCTCCACACCTACACCTACTGGACCGACTTCCTGTTCCAGGGCATGTTCGCCGCCACCGCCGCCACCATCGTCTCGGGTGCCGTCGCCGAGCGCATCAAGCTCTCCGCCTACCTGCTCTTCACGGTCCTCTACGTGGGCCTGGTCTATCCCTTCGCCGGTTCCTGGCACTGGGGTGCGGGCTGGCTCGCCGACATGGGCTTCAAGGATTTCGCCGGCTCCACCCTCGTCCACTCCGTCGGCGGCTGGGGCGCCCTCACCGGCGTCGCGTTGCTCGGCCCCCGTCTGGGCAAGTACTCGGGCAACCGCATCAACCCCATCCTTCCCCACAACATGCCCCTGGCGACCATCGGCGTCTTCCTGCTGTGGTTCGGCTGGTTCGGCTTCAACGGCGGCTCGGTGCTGAGCGCCGACCCCGCCATGATCTCCTACGTCTGCGTCACCACTTCGATCGCCGCCGCCATGGGCGGAATCGCGGCGGCCATGACCAGCTGGTCGGTCATGAAGAAGCCCGACCTCTCCATGACGCTCAACGGCGTGCTCGCCGGCCTGGTGGGCATCACCGCCAACGCCGACATCGCCAGCATCACCGGCTCCTTCATCATCGGAATCGTGGCCGGCATCCTGGTCTTCGTCTCGGTGGTGTTCTTCGACAAGATCAAGATGGACGACCCCGTGGGCGCCCTCTCGGTCCACCTCGTCAACGGCATCTGGGGCACCCTGGCCGCCGGCATCCCCTTCCTGATGCTCCCCGAGAAGGCCGCCAACTTCGGCGTGCAGGCCTTGGGTGTGGTCGCCTACGGCGCCCTGTGCCTGGTCGCCTCGACGATCATCTGGCTGGTCCTGAAGTACACCGTCGGGCTGCGCGTCTCCGACGAGGAAGAGGTCCTCGGACTCGACCTCGGCGAACACGGTGTCGGTGCCTACCCCTACTTCCAGAACACCAACGTGCACTTCTGAGCCCATCGGGGCATCGCCCGGGCCGGTCTCCCAGACCGGTCCGGGCCACTTTCGGCGACGGGCGGATCCTCCGCTCCGTCGCTTTTTCGTTTCCGTCGATTTCCGTCACATCCCCCGCCACCGGTCTCCATGGCGGGAGAGCGGACCCAAACAGCCTTGCGGCGCGGGGAGACCGGTCCCTCGTCGCGCGGCACGCGGGGATGGGGACCGAAGGGATGGAATCGCCATTCCCCCGTCCTTCATCCCAACGGCATGATCCCTGGCAACATGGAACCCCCGAACGGGGAGGTCAGCAAGGTCCCCGCTCGGCGAGGCATTTCTCGTAGAGAGCCTCGTAGGCGTCGACGATCACCTCGGGCGAGAACTCGCGGATGGCCCGCTCCCTCCCGGCCTTGCCCATGGCCATGCGCAACGCGGGGTCCTGGGCGAGCTTCGCGCAGGCCTCCCCCATCCCTTGCCAATCCCCCACCGGCAGCAGGTAGCCGTGCGCGCCGTCCTCGACCACTTCGGGCAACCCTCCCGCACGCGCACCCACCACGGGAATTTCGCACAGGAGGGCTTCCAGAGGAGCCAGACCGAAGCTTTCCCCGTCGGAGGGGAACAAGAGGACGTCGCTGAAGGCCAGCACGCGATCGATGTCGTCGACCACACCCAGCAAGTGGAGTCGATCCCCCACCCCGAGTTCGTGGGCCAGCTCGATGGCTCCGGACAGATCCGGCCCCACCCCGGCCAGGAGCAAGGCTCCGTCGACCCCCAGGGAGACGGCATGGGCGAAGGCGCGGACCGCGTCGCGCACCCGTTTCACCGGACGGAAATTGGAGGCGTGCAGGAAGGCGACCTGGCCTTGCCGGCAAGGACGGACCAGGTCCGGACGCATCGACAAGGGCAGGAACACCTCGGGGTCGGCGAAGTTGTGGATCCTCTGCACCGGCGTCTCGGGACGGAAAAGGGATTCCGTCTGGTCCTTGAGCCAATCGGAGACGGCCGTGACGGCATCGGACTTCCCGAGGCAGAACCGGACCATGTCGCGGTAGGACGGATCCTGTCCGACCAGGGTGACATCGGTGCCGTGCAGGGTGGTGATGAGCGGGGCCTTGCAGGGCGCGAGCATTTCGCGGGCGAGATAGGCCGCGGCCGCGTGCGGCACCGCGTAGTGGACGTGGAACAGGTCGAGCTTGTGGTGCCGGTAGACTTCCGCCAATCGACAGGCCATCGCCAGGGTGATGGGAGGCGAATCGAAGACCGGGTAGTCGAGGACCCGGACCTCGTGGTAGAAGATGTTGGCTTCGCGTCCCAGACGCAATCGGTGCGGTCGCGAGCGCGTGACGAAATGGATCTCGTGGCCGCGACGGGCGAGCATGCGCCCCAGTTCGGTCGCGAGGACCCCGGATCCCCCCATGGACGGGACGCAACTGACTCCGATCCTCATCAGAACTCCCTCTGCGCGAGGGCGCACGGATCGAGGACCTCGGGAAGCTCCTCGCAGGAAAATCCTTCGGCCCATCGGGCGCGAATGCGCGACCCGAGGTGCCGCGCACGCGCGTGCAGGGCCTCCTGGAACTCCTGCCCGGAGATGGGGGTGTCGGGGAGGGCCGGGTTGGGCATGAATTGGCTCTTGTAGGCCGCCAAGGCGTCGCATCGGAGCTGCCAGGTTTCGGAGACGTCCACGCAGAAGGTGGGCTCCCCGTCCCGTGCCCCCATCCAGTGGAAGACCCGCCTGGGACGCCACGGCTCCCCTGCTGCGGGGAACCGGGACAATCCCGATTTGAACACCGCCTCGCGCACCAGGGCGGCACAGGCTTCGTGGTCGGGATGCCGGTCGCGCACGGGATGGGTGAACACCACCGCCGGACGGCACTCCCGGAAGACCTCGATCAATTTGGCCACCAACTCGGAATCGTGGGGCGAGAGGAACCCGTCCCGCGCTCCCAGGTTCCGCCGATCGGGAACCCCCAGGATGGACGCGGCTTCACGGGCCTCGACCCGACGATCCTCGGGGGTCCCGCGAGATCCCATGGAGGCGTCGGTCAGATCGAGTAGCACCCCCGACCTTCCCGCGCGAACCAGCTTGGCGATGGTTCCGCCCGCGGAAATTTCGATGTCGTCGGCGTGGGCACCCACGGCCAGGAAATCCATCACGACCGCATCTCCAGGACAGGGTGGCAGGAATCGAGGGGATCGAGGACCTTGGCCAATTCGACAAGGAGATCCGGCATCTGGAAGTGCCGAGCCAACGCCCAGGGAGACCAGACCCTCTCCTGGGGACCGCCCGCTCCGGATAGCTGGACCAATCGGTGGAGCTGGGCGAGATCGGCCTGGTGGAGTGGAGCCGTCGCCTGGAGCCGTTCCCGACGGAACCGGGCTTCGAAGCGCTCCAGGCGCCCCGAGAGGGCGGTCAGTCCGGGGAAGGAGCCCCCTTCTCCCAGCATCTGCAGGTAGTCGGCGCGGGCATCGGACCAGAGCTTGGGCCAGATCCCGCTGCGCGGGGAACGCCCCTCGAGAAGTCGCAAACGCATCTCGTCCATAGATCCCGCCGGAGAGCCCACCGGGTCCCACCGCACCTCCTTGGCCAGAGGCCAGGGACCGGTCGGCAGAAGCGTCGCGGAAGCCCGGGCGACCACCGGAGCGAGAATCCCCAGGCGAGCCGAGAGCGGCCCCAGGCAGGCGAAGTAGGCGAGCTCCCCGGGTCCCAGGACATGGGAGAGGACGGGAAAGACCTCCTCGGCGGCGAAGGGGCGACTGGCCACGTCGTGGGAGAACAAGGTGGGGTTTCCGGAGACGAACGAGGAAAACTCCTCCTCGTCCCAGGTGTCGGAGCCACCCTGCCAATGGTCGTCGATCCAGCGGACACGGTCCCGACTCTCCGGAGAAAACCGGAACAAGCGGGCCCGGTCGGACCAGGAGGCGATGGAGGTGGTCAGTCCAGCCGCACGGGCCCGCTCGATTCCCACGGAAAGATCGGCATGGACGCCCCGGGCTTCGGCGGCCACACTGGAGTAGGTGTTCACGGCGCAAGCGCGCGTTTCGGGCCAGGCGGCATCGACCACCAGGAGTTCGTCCCCGAACCAGTGGAACAGACACGCCGAAAGCAGGGAGGAAAGGTCGGGAGAGTCCCGGACGATCCGCCCCAGGTGCTCATCCTGCCAGGCATCCACCAGGCGTCGGGAGAGCGATGCGCGCACATCGTCCTTCAGGGGCTCGATTCCCACCGGTTTGCCGCGGGTTCCGGGGGGATCGTCGAAGGCGTCGAACACTCGCGCCAGGAGAGGATCGGCCAGGGTGCGCATTTCGTCGCGATCGGCGTCGTCGCCGGCGATCCAGAACAAGGCCCTGACAGGGCGTCCGAGCAGTTGGGTGGCCCGACGCGCCTGGGCGATCGCCGTCCAGGCCTTCAGCCAGACAAAAAGCGGCCCTCCCGCCACGACGGGTTGCTGCCCGGTGAGGACGACCGCATCCCCGCGGCCGACGCCTTCAATGGCAGCGATGCTGCCCGGCCGTTCCTTCGCCATGCGCTTGGCCAAGGCGGTCCAGGAACGTGGTCGAACCCAGGACTCCAGGAGCTTTTGACGACGCAGGAGATTCCTCTCCCCCGCCCCCCGACCACCGGGGAACAAGCGATCCAAGGCTTCGTTTTCGAGGAACCACGGGGCGCAGGGGTGCACCCGGGATCCGGCACGGACAAACTTCATGCGGCGCTCCGACGCAAAACCAGACCACAACGCGGGGATCGTGGATGCCAGGGAGAACCTTGGTGGTCTCCCAGGCGAAGGATTGGTGTCAGGCCCAAGTCTCGGGCCGCGAGTTCGATGGAATCGGGTTGCCAAAGTCGCACCCGTTCAACGTACTCGGAAAGGGTACCGTCGTCCCGTTCGATGCGGATCTCCTTGATCACCAGGTCGGATTCCACACGACGGGTCTGCACCACCCACGCACCCTCCCAGCGGCGGGCATCGCGGCGCACCAACCCCTCTCGCACCTGCGCAGGGTTGGGAAGGTCCAGATGCAGGCACCCCGAAGGCCCGACCAGACGCGCCAATTCCGCGAGCAAGGCGAGATCTTCCGCCGGAGTGGGGAGGTACCCGAACCCGGTGAAGAAACACGCCACCATTCCAAACGAGCGGGAAGGAAACGGCAGGGTCCGCAAGTCGCCGCGGACCACCGCTCCATGGCTCGAGGCGCGTGTCAGGAGGTGGCCGGATTGGTCGATTCCGATCGCGGGAATACCCCGACGACGGAACGCCTCGAGGTGGCGGCCGGCTCCGCAACCGGCATCGAGGACGCGACCACGAGGGATCCCCGCCGCGGAAAGCAGGGCATCCACTTGTTCGCAGGCTTCCTCGACGCTCCGGTGAGCGTACAGCCTCTCGTACTCAGCCCCGAACCAGGCCTGGAACCAATCCCGGCGCGTGGCCGTCAGCCCAGGCTGGCGGCTCGGCCGAGGGTCGAGACGGCTTCGAGGGCCTCAGCGGCGGAAAAGCCGGTGGGAAGCCAAGCATCGGGCTGGCGGCGACGCAGCTTGAGGTGGGTGGCCTTGCGACGGGACACGAGGCAGAACGGACGCCCCATGAACTCGGGGAGGACCTCGAAGTACCGATAGATGCTGGCATGGCGCACCCAGGTGCGCTCCTCGACCAGGACGGCGTCACATTCGGGAAGTCCCTGGTTTTCCAAAGGGTATTCGCCACGGATGGCGTTGACCTGGTGTCCCTGTCCGCCCACGGCTTGGCGAAGGCTCTCGGCGAGGGCGGTATCGTCACTGACCAGAACGAGCTTCATGTTGTCTCCGCATGTGTTGATGGATCACGGTCGCTCGTCTGTTCCGGGTTGAGAGGACTTCGACAAGCAGCACGCCCGGCGGGGCTCGAACCCACGACCGACGGATTAGAAATCCGTTGCTCTATCCGACTGAGCTACGGGCGCACACAGTCGCCCCTCGAAGCCCGCCAGATGCTGGCCGAAGGAGCGAATGGACCTTGCAAGTTAACTCCGTGGCGCGGTGTCGCGTGGACCTTTTGCGGCACGGCCCGGACGGCGGGGCCGAGGGGTCTGAAGGGAAACGGGGGGCTGGGGGGATGTGCCGGGTCAGGGAGACAAGGAGGTTTTCGGTTCCCAAGGAGTACCCCAGTCTGCGAACATCTTGGACGCCCTATGGCACAAAGACGGGACACGACCTTCGCAAACCCAAACCTGGCGAGGGGAATTCCCGAGGAACAGGCATCCAAACAGAACCTTTGGACGGAGCCCCGAGGAAGTCGATTCCACAAGAGGGCATCCACCGCCGCGCCAGGCCGGCAACTCGATTTCCAGTACGAGATCGCCTCCGCGCTGTCGAACCTAGGGCAGAATGGCCGTCCGCTTTGCTCCCCGCGTGGGTGCGTGCTTCGGCATGGCTTCCGAACGTTTCCGGGACGGTTCGCAGCGGCGAGGCCCTTCCTCATGCCAGCGACGGAACACGGCCCGGATGGAATCAGGCAGCATCGTTCCAGGAGGCATCCCTCCCACCTCCACAACCTTGTGCATGCGGTAGGCCAGGACGGAGTCTTGCCGAAAATCTTCAAGATCAGCGCGATCGGGAACAGCCGGGTTGTGGCACACGGCGCAATGCCTCTCCACGATGGGCTTGAGATCGCGCTCCCAGCAGATGCGCACCGACTCGGCGGAACGAGACGCCGCGACGAGGGAGAGGAGAGTAAGAAGGAATGATCGAGTCATGGGCTGTGAGGTACCGAGGAATGGGGTGAACGGGCAAAGCTGAAAAGGAGGAGGAAATTCTAAGAATCCCGTTCCATGAAATGCAGGGCATTCATGAACAGGGGGGCTTAGGGGTTAAGCGGAAAGCCTCAAACCACTCTCGCCGAACCGCAAAAATCTCACAGATTGCCAATAACTCGGCCTTGATATTGAGTATTTCCATTTCAATAACCCCATAGCCAGATGAAAACGCTCCTCCCATCCAACCTTGTTATTCATTGTATTGTGCGGTCCACTTCCAATAGCATCTTCAATCTTGAGCAGCAAATCATCAGGAATACACCCTCCATCTTTGCATGCTCGAATCAAATCACGCTGAACTATACTTGAAGGCCTTGATTTTGACCACCACTCATCACTCAAATCCACTTCCCTATATAGAA
>JACKCV010000012.1 GCA_020633825.1 Fibrobacteria bacterium | reverse complement strand
CTAGTGCTCCTGGGATGGCTGCTGGGAACGATGCTCATCGTGGGCGGCTTGATGGTGCGGCAAGCCCGGAAAATGAGCGTCGAATCCACGGAGACTCCCCTCCCGTTCACCTAGGTTTGGCATCATGATCCTCCTCGCCTTTTGGAGCCTCCTGGCCGCAATCGCTCTTGCCACCGAACCTGATCCCCGATGGTTCCACGCCGTCCCCACTGCCCCTCCGGCAACCGACATTCCGGCTCCGCCCAACACCGATGGGCAGCTCCCCTTCGTTGCATCGGTCGCGCTGCCGGCCATCGTGGATGGCAAGCTGGTCCGGCTCCGCGACCGCGGGCCGTCGTGCTGTTCGGACTCCGGAACCATCGATGTCGTCATGTCCCCGATCGGAGGGCCCGGAAAATCGATCGCCTGGCTCCTGTCGAATACCTCCCGGCAAGGCGAGGAGCTTGTCCCGCTTCCACAGCGGAAAGCGGTCGTCGATCACCTTCTGGAAATGCTCGGCGACGCCCGGAGGCGGACCCTTCGCCCTTGGAAGAACGCCGATCCGGAACTCAACAGCCTGTTCGCGGCGGAATCGCTGGAGGTCGAGATCGGAGGGGGGAGGTCGATCCGCTTCGATCGGGAAGGGCAAGTGGCGCTGCGGCGCGGCGATCGGATCGTGCAGAAGCATCGTTTCGAAGGGATGAAGTTCTGCAGGGAGGAGGATGGCACCCTCGCAAGATGCCTCCGACCACTGTACGTGGAGAAAGGTTGGTCGGATTCCGTCACCGGGATCGTGGTCCTCCGACTGTCCAACGACGGCGGGTGCGACGGATGCGAAGCGATCCCGCTGGACACGATGCTGGTGTTTCCCGAGCGCTGATCGGGGCCTCGGACCCCGATCCGCTCGTCAACCGCCGAGGAGATCGGCGACCATGTCGGCGGTGATCTCCACGCCGCCGGTCTCCCCGGCGTCGAACAGGTCGCGAGCCATGCCGGATTTGGCGCGCGACAGTTCCAGCACGCGTTCCTCGATGGTTCCGCGGGCCACCATCCGGTAGACGGTGACGGGGCGGGTGCGGCCGATGCGATGGGCCCGGGCCGCCGCCTGTTCCTCGGAGGCGGGATTCCACCAGGGGTCGAGCAGGAACACGGCGTCGGCTTCGGTGAGGTTGATGCCGGCGTTGCCCGCCTTCAGGCTGATCAGGAAGACGTCCGCCGAACCCGATTGGAAGGCTCGGATGCGCGCCGTTCGATCCCGCGCGGGGGTGGATCCGTCGAATCGCAGGCTCACCAGGGAGGCGCGATCGAGAGCCCGTTCCACCAGGTCCAGCAAGGCGGTGAAACTCGAGAACACCAGGGCTCGATGCCCTTCGGCGACCACCTCGGACAATTTCTCCACGAGGAGATCCACCTTGGTGGCCGGACCGCGATGTCCCGCCAAGGCCGGCGCACAGGCGATCTGGCGCAGGCGCAGCAAAGCGGTGAGGACCTCGAAGCGGCCTCCCTGGTCCAGGCCCTCGCGTTGCACGCGGGGCAGCAGATGCTTCTGGAATTCCTGCAGTTGCCGACGGTACAGGGCCATCTGCCGGGGATCCAGGTCCACCGTCAGAAGGACGTCCGTTCGCTCGGGCAATTCCGGGGCGACCAGTTCCTTGGTCCGGCGCAACCAGAAGGGCGACGTCAAGACCCGCAGGCGCTCCAGGGGAGCGGGATCGTCCTCGTCGGGCGTGAACTGTTCCAGGAAGACCTCCCGCGGACCCAGCAGGCCAGGATTCAACAGATGGAACTGCGCCCACAGGTCCAGGAGCGAATTCTCGATCGGGGTGCCCGTCAGGCACAGGGTCTGCAGAGCCTTCAGCGACGCGCAGGCCCGGTGGGCGAGGGTCTGGGGATTGCGGACGTTCTGGGATTCGTCCAGGACCAGGAGCGAAAAGGTCCGCCCGGAAAGTTTCTCCCGATCCTTCGGGACGATCCCGTAGGTGGTGATCCAGACCGTCCCGGGAAGGGCCGCGTCGAGGTCCTCCTCGTGGCGATCGGATCCATGCAGAAGGCGGGGGACCAGACGGGGGGCGAACCTCTCGATCTCGGCCACCCAGTTTCCCACCACGGAAGCCGGAGCGACCACCAGGGCCGGAGCGGCCTGCGGATCCTCCTGGAAGATGCGACAGAGCAAGGCGATGACCTGGATGGTCTTCCCCAGACCCATGTCGTCGGCCAGGATCCCTCCCAGGCGCCGCTCCCGCAGGGAGGCCATCCAGCGAAGACCGGCGAGCTGGTAGGAGCGCAAATCGGCCACAAGCCCGGGGGGCGGATCCACGGCCACCGGAGGGACCGAAAGAGACGCCTCCAGACGGGCTTTCCAGGAAGAAGGATCGTCGACGACGGCCAGGCCCGAGTCCAGGAGTTCGGAGGCCAGGACGGCCTGCTGGGCGGAAAGTCGGATTCCGTCCGAAGTTCGCGAACCCACGGAATCCATCCAGCGGAGTCGACGCAGGAGGCCACGCGGGACCTCCCCGACGGACCCGTCCGCCAGGGTGATCTCGCCGTGGGATCGGACCAAGGTGGCCAGGGGAAGCCGGATTCCGTCGAAATCGACCTCCCCGCCGAGCTCGAACCAGTCCTTGCCGGATCCCGCCATCCGCGCGTGGAACACCCCGGTGCGCCGTTTCCATCGATCGAGCCCCGGGGGCTCGAGGAGGGTCCACCCGTTGGCCACCAGCTTCTCCAGCCCCCCCAGGGCGAGCCGACGCAGGGATCCCGGGCTCTCCACCACCCACTCCCCGTCGAGGGCGGTGGCTTCGATCCCCGCGGACTCCAGGTTCCCCGCGAACCCCGTAAGGAGCGCCGCCTCGGCCTCGAGGTCCCGCTCCAGGTCCACGAGGATTCCCTCGGAATCCGTCAGACTCAGGATGCGGCCCGTCGCCTCGCGGAGGATGCCCGTGGAGGGATAGGCGATCCGCGGAACGAGCACGGCGCGATCGGCCATGGCGCGCACCTCGAGATGCGGCGACGGTTCCTCGCGGCGAATGGGGGCGCACCACTGGGGAGGGAGCGAGAACCCCATGCGCGACAGCGGACGCACCACGTCCAGATGCTCCTCGATCTCCTCGCGCGCCAGCAGGGACGCGGTCGCGGCCATTTCCAGGCTCCCGCGTCCGGTGCGGGGATCGAGCTGGTAGACGGTCCGCCCTGCGAGGATGGCCAGCTCCCCGCCGGAGTCGAACCACCGCCATTGCGGGTCGAGGAGGACCGTTTCCGCGCGATCCTCGAGGTTCTCCAACCGCACCTTCCAGGCGAGCTCCTCCGATTCCAGTTCCGCCTGGTACCGGGGCAGCCACAGGCGTTCATCGACGACCAGGGTCCGGTTGTCCTGGTCGCGGAGCCTACCGGCGCCGTGCAGCATCCGGAGCAGGGGCAACGGGGAGGAGAGCCATCGGGATCCTCCTCCGTAGGAACCGATCCCCACTCCGCACTTTTCGATGGCCTCCTGGTCGAAGGGGCTGAGGTAGAGGGGAGGATTGTCGCGCAACCGGCCCATCGTGAACGTCTTGCGCAGATCGGAGGTCTCGAGGGTCCAGCCGCGGATCTTGGTTTCGCTTTCGCACTGCGGAACGACTTCCACCTCGACGCGACGGGACCGGAAAGCGTCCTCCCGGGTCCGCAGCAGGTAGACCACCCGCTTGGCGGGATTGCGGTTGTGCAACGACCTGGGGGAGGCTTCCTCCAGGAGGAAACCCAGGCGGAACAGGTTCTTGGGGAGCCGCTTGCGGGCGGGATCGTCGCCCACCGGAAAGGAAACCGTCCCCCACCTCCCCTGGGCAGGGGGCACCGCCTTCCCGACAAGAGGTGCCGCGCGATCCAAGGGGGCGACTTGCCCGATCTCCCCCCGCAGCATCCGCATCCTCAAGGCGATGGCGTGCTTGCAGTCGCCGTGCTCCTCGAAGTACGGACAGGTGCAATCGTCGTCGTAGGACCTGATGCCGAGAGCCACCTGGTATTCCTGGGTTCCATGCGCCACGGAGACCCAGGCCCTCCTCCCCGGATCCCAGCGGGGAGTCTCCAGTCCTTCCACGTATTGCCTCGCCCGCTGCACCAGGACCGTCGAGGACTCGGCGACCTCCGTGGTCCAGCGAGCCACGGGGATGGCGGGGGAGGGGGCCGCCGACGCGGGTTCCGCCGGTGGCCGGGGGATCGGTGCCGGAAAGGACTCGAGGAGACTCCCGTTCTCGCGCAAGGCCTTCTTGATGAGATCGAAGGGAAGGGCCTGGAGCACCTGCACATCCGAGAGATGGGTCCGCGCCCATTCGGCGGGATCGGCGGCCCGACGGATCCAGGTGGCACGCGCGGGAAAAGCCGTCGCGAGGATTTCGCGCCGACGCTTGACGGACAGTCCCGCCAGGATCTCGAAGGGGTCTATGGCCGCCATCGACGACAAAACTAGACCGCCGCGAAGCCCCTCCGCGCACCAAAGCTTCTTCCCGCGGCTCCCCATCACCCGTCAGAAAGCGGTACCATCCGATTCATGGATCCATTGACCTCCCTCCGCAACCTCTCGATGCGCACCAAGCTCCTATGCCTGGTCGGCGGCATGCTCGTCTTCTCGAACCTCGTCACCGGGGGGCTGTTCTGGTCGCACATGAAGTCCAGGAACGCCACGACCCTGGCGGAATACCGGCAGGACGCCCTCGCCCACGCCAACACCATTCTGGCCGAACAGAGCGCCATCGCCCGCGGGGTCCTGGCCGCCTGCGAGAAACGCCTCGCCGACAGCTCCCTCGAAGTCCGCCAGGAGTTCGCCCGCCAGATCTTCGACTCCCTACGATTCGGCACCTCCGGATACTTCTTCGCCTACGACTACCAGGGGATCTGCCGCATCCTCCCCACCAAGAAGGAATGGGTGGGGACGGACAAGAGCGGTACCGTGGACGTGAACGGTCGGAAATTGGTGCTGGCGCTCATCGACGCGGCGAGAAGGGGCGGCGACACGGTGCACTACGTCTTCGACAAACCGGGATCCCCGGTCCCCCAGCCCAAGCTCGGCTATGGAGCCGGGTTCGAGCCTTGGGGCTGGATGGTCGGGACCGGCATCTACATCGACGACATCGAGGAGGCCGTCTCGACCCGGCAACGGGAGCTTTCCGGCGACCTGGCATCGGGCCTGACCCGAGTCGTGCTCGCCACCTCCTGCATCCTCCTCCTGCTTCTGGGAATCGTTTCCTTCCTGGTCGGATTGGCCCTCCGACCGTTGGCCAAGCTCGGAACGAGCCTGGACGAGGTCGCCCGAGGTGGAGGCGATCTCCGCAAACGGATCGTGGTCGAGCGCCTGGACGAAGTCGGGCGCACCGCCGGCTCCTTCAATCGCTTCGTGGAAACCTTGCAAGGAATGATCCTGCAGATCCGCGACCGGTCGGGATCCCTCGAAGCCTCCGTGGAGAGGGTCCGCACGGCCTCCAAGCTCGCCCATGACGGGACCCTGTCCATCGAATCCTCCGCGCGAACGATGTCCAAGGCCGGCGAGGAATCCGCCCAGGACATCCACCGGATCTCCGAGGCGACCCAGGTCGTGTCCCAGAGCGTCGCATCGGTGGCCGCATCCCTGGAGGAAATGAACGCATCCCTCGGCGAGGTCTCCCGGACCTGCCAGGAGGAACTCGTCGTTTCCCGCAAGGCCAATCGGCTGGTGGAAGTGGCTGGAACCCGGATGGATTCCCTGTCGCAAGCCGCCCAGGCGATCGGCTCGGTCCTCGAGACCATCCAGGAGATCGCCGAGCAGACGAAATTGCTGGCTCTCAACGCCACCATCGAGGCGGCCCGCGCCGGCGAGGCGGGGAAAGGCTTCTCCGTGGTGGCCAGCGAAGAGAAGGAGCTCGCCCGCCAGACCGGGACCGCCACGGAGGACATCCGCGCCAAGGTGGAGGACATCCAATCCCAGTCCAAGGAGGCCGCTCGGGCGATCCTCGATGTCTCGAGCGAATTCCGCAACGTCGAATCTCTCTCCCAGGGCATCGGCGGTGCCGTGGAACAGCAGACCGCCACGGTCGCCGACATCTCCCGCAACGTCGCCAGCGTGGAGGCCGAGGCTTCCTCGATCGCCCGGGTGGTCGCGGGATCGGCGAAGAATCTCGAATCGGTCTCGCGGGGCGCCCAGGAAATCCACCACAGCCTGGAGAAATTGACCTCCCAGACCCGCGAGATGGACGCGGCCGCCAACGACCTCGAATCGGTGTCGGTGGGAATGAAGGGGGATGTCGACCTCTTCCGCACCTGAATCCCCGGGGAGCCTGTGGGAGCGGAGGCGGGAATGGTACGTTCCTTCCCATCCGCGCCCCGCGCCACCCCACCCCATTCGGAGCTCCCCTCATGAAGATCCTCTACGGCGTCCCCAGCGAAGGCATGGGCCATGCGACACGTTCCAAGGTCGTGATCACGCACCTGCTCGCACGGGGACACGATGTCCGCATCGCCACCAGCGACCGCGCCTTCGATCTGCTGGAGAAGAGTTTCCCCGGACGATGCTACCGGATCGAGGGGCTCCATCTCAAGTACGACGCGGGCACCGTCGACCGGTGGGCGTCCTTCAAGAATCTCGTCAAGACCGCCCCCGAGAGCCTGACCACCAACCTCGAGGCGTTCCGCAAGGTGCACAAGGAATTCGCCCCCGAGGTGGTGGTCTCCGATTTCGAGTCCTTCACCTACTACTACGCCAAGGTCCATCGGCTTCCCCTGGTCTCGATCGACAACATGCAGGCGATCAATCGCTGCGACCTCGATCTGCGGATCCCGCCCTCCGAGAGCGAGAACCATGCCCTGGCCAAGGCCATCATCAAGGCCAAGGTGCCGTTCTGCGACCTGTATCTGGTGAGCGCGTTCTTCTCCGCTCCGCCCCGCAAGGAGCGCACGGAAATGATCCCCCCCATCCTGCGGGAGAACATCCTGCAGGCGTCCCCCACCACGGGCGACCATATCGTGGTCTACCAGACCTCCACCAGCCAGGACGATCTCCTTCCTTGCCTCCAGGCGGTTCGCGGCGTCCCGTTCAAGGTCTACGGATTCAACCGTTCCGAATCCCATGGAAATGTCGAGCTCATGAAATTCTCCGAGGACGGCTTCATTGCCGACCTCGCCTCTTCCCGGGCCGTGATCACCAACGGCGGGTACAGTCTGATCTCCGAGGCCGTCTACCTTCGCAAGCCCGTGCTGTCCTTCCCGCTCAAGGGGCAATTCGAACAGTTCGTCAATGGCGCCCAGATCGAACGCATGGGGTACGGACGACGTTTCGACGATTTCCACCCCGACGCCATCAAGGCCTTCCTGTTCGACCTCGAAGCCTTCCGGGAGAACCTCTCCGGATATTCGCAGGACGGGAACCAGGCCACCTTCGATGCGCTCGACCGGTTCCTGGCCAACCCCACCGCCCCTTCCGAGGACCTCGAATCGGACTGAGCAGGCCCAACCGGGCCGCGTGGATTCACCTCGAACGCAGCAGTTCCAGGAATCGCGGCCCGTAGCGCTTGGCCTTCATGGCGCCCACGCCCGAGATCTGGGAGAATTCCAGCTCGGTGCGCGGGTGCTGCTGGGCCATCTCCTGCAGGGATCGATCGCCGAACACGATGTAGGGCGGAACTCCGTGTTCCTTGGCCAAGGCGGTCCGCAGGAGCTTGAGGTCCTTCAGGAGTCCGGGATCGATCCCGGCCCCCAGGATGGCGGAGGCCTTCCGCTTCTCCTTGCGGGCCGTGCGCCCCTCGCGCACGACCTCGGACCTCAGGGGCACCTTCCGCTGGCCCTTGAGCACCTCCCAGGAGCGTTCGGTGAGATGGAGCCGCCCGTAGCGGGACATGTCGACGCCCACCAGATCCTGCGCCGCCAGTTGACGGAAAATGGCATTCCAGGCGGTCTTTCCGAGATCCTTGCCCACTCCGAAGGTGGGGAGGCGGTCGTGACCATTCAGACGGACCTTCTCGGTGGCCTCACCGGTCAGGACATCGATGGCATGGGAGACTCCGAACACCTGCCCGGTCCGCGCCACCGCGGACAGCGCCTTCTGCGCGGCTTCGGTGCCGTCGAAGGTCTGCTGCGGCTCCAGGCAAGTGTCGCAGTTGCCGCAAGGCTCCTCCAGGGTCTCCCCGAAGTAGGAGAGAAGGGACTGGCGTCGGCATGAGGCCGTCTCGCACAACCCAAGGAGGGCGTTGAGCTTCTGGAGCTCCACCCGTTTGCGCTCCTCGGGGGCTTCGGACCCCTGGATCATCGAGCGCATCATGGCGATGTCCTGGAATCCGTAGACCATCCAGGCGTTGGACGGCAGACCGTCGCGCCCCGCGCGACCGGTCTCCTGCACGTAGGCCTCGACGGACTTCGGAAGATCGAGGTGGGCCACGAACCGGACATCCGGCTTGTCGATGCCCATGCCGAAGGCGATGGTGGCCACCACCACCACCCCCTCCTCCCGGAGGAAGGTTTCCTGGTTCCGACGGCGGGTTTCGGCCGGCAGACCCGCGTGGTAGGGAAGGGCGCGGATGCCCTCCTTCGAGAGCCATTCCGCCGTCTTTTCCACGTCCGCGCGACTCAAGCGGTAGACGATCCCCGAATCCCCCGCGTGTTCTTCACGCAGGAATCGCAGCAACTGCCGGCGAGGCTCGTCCTTGGGCCCGATCCGAAGCCGGATGTTCGGGCGATTGAAGGAGCGCGTGAACACCTTCGCGTCCATCAGGCGCAATTTTTCCACGATCTCCCGACGGGTGGGCCCATCCGCCGTGGCGGTGAGGGCCATGCGCGGAACACCTGGGAACAGCTCGGCGAGCAATCCCAGCTGCACGTACTCGGGACGGAAGTCGTGCCCCCACTGGCTCACGCAATGGGCTTCGTCGATGGCGATCACCGAGAGGCTCGAACGTTTCAGGACCTCCTGGAACCGCTCGGAAAGGACTCGCTCGGGGGCGACATAGACCAGGTCGAGGCGTCCCTCCTCCAGCTCGCGCTCGTACCGCCAAGAAGTCTTGGCATCGAGACCGGAATGGATGGCGGCCGCACGCACGCCGTTTTCGCGCAGGGCGGAAACCTGGTCGTCCATGAGGGCGATGAGTGGACTCACCACCAGACCGGTCCCCTCGCGGACCAGGGCCGGGATCTGGAAACAAAGCGACTTTCCACCCCCGGTGGGCAGGAGCACGAAGGCGTCCCCCCCCTCTCCCACGTGGGTGACGATCTCCTCCTGGGGAGGGCGGAAGCTGTCGTATCCGAAGACGTTCTTGAGGATCTTCCGACATCTCCCCGGAACATCCCCTTGGGCCTCGGATTCGGTCCAGGCGGGGGGCGAGGCGTCCTGGAACAGCCCCCCGATCCCGCTTCGATCAGTCCGCACGGCGGCTCCCTCGGGTCGTTTCATACGACGGCCCCGGCGCTCGCGGACCTCTGGATGCAGGCTGGACGTCCATGGAAGTTGGGAAGAATAGCTCCCTCACCGCCCCCCGGGTGGCACCTCCATGCCGGACGGCTCAGTCCTCGTCGGGCTCGGAACCGGGAGCGACCTGGGCTTTTCCGCGGGGGTACCCGGGAAACAATTCGCGGACCTTCACCGGCTCCTCCAGCTGCAGGAGCGCGTTGGCCGCATCGCAGATCTGGCGGGCCACGAGGTCGCTCACCGGGCGTTTCCCGGTGCGGGCCTTCTGGACGTTCTTGTGCGAGAGCTGGCCCTTGGCGGCCTCCACGACATCGTGGTTGGAAATCTTCGCCTCGGTGAGGAGACGATCGAGAAGGGTACCGGAAGGCTGGGAGGCGTCGAGCATGAGGGGATGGAAGGTAGCTTCGGCGTCGCCGACTTCAGAGCCGGAGTTCCAGGCCCAGGAACATCACGGGAATCGGCACGTTCCAATCGACCCAACGGAATCGTCCCGATTCGGAGTCCCGCAGGATCATGTTCGGATCGTTCCAGGCGTTCCAGATTTCGTAGTAGAAGGTGGCGGGTTTGCCCCGGATCGTGCCGGAGCGAGACACGCGCAAATCGAGCCTCTGGTAGGGCGCCAAGGTGGCGGAATTCCGCTTTCCGATCCAAAGCAGGGTATCCGACCCGACGCCCGCTTCCCCGTAGGAGAATTGGTCGTCCCAGATCTTGAAGGGGGTGTAGGGAGGCCCTCCCAGGGCGGCGTACCGCACGGACAATTCCCAGACCCGGTCGATCCGGAAGGCATTGACCAGGGAGAACTTCCAGGGATGCTGCAACGCGAAGGGGATCCAATCGCTCTGCGGACGATCGCGACGGCGCGACACGCTCCATTCCCCGCTGGCCCATCCGGTCCACCCCCGAGTCGGTTGGAATCGCAGGGAGGCCTCCACGCCGGCTGCCCAGCCGATCCCCGTCGAGGTGTACCGCAAGCGCCTGGGGAGCACCCAGTCGTGGATCTCGGAGGCGATCGGCGCGGGAATCCATTCGAGCCGCAACCTCTCCCAGCGCCGCATCGCCTTTTCGCAGGAATCGGGATCGAGTGTCTGCCCCGGGAGGGCGCAACTGAAGTTCGTCAACGAGTCCGGCATTTCCGACCAATGCTCCATCAAGTATCTGCGGAGCTCTTCGAGGTATGCCGCGGAATCGACTTCCCCGTACCGCTCGAGGGAAGGGCTGGCCAGATCCTGGTAGAACTTCCCCCACCCAGAGATTGTGGAGCGCCATCCCGGTGCGAACTCGTGCTCCCACTCGACGATGGCTAGCCAGGATTTCTCGGACACCAGCGGTTCGACGGCCGACAACCGCCACTCGAACGGAAGCTCCGTCTGGGTGTGGAGCCCGAGGCCGATCCCCACCAGGTCCTTCGAGCCGATCTGATGCTGGACCTGCAACCGGGGGTCGGGCCACCCCCAACCCGTGGTCCCCTCTTCGACGCGAAGACCGGCGCGAACCCGGGTGGCATCGTCGAAGTCCCACGAGTGTTCGACCCAAACGTCGGCCGAGGAGCGATCTTCGGTGCTGTCGAATCGAAAATCCAGATCCTGCAGCTTTTCCATGGTGAAGAATCCCGCATGCTGATCGGAGGTCACGAGCACCTCCTCTTCATTGAAGAATCCCAGGAATTCCATCGGGTTTCCCGAAGTGCCCAGGATCATCTGGGCCACGGGACGCGCCAGATCGGTTCGCGCCGATTCCCGCCCCAGACCGAGTCCGAACCCGGCGTCCGTCCGATGCTCCTCGCTCCAGGTCTTGCGGGCGCTGAGATCGAAATCCAGCACCTCGCGCCGCCAGTCGAAGGACTCCCCTTCCCCGACGCGCACGACCTCGTATCCGCCGTCCACGGAGTCCGGGACCAGGCCGCGCCGCCCCGGGAATCGCACATCCCAGGCGACCGATTGCCAGGCGACGACTCCTTCGACCGAAAGGTCCCGATCCGGATGCCACTGGAGCCGGGAGAACAGCATCCGATTCCCGAGGTCGACGAAAGCCGCGGTATCGGTCGCGCGTCTGGTCAGGACGGTGTCCGGGCAGGTTGTGAGAACCGAACCGAACCAGCATTTGAACTCCCAGGAAGTCGCTCCCGTGGAATCGGTGGAGGGGGACAAGACCTTTTCCACACGTGGCACTTCCCGGCCATCCACCCAGTAGGTCTGAATCCTTTTCAGAAGACGGTAGTCGTCGCCGGCGATATAACCCCCGAAATCCACGGCCCAATCGCCACCCAGTTGGAGGGAGATCCCCGACTGGACATCCCAGGTGGTGGGGAGCGTGTTGGTGCTCTTCCAATTCTCGGCATCCTGCTCGTCCACCGCCCCGACCAGGGCCCCGAGGTCGAAGAACCTCTTCAAGGTCCAGTCGTACCAGAGGGATTGACCCGAGATCCACAAACCCGAGCGCCCCGGCAACAAGGGGACGTTCATCCATGCGGATCCACGAAGGATCGAGAGATCAGCCCCTCCGAACAGGGAGTCGACCAGGGGCGGACGCGACGCCGCCAGGACGGTTCCGGACAGCATCCCCTGGGAACGGGCAGGAGCGATCCCCGAATAGAGCTGGAAATTGTCCAGAGCTTCGCGGTGGAACACCGAGAAGACCGAACCGAAGTGGTAGGGCATCAACAGCGGGATCCCGTCCAGTTCCACGCCGGTTTCCGCCACGTCCCCACCACGCACGAGAGGTCGGACGGAAAGGTCGGAACTCACCGAAACTCCGGGCAGGGTGGGAAGGGATCGCAGCGGATCCTGGGCGGTGGCGACGACTTTTTCCACTTCCTGACGACGCAGGACCGTGCGGGAGACGTCCTTGCGCTTGTGTCGCTTCTGCCCGACCACCACGACTTTCCCGCCGGCGGCACTGCTGCGGAGGACTCGCGGCCCTTCGCCTGCGGATGTTTCCATCGAATCCAGGGCTTGCTCGCCGTCGCCCTCGACGGAATCGAGATCGGAACGGACCTCTGAAGCCCGATCTTCCGGCAGGGTGGAGACGGGAGGACAGGTGTCGCACGCTGGAGCCGATTCAGAGGCGCCCTCGAAACGGGACCCGGGCGCGCCCTCCGGACTCGTTCCCTGCCGCGCCGGGAGGAAGGCGGAATCCGTCGAGGCGACCGGATCGCTCTCCGACTCCGCCCCCGTCGAGGAGGGGACGCGGGGAGCCTGGGAGGCGACGGCGGCATCGGGGATGCCGGGCGACACATCCCGGGCGTTCCCTGGGGGCGTCCACAACGGCAGAAGCCACAACAATGGCCGCAAGGCGCGAAGATTCACCATCGCCACCCCCACGCCAAGGTCCAGACCAGGGAGGTCCCTTCGGGCTGTCGGAACCGCGTGTCCTCGGGATACCCTTGGTGGACCAGATTCAGGGTCGCCGCGCATTGGAGCCAGTCGGGAAGCACCGGCGCCTCTCCCAGACGGTATCGGGCTCCGCCTCCCAACTGGTGTTCCCAGGTCCGCTCGTGCTGGAACGAACCATCGATCATCACATCCTGCATGGAGGTGGCCTGGAGGGTCGAGCGCCACGAACCGAACAGGGACACGTCGCCCCACCGCCGGGAAAGGGCGTACTGCAGGAACCAGGAATTGTCGGCCCACATCCCGATGCCCCAACCGGCGAGCAGGGATTGAGCCCAAACAGAGTCCGACCCCGGCAGGCCAAGTGCCAAGCGGAATTCCTGGGTGGCGGGATAGGTCGCGACTTCGCTCTGCATTCCCAGCTCCAGCCCCGTGAAAGGACCGAAGGGCCCCAACGCCCCCAACCTCCAGACCAGGCCGAAATGCGCCTCGCGGTGGGAAACCACCCGTGGATCCGAGAGGGTCCGGCTCGAGCCCTGGGGGAATCCCCCTTCGTAGGTCCATCCACTCCTTCCGACACACGAGGGAGACCCCGCATCGGGAACCTCCAAGTAGGTCGTGGGATCGGGGCAAACCAGGTCGGTGCGATCCACCTTCCCCGTGGCGAGAGCGAAATCGGAGCTGCCGGGAGGCAGGATGGTGCCGTCTTCCAAACGCATCACCGTGGCCAGGCATCCTTGCAGGACGACCGAGCCCGAGGCCACGAGCACGAGGGAAAAGGGGATGCGGTGCACGGAACCAAACGTGTTCGCCCCAGCACCTCGCGTCAAGGAGGCAAGTTTCCCCTCCGGACTCAAAACACGAGGTTCGAGTCCCGGCTCAAGGAACGCGGAAACCGGCCGGGAATTCTCGGGAGGATGGATCCAGGGATCTCCCCCTCAGATCACGGAAAGCCCCGCCCATCCCGCGAAACGCCGTACCAACATGGGCCCGATCCACGGCCGAAGGTCCGGTCGGGCCGGCCAATTCCCAAACCTCCGAGCCCCGGACGGCCTCGCCTCCCCCTTGCCGCACGACGCCCTCGAGCGCCGCCAAGGTCAATCCGCTGTGGACCATGACCAACCGAACCTCGGCACCGATTCCGACGGACTCCCCCACGACCTTCACACGCTGGTGGTTCCCCCCGTTCCATCCGTAGGTTCCCATGACCACCCCGGAGGTGCGAGATTCGTTCGGGGTGTCCAGGACGCGGTCGCCGAACTGGAGGCGCCACGTGGGGTTCGCATCCCCCATCCGGATCAGTCGCACCTGGGCTCCCGCCTGCGAGCAGTCCCCCAAAACCAATGCCGTTCCCGATCGCACCATGCATCGATCGGCCGCGATCGAGCGGACGCGCCCTTCGAACACGACTTCCTCCTGGAACATGTCCTGCAACAGCGCCCCGACGATCCGGGCATGCCACTCCAGGTCCCGCGGACTCTTCACCTCGCTGGCGTAATTCAAACCGTACGGCCAGATGTGCTGGCCATCCCCGTGGAGTTCCGCGGCGGCGTCCCCGGTGAGGGTGCGCAACACCGCGGTGGCCTTGGGGGCCTGCACCACTCCATTCACCACCAGGGCCTTGTACTCGGCCGTGGTTCCCACCCCCAGGACATGGGCGATCTCGTGCATGGCGGTGATCACCACCATGTAGGATCGACTCGACCCGAATCGGATGTTTCCATTGCTGCTTCCATCGGCGGTCGCGACATCGGGATTGTACTGGATCCGGATCGTCCGGTCGATTTCGGTCCAGGCGTTGTAGATCCGCACCGCCGAGTCCATCGCCTGTTCGATGCGGCGGTAGGCATCCGCTTGGTCGGCATTCGGAGAGGGGACTTTTTCGAGCGTGTACTCCAGGGCCCCGGCTCTTCCCGGGAGGAGCCCCAGCACAAACAGCAAGACGACGACGATGCGACCCATTGTTCCTCCCGATCGGGGCGTCCCTCGGACCTTTCGGATTGCCGACCTCCGGGACAACGCCCCCGCCTCTGGAACGTAGGCGGTCTTCCCGGGATCTGCCGCCCTTTTCTCCCTCCTTCCAGGGAAGTGTCCTCCAGGGAAACCCTCG
>JACKCV010000011.1 GCA_020633825.1 Fibrobacteria bacterium | reverse complement strand
GACCAGGTTTTGACCGAGCCCCCTCCAAATTCTGGCAGATCGAGAAAGCCCCGTCCGGAGAAGTCCTGGCGGGTCTTTTCCTGCCCAGCTCCAGCGGGCTGCCCAGCCAAAGGCCCGGACATTCCTCAACCTCACCCCCAGAAGCTCTTCTTGCGCTTGCGTTCTCTCCGCTACATCTCCAAATGGACCTCGTGCACCACCCCTTGCTGCCGGTCGGTCACGGAGGAGGCGAGGACTTCGATACTGCGCAGATAGTCACGCCCACGGTGCTAGACATTGGAGCACGTTTGCGCCAGGATGGAATCCAGGAGCGACCGAAGGACCAGGGACGCCGCCAGCGCACATCCGGATTCTTTCAGCCCATTGGCGAGGGCGGGCAGTTCGTTGAAGAACTGTCCGTTCAGAAGGTGCACCCGCTTGATGACATGCATCTCCATATCGCCCATCCAATCGCATTCCAACAAGAATCGCGCATCGTTCAGATTCAGGCCGGGATTCGCGAGGATGCTCTTGATCTCCTGGCTTACCACCTCGTCGCTCCGCCGGGGACCGATCACCGCCAGCAGATCATCCAAGGCTCTAGCCGAACGATTTCCTCGACAGATCTTCCAGGCGACCGCTCCCCGTTGCCCCCCCAAGGCATCGGCGATCCCCAGGGCCTGGGCATTGTGCGCCTTCCGCCGGGATCCCGTCCAACCAGAGCTGAGCCAGGGCCGCCGCCCCCCCGGCACCCAACCAAACCCGCGCAACGTCCAGACGAGCCGAGGAATCTTCGGCTCCCTTGGACGCCACGCGCAGACGCTCGAACAGAGGTAGATCGCCCAGTTCTTCAGCAGTTCTTCCAGCTCGACCACGAAGCGCCAGGCATCGCGATCGGGTCAGAATGCGTCGGAATCCGTCAATTCCGCTGAACAATCCAGAAAAACCTTGCTCGCGTCGGGATGCGGCTCTACCGCTCGGGAAGCCCGTCTGCGCAGTTGTTCCCGCAAGGTCTCGTCGCTCTCGGCGAACCGCAGGAGGGAGTAGGCCAACACCTCGTCCACCAAGGCGACCAACCGTGAACCCATCGTCGCCAGGTCCCACGCCTCCATCAAAGCCACCCCTACAGTCCCGCTTCGGCCAACAGCCACGACAGGTCCACCGGCTTGCGCCCCTGTTCGTGCGCCATGCGATTCTCCTGCGCCTGGTAGGAGCGCACCAGGTCCACCACGGCCGCTTCGCCGCGCTCGGTGCGGGCGTGCTGGCGTGGCGTCTGGTTGGCCAAGACAGGAATCGGCTTGTTACCCCAATCGTGGTAGAGATGCGTGCGGTACATCTGCTCCATGAAGTTCGGCGTCATGACTTCAGAAGGATCGACCGGAAGTCCGATTTCCTCGATACCGGCATTCATCGCCTGGAATGGATCGAAATCCTCGATCTTGCGCGAGGTGAACCGGAGCCATGCGCCGGCCTGCCCCTTGAGCCAGGCGCGATGGTCATTGGCCGCTTCGCGGCTGCGGGAGTGGATCTCCAGAACCATTCCTGTGCGGCCAGGGCGGAATTCCAAGTGGGCCAGCGCACGGACCGCACCTCCGGGGAGTTTCTCGAACCGAATGAAATTTCCATCGTCCTTCGGGTCCGGATCCAGCTCGGAACAAGATTTTATCCAGCGAAAAAGGGATGATTCGTCGGTGACGGCGAAGCGATCGCGTACGAATTCCAGAGTTCCACCGCTCGCGGCATCCACCACCTTCATCCGACCGACCGGCAACACGGAAGCTCGCACGAACTCGCGCACCAACGCGACCTCCAGAGCTTCCTTCGGATCGGTGATCGAAAGGTCCACCACATTGCGATCCCCCCTGCGGACAGCATGCACCAAACCGTCCGTGACCCGGAACAGGTGCGTGAGCATGGGTTGCGTCTGATCGCGGATCACGCGGGAAGCCACACGGTCGAGAGGAAACAAGCCCACGGATCCGGAACGCTCCACCACGCGAACGATCTCGCCCGTTTCGCCATCCTCCAGGACCATGCCTTCGCCTGGAAAGACCTCGACCACATTCCACACCCGCAGGAATTGCGCAGCGACTTCCTCCAGGTAGCGGTGCTGGGCGGGAGAGAGCCTGGAGGCGAGCTTGCGACCCCAGCCAGTTCGCGCCATCTGTGCGATGGCCGCTTCGGTTATCACCGACTGGATATCCTGCAGAAGGTCTTGGTCCTTGCGCGCAAGATCCTGCAAGAAGGGCATGCAGTCGGGGGTGACCAGCCGGTCATGGGCGCGAAAGAACTCATCCGGAGCAAAACGTTCGAGGAGACCAATGAGGGCGGGAAGACCCCAGTCGGTCCCTGGAGAGGACTGGTTTTCGAAGAGCGAGGCCGGCTCGGCCCGATCCTTCTCCAGACAACACTTCTTGTATTTGCGTCCACTGCCGCAGTGGCAGACGTCGTTGCGATCGGTCAAAGGCAATCCATTGGGTTCGTGTCCCCGAAAAGAGAGTCAAATTTCAACAGCCGGAGATCGGAACGCAGGCTCCCCGACCTCTAGATTTCGCATCTGCTCCACGGTACCGGAGAGGACCTCCCGCACCGCCTCGTGTCCCAGCGGGCCCCTGGCCGATGAGGACCATTCCCTGGAGTCGCCATTCTCGTTCGGCGAATTGGAGGGCATGAAGGAAGGATTCCAAACTCTCCCCGGGCATGTCGGCGCCTTCGCCAGGCCCCCGATCGCGACCAGACCTTCCCGTCCATGGCAAGGACCGTGGACGGACCGGCGAATCATGGCGGAAACCGAATGATTCCGAGTGGAGGCGAGGTGACCGCGCAGGGAGGCTCGGCCGGAATCCCAAAACAACAATCCTCGTGGGCCACCACGGTGGCCCGCGATCGAATACGTTGTGGGCCATGCCCCTCAGTCCAGAACCTGAGCAAAAAGCAGGTTCAGTCTGCAAGCGCGGCCTCATCGCAATACAGGAATCCGAGCGGATCGTGCCGCCACGACACACCTCTGTGCAGAGTTCCGGAGAACCGAACAACATCCGGATATCGGACGCCGAGGCCATCGAACGGATCCTGGATTTCCTTGCGGAATCCGTCTCGCTCGAAGCAGGCCAGCGGGATTTCGTCCGCACATGCACCAGAATCGTCCGCCACCGCAAGGGCACAGTTCTCCTTGCTCAAGGCGACATCGCTCGACAAACTTGGCTCGTGGTCCAGGGATGCGTACGGGTGTCCAGGTGTCACGGCGGGCGAGAAAGGACCCTCGAGCTGCTCACCGAGTTCCATCCCGTGGTTCCACCGACCTACGGAAGCGGCAATCCTTCCCCCCTTGCCATCGAATGCATCAAGGATCTCGTGGCCACGGTGGGCACCCCCGACGACGAAGCCAATGCCTACTCGGCCCATCCTTCCTTCGAATCGGTCTGTCGGATCCTGGGCGAGGTCCTGATGACCAGGATGCAGGCAACCCACCTCGACGCAATGTTGCTCTCGCCTGAGGAGCGCTTCCTTGGAACGATAGGCCGGATCGATGCATCACCATCGGGACGATTCGAGGTGATCCAATACGTCTTGGGGATTCCCTTCGGAGAAGGCTGACCTGCCCGCCCGCACGAATGCACCGAGCGTCCCATCTCCTCCCGCAACGTCACCGCGAACCGATCAGGGGGCGAAGAGGATGCGCCCCAGGACCTGGTTGGTCTCCAGCCGACGCATGGCAATGCCCACTTCGGCAAAGGGGAGAATCGAATCGATCCGGGGCGTGATCGCTCCCGACTCGAGCAGCCTGGCGAGGAGGACAAGAGGCTTTTGGGCAAGTTTGGGAGGTCCGAGGACCACCCGCTGCGTTCCCATCCGAGACTGCAGGGCGAGGCCGAGCATCTTGGGGATGCTGCCCAGAAGCTTCCTGGACGAAGCGTCGTACTGGTCGTGTCCGATCAGGACATAGGATCCGCGCGGCTCGAGGAGGTGCCGCCAGGACCGGAGAGGGTGCAATCCGAGGATATCGAAGACCAGGCGATAGGGAGCGGATCCGGTCGGGAGCGCCGGATCGAAACGTGTTCCGTCGAGGACCTCGTCGGCCCCGAGGCTTCGCACCATTTCCAATTTGCCGGGAAGCTCCACGCCCGTGACGTGCGCTCCATGCGCCTTCGCGATCTGGAGCGCGAGGGAGCCCACGCAGCCCGCAGCCCCGTGGACCAGCACCCGAGCCCCGGGACCGATCTGGTCGAGGGGCATGTTCAGCAGCACGATCTGCCCCGAAGTCGCGACCGCGGCGGCTTCGGGGAATCCGATCCCGTCGGGGATGCGTTCCAGGCGTGCGACATCGGCCACCGCCCAGGGCGCGAAGGTCCCGCCGTTGCTCCAGAGGTTCCAGCCGAGGGTCTGGCCGAACACCCTGTCCCCCGGACGGAATCCGTCCACACCATCCCCGAGGAGCTCCACCTCCCCGGCGAGGTCGGTCCCGGGAATCGGCTGGTTCGGACGCCGGAACCCGCCACCCATCAGCCGCAGGATCGCGGGAGTTCCGTGCAGGGTGTGCCAGATGTCGGCGTGCAGGCTGGTGGCCCGCACGCGCACCAGGACCTGGCCGGGACCGGGCCGCGGAACCGGCACCTCTCCGATGGCATAGCGATTCACATCGCCATAGCCGGACTGGAGAACGGCGGGCATGTGCGTGGGCAGGCTCTCTGTTGGCTCCGGCATGGTTTCCCCAACCTACGATTCTTCCCCGATCGCCGGCGTTCCTTCCCGAAGATCGCCAGGAGGCGATTCAGCCAGGAATCAATCCTGCACACAACGCAAGGAGGCTCCTTGGTGGGAATCCCGCCTCGCTCGCGGGAGCGATTCGAGGCTGCCACGGGCCGTGGATGGCGGTCCTCTCGACGAGCCGGCACGATGTTGCAACGTGCGAAACACCTCCTCGATCGCTCGACCTGGGCCGAAGCGCTCCCGACAGGTAGCTTGTCCCCGTTCGTCCGTTCCGGACGCACTGAATCTCCCGCCATCCACGAGGACGACATGACAGAGAAAACCGTAGCGTTGATCACCGGCGCCAACAAGGGACTCGGATTCGAGATCGCACGACAGCTCGGAGCCAAGGGCCTGACGGTGGTGCTCGGGGCAAGGGACCTCGCGAAAGGCGAGAAGGCCGCCGAAACCTTGCGTGCCCAAGGACTCGACGCCCACTCGGTGAAGCTCGACGTGGACGATCCGACCGACGTGGCCGGGCTTCGCAACCATTTCGAAAGCACTTTCGGCCGACTCGACGTGCTGGTCAACAACGCGGGGGTCGCCTTCTGGGGGGAGGACGATCTCGACGCATTCCGTCGCACCATCGCCACCAACGTCCTCGGCGTGGTGGCGGTCACCCAAGCCCTGCTCCCACTTCTCCAGGCCAGTCCGGCCGGTCGCATCGTGAACCAGTCCAGCGTGTTGGGATCGCTGACCTCGCTCCAGGCATCCCCCGAGATGTTCGGCTCCTTCGTGGTCCCTTCCTACACGACATCCAAAGCGGCTCTCAACGGGTACACCGTCGCCTTGGCGCACAAGACGCGCGGCACTTCCCTCAAGGTCAATGCCGCGCATCCCGGCTGGGTCCGCACCGACCTGGGGGGAGAGGGGGCGCCTCTGGATGTGACCCAGGGCGCCATCACCGCGGTTCGTTTGGCGACCCTTCCGGAAGACGGCCCCCATGGCGGTTTCTTCCACATGGAGGATGCCCTGCCCTGGTGAAGCCTCCCAGGTGGGTTTTCCGAGTCCGGATCGGGCCCTCCTGAAGCAGGCGAGGGATCCGACCCGGTCGATTCCGGATCGCGCCGTGTCGGATCCCGACCCGCCAACCCGCGTGAATCGCTCCGGAAGGAACGAATCCCGGGAGCGCGGGACCGATTGGATCGCCAAGGACGGATTTCGTCATTCCGACCCCGATCCAGGGGAACAGATGGAACCCTCCACCGAAGGGTCGCCACCGCCACCCCAGGCGCGGCACGACGAATCCGACGTTCCGTTCCGCAGTCCGGCCATCCATGGCGATCGACCGCAGGTGTTGGATCCCGAGTTGGAGACCCGTGCTCCAGCCATCGCCATCCGCTCCGTAGGAACGATCGGCCGACAGGGCCAAAGCCCAGGGAACACTCGTCGTCCAGCCCTCGCCATCCTCGAGGAGCACCGAAGGGACCTCGAGCCCGACCGCCCCGCCGCCCCCGAAAGTCCAGCGCCTCCCCGGGCGCACTCTCCCGTGCATCGATGCGCCTCCGAGTCCGAAAACGAGGGGATCGACTTCCAGGATTCCTTCCCATCGGCGATCCACGGAGCAGGGATGAATCTCCCCGATGGCTGCGGGGACAGGGGGCAGGTCCATCAGAATTCCCATCCCGCGTGCAAGGTGGCGAAGGGAACGAGAGGGGCGACGTGGAAGTCTCCCGCGTCTCCCGCCACGGTGGTGGTCCAACCCAGGCCCGCCCACGGGAACACGTAGAATCCGTTGTTCCAGGGGTGCCATTCCCAACCGGCGCGCGGCATCACCAGCAAGTTCCAATATCCGTCGCCGGTTTTTCGGCCAGGAGCCGAGGCTTCGTAGCGCTGCATCCCAACTTGGAGTCCGAGCTGCATGCCCCGCCCATCGGGCCGGTTCGAATGGTCGACGAACAGACCGAACCCCGGCTGGATGCGCACCTCCCAATCCTCGTCGCGGTTGGCCTCGACCAGATCGACCATCGGCGAGGGAAAATCGAGCGCATAAGTTCCCGCACCCACGGTCCAGCCGGGGTGAGCGGCAGACCGCACACGCACGTGCACCGCCGCACCCTTCAGCGCGAAGGTGGCAGGATCGGTTTCGACCAGGAAGTCGAGGGCCGACGAGGGAAGGGGCACAGCCAGCAGTGCCGCGACGAGAGGGAAGGTATTTCGATGCATGAGGCCACCTTTCGCTTTACTTTATATTGCGTTTATCTAGTTTAGAGAACAACAAAGCGCACGCATGATTCTATCCAAGCATATATGGCCTAAATGATGGATGCGCTTTCTCGATCCATTGTATATCAAGTTATACAATTCCGGAGCTCCGACCACTCCCTCGACCAGTTTTTCTTTTGGAGGGCATCTCAGAACCTGGGTTGCCCCTGGTGCGACTCCAAGGTCGTTCTCCCCGGGTGCCCCCCGGAAAAGCTGAAATCGATCCGCCGCAGAAGCAGCAGGGATCCGATGGCAGGGCGGGAATTCTACGACACGTATTCAACGACGCGAACAAGTCTTCCTGAACGAATCGCAGATTCGCGATCCACTTCATTTTCCGATGAAGGCAGTTTCAATGACCCCGCCGCTCGTCACCTGCCGGCGAAGTCCCAGAGTCGAATCCGGAGATGGCCGGGATTCCTCTCGGACCGCCGCGGGCACGACTCTGGCGACCTCCCGAGCCAGTCAGCGCAACTTCCCCACCCCAGGAAATGCGCGCTCCTCCGAGCCGCACCGGATGCGGACAAACCACAGCCCCTCATCGGGGATCGGCAGGGGGATGAGATCCCGCCCCTCTCCTTGCCCGATCACCGTTCCTCCGATTCGCTGGCCGGAAACGCGGAACCACTCGACCTCGATCGGATGACTCCTTTGGGGAGGAATCCGAAGCCCCCGTCCGACAAGTCGGAAACCGGACCTGGCCCTTGGTTCGACGCCGCCTTCCGAAACGGATAGGGTCCGGGTCCAAAGACCTGTGCTGTTGGCCACGAAGAGGCGTTCCCCGACGCCCAGGATGGCGCCGAGCCATGGATCGTAGGTCTGGCTTGGGATCGGCAAGATTTGACGCCCCCCGCCTGGACCGGCGAGAACCACCCCCCGGCCGTTGAGTACCGCGTATCGACCTCCCCACATCGAGACTCTCGACCCGAATCCCACCGGACCTACGGTGGAATCGACCACCCATCGCCCCTCCTCCAGCCAGGCGAAATTGGAATCCTGGTAGGTGTCCGCTCCCGTCAGGACCACGTGGTTTCCAATTTGGTTCAGACGCCCCCGAAACGGAGCCGGGGCGTCGAACCAGGTGACGCCGTCGACCGACTTCCGGAGGGAGCCATCGGGAGACCGCCCCCACCAATATCCATCGCCATAGGCAAGGCCGCCGCCGAGCCCAGAATCGACCGAAATCCAATGCTGTCCGGAGCCCGATTGGAGTCGGGTGGTCGAGCCGGAGAAATCATAGAAGGATCCGCAAAGAAGACTATCCCCGCGATGCGCGACCCCCGAAAACCATTCGAAGCGACCCGAGCTCTGGACGGGCAATCCTTCCAATCCGATGGATTTCCAGGAACCTCCGATCCAGATCAGGATCCCATCCTTTTCCGTGCTCGCCACCAATCCGCGCGAGGTGGAGACCAAGGAGCTGACCAACGCCCCTTCGATCCCTGCCGATGCATCGATCCAGGTGCTTCCAGAATCGGTGGAGCGACTGCATTCGCTCCAGGAGCAGGACCACAATTGATCATGATCCCAAGCGAGACTGATTCGACCTCCTTGGAGGACCGATCCCGGCCAATTGGACCGTCTCAGAAGACCCGAGGGCTCGATCACGGAAAGGCTCGAACCGCTTTCGATCCAAAGCCGGCTGAACAGGGTATCGAGCCTCCTGGCGGAGGAATTCGGAGGGAGGGCCACCGGAGCCGGGAGCCAACGGGCGCGGACGGGATCCCAGATCTGAAGGGACCGAGGCGCCAAAGCCCAAAGCGTATCATGGAAATTCGCCAGATCCCTGGAGCCCAATTGCAAGCCGGAGCTATCCACGGGCCAACCGTTGGCAAGCCGAACGGTATCCCAACCGCGCTCTCCCAGTCGCAATTCCAATGGCGCACCAACCCGGTCTTGCAGGACAAGGGACGAACCGTTCGGCAGGATCGCACCGCGTTGGTTTCCATACCAGTTGAGGATTCCCGGCAGGGTATCCCAGGACTTCCCGGAATCGGCAGACCTCCAGACCCGAGCGGCATGGATGGTGATCAATTTTCCAGACACCATCCAGAGATTCCAGGAGCCGGATCCACCGTCCCGACTCGCGCAACTCGACGGGCGATACGGCCATTCGGCCAGGCAACGCTCCTGCAGTTGCCAAGTTTTCCCGAGATCCACTGAACGCATCAGACCGGAATCTGCCCGGACGAAGAGAATATCGCCGAACGCGGAAACAAGTGGGGGATCCCCCTGAAATTCACGGTACCGGACTCCTTCCAGGACGACGGACCTTCCCTTGGCATCTGTCCGGATCAAAGTGGCGCCTGGTATTCCATTCGCCCGCTGGATTTCGAACACGATTTCCTCGCCCCCGACTTTCACCGCGTCCCAGGCGAACTTTCCCGAGCGATTCAAGGCCGAAGAAAACCAGGTCCTTCCGGAGTCACGGCTTTCCCAAGCCTGGTCCAAATGGAAGGAATCGTCCTCGGGGGTGAACGTCAGGAGTCGCCCCTGGAATTGGCGCACCCTGCTGCCGGCGTAATCCACCGGGGATCGCTGCTCCCACGCCGAAACCAAAATGGTGACAAGGGAGAACAGGAGTCCGGAAAGGAATGGGAGCATGGAAGGAATGTTCCTGGGCAGAGGGGAGGGACGAGGATTCCCGGCAACAAGCATAGCATCCCATTTTCCCGGAATTGGCACCGCCCCGGAAGGAGATTCCCGACGCCCAACCCAGCCGAGGATTCACCCATGAATTCCAACCCACCTCCTTCTCGAGATGGCTGGTAGCGCACGATTTGGAGGGAATGGACATTTCCGTGCCGCTCCGCGATCGCCCCTTCCCGCAACTGGCGACCCAGTGGGTTTTGGTCCGTGGATTTGGGATATTTGCAACATCACCCCATTGATGTTCTCCCCCGTTTCCTCGAGGATCCCTGCGATGCCCAAGCCTATTTCGACTTGGCGATGTCTGATCGCGTTCTCCGTCGTTGCCATGGGAACCTATTCCGGATGTGCCCTGGGGCCACGGTACTACACGGTCCTGGACCCGATGTCCAGCCAAGTCGAACGGAACCGGGAATCCCCGGGAGTCGCCGATGTCGGAGCCTCCTACCTCGGCCAGCACGGCGAAGCCATCGAAGTCCGAGTCCGGATCCGGAACACGTCGGATTCCCTTCTGCTGGTCGAGCCGGGGGCCTTCACCGTGCAAGTGACCACGGCCGACAGCCAGGGGTACCGCAGAACCATCACTGGAAAGGTGCTGAACCAAGTGTCCCTGATCCAGCAGATCAATCTGGACCGAACCAGGAACAAGAATCTCCAGAACCCCTATGCGAAGAACGGGGGCGACCTGATCCTCGGCCTCTTGAACCTGGCGGCGGATATCGCGGCGTCCTCACGCGGGGGAAACAATCGCCAATCCTCGCAGGACGAGGAAGCCAGCTGGCAGGATGAGGAGCGTCGACGGCGCAACGAGCAGGACTTCGAAGCGCAGCGGCGCTCGACGGACCAGCAACTCTCCGAGGAGCTGCGCTACCTCCAAGACCGGGTCTGGAGCCGCACGGAAATCCCCCCTGGTCAGAGCGTCGAAAAGAGCGTCCTGATCGTCTCCCACCAGGATGGAGTTCGACTGACCTTGAGCGTCCCGGTGCAGCGGGAGATCCATCGCCTCGCCTTCCGACAAAGGAAGATCGAGTTGAACTGACTCGGCGATCCGCGGCGTCCCTCGTCGCGGATGCCCGGGAGGGGACCGAAGCCCCCTCGAGCCCTTCCGAACCTCAGGCCTTCTTAACGAATTCCGACTTCAGGGCCATCGCTCCGAATCCATCGATCTTGCAGTCGATGTTGTGATCCCCGTCGACCAGGCGGATGTTGCGGACCTTGGTTCCGGCCTTCAGCGCCGAGGGCGCCCCCTTGACCTTGAGCTCCTTGATCAGGACCACGGAGTCCCCGTCGGCCAGGACATTCCCGTTGGCGTCCCGAACGACCAGCTCCTCCTCCCCTTCCGCTTCCGCGACCGCGCTCCAACGGTGGTCGCATTCCGGGCAAACCAACTGGTCGCCTTCCTCGTAGGTGTATTCGTACTGGCATTTGGGGCAGGAAGGCAGAGAGCTCAAGAGGACATCCTTCGGTTCGGGAGCTCCCAAGTATAGGACGCGTGCTCGGAGGAGATCGGCCGCGACCACGGGAATTCGTCGATCGACACCTCCGGCCTCCCTTGGCGGGGAGCGTCGCGGAGATCCGCGTCCTGGCCTCGTCCGAGCCGAATCAAGGACGGACGAAGACCTCGCTCCCGAGAAGTCGCGTTCCGGCGAGATGGTTCACGATGCCGATGCCCGAAGGAAGTGGAACCCCGCAGGAGTTCCCGGACGCACAGAGCGAAGCCTGCACCCTGCGACCATCCATCCGCCGCACTTCCAGCGACTCTCCGTCCTCCGGATTTCCCACCCTCGCCCATCCTGCCGTCAGGTGCAGTACCGCTTCGGGGGTGCGCACCGAAGGCACCTGACCGGTGGAGGACAAGGCGGGCAGAACCCATGGATCGATGTCGAAGCGGTCGGACGAGTCTCCTCCGGATCGCTCGAGCACGACGGAGAAGTAGAGCGAGCCGTCCCGCGAGAGGGAGGGCTCCCCCAATCCCGCCGTGTTCCCCTTGGAGACCACGACCTCCGGTTTCGACCAGGAATCCCACTGGCCACCCGCCGCGGCCTTCGCACGGACCAGATCGAAGTCCAGGGAGAACCACAGCCACCAATTTCCGTCGGCATCCCGCACGGGCATCGGATGTTCGATGCGACCCAGGTCCGTGGTGACGGATTTCATGGCCTGGGGGGCGGACCAGCTCTTCCCGTCGTCGGGGCTGCGAGCGATCATGAATGCACGCTGCTCCCCGTCCGTGTACTTCTCGTAGACCAGAAGCAGCGAGTCCCCTCCCAGCCGGACCAGAACGGGATTGTCGGCGACGAACTCCTTGGAGACCGGATTGATCGGAGCGGGCAATCGCTCCGCCTGCTCGATTCCGTCCAGTTCGCGCACGGTTTTCCGGACCCACCAGATGTCGCCGTCGCCGGTGAACAGGACATGCGACAGCGAGTCGGAACCCTCCGCCGCCGCAAGGGGAAAAGGTCCGCCCTCCGCGAGGAAGGGGCGTGAGTACCCCGAGAGATTCCACTGCGTGAAAGGATCCGCCAAGCTTCGCCGGTGGGCGTGGAGGATATCCACGTTCAACATCCCGGAGCAACCGACCGGGTTGGTCACCTGATCGGATCCGAAGGTCGGGGCATCCGCGCGCCGGAATCGATCCGTTCCCAGAAGTTCACAAATCCCCAGGGTCGGGTTCGAAGCGATGAACAGGCTCCAGGAGAGGAAATCCGCCGGTACATAGAGGGCATACAGGTCGAGCCCATCGGCGCTCACTTGCAACCCGTCCTCCCAGCCCGATGTCGCCAGGGAAAGTCGCCGAGGCGATCCGTGGCTCGCGGCGAAAGATTCCGAGACCACGCGGGGAGCCGCCGCCGCCTTGAGACTGTCCCACGGCATCGGCACACCGGCATGGACCGCAGCTCCCCCAAGCATCGGCCCGGCCAGGAGGAGGCACCAACGAGTCCAGGAGAAGCTTCGGGATTGTTCCATGCCTTCAACCTAGATCCCTCCGCCGGGACGAAGGCACGACGGAAGGATCCAACGACCGGGGGAGCCCTCGTTCGTGAGCGGCATCACAAGGACCCGACGGGGCAATCGGCGCAAGCACGGGTGGATGCGACACGAAGATATCGAGAACGGAATGCCGGAGGTATCCTGATCGACATAGCTTGGGTATACTCCCAAGGAGCCGATTCCACCGCTTCTCTCCCCTGCCCCTTCCCTCGGAGTCATCCCATGTCCGTCCTGCTTGCCGCCTTGCTCGCGATGGCCCCCTCCCTTTCCCTCGAATGCGAAACAGGAACTCTCGGCGGGAATGCCGTGATCGCCAAGTCCAGGTCGGGGTATTCGGGATCCGGGTATGCCGACGGATTCAAGGCGGCCTCGGACTACCTCGACCTCCTCGTGGACATTCCGACATCCGGGGTCTACACCTTCCGGCTCCGGTACCAGACCCTCGGTGGCTCGAAGGGGATCGATGTCGGGCTCGACGGCAAGACCATATCTTCTCCCATGCTTCCCGATGCGGCCACCTGGGATTCCGTGGAGATCGCCACCGTCCTGCTGACTGCGGGTCCGCACACCCTTCGTCTCGGCGGTGGATGGAACTGGTACCTGCTCGATCGTGTGGATCTGGCCACCGCGACGGCGACGCCTCCCCCCACGCCGTCCGAGGCTCCCGTGGACCCCAAGGCGGACCAAGCCGCTCTCAAGCTCCACGCCTTCCTGAAATCGCAATACGGGAAGAAGGTTCTCACCGGACAAACCGATTCTTCCGAAGCCGCTTGGCTGTACCAGACCACGGGGAAACTGCCGGCCATCATCGCCTTCGACATGATCGATCACACGCCGAGTCGCCATCGCATCGGCGGTGGAAACCCCCAGGAGCCGGCCGAGAAAGCGCTTCGCTGGGGCAAGTCGGGAGGCATCGTCGCCTACCAGTGGCATTGGGTTTCGCCCTCGGGAGTGTCCACCGGGAACGACCCGGAAACGGGGAACCCCGCCTGGTGGGGTGGATTCTACACGCGCAACACGACCTTCGATCTGGGGAAAGCCCTGGCCGACCCCAACGGATCCGACTTCAGGCATCTGATGGAGGACATCGATTCGATCTCCATGCAACTGGCCAAGCTGCGCGATGCCGGGATTCCGGTGCTCTGGCGTCCTCTCCACGAGGCCTCCGGTGGTTGGTTCTGGTGGGGTGAACCGGTCGTCGGAGCCGAAAACCTCAAGGCCCTCTGGAGGTTGGTCTTCGAGCGCATGACGATCACGAACGGCTTGCACAACCTGCTCTGGGTGTGGACCGCCGCCGCCGAACCATCCGCCGTCGATCTCTATCCGGGCGACGACATGGTGGATGTCATCGGTTTGGATGTCTACGCCGATTCCGGCTCCAACCTCGCCACCGAATGGAACAGCCTCGCCAAACTCTCCAAGACGGGAAAGCTCTTGACCGTGTCGGAATGCGGCCATGGCGGCTCCGGTGGCCCCGGCGTTCTTCCGAGGCCCGGTCTGGTGGATGAATACGGCACCTGGTGGTCGTGGGAAGTCACCTGGAACGGATCTCATGTCAGGAATTGGCCATCCTCGCGCCTCCGGGACATCTACACCTCCGACCTCATGATCACCCTCGACGAGCTTCCCGACTGGTCGAAGCCGTCCACGGCCGCGTCACCCGGACTTTTCGAGGCTCCCGGCTTCGAAATCGTATCGGGACCACAGGGATTCCGGTGGTCCACGGCCAAGCCCATCGCTCGGAAATCCATCATCTCCATCCGGGACACCCGCGGCGCGGCCCTGTGGAATTCATCGATCCTTGCGGGCATCGACCACGGAAGTCTTCCCTCGACGGGACCGGGATTGCGCATCGTCGAGATCGAAGGAGTCGGGTCCCGGAGCCTTCCCCCCATCCCTTGAGGCGAAGTCGCCAACAGCCCGGAAGCGCGCACGACTTTCTTGTTTTGCACATCGCACTCCATTCCGGAGTTCCATTCGCAACGGAGGCCCCCATGTCCACGAGCCCATCCACCATCGACCGCATCCTGTCCCTGGTGGGCTCCCCGACGGGCCTCACGGCGCGCAAAATGTTCGGCGAGTACGGCCTGTTCCTCGATGGCAAGATGGTCGCTTTGGTTTGCGACGATACCCTCTTCGTCAAACCCACCGAGCCCGGGATCGACCTCCTCGGGGAACACGAAATGGGATCCCCCTACCCCGGAGCGAAACCATGTCTCATGGTGCCGGAGCGGCTCCAAAACCAACCGGGGCGACTGGAGGCGCTATTCGAGGCCACCGCACAAGCCTTGCCGGCACCGAAACCCAAGAAGGCGAAGACATCCATCACGGAAAAAAGGAACCGCGGCACCAGGCCATGATGAAACGGGCGCCTCCGTTCCACTCGCGATCTCCCACCCTCCCCTCCCCGGGGATTCGCCGCAGGAACCCGTCTGCCCGAACCGCTCGCGCGTGTGCATTTTTGAAGGCAGGCTAGTAGTCGCCCCCTTCCCGGGCGCGTTCAACGAACTCCTCCAATCACTTCCCTCCGTCAGCTCTCGAACGTCAGGAATGACCATTGCATCAACATTTCCCGGAAGGATCTCCTCGCACGCATTCCTCGTCACCTGCTGATATCAGGAACGAAATGCTCCGATTGCTGCAGGTGCAAAAGGAAGCGCGGCTTGTGCAAGCGCCCCCATCCGCCGACGAACGAATCGACCGTTTGAGCCGCACCATCGATCTCCTCGTAGACAACAAACGGAGGATCTCCGAGGCGATCCATTCGGACTTCGGCAACCGGTCCAGCCACACCTCCCTGTTGGCCGACATCGCAGGAAGCGTGGTCGCCCTCAAGCATGCCAGAGCGAACCTGCGGCACTGGATGAAGCCCGAACGGCGTGCGACCACTCCGAGATTCTTCGGTTGGCTCGGAGCTCGAGCCGAAGTGACGTACCACCCGAAGGGGGTCGTGGGGATCATCAGCCCGTGGAATTTCCCGATCAACCTGACCTTCGCGCCCCTGGCAGGAGTCTTCGCAGCAGGATGCACGGCGATCCTGAAGCCGAGCGAACGCACCCCGAGAACCGCCGAACTGGTCGCCGACCTTGTGCGGAACTCCTTTCCAGAATCGGAATTGTCCGTCGTGACCGGAGGCGAGGAGATCGCTGCGTCCTTCGCGAGGATGGAATTCGACCACATCCTCTTCACCGGCTCCGCCGCGACGGGTCGCAAGGTCGCTCTCGCCGCAGCCGGGAACCTCGTCCCCACGACCCTCGAACTCGGTGGAAAATCTCCCGTGATCATCGGAAGTTCCGTCAAAATGGTGGACGCCGTACGACGAATCATGGCGGGAAAGCTGGTCAATGCGGGACAGATGTGCCTCGCCCCCGACTATCTGGTGGTGCCGCGTGAGCGCAGAACGGAATTCGTCGCGTGCGCGAAATCCGTGGTCGCCCAGATGTATCCCTCCATAAAGAAAAACCCCGACTACACCAACCTGATCGACGAACGCCATCACAGCAGGCTTCGAAGCCTTCTGGAGGACGCCGCCAGCAAGGGCGCCGAGGTCATGGAAATCAATCCTGCAAACGAAGACTTTTCAGATCCCGGTTGCAGGAAGATCCCTCCCACCCTCGTCCTGGATCCCTCCGCAGCCATGTCCGTGATGAACGAGGAAATTTTCGGACCGATTCTTCCGGTCGTCGCCTACTCCTCGGTCTCGGAGGCGATCGAAATTCTCCGGCGTCTGCCTCGTCCTCTGGGCCTCTACTACTTCGGCAAACTCTCGTTCGAGGAGAGAATGTTCCTGACGAACCTCTCGGGCGGCGTCACCATCAACGACGTCTCCCAACATGTAGCGATGGAAGATCTCCCCTTCGGCGGAATCGGAGCATCGGGAATGGGGAACTACCACGGCGTCGACGGATTCCGGACCTTCAGCCACGCGCGAGCCGTGTACCGCCAGACGTCCTTGGACGTCGGCGCCTCGTTGCGGCCACCTTATGGACCCGGATTCGGAAAGCTCCTCGATCGCCTGCTGGCGAAATAGGCTGGACTCCATCGGCCAGCTCCCGTTCGACGGAACGCACCCCTCCAGCACTTGGATCCGGAGTCGACTGTCCTACCGAAATTGGCGCGAGTTCCGCGATTCCAGTAAGGACCTGCGGAGCGAAGTGGAATTCCTCTTTGATTCCATGCCCCCACTGATCGAGGCCCTGATGCCAGCGAAAAGACGGATCAATCCATCACGGATTGATTCAACCGGGCACAAAGCCCCTCATCCACGGACAGGGGCACCCCGTCGATGTCCGAAACGGGAACGACCCCCATCAAAGCGTTGGTCACCACGACGGATTCCGCCGATTTCAGATCCTCCACCCCGAGGCTCCTGGTTTCCACGGGATGCCCCCATTCGGCGAGCGAATCCAGGACGGATTGCTCCATCGTACCCGGGAGCACGTGCGCCGATGATGGCCGAACGAACTTCCCGGCGATCCTGCAAAGGAGATTCGCGGTGTTGGTTTCGGAGACGGAGCCATCCGCATTCAGCAGGAGCGCTTCGTCCGCCCCCCGCTCCTTCGCCCACTCGGCGGCCATGCGTTGGTACATGTAGTTCATGGTCTTGTGGTCGGCGAGCGGCCAGTCCCTGCGACGCGGGTATGTGGCCAGGCGCAATCCGTTCCTCTTCGCTCCTTCGAGCCGATGCGTGTACGGCCTGGCGGTCACGATCAGACGGATTCCGGCGGCCCCGGTTCCGGGACGACCCGCCGATGCCATGATTTTTACGGCGGCGATCCTGCTACCCAGATCGTTCCGCGACACCACCTGTTCGATCACGTGGGCCCATGTCACGTCGGGAAAAGGCGAGGCGAAGCATTCGCTCCATGTTTTTCGGAATCTTTCCAGATGGGCATCCAAACGAAGCGGGCGACCGTATTGCACTCGAACGGTTTCGAAGAAGCCGTAGCCGTAGGCGAACCCCTCCTCGTCGATGGATACCATTATCTCAGACTGAGGAAGGACCTTGCCATTGCACCATCCGTACTTGCTCGCCATCGCTTCCGATCCTTCGAGGCGATGATCCCCAGCCCCCCCTTGGGAAGTCCTCTCAAGCGCGTTGGAGAGGGTGCGCCCCTTGTGCAGGGTCTCCTCGTATTCGTCGCCGGGATCCGAATCGTAGACGATCCCTCCCCCGACGGAATACACCAATCGGCCGTCGGAAATGGTGATCGTCCGAATCGCGATCGAAAGATCCATCGTTTCTCGGAATCCGAGATATCCGATCGATCCGGTGTACACGTGTCGGCGGACAGGCTCCAGCTCGTCGATGATCTCCATCGATCGAATCTTCGGGCAGCCCGTGATGGAACCTCCGGGAAACGTCGCCTTCACCAGGTCCACCGCGGACCTGCCCGCGTCGAGCTCCCCTCGGACCAGACTCACGAGATGGTACACATTCTCGTAGGCCTCGACACGCTTGTGCTCCACCACCTGCACGGTGCCAGCTGCGCACACCTTGCCGATATCGTTGCGCAAAAGATCCACGATCATCGAAAGCTCCGCATCGTCTTTGAAGCTGGTCTCCAGATCGTGCCGGAGCCTGCGATCGAGTTCCGGCGTCTTCCCCCGCGGACGCGTCCCCTTGATCGGACGTGTTTCCACGAACCGCCCCCGAAGCTCGATGAATCTCTCGGGTGAAGTCGACACGATCTGATGATCCCCCGGGTTCACGTAGGCGAAGAACGGCGCAGGATTGGCTTCGAAAAGGCGGGCGAACAGAACGAATGCATCACCATTGAAAGGAGCCTCGAAGCGCTGGGACATGTTCACCTGGTAGACATGCCCCCGGACGATGTAGTCGCGGACGGCTTCCACGGAATCGATGTATTCCTCCCGGGAGAGCCCCGAAACAAGCTGGCCGACCCGGATTTCCTGGTGCCGGTCGGCGGGAATCGGTTCGGACAGCTCTCGACGAAAGGATTCCATGCACCCTCGTGCCGCGTCCTCGTCCCCGCCGAGCACCGGGATATGAACCCAGGTGACGCCTTGTCGGCGATCGTGGACCATCAGAATGGATGGCGAGGCCATCCACATTCGGGGCAGCAGGAGGTCGTCCCGGCTCGTGCGCGGCAGGACCTCCAGGCAATCCTTGAGGTCGTAGGCCAGGTACCCAAGGAACCCCGAGGACAAGGGAGCGAAAGGCTCGTCGCCGGGCAAGGCGAATCGATCGCCCAAGGCTTCCAAGACATCGAACGGATTCAGTTCGGCACGAACCTCCCCATTGGAGGACATGGCGACCACTTCGCCCCCGCGTTCGCCGATCGTGAGCCAAGGGCGGATCCCCAAGATGTGGTACCGGGCGGAATCGAGTCCTCCACCGCTCATCAGAGCCACGGTTCCGGGCTCATCGGCGAATCGTCCGACCGCATCCAGGAAAGGCCCATCCAGTTCGATCCTCTCGGAAAGGACCGCGGTGAAGGAACCGGGAAGATTCCGCAGAAAGGTTTCCATTTTCGAATCGTGGTTTCTCATGCCAGCTCGCTCCGGAGGGGACCGGTCTTGAGGAAGTTCTCGACCATACGAAATCCATGTTCCGTCAGGAAGCTCTCCGGATGAAACTGGACCCCGTGCAATGGATGGATCCTGTGGGACAGGCCCATCACGACGCCGTCCGCCGTGCGCGCCGTGATCTCCAGAGCGGGATCGACATCGGCTACGCAGAGCGAATGGTATCGAGCCACCATCACGGGATTGGGAATCCCTGCGAAGACGCCCCTGCCTTCGTGGAGGACCTCGCAGGTCTTTCCATGCATCGGGAGCGGAGCCCGGACCGTCCTCCCTCCGAAGGCTTCGTTCATCGACTGCATTCCCAAGCAGACGCCGAAGATCGGGAACTCGGCATGGAGTCGGGCGATGAGCGCCACCGAGATTCCCGCCGCCTGGGGATCCTTGGGTCCAGGGCTCACCACGATGTAGTCGGGACGCGATCGTTCGATCTCCTCCACGGTGGTCTTGTCGGCTCGTACCACCTCGATTTCCAAGGGATATGCCCTGAACATCTGGACGAGGTTGAACGTGAACGAGTCGTAGTTGTCGAGAACGAAGAGTCTCGCTGTCATGATGGTGGCATCCGGAGGGGGAGGTTTCGAGGGCCTGAGTGGAACGGACCGGGACTCAGAGCATGGTCATGCCGCCATCGACGGGCTGGTAGCTTCCCGTGATGAACTGCGACATGTCGCTGGCGTAGAATAGGATCGCTCCAGCGATATCTCGTGCCATGCCGTTTCGCTGCAACGGGGTCCAGGCGGCTGCCGACTGCTTCAGGGCCGGCGCAAGATTTGCCGTCGCATCGGTGATGATGAGTCCCGGAGCGACCGTGTTCACGCGAATCCCATCCGGACCCAACTCCGAAGCGAGAGAACGCACGAAGGCATCCAAGGCGGCCTTCGCCGCGCTGTGGGCGATGAATCCCGCCCCGTGGGATTTGGACATGGCACTGGAAACAGAAACGATGCTGCCGCCTCCGCGGGCGATCATTTCTGGAACGACCGATTTGCACAGGAAGAACAGCTGCGCGACCTCGTCGTTCACCTTGCGCTGAAAATCTTCCCAGTCGTGATCCACGAAGGGCTTCATCTTGAAACCGATCGCGGCGTTGGAAACCAAGATATCGATCTTCCCGAATCGCTCCAACACGGCTTCCACCATGGAACTCACCTGGAGCTGATCGGTGACGTCGGCGGGAAAGAGCTCCGCGACACCTCCATTCGCTTCGATCAGTTCCTTCACGCGAGCCGCCCGGACAACACTCTTCCGGAAATTGATTGCCACCTTCGCTCCATGGCTTGCCAGGAGCATCGCCGCAGTGCTGCCGATCCCCCTGCTCGCTCCGGTGATGAGAACCACCTTGCCTTCGAGAAGTCCGAAACCCTGCCGCCCTTTCTCCGGAAAACCTGCATCGATCAGCGTCGGAGAATCCCCGGCTTCGGCGCCCTCCAGCGACCAGTCCGCATGGTTCCCCGCTTTCGCCACGCAAGCCCCGAGATCGGAAAGCCGTGGGTTTTCGAACAGCACCGACATGCCGACTTCGGCCCCCAACTTCTCGTGGATGTGACCCATGACACGGGCCGCGGCCAGGGAATCCCCTCCGATCTCGAAGAAGTGCGTGTTGCGTCCGATCTCTTCGAGGGAGAATCCGAGCACTTCCGACCAGATCTTCGCCACGCCCTTCTCCGAGGCGGTGGAAGGCGCCTCGTACTCCCGGCTCTGCCGAACCTGGCCGACCGAGGGATTCAAGGCGCGACGATCGAGCTTCCCGTTGGGGAGCCGAGGCATGGCCTCGACGGACACGAACGCGGCCGGCACCATGAACACGGGCAACTGCTCGTGCAGGAAACCACGAAGCCCGTCGAGGTCGAGGGTCTCCCCTCGGGATTGGACCAGGTACGCGGTCAGCTGCTGCCCGTCGCTGACCACGGCCCGCTGTCCGATCCCGGGAAATTCCCCGAGCACCTTCTCGACATGCCGGACGTCGACCCGCTGCCCCCGGACCTTCACCTGGAAGTCCCGCCGCCCGATGTATTCGATGTTCCCGTCGGGGAGTCTTCGAGCCAGGTCCCCGGTGTTGAACAGGCGATCCCCGATGCTTCCCGGGAAGTCGTTCCCGACGAATTGCGTTTCGTTCAGCTCGGGCAGGTTGTTGTATCCGTCGGGCATCCCGAGGGTCGCCACGTGCAGCTCCCCCGGCACCCCGTCGGGCACCAGACGCTTGCGGGAGTCCAGGAGATACACACGCGTGTTCTGGATCGGCTTACCAGCAGGGACGAATCCCTGCGTCGCGTCGAATCCGGTGGCGTCGAAATAGGTGATGTCGTTGAGCTCGGTGCACCCGTAGTTGTTGACCAGTCTCGCCCCGGGCAGGACCTGGCGGAATTTCCCAACCAGCTCCCCGGAAAGGGGTTCGCCCGCTGTGATGCACATGCGCAGCGACGGAAGCGTCCGCCCTTCCTTCTCCAGATGGCGGAGGATCCCCTCGAGGTGGGAGGGGACGAGATTGAGCCGGGTCACCCGGTGGCGATCCAGGGCGTCCACGAAGGCCGCGGTGTCGAGCACGGTGGCGCCGTCGATGAAGACCAGCGGCGTTCCGTTGAGCAGACCCGCGAAGATCTCCTTCACGGAGGGCGCGAAGGCGATGGTCGTTTTCTGACCAACCATCTCGCCATCCTGGAACGGCCAATTCGCCTCGATTCCGCCCAGCCAGTTCACCAGCTGGCGGTGGGGCACCCGGACACCCTTGGGAATCCCCGTGGATCCCGAGGTGTACATCAGGTAGGCGAGGGAATCGCCATCGTACACGGACTCGGGAGCGTCGTCGGACAAGGTTGCGAGGATCCGATCCGCACCGTCGAGGAGGAAACCCTTGGCCGCCCCGAGATCCAGGCCCGCCAAGGTGGACGATGTCCCGACCACGAGCCCCGGAGAAGCGTCGCGGAGGATCTGGGATCGATAGCTCTCGGGATAGGATGGATCGACGGGGACGTAGGCCGCCCCGCACTTCCAGACGGCCAGGAGGGTCGCGAGCAGGTTCGCATTCCGATCGAGACACACCCCCACGACCACTCCGGGCCCCGCACCATCGGCCAGGAAGGCGCGAGCCAGCCGGTTCGCGCGGGACGCCAGTGCGGCGTAGTCGTGGCTCCCCTCCCCGTCGATGCAGGCGACCGCAAGGGGAGTCTCCCCGGCCTGCGCATCGAACCGCTGCACGAATCCCTGGCTGCGCGAGGATCCGGGGAGACCGGCATTGGCCTCCTCGGAGATGCGACGGATTTCCTGCGCGTCCATCATGGAGACGTCGCCGATCGCCCGGGAATCGTCCTCGAACATCGAGAGGAGGATCTTCTCGTGGTGGGCGAGGATCCGTCGGACCGTCTCCTTCCGGAACAGGTCCGAGGCGTACACGGCCTCGACCTGCAGGCCATCGCGATTCCCGGTGAAGGAAAGCTCCACCTCGCACCGGGCCTGGGCGTTGGCGCTGGTGTTCGAGCCATCCGCATCGGTGGAGGTCTGGGTGAAGGCGCTGAAGCGAACCCCTCCCGGCAGCTCCTTCTCCATGCTGGTGTGGGGGAAGTTCTGATGCCGGACCACGAGCGGAACCAACTGGGCGCCCTTGGTCGTGGCGGCCACGTCCAACGACTGGAGGATCTTCTCGAAGGGCGCGGCCTGGTGCTCGAAGGCCGACACGGTCGCCCGGCGGACCCGGGCCATGTATTCGCGCACCGTCAGATTCTGGTCGGCATCGATCCGCAACGGCAGGATGTTGATGAAGAACCCGATGAGGCCTTCGAGCTCCGGCAGAGGGCGACCCGAGGTGGTGGTCCCGAGGCAAAGATCCGTCTCCCCCGTGTACCTCTGGGCGAGCAGCCCGAAACCCGCCACCAAAGCCATGAACAAGGTCGCGTCGTGGCTCTTGGCAAACCGGTCGAGCCGCTTGCAGAAGTCCTCGCCGTAGCCGTGGACGAACGCCGCGCTTCGCCTCCCGGAATCGGGCCCGCGCAGACTGTCCGCGGGCAGCTCGAGCGAACCTTCGTACCCCTTGAGGGTGTCGCGCCAGAAGGCGAGATGCTTGGAGATGTCCTGCTTCCGCTGCCACACGGAAAAGTCGCTGTACTGGATGGGAAGATCGGGCAGCTGGGGCTCCCTCCCTTCGGCATACGCCTCGTAGCTCTTCTGCAGCTCTGAGAACAGGATTCCTTCGATCGACCAGCCGTCGGCGACGATGTGGTGGATGTCGATCAGCAGCAGGTGCTTCCGGGGGTCCACACGCACCAGCTTGTGGACGAGCACAGGACCCTTCTCGAGATCGAAGCGGTGGTCGGCATTGGCCGCGACCCACCGGGCGGCCTCCTCTTCGGAAGCTTGGACGATCTCCAGATGGATCTTCCCGGCTTCCGTGGCGATCTGCCGGGGTTCCCCGGTGGGGCCGGGAACGAAACGCGCCCGGAGGTTTTCATGCCGCCGAAGGATCGCTTCCAGGCTCCGCTCCAGCACGCCGACATCCAGGTCCCCTTCGATCTGGAACACGAAGGGGATGTTCCAACTCGTGTCGTCCGGATTCACCCGATTGAGATACCACAACCTCTCCTGGAACCAGGACAGGGGACAGCCGTCGACGGTACGTCGAACAGACGGGATGAAACTGTGCGAGATCACAACAGAACCTTCCTTCCATCTCACGAAGCCCTCCCGACGGGAGAAGGGGAGCTTCGCGTTTCATGCAAACCTGGCGTGGCTTAGGTGGGGCCCAGGAATCGGATCTTGCTATAAATACATATCGGTCACAGATGACAAGACCGGTCCCTATCGGTCCGATCTCCCGCCCGGAAGGACCCGCCAGGTCCATAAAAACCTTCCCCGGCGCGATCGAAAACCGCCCGGTCAGCGCGGAGCTTCCGAGACCTCCCCTCCGCACCCCGGAATTGCACTTCTGGATCCACATTGGTTTCCATACCAGGATTGCCCCTGTGTTTGCAGGGGCTCCATGGAAATCAGGCGATGAATCCCTGCCGAAAGCCCCCCGTGCCCCGGCGACGGCTCGATCCCAGGAAGAAGGAGGGGAGGACGATCGAATGGAAGGGGGGACGAGGCGCCGCCCGGTTCGCCCCGGGGGCCACGCGTCGTGCGGATCGCCCCGATTTCAGCGAGTCGCGGGAGATTCCGGAAGCGGCCGCACCAGGACCACCCCGTCCGGCAGCATCGGGGCTTGATCGAGGTCCCCGGAATGGAGCACTCTGCCGTCCAGGGAACGCACGTCGTACCGTCCCGTCAACCCCTGCAGTCGTCCTCCCAGGACGGACTTCGCGGCCACGATCGAACGGCTCGCGGGCTTGCGCACCTGGATTCCCGTCACGGGGGACTTGGGCGTGTTGGATTCGAGCAAAGCCGCGTATTTGGGCGCGGCCACGCGCAACTCGTCCAGGCTCAACGCGGATTGGGCGTAGGTCTCCAGGTGCCCCCAGGATCCGTATCGGCTTTCCCGTTCCCCGGTGTAGGAGAAGGCCATGAACAGATCGCAGTCGAGGGAATCGTGCAACTGGAAGTTGCGCAGATAGATCTCCCGCATCAGGGGATGGATCTGGGCATCCCAGACCGCCTGGTTGTAGGGCCATTCGCTCTGCTGGTAGGGTTGCGCGTGCTGGCCACCTTCGTAGACCAGGTACTGCTTGATCCCCTTGGCTCTCACGATCCGTGCGGTCTCGATCGTCCAGGCCATCGACCCTTCCGGGAAGCGGGCGATCATCGCCTGCGCGACGTCCGACGCCTTCACCGTATCGGGGTTCAGCATCCACCTCTCGTGGTCCTTCCCGTCGAACCCGACGTACCCTCCCACGGAAAACGCGTCCGGCACGATCCCCATCTCGTCGACCAGCCAGTTCAGGATGCGACGGGAATTGTCCGTCCAGGCGTGCTGCCCCGTCGCCACGGTGACCAACCGGGAGCGTTTCCCCGACCAGATCGGCTCCCAGATCCGGAACAGGCGCCCCATCATCCAGGCGTCCTTCTCCGGATGGCAATACGCCTGGGCATCCTTGCAAACCTTGGTTCCCACCGCCCGCAGGCTGTCCCGGATCGAATCGGGGGCCAGGAAGCTCTCGGTGGAATCGCTCGCTCGATCCGCCCCGTTCTGTCCGACCCAGTGGGCCTGCTTGAAGCCCCAGTTCCAGATTTCGTTGGAGTACTCCAGGTACACCTTCAGCGGCTCCTTCAGGGAATCGCGGAACAGGATGGCCAGATTGCGGATGTAGTCGTCGTCCGCCGCATGGGGAACGCAGATCCATGCGTCGGCTCCCAGCTCCTCGGACAGGGCCATCGCGTGTTCCCATGGCATGCCCGAGCCGACTCCGAAGCTGCGGTCCCCCGGCTTGGGCCGATCCTTCCAACGCATCTGCCGCGAGCCGTTGGTGACCGTCCAGTCCATGAACCGCAGCGCATGGAAAGGCCGCAGGCCGCGGAGGAAATCCGGATCGAACAAAGGCGCCCCTCCGGGCTCCTGGACGTATTCCAAGGGTGTGAGTCGGACGTCGCGGATGGGATCGCCCGGATCGGAGGAATCGATGGACATCCAGGCATGGCCGCAATTCCCGTTGAAGGTCACCTGGGTCTTCCCCCCGACCGTTTTGGCCGAAGCGCCTCCGCTCCAGGCAAGTTTTCCGTTCCCCCGCAGAGAGACCTCGTACACTCCCTCCCGACAGTTGTTGAGCATCGTCCGAACCTTGGTCGACACGCCATCCACCATCTGCGGAACGGAAAGGGGCCATCCCTTCTCGTCCTGCAGGATCCGGCCACCGGTCCCGTCGTCCCAAGGGCCTCCCTGGTGGTACCCGATCCATCCGCCGGAGGTCAGCATCGGGTCGAGGTAGGGGGAAGGCGACCAATAGGACGGCCCGCCGATGTTCATGCCGATCGGAAGCTGGGGAAACGGTCCTTCCCAACCGGACACCCCTCCCGGGAGAAAGGCCAGGGCGCCAAGAAGCGGCAGCATTCGATGGAAGCTTTTCATGGTGGTTCCTCGTGTGGTCTCAGGGACAGGATGTCGAGCGTTTCTCGCGCCAGTCGGTGCCGGCCAAGGAGTCGAGCCAGCCTTCCATGGACGGTGGCAGATCGCAGAAGGCGGTCCCCCACACATCCAAACGCTCCAACCGGAGGTCCATCAGGGAGGCGGGAAGCGTCCGCAGGGAGGTGGTGCCCACGCGCAGATCGACCAGGGAAGGGGACTCTCCCAGGCGGGACGGAAGGCTGTCCAGGGGATTGCGATCGACCTGGAGAATCTTCAAGGAGCGGGCCCGGAACAGCGAGTCCGGCAGTTTGCGCAGCAGATTGGTCTCCGCCCAGATCTCGGAGAGGGAATCCATGCGGTGGATGCCCTCGGGAAGCGCCACGATCCGGTTTCGTTGGATGGCCAGCGAAGACAATCTCGACAGCCGGGACAAACCTTCGGGCAAGGAGTCGAGCTGATTCCACCCCAGCCCCAGATACCACAGATTCCCCAGTTCGCCGACCCAGGCGGGAAGCGCCTCGAGGGAGGTCGAATCCATCGCCAGGATGCGCAGGGAATCGGCTCCCCGCAGAACATCCGGGAACGCCGCCATGGGGTTCCTGGAGAGGAACAACGCCGACAGGCGAGGGAGACGCGCCAGGGATGCCGGAAGAGCGGCGATGCGGTTTTCGCGCAGATCGATCTCGCGCAGGAAACCCAGGGATCCGATCGCACCGGAGAGGGAGTCCAATCCCAACCCGGAGAAATCCAGGTGGGCCCGTCGCCCGTCGAGGGTCCGCGCCACGGAGTCCACCTCGAATCCCTCGAGACCCGACTGGTCCAGGAATCGTCGGATGGCGAGGGAATCCAGGCTCCCGTCCAGGGGCCATGGGACGACGGGTTCCGTCGACAAGCCCTCGATCCGGATCTCCCGCCCGAGGGACACGGGAACGGGGGCGTCGAAATTCGCCGAACGCAGGCGAACCACACCGGAAGGAACCGAGGAGAACACGACGACTCCGGAATCGGAGGCCTTGCCGAGGCGCCCCAGACCTGGAAGAGCGACCTGCCCGCCGGGCACCACCCCCGTCACGACGATGGAACCGTTGGGCCGGGTCTGCAGGCGCAGGACTTCGCCTCGGGTCGGACGGGACACGCTCAAGGCGCCCGTCCCGAAGCGGGTCCCCGCTTCGATCCAGACCAACCGCCCCGGGTGGGGGACGGGAAGCGATGCATGGCCCGCCCCATCCGACAGCACCCCTCCGGAACTGGTGGTGTCGTCCGGATCGCGCAGGTTCACCCGTGCCCCCTGGACCGGCAGACCCTCCGCATCGACCACGACGACCCCGATGGTGTTGGTGGTCTCCGCTCCCGATCCGCCGACGAAGCGATCATCGGCGCAACCTCCCAGGACGGCAAGGATCAGGGCGAAATGCGGCCAGGAGGGTCTCATCTTCCCTCCTCCACCACCGCCGTCACGGGAAAGACCTGCATGTTCACCTGGTAGACGCAATCCGGCCGCGGGGTTTCCGCGGAAAGCTGGATCAGATTGTCCCGCAGCGCGGCGATGCGCTCGCGGATGGAGGGCAGGTCCCTGTGGTCGAAGGCCAGGGTCAAGCTGGAGATGTCGCGTGCCTGGGGGGGATGGTTTTCCAGCGCCTCCTTGGCCAGGTCGAGGGTGTCGGCCTGGTAGGCCCTCACCGCGGCCTTGGCTCCTTCGGGGGGATTGGAGACGAAGGCGTCCTGCAGTTCCCAGCCGGATCGCCCACGTTTCACCAGGCCGAGCCCTTCCAGCAGTTCGATCGAAGCCCGCACCTCCGCGATCGACACGCGCGGCCGCAGGAGTCCCGCCACGCGATCGACGGACGAATTCCGTCCCAACAGTCCGAGCAGGGATCGGATCGGAGCATGCCACCAACGACCGTAGAAGGCCAGTTGACGCTCCCCCAGGGTGGCTCGGGAAGGGGATTTCAAGGACATCGCCCTCTCGAAGGCTTCCGCCCGCTCCTGGGTCGACCGGGACTTCGCCAGGCTGACCAAGGCGGAAAAGAACTCCGCCTCGCGCTTTCCCAGTCCGCACAGGCGCGCAAAGGGATCCACCGCCCTCTGGGAGAGATGTTCCTGCCCGGCCAGCACCTTTGCGATCCAACCGGCATCGACGCCCGTGCGCCCCGCCATGAATCGGTAGGAGAAGAAGGCATCCTTGGCCTTGCGAGCCTGGTAGTAGTCCCTCAGATAGGCCCGGTAATCCAGGTATTCGAAGATTTCGGGTCCGGCAGGGGCATCCATGTCCCAATCATACCGTGTCTTCCCCGGTACGTGGGGTCCAGTAGAGCCATTTCCGTAGAGGTCACCTCAACACGGGAAACGCCTGATCGCCCCTTTATTCCAGCAGTCATGGGTTCTGGAATACTTCGACGCGCCTCCGAGATCCTTCACCGGGGCCATGATCACCTCAACGGTTCGGATCGTCCGGGAGGAGCCGAGCCTCCCCGACCGCAGGCGTGGCGCAAGCCATTTTCCCGCCACGCTGGGATAGAGCAGATTCCCCGGGAAATCTCGGAACAGCCCCGGGTTCCCTCCTCTCCTCGGAGGAGAGGAATTCCTCGAATCCCCGTTTTCCTCCCCCGATGGCCGAAGCACTCCTGGGATCAGGGAATTTCCACGACGCGAGAGGGGATCCCGGAGGCCGGGACCCGCTCATCCTCGGAGGGGGATCGAGCGGAGTGACCAGATTCGCCAGGACCACAGCCACCACATGTTGTGGAATTGACGCGCACCCCTTCTATTGGCAGTATTCCCAAAAGCAGGTGCCCGTCGATTGGAATGTGATTCCGATTTGGGAACGGGAGAATCGGGAAGTCCGGTGCAGGAGGGCCACCTCCGATTCCGGCGCGGACCCGCCACCGTGACCGGGGACCAACCGCACACAGGCCACGGGAGCCGAAAGTCTCCTGGAAGGCGTGCGAGAGGAAGGATCCGGGAGCCGGGAGACCGGCCTGCTGCAGGAACGCGACCCTCGGGACAATGGGGTTTCGTGCGCGAGGAGGATTCCCTTCCCCCTCGTGTCCGGTCGCTCCTGCGATGTTCCTCACCGGCGGAGATTCCGGATGCACACTCCCACCCTCGACGCGACCACCCCGACCCCCTCGCCCTCCCTCGCGCGCCTCCTGCGCAAACGCGACGGACGCCTCGTCCCCTTCGAACCTCGTCGCATCGAAACGGCTCTCGCGAAAGCGGGAGCCGCCACCGGGGAATTCGACGAGCGGATCGCTCGCCGACTCGCGGCGAAGGTCCTCGCCCGACTGCCCGACGACCTGGACGCCACGCCTCCCTCCGTGGAGGAGGTGCAGGATCTCGCCGAGGAAGTCCTGCTCGCCTCCCCGTACCGCGCGACGGCCAAAGCCTACATCCTGTACCGCGACCAGCACGCCCGACTCCGGGAATGGCGATCCCGAGCCGACATCGACCTCGTCGACGGATACCTGCGCCGCACCGATTGGCAGGTCCGAGAAAACGCCAACATGGGGTATTCCCTGCAGGGCTTGAACAACTACATCGCCAGTTCGGTCAGCCAGAACTACTGGCTGGAGGCCGTCTATTCCCCCCGGATCCGCTCCGCCCACCAGGAGGGGGATCTCCACCTCCACGACCTGAACCAGCTCTCCGTGTATTGCGTGGGATGGGACCTGCAGGACCTGCTCCTCCAAGGTTTCCGCGGGGTGCCCGGCAAGGCCCAATCGAAACCGGCCCGCCACTTCCGCACCGCCCTGGGACAGATCGTCAATTTCTTCTACACCCTGCAAGGCGAAGCGGCCGGAGCCCAGGCGTTCTCCAGCTTCGACACCTTCCTGGCTCCGTTCATCCGCGCCGACCGCCTGGATTTCACCCAGGTGAAGCAGGCCCTGCAGGAATTCGTGTTCAACATCAACGTGCCGACGCGGGTCGGATTCCAGGCGCCCTTCACCAACGTGACCCTCGATCTCATCTGCCCGAGGCATCTCGCCGACCAGGCCGTCATCCTCGGTGGGGAATTCGGCGACACCACCTACGGCGAACACCAGCCCGAGATGGACCTGTTCAACCGCGCCTTCTTCGAGGTCATGTCGGAGGGCGATGCCGTGGGACGGATCATGACCTTTCCGATTCCGACCATCAACCTCACCAAGGAATTCGATTGGGACTCTCCTTCGCTGGAGGGGCTTTGGGAGATGACCTCCCGGTACGGAATCCCCTACTTCTCCAACTTCATCCACTCCGACCTCGATCCGGCCGATTCCCGCTCCATGTGCTGCCGTCTTCGGATCGACAATTCCCGGCTCGAACACCGCGGCGGAGGCCTGTTCGGCGCCCACCCGCTCACCGGATCGATCGGGGTCGTGACCTTGAACCTCCCCCGGGCGGCTCATCGAGCCTTCCAGGAGGCGGGAGGGGGCGCACCCGGATTCGCCGCCTTCCGGGGCATCCTGCGGGAACTGCTCGAGATCTCCCGGGACAGCCTCGAGCGCAAGCGCAAGGCGCTGGAACAATTGACGGATTCCGGACTCTTCCCCTACACCGGACACTACCTGCGGTCCATGAAGGAACGATTCGGCAGCCATTGGAGGAACCATTTCAGCACGATCGGGATCGTGGGGATGAACGAAGCCTGCGAAAACCTCGGCCTGGGATCGATCTCGGAGGATCGCGCCAGGGAATTCGCCCTGGAGACCCTCGACTTCCTCCGCTCAGAACTGGAGAGGTTCCAGGAGGAAACCGGCAACCTGTACAACCTCGAGGCCACCCCCGCGGAAGGGACCAGCCATCGCCTGGCCCTGAAGGACAAGGCCAGGTTCCCGGACATCGTCGTGGCCAACGAAGCGCAGGTCCGCAACGGCGCTGCGGCCCCCTTCTACACCAACTCCTCTCACCTCCCCGTGGACGCAGACATCGACCTCTTCGACGCGCTCGACCACCAGGATGATCTCCAGACACGGTACACCGGCGGCACCGTCCTGCACCTGTTCCTGGGGGAATACCTTCCCGACCCCATGTCCGTGAAAGCCCTCGTTCGCGGGATCGCCCAATCCTATCGCCTCCCCTATTTCTCGCTCACGCCCACCTTCAGCATCTGCCCGGGTGACGGCTACCTGTCCGGGGAGCATTTCCACTGTCCGATCTGCTCCCAACGGACGGAGGTCTATTCGCGTGTGGTCGGATACCTCCGCCCCGTGGACCAATGGAACGAGGGAAAGCAGGCCGAATTCGACATCCGGTCGACCTTCGACCTGCCTTCGTCGGCTCCGGCCCGGAGCTCCCGATGAAAATCGCAGGATGGAAACGCACCTCGCTCGTCGATTTCCCGGGGGTGGTCAGTTGCGTCCTCTTCACAAAGGGGTGCAACTTCCGCTGCCCGTGGTGCCACAACAAGGGGTTGCTGGATTCCACGGGGGAGGAGGACACCGCCCCCATGGCCGCCTTCCGCCTCCCCGCCTCCCGCAAAGGAAAGGTCGGAGGGGTGGTGATCACCGGAGGGGAGCCCACCGTGCAGACCGACCTCGAGGAGTTCCTGGAAACACTTCGTCCCACGGGACTGTCGATCAAGCTCGACACCAACGGATCCAACCCCCGCTGCCTCGAACGGATCCTCGGAAGAGGTCTTGTCGATTACGTCGCACTCGATCTCAAGGCTCCGTGGGATCGGTACGACGAGGCCTGCGGCGTGGTGGTCGACACGGAGGCCATCCGGGATTCCATCCGGCTCCTCCAGGAATCCGCGGTGGCCCACCACCTGCGCACCACCGATTGGGCGGTCTTCGACGAGCGCGAGAGGGAGGCCATCCTCCGGGCTGCGGGCACGTCGCCGCATCGGTGGCAGGTCTTGCGGAGCGGACACCGGGCCCCCCAAGCTCCCCCTCCGCAGACCGACTCCATTGGGTTGAAATCCGAAAACGCAGTCGGGAGGAGCCCCGGGCAGCGCCAGGCATCGCATTCCAGCCACAGACTCGTGGAGGTTTGAACGGGAGCCATCCGACTCCCCGCGCGGCGAACCTCTCCCCTCCCAGCCAAGGGGGGGAGGGCTCCGCTCCCGGGTGAGGAGGACCTGCGATTCGATTCGACTTGCTTCTGCACTCGATTCGATTGCATTTTATACAACATGTCTTCCGGTCGATTCGCCATGGCCATGCATGCGTTGGCGGTCCTGGGCACCTCCCCCGAGGGGGCCACCAGCGCCTACATCGCGGGCAGCGTGAACACCAACGCGGTGTTCCTCCGCAAGACGCTCCGGATCCTGGCCGAGGCGGGCATCGTCGATGTCCGGGAAGGCCGAGGCGGAAAATACTGGTTGGCACGTCCTGCGGACCTGATCCGCCTTTCGGAGGTCTACGAGGCCGTGGAACCCGACGGCCCGCTGTCTCCCAGCGAAGCCGAGCCCAATCCCCAGTGCCCGATCGGTTGCGGGATGCGGAAGGCCTTCGGAGAGGTGGCATCCCTGGCCCGCGAATCCTTGCTGCGGCAGCTCCATCGAAAGACGGTCGCCGACGTGATCCGGGACGCCATGTCCTGACCATTGGGAGCGG
>JACKCV010000010.1 GCA_020633825.1 Fibrobacteria bacterium | reverse complement strand
AACTGGTGCCCGCTGTGCGTCACCCAGGTCAAGGATCTCGCGCGGAACTACCGAGCCTTGCAGGAGCGCGGCATCCGCGTGGTGCTGGTCTCTCCCCAATCCGCCGAACACACGGCATCCCTGGCCGAACGCTTCGACGCTCCCATGGAATTCTGGATCGACGAGGATCTGGCCGCGGCGCGCGCCTTGGGGATCCTGGACGCGGGCGGCGTCCCGCTGGGAATGGAAGTCCTGGGCTACGACCCCGATACCGTCCTGCCCACCCCCATCCTCCTGGACGAAAAGGGAATCGTCTTCCACGACGACCAGACCGATTCCTACCGGATCCGGCCCGAACCCGAGGACTACCTCGCGGCCTTCGACCGGCACGCCTCCGGAGAGCCCGCGCACTCCGGTCCTGCTCGGGACCGCTGAAGCCCTTCCGAAGAGCCCTTCCCCTCGCCGCGCTCGACGCATTCCGTCCCGACGAGGTCCCGATTCGTCCGGTTCGACCCCGGGCACGGAATCCGTCCTGCCCGGTCGGACTCATCCCCCGGAAGGGCGGATCAGGTATTCCTCGATGTAGCGCAGCGCCTGCTCGCGCAAGGGCGGAGGTGCCACGGCGATGGCCACCGGGGAGTTCGTGGAAGAGAACTCCCACCAGACGGCGGCGAACAGGAGGTCGTGATCCAGCAAATCCGCGAGGATCCTCCGCGTGGGGGTGACCTCGGTGGAATCGGACCCCATCACCAGGATCTTGGTGCGCACCGCCTGGTTCAGCACCGCATTGAACAGGGTCAACAGACCGGAGGGATCGGAGGCGCGGAATCCCTCGAAGGCCGGATCGTACCGAAGCGCCGCCAGCGTGCATCCGAAGGGCGCGTCGGAAAATTCGGAAAAGCCCACGGACACCCCGTGGGCTCCCGATCCCGAAACCTCGGCCCCGAAGCGGAACGGTCCATCGGAGACCTCCAAGCCGTCGGGGTCGAGCAACCGGAATCCGAAGCGACGCAGGTTCATGTTGTCGCGCGCGAACAACAGGGCTCGGGCGAATTCGCGCCGCGCCCGGACGCGGTCCCCCTGTTCCAGAGCGAGGTCCGAGAGGAAGAAGTACGCCTGGTAGTCGATGGGATTCCGGTCCACCGCCCGCTCCAACCACCGCCGGGCCGAATCCAACTGGCCCACCTGGAAGTACGAATTGCCGATCCAGGTCAGGATCTTGGCGTTGGTGGTGTCGAGGTCCCACGCCTTCCGGTACTGGACCAGGGCCGAATCCCATGCCATGGCACCCACCGCTTCCTCCGCGCGCCGCAGGTAGGGACGAGCCGCGGGAACAACGACGAAGGTGTCGAGGGATACCGCTCCTTCGGCTGTCGTGACCAGATGCCAGGAAGGATCGAGGGTCTGCACCTGCGGTCGCTGGGGTACCCGGACGTCGAACACGCCCCCGTCCCGTTTTTCGATGCTGTACTTCACCGCACTGGTGTCGATCACCCGGAGGATTTCCGGCAAAGGAAGGAACCGGGAACCGTCCTCATCGGCAAACGCTCCATGGACCAAAAGGAGGGAGAGGGCGATCGGAAATGGTTTCATGTCGGTCGGTCCGGGGTTGGATGCGAAGGCCCTGCGTCGAATCGGTCCTGGGGGGAGCCGAACAAGGAACAAAGATCGGGTGATCCCAACCTAGATCCTGTCGGTTCTCCCGGCCCTCTGCTTGGTGTACCCTCCCGACTTTCCTCCCGGTATCCCCCCCCACAGGAGATTTGTCGGGGCCGCCGGAAGCTACCCGCCGCACCTCCATTTTTCGATCTTCCCCGATCCATGGCCGAACCTCTCAAGAACTCCCTCCCCTTCTCCTTGGTCGAGGATCTCTCGCACCGACTCGCGGCCGATCTCCCTTCCTTCGACGAGGTCTCCTTCCTCGAGCGCGCGGGAAACGGCTGGGATCGCCTGGAACTGATGGCGCGCGGCGAGCGTGTGGCGGAGGCCTTGCGGGAAGCCTCCCGCCTCCCCTTCCCCGTCCTGGCCGCGTCCCTGGGAAAAACCCTCGGACCGGAGCTGGAAAAGACGGAAGGCAATGGCATGACCCCCTTCCGGCACCTTCCTTTCTCGTTCTTCCTCGCTCGGTTCGGCCTGGAGTTCCCCGAGGAAGCCCTGGACGCGATGCACGGGCTCACCCGCCGTTTCACCGCCGAATTCTGCATCCGCCCCTACCTGCAGCACCACCGTGATCGGACGATGGCCCGATTGTCGATCTGGACCCGCGACCCCAGTCCCCATGTCCGACGACTGGTCTCTGAGGGAACGCGTCCTCGCTTGCCCTGGGCCTCGCGACTGCGGGAATTCCAGCAAGACCCCAGCCTCGCCCTTCCGCTCCTGGAGACCTTGAAGGACGACCCGCATCCCTATGTCCGACGTTCCGTGGCCAACCACCTCGCCGACATCGGCAAGGATCACCCGCGCGTCCTGTTCGACACCGCGCGGGCCTGGTGGCCGAACGGTTCGACCGACCGGCGCAAGATGCTCGAACACGCCCTGCGGACCTTCATCAAGGCAGGTCACCCCGAGGCCCTCGACCTGATCGGCTACGGCGACACGGCCCAAGTCGAGGTCTCCCCGGGGAGTTTCCATCCCCGTTCCCCTCGGCGAGGCGAATCCACGAAGGTCACCTTCTCCATCGAGAATCCCTCCCCCCGATCGCAGGATCTTCTGGTCGACCTCCGTCTCGACGCCATGAAGGCCAATGGAACCCAGCGCCCTCGGGTGTTCAAATTGCGGCGTCTCACCCTCGGGGCCGGATCCCGCGAAACCCTGCAGGCCCAGCTTTCCTTCCGGGAAATGACCACCCGCACCCACCATCCGGGACGGCACACCGTGTTTGCTCTCATCAACGGCGTCCCGCACCTGTTGGGGAGCTTCACCCTTCGGCCTTGAACCGCCTCGGCCCATCCAAAAGCGCCGGTGCCATCGCGGGTCCATCTCGAAACCCACCCTGGACCTCTCGAACCTTCGCCTCCCCCGGAGAACGTCCCGTCTTCGAATACCGTTGCAAACCCCGCTCCCACTGGGACCTGCGGAGATTAAGCTGATGGCGGGAATGTCCCCTATGGTGGAGGTCGATGTGCGGATGGAAGTCGCGGCTGGTTTGATCCTGAGTCTTCCCCTGGCGGGAGAGGCGTGGCGCAGCGCCCTCTATCCCGAGGACTGGAGCCCTCCCACCGGGAAGTCCTTCTACGAAGATGCCTTCCTGCAGGACTTCTCCTATGCGGGGTATCACCGCGGGGAAGTCCCCTTGCCGGAGGTGTCGGGGCCCGTCTTCGACGTTTCCCAGGCTCCTTTCCTCGCCGACCCCTCGGGCAAGCAGGATGCGACCTCGGCCATCCAGAGGGCCATCGATTCCGCCCAGGCGGCTGGCGGTGGAGTGGTGTTCCTCCCCGAGGGAACCTACCGGGTGTCGCTCCCGGCCGGGGCCCGCTCGGTCTTGAAGGTCTCCCTCTCGGGAGTGGTGGTGCGAGGCGCGGGCGCGGAACGGACGTTCCTCCTCAACACGACCACCACCATGCGTGGCTGCGTGGTCCTCGAATTCGCTCCCGCCGCGGGAACGGACTGGCACGTCATCCCCCGTTCGAGGACCCTGGTGCGCCGGGATCTCCCCTCCCCCACCCGCGAAGTCCCCGTCGAGGATCCCTCGCGCTTCGTCGCCGGCGACTGGGTGGTGGTGCGTCAAAAAATGACCGAAGCGTGGATCGCAGACCACCGCGAGACCTCGTGGGCGGGGTACAGCGCCGCGTTCAGCGGCCTCAACTACCTGCGACGCATCGAGTCGATCGATTCCGCTTCCCGGACCCTGCTCCTCGACGCGCCTCTGCGCTACGCCCTGTGGACGCGCGACTCGGCCATGGTCTACGCGGCCCCTCCCTCCCTGGAGGAGGTGGGCCTGGAGCACCTGTCGCTGGGCAACGTGCAACATCCCTCGCCCGACGGGTGGAGCGAAGAGGACTGGGACACGAAGGGAACCGGCGCCTGGGACGCCCACGACTCCTGGCTGGTGCGGTTCGACCGCGTGCACGACGGCTGGATCCGCGGGGTGGAATCCTTCCGCGATTCGGCCAACACCTCCACGTCCCATTTCCTCTCCAACGGGATCCACCTCCTTCAGACGCGCGGGATCACCATCGATTCCTGCCACCTGCAGAGACCGCAGTACGGAGGAGGGGGAGGCAACGGATACGGGTATCGCGTGATGGGGAACGAAAACCTCCTCCGAGATTCCCGCTCCACCCATTGCCGCCACGGATTCGTCCTGTCCCACATGATCGCCTCGGGGAACGTCTTCCTGCGAGTGCACGACCAGGACGGAGGACTGCAGACCGGAGCCACGGGCGAGGAAAAGACCGCCGGTCGGGGAAACGACCACCACATGCACTTCAGCCACTCCAACCTCTTCGACAACTGCCTGGCCGAGAACAGCAATTTCCAGGCGGCCTACCGCCCCTACGGATCCGTTCCCAAGCACAACCTCACGGCGGCCCATTCCGTCTTCTGGAACACGGAAGGGCGCGGGAACGATGCCTGGCTGATCCACACCCAGCAATCCCGGTACGGGTATGTGGTGGGAACCAAAGGCACGGTGACCAAGGTGGATACCTCCGAGACCTCGGCCGGATCGGGAGCCAAGACCGCCCCGGTGGACCTGGTGGAAGGGGAAGGCGCCGGGGCCACCCTCCAGCCCGCCTCCCTGTACGCCGACCAACTTCGGAAACGACTCCAGAGGGAATCCGTCGCGGTCGATTCCAAACCTTCCTCCACCCCTTCGAAGCCTCGGGGGCTGCGCTTCACCGGAAAGGACATCGAAGCGAAAGGGCACTTGATGGACGGCTCCAAGCCCTCCGCTCCTTGAGGCGGACGAGGTTCTGCCCCCCCCTTGGTGGGGGGAGGAATCCCTTTCCGTCGCATCAAAACCGGGAATGCCGAAAAAAGTTTGAAAAACCTCTCAAGATTCTCCGGGAGATTGCCGAAAAGCGAGTTGGAGAAGTCTGCCCTGGGGTTTTCGGATTCCGGCAAGGGTGGCATGGGAGGGAAGCATGGAGGCATCCCGCGTGTTTCGGTACACCACAAGGAGGTGGTCGCCATGAAAGTGTTCAACAACGAAAGCTCGACAAGGATCCAGAACACCCTGTCGTCGCTGAGTTCCTCTCGGACCAAATCCCTCGAGAAACTCGCCACCGCACTCCGGATCAACCGGGCCAGCGACGATGCCGCCGGTCTGTCCGTTTCCGAAGGTCTCCGGTCCATCATTCGCGAAAACCAGATGGCCCAGCGCAACGCCTACGACGGGCTCGGCATGCTTCAAGTGGCCGATTCGGGGGGGCAGCAGATCTCCGACTCCCTGCAGCGGATGCGGGAACTGGCATTGCAGTCGTCCAATGGCACCTACAACGCCACCGACCGCGCCGCCATGGCCAAGGAATACAACTCCTTGCGAGATGAAATCGGAAGGATCGCCCAAGGGACCACTTTCAACGGGCAGAACCTCCTGACCTCGGGAGGCTCGGGCGTTTCGTTCCAGGTCGCCTCGAGTCCCGATGGAGCCAGCACCATCAGCTTCCGCAGCGATGTCGACCTTTCCGGCGACCTCAACCTGGGGGATATCGGTTCGCAGCAGGGTGCCCAAGGCGCCATGTCGAGCATCGACGAGGCCATGAAGTCCGTGCTGGGGCTGCGCTCCAATTTCGGGGCCGCCATGAATCGGCTCGATTCCACCATCAACAACCTGGGCAACTCCATCGCCAACATCACCGATGCCGACAGCCGCATCCGGGATACCAACTTCGCTCAGGAAACCACCAACAACCTCCGCGATTCCATCCTGCAGCAATCGTCCCTGGCCATGCTCGCGCAAGCCAACCAGGGCAATTCCGGTCTTCTGGGACTGCTGCGCTGACGCTCTCCCCGACGTCCACCGGGAGTCGTTCCCGGTGGATGTCCGGGTTCGCGAAAGAATCAGGCCCCGACGATTCTCCAGGCCCGATCGGCTCCAGGCGGAGCCTTGGCCAAGGCTTCCAGCCGTTCGGGAGGCAAACCGACTTCCTTCACGAAGGCATCGGTGGCGAGGATTTCCCCGGCTCGCGCCTCGTCTTCCCCGAGCTTGGAGGCGGCATTCACTTCCGAGCCGAACACGTCGTGATCCCCGATCCGAAGAACCCGTCCATACCCCAACCCCAGGCAGAGCAGAACAAGTTCTTCGTGGGGCCGTTCGGTGTTCCACTCGTCGAGGACTTCGTTCATCGCCTGGGCGGCTTGGAGCGCCTTGTGGGGATTGCGGAACAACACCATGAAGGAATCGCCCTCGACTTTGAGGACGATGCCGTCGTGGGCCTCGATGACGGGAAACAGAAGCTTCTCCGACTCGTAGATGGTCTGGAGGAAATGGATGATTCCGAAGCGCGCCACCTGCCGGGAGAAGCCTGCCAGGTCGGTGAACATGATGGTCCAGGTCTCGCCGAACAGATCCCAGATCCGACGGTCGAGCCGCTCCTTCTCCTCCGGTGCCGCGCTCGAACGCTGGGCGATCAGCGATTCCAGCCGGGAGGCCGACCCTCCCACTCCAAATCGTTCCTTCCAGGGCATAGGATCCAAACCTAGACATCCGCAAAGCGCGACGCAGACTTCGTTTCCCGCGCGGGCAGCGGGGGCTCCCACCCAAATGGATGCAAACTGCATTTAGATGCAATCCACTCCTATTAAAGAGAAAAAAGTCCGTTATTGCTGTAACATGTTGTCCCCGGCGAGCATCCATGTCTCAGAAGCACCGCGCAGGCTCCACCTCGGACCCTGCCGCAACAGGAGGCGCATCATGGTCCGCATCGTCGTCGTCGGAGGAAATTTCGGTGGGCTCACGGCCGCTCTGGAGCTGAAACGGCTCCTGAAAAAAGAGGTCCACGTCACCGTCGTTTCCCGCTCCCAGGAGTTCGTGTACATCCCATCCCTGATCTGGGTGCCTTTCGGCAGACGCAAGGTTTCCGACATCACCTTCGACGCGGGAGCCACCTTCGAGAAGAAGGGTGTGGAATTCATCCTCGACGAGGTGGTCCGCATCGTTCCGACCGAGAACCGGATGGAACTGGCCAAGGGCGGCAACCTCGCCTACGACCATGTGGTGATCGCCAGCGGCGCCGAACTGGCCTGGGACACCGTGCCTGGACTGGGACCGAAGGCCAACAGCCATTCGATCTTCACCCCCCCCGACGCCGAGGAGACCTACGCGGCCTGGGAGAAGTTCCTCGAAGACCCCGGCCCGGTGGTGGTCGGTGCCGTTCCGGGCGCCTCCTGCATGGGCGCCGGATACGAATACCTGTTCAACCTCGACCACCAGGCCCGCAAACGCGGGATCCGCAAGAAGATCGACATCACCTGGGTCACCCCCGAGCCGTTCCTCGGACATTTCGGCATCGGCGGGATCACCGGCGGCGAGACCATGCTCAAGGGTTTCCTGAAGATGCAGGGCCTCTCCTACCGCGACAACGCCGCCATCACCGAAGTCCGTCCCGACAGCGTCGTGCTGGCCAGCGGGGAAGTCCTGCCGTCCAAGTGGAGCATGCTGGTCCCTCCCTTCCGCGGCGCGAAACTCGTCTTCAATTCCCCGGGATTGGGCGACGAGAAGGGATTCATCCCCACCACCGACGGATATCGCCACGTCGAGTTCCCCAACGTCCACGCGGCGGGGCTGTCGGTGAAGGTCGTGAACCCCTTCAAGGGCGATGTGCCCTTCGGTGTGCCCAAGACCGGATTCCCCACCGACGAGATGGCCAAGGTGGTGGCACGCAACATCAAGGCGACGCTTTCCGGCAAGGCCCCCGACCATTGCCTGCCGTTCGGCAAGATCCCGGGGGTGTGCGTGATGGACGCGGGGAACAAGGAAGTGGTGATCCTCTCCAACACCCTCTTCCCCCCGCGCAAGTTCGCCGTCATGCTTCCCAACATCCTCGGCGACTTCAACAAGTGGTTCGTGGAACAGACCCTGTTGTTCAAGTACCGCCACGGCATGGCCTGGATGCCCTGACCTCCGGCTTCCGCCTGACGGCGGAACGCTCCTTCAGGGGATCATGAAACAACGGCGACCGGAATTCCCTCCGGCCGCCGTTTTCCTTTTCGCGGAACGTCGTTCGATCAACGGTCGCGGATGCGCACCAGGAAGGAGTCGATCTCGCTCCAATAGAGGGTGGTGTCGGGCCCTGGAAGGGTGCTGTGCCCGTGCCCCTGGAAAACCACCGCACGCATCCTGGGTTGCGCCGCCCGGATCTGGTCGAGGTCCCCGAAATCGATGGTTCCATCCTGCGTGCCGTGCATGGCCAATACGGGACCCTGGAAGGCCGCCAAGGCGGAAAGATTGTCGAAGGGATCCCGCACCAGGAAACCCGGAACCTTGTAACGACGCGATCCGGTCCTTCGAACCGACGCGAAGGTCGATTGCAGGAACAATCCCGCCAGCGGTCTCGTGGTGGACAGATCGCAGGCCACCCCGCCTCCCAGGGAACGCCCTGCGGCGAACACGCGGTTGGACTGGACCTCGGGCTGGGTCACCACCCAGTCGTAGGCGGCTTCGGCCACCTGCCGGATGCGTTCCTGACTCGGTCCCTTGCCTCGGGAATTCCCGTACCCGGGGTATTCCACCAGCAAGACCGACACTCCCCGTCGATTCCACTGCTCCACCGACAGGGGCCAATCGTCGACGACCTCCGCGTTCCCGTGGAAGAACATTCCGGTCCATCCCTGGGAATCCGCAGGGGCGGGAAACCAACGCATCTCCACCGTGGCATCGGGAGTCTCGATCCATCGGGTGAGGCTGTCGGGAGATCGGGGGTTGACCTTCCCCGGGAACACCAAGGAACGCTGCACGGCGAACAGGGTGCCGCCGTACACCACGTACAGCCCGACGAGGCCACCCAGCAGGACGGACGCGACCCAGCCCTTGCGGTGGTTGCCGCGCCGAGGAACCCCGCGAGACATCACGCGCGGCTCACCAGAAGCGATCCCACCAGGATCAGAGTCGCCCCCCCGAGAAGTTGGAGGGCATTCACCTGTTTCCATTCCGAAAACACCACCAGACCCAGGAGAACCGTGATGAGGGTGTTGGTGTTGTAGATGGGGTTGAGTTTGGAAATGGGGATCCCGTACCGGGTCAGGGCGAAGGAGACCAATCCGGTTCCCGCGGCCCACACCACGCCGGCGGCGAAGGACCAAGCGGCGGAGCGGGGATTCCAGTCCGCCGGAAGCAACCAGGAGAACAGCCCGCCGACCAGGACGCAGGCGGTCCCGATCAGGACCATGAACGGTCCCGCACCGATCCCGGCCTGGGAGCCGGACTTGGTCCAGATCGCGAACAACGCATAGGCGACGGCCGGAACCAGTCCCCCCACGACAAGTCCCATGACCTGGGGGCTCATGGACGGACTCGCGAGCGATGGTGGTGTGGGTTCATGGCGGCTCTCCTGGGTCAAGTGGTGCACCAAGATAGACCCCGAGCCCCTACCAGAGGATTGCGGTCATTCCGCTCAAGAGGAGGCGTTTTCCAATTGTTTCAAGGCCGCCTTCTTGTCGGCCAACTCGCGGTAGACCTCGAAGGCGATCTTCGACAACTCGGGAATGGTTTCCCAACCCAGAGGCAGTTCCTCGGTCAAATCGTGAAGATCCATCTTGGCTTTCACAGCCGCGCTGGAAAGTTTGCGGATTTCCTGTTTCAGTGTCTCAATGTCCATGCGTGCGATCCTCGCCGCGTCCCTGTTTCCAAGGTACGGTTTTCCACACCGGATGCAAAGACCTCCCGTCGAGGGAACCTAGAGGATTTCCACCACTCCGGAGTCGAGATCGTAGCGGGCGGCGACCACTTTCAGCTTGCCGGCATCCACTTTTTCCTTGAGGATGGGCTCCAAGCCCGCGATCTCCGCAGCCATGCGGCGGGCATTCTCCCGCACCGCATTGTCCACGCGATCCCCGGGCACCTTGGTCACGGCCTCTACCGCCGGCTTGATCTTCCGGACCAGCTCGGCGATCTGCCCGGGAGCCTCGCCTCCTTCGTCGAGGGTCTGGATCGTCGCCGAGACCGCCCCGCATCGCTCATGCCCCAGCACCACGATCAACGGGGTCCCCAGATGGTCGATGGCGTATTCGATGGACCCCACCCCCGCATCCTCCACGATGTTTCCCGCCACCCGGATGACGAAGAGGTCGCCCAGCCCGAAGTCGAAGACCACCTCGGGGGGGACCCGGCTATCGGCGCAGCCCAGGATCACCGCGAAGGGGTTCTGGCCCTTGGCGAGCTTCTCCCGGGCTTCGGGAGTCTCGTTGGGGTGGAAGGATTTGTTGGCGACGAACCTGCGGTTGCCTTCGAGGAGCCGGGCCAAGGCCTCGTCGGGAGTGAGCGAGGCTCCCGAGGGGGAAGCATGGGCTTCCGCGGGAGGCTCGGCGGATTTCCCCGGTTTGGCCATCGCTTTGCCCTTGGGAGCTCCGTGTCCGTCGGAAGCCAGGGCCCAGGCGGGTAGCAACACGGCTCCGGCGGCTCCCACCATGGCGGTTTGCAGGAATTGTCGCCGGGAGGCGTCGGGACAGGTGTCGCACATGGGCTTTGGTCCTGGTTGAGGGATGGAACCATGCTATCCCCTCCACCCCCTCGTGTGCAACCTTCCTCGGAGGAATTCCACTTCGCCTCCCAAGGACGGGTGTTTTTTGCGACCCTCTTGCATTTCATCGCATCATGATATTATGATATGTTTATGAGCTTCGAATTGCCCTCCGCCTCCACTCCCACCCTCTCCTTCGAATTCTTCCCTCCGAAGACCGACGAAGGGTGGAGCGATCTGCGCCAGACCTTGCTGGCGTCCGACGACCTCGGGCTGGATTTCGTGTCCGTCACCTACGGTGCGGGAGGCTCCACCCGGGAGAAGACGGTGGATCTTTGCTCGGAGATCCATCGCGACCACGGCCTGGACGTGATGGCCCACCTCACGTGCGTCGGCCATTCCCGCGAGGAAATCGACCGCGTGCTCGACCAGCTGGCCGTAGCCGGGGTGCAGACCATCCTCGGATTGCGGGGCGACCCCCCGAAGGGCCAGTCCGATTTCGTTCCCCATCCCGACGGATTCGCCCACGCTTCCGATCTTCTCGCCCACATCGCCCGGCGGGGCGGATTCCGCACCGCCTGCGCCTTCTATCCCGAAATCCATCCCGAAGCCACCTCGGCCGCTTCCGACCTGGAGTTCCTGAAACTCAAGCAGGACAACGGAGCGTCCTTCGCGGTCAGTCAGCTCTTCTACGACGTGGACGCGTTCCTCTCCTTCCGGGACCAGGCCCGTGCCGCCGGGGTGAGCATCCCCCTGGTGGCGGGTGTGATGCCCATCGGCAGCCTCGCCGCGGCCCGTCGGTTCGTCAAGCACGTGCCCGAATCGGTGGTCTCCGCCATCGAGGCCGCCGGATCCGAACCCGCCGCCATCGCCGAAGCCGGGATCGTCCAGGCCACCGAGATGATCGTCCGCCTCGTCTCGGAAGGGGTCGAGGGAATCCATCTCTACACCTTGAACAAGAGCACCGCCTCCCCGCGCATCGTGGGATCGCTGCGGGAACGGGGATTGTTCCCGCGCGTCTAGGGCTCCCGGGCGGAGGTGCGGCTTGCATCCCCGCACCTCCCGCCATGAAGAGGTGGTGGAATGTCCGCGCACCTTCCCGGCTTCTCCCTCGGTGCGCCCGCCTCGAGGTGGAACCGTCCCGGTCCGCGCTTCAAGGCGCGGGGGTGACCTCCACGGCGGGTAGGGTGCGCCGCGCGCGAATGGACTCCTGGTAGAGGGCTTCCACCTCGACCTGCGGTCCGTGGTAGCGGCCTGGTTGGACGGCCATCAGGGGCACTTCGATCACGCGCGTCTCCTCCGGAGCGAGGTCGAAGTGTTCGATGTAGCGATCCTCGCGCAGGTCGCGGAACAGGGAGGCACCTTCCCGCCTCCCGGCCCGGGCGGCTTCCAGGCGGTCGTTGCGGATCTCCCAGCCCGCCGGAAGCCAGAGCGTCAGGGCGGCGTTGGGAAGCGGCCTCCTGGAGGGATTGCGAACCGTCGCCTTGCAGACGAATTCCGTCTGGGAGGGGATCGCGGCGGGCGACACCTCCCGATCCCCGGGGAGCTTCCAGGCCAGTTCCAACGACAACCCCGAATCGGGGACCGCCGCAGGTTCGAGCACCAGGCCCGACCGCGTCGCCTCCGCCGAGAGACGGCGGCGCTTCTCGGGCCATTCCAGGGAGATGGAGCTCGCACCGGGCGGAAGATCCACGGAGGCGCGCCCCCGGGAAAGATCCAACACCTGCCAGCGCCCCTGGTCGGCCCGCCACCGCACCTTCGATTTCGCGTTGGCGGGTCGCGCCACGGAATCGGCGGGGTCGGCCGCGGCCAGGGCTCGCAGGGCCATGGCCAGTTCCTGGGTCGAGAGCCAGGAGGGACCGGAGACCGCCGCCCAGACCGATTCCAGCAGCGAGTCCCTCCCCTCGACCCGATCCAGCTCGACCATCGCCTCCAACACCAGCGCCTGGTCGCGAAGGGTCGAACGCAACGTGCCACCCAGCTCCCGGGGACATTCCCCGGGGATCCCGGCACGCCCGGCCTCCTCCCGGGCGCGTGCGGGGAATCCCTCCCGCGCCCAGGCCTTCGCGAGGGTCCATCTGGCCGCTTGGGTCATTTCCTGTCGAGAGAGGGAGTGCAACGCGGTGGTGTCGGTCGTGGTGTCGGCCGCGCCTTCCTCCCTTTCGTCGGCGAGCAGCGCCATCCAGGTGGCGCGCTCCAGGGGACCCATGTCTTCCATCCCCCGGGAACGCAGGCCGTCGAGGAGATCCGGAAGGAGCCCGTGGGGAAGACGGAATCCGGCTGCTTCGGCCTCCACCAGGAATCCGGCCGCCCAAAGGGATCCCCACACGTACGGTTGCGACTCGCCCGGCCAGAGGGAAAGCAACCCCGAAGAGGTGCGGAATCCGTCCAGGCGGGCGATCGCCTCCCGCACGTGGCGACGGGCGATGTCCCGAAGCACCGTGTCCCGCGGATCGAGCAGCCGGGCCAGGTGCAGTTGGGGCCATGCGATGGAGGTCGTCTGCTCCACGCAGCCGTGCGGATAGGTCAGGAGCTGACCGATCCGCCGATCGACCCCCGGATGGGCGTCGAGGACCACCTCCAGCCTGCCGGATTCCGTCCCCTCCAGGAAGCGGGTGGCCAACGGCAACCGGGTCCGGCCGCCCTTCGCCGAAACGCTCGCCGTCCGCACCCCCTGGAATCGGCCATCCTGGACATGCAGCGAAACCGGCTTGCGCATGCGGTCCGCGCCCTGCTCCACCTCGGCCTCGATCCACCCCTCCCCCACGCCCCGGGAGGCGCGAACCTGCACGTCCCACCGAGCTTGGCGGAGGGAATCGAGGACGATGTCCGCCAGGGTGTCCGACAGCGACTCGAGCGCGCCGTGGGTGCGCACCCGGAGCCGCCCGGCCCCCGGTCTCCCGCCCAGGATGGAGAGGGTCGCCGTCGAGACGTCGCCGGGAGCCAGACGCAGCGGCGCCGTCCAGGAAAGTTCGAGCGGCGAACGGACGGGAACCTGGAGGCTCGATGCCCCCATGGAACGTCCCGAGGCCCCGACGGCCGTCAGGCGGATTTCGCCCGTGTAGGCGGGGATGGGGAAGCGCACCTCCCGACCTTGGGGGGGAAGTTCCAGGACCCTGGAAACCCAGGCCATGGGACGCGCCTCCCGTTTCAAGCGATTGTGTGAGCCCCGTGTGCTCATCCCCCGTCCATGCCCACCCGCCCCGAGGGCCATTCCCGACCCCGAACCCGAGCCGAATCCGGACATTGCTCCGATCCCGATGGCGGCGGCTTGTTCGTCGGACAGTTCGCACGAGTTTCCATTCCTGCAGAACTGGCACCGGTCCCAGGAGCCCATCCCACCCCACCAGGCCACCCCGATCTGCTCGGGATCCCACATGGAGGGCAGAGGATCGGGAACCGGGTGGTGGTCCAGGTCGAGAATGCCCTGGTCCGTCGCGCCGAGCACGAACTCGCCTCCACGTCCCGCGCGATCCCGGACTCGGACGATTCCCGTCGACAGCGGGCGGAGCGAATCCACAACCACGATCTCGTAGGCAAGGGAATCGGGAACCACCGCGAAGGTCTTCCCTTCCTGCCGCAGCAGATCTCCGCCCATCCCGCTCCCGCGAGGTGCCAGGTCGTGCACGACCACCGAAGCTCCAGGAGCCCATTCCTCCCCCACCACCCGGGACCATTCGTTCCTTCCCCGTCGGGTGGCCACCCAGGACTGCTCGAGGATCCTGTTCCCCTGGATCACCTGGACCAGGGCCATCCCCGGGGATTCCGCCTCCCAGGAGAGGCGAGCGGTGTCCCCCAGGGAGAGCGGATCGAGTTCCCGTCGCGCCTGCGCTCGGATGACCGAGTCCTCGTGCAGCGTCCGGGGATCCGCGGAATCCGCCTCCACCGCCACCCGCGAAGGAGACCAGGTCCGGTCGTCCAGGTCGAGCATCCCGAACTTTCCCCGGATACCGGTGGCTCCAAAGCGGTACCGATCTTCCACGCGGAGGCTGGTGTCGTCGGTCGCGCGCAGGGAGACGCGGAACCAGGTGTCCCAGGTGGTGTCCCGCACCCGCGCCTTCCACCACGAGAGGGCGAAGCGGATCGAGTCGCCCGAGAGAAAGGTGGAGTCGCACAGCGTGCCCGCCGTCCCCGTGTCGATGCGAACGCGCAAGGAATGGCCTGCTTCCAGGGAATCTTTCCAGGTCCCGAGCACTCCTGCGATCACCACGGAATCCCCCGAGGACCTCAGCCGAAGGTGAGGAACGGGTGCCAATCCGATGGAGGAAACCACCCAATTCCCGGGAACTCCGCGCCCTCCCGGGGGAAAGACCACCGGTTGCACCTGCAATTTCAGGTAAGGCACCCGCCGGAGCTGGGCGGGGATTTCGAACTCCAGACGGGAACGTCCTCCCGCGGACAGGACGGAGAAGATGGTGGTGTCGAATTCCTCCCGCGGCACCGAGGAGATCACCCGTCCTCGCACCCGATCCCAGGGTGCAGGGTAGGTGCGTGTCGGGGTGTATTTGGGCTCCAGCCTCACCTTCCAGGTAACCCGCAGCCCTTCGGCCGGACGCCCGGACAACCAGGAAGCACCCACACCGACCGCGAAGCGGGATTGGCCATGGGCCGCCTGGAGCATGGGATCGTCCACCCGCAACTGCCTGGCGGGGTCCACCTCGATCCGAAAACGGCTGGAGCCCAGTGCCTCATCCACGCGTACCACCACCTCCCATGAACCGGTCGTGGCGGCTCGGGTGGTTGCCAGACGCCATTGTTCGTGTCCCTGCTTCCCCACCCGGGTGTGGAAGGAGTCGACGACGCGACCCGTGGGATCCCGCAAGGACCATCGCAACGGGTTCCCCTGCGGGATGGAAAACCCCGGGCCGCGGACCAGGCACCCCACCACCACGCTGTCGCCCGGTCGATGGACTCCTCTCAAGGTGTAGGGGAACAGACGGATTCCGTCGGGTGCGACCATCCATCGGCCCTCGTCCTGGCGGATGGAGACCTGCCTCGCGGTTTTCTCCTCCCCCCATTGCCAATTCCTCGTGGTCCCGTCCTCGGAAACCACCGCTCGCGCCATCATGGTCGGAGTCGTGGCCACCACGCTGTGGAGCGAATCCGAGCGCAGGACCACGCGCCCGTCCCGATCGGAACGGCCCTCCATTCGGAGCTCTCCTCCTGGACCCATGGCCTGGACCCGGGCATTTTCCAACGGGGCTCCCGAGGTCTGGTCGTACACCACCACTTCCTGCATGGAGTCGGAAAGAACGGTCCCGATCATTCCCAGGGAACCGACGAGATACACATGGGTCGCCCTCAAGGTATCGCACGCCTTGCTAGGCATGCGAGGGCGAACCGCTTCCGGAGGGGCACTCGCCTCGACCACCAGATAGGGGCCACCCAGGGCTCGCGAGAGGGAATCCAGGTCCACCCAGGCGGTCCAATGGGTGAGGGAATCCATGGCGCGCACCCGGTGCCAGCGATGGACCACGGGCAAGGTTCCCAAGGAATCCTCCATCTCCTCGCCCAGCAGGAACGACTCCAACCGCTGGGCAGGCAAGGCACGGACGGCAATGTCGAAGGAGTCGAGGGAGATGGCTCGAATCCCCAATCGTCGCGCTTCCCGCGGAAGCAATTGCCCCCCCGGGGCCAGGAACTCCAATTGGGCGGGAGCGTGGAACAACGGCGTTCTCGGAAGTCCGGAAACCGAAAGGGAAACCATCGAAAGCAGCAGGGAAGCGAGGATCATCTCGGGAACTTAGCGCCACTTTCCTGGGAAGAGTGGCCCTTCCCGGTCAGGGATTTGTCAGGAACGATCCCGGGGGCGACCGTGCGATGGATCGGGCATCTACGAAAAAACCCACCCCCGGACCGGGGATGGGTTTTCGAGACCGATGATCCGGATCGGAGGATCAGTGGTGGGGCAGGAACTTCCCGATGAAACCGTCGGGGGCCATGGGACCGCCGGGCGTCACGAATTCATGGAAGCCGGTCCCGGGTCCGCCGTGGATGAAGAAACCGGCGACCGCGAGGTATCCCATGGTCAGGAGCAGGAGGCCGAACACCAGGGCCACGACATTGGCCCTCTGCTGCGCCTTGGCACCGGTGGTGATGCCCCAGGAGATGCAGAACGTGGTCACACCGTTGGCCAGGTGGTACACCGTGGCGAGGATGCCGAGCACGTACACGATGGCCGTGCCCTTGGTGAAGTCCCACATGTGGGTGGCGAAGTAGGCGAAGGTGACTTGGCCCGAGGGATTGACTTCCTGGCTGGCCAACCAACCCATCGACACATGGACCCGGGTCAGGAAGATGTGGGCGAAGAGGAATCCGAGCATGCCCACGGCCGACAACCGCTGGAAGACGTAGCGCAAGTTCTCGAAGTTGGGATACTTGAAGAAATTGGTCTTCTCGGCGCGCATGGTGAGGACCACACCGTACACCGAGTGGTAGATCAAGGGCAGGTAGACGAGCAGCGCCGTCCACAAGTAGTGGGAAGGGCTCTTCCAGGTATCGAGGATGGCGTCGTTGAACGCCTTCTCCCCTCCCAAGGTGGACATGTTGCGCGACAAGTGGAGGATCACGTAGATCCCCAACGGCACGATGCCCACGAAGGAATGGATTCTCTTGGCCACCCAGGCCTTGTGGCTCGAGGCGGATGCCGACGTTGCGGTAGCGGTCTCAGTGCTCATGGCGGCGAAATTTAGCATCGTACCTCCGGCTACAGGACACGCCACTCCACTTTTTTCTGCAGGAAAGGATCCCTCCCCGTTCGGACGCCCCTGAATGACAGGGATGAAAAAGTGGGATACTGGGGGCCATGAGCTCCTGGATGCGGGAATATGGACCTGGATGGGTCTTGATCGGGTGCCTGGTATTCTCGGTGGCCGTCATCGATCGTTTCCAGGAATCGCGAGTATCCCGGCAGGAACACGCGCGACTCCGGTCGCACCTGAAAGAGAAAGCCTGGGTGTTCCAGGGGGTGTTGCAATCCACGCTGGATCGAACCCTCGCCCTGGAAGCCTTCGTCCTGGCGCAGCCCGACTTCGACGACTCCGCCTTCCAGGTCTTTTCCCGGCGACTCCGTTCCAACGATCACGATGTGCGCAGCCTGCAACTGGCTCCGGAGGGGCGCATCCGGCACGTCCATCCCGTGAGCGGGAACGAAGGAGTCCTCGGGCTGGATCTGCTGGGATCCCCCCGCGATCGCCCTCTGGCCCTGCGTGCCATCCGGGAACGATCCCTCCTGGTGGCCGGCCCCTTCCGGCTGCGCCAAGGGGGCATCGGTCTGATCGGACGGCGCCCGATGTTCCTCCACGGGAAGTTCTGGGGATTCTCCACGGTCGTCATCGGCATGGAAGGAATGCTGGAGCATCTGGGAGACTGGAAATCCGATCCCCTGAGTTGGGGAGCCTGGTCCCTGGCCGGTGATTCCGCCCTGTTCCTGGGAGGGGATTCCTCGATTCTCCCGCAACACCCGGTGTTCCACGACATTCTTCTCCCCGGAGCCACCGTTCGCATCGCCGCCATCCCCCGGGGTGGATGGACGAAGCACTGGGCGGGGCACTGGATCCTCTGGGCTTCCTTGGCTGGTCTGATCCTCCCTATCTGGATCCTGCTCCGACGCCTGGACTTCTCCTCGACCCAGGTTCTTCGCGGGCGCAAGGATCTCCAGGAACTCCTGGAGGCAGCCCCTCTGCCCATCCTGGAATTCGACGAGGACCATCTCCCCCCTCGCCTGATGAACCAAGCCCTGCGGGATTTCCTCGGCTTGCAGCCAGGGGCGATTCCTTCCAGCGGGACCTTGCGCAAAAGGCTCTTCCCCCAGGAAGAAGACCCGGAATCCACACATTCCTCCGATTCCACCACCTCGATCCGTGAAATGAAGATCCCGGACAAGGACGGGAACATCCGGGTTTTTCAAACCCACCTTTCGTGGCGAGGCGCACATCCGCTGGCCGTGCTCGTCGATCTCACCGATCTGCGCCAGTCGCAGGACGACCTCCTGGAAGCCCGCCTCGTCGCCGAACGCGCCAATCGGGCCAAGAGCCGCTTTCTCGCGCACATGAGCCACGAATTGCGGACCCCGATGAACGCCATCCTCGGATTCGCCCGCCTCCTGTCCAGCGATTCCCTTCCCCCGACCTCCCAACACCAGGCTCGGCGGATCGAAGACGCCGCTCGCTCCCTGCTGGGCATCCTCAACGACATCCTCGACCTTTCCAAGATCGAAGCCGAGCGGATGATCCTGGAAAAGACCCCCTTCCGTCCCTCCCAGATCGCGGAGGATCTACGCGACCTCTTCGGAGCCCAGGCGCGCAACAAGGGCCTCGTCCTGGACATCCAGACCCGGGATCTTCCGGAAGCGCTCGCCGGGGATCCGCTTCGATTCCGACAGACTCTCGTCAATCTCGTCGGGAATGCCATCAAGTTCACCGCCTCCGGTTCGGTGACGGTCAACTTCTTCCGAGGAACCGCCGAAGCCGAGATCCCCCAGGACCACTTCCCGTTGGGCATTTCGGTGGCGGATACCGGAATCGGGATGAACAACGAACAGCTCTCCACACTGTTCGAACCCTTCTCCCAGGCGGATGCCTCGACCTCCCGGCGGTTCGGCGGGACGGGCTTGGGATTGGCGATCACCCGTCGACTGGTCGATCTGATGGGAGGAACCCTGGAGGTCCGGTCCGTGCCCCGGCAAGGCTCCGAGTTCTCCTTCCAGCTGATCCTGCCCTTGGCGGTCCCCGAGGATCTCGCCCCGCCACCTTCCACCGGCCTTCTCCCGCGCGGCCTGAGAATCCTGCTCGTGGAGGACTACCCCGTGAACCGATTGCTCGCCGAGGAAGTGCTGCATCGATTGGGTGCCGAGGTGGAGACCCTGGAAAACGGGGCGGTCGCGCTGGACCGGTTGCGGAAAGACCCCCATTCCATCGACATCGTCCTCATGGACGTCCAGATGCCCATCATGGATGGATTGGAAGCCACCCGCCGCTTGCGGAGCGACCCCCGGACGAACGACCTTCCCATCGTCGCCATGACGGCCGGGGTGCTCGATGCCGAACGCGGTCAATGCCGGGAGGCGGGAATGGACGGATTCATCGCCAAGCCTTTCGAAATCCCCGATCTCACGGCATCCATCCTTTCGGCCCTGGAAAAGCGGAAACGACTCCCTCCCCCGTCGACGCTCCCCGTCGATGGCCCCAAGTGAAAGGATCGGATCCGGCCGACGCCCCGCGCGAAGCGGGTTCTACGTTTCCCTCCCACGATGAAGCGCCTCACTCTTGGACCATTTCCGCCGCTGCAAGGTCGAATCCGCCTTCCCGGATCGAAAAGCCTTTCCAATCGGTACCTGCTGCTTTCCGCCCTGGCGCAGGGCCGCACTCGACTCACCGGATTGCTGGAGTCCGAAGACACCCGTGCCATGAAGGGAGCCCTGACCCGGCTCGGTGTCCATCTCCGGGAAGAGGATGCCTCGACCTTGGAGATCGATGGACTGGGAGGACCGCACTTCCAGATCCCGGATTCGGCACTCGATCTGGGCAATGCGGGAACGGCGATGCGGCCTCTGGCGGCCGCCTTGTGCGCCTCCCGGGGACGCTTCACCCTCGACGGCATCGAACGCATGCGGGAACGGCCCATCGGGGACCTGGTCGACGGACTCCTTCCCGCCTTGTCCGAAGGAGGATCCATCCGCTACCTGGGGACGCCGGGATTCCCTCCCTTGGAAATCCACGCCTGCGGCCTGCGCGGTGGCCTCACCACGGTGCGCGGCACCACCTCCAGCCAGTTTCTGACGGGTCTTCTGATGGCCGCCCCCATGGCCGGAAGCGCCATGGAAATCCAGGTGGAAGGGGAATTGATCTCGCGTCCCTACATCGACATCACGCTGCGCCTGATGGAGCGCTTCGGAGCGCGTGTGGAGCGGGATGCATACCGCTCCTTCCTGGTCCATCCCGGGGTGTACCGTTCCCCAGGTTCCCTTTCCGTGGAGGGAGACGCCTCCTCGGCCTCCTATTTCCTCGCCTTCGGAGCCTTGGCGGGTCCGGTCCGCGTCGAAGGGTGCGGCGCCCGCTCCGTCCAGGGGGACGCCGCGTTCATCGACGTCCTCGGGCGGATGGGGGCACAGGTCCGCAAAGGGGACGACTGGCTCGAATGCGAGCGCCCGCGTGCCTCGCGCCGCGTGGTCTGGCAGGGTGTCGAGCGGGAATTGCCCTTGCTGCGCGGCCTGGACATCGACCTCCTCGACATGCCCGATGCCGCCATGACGCTGGCCACCCTGGCCTTGTTCGCCGAGGGCCCCACCACCTTGCGGGGGATCGGGTCCTGGCGCGTGAAGGAGACGGAGCGAGTGGTCGCCGTCCGCGATGAACTTCGCAAACTGGGAGCCGAGGTCGAAGAGGGGCCGGATTGGATCCGGGTCACACCTCCTCCCCACGGCCCCACCTTCGCTTCCATCGCCACCTACCACGATCATCGGATGGCCATGGCCTTCTCCCTGGTGGGCAGCGCCATCGCCTTGGAGATCCAGGACCCGGACTGCACGGCGAAAACCTTTCCGGGGTACTTCCAGGCCCTGGAAAACCTGGCCTCGGGCACATCGGCCACTCCCTCGAACCCGTGAAATTCGGAGACCTGCGAACCAAGCAGCTGCCTTGGGAAAAACCGCTCACCCCCCCTCCTCCACGCCAACCCTGGCTGCCTTCCGCTTTCCTGGGGCTGGTGACGGCGGGATTTCTCGGGTTGGTGATGATCGTGCACGCCTGCTCCCGGGCTCCCTCCGAATCCGTACCTCCTCCCCTCCCGCCCCCGGTCTGCCGGGATTCCATCGACGTTCCCGGCACCTTGCCGAACCAGTTCGTGGTCGCTCCGGCGCTCCAAGCCTACGCCGATGAACTGCTGAAACGCCATCCCTCGGTCATGACCATCGCCTTCGGCATGGATCTGCGATCGGCGACCCCGCTGTTCCTCTCCACCCGCATGGGACGGGACACGGTCGGACACGATCTCGCGCTGGCCACCCGTCCGGACTACCCCTTCGCCTCCTTGGCGAAGGTGATCACCTCCGCCGGCGGGATCGCCGAAACGGGGCTCGGTCCCGATTCCGCATTCCATCTCCGTGGACAGGCCCACACCCTGTACAAGTTCCAACTGCGCCCCGACACCATCGGCGTGGAGATCCCGCTGCGTCTGGCGTTCGCCTGGTCGGTGAATCCCGTCTTCGGCCAGATCGGGTTGCACCGTCTGGGCGCCTCGAAGCTCCTGGCCTGGGCCGACACCATGGGCTTCAATCGACCCCGCGGTCTGGGCAACGGAGTCCCTTCCGGACGCATGGCGGCCCCCGTCGACAGCTACAACCTGGCGGAGATCGGATCCGGTTTCGTTCGAACGACCTTCTCCGCCCCGGTCCAGGCTGCGATGATGGTCCGCAAGCTCGTCGACGACGGCCATCTCCTCCCCCCCTCCTGGAACGGGTTCACACCGGACAGTTCCTGCCTTCCGGACACCACCGGGGCGAAATTGCGGGAAGCGATGCTCCCCCTGTTCCAGGCCACCGTCGACACCGGGACCGCGCAGGCGGGATTCCTGGCGGCCTGGCCCCTCCCGGAAAGGGAGGGGTTCACCATCGGAGGCAAGACGGGAACCCTCGACGGGACCGATCCGTTCGGTCGCTACGAATGGTTCGCCGGATTCGCCCGCCTGCAGGAGGATCCGCAGACGGGAATCGTCATCAGCGTCCTCACGGTCAACGATTCCCGGTTCGCCCTGTCCGGAGCCTGGACGGCCGGCAACCTGCTGGCCGCCTGGGCGCGGCACGTCGACGATTCCATCGGGCTCCTGCCCGTGGCGGCGGGATCGGATTCCGGTCGCGCCCTGCTCACGTCCGAAGACCGGGCGGCATTGTCCGAGGCGGCCTGGCATCGCCCCTGGAAACGGAAACGCCGACGCCGGTAGGATTCCCGTTTTCCGGAAAACGGGGACCCGGCCGGCATCCCCGGATCGGGCCCGGAAAGTCGGACTTGCGTATCCGGAAATAATTCCATACATTATTGTGTGGAATGGACGCGCGTGCGCGGCGGCTTCCGCGTCATGGAATGGAGATCACGATGGAATCGGTTCACGGACACGAACTCATGAGATGGCTCGGAGCCAACGGCCCGCTGCCCCGGGAAGCGGTCCTGCAAGGGGCTGCCGGCACTTTCGGCGAAGACTGCCGCTTCCACACCTGCTCTCTTTCCGACCTCGATGCCTCGGCCTTGGTCGATTTCCTGGTTTCCAAGGGCAAGATCGCCGAGGGGGCTCGCGGCCTCTACCTGGCCATGCAGCCCTGCGACCACTGAACGGAACTCCCGGACCGGCCTCTCTCCGGTCCCGCCAATCCCACCGGCGGTAGCGCCGGGGATTCCTTCCCTTCCTCTCCGTCGACGAGCGCGGGGTTCCCTCCGCCCTCGGAAAGGATCTCCCCCCTTCCCACACCGGGGGATCGTCCCCGGGATCGAATCAGGGAAGCAGGAATCTCCAACTTCCGTCCGGTCCGATCTCCATACGCACTCCGAAGGCCTTCGCCGCCTGGGGAGACCCGAGGACTTCCGCCACCGAACCATGGCCGACCAATCGCCCCTGATCGAGCAACCAGGCGTCCCTGGCATGCTCGGAGGCCAAGCGGAGATCGTGGACCGACCAGAGGATGGTCCTGCCCTCCTGGGCCAATCCCTCCAGCAACGCCAGAAGCTGCAGTTGGTGCCCGATGTCCAAGCCGGTGAGAGGTTCGTCGAGAACCAGCAAAGGCGACCCCTGGGCGAGGCATCGCGCCAGGAAGGCGCGCTGCAACTCCCCCCCCGAAAGGGTGCAGGCGTCGCGGTGGGCGAGGTGGGAAATCTCCAGGCGATCCATGGCCGCCTGGATGGCGAGCTGATCCGCAGAGCCGGGCCGCCGCCAGGAGCCAAGATGCGGATACCGCCCCATGGCCACGAGATCCCGAACCGCCAGAGGCACCGACAGGGGCCGATACTGGGGTAGATAGGCCAAACGACACGCGATTTCCGGACGCGACCAGGCATCGACCTCCCGGCCCTCCAGGAAGACGCTACCGGTCACCCCCTCCTGCAGACCCACCAGGGCCTTCAGCAACGTGCTCTTCCCGGCACCATTGGGTCCCAGGACGGCGGTGATGGATCCCCGCGTCAGGACCGCATCGATCCCGTCGAGCAACCGCTTACCCGGGACATCCACGGCCAGGCCCTTGCACTGCAGCACGACGTCGCTCACAGGGCGGCCCGTCGGGCGCGAACCAGCAGCCACAGAAAGAACGGGGCCCCCAGAAGGGAGGTCAGGACTCCCAGTTGGATCCCCGAAGGAAGGAAGGTCCGGGCTCCCACATCGGCGAGAACCAGAAGGAGCGCGCCCCCCAGGGAGGAGGCGGGGATCAGACCCGACATGGATCCACCCGAGAAGGGCCGCACCAGGTGGGGAACCATCAAGCCCACGAATCCCACGGGGCCGCAGACACTCACCGCCGCACCGGTGGAAAGCGCCGTTCCCGCCAGAACCCACAAGCGGGCGTTTCCGACATCGATGCCCACGGCTTGGGCGTGATCCTCGCCGAGGGCGAGGGCATCGAGCCACCGGGACCGGGACCACAGTAGTCCGACTCCAAGCAGCATGAACGGCCCCCCCATCCAGACATGGTTCCAGGACCGGGCCTCCGCTCCCCCCGAAAGCCAGAACACCAGCTGCCGCAACTGGTATTCGTCGGAGAGGAGCAACGCGAAGGACACTCCCGAGGAGCACAGGGAGGTCAGGATGATGCCCGTCAGGAGGGTGATGGTCAAGGTGGGGCGTCCGCCGATGCCCGACAAGACCAGCAGGAGGATGGCCACGAGGAACCCACCGGCGAAGGCCGCGGCGGGAAGGACCCACAGAGGCGCGAAGGGAAAGTGGAAGAGGACCACCACCGCGGCGAGAGCCCCTCCCGAGGAGATCCCCAAGACGGCGGGGTCGGCCATGGGATTGCGAAACAAGGCCTGCAACGCCGCCCCGCACCCCGCCAAGGCGGCACCCACCAAGGCGACGACCACGGTTCTGGGCATGCGAATCTGCCAAACGATGCCGGCTTCGAGGGTCGTCCCCGAAGGCCCTCCCCAAAGAGCCTGCCAGGCTTGGGCGACGGGCAAGGAAGAGCTTCCGAGAAGCAGGGATGCCAGGAAGGCGGCGATCAAGCCCACTCCCCCGGCCAGGAGAAGTCCCCTCAAGCCGAAGCGTCCCACAGGACCTCCGGAATGCCTCGAGCGTGGTTTTCCAGACGGGCTGCGGCGAACAACCAATCCGATAGGCGGTTCAGATAGCGAAGGGGCTCCTCGGCAACGACCTCTTCCCCTCCCAACCGGACCAGGAGCCGTTCGGCCCTTCGACAAACGGTCCGGGAGACGTGCAACTGGGCGGCCGCGGGATTTCCTGCCGGCAAAATGAAGTTGGCCAGAGGGCCGGTGGATTCCTGGAAGGAATCCATCTCCCGCTCGAGGACCTCGACATGCCGCGGTTCGATCTTGGGAAGGGTCCATTTCTTCTTGTCTTCCTCCAGGAAGCACAAGTCGGATCCCAGATGGAACAACTCGTTCTGGATCCTTCCGAGGGCGGACCGCAGAGGCTCGACCGGCTGGTAGGCCAAGGCGAGACCCAGGTTCGAATTCAACTCATCGACCGTCCCGTAGCATTCCAAGCGTATGGAATCCTTGGAGACCTTCTGTCCCCCTCCAAGTCGCGTGGAACCGGAATCTCCGGCTTTCGTGTACAACCTGTGCAGTGGCGGCATTCCTCTTCCCGACTCCTGCGCGTCCCGGTGGCGGAACGCGCAGGTTGGAAGATACACGCCGGGAAGGATCGTTCCGATTCCTGCTACTGGGGCGGGCCCTTTGCCAGGAAGAAGGTCCTCTCCTCCGAAAAAGCATCCCCCCCACCCACGCCCTTCACCGACACCACGATATTCACGGCACCGAAGGACGCGAGGTCCAGTTCAAATGGGAATTTCAGAGTCTTCGATCCAGCCCCCTGATCTGCCGTGGTCCACGAAACAATCAAGGATACCTCATTCACCGCGGTCCCGATCGATTGGACGTCGATCCGATAGCTGGACGAGGTGGACATATAGACCGTGTCCATCCACTGCCCGATCCAGACGGAATCCTTTTGGACCGGGAATTCCCGGAGCATCCGGGACGAATCGCCTCCCATCCCGAACACCTTCAGCCCGATCGGTTGCATCCCGGGAACGGACCACGTGTGGGTCTTGGAAATCACGGGGTCGGTATTGGTGTACTTCGCATCGGAGTTCCATCCCTCGTAGTACCACACGGCCGAGTCGTACCCGTCCGGGGCGGTCACCGCCGCGTACACCGTTTGGTCGCCGCTGGTCCAAATGGAGTTGAGCGCGAACAAGGAGTCGATCCGAACCGGGATGGATCGAGCCTTGGTCTTCCAGATCGTGCGACTGGTATCCCCTTGGGAGTCGACCAGGATGAAAACCCCGGAGAGGTCCCCGAATTGAGGAAGGGAGGGGATCCGAAGCCGGGCGCTTCCCGGGCTGGACAAATCCAGTACCAAGGGGGCTGTATCGAGGAGCGTCGTTTCCTGCAAAGGTGGCAAGATTTCGGTGGTTCCGATCGCCGTGGTCTGCCCCGTACTCCAAGGATTGATCGGAGGACCATTCCTGGGGGTTCCAGGAGCGAAGGTCGTCCACTGGAACACGCCGCTGTGAAGGGTCCCGAACCGGAGATCCACGGGGAACGAGATCGACAACCCTTCGCTGCGCACGAAGCTGGTGTCGCGGGTCTTGAGCATCGCGGTATCACGATGGAGGGCAACGCCCGTGCGGACCACGGTGAGCCCGCCCCAATTGTCCTTCACCTGCACTTCCACCGTGTCGATTCCCACCAAAAGCGGGGTCCAATGGATCGCCGTATCCGTCCCCGAGGGTCCATTCGGCTTCACCTTCCAGGTCACGGAGGTCTTGGCCGGGGAGAAGACTTGGATCGACCCGTGGATGGAGGAAGAAAGGGTGTCGAGCCAGACCTCCTTCGGAAGGCTCACGGTCACCGAAGGCGCAGGAGGCGGAAGGATCCGCACACGGATGGTGTCCAACTCCTGGTTGCCCTTGGTGTCCTCGACACGCACGACGATGGAGGACCAGCCCGTGTCCTGATCGAACACCCGGGTTGGGAGAAGCCAGCCGGAGGAGGTCTTGTCCCAGATCCCATCGGCGTTCCAATCGACGGAGGTCTTGGCGATCCCCACCCCACTGCCGGAATCCGGGATTTTCACCGAACCAGGACTCCATTTCGTGGCGAACGGCACGGTGGAGTCCCGACCGAGATCCACGAACAACCCGCTGGGAAGCACCTTGACGGTGTCCGGGATCACCACCTTCTGCAACAGCGTCCCGGCATGGGTGAAGGTCTTCACGGTGAGCTCCACCGGGAAGGCCCCCACGGCGGCGGGACGAACGCTGGCCTGGAATCCCGCTTGGCTCAGACCGGCGAACTTCCAGGAAACGGCGACACTGTCCTGGTCGGGATCCCGGACGGTGACACCGAACTTGAGAGTGTCCCCGAGGGAAACGGAGGAGGGGATGTGGGTCGATATCTGCGCGGCGGAGTCGATCACCCGGACATGGATCGTGTCGAAAGCCACGTTTCCGTCGTCATCCTCGGCCCGAACCACCACGTTCCTCGGCCCGACGGTTTCCCAGGTGGTGTCGATTCCCGCCCCGAAAAGCCGGAAGGAGCCGTCTCCGTTGAGATCCCACTTCCAACAGACGATGCGGCCGAACCTCTGTTGGGCGGTCGCGGAGAGGTGCAGGGTTTTTCCCGCATGGATGGCCGTGTCGGGGCGAGCCTGGACGACGGGAGGATCGCGAAGGACTCGCACGACATGGGAATCCAGGAGGGTCCGCCCGAGGCTGTCGATCGCCTGGACCACCACCACCATCTGGGTATCGATGGCAGGAAGCAGGGTTTTCCATTGCAACCCTCGGGAACCATCGGGCCAACGCACCTGGGAAGCCGTCACCGGTCCGGTGAGGGTCGCTTGGAGGGGAAGGCTGTCCTTGATGGACAAGGTGTCGGGGCCGGAAACGGAAAGGGAAGCGGGTCGAAGCGGAAAACGAACGACGACCGTTCCCGTGGTCTTGTTGGAGTCTTCGTCCTGGACCTGGACCCGGAGCTTGACCTCCTTGCCCAGTTTGACGATTTCCGCCCCGCTCCATCGGACCCGAAGGGTATCGGTGGGTTTGAGAATCCGATCCCAGGTACCGTTTCCGTCGAGATCCCAGGAAACGGAAACCACGCGTCCATCGTCGGTGGTCTTCAGCGGAATGGTGATTTCCCGGTCGGGGACCACGAGGATCCCCGTGTCGGACCAGGACGGGAGAGTGAGGGAGGGGCGGAGATTGGACACATGCACCGAGGCGGAATCGAGAACCACACCGAAGGCGGTATTCACGGCCACATGCACCCAGTGGGTTCCCGAATCCGGCCACTGGAGGTGGATGGCCAAGGGCATCTTCACCTTCTCCCAGGGAGAACGGCGATCCGGCCGCATATCGATGGACTCCACGGACGAGGTGTCGCCTCGCACCACGGCACGGATCCAGACCCGGTCCCCGACCGAAACCGTCTTTTGGAGGGGATGATGCGTGGTCAGGGCGGATTTGGCCGCCTCGGCGGAATCGTTCCAGGCCCCTACGACCAGGAGTGGATCTCCGGGGAGATCCAGGTCGGCGGGTGCGGGTACACGATCGCAGGAGCCCAGGAGCATTCCCAATCCGGCAATGAAAAAGGCTTTAGAACGGGACATGTACGGGAACCTCCGGATCTCGCCTTCGTTCTCCGCCAGGAGATCGGGCGAGGTCCTCAAGAATCATGATTTCCAAGAAATAGGTTCTATTGATTGTATCATGGGCAACGCGTTGAGGATTCAAGAATTACCGCGGACGGAAAGGCCGGGTCGATGACCCCTCCGGAGGATGGTCTCCCCTCCCCTCCCGGGAAGCGCATCCTTGTTTGTGCCTTGGACTGGGGACTGGGTCACGCCACGCGCACGGCGCGCCTGGTGCACCATTGGGAGCAGTCCGGCCCCTCCATCGTCCTGGCGGGAAACGGTCGTTCCTTGGCCTTCTGGCAATCGGAATTCCCCCATCTTGCGGTCCGGGAACTGCCGGATTACGCCATTCGCTACGCCCCCGGAGCGCTCCTCGTTCCGCGACTCCTCGCCTCCCTGCCCAGACTGGCAAAAGTCATCCGCGCCGAACACCGCAGAATCCAGGATTGGTCCGGGGAATTCGATGCCGTGGTTTCCGACAACCGCTTCGGGTGCCACTTCCCCGGCAAACGCTCCTGGTTCCTCACCCACCAGGTCCATCTGGCGGCTCCGGGCCCCTTGCGCGCACTGGAGCCTCTGGGGGAGCAGGTGATGGCGCATCTGCTACGAGCATTCGATCGCATCTTGATTCCGGACCATCGCGACCCCGAGAAGGCTCTTTCCGGCCGATTGGGCCACCCCGTCCATCCATCCCTGTTCCCCACCTTGCAATGGATCGGACCCTTGAGTCGGTTCGAGAACCTGCCTCCCTGCCCCAGTTCCTGGTCGGGCCCGTGGGACGGTGTCGGCCTGATCTCGGGACCGGAACCCTCCCGGACCTCCTTCGAGGAGTTGCTGCGCCAACGTTGGGGCCGCTCCCCCGGAAAATTCCTGCTCGTCCGTGGACTCCCCGGACTCCCCGGCCAGAGCCACCCGATGGAGCACACGGGAGTTCAGGAGGTACCCCACCTGGGAACGACGGATCTCGCCGCATCCTTGCGCGGTGCCAAGGAGATCGTCACGCGCGGCGGGTATTCCACCTTGATGGACCTCGAGGCGTTGGGGAAGTTGGACGCTTCCGTTCTCCTGGTCCCCACTCCCGGACAGACCGAGCAGGAAACCTTGGCGGTCCACCTCGAAGCCACGCGGGGCGTCCGATGGACGACGGAACGGGATCTGTCCACCCGGCCCGGAGCCGCACCGTGAAAGCTCGCGGAACCCGGCTGGAACACGTCCTCCTCGCCAGAATAGGTAGATTGCCCAGTCTTCCTCAGTTCCGGCCAATCCCAACTACGCCCGGCGGAGTCTCCAAGGCATGATTCTCGACGCGATCTTCACCAAGCTCTTCGGTACTCCCCACGAGCGCTACAACAAGAAGCTCACCCCCGCTGTGGAGGCCATCAACGCCCTCGAGGAGACCATGCGTGGGCTCCACGACGACGAATTGGCCCTCAAGACCGTGGAGTTCCGCCGCCGGATGGCCGAGCAGAACGAAACCCTCGACGACCTTCTTCCCGAGGCCTTCGCGGTCGTCCGGGAAGCGGCCGATCGACGTCTGGGCATCTTCAACGTCTTGAATCCGGATCATGGATTCGACCTGGGCCGCTTGGCGGGAAGCCATCAAAAGCTCGTCGAGGAGGCTCGCACCCGACTCGCCGAGGGAGCCGATGTCGTCGACATCCACCTGCCGGCCGACTTCTACGACGCCATCCGCGCCTTGTATCCCGAGTCCCTGCCCCCCTTCCGCATGCGCGTGTTCGACGTGCAGATGCGCGGCGGCATGATCCTCCACTCCGGCAAGATCGCCGAAATGAAGACCGGCGAAGGCAAGACGCTCGTGGCCACCACGGCGGTGTATCTCAATGCACTGACCGCCCTGGGTGTGCACGTGGTGACGGTCAACGACTATCTCGCCAAACGCGACTCCGAATGGATGGGGCGCCTGTACCGGTTCCTGGGTCTCACCGTCGGACTGATCGTGCACGAGAAGCGCGAAGAGGAACGGCGGGCCGCCTACCATTCCGACATCACCTACGGCACCAACAACGAATTCGGATTCGACTACCTCCGCGACAACATGGCGCGCCACCCCGACGAATGCGTGCAGCGCAAGCTCAACTTCGCGATCGTCGACGAAGTCGACTCCATCCTGATCGACGAAGCGCGCACCCCGCTGATCATCTCCGGTCCCGCCGAGGAGAGCACCGACAAATACGGCAAAGCCGACGCGGTGATCCCCCTCCTGAAGAAGGACATCCATTACACCGTCGAGGAAAAGCACAAGAACGCGATGCTCACCGACCGTGGGGTCGAGGCTTGCGAGAAGGCTCTGGGGATCCAGAACCTCTACGGCGATGGCAACACCGACTGGGTGCACCACCTTTCCCAGGCCCTGCGGGCCCACGTCATCTACAAGAAGGACGTGGACTACGTGGTGAAGGATGGCGAAGTGGTGATCGTCGACGAGTTCACGGGTCGCACGATGGAAGGCCGCCGCTGGTCCGACGGGTTGCACCAGGCCGTCGAGGCCAAGGAGAAGGTCCGCATCGCCCGCGAGAACCAGACGCTGGCGACCATCACCTTCCAGAACTACTTCCGCATGTACACCAAGCTCGGTGGCATGACGGGTACGGCCGACACCGAGGCCCACGAATTCCACGAGATCTACAAGCTCGGAGTGGTCGTGGTCCCCACCAACCGTCCCATGATCCGCAAGGATCGCGACGACTGGGTGTTCCGCACCGACAAGGAGAAGTACGAGGCCATCCAGGAGGACATCAAGGAGCGCAATGCCCTGGGTCAGCCCATCCTGGTCGGCACCGTCACCATCGAGAAGTCCGAACTCCTCTCGGGACTGCTCCAGCGCGCCGGGGTCGCCCACGACGTTCTCAACGCCAAGCAGCACCAGCGGGAAGCCACCATCGTCGCAGAAGCCGGCCATCTCGGTCGGGTGACCATCGCCACCAACATGGCGGGTCGCGGCACCGACATCGTGCTGCGCAATACCGAGTGGAAAACCCTTCTGGAACACTGGAAAGCCAAGGGGATCGCTCCCAAGGACCTTCCGGTCGACGAGGCATCCCAAGATGAGGCCCTGCTCGCCCACTGGGCCGAGCGCACCTTGTCCGAAAAGGAACGCGCGAAATTCCAGGGTACCCGCGAAGAGAAGCTCGCCTTCCTGAACAAGGTCCGGGAAGAGCAGGAACAGCCCCTCTACCCCTCTCCGTGGGATCTGCGCGCCCAAGGGACCTTCACGAATCGTCTTCTCGGCGGTCTCCACATCGTGGGCACCGAGCGCCACGAATCGCGCCGTATCGACAACCAGCTGCGCGGCCGCTCGGGCCGCCAGGGCGATCCGGGCTCCAGCCGCTTCTTCCTGTCGCTCGACGACGACCTCATGCGCATCTTCGGCGGCGACAACATCCGCGCCATGATGGATCGATTGGGGGCCAAGGAAGGGGAAGTCATCACCCACCCGCTGCTGAACCGCTCCATCGCCGGGGCCCAGAAGCGTGTCGAAGGCCAGAACTTCGAAGTGCGCAAGCACCTGCTGGAATACGACGACGTGATGAACGCCCAGCGTACGGTGGTCTACAAGATCCGTCGCAAGATCCTCGACGGGGAAGACATCCGCGACGAAATCGTGCAACGCCTCGAGGAAGCCGTCGAGATCAAGATCACCGAGGCCCTCGCCCAGGAATTCGCTCCCGACGATCCCGCCTGGGAGGCTGCCGATCAGGAATTGCGTCGGACCTTCCTCGTCGACTTCTCCCTCCGGTCGGCCATCGCCGCGGGGGCATCGCGCGACAGCATGGTCGACGAAGTCATCAAGCTCATCGAAGCCCGGTACCAGAAGGTCGAGGAAGCCGTCGGCGAGGAGCAGGTTCGGGAACTCGAGCGTCAGCTCCTCCTCATCGTCATCGACAATCTCTGGAAGGCGCATCTCTACGAGATGGACCACCTCAAGGAGGCCATCCGCTTCCGTGGATACGGCCAGAAGGACCCTCTGTCCGAATACAAGCGCGAAGCCTTCGCCCTGTTCGACGCGACCATGGACCGCTTGGCGGTGGAAATCGCGGCTCGCCTCCTGCACCTCGATCCGGCGAACCTCCCGATGTTGCGCATGTCCCGCACCCAGCGCGAGATGCACGAGATGCATGCCCAGTTCCAGGCCCAGCAGGCCGCGGCTGGACAGGCGGCGCCTCAAGCCGCCCCGGCGATGGCTCCCCTGCTTCCCGGCACCCGGCCCATGATGGCGCCGCCTCCGCAGATGGCTCGTCCCGCGCCTTCTCCCGCGTTCGTCGGAGTGGGGCGCAACGATCCTTGTCCTTGCGGGTCGGGTAAAAAATTCAAGAAATGCCACGGCGAGGGTCTGTGACGCCGGCTGCGGCGGCGCATTCTCT
>JACKCV010000001.1:435000-1161355 GCA_020633825.1 Fibrobacteria bacterium | reverse complement strand
TCTGGATCCCCTTGTCGCGTCGCACACCCACCAAACCGTGCTTTCGCATCAGGCGCGCTATCCTGCAGCGAGGGATTTCGACCAGGTCCCGCTTCAATTGCTCCCACACCTTGCGGACTCCGTAAAGCTGGCCGCTTTCGTCCCAAACCCGTCGAATCTGGATCAGCGACTGCTCGTCGGATTTGGCGCGATCCGATCGAAGATCCGGACGGAGGGTCCGTCGTCTACGCAGTCGGTAGGCGGAGGAGGCAACCTGCAGGATCTTGCAGATCGGTTCGACCCCGAAGTCCGCCCGATGAGCGTCGATGAAGGCGCTCACTTCTGCTGGCGGTCGAACTCCGCCTTCGCGAAAAACGCACTGGCCAGGCGGAGGATCTCGTTGGTCCGGCGAAGTTCCTTGACCTCCCGCTCCAGAGCCTTGATCCGCTCCTTCTCCGAGCTGGTCGGCCCTTCCCGCCGACCTCCATCCCGCTCGTATTGGCGGACCCAACTCAACACCGTGGCCGCATGGCAGCCCAGCTTCTGGGCAACAGACGTCACCGCCTGCCATTGGGATTTGTGCTGGGCTTCCTGCTCTAGGACCAGCTGGACCGAACGCTCACGAACCTCAGACGAGAACTTGCTCACTCCCATGATGACTCCTCTTTCTCAAGTGTAGGAGTCGACTCAATTCCCGGGGCGATTCAGATTCTTGAGAAGCGCGGCCTTTACGAAGATGCGCGTTGCATCATAAGTGATCCAACGAAGGGGCTTTGGGCCCCCGGAGCATCGCATCATCTTGACCGATGGATTCGGTGGGCATTGAGGCGTTTTCGGTATTACCATCCGGTTTGATTGGCTTGTGCATGGAGCCATCTTGTTGTTCCGAGCCTGCGTCAGTTTTGCTCAGTCGGCGCTACAAGGCTCCTGTAGCATACTTGCACCGAGGCATCTGACTTGATGGGGGAGTAGAGAATGATACCCAGGGCTCATCCCAGGGTCCATCGCTCCTCTCGTCACCCTGGAAGCAAGATATTTCCTCGCTTCCGCACCACTAGACAGATTCTGTCGCGGGTATGAACGACTCCTCCAGGAGTCCTCGAAATTTCGCGGAGGCAGGGCGGGGACTTCTGCCCCCTCGCAACACCACCTGGAGTGGATTCTACTTGCCAGCCCGGAATTGCGGCAGGATCGCCTCGCACTTCTTGTTGGAGACCGAGCGAGAAAACTCGACATCCCAACCCTTCGTCCCCACGATCCGCACCGACCATTTCGCACCAGCCGGACATTGTCCAACGGACTTATCCATCCGGATCACCAGCGCGTCGGATTCGTCGTGGTACGAAAACAGCCCCTTCGATGCCGGAGGCTCGAACCCGGCTTCCTGCCACGAAGTGGCGGTTCTGTCCAGCTCCTGGAAGTGGGCCATTTGCAGTGTCTCCCATTGCCGCGCCACTTGGAGGATTTCCTCGATCTGCTCCGCGTTTTGCCGGCGAGCGATCTCGGACGGGGAAGGCTTTGATGCCGCGGACTTCGCCGTCGAGTCGGACGGAGAGGCCGCGTTGGGCCTCTGGGCACCATTGCCGGACAAGACAAGAGACGCCGCGGCTGCCAGGGCCAGGAGAGGGTAGGAGTGCATGCGAGGGGAACCTTTCAACAAGCGGGGATTCAGGGAAAGTATTTCCTCCCCGACCATCCGCGGCCCCCCCCCCTTGGGAGGTCCTTGAGCCACGGCGGGAGGGCTCGACACGCACACCTCCTGGAGGCTGATCGGAGCGCCCGGGGGAGATATCCCAGCAGTTGCCATTTCGAATGGCTCAAGGGGAGATCCCCTTCGATCCGGGGCCGGAGGGCTTCTTCGCCCCTACCGCCACCGGGGGATCGCCCGAGTTCGACAGCCTAGCTACGACGAGGTGCCCCAGAGGGCAACACGACATCCCCCACGTCCTCCGCTTTCCTCAAAAAAAGAGCTTGCCCTCCATTTCTGCGGACTGGTAGCATGGAAGGAGTCCGCCCAATTCCCGTTGACTCCGCACCGAACAGGATCGCCCGATGGCCCGTTCCAGCCTTGCGCTTCTCTTCCTGGCTCCTCTAGCCTGCTTCGCGCACCAGACCAACGCCCCCCACACCGCCCAGCAGGCGATACTCCATCCTCTTACCGGCCTCGATCACCTGTTGGCCCTGCTCGCCGTGGGATGGCTGGCGGCCCAAACGGACTCGCTTCGATCCAAGCCCCTGCTTCCCTCCTGCTTCCTCGGTGGGATGCTCGGCGGATTCTTCCTGGGGCTGGCGGGAGTATCCACCCCATCCATCGAATACCTCGTCGCCTTTTCCGTGATCGCTCTCGGTGCACTGATCTCCTGGTCGGCCGAATCCCGCCACTCGTGGGTCTTCATCCTGGTCGCGGGGATGGTGCATGGAATGGTCCATGGGGCCGAAATGCCCGCCACGGCAGGTACTTCGGAGTACCTGGCCTGGCTCGCGACGAGCTCGGCAACCTTGATCCTCCTCGGCGGGCTGGTGCAACGCGCCTGTGCGAGATCCTCGGCATCCCCCATTCTCCGCTACGCGACCTCGAGCATCCTGGTGGCCGCGGGGGTGAGCTTCCTGATCGGCCTGGCATGATCTCCCCTCCCGCCGCCCCTCCGCGGGAACCGCCGACGGACACCGATCGCAACGTCGTGATCGCGCTGGGGAACCCCTTGCTGTGCGACGATTCCGCCGCCTTGGTGGCCCTCCGCCTGCTGCGGGAGCGTACCGCCTGCTCCAGGACGGATTTCGTCGAGAACTATTCCAGCGGCATGGACCTGCTCCCCGACCTCTCCGGACATCGGCATGCGCTGGTGATGGACGCGGTCCGCACGGGCGAACACCCCCCCGGCTCCCTGCTGGACTTCTCCCTCGAGGAGCTCGACCGGACGCGCCAGGCCCGGCTGGTCGACAGCCACGGAATGAACCTGGCGACGGTCGTCGCGATGGGAATCCGGTTCGGCCTGCCCATGCCGGAATCCCTCACCATCCTCGGCATCGAGGGCCGGGATTTCACCACCTTCCAGGAACATCCTCGCGACGACGTGATGGCGGGCCTTCCCTCCCTCGTCGGACGCGTGGAAGCGATCCTCCGCCAGTGGGAGAACGAGCATGGCCCATAAGACCACCCTCTTCCTGTGCCGATGCGGGACCAACGTCGCCGACTTCATCGACCTCGATGCCCTGCGCACCTGGGCACGGGAGACCGGATCCGTGGACGAGGTCACCATCCACGACTTCCTGTGCGCACCGGCGGGCAAGCAGTTCATCGAAGACACGTTGCGGGAAAACGGCAGTTCGCGGGCGGTGATGGCCGCCTGCTCGCCGAAGCTCCAACTGAAGACCTTCGAGGAATGCGCCGACCATGTGGGCCTGAACCAGACCCGCGTGTCCATGGCCAACATCCGCGAGCAGTGCGCCTGGGTCACCCCCGACAAGGAACAAGCCACCCTCAAGGCCCGAAGTCTGATCCAGGCGGCTTTGAACCGTTCGCAGCTGCACGAGGATCTTCCTCGCCAGCGCATGGAGATCAACGCCGACTTCGTGGTGATCGGAGGCGGCATCGCAGGGATCGAGGCCGCCCTCCAAGCCGCCGAAGCGGGTCGGAAGGTGGTGATCTTCGAGAAGGAGACCTCGCTCGGTGGAGAACTGATCAAGGTCGAGGAGCTCGCTCCCACCAGCGAATGCGCTCCATGCCTGCTGGCCCCGCGATTGTCGGAAATCCGCGAAAACCCCGACATCACCGTGGTCACCAACGCCACCGTCACCGACGTCCTGGGGTTCTTCGGAAACTTCACCGTGATCGCCCGCAAGAAGGCCCGATTCATCACCGATGACTGCATCGGGTGCGAGGCCTGCTTCGAGCCGTGTCCGGTGGACATGTCCAGCCCCTTCCACCTGGGGTTGGGGACCCACAAGGCGGTGTACGCGCTGTTCCCCGGTTCGGTCCCGGCGGCGGCGGCAATCGATCCCGACCACTGCCTGCACTTCAAGGGCGAAGACTGCCAGGCGTGCGTCGACAACTGCCCGTTCGGAGCGGTCGACTTCTCCCAGCTGGACGAAACGGTGGAGGTCAAGAGCGGCGCCGTGATCGTGGCGATCGGTGCCGAAGTGCATGTCCCCAAGGACATCCCCAGGCTCGCCCTGGATGGTGTCACCAACGTGTACACCTACGCGGAATTCGAACGGCTCACCTGTTCCAACGGCCCCACCCAGGCGGAACTTCGGACCCGCGACGGAAGCCAGCCGAACGAAGTCGCGGTGCTCCACTGCGCGGGTTCCTTGTGCTCCGACGGCCTTTCCTACTGCTCCGGAGTCTGCTGCACCAACGCGCTGATGGCCGGCGAGACCATCCGCAAGCAGATCCCCGAGGCCATCGTGCACAACATCCACGATCGCCTCGTCTTCCCCGGCTCCGAAACCGAAGGATTCCTGCGACGCCAGATCCAGGAAGGGACGCGCATGATCGAATGCCGCGATCTCGACAGGATCCGTCTGGAAGGTCTCCCCTCCGGGAAGGTGGCCATCCACTTCCCCGATCGCGAGGACCTCGTGGTGGACATGGCCATCCTCTCCACCGGGTTCGTTCCCGGCGAGAAGGCGCGGGAGTTCTCCCGGCTTCTCAACACCGAACTGGATCCGCACGGGTTCCTCAAGAGCGACCACGCCATCCTCAATGCGACGGGTTCGACCATCGACGGGATCTCCCTCGCCGGATCGTGCCTGCAACCCTCCCACGCGACGCGATCGGTCACCACCGCCCAGGCCGCGGTCGGACGCTCCTTGAGCCGACTGGTTCCAGGACGCACCATCGAGCTCGAGACCATGGTCTCCTACATCGACCCCGACCATTGCGCGGGATGCAGGATGTGCGCCTCCACGTGTCCCTACAAGGCCATCGCGTTCGACCGGACCGCGAAACGTTCGGTGGTCAACGAGGCCATCTGCCGCGGTTGCGGAACCTGCGCCGCCACCTGCCCCAGCAACGCGATCACCGCGCGGCATTTCACCAACGACCAGCTGATCGCCGAGGTCAAGGGGGTTCTCCATGGCTAGGTTCGAGCCCAACATCGTGGCCTTCGTGTGCAACTGGTGCTCCTATGGTGGAGCCGACAGCGCCGGCGGCCTCAAACTCTCCTACCCCGCCAACGTGCGGTTGGTCCGGGTCATGTGCAGCGGCCGCGTCGACCCCGAGCACGTGGTGAAAGCCTTCCGCGAAGGTGCCGACGGGGTGATGGTCATGGGCTGCCACCCCGGTGACTGCCACTACCGCAACGGCAACCACAAGGCCCTCCGACGCTTCCGCCTGTTCGAGCGCATGATCACCCAGTTCGGGATCGACAAACGGCGATTCGAGCTGGAATGGGTCGCCGCCGGTGAAGGAAAGCGCTTCCAGGACGTCACCACCTCCATGACCGAACGCGTCCGCGAATTGGGACCGCTGGAGATCACCGGGAACGTCGTCGAGGAGACCACCCATGCCTAAGGTCAAGGCCGCCATCTACTGGTGCAGCTCGTGCGGGGGCTGCGACGAATCCATCGTCGACCTGGGGGAGCGCATCCTCGCCATTCGGGAACTCGTGGATTTCGTCTTCTGGCCGTGCGCCATGGACCCCAAGACCTCCGACGTCGAAGCCCTCGCCGATGGAGAACTGGCCGTCAGCCTCATCAACGGGGCCATCCGGACCAGCGAACAGGAGGAGATGGCCAAGCTGTTGCGCCGCAAATCGCAGTTGGTGGTTGCCTTCGGGAGTTGCGCGTGTTCCGGAGGCATCCCCGCCTTGGCCAACCTCAAGAGCAGGAAGGCCATCTTCGATCGCGCCTACCTGGACTCCCCCACCAACGTGAATCCGGAGGGGACGGTTCCCGTCCCGCACAGCCTCACCGCCGACGGGTACCCGATGGAACTCCCGGTCTTCTACGACACGGTGTACGAACTGGGCGACGTGATCGAGGTCGACTATCTGTTGCCGGGTTGTCCGCCCAACGGCGACATGGTGGCGACGGCCCTGACCGCGATCCTGGAGGGGAACCTGCCCCCGAAGGGATCGATCCTCCTGCCCGACATCGCACTGTGCCAGAGCTGCGCCCGAAACGAAACCAAACCCGACCAGCTGACCATCCAGGAATTCAAGCGACTGATCCACGTGCAGGCAGATCCCGTCCAGTGCTTCCTGAACCAGGGGATCCTGTGCATGGGTCCGGCGACCCGGGACGGTTGCGGAACCCCGTGCATCCAAGGAAACATGCCCTGCACGGGATGTCTCGGGCCGGTGGGAAGCCAGGACCAGGGGGCGCGCATGGTCTCCGCCTTGGGAGGGATCGGCGAAGCGGTCCGCGAAGAGGACGTCGCCACGCTTCTCGACGGGATCCCGGATCCCGCAGGCACCTTCTACCGCTATTCCATGAGCAGCTCCTTCCTGGGAAGCCATCGCAAGGATGTGAAGCCATGACCGCCCTCCTCACCGCGAAGAAGATCTCCATCGATCCCATCACCCGTCTGGAAGGCCATGGAAAGATCGAGATCTTCCTGGACGAGGCCGGGGAGGTCGACAAGGCCTATCTGCAGCTTCCCGACCTGCGTGGGTTCGAGAAATTCGTGGAAGGCCGTCCCGCCGAGGAGATGCCCCAGATCACCAGCCGCATCTGCGGGGTGTGCCCCGGCGCCCACCACATGGCCGCCACCAAGGCCCTGGACGCGCTCTTCGAGGTGGAGCCCCCCCTCGCCGCGCGGCTCATCCGGGAGGTCTACTACAACCTCCATTTCTTCGAGGACCACCTCCTCCACTTCTACTTCCTCGGTGGACCCGACTTCATCGTGGGCCCCACCGCCCCCAAGACCGACCGGAACATCCTCGGCGTGATCGACAAGGTCGGGGTGGAAACCGGCAAGGAAGTGATCGGAATCCGTCATCGCGCCCGCAGGCTCATCGACGCCATCGCCGGCCGCGCCATCCATCCGGTCCTGGGACTGCCCGGAGGCGTGGCCAAGCAGATGACCCCCGAGATCCAGGCCGAGCTCCGGGCCTTCGCCAAGGACGCGGTCGCCTTCGCGCAATTCACGTTGAAGGTCTTCGACGACGTGGTCTGGAAGAACCCGGTCTACCGCGACCTGATGCTGGGCGACGTGTACCGGTGCGAGAGCTACTACATGGGCATGGTCGACGCCGATGGCCATCCGGACTACTACGACGGGAAGATCCGGGTCGTGGACCAGCAGGGCGTGGAGTTCACCACCTTCGAGCCCAAGGACTACGCCAAGGTCATCGCCGAGCACGTGGAGCCCTGGACCTACGTGAAGTTCCCCTTCCTGCGGGAGGTGGGCTGGAAGGGATTGGTGGACGGCCCGGAATCCGGCATGTACCGTGTCGCTCCGGTCGCGCGCATGAACGTCTCGAAGGGAATGTCCACGCCCTTGGCGGCCGAACAGCGCTCCATCTACGAGGACGCCTTCGGAGGAACGGTCGTGCACAGCGTCCTGGCCAACCACTGGGCCCGCCTGGTGGAAGTCCTGAACAACGCGGAGCGCATCCAGAAACTGGTCGAGCACGAGGAATTCCTGTCCCCGAGGATCCGCAACATGGATCTCGCCACCCCCCGCGAAGGCGTGGGCATCGTGGAAGCCCCTCGGGGAACCCTCGTCCACCACTACACTTCGGACGCCAACGGCATCATCACCAGCGCGAACATGATCGTCGCGAGCCTGGCGAACGTCGCTGCGATGAGCATGAACATCCAGAGCGCGGCCAAGGCATTCATCCACAAGGGACAAGCCGACGAAGGCCTGCTCAACATGGTGGAGATGGCCTTCCGCACCTACGACCCCTGCATGAGCTGCGCCACCCACAACCTGCCGGGCAAGATGCCCCTGCAGATCGGACTCCACCAATCGGGCCGGGAGACTCGTACCCTCCTGCGATCCTCCGAAGGTGGCATGACGGAAACCCGACACCCTTCCTCCCCAGAGGTGAACCATGGCTGAACTCCTCGATTTCCGTGGACTCAAATGTCCGCAACCGGTGCTGAAACTCGCCATCAAGACCAATTCCATGCCCAAGGGCACCACCGTGGAGGTGCTCGCCGACTGCCACACCTTCGCCACCGACATCACCAACTGGTGCATCAAGAGCGGCAAGGTCCTCGTCAGCATCGTCCCCAGGGACGGGGCCAACTGCGCGACCATCCAGTTGTGACGAGCCGCGCCGCATGAAGGCCCTGGAGATCCTCCTCGAGGGACGGGTCCAGGGCGTCGGATTCCGTCCCTTCGTCTGGAACCTGGCCAGGAGTCTCGGTGTGCAGGGGTGGGTGGCGAACACTCCCCAGGGGGTGACCGTATTCGCGCAGGCTCCCGAACCGGTGCTTCGCTCCTTCGCCGCGGCGCTCCACGGCGACCTCCCCCCCGCGGCCCGGATCCAGGACCATCGGGAGAGGTCCGTGCGGGTGGAATCCCTCGAAGGATTCTCCATCCTGGAAAGCTCCTCCGAGGGTCCGCGCCTGGGGACCTTCCTCCCCGACCTGTGCCTGTGCGATGCCTGCCGGGCGGAGCTCTTCGATCCCGCGAACCGCCGCCACCTCCATCCCTTCATCTCCTGCACCCATTGCGGCCCCCGGTTTTCCATCACCCGGAAACTCCCCTACGACCGTCCGGCCACGACCATGGGAGCCTTTCCCCTGTGTCCGCAGTGCCGGATCGAATACGAAGACCCCGCCGACCGACGCTTCCACGCCCAGCCGATCTGCTGTCCCGCCTGCGGGCCGCGCATGTGGTGCGAATTCCCCGGCCACCCCTTGGAGCCCGAAGGCAGGATCCCGGAGGAATCGTGGCTGGAAACCTGGGCGGCAACCCTCCGGCAGGGCGGCATCGCCCTGGTACGAGGGATCGGGGGATTCCATCTCACCTGCGACGCCTCCAACCCGTCGGCCGTCCGCACGCTCCGACGACGCAAGCTGCGCGACACCAAACCTTTCGCGATCATGGTTCCCGACCTCGCCTGGGCCCGGCGCTGGTTCCGCCTCTCCGAACTGGAACAACAACAGTTGACCAGCCTCGAACGTCCCATCGTCCTCCTCGAACCCGTCGCACCGTTGGAAGGCGGGGATTGGATCGCGCCGGGCCTTTCCCGGATCGGAGTGATGCTTCCCCATTCCCCGGTCCACGAACTGCTCTTTTCCCGGTTCCCCGCTCCGGTGGTGACGACCAGCGCCAATCGGCACCACGAGCCGATGATCACAAGCCTCGCCCAAGGACGCCTCCATGGCCCGGATTGGTGCGACCTCCTGGTGTTGCACGACCGCGACATCGCCAACCGGTGCGACGACGGCGTGGTCGCCGTCGCCGCCGGGATCCCGGCGCCCCTTTCGCTGCGGATCGGGCGCGGCGGAAGTCCGCGGGAATTCGCATGGCCCGCCGCGGGTTGCGGTCTGGCGGTTGGGGCCGACCTGAAGAACACCGCCGCTCTTTCCCACCATGGACGCGTGACCCTCAGCCAGCACATCGGAGACATGGAGCACCCCGACACCCAGGACGTCGCCCTGGAAACCTGGGATCGCCTCCGCTCCAGCTACCGCTGCCAACCGACCTTCGTGGCCTGCGACGCCCACCCCGATTTCGCATCCTCCAGATTGGCGCGATCGTGGGCGGAGCAGGCCGGAATTCCTTTGGTCCGCGTGCAGCACCACCACGCCCACATCGCCGCCACGTGGCTCGAGCACCAGTGGCATGGGGACGCCCTCGGAATCGCCATGGACGGGACCGGATACGGGGACCCGGAATGCGTCTGGGGCTCCGAGGCGCTGCATTTCACCCTCGGCGGTTCGACGACCCTCGCCCATTTCGAGGGACTGCGGATGCCGGGGGGGGATGCGGCCGTGCGCGACCCCTCGCGCCTGCTCATCGGCGCCCTGCACGACGTGGGAGATCGGGCTCTCCTGGATCGATGGATGGATTCCCACCCGACCCACCGGAACCTGTACGCCTCGGGCCTGGAGGCGATGCTGGTCGCCGACTTGAATTGCCCGCGCTCCCGGGGCATGGGGCGCCTGTTCGACCTGGTCGGAGCTCTTCTCGAATGGCCCTCCCCCGGCTGGGACGGGGAAATCGGAACCCGTCTGGAAGACCTGGACCACCATGCGGATGCTCCCGCCTGGCCGGTCGAATCCGACGGTCCTCGGATTCTCCTCGCTCCCATCCTGGTGGCGGCCGCGAGGGAATCCCTGGACGGGCATCCCCCGTCGTGGATCTCCAGCCGGCTCCACGCGACCGTGACGGAAATCATCTCCGCCGTCGGGCGGCACGCCGAATCCCGACTCGGCATCGGTCCCGGTGGCGATCTGCCTTGGGCCTTCGGGGGCGGGGTCTTCCAGAACCGCCGCATCGTCTCGCGCATGCTCCAGCACCCGCTCGTGCAACGACGCCGCACCTTCCTGTCCGGGATCCCCAACGACAACGGGATCGCCCTCGGGCAAATCGTGACCGCCACCATCCTCCTCGGGGAATCCACCCAATGTGCCTAGCCGTCCCCTTGCGCATCGCTTCGCTGCTTCCCGGAGACCTCGCCATCGGGGAACACGGCCAGGTGCGGCTGGAATTCAGCGTGGCTCTGCTCGACCATCCCCAGGTGGGGGACTTCGCCCTGGTCCACGCGGGGGTGGCCATCGAGACGATCGACCCCGAAAGCGCTTTGGACACCCTACGTCTGCTGAAGGAGGTGGTCGATGGCCCAACCCTGGAATGAATTCCGGGATCCCTCCATCGCGCGCTCCCTCCGCGAGGAGATCCGGTCGATCGAGCTGGATCGCCCGGCGACCCTGATGGAGGTGTGCGGCGGCCAGACCCACACCATCTACAAGTACCGTCTGCGGGAGATGCTTCCTCCTTCCGTCCGGCTCGTCTCCGGACCGGGATGCCCGGTTTGCGTGACTCCGATCTCCTACATCGACCAGGCCGTGCACCTGGCTGGCATTCCCGACGTGGATCTATTCACCTTCGGGGATCTCCTGAGGGTCCCGGGGACGCACCTGAACCTGGAGCAGGCACGGGCGCGCGGCGGGAAGGTGCACGTGGTGTATTCGCCCCGGACCGCACTGGAATACGCCCGATCCCATCCGAAATCCCAGGTGGTGTTCCTCGGCATCGGATTCGAGACCACCATTCCCTCCTTCGCCTTGGCCTTGCGGGAAGCCATCGACCACCAGGTGGGAAATTTCAGCGTCCTGCTCTCGGCCAAACGCGTTCCTCCGGTCCTGGAAGCGCTTCTCGCCGGAGACGCTCCCCTCGACGGATTCATCACGCCGGGACACGTGACCTCCATCCTCGGGTCGGAGGTCTACTCCCGTCTGACCCTCCGGTACCGCGTTCCGATGGTCGTGGGAGGGTTCGAGCCCGTCGACCTCCTGGTGGCCATCCGAGACCTCCTCCTCCTGCTGGCGCGCGGGGAAAGCGTCAGCGGCAATGCCTATCCCAGGGCCGTCAAGCCCGAGGGCAACCCCAAGGCGCGCCGATTGATCGAGGACATCTTCGTCCCCCGCCACGAGGAGCTTCGCGGCCTGGGGACCATCCCCGATGCGGGGTACGGCCTGCGGGAGGAGTTCACCGGATACGACGCGGCCCGTCGTTTCCCCTTCGACGGCTTGGAAAGCCGGGAACCGCGCGGATGCCGCTGCGGACAAGTCTTGACAGGCTCCATCGAGCCTTCCGGATGCCCGCTCTTCGGGAAGGCCTGCACCCCCGACCATCCCATCGGCGCCTGCATGGTCAGTTCCGAAGGGACCTGCAACGCGGCATTCCTCCACGGAGAATCCCCATGAACGCGTCCCCCGCGGCCGATTCCCGCCTCGACGAGACCATCCGTCTCGGTCATGGATCCGGCGGACGCCTGTCCCGTGAACTCCTGGATGGGCTGATCCTTCCCGCCTTGGGTCCCGCCGGGCCGGGGCAGATGGACGACGGAGCGATCTTCTCCCCACCCCCGGGGGACCTGGTGTTCACCACCGATTCGCATGTGGTCACCCCCCTGGAGTTCCCCGGTGGCGATCTGGGCACCCTCTGCGTCAGCGGGACGGTGAACGATCTCGCTGTCATGGGGGCCCGACCGCTCGCGCTTTCCCTGGGTCTCATCCTGGAGGAGGGATTGCCCATGGACACCCTTCGACGAATCCTCGAATCGGTCGGCCGGACCGCCTCGGCCTCGGGTGTCCGCATCCTCTGCGGAGACACCAAGGTGGTCGAACGCGGGAAGGGTGACGGGATCTTCGTCAACACCGCGGGGATCGGCCATCGGATCCATCGGCTCGAGGCATCGAGGATCCGACCCGGAGACGCGGTCGTGGTCAGCGGAAACATCGGGGACCACGGATTCGCCCTCCTCACGCAACGCAAGGGGTTCCCCTTGGAAAGCCCCCTGCGCAGCGACGCGGCCCCCCTGTTCGATCTCATCCATCGACTCTGCGAGAAGGTGCCCGTACGGTGGATGCGCGACCCCACGCGAGGCGGAGTGGCCACCGCCTTGTGCGAACTGTGCCAGAGCCAGCCCTGGTCGGTCACCCTCACGGAGAATTCCTTGCCGCTGGATCCCGCGGTACGGGGCATCTCCGAGATCCTCGGGCTCGACCCCCTCTACAGCGCCAACGAAGGCAAGTTCCTCGCCGTACTCCCCGCCGCGAGCGTGGATGCCGCCTTGGAGATCCTCCGATCCCACGAACTCGGAGGGAACGCGGCCCGCATCGGCACCATCACCGAGGATCACCCCGGGAAGCTCCTGGTGGCCACCGACTTCGGGAACGCGCGCGTGATGGGCATGCTCGCCTCCGATCCCCTGCCCCGCATCTGCTGAGTTCCGGACATGCACGAAGTCTCCATCGCCGAAAGCATTCTCGACCTGATCGAACGCCAGCTCGGCCGACCGAGGGAACTCTCCGAGGTCGCGATCCGACTCGGCCCCCTGTCCGGGGTTTCCGCCGACAGTCTCGACTTCTGCTTCCCCACCGTGGCCTTCCACAAAGGTTTCGGATCCCCGATCCTGACGCTCGAACGGACCCTCGTGACGATCCGCTGCGATGCCTGCGGAACCACCTACCACCTTCCCGACCCCATCTCCCCTTGTCCTTCCTGCCATTCCTGGCACCGGACCATCCTCGGCGGGGATGAATTCGAACTCCTCTCCGCGACCCTTTCGGAGGAAAACCATGTGTGACGATTGCGGATGCCACGGACCGAGCCTGATGCGCCCGCTTCCCAAGACCCGGAAAATCGACTTGAACCTGCCCGTGCTGCAGATCAACCAGGATCACGCACGGTCCAACCGGGAATTCTTCGCGCGCCACGGCGTGCGCGCGGTGAATCTCATCTCCTCCCCCGGCAGCGGGAAGACGTCCCTGTTACAAGCGCTTGCACGTCGATTGGGGCCGCGTCTGGCCGTGATCGTCGGGGACCTGAAGACCGATCGCGATGCCGTGCGCATCCGGGACTGCGGGTGCCAAGCCATCCAGATCGAAACCAACGATGCCTGCCACCTCGACGCCCGAAGTGTCGAAACCGTGCTGGAGGAGTTGGACCTCTCGGCGGTGGAACTCCTGGTGATCGAGAACGTGGGGAACCTCGTCTGCCCGGCCAGCTACGACCTGGGGGAGCACGACAAGGTCGTCCTCCTGTCCACGCCCGAAGGGGACGACAAGGTCTTGAAGTACCCCTCCATCTTCAGTCGGGTCTCCACCTTGGTCCTCACGAAGATGGACCTGTTGCCGCACCTGGACTTCGATCCGGAGCGGGCGGAGACCGAGTGTCGCTCCTTGAACCCAGATGTGGAATGCCTGCGCGTCAGCTCTCGCACGGGCGAGGGGATGGAACGGCTCGAGGCCCATCTCCTCGGCGGCCCCACCCTCCTCCACAACCGGGACAAGATCCTCGCCGCCCGACAGCGGCGCCCCACTGTGCTCCGGGAAGGGTGAACACCTGCGGGAAATTTTTCTTCGCGGGCCGATACCGCCTTCCGGAGGGGGGTGGTAGAATCGAATCCATTCCGCTCCTTGTTTCCCGTACCGCGTCGATTCCGGAGTCGCCATGATTTCACCCCGAGTCCCAACCCACGAACCACTCGAAGCCTGGCCATCCCAGTTCCCCGGGGTCGGAGTCCACCGAGAGATCGCCCGGGAGCTCTTCGGGACCGACCGGATGCAACCGCACTCATGAGTCCCGCCAGACTCCTCCGCGCCCTTCGCCCCAGGCGTTCCGCTCCTCCCGCATGGACCGGGCGGCTCGCCTTGGACCTCCAGGAGATGTACACCGGCGGGTTCGATGCCGAAGCCTCCCTGGCGGCCGGCATCCCCGCCCCCCTCGTGGAAGTGCTCGCCAGGCAATCGGAAAAATTTCGCAAGGTGGCAGGGGACCTGTGCACCGTGGAGATGAGTGCCCAGGATCTGCAGAACGTCGGGACCGACATCAAGATCCAATCGGAACAGATGACGGGGCTCATGGACCAGATGGGCGACAAGATCGCCGAGCACAAGGGAGCCCTGGAATCGATCGAATCCTCGCTGGAGAATTCGAACACGTCCATCGAAAGCATCGCGGGCTCCATCGAGAACAGCCTGGAGGGCTTGCGCGAAATCGATCGACACTGCTCGGCGAGCGTGGCTTCGGCCAGGAGCGCTCGCCAGGATGTCGCCGTTTCCGCGGAATCCCTCGGCGTGTTGCTGAAGTCGACCGAAAGCATCCGGGCGATCTTGTCCAGCATCGAGGAGATCGCCAGCCAAACCAATCTCCTGGCCCTGAACGCGACCATCGAAGCCGCCCGCGCCGGGGACGCCGGCAAGGGATTCGCCGTGGTGGCCGCCGAAGTGAAGCAGCTCTCGAAGCAAACCGAGAAGGCCGTGCACGAAATCGAGGATTTGATCGGGAACCTCGGAACGAGGACGCAGGAAGCGGCCCAAACCGTCCGGCGCATCGAAGCCTCCGTCGACGAACTGCAGTCGATGAACGAATCCATCGCCCGCCTGGTGGTCACGGAAGGCCAGACGGTCGATCAGATCGTGGGCAACATCCAAGGGCTCGTCGGGGAATCGAACGCCATCCGCAGGACCCTTCAGGGGTCGGTCGCCAACTCGAACGCCATCAACGACGGAGTGATCGAACTCGTGGAGAATTCCCTGCGCCTCACCCAACAGGCCGGGGAGAGCGTGGAAAGCCTGGGCACCTTGGGGAGCCTCGTCCTGATGATGAAGACGAACTGCGAATCGACCGTGTAAGGACCTCCACGAGCTCTCGACCAGGACACCCCTGAAGGGGCCCCTCCAACGGACCGGGCGTCCATCGGAGAAGGCGCGTAGGATCCTGCGGCGGATCGCCTCCCCGATCGGCAACGGGACCGGACCGTCCATCCCCCCGTTGTCGAAACAACAATCCTGCGAGGGTGAAATGCTCCATCCGTCGGTGCATTGCGCCCTACCGTACCATCTATGACCCACTCACTCCGGTTCTTCTCGCTGGCCACAGCTGTTTTCCTGGCGACCCCGGTCCGCTCCCTGGCGGCCGTCGGCGACGGCACCCCCCAGGATACGAATCTGGTATTCGTGGGACGGTGGGACACATCCAGTCCCTCCGCGCCGCACAGCTACTGGGGAGGGGCCTACATCCGCACGGGGTTCACGGGAAACAGCCTCTCGGTGAAGCTCGGGAAATCGGTGGACCTGGCCATCACCATCGACGGAAGACCTCCGGTGATCAAACGTGGAGCCAACGGCACCGTCTCGCTGGCCAGCGGGCTGGCTTCCGGGGACCACACGATCAAACTCGTGGCCCGATTCCAAAACGACGAAATCATCTTCCAGGGGTTCGTGCTGGCTTCCGGAGGGAAGACCTTCGCCCCGCCGAAATCCAAAGCCCTGATCGAGTTCGTCGGAAACTCCATCACCTCCGGATCCAAGACCACCAACGGCAACATCAGCGCCTACGCTTGGCTCACGGGAGAGGCCCTGGGAGTGGATCGGACGGCGATTTCCTTCCCCGGGATCACCCTCACGAAGGATTACCACTACACCTTCGGCGGGGCACCGACACTGGGACAGGAAGCCCAGTATTTCAAGACGGGCACTCCACCTCTCTACAACGTGAACTCCACCATCAACAGCAAGGACTGGGATTTCCGACGGTACACTCCCGACCTCGTCGTGATCAATCTCGGCGCCAACGATCGACTCGTTCCCGTCCCCAGCGCGACCTTCCGTGCCTCCTACGTGAATTTCCTGAAGAATCTGCGTTCCAAACTTCCCCAGGCGCACGTGTTCGTCATGAGACCCTACGGAGGCCATTTCGGCACCGAAGCGGAGAGCGTGGTGAAGGAATTGAGCTCCGCCGGCGATTCCCGTCTGCACTTCATCAACACCTCCGGTTGGCTGGTGAATTCCGACTACGACGCGGACGGTCTCCATCCTTCGGATGCGGGGCAGATCAAGGCCACCGAAAAACTCGTCCAGGTCCTTCGGCCCTATATCGACGCCATTCCCGTGACGGCAACTCCTCGACAGCCTTCGCCCCACTCCAACCGTCTGCGCCTGACTCCGAACCTCTCCTTGACCTTTTCCGCCGCGGGACGGAACATGCCGCGCGGCACGCCCATCACCCTCCCCTCCCAGGAAGGAACGACTCCATGAGGATGCTCGACCCCAACTGGCCCCGACAGCCCATCCAACGATGGCCCTCTCCCTGGCTTCCCTCCCCCATCCCGGAGCCTTCGCGGACCGCGGCCAGTCTCGCCCGGGATTCGACCTCGACCACGACCAACGTGCTGGAATCCGGCGAGCGGAACACCGAGAAACCGGAACGATTCTGAAGATTCCGGGGATGGATTCCCCGTCAGGCTCCGCCGGCGGAACCTCGCACTGTCGGCGGAGCCCACCTCTCCCGCCTCGTCGCGGGCGTCAGCGCGGCGGATTTTCGATGCGCCAGGCGCCTTGCAACGGCGGTCTGGAGAGGATGTCGGGCAGGATCCCGCAAAGATCGCCGCACCCCACGAGGAGGTACGTTCCGGAAGGGACATTCCGGACCACCATCGCCGCCGAAACGACCCGGTTGTCGAGGATGCTGGCGATGAAACGACGCCGGTTCCGCTCCTGGATCCCCTCCCAGGCGGTTCGCCCTTCCGGCGTGAGACGCAATTCGACCATCTCCTTCGAACGCCCTTCGGCAGGCAGGTGCACCGCCTCCTCGATCTGGGCATTCCCCAGGTCCATCGCCGACGGGGTGGCCGTGGAGACGAAGTAGAGGTCGTCTCCGAGAAGACGCGTGTCGTTCACCCTCCATTCCCCGGGAGCCATCCCCCACAGGGCCTCCGCCCGGCCGGAAATGGTCCGAAGGAATTCCTCGCCGCCGACCGTGCGTCGCAAACCTGGTGCGTTCTCGGGGGAAACGAGAAGGACCGACGCCATCAGGGAATCCAAGGCGGGAACATCCCCTCGCAGATCCGCCGGACCGAGGGAACGTCTTCGCAACAACGCCATCGCCTCCGGCATCTCGCTCCCCCGGAGCAGTTCCCCCACGCGGAAATTTCCGGGCGTGGTGAGCAGCCGTCCCCAATCGACCTTCCGTTCCCCGGGGCGGAAGGAGACCCTCCAACCATCGCCCTTCCTGGAGCGATCGATCCCCCGGGCTCCGACCGCGCGAAGGCGCTGTTCCATGAGATCCAGATCCTGTCCCAGGGTCTCCCGATCCTGTTCGTCCGAACGCAGGAGAATCTGGATCTTTCCCGGTCCGAGCGCGGTCCAGGCCAGATACGCGGCGATGGCCGCCGGAAGAACGAGGAGGAATTTGCGCATCGTCCCACGGTAGGAAATTCCTGACGGATGGCATGGTCTCCGAACGTCGGTGGAGAGGACGCCCCCTCCCTGGACGTCAGGGCACCAGGATCCCTCGGGAAGCCGATCCGACCCGGAGCAGATAGAATCCGGCCCCCCTGGGAACGGGAAGCGATGCGGGGCCGCCCGTCGAGACAACCCGCACCCGGGCCATCCCCCTGGCATCCAGCAATTCGATGCCAACTCCCGGAGGCGCCTGGACTCGCACTTCCCCGCCCCGAACGCGAACCTCGAAAGCCCCATCCCGGGAGAGGGGAGGACTGGAAACGGGGGGATCGTATTCGCCGGTGTTGATCTTGCCGACTCCGGAGTACCGAGGCACCACCTCGGCCACCTCGTCGACCCGATGGAGGACCGGGGCGTAGGAATACACCGAGGAGGGCCTGAACTTCCCCGGGAGGATCTCTTCGGAAGCCGACAGAGGTGCGGCCCCCGGAGCCTCGGACAGGACCGTCGCGGGAACTCGATCGCAACCGATCCAACGATTGTCCACCAGGGTCGCCGCTCCATTCTCCGACACCTTCCCGAACACCGGCTTCTTGGAGTCCTGGAAGACGTTCGCCTCGATGTAGAGGTCGGAATTCACCCGGGCATTCGCACCATTCTCGCTCGCGACCATCAGATTGTTGAACAGGTGCCCCACTCCGTAGCGGAACAGGGGCAGGCGCGCCGCGATGTTCCGGAAGTAATTGTGGTGGTAGGTGGTCTTGTGGTCCGCGGAATCGCTCCCCCCCTTGCCAATCAGGGATGCCTTGTGGTGATCGTGGAAGTAGTTCCACGAGATGGTGATGTTGTAGGAGTTGTTCTTGGTGTCCACCAATCCGTCGTAACGATCCTTGTCGGTCATCACCGCAGGGTCCTCGTTGAAGAATTCGTTGTGGTCGATCCAGATGTTCCGGGACACTCTGTCGGATTCCGGCACGGATTCGTCGTCGGCCTGGATCCCGATGCAATCGGGATCCCCCAGAAGGGTCTCCACCCCATCGACCAGGCCGACCACCTTGTTCTCCCCATCCTTGGAGTAGGGCACATGTCGCATGGTGAACCGGATGTTGCGGATGATGATGTTCGATCGGCACTGGATGTTCAATCCGATGCGCTGGAAGAATGCGGCGTCCCCGATGCCCACGAGGGTCTTGTTCGAGCCCAATCGGATCACATCCCCGTATGTGGACGGGACTCCATCCACCACGATGGGCTTGCCCGAATTGAACTCCTGCGTGATGCGGATGACGTACGGGGTGGCCGGATCCTCCGCGAAAGCCTTGAGCTCCTCCAGAGTGACCGGCGTGACGACCTTCCCTCCCTGGCCTCCGGTGGTCCCTCCACCCATGGTGGAAAAACCCACCTGGGAGAAGTCGGGCTCCGCGGCCTGGGACGCGCCCCCCAGAAGGATGAACGCCAGGAACAAGTGGATGGTCTTCATGGAGGGTTCCTTCGGGAAGGCATCGGGCACGGAAACGCGGACACAAGAGCGATCTCCCGCGATTGCGGACTTCCCCACGATACGGTCCTCTCGCACCCTTCGCTCCGCGCCACCGGGAGATGGTGTTGAACAACCGTTCAACGACCATCCTCGGTCCGCGGTCTCGCGCACGCGAATCCGGGACACCTGCGGAACGCTTCGCGGACCAGGCAGCTAGCGACGACGACCCGCGTTCGACTTGCGCCAATCCCAGGGAGGGATGGGGTGTTGCAGGCTCCACAAGCCCAATCCGGAGGATTTCGCGAAAGCCTCCAGGGAATCCAGGACGACGGAGTGGCTGTACCTCCGGAACATCCAGGCCTGACCGGTGGCGACCAGATGGGCGTTGATGTCCTCCCCCTCAAGGAGGACCGTGGAGAGAAGTCTCCCCCAGGGATCCACCCCCGCGCCCACCAGCGACACCGTCCGCCCCTGGATCCGACGTTCCAAGGCCGCTCGCGACGAATCTCCCCAGGGCTGTCCTCGTTCCGGGGCGTCGATCCCCAGCAAGCGCACGGAAACCATGGAATCCTGCTTCCAACGAACCTTGCGCGGAAGAACCCCGCCCAGGAGCCGGCCATGGAAGGTATCCCCGTCGAGGATGCGCACCACCTGCATCCGCATCTCGCCGGGCTTCCCGCCGAAACACATGACGACTCCGCACAGCACCGCGAGAATCCCGGTTTTCGCTGCCGTCGCCGGAGTCTTTCGTTTCCGGGAGCGATCCGGATTCACAGGATTTCCTGGACGGCCACGGCCACCTCGCGGAATCGCCGCGTTTCCCCGACCCGAGCCCCCTTGAGGACCTGCCCTCTCGGACTGGCCAGGGACATTCCCTGCACGGGAACGCCCTGGACCACGACCTTGGCGACGAGGGGGCCCACGAGGATCCACTCGCCATCCAGGCGCACCAGAGCCCCCGCGCGCACATGCTCGGCCGGAGGCGTCATTTTCTGTCGTTCGAGCCAGGCCAAGGCGTCCAGGCTCTCCTCGAGGGATTTGCGGTGTTGGACCCGGGCTTGGGCGAACATCTCGCGCGCCGTCTCGTATTTGTCCCCGGCACTGCTCTTGGTTTCCGCGGATGCGGCCTCGTCGAGCAAGGCCAGCTCGCGATGCGCCTCCCCCTTCTTGCGCAAGAATTCCTGTTCCCAGACCTCGAGGACCGTCCGCTTCCAATCCGTCCCGCCTTCCGCGCGAGGCGGGTGAGTATCGTTGCTGTGGTGACGGGTCGGCATGCTTCCTCCAATGGTAGTGCGACTCCGATGCGATGCCTACTCCCGACTTCCCACCCCCATTCGCCGACGACGCTCCATGAAACCTTCCCTTGTTCGATCCCCTTCCCGCCTGGGCTGGGGAATCCTGTCCGGATCGCTGCTCCTGGTGGAGTGCCTGATCGCCACGGTCTGGTCCCGAGTCCCCTTCGTCCGTGCCGATCTGGGGGATTTCCTGGTGGTGATCCTTTTGTATTCCCTGGCCAAATGGATCCGTCCCCGATGGAAGGCCACTCCTCTGGCCATCGGCATCCTCGTCCTGGCCTTCGCCGTGGAGATCGCCCAGGCCTTTTCCCTCGCCGATCGTCTCGGTTTCGAACGCGGAAGCCTTCCCAGCATCGTGATCGGGACCACCTTCCAGGTTTCCGATCTGGTCATGTACACCTCGGGTTGCCTGTCCGCCTGGCTCCTCGATCGGGAGGGACGAACCCCGGCATCCACCCACCGACCACCTTCCCCATAGATCGCGCCCCCGGGATCCCACCGCATCCGGGCCTCACCACTCCGGGGACGGCTCCCGACCCGGCCAGGTTGGCTACGGGCCGTTGGGCATCCAGTCTGCCGACGATCGAATCCAGGTGGGCATCAGCGGGATTCCCCCCATCGCCGAAACGAGGAATCGCCCCCTCGACGCGGGGGGGGGGGATCAGGATTCGCCGCTTGATTCTCCCGAAGCGACCGGGGCGGGATCGGAGCCCGTGGAAGCGGCACCTTCCCGAAGGGCCGTCGGGGTGGTGTCGAACAGCTCCCGGAAGACGCGATTGAAGTGGGGAACGCTTCCGTATCCCACCTTGGTGGCGATCTCGGCGACCGGAAGATCGGTCTCCAGCAGGAGTTTCCGCGCCGCTTCCCCTCGCACACGATTGAGATAGGCCTTGAACAACAGTCCGGAACTTGCGCGAAGATGCGCGGTGACCCGATCCAAGGGAACACCGGTGGATCGGGCCACACGTTCCAGGGACAGCTCCGGGTCGATGAATTCCTTGGCGATGCATTCCACCACCGCATCCCGCTCCCGATCGGAGTAGGAGACGGCTTCCACGGGTTGGAAAGCGACGGAGGTCCGATCCAACGGGCCCTTCCCTCCGGTCGTGGGTGGATGGGCCTCGGCGGATGCGATGCCGCGCCTGGGTGATGCGCCGAACCGCAGCTGCAGTCCCGCCGCGACCAACCCGGACAGGATCCCCAGCAGCAGAGCCCAGACCCGGGTGCCTCGCAGCCGGATGGACCGGATCTTCAGGGTGTAGTGCTCGCCGATCGGGGTCCCCTCCGCACTTTGCAGCACGAACCGCACGATCCGGGATCGCTTTTCCGGCCCGATCTGGGAGAGACGCAAACCGGAGGCCACGTACCACCAAGCGGGAGTCAGGAAATCCTGGATCGGGAAACTGTATCGGGATGTACCCGGCAACAGCTCCCGATCGGCGCATTCATACCTGGCGGTTTGCCACTGGTCGTCACGCGTGTAGCCGGGCAGATGCTCCACCAGGCACAGCCGGAAGGAGGGGATTCGACTGGTGGCCAACTCCATTTCCAGAGTTCCCTCGGAAAGATCGACCGCTTCGCTGTCCGCCCCCAGGAAGACCACTCCCCCCGCGACCGGATACTGCGCGCCCGAGTCGAGACGGAACGCAACGGACAAGATCCGGTCGGCCGTGTCGATCCACGCGACGGAATGCCCTCCATTGTCCTCGTCCCCGAAGGGAATCACCCGCAACGGAGCGGGCCAGATCTGCAACGATTGGCGACTACCGAGGAATCCCGCACCCAGCCCGACCAGGATCCAAAGCAAGGCGAGGAGCGAAGTTCTTGAATCGGTTTCTCGAATGCGGGCAAGCCAACTCATCAGACACCGAAATTAGTGTTCCAAACCCCGCCTCCGGCCCACTTTCCGCCACACATCCCTCCCACTCCACCACCAACGCCCCCGATCCTCCGGCCAATTTCGCAACCCACATCCATCCCCCGCCAACACCGCGCGACCTCCCCGCCCTCACCAACCGCCTTCACGGCCGCGAGCCTGCGTGCTCCACGCGGCCAGCGAAACGTCGCCGCCAGTCACCGCGCGACCTCCCCGCCCTCGACAACCGCCGTCAAGGTCGCGAGCCAGCGTTCTCCACGCGGCCAGCGAAGCGTCGCCGCCCGCGACCTCCCCGCCCTCGACAACCGCCGTCAAGGTCGCGAGCCAGCGTTCTCCACGCGGCCAGCGAAGCGTCGCCGCCATTCACCGCGCGACCTCCCCGCCCTCGACCCCCCGTCAAGGTCGCGAGCCAGCGTTCTCCACGCGGCCAGCGAAGCGTCGCCGCCATTCACCGCGCGACCTCCCCGCCCTCACCAACCGCCGTCAAGGTCGCGAGCCTGTGCCCCACGCGGCCCGCGAAGCGTCGCCGCCATCCACCGCGCGACCTCCCGCCCTCACCAACCGCCGTCAAGGTCGCGAGCCTGTGTGCCCCACGCGGCCAGCGAAGCGTCGCCACCATCCACCGCGCGACCTCCCCTGCTCCCACCAACCGCCGACACGGTCGCGAGCCCGCGTTCTCCACGCGGCCCGCGAAGCGTCGCCGCCAGTCACCGCGCGACCTCCCCGCCCTCACCAACCGCCGTCAACGCCCCACGCGGCCAGCGAAGCGTCGCCGCCATCCACCGCGCGACCTCCCTGCCCTCGACAACCGCCGTCAAGGTCGCGAGCCTACGTTCTCCACGCGGCCAGCGAAGCGTCGCCGCCAGTCACTGCGCGACCTCCCCGCCCTCACCAACCACCGTCACGGCCGCGAGCCAGCGTTCTCCACGCGTCGCAGCCCGTCGCACCGAATGTCTGAGGCGTGGATCAGGAGGGCGATCGAAGGTCGGCGAACCCGAAGCCGTCCTCGCGGACGGCGAGCGGTGAGACGGGCGAGAGCGTCCCCTGAGACGCGCCTCAGACCACGACAAGGAGGTTGTTGGCGCCGAACGGCCCCCAAACCTGCTCGCGTTCCGGGTCCGCTTCGTAGGAGATTCCGTCGAACACGAACTTGTATTCGTAGGTCCCGGGCAACATGGAAACCTTGCCGGTCCACACCCCTCGGGCGTCGCGCTTGAGGGGATTGCTCCCCAATTCCCAGTTGTTGAAGGACCCGACGATCTCGACGCTGTTCGAATCCGGGCTGAACTTCTCGAAGTGGACCACGACCTTCTTGGCCGGGGCCTTGCTCGCGGCGACCGCGGCGGCCTTCTTGACCGGCGCCTTCTTGGCGGGAGCTGCGGCGACAGGGGCCTTCGCCGCCGACTTGGCGGCCACGGCCGGCTTCGCGGGCGCTTTCGCCGCGGCTTTCACAGGAGCCTTCTTCGCCGGAGCCGATGCCACCGGTGCGGCTTTGGGCGCACTCTTCTTGGCGGCGGCAGGAGCCTTGGCGGCGGACTTCACGGTTGCGGGTTTCTTTGCGGGCATAGACAAACCTCCATTGGAGATTGAGGATATCATTCCTGACTCTCAGGTAGAACTGCCTCGATCCAATGGCAATACCTCCGTCCATGGATTCGACGAGGCATTCCCTTTCCAGCGGATCGTCGATTCGAAACGCCGAACGCCCCATATCGTCGGGCGTTTCTACTATTTCCCCCCTATCGGTTCCCGATGAACCAACACAAACACGAAAAAGGAAACGCGATGAAGGTCTACACGATCAAGGATGGGTCGCTCACCCCCTTCAAGAACAAGACGATCGCCGTGATCGGCTACGGCTCCCAGGGGCACGCCCAGGCGCAGAATCTGCGCGATTCCGGGATCAACGTGATCGTGGGCCAGCGCGAAGGCTCCGACAACTACAAGTTGGCGGTCAAGCACGGCTTCAAGCCCGGCAAGACCCTCTTCACCGCCGCCGAAGCCGCCGCCAAGGCCGACTTCATCCAGATCCTCCTTCCCGACGAAGTGCAGGCCAAGGTGTACGAGCAGGACATCCTGCCCAACCTGAAGAAGGGCAAGACCCTCATCTTCTCGCACGGCTTCAACATCCACTTCAAGTACATCCAGGCCCCCGAAGGTGTGGACGTGATCATGTCCGCCCCCAAGGGTCCCGGCCACATGGTGCGTGCCGAATTCGAGAAGGGTGGCGGCGTGCCCGGCCTCATCGCCATCCACCAGGACGCAACCGGCAAGGCCAAGGCCAAGGCCCTCGCCCACGCCAAGGGCATCGGCTCCCTGCGCGGCGGCGTCTTCGAGACCACCTTCAAGGAAGAGACCGAAACCGATCTGTTCGGCGAGCAGGTGGTGCTCTGCGGTGGGCTTTCCGAGCTGATCAAGGGTGGATTCCAGACCCTGGTCGATGCCGGCTACGCCCCCGAGATGGCCTACTTCGAGTGCATGCACGAAGTGAAGCTCATCGTGGACCTCATGTACCAGGGCGGCCTGTCGTACATGCGCTACTCCATCTCCAACACCGCCGAGTTCGGCGACTACACCACCGGCCCCAAGATCGTGACCGACGCCACCCGCAAGGCCATGAAGAAGGCCCTGACCGACATCCAGAAGGGCAAGTTCGCCAAGGATTGGATGGACGAGGTGCACAAGAACGGCATGAAGAACTTCCGCGCCCGCCAGAAGGCCGAACGCAAGCTTCAGATCGAGGAAGTCGGCAAGAAGCTGCGCCGCAACATGAAGTGGTTCGAGGCCAAGGAAGTCAACTGATTCCGAAGTGCTTCCCGATGGATACCATCGGTTGGACGACGAGCCCGGGAGCTTCTCCCGGGCTTTTTTCGTGCTGTCCCCTCGTTGGGAATGCCCCCCTTTCCTCCGTCCGCGCCCTCGGTCCCGGAAGCCATCGAGGGCCGTGACATCGCGGACCGGGGAGGCCAGGTTGTCATTCTAGCAAGGAGGGGGCGTCGGGTTCGGGAAACGCCCTGGCGGCATTGAGGTTATAGTAGAGGGATGCGCCCGATCTTCGATTATCTGGAATACAGGGACATCCTCAAGGACGCATTCGAGGAGCACAAGGCGGCCATGCCGCTTTTCTCCTACCGGATGCTGGGGGATCGCCTTGGGTTGGACGGGAGCTACACCTTTCGAATCATCCACAAGGATCTCCATCTTCCAGGGCGTTGCATCCCGCAAGCCATCGAATTCCTGGGCCTGAAAGGCCGGAACGCGGAGTACTTCCAGCTCATCGTCGCCTACCAGAGGGAGAAGAAGTCCAAGGCGCGTCAGGAAATCCTCGACAAGGCCCTTTCGCTTCGGGATGTGGTCCGCTCGCACCTCCACGACCAGACCCTGGCCTTCTTCCAGGATTGGTGGGTCGTCGCCATCCATTGCCTCATCGACGTGACCGGAGGACGGGCGAACCCCAAGGAGCTGGCCGCCCGTCTTTGCCCCACCGTTCCCGAGGAGGATGTCAAGAAAGCGCTGGATCTTCTTCTCGATCTCGGACTGGTCAAGAAGGGGCCTTCCGGACGGCTGCTGATCTCCCAAACCCACCTCACGGCCCTGGGGGACGAGAAATCCCGGGCGGTGCGGGCATTCCAGAAGCAGATTCTGGCCATGGCCCAGGAAAGCATCGACCGGTTCCCTCGTGGAACCCGGGACATTTCCACCTTGACCGTGGCCATCGACGAAACCGCCTCCACCGAAATCAGGGAAATGCTGCGAGAGTGCCGCCGACAAGTCCAGAAACGCGTCGAAGATGTCACCCGCCCCGACCGGGTGATGCAGATCGCCATGGCGGCATTCCCCTTGGCACCAGCTCCGGAAACCACATGACCCGCCGGTTCGCCTTCTCCATCGCATTGGCATTCGCCTTCGCCGGCTGCATCGACCAACGCAGCGCCGGGACCTCCGTCGAGACGGAAAGCGACATCGCTGCGCGCACGCTGCGCGTCGACTCCATCCTTCCCCCGACGAATCGTCCCGTCGACAGCCTGACCGTGGCCACCCTGCTGCTGGATGCGAAGAATTTCGACTTCACCAAGGTCGCACCCGATGGACGGGATCTCCGCGTCGAACGCGTAGACGAGAGCCCGATCCCCTTCCAGCTGGAAGTCTGGGATTCCCAAGCCCAGGTCGGCCGCATCCGCGTCCGACTGGATTCCACCCTCCTGCGGGAGCGTGCCAGGTTGGTCCTGAAATGGGGCGACACCGTCCAGGGCCGCCGCAGCGATTCGACCTCCACCTGGAAGGGCCTGCCCACCGCGCAGATCCATGCCTTGAACTCGGTGCTGGTCGACGATTTCGAAGGTGGCTCCTTCTCCGCGCTCCTTCCCACCCTCCCCGCATGGGAAACCGACGTCAGCGATTCGGCGCGGATCTTCGGCATCATGAAGGACACGGCGGGCCAGAAGCGGAGTGGATACGCCCTCCACATGACCTTCCAGGCCGAGGGGCTGGAATACGCCGTGGTCAAGGTGCCCCTGACCAGGCCCATGCGTCGCGTCTCGCTGCGCACCCTCGACAGCCTGGTGGTTTGGGTCCGCGGAACGAGCGCCATGTTCACCGCCTTCGAATTCGACAACGCGGGAACCTACACCAAATCCTGGCACCTCGATACGCTTTCATCGAATTGGACGCGATTGCGGATCCGTCCCTCCGACCTCGACACGGCCCATGCGCCGGGGGGCAACCGCCCCTGGAACGAGGTCCGCGATTCGGTGACCCACATCACCTTCATCGGCAGCCGGGGCGGCGACATCTGGCTCGACGACTTGCGCCTGTTCGGAGTCGGTCCCGACGATTTCCAGTAGCGCCCCGAAGTCGGCGCCGACAGTTTGACAAGATCTGCCGCCCTCCCCCCGGGGGCGGGGATCCGGCGCGCACCCATCCCCTCCCGGATGCGTATCGGCCATCGCGACGGGATTCGTGTTGACTTTTCTTCAACACGGAATCGCCTCGACGAATCCCCTCGTCGGGGGAATTCCCGTAGACTCCAGGGACCGTTCCACCACAGCTGGCGCTGTGGATCGGCGTCGGAAGGAGTCCCATGACCACAACACCGGGAAGACCTCAGTTCGGAGTCGGGAGGATGCATCGCCAGATCGTCCCGGATACCGGAAATCGAGGATTTCCGACGGTGGGCGACGTCCGGGGATTCCACGAGGGAGGGACCGCGGTCGGACGGCCGGATCCCGGTGGCGATCCATCCCGGACCCGACCGCCATCCTGACACGGATCCCGGGGTCGGCGAGCAAACCCCGGATCCGAATCGTTCCGATCTCGCACCCGGCTTCCCTTGGGAGGCCACCACATCCTGAAGCGACGACACCTCCCTGGCCTGGACGGGCGGGTGTCCGCCCGAAGCCGTAGAATCCACCCGGAGGTCCCGAAATGAATCCACGCAAGAACCCACTGCCGGCGGTCGCGCACCTGGCCCTCCCGCTGTTCCTGGCCTCCCAGGCGATCGCCCAGAACGTGACGATCGATCTGAACAAGACCCACCAGACCATCCGGGGTTTCGGGGGCATGACGCACCGGGTCTGGACGGGGTACGACCTCAACGCCTCCGACCGAAACCTCGCCTTCGGGAACGGACCGGGCCAGATCGGGATGACCATCCTGCGCATGTGGGTGTCCGACCAGGAGAGCCAGTGGTCCCTCGAAGTCCCCACCGCGAAGGACGTGGTCTCCCGCGGCGGCATCGTCTTCGCCACCCCCTGGTCGCCACCGTCTTCGATGCGCGTCCCCGGTGGCAACAACTTCAAGCTCAATCCCGCCAACTACGGAAGCTTCGCGACCCACCTCAACAAGTTCGCCAAGTACATGAAGGACAACGGCGCCCCCTTGCACGCCATCTCCTTCGCGAACGAGCCCGACTGGTGCTACGACTGGACCTGCTGGACACCGGACGAGGTCTACAACTTCACGAAGAACAACGCCGCATCGCTGCGGGAGCAGGGCACCAAGGTCATCTCGGCGGAATCCTTCCGCTACGACAAGAACTACTACAACCAGATCCTCAACGACGCGAACGTCCTCAAGAACATCGACATCATCGGGGCCCACTTCTACGCCAGCGACGCCAAGACGGCCAACTCGTTCTTCCAATACCCTCTCGCCGACGGCAAGGGGAAGGAACGCTGGATGACCGAGCACTACACGGAGTCCAAGGGCGACGCCAACATGTGGAAAGGGTGGATCAACACCGGCGACCAGGATCAGACTCCCAAGATGGACTCGGTCCGGGCCCTCGACGTCGCCTACGAAATCCATCGCGCCCTGGTCGAAGGGCAGTTCAACGCCTATGTCTGGTGGTACATCCGACGCGACTACGGTCCCATCAAGAACAGCGACGGGAAGGTCAGCAAGCGCGGATACTGCATGGCCAACTACGCGAAATTCGTACGCCCCGGCTTCGTCCGTGTGGAGGCCACGAAGAATCCCTCCACGCACGTGTACCTCTCGGCCTACAAGAAGGGGGACAGCGTCGTGGTGGTGGTCGTGAACCGTTCGGCCACCGCCAACCTCAACATCTCCATTCCCGCGGCCACGGGTCTGACCAAGATGCAGAAATACACCACCTCGGCCACCAAGAACGTCAACGACGACGGCAGCGTTCCGGTCGTCAACGGAAGCTTGAGCGTCACGTTCGACGCCGAAGCGGTGACCACCCTGGTCGGCACCAGCCCCATCGCCCCTCCCGAACCCAAGGGCCCGTTCTCGGGAACGGCGGCGGCCATTCCCGGCCGCATCGAGGCCGAGGACTACGACAAGGGCGGCGAGGGCAAGGGATACCACGAAGGAGATGCCCAGGGCAACCAATTCGACGCCACCTACCGCAACGACGACGTCGACATCGAAGCCACCAAGGACTCCACCGGGGCCTTCGACATCGGCTACACCCTCGCGGGGGAATGGCTCGAGTACACCGTCGACGTCAAGGCCGACGGCAAGTACAGCCTCGACCTCCGACTGGCGGAAGTCGCGGACAACCGAACCCTCCACCTGGAACTCGATGGCAAGGACATCACAGGTCCCGTCGTGGCTCCCAATACCGGGGACTGGCAGAGCTGGACCACCAAGACCGTGGAACCGATTTCCCTGACCAAGGGGGAGCACCTGCTGCGCCTGGTGTTCGATTCCTCGTACATCAACGTGAACTACCTGGAATTCCGGCCCTTCGTCCCCACTTCCGTCTTGAAGCAAAGGACGGCGGGTGCGTCGCCGATCCGGAGCAACATCGCCAGCGGCGCGATCGAGCTGGACACGGAAGGCGCATTCACCTTCCGCATTTCCACTCCCGACGGCACGCTCCTCGAGTCGGGCGCGGGAACCGGTCCCACCTCGGTGGGGAGTCGTCTGGCTCCGGGTCTGTACGTGGTGCGCGTCCGGTCGGAATCGGGCTCCTTCGAGGGCACCGTCCTGAAGAACTGAAAAGCCCGGAATCCCCGGCGTCTCGAAGCCCTGTCCGCCGATCCGGTGGATGGGGCTTTTTCGTTGCATTGCTGGAATGTCAAGGCCCCTCGCTTCAAATTCCCAACGAATCCCGGCACCCGAACCCGATCTTAGGGGACATGATCGAATCCTGGTGACAGGGCCGTCACCAGGACCTGGAGAACCGACGCGGAAGCGATCGGTTCCGACGGCCCACCAGCTCACCCGGCGATTCGTGCCGCAATCCCTCCAGATCGGAGTGCACACATGAAAATCGGATTTCCTGGCCCACGGTCGCGGAACCTCCTTGCCGGATGCCTGGCAGGCTTCGTGGCGTCCCATGCCGCCACCATCTCCAACCCTTTCATCTGGGCCGACATCCCCGATCCGTCCATCGTGCGCGCCGGCGACGAGTACTACATGAGCCATACCACGATGCACATGGCCCCGGGCGTCCCCATCATGAAGTCGAGCGATCTGGCCTACTGGAAGACCGTCGGCTACTGCTACAGCACGTTGTCCACCAACGACAACATGAACCTCGTCAACGGGAAGAACGCCTACGGAAAGGGCTCGTGGGCCAGCAGCATCCGCTACAAGGACGGCACCTTCCACGTCCTGGTCCCCTCGTACACCACCGGGAAGACCCATCTGTACTCCACCACCGATGCCGCGAAAGGTCCGTGGAAGGAGGTCCAGTTCCCCTTCTACCACGACCCCTCCCTGCACCTCGACCCCGACGGCCGCAATTTCGTCGTCTACGGCAGCGGGGACATCAAGCTGGTCCAGCTGAATTCGACCTTGACCGGCACCCAGGGCGGCGGAATCAACAAGACCATCATCAGCGCCAACGCCATCAAGTCCCTCCTCGGAGTGAGCAATCCGATCCTGGTGGGAGAAGGAGCCCACATCGAGAAGATCAACGGCTACTACTACGTCTTCATCATCTGCTGGCCCAACGCCGCCGGGTACAACGGCAGGACGGAAATCGTCTACCGGTCCCGGACCATCGACGGCAACTACGAGGGGAAGGTCGTGCACTCCAGCAACGGGGTGGCCCAGGGATCGGTCATCCAGGACAAGGACGGGAAGTGGTGGGGCTACCTCTTCCAGGACAACGGATCGGTGGGCCGCAGCCCCTGGATCATGCCGGTCACCTGGACCAACGACTGGCCCGTCTTCAACAACGGAACCTCCCCCTCCTCGGTGACGATGAACACGAACTCCTCCGAGGGAACCGGGATCGTGACCTCCGACAACTTCGAGGATTCCCGCCTCAAGCTGGAATGGCAATGGAACCACAATCCGGACAACGCCAACTGGTCCCTGACCCAACGCCCCGGATGGCTTCGCATCAAGACCGGACGGGTGGACGCCCAGGTCGTCGACGCCCGCAACACCCTCACCCAGCGTTCCTTCGGACCGAAATCCTCCGGCCGGACCGTCGTCGACATGGCCGGCATGAAGGACGGGGACATCGCGGGCCTGGTGGCCCTGCAGGAGGTCTACGGGTACGTCGGAGTGCGCAAGAACGGGACGTCGCGATCGGTGGTGATGGTGAACGCCAACAACCAGGTCGCCAGCGTGAACATCGACCAGGACCGCGTCTTCCTGAGGGTCGACATGGACTTCACCAATCGCACCGACAAGGCGACGTTCTTCTACAGCCTCGACAGCGCGAACTGGAAGTCCATCGGGAACACCTTGTCCATGTCGTACAAGCTCACCCACTTCATGGGGTACCGGTTCGGGTTGTTCAACTACGCGACCAAGTCCGCGGGAGGCGTGGCCGATTTCGACTGGTTCAAGATCGGGGCGAACGCCTCCCAGGAGATCGACCTCACCCCCAAGCCCGTCGCCGTCCAACGCGAAACCCGCCCCTCCCTGGGGCTGAAGACCTACCGGTGGCAGGATTCCAGGCTGTCCGTCCGCTTCTCCCGGCCAACCCGGGGCGAGGTCGCCCTGTTCCTGTTCGACGGACGCGGACGCCTGGCCGCACGCCTCGCCGAGACCTCCCGGGAAGGAGAGGACCAGTTCGCCAGCGTCGCCACCCCGCGCCTCCCCGAAGGGCAATACCTCCTGGTCGCCACCATCGACGGAATCCGCAGCGGCTCCTGGTCCATTTCCCTGGTCAAGTAGGCAGGAGCCCTCGATGAGATCCGGAATCCTGAAGTCCCTTCTCGCCGTCCCCTTGCTGCTCCCGGCGATCGCCGGGGCGGCCGAGACCCGTCCTTGGCAGATCTATCTGCTCTTCGGACAGTCCAACATGGCCGGAGGCGCCCGGGCCGAAGCCCAGGACGTGTTCGACAATCCCCGCGTGAAGGTGCTGGCCTACGACAATTGCTCGGGCGAGGGCAGGACCTACAACCAGTGGTACACGGCCAAACCCTCCTTGCATCTGTGCAATACGGGGATGGGCCTCGGCGACTGGTTCGGGAAGGTGGTCGCCGATTCGCTGCAGCAGGACACCATCGCCCTGATCCCCTGCGCCATCCCCGGGGTGGACATCGACTTCTTCCGCAAGAACGTGGTCTCCAGCCGACGCAACGAATTCCGCATTCCCCCCGACAACCATTGGTCGGGGGCGTATCCCTGGATGATCGAACGCCTGAAGAAGGCCCGGGAGAAGGGCGAGATCCAGGGAATCCTCTTCCACCAGGGCGAGGCGGATTGGACCTCCGACGCCCGCAAGGCGTGGGTCGGCAAGGTGTCGGAAATCGTCACCGACCTGAAGAAGGACCTCGGCTTCGGGGACGTCCCCTTCCTCGCCGGAGAGCTTCGCGCCGACTCGAAGGCCTGCTGCGGGGCGCACAACCCCTACGTCGCGACCCTCGCCCAGACCGTCCCCAACGGCCATGTCGTCTCCTCCGCGAACCTCGCCATCTCGACCGATGCCTACCACTTCACCGCCACGGGATATCGCGAGTTCGGAAAGCGCTACGCCGCCGCCCTCCTGCAGAACATCGACATCCCCACCCGGGCGACGCGCGAATCCCCGGGAACCTCGACCGGCTGGCGCCTCGACAGGCTGTCGGACGGCCACGCCCTGGCTTTCGACGTTCCCCAGGACCGGATCCTCGTCGTGGATTCGAAGGGGCGGACCGTCGGAGAGGGCCGCGGCGAATCGGTGCGCATTTCCTCCCGCCGGGGCCCGGGCCTCCTGTTCTTCCTCGCCCGATCGGGCACCACCAGCATCCGCGGAACCCTTCCGGGACTTCCGTGAACCTTCCCACGGCCGGAGCGTGACCACATCCCGACGGCTTCGCTCCCGTGCTTCCCGCATTGGAAAGCGACCCCGGAGGGCGCTCCTTCGACCGGACGAGTCCAAACCAGATCCACCACCGATACTCGGATATCCCATTCAAGAGGAGGCCCCCCATGCGCCCCAGAGCACTCAGGAACACGATCCTCACTTCGCCCCTCTCCCTGGTGGCCCTGCTGGCGACCTCCGCCGTCGCCCAGGAAGGAATGGCCCTGACCCCTCCGATGGGGTGGAACAGCTGGAACATCTTCTACGGCAACATCGATGAGAACAAGATCAAGCAGATCATCGACGCGATGGTGACCACCGGCATGCGGGACGCGGGCTACATCAATGTGAACCTCGACGACAACTGGATGGCCAATCCCGCCCGGGACGGGTCGGGCAACCTGATCGCCGATCCCGTCCGTTTCAAGAGCGGCATCAAGAGCCTCTCCGACTACGCCCATTCCAAGGGGATGCGCCTGGGGATCTACGGAGACCGGGGCTCCATGACCTGCATGAACATCCCCAAGAGCGGCAGCTACGGCAACGAGGAACGGGACGCGAAGACGTTCGCCTCCTGGGGCATCGACTACCTGAAATACGACAACTGCAATCCCGTGGGTCAGATCAAATCCGATTACACGAAGATGGGCGAGGCCCTCCGGAATTCCGGGCGTCGGATCATGTACTCGGTTTGCGCCTGGCACACGGAGGAATGGATGCCCCAGGTGGGCCAGCTGTGGAGGAGCACCGACGACATCACCGACAAGTGGTTCCCCTCCGAAAACGTGTACGGTCGATCCATCCTGGCCAGTCTCGACGGAAACTCGAACAATTTCATCTTCACCCGCCCGGGCTCCTGGGCCGACCCCGACATGCTCGAGGTCGGAAACGGCTCCCGCACGGAAGCCGAGAACAAGGCCCACTTCGGCCTGTGGGCGCTCATGGCCGCCCCCCTGGTCGCCGGCAACGACATCCGCAACATTTCCAAGAGCACCCTGGCGATCCTCACCAACAAGGAGGTGATCGCGATCGACCAGGACTCCGCCGGCATCCAGGGCCGGATCATCCGCAAAGACGGCGATCTCCACACCTGGGCCAAACCCCTGGGGACGGAATACGACACCTACGCGGTGGGACTGTTCAACCGGTCCGCCTCGGCGGCGAACATGACCATCCGCTGGGCCGACCTGGGCCTCGACCCCGGCAGCGTCAGCGTCCGGGACGTCTGGGAGAAGAAGGACCTGGGGACGATCCCGGACCAGTACACCGTATCCGTCCCCACGCACGGACTGGCGCTCCTGAAGGTGACGGGAAAGATCGATCCTTCGGCCACCCGCTGGCTGTCCAACCACCACATCCATTCCGTGACCAACGGATGGAAATTCCTGGCCGTCGACAAGAGCGTCGCCGGCAACTCCCTCAAACTCGGCGGGAAGACCTACTCCAAGGGGCTCGGTGCGCACGCTCCCTCCACCACGGTCCTGGCCCTGCGCAAGAAGTTCACCAGCTTCCAGGCCGATGTGGGCATCGACGGGGAGACCTCCGGCGGCAGCGTCGTCTTCCAGGTGTTCGGCGACGGCAGGAAGCTCTATGAAAGCCCGGTCTGCAAGGGAGGCGCAGCCCCCCTCTCCATCGACGTTCCGGTCGCGGGAGTCGACAGCCTTTCCCTGGTCGTCACCGATGCCGGGGACGGGAACACCAACGACCACGCCGACTGGGCGGGGGCGAAGCTGACCGCGCTTCCAAGCATCCCCGATGCGGTTTCCCGACAGGTCTTCGCCCACCGGGCCACCCTGGAAGGTCGCACCCTGGTCATCGATCGGCCCGACGCCGGACCGACCGGACTCGCCATCACGGACCTGGAAGGACGCCAGGTGAGACGCGTCGCCATCACGGGAAACCACGCCAAGCTCTCCCTGGCGCACCTCCCGCGCGGGATCTACACCGTCCGTCTGGACGACGCACCGGCCCAATCCCGCAGGATCCTCCTTTCGCATTGAGTCCCGGCGGGGAACGCCGCTCCTTCTCCTTGCAAGAGTCGGCGCGGCTCCCTTCGCTCTCCGGTTCGGACCGCGCATCTCCTATCCCGCGCCCTCCGCCCCCCCTGCCAGGGATGGATCCGCGACAACCTCGGATGGCCGATGGGCCACCGCACTCTCCTCCCTGGATGCACCGCACCCTTCGGACCGTTTTCACAGGATCGACGGCGGACCATTTCCCACGTCGTCCTTCCATGCCACGATCCCCGCCTGCACCCGGGCTCCGCCACTGGTCGCCGAGGCGCCTCGGATCCGGATAAGGAAGCGGATCCATCCGCGTCCCCTCGCGCCCCCCCCATCCGTCGGAGGGATGCCCCCCGAAGACGTGGGGGGGCATCCCGGGAAACCGATTCCGTCCCCGGGTCCGGGCGGCTCCCGAGCCTCAACGAAGCAGGACGAAGGGCACGGATCGCCTGGACTCGCCCGATCCCAGGACCAGCACGTACCGTCCGGACCGTTCCCCCGACAGGTCGATGGTCCGCCACCCGGACTCCCGGTCGACGATGCTCCGATGCGCCAGTTTCCGTCCCTCCGGATCGAGTACGGAAAGGACCGTCTCCCCGGTCCGGACCGAAAGGCGTCCCGCGCGGATTCGCAACGCGGGGATGGCGTTCGCGGCGGAACCGACGGCATCCCTGGAGACTCCCGTGGGCGTCTCGTGGAAATTCGCGAGCGGGATCGTCAGTCGGGTCTTGATGTCGCCGTAGGCGGGTTCGATCCCCGCCCCGGAGATGGTGGAGGCCGCGGAGCCCTCGTTGTCGGATTTCGTGTACGAACCACAGCTGTTGCAGGCGATTCCCGATGGGGCTCGGGCGAAGACGTTGTGGCTCACATCGAATCCACTGGACCCTTCGTCGAGATAGATCCCGTTGATCCAGTAGTCGGCCCAAGGGGAACCCGAGATGTCGTGCATGTAGTTGTACTGGATCTGGGAGCCCGATCCCTGGTTGGAGAGGGTGTAGATGTTCCCGGCATCGGCCAGGAGCTGGGAGACGTGGTGGATGTGGTTCCAATTGATCTTGTTGGCGGTCATGGCGTTGGGACTCCGGGTCCATCCGAATCCCACGGAGATCCCCGAATAGTTCGTGTACGACACTTCGTTGTGTTCGATCACCAGGTGCCGAGGATACCCGGCGGCGATCCCGATGGCTCCCTGGATCTCGGTGGTGACCTTGGTCACGAGGTTGTTCTTCACCGTGTCGCGCGTGCTGATTTCGTCCTTGTCGACGGGATTGTAGGGGATGTGGATCTCGGTCAGGGTATCCTGTGCGAATTTCCCCACCGTGATCCCGGTGCCCCCGAGGTCGGTCAACACGTTCCCCACGATCAGGTTGTCGCGGGTTCCCGAGATGAAATCGATTCCCGACGCGGCCAGCTGCGCGAAGAGGTTCCGTTCGATCCTCAGATGGTGCGCGTTGGTGACGGTCAGCGCGGAATTCGGCCTCCACAGCATGTATTTGTTGCCTCCGGGTGCCGCGGTGTTGAACTGACCGGCCTGCAGGTTCAGGAGGCCCGATCGGCTCGGACGCATGAAGGTCGTGTGGGCGAAGGCGAGCCCCTTGATGGACAGGTATCCGACCATGTCGGAAGTGGAAGACCCTTCGATGGTGACGAGATTCTCCAGCATCGGAACCACCACGTGGGCCTTGGACATGTCCTCCCCGGGGCGAGCCATGTAGTAGAGGACGTTGTCGGATTCGTCGAGGTACCACTCCCCGGCCTGGTCGAGGAATTCGAAGGCGTTCTCGAGGTAGAAGCACTGCTGCTTGTTCCGGTCGCCGAAGGTCACCCCCAGCATCGGATAGGGGCGATTGAAGAGCATCGTCCCCTCCGGGTCCTGGATCTTCACCTTGGTGTAGCTGCCCATGTTGGTCGTGGAGGCCAATCGCAAGGTCGCATCCGCCCAGGCGATCATCAGGTGCATCTCGACCTTGGTCGGGTTCTTCCAATCGGAGACGTACGAGCTGGCGATGTTCAGGGCTCTGCCGTTCGTGTCGACCTTGGTCAAGCGGTAGAAGTTGGGGGATCCCCCGTTGCCGAGATTGGGAAGACGCGCCCGGATGCCTTTGGTCCCGTCGACGTAGATCTGGCGGAACCTCCGGGTGACCCCGGTCGATTTCCAGATGTTGCGCCCCTGGTCGTGGATGGTCCATCCTTCGATCGGCTGCCCCCCCGTGAGCAGAGGGGTTTCGTCCCCGTAGTTCTCGTACCGGACGTAGTGGCCGTCGCTTCCGCCATCCCGCGGCCCGAACACGACGGGTTCCGTCAACACGTAGGTCCCGCCGCGCAGGCGGACCACGACATCCCCCGTCATGGTCCCCTTGGACTCCCGGACGACATCCCGGGCCTTGGCGATGGTCCGAAACGGCATGGCTTCGGTTCCGGGATTCTCGTCGGATCCTCGCGGGGAGACGTAGTAGGTCGCCTGCACCGCGGAGTATGCGGATCCGACTCCTCCCACGCCCCCCACAAGAAGAGCCAAGGCTCGAAGGCATGCACGGAAGCGTGAACTGTTCATGAGGATTCCTGTTCGTTCCTGTTCGAAGGACGGCCTCCCCTCCGGATGGAGAGCACACGATCCACGCGAGTCGGATGGATGCCTGGGAAAACCGGATACGTCGGACGGAAGCCCCCCTTCCATCCCCGGGGTTCGACTTCCCGGGATCGGATCGGAGGGATTCCCCACCTGTCTGGGAACCTATGCCGACCCGGTCGCGGTGGATGAGCCATTCCGGGGGCGGCATCTTTACAATTCGTAAAGGATGCCCCCCCCCGCCGGGGCCGTCGAGGGGATGGCCCTTTCCCCCGCTTGGTTCTCCGGTGAACCATCTCGAGATTCCCTGCGACGAAGGACTAGACTTCGATGGAGCTTCCACTCCATCTTTGATCGAGCTCGCCCACCCTGCCGACCATCACCCTGCCCAGTCGGTGCGGCATCGCCCCGGAAGGATTCCCCATCATGGCCCTCCCTCACCCGCGGATCTGCGGATTGTTCCTTCTGCTTCTGGTCTGTTCCTGCTCCGAGTCGACCACTTCCGTCTCCGCTCCCCCCCAGGCCCCCGAACCGGTGGCGATCGATTCGACCTCCAAAACATTCCTGGCGGCACGCCTGTTCCAGGACGACACCGTCCGGCGCTACGATCTCCTCCTGGATCCCGAAAGTCTCGCTGTCCTCGATGCCGACCCCATCGCCGAGCGTTACGTCGGCGGAACCCTCGTCGTGGAAGGGGACACCATGAGAGGTGTCGGCATCCGCTACAAGGGGAACGAAGGAGCCTGGTACGGATGCGTCGAAAACGGTCCTTGGGGAGGCGGGCCCAAGGTCTGCCCCTTGAACATGAAGGTCAAGGTGAATCGGACCCATCCCGACACCACGTTCCACGGCTTGAAGAAATTCCAGCTGCACGCGATGAACAACGATCCATCGAAGATGGTGGAACGCATCGGCTATTGGTTCTACCGGCAGATGGGCGTGAGCGCCCCACGCGTCGTCCATGTCGAGCTGTGGATCAACGGGGAGTACGAAGGACTGTACGTGCACGTCGAGGAAATCGACGGGCGATTCACCCGCACCCATTTCCAGGATGGCACCGGAAACCTCTACAAGGAAATCTGGCCGCTGCTCCACGACGGCACCGCCGCGGACACCTTCGCCTTCATGGGCGCGTTGCACACCAACGAAGACGACCCGTTCCAGGGCCATCTGCCGGAATTCTCCCGGGCCCTGGCCGCCACGGGATCCCCGGATTCCCTCCGGGATCTCGTGGAGAGATGGATGATCCCCGAGGAGATCCTGTCCTTGGCCGCCGTCTCCTACGCCCTCGACGACGACGACGGTCCCTTCCACTGGTACGCCCTCGACGAGACCTCCCCCTCCCGGGCCCGCCCCCACAACTTCTTCTGGTACGAGGAGCCCTCCACCTCCAAGATCCACCTGGTTCCGTGGGATCTCGACCACATGCTCCGCGATGTCGCCACCCCCGACACCTTCAATGCCGTGGAATTGCGCGACGCCTTCGGGGAAACCTCCCACGATTGCCGCAACTACGGGCAGGATTGGCGTCAACGGTCGGCTGCCTGCGACAAACTCGTCCGCACCTGGGCCTCCTGGGACGAACTCTATCGCTCGCGCCAGAGGGCCCTCCTCGAAGGCCCCTTCTCCCGGATTTCCACCGTGCTGCCGATTTGGCAGGCCCAAGTCCGCAAAGTGGTGGAACGCAACCAGGACAAGAGTCCCCACGCCCCTTCCCTGGCCGCCTGGGAAGACGGCAACCGCGCCTTGGAATCGGAGCTCGCCGACGCCCGCCGACTCCTGGGAGCACAACTCGGGCTCTGAGGAACGTCCCCGTCCTCCTCGGGGCGAAGCGCTTCGTGGTGACGTCCTGTCCCCGAAGTCCGGTCGCACCCGACCATGGATCCCGCTCCGGGAAGGTATCCTATAGGGATGCCTCAATTGATCGGTCACCTGGATTACCGGGAATGGCTTCGGGCCTTCTACGAGGAACGGAAGGCCCACGATTCCTTCGTGTCCTACCGGTTCCTCGCCGAACGCACCGACATGGATCACTCCCTGCTGATCAAGGTGATGCAGGGAGATCGCCATCTTTCCGAGGCCTCCGTGGACGCGTGGATTCGCTACCTTCGCTTCGATGCCCGGGAAGAGGACTATTTCAGGACGCTGGTGCGCTTCGGCAAGACCCGTTCCACCCGTGAACGCACCCAGTGCCTCGAACACCTCCTTTCCATGCAAGGCACCCAGGCCATGCCCCTGGAGAAGGAAACCGTCGAATACTTCCGGCGCTGGCACCATGTCGCCCTTCGTGGTCTGCTGGGCTTGGACGGAAGCCTCGATGCGGAGGAAGCCGCCGTCCAGCTCGATCCACCCATCGGCGTGGAGGATGCGCGTGCGTCCCTGGCCCTGCTCGAAAAGCTCCAGCTCATCCGACGGGAACCCGACGGGCGCTGGGCGCTGGTCAACGACTACGTCGAAGCCGGCCCCGCGGTGGACCCGAAGGTGATCCGGGCCCATCAGCAGGAGATGATGCGCATGGCCGCCGAGGCCATCGATCGCCACCCTCCCGACCATCGCCAGGTTTCCTCGGCCACGATCACCCTCGCCATGACCGACCTCCCGGAAGCGCGTGCCCGCATCCGGGCCTTGCGGGATTCGCTCCTGCGCCTTTCCAGCGAAAGCCGGACCGCCGACCAGGTCTTCCAATTCCAGACCGTCCTCTTTCCCCTGACCCAGGTGAAGAGGGCGCCGCGCCGCCGTCGGGCTTCGCGATGACGCGATCCACCGCATCCACGGCATTTGTGCTCGCTTCGGTCGTCGCCCTGCTTCCCGGGTGCGATTCGGGGGATCGTGTTTCCGGGAACAACGGAACCTCCACCGACAACGTGCTCACCGCGATGGTGATCTCCATCGATTCCGCGGCCTTCGGGCAGGAGCGCCCCGACACGGGAGCGTATCCTCTCCTGCTGAACCTCGATGCCGCCCGAATCAATTTCAGCCAAGCCCTGCCGGGCGGCGCCGATCTTCGCGTGCAACTCGACGACACGTCCTCCGTTCCCTTCCAGATCCGGGAGTGGAACGAGCCGGAGCACCGCGCAAGCCTTTGGGTCCGTCTTCCTCGCCCCATCCTCTGGAAAGGCCGGAAGCTCCTGGTCCACCACGGGGAGAGGATCCCCTTCCGGCTTTCCGACTCCACCGCGACCTGGAACGGGGTTTCCCCCCAGCTTCGCGCCCGCATCAACTCCATCCTGCTCGCCGACTTCGAGCAGGACTCCCTGTTCGCTCCCCTGCCCTGCCAGTGCAACAACTGGTACATCGGGGTGGAAGGAGGCGCGAAGTGGGATCTGCCCGGCCCCGGCCAACCCATCGAATCCGCCGTCGAGATCGACAGCCTCGGCCCCCGATCCCGCGTGCTCCACCTGCGTTGGAACCTTCCTCTGCCCTCCAATTGGGCCCTGGCGGGAACGCATCTGGGGACGCGCCCGCAGCGGATGAACCTGCTCGATTCGATCACCTTCCGGGCGCGCGGCAAGACCACCCTCCGGATCACCCTCGAAGACAGCCGGGACACTCTCGACAAGAGCAAGGCCTGGGTCGCGATCAAACTCGACACCGCGTGGCGCCACTACCGGGTGAGCCCCTCCGATTTCGACGCCCCGGATACCTGGTCCCTGGGATGGGCCTCCGTCGCCCCGCGAGTGACCACGTTCTCCCTGTTCATGCAATACGGGACCGAACTCTGGATCGACGACATCCGTTTTTGGGGGATCGGAGCGACGGAACTGCGGTGAGCCGCGGGCGATCCGCCTCCCCCTCCCTCCAGGCGCAAGCGCCTTCCGCCCTGGCCTGGTCGTCGGGGACATGACCCCGCTTGCGGAGATGATCCGACGCGGGATTCGACACCCCCCGGGCGTCCTAGCTTTGCCGCCATGTTCAGTCGACTCGCTCATGTCTGCCTCCACGTCGCGGATCTTTCCGCGTCCTGCGCCTTCTATTCCCGACTCGGGTTCTCGACGAAGTTCCGATTCACACGGGACGGCAAGCTCTTCGGAGCCTACCTCGAGATCGCTCCCGACCAGTTCCTCGAGCTGTTCGAGGATCCGGCGCGCACCCCCACCGCGCAGGGGAGTCTCCGCCATTTCTGCCTGGAGACCGACGACCTCGACGCCGTGATGGCGCACCTCGCCCAGGAAGGGATCCCCCACACCCCGGCCAAGAAGGGCTGCGACGACACCTGGCAGATCTGGATGAAAGATCCCGACGGGAACGATTTCGAGGTCCACGCCTACACCTCCACCTCCCGGCAGCGCACCGGCGGGGACGTCGAGGCCGACTGGTGATCGCCCCGTCCTCCGGCGACCATTTCCGCCAGGTTCTCGCCGCCTTCGCCACCCAACTCGAGGCCCGTTTCGACACCTTCCTGGCCGAGCCGCTCGACCGGGACATCGCCCAGGGAAACCTGGTCTTCGTGGCGGTCCACGAATCGGGAGAGGTCTTCGGGCGGTATTGGGGGACGGATCCCGTCCGGCAACGGCAGTCGGCCATGGTCGCCTGGACCAAGGTGAACCAGGTGAAGCTGACCCGGACCGCCACCGGCCTCTACGAGAAGCTCGTGTACGCCGGCCAGAAGAACTGGTGGGAGTTCGGCATCCCCCTCCCGGAATTCATCGGTTGGGAAGGGGGCATGCCCGCGCTCCTCGACGACGGGACCTTCGCGGCTTTGGCTTTCAGCGGACTGCGCGGCGACAAGGACTGCGAGTTGATGGCCCAGGCCGCAAGCGCGACTCCGGGGATCGCCCTCCTGGCACCGGAGATTCCCTGATCCGATCCCGGGCGGAGGACTCCGTCCGGGCGTCCATCCGGGCCCAATCCGGGGGGCCTTCTGGGGAGACAGGGCGCCTGTTGGTACCTTTTGCGGCTCTTCCAGGGGCTGTGTCCCCGCCACGCGAGGATTCCATGAGCAAGGTTCCAGTCCTGGTCATCGCCGGATACGGCATCAACTCCGAAGTCGAACTCGTCCACGGGTTCGAGTTGGCGGGAGCCGCCCCCCACAGGGTCCATCTCTCGGACATCGTCGATGGTCGCGTGAAGCTCTCCGACTACCGCATCCTCGCCTTTCCCGGAGGCTTCTCCTTCGGGGACCACATCGCCTCCGGTCGCGTCCTGGCGGTGAAGATCCAGGCCCACCTCGGCGAGCAGTTGCGGGAAGCCGTGGCGGCCGGAGCCCATGTGATCGGGATCTGCAACGGATTCCAGGTGATCACCAAACTCGGACTGCTGCCCTTGCTCCAGGGAGCCCCGGCGCCGGGTCAGGAGTTCCAGCAGGAAGCCACCCTGACCTTCAATGATTCGGGGAGATTCGAGGATCGCTGGTGCCCCATGGTGGCCGACCCGAAAAGCCCTTGCGTCTGGACCCGGGGACTCGAACGATTCGAGTTGCCGGTGCGTCATGGCGAGGGCAAGTGGATCCACCGCGACGAGACGGTCCGCGAGGCCATCCTGAAGGGGCACCTGGCCTGCCTGAGGTACGGCTCCAGCGAGTATCCCGAAAACCCCAACGGCTCCCAGGACGACATCGCCGGCGTCTGCGATCCCACCGGGCGTCTATTCGGATTGATGCCCCATCCCGAGGTCTTCCTGCGCGGGGTGCAGCATCCTCGCTGGACCCGCGGCGACTACGACGCCCAATCCGAGGGCATGGGCCTGAAGATCCTGCGCAACGGCGTCGAGGCGGCCGCGCGCCAGGGTTGATCCCTCCGACCGGGGACAACGAAAGGTTCGTCCCGCGAACGTGGGTGCTCGCCCTCCGGCGGGCCGCACGCCGTCCGTCTCAGGAGATCGGTTCGTCGGTCGGCGCGAACACCGTTCCACATTGGGGACAACTCCAGGTGGCCTCGTCGTCGTCCAGGGCGGAAAACCGCAGCCCCGTGTCCTCGTCGGGGCGTTCCGGCAGGACCACGCGCACGGTCAGGTCGGCCAATGCATCCTCGGCAAGTCCGCACGAGGGACATTCGAGCAACCGATGACCGGCGACCATCGCCCCCACCTCTTCGGCCTGGCGCCGGAGTTCTTCGACTTGGCGGGCCAAGTCGCGCCGTGGGTCGTTTCCCATCGCAGCCTCCTCTCCCCGCAAGCGTACACTTTTTCCGATCTTTCCGACCGAGACCCGAACGTCCCGCACCGATTCCACCTCTCCTCGGTGGACTTCGTGCACGACACCAGCTCGAGGAGCGCTCCACCGGCTTGTGCCCGGATCCCTTCCCGAGCCGAAACACCTCCCTCCCGAGGAATCTCCATGAAGTCCACCCTCCTCCCGATCCTCCTGGCCTCCGCCGCGGCCATGTCCCAGGACGCACCCGCGCCCCCCCCGGCTCCCGCGCCCGTCTCGCCGACGGCCCCCGCGGTCGAGCCCCCCGCCGCCGCGCCGGCCCCCGAGGCTCCCTCCGCTTCGACCCCCGACACCGACGCCCCGTCGCCGACCTCGACGACTCCGGCGGAAGGATCGGAATCCGGATTCGCCTTCCACCCGGGGATCTCCTTCGGGACCGTCACCATGGACGGCAACACCTGGACGCGTCTCTCCTTCCAGCCGGAGATCGAATTCGGCAAGCTCGGGGTGGCCTTCGACGTGGAGGTCTTCCTCGACGAAAGCCAGAATCTGTCTACAAGGGGATGGGACTTCGACACTCCCCGCAACGGGCTGGAGAGCGTCCTGCGCAAGATCTACTACGTGCGCTGGGACAAGCCGGGCGCCCCTCTCTACGCGCGCATCGGGGCCCTGGAGGGGATCACCCTGGGGCACGGCCTGGTCGCCTCCAATTACGGCAACGTCTCCCAGTACCCCGACCACAAGCTGCTCGGAGGACACGTCCAGGTCAACGACGTCGGCACCTTCGGGCTGGACTTCGAGGGCCTGACCGGATCCATGCAGGACTTCTCCCGGGGCGGCCCGGTGTGGGCGGTACGGGCGGGCGGCGATCCGCTGGCGCCCACGGGACTTCCTTTCCTTTCCCGCTTCTCCGTTTCGGCCGGCATGATGCGCGACCAGAACCAGTTCGCGGGCCTTCGGGACCGCGACGACGACGGATGCCCCGATGCCATGGACTTCGACCCCGGTTCCGCCTCCGTCTGCGTCCCACGCCCCACCCCGGAACAGGTGTTCGGCGGAGACACCGCCGTCGCCCTGACCAAACGCGCCTACGACCGCGCCGAGGACTCCTTGCAGCGTCGCGCCCAGGATTCGGTCTCGGCCGCCTACGGCGCCCGCAAACCCTTCACCATGATCTGGGTCCAGGCCGACCAACCGATCCTGGACACGGGGTTCCTGAGCCTTTCCGTGTACGCCGCCTGGGCCAAGCCCATCGCCGGCGAGGAGGACCACGTCGTGGACGCCTCGGGCTGGGGCATGATCCCCCTGGGCGCGGCGGCCAGCGTCGGCCCCGTTCGCCTGGGTGCCGAATACCGCGTGTACCAGGGCCCCTTCCAACCGGGCTACTTCAACGCGACCTACGATATCGAGCGCGCACGCTTCCTCGGTGGCCAGGCGATCACCAAGGAACTCTTCGTGTACGGCAAGGACGCGTCCGAGAAGACCCTCCTGCAGGGGTACTTCGCCAATGCCGGTTGGAACGCCTTCGACATCGTGGACGCCTCGGGCTGGTACTCCCACCTGTTCGCCGCCAAGGAGGACGCCCACGATCAGCGCGCCCTGGGGGGCAAGGTCGCCCTGGGGTCGGTGGTGACGAGTTTCGTCAAGAAGATCGCGCTCGCCGAGGTCTACTGGCAGAAGGATCGGATCGGACTGGACATCACCGATCCCGACGGACGCGATGGATTCTTCGACAACAGCATCTACACGGTCCACGGCTTCCGCCTCGGCAGCAACCTCTCCGAAGGACTGACCTTGGTGGTCGATCGTTCCACCACCTACCAGAGGCAGGACGACGGCAGCCTCAAGGCCATGCCCCAGATGCGCATCGAGACCATGCTCAAGTTCTGATTCCGACGGGAGGGGGATCGCTCCCCCTCCTGACCGGTTTCGAAGCTGCGAGCGATCCCGGGAGCCTTCCTGCGCGCTCCGAGAACCCCGCCCCCCGCCCGGCCGGGGAAGACCTCCGCCGGGGGACTCCCGGGAGCCCGGCCACGAGGGATGATCGACGCCCACCTCACATTCCGGACGCGGCCCGACCGCTTCACGAGCGATGGGGAGGCGTTTCCTGTCCTGGGATAGGGTGTTCTACAAATCATGTGCACCCGAGGACTTCCATCGGGCTCCAAATGCCCGTATTCTTGAGGCATGGATTCCCCCTCGGTGTACACATACACGGACTTCCGCCAATTCCTGGCCGACTGGCAGGTCTGGAAACAGACCCAGGACCCGGCCTTCTCCCGGAGCGAATTCAGCCGCAGACTGGGACTTCCCCGAACCCGCTCCTTCCTCAACGATGTCCTGCGCGGAAAGACCGTGACCCCGGCCTTTGTCGAACGGTTCGAACAGGTCATGGGCCTCCCTCGGGAAGACGCTCGATTCTTCCGCGCCCTGGTCGGATTCAACCAGGCTTCGACCCCCGCGGATCGCGAGATGCATTACGAGCAGTTGGTGCGCCTGAACCGGACCCCGCAATCCAACCTGGACGCGGCCTCCTGGGACTACTACCGGGACTGGCACCACGCCGCGCTGCGGTGCGCGCTGGATGCCATCGACTGGGACGGGGAGAATCCCGCTCGATTGGCGCGTCGACTCACCCCCCGCTTCACTCCGGGACAGATCCGGGCGAGCTTCCAACTCCTGAAGGAAATGGGCATGATCGCCCGACGGCCGGACGGAATCTGGAAACCCGTCCAGAGGATCCTCACCAGCGGCGCTCCCGCGCGGGACGAGCGCATTCGCCAGCACCAGCTCGATTGCCTCGCCCTCGCTCGCGACGCCCTCCTGTCCGATCTGCCCGAAGGCGCACGGGACACCTCTGCGGCCTTCCTGGCCATCTCCGGTGAGGCGGAAACCATGCTGCGCCGCCGACTCGCCCATTTCCGGGCCGAGGTCCGTTCCATCGTGCACAAGGACACCGAGCCCGCCACCCGGATGGTGCATCTGGGCATCCAACTCTTCCCCATGCTCCAGGAGACCTCCCCATGAAATCCTCCCCACGGATCGCGATGCTCGCGCTCGGTCTGCTTTCCCTGCAGGGGTGCGACTCCGACCAGGCCACCGGCACCATGGACGAGAACAACCATTCCGCGAAGATGGCGACGATCTACCTGCCGGATCTCCGTCCCGCCTCCGGCGCGGTCGTGCAGGCCTGGAGCCGCGACGATTCCGGCAAGACCCCGTCGATGCAGACCCTCACCGACGAAGAGGGGAAGTTCGACATTCCCGAACTTCCCGAGGGGATCTACCGTCTGGTCGCCCGCAAAGGCGATCTCGTGGCCATGCAGGACTCCCTCTACACCTCCAACGGGCGCATCAACCCCAAATCCGACACCCTGGGGGAGGCCGCGAAGGTGACCGGGCGAGTCCGCATGACCGGTGGAGACAATCCTGCGAGCGTGACCATCCTGGTGATGGGCACGGACCAGTTGGTGAACGTCGATCGCCAGGGGCGATTCCTCATCGACGGCCTCGCCTCGGGCTCCTTCCGACTTCGGCTCTCGACCTCCCTGTCCGGGTATACCACCACGGCGACCACCATCCAGGCGAAGGCGGGAACCATGGTGGATGTCGGAGACGTCGAACTGCTCTTCGCCGGAATCCCCCCCGTGGATTCCCTGCGCGCGAGTGTGGATTCGACCACTCGGAAGGTCACCCTCACCTGGGCCCTTCCGGCCATCGAGAATTTCCGCTACGTCCGTCTCCAAAGGGAACCCGTGGATGGTTCCGCGCGCCCCGTCTCCCTGGGGATTTCCACTTCCGGAAGGTTCGTCGATTCATCCTGGTTCTCCACCGAAGCGCAAGAGTGGCTGTACACCTTGCGGATCCACACCCTGGACGGGGACAGCGGCAAACCGGCCTGGGCGAAAATCTCCATGGGGCAACTGGTCCTCGACTCGCTCTTCCTGGGGTGGCCGCGCATCCCGTCTCCGATCCGGGTCGGCCAGGCATTCCACTTCGAGGTCTCCGTAGCCTCCGGACCTTCCCGGCCGCGCGCCCTGCATTGGAGCTTCCACGATGGACTCGGTACCGTGGAACGATCGATCCCGATGGATTCGCTTCCCGCGAATCGATTCCAAGGGTTTTCCTTCCTGGACACCTCACTCGTGATCCACCTTCCCGCTCCCCGGCAAAGCGGTGCGGGATGGTTGGAGGTTCGTCTGGAAGGCGCGGACGGTCGATCCGTCCGGGATTCCCTGGCGTTTTCCATCCTTCCTGCGGACTCCTCGGGGTTCGATTCCACCTGGTCCGACTCCACCTTCCATCCGGACTCCTCGCGTTCCGATACCACCCTCTACCAGGACTCCACGCGCGCCGACTCCGCCTTCCATCCGGACTCCTCGCGTTCCGATACCACCCTCCAACAGGACTCCGCGCGTTCCGACTCCACCTTCCATCCGGACTCCTCGCGTTCCGATACCACCCTCCAACAGGACTCCGCGCGTTCCGACTCCGCCTTCTATCCGGACTCCTCGCGTTCCGATACCACCCTCCAACAGGACTCCGCGCGTTCCGACTCCGCCTTCTATCCGGACTCCTCGCGCGCCGACACCTCACGCACGGTCCAAGACGATTCCACCCACGCCCGCATCTCCTTGGAAACGTCTCCTCTCGCCGAAACCCGTCGTGACCCAGGCCCCTCCGCGAACCTCGACCAGCCTGGTGTGACGGGTGAGGTCGCCATCGGCTGGACCTCCCGGCGGAATCCGTGGAGGGGGCTCGCTCTCGAACGCCGGCCTCTCCCGCAGCCTCGACGGAATCCGGACCCTCCCACCGCCTAGGAAGAACCCTCCGACGCGCCGCGGGGCCGTCGCCGTCCGGAATCCGACAAGGTCGGATTCCGGACGATACGACCGCGATCCCGGGAACCAGGAGGCATTTTTCCCGGATGCCTTTCTCGCCGGCCGCCGTCTTCCAGTTTCTCTTCCTCCTCTCCGGCATCGCCGGACTCGTCCACGAATCCCTGTGGGCGCGCTACCTGGGGCTACTCCTCGGCCATGCGGCCTACGGACAGGTCCTGACCCTCGTCGTCTACATGGGAGGGATCGGGCTGGGAAGCCATGTGGCCTCCCGGTTGCTGGCTCGGCTCGGGAACCCCTTGCGCACCTACGTCCAGGTCGAGGTGGGCATCGCCTGCGCGGGTTTCCTGTTCCACCCCGTCTTCCTGTTCCTGCGCGACGGCCTGCTCGACTCGGGACTGCTCGCCGGCCACGGGATCGGGTTTTCGACCCTGGTCGCCATCGCCACCGGTGCCTTGGCCACCCTTCCCCCCGCCATGCTCCTGGGGATGACCTTCCCCCTGGCCGCCGGAGGCTTGATGCGACTGGCGCAGGATGGCGGCAGGGACTCCATCGCCCGACTGTACTTCGGAAATTCCCTCGGCGCGTCCTTGGGAGCGGTGCTGGCCTCCTACTGGCTGGTCCCCCATCTGGGAACCCGCGGAAGCTTGTGGTTCGCGGGATGCATGAACCTCCTGGCAGCCCTCGGCGCCTGGTGGGTCGTGCGGGACCTCCGGCGGGCCTCCACCGCGGAAAGCGCGCCCGAAGAGCCGGATCTCCCCCTGATGGGAATCCCGGATCCTCCATCGCCCTCCGAGATCGAGTCCCCCGCCCCCCTTCCACCTCCCGTCTCCGCCCCATCACCGGATGCGTCGTCTCCTTCCCTCCCCCCGGACCGGCTCACCTGGGTGGTCCTGGCGGTGGCCTTCGCCACCGGGTTGTCTTCGTTCCTGTACGAGATCGGTTGGATCCGCTTCCTCGCCTTGCTCCTGGGTTCCAGCACCCACGCGTTCGACCTGATGATCGGCGCCTTCGTCTTCGGGCTCGCCCTGGGTGCGCGGCACATGCATCGCCGCCCTCCCCGGGATCCCTTGCGGGCCTTGCTTCTGGCCCAGGCCGCCATGGCGGCTTCGGCCTTGGTCCCGATCCTCCTCTACGAGCCGCTGTTCCGCGCCTCGAACCACCTCAATCGCGTCCTGGTGCGCTCCGTGGAAGCCTGGCCCTTCCACGCCTTCGCGCAATTCCTGTTCGCCGCCGCCGTCATGATCCCCGCGGCGTACTTCGCCGGCATGACCCTGCCTCTGGCCACGCGCTTCCTGTGCCAGCGCCACGGAGACGAATCCTTCACCGGTCGGGTGTATGCCTGGAACACCTTCGGTGCCATCCTGGGAGCCGCCACCGGAAGCCTGGTCTTCATGACGCTTCTGGGTCTCACGCGTCTGGTCGCCCTGGGGGCCACCATCGACCTCCTCCTCGCGCTCGCGCTGCTTCCGTTCCTCGCGGGTGTGCGCATTCTCCCCCGCCTGGGAATCGCCTTGGCCGGAGTCGTAGTGATGGGGGGATGGATCCTGCAGCCCGACAACCACATCCTGATCGCGGGCGCCTACCGGGGATGGCGGGTGATGCTTCCCACCACCATCATCCATCGCATCGACGGCCGCACCGCCACAGTGACCGCCCAGGAGATCGGAACCAACGTCTCCGTCCGCACCAACGGGAAACCCGACGCCTCCCTCGACCGTGCCCAACCCGCCCGGGCCAGGCTGTCGGACGAACTCACCCAGAACCTCGCCGCCTGGACCGCGAGGGTGTACGTGCATCGGCCCTGGCGGGGCGCCCTGATCGGGTTGGGGAGCGGCATGACGGCCCATCGCATGCTGGGAGATCCCCGGCTGGAGCATCTCGATGCCATCGAGATCGAAAAGGCCATGTGGCTGCAATCCAAGTGGTTCCACCCCTTCAATCGACGCATCCACGAAGATCCCCGCTTCGCCATCCACTTCCTCGACGCGCGCATCTTCTTCGCGACGGGATCCCGTCCCTACGACGTGATCGTCTCGGAGCCCTCGAACCCCTGGGTGGCCGGGGTGTCCAGCCTCTTCACGCGGGAGTTCTACCGCGAGATCCGGTCCCATCTGGCTTCCGACGGTGTGTTCATCCAATGGATCCACACCTACGAGTTCGAAGACGCCCTGCTGCTGTCGATCCTCGCCGCCTTGTCCGACGAATTTCCCCACCTGCGCCTGCACTTCGTCCCCTCCACCCAGGACATGGTCATCGCCGCCTCCGCCTCGCCCCTGCAGGCCGACGACACCAACCTGGCCAATGCCGAGGACTCCCTGGAGCTGGCGAGGTTCCGCATGCGCCGTTCCGACGTCTCGCTGGGGACCTTGCTGTGGAAGGAGTCGACCATCCGCCCCCTGGTCGAAGGGCGCCGACGCAACTCGGAATTCGATCCGGTCGTGGACGGACAGGCCGAGAAGGCCTTCTACGCGAAAAAGCACGCGCGCATCGTCCCGCGCACCTTCGGCCACGTCCTCTATCCGCAGGATCTGCTCGAAGACGGGGCCTTCGCGCTTCGCAAACCCGCCATCAACGACCTCCGGGCCCGCATGGACGCCGATTCCCAGGCCGTCCTGCCGCTCCTGCAGTGGATGCAATGCCGCGTCCCCCTCGATTCCGCCGAATTGCGGATGGTCCTGACCGGCTGGCTTCCCGCCTCCGCCCCCCCCTGGACCTGGACGCTGGGGGGGCGCTTCGGAATGGTGGCCGATCTTGTGAACCAGGAGATCCTGGACTCCCGGACCCGCACCCCCGAGGCCAACCTCTTCCGTTTCCAGTACCTGGTGAGTCGGGGAGACTCGGCCGGCTTCCGCGAGGCCCGTCTGGAAGCCCTGGAGGAGCTTCCCGCCCGACTGCACTCCGGACAGCTGCGCGATCTCGCCATCGCCTCCCGGGCGGTGGGCGACGCGAGGACGGCTTGGAGGATCGTGCACGAGTTCATGCCGCGTCACGACACCCTGCTCACGCGTGCCGAGCAGAGGCTTCTCGACAGCTTGTGATCCCGATCGAACGGCACCCGGGAATCCCCGTTCCCCCGGCGTCGCCGATGAGCTAGAATTTCAGCATTGCCCATCGCTCCCCCCGAAACCGAAGAGGAGCGATCACCCTGGAGTCCCGCCCGATGATCCGCTCCCGACCGCTTCGTTTCCTCCTTGCTCTCGCGACTCTCGCGACGATGGGTTGCCGCAATCCCGTCGTGGTCCCCTCCGAGTTGTCCCCCGAGGACCAGGATCGGGTCGCCAACGTCCTGGATTGGACCTCGGAAGGAGCGGTTCCCCGCAGCGGACATCTGGAGATCCGGTTCCGTTCCCCCTGGGCCGCCGACGACGAAGTCGGGAAGGATGCCGACGGGAAATGGCTCGACATCTCCCCGAACCTCGATGGTCGGCTCTGGTGGAAGGACAATCAGACCCTGGCCTTCGATCCCGAGGAGGACCTGGAACCGGGCAAGGGGTACCGGGCGGTCCTCGATCTGGCCAAACTGACCGGCGACAAGTCCGTCCCGGCCTACGCCTTCCTCTTCGCCTCCGCCCCCCGTACCGCCGACCTCCAGCCCGTCTCCTGGACGGAGAACGAAAACGAGGCCTCGGTGACGATTTCCGTCACCTTCACCGACGCCCCGTCCGACACGTCCATCCCGGACCTGTCGGCCAAGCAGGGCGGATCCAACCTCGACACGCGATGGACCTGGACCGGGCCCGCCTCGGCGCGCATCGAAATCGGCAAGATCCGGTTCGGCAAGGGGAGCGTGGAGCTGCTGGTGGAAGCGGGGGAAGGAGGACTCGACGAGGACCTCTCCCTGCGCCTGGACTGCCCGGAGCATCCCCGGACCCGCCAGGCGATCTGGACCAAGGCTTTCACCGACAACGGCCGCGAAGGTTTCCGCGTGCTGCTCGCCAACGCGCCGCGCACCAGCTCCGACCTCCGCGGCATGCTGGATGTCTCCCGCTCCAGCGGAGTGCAGTTGCGGCACGAGCTCGACGGCCAGACCGCCCTGGTCAGCTGGGACGCCCAAGGCAAGGACGCGACCCTGGAAATCAACGTCGGCGGATCGACGGCCCGCTACACCCACGCGTTCAAGGGGTTGAAACCCACCGTGAGCTGGTCGGAGAAGGGGGCGGTGCTCACCTCCGAAGCCGGCAACCAGATCCACTTCCGCTCCATGAACCTCGGCATGGTCCGGGTCCGGGTCTCGCGCATGACCCCCGCCAACGTCCCCGAGTTCCTCGACGACAACTCCCTCGACGAATCCCGCGACGGGCGCCGTCGCCCCGGGCGCGTCGTGTGGGAACGGGTCATCTCGCTGCAAGCCCGCCAGGACCAGGCCTTCGAGGGAGCCATCGACCTGAAGGCCATCCTCGACCAGCACGGATCGGGTTTGTTCACGGTGGAGCTCATCCGCGAGCGGGCGGGGATGCTGTACCAATGCACGGAGTCCAACGACGACCGCCCCGAGGAGTCCAACGGGGATGGGGAAGAGGACGAGGACTACTCCTACAACTGGCGCGACCGCGAAAACCCCTGCAAGGAAAGCTACTGGCAGGGATGGTGGGCCCCGACCGTGCGCCGGAACGTCGTGGTCTCCGACCTGGGCCTCCTGGCGTGGAAGGAACCCGGCGGCCGGGTGGTGGTCGCCACGCACGACCTGATCACCGCCGAGCCCTGGCGCGATGTCCAGGTCGAAGCCCTCGGATCCGACGACGAAATCGTTTCCTCCGGCCGCACCACCCGCGAGGGCGTCGTGGAACTCCCCGGAGCGGGACAGGCCGTGGTGATCCATGCCCAGGGCCGCAAGGACGACAAGGAGATGCATGCCTGGCTGCGCCTGAAGGACGGCGAGGCCCGGAATTTGTCCCGGTTCGACGTCGGCGGGGAATCCCGCCCCGAAGGAATCCGTCTGTTCCCGTGGTCGGAGCGCGGCGTCTACCGCCCCGGCGACTCCATCTTCTTCGGCTGCATCGTCCGCGGCGCCGATGGCCGTCGCATGGAGCGCGTCCCCCTGCGACTCACCCTGCGCGACCCTCGCGGTCGCACCGCGCGCACCACCGTGGTCCGGGCCGCACCCGACGGCATGTTCGCCTGGCGCACCGCCACCCACGTCGACGATCCGACGGGGCGTTGGACCCTCACCGCCGAGGCCGGTCCGGCCAGCCGCGAGCTGCCCGTCCTGGTCCAGACCGTCCGTCCCAATCGTCTCAAGATCGAGATCGACGCTCCGAAGGTGCTCGGGGAAGGCTCCACCGAGGGGCGCCGGGTGTCCCTGGCCTCCCATTGGCTCTCGGGTGGATCGGCGGCGGGCTTGCGCGCCCAGGTGCAGACCCAGCTCACCCCCGCCAAGCTCCAACCCAAGGGTCTGGGCGAGTTCACCTTCGAGGACCCCACCGCCTCGACCTTCGAATCCGAGGAGGAGACCGCCTGGGAAGGTGAACTCGACGAGGACGGCCGGACCCAGTTCGACATGTTCTTCCCCGAGGCCTCGAACGCTCCCGGACTTCTGCGCGCATCCCTGCGGACACGGGTTTTCGAGCCGGGAGGCCAAGCCTCCACGGACCTGTTCAGCGTCCTCGTCTCCCCCTATTCCTCCTACGCGGGCGTCCATCTGCGCACCAAGGAATCCTGGGGATGGGTCTCCACCGGGTCGGAAATCGGCATCGATGTCGCGGCCGTGACCCCGCTTGGCAAGGCCCTGTCGGATCAAACCCTCGATGTCGAGGTCTGGCGTCATCCCGAAACCTGGTGGTGGGAGGAAGGCTCCTCCACCCGAGGCTTCCTCTCCCGTTCCGGGGTCGAGCGGGTCTGGTCCGGATCCGCCCGCGCCGGCTCCGCGGTTTCCTTCACCCCCCAGAACAGCGGACGCTACGCGATCCTGGTCAAATCCCCTTCCGGCCACGTCGCGGGCACCTTCGTCAACGTCTGGAATGGATGGGGAGAGAGTTCGGGGGCCGGAGCCAGTCCCGCACTCCTCACCTTGCGCACCGAGAAGGATACCGTCGCCCCGGGAGGGGATCTGGCCATGACCTTCCCCTCCAGCGAAAAGGGTCGAGCCCTCGTCCAGATCCTGGACGGCCAACGCGTCCTGTCGCAGGAATGGATCAAGACCCGCAAGACCGAGACTCGCTGGACCGGCAAGGCCCCTACCAACGCGACCGGCGGCATCTACCTGCAGGTGACCCTGGTCCAGCCCTTCCCGCCCACCACCGATCGCCCTCTGCGCATGTGGGGCATCGTCCCCGTCTCCGTGGTCGACCCCTCCACACGGCTCCAGCCCGTGCTGGAATCGGCGGAGGAACTGCAACCGCAAAGCTCGGCCCGGATCCACATCCGCGAGGAGAACCGCAAGCCCATGCGCGCCATCCTGGCGATCGTGGATGAAGGCCTGCTCGACCTCACGCGTTTCGCCACTCCCAACCCCTGGAAGGCCTTCCAAGGTCGCGAAGCCTTGCAGGTACAGGGGTGGGACATGCACGATCTGGTCATCGACGCCTGGGGAGGCTCCACCGACCGTCTGTTCGCCGTGGGTGGCTCCGAAGAGGAGGCACGGAAGAAGGCCGAGCAGAACAAGGGCAACCCCTTCCCGCCGATGGTCGTCGTGAAGGGGCCCTTCGATGTTCCCGCCAAGGGGCTCGATCTCGATGTCGACATCCCTCGCTACACCGGCAGCGTGCGCATGATGCTGATCTCCTCCCAGGAGGAGGCGTTCGGGTCGACGGACCGGACCGTGAAGGTGCGCGCCCCGGTGATGGCCCTCCTGACGGTGCCGCGTGCGCTCTCCCCCTCCGACGAGTCCACCCTCCCCGTGACCGTCTTCGCCTCCAAGCCCGGCAAGGTGCAGGTCCACCTGAAGACCACCGGCCCCATCGAGGTGGTGGGCCCCACCACACGAACCGTCGAATTCGCCAAGGAAGGCGACGCCCTGGTGAGCTTTCCCATCCGCGCACCCGGGGGAATCGGCCAGGCCACCGCGATCGTGGAAGTCTCCTCCCCCGCCGGCAAGGGAAGCGATGCCCAGGCCTTCCTGGTCCGCCACCCCGGAGCACCGCAGACACGCGCCACCTTCCTGGTTCCCAACGACTCCATGGCCTGGTCTCTCGACCTCGCCTCCTGGGGCATCCCCGGCACGCGATCCAACCGCCTGGAGATCAGCGCCACCGGCCTGGTGGGGATGCAGGACCGCATCGAAGACCTGATCCACTATCCGCACGGATGCCTGGAGCAGACGCTCTCCGGACTCGTCCCGCAGATCTTCCTGCGCCGGCTCGTTCCCTGGATCGCCATGGACAAGCAGGAGGAGTCCCGCAAGAACGTGGTCGCGGGGATCGATCGTCTGAGGCTGTTCCAGACCCCCTCGGGCGGACTGACCTTGTGGCCCGGCGAAGGGGAGGTCTACCCCTGGGGAACCCTCTGGGCCATGCGCGGGATGCTGGCGGCCCGCGAAGCGGGCTACGACGTCCCGGCCGGACTCTTCGACCCCACCTTGGACTGGATCCGCGACAAGGCGCGGACGTTCCGTCCCGGCTCCGAGGCCGACCACGGGGACACCCTGGCGCAGGTCACCCGCCTGGATCTCCTGGCCCTTGCGGGGAAACCCGATCTGGCTGCGATGAACCGCCTCCGGGAAGCCCCCTTGTCCGATGTCGACCGATGGACCCTCGCCGCGGCCTACGCTTCGGCGGGACGCCCCGACGTCGCCAAGCAACTCGCTGCCAAGGCGGGGAGCCAAGTGTCCAAGGTCCGCACCCTTTCCCACACGCTGAACAGTCCGTTGCGCGACCGGGCGTTGCTGGCGGAAGCCATGTTCCGCGCCGGAGAGAAGGCCAAGGCCCTGGAGCAGATGGCCCAGGTGCGACGCGACCTGCGCGACTACAGCTACTGGTATTCCACCCAGGAGATGGGCACGGCCCTGTTGGCCCAGGCTCGGATCCAGGGCAACGCCGAGGTGAAGAGCACCTTCCCCGTGCGCTGGCGCATCGATGGCGGTGCCTGGTCGACCACCTCCATCTCCGGAGGATCCGGACAGATCCCTCTGCCCTCGGACGCCAATGGAAGATTGGATATCCGAATGGAAGGACAAGTCGCTGCCGAGGCCATGCTCACCACACGGGCCGTCCCGGGAGCCGACCAACCCATCCCTCCCGGGAAGGGTTTCGATCTCTCCGTCCGCTACGAAGATCCCAATGGCAACCGCATCGATCCCACCCGGATCGCCCAAGGTGAGGATTTCCGCGTCATCGCCACCGTGCGGAACACCTCTTCCAAACGGTTGGACAACGTCGCTCTGGTCCAGATCTTCCCCGGTGGATGGGAAATCCGCAACGAAGCCCTGGAAGGCGCGGAGCAAGGCACCGAGGTGGTGAAACCCAGTCACTGGTGGGATCACCCCCGGATTCGCCGCACGGAGATCCGCGACGATCGCGCGATCCACTATCTGGAGCTGCCGTATGGAGGCACCGTGAAGCTGGTTCTCGGGATCCGCGCGGCCTACAAGGGATCGTACCTGCGCCCGGGCGCCCATGTCGAAGCGCTGTACGACGCCTCGTGGAACGCCACGCTTCCCACCGGCAGGAGCGAAATCGTCTCTCGATGAGTCCTCCCTGTTGCACCGCATGAAGACTCCCGCATTCCGCTTCTCCTGGCGAGGAGCGGAATGATCCCGATGTCCCGATGGAGACGGGTCGCGGCCTCGGTGGTGGCCTTGGGTCTCCTGGGGGGCCTCCTGATCCCTCCCGGCTCCTTTCCCACTCCCAGATCCACCGCGATCCTGGACACCCGGGGGCATCTCCTGGGGGCGACGGTCGCCCGCGACGGCCAGTGGAGGTTTCCGGAAGGGGATTCGATCCCGTTCCGGTTCGAGCAGGCCATGCTGGAAGCGGAAGATCGAAGGTTCTACCTGCATCCGGGGATCGACCCCTGGGCGGTGTTGCGCGCCCTGCGCAGCAACCTGGGACCTCACCGGCGCATCCAGGGGGCGTCCACCTTGACCATGCAGGTGGCGCGCCTCCTGCGTCGTTCCCAGGGTTTGGCTCCGGCGAGGAATCTGCCCACCAAACTATTCGAAGCCTTCCTGGCCCTGCGTCTGGAATTCTGGAATCGGAAAACGACCATCCTGCGCCTGTGGTCCGCCAACGCCCCCTTCGGAGGCAATGTCGTGGGGTTGGAAGCCGCCGCATGGCGTTGGTACGGGACAGCCCCCGAAGACCTCACCTGGGGTCAGTGCGCGACCCTGGCCGCCATTCCCAACGCCCCATCCTGGCTGCTGGGATCGGAATCCGGTCGGCAGGAATTGGTGCGCCGTCGGGACGCCATCCTCGACCATCTCCAGGAGGACGGGCACCTCGACTCCCTCGACGCGTCCCTCGCCAAGGCCGAACCCCTTCCGGCCAGCCCGCATCCCTTGCCGCGATTGGCTCCCCACGCCCTCGCCCGGTTGGCTCGGGTGGCTCCCGGACACCGCTGGACCACCACCCTCGACGAGGATCTCCAGGCCACGGTCGGCCGCATGGCCCGCGCCCAACTGGACGACCTCTCCTCCAAGGGGATTCCGGGACTGTCCGTGCTGGTGCTGGAGGTTCCCGCGGGAGACAGCCTTCCGTTGATCCGCGCCTGGATCGGGGACGCCGGCCCCCAGTCGGTGGACCTGGCCACCGCTCCACGTTCGACCGCGAGCACGCTCAAACCGTTCCTGTACGGACTCCTCCTCGACCAAGGCCGCATCCTGCCGCACCAATGGCTGGTCGACGTCCCTTCGAGATGGGGAGTCTATCGCCCCAAGAACGCCTCCGGCGTCTTCGAGGGGGCGGTTCCGGCGCACCAGGCCCTGGCTCGTTCCTTGAACGTCCCCTGGGTTCGCAGCCTCCACGAAGTGGGAATCGAACCTTTCCTGGGTCTGTTGCGCAGGGCCGGCCTCGGACACCTGCACCGATCTGCGGAAGGATACGGTCTGTCGCTGGTTCTCGGCGGGGGCGAAGCGAGTCTCCTGGAATTGGCCACGGCCTACGCGGGCCTGGCACGCCAGGGGCGGGTCTCCACCGTGGAGCTGGCCCGCAGCGGCACGCGAACCATCCATCTCGGTGGCCCCCCCTTGGAAGGCCAGCCTCCTCCCCGGTCCCCCAGGGAGGGGAACCTCCTGGAGGACCTCGCGATGACGGCCCCGCCGCGGGAACGGCGCATCCTCAGCCCCGGCGCATCCTGGCTGGTGCTCGACGCCCTGCGCATTCCGGGCCGTTCCGAGGAGGAGACGGCCTGGCGCGCCTTCGCCGGGGGAAGACCCTTGGCCTGGAAGACGGGCACGAGTTTCGGGTTCCGCGACGCCTGGACCATCGCCGTGCGCCCGCGCTGGGTGGTCGCCGTCTGGGTGGGAGACCCCAGCGGAGCCGGGCACCCGCACCTGGGAGGCTCGTTCGCCGCCGCTCCCCTGGCCTTCCGCCTGCAGCCGATGCTGCCCCGCCGAGGTGCTCCGATCTGGTTTCCTCCGCCCCCGGACCTGGTTCCCATCGCAGCGTGTCCCGTCACGGGGTTCCGGCACACGCCCGCGTGCCCTCCCGCGGTTGCCGTGATGGCCCCGGCCTCCACCATCGGCGCCCCTCTCGATCCTTGGCACCATCGCGAACCGGTCGACCCCGTCAGCGGACGGCGCGTCAGCTCCTCGTGCCGTTCCGGCGAATCCCCGCGCATGGAGTCCGTGCTGAACCTCCCCGCCGGCGTCGAAGCCCTGATGCGGGCCCACGGGAAGTTCGCCCTGCCCTCGGTGGTCCACGACGACAGCGACTGCACGGGATCGACCGGAAGCCCCCTCCAGATCCTGATCCCCGAGCCGGGCGCCCGGATCATCCTCCCGCGGGACATCGACGGGGAAGTCCAGAAGCTCGCCATCCAGGTGGCCCATCGCCGACGGGAGGCCCGGATCCAATGCTGGCTCGATCACCGGGATCTCGGAGCCAGCGTGCGATTCCGCGATTTCCTCGTGCAGCCGGATCCCGGCGACCATGTCGTCCTCTGCCAGGACGAGGAGGGAGCCCGCGATCGCGTGGCGTTCCACGTCGAGTGGACGCAGCTGGCCCGGAAGACCGGAACCCGGGTCGGCGAGGACTAGAGGATCACATTGCCCGGGATGGGGAAGCTCTTGCCGAACCAGTGGAACGCTTCCACCGCGGGCATCGGCTTCCCGAACAGGAATCCCTGCCCGAACCGGCATCCCATCGACCGCAATCCCCCGAGTTGGAACCGGGTCTCCACCCCTTCGGCCACGGTCTCCATGTCGAGGTTCTGGGCGAGCTGGATGATGGTGCGCACGATCGCCGCGCGCTCGGGCGCGTCCCCCAGGCGCATGACGAAGGAGCGATCGATCTTCAGGGTGTCGAACGGGAACTGGTGGAGGTAGGAGAGGGAGGAATAGCCGGTGCCGAAATCGTCGATCGAGAGGCGGATCCCCAGTTCCTTGAGGCCCAGGACCTTCTGCGAGGCGTCGGCGGAATTGTCCATGATCACCGACTCCGTGATCTCCAGCTTCAGGCATTCCCCGGGCAGACCGGTCTCCTGGAGGATCGATCGCACCTGGTCGACGATGTCGTGCAGGGCGAACTGCTTCACCGAGATGTTCACGGAGATCCAGATGTCGTCGAGCCCGCCCTGGAGGGAACGCCAGTGGGCGAGTTGCCGGCACGATTCCCGCAGGACCTGCCTGCCGATCTCCACGATCAGACCGGTCTCCTCGGCGAGGGGGATGAACACCACCGGCGACACGATTCCCTTCTCGGGATGGGCCCATCTCACCAGGGCCTCGAACCCGGCCAGGCTCCCGTCCTCGAGGTCGAGGATGGGCTGGTAGTACACGCGGAACTCCTCCCGCTCGACGCCCCGGCGCAGGGCGCTCTCCATCTCCAGGTGGGCGACCGCGTACTCGTGCATTCCCGGGTTGTAGACGACGTGCCGGCCCTTGCCCTGCCCCTTCGCCTTGTACATGGCCGCTTCGGCGTCGCGAAGCAGGTCCTCCGGCTGGTCCTGGGAACGTTCGGAGATGGCGATGCCGGCGGACATGGTGACGTACAATTCCTGGCCCCGGAGCCGGACGGGGAGCGCCACGCGCGTCAAGACGGATTCCGTCATGCGCGTGAACACCGACAGGTCGCTGTATCCCTCCATCAGGATCGCGAACTCGTCGCCGCCCAGCCGCGCGACGGTGTCGCGGGCGTTGAGGCATTCCTCGATGGCCTGCCCCACCGCCACGACCAGTTCGTCGCCGGCCTCGTGGCCGAGCGAATCGTTCACCAGCTTGAAGCGGTCGATGTCGAGAAGGATCACCCCGACGTAGTGGATGTCGTCGCTCTTGCGCGAGCGGACCAGCGCCCGGCGGGCGCGATCCAGGAGCAATGCCCGGTTGGGAAATCCGGTGAGCCCGTCGTAGAGGGCTCCCTGCATGAGTTGTTCCTCGACCCGCTTGCGCGCGGTGACCTCCTCGACCGATCCCGCCATGCGCAGGGGCCGACCTTCCGGGGACCGCAGCACCATGCCGCGCGACAGCACCCATCGCCAGGTTCCGTCCTTGTGGAGGATCCTGTATTCGCACTCGAAGTGGGGCGTCTGCCCCTTGAGGTGCGATTGGATCTCCTGCCGCAGGAGGTCGATGTCCCGGGGGTGCACCCGGTCCCACCATTCGTCGGGCCGATCGGAGAGCTCGCTCTCGGAGGCGCCGACGAGCGTGGCCCAGCGCGGGGAATAGTACACGCGATCCAGGACCAGGTCCCACTCCCAGAGTCCGCCGTTGGAACCCTGGGCGGCCAACGCGTAGCGCTCCTGGGAGGTCCGGAGGGCGTCCTCCGCCTCGCGCCGGGCCGTGATGTCCTCCACGGTCCCTTCGAAATAGAGGATGGCGTCGTCGGATCCCCGGACGGCCCGGGCGTTCTCGGAAATCCAGATGACCGTTCCGTCGCGGCGCCGGACCCGCGCCTCGTACCCCTGGACGGCGCCTTCGGCGTCCATCTGTTCGAGGAACCGGGGCCGCCCGGATTCCTCCACGTAGATGTCGTGCGCGATGTCGCGCACGGAGTGGATCAGGTGGCTGGGGGATTCGTACCCGTAGAGACGGGCCAACGCCGGATTGGCCGACAGGAAACGCCCCTCGGGACTCGACTGGAAGATCCCTTCCACGGCGTTCTCGAAGATGCCGCGGTACTTCTCCTCCGCGAACCGCAGGGCTTCCTCGGCGAGCTTGAAGCGGGTGATGTCCTGGGCCTGGATCACCAGAGAATCCATTCCCGGGACTCCCAGGAGGTTGCAGAAGGTCGCGTCGAGATTGGACCAGGTGCCCCGGGCATGCAGCAGGCGGAACTCCAGGCGGATCATCGAATTCGGGTACGGGATCACATGGGAGAGCTGCAGCCGGATCCCCTCCCAATCCTCGGGATGCACCAGGGTCGACAAGTCGCGTCCGACCAGATCCGCTTCGATCCACCCGAGGCGACGTTCGACGGTGGGACCGGTCGCGACCACGCGAATGGACCGGTCCAGGGCGAACCAGAACTCCGAAGAGTTCTCGAGAAGCCGGGCGTGAAGGGTGGTGGTGTCCAATTCCATGGTGCAGGGGGGATCCTACCACTTCCACACACCTGGGTCCAGCTTGGAAAAACATGGTCGGCCGAGCAACCCCAAGGATCGGGGAAGGGAGTATTTTCCTGGGACCATGAAAGTTTCCATCCGCGGCCCCTGGCTCGTCCTGCCCCTTGTGGTGATGTCCATGTCCTTGCAGCAGTGTTCCTGCTCCGAGGTCATTGCACCGCTGTTCGTCTCCGAAGCCGACGAGGAACGGCTTGGCGGCGAATTCGACGCCCAGCTGCGGGCCCAGTCCGATTCCTTCCCCATCTTCAAGCCGTCCAACGCCGCGGAACGGGCGCTGGAAACCTACCTCGACAGCCTGTTCCAGATCGTCCACGACCGGGTCCCCGCCGAGGATCGACCCGGGTACTACAACAACTTCAAGTTCACGATCATCGACAAGGACGTCGAGAACGCCTTCGCGGTTCCGGGCGGGTACGTCTATCTGTACACCGGCATCCTCTCCAGCATGAAGAGCGAAGCGGAGGTGATGGGGGTGCTGGGCCACGAAATGGCCCACGTGACCCGCCACCACTACCGCGACGCGCTGGCCCAGCAGGTCGGGATCTCGGTCCTGGTCGACGCCGTCACCGGAGAGGGAGGGGAATTGACCCGGTTCGTGGGCAATTTCTTCGGGCAGATGGCCGCCCTCAAGGTCAGTCGTGAAAACGAATCCGAAGCCGACCAGTACGGGACCATCTATCTGGGCAAGACCAAGCGGCACCCCATGGGGATCGCCGACTTCTTCTCGCGCATGGCCGGCCGCGGCCTCTCCTGGTTCTCCACCCATCCCGACCCCGGCGATCGCACGAAAGCCGTGCAGGACCAGGTGAACGCCTCCACCGAGCTTTCCGCCCTGATGCGGGACGAGCTCAAATACGCGTCGCGCTTCGAGGGCGTGATGCGGGCGGCGGGATACTGGTCGAACACCCCTTGAACCATTCCGGGTCGGAGATTCCTGCGGCCCGATGATCCGCATTCCGGGGGGCGTCCCGGGCCGAGCGACCTTCTGAACCGGGAGGCTCGCCGCGGCTCGAAGCTGTTTCGCTGCGAACCGGGCGGTCCTCCTCGGGGGTGGAACGGCGCCTCACTTCTTCCGGGAAGTCGCCTTGGGGCGCTTGGTCCCGCTCTTGAATCGATCCCCGGGCCATTCCATGCCTTGGGATCTGTACTCCTCTCGGCGCGTTTCCAGCCAGGAGGCATGGCGATCCCGGAGATGCTTCCAATGGACCCGGGCCGGACCGTTCCGACCTTCCTGGAGATGCAGGATCATCGCCTCGAAGCGCAGTTCCGGCCCATCTCCCAAGCGCAACCCTTCCTCGAGCGCCTGCAGCGCCTTGGCGGGTTTCCCCATTCCCCGCAGCACCATGGCACGCGCCAACCAGGCCAACTGAGCCCGGGGATGGGCCTGAAGCGCCTCGCCGGACAAGTGGTCGGCTTCGGGGAAATCCTTGCGCACCACCGCCGCCTCGACCTGCAACAAAAGACCCGACAGCGCCTCCAAGGCCGTCTCGTCCACTCCGGATCCCGTCGTCTCCGACACAACCGGGGAGGAGGGCAGGACTTTCGTTTCCGGGGGAGGCTCCCCCGGGGCCGCGAGCCTGCGAATCGGCTTGCGGGACACGGCACGCAACCGCTCCTCGGCGATCCGCACCGCGTGTTTCCAGGTGAATCCGGATTCGATCCGGCGTCGTGCCGCGGCGCCCTTGGCGGCACGACCCGCGGCATCCCGCGCGACCTCGCGCAGGATATCCACCAGGGCCTCCTCGGAAGACTCCAGCCACCAGGGGGGTTCCACCGTCTCGGTGTCCCCCACCCGTCCCCCGGGAAGAACTTCCTTGGAGGCAGGGATCCGCCAGCCTTCGTCGGGCCCGCAGAAGTCGTCGGCGGCACCTCCGTCCGTCACCACCACAGGCAGGCCGCAAGCCATCGCCTCGGCGATGGGCAGACCGAACCCTTCCCCGCGGTAGGGGTGGACCAGGACATCGGCCGAGGCGTACACCGCGGGAAGCTCCGCGGGTGCCAGATCCGCATTGGTGTAGTGGATGGTCGCGCAATTGCCCGATTCCTGGAGCTTGCGGACCCAGTGTTCCCCGGTCTGTCCCCTGTAGGTCGTGGCCCCCCCCATGTCCTTCACCAGGAGCTCCACGTCGTCGGAGGGGCCGAAGGCCTTCTGCCAGGCGTTGAGGAGCTTGTCGAATCCCTTGCGGGCGATGGTCCCCCCCACGAAGAGGAAGCGCACCCCCTTCTTGGCCGGGAGTCCCGTCAGGGGCGCGACACCGGGTCGGAACCGTTCGACGTCGACGCCCAGAGGAACCACGTGGACGCGATCCTCGGGAACCCCGGCGCGCAGATACAGGTCGCGGACATAGCTGCTGTAGGCCCAGAGTTCGTCGATCTGCTCGCGGAAGGCCGGCATCCACTCCACCGGAGGCGACCCGAATTCCCAAGGCTGCACCACCACCCATCGACCTTCGACGGGAGCCTTCAGATTGGGAGGCCACTGGTGGCGGACGTGGACTTGGCAGGGCTGATCCAACGGGGCGTTGGTCAAGGCGGACAGGATCCCGAGATCGGGATCCTCCCCGGGTCCGAATTGATCGGGCTCGTAGGAAATCAAGGACAGATCGTGTCCCGCCTTGGCCAGGCCCAGGCAAAGCTCGCGATTGACGTGCGCCAGGGAATGGTGCACGAATTGGGAGCCTTCCCAGCGGATGGAGAGTTCCCCCGACGCGGCCGCGCCCCCTTGCGGAACCTGCCGCGGTGGAACATGGCCGACCGTCCGGCTCGATGCCACGGGCGCCTCCGGCGCTCGCACGACGCGCCGGCCTTGTGTTTTCAAGCTGGTGGCGAGGTCGGCGAGCACCCCCGAGAGACGATGCGCCCCGATCCTCCCCGTCGACCCGGGGCGGGCCCCCGGCTTGGCGACCTCGATGCTCGAGGAGGACTTCGGAGCCCCCGTCCCCAGGGCCGCGCGAACCGCGGAAATGGTGACCTCGGGACTCCACAGCTTCCGGGCCTCCTCGGCTCCCAGCATCCCCCGCTTGCGTCGCTCGAGAGGGGATGACGCGGCCGCCCGCATGGCGTCCACGAGATCTCCCACCTTCGGATCGGCCCAGCGATGCCTCGGTCCGAGGAACGGATTCTGTGCGATGGCCTCGGCGGAGACCGGCACCGTTCCACCCACGGGCAGCATCCAACCCAATCCCTCGTGGAGGAAATCTGCGGCCCCACCCCAGGGCACTCCGATGACGGGTCTGCCCGCGGCCATGGCCTCCAGGTAGGGCAACCCCCACCCTTCTCCTCGCGAGGGAAGCACGAACACATCGCAGGCCTCGTAGAGTCGGGGCATGTCCTGGTCGGGAATGAATTCATCGGCCAGGACGATGGGAGCCAGACTCGAGCGTGGGATCCCCCGGGAGGAACACCAGGCGTCCAGTCGTTCTTCGATGGAGGAACCATCGGGCGAGCCATGGCAGCGCAAGACGAGGCGGACGTCCTCTCCGGGCCCGAAGGCCTTGGACCAGGCTTCCAGGAGGACATCCCAGCCCTTGCGGAGATTCCACTGGAAAACCGAAAGGAACGTCGTGGCCGCGGATCCTGGAATCGGCAAGGGATTCCCCTTCGCCCGGTCGAACGGCGCGGGATCGATCCCGACCGGCACCAGGCGAAGCTTGGACGGATCCACTCCGGAAGCGGCGAACGTCGCCATGTTGTGGCGGGAGCAGACCCAGACCTGGTCCATGGCTCCGAGGGTCGCACTCCAGCCGTCGGGGAGGGTGTCGGTTTCGAAGAGTGTCCAAGCGATCCTGGTCCGGAACCCGGGATGGGCGGACCTCACCTGCTCCAGGAGGTCCGTTCCGCCACGGGCCGATCGCGGAACGTCGCAAACCATCAGGATGCCGTCGCCGGTCGCCTCCTGCTCCAGGATCCGCTTCCAGCGGGAGCCGGAAGCGGCATCGGCTCCCAATCCCGCCAGCCAAACCGAATCGCTGCACTGCGGATCGATCGAGCATCGGAACCCGACTCCGTCGATGGCCGTCAGGACTTCCCGCGCCAAACGTGCGTATCCGGAAAAATTGAACACGGGCCCCACCCAATGGATGGAAGGAGCTTCCGGGTCGGATTCGATCCAGTCCTTCGATTGCGCGCGCGGAACCCCGGCGAGGGCGGCCAGTCGGAGAGGGACCTCCGATCGTTCCACCGGCACTCCGCGCCCGATCTCCTCCAACCGCAGAGCCGCGAGAGGACCGACGATCCTCCAGCTCCAACGTCGTTCGATGTCCGCTCGCGCCTTCGCACCCTTGTCCCGGACCTCCCCGGGATCCCGTTGGGTTCGCTGGAGCAGCCGGGCGAAATGCCCCACCGACGGCTCGGCCCACCCCTGACCCTTGTAGATGCCGAACTCCATCTCGTCCCCGACCGGAACGACAGCATCCACATCGATCAGCCAGGAATTGTCTTCGTCCTGGAACTCCAGGTTCCCGCTCCATCGCGTCGCGATGACGGGCACCCCGCAACTCATCGCCTCCATGTGCGGACGCCCCCATCCTTCACCCCGGGAAGGGGCGAGGTACACGTCGGCGGCGGCGTACAGGCGCGGCATGTCGGAATCCGGTATCTGGGCGCCCAGCACCACGATGGGGGCGCATCGATCCCTCGAGGTCCCGATCGAGGCCAGGTGGTTCTCGATCCGCTCCTCGACCCAGCGACCCATATCCCCTTCGATCGCGTTGGGCGGGTAGGCTCGCACGACCAATCGAACATCGTCCGAAGGGCCGAACGCCTCGGCCCATCCCGCCAGCAGGACGTCCCACCCCTTGCGCGCCGTCCATTCGAAGACGGACAAGTACGTCGTGCCCGCCTTCGGGCCCGGGAGATCGAGAGGTTCCAGCCCGGGTCGGAAGCGTTCGGCATCCACCCCCGCCGGAATCTTGAGAAGAGGTTTCCGCACGCCGGCTCCCCGGAAGGTGCGAAGGTTGAATTCCGTCGGAACCCAGATTTCGTCCAGGGATTCGCAGGCCGACACCCATTCCCGGGGAATCGAATCCGTCTCGAACATCGTCCTTCCGACGTGCGTCCCCATCTCGGGGAACCTTCGGAATCCACCGGCGGGGAAGGAAACGACCAGGGTCGCTCCCGAACGGCTTTCCCGGGAGACCATGGCGTCGAACCGCCCACGGTCCGCAACGTCCATCCCTTGCCGGAACCTCTCGGAGGTCCGACCGATGGAACGCACGGCCACCCGATCCGAGAAGCCGCCCAGATTCCTCAGGAATCCGCGGGCCTCGTCCCCGTAGCCGCTCGGATCGAACACGGGGGCCGCCCAGACGACGTCGGCGGACGCGACCGGATCCTTCGGGAGTGCATCCCCGCTCTCGTCTCCCCAACCCCATTCCTCCAGCGTCCTCCTGGCGACGTCGTCCCACGAGAAGAGGGAACTCCTCTCCCTTCCCGCGAGGCTTCTCCGCTCCCGCTCCCCGGGATCGGAGAGCAACTGGAGCATGTACCTCACGACGGACACTTCATCCCCGTCGGGTGCGATGCAGGCGACCTCCCCTCCGACCTCCCTCAACGAGGAATTGTCGTAGGTGATCGCGGGACAACCGGCGGCCATCGCTTCGAGGACGGGGAATCCGAAGCCCTCGATGCGACTGAGGAACAGGAGTGCGGCGGCTCGCCGGTAGAGCGCCTCCAATTCGCGGCGAGGCAGGAAATCCGCGAAGACGACATCGGGGATCCCCTTCTCCCGGCAGACTCGTTCCCACCAGCCGATTGCGTTCTTCCTGCGTCCCACGACCACGAGTTGGCAGGGAATCTTCTCCCGGGTCGCGAGGAAGGTGGCCAGGGATCCTTGGAAGTTCTTGTGGGCATCCAGAGCTCCGACCTGCAGGAAGAAGGCTCCGCGAACACCGAGTCGCCGCAGGAGGGAATCGGTCTCGCCGTCGGACAGGGGAACCGCCGCGGATTCGAGGTTGAGCCCCGCTCCGATCCACCTCGCCCTGGCGGGGTCGACCCCTTCGGCAACGACATCCTCCCGGGTGCTCCGGGAGATGCACAGATGCGTGCCGTCGAAACGGAGAGCCTCCTCCAATCGCGCCGTATAGGTGTCGCGCATGTCCTGCGGCCAGTGATCCAGATAGAACCTGCGCGGGATCAGATCGTAGAAGACCGTCGTCTTCGCGCCTTGGAAGGGAATCGAGAAGGGGGACATCCTCCCCTCGCAATTTCCCATCGGATCGGGAATGTGCAAGATGTCGGCCGATTCCGGTCGGAACCGCGAAAAGGGAACCAGTTCCACCTTCCCGCTGCGCAGATGCTCCCCGACCAGGGCGGGATTCGCCCCCTCCGGAGCGAGGAAGAGGAAGCGGACGTCGCGGGAATTCCGCTCCAACGCGAGGAGGTGCTGCTCGGTGTAGTGGCCGATCCCGCGATCGCGGGTGTCGGAGTCGAACAGGCAGCGCACGTCGACGGCGACGACCCGGCGGTTCGAGGCGGCGTCCGGCGAGACGATCTCGCGGGCCCGTCGCCGGATCCAGCTGGCGGTCTCCTCGCAATCCCTCGAGGCCAGGACGGAGCGGCGCGCCTTCCGCCCGATTTCCTCCGCCTCCCGGGGAGCGTCGAACACCTCGCGCATGCGGGAACGGAGATGGGCCAAGGACGGTCGCGCCCAGTTCTGTCCCCGTTCGTAGAGATCGCTGTCCGCGCGCATCTGTTCCTGGACCTCCTCCAGGCCTTCAATGTCGACCAGGAACGCATTGGAGTCGTCCATGAACTCGAGATGCCCGCTCCATCTGGTGGCGATCACCGGCTTGGCCAAGGCCATCGCCTCCAGGAGGGGAATGCCCCATCCTTCGCCGCGGGTGGGGAGCACGAAACAATCCCCCGCCTGGATCAGGGAAGGCATCCTCGCGTCGCTGACGAATTCGTCGACCAGGAAGATCCTCGCGGACATGTGGCCGAGCCCTCTTTCCGCGAGGAATGCGTCGATTCTTGTCCGGATCGAGGGTTCGGGATCGCCCAGCGGATAGGTCCTCAGGACCAACCGGACCTTTTCGTCGCCGGAGAACTCGCGGGCGAACGCCTCGATCAGGAGGTCCCAGCCCTTGCGCCAACTCCACTGGAAGATGGAGAGGAAGACGAAATCCTCCCCCGCCCCCAGATCGACGGGGGCGATGGCGGCGGGATCGTAGTCGGAGAGGCGGAGTCCGAAGGGAATCACCTTCAACCGGTGGCGGTCCACTCCGGCGCGCGCGAAGCTTTCGAGGTTGAACCGGGTCGGGACCCAGATCTCGTCCATCTGGTTGCAGCGTTCGGCCCACCCGGAAGGCAGACCATCCGTTTCGAACATGGTCATCGCGACGAAATGCCTGCACCCCGGGTTTTCCTCCCGGAACCGCTGGTAGACGTCCTTGCCATGCCAGACCGTGGGCGGAAACCAAGCCACCGCGACCTCCGGAACGGCCTGTCCCTGGAGAAGCCTCTGGAAGGCGGCCAGGTCCCCGGGAGCGTTCGCCAGACCTTCGAGGAATCTCGGTTCCCGCAGGAACGCGTGGATCCCCACGTTCCCACCCTGCGCTTCCAGGGACAGGGCCGCGTCCCGCGCCAGGCGAGAATAGCCGCTGAAATCGAAGAATCCGGCCTTAACGAGGATCCGCGGCTCCTCCCCAGGGACCTCGGTGCGCGGGGATCCCTCGGAATCGGCCGAACGGGCCAGCTCGCTCAGCCGCTCGCGCATCCAGGAAGCGCTCCTTTCCGTTGTCCAATCCCGGGCCAACCGGGCACGACCCGCGCGCCCTCTGCGAAGCAGTTCCTCGCGATTGCCGGGCAGATCCCCCAGGATCTTCGTCAAGGACGCGATCGAGGGCAGGGCCCATCGATGATCGGAGCCGTAGAGCGGATTTCTCGCGGTCTGCTCCGAAGACACGGTCTCCAACCGCTCCACGGGGATCATCCAACCCACGGTTTCGTCGAGGAAATCCATGTGGGCTCCCCAGGCGGTGGCGACCACGGGCTTTTCCATGGCCATCGCCTCCATGAAGGGAAGCCCCCATCCCTCGCCGCGCGTGGGAAGGACGACGACGTCGCAGGCGGCATAGAGCGATGCCATCCTCTCGTCCGGAATCGGTTCTTCGAGGATCAGGATCGGAGCCACGTCGAGGGGATCGACCCCCTTGTCCCGCAGAAGCCGATCGATCTGGTCCCGGATGGGCGTCGCGTCGGTCGGAGGGCGTCGGGTCCGCAGGACGAGACAGACATCGGCATCCGCCCCGAAACCGCGGGCGAAGGATTCCACGAGGATGTCCCATCCCTTGCGCAGAGTCCACTCGAACACGGCGAGGAAGACGAATCCCCGCGCTCCGGGGATCTCCATGGCCTCCGTCGCCGGATTCCAACGACGCAGATCCATTCCGTAGGGAACCACCTGGAGCTTCCCGGCGGAAACCCCGGCGTTGGCGAAGGTTTCCAAATTGAATCGGGATGGGACCCAGATTTCGTCCATCGACTCGCAAGCGGAAGCCCACCCGGCGGGAAGACGGTCGGTTTCGAACATCGTCAACCCGACGTACCGGCGGTGCCCGGGATGGATGGAGCGGATGGAGGGAAACCCACCCGCGAGATGGGAACAGACCAGGACTCCCGATCCATGGGCTCGCTCCAACGCCTGCTTCCAGCGGAGGAGTTCCCCTGGGGATCCCCCCAAGGTGTCGACGTATCCCGGATCCGTGTCCAGGGGTGCGAGCCCCGGTCGGACACCCGAATCCTCCAGGCATTGGATCAGGTCGCGGTTCATCCGCGCGTACCCCGTGAAATTCAGGACGGGCGAGGTCCACTCCACCCGTCCCTCGAGGGAAACCACGTCCGCCGCACGACGATCTTCCAGCACGCCGGCGAGCCACTCGGAGACCTCTTCGAGAGCCCGCGGGTCGGACACGATCTGCTCGATGGTCCGGCCTTCGCCCTGGGCACCGGGCCTCACCCATTTCAGGGCCACCCCCGACCGTTCCCGGGGGAACCCTGCCGGTTCGTCCTGCGCGGCCAGGAAGACCAGTTCCCGCAGGGCGGGTGCGGCCTTCCGCACCGCATCGAGGATGGACTCCCATTCGAGATTCCCGTCGATGGTCGACAGGGCTCGGGAACAGGGGAATTCCCGCGACCGCAACCGGGTCGCCAGCGGCTCGGAGACCGGGCACGGAAAGCTCTCGGCCCAACGGAGGAACGGCTTCTGGTTGGCGAGGAAAGGCAGGAGATGCAGCAGGTACCTCGAGACCATCGATGGCTCCCGGGCATCCGGCCAGACCAGCAGGCCCACGCCTTCCCGGACCATGGATTCCAATCGGCCCCGCAGCAAGGCCGTCTCCTCCTCCATTCCCGCGGCGATGGTGATCCCCACCATTTCCTCCAGGAATCCAGGACGATCCCGGAGCTGGTCGGCCGCGAATCGGACGAGCCGTTGGGCCAATCCGTACCGGTCGGGATTCGCCCTTCCTTCGGAGGTGAGGTCCGCGACGCTCTCGCGGATGGAGTCCACCCGGATGATGTGGTCCTCGAACTGGGTGTATCGATGGTCGAAATGCGTCACCTGCGCGGAGGGCCACGACTCGATCCGCATCCCGGCGCTCTTGAGCTTCGCCGTGAAATCCAGGTCCTCGGATTGGTAGAACCCCAGGGCCTGGTTCCATCGGCAGCGGGAGAAGACGTGGGGACGCGCGACGCAGAGGCCACCGGTCACGTAGATGTCGGGATGCGTCTCCCCGTAGGGAAGAAGGCGATGGCGATCCTCGCCGTTGATGGCCCAGTCCCAGAATCGGGAGCCATCGAGATTCCGGATCCTGGCGCACAGGATGTCGAAATCCGCCCCCTTCGCCGCGACGTTCCGACAGAAATCGTCATCAAACACGATGTCGTCGTCGCACACGACGACCACGTCGCCCCGGGCGCGCTCCACCATCGCGTTGCGCATCTCCCCGAGCCGTCCGTTCTTCGCGGCATCGGGCAGCGACTGGAAGGAGATTCCGGGATCGTCGAAGAGGGGGGGCAGGATCCCCGCCACCAGGATCTCGACTTCGAAGCCGTGTTGCGACCGGATCGATTCCAGGACCCGGCGGAGCTTCGCGATGCGCTCGCCGTTGGTGATCAGGCAGAAGGAGAAGCTCGGAGACCACGCTTCGGGTTGCCCTTCCAATCGACGAAGCGCGGTCAGCGCCTCGGGATCTCCGGGCGAAAGCTCCAGGACCTTCAGCAGATGGGGACGAGCCTGCTCGCCCATGCCTCTCAGGATCAGGATCCCCGCGAGGTTGGCGTGCACCGAGGCGACGGCCGGCCACTTCCTGGCCGCGTTGAGGTATTCCACCTGGGCTTGCGCCAACCGCCCGACCTTGGTCAGCAGCCAAGCTCGGGCATTCACCACCTCCAGGGTCTCCTCCAGGCCATCCCGTCCCTCCGAGAGGGCATCGAGAGCGCCCTGGGCGTCGCCGGCGAGGAACCGGGCATCCGCTTCCTCCAGCGCCCGTGCGAGGGTCCGCTCCGGACGCTCCGAACGACCCCTGTCGGGGATGGCGGCCTCCAGCTTCGCCAGGATCCGATCCGCGCCTCTTCCCGGGTGGCGGGCGTCGATCTCCCGCAGCAGGGACTTCGCGGCCGGGAAGTCCCTCGCATCCACCATTTCTTCCACGCGAGCGAGCATCCCTTCGAGATCGGTCGGCACGCCCTCCACCGCGCGGGAAAGTTCCAGGGCCGCGCGGAGGAAGCGCCGGTGCTCCTCCATCTTCACGGCCCAGGAGAATTTCCGCACCGCGACCCGGGCGGCACGCCCCAATTCCCGTCCCCGGGAGGGATCTTCCAGAAGCTGTTGGACGGCTTCGCGGAACGCCTCCGGCGTCCTGGGGACGACGAGCGCCGAACGTCCGTGTTCCAAGTATTCGGGAACCGTCCCGACATCCGTCGTGATGATCGCCCGACCCGTCGCGGCGGCTTCCAGGAGGGAGTTGTTGTTCCCCTCCGTGGAGGAGCTGCAGACGTAGACGTCGATGCCCTCGTAGAAGGACATCATCTCCTCGCGCGTGAGGAGCCGATCGCTGTACCCGCAGAAATGGAGTTCGACCCCGGGAAGGTCGCCCAGGGGAGCGATGAATTCCTCGAAGCCCTTCGCGGGGGATTTGCGGTTTCCCGCCCAACCGATCCGGAGCCTCCCGGGCTGGACGAACGGCTCGGATTCGGTTCCGAAATGTTCCAGATCCACACCGTGGGTGAGGGTGAGGACGTCCGGACGATACGCGGCGATCAGGTCGCTCAAGCGACGGGATACCGCATGGACCTTGGAGAATTTCGTGCGCAGGAGGCGGGAGAACCACCCGGGATCGCGATCCTGCCAGGAGATGTGCGATCGAATCCCCGTGATCCACTTGCGGGGATTCCCGATCTCCTCCGGGGGGACGAGATTCCATTCCAGGGGATACACCAGATCGTAGCGACTTTCATCGATGCCCTGTCCTTGGAAGGCGACATCGATCTCGAATTCGTCCGCCAGGGCCTTCTGCAAGGTGCGGGCATGGCGCTCGAAGATCCAATTGGGCACGTCGGCCACGATCAGGATCCTGGGGCGGGGCGGCGACGGGGGCTTCCTCGTCACCTCCACCACGGGGGAGGTCCGCGCCACCGCGGGAGTAGCCGCGGCGGCCTGGCGCAGCCATTCGTCGAGGAACAAAAGCTGCCAGATGTTCGCCGCATGGCGATGCTGGAGCACCTCCCGAATCCCGTCGGCCTCCAGGAATTCCGCCAAGGGGGAATCCGCCGCGAGAAGCCTTCGGGCGATCCCGGTCCACAACGGGGTCCCCGGTCGGAACCACTTGACCACGGGGATCGCGAACCCCATCTTGGGGCGATTCAGGAAGTCGATCGGGAAATGGCGCGATGCGACCTCCTTGAGAAGTCGTTTCCTGTCCCAGGAACCGTCGGCGTTGCGCACGAGGGAATGGTCGGAGGGGATCTTCGAGACCAGTTCCGCCACCCGCACGTCGACGAAGGGCGTGCGGGTCTCCAACCCGTGCATCATGCTCGCGATGTCCACCTTCTTCAGGATCGCCGAGGGCAGGTACGTCTTCAGATCCATGTGCTGGACCCGGTGGAGGGGACTGGCGCCTTCCGAACGGGCCCATTCCCTGGCGAACACCTCGGGCAGCGAGACCCGCGCCCCCAACGCGCCCTGCTTCCACAGCCGCGTGCGGAAGGCGGGATCCATGTAGTTGATGTGACGAAGCCAATCCTCGATCTCCCAGGGCCCGGGGTTCCCCCCGGAGGCCGCCATCCAATCCCCGTAGGACCAATATCCTCCGAACAATTCGTCGGCACCGTCGCCGGAGAGGACCATGGGGACGTGGCGCCGGGCCAGTCGGCTCACATGCCACGTCGGGATCGCCGAGGAGTCCGCGAAGGGCTCCCCGTAGTGGCGGACAAGTTCCGGCAGTATCTCCAAGGCCTGGGGCTCCACGATTTCCACGTGGTGGTGGGATCCCGTGGCCTCGGAGGCGATGCGCGCCCAGGAGGTCTCGTCGAATTCCGGATCGGAATTCCCGATGGAGAAGGTTTCGACGGGTCTGTCGAGGATCTTCGACATCTCCGCGACGATCAGCGAGGAGTCCACGCCCCCGGACAGGAACGCGCCGAAGGGGACGTCCGAAACCAGGTGGGCTGCCACCGAGTCCTTGACGACCTCGTCGATCCGTTCGATCCATTCCCTTCGATCCCGCCCCGCCTCCGGTTCGAAACGGAAGTTCCAGTACTCCTTGGGTTCGTGGACCTTCCCGTCCAATCCGACGATCATCGAATTCCCGGGAGGCAGTTTCCGGATCTGCTCGAAACCGGTCCGGGGCGCGGTGATGTACTGGAACCACAGGTATTCGTCGATGGCGTGGCGATCGAGATCGGGACGGAACCCCGGAGTCCGGCGCAGGGGCACGTTCTCGGACGAGAAGGCGAATGCATGCGGCGTGGAGATCCACTCCAAGGGCTTGATCCCGAAGTGGTCCCGGGCGAGGAACAGGATCCCTCGCCGCCAGTCGGCGATCCCGAAGGCGAACATCCCCCGGAACCTCCCCACGCACGCCTCTCCCCATTCCTCCCAGGCATGGACGACCACTTCCGTGTCGCAGTGCGTGCGGAAGACGTGTCCGCGTTCGGTCAATTCCCGGGCGATCTCCTTGAAGTTGTAGATCTCCCCGTTGTAGGTCACCCAGACGTTGCCATCCTCGTTGAACATGGGTTGCCGCCCACCCGCCGGATCCAGGATCGACAACCTCCGGTGCCCGAGCGCGAGGGGGCCCCTGCGGGCCATCCCGTCCCCGTCGGGGCCGCGGTGGGCCAGGTCCTGGATCATTCCAAGGACGATTTCCTCGGGGAAACCTACCCCGGCCTTGTCGAGGATTCCGACGATTCCGCACATTTTCGACCCCTTGTTCCGATGGCACCCGCCCTCAGGCGCGCACGCCTTCGATGCTGCAGTAATGCTTCGGTTCCTTGGCGCACCGGAATCCGTACCCTTCCAGCAGGGTCCAGATCCTGTCGAACTCCTCCATGTGGTGGAGTTCGACCTTGATGGATCGCACCTTGGGCATCCAGTCGCCGGCGTCCTCCAGGACGGCCAGTTCCGCGCCTTCGATGTCCATCTTCACGTAGTCGACGCGTTCGATCCCGCGTTCGGAGAGAAGGCTCGCGACCCGGCGCGACGGTGCGCTCCGCCCTCCCTGCGAGGACTTCTCGATCGCGAAACCCTGCCGACTCTCCCCGCCGTACTGGATGGTTCCGTCCTCGGTCCAGATCCCGGCCTGGACCACCTCGCATCGCGTTCCGAGGAAGGCGGTGTTCTTGCGCGCCTGGACCGCGTTCTCCGCGTCGAGCTCGACGGACAAGATCCGCGATCCGGGGTTGGAATGGCCCATTTCCGCCGCGGTGAGGCCGATGTTGGCACCGAGGTCGAGGATGAAGGCCCCCTCCGCCAGCGTCACCGGCGGGACGTGGTACTTGTAGTGGAAGGCGTCCCAGACCACGGTGGCGTCGCTGGTCCCGCCGCGGATCACCACTTCGCTGCCGCCCAGCGCGCGCAGCCGGACCGTCCGCTCCAGCCCGGGTGCGACATTGGCCCACAGCAGGTAGTCCCTGGCCGAGGCGAAGACGCGCAGCTCGTCGACCATGGATCGGGGAAGCCGATCCATGGCCTTGCGAAACGTCCCCAGGTCTTCGAGAATTTCCGCCGGAACCGCCCAGGCGTTGGCCGAGAAGGCGAAATTGCCGCATTCGACCAGGAACGTGAGCGGATCGGGGTACGGCTCGAGGGTCTTCTCCGAGATGGGGACGTATCCGATGCGGTTCAGCTCCTCCACCAGGGTGTAGACGCTCTCCCCCGCGACCGTGAGATTGAGGTTGGCGAACTCCATCGCGATGAAGGGACGATGCGTCTTGAAGAATTCCCGGGCCCCGCGGAAGAAGAACGGTTCATGGCCGTCGATGTCGATCTTCAGCACGTCGATGCCCGCCTCCGCCGCCAGTTCCTCCTCCGAATCCAAGGGGACGATCTCGATCCCCACCGTGTTCGCGGGACCCGCCGTGGTGGGCCAGTGCAGGGTTGCGGACACGCTGTCGAATCCGATCCGGAGAGTTTCCTTGCTCTCCCCCAGACCGCGTTCGTGCAGGGTGAAACGATCCCCCACGCCGTTGATCTCGGCGTGCCGCCTCAGGTGCGCCGCCAGATGAGGAGTCGGCTCCCAGGCCCATCCCTTGCCCTCCCGGGTCGCCCAGGTGGAAAGGAGCATCGTGTAGTACCCGATGTTCGCCCCGACATCCATCCAGCGCATCCCCGGACGGACGAGGGATCGCAGGATGTCCGTGGTTCCCTGCTCGAAGACTCCATGGGTCAGGATCTCCCGATCGATGTACCGCGCGGGATCGAGCTCCCAGTTCAGGTGCTGGACGCGGACCGATTGCAGGTTCCCGGGTTTGGCGGAGATGGCGCGATTCAATTGCTGCCTCTTGGCCCGCGCTTCGTTCACCGCCCTCGAGATGCGCCTGAAGCAGGCGTCCTCCGAGTAGTCCCTCATGGTCCGGACCCATCCGGCGGCGGCGATCTCCCTTCTCCGCGTTTCGTTGGCGAGGAAGAATCGGGCGTCGAAGACCGCTTCGTCCATGTAGTCGTACCCGACGGCTTCCACACCCAGCTCGAACACCTTCCCCAACTGGGTGGAGTTGTCGCACAGCAGCATCGCCCCGTTGGCGGGCACGGTGAAGGTCCGGTAATTGATCGGCCCGGTGGAATTGTGGAGGTTGAACCCGATCCGGGTATCGGCCATCACCCGGATCTTGTCGGCTTCCGAGACGAATCCGTCGGACCATCCGGGACCCCGGAAGATTCCGCGGGGGAATTCGCTCGCGATCCGATCGAGGCGCTCGCGCCTCCAGGGAGACAGACGCTCGCAGAAGATCGAAAGCTCCACCGACCGCGAGGACTCGAGGATCCTCCTCTCGGACATCGTCGGATCGACTTCGTCGGCCCGGAATCCGATCGGAAGCCATTCCACATGGCGACAGCCCCAGTTGCGGTACATGTCGAGCTCGGCGATGTTCCCGACCATGGCGACGTCGTACCATGCCGCCACGGGTCGCGAGAGGATGTGGCTGGATTCGGGATCGTCGAAGCAGCAGTAGACCGTGGTGCAGACCTTCTTCAGCTCCTCCACGAACTGGGGATGGAGGTTGATGCCGTTGTAGTTGACGAAGATCGTCGCTCCCGTCTCGGAGATCCGGCGCAGGATCCTCTCGTAGAGGGCCATGAGCTTGGGGTCCCGGGCATTCCAGGCCCGATCGAGTTCCTCCCACATCAGACACGGCCCCGGAGGATCGATGGTGAGGCAGATCCCCTCGACGGAGTGCCCCAGGCCTCGCAGGCGTCCCAGCCACGCCTCGTTGGTCGCCCCGACATCGGAGGGGTAGGGGTAGTTCGAATACCCCACGAGGAAGCGATCCTCGCCGAGACTAGGGCGCTTGGACGTCTCCACCCCGGAGGCCGGGGATCCCGTCCCGTCCTTCGGCGTCCACCGCGCGATTCCGATCCAGGAATTCCGCAGATGGAGGACCTCGAAATCCCCCCCCTGGACGGCGGCGAAGCGCTCCACGCCCTTCATAACGCTGTCGATCCAATCCATCTCGAAGCGTCTCGAGGGGTTGAAATCGTGCCACAGCAGGAGGCCGCCGTTCCTCAGCAGGCGCGATACGAGGAGCGAATCCTTGAACACGTTCTCCTCGTCGTGCGCGGCGTCGATGAACACCGCCCCGAACCTCCGTTCCAACTGGGGTTCGGGAACCCAGGTGGAGGTGTCCGCGAAGATCTGCACGACGTTGGTCGCCCCCTTGCTCCGGTAGTAGGAGCCGATCTGCTCGCGGCCGAGGAAGTGCGTGACCAGCTTGCCGCTGTCGGAATTCGCCTGCTCCGGAAGGATGTTGACCGTGTGGACGTCCCCTCGCCCGGCGAGGTTGAGCGCCAGCTCCGAGGTTCCGCGCCCGAAGGATGTTCCGAGCTCGAGGATGTCGCCCACCGTGTTTGCCGCGACGGTCCCGAGGACTTCCGCGTCCCGGCGTTTCCTTTCGAACCAGTCGCAATTGGTCTCCACGACGTCGATGTCTTCCTCGAAGATCTTCCCGATCGCGGTGAAGCCGAGCCGTGCCGCCAGGTCTCCGATCGATTCGCAAGTCGTAATCCTCATCATAGCCTCCACATTCTGAATCCGGCTTCGCCGAAACTCCCGGGGTCGACGACCCCCTTCACATCCAGCACGGGAGCACCGGGCTCCAGGACACGGCTGAAATCGTTCCTTCCCAGGCGGACGAACTGCGCGTGGGCGACGGCGACCACCGCCGCGTCGCAGCGGGGGACCGCATCCAGGTCGACCAGGTCGATCCCGTACTCCCGGCGGGCCTCCTCGCGGTCGGCGAGCGGATCCACCACCACGCAACGGATTCCGAACCTCTCCAATTCCCTCAGGATGTCGATGACGCGCGTATTTCGGATGTCGGGCACGTTCTCCTTGAAGGAAAGCCCGAGGAGGAGCACGCGTGCGCCTTTGAGAGGTCTGCCCGCGTCGATCAGGAGGCGGATGCATTCCTGGGCGATGAACGCGCCCATGCCGTCGTTGATCCGGCGTCCGGCCAGGATGACCTCGGGATGGTACCCGACCGCCATGGCCTTGTGGGTGAGGTAGTAGGGATCGACTCCGATGCAGTGCCCACCCACCAGGCCGGGTCGGAACGGCAGGAAGTTCCATTTCGTTCCCGCCGCCTCCAGGACGTCGGCGACGTCGATGCCGAGACGATGGAAGATCAGGGCCAATTCGTTCACGAAGGCGATGTTGAGGTCCCGCTGGGAATTCTCGATCACCTTGGCGGCTTCGGCCACCCGGATGGTCCTGGCACGATGGGTCCCCGCATCGACGACGGCGGAATAGACCGCGTCGACCGTGTCCAGCGACGACGCGTCGGAAGCGCTCACCACCTTCCGGATGGAGGAGAACCGGTGTTCCCGATCGCCCGGGTTGATGCGTTCGGGGCTGTAGCCCACCCAGAAGTCGCGATTCAACCGCAGTCCGCTCTCCCGCTCCAGGATGGGGACGCAATCCTCCTCCGTGCACCCCGGATAGACGGTGGATTCGTACACGACCACGGAGCCGGGAGACAGATTCCGACCGATGCAGGAGCTCGCCGACGTCAGCGGGGACAGATCGGGGCGCTTGTGCTCGTCCACCGGGGTGGGGACGCACACGACGAGGAAGTTGCATCCCGCCAGGGAAGCCTCCTCCGAGGACAGATCGAGTCCCGGAATCCCCAGCAGTTCCTCCCGTTCCACTTCTCCCGTCGCATCGTCCCCGCGTCGCAACGCCTCGACCCGCGGGACGGAACGGTCGAATCCCACGGTGGGAAACCGGCGGGCGAAGGCGACCGCGAGGGGAAGGCCCACGTAACCCAATCCGACCACCCCGATGCGGATGCGGTCGAGGGATGGAAGAGATGCAGTCATCGGAACCTCCCGGATTCGGAGCGATACCAATCGAGGGTGATCCGCAACCCCTCGTCCAGGCCGATCCGAGGCGAATACCCCAGGATTCCACGAGCACGGGAAATGTCGGCGACCGAGTCGCGGATGTCTCCCGAGCGAGGGGGGCCGTGGATCGCCTCGACCCCGCTGCCGGCGAGACGTCGCAGCTTTTCGTAGAGGTCGTTCACCGAGGTGGCGGATCCGCACGCGATGTTGAATGCCTGGCAACCGCCGCGGAGGTCCCCGTCGAGCGCCGCGAGGTTCGCTTCCACGACGTTCTGGACGAAGGTGAAATCCCGAGCCTGGAGCCCGTCCCCGTGGATCGTGGGGGCCGTTCCGCGGAGCACGGATTGCGCGAACAACGGGATCACGGCGGCATACGCCCCCCGGGGATCCTGCCTCGGTCCGAAGACGTTGAAGTACCGCAGGCAGGCGATCTCCATCAATGCCGTCGGGGCGATGGAGGCGGCGAAGAGCTCCACGGCGCGTTTCGATGCGGCATAGGGCGATAGCGGTGCGCCCAATCGGGCTTCGACCTTGGGCAGCGAGGGATCGTCCCCGTAGACCGAGGACGAAGACGCCAGGACGAATCGTCGGATCCCGGCGCGGCGCGCCTGGGAGAGCAGGACGGTCGTCCCGTGCAGGTTGTTGGCCGAGTAGAGTTCGGGATGTTCCAAGGACCGGGGCACCGAACCGAACGCCGCCTGGTGGGAGATCCGATCCACGTCCTCCAGGGCCCGCCGGCAGTCCTCCGCCGATTGGATGGAGCCTTCCACCACGCGCAGGTCCCCCGCGAATCCTTCCAGATTCGACCGGGAGCCGGAAGAAAAGTCGTCGAGGACGGTCACGGCGCGTCCGGCCCCCAGCAGGTTCTCCACCAGATGACTTCCGATGAAACCGGCTCCGCCGGTCACAAGGACTCTCGCTTTGTTCAACCTTCCCTCCCAAGGACGATGCGCGGTTCGCTCATGGACGGATCCCGAAGCGGAGTCGCCTCCCTTCCTCCCGATCCGAGGGTAAAGCACGACCCGTGCCATCCCTGCTGAGGTACGCCGGCACCCTCCAGTCACCGGCAACCCTGGTTGCCTGGGTAGAAATGCCCCTTCCAGGAAGGAACCTTTTACCCAGGTGCTTGCATCCTATCACCTTTTCCCGCTCGGTTTCCATAGAAACCGTTTGGCGAAAGGGACGGATCCGTCGAACCTCCCCCCAAGGATCCCCTGCATCCCCGTCGACGGGTCGGCGCGTTCCTCGCCTCCGGGAATGGTCGCCGGTCCGGTTCTTTTCCGGCCCGGAGGCCCCGGGGACGAAATTCGCGAGAATTCCGGGGGTCGGGGACATCGCGCCCTTCCACCGGTCCTTTCCCGGCCCCGGATTTGGAAGGTCGCGTCGCCGAAAACTCCTCGAACCTCAGCCCGCCCGCACCATCGCGGCCCTTTCCTTCTGACCTTTCGCCTCCAGCAGGAGCGCCGCCTCCTCGCGGGCCTCCGCGGATGCGGGCTCCAGCCCGACGCGGCGCAGCGCGGCCACCAGGGCTCCCGACAGGTTCCCCATTTCCCGACGGATTTCGACGAGATCCCGCAGCAACACCGGGGTCCTGGGGTGGATCTCCAGGAGTTCGCGGTAGATCTCCTCGGCCTCTTCGAGCTCTCCCACCACGACCAGGCGCCGTGCTTCGGCCAAGCGTTCGAGGGAACCGGCCGGAAGGGGCGATTTCACCCGGGAGAGCTGCTCCATCAGGATGTCGATCCGAGGGTCGGGGCAGATCTTCTGGGCTGCCGCCATCAACTCCAAGGCGGGGCCCACCTCGCCGCGCAACACGCAGCGGTTGGCCCGGGAGAGGCATTCGGTTCGCAAATCGCTCAAGACGACGGCGTTGACGGGTTGGGAATGGTTCATGAGGGATCTCGTCCTGGTAGATGTGACGACCCGCGGAAGGGGTATGCCTCCTTTCCAACGCAGGATCCAGGCCAACGCGACGGGAGAGGGGATTGTCCCGCTTCGGGCCCTTCCACCGGGCAGAGCTTGCCGCCCCACCCGGGATCCCCCCGGGGAGCGATCCGGCACCTCGCGCCAGGGATGGAAGCCCCGTCGGGGCCATGGCCCCTCCGAGGCCCGCGGGCCCGGTGGGGCCTGGTTCACGACAGCCCGATCCCGAAGCGATCGAGCGAGGGAGGCGCCCGAAACCGTTTCCTCCGGTTCCAGATTCTATTCTCCGCAGGTGCGCACCTTCGCTTCCGTCGACACCTTCGTGGAATCCTCCGCCTCCTCCCTTCGCCTGGGACGCCTGGTGGCCAACGCCACCTTCCTCGAGTCCCTCCTGCGCGAGGGGATCTTCGATCGGCATGTGCTGTTCTGTCCTTCCGAAGCCGAGCGATCGCGTCTGGAGTCCTTCCTTTCCTCCCGCCCGGAGGGAGAACAGCTGCTTGCGCGCTGCGACCTGCGTCCGATCTGGGATCTCCCGCGCGCCTTGCGCGAGGAATCCCTCGATGTGATCCACAGCGGGGGTTGGAATCGGTATCTCCCCGCCTTGGCCTGGCTCCGAGCCCGGCACGCCCCCCGACCGATCCCCCTCACGGGACCGATCCACAGCATCAACAATCCCGACCAGGCGATCCAGATCCGAAGGCTCTGCGAGGCCCCGTTGCGCTCCTGCGACGCGGTCTTCTGCACCTCCACCGAGGGACGGACCGCCTTCGCCCGCCAGATCGAAGTGGTCGGCCAACGCCACGGCATCCCCTTCGGCGGGAGGCTGGAGCACGTCCCGCTCGGCGTCGACGAACGGTATTTCCATCCTCCGGAACGCTCGCAAGCCCGGCAAAGGCTGAAGATCCCCGAGTCGGTGCGCATGGCCTTGTGGATCGGACGGCTTTCCCCGGCCTCCAAGGCCGATCTGGTGCCTCTGCTCTACCAATGGTCGCTGCTGGTGGGAACGTCGAACTCCCCGATCCCGAGTCCCCTGCTCGTGCTGGCCGGAGGCGCGACCTCCTCCGACGAACTCGCCCTGCGCGGCACCGTCCAAGAGCTGGGATTGCAGGATCATGTCCGCATCCTGCGCGACATCGAAGACACCGACAAGCTCGATCTCCTGGGAGCCGCCGACGTGTTCGTCTCGCCGGTCGACAACCACCAGGAGACCTTCGGGATCGCCGTGGTCGAGGCCATGGCGGCGGGGCTCCCGATCGTGTGTTCCGACTGGGACGGGTACCGCGACCTCGTCGACCACGGCGGCTCCGGACTCCGGGTTCCCGTCCTGGCGGCCCCACCCGTTCCCTCCGTCGTCGAACTGCGTGGCCTCCTGGAACCGGACCTCGCCCAATTGGCCGTCTCCCAGGCCATTTCGGTGGACCCCCGAGCCTTGCGGGAATCCCTGGAGGCCATGCTCGCCGATCCCGAGGGCGCCAAGGCCATGGGCCGCGCCGCCCGGGAACGCGCCCGCCGACTCTTCTCCTGGCGCGCCGTGCTCCAGAAGGCGGACGCCGTCTGGACCGACCTCGGAACCCGGTCGCGCTCCCTCGCCTGGCCTCCTTCCGGGGAACCCGATCCGGGAATCCTCGACCCTTCGGAGGTCTTCGCCAACTACCCCACCGGCCTCTTCCAAGCCGAGGCGAGCATCGAGCTGTCGGCCCTGGGAGAACGGATCCTCGCCGGACGCCTCCCCATGCCGGCGACCTGGAAGGACCTGGTCCCCATCGCCGATGGCCGTCTCATGACCTTCCTGGCGGTCTCGCTGCGATCCGGCCCCTGCACGCGACGCGAACTTCTCGATGCGGCCTGTTCCCGGGTGCCCGCCCGCCCGCGGGAAGCCGCGGCCATGCTCGCCTGGCTCGAGAAGTACGGAATCGTCGAGGAACTCGAGGGAGGCTGAGGCTTCCGACGGAATCCGTCGGACGGGTTCCGTCCCGAGCGCCCTCCCGGGACGCCGAACGCCATCGCCGCGCGTTCATCCCGAAGACGACTCGCTCCCCTTGTCGGGCCCGGTCAGTGGCCGCAGCCGCAGGAAGGTCCGTGGCGATGTCCTCCGGAGGAAGCGGGGGCCACGGGAGCGGAAGCCCCGCCCAGGAGGGCCGGCGCGCACAACACGCGTTCCACGGGAGCCCCCGTTTCGGGGTGATGCGTCAAAGGAGCGTCGTGGATGGATTGGCGGACCTCGAACATCCCGTTCGGGTCTTCTTCGGGCAGGTCGGTCAGACGATAGACGTAGGTGGGCATGTGGGGGAGAAACTGCAAAACGGACGCCCCGTCGCCCCCCACGACCGGTCGAATCCGGTCTAGGGAACAGCGCGGGAATCGCGGGAAGGGGAGAGCGGGAAGGAGTCGACGGCCACGGTTCCCGCCACCTCCTCGCTCCCCCCTCCCTCTTCCAGGGGACACCGAGGCAACCTCTTCTTCCAGAGGACCAGGGGCTTGGAGCCGGCACGGGGAACCTCCATGGAGACGCGAGCTCCTTTGCTTCCCGGCCGCACCCCGAGCCGAACCGTCAATTCCTCGGGGCGTTGCCCCACCCGGAAGTTCCATCGCAGGCGGCTGTCGAACCCGAATACGACGTCCCAGACCGGGACGGCCCCCTTTTCCTCGATCCCTTTGCCCACCTCGGCTCCCGCTTCCAGGCATTGGGGGACCGGAACCACGAAGGCGTCGGGGCGATCCCGATCCGATCCCAGGAGTTTGACCAGATCCGGCCATTCCTGGGGGCGGAAGATCCCCCCCGAGAACCGGATCCCCCTTCCGCGGCTCCATTCCAGGGCCTTGCCGTCCAGGGCTCCGTCGACTTCGGCCTTCCACCGCGACTTTTCCACGGCCAAGGCCTCCAGACTGGAATCGACCAGGCAGGCCAGCGGGGGGCGCCAGTCCGGTGCGTCCCCGGGCAGGGGAAGACACGCGAAGTTCCCCGCCCAGGCCATGGGGACCAGCGAGCTGTCCAACAGACGGATTCCGCCCTTGCGCGCCCAATTTTCGACCGGGGCCAGATCCACCGTCCGATCGAGCAGGGCGCGCACCACGCGGGAGCCATCCGGCCGCCGCACCAGGACCGGGGAACCGGAATTGCCGCCCTCGGCGGGACATTCCACCAACGGAACCCTGCGACTCAAAGGATCCAGGACGTCGATCGCCTGATCCCGGTCGGCGAACGAACGCGTCCGGCGACTCACCAGACACGTCTGCCTCGCCAGGACTCCCACAGGCACCTCCCGCAAGGCCGCCTCCACATCCATCGGCCGGACCCGCACCACCTCTACGGTATCGAGATCCCCCAGCGGCCCCCGGTCCACCGAGAGGGGCGTCCTGCGCGTGGGGTGGAGCAGGCGCACCACGGCGTAATCCGGATCCCCGACCCGGGAATCGGTGCGCGAGAGGATCTCGACGCGATCGCACTCGCAGACCTCGCCCCGCACTCCCGAAGCCGAGGGCAGATGCAGCCACGCCCGGCCGCGGCAGGAAGCGCCGGTCGTCTGCAGATCGGGGGGAATACAGTGGCGGTCGGTCACCGCGTGGATGCTGTCGATGAGGAATCCCGTGCATTGCGAGACGGAACGACCGACGACGCTCGCCCACAACCCCACCCCGTCGGGGCAATCCTGGGCGTCCCGGCACCGCACCTCGGCCGAACGGGCCTGGGATTCGGCCTTGCCGACCGGATTCCGCTTCTGGGCGTGCCCCGGAACCAGTCCGGCTAGGACCACCGCGAGAACCACGGGCGACCGCGTCGATCGACGCCAGGGAGGGTTGGATGGCACCGAAGCAACCTATCGTCCCCGCCTCGATCCGACAAGTGGTTCATGAACGCCCTTCGCCAGCGAACGCGCGCGAGTAGTTTTCCTCTCGTCGTCACACCCACTCCGGGGGTGAGGTCGGAGGAAGCGTGAATCCAGCGAGGCGTTCTGGTCGGAATGGGGCGCCACCGTTCGGCGTCGTCCTGGGGTGGATGCGCGGCTCCCCGAGGCGAATTCGTCCCGTGGCCGCCGACGTCGTCCGGAAAACCCTGCGACTTCTCTTCGGCCCGGTGCCGCTTCCCCAAGGCTTTCCCTGGCCGCGTCTCGCCCAGACCGGCGTCTGGGGCGTTCGGATCGCCTTCCTGCCCGCCCTGTTCCTGGCGATGGTCCAGTGCAATTTCCTCTGGTTGTTCGGAGCATCCCCGTCCCTGACGCGGATCGCCGACCCGGACCTCGCGATCGCTTCCGAAGTGTGGAGCGCCGACAGCGTGCTGCTGGGGCGCTACTGGACGCAGGATCGCATTCCCGTTCCCCGGGACGACATTCCCCCGGCCCTGGTGGATGCCCTGGTCTCCACCGAGGACGCGCGCTTCTTCCAGCATCGCGGCATCGACCTCGTGGCCCCTTTCGCGGTCGCGTGGTCGGCGATCCGCGGGGACGCCCGAGGAGGCTCCACCCTCACCCAGCAATTGGCCAAGAACCTCTACGACACCCGACGATCCACCTCCAAGGGGCTTCTGGGACGGATCCCCGGAATCCGTCAAGTGGTCTGGAAGACCAAGGAGTGGCTTACGGCGGTGCAACTGGAATTCTTCCACGACAAGAACGAGATCATTCTCCTGTACCTCAATACCGTGAGCTTCGGAGGCGCGACCCACGGGATCCTCTCGGCCACCCGGTTCTATTTCGACAAGGACGTCCCCGACCTGGCGATCGAGGAGGCGGCCCTTCTGGTGGGCATGCTCAAGGCACCCTCCTTGTACAATCCCGTTCGCAACCCCGAGCGCGCCCGCGAACGTCGGAACGTGGTGCTCCACCAGATGTTCCGGTACGGAAAACTCACGCTGCCGGTCCGGGACTCCCTTTCGGCCCTTCCCATTTCCTTGCGACTGCGCCAGGCCAATCCCGCCGACGGCCCGGCTCCCTGGTATCGCACCGCGTTGTCGAACTGGTTGCGGGACTGGTGTCGTCGCACCGGCTACGACCTGAACACCGACGGCCTGGTGATCCGCACCACCCTCGATTCCCGTCTCCAGGAGATCGGGGACAGTGCGGTCGCCACCTGGATGCGCGAACTGAATCGCCGATTCGAGGGGCACTGGGGCTCCCAGAATCCCTGGCGATACTCCAACGGCCGGGAGATTCCCCACTATCTGGACTCCCTCGCCCTGGGGACGGCCCGTGGCCGATCCCTCCTCGCTCGAGGTCTCGACACCACGGAAGTCCTCAAGGACCTGAAAGTCCGCAAACGCCGGCATCTGTTCACCTGGAAGCACGGGAGGGTCGACACCCTGGTCTCCGTCCAGGACTCCATCCGCATCACCCGGCGCCTGCTCCACGCGGGTTTCGTCGTGCTCGACCCCTCCTCCGGGGCGATCCTGGCCTGGGTCGGGGGCATCGACCACGAATTGTTCCCCTGGGACCATGTCGGCTCCGCGCGCCGGCAGCCGGGATCCACCTTCAAGCCGTTCGCCTACCTCACCGCCCTGCGGCAAGGATGGACTCCCTGCGACAAGCTGGTGGATCGTCCCGTGACCATCGCCTACGAGGAGAACGGCGAGCGCAAGACGTGGTCGCCCCACAACTCGGACTGGACCAATACCCTCGACTCCATGACGCTCCGCCACGCCATGGGACGTTCCATCAACACCGTGACCGCGCAACTGACCATGAAGGTGGGACCGGCGGCCGTTTCCCGCACCGCGCGCGCCATGGGAATCCGGTCCCCGCTCGACACCGTCCCATCCATCGGATTGGGGCCCAACCCCGTGACCCTCCTGGAGCTGGCCACCGCCTACATCCCGTTCCAGAACGGCGGGAACGCCTTCGCGCCCTGGTTCGTCGACCGCATCGAGGATCGTTCGGGGAATCTCCTGGCGGTCTTCCGCCCCCGACCCCGCAGAGCCCTCCCGGAGGACATATCCTGGATGATGCTCCACATGCTCAAGGGCGGGGTCGAGGAGCCCCTGGGAACCAGCCAGAACCTGTGGAGCTTCGAGCTCTTCCGCGGCGGCGGCGAGATGGGCGGGAAGACCGGCACGAGTTCCGACCACGCCGACGGCTGGTTCGTCGGGGTTTCCCCCGCCCTGGTCATGGCCGCCTGGACGGGAGCGGACGATCCCTCGGTGCATTTCCGCACGGGGGAGCTCGGAGAAGGCTCCAAGACCGCCCTGCCCATCGTGGGGAAGTTCCTGGAGGCCGTCTACCGGCGACGCGATCTACCCTACAAACCCACGAAGTTCCCGGGCCCTCCACCGGGATTGGCCCGCTCGAAATGGTCCTGCCCCACGCCCTGGGACACCTACCGCGACACCTCCGCGGTCGATTCCACGGCGGCCCCGGCGTCCCCCTCGACCGAAGTCGGGGGAGGGGCGAGCCCCTCGATCCTCTCGCGCATCCTGCCCTGGCGCTGAGCTTCGAAGCTCCCGTCTCGCCGCGGGCGGCACCCCGACGTTCACTCGATGCGCAGGGTGGAGTCCGGTTGCACCAGACCCCGGATCACGCTCCCGAACGGCCCCTGGACGCGGATACGCCGTCCGGCCACGCCATCTTCCAGGGCCAGGCCGTCGCCGGAGAGATGCGCGCCCCCTCGCCCCAGCCGCAGGCGCACCCGGTCGCCCCTGCGCACCAGGTACGGCGGCTGGAGGTGGCTGGACGCCAATTCCTGTCCCGGACCGACCCCTCGGGCGAGGCGCCTCCCGGGAAGTTCCTCGCGTCGCGGCGGGGCCTGGGCGCGACGATCGTCCCGCCTCCATTCCCAACGCAGGTCCGCCGAATCCAGCATCTGTCCCGACCCGAGTCGCCGCCGCGCGACGGGAACCAGCTCGCGACGCTCCACACGCACGGGAAGGATGTCCCGGCGCAACGCCGAGCCGTCCGAGGACATCCACACCAGCCGTAGCACTTCGCTTCCACCGGGGCGGTCTCCTCCGTCCCGGGACAAGCTCCAGGTGGCGGCCGCGCAACGGCACTCCAGCGAGTCGGAGACCCTCGCCGTGTCCGGCCGCAAGCGCATGACCGGAGTCTGCAGGTCGCGGTACAACGCCTCGACCCGCGCACGCAACCCCTTGGCCACCGTCCGATCCGGGGGGGGCGACGCCCAAAGCAGGGGGATCGCCAGGAGGAGGGCCGGAAGCGACATCAGCGCTTGAGGTTGTTGGCGTTCTGCAGCATCTCGTCGGAGACGGTGATCGACTTCGAGGAGATCTCGTAGGCCCGCTGGGCGACGATGAGAGCCACCATTTCGTCGACCAGCTGCACGTTCGAACCTTCCAGGTACTGGGAGGCCAGGGCACCGGAACCGTTCTCCCCGGGGACCCCCGTGGCGGGAGGTCCCGACGCCTCGGTGGATTGGTACAGATTCTGCCCGATGGAACGGAGACCCGCCGGATTCACGAAGGTCGCCAGCTCGATCTGACCCACTTCGGTGGGACGATCGTCGCCCTGGAGCGTCACCGAAATGCGGCCATCGGGCCCGATGACGAGATTGGAGGAATTCTCCGGGATCTGGATCTGGGGGTCGAGGTAGTGCCCATCGGCGTTCACGAGCAATCCGTCGGCATTCACCTTGAAGGACCCGTCCCGGGTGAACGCGTTGGTCTGATCGGGCATCTTCACCAGGAAGAACCCATCCCCCTGGATGGCGATGTCCAGGGGATTGCCCGTCTGCAGGAGGCTCCCCTGCTCGAAGCTGCGGACGTTGCCGGCGGTCTTGACTCCCAATCCCACCTGCAGGGACCCGGGAAGCCTGACCCCGTCGCTGGTGCTGGAGCCCGGTTCGACCATGGTCTGGTACAGCAGGTCCTGGAACTCGATCTTGGACTTCTTGTACCCGGTGGTATTGACGTTGGCGAGGTTGTTGGAGATGCTGTCCACATAGAGCTGGTTGGCGAGCATTCCGGAAGCGGATGTGTAGAGGCTACGGAGCATGGTTCAATCCTCAGCCGACCCGGCCGACTTGGTTGACGGCCTTGTCGAGGGTGGAATCGACGGCCTGCGCGACACGCGCGTCGGCCTCGTAGTTGCGGAACTGGGCGATCATCTGCACCATGGTTTCGACCTGGTTGGTGTTCGAGCCTTCCAGGAATCCGGTTTCCACGGAAGTGGAATCGGAAACGTCCACGGGTTTGGGCAATCCTTCCCCGGGTCGGGTTTCGAAGGTCCGGTACTTTCCGCCTCCCTCGTGCTGGAGGGCGTAGGGGCGGGGGAAATCCACCCGCGCGAGACTCCCCACCTCGACCCCATCGGAGAGGATCTTGCCGTCGGCGTCGATGCTGGCCTTGGCTCCGGGGATCCGCACGGGATTTCCTCCCGCATCGAGGATGGGCGATCCCGAGAGGTCGACCAGCTCGCGATCGGCGTTGAGCTGGAGGCTCGCCGACCGGAAGTACCGATCCCCCTTGTCGGTGCGCGCCACCAGGAATCCATCCCCCCGGAGGGCCACATCCAATGGGTTGGAGGTGTGGATCATCGGTCCCTGCCGCCAATCCGTGGTCACCTCGTCCACGCGTTGGTCTTCCCGCGAACGCATGTACTGGTCGACATCCCGCCGAGATTCCACGGTGTCGTGCGTGGTCAGCCGGGCGAGTTTGAATCCCGTCGTCTGGACATTGGCGATGTTGTTGGCCGTCAGCTCCTGCTTGCGCACCTGGAGCATCATTCCCATCCCCGCGCTGTACAATCCATTGACCATGTGGATCCTCCATCCGGGAATCCATGCACACTCCATGCCATGCGCGACTTCGGGGCTCGATGGGCATCGCGATGGGGGGGCTCGGCAATCCTTGCCCATGGGCGGTTGTTCGAGGGAGCCGCTTCCTCTCGCCCTCCCCCCAAGGTTGCGACGATGTATCTTTCCTGGAATGCGCTTCGACACGGGCATTCTCCGGAAAGGCGCCGACAACATCCGCTGGTTGTCGGCTGCCATGCCTCAAACTGCCAACAGTGGTCACCCGGGCGGCTCCATGGGAGGAGCCGATTTCGCCCATCTCCTGTATTCCGAGTACCTCGTGTACGATCCGGACGATCCGCACTGGGAGGAACGCGACCGTTTCTTCCTCGATCCTGGGCACATGAGCGCCATGCTGTACGCCACCCTGGCCTTGACGGGGCGGTATTCGGTCTCGGATCTCGCCTCCTTCCGCCAGTGGGATTCCCACACCCCGGGCCACCCGGAGCGGGATGTCGCCCACGGCGTGGAGAACACGTCCGGACCCCTCGGGCAAGGGCACACCTTCGGCGTCGGTTCGGCCATCGCCGAGCGCTTCCTCGCCCACAGGTTCGGCGAGTGGCTCTCCCACAAGACCTGGGTCTACATCTCCGACGGGGGCATCCAGGAGGAAATCTCCCAAGGTGCCGGCAGAATCGCCGGACATCTGGGGCTCTCCAACCTGGTGATGTTCTACGACGCCAACGAGGTCCAGCTCTCCCACAAGGTTTCCGACACCACCACCGAGGACACCGCGGCCAAGTACCGGGCCTGGGGTTGGGTGGTCCACGAGGTCGACGGACACGATTTCGACGCCATGCGCGCCGTCCTCGACGTCGCGGTGGCGGAAACGGCCGGTCCCACCTTGATCATCGGCCGCACCACCATGGGCAAGGGCGCCCGTCGCGCCGACGGCTCGATCTGGGAAGGCGATGTCAAGCAGCACGGCGCCCCTTTCGGCAAGGACGCCACGGCGCAAACCGTGGCATCCCTTGGCGGCGATCCCGAAAACCCGATCGCCATCCTCCCCGAGGTTCTCGAAAGCGTGGCGAAGCGGCAAGCCGAGTTGCGCACCATCGTGGCCGCGCGGCGCGAAGGCAAAGCCCGCTGGTCGGAGGCCAATCGCGAGTTGGCCGCCACCTATGCCCGTTTCTTCTCCCAGGAAGCCTGGCCCGTGGATTGGGACGCCATTCCGTTCGCTCCGGGCATGGCCTCGCGCAATGCGTCCGCGAAGGTGATGGAGACCCTCGCCCGCAGCATTCCCAACTTCGTGATGATGTCGGCCGATCTCGCCGATGCCGACAAGACCGAGGCCTTCCTCAAGCAGACCACGATCCTGCGCAAGGGGGATTTCTCCGGTCAGTTCCTCCAGGTCGGGGTCGCCGAACTCACCATGGCCGCGCTCGCGGTCGGAATGACCCTCCATGGCGGTGTCCGCGCGGGGTGCGCCACCTTCTTCGCCTTCTCCGACTACATGAAGCCGGTGATCCGCCTGGCCGCCCTCCAGGAATTGCCCGTGGTGTTCCTCTGGACCCACGACAGTTTCCGTGTGGGCGAAGACGGCCCCACCCACCAACCCATCGAACACGAGACGCAGCTTCGCCTGCTGGAGCAGGTCCGCAACTTCAAGGGGAATCGCTCCCTTCTCGCCCTTCGTCCCGGGGATTCCGAGGAAGTCCGGGTGGCTTGGCGGATGGCCATCGAGAACCTCTCCACCCCGACGGCCCTGGTGTTCTCCCGTCAGGATCTGGTGGATTCCATTCCCGACGAAGGCTCCCGCAAAACCAATGCGGAACAGTCCTCCCGGGGTGGATACGTGGTTTCCGGCGCCTCCGGAACTCCGAAGCTGATCCTCCTGGCCAATGGCTCGGAATTGGGCCTGGCCCACCAGACCGCCGTCCTCCTGCGTGAAAAGGGCATCGCCACCCGAGTGGTCAGCATGCCCTCGGTCGGCCGCTTCCTCGACCAGCCCTCGGACTGGCGGGATGGCGTTCTGCTCCCCGGCGTCCCGGTCCTGGGAATCACCGCGGGTCTTCCCTGCGTGTTCCAGGGCTTGGAAGGTCCGTTTGGAAAAGTCGTGGGATTGGAACGATTCGGAGCGAGTGCGAATTTCAAGGTCCTCGACGAGAAATTCGGATACACCCCGCCGAAAATGGTCGAGCAGGCCTTGTCCCTGTTGTCCGAGCTCCCGGAACGGGCTCGGCAACTGGAGCAATACGCCCGCGCCGCCCAGTCCTGATTCCCTTTTTTGTGGCAAATTGATCAGGAAACGGGTGGCGAATTCGCCATTTCGTTTCCATCATTCATACCTACCATGACTTTTCATACCCTTCGCAGGGTCGTCTGGTGTCTGGCTGCCGTCCTGGTCTTCGCCAATTGCACCTTTCGCCCGCACGCCCCCGGACGCAGCCCCATTCCACCTGGTGGGGTCTTCGACTCTCTCGGAGTCGACAGCACTGCCTTGGACTCCCTCTGCGGAGACACCACGTGTGTCGATTCCGCCCTGGTGGATTCGCTCCCCGACTCCCTGCGTGTCGCGCCGCGCCCGGTCGTGTTCATTTCCGGCCAATCCATCTTCGACGTACGAACCAAGCTGGTTCCTCGCGTGATGGGACGCGGCTGGACCCTCCTGGTCAACAAGCCGGACAGCCTGGAATTCTTCCGTCGCTCCGACACCACTCTGTCCCTGGCCCTGTTCGGGGTGGCCCATGGCCCCACCGAGCGCATCCGGCTCCGTTTCCGCCTGCAGCAGGACTCCTCGCGGGGCACCTGGATCGCCCTGATGGGGCATCTGGTCGGACGCGAAGGGGACCTCCCCGAAGTCGCCTTCGAGGCCCCCCTCATGGAGAACCTCGCGGCCTTGCGCGACGACCTCCTCGCCGCTCCTCCCACCCAGGATCCCAAGAAGAAGCGCAAGAAGCACTGAACCGCGATGGCGACACGTGCGCTCCGTGCGTTCGGTTTGCCGCGCGGGCCAGCTTCCCGAGGACCATTCGGCGCCGGGAGGGGGTAAACTACCCTCATGTCCACCAAAGCAGATCACGCCGACGCGCTCCCACCTCCGGTGGTCTTTGCGTTCCTGGATCACAGGGAATTCCTGCGGCGGTGGTACGAATGGAAGAAATCCTCCTCCCGCGGCTTTTCCTATCGATCCTTCGCTCGCAAAGCCGGATTTTCCTCCATGAGCTTCCTGCGGGACGTGATCGAGGGTCGACGCAACATCTCCGATGACAGCGTGGAAAAATTCCTCTCGGCCATCGGGTTGGTGGAGGATGCGGCCTTGTATTTCCGGGAGCTCGTCCGCTACAATCGCGAGACCGACCTCGACAAACGCACCCAGTGGTTCCGGAAGCTGCTTCTGCTGCAGGCCCGGAGGGAGTTTTCCCCCGTCCGCGAGAACCAAGTCAAGTACTACTCCGACTGGCTCAACGTCGTGGTTCGCGAAGCGGCCTCCCTCGAACGGTTCCAGGGGGATGCGACCAAGATCGCCCAGGCCATCCGCCCGCGGGTTCCCGCCGTGGAAGTCTCCGACGCCCTCGACCTCCTGGTTCGGATCGAAATGCTCGAAAAAACGGCCGACGGAGGATATCGCCCCCTGACTCCTCGCATCGTCCCCGGCGATATCGATCCGGCCATGGTCCGGAACATCAAACGACAGATGCTTCTGCATGCATTGGACCGGCTCGACGCCCCCTTGGACCCCGACACGCACATCAGCTCCGTGACGTTGACCGTCTCCCAAGCCCGTCTGGCGCGCCTCCAGGAGAGCATCCGCCAGTTCCGACTCGACCTCCTCGCCGACACCGCCAGTGACGAAGGTTCGCTGGAACAGGTTGTCCAGGTGAACTTCCAGGTGCTACCCTTCCTGCGTGCCGTCGACCGTGATCCATCTTAAACGCATCTTGCCGGGGATCCTCGCGATCTTCCTGCTATCGTGCGGTTCCGACAAGACCGCCGACGGAGGGACGGGGAGCGACTTCCCCATCCACCCGGCGATCGCCGTGGTCGTGGAGCGCGATGGCCACCAAGTGGAAGCCGAAGCCTGGAGCCTGTGGAATGTCGTCGGCGACTCCGTGCGATTCCAACGCCAGGTCTCCTCCACCAAGGATGGCGGTTTCGCCTTGCCCGACACGGGAAGCTGGATCGTCGAAGCCTGGGAAAGCCAAGGCAAGGCCGGCGCCACCGACGACCTCCACCCCCTCCCGCGCGACAGCGCCTTCGAGCGTTGCCTCAATCGCATCGGCCGGAGCCCTACCGGGGCCTCGGCCACACCCGCCTTGCTCGGAGCCTGCAAGGAGCTTTCCTCCCCCACCGTCAGTGCCCGTGGAACCGTCCAGCAGGATCCCCGAGCCGTCGCGGCGTTCCGGCTTCCCGACCCGTCCGTCACGGCCTACATCGTGCGTGATTCGCTCGGCAAGCCCTTGGCCTCGCGCTTCTGGCGGCTGTGGAGGATGACGGCCGACATCAGCGGCCCCTTCACCCTGTTCGCAGGGGCTGGATTCGAAGTGTCCCATCTGGATGGCTCCTTCGAATCTTCCGCCCTGCGTGGAACCTGGGTCGCCGAAGGATGGACCGTCCGCCCACCCGACTCGGTCTTCTATGCGCAGGGTACGCGCACGGCCCTGGAAACCTCCGTTCTGGAGGCGTGCCTGGGGTCGTCGCCCCGGGTGGCTCCCAAACCCTGCGCGGAGCCGCTCTTCGACCCGAGCCTCTACGGGGAACTGCCTCTCCCCGATGCGGTCCTGGTGTTGCGGCAACCGTTCCCCTGACCGGAGGTCTCGCCCCCGGCCACGATCCTCGCCCCGATCGTTCGGGGAGGTTCCGCGTGGGAGGTCTTCCGCCGCCTGGAACAATCGGCCTGGCGGCACGGCATCCGGGGATTCCCACCTCGCGGTGAGATCCCCCGCGCTCAGACGCCCAGTTGGATGAAGAAGTCGGCCAAAATCCGCTGGTGCTTGGGTTCACCGGGATTCAGGTCCGAAAGACTCAGCTCGTTCTCGCCGAGCCAGAATTCCAGATCCTGGGCGAGATCGGAAACGTCGCCTTCCCCGCGCTGGAAATCGTCGAAGGGGCCGTACCAGAGGATTTGCCCGCGGGTCCCTGCAACCTTGTTGAACCCCTTGCGCCAAGCTTCCAGATCCTTCACCTTGAGCTTGCGGGAAGCGCGCAGTTTGGAGATTTCCGAAACCAAGGCGGTCGTGGCCGATTCGTCCCCAGGAGGAACCCACAGGGGGACGAGCCGTTCGGCCAGGAACATGGCCCCTTCCTCGGGGCCCGTGAACCAAAGCGCCGTCCTGGGTTGTTGCCAGGAATCCACGGAGGCGTCGTCGAAGGTGAGAAGCAGCCAGCTGTCGAAATCCAGCGGCTGCTTGCGAACGGCATCGAAGAGGTTTTCGGTGGAGGCGCGCTCCCAGGTATAGGCCATGGATAAAAACTATAACGGATCCGAGGCTCTGGGTACCCTTGACAGCCCCTCGCTGAGATGGCCTCCGGAATTCAGCCCTCGGGAAGGACCTCGATGCGAAGGCTCCAGCTCCAACTTTCCCCAGGAGCCAGCGCGATGATTCCGGGCTTCGCACGCAGATCCCAGTCGGCATCGGCACGATCGGCCACACCGTGCCACGGCTCCAGGCAGAGGAACGGTGCGCCCGGGCGCGTCCAGAAGCCCCACCAGGGAGCTCCTGGGGCGTGCAACCGGACCTTGAGGCCCTGATCCTCCCCGAAGGTCACCGAATCTGATTTCAAGCCTTCAAGAACCACGGCTCCCGCACGGAACAGGTCCGGACGCAGACGCAGGCTGTCCTGGTCGCGGAAGAAGGGCACCTTTTTCCCCGTCAGCAATCCGTCGATGTCGATTTCCAGGCGTTCGCAGGTCTCGGGTCGATCGAAGTGCAGGGAATGCCCCTCGGCATTGCCCGAAGGCGTCAAGGGCCACCGGAACGCAGGATGGGCCCCCAGGGAGAAGAGAAGGTCGTCGACCGAGGAAGGGTTGAACACATCGATGCGCCAGGACAGGGATTCCCCTTCGACGGAATAGGTCGAGGCGAGTTGGAATTCCTGCGGATACCGCTCCAGGAACGGACCGGCGTGCGCCAGGAGGAACGAAGCGCACTGGCCATCTTCATGGACGAGATCCCATTCGAGCTCCCGGGCGAATCCGTGCTGCGGCAAGGAGTAGCTGCGACCTTGCCAGACGTATCGATCCTTCTTGAGGCGGCCCACCACCGGAAAGAGGATGGGAGACACCCCTTTCCAGTGGGTGGGATCTCCCTCCCAAAGCAATTCGGTCTCCGAGGACAGGTGTCGAAGACCTCGCAGTTCAGCCCCCATGGGAGAGATGCTCGCCTGCAGGGCGTGGGACTGGAGAACGACGGATTTCATGGCTTCCTTTCCGATTCGATCAGGGAACCAGGGTGACAGGGAGGATCCAGTTCATGGGATCGACCGGAGTGTCACCCTTGTGGACCTCGTAATGGACGTGGGAACCGGTGCTGCGTCCGGTATTTCCCATCAGTCCGATGAGTTGCCCGCGTTGGACCTGGTCGCCAACCTTGCAACGGAATGCGCTCATATGCGCGTACAAGGTCCGCAACCCTTTGGAATGCTCCAAAACGACATGGTTTCCAAAGCTTGGATTGAACTGTGCCGTCACGACCCGGCCATTCGCGGAAGCGTGGATCGGGGTTCCGGTCCGGTTGGCGATGTCCTGGCCCTCGTGCATCGCGTATTTGCTGAGCACGGGATGGAAGCGCCAACCGAAGCCCGAGACGAAGTCTCCCCGGGCCGGCGCGATGGTGGGGATCTTGGCCAGGGCCACCAAACGCTGATTGGCCACGGCGGTGGCGGCGCGCAATTCGGTCGCGCGCCGACTGGCCCGCTCTCCAAGCATCCAACTATCGGCGGCCAGCCGACCTTCGTCCGAAGACTCGGGGAAAAGGATTTCCAACAGCCGGCCCCCCGAGGGAAGTCCTGTCTGGGCTCGCGGGGCTTCGACCAGGCCGAAACGGGAAAGCAACCTCTGCGTGACTCGCTCCTCGGTTTCCACCGTGCGGGACAAGGATTCCTTCCGGGCCGCCAGGACTTCGAGATCCTTGTGCAAACTGGCATTCCGACGCGACTGCAGCAGCAGGTCCGGATAGATGCGCACCGCTGTCCCGATCTGCCACAGGAGGACTCCGAAGAGTCCCGCCAGGACGAAGGCCAAGGCGGAGGCCACATGGAGCGCCCGGCGCGGAACCCGGAAATGGATGGACCGTCCGAGGTCGCCGAACCGCAGGGAGAGCTCGCCGCCTCTCACGGGGCACCTCCTTCGGAGTGCAGAAGCTCCGTCCCCAGCGAGGCCAGGCGATGCACCAAGGGGGCCACGGCTTGACTCCCCACCAGGGAGTGCTGCAAATGGGGCCGAGTGGCCGGAAGGGAGGTCTGGAGGACCGCCAGGAACACCAACGCGAAGGCCGCGCCTTTGGCGGCTCCCAAGACACCCCCCGCCACGCGATCGAGCCAACCGATGGGATCCCCCTTGGTGGAGCGACGCCAGGCCCAGCCTGCGACGATCCCGACCACCCAACCCAGCACGGCGCACCCCAGTGCGGCAACCCAGGGGAGTGCAGCCTCGGGCGGCAACCCCACTCCGTCCGGTACCAGACCAGTCACCAAAGGTGCCTGGAACCATCCCACCAGGGCTCCGCCGACGACCCCGCCCAGGCGCAGCAAACCCGGCACGAGGCCGGTCTGCCATCCGCGGATCGCGGGCACGAGCAGGCACAAGGCCAGCAACCCGTCGATCCAGGAGAACCCGGCCAGATCGAGCGGTACCACCATCATTGCAGCAGACGCACGGCGACAAGGATTCCCACCAAGGCCGCTCCGACGGAAAAGCCCAGGAAACCCGCCAACCAAGCGGACATCCCCCGTCGCGGGAGGATGGACTCGAAGGGAGTCCCAGCGCGGATGCTGGCCATGAAAGCCGCCATGTAGGCTTCCCGGTCGCGTCCGGCCCTTCCCCATGCCGCGTCGAGTCGGGACAGGAAGGCCGAGGCATCCCGCGGGCGACGCTCGCGCACCCGCGACATGGTCGCCGAGAGCAGGGAACCGACGGCCAGGGGAGTTCCCGGAACCGTGAGCCAGAGAGGGCGGGCTTTGTGGGTCAGCAAGGCCGTGAGGGTGGCCTCGGGGGTTTCCTTGCGGAACGGATGCACTCCGGCGATGCTCTCGTAGAGACACAAGGCCAAGGAGTAGAGGTCGGATCGATCATCGACCGGTTCGCCTTTGGCCTGCTCCGCGCTCATGTAGGAGGTGGTTCCCACCACCATTCCCGGCATGGTCAGGTCGGCTTGGCTCTCGAATCGGGCGATGCCGAAATCCAGGAGGCGGACCTGCCCGGTGTGCGAGATCAGGATGTTCGCGGGTTTCACGTCCCGGTGCACGATCCCGTGCAGATGGGCGTGTCGCAAGGCTTCCGCGACCGCCCAACCCACGCAAAGAGCCACGTCCAGAGGGAGTTTCCGGCGGCGATCCAGGAGTTCGCGCAAGGTCAGGCCGTCGATGAACTCCATCGACATGGCCGGACGGCCGTCGACCATCCAGTAGCGATAGACGTGGGCGTAGCCGGGATGCGCCACTCCGGAGAGCAGACTCGCTTCCCGATGGAAACGATTGAGCAACTCCTCCCCGCATCCGGAAGGGACGCGCTTGACGACCACCTTGCGGTCGAGGGAGGGGTCGTAGCACAGGAACAATTCTCCCATGCCCCCCAAACCTGCCCCGATCGGTTCGAGGACGTGGTAGGGGCCCAGGGTTGCGGGGAGTTCAGATTTCGGCGAAGTGGCGATCACGGGCCTCGAGAAGCTTTTCAACGACAGTGTGTGCAACCTTCACCGAACCGATCCCGGGAGCCCCGGGACGTTCGCTGTGGCTATCGCTTCCCCCGGTCCAGACCAGACCGTGCCTTCGGGCGAGATCCTGGTATTTCCGGCGGGAGGCGGAGGGAATGCGGTGGCAGTAGATCTCGATCCCCTTCAGGCCGGCCTGGGCCATCATGGGGATCAGGTCGTCGCGATTGGTGTGCGCTGGATGGGCCATCACGGCGGCCCCTCCGGCATTGTTGATCAGGGCGATCGCTTCCATGGGAGTCAGGCTTTCGGAATCGACGTAGGCCGGACAGTCGCTCCCCAACCATTTTTCGAAGGCCTCCTGGAAGGTCTTCACGTACTCCTCTTCGAGCAGGGCGCGTGCGATGTGGGGCCGGCCGACCGTCCCGCCGTGCACGTAGGAAAGGACCTTCTCGAAGCGGATCCGGACACCGAGACGATCGAGCTTGCGGACCATGGCCTTGGCGCGCAGGAGCCGACGGCGTTTGGATCGTTCCAGGGCGGTGTTCAACTGGAGATTCGTGGGGTCGAAGAAGTACCCCAGGATATGGATGTCGGATCCGTCCCAGGAGGAGGAGATCTCCACTCCGGGAATGAGCTCCAACCCGTTCTTCTGCGCCAGGTCCTTCCCCAAGGCGTAGGAATCGATATTGTCGTGGTCCGTGATGGCGATGGCGGTCAGACGCCGCCGCACGGCCGTATCGATGATTTCCTGGACGCTCAGGGCTCCGTCGGAAAGATTGGAGTGCATATGCAAATCCACCCACCCGGGAGCGCGTGCTCCAGGCGCCGCCGCGAAGGGCTGCCAAGTGGTGTGATGCATGTGGATCTCCTGATGCTCCTAAAAATACCACGCTTCCGGCCAACGGACCGTCCGCCTCCTATCTTGCCCAAATGATCTTCCCTTTTCCGGCGTTCGCGACGCTGGCGCTTTCCTTGCTTGCCGCCCCCGGCGATTCGACGATCCAAGAGGAATCGATCGTCACCCTCCCTCTAGGGGATGTCGTGCCGGAGCCGTTGCCTGGATCCACTCCCCGCATTGGCCAACTGCACATCGAGATCCATGGAGCCTTGGAAGGATCCCGGGCAATCTCCTCGGGGGACAGCATGGTGTACGTCTGGGCGGATTGGGCCCGAGACCACCTGCTCCACAACCGAACTCGGCGCCAGACCATCGCACGTCGGCTGCTGTTCTCCGACGGCGATTCCCTCGATTCGAACCGGTTGGCGGAAACGGAACGGCTTTTGAGAACCCAGCGATTCCTCGCCGACGCCCGGGTGCGCTCCACCCTCGACGCTCAAGGTCAAGCCGTGGTCACCATCGAAACCTGGGACCGTTGGAGCACTTCGATCTTGAGCAGCCTGAATCGCTCCGGAGGGGAACTGCAGTGGCTCCTGGGACTTTCGGAGGCGAATCTGCTGGGAAGCGGACGGAAGGTCAGCGGGTACTACCAGTCGACCGCCCTGCGCGAATCCTGGAATTTCAGCTTCGCCGACGAGGCCTTCCTGCGACAGGGTCACACCTTGGCCCTGGCCGGCTCCCGGGCCAGCGACGGTTCCACCTGGTCGGCTCGTCTGGGCCGTCCCTTGGCGGATCGCTACCAGGATTGGGCTTGGATGCTGGAATTCGATGACGCGACCTACGATCGGAGCGTCTGGGGGGATGCCCAACTCTGGGGGGACCTTCGGAGATCCTTCCCCGCGCAATCGCCCTCGGACTGGAAGGGGGAGCCATCGGGAAGCCAATTGGGCCCCCTGGATGCCAGGGACTTCTCCTCGTTCCAGGATTTCGGAGCCTTGGTGACCTATGCCGGCAGCCGTACACGGAAATTGCGTTGGTGGGGGTCCAAAGTCTGGGGAGACCCGCTTCGATGGTCGACCGGGCCTCTGCTCGAATGGCATCTCGATTCCACCGGAATCCCGCTGGTCGGGAGACAATTGCCAGCTCGCCTGATCGACTCCATCCGGTTTGCCCCCCGGTGGCGTGGTTTGCGGGAGGGCGCTCCCGAAATCGACGATCGACGCATCGGATGGCAGATGGTCGTGCGCCAGGATCGTTTCGTGAGGCGGTCGAATTTCAACAACCTCAAGTGGGTCGAGGACATCCCCGTCGGGTGGCTGCTCGACGGTTCCGTCAGCCAGTCCGTTGTTTCCCGCGGCCTGGACCGGGACGGGACTTGGCTCGCGCTGTCGGGAAGATGGACCGGATTCCCCGGCCAGACCTACCTCATGGCCAGTTCCGCGTGGGTGGCCCGGACGGGCGGAACCAGCCCCCATCCCGACCGCCAAGGATGGTCCTGGAAATCCGAGGCCCGTCGGCTCCTGGGAACCCAGGTCCAGGCACTCGCCACCGCTTCGGGCGATCTTCTCCTCGACGCCCCCTTTTCAAGCCAGCTCACCTTGGGGGAGGAATCCGGGCTTCCCGGGTATTCCGCCCACAGCTTCGCGGGAACCACCCGAAACCTCTTCGGAGGCGAATTCCGATGGACCCCTCCGCTGGAGGCCTTCACCATCGCCCCCGCCCTGGCGGCCTTCGTGGGAGCGGGAAGAGTCGGCGACACTCCCCGCCTCCTCGGCTCCGGACAGTGGCATTACGGAGCCGGAATCGGCTTGCGCTTCGGGTTGACACGCTCCATCAGCGGGGTCGTCAACCACCTTTCCCTTTGCCGACCGCTGGGCGCGGAAGGGGGGGATTGGAACGATTTGCGTGGTTGGATGCTGAGCTTCGGCGCCAAACAGTCGCTCTGATCACACGCTCCCAGCAATCCCGAGACCACCCGCAGGGACATCCGGGACGAGCTTGGTCGCTCCGGATGCCCAAGTCCCTCAAGGCGACGGGGCCCCGGGTTTGGAGTCCATCAGAAGCTTGTAGTACAGGGAGTCCATCAGGGCCTTCCAGGAGGCCTCGATGATGTTCTCGCTGACCCCGGCGGTGTTCCAGACTCTGGTGCCGTCGGTGCTCTGGACCCAGACCCGCACGCAGGCTCCGGTCCCGCGGCGATTCCCTCCGGAAGAGCGACCATCGAGGACACGGACCTTGTAGTCGGCCAGTCGGACGGACTCGAGCGCCGGGAAGAATCGCGTCACGGCCTTGCGAAGGGCCGCGTCCAAGGCACCCACCGGTCCATCGCCGAAGGCCGCCGTGTGGGCGGTTTGATCTCCCACTTCCACCCGGATGGTCGCTTCCGTGGCAACTTCCCCCATTTCTTCGGTCACCCGGTAGTGGGTCACCTGGAACGGATCTTGGAAGAGCCCGAGGCGGCGCGCCGCCAACAGGTGGAACGACGCCTCCGCGACCTCGAAGTGCCATCCTTCGCTTTCCATCTCCTTGACTTCCCGCAGGATTTCCGCCACCCTGGGATCGGTCTTGGCCAGGTCGGGAGCGATCTCCGAGAGGCGAGCCGTCACCAGCGAGCCCCCCGATTGGTCGGAGACGATCAACTCGCGTTCATTGCCCACCTGGGCCGGATCCACGTGTTCGAAGGATCGCGACACCTTGAGAACACCGTCGATGTGCATCCCCCCCTTGTGGGCGAAAGCCGCCTCGCCCACCCATGGAGCCCGAAGATCCGGAGCCAGGTTCGCGATTTCCCATACGGCCACCGACAGGCGCTTCAATCCGGTCAGGTCGGGCACGACGGGAAGATCCATCTTCAGCTGCAAGTTGGGGATGATGGTGACCAGGTTCGCGTTTCCGCAGCGCTCCCCGATCCCGTTGATGGTGCCTTGCACCTGCAGCGCTCCGCCGCGAACCGCCGCGAGGGAATTCGCCGTTCCCGACCCGGTGTCGTTGTGGGCATGGATCCCCAACTTCACTCCGGGAAGGAGCGCACCGACCTCGGCGACGATCCGTTCGACTTCCCAGGGAAGGGCCATCCCCCCGTTGGTTTCGCACAGGACGACCCAATCGGCGCCCCCCTCGACCGCCGCTCGCAAGGTGGACAGCGCGTATTCGGGGTTGGCCTTCCAACCGTCGAAGAAATGTTCGGCATCGTAGACCACTTCCCGTCCCGCGGCTTTCAGGAAGGCCACGGTGTCCCGGATCATGTCGAGGTTCTCTTCCCGGCTGACGCGCAGGACGTGGTCCACGTGGAGGTCCCAGGATTTCCCGAAGATGGTCACGACCGGACACTCGGCCTCGAGGAGATAGGAGAGCCCGCGATCCTCGGCGGCACTCTTGCCGGCGCGACGGGTGCTTCCGAAACAGGCGATACGAGCCGTCTTCCACTCCATCTGCCTGGCGCGCTGGAAGAACTCGACATCCAAGGGGTTGGTGGGATTGGGCCAGCCCCCTTCGATGTAGTGGACGCCGAAATCGTCGAGCAATCGAGCGATCGCGAGTTTGTCATCCAAGGAGAAGGACAGCCCTCGGGCCTGGTTGCCGTCCCGAAGCGTGGTATCGAAAAGCTTGACGTCGTTCATGGATTCCTCGTTTTGGAGCCCTGGGCCCCACTCTCCTCGCTCCGTTCGCTGGCCGTTCCGCTCCGACGGGAGAGGACAACAAAAAGCCCGCTTCCTGGATCGAGGAGAGCGGGCCCACGGACGGGATGGTCGTCGCGGTTCACTCTCCCGGGAGGAGGCGAATAATTCGCGAAACGGCGACGAGACCTTGCTGCATGGCCATAATGTACATCGACTCGCTTCCCTGCGACACCTCTGGAATGATGCCCTGGGCCCACGGACGGCGTCTCCGACCGTGGGTCGTGGATCCCGAACGCTCCTGTGCGCGAGATCACACCCTATGGCCTCTGGGAACCGTACATTCTCCTCATGCATCCCTCTCTCCGATTGGCCTTCCTGGCCCCGCTCCTTACCTCGTGCTTGAACGCCACTTTCCACGACACGCTTGTGCGCGCCGAATTGGAAGGTCCCCTTCCGCACGCCCCCGTCCACCTTCCTGGCCCCGATTCGGGTTTTGCCGTGCAGACCTCCCTTGCCGTGAACGTCTCCCCGACCGACCGCATCGAAATCCAATTGCTCGAGCCGGACAAGAAGGACCCCGACGACAACACCGGTCATGCCCGCTCCGTCCATTGGAATCGCGAGCTGGTCCAGGGATCCGGGGAGGTCTCCGTTTTCCTCGGGCGAAGCATCCGTCTGCTCGGAGGCATCCAAGGCGATCTGGAGAAGAAATCCCTCTGGGGAGGTGCAGGGATTCTCCTCGGGAAGCGGTATCCGCTGGAGATCGGGTTCACCGCGGGGAACACTTCGATTTCCCGGGAACTGGAAGGCAATCGCATCACGGTCCTTTCGGAGGATTGCCGCGACGCCGAGTTGGGCACCTGCTCCCCCTCCTCCCAATCCTTCTACGGCAGCGATTCGACCACTTGGGACCGGACGGACGTTCCGTTCAACACCATCAGCGTCACCTGGAGCCGAAGAGGGGGTGGTCCCTGGCTGGAGGGAAGTCGCACCCAATTCACCCGACTCGCCCGAACGGTCGAAGGCGACTGGACCTACGACGCCACCAACCTCCGCATCGGTGGCGGATGGACGTTCCCGATGGAACTGGGCACCTTTGTGGCGGGCGCCCGCGTGGAGTCCATGGGGGAAGGATTGAACCCCTCCCTGGTGGCTCAGTGGACGGGACTCTTCCCTCTCGATTGATTCCTCCCGGTCGGGGGGAGGAGGCTGGAGCCTCCTCCCCCCCCCGACCCAGCCCTTTCCCCCGGGGCACCCCCTCCCTGGGGGTGCTCTTCCAGGGTCCATTCCCGCCCGATCTCCCCGGATCCCCCCGGTTTGCCGAATTCCGACGCATTTCTTCAGGTGCATCGTCGCCTCCGATTCGTCGGGAGGCTCCACGGGAGCAGGTCGGAACCTTCCTCGCTCTTCCCGACAGGTTCGGCAACCCTCTCTTCGGGGAAGCCTCCGAACCCGAGGCGCTCGATCCCGGTCGGCCCATTGCGGAAGCCAGCATTTGGCGGCCCCACCGTTGAAGTCGGTCTGGTTTCCCTGCCGGTGCCCCACGGGAAGCGCGGAATGTTCCCCTCCGTTCCGAAACAGGGGATGGCGATCAGGAATTGTCCGTACCAGCGGATCCCGAGCACGAGAGAATCTTCGGGAACGCAAAAACGCCCTCCGGCACTGAAGCCGAAGGGCGTTTCGTTTGAAATCTTGGTAGGATGACTTGTGCCGGAGAAAGATCTTGCAGTGAGACTTCGCTCCGTCGGATGGGACGGAACCTTTCGTCTCGCGCTGGGTTGGTTTTACTCCTTAGAAAGGAGGTGATCCAGCCGCACCTTCCGATACGGCTACCTTGTTACGACTTAGCCCCAATTAAAGATCTCGCTTTAGGCGCTGGCTTCCGGTGAAGGTTAGCTTGGCGACTTGGAGCGCTCTCTTCTTTCGTGGCTTGACGGGCGGTGTGTACAAGGCCCGGGAACGTATTCACCGTAGCATTCTGATCTACGATTACTAGCGATTCCAGCTTCATGGAGGCGAGTTGCAGCCTCCAATCCGAACTGAGGACGGCTTTCAGGATTTGCTCCACCTTGCGGTCTTGCTTCCCACTGTACCGACCATTGTAGCACGTGTGTAGCCCTGGGCGTAAGGGCCATGAGGACTTGACGTCGTCCCCACCTTCCTCCCGGTTAACCCGGGCAGTCTCCTTAGAGTGCTCAGCATAACCTGTTAGCAACTAAGGACAGGGGTTGCGCTCGTTGCCGGACTTAACCGAACATCTCACAACACGAGCTGACGACAGCCATGCAGCACCTGTGCGGAACGTCTCCGAAGAGAAAACACGATCTCTCGTGCGGTCGTTCCCATGTCAAGCCCAGGTAAGGTTCTTCGCGTTGCATCGAATTAAACCACATGCTCCACCGCTTGTGCGGGCCCCCGTCAATTCCTTTGAGTTTCACCCTTGCGAGCGTACTCCCCAGGCGGAACACTTACTGCGTTAGCGACGACACCGGAAGGAACCCCTCCCGACATCTAGTGTTCATCGTTTACAGCGTGGACTACCAGGGTATCTAATCCTGTTTGCTCCCCACGCTTTCGAGCCTCAGCGTCAATATTGGTCCAGTCAGTCGCCTTCGCCTCTGGTGTTCTTTCCGATCTCTACGCATTCCACCGCTACACCGGAAATTCCACTGACCTCTACCATATTCAAGAACTGCAGTCACAAAGGCAGCTTCCAGGTTGAGCCCGGATCTTTAACCCCTGTCTTGCAACTCCGCCTACGCTCCCTTTACGCCCAGTAATTCCGAACAACGCTTGCACCCCCTGTATTACCGCGGCTGCTGGCACAGAGTTAGCCGGTGCTTCCTTCATGGCTACCTTCAATTCCGAGGCTTTCCACTCCCCGAAACATTATTCGCCATCGACAGAGGTTTACACACCGAAATGCTTCATCCCTCACACGGTATTGCTGCGTCAGACTTTCGTCCATTGCGCAAAATTCCCTACTGCTGCCTCCCGTAGGAGTCTGGGCCGTATCTCAGTCCCAATGTGGCCGATCACCCTCTCAGGCCGGCTACCCATCGTCGCCTTGGTGGGCCGTTACCCCGCCAACAAGCTAATGGGACGCGAACTCATCTCCAAACGATCCAATTGGATCTTTCTTAACATCGCCAGGCGACGTCGTTAACCTATCCGGTATTAGCGGCTCGTTGGAACCGTTATCCCAAATTTGGAGGCAGATTGTTCACGCGTTACTCACCCGTTCGCCGCTGATGCATTGCTGCACCCGCTCGACTTGCATGTATGAGGCATACCGTCAGCGTTCGTTCTGAGCCAGGATCAAACTCTCCAAGCTATCCATCCTGACTTTCATCTTTTTCTTTGGCGCTCGCAAGATCTCTCATTCGTCCTTCACCCGTCTCCGGATGAACATCGAGCTGAGGACCAGCACAAGTCAATCCTACCAAGATGTCAAAGAGGTGAAGACCGAAGTCTTCGTGAGGCCGAAACCTCGTCCAAAGCCTTGCGACTCCGCCTCAGCCTTGCGACTTTCGGCGACCGCCTTCTTGCGGCGGGTCAAGAAACATACGCAGAACCCCAGGGGCGGTCAAGGGTGAATGGGCAAAAACTTTCCGTTCACGGAGAATTGCCGCCCGATTGCCCGAGTTGCGCCCGCGCGGCCGCCAAAGCAGCCGCCAGCCAAGATCCGCCAGTTTGCGCTGCGTTCCCGGAGGAGCCTGTGCCCTCTGCGGGGGGGGGAGACGGAAGGCTCGGCTGGGGAGAAGGCGTCGGAGCGGCGGCCTTCGAGACCTCCATCGGGGCGTCTTCCACGATCTCGGGAGCCTCTTCGTCCGGAGATGTCGCAACCACCTCTTCCCTGTCGAAGGCCGGTTCGTTTTGGAAATGCCCGATTTCCTGCGAGGGAGCGACGTCGGAATCCGCCAAGGGGGAATCCTCCCATTCCTCGGAATCGGTGCCGGTCGCCTCTTCCCGAAGGCCGGGGCTCTCGGTCTCGACCTCCTCGAAGGATTGCTCGGCAGGCGTCTCCGATTCCTCGATCGCCTCATCTCCGACATCCGGAGCCGGATCGTCCGCAGTTCCCTCCGGAGGGGCATCGGATTCCCTTCCCCCAACCGCGGCGGATACCTCCGGGCGAGGATCGGCGTCCTCCCCAAGGCTTCGCTCCGGCACGGGAGACTCCGCGACGGACGCAAGATCCCGAGGGGGTGTTTCTGCCTCCGCACCGTCCTCGAGCCCGCGCTCCGGGACTTCCGGCACGATCTCTTCAGGCAGCGAAGGGGCGTCCGGAGGGATCTCCTCCCCCGCCGTCGGGGAGGGTTCGGAGCCCCCTTGCTCCGCAGCGGGCTCGGCAGGACCTTCCACCACGGCATCCCCCGCGGACGGGGACGCGACGCCGGAATCCTCGCCGCCACCACCTTCGACGGAATCCGCAATCAGGTCGGGAGACAACCCTTCCAAGGGCTCCCCGGTTTCCGGATCGAGACCGTTTCCGCCCCAGGTCGCCTCTTCGCGGGCCATGGCCTCCTGACGGAGCCGTTCCTTCTCGGCCAGAAGCCCCAGGACGTCGGGATTGAGCACCGGATCCGGCGAGTACACCTGGTCCATGTCGGCCAGCTCGTCGGCGTAGCGTTCATCGGCCTTGCGGTACACGGTCATGGGCAGGAAGGTGCCCGCCTGCCGGAAGGCCAACTCCTCGTTCTTGGTCAATTCCATGATGGCCATGAACGTCACCACGGGAAGCAGTTTGCGCCCGTCGTGGGGGTAGAGCTCGTCGAAAAGCGCCTTTCCCTCCCGCACCAGGTGGGCGCGGATGCGGTTCATCCGCTCTTCGAGGGGGATGTCGTCGATCTCGATCTCGTGGACCACATGGCGCGGGCGGACCGACAGCACCGATCGGAACGCCTTGAGCAGATCGAAGAGCCCCATCAGGCCGGCTTCGAGGGTGTCGTCGTCCTCGGAGCGGGGTTTTTCGCCTTGGGAGTCGGACATTCCACGGGGATAGGCCCCCCAGACCCGGGCCTCCAGAGTGCGCAAATTCTCCGCGGCCTGCTTGAAGCGGCGATATTCCAGGAGCTGTTTGACCAGCTCCCCGCGATCGAATCCGTCGAATTCCTCGGGTTCCAGCTCCCCCTGCTGCTCGCGGGGTAGCAACTCGCGAGCCTTGAGGGCCAGGAGCTTGGCGGCCATCACCAGGTATTCCCCGGCGATGGATAGATCGTTTTCGTGGGCGCTGTCGAGGAAGGCGATGTACTGGTCGGCGATCTCGGACACGGGGATGGTGCGCGGATCCAGCTCGTGGCTGTGAACCAGATACAGCAACAGGTCCAGGGGACCGTCGAACACGTCCAGGCGAACGGTCGGTCGGAGGAGCTCTTCGGTGGCCATCAGGGGACCCAAGGTAGAACCGGTGAGCCCGGTGCAACTCGATCAGGACGACCGCGGAAGTGCGATCCGAGCAACGCAGGGACTCGGCGGGCTATTTTTATCCCGGTGTCCCTCTTCCCTCCACCGCCCAACGAGGAATCCTCCCACGGAAGCATCGGTACCGTTCCCAAAAGGCCCGAATCCCGGGGGCACCCGCCTCTCCCTGACAAGATCTCCGCCGCCAGCGTTCCAGTCTGTTGCGCGGATTCGCGACGGCCTTCCAAATGATCCACGAGCCCGCACAACCCACTGCTGAAGAGGTGCGATGGATCGCTTCGCAGATCCGAAACGTGCGCACCTCGATACGGTCCCAGGTGGAAGCGCTACGATGGGCTCTCGGATTTTGCGTCGCTCTGCTGCTGACCCTTGCGACCCACTTCTTTCGGATCGGCGAGGACAAGGATGCGTTGTTCGTGCTCGGGTGCGCGGCTTTTCTGTGGCTCGTCGGACATGTCATGACCACCGTATCCACGCCGAAGAAGCGGTATTCCGATTCGGGGCTGCAACTCCACACTTTGCGAGGAATTCCCGAGCATCGATCCTTCGGCCGAAGGCATGTCCAGTGGGTCTGGATCCTGGATGGCGTCCTGCTTCATCTGCCCGGGGGGTGGGACCAGGAATTGTCAGGCGGAATGGAGGTCGAATGCAGCGCAGCTCTGTTCGAGCTGAGCGGCCTCCGCTCGGGAATCTGGGGAATTCCCTACTCCATCGCGGGACGACGCAGACTCGACCCTGAAATCGCCGGCTTCCGCGAACCGAGCTCGTTCCGCGTGCCGAGGATCGGGTCGATCGCAAGCCATGCATTGCTGGCTCTCTTCGCGGTCGCAAGCCTTCGATGGCTTCCCATCTTGGGGCCGCAAGCAGACCTGTCGCTATTCCCCGAGTTCATGCGGGGTCGGCCTCCCGTTCCGGTGTCCAGCCTGGACGATTTCCTTCAGGAGGACCTCGTTCCCGGGCGGCGACTGGTATTCGCCGACATGGCCATGGAGAGGACTTCGCACCGCAGGGAACACCCTGGAATCGGCCCCTGGCTCGACAGCGTGGATGTCGTCGACGGTTTTCCGAAGCCGGAGGCCGATCAGATCGATTCCGCCCGGCAGGTTCTTCGTCGCTGGCACCGCCGAGGAGAGCTTTCCCGATTGGTTGGGGAATCCGGCGCCTTCGACTCCTTGCAGACATCCGCCAATTCGCGCGTGGTGAACGATGTCCACGAATCGATGCGCAGAGGCTGGATCCTGGAACGATTTTTCCTCCACTCCGATGTTTCGGGCCTGGCCGGCAATCCTGCCTGGGACGCGTTCCTGCGCCGTCGCACCCGCCTGGATTCCATGCGAGCCGGCATGGGCGAGAGCGCATTGGACGACTCCCTGGCGTCCATCGCGCGATCACTGGCCGAGCGAGTCCATGATGGAAAGACCGCGTTCCAAGTGGGCGAGGAAACGATGGCCGCCATCTACGCCGACTCCTTGCGGAAGATCCTGCGGGGGAATTCTCCCACGATATCCATCGTGGACGGCGTCACGGGGGATATTCCGGAAATCAGCGGCGCGACCATCCTGGATGACAATTCGGAAGCCATCGCGAAATGGCTGGACGAGGAAATTTCGACCCGTGCATCTGAACTCGGGAACGCCGAACGGATCCGCGAAAGGCATGGAGTCGAAGGCCCCTGCATCAACCAAACCGTTGCCCTCTCCTGCTCCAACGAGGGTTGCTTGGTCGCCCAAGGCAAGCCGGATTTCCGTGGCCTCCTAGCCTGAATCCGTCGCGACAGATTCTCAATCGAGGGGTTTTCGCCGCAAACAGAAATTGGCGTCAGTTTTGAGCGACGTCCTCGGTGATTTGGTCCTCTGAGCGGGCTTTCGTCGATTTTCAGGCGCACCTTGCCCTTACCCGGGCTCGCGGCGCCCGGGATGCCTGCCCTCAACCGAGGGCGGGCGCTGGTGATCCGCGCAGGCGGGCCGCGATGGCCAGCCTCTCGAAGGCCTTGCGGAAGAGCCCCTCGTCGGGATGGCTGGACGACAGGTGCATGCGGATGCGCCGGGTGTTGCGGGTCACGACGGCGCCGATCTTCAAAAGCTTGATCCGGATGGTGGAGCAGGTGGACCGCTCCTCCTTCTCACCCTTCAGCCCGATCGATCGCAGCGTGTGCTGCAGCAGGTAGGCCATGACCGACATCAGCATGCGCATCCAGTTGTCCTGAAATCCGCCGTGGGACAGCCTCGATCCGAACAGGTCCGCCTGCGTCTCCTTGAAGCGGTTCTCCATCTCGCCACGGGCGCAGTAGACCTTGGTGTAGACGTGGTCGGGATCGCCGGGCAGATTGGTGACGACGTAGCGGGTGTTGGGGCCCAGCGGATTGCGCTCGGCCTTGACGACCACACGACGCTGGGCTTTCCACGGCCCCGCCTGGTATCGAAATTCGTCGAACAGCTTCTGCCACTGGGCGGTCTGGAGGAACAGCTCGTCGGCCTCCATGCGCAGGCCGATGCTCTTCTTGTCCAGCGCGGAGTTGGGTTGCAGGCCCACGACGTAGCTCACGTCGTGGCGCTCGCACCAATGCAGGATGTGGTCGCGGCAGTAGGCGGCATCGGCCCTCCAGACGATGCGCACCCCGGGCCAGGCACGGCGCAACCGATGCACCAGCTCCGCCAGCACCGCCAGAGCGCCTCGAGCCGGCCCGCGGTCGGCGGGGCGCAGGATCGCGCACAAAGGGTGCTTGCCCGCGAACACGAACAGGGGCAGGTAGCAGTAGCCATCGTAGTGCCCGTGGAAGAATCGACCTTCCTGGGTGCCGTGCAGTTGCACGTCGGTGGCGTCGAAATCCAGGACGATCTCTTGGGGAACATTGCCCTTGTGGGACTCGATGTAGGTGTCGACCAGAATCTCGTTGAGCTTCCAGTTGGTCTGTGGCGTGGCCAGGCGGGCAACCCGTCCGAGGGTAGAATCGCTGGCCAAGGGCTTGTCCTGCCCTACGGCCGTCTGAAGCGCGATGTCGTGGCGCATGTTGCGCTGATCGACCAGATCTTCCTGCCCCAGGCACAGGCTGTAGACCGCCTGGCGGACCATGGAGGGAAGCGAATGGGTGCAGGAAGACTTGCGACGCGTGTCGGGAATGCAACGGGCGATGCGGTGAGAAAGACCGCCAAGAGCGCGATCGGCCAGACCCAGCAGGAGGGCTCCACCGTTGGAGGTCACCTCCCCGCCCTCGAAATCGACTTCGACCTTGCGGCCCTGGACCATCGGGAAAAGGTCGAGTGTGTGGTTACGTTTCGTCATGGGCCCTCTGGTCTGTTGGTTTGTTTCCCAAGTCCCAATGTATGGGACTTACAGCAGATCAGATGGGCTTTCCCCATGACAAATTCAGGCTAGGCGGCCCCGTGGGAGGATCCCCGGCTTTCGCGGAGGAAATCCGCCAGAGCCCGGTCGGCCTGCAACACATGGTTGGTGAGCCAGTCCCGCAGGAAATCGTGGAATTCCTGGCGGACCAGCCTGCTGCTGAGATCCCGGACGGCGAAGCGGACCGCTTCCTTCAGAAGATCGTCGTGGAGGTTCCGATGACCGGCCAGATGCGGATACCCCGCTTCCGTCATCAGCTCCTCCTCCATCCTGAAGTGCTCCCGGGTGTAGCGCAGGATCTCCATCAGGAGAAGACGCGCCTTGTCGGACGGGTCGGCGGGGTCGAATCCGCACACGAGCCCGAGCAGATGGTTGTGTTGCTCGTCGATGACGGGCACTTCCAGGCGCAGGAGTGCCATCCACTGGTTGCGGTCGGCGATGAGTTCTGTCACGAAAAACTGCTTTGCATGGACAGAAGTCTACCATTTCCGAATGGAGGGTTCAGGAATCGATCACTCCTTCGCCATCAGGTCCGACAGCCCCGAGGCCCCCAGGATCAGGGACATGGAGCCGTCGCCCATCATTCCCACGCCTTCGTAGAGGCTTCCGACCTTTCCCGCCCCTTCGAGCGGCTTGATGACCGTTTTGTGGATCCCGAGCACTTCGTCGATGAGCACGGCGGCCCGACCACCGTCCAACGCGAGCACCACGACCGTCCCCCCTCTCCGGGAAACATCGGATTCCCGTCGATCCAGGAGATCTCCCAAGGCAAGCAGAGGCAGCAACGCCTCTCCGTGCGAGACCACCGGGCCCACCCCCGGTACTTCGTGGAAATCCGCCCTCTCGAACGGGAACACCTCCCCCACCAACCCCAAGGGAAAGAGGAATTTCCCTTCGCCGACACGCACCACGAATCCTTCGATGATCTGGGTCCGCACCGCGTGGGGCAGGATGATGCGGAAGGTGGTGCCCCGCCCCGCATGGGTCTCCACTTCCACACGGCCACCGGCGTCGGTGATCTGGCGGCGCACGACGTCCATCCCCACCCCGCGCCCGGAGGTCTCCGAAATGGTTGCGGAGGTGCTGACTCCCGGCTGGAAGAGCAAGGACACGATCTGGTTCTGGTCGAGGGCCTGTCCCGCGGAGACCAACCCCATTTCCTCGGCCTTTCGATGCAGGGCGGCGAGGTTCAGTCCGCCTCCGTCATCCCCGAGCTCCAGGACGAGGTTGTCTTCATGCTCCCGCAATTCGATCCGGATTCGTCCCTCGGGGCCCTTTCCGTTCTGGACTCGGAGCGCCGGGATCTCGATGCCGTGGTCCACGGCATTGTTCACCAAATGGGTCAAAGGCGCATCGAGGAGGTCCAGATGGCTCTTGTCGATCTGCAACTCCTCCCCGACGATCTCGACCTTCACCTGCTTGCCGCACCGGGATGCGACATCGTGGGCCAGGCGAGGAACCTTCTGCAGGACCTGTCGGGCGGGCAGGCGACGCAGCTGCAGGATGCTTTCCCGGAGAGCCCGCGAAAGGGCGGCGAAGGTGTCTGTGTTCTGACGGAGCCTCTGGACGAATTCCTCCATCCGATCCAGATCCAGGTCGTGGACCTGGTGGTTGAGGTGCTGGAACACCTCTTCGACGACCACGAGCTCCCCGACGTACCCGAGAAAGGCGTCGATGCTCCGCTCGGGCACCCGCATCGTGCGCTCCACCGAACTGCTTGCGGATTCCCCGCTCCCAGTGGTGAAGGAGGGCGGATTTCCCGGGACGGCGCCGGGAAGGGAGGGTTCGAGCCAACCGGATTCGGGCCCCAGGGACCCGAGCGCCTCCCGAAGGAGTTCCCGAAGCACCGGATCGTAGCCGAGGACGGGCAGGATGGTGTCGAGGGATTCCCGGCACCGGGCCAGCGCACCGTGGGCCGCGGTCCCCGGGACCGCCTTGGCGGACACGTCCCGAACCAACCGGTCCAGGTCCGCCGCATCCCCTTTGGGGCGCGCCTTGGCGAATTCCGGTTCGAGGATCTCCAGAAGCAGGGGGATCTCCGGAGGCAAGCGGGAAAGGGGCGCGGACTTGGGAGGAGCGACCGACACATCCTCCTTGGGCAGCATGTGGATGCGGTCGACCAGCGCCTCGATTTCCGGATCGTCCTCCACGGGCCCCGTGTTCCGAGCCGTCCGCAAACCTCGCCGCAGCGCGTCGAGCCCCTGGAGGAGGAAATCGCCCGGCACGGCGGACCGACGCTTCTGGCGGAGGTCGTCGAGGATGTTCTCCAGCGCGTGCGCGAGACGCTTCACTTGCATCAGACGGAAGAACCCCGCATTCCCCTTCAGGCTGTGGACGGGGCGGAAGACCGAAGCGAGGATCTCGAAATCGACGCCCCTCTCCACCAGGGCGAGAACCATGCGATCGAGGGGCTCGAGGGATTCCAACGCCTCGTCGAGGAAGTCGAGATAGAGTTGGGGGTCGAAACCGTGCACGCTCATGCGGCCTCCGGGGATACCGAACGCAGCTGGGCGAGTTTGCGCTGCCATCGCCGGGAACGCTCCACCAGATGGGCGACGGACTTCTCCAGCTCGGACAGATCCTCGATCGGCTTGAAGAGGCAATCCTCCGCACCCAGTCTCATGGCGGTCAGGAGGTAGGCGAGTTCGACATATCCTGTCATGGCGATGAAGGGGACCGTGGGATGGTCGGCGCGCAGGGCCCGCATCAGGGCGACGCCGTCCATCCGGGGCATGACCAGATCCGTCACCACCACGTCGACGGGTTCCCGGTCGAGGATTTCGAGCGCTTCGATCCCATCGGAGGCACGGAGGACCTCGTAGCCTTGGAAGCGGAAATGGCGGGCGAGCATGTCGCGGATTCCTTGTTCGTCGTCCACGAACAGGATGCGGCCGGGAAGTGGATCGCTCATGGCATGGCTCCTTTTGGTTCCGGCAGACGCGGAAGATCGAGCAGAAACAAAGCCCCTTCGTCGCAGGCCTGGGGCCGAAGCTCCCCGCCGTGCGCCCGTGCGATGCCTTGGGAGATGGAGAGCCCCAGGCCCGTGCCTTTTCCCGGCCCCTTCGTGGTGAAGAAGGGCGTCCCGAGGCGGTCGAGGACCTCGGGGGGAATGCCCGGCCCGTCGTCCTGGATGGAGAGACAGGATCTCGCCCCCTGGCACCAGGTGGCGATGACGATGCGATGCTGGACGTCCTCGTCCCGGGATCCCTCGCGGATCGCATCCGCCGCGTTCACCAGCAGGTTGACGACGATCTGCTCCAACTCCTGGGCATCTCCGGCGACCAGGACCCCGTAGGACAGGCCATCCCCTTGGATGACCAGACCCTTGAGATGGTGGGCGCACAGCACCAGGGAATTCCGGACCACTTCGGAGAGGTCCACCGGGTCTCGCCGGCCTCCTCCGCTGCGGGAAAAGGACTTCAGGCTGGAGACGATCTTCTGGATGCGTTGGATGCCCGAGCGCATCTCGCCGGCGATGGAAGGGAATTCGTCCAGCACCTCCCGCACGCGCCGACTCGGATTCCACCCGGGAAGCGACTGGAGCTCCTCACGCAGGACCGGAGAGAATTTCTCGAGCATTTGCAGGTTGCCCGAAAGGAAAGTCAGGGGATTGTTGATCTCGTGGGCCATCCCGGCGGCGAGGGTTCCCAGGGAAACCAGTCGGTCGGCGTGGGCGAGTTGCGCGGCGCGTTCCCTGGCCAGACCTTCCAGATCGTTGCGGTGCCGAGCCATTTCCAGCACCGAACGAACCCGCGCCCGCGCGATCTCGGGGACCACGGGTTTGCGGAGATAATCGTCGGCCCCCGCCTCCAGGGCCCGCACCTGGTCCGCGTCGTCGTCCGAGGCGGTGAGCACGATCACCGGCAGCTGCGCGAGATCACGATCGGAGGACATGTTCGTCATGACCTCGATCCCGTCCATTCCCGGCATCAGGAGATCGAGCAGGACGAGATCCCATTGGTCGGGCATGGCTCGCAATCGCTGTAGACCCGCTTCCCCCGAGGAGGCCCATTCCACCGTCCAGCCTGTCCCTTTGGCCAGCACCCGACGCAACACCGCGAACTCGATCGCCGAGTCGTCGATGAGCAGGATCTTCGCGGGGAGCGAAGTGGGCAGGTGGGCGAACCTCATGCCGATCACCTCGCCAAGGCGTCGCGCGATGCCAGATCCAGGATTTTCTGTGCGACCTTGTCGAGGGGGAGGATGTCCTGTGCCGCGCCCAACTTGACCGCCTCGCCCGGCATTCCCCAGACCACGGAACTGGCCTGATCCTGGGCGATGGTCGCTCCGCCCGCTTCGAGGATGGACAACAAACCCTTAGCGCCATCGGATCCCATGCCGGTCAGGAGGGCAGCCACGCAGTTGCGCCCCGCCCAGGTGGCCACCGATTGGAAGAGGCAATCCACCGCGGGTCGCTGGAAATGGAGCCGTTCCCCCTGGTGGAGGATGGCATGGTAGCGGGCTCCGTCGCGGCGCAGCTCCATGTGGTAGTTGCCCGGGGCCACGAGTGCGACGCCGGGCACCACCGCATCGCCTTCCCGTGCTTCGCGCACATCCATGGCGCACACGCGATCGAGCCGGGCGGCGAAGGACCGCGTGAACTCGGGAGGCATGTGCTGGGCGATCACGGTTCCCGGGCAGTTGGCGGGAAACGAGGAAAGGACGCGTTCCAGGGCCTGGGTCCCTCCGGTGCTCGCCCCCAAGGCCACGATGCACTGGGTGGTGCGCGTGAGCGCCAACCTCCTTTCCGGCGGCGAAGGACTGGCGCGCGTGGTGATCGCCTGGGGGCGGACGCGGGCCGCGGCGCGGATCTGGTCGGCCAGGATGGGCACGAGATCCCCGATGGTATAGGCCGCACCGGGCTTGCAGAGGACGTCGACCGCTCCGGCGTCCAACGCTTCCATCGCCATGTCCCCACCATGCGGAGTGAGCGAACTCACCACGATGGTCGGAATGGGCCGATGCGCCATGACTTTCTGCAGGAAGGTGATGCCATCCATGCGTGGCATTTCCACGTCGAGGGTCATCACGTCCGGAGAGTACCTGAGCAGCTTGTCGCGGGCCACGAAAGGATCGGGCGCGGTGGCCACCACTTCGATGTCGCGGGTTCGCCCCAGTTCCCGGGACAGGACTTCGCGGACCACCGCGGAATCGTCGACCACCAGGACGGAGATCTTGTTCACGAAGGATCGCTCCAGGCCAGCAGGACCGGCTCCCCCTCCACCGACAACCAGATCCCGGAAAGTTTGTCGGCCTCGAGTTCCGCAAGATCCAGGCGATGGGGCAGCCCCATCTTCATGGTCTCGCTTTCCCCGAACCTCTCGGTGAGGCAATGGCCCAGGACGATGTTCAGCAGCTCCCCCAAGGCGTCGAAACGTCGATTCAACGCCCCTTCGTCGGTCTCGTCGATCCCGAGCATGTTGGCGGCCAGGCTGCGCATGAAGGCGTCCTGGGCCCAAAGATGCAGGACCCCGTGCTCGGGACCTTCGTAGGCGATCGCGACTCCTGTGACGGGAGTCCGGAAGTCGATGGCACCCTCGGGATCCTCGGCGAAGAGGAACGCCGAATCCTCGAGCATCCGGGGGAACACCTCGGCCGCGGTGGTCAGCAGCGAATCGCTCATTGCCATTCTCCCAGGACGGAGTGCAGAAGATCCCGGATCGCTTCCGGGCGGCAGGGCTTCCGGAGATAGCCCACCACGCCGAGCGCGGACAGTCGATCGATCCTCGATTTGGAGCCATCGGAGGAGAGCACCGCGACGGGGATGTCGGAGAGTTCCGCATCGGACTTCATGGCGCGCACCAGTTCCTCCCCCCCCATGGTCGGCATGTTGATGTCGGTGAGGACGAGATCCACCCAGCGTTCCCGCAGCACCTGGAGCGCCTCCGCCCCGTTGGCGGCGCGGAGGATCTCGTCCATGGGAAGCTTCGCCATCGCGAATGCCCGGACCATCGCCTCGCGGATGGTTTCGCTGTCATCGACCAAAAGGACCGTGTAGGCCATCGTCGCCTCCTACAGGTCCACCCGGTCGCGACCGGAAGTGAACCAGGTGTTGCCAGTTGCCATGTCCAGGTAGAGCGTGCGGGGAGCGGATCCACCGACATGCTCTCCGGCGATGAGGACCGCGTTCTTCCAGAAGAGCTTGCGGGCGATCACGATGTTCCGCGAGCCGATGTCGAATTTCTGGGCGTCCTGGATCACGTTCGCCCCGCCCGCCATGCAGACCCGGAGATTCTCCTTCGTAGCGCCCAATTCGTAGGCCCGGCGGAAGAATTCGGGAATCCCCGAATCCCCGAACATGAACGGATTCTTGGCGGCCTTGGCGGGATCCAGGCTCGAAAGCGGCAGCATGTAATGCAGGATCCCTCCCACTCCGGCGACGGGATCGAAGATCGTGATGCCCACGCAGGATCCCAGCGCGTGCGTGACCAGGAGGTCGTCGGGACGATCCGTGACCGACATTTCGGCGATGCCGATGATGAGCCTCATCCGTGGACCACCCTCTGGTAGACCGACGGGGCGACGGCGCGGAACCCCGGTGCGATGCCGGCCACGCTCTCGGCGTGCCCGACGAACAGGAATCCACCCGGGCGCAGCAGCCTGGCGGCCTCGGTGACGAACCGGGTCCGACCCGCGACATCGAAGTAGATCATCACGTTTCGACAGAATACGACATCGAAGGGGCCCTTCATGGGATAGGGGACCTCGGCGAGATTCAACCGCGCGAACGACAGCGGCCCGCGCAAGGCGGGTTTCGCCGAGACGAAGGATTCCTCGTCGGGCGGGCCGAACCAGCGCTGGAGCGATTGAGGCGGGACTGGATCCATCTTGGACAGATGGTACACCCCTCGCCGCCCGGTTTCCAGCACTCTCGTCGAGATGTCCGTGCAAAGAATCTTGAGATCGCTGAAATCCCCCAGGGCTTCCTGGCAGACCATCGACAAGGTGTAGGGCTCCTCCCCCGTGGAGGCCGCCGCGCACCAGATGCGGAATTTCTTCTGGCCTTGGGATTTCCAATCCCGGAGAATCCCCGTGAGCCGGTGGAAATGCGCCTCCTCCCGGAAGAAGGAGGTGAAATTGGTGGAGATGGCATCCAGCAAATGGACGATCTCCTCCTGGTCCTGGTGCTGCAGGACTTCGCGGATGTAGGCGTCGGGATCGTCCAGCCCCAGGGCCCGCAACCGCTGCCCCACCCGGGCCAGGACGAGCGCCTGCTTCGATTCCCCGAGCTGGATCCCCGCGGTGGCGTAGATGAAGTCCCGCAATGCGGCGTACGACGAGGCTTTCATGGATTCCAATCCTCCGCGCGCAACCGGTGCACCTTCACCACCGCGACATGCCCGGTCGTGGTCTGAAACACGATCTTCCGTCCTTTCTCTCCGCCGACATCCTCGGAGACGACAGGGACACCCCTCTGGGCGAGGATTCTGCGGGCCATCTCGATGTTGGCCTCGGCGGACTCCCGACCATCCTCGACCCGCGCCGCCCCCCCGAAGATCTGGGCCTCCAGTCGCCCACCCACCACCGACTTGCGGATCATCTCGACAGCGGTCGGGATCGCCACGTTTCCGAATCGGGCCGTGGCATTCACTCGTTCATAGACGGCCGCCTGGCAGAAATGGGCCAGGCATGCCGTCTGGGTGGCCTCGTTCCAAAGGCACACCGCGACTCCGGGGCCGACCACGGCGATCAAGTTGGTGCCATCCTGCACCAGGACGATCCCCCCCGGTGGCACCGCCTTTCCCGGAATATCCTTCCCCCCTTGGCGCCGCTCCCCCGCCTGGTTCATGGGGTGAACTCCAGCGAAAGGAGGGATCCGCCGTCGGCGGACCCCTCTCGCCCGGGAAGGATCCCGGGATGACACCGGCCGCATCCCGGGGAACCCGGGGCACGACGGACATCGGCTCGCCTTGCGACCACGCGCCGCCCTCAGAATTCCCGCAGGGTGGCGTCGTCCATCGGGATCACATCCTCCGGATCCACCACCTGGTTGCGCGACGGAGGAGCCGCCTTGCGCGTGGGGGGAGGCAATGCACGACGACGGGCTCCCGGAGCGATCGCCTGAGGCTGACGGGACGCTCCGATGTCCTGCGTGATCCGGAACTGCGCCACCATCGACTGCAGCTCCTCCGCCTGGCTCGAAAGCTCCTCCGAGGAACTCGCCGACTCCTCCGCGTTCGCAGCCGTCTGCTGCGTCACCTTGTCCATCTGCGACACCGCCGAATTCACCTGCTCGATCCCCTGGCTCTGTTCCTTCGAGGCCGAGGCGATCTCCGCGATCAGGTCGTTCACCTTCCGCGACGAGCTCGCGATCTGCTCGAACGACTTCGCCACCTCCTGGGCGATCTTCACACCTTCGTCGGCGTTCTTCACCGATTCGCCGATCATGTCCGCCGTGTTCTTCGCCGCCTGCGCCGAGCGCTGCGCCAGGTTGCGGACCTCCTCGGCAACCACCGCGAAGCCACGTCCCGCTTCCCCCGCACGAGCGGCTTCCACCGCCGCGTTCAAGGCCAGAAGGTTCGTCTGCATCGCGATCTCGTCGATCGTCTTCACGATCTTCGCCGTCTGGTCCGAGCTCTCCTTGATCTTCACGATCGAACCGTTCATCCGGCCCATCGCCTCTCCGCCCTGGCGGGCGTTGCCGTCGGCCTCCCCGGCGAGGTTCTTCGCCTGCAACGCGTTCTCCGCGTTCTGCCGAGTCATCGAGGCCATCTCCTCCAGGCTCGAGGAAACCTCCTCCAGGCTCGAGGCCTGTTCGTTCGCGCCCTGCGCCAACGACTGGCTCCCCGCGCTGATCTGCTGCGAGGCGCTCGACACCTGCAGCGTCGCCTGCCCCACCTGCGCCAAGGCCTTGTCCAGGTTGTCCACCGCCGTGTTCACCGCCATCTTGATGCGGTTGAGGTCGCCCTGGTAGTTGCCCATCACCCGGGCCGTCAGATCACGGGCGGCGATTTTCTCCAGCACCGAGGCCGCCTCGTTGATCGGATTGATCACCGCGTCCAGGGTGTTGTTCACCCCTTCCACGATCTTGCGGAAGTCGCCCTGGTGGCGCGTCGCGTCGGCGCGCGTGGCCAACTGGCCTCCCAGGGCCGCCGTCACCAGGCTGTCCGTGTCGGAGATCAGGGCCTTCAGGTTCTCGCGCACCTTCTCGATCGTCTCGTTGATGAACGCCTTCTTGCCCGGGAACTTCTCCAACGGGGCGTCGAAGTTGCCGCGGCCGAATTCCATCACGCAGGCCATCGCCTTCTTCTTCACCGCGATGTGGCCGAACACCATGTCGTTCACGCCCTTGGCCATCACCTGGAACGATCCTTGGAAACGATCCGCGGGAATGGCGGTATCGATCTCGCCGCGGTCGTGGTCGTTCGACATGCTGTTCATCTGCTGGATGAACTCCTTGATGTTCGTGCGAACCGCCTCGATGTTCTCGTTGATGAACGCCTTCTTCCCCGGGAACTTCTCCAACGGGGCGTCGAAGTTGCCGCGGCCGAATTCCGCCACGCACGCCATTGCCTTCTTCTGGACCGCGAGATGTCCGAACGCCATCCCGTTCACGCCCCTGGCCATCTCCCCGAAGGCGCCGTGGAACTTGCCCTCGTCCATCGACGTGTCGATCTCGCCACGATCGTGGTCGGCCGCCATGTGGTTCATCTGGCCGATCAGGTCGTTGATGATCGCCACCATGTGCTTCATGGTTTCCATCAACTTGCCGATCTCGTCCTTGCTGTCGACCTCGATGGCGATGTTGGTCTCGCCGCGCGCCACCTTGGAGGCGATGTCGATGCACTTGGCGACCGGAGCCGTGATGCTGCGGGTGATGAACCATCCGATCCCGCCGGCGACCACAAGCGCCAGGAACAGGAGCCACTTCAACGCGGCCTGCGTCTTCTGAGCCAGGAGATCCGCGTCCATGCCATCCGTCTGGGCCAGCTTCTGCTGGAAATGGATCAATTCATCCACGGCATCGAGGTATTCCTTCTGGGCTTCCCGATAGGTCCCGAACAGGATCGCAACCGCCGCGCTATCCTTTCCGGCCAGAGTGAGGGGCATCATCTTGTCCTGTCCCTCCTTGAGGGCAGGCCGCGCCTTCTGCACCCGATCCAGCAATCGCCGTCCCTCCTCAGATGTGATGGTGGCGTCCAGGGTGTCCCAGATCTTGCCGATCACCTCCCGTGCCGCGAGAACGCGGTCCCGATCCGCTTCCATGTCCGCCACGTTCGAGGAGAGGATCATGTTGCGCAGATACCTTCCCTGGAGGTTTATCTGGCTGATCGCCTCGTTGGCTTGGCGGGTCTTGACCATCCGGTCCTCGACCACCAGGGTGATCCCCTGGTCGAGATCATCGACCTGCTGCAGGGAGAACAGGACCAGTCCGGCGATGATGGCCACCATCAGGCCGAAGCCGATGCCGAGTCGGATTCCCAGTTTCATGTTACGGAACATTCGGTTCCTCCTTGTTGTTCTCGCGAGGTGATGAAGGTTTCAGCCGATGGTCGCCGCACGGAGCGACGAGGCTTCGGAATCGGTGAGGACGCGATCGATGTCGAGGAGGATCTTGACCTGCCCGTTGACCTTCCCCATGCCGAGGATGAATTCGGTCTCCACCGAAGCGCCGAAGGTGGGCGCGTCCTCGATGTTCTCCGCCTGGATGTCGAGCACTTCGCGCACCTCGTCGATCAAGATCCCCGTCACCAGGAGCGTCTCCCCCGTGCGGATCTGCACCACGATGATGCACGTCTTCTCCGTGTCCTCGGTCGGCTCGATGTTGAACTTCGAACGAAGGTCCACCACCGGGATCACCTTCCCACGCAGGTTGATCACACCCCGCACGTACGAAGGCGTGCGCGGCACCCGCGTGATCGACTGCAACTGGATGATCTCCTGCACCTTCAGGATCTCCAGCCCGTACTCCTCGGCCGCCAGGCGGAAGGTCAGGTACTTCCCCGCCAGCCTCTGCCCGACGGCGTTCTCCGTGGCGTTCCCCACGGTCGTGGTCGCATCCATCGCTCCTCCTTGTTTCGGGTTCATTCCTCGCGAGCCAGGCGGACCAGGCCCGCCACATCCAGGATCAGGCTCACCGTTCCGTCGTTCATGATCGCCGCGCCGGTCATCGCCGCCGCGTCCACCCCGGCACCCAGGGTCTTCACCACCACCTGCTGCTGGTCCAGGATCTCGTCCACCACCAGACCCGTGCGGCGGCCCATGGAATCCTCCACCACCATCACCACGCTCTCCTGGAGGCTCGACGATCGCGAAACCCCGAACAGGTCGTGCAGACGCACCAGGGGAAGAAGCTCCCCGCGCAGGTTCAAAAGCTCCCCGCGGCCCGCCACCGTCGAAATCTGGTCCGCCACGGGCATCAGGCTCGTGTGCACCGACAACGTCGGAACGATGTACCGCTCCCGGCCCACGCGAACCACCATGCCCCCGATGATCGCCAACGTCAGGGGAAGGCGGATCGTGAAGCACGTCCCGCGGCCCGGGACCGAGCGGATGTCGATCGAACCGCGCAGCGACTCGATGTTGCGCTTCACCACGTCCATCCCCACGCCGCGGCCGGAGATGTCCGTCACCTTCTCCGCCGTCGAGAGACCCGGATGGAAGATCAGGCGCCAAACGTCCGCATCCGACAGATCCTGACCCGGCTTCACGATGCCAGCGGCCACCGCCTTGGCGAGGATCCGGTCCCGGTGCAGGCCGCGACCGTCGTCCTCGATCTCCACGTGCACGCTGCCGGCCTTGTGGAAGGCCCGCAGCACCACGCGACCCCGCTCCGACTTGCCCGAGGATCGACGCTCCTCGGGACCCTCCAGGCCGTGGTCCACCGAATTGCGAACCATGTGCACCAGGGGATCCCCGATGTTCTCCACCACCGTCTTGTCCAGCTCCGTCGTCTCGCCCTCCAGCTCCAGGTCCACGAGCTTCCCCTGCTTGCGCGACAGGTCGCGCACCAGGCGGGACATCTTCTGGAACGTCTGCCGGATCGCCACCATCCGCAGCGACATCGACAGTTCCTGGATGTGGCGCAGCATCATCGACGCCTGCGCCATCTTCTTCTCCAGGGAAAGATCCTGCACCGACGCCACGCGCGGGTCGGCGAACACCGTCGACTGCGCGATCACCGATTCCCCGATCGCGTCGATCAGCTGGTCCAGGCGATCCACAGGGACGCGGATGCTGTCCTCCACCGTCGAGGCCCCTGTCGGGGAGGCGACACCGGCTCCGCCCGGATCCCGCGCACCCTCCTTCTTCTCCAGGACCGGCGCCAGACCCTCGAAGGTCGACTCCGGATCCCGCATCGCCGAGCCGCCGTCCTGCCGCGCCCGGGCCTGCTGCCCCAGCGCCTGGCCCACGTCCGAGGCCTTCAGGTGCAGATCGTGCACCAGGATCTCGCCCAGAGGACGGTCGTCCCCGTGCGACTGGAGCGACAGCGCCTCGTTCACCTGCTCCACCGTGGCCACGCCCTCCGAGACCAGGATCTTGCCCAAAGGCGATTCCATCTCCGGAAGGGACGATTCCGCAGGACGCGTATCGATCGTCTCCGGATGCAGCAGCCGGTGCATCGCCTCCTCCGAGACAAGATGCTCGCGGCCGCCCGTCGTCGCCGAGGGGTTGCCCGCGTCGATCCGCGTCACCGCCGTGCGCAACGCGTCCGTGGCCACCAGGAGCACATCGACGTGCGCCGATTGCAATTCCAGCTCCCGACGCCGCACCATGTCCAGAACCGATTCCGCCGCATGCGCCACCTTGCGTATTCCGTGCAACTTCAGGAACGCCGCCAGGCCCTTGATCGTGTGGAACGCGCGGAACGCCGAGTGCAACGCGTCTTCGGCGTCGGGGGTCGTCTCCAGACGAAGAAGCGCGATCTCGATCGAACGGATGTGCTCCAGGCTCTCGTTCTGGAAATCCACCAGGAAGGAGGGGTCCTGCAGCCAGGGGGCCATCGATCCCGAAGCCGGGCCGTTCGAGCCCGACCGCGAACCCGAGCCGGGGGCCGCGGGAGCGGGGGTCGGAGCGGGAACCGGAGGGACGGGAGAGGCGACCGGCGTTCCCGTCGAAGACGGGGGGGACGGACTGGACTTGAAGGAAGCCGGGGACGACGGAGCCATTCCGGGCGGGTCCTCCGACAAAAATCGACGAATCATCTCGGGTGGCACCGCCAAGCTCTGCCCCGACGCCAGGCTCGAGACCTGGCGACCCAGGAGGTCGGCCACCTGGAGCAACTCGTCGGTGGTCACGCTCTCCGATTGCAGGCTCGATTCCAGGCCGTGGATCAGGGCGTTCCAGTCCCGCATGTCCAGGACCCCGTACTCCCCCTTGAGATTGTGCAGAAGACCCAGCAGACGACCCGTCGCCTCCCGGACCCCTTTCTCGCGTTCCAGGCACAGGACCTCGAACTCCTGGATCCGGTCCACCTGCCCCTGCAGGAAGATCCGCGTCAGGTCGTGAACCGGAAACGCGCTCTCCAGATCTCCCGCTCGCGAAGGCTCGGGCATCGGGGGGGGAGAGGGAATGGATGGCTCCACCTGGGCGCCGCCGGCCACCTCCGGCCAATCCGCCAGAAGTTTCGCAAGACCTTCCAGAAGACGCGGACGGACCGACTCCGCGTCCGCCTGGCCGTCCTGGAGCTTGCGAGCCAGATCGGCCAGACGACGCGCCTTGGTCAGAAACGCCCGCGGAAAACCCGTGAACCGAAGAAGATGCAGAAGAGCCTCTTCCAACGGCGTTTGGGTGCCGTCGATTCGACGCTGGTCCAGGTCCGCAAGAAGCGATTCCAGGACCTCGCGGGCCGCGTGTTCGGGAGTGCCTTCAGTCATGGGAGGGACGAGACCTGGTTCGGTGAAGCGCGGAAAAGTTGGGAGGGAATTCCTTGTCGCCCGAATTCCGCGGGAGGGAAACCACCGCAAAGGCCGGGGACCGCGTTCGCGGAACCGAAACGTCTTGCGGAACCCAATACGATCATGTCGGGGGTCGGCGTTCTCGCCCCGCCCCCCCCCCTCACGACATTTCCCCGATGCGAGGAACCGAAGGATTGGCTCCCGGAAGCCCCGTCCGTCCGGGCGCGGTACCCATCTCGGCGAACAAGTGGAACTTGGAGACCATCGCGGCGAGCTCGGAGGCCTGTCCGCTCAGCTCCTGGGAGGCTCCCGCTCCTTCCTCGGCATTGGCGGCGGTCTGTTGGACGACCTTGTCCATCTGCGAAACGGCCACCGACACCTGCTCCACCCCTTTGGCTTGCTCCTGGAACGTCGTGGAGATCTCCTCGACCAGACGTCCGACCTGGAGCGAAGACTCGAGGATCTGCTCCAAGGCGGATCCAACCTCCAGGGACTGCGCCACCCCCTCCTCCGATCGCGACACGGATTCTCCAATCAGATCCGCCGTGGTCCTCGCCGCCTGGGCCGACCGACTCGCGAGATTGCGAACCTCCTCGGCCACCACGGCGAACCCCTTGCCGGCGTCCCCCGCTCGAGCCGCTTCCACCGCCGCGTTCAGGGCCAGCAGGTTCGTCTGCATGGCGATTTCGTCGATCGTCTTGACGATCTTCGCCGTCTGGTCGGCGCTGTGTTTGATGCCGTCGATGGAAGCCATCATGCGTTTGGTGGAATCCGCTCCCGCCGTCGCGCGATTCTCCGCTTCGCGCGCCAAGGCGAGGGCTTTCCTCGCCCGGTCGGCGCTCCCCTTCGAAGTGGAGGACATTTCCTCCAGACTCGCCGAGACCTCTTCCAGGGAACTCGCCTGCTCGTTGGCGCCCTGGGCCAGGGACTGGCTGGAGGAACTGATCTGGTTCGCCGTCGCGGCCACTTGGGCGGAGGCCTGATCCACCTGGGAGAGAGCTTCCTGCAATCGCGAGGCCGCCAGATTCACCGAGTCCCGGATCCGCGCGAGATCTCCGGCATAGACCCCCTCCATGCGTGCGGTGAGGTCGCGGTCCGCGATCTTTTCGAGGACCTTCGAGCTCTCCTCGATGGGCTGGATGACGGCATCGAGGGTCTGGTTCATTCCTTCGACGATGGATCGGAATCCACCACGATGCCGCCCCACCTCGGCACGCTGCGAGAGCCGCCCTTCCATCGCCGAAGCGACCAGCAGGGAAATGTCGGTCTGGAGGGCGCGCAGATTGGCCCGGACCTGTTCCACGGAATCGTTGATGGCGGAGAATTTCCCGGGCAACCTCTCCAAGGGAGCATCGAAATCTCCTTGTCCGAAACTCTCCACGCACGCCATGGACTTGCGACTCACCGCGATGTGGTCGGCGACCATGGCGTTGACGCCCTCGGCCATGCGTCGATACTCGCCTTCGAGAGCCCCCAGGGGAATGGTCTGATCGATCTCCCCGTTGCGGTGGGCCGTCGCCATCGCGTTCATGCCCGCCACGAAAGATCGGATGTTCGTGCGGACCTTTTCCACCGTGGTGTTGATTTCGGCCAACTCCCCCGGGAACTTCGCCAGATCCGCATCGAAATTCCCGGCACCGAAGGCCCCGATGCACCGTAGCGTCTGTTTCTGGATACCGAGGTAGTTCTCCACCATCCCGTTGACCCCCCGGGCGACCTCTCCGAACGCCCCTGGGTATCGACTCGGATCCATCCGGGCTCCGACCGCTCCCCGAACTTGATGCTCCGCCACATCCTTGAGGTCATCGAGCAACGACCGCAGGATCGCGGTCATTTCCGCCAGCAATGCCATGGTCCGGCCGACTTCGTTGTTCCCCCAACGGGAATCCAACCGGGGCAGCTCCCCCTTGGAAACCTCCGACACCGCCTTTTCGATGGCAAGGAATCCTCCACGCACGGCGACCACGGTCCAGCCAAGGATTCCCAGCAGAAGGATCCCGATGAGGAGCGAGGTCCCCATCGCGATCCAGGAATCGCGTTCCGCGCGATCATGGCTTGAGCGGATCTCCATCAGGACGGCCTGTCCTTCTTCCCCGATCACCTCCGCGATCGCATCCACCCGGCGCGTCATCGTCTCGAAGCTTGCCTTTCCTTCGATCCCGTATTTCCCGGAATCGGCCCGGTCCACGAGCGTCCAGAATTGGCTTCTCGCTTCCTGGGTCACGGTGCTCCGCTCCAATCGATCCAGGAGATCGCGACCATTGCTCGAAAGGACCAGGCCCGGAGACGACAAGCTCCCATCGACCCTCGCCTGGAGCGCGAAGAGCTGGCGAAAGATCTCCGGGGCCAGGGGAGTGTTCGATGCGAAGGAAGTGGCCATCACGGCCCGAAGCACTCCCGATGCCTCCTTGGCCTCCTCCAGGATGGCGATGCTCGCGATCTGCTTCCCCACCATGTCCGAGGCCCTCTCGTCCAGGGCCGCGCGATACAAGGACAATTCCCGACCGATCGCCCGGGTGTAGGCCGATCGGATCCACTTGCCCTTGGCGCCCCCCTTCACCTCCCGACGGAGGATCGAAAGCGTGTCCAAAGCCGCACGGACCCCGGAAAGGGCATCGGTATCGAATCCCGAGGAATCGAATCCGGAGACCAATCGACCCACAACCTCGTCGGTGGCCATCCACTGCGCCTCCACCGCGGCGATCCCGACGCCTCCCCCGGAATACAGCGAAGACGTTCCCCGCTCCTTCTGCATCTCGTGGACCACGGCGGAAAGACCCACCAGGGTCGAGACATGGTCCATCATCACTTCCGCCGCCCGATGGTCTTCCCGGGCCGCGGAGAAGATCCTCCAGCTTTGGGCGAAGAACGCCAGCAACGGAAGGAACGCGATCAGGAGGATGCGAGATACCATCGACATGAGAAGCCTCATTTCCGGGAGGATCGGATACGACTGGGAATTGAACCACACTCTACCATCCATCGCTCCCGGTGAACCGCAAGAAAAATCCCCTCCCGGGTTCGGGAATCGCCAGCGACGCCCTCCATCCATCGCGCTGCCGGGAGTGCACTCCCCGCTCATGGATCCAAGCGGGATCCACTCCCCGGATCCGGATCCTTCAATCCCGGAAGGCGAAACCCTCCTGGCGGATGGCTCGGGTGGCCTCCCATTCCGCTTCGAAATCGCCATCCCTTCCTCCGATGCGACGAAGAGAGGAGATCGGTGCCATCGCGCCGTCCCCCTCCGAGGACCGGTCGATCCGGAATCGCGCCACCATGGCACGGAGCTCCTGGGCCTGGGCCGACAACTCCTCCGAGGATCCTGCGGATTGTTCCGCGTTCGCGGCGGTCTGTTGAGTGACCTTGTCCATCTGGGACACCGCCGCCCCCGTCTGCTCGATTCCCTGACTCTGTTCCGCGGAGGCCACGGCGATTTCCCCGATCAGCTCCTTCACCCGGAGGGAGGAACGAGCGATCTCCTCGAAGGTTCGCGTCACCTCGCGGGCGAGATCGACTCCCGCATCCGCGTTCCCCACGGATCCTCCGATCAGGTCCGCGGTGGTCTTCGCGGCCTGGGCGGAACGGCTCGCCAGGTTGCGGACCTCCTCGGCGACCACCGCGAACCCGCGCCCCGCCTCCCCCGCCCGCGCGGCTTCCACCGCGGCATTGAGCGCCAGGAGATTGGTCTGCATCGCGATTTCATCGATCGTCTTGACGATCCGCGCGGTCTGGTCGGCCCCTTCCTTGATCCGTGCGATGGCTTCGTTCATCCGCTCCATCGCCGCGGCTCCGTCCTTCGCCCGCCCGTCCGCCTCCTCCGAGAGACCCCGCGCCTGACGGGCATTCTCCGCGGTCCTCCTGGTCATGGTGGCCATCTGTTCCATGTTCGCCGACACCTGCTGCAAGGAACTCGCCTGTTCGTTGGCCCCCTGCGCCAGGGATTGCGATCCGGCACTGATCTGCTCGGCGGCGTTGGAGACCTGGTCGGTCGCTTCCCCCACCTGACCGATGGCCTCCCCCAGATTCTCCGCGACGAGGTTCACGGATTCCTTGATCCTGGCCAGATCCCCCTGGTACTGTCCGAGGACCCTCACGGTCAGATCCCGGTTGGCGATCCTGGAAAGCACCTCGCCCGCCTCGTCGATGGGGTTGATCACCGCATCCAGGGTGTTGTTGAATCCCTCGACGATCTCCCGGTATCCACCCAGATGCCTTCCCACGTCCACGCGTTCCTTCAAACGTCCTTCGATCGCGGCCCTGGAGAGGCCTTCCACGTCGGAGACCAGATCGCCCACGGCGCACGCGCACTTCTCCAGGGATTCGGCGATGGACAAAAAGCGTTGCCGTGCCTCCTCGGTCTCCTCGTCGGCCGGAGCCACGGTGAGATCGAGGACGAGGTCTCCCGCCGCCATCGCCTCGAGGTTCCTCGTCAGACGACGGACTTCCTCGTCCTGGTAGGCGGACACCTTGTGGATCAACCGCTCCGCCTTGCGAATGGCGGTGAGGTCGGTGACCACCTCGAAGGCGCCGATCACTCGTCCCTCCCGATCCCGCACCGGGGTGCCGGAATATTCGATATCCAACTGGAGGTTTCCGGGACAGGCATGCGTATTCCCGGTCTGGGCCCGTCCCGAGGTCATGGAGCGCTGGCAGGCGCATCGATCGGTTCCGCAGTCCGTGGTCCGGAAGAAGTCGCGGCAATGCGCCCCCTTCCCGACCAGGTCGGCCGCCGTGGTCCCTCCCAGCTGCGCTCCAGCTTTGTTCATGTAGCGGACGCGGAATTCGGTATCGATGATCATGCACGGGGTCGGCATGTCGTCGAGGAACGAAACCAGGCTCGAGATGGTCCCGTTCATGCCCTCGAGGATCCTCCGGAAATCCCCCTGGTGCCCCTCCGTGCTGGCTCGCACGAGAAGCCTCCCTTCCATCGCGGAATCGGACAGCGCCCCCACCTCCCGGACCATGGAACGGATGGAATGGACCATGGACCCGAGGGAGGTCTGGAGTCGTCCCACCTCGTCCCGCGAATCGGCGGCCACCTGCAGGTCGGTTTCGCCGCGCGCCACCCGATCGGCGATGGCGATGCATCGACGCAACGGGGTGACAATCCCTCCCGTGATGAACCAAGAAGCCCCGACTCCCACGATCAGGGCGAGGAAGGAAATGATTCCAATGGCCAAGCGCGTCTTCTCCGCGAGGGTTTCGGCGCTCTCGCCATCGGAAAGCGCCAGTGCCTGATGGTAGGCCGCCAACTCCATCAGGGCTTCGATGTAGGCCTTGTGGCGTTGGTCCAGCTCCCCCAGGACGAGGGATTCGGCTTCCTGATCCCGATCGCGAAGGGCGAGTTCCACGACCTGCTTCACCGTTTCGAGGTAAGGACCTCGCGCGTCGGACACCGCCACCAGCAGGTCCTGTTCGGCGGGGGTCTTCGAGACGGCACGCAGGCTGTCCAAGGTCGCGGACACGCATGCGGAGATGGGAGCGCGAGCCGCGTCGAGCGGGGCGATGTTGGATTCCCCGTCGGCCAGGACCATGTTCCCCAAGTTGCGCGCGTATTCGTTGAGGCATTGGATCAGGCGATTGGCGAATCTCGTCTTGAGCATCCGATCCTGGACCACCACTTCGATGGAATCGTCGAGTTGGGCGACCCGGGAAGCGGCGAACAGGGAAAGCCCCCCGAGCAGCACCAGCAGAAGACCGAACCCTATGGCCAGGCGATGACCGATCTTGAGGTTGCGAAACATGGCTGCCACTCCTCGATCCACCCAACGGAATGCCCCCGCTGGTTCTCCCAGGGAGATCACACCAGGAATGGATCTATTTCGAATCGGGAATTTCACGGACCGGGAATTTCGCCCACGTTTCCGACGAATCCCCCAATTGAGGACACGCGGAGCCGGGACTCCAGGAGTCTAATCCCGCCAAGGAGCAAAAGTCAATAAGGGATTTTTTAATCCGTCTTTGGGCCTGCCGCCGCTAGCCTCCGTACAGGAAGGCCATCATGCGATCCGGAGGGCCTTCGATCGGATCCCCGTCACGATCGAACCACAGTTCCCGAGGCAACAGATCGGGATCTTCCGTCGGGGCCGTTCCCAACAGCTCCTCCTCGGAGAAGGAGTTGGTATGGAAGTCCTGGGGCAGGGATTCCTTGTGGTCTCGCCGCATGAGATGCACCCACCACAGCCCCCCCTCGTCCCGCAAAGCCTGGAACCGGGGAAAGTTCGCTTTCACTTCGTCCACATTCTCCGGGGCCTGGAGCTTCAGGATCAGGCTTTTGATCTCCGGCTCGAGCTTGACACGTTCCAGATCGTCCGGGAGCGGCAAGCGGAACAGGACGAACCCGTCGACCATGTAATCGTCCACATCGTGGGACAGCTCGGGATTTCGGTATCTCTCGATGCAAAAGAGCCATTCATGCGCTTCGGACATGCATGCAATCTAGGTCTGCAACCCGGTCGCCGAGAAAAGACTGGCCCTGCACGAGGTGGGTCAGGTACAATCGATCCATGGGCGTCTTCCCAAAAGGAAGTCTTCGGGCATGGGCTGTCGCGATCCTCGGGTTGTGGGCATCCGGAAACACGATGAATCCGGATGTCGTCTTCCTCAATTCCTACCATCCCGGTTTGTACTGGTCCGACCAGGTTCTGGAGGGAGTGCGTTCGAAGATTCCCGGCCACTGCGACATGGCCGTGGAGTTCCTCGATTCCAAACGCCGCGAGGATCCGGCATCCGATTCCCTGATTGCGCAGCTCCTCTACCACAAGTATCGCCAGTCCCCGCCCCGCGCCATCCTCTCGGCGGACGACTACGCCTTCCAATTCCTGATGCGTTGGAGGGATTCCTTGTTTCCCGGGGTGCCCGTGGTGTTCTGCGGTGTGAACGGGTTCCACCCCGAAATGCTCCAAGGTCGGGACAAGATCACCGGCATCAGCGAGTGGAACAATGTCGCGGGCACCCTGCGGCTCGTCCTCGAACTCCTTCCCCGCACGCGCGATGTCTGGTTCGTGACCGAGAACACCGCGACGGGACGCGTGAACCGAAGGCGCCTGGATTCCCTCTCCCGGACTCTCGACACCCCGGTCCGATACCACTTCCTCGATTCGGCGGGGGCACCATCCTGGAAATCCCTGATGGATCATGTCCAAGCGCTCCAGACCGGAGACGTGGTGTACTGGTCGGAATTGTTCCGCGACAGCGCCGACATGTTCCTGGAACCCGAACGCGACCTCCGCGCCCTCGCCGCCGTGAGCAAGGTCCCGATCTTCTCCCACAGCGAGCAATATGTCCGGGCCGGCGCCATCGGCGGGATCTGCAATCGCGGGTTCGAACACGGCCGGCAGGCGGGGGGGCTCCTGGAGCGCGTCCTGCTGGGAGAGGATCCGGATTCCATTCCCATCCAATCCGACAGTTCCATCGCCCCCCTGTTCGACTGGAAGACTTCCACGAGGTTTCATTTCCCGCCCCAGAAACTCCCTGCGGGGACCATCTTCCTCGGTCGGCCGCGGCCGGTGTGGAGGACCCACCCCATCCAGACGGCGACCATGGCCTCGGCCATCCTGTTGCTCGGTCTGATGTCGGGTGTGCTCGGGATCGCCTTGGTCCGGTCCAGCCGGGATCGAGGGGCCTTGGAGAGATCCGAGACCGCCTTGCGACAATCGGAAGGGGATCTCCGGCGGCTGTTCGACACCCTTGCCGATGCCGTCATCGTCCACGACTCTTCCGGACACGTGGAGTTCATGAACCAGGGGGGGATGTCCATGTATCGGCTGACTCCCGAAGCCATGCGGGATCTGGACATTCCCGCCATCTCCTCGGCCGAATCCCTGGCCGAACTCGATTTGTGCGACCTCTGGGAGCGGGTCTCGACGGATGGGTCGATCCTCTTCGAGTGGAAGGCTCGACGCCCTCTCGACCAATCCGAATTCGATGTCGAGGTGGCGCTGACCTCCTTGTCCTTCGAAGGCGAGAGCCGGTACGTCGCGGTGGTCCGGGACATCTCGGAGCGGATCGAGGCCCGCAAAGTCCTGGAGGAGTCCAAGGACGCCTTGGAGAAGAAGGTCCAGGAGAGGACCCAGGAGTTGTTGGGGGCGATCCGCGAGCTCGAATCCTTCAGTTATTCCATCTCCCACGACCTGCGCACACCGTTGCGAAGCCTGAACGGATTCGCCCATGCCCTCCAGGAGGACCTGGGTCCCGTGCTCCAGCCCGAGCAGAAGTCCCATCTGGCCCGCATCCAGGCGGGTGCCATCCGGATGGGGGAGATCATCGACGACCTGCTGCGCCTCTCCCGCATGACCACGACGCCCATCCATCCCAGCGCGATGGAGATGGACCCCCTGGTGCGCGAAGCCATCGTCCACGCCGGGGAGCCGGCCGGTCGCGTCTCCTGGAAGATCGCTCCCTTGGGGGGGGCGGTCGGAGACCCCAACCTCCTGGCCATCGTCTGGGAGCAACTGGTCTCCAACGCCGTGAAATTCTCCTCCGAGCAGTCCGAACCTCGTGTCGAAATCGGACGCCTGCGCATCAACGGCCGCGCCGTGTGGTTCATCCGCGACAACGGAACGGGCTTCGACAGCAGCCAGGCCACCCACCTCTTCCAACCCTTCCGCAGACTCCACGATCCCGAGGAATTTCCCGGGGAAGGCATCGGACTGGCCATCGCCGGACGCATCGTCGCCCGCCACAACGGGAAGATCTGGGCCGAATCCACTCCAGGCGGGGGGGCCACCTTCTTCTTCTCCCTGGACTGAACGTCCGCTTCGTCGGCTGGAACAGTCCAGGTTGGTGGATCCCGGAATCCACTGGTGGAGGCGAAAGTCCGCCAGGATATCCAGGGACCTCCAGTGGGGGTTTTCGGTCCCATCCTCGATGCCCGCCCCGGCTCCACGCACTGAACATCTGTTCAATGGAAAGGGAATCTGGTAGATTGTCCTGCGATGGAAACGAAGATCGAACCACTCTCCCGTCCCTTCGAACTGGTCTCCGACTACGCACCCGCCGGCGACCAGCCGCAAGCCATCGCCAAGGCCGTGGAGACCTTCCGCAATGGAGGGAAGGATGTCGTCCTTCTGGGAGTCACGGGTTCCGGCAAGACCTTCACCATGGCATGCATCGCCAAGGAACTCGGTTGGCCGGTCCTGGTCCTCTCCCACAACAAGACCCTCGCCGCGCAGCTCTACCAGGAGTTCAAGGAGTTCTTTCCGCGCAACGCCGTCGAATACTTCGTGAGCTACTACGACTACTACCAGCCGGAAGCCTACCTCCCCTCCACGGACACCTACATCGAGAAGGACGCCTCGATCAACCAGGAGATCGAGAAGCTGCGCCTGCGGGCGACGACCTCCCTCCTCACCCGGCGGGACATCGTGGTGGTGAGCACCGTCAGCTGCATCTACGGGCTCGGATCCCCCCAGGCCTACCTCGAGAAGGTCGTCGAGATCAAGCCTGGACAGAATCTGGAACGCGACGACTTCCTCCGCGCGCTCGTCGACATGCAGTACAACCGCAACGACATGGACCAGAAGCGCGCCACCTTCCGCGTCCGGGGGGACGTGGTGGAGGTGTGGCCCGCCTACGACGACAGAATCCTACGTGTCGAATTCCTCGGGGACGAAGTGGAACGCATCCGCATCGTGGAACCCATCACGGGGAACGTCCTCGACGAGCCACCCACAGCCGCCATCTTCCCCGCCAGGCATTACCAGACCGGAGATGCCGGACTGGAGGGGGCCATCGCGCGCATCCGATCCGAATTGGACGAGCGGCTGAAGGAACTGTCGCGCGAGGGGAAGCTCCTGGAGTACGAACGCCTGAAGAGCCGCGTCCAGTACGACATCGAGATGCTCCAGGAAACCGGCTATTGCACCGGGGTGGAGAACTATTCCAGGGTGCTGGAGGACCGCGCTCCAGGAACCCCGCCCAGCACCTTGCTCGACTTCTTCCCGCGCCCCTTCCTCCTCATCCTCGACGAGAGCCACGTGACCATCCCCCAGATCGGCGGGATGAGCGAAGGGGACCGCTCTCGCAAGACCACCCTCGTGGAACACGGATTCCGACTGCCCTCGGCGGTCGACAACCGTCCGCTGCGCTGGCACGAGTTCGAGGAGCGCATGCCCGAGACACTTTTCGTCTCCGCCACCCCCGCGGCGTGGGAGCTCAACCGCACCCAGGGGGAGATCGTGGAACTGGTGGTGCGTCCCACCGGCCTCCTCGACCCCGAGATCGAGGTGCGACCCGTCCAGGGCCAGATCGACGATCTGCTCGAGGAGATCCGCCGGAGGAGGGAGCGCAAGGAACGAGTCCTCGTGACCACTCTCACCAAGCGCATGGCCGAGGACCTCACGGACTACCTCCAGAAGGCCGGGGTTCCCGTGCGCTACATGCACAGCGAGGTGCACACGCTCGAACGATCCGAGCTGGTCCGGGGCCTGAGAGCGGGAGACTTCGACGTCCTGGTCGGCATCAATCTCCTCCGCGAAGGACTCGACCTCCCCGAAGTCTCCCTGGTGGCGATCCTCGACGCCGACAAGGAGGGCTTCCTGCGCTCCACCACGTCCCTCATCCAGACGGCCGGTCGCGCCAGCCGCAACGTCCACGGCAAGGTGATCTTCTACGCCGACCGGATCACCGCCTCGATGAAGGCGTGCATGGACGAAACGGCCCGGCGCCGTCTGCACCAGACCGACTTCAACGAGGAGAACGGCATCGTGCCCACCCAGGTGAATCGGAAGATCCACGAGCGACTCGCCCTCGCTCCCGATCCCACCCTGGAGGCGCTGGAGTCGGTGGAGGAGGGATCGCGAGGACGTCCCGGAGGGCGAAGTTCCCGGACCGGGAACCCGGGAAAGACCAGCCGCAAGGCGGTGAAGGATCCCGGACCGGTCGCCCATCCAGGAGGGCGCGATTCCCACGACTGGGACGATCCGGATGCCCTGGGCCGCTCCATGGTCGAAGCCGCGGCCGAGCTGGATTTCGAGAGGGCGGCCCGGTTGCGGGACCGGATCCGAGCCTTGGGAGGGTGATCCGAATCGGGCTCGGAAGCCCGCCCCCCCCTGCCGCGGAAGCTTCCCGGTTCGAAGCAAAGCAAGGCTCTTCGATTCCCGGGCCCTTCGAAGGGCGACCCGCGAAGTCTAGGTTTGGTTCCATGACACCCACCCTCGCCACCGAATCCAATTCCACCCGGGAGGTCAGCTCCGTGGATGCCTCCGTCGGTACCTCCGGCTCGGGCGTCCAGCACCTCCTCTCCCAGCTCGCGCTCGCCTTCGGTTCCATGCCCTGGGTCCACAAGGCGTTGCTGTTCGGCTCCCGGTCGCGCGAAGACCACGGAGATCGCGACGACATCGATCTCGCCGTCTCCTGCCCGGAGGCCACCGACGACCAATGGGCCCAGGTCGAACGCGTCGTGGCCGGACTCCCCACCCTGCTCCGTGTCGATCTCGTCCGGCTCGACACCATTTCGGCCGACAAGCGGAGGATCGTCCTGCTCGAAGGCATCATGTTCTTCGAGCCCTGGGGAAGGCGCTGGGCGCAATTCTGCGAAGCCCTCGACCGCCTCGGCTGGGCGCTCGATCGCGAGTCCCCCGACATCCTCGCCCGGGAAGGGTTGCTGCACCGGTTCGCGCGCACCGTCGACCTGTTCCACAAATTCATCCGACGACTGCTCTGGTCGCGTGGTCTGCAGGACCAGGGACTCAAGGACGCCCTGGTGCTGGCCTACCAGCAGGGATGGATCGCCGGGGAGGAACGCTGGCTCTCGCTGTTGCAGGGGAGATTCTGGGTGGAACGCGCCTACGAGGAATCCCGTATCCTGCCCCTGGCCGAAAAGATCTCGCGGCACCATGCCTTGCTGGTCGAGGCACGGGAGAGCCTGCGCGATCGGTTCGATCTCGACTAGCCCCCGCGCCGCCTCTTCCGGGGGGAGTTCCCATCGGCGGGCGAATCCGTCCGGTTGGCGTCGACAACTCGCAAGGCGATCTCGTGCGGATCCCGCTCCGCCCATCCGCGATCGAGAAACACCGCATGGGACCTCAGCGCCGCCAAGGCCAGGTCGCTCGGATTCCCCGGGACCCGGCCCCCGGGGAAGGACGCGCTCCGGGTCAGAAGGAACTCCGCGGCATCCCGGACGGCTTCCTGGAGCTGGAGGTCGAGCGGAGTCGGATACTCGAACATCCAGGCGCGGACGCGCTCGTGGATCGTGCGCTTCTCCGCTCCTCCAGGCTCGATGCCCGTCGCGGCGAACACCCGGCAGTCGTAGGTCCGACAGGTGGTCGGCCGATCCCGGTAGATGGTGCAACCAGCCGAGGAGAGCATGGGGCATCGCCCCTCCTCGTCGTAGCCCATCAGCTCGTGCCCCGCAGGCCATCCCGGGGCGGGAACGCGGTGGGCCACTGGAATCGCCCGGCGGGCCGCGACATCGCCGGGAGAGACATGGATGAAGTACGAGGAGATGCAGCAGCCGATGCAATCCCCGCACGGGACCTCGTTGGCCTCGCCCCTGTCGAGGCTTCCGAGGAACTGATCCATCCATCGGGAGAAGACCCCGGCGGGAATGCCGACAGGGGTTTTCCCGCCCTTTCCGGGATTCAAGTTCCCCTCCGGTACGATTCCCGGAACAACTTCGGTCGCACCGCCCGCCTTTCCAGGCCTTCCACGATTCTCATGGCAGACCGGCCGCCGTCCCCGAGGAATCCGGCGGGGCCACGGCGGAGGGGGAAGACGGTTTTTGACGAATCGATTTCGCCAGGCTCCTGGCCCTGGCGGCGAGAGCCCCTTCTCCCCGGCGATCATGCCACTCGGCGAGCAGGCGGATGTACAGGAGAGCCCCGGAATCCCCCCGTTCCACGGAACCTTCCAGGCCCTCCCAGGCGGCCTGCGGATCCCCGGCTCGCAATCCCGCCTGCCCCAGGGAACGCCAAAGGCGGCTTTCGTCCGGAACGTTGACCACGGCCTGCCGCAGGACGGCGACCGCGGTGGCGTCGTTTCCTTGCAGCTGGCAGAGGCGCGCGAGCCGCAGCCACCCGTCCGGCCGCGAAGGCGCCATCGAAAGTCCTCGCTCCGTGGCACGTCGGGCCCCCTCCAGGGATCCGACACCTTCCCGCAGGGCGGACAACTGGAACCACGCCCTTCCCGTGGTGTCGGAGATCGATCGTTCCCAGCGATCGAGGAGCTCGACCGCCGACAGGGTGTCTCCCGTGGCCAGGGTGGCGCGGACGATCCCCCTCCAGGCATCGATGGAGGCGCTGTCCGCCGCCAGGGCCCGGTCGAACCAGAGCTGGGCTCCCACGGGATCCCCCTGTCGCGCCTGGATCTCGCCCAACCTCAGCGGTGGCGACGGATCCTGTCGATCCATCTCCCACAACCTGCGGTACTGCACCGCGGCCATGGCCAGATCACCGTCCTCCTCGGCCAGGATGGCGAGATTGAGCCGCGCCCTCCGGAACCCCGGAGCCCATTCGATGGCCTTGGCCCAGGAATTCGCGGCCTCGCCCCTTCGCCCCAGCCGCGCCAGACAGTTCCCGTGGTTGAACCAGGCGATCGCCGCTTGTTTTCCGCTGCGCGCCGCGCGACGGTAGAGGTCGGCAGCGGCCTCGAAGTCCCCGCGTTCGTACAACTCCCCGGCGCGGGCGAGGGGATCGTTCGCCTCGGCGGCGAGCACCGGTGCGATGCCCCCCAGAAGGAGGACCAGGACCGCGACGCCGACGATCCGGGCCCGGGCGGGCATCAACCCGGCCTCCTGAACTGCCACGGCATGCGCACCCATTGGGGAACCGGAACGCCACCCAAGCGGGCGGGCTCGAAGCGCCAGCGGGTGGACGCCTTGCGCAGCGAGGCCTCGAACCCGTATCCCGGAGGGGCTCCCAGGATCTCCATTTCCTCCACCCGTCCGCGCTCGTCGATGAGCAGCCGAACCTCCACCAGGGCTTCGATCCCATCCTCGTCGGCGCGCCGGGGATACGCGGGCTCGGCCAGCGTTCCCGAGGGCCTGGCATCCTGGTCGACTTGGCCGGGCTCGTAGATGAATCGCTGGCTCCCGACACCCGAGCCGGTTCCCGTTCCGACCCCTCCTCCCGATCCCCCCCCTCCGGCGGCGACCACCAACCCTCCCGGTTCGCCACCTTCGAGTCCCAGGTCCAGCCCGGGGGCACCGCTGCCGCTGCCTCCCGTGGGTCCGGAGGAGACCAGGCCCACGGAGGGAATGGAGGGGACCGATGCGGTTGGAACCGGTTCCGGCAGGGGCTGCGGAACTTGCGAGACGAATTCGTCGGGGGGTTCCTCGGCGGGTGGGGGCAACTCGACATCCACCAGGGCTTCGGGAGGAGTCTGCGGTCGGGGGACCACTCCATGGACGTCCGCGTCCCGGAAAAGGAACCACAGCGGCATTCCGATCGCGACCCCCGCCACCAACGCCATCCAGAGCTTGTGCCGCGCCTTGATCCGCCTGCGGGGAGGAGCAGAGGGGGGAAGGTGCGGAAGGTCGGGCAGATTCGTCCACACGGGAGGACGCCCGATCACGGCGGACCGGCGCCTCAGACCCGCTGGAGAACTGCGACTCACGGATGTCTCCCCGCCGTGGTGGGTGAGGACCTCGGAACCATCTACGGGCCCTCGCCGAGCCGGACCTTCAGGGCGTACCGGGTCACGCCGCTTTGCCGGACATCGTCCAGAACCGCCATGACCTTGGCGTAGGGCAATGTTTCATCCGCGGCCAGGACCACCTGCAGGGAGGTGTCGCGCGCCGTCTTCTGGGTGAGGAAGCGGCGCAGGCCGGGACGATCCACGGGACGCCCGTCGAGTCGGATTCCCCCGGATCCATCCAGGCCGACCAGGACCGCGGCGGGAGCCGACGTGGAGGCCGAGGAGGCCTTGGGCAACTTCACCGGCACCGAGGCGGAATCGACGGCTTGGGTCGCGATCATGAAGACGATGAGCAGGACGAGCATGATGTCGACCAGGGGAGTCATGTTGATCCCCGCGATGGGCTTGCGGCCGACCCCGAGCTCACCGGCCACGGATCAGTCCTTCCGACCGCGGGCGGCCGCCTCGAGGGAGGCGCCGACCATCAGGGTTCGCAATTCCTTGCCTCGGGCGGTGATCTCCTGGACGCGCAACTGGAGCGAGTTGTAGAGCCAGATCGCCGGAATCGCCACCAGGAGCCCGATGGCGGTGGCGACCAGCGCCTCGGCGATGGCGGTCATCACGGCCTGGGGTCCGCCTCCGGTCCGCCCCAAGGCGGCGAAGGCGTCGAGGATCCCGCAGACCGTGCCGAACAACCCGATGAAGGGGGCGTTCGAACCGATGGTTCCCAGCAACCCGAGCCCGTGCTCCAGTCGACGGCCTTCGGCGGATTCCTGGGCGGACAGGACCTGTTCCAAGGCTTCGGGAGACAAGTTCCGGGCGGCGAGCCCTCTCTGCACGAGACGACCCGCGAAGGTCTGCAGGCATTTGCCGGAAAGCTCCCGAGCCTTTCCTTCTTCGGCCATGGCCTCCAAGACATGCGGTTCGTAGCGCCCTTCGTCGATTTCGTGGGCCGACAGGGCGCGATGTCGTCGGACTCCGATCCAGACCGTCATCCCCGCCAAGCCCAACAGGAACAACATCACCAGACGCGCGGCCCAGCGGGCCAAGGTGTTCAGCGGTCCATCCTGGAAGGAGACCAGTTTCGCGACCTCGGCCATCCACCCGTGTCCACTTCCTCCGGTCACGCGGAAGAACCCCTCCCCCTCGGGAGGGACCCCGCCCGGATCGAAGGGCAGCGGGGCCTCGGGAAGCGCGATCGCCACGGACATGCGCTGGATCGTGCTATCGGTGAGATCCTCGCGCCAACGCCATCCTTCGCTGGCCGAACGCACGAGAATGCCCGCCACGCCCTGTTCTTCGGACAGATACCACGCCCCCAACTGTCCGAAACGCAGAAGACGTCCCCGCAGGGGTTCCCCTTCGGGACGCGGCAGGACGGTGTCCCGTCCTTCGATGGAACGGGAGAACGCCCATTCCTGCCGCCATGTTCGGGCCAATCCGGAGAGAAGCGTGTTCACGGGTGCGGTCGACATGGACTCCACCAGGCTGTCGACGCGGGAAAGGCGGTGCTCCCGGTCCCAGGGCATGGAGGCCGCGACGCGTTCACGCAGGACCCGTGCCCGGTCTTGCAGGGATCGACGGTAGGGCTCCAGGGGATCGGTGGATTCCGCTTGAGGGGTGGAACGCGCGACGGTCGCCTGCTGATCACGGGCCACTCGAAGAGCCTCGGCGTCGAGGATGGCCCGTTCGCTGCGCACCGTCTCCAGGCTGTCGCGGACCCGTTCGAATTCGGTCTGCCAGGCATCCCGCTCGGTCTGGGCCGCCCGACGGGCATCCCAGCGCAGGGCCACGAGGCTGTCGCGCAGCCTTTGCGTGGCGGCCAACTCCGCCCTCTGGGCTTTGGTGGCGGGGCCCGCCGGCGCCTGGGCGGGAAGGAGATGGGCCAGCAGGACAAGTGCCGAAGCGATCATGGCTTCGCCTCCTGGACCCGGGGAAGCCAGACCCACCCGGGTGTTCCGTCGCCGGCCAGACGATCGGCCGCTTGCCGGAGGGATGTCCGGAGCTTCGCATCGGAGACCGGACGCCAGCCGGAATCCCCCGTTTCGCGGATGGCCGCGTATTCGGCGGTTCCGTCCACGAAGATCTCCGAAAGGGTTCCCAATTGCAGATAGGTACCCCGGAGGGCTCTCCCGGTGGAGGTGGTGTGGGTTCCGGGGCGTGCGGAGATGCGCAGCGCTGCCTCGAGTCCCTCGGCCCAGGTGTCGAACAGCCTCGCGATGCCCTCGGCCGCATCGGTTTTCCCGGATTTCAAGGAGCGGGAGACGGCTTCGAGATCGGAACGGGAGGAGGCGATCTCTCCGACGTTCCCCAGGAGCCCCAGGGCGGTATCGATTTTCTGGGCCACGGCCACGGCGAAGGCTTGCCGCTGGACCACCCCGGCAGGAGTGGGAGGGGGAGGAGGGGGGGCTCGCAGTCCGCGATCCACGAAGGCGCGCAAGGAATCCCTCTGGCGGCCGAGCCTCGCCGCTTCGGCCCGCATGGTGGCCAACCGTTCTCGGGACTGACGCGCCCATTCGGCCTGCCGGATCGAATCGGCCACATACAGGCGACGTTCCTGATCGGCCTGGGCCTTCAAACGTTTGGTTTCGCGCACCACGTCGTCGGCGCTCTGGGCGAAGATCGGGGCGGCCCCAAGGGCGAAAAGAAGCAGGGCGGATCGGCATGACATGGGACGCACCAATCTACGTTACCATCGCCCGCCCCACCACCGCCAGGAATCGGGGAATCCCGTGGTTTCCTAGACGAAAACCCTCGGCAGGCGCCGGCCAAGGTCGCAGGTGATCTCGTAGACGATGGTTCCGGCCGCGTCGGAGAGCCTCTGCGCGGGCAATTCCGGACCGATGATCGTGACCGGATCCCCCAGGGCGATCTCCTCCAAGGCCGTCACATCCACCATCATCAGATCCATGCAGATGCGCCCCACCTGGGGACAGAATCTTCCGCGGATCCGCACCTCGAAGGCCCCGCTGTGGCAACGCCAAAAGCCGTCTCCGTACCCCAGGGGGAGGACCGCCAGCCGCGTCCGGCGCGGTGCGGTCCACATCCCCCCGTAGGAAACGGTTTCGCCTTCGTCGATCCAGGAGAGGTTCCGGACCGTGGAATGCAGGGACAAGGCCGGCCGCAGGGCAGCTGCCCCGGGAGCGAGACCACGGGTGGGATCGTACCCGTAGATCGCGATTCCGGGCCGCACCATCTGGTAGTGGGCGGAGGGATGCATCAACGTTCCCGCGGAATTCGCCGCGTGCGCGACCGGGGGACGAATCCCCTTCCCCTCCAGCATCGCCAGCAGGAGGTCGAACCGTTCGATCTGGCGGGAGGTGTCCTCCCTGGGCTCGTCGGCATGGGAAAAATGGGTGAAGATTCCTTCCCATTCGATTCCCGGCAGCGAGAGAAGCTCGACGATCGATTCCCGGTCGTTGGCATGGTGCAACCCGAGCCTGGACATGCCCGTGTTCACCTTGAGGTGGCAGGCGAGCGCGTCCGGTGCGTGGGTGGAGAGGAATTTCGCCGCGACGGGGTCGCAGATGGTGGCCACCAGACCATGGTCGACGAATTCGGACAGGTCGAGTGGATGGAACGGTCCCAGGACGTGCAAAGGACCGGCGAAACCCTGACGCCGAAGTTCCGCCCCCTCTTCCACCCGGGCGACTCCCACGCGGTCGGCCCCGGCGTCCATCACAGCACGGGCGGTTTCGAAGGCTCCGTGGCCGTATCCATCCGCCTTCACCGGCACCAGAATCTGCACGGAAGGCCCCACCAGTCCGCGCAAGTGCGCCACGTTGGCTGCCAGGGACGATCGATCGACCTCGATCCAGGACCCGGGAGCGCTCACTCGGGGCTCTCCTCGTCGGTTTCCCCGGGGGAATCGTCCTCTTCCGCCGCGGGCTTCCGCCGCGCATCGGCGGGAGGCGCGTGGCCGGGAGGAACCAGCTTGACGTTGTAGACCAGGGAAAGTCGCCCTTCGGTCTCGATCACCAGCTTGCGAAGCCTCGATTCGATCCCCAGGACCTGGGCGAAACTGACCAGGAAGAACGCGCCCGCGACGACAAGGGTTCCGAAAAGGATCCAGACCATGGCCATCGGGAGCGCCTTCGACTCAGACGAAGAGGTGTTCGGCGATCTGCACCGCGTTCAGGGCGGCGCCCTTGCGGATCTGATCGCCCACGACCCAGAAATCGAGCGTGTTGGCCTGGCTGCGGTCCCGACGCATGCGTCCGACCAGAACGGGATCCCGTCCGGAGGCGTCCAAGGGCATGGGCCAGCGATTGGCTCCCGCGTCTTCGAGAATCTCCACTCCAGGAGCTCCCCGGAGGACATCCATGGCTTCTTCGACCGAGACCTCGCGTTCGAATTCCACATTGAGGGCTTCGGAGTGCGCGCGCAGGACGGGCACTCGCACGCAGGTGGCGTGGACGCGAACGGAATCGGTTTCGAAGATCTTGCCGGTTTCCTTCACCATCTTCAGTTCCTCCTCGTTGTAGCCGTATTCCGGCACCCAAGGAGCGTTGTGGGGGAAGACGTTGAAGGCGTAGGGGTGGGGAATCACCGTGCGCTCGAAGGGACGCCCTTCGATGGACGCGGCGGTCTCGAGCTTGAGCTCGTCCATGGCACGGGCGCCCGCCCCCGAGGCGGCCTGGTAGGTCGCGGCGTGGACCCGGCGAACCCCGAAAGCCTTGTGGAGGGGATAAACGGGCAGCGCCATGATGATGGTGCTGCAATTGGGGTTGGCGATGATGCCCTTGTGATCGCGGATGCGGTGGGCGTTGATCTCCGGAACCACCAGGGGAACCCCTTCGGTCATGCGGAACTTGGAGGTGTTGTCGACGACCACGGCGCCGGCCTTCACGGCGCTCGGAGCGAACTCGGCGGAAATGCTTCCGCCGGCGGAAGCCAGCACCAGATCGATCCCTTCGAAACTCCCGTGGGTCAATTCCTCGACCTTGTGGGAGACTCCCGCGAATTCCAGGGTGGTTCCCGCGGATCGCTTGCTGGCCAGGAGCCGCAATTCCGAGATCGGGAAGTTCCGCTCGGCGAGGATGGAAAGAAGCTCGGCGCCCACTGCTCCAGTGGCACCCATGATGGCGACGCGTACAGACATAGTGGGCGCAAAGATAGCGTTTTGCCGCTGGGCCGACGCCAACCGAACGGGATCCAATTCGCTCACCGGGATGGTTTTCGGGGTGACCACGCCCTCCCGGAACCAGGGGTTCCGCTTTTCCTCCCCCCTCTGAGGAGGAGGAGAACGCCTTCCTCCAGGCGGATGGTTTGGCACGCCCTTCGCATTCGGATAGGGGCATCTTCTGCCGAGGAATTTGAACGGGGCTCTTCGGCGGAGCGACGGGGCGGGGATTTCTCCCGCCCCGTTGTCGTTTTTTGCCGGGATGGTGGCGAGGCCTCGATGCTCCCAGGGCACCTTCCCGGATCGTCCCTCGGCACCCGATCACCTCCGCGAAGGGCGGGATCCGGAATCCCTGTCCGTGGACAGGTCAGGGACGGCGGGGGGCGATGGTGCCGCGAACGCGGAATTCGGCGATTTCGAGCTTGGAGGGCGTTTGCATCGCGTAGAATAGGATTCCGTTGACCCCGGCCGACGCCTCCCGCCAGGTGCTGGGCTGCTTGTATCCGGGCACCGAACTCGACAGGCTCGCGACAGGGACTTCCACCCATTGCCAGGAAGTGTCTGTGGCGATCACGGTCCCGAAATGGATCCAGCCCGGGAAGGAATCGATCTTGGCCGTGTTCACCTGGAGCCGGAAGAAACCCCGTCCACGCACCAGCATCCTCAGGGAGGTGACCTTCGACCAATCGAGTCCGAGGGAATCCGGGGAGACCTGGAGTCCCACTCCGGCCCAGGGCTGGAAGCTCACTCCGTCGACCACCACCGTCTTCGAGCCCAGATCGAAGGACCAGCGCAGGAAGGGGCGATCGTTCTCCAGGCGCAGGGCGCTCAGCGGATCGGAGGCGAATTCGTAGGGGTGGATCTTGCTGGTCGTGTCGAGGGACGTGAACCACTTTCCCGCGGCCGTGTCGGATCGGGGCCAGAACGAACCGCGAAGGGCGCAACGCAAAGGGCGGCCGACCAGATCGATCAGGGAGACTTCGTCGCTGTCGCCGTCGAGGGTGTCGCCCTGCACGTCCTCGCCGGGCTCGAGATGCCGGAAGGCCAATTCGCGTCGCTTGTCCTGCCACTGGGCGAGCATGCGGTAGTTGCCGGCGGGCAACCAATCGAGTCGGAACGTCTTGTCCGGACCGAGAACGGCCCTGCGGGAGGTTCCAGCCAACCCCAGCGCCTCGGGAGAAGCTCCTGTGGAGGTCACGACACCCGACCACGAGGCGGCCGGCGCCAGCACGATCCGTCCGTGGGCGCTTTCGGCGACGAAGACCTGACGGGCGGCGGAATCGATGATCTCCAGATGCCATCGACCGGTGTCGGGGCGGTCCAGGACGAGTCGCCCGAGGGAATCGACCGAAGTTGCCAAGGCGTAGCGCACCGAATCGAGGTCGCTGCCGGTGTCGGTGGAGTTCCATCGCCCGGAGACCCAGCGGGCCGCGGCCCCCGCGGCAGGTGTGGCTCCATCGGCGCGGAACACCAGTGCATCGATGGAGTTGGGCTGATCGCTCCCCCCCCCGGCGGTCGGCTGGTTTCCACAGGATCCAAGCAGGACGCACCCGGCCAGGGCGAGCACCCGCTTCATCAGCCCACTCCTCTCGTATTCCAACGCCCCACGGGAAAGGCTTGAAGGCTCACCACGTAGATGCCGTCGACATCCTGATCCAGGACGGCTTCCGCCAACGCCTTCTGACGGACCTCGTCGAGGAGCTTGGTCACTTCCTGATACGACTTCCTCCCCATGGCCAGGACGGCCCAGGATGCATGTCGATCGGTTGGAGGGAGTCGTTCGGAGGCTTCCACTGCCCGCAAAAGGTACTGCGTGCGCGCCTCCTTGAGGACCGTTCCGGGCACGTCGGCGGCACTGACCACGGCGTCGGTCTGGGCCCACCGGGAATCACCGACCTTTTCCAGCAACTTCAATCGTTCCAGCAGCTCGACGGAAGCCCGTGCCTGGTCGGCGGAAATGGCGGGAGAAAGCATCGCTCCAAGCCTTCCGAACTCGCCTCTCCAGTCGGCGTACACCGCGAGCTCGCGCACGACGGGGTGCCACCATCGGTCGTAATACTCCCACTGGTCCTTGCGGAGACGATGGGCATCCCGTCCCGCCCGCAACTTCTTGAGCGCCTCGAGGGTGATCTCCCTCTCCTGCGGTGTCCGGCTCTGGTTGTGGCGTACCAGCGCCCGGAAATAGGTCGCGGCGCGACCTTTCAACCGCAAGGCCTTCGCCAGGCGCTCCAGCCCGTCCTCGCCGAGGTTCCGTTTTCCCGCCACCAGCAATCCGGGGAAGCTGTGACTGGAGAAGCCCGCCCTCTGGGCGAACCAACGGAGGGAGAATTGCGGCCGCAACGAGCGCTCGGCGACCAGGAAATCGCCCAAAGCCTGCCGGTAGTCGGAATACTCCCAGATCTTTTCGTTCAAGTCCACGTTCTGAGTATAGGACCGGGGCCCCCTCCTGGGAAGCGGACCAGGCGAAGCCGGAGGCGAACCGGACTCGATGGAATCCGTCGATGGGGACCTCCCCCCTGCGGATCGCCCCCCCGAAACTACCTTGGCCACATGTCCGATCTTCCCTCTCGGGCCCAGGGCGCCGTCCTGGGCCTGGCCGCCGGCAACGCCCTCGGCCTCCCTTTCGAATCCATCTGGCCCGCATCCAAGATCCGGCAAGTCACCCAAGGCGTGGTGCGCGAGATCCCGGACGACACCCGGGAATCCCCCTGGGACGACGAGACGGCCCATTTCGCCCTGGTCGCGGAATCCATCCTGGAGACGGGAGACATCGAACCGAGGGACCTCGCGCAGCGCCTCATCCGGTGGCGCGACGAGAACGGACGTGGAATGCCCGTGCTCCTGGAGAAGGTCCTCGAAGAGGTCGAGGGGGACGTGCCCGTCCTCGAGGCGTCGGAGGAGGTCTGCGAGCGACTGGGCAAGAATTGGTCGGCCGGGAACGGTTCTCTCGTCCGGGCCGTCCCGGTCGCGCTGGCCGCCAAGGGCGACAGAATCCGCCTGGTGCGCATGGCGCGCGACGCCGCCCGGACCTCCCATTGGAACCCGTTGTGCGTCGGTTCGACCATCGCCCTCGGCCTGGCCCTGGACGATCTCCTCCAAGGGCGCGAATTCGATCCCGCCAGCCTGGCGGCGGAAATCTCCTCCCTGGGACTTCCCGAAACCGTCTCGCAGGCCGTTTCGGGCGCCCGTCTGCCCCTGTCCGCCTTCCAACTGGACGGGAAGCAGAAGGGCTGGGCGATCAAGAGCCTCCAGGTCGCCCTCTGGGCCGCCCGCGCGGAAGGAACCGTCGAGGAGATCCTGGAACGGGTGATCCTCGAAGGTGGCGACACCGATACCAACGCGGCCCTGGCCGGAGCGACCTTGGGCGCGTCCCGTGGACGGGAGGCGCTTCCCGAGAGGTGGATCGAATCCCTCCACGACTCCTCCCGATTGTCCGATTTGGCCCAAGCCCTGTCCCGCTGAATTCCTCCTCTTCCCTCAACCAAGGAAATTCCCCGATGATCACCCGTTTTTCCCTGCTTCTGAGCCTCGCGGCGGTTCTCGCTCTTCCCGCCTCCCCGCGCGCCTCCTCCGAGGACACCCTCACCGAGGCGGAAATCGACAGGGCCCTCGATTCGATCCAGGGCACCTTGAAGTGGAAGAGCGGACGGATCGACCTGCCCGGAGGTATCGCAGGGTTGGACCTTCCCGAGGGGTATCGCTACCTGGATCCCGACGGGGCGCAGACCGTCCTGGAAATGCTGTGGGGCAATCCCGATGGCGAAGGCACCCTGGGCATGATCTTCGCCCCCGGACAGTCCCCCATGTCAGATTCCTCCTGGGGCGTGGTCCTCAACTACTCCGACGAAGGGCACATCGACGACAAGGACGCCGCCGAGACCGATTTCGACGAGCTTCTCGCCTCCATGCAATCCTCGACGGAGGAAACGAACAAGGAGCGAGCCAAGGCCGGGTTCGAAACCGTGAAGTTGGTCGGATGGGCCGACGCCCCCCACTACGACGGGAGCGAGAAGATCCTCTACTGGGCCAAGGAACTGGCCTTCGGGGAAGCCGACCACAAAACCCTGAACTACTTCGTCCGCATCCTGGGCCGCGAAGGCGTCCTTGCCATGAATGCCGTCTCGGGCATGGACCAGCTCCCCAAGGTGCGCGAAGGAATGGCCACGCTGCATCGGGTCGCGAGTTTCAAGGAAGGGTACCGCTACGCCGACTTCAATTCCTCCACCGACCGGGTCTCCAATCTGGGGATCGCGGCGTTGGTCGGAGGCGGCGTGGCCGTGGCCGCCAAGTCGGGCCTGTTGAAAGGACTCCTGGTGGGGCTCCTGGCCATGAAGAAGGTTCTCGTGGTGGGCGTGCTCGGCCTGGGCGCCGGGATCAAGGCGTGGTGGGACAAGAGCCGCAAAGCCAAGGAAGAGCGCGACAACCCGTTCGGGAAGGACAACCAGGCCTGATCGACCTCTGACCGGGGCGGCCGGAGCCTAGACCACTCCCGCCCGCCTCCGGGCTTCCAAGCACGATCGGGAACCCACGGACAGCCCCGAGCAAGCCTTCGGTCGATCGGCGTATTCCCGGCAGGTCCATGGATCCCCCTCGGTTCCGGATCCATCCAAGGCGACGCATTTGCCGGAGGGTCGCGGAAGCACCAGGCGCCGCCCCGCGCGCACCAGCCATTCCGGATGCTTCTCCCGCATGGCCTCCCTCTTCAGGACCGGAGCGTAGGAGAAACCTTCCCGGCAGCACGCCCCGCACCGACGACAGGATTCGTCGACGAGGACGGGCTCCCATCGCGCGCAGGAAGGGCACCCGCGCGGGATCCGGGAGGCGGAACCCTCGACTTGCAGGCACCGTCCCCGGGAATTCCAGGCACACGACGAGCATGTTTCCCCGAGCGGACCGTTGCCGAGCCCGAGCGGATGGGGAGGGCGCGCCAGGCACCAGGGCGACGCCTCCGACAAGCCAGGGGTGGCCGACACCGAGAGGGCCACCCGGGAGGTGGATGCCAGCGCCTCCTCCAGAAGGGCCTGGAACGGCTCCCCGGCGGCGCGATGGTAGCCGAGTTGCGCCGCCTCCAGCGAGAGAAGATCCGCCTCGCGGCCGGCGGCGCACAGAAGGGTTCGGTGCCTTCCATGGATCGGGTCGTTGGGAAGCCGAACCGCCAGGGCCGTCTCGCGATCGCCCCCCGCGGCGTAGCACGGACGAAGTCCCCATCGATCGGCCAAGGCGGCACGCAGCCGCACCGCCGCAAGCCCCCTCCAGGGCCTGCCGGAATCCACCGACGTCCCCAGGAGATGGCGGCAGATCGCGAGGAACGCCGTCCCTCCGGGGAAACCCGTGGATCCGACACCGTCGCCAGGAAGCCGGACCTCCGCGCCGATGGCCAGAGCCGCCTCCCTCCAGATGCGTTCCACGAGATCGCCCGCCGTCGCCAGGACGATCTCTCCCGCCCCTTGCGGGGGAACCCTTGCGGTCACGCCCTTCCGATCTCGGAAGCGAGGTGATCGAGGAAGGCGAGATTGGCCTTGCGCAAGCGACGGAATCGTTCGGCATCGGCGAGGAACTGGTCTGGTTCCTGGATGAACGGTCCGTCGAAGGATCCCTGGGCTTCGATCAAGCCACCCAGGGACTCCTCGGACAGCTCCAGGTGGAACTGGATGCCCACCACGCGCCCCTTGCGGAAGGCCTGGGATGCGCAGGACTGGGAGTACGCGCAATGGGCGCCATGGGGAGGCACGGCGAAGGTGTCCCCGTGCCAGTGGAAGACGTCCAACCTTTCGGGGAACGCCCTGAAGATCGGATCGGAGGCGCCCTCCAGGGTCCGGTGGACCGGCCACCAGCCAATTTCCGTCCAGGCGTTGCGCGCCACGTCCCCGCCCAGGCGGTCGGCGAGCAACTGGGCTCCGAGGCAAACGCCCAGGCACCACACCTCCGCTTCGATGCAGCGGTCCAGGAAGGCCTTCTCGCGACCCAGCCACGGGTGCAGGGTTTCGTCGTGCACTCCCATGGGCCCGCCCATCACCACCAGGAGATCGATGTCCCGCGGGTCGGGGGTTTCGGTGGACTCGTACCATCGGGTCCTGGAGATTTCATGTCCATGCAGAACGATCCAGTCGGCGATGGTTCCGATCCCCTCGATGGGGTGATGCTCAAGGACATGGACTCGCATGGGTGGTTCTCCCGTCGGCGATGGTGGGTTCGATGGCTCCCCCAAAGATGCACATCTCCCCCCGCCCGGTGCGCCCCCGGGACACCAGGGGCGCCAACCATCAGGGGGAAACCACCTTCACCATGACCTCCCCCGCCAAGGCGTTGTCCGGCAAGGGGAAGCACAGCAGACGCCCGCGCCGGTCGCCACCGGAAAGCGTCCGAAGGTACCTGCCGTCCAGATCCAGGATCTGCACCTGCAATCCCTCGTGGCCGTGGGGGTCGATCTCGATCACACCCTTCGAGAGTCGGGCGACGGGCTGCTGCCCGGGCGGGACGGAAGACGGGGAGGGAACGACGGATTGGCCGTGGGCGGCAAGGCACAGGAAAAGGAAGCCAACGAGGGCAGGTCGCACGGGAAACCTCCAGGTGAACGAGGTGGGTACCTCCGGAATATCGCTCACATTCCCCCTCCGGGCAAGCCCGATTCGGCGATCCGCCCTCCTCCCCGCGGGAAGGGGAGCACCCGGCGGGTTTCCCGGAGAGCGGCGGAACCGGATTCCCGCGAGATCCGCGATCGCACCAGGAGAACGACTCCTGCAGGAAACTTCGCGAAACGAAAAGGGGCGTTCCGGACCTCGGCCCGGAACGCCCCTCTCGACCGACAGGCCCCGTGGTTCCCGTCAGCTCTTGTTCTCGACGATGTCGACCAGACCGTATTCGCGCGCTTCCTCGGAAGACAGGAAGTGGTCGCGATCGGTATCCTGCTCGATCTGTTCCAGGGTCTTGCCCGAAGCGTCGGCGAGAAGCTGGTTCAGATCCTTGCGGATGCGGAGCATCTCCTCCGCCTGGATCTGGATGTCGGAGGCGGGGCCGTACATGGTCCCGGAGATCAGCGGCTGGTGGATCATGATCCGCGCACGTTTCCAGGAGTAGCGCTTCCCCTTGGCTCCGTAGGCGAGGATCACCGCGCCCATGGAGGCCGCCTGTCCCATCACCACGGTGACGACATCGGACTTCACCGCATCCATGGCGTCGAGGATGGCCGTGCCGGAGGTGATGACCCCGCCGGGGCTGTTGATCAGCATCACGATGTCGTCGTGGGACTGGCTGTCGAGGAACAGCAACCGGGCGACGACCTCCTTGGCGGACTTGTCGTCGACGGCGCCCCAAAGGAACACGCGGCGGTTCTTCAGGAAGCTCTCGGCGAGCTGCTTCTCCAGACCACCCTTGTCCTCCTTCTCCTTGCCTTCGCAATCGGGGCAGCCGTGGGAGGAGTCGTCTTCGTCCTCGTCGTCGAGTTTCCAGGGGGATGCGTTCATGATGTCTCCTCGGGTTTCGGTGGACTCGGGCGTCGGCGACGAAGGAGTCCAGAATGGGTCGACCAATTGGTGAGCAAACTAGTTCCCGGCGGCCTGCGAAACCATCCATCCTCCGGGCCGGGACCGATGCCTCCCGGAAGCGGCCGCGGGGCACGTCGTGGGTCCGAACCTTCGGAGGCGATCCTCGCTCGCCGGGCGCGACCTCGCGACGGGGCCCCGCCGTCGCGGGGCGTGGAGACGGATTTCGTCCCCCCCTTCCGTCGCGGACGGGGGGAAACGGGGAATCGCCTCAGATCTTCTTCCAGGAGGAGCCTTCGGGGGTGTCGACGACGACCACGGAAAGCTCCGCCAGCTCGGCGCGGACACGGTCGGCCTCGGCCCAATCCTTGGCCGCCCGGGCGGCGGCCCGCGCGGCGAACAACCGCTCGATGTCCAGACGCTCCGACTCGGAGACCTCCACCGGAGGGGGATCGGGGAGCTCCCGCCCGAGGTCGAGGCCCAGGACCCGGTCCCAGTCGGCAAGCAGCCGTCCTCGTTCGGACTCCGAAAGGGCTTCCTCGCGGGCCAGGCTCTGCGCGAGCCCGAGGGCCTTGGGAATGTTCACGTCCTGCCCCAGGGCTTCCTCGAAGCGCTTCTGCCAGTCCTTCTGGGCCGCCGACAGATCCGATGCCGCGTCGAGTTCCCCGGACCGGACCCCCGCCCAGGCGGACAGGAGCGGTGCGATGCGCCGGCGAAAGGCGCGATGGGCATCCCGACTGGCCGCGATGTTCTCCCAGGAGAACGTCAGGAACTTCCGATAGTGGGCGGTCGCGCAGAAGTAGCGGTAGTCCAGCGCATCGAATCCGCGGTCGACGAGCACCTGAAGCGTCAGGAACTCGCCGGAGGACTTGGACATCTTGCCCGAAGACTCGGTCTTGAGGAACTCGTTGTGCACCCAGTAGCGGGCGAAGGGTTGCCCGTGGGCGCATTCGCTCTGGGCGATCTCGTTGGTGTGGTGGATGCGGATGTGGTCGGTGCCCCCGCAGTGGATGTCCAGGGTGGGGCCGATCAAGCTGTTGGACATGGCGCTGCATTCGGCATGCCATCCCGGGAATCCGATGCCCCAGGGGCTTTCCCATTCCATGGCGCGTTGCACGCCTTCGGGGGAGAATTTCCAGAGGGCGAAGTCGGTGGGGCTCTTCTTGTCGCCAAGCTCGACCCGCGCCCCGGCCCGGAGATCGTCGAGCTTGATCCCGGCGAAATCCCCGTAGCGTGCGAATTTCTCGGTATCGAAGTAGATGCCGTCGGCGGTGCGGTAGGTGAAACCCTTCGTCTCGAGGATCTGGACCAGCTCGATCTGCTGGGAGATGTATCCCGTGGCCCGCGGCCAGGCCTTCGGCTGGACGAGATTCAGGCGTTTCCAATCCTGGAAGAACGCTTGGGTGTAGTGTTCGGCGATTTCCCAAACGGTCCGCCCTTCCCGAGCGGCCCCCTTCTCCATCTTGTCATCGCCTTGATCACTGTCGGAGGTCAGATGCCCCACGTCGGTGATGTTGACGACGTGGTTGACCTCGTAGCCCGCGTATTCCAGAGTCCGACGGAGGAAGTCTTCGTTGACGTAGGTGCGAAGATTGCCGATGTGGGCGTAGTGGTAGACCGTGGGTCCACAGCAATACATTCCCACCACGCCGGGCTTGAGCGGTTTGAATTCCTGGAGCTTGCGTCCAAGCGTGTTGTGCAGCGTGATCTTCATGGGTGGACGTGTCCTCCTGTGCGGCGCCGGGCAACGCACCTCCGCCGCCAATCCGCCCCCTTCCGTCCCGATCGCCGGGGGAAGGAGGCCTTGCCTCAGCCCAGCAGCTTCACCGAACGGGAACCGGCTTCGACGCGTCCCACGGTGTGGACCGTCTCGCCGGCATCCGCCAAGCGGCGCGCGAGCTCCTCGGCGCGTTCGGAAGGAACGAAGACCAGCATTCCGATGCCCATGTTGAACGTGCGATCCATTTCCGAACGATCGATCTGACCGATTTCCTGGATGTGCCGGAACAGGGCGGGGACTTCCCAGGTGTCGCGATCGATCACCGCATCGCAGTCCTCGGGGAGCACCCGAGGAATGTTCCCCTGGAAACCGCCGCCGGTGAGATGGACCAGACCGTGGACGGCCTTTTCCTCGATCAGAGGAAGGAGGCTGTTGAGGTAGGAACGATGGGGGGCCATGAGAGCTTCGCGGAGGGTTCCATTCAGACCGTCGAGACGGGATTCGAGATCCAGTCCGGCCTTGTCGAAGAACACCTTGCGAGCAAGAGAATAGCCGTTGGTGTGCAATCCCGCGGAGGAAAGCGCCAGGATGGTGTCCCCGGGGCGGATCCTCGAACCATCGAGGAGGTTTTCACGCTCCACGACACCGACGATGAATCCCGCGAGATCGTATTCGCCGTCCGGATACATGCCGGGCATTTCCGCGGTTTCGCCGCCCACCAGGGAGCAACCGTTCTCCCGGCAGGCCTTCGCCAGACCGTCGACGATGCCTTCCACGACCCCGTCCTGCAGCCGACCGGTGGCGATGTAGTCGAGGAAGAAGAGGGGTTTGGCGCCCTGCACGAGGATATCGTCGACGCAATGGTTGACGATGTCCTGGCCGACCGTGTCGTGGATGTCGGACTGGAAGGCGAGTTTGAGCTTGGTGCCCACACCGTCGCAGCTTGAAACCAACACGGGGTCGATTCCCAGGTTGCGTCCGTCGAAGCATCCTCCGAAGGAGCCGAAGCCACCGAGGACGCGCGGCCCGAAGGTGCTTTTCACGGCGGCGGCGATGTTGTTCTTGACCTTGTCGGAGCGGTCGAGGGAGACCCCGGCCTCGGCGTAATTCATGACGCTCTCTTCTGCTGGGAACGAGTGTAAGGAGGCAAAAGGTACAAACGTGGACGCCGCCGTTGGGATACGTTCGCATCCCGGGACGGAGAAACCTACCCAGGGAACCTCCCGGGAGACGGATCCGGAGCCTCCCCCCACGGGAAGTAGAGAGAGGCTCCCCGAGGCGGCGGGCCGGAGGGAAGCTTCACGAGGACTCCGAGAACACTCTTTCCCCGGGGAAGGCGCAAAACCGACTCCCGGAGCCAGGGGATGGCCTCGCGAGGGGCCAAAACAGGGAGTCCACGCCCCTCCCGATCACCGGGAGAGCGGAAATCAGCGGCGATCGAGCCCGGCGACCATCGACTGAAGCTGCTTCCGACGGCGTTCCAAGGCCGCCTGACGCTCCTTCTGTGCCTTGGAGGCGAAGGTCCAGCGCAGATCGACGCGCAGATAGGCCCCGGACAAATCGATGGGGATCGGCTTGAGGGAAGCCGTCGAGTTGCCGGCGGAATCGACATTGAAATGGCTGATCTGGTAGGGATCGGGGCCTTCGTCGGACTGGACGGCGTCGGTGCGCAGGAGGCGGTAGCCGATCTGCCCTTCGAGGTTCAACCGTTGCAGGAGGTTGATGCGGGCCCCCACGTATCCGGTGGCCAAGGCGAAATTGTTGGTTTCCCAGACGTTGTCCTTGGGATACACCTTGGTGCTGGTGATCGTCCCATCCTCGCCCATTTCCCGAACCACCAGCGCGGGGAACGGATTCTGGATGCGTGTGAACCCGATGCCACCCGAGCCGCCGATCAGGAAGTTGATCGGGTATTCGTTGGGAAGCATGGCCAGATCCAGGCTGAAATCGAGAGGGACGACTTCGTACCGGAAGGAAGGATGGATTCCGTATTGGGCTTGCTTGGCGGCGGAGAAATCCCCACCATCCCGCAACTGGTACCCCAGGTTCGCCCCCAGATGCAGGCGTCCGTAGGCCACACCCATGGTCACGCCGCCGGCGGGAACCACCGGAAGGAACACGTCGAGACGCGGGCTCTTCTGGCCCATCGATCTCGCGACCATGTACTCGAGGTCCTTGGTATCGACCTGGTACATGCCGACCCAACCCCCGATGAAGGGCTGAAGGTGGTCGCCGATGGTCTCTTCGTCGTAGGCCGAGGCAAGACCGGCGGTGGAGGCCAAGATCGAAGCCAGGACGGCCAAGCGTGGCAGGGAAGTCTGGAAGGGTGCGCGCATGGGAGTCTCCGATGCCGTGTGTAAGGGCCCGTTTTCCTCATAATACTATGCAATTCCTGGACTTGCAGGGGTTGTGTAGTTCCTGGATGAGGTATTTTCGCCTCCATGCCCAGGTCGCGCCCACACTCCCAGCTCCTCCGGTTCTGTTTCATACTAGCGTTTTTCGCGCTCGGAGGAACCCCGATTCCCACTTTCGCCTACGGCGACGACGAGCAGGATCGCAACCACCCCGAAATCCGGTGGGTGACTTCGGAGACCGAACATTTCCGATTCCACTACGAAAAACGGCTGCGATCGGTCGCCCAAGCCTGTGCAGCTCGTGCCGAGGCGGTCTACCCCGAGGTCGTCGAACTGTTCCACCATCGGCCTCCCGGGAAGATCGACTTCCTCGTCTTCGACCAGGACTATTCCAACGGCTGGGCGATCGCCAGCTTGAACACCATGGCCATCTGGTCGGCCGACCTCGGATTCGAGCTTCGCGGATCCAAGGACTGGATCCGCGACGTGGTGGCCCACGAGTTCGGGCACATCGTCTCGATCCAATCCTCCTCGAAGGTGCGCCCCTGGTTGCCGGAGATCCAATTCGGATGGTCCGACGCCTCGGACCGCCCCATCGGTTCGGGGGGATGGCTGCTGTGGTCCCTCAATCCCTATTCCATGTCCCTGGCCGAAGGCACGGCGCAATGGATCTCGGAACGCAACGGAGGGGACCGATGGGACACCCATCGCCGCATGATCCTGCGCACCGCCGCTCTCTCCGACAGCATCCTCCCCTGGAACCGGATGACCGTCTTCTCGGGTTCCGGACTGGATTTCGAGAAGGTGTACAACCACGGATACGGAATGGTGCGCCAGGTGGGAGCGGACACCCCGGAACAGGTCGTGCGCTGGTGGAAGTCCCTGGGCAAGCCGCTTCCCCAAACCGTCTCGGGTGCTTGGCGGGTGGCCAGCGAGGGGCGGAGCGCGGATTCCCTATGGTCGGCATGGGCGTCTCGGATGAAGGCCGTGGCCGATTCCGAGGTGCAGTCCGCCTCCCCCCTGGTGGAAGGGCGACGGCTCTTCGGGCAGGCGTTCAACACGCTCCATCCCCGTTGGTGGAACGATTCCCTCCTGCTGTTCAGCTCCAATCGCGGCTCCGACTTCCAGATCAACAGCCTGTGGGGATGCGACCTGTCCAGGCCCGATTCGGCCGCGGATTCGACGCGGGATTCCGCAGACCGCTTCTGGACCGTGGCGCCGATCATCCGCTCGCGCTTTTCCGTGGATTCCGCGCGTTCCACGGTCTGGTTCCATTCGGGCAGGAACGACGATCCGCAAGGCCGTCCCGTCCTGGACATCTATTCCGCCCGCTTGAAACCAGACGACGAGGGCCGCATCGAGGCCGTGGGCAAGAAGCAACAATTCCGGGTCACCAAGGGGATGCACGCCCTCGCCCCGAGCTTTCGCAACGACACCCTGGCCGTGGTGGTCCGGGACCGGCGCAGCTTCCGCGTTCGACTGATCCCGTCGGACGGCCTGGAGCTGCCGGAATCGGAAGGGACCGACCTCTTCCCCGCTCCGGACTCCCTGGGAGACTGGCCGGCCAACACGATCTTCTCCACCCGATGGCACCCCGACGGGCGCTCCCTGGCCGTCGACTGGTTCGATGGGAATCTTCGACGCGTGGACCGCGTCGCGCTCGACGGTCGCATCCTCTCCCGGCTGGGGGATTCCCTCCACGAATGGCGCGACCCCGCCTTCGATCCCGACGGCCGGCACATCTGGATCTCCTCCGACCGCACGGGCATCTTCAACCTGTATCGGCAGGATCTCGATTCCCTGACCCTGGAGCAGGCCACCTCGGTGGTGGGAGGAGCCTTCGAACCCGCCCCCGCCCCGGACGGGAAACGTCTGGCCTTCATCTCCTGGGACATCGACGGATTCGCCTTGCATCTGCTCGACTCCGTGCGCCTGTTCGCCCCCCGGCCCGCCGCGCCGATTGCGCCTCGGATCCAGCCCCCGCTTCGACAGACCTGGGACCTCGCCAGCCTCGAACGCCCGTACCGGTCCATCCCCAACCGCGCCCTGGTGTCCCCGATCGTGTACGCGCAGCGCAATCCCCCCATCCTCGGCAACGAAGCCCAGGATTGGAAGTGGATGGCCGGTGCCCGCCTGCAGCTGCTCGACCCCGTCCGACGGAACATGCTCTTCGCCCTCGGGATGCTCGACCTCACCAATGGATTCGATTTCGTGGGTCCCGGGCACCGGAACTTCGTGAACCCGCGCCAGGAGAAGCTCCTGATGGCCGGAATGGAGAACCGTTCGCTCCCTCCCACCCTGACCTTCGACGCCGCCTACCAGGGGATGAGGGGCGAGGACGAGATCCGCAGCGAGAATCCCCGCGATCCGGATGGCGATTCCCTGGTCTCCTTCGAGCCGTGGGCGTTGCACCTGACGTCGCTCTCGGCCGGGGCACGCTTCTCCCTCTCGCGCAACCAGAAGATCCACGGAAGCGCCACCTGGGCCGGGTACGATTTCGACTACTACGAATTCCCCTTCCAATTCCGCGGGTATTCCGCCGTGACCCCTTCGATCTTCTGGACCTGGCTCGATCGTTCCTCCTGGGGATCGGAGGACAACCGGGGAACCTTCGCCCGTCTCCAGTGGTCGGCGGACATCGCCTCCCTCAAGCGGCAAGGGTCCTTCGCCGACGTCTTCCAGCAGAACCAGAACGGGAGCGTGACCGTCCGCATGACGGAATCCGTCGTCCATCGCGCGTTGGCCGATTTCCGATGGGGCCTGGCCAACCCCCTTCTCCAGGACCACACGCTGGAGGCCGACGCCTCGGTGTCGGGCGTGGTCTCCTGGGACAGCGAGGCCGACACCCTCGACGACTTCTACCTCGAAGGCCTGAGCCTCCCCGGATACCCGATGTACCAGCCCGGACACGACCGCGAACGCCGCCTTTTCCAAGGCAGGCACACGGCCTTCCTCTCGCTGTCGTACAAGGTCCCCCTGTGGGAGATCCGCAAACTCGCCGGAATCTGGTTCCTCGACACCTGGAGCGCCGCGGCCTCCGTGCAGGCCGGAAGAGCCTGGAGTTCGGACTGGATCGAAGGCTCCCTCACCGACCAGATCGAGGACTTCTCGCGCTCCGTCGTGTGGGAGACCCGGCTCTCCGGCTCCATCCACTCCGCCTACCCGTTGTCGCTGGGAGTGAAGTTCGCCCGCGCCCTCGACGAGCCCGGCGGCCTGAAGCAGGAAACGGCCGAGCTCTTCGGTCTGCCGACGGGCGCCCATCGGATCGAGTTCGGGATCAACCTGGGACTCGACGAATGGGCCATCATCGACCAACCCTCCCGCCACCGGCTTCCGTCGCTCCCGCAACCGGTGCGGATGTCCGTCCCCTCCCCGTCCCTCCACCACCGGGAATGCCTCTGATGCCCTTTCGTCTCTCCTTCGTGTTCCTGCTGGGGATCTCCTCCGGACTGCCCCTCTTCCTCACCACCAAGACCCTCCAGGCCTGGTTGACCTCCGCGAAGGTCGACCTGGGCACCATCGGATTGCTGTCCCTGGTATCGCTCCCCTATTCCTTCAAGTTCCTGTGGGCCCCGCTGATGGATCGGTTCACCCTGCCCTTCCTGGGAAGGAGAAGGGGATGGATCGCCCTCACACAGGCCCTGCTCGCCCTCGCCGTGGCCCTGATGGCGTTGAGCGACCCCGCCCACGCCCTCACCGCCATCGCCTCGTGCGCCGTGCTGGTCGCGTTCCTCTCGGCGTCGCAGGACATCGTGTTCGACGCCTGGAGGACCGACGTGCTCCCCCCGGCCGAACGCGGTCCGGGAGCGGCCCTGGGGGTGCTGGGGTACCGGGTGGCCCTGCTCCTCACCGGATCCCTCGCCCTGATCCTGGCCGACCACCTTTCCTGGAAGCTCATCTACCTGTTCCTGGCGCTGATCCAGGCGTTGCTGATCCTGGCGACCCTCCTGGCTCCCGAACCCGAAACACCCCCTGCGGCTCCGCATACCTTGGAGGAGGCCGTCGTCCGGCCGTTCGTCGAGTTCTTCCGTTCGCGCGGGATGCTGCTGGCTTCGGCTTCCCTGGCTTTCGTGGTCCTCTTCAAATGGGGTGTCTATCTGGTGCAGACCATGTCGACCCCCTTCCTGCTCGAGTTGGGGTTCAGCCAATCCCAGGTCGGAACGGTCCTGGGCGGTGCAGGCCTCGTCGCCACCATCGCCGGGACGGCGGCGGGCGGGGCGGTGATGACGAAACTACCCGTCTTCCGGGCGCTTTGGACCTTCGGAATCCTCCAGGGGATCTGCGGACTCCTCTTCTGGGGACTGGCCCTGCACGGGGACAACCTGACCTGGATGACCGCCGCGGTGGTGGCCGAGAACTTCTTCATCGGAATGGGCACGGCGGCCCTGGTGGCCTGGCTGATGGGAGAATGCGACCCCCGCTTCTCCGCGACCCAGTTCGCGCTCTTGTCCAGCCTGATGGCGGTGGGCCGCGACCTCCTGACATCCCCTGCCGGATACGTGGCCAAGGCCGTCGGCTGGCCGACGTTCTTCCTGCTCACCTTGCTGGCCTGCCTGCCGGGCCTGGCGCTGCTCACCCTGCTGCAGCACCGGACCCCCAAGGCGACGTAGGACTCAGGCCTTGACGGCCTTCCGGGAGGCGGGCTTCCGCGAGGCGGAGCCGACGGACTTCGCCGGGGTGGATCCGGCCGCGGCCTTCGCCTTGGCCGCCTCCTGCTTGGCGAAGACCTCCAGGGAAGTTCGCTCCATCAGGCCTTGGAAGGCCTGGTCGATCTCGACGAGCTTGTCGTGGAGGGGGCACGGTTCGTTGTTGCCGCACCATCCGGGGCCGTAGGGGCACCGGTTCTCGGTGTCGGCCTTCTGGAACAGGGAGACAATTTCCGCCAACGCGATCTCCGAGGGCGGACGGGCCAGGGAATAGCCCCCATGGGGACCCGGCGTCCCCGTGATGATGCCCGCTTGGGACATCTGCACCATCAGCTTGGCGGCGAGGGGGCGGGAAATGCCGCGCGCCTTGGCCGCATCCAGGGAACTGGTCCTTTGCCCGCGGGCCCAACGCTCGGAGAGCAGGCTCGCCACGGCGATGGCGTTGGAGGAGGTTTTACCATAGGAGAAAGCCATGATCGGGACAGTGTACAAAGCTCCTTGGGTGCTTCCAACACCGAATCATGAAAACTTGAATCGATCCAAGAGTTTCCTCCTCCTCGGTTCGTCTCGGGGGCCCCGGCCAAGCCGCCGCTCCCGGTACGGACTCCCCGGCCGACATCCCGGGAAGGGATCCGCTCCCAGGTGAACCCTCGCGCGACAGGTATCTTGGAGGGGCGTCGCCGAAGCACCAAGGAACCGACCCCCATGACCCAACCGACCCACATCGACGAAAACGGACTCCCGACCATGGTGGATGTGGGCGGTCGCACGCCCACCCGCCGCGAGGCGACCGCCAGGGCGGATGTGCGGCTGACCGAATCCATCCTGGCATTGGCGCGGGATGGGGAGATCTTCGCGCCCAAGGGCCCGGTGTTCTCCACGGCGGTGATCGCCGGAACCCAGGCGGCCAAGCGCACCTCCGACCTGATCCCGTTCTGCCACCCCCTTCCCGTGGAGAAGATCCGCTTCTCCTGCCGCCTAGAGGGGGGGGCCGCGGTGATCGAATGCACCGTCGCGTGCACCGCGCGGACCGGCGTGGAGATGGAGGCGCTCACGGGAGCCACCTTGGCGGCTCTCACGGTCTACGACATGTGCAAGGCGGTCGACCTCGGGCTGGCCATCGAGTCGGTTCGACTGCTGTCCAAATCCGGGGGACGCCGGAATTTCGGGATCCAGGCATGAGCGCCGGGATCCACGGGCTGATCCTCGCCGGGGGAGCTTCGCGCCGCATGGGAACGGACAAGGCCCATCTGGAGTGGCGCGGCGAAGGCGCGACCCTGCGCCTGGGGCGGATCCTCTCCCGGGTGTGTTCGCGCGTCTTCCTGTCCCGGGCTCCTGGCCAGGATGTCCCGGAGGGATGGGAGGAATCCGAGGTGATTCGCGATCTCGAGGTCGCCTCCGGCCCCCTGCGAGGAATCCTGTCGGCCTTCGAAAAGCACCCCGACGCCGCTTGGCTGGTGGTCGCGGTGGACCAGCCCTTGGTCGACGAAGCCTTGTTGCATCGGTTGGTCGAGGGGCGCGGGGAGGGAGTCCACGCGACGTGTTTCCTCGACAGCGATGGAGAATGGCCGGATCCCACCTGCGCCTTGTACGAACCGACCTTCCCCGAGGCCGCCCGACCTTGGGCCACCCAGGGGAAGGGATGCCCGCGCAAGGTCCTGATCAACACTCCGAGCCGGGTCCTCCCCTCACCCGGCGCGATTCTGCGCGATGCGGACTCCCCCGAGGAACGCCTCGCCTTGTCATCCCTTCTGGGAGCCCCCATGGACATCGTCCTCGAACACTTCGCCATGGTCCGCGACCATGTCGGCCTCGCCCGGGAGGACGTGACCACCGTCGCCCCCGACCTGGCCTGCCTCTGGGAGGAGACGCGCCGGCGTCTGCGCCTTCCCTTCGAGAGGACCGCCTTCCGCCCGGTGCGCAACGACGCCTTCGCGGCCTGGTCCGATCCGATACGGCCCGGGGATCGGGTGGCCTTCCTGCCACCGGTGTCGGGGGGATGATGCCCTCCCTCTTCCGGATCAGTTCCCAGGAAATCCCCGTGGCGGAGTTGCGGCAGGAATTGTCCGACCCTTCCGCGGGCGGATTCGCCTGCTTCGAAGGATGGGTGCGCGATCACCACGAGGGACGGTCGGTGGAGCGGCTGTCGTACGAAGCCCATCCCGTCCTGGCGGTCGGCGAGGGCTCGCGGATCCTCGCCGAGGCCCTGGAACGGTTCCCGATCCGCAAGGCCTTGTGCGTCCATCGGGTCGGGGAACTGGCCATCGGAGGGGTCGCGATCTGGGCCGCAGTCTCCTCCGACCATCGCCGGGAGGCCTTCGAGGCATGCTCCTGGATCGTGGACCAGGTGAAGCATCGCGTCCCGATCTGGAAGAAGGAATGGTTCACCGATGGCACGGTGGCCTGGGTCCGTTGCGAACGATGCGCCCAGGGTGTCCCGCATTCGCACACCCAACCGGAGACTCTTCCGTGAGCCTCCTGACCTCGCTCGACCGCCTGTCCAGACCCCTCGGCGTGCGCCTGGAAGGAACGCGTGCAAGGTCGTTGCGGGAGCAAGCGCGGATCGGAATCGCGCGTCTGCTGATGGATCCACCTCGTGGGGAGGCTCCAGGGGCCTCGGGCATCGTCTTCTCCCGGGATCGGGCCCTGCAGCTCGACGCCTTCCTGGGAAGCTGGTTTTCCAACGTGCTCTCCCCCTGCCCCCTGCGCATCCTGTGGACCGCCAGCGACCACCGACACGAACGCTCCTACGCGCAGCTGCAGGAACGGTGGAAGGATCGGGTGTCGTTCCACGAGGAACGGGACTTCCGCTCCGACCTCCTTTCCCTGCTGGCCCTGGACGAGGCTCCCCGCATCCTCTTCTTCACCGACGACGGAATGTTCCTCGATCCCTTCGATCTCGACGAGGCGGTGTGCTGGAATCCTTCCACCCACATCTTCGCGCTGACCAAGGGGCGCGGCCTGCGACACTGCTTCGTGACCGACCAGGACCAGACCCTTCCGCCGTTTCTCCCCGGGCCCGCGGGGGCGGAGGAATTGCTGTGCTGGACCTGGCAGGACGGAGATCCCGGGGATTGGTCCTATCCGCTTTCCGTGGACGGCCACGTCCTGGGGCGCCACGAGATGCGCATTCTCCTGGCATCCATCCCCTTTCGCAGCCCGAACACCCTGGAAGCCGCGATGCAGGTCTTCGCCCCCTATTTCCTGCTCCGATCGGGGCTTTGCTTCCCCCGGGAGCGATTGGTCAACATTCCCGCGAATTCGGTCCAGAAGGACTGGACCAACCGCACCACCGGACAACACGACTCCGCCTCCCTTCTCGAACATTGGAACGCCGGGGAGCGGATCGAGTACGAAGCCTTCCGGGGATTGACCTGCCTGGAAGCGGAAAGGACACCCTACCGGTTCCTCCGACGTTGAAGCCCTTCCTCCCCGGCGGCCCGGAACTTGCTGGTTCTGGACCCTGGAGGTGAGACGATGGCGATCAACCATGCGATGAAATTCCTGAAGGATCTGGACGGCAGACCCGAACTGCGCGACGCCCTCTACATGGCCACGGGGTACGACCACCTGTTCCGGATCCTGGCCGAGGCAGGGTATCCCTTCAGCGGCGGAGAGTTCGAGGAGGCGGTCGACCATCTCCACGTCGCGTGCGCGACCCACGAGGATGCCGACGCCCTGATGAACAAAGCCCACTGGTTCCGGATGGTGTCGGCCAATGCTTGAGGAGCTCGATCCGCCGACCTACCAGGCCGAGCTCGCCCTCCCCTGCCCGATCCGCGTGCCCCTCGAGCGCGCCTTCCTGGACCAGCGGGAAAACGGTACGCTGCCCGATCTGCGCATTCTCCTGGAGGGGCACGCCAACAAGGGTGAAAAGGCCGACCGGGATCTCGCCAAGGCCCATCCGCACGAACTGCCGTGGCTTCTGCTCACCCCGGGCGTCGGATGGCTGTACGGGAAGGAATCCCGCGCCAGGCTCATGGATTCGGGGGCCTTCCAGGATCCCAGCGGCTGGGCCCGGGATTCCGGCCCCATGCCCGAATTGCGCGATCCGGAAGGCCACGTGTCGATCCTCGCGGCCAACCTCACCGTCCTGGTGGTCGACGACCATCGCGCCCAAGGACGCAAACGCCTCGAGAGCTGGAGCGATCTCCTGGATCCGAGTTGGGAATCCGGGTTGGCCTTGCGAGGCAACGGAAAGACCTTCTGCGAAACCACCCTGCTCACCCTGCTCGACCATTTCGGGTGGGATTCCATGCCGAACCTGCGGCGGGCAGTGGGAGGATTCGGCCATCCCGCGCAAATGGTGAAGAGCCTCTCCAAGCCGGGTCCGACCACGCCTCCCGCGGCGACCCTCCCCTTGTTCTTCGCCCGGCTGATCCCTCGCCGCGAAGGGTTGCGCATCGTCTGGCCCCGCGAAGGCGCGATCGCCAGCCCCGTCACCATGCTGGTCCGCAAGGGCGCTCCCGAGGAGGTCATGGAGTTGGCGCGCTGGCTGTGCGGACGGGAGGTCGCGGATCTGTGCTCGAACGTCGGGCTGCCCTCCTGCCATCCCGAACACCCGTGGACGATCGCCGAAGGACGGAACCTCCTGTGGATCGGGTGGGACACCATCCGGGAGCAGGACCTCGAAGAGCAGCTGACTCGTCTGCAAGCCCTCTTCGAGGGTGCGGGAACCTAGCCGGGATCGCTTCCCCCCCCCCCTCGGGAGGTGGTCGTCAGATTTCGGATTCGCAGGCGGAATGCCCGGCACGCAGCCGATCGCGCAGCCGGGTGTGGGCGAGATCCTGCTCCTCCAGGCTCGCCAGGAGGAATTCCTCACCGGGGGTCCGATCGCGGATCCGCCGGATTCCCCCTCTGGCCAGGACCAGGCGTCGCGGGGCCAGCAGAGCCAACAGGGGATCGTGGGTGGCCATCAGCACGATCTTGTCGCGGGAGACCAGGAGGTCCATGGCCCGGCGCCGGTCGACTCCGGCGTTCTCCACCTCGTCCACCAGCACGATGGGGGCGGCCGCCAGCAGGGCGGTGTCGGCGATCATCAGCGCCCGGGACTGCCCCCCCGAAAGGCCGGAGAGATGGGTCCGGGCGGTGAAGGGTTCCCCGCACAACGTGCACGCGGCCTCGACCACCGCGCGTGCGACGGTCTCGGCGTCGGGAACCTCGCGCGAGCGGGCGTGCAGATCCAGGAACGAGCCGACGTCCAGGTCGAGGGTGAACTGCATGGTCTGGGAGAGTTGGGCCACGCGATGATGCGTGCCCGTCTCCTCCTCGTCGATCCCCGCCGGAAACCCCTCCAGACGCACCTTCCGACCACTGGGACTATCGCCTTCGGAGAGCCATTCGATGTCGGCCAGGAGTCGACTCTTGCCGCACCCGGTGGGGCCGACCACGGCCAGGAGATCCCCCGGAACCAATCGCAACGGCGGGAAACCCTCGGGGGATCCCTCCCGATCGCGTCCCGGCTCGATCACCAGGGCGGGTCCGGACGCCGTGGGAATCGGTTCCGCGCGGTCCGCATCCGGAAAGGCGGTCACGAAGGGAGCTCCAGGAGCTTCAGGTTCCCGATCTGTCGTTCGTCGCCCAGCCGGGTCTCGCCCAGGCAGTAGGAACACACCGCCGAGGGCATCGAGAAGCGAAGGCGCAATTCGTCGGCGGGCAGGACCGTGGCACGACGATCCACCAGACGCGCGAGCTCCAGGGTCCCCTGGCCGGTCTGCCCTTGGACCCCGAGGACGCGGGCCTTGGGGGCGTGTCGTCGAACCTCCAGGGCGAACACTTCCCGTTCCGCCTGGCTCACGAGATCCCCCCGGGTCGCCACCACCACATCGGCGGAACGCAGCATCGGCCCGACCTTCGCGGGAAGGCGGACTCCACCGAGGTGGTCCAGGACGCACAAGGCGAGCGCGCCGCGCACATGGGGGCTGCACCGGTTGCACAGGCCGGCGCTTTCCAGGAACAACATGTCCAGGCCACGATCCACGCCCCAGGACAGGAGGCGCGGGACGTTCCCCGCGAAGAAATGATCCGGACACAGGGAACCGGACAGCCCTTGCGCGACGTGTTCGATTCCGGCCTGACGATACCGCTGGGCATCCTCGGTCACCAGGCAATCGAGCTTCACCACTCCCACCTTCCGTCCAGCCGCTTGCAGGTGACCCAGGACGTGCCGCAGGACGGAGGTCTTTCCGCACGTCGGAGGACCGGCCATGGTCACCAAGCGCAATCCCGACATTTGGAATCCCCCCTTCGTCGCGAGGCCTGCGCATCGATGGTGCCAACCGGGAAACGGTCGTCGACCGCGGCGGGTTTCGCCGCGCCCATCGCGGACAATGTCGATTATTGACAGATCCATTGATCCTTTTTGTCGTTTCGAACCCATGTCGATCGAGCTCCCGGGTTGGGGAATGCCACCCGTTCCAGCTACAATGGAACCTCGATGTCCACGCCGACCGAAGCATCCGGATCGAACCCTCTTCCACCGCGGGTGGCCGTCTGGGAGACGGGACTGGCCTTCCTCAAGCTCGGGCTGACCTCCTTCGGAGGGCCCGTCGCCCACCTGGCCTTGTTCCGATTGGAATTCGTGGTGCGACGAGGCTGGCTGGACGAATCGCGTTTCGCGGGGTTGCTCACCCTGTGCCAGTCGCTTCCCGGTCCCTCTTCCAGCCAGATGGGGATGCTCCTGGGGCATTCCCGGGGTGGCCTCCCCCATGCCATCGCGGCATGGGCGGGATTCACTCTTCCCGGAGCCCTGGCCATGGCCTGCGCGGCCGCCCTGATGACCAGATCACCCCTGGATTCGGGATGGGTGGCCGGGCTGGAGTCGTTTTCCGTCGCCGTCATCGCCCAAGCCGTCTGGAGCATGGCCCGCTCCTTGACCCCCGACGCGAGACGGCTGGCCATGGCCCTTGCAGCCACCCTGGTGTGTCGATGGCTGCCGGGCGGCATCGGGCAACTGGCGGCGATCTTCCTGGGCGCCGCCTTGGGGCGTTTCCTCGCTCCCCCGTCCCCTCCGGAGAACGGACAAGAGGGCGCCGGGGCCGCCCCCCTGCCACGACGCCTAGGAGGAGCGCTCCTGGCCACCTGCCTGGCCCTGTTCGCCCTGCTGCCCCTCCTGGGCAATCTCCTGCAAACCCGCCCGTGGGCCCTGCTCGACGGCATGTTCCGCTCCGGAGCCTTGGTGTTCGGAGGAGGCCACGTCGTCCTCCCCCTCCTCCAGACCGAGGTCGCCGCGCGGTTGGGAATCCCCGACGCGACCTTCCTCGCCGGATACGGCATCGCCCAGGGGATGCCCGGCCCCCTGTTCAACATCTCCTCGTTCCTGGGCTTCTGCGCGTGGGGGATTCCCGGAGCCCTCCTGGGAGTGGTCGCCATCTTCCTTCCGGGCGCCCTGATCGCCCTCGGCGCACTTCCCTTCTGGACGAACCTGCAACGCCACGACGGATTCCGACGTGCCCAGCCGGGGCTCAACGCGGCGGTGGTCGGCCTGCTGTTCGCGGCGTTCCTCGACCCCGTCTGCCCCCGGGGCCTGGGAAACGTCGGCGAAGTCCTGGTGGCGACCGCCTCCTTCGCCCTCCTGCAGTGGCGCCGGCTTCCCGCCTGGCTCCTGGCCATCGCCAGCGCCTGCGCGGGCTGGCTCTTCCTGGGGGGGTGAACGAGCGGGATGGCCCTTCCGCGGGGAACTACCTTCGCCGGGCATGGACTCCCTGCGCATCCTCGACGTCGTCCCACCGACCGAAGCCATCATCCACCTCTTCGTCGCCTCGGCCCTGCGCCGTCCCGTCCGCGAGCCCGAGCGCATCGCCTCCATGTACGCCAACTCCCCCCTGGTGCGCTCGGCCTGGATCGGCGAGAAACTCGTGGGGCTGATGCGCGGTTGGCACGACGGGAGTTTCGACGGGTTCATCGCCGACCTCGCCGTCGATCCCGAACACCACAATCGCGGCATCGGGCGCGCCCTGCTCGACTCCCTCGCCGCGCTCGGCCCCGAGATCCAGTGGGTGCTCCTGGCCTCGCCGCTCGCCCTGGACTACTACCAGAAGCTGGGGTGGACGGAAACCGACAAAGCGCGCCTGTTCTCGCGCCAATCCTGGAATCCGGAAGCGCCCGCCACCTGGAGGGATCGCCACCTGGACCTGCTCCCGACTCCGGGGAATTAGTTTTCCCGGCATCTTCAGGGAGTCGCCGCCTCATTCCAGGGGAGTCCAGCATCCACAGAATCGGACCCGAAGTCCGGGGTGTTGTTCAAAAAAGGGCAAGACTGCAGACCACACTCCTGGGCGGGCCGCAGGGGTGCCGGTCTTGTTCTTGCGGCCTCGAAGAAGAGATCCATCCCGATGAACACCTTCCTGATCGCCTGCGGACTGATCTTCCTGGCCGAACTGGGCGACAAGACCCAACTGGTGGCCCTCGCCCTGGCCACCCGGCACCGGATCGGCGTCACCTTGTGGGGCATCACCGCCGCCACGGCCCTGGTCCATGTCGGGTCGGTGGCCATCGGGGAGGCGGCGGGTTGGGCCCTTCCCGCGGAGATCCTCACCTTCGCGGCCGGGATTTCCTTCATCATCTTCGGACTGTGGACCATCTCCGGCGACGAGGACGATGGCCAGGACGGAACGCGGGGACGATCCCCGTTCTGGATCGTCTTCTGGACCTTCTTCATCGCCGAACTCGGCGACAAGACCATGCTGGGCACCATCGCCGTCGCGGCCCAGCACCCCGGAGAACCCTTTCCCGTCTGGGCGGGATCGACCCTGGGCATGGTCGCCTCGGATGCCCTGGCGATCCTGGCCGGCAGGCTCCTGGGCAAGCAACTTCCGGAGAAGGCGGTCCAGTGGACCGCCGCGAGCATCTTCCTGGCCTTCGGGTGCTGGGGGGCCTGGGAGGGCGGACACCAGCTTCCCTGGCCGGCCTGGGTGGCGGGGACGGCCGCCGTCGCGGGAGCCGCCTGGTTCTTCTTCCTGCGCCGTCCCGATCGGTGATCCGAACCCGAGCCATCGATCGGTTCCCCGATGCCTCCGCGGACACTCCGGCGGACCCGGGATCGAAGGGCGAACCCTCCCCCGAAAAAGGGGGAAAGGGCCCCTCGGACAGATCCCTCCGGACCTCGAAGATTCCTCGGGCTCTCCCAAAGGGGGGATTCGCGCATCCGGGAGATTCCTTTCCTCGGGTTGGCCCGCCCCTTGCGAACATTCATTCCGCAACAGGGAAAGCGGGCTCTCCATGATCGGTCGACTTCTGGCATTCATCCTTCTCCTGCTGACGCAGGTCGCCACGGGCCAGCCGGTGGTGGCCGCGGCGGCGAACCTGAAACCGGCATTGGAGGAGATCGCCGCGTCCTTCCGCCGGGAAACCGGACTCGCCCTCCAGGTGGTGCACGGCTCTTCCGGGAAATTCGCCGCCCAGATCCGGGCCGACGCGCCCTTCGACCTGTTCCTCTCCGCCGACCGTTCCTTCCCCGATTCCGTGGTTTCCTGGGGCAAGGCCGGTGGCCCCCCGGTCGTCTACGCCCGGGGGCGGGTCGTCCTGTGGACTTCCGTCGCCGATCTCGATCCCGCCAAAGGCCCCACCATCCTCCGCGACCCACGGGTGCGCAAGATCGCCCTGGCCAATCCCGGCGTCGCACCCTACGGCCGCTCCGCGGAAACGGCCTTGGCCTCCGCCGGGCTGGAGGACGCCTTGAGATCTCGCCTGGTCCTGGGGGAGAACGTGGCCACGGTCGCCCAATACGCCGCCACCGGAGCCGTGGAAGCGGCCTTCCCGGCGAAGTCCCACGCCCAAACGAACCTCTCGCGGACGGGTCGCTGGGCGGACCTGGACACCCTCCTCGCCCCCCCGATCGACCAGGCCGCCGTACTCCTCGACCATGGTGCCCGCCTCCACCCCGGCACATCGCGCAGATTCCTCGCCTACCTGCTTTCCCCCGCGGTGCGCCCGATCTGGATCCGCCACGGCTACCTTCTCCCCTGAAGGAGGAATCGAATCCCATGAACACCTTGTCGGGTACCCTCGGAACGATCCACGGCGATGGCCGCGTCCGGGTGGCGGAGGTCGAGACTCCCGCCGGCCTGTTGCGGGCCCTGGTCCTCGATGTCGCCTCGCCGGATCGCCCGTTCCGGACCGGGATGCGCGTGCGCGCCATGTTCAAGGAGACCGCCGTCGTGGTGCTTGCCGACCGGAATTCCTCGCTGGTGGGAAGAGTCGTCGACGCCTCCCGCAACGACGTCCTGTCGGCCTTGGAGGTCATCCTCGACGACGGGACCCTGGTGCATGTCCAACTCCCCACGAGCGGACTGCCCTCGCCGTATCGCCCCGGAGACGAGGTTTCGTTGCACATCCCCGCCGGCGTGGTCGCCCTGGAGATGCTGTGATTTCCCCGGTGGACGCGAACCTCCCCCGCCTGGAGGCGAAGGCATGAGCCTCGATCTCGAACCGACGATCCTGAGCTTGAAGATGGCCTCGGCGGCATCGGCCATCCTGGTGGCGACGGGCGTTCCCCTGGCCCGCTGGATCGCTCTGCGCCCCGGGTGGAGCGCGCGCTTCGTGCGCGCCCTGACCCAACTGCCCATGGTCCTCCCGCCCACGGTCCTCGGATTCTACCTGCTGGTCCTCCTCTCCCCCTCCGGGGCGCTCGGAGGATTTCTTCGCGACCACCTCGGGCTGGGTCTTCTGTTCTCCTTTCCGGGACTCGTCCTGGCCTCGGCGGTTTCGGGACTCCCTTTCCTGGTGGCCCCCGCGATCGCGGGCTTCCAATCCATCCCGCCGCGTCTGCGCGAAGCTTCCCTGTGCCTGGGCCGAGGACCATGGGCGACCTTCTGGCACCTCGAGATCCCCCTGGCTCTTCCCTCCATCCTCTCGGGAGTCCTCCTGTCGTTCCTGCACAGCCTCGGCGAGTTCGGCGTGGTGCTCATGATCGGCGGAAAGATCCCCGGATCGACCCAGACCCTCTCCATCCAGCTCTACGATCTGGTGGAACAGATGGACTTCGCCTCCGCGCACCGGTTGGCCGGCGCGATGGCCATCGTGTCCTTCCTGGGTCTGGTGGCGTTGTTCGCCCTCCAACGCACGAGTCCGTCCCGATGAAGCGGGGATTGACCTGCTCGCTGCGCAAGCGACTTCGCTCCGCCCACGGGAATCTCGACCTGGAGATCGAACTCTCCGTCGAACCCGGCGAGCGGGTGGCGATCTTCGGGCCCTCCGGCAGCGGGAAATCCTCCATCCTCCGGATGCTCGCCGGACTGCTGCCTCCCGACGAGGGATTCATCTCCGTCGGAGAGACCGCCTGGTTCGATTCCTCCCGGGGGATCGACGTCCCCACGCACCGTCGGATTCCGGGACTCGTCTTCCAGGACCATGCGCTCTTCCCGCACCGGACCGCCTTCCAGAACATCCTGGACGGGATCCCCAAGGACGACAAATTCCGTCATTCGGTCGCATCGGAGTTCCTGGAACGGTTCGAACTGGGCGGCGTGGCCGACCATCTCCCTTCCCGGCTTTCGGGGGGGCAGAGCCAGCGCGTGGCCCTGGCCCGGACCCTGGCCTCCCGCCCCGCGACGCTGCTCCTCGACGAGCCCCTGGCCGCCCTGGATTCGGCGCTGCGCGGTCGCATGATCGAGGAGATCGCCTCCCAGCTGGAGAAGGTGGAGCACCCGACGATCCTGGTCTCCCACGACATGGGGGAGGTGTGGCGTCTGGCGCATCGCGTCGTGCGGCTGGAGGAAGGGCGCGTGGTTGCGCGGGGAACTCCGGGGGAGGTCTTCGCGGGCGGCAAATCCACCCCCCGGTTGCGCATTCCCGCCATCGTCCTGGCCCTCGAGGAATCCGAAGGTCTGGTGGTGGTCACCGCCGACGCATCCGGGGAAATCGCCCGTGCGGTGGTTTCCCTGGAGGAAGCGGCGACCCTGCGGACGGGACAGACCATCCTCCTGGCGGCGAAGGGTTTCGAAACGATGGTCCTTCCGACCCTCCCCTGAGGAGGATCCACCCCCGAGGGGCCGGGTTCCACGAAGAGGGGGAGGGCGCCTTCGCGAGGCCTTCCGGAGATCCCTTGGGGCACGGGGACTCCGGAAATGGGATACAATGGAGATCCGCGACCTCGAACCGGGTATCTTCCTCGGCAGGGTCGCGTGGCAATTCCATCCGTGCGCGAGGAGGTTCCGTGCCCGATCGACCGAACATTCTTCTTGTGGACGACGACCCCAACGTGATCGCCCTTCTCGGCAGGACCCTTTCCGAGCTCGGTTCCGTGCGCTTCGCGACCAACGGCCTGGAGGCCCTTCGACTGGCTCGCGAATTCCCTCCCGACCTGGTTCTCCTGGATGTGGAGATGCCGGAGATGGACGGTTTCGAACTCTGTTCGGCACTGAAAGGCGAACCGAACCTCGGCACGGTCCCGGTGATCTTCCTCACCTGCCACGATGCGGCCCAGCAGGAGGCCACCGGCCTGGCGTTGGGGGCGGTGGATTTCATCTCCAAGCCGCCCAATCCGCCCCTGGTGACCGCCCGGGTCCGCACGCATCTGCGCCTCAAGCACGTGCAGGACGATTTGCGGCAGGAGGCGGCCACCGATCCGCTCACCGGCCTCCCCAATCGACGCCACTTCGACGAGCGCCTGCGGCACGAGTGGTTGCGGGCCCTGCGGGCCGGATCCCCCATCTCCCTGCTGATGGTCGACATCGACCACTTCAAGGAATTCAACGACCACTACGGACACCAGGCCGGAGACAGATGCCTTCGCCAGGTCGCCGAAGGTCTGCGCGAAGCGGTGAAGAGGTCCTGCGACCAGGTGATCCGCTTCGGCGGGGAGGAGTTCGCCATCATCCTTCCCGACACCGACGGCAGCGGCGCCCGGAAGGTGGCGTCCAACGTGGTGAAAGCCATCCGCGCCCTCAAGCTGCCCCATGGAACCTCCGAGGTGGACACCTTCGTCACGGTTTCCTGCGGTGCAGCGACATGGGACGAGAAATCCGCCCAATGGGACGAGTCGGGATCCCAGCGCCGGGATCGGAACCATCGTCTGTCCTTCAGCGCCTCCGACCTGCTCAGCGCCTCCGACCAGGCGCTCTACCGGGCCAAGGCGCTCGGGCGAAACCGCCTCCAGTGGCGCACTCTCGACGAGGACTCCCCGGTGGACCAGGGGTCCCCGCCCGCCACCTGATGGCCATGTCGGTCCCGACGATCCGACGCAAGGCATTCCATGCCTCCGTGGGACTGTTCGTCCTGGGTGCCTTGCTGTCCCTCGGGACCGCCTGGAACCAGGCGCGAACGAACCATTCGACCGCGATGTCCCGACTGCAGACCCGGGGGAACGAATTCTCCGAACGGGTCCGGGAACGTCTGCTGCGCTACGAACACGGACTCCGGGGAACGCGAGGATTGATCATCGCCTCGGGCCCGGAGGACCTCACCCGGGAGCGGTTCCGCTCCTACCAGCAGTCGCGCGACATCCGCAGCGAATTCCCGGGGGCGCGCGGCTTCGGCTTCATCCGCAGGGTCGCCGGGAAGGACAGCGCCGCCTTCGTCCGGCGGATGAGGGCGGAGGGGCAGCCGGAGTTCGCCATCCACGGAATCTCCCGCAACCCCGGGGATCGCTTCGTGATCCAGTTCATCGAACCGTCCGAACGCAACGCCGAAGCGCTGGGACTGGACATCGCCTCGCAGGAGGACCGCAGGGAGGCCGCCCTCCAGGCGCGCCGATCCGGCAGGGCCACGCTTTCCTCGCCCATCACATTGGTCCAGGCCTCCGGCCTGCCCTCGCGAGGCTTCATCCTGCTCCAACCCGTCTACACGCCGGGACTTCCCATCGGCACCTCCTCGGAGAGGGAGTCGGCCTGCATCGGCTGGACGTACGCCCCCCTGCTGATCGACGAGGTGCTGGCTTCGGCCAACCTGGTGCCCTCGCGTTTTTCCGTCTCGATCCTCGACGTCCCCCCGGAAGGCCCGCCGGTGCGCTTCTACACCTCGGGGAGCCACGGGGATTCCATCCCCGATCTCACCTCCTCCACGGACATGGAGATCTTCGGACGGACCTGGCGCGTGCAACTGACGGCACGGCGCAGCTTCCTGGAGACCTTGGGCCTTCCCTCCCCTCTCTGGCTGGCACTCTGGGGATTCCTCACCACGGCCCTGCTGTCGGCGGCGCTCCACGCCTTCCTCCTCGCCAGACGGCGCGCCCGCGAGATCCGGCACCGGGAGGCCCATCTGGCCGCGATCCTCGGGCACTCCGACGACGCCATCGTCGGCACCACCTCCGACGGCATCGTGACCGCGTGGAACCTCTCGGCGGAACGGATCTTCGGATACGCCATGACCCAGGCGATTGGCCAGAATCTGTCCGACCTGCTCAAGCCCCGACCGGACATCGTCGCAGCGCGCGCACGAGAAGGCATGCTCCGGGGGACCCCCGCCGTCATCGTCGACCGGCTCGGCGACAGCGTCGCGGTACGCGTCTCCGCGACCGCCATCGAAGTCGCCGGAGATTCGAGGTCGTCCCTGGGATGGACCTTCCGGGACGACCGGGAGCGGATCGCCTCCGAAGAGAGGCTCCAATCCTACTTCGCCTCCCTGGAGGACCAGATCTCCCACCGCACGCGGGAACTCGACGCGGCCCGGCGGGATCTCCGAACGATCCTCGATGCCCTGCCCTCCCTGGTCGGGTACTGGGACCGAGAGCTCGTGAACCGTTTCGCCAACAACGCCTTCCAGGAGTGGTTCGGCCTTCCTCCCTCCGATATCGTGGGGCATCCCATCGGGGAGCTCCTGGGGGAGAAGGTCTTCCGCCAACAGCGGTCCCGCATCCTCGGGGTGCTGCGCGGCATCCCGCAGACCTTCGAGTCCCCGGTTCCCAGGGCGGGGGAGGAGGGGATGCGCCATTCCCTCGTGCATTTCATTCCCGACGTCGTCGAGGGGGAGGTGCGCGGCTTCTATCTGCTGGCCCACGACATCTCCGATCGCAAGCAAGCCGAACGTCGCCTCGCCGAAAGCGAGGCGTTCCTGGAAAGGGCCGGCCGGGTGGCCGGCCTGGGCGGATGGCAGTACAACGTCGGCACCGGCACGATGTCCTGGACGGCCGAAACCAGCCGCATCCACGAATTGCCCGCGTCGCACCATCCGAAGCTGGAGGAGAGCGTGCAATTCTACGCCGCCGAGGCTCGCCCCATCATGGAGACCGCCCTGCTGGCCGCGCTCCAGCACGGCGAGTCCTGGGACCTGGAGCTCCCCTTCCTCACCGCCCGGGGACGCTCCATCTGGGTCCGGACCGTCGGCGAGCCCGAGTGGGACGGGCCTTCCGGCCAAGGAAGACCCGATCGCGTCCTCGGGGCGATCCAGGACATCACCGGTCGCCACCATGCCGACGAAGCCTTGAGGCGTCTGGAAGCCGCGGAAGCGGCCAACGCGGCCAAGACGGAATTCCTGGCGAACATGAGCCACGAAATCCGCACCCCGATGAACGCCATCCTCGGTCTGACCCACCTGCTGGACGGCACGTCCTTGAACCGCGAACAGAAGACGCTCCTGTCGAAGATCGAATCGGCGAGCCGCTCCCTGCTGGGAATCCTCAACGACGTCCTGGACCTGTCGAAGATCGAAGCCGGGGAAATGAGCCTCGAATCGGCTCCCTTCGACCTGGGAGCACTGATCGAGGATGTCGGACTGTTCCTGTCCTCGCAAGCCCAGCTCAAGGGGATCGAACTGCGCATCGAGATCCTCGAGGGGTTCCCCGACCGCGTGCTCGGCGACGAGCTCCGCATTCGACAGATCCTGGTGAACCTCGCCAACAACGCGTTGAAGTTCACCCCCGAAGGCCGCGTCTCCATCCGCGCCTCGGCCGCGCAACAGGCCTCGGACCGCGTATGGGTCACCCTGGAGGTCGAGGACACCGGGATCGGCATCGAACAGGAGGTCCTGGAGCGCCTGTTCCAGCCCTTCACGCAGGCCGACGCCTCCACCACGCGCCGCTTCGGCGGAACGGGGCTCGGCCTTTCCATCGTCAACCGGCTCTGCGCCCTGATGACCGGCAGGATCGAAGTCGAGTCGACTCCGGGCGCGGGAAGCCTCTTCCGCGTGGTCCTTCCGCTTTCGACCCCCGCCGACGTCCCGGACGGCTCCACGGGCGCGGGCGAATTCCGATTGGCCGTCCTGTCCGACGAACGGGGTTTTTCCCGCGGGATCGTCGAAACGGCCGCGCTCCTCGGCTGGACCGTCGAGGTCCGCGCCCCGAACGATCCTCCGCCCACGCGTCCTCCGCACCTCGCCCTCGTCGATCCATCCCTGCCGGAACCTTCCTCCCCGTGGGCCTCCTCGATCCCGACGATCGTCCTTCCCGGATCGCCATCGGCGATCCCGGTCGGACCGAGGCAAGCACCGGCCGACCCCTCCTCCCTGTTCGACCTGGTGCACGGCGCATTGAGGACGTCCTCGGGAATCCTCGAGAACACCGCCATTCCGGCCTGTCTCGACGGGCGCATCCGGTGGCTTCCGGATGTGCGGATCCTCCTGATCGACGACAACGACCTCAACCTCGAGGTCGGGGCCGGGATCCTGCGTCGCCAGGGTGCGGTGGTCGAGATCCGCACCGATGGACAGGGGGCCTTGGAGGCCCTGTCGTCGGCGGAATCGGGATTCGACATCGTCCTGATGGACATCCAGATGCCCGGGATGGGAGGACGGGAAGCGGCGAGGCGGATCCGCGACGACCTCGGAATGATGGAGCTCCCCATCCTCGCCCTCACCGCCGGGACTCTCGGTTCGGAGCGTCAGGGCGCCATGGAATCCGGGATGGACGATTTCCTCGCCAAGCCGCTCGATCCCGGCCAGCTGATCCAGAGCGTCCGCCAACATGTGGAACGGACACGCGGAACGACCTTGCCCACCGCATCCCGGCCCGCCGACCCTCCGCGCGGCGAGGATCCCTGGCCGGACCTCGAGGGGTTCGACATGGAGGATGTCCGCAATCGCCTCTCCGACGACATCCGGCTGTTCCTCTCCATGGCCGGGCGTTTTCCCGCCGAATTCAGGAAGTCCCGGGTGGCCGTGCCGGCGATCCGGGACGAGGTCTGGAGCCGGAGTTCCACCTCGGCCCGCCTCCACTTCCTGCGGGGCAGCGCCGCCCTGATCGGAGCGATGGAGCTCGCGGAGGCTTCCGCCCGCGCCGAGGACGCGGTGCGGGAGGGCGCGCCCGTCAAGGAGGTCCGCGCCAGATTGAGGGAGGTGGTCCGATCCTGGAAGTCGACCGTGCGGGTCTTGGACGATTTCCGTCGTTCAACCCCCGTCGAGGAGATTCCTCCCCACCCGGCCAACCTCCTGGTCCCTCCCGGGGAGATCGAGTCCCTCCTGTCGATGCTTCGAGGTCACGACTTCGCGGCGCGGGATTGGATGAGCCGACGTCGGACCGGATTGGACGTCCTCCTCTCCGGGAAGGCCCGGGAGTTCGAGGACGCGGTGGAAAGCCTCCGCTACGAGGACGCCGCCCGGATTCTGGAGTCCGCGCTCGCTGAATCGGGTTCCGGGGGAAACCCGCTCGCTCCTCCTCCCGAGTCTCGTTGACATTGGCAACACACCAACCGATCCACCATTCCTTCGTCGCCCGGGAACACCGATCCCCACGAGATTCCCGGCTCCCCTCCCCGAGTCCCCGCCTCCCATAGCCATTTTTTGACACTTCGCCACCAAAGTGACGTCGGCTTCCCGATTGAAAGGTGGCACGATCCATGCGTTGGCTCCGTTCACGCACCCCACTGCGTCCGGTCCGGCCGAGCGATTGGGTCCCAGCGGCGACGCTCCGTCCGGAGCTTCCCACGAGGGAACCCATGTCTACCCACGGAACCAGCAATCCGTCCTCAACGTTCTCCGCCGACCAGAAGGAATGGCTCGACGGATTCCTCAAGGCGGCGACCCACCTCGTCGGAGCCGGCGGCGAATTGGAGCCGTGCCCGTACCCCGCCGAAGCCAGCGCGGGATACAGAGCCCAGACCCGGTGGTTGGCCGAAGGCAAGAGGCTTGCACGCGAAGAGGACATCAAACGCCGCCGCAATCCCCTGCTGTTCCGGAATCGGATCGCCGAGCTCGATCGCACCGGAGAGTTTCCGGCCGGCGAGGAGAATTTCCTGGCGCGCTTCCACGGGATCTTCAACGTGGCACCGGTCCAGGAACGTCCCATGTGCCGGATGCGCATCCCGGGGGGGATTCTCAACGCCCAGCAGGCCCGGGTGGTGTCGGGGATCGCCCGCGAGTTGTGCGACGGGGTGGTGTGGCTGACGACCCGATCGAACCTGCAGGTGCGGCAGATCGCTCCCGGTTCGATGAACGAGGCCCTCCTGAGGCTGGAGGAGTGCGGTCTGGGCGCCAAGGGATCGGGGGCCGACAGCATCCGCAACGTCGTGGGAAACCCCACCGCCGGAATCGACCCGCAGGAACTCCTCGATGTCCGGCCCTTGTGCCGGGCGTGGCACCACCATGTGCTGCATTCGCCCGACTTGCATGGCCTTCCCCGCAAGTTCAATGTGGCCTTCGACGGAGGCGGCATGATCGCCGCGCTGGAGGAGACCAACGACATCGGGTTGCGGGCCTGCCATGTCGAGGGCATCGAGGGCGTCCAGATGCGCCTGTCCCTCGGAGGCATCACCGGCCACGGCGATTTCGCCCGGGATTCCCAAGTGATCCTGGGGCTCGACGAGTGGCTTCCCGCCTTGGATGCGATCCTGACGGTGTTCCTGGAGAATGCCAACCGGGGCCAGAGGAGCAAGGCGCGACTGAAGTACCTCCTGGACGACTGGGGATTCGAGTACTTCCTGGAGAAGGTCCAGGAGCGGCTGTCCTTCCCGCTGCGGCGGGCCCACCTCGACGCCTGCCGTTTCGCTCCCGCCATCGATCGGACCGCCCACCTCGGCGCCCACCCCCAATCGGACGCCGGCAAGATGTGGCTGGGTGTGCACGTCCCGGCGGGTCGGCTCTCGGCGGACCAGTTCCAGGCCGTGGCCAACGCGGCCGGTCGCCACGGGGACGGGGACATCCGCCTGACGGTCTGGCAGAACATCCTGATCTCCGGCATCCCGGAGGCCGACCTCGAGGCCGTACGTCGGGTCCTGTCCGATGCGGGGCTGCGGACCGACCCGGACGGGATCCTCCAAGGCCTCGTGGCGTGCACGGGTTCCGAGGGCTGCAAGCACGGACAGGCCGCCACCAAGAGCACCGCCCTGGCCATCGAAGAGCGTCTGACCGGACGGATTCCGGCTGAATTCCCGGTGAACATCCACCTCACGGGATGCCCCAACTCCTGCGCGCAGCACTACATCGGGGACATCGGGCTCCTGGGGACGGGGATCGAGATCGAGGGGATCCGCCAGGACGCCTTCCACATCCTCGTGGGAGGGGGATCCGGCAGGGACGCCCGCTGCGCGGTGCAGATCTGGAACTCCGTGCCCGCATCGGAGGTTCCCGGCAGGATCGAGTCCCTCGTGGAGACATGGCTGGCACTGCGGCAGGAAGGGGAGACCTTCGCCGATTTCACCCGACGCATCGGCCCGTCCGATCTCCCCGCCATCCTGGCCCAGGCCTGAGGACCCATCCCCATGAACGCTCCCATCCTTCCCGAAACCGCCCCTTTCACCACCGAGCAGCGCGGATGGCTGAACGGCTACCTGGCAGGCATCTTCAGCGCCGGGAACCTCTCCGCCGCTCGACCGGAAGGTCCCACCACTCCCGCCAGCTCCGTCCCGACCCGCTCCCTGAGGATCCTCTACGCCTCGCAGTCCGGGAACGCCGAAAGCCTCGCCTTCGCCCTGGGGGAGAGGTTGCGCGGCGCCGATGCCGGCGACGGCCACGTCTGGGGGCCGGAGGTCCTTCCCATGGAACGCCACGCGGAGGTCGACTGGAAGGCCGAGACCCACGTGGTGTTCGCCACCTCCACCTGGGGGGACGGCGACATGCCCGACAACGGGGTCGCCTTCTGGAATTGGCTTTCGACCGACGACGCCCTCGTGCTGTCCCATCTCCGGTTCGCGGTGCTGGGACTGGGCGACCGGAACTACGCCAGATTCTGTGCGGCGGCCCGCCGCATCGACGAACGCATGGACGCGATCGGAGCCGCGAGGCTCCTCGATGCCGCGCTCCTCGACACCGACTACGAGAGCGCCTCCGCCTCGTGGCGCGAATCGCTCGCATCCGCCCTCGGAGCAGGTGCGGCCCCCGCCGGCGGATCGTCGGAAAAGGATCCCGTCAAGACCGGCTGGAGCAAGTCCAACCCCTTCCCGGCTCCGCTGGTGGAGAACCGACGCCTCAACGCCCGCGAATCCGCCAAGGACACGCGGCACATCGCGCTCTCCCTGGCGGGATCCGGCCTGACCTACAAGGCCGGCGACGCGCTGGGCGTGTGGCCGGTGAACCATTTCGAGCTCGTCGACAGCCTCGTCCTGGCCTGCAACGCCTCGGGCCGCGAGCCGGTCCGGCTTGCTGATGGACAGGAAATGTCTTTCCGCGCGGCGTTGCTGTCGCGCATGGACCTCAACCGGCCCATCCCCGAGATCCTTTCCTTCCTGGCCGATTCCTCCCCGGCGCAGGGGGATCGGCGACGCATCCGCCACCTGCTCTCGGAAGAGGGAGCGGAGGAACGCGAACAGCTGCTGGGCGAATCCGACGTCCTGGACATCCTGCGCGCCTTCCCGACCGCCCGGCTCGAGCCGCAGTCGCTCGTGGACGCCCTGCGCAAGCTCTCCCCGCGACTCTACTCCATCTCCAGCTCCCCGTTGGCGCATCCTGGGGAGGTCCATCTCACGGTCGGGATCCAGAAGACCCGCCTGGGAGACCGTCTGCGTCTGGGAGCCGCCAGCAGCTTCCTGGCCTCGCGGGTTCCCCTCGGACTTCCGGTGAACGTCTTCGTCCAGCCCTCCTCCCATTTCCATCCGCCCCAGGACCCGTCCCGGGACCTGATCATGTGCGGACCGGGGACGGGAATCGCCCCCTTCCGGGGATTCCTCCACGAACGGGCCGCTTCCGGAGCGACGGGTCGCAACTGGTTGTTCTTCGGCGACCAGCGGGAGCAGCAGGACTTCCTCTACCGGGACGAGATCCTGGATTTCCGGGGCCGCGGGGTCCTGCACCAGCTCGACCTGGCCTTCAGCCGGGATCAGGAGGAGAAGATCTACGTCCAGACCCGCATGCGCGAACGGGCGCGGGAGCTCTGGTCCTGGCTCGATGGCGGCGCGGTGTTCTGCGTGTGCGGCGACGCCAAGCGCATGGCCAAGGACGTCGACGCCGCCCTGGTGGACGTGATCCGCATCGGTGGGGGGAAATCCCACGAGGAGGCCGTCGCCTGGGTCCAGGCCATGGCCGCCGACAAGCGGTACCTCAGGGATGTGTACTGATGTCCACCTCCACCCTGCAACGCCGGAAGGCGACCCTGGAGGACCTCGACCCCGCGGTGGCCGAGGAAATCCGGTCGACCCTCTCCCGGCAGGACGACCTCACCGCGGTCGAGCGGTTCTCGCAGTGGCACTCCCGATCGGAGACCCCCGCGCTGGAACCCCTCTACCGCGAACTCCTCCCCGCGACGCCTCCCGAGCCCGACGAGCAGTACGCCTTCGAGGTCGACCTCGACCGGTGCAGTTCCTGCAAGGCCTGCGTCGTCGCCTGCCACACCCTCAACGGCCTCGACGAGACCGAAAGTTGGCGGACCGTCGGCACTCTCCTGGGCGACGACCGGGCCGCCCAGGTCACCGTGACCTCCAGTTGCCACCACTGCGAGGACCCTGGATGCGCCGCGGGCTGCCCCACCCTCGCCTACGAGAAGGACGCGAAGACGGGAATCGTCCATCATCTGGACGACCAATGCATGGGCTGCCAGTACTGCCTGTGGACATGTCCCTACGACGCCCCGAAGTGGAACGAGCGCCTGGGCATCGTGCGCAAATGCGACATGTGCCGTTCCCGCCTTTCGGCCGGAGAGGCGCCTGCCTGCGTCCAGGCCTGCCCCTCCCAGGCGATCCGGATCCGCACCGTTTCCCGCCAGGAGGTCCGCACGGAACCCTCCCGAGGAACGGCCCTGCCTGGGATCGTGCCCCCCGAATCCACCATGCCCCAGACCCGCTATCTCGGTTCGATCCCGGAGGGCATCCGTCCCGCGCATCTCGATTCCCCCAAGCCGGAGCACGCCCACGCTCCCTTGGCGGTTCTCCTGGTGCTCACGCAGTGGGCCACCGGCTTGTGGCTGTTCTCCACGGTGTGGTCGATGGCTCCGAGCCCGGCGCACCCCTGGACGCGTCCCATCGGCCTCGCCCTCCTGGTTTCTGGTCTGGTGATCGGCTCGGCGCATCTGGGGCGTCCGGAACGCGCGTGGAAGGCCTTCCTGGGATGGAGACGCTCCTGGTTCTCCCGGGAGGTCCTGGCCTTCGGCAACGCCGTCCCCCTGGCGCTTGCGGCCCTGGTTCCGGCGTGGCTCCTCCCCTGGTTCCCCCGGGAGGGCGCCGCCGCCGCCGCCACCGCCATGATGTCGATCGGTGTCGTGTGCTCGGCCATGCTCTACATCGCCACCCCGAGAGCCGCATGGTCGCGCCCCGCCACCGCCATCCGGTTCGGACTCACCGTGATCGGAGGCGGATCCGTGGTCCTCGCTTCCCTGGGAGGACCGGACATCCGGTTGTTCGGCATCCTGAGCGTGGCCTCGGGTCTCGCCAAGGGCCTGCTCGTGCTGTCCGACCGCCGCAGGCTGGAATCGCCCGTCCAGGCATTGCGCACGCAGGCGATCCTCCTCGCCGGCCCCCTGTCGAGCCACGCGCGAGGTCAATTCCTGTTGTTCGTCGCCGCCGTGGCCCTCGCCGCCCTGGGGACCGTCCTGGCATCGCCGGTCCTCTTCGCGGGAGCGGTCGCGCTCCGACTGGCCTCCGACCTCGCCGAACGCCTCCTCTTCTTCCGCGCGTGCCCGGCGACGCGGATGCCGGGAGGGATCGGCAGATGATTCCCAACTTCATCCGATCCTTCGACGGCCCCCTCACCCGGTCCCTGCATCGGCTCCAGGGGAATTTCGGACTGGGACAGGTTCCCGGCACCACCCCCCCTCGCGCCACCACCACGTCCGTTTGCGGCTACTGCTCCACCGGATGCGGATTGAACGTCCACCTCGGCGGCCGGTCGCCGGTGGAACTGACTCCCGATCCATCCTACCCGGTGAACCTCGGGATGGCCTGCCCGAAGGGATGGGAAGCCCTGGCCGTCCTGGACGCCCCGGACCGGGGGACCACTCCCCTGCTGCGGGACCGACTCACCGGGGAGCGGCGTCCGATCTCGTGGGAGGACGCGCTGGCGATCATGGTCTCCCGCCTGAAGGGGATCCGCGACCTCCACGGCCCCGAATCCGCGGCGTTCCTCAGCACGGGACAGATTCCGACCGAGGAGATGTTCTTCCTGGGGGCCCTGTGGAAGCTCGGATTCGGGTTCCTGCACGCCGACTCCAACACCCGCCAGTGCATGGCCACCGCGCATGTGGCCTACAAGCAGAGCTTCGGGTTCGACGCGCCGCCCTTCAGCTACGACGATTTCGAGGAATCCGACGTCCTGGTGTTCGTCGGGGCGAATCCCTGCATCGCCCATCCCATCCTCTGGGAGCGGGTGATGATGAACGTGCGGTCCCCGAAGATCGTCGTCGTGGATCCACGTCGGACGGAAACGGCCCAGGCCTCCTCCCTCCACGTCCCCTTGGCCCCCAAATCCGACCTCGTCCTGTGGTACACGGTGCTTCGCAAGATCGTCGAACGCGGATGGGTGGACCGAGAATTCGTGGATTCGCACACCACGGGGTTTCAGGAATTGTCGGTGTTCCTCGAGGAATTCGACGATGCGCGTTGCCTGCAGGACACGGGGCTCGAAGCCGGTCAGCTGGAATCCCTCGTCGAATCCTTCCGCCCCGGACGGCGGGTCAGCATCTGGTGGACCATGGGGGTCAACCAGTCGCACGAAGCGGTCCGGACCGCCCAGGCCCTGATCGACATCTGCCTGGTCACGGGCAACATCGGGAAACCGGGAACAGGCCCCAATTCCATCACGGGCCAGGCCAACGCCATGGGTTCCCGCCTGTACTCGATGACCACCTCGCTTCCCGGCGGTCGCGACTTCGCCAATCCCGAGCATCGCGCCCAGGTCTCGCGCATCATGGGGATCCCCGAGGATCGCATCCCCGGCACGGCCGGACTCGCCTACGACCAGATCCTCGATCGGGCTGCCGAAGGCGGGATCAAGGCGCTTTGGGTGGTCGCCACCAATCCCGAGCACACCTGGATCGGACAGGACGCGTTCGTGCGAGCCCGCGAGAACCTGGAGTTCCTCGTCGTCCAGGACATGTACCACTCCACGGAGACCGCGCTGCAGGCCGACCTCTACCTTCCCGCGGCAGGGTGGGGCGAGAAGGAGGGCACCCAGATCAATTCCGAGCGCAGGATCGGCCTCACCAAGAAGGTGCGACGCCCGCCCGGCCTGGCCCTTCCGGATTTCGACATCTTCCGTCTCCTGGCCGCGGCCTGGGGATGCGCGGACCTCTTCCCCCGCTTCGCGAATCCCGAATCGGCCTTCGGCTTGATGCGCGACCTTTCCCGCGATCGCCCGCACGACTTCACGGGCATCCGGGACTACCGCCACATCGATGTCGCCGGCGGGATCCAATGGCCCTTCCCGGAGGGCGCGCGCCCCGCCGGACCGGACCATTCCGTCCGCCCGGGCGCACCGGAGGAACTGCGCAACCTGCTTCGAGGGGACGAGGGGCACCGACGCCTCTTCTCCGACGGCCGATTCTTCACGCCCGACGGCAAGGCCCGACTGCTCTTCGATCCACCGCGCCCCCCGGAGGAACCCACCGACGCGGAGTTCGACCTGGTCCTCCTGACGGGACGAGGCTCCAGCGCGGAATGGCACACCGGGACCCGGACCTCCAAGTCCGCGCTCCTGCGCACACTCGCACCGGGCCGGCTTCTGGCCGAGATCCACCCCTCGGATGCCCGGACTCGGGGAATCCGACCCGGGGACGCGATCCTGGTCTCCTCCCGCAGGGGGAGCCTGCGCGCGGAGGCCATGACTTCCCCGAACGTCCGTCCGGGCACGATCTTCCTCCCCATGCACCATCGGGAGGTGAACCGACTCACCTTCCCCAGTTTCGATCCGTACAGCCGCGAACCTTCGTACAAGCACGCCGCGGTCCGAATGGAGGTCCTCCCATGACACGTGTCCGATTGGGATTCGTTCCCCTCGCCGATTGCGCCCCTCTCGTGGTGGCGCAGGAAAAGGGCTTCTTCGCCCGGGAAGGCCTCGAGGTGGAGCTTCGGAAGATCCAGGCTTGGCCCCTGCTGCTGCAGAAGCTGCAGGAGGGGGCGGTGGACGGCGCCCACATGTTGTCGACGCTTCCCGTGCTGGCCGCGGCCGGTGCTCCCGGCATCGAAGCCCCCCTGTGCACGGCTTGGACGATGTCCACCTGCGGCAACGCCATCACCCTTTCCAACGCCCTCTTCCGGGCGGAGGCCACGACACCCGAGGCCCTTTCGGCTTGGCTGGACCGGGATCCATCCCGCATCCTCCGCATCGGAATCGTGCTCCCCAGATCCACCCAGGAGTTGACCATCCGGGAATGGCTCGCCCGTTCGGGGCTCGAAATCGGCAGGAGGGTCGAATTGATCGTCTGCCCGCCCCCGGAGATGGTCCGCCGGCTTCGGGAGGGACTGATCGACGGTTTCTGTTCCGGGGAGCCCTGGAACCAGAGGGCGACCGGCTCCAAACTCGGCGGGATCGCCGTTTTGGGCGACAGCGTCCTTCCCGATCTGCCGGAAAAGGTCCTGGCGGTGCGGCAGGCCTGGCACAAGCGGGATCCGGATGCCCACATGGCCGTTCTGCGAGCCCTGGAGGGAGCCTCCGCCTGGGTCTCGCGCGAGGAGAACCACGAGGAAGCCTCGCGGATCCTGGCGGGGAAGTTCTTCGTCAACACCCAGCAGGGATTGCTTCGTTCGGCTCTTTCCCGACGCCTCGACGCCGGATGGCGCCGCGAGATCGAAAGCGAAGGTTTCCTCAGGTTCACGGGGATGAACAAGCCACGCCGGGAAGGATTCCTCGGGATCCTGGAGCGATTGGTGTGGTGGGGCCACCTCCCCCCTTCCGCCCTGGAGTCCGACCTCGGCGAAGTCTGCCTGGAATCCTTCCACGATCGAGCCTTCGCCTGCGAAGCCGCCGCGGCATGACGGGCCGTGCACCACGCCGGGGATCCGCGGGAGGCGCGGCTCGAACCCGTCCCTCGGGACGGGGTCACGACTCGGGATCGCCACCGACCCGGTTCCAGGTGCGTCCGCTCCCGACCGGGGTGGGCCCCGAAACCTTATAAGGAATTAAATACCGCTGTTTGCTTATAATTCGAACCATGCCCGACTCGTCGGGCGCCTTGCTCCCTGAACCCACTTCGATGATCCAACCCCTGCCGATCGGCATCCTCTCCGGGAGAGCACCTCGGCCCAACAGATTCGAACCACGGAGTCCACCATGAACCATCGCAAGAGCAGCCTCCTTCTGGCAGGCCTGACCACGGCCGCCATCGCCACCCCCCCCTCCGACTCCCCCTTCGGAGCCTCGGCCAACGGGGTTTCGGGCCAGATCCGCCTGCGCAGCGAAGTCCTCCACAAGTCCATGGCGGAGGCGGCCCATTCGACCACCGCCAACGGATTGCGCTCCAGGGTTTCCTATGCGGCCAGCCCGTCCCCCCTCACCCTGGGCAAAATCGAATTCCAGGACTCCAGGGTCCTGGGGTCGGAGCACAGCTCCATCTCCAACGCCGCCAACATCGATCTCTCCCAGGCCTGGGCCTCGCTGTCCCTTCCCACCCCCGACAGCACCAGCTCGCTGAAATTCGCCTTCGGCCGCATGGGGATGTCCCTCGGGTCCGGACGCTTCCTGTCCACACTGGAATGGCATCCGCTCGCCCGCCGCTTCGACGGTGCGGCGCTGAATCTCGACGCGGGCGGGTGGAACGCCACGGGACTCGGCTTCGTGGTGAGCGATTCCGGCAAGGCCGACCAGGGCCAGTGGTTGACGGGGCTCTACGTCTCCTCCCCTTCCTTCCTGGAAGGGAAGCTCCAGGTGGACGGCGGCATCTTCTACGACAAATCCTCCAATTCCACAGGTGTTTCGCTGAAGGACGTGACCACGCTCGACCTGAAGATCTCGGGCAAGGCGGGAATCTTCGGCTGGGAACACGAGGAGCTGCTGCAGATGGGCGAGATCGGGACCAGCTCGGTGATGGCGTTCCAGACGGCCACCCGCGTCAGCGCCGCCCTTCCCGCCGCGAAGGTCTCCTTGGGGCTCGATGCCATGTCCGGCGAGTCCAAGGGCGATGACATCACCAGGTACACCCCTTCCTGGTACTTCGGGCACGCCTACTACGGCTGGATGGATTACTTCCTCGGCAACCCCACCTACGGCGTGGTCGACCTGCGGCTCGACGCGGACATCCCCGTCGGCAAGGTCGGCGTCTTCAAGCCCCAGGTGCACCACTTCATGCCCCAGCAGAGCGAAGACGCCGCCGGGAAGTCGATCGACGCCTACGGCCAGGAGCTGGATCTCGAATTCCACCTCAAGACCTTCCCCAAGGCGAACATCGTCTTCGGCGCCGCGGCCTTCCTGCCCGGCGATGGCGCCTCCATGATGGGGACTTCCGGCCTCGCCTCGGCGGACGCCAAGGATGCCCCCTCCTACTACCTGTACTTCATGCCCGTGATCAATTTCTGACCGGTCGCGCACCGGCATCCGGTCGATCGATCCTCGGGCTCCCGCCACCGGCGGGGGCCTTTTCTTTTGCGCATTCGCCGCATTACTCGATCTTTCCCTCCATTGACAAGTCATGTCAATTCCGCCGGGGAGCGCGACCTTCCCCCCTTGGAGCCCGATCCATTGTCGTTGGCACGGAAATCGCGCCAGGGAATTCCCAGAGCCCACACTGCTCTGCAGCAACTGGCAACCGGTCCGTCCGGTCCTCTTGCGTCGTCCTTGCCCGGTGCAAACCGACGACCGAAAGGCCCACGGACCATGCGACACATCGCCATCGCCACCACTCTGCTCGCCACCCTCGCCACCACCTCCTTGTTCACGGGATGCGACAAGAAGGAGTCCTCCTCGCAGATGGCTCCGGCCACCCTGGAGAAGGAGCAACTCAAGCTCGGCTTCATCAAATTGACCGACTGCGCCCCGCTCGTGATCGCCCGGGAACTGGGGTATTTCGAGGAAGAGGGGCTCAACGTCACCCTCGAGGCCCAGGCCAACTGGAAGGTCCTCCTCGACCGCGTCATCGATGGACAGCTCGACGGAGCGCACATGCTCTCCGGCCAACCCCTCGGGGCGGCGGTCGGAATCGGGACCCAGGCCGACATCGTGGTTCCGCTCAGCCTCGACCTCAACGGCAACGGGATCACCCTGTCGAACAAGGTCTGGGACGCCATCAAGCCTTCCATCAAATCCGAGGGTGGACGGCCCGTCCACCCCATCGCCGCCGAACCCTTGAAGCCCTACATCGCCAAGCTGAAGAAGTCCGGGGAATCCCTCAAGCTGGGCATGGTCTTCCCCGTGAGCACCCACAACTACCAGCTGCGCTACTGGTTGGCCGCTTCGGGGATCAATCCGGGACAGTACACCGCCACGGATGTCAACGGAAACACCGGTGCGGACGTCCTGCTGTCGGTCACCCCCCCTCCCCAGATGCCCTCCACCATGGAAGCCGGGACCATCCACGGGTACTGCGTGGGCGAACCCTGGAACCAGGCCGCCGTGACCAAGAAGATCGGCGTCCCCGTGATCGCCAGCCGCGACATCTGGACCGGACACGCCGAGAAGGTCCTCGGACTGCGCGCCGATTTCACCGAGAAGAACCCCAACACCACGCTCGCCATCGTGAAGGCCGTCATCAAGGCGCAGAAGTGGCTCGACGACCCGGCGAACCGCCCCCAGGCGGTCTCGATCCTCGCTCGCTCCGAGTACGTGGGCGCCGACAGCGCCGTGATCGCCAACTCCATGACCGGGACCTTCGAGTTCGAGGTCGGCGACGTCCGTCCCGTCGCGGATTTCAACGTCTTCTGGAACGACAACGCGTCCTTCCCCTTCTACTCCGACGCCATCTGGTACCTCACCCAGATGCGCCGCTGGGGCCAGATCGGCGAAGCCAAGACCGATTCCTTCTATCTGGCCGTGGCCAGCAAGGTGTATCGTCCCGAGATCTGGAAGAAGGCCGCCGCCGAGCTCGTCGCCGATGGCTTCCTGACCGGCAAGGACATCCCCGAAACCGACGGTTTCCGTCCTGTGACCTCCGCGTTCATCGACAGCATCCCCTTCGACGGGCACCATCCGGTCGCCTACTTGAAGTCGCTGCCTGTCGGAAACAAGGACTGAAGCCATGCGAAACCTCGTACGGCTCACCGACACGCTCGGGCTGACCTGGCTGACGCCGGTCGCCCGGCTGGCCGCCGGCGAGGATCCCCGGGAGCAGTTCCGGGCCATCCTCTTCGAGATCGGCGTCCCCTTCATGGCGATCCTGGTGTTCCTGATGCTCTGGGCCGGCATCGCCTCCAGCATCCACACCTCCCTGGGAACCCTTCCCGGCCCGGGAGCCACCTGGACCCAAGCCACCTCCATGATCGCCGAATACCGCGCCGAGAAGCTGCGGGAGGCGGAATTCTACCAGGAGCAGAAACGCAAGAACAACGAACGGTTGGCTCGCAATCCCAACGCCCGCACCACCAACTGGCAGTACACGGGGAAACCGACCTATCTGGACCAGATCAAGACCAGCCTCGTCACCGTGTTCACGGGATTCCTCATCGCCTCGCTCATCGCGGTGCCGGTGGGACTTCTGTGCGGACTTTCGAAGGTCGTGATGGCGGCGCTCAACCCCCTGATCCAGATCTTCAAGCCGGTGTCCCCCCTGGCCTGGCTTCCCATCGTCACCATGGGAGTCTCCGCCCTGTACCTGCGGGAGATCGGATGGCTTCCGAAATCGTTCGTGATCTCGGCCTTCACGGTCGCCCTGTGCTCCTTGTGGCCGAGCCTGATCAACACGGCGCTGGGTGTGGCCTCCATCGACCGAGACTACGTCAACGTCGCGCGGGTGCTTCGGCTCCCCTTCGGAGTCCGGGTCTTCCGCATCTATCTGCCCGCCTCCCTGCCCCTGGTCTTCACCGGCCTGCGGCTCTCCCTGGGGGTCGGCTGGATGGTCCTGATCGCCGCCGAGATGCTGGCGCAGAATCCCGGACTGGGGAAGTTCGTCTGGGACGAGTTCCAGAACGGTTCCTCGGAATCGCTGGCCCGCATCGTCGTGGCGGTCCTCACCATCGGCGTCGTCGGATTCTTCCTCGATCGCACGATGGTCATCCTCCAGCGCCTGGTGAGCTTCGGCCGCCCGGTCAACGCCTGAGGGGGACCCCATGTCCTACCTGAAGATGTCGGGGGTTTCCAAGGGATTCGGATCCGGCCGCAACCGGATCGAGGTCCTGTCGGAAATCGACCTGTCCATCGAGGAGGGGGAGTTCGTCGCCATCGTCGGATACTCTGGGTCGGGAAAGAGCACTCTGATCCAGCTTCTGTCGGGGTTGCTGATGCCCGACAAGGGGTCCGTCGAACTGGCCGGCAAGAAGATCGAAGGCCCCGGACCGGATCGAGGCGTGGTGTTCCAGAACTACAGCCTCCTCCCCTGGCTGACCGTCCTGGGCAACGTGGAGCTGGCCGTCTCGGCCGTCTTCCCCTCGATGGGGAAGGCCGAAAGACGTTCCCATTGCATGCACTACATCGAGATGGTGAACCTTTCCTCGGCGTGGGATCGGCGCCCCGCCGAGCTTTCCGGGGGGATGCGGCAGCGCGTGTCGGTGGCCCGGGCCTTGGCGATGCAACCCGGGATCCTCCTGCTCGACGAACCGCTGGGAGCGCTCGACGCCCTGACCCGCGGCACCTTGCAGGACGAGATCGAGAACATCATCCTCACCGAAAAACGGACCTGCGTGCTGATCACCAACGACGTGGACGAAGCCTTGCGCCTTGCCGACCGGGTGATCCCGCTCCACATGGCACCGGCCGCCTCCCTGGGACCCGATTTCCGGGTTCCCCTGGAACGCCCCAGGGATCGCTCGGCGCTCAACGACAGCGAGGTCTACCGGATCCTGCGCGCGGAAATCAACAAGTACCTGATCGACCTGCGGGACGCCGCCTCGTCGCGGGAGCAGATCGAGGACCTCTACCTGCCGGACATCGCGCCGGTCCATTTCTCCGGAAAGGGGATCTGAGATGTCCAGCAGACCTTTTCTCGACATCGTGAAACTCGAGAAATCCTTCGACACGCCACGCGGAAAGCTCACCGTGCTCTCCGACTTCCATCTCCAGGTGGAGGAAGGGAAGTTCATCTCCGTGATCGGGCATTCCGGATGCGGCAAGAGCACCGTGCTGTCCATGGTGGCCGGACTCACCGAACCCACCGACGGGAACATCGTGGTGGGGAACCGGGAAATCGAAGGCCCCGGCCCCGACCGGGCGGTCGTGTTCCAGAGCCCGAGCCTCTTCCCCTGGATGACGGCCATGGAGAACGTGCGGTTGGGAGTCGACCAGGTCTTCCCCCATGCCACTCCCTCCCAGCGGACGGACATCTGCGCCTGGTACCTGTCGAGGGTCGGGTTGGCCCGCGAAATGGACAAGAAGGCCATGGATCTCTCGCAGGGGCAGAAGCAGCGCGTCGGCATCGCACGGGCCTTCGCCTTGCGCCCCCGCATGCTGCTTCTCGACGAACCCTTCGGCATGCTCGACGCGCTCACCCGCGCCGAACTCCAGGAGGTCCTCCTCGACGTCTGGGCCCGGGACCGGATCACGGCGATGATGATCACCCACGATATCGACGAGGCCCTCTTCCTGTCGGACGAGGTGGTGATGATGACCTCCGGCCCCCATGCCCGGGTCGGGGAGATCGTCCCCGTCGACTTGCCGCGCCCACGCTCGAGGCGGGAGGTCCTGTCGCATCCGGACTACTACCGCCTGCGGCAGCAGCTCCTCAACTTCCTCGAGGGACCCGCCTCGCACAGTCCGGTCGCTTCCCGCGCCGCCGCCTGATCCGGGATGGGCCGCTCCCCGGTGGTGGGGACGGCCTATCTTTCCGGTCATGGTGCTTCGCATTGGATTCATCCCGCTCGCCGATTGCGCCCCCCTCGTGGTGGCCAGTGAAATGGGGCATTTCGCCGCCCAAGGCCTGGAAGTCGAACTTTCCAAGGCCCAGACCTGGGAACAGGTGCGCAGCAAGCTCGAACGCGGCGATTTCCAGGCCGCGCATCTGCCGGCCACACTCCCGATCCTGGCCGCCCTGGGAATCGGCGGATCCCGCGACAGCCTCTGCACGGCATGGGTGCTGTCCCAGACGGGAAACGCGATCACGCTCTCCAACCGGCTGCGTTCGGCGGGAATCGGCGACGCCCGCGACCTGGCGCGATGGATGGAATCCAACGCGGAAATCCTGAAGTTCGGGATCGTCCACCCGTCGAGCACGCACGAATTGATGATCCGCGAATGGCTCTCCTCGGGGGGGCTGGAAATCGGCCCGAGGATCCAGTTGCTGGTCTCCCCGCCCCAGGAGATGGTGCGCCGCATGCGGGAAGGTCTCCTCGACGGATTCTGCGCCGGGGAACCCTGGAACCAGCGCGCCACCACCTCCAAGCTCGGGGAGATCGTCGCCCTGGGCGAAGACGTGATGTCGCCCGGGGTGGAGAAGGTCCTGGCGGTTCGCAGGGCCTGGCACGAGGAGAACCCCTCCCTCCACGCGGCCCTCCTCCGGGCCTTGGACGCGGCCTCGAAATGGCTCGACGATCCCGCCCACCTCGACGAGGCGGCCGCCTTGATCGCCGGGAAGCGCTTCGTCAACACGCAGGAAACCCTCCTGCGGTCGGCCTTGGCCAGGAAGTTGAACGCCGGTCGAGGCAGGATCGCAACGGGAAGCGGTTTCCTCCGCTTCTCCGGCCCGGGCGTGAACCTGCCGCGCGCCGCGGACTTCCGGTGGTTCCTGGAACGCCTCGTCTACTGGGGACACGTTCCGTCCCGTTCGCTCGACCTCGATCTCGACGGCATCTGCCTTTCCTCGTTCCACCTCCAATCCTTTCCCCGGGGAGACTCCATGGACCGCATCTTCGCCTACGAAGCGGAATTCGCCGAAAACCTCGTCTCGATCCCGATGGCCGTGCGTCGGAAACTCGACCTTTCCGGCACCAAGCTTTCCCTCGCGCAGTGGAGCAAGCTGCCGGTGACCCGTCGCCGCGCTCTCCTCGAGGCCCCGACCGAATCGCCGGACGCGGTGCTGTCGTGGAAGAACGACCTCCTGGAAGCCGTCCGCGCCAACGGAGGCGGAGAAGTGCGGGAATGTCCGATCGAGGAGCACCCCGTCTGGAGGAATCTCGAAGCCGTCCCCTCCGACCTCGCCGATCTGGCGGCGCGCGACTGCTCCCCGATCTCCCTCGGACAGTGGCGTTCCCTGGACGAACTCGCCCGCTTCGCCCTGGTCAAACTCTCCCGCCCGGGACGCGAGAACCGGAACTTCCTCCCCGCCATGAAGGAGTTCGGCCTGGCCTGAACCCCGGTGGAAACTCCGGAGGCGGGGTTCAGCGCGCGCGAATGCCGCGGATCCGGATCCCTTCGCGGGCCAAGGCCTCCATCAGGGCCGCTTGCCGGAACCGGATCTCGAATTTCCAGGCCGCGTCGGGAACCTCCAGCTCCAGAACCCCGTCGACCATCCGCAGGGGTTGCGCGCGAGCGGCCAACGCCTCGCCCGCGGCCTTCCTCCAGGCGGCGAGGAACCTCGGGCTGGTGGGCAGCAAAGCGGCTCCCAGCGAGGAACGTGTGAGGTAGGCTCCCAGCATTCCTTCCAGAGGTCTGGCATCGCCCTCCGATTCTCCGGCGGACTTGGCGCGCTCCTTTCGCCGACGGGCATCCAGATCCTTGCCGCCGATCCATCGCTCCGACGGGGATGGCCCTCTTCCCCCACGCCCCCCCCAGGCTCCGGAACCGCGCATCGATCCACCGGGGAAGTTCACGATGCCCCACCGACCCGGGATGGCCCTTCGGGGAGAGGGGACTTGCGGGCGACTCCGATGTCGGGGATTCCCCGAAGGTTCCGCCGGATCACAGGACCTCCTTCAGGGCTCCACCCTCGAGGACGAAGGTGCGATCGACGGAAAACGGCAAGTCGGCGCGTCGGGGGGAGCACAGGAAGGACTGGCGACCGCGTGGCAGGAGGGCCGCCAGGCGCTCCCGCCGCGGTCCATCCAATTCGGCGAAGACGTCGTCGAGGAGGAGGACCGGCTCTCGTCCCTGGATGGCCCCCAGCAGTTCGGCGGCCGCCAGGCGCAGGGCGATGGCCAGGCTTCTCGCCTGCCCTTGCGAGGCGGTTTCCCGGGCGGGGCGGGCGTCGAGCATCAGCAGGAGATCATCCCGATGGGGACCGAACAACGTGGTCCCGGCCTGGCTTTCGGCGTTGGCCACGCGACGTTGCCGGGATTCCAGGCGCTCCGTCAGACCGACCGCGTCGGAGGGAAGGTCCTCGTCCCCGTAGCTTCCCCGGTACCAGAGATCCGCGGATTCCCCGTTCCCCGAAAGTTCGGCGTGCAGACGGGTCACGGCGGGAACGAGCGCGTCGACCAAGGCGATGCGTCGCATCAGGATGGGGACGGCCAGATCGACCATCTGGCGATCCAGGACCTCCCGGACCGAGCCTCCGAAGCGCTCCGGATCCTTGAGGGCGGCGTTGCGCTGCCGAACCACGCGCGCGTATTCCCGCAGGATCTCCACGGAATCGGGCTGCCTCTGGGAAAGCAGGGCATCCAGGAAGGACCGCCGCGCTTCGGGAGCGCCGCGGACGATTTCCAGGTCTTCGGGGTACAACCCCACCACCGAAATATGTCCGACCAGACGGGAGAACAGACGCCCCGTCTCGCCGTCGACGCGGATCTCCTTGCGGCCGGTGAGGTCGCAGGAAGCTCCCAGTTCGAGATGACGATCCTCCCGCGAACCTTCCAGCCGGCAGTAGAACCGCTCGGCCCCCCAACGGACCAGGTCCTTTTCGGAGCGCGTGCGGGGGGAAAACCCCAAGGCGCACAGGTGCAACGCCTCGAGCACGTTGCTCTTCCCCGCCCCGTTGCGGCCCAGCAACAGATTGGTGCCCGAATGCGCCTCCAAGGCCAAGCGCGGCCAGGAACGGAAGTCCTGCAAATGCAGGCGCAGGACGCGCATCGGCGCCGCCTCAGTCGGAAAGGCGCAGGGGCATCAGGATGAAGAAGTTCTCCGGAGCTTCGAGGGCCGGCTCCAGGACGCAAGCCTGGGTGGGCTGGTTCATCTTGAGACGGACTTGGGGAGTCTCGATGAGTTTGAGGATCTCCAGCAGGTAGGCCGCGTTGAACCCGATGTCGAACGGCTCACCGGCGTACTCCACGGAAACGGAATCGCGCCCCTCGCCGCCGAGGTCGAGGTTCTGGGCGGAGACCTCGAGACGACCGGGAGCGAACGACAGGCGGACCTGGCGGGTGTTGCGATTGGCCAAGGTCGCCACGCGGCGGACGATGGAGGCGAACTCATCGCGATGCACCGTGGCGGCGCGCGCGGAGGCCTTGGGAACGACCTGGCCGTAATTGGGGTAGGGCCCCTCGATCAACTTGGTGAAGATCTCGACCACACCCGATCGGAAGCGGGCCGACCCGTCGGCGAGGTGCACATCGATCAAGGTCTCGTCGCCCACGGCCACGCGCAGGACCTGGTTGATGGCCTTGGGGGGAACGATGACCCCGTGGGTCAGTCCACCCTCGCTGGATTCGGCGGTGGCGAATCCGAGACGATGCCCGTCGGTGGCCACCATGGCCATGCGCCCGTTCTGCTGGGGTTCCCAGTAGACGCCGTTGAGCGAGAGGCGGGTCTGGTCGTTGGAAACCGCGAACAAGGTGCGGTCGGAAAGATTCCGCATGACGCCGGAAGGGATGGTGAATCCCCCTTCGTCTTCGAGAACCGGAAGCGCCGGGAACTCGGCGGCATCCACACCCGCCAGGCGGCAACTGAAGCCTCCCTCGGAACGGATGACCAGGTGGAAATCCTTCACGGCGAACTCGACGGGCAGATCCGGGAGTTCGCGGACGATGTCGACGAGGGAGCGCGCAGGAACGACGATGTCGCCTGCCTGACGCAGATCGACAGCGATCGCCATGCGGACGCCGAGATCGAGATCGGTGGCCGTGACGAGGAGTTCCCCGTTTTGGGCGGTCAGGAGGAAGTTCTGCAGGATCGGAAGCGTGCTTTTGCCAGGCACGGCGGAGCTACAGATCTGCAGGGCCTCGAGGAGAGCGGACTTGGCGACGGTGAACTGCATGGTGTTCCAATACTAGCTCCCCGGCGGCCAACTCGGGAGGGTTGACCCCGCGGAGAATGCTCCCCCGGCGGAAACCCGGGTTAACTTTGCGGGCACCCATCATGACCACACTCCAAATCGACCTGCCCGACGACCTTTCCGAACGTCTCGAGGCCTTCGCGGCATTGCGAGGCCGGACTCCCCAAGCCCTGGTGGCCTCCTGGATCGCCGAGAAGGTTCCGACGCCCCGCGCGGCGTCTCCCCGATCCTCCGCCCGGGAGGAGCCCCCCCCATCGTCCGCTCCCGACGCGCCCCCTGCCGCCTTCGACGGAACCTGGAAGCTCTGGGCCGACGGAGCCTGCTCCGGGAATCCCGGCCCGGGGGGGTGGGGAATCGTGGTCCAAGGACCCGAAGGCGAGGAGACCGACTCCCGCGGATTCCGCAACACGACCAACAATCGCATGGAAATGCGGGGAGCCATCGCCGCCCTCGAACGCGTCCCGAAGGGGGGGCAGGCCGTCCTGCACACGGATTCGCGCTATGTCGTCGACGCCATCACGAAGAAGTGGGTCGACGGCTGGGCCCGCAAGGGATGGCGCAAGGCCGACGGCGGCGAAGTGAAGAACATCGATCTCTGGCAGGAGATGCTGGCCGCCATGGCGGGCAAGCGCATCCGCTTCCAGTGGGTCGAGGGCCACGCCGGCAACCGCAACAACGAACGGTGCGACAAGCTCGCCGTCGCGGCCGCCCGGGGCGACTCCCTGGAACCCGATCGGCACGGCTGAATCTCCCGGGTCCGCGGCATCCACGGCGGACCATCCGGAGAGGTATGTTTGAATCATGACGAACTCCTTGCCGACCGTCGCCAAGGCGAGAGCGACCCTCGCAGACCTTTCCTCCACCCATGCCCAACTCGTGCAGATCTTCGACGAGCTGTCGCATTTCGAGCGGGTCTGGCGCCCCCAGGAGAAGGCTTGGAGTTGCGCGGAAATCATGGGTCATCTGGTCGACGCCGAGATCGCCTTCGCCTGGCGCATCCGGTTGGCGTTGGCCGAGCCCGGCCAAAGCGCCGGATCCTTCAACCAGGATGCCTGGGTTTCGGCCCAGCGCTGGAACGACCTCCCCGTGGGGGATTCCCTCCACGTCTTCCAGGCGCTCCGCCAGGCGACGGTCCACCTGCTGGCACCCCTTTCCGACGAGGAATGGTCGCGCCACTACCTCCATTCCGTGCGCGGTTCCCAAACCGTCGTGGAAACCGTCCTGTTCCTCCATGCCCACGACAACCGGCACCTGCTGCAACTGGGCAGAACCGCCGAACTCGCCCGGGACGCCAGCCGTCGCGGCTCGCGAGGGGTTTCCTTCCAGGACATCTGAACCCAATCCCCGGATGGGGGCTCGGCTCCCCCATGAGGAGGGGAGCTATTGCGGTTCGGTCTCCACCACGGCGTCCGGAATGGCGTCGACCGTTTCCTCCCCCCGCGGATGGGGAGCGAACCGCAGGAAGAAGAAGAAGGCGAGCAGCGAGATGACCGCCGCCACCAGGTAGACGGTGCGCAAGTCCCACACCTGCCAGATCCATCCGGCAAGGAACGTCCCGAGAGTGCTCATCACCCCGCCATTGAGGGCGCTGGCCAGGGCCGCTCCGCTGGCCACCCTCTCGGGGGGGAGAAGTCGCGCCAGGAACAGGTTCTGCCCGGTGAACAATCCCGCGACCATCAGGCCGTGGAGGACCTGGGTCCCGAGGAAGACTCCGTAGTTGGGAGCCAACCCCGCCGCCGCCCACCGGACCACCATCGAGAGGATGCCGCCGAGCACCAGCGCGCGAACCCCGAAACGTCGCAGGAAGGGGATCGCCGCGAAGATCAGCGCGATTTCGAATCCCGTCGCCAGAGCCCAGGCCCGGGAAATGTCGCGCGGCTCCCCGCCCAGGGGGCCGGTCACCAGGTTGCCCAGCACCGAGCCCGCCATGGAGCTTGCCAGGAATGCGAACCCTCCTCCCCAGTAGACCACGCGCAGTCCCGGCTTCCACAGGCACGACACCACTTCCCGCAGGGGCAGGTGGATGGAGCGACGGGGCCTGGAGGGCTCGGGCAGGGCCCGGTAGGCCGGGATGGATACCACCAGGAACGCTCCCATGCAGGCGTAGGCGACGGGAAGTCGTTCGGCGGTGAGGGTCGAGGCGAGCACCAGGGTGGTGAGGAAGAAACCCAGGGTTCCCATGGCCCGCAAGGCCAGGAAGTCCCCCTGGGATCGACTGGATCGCAGCAGCACGATCGACTGGGACAGCGGGGCGATGGGAAGGACCGCCACCTGCATCAGGAAGTACCCTGCCGACAGGGCGACGAAACCCGTCAGATGCGGAAGGGTCGCGATCAGCGTCGCGGCGATGGAGAAATACAGCCCCAGGACGAGGATCGGTCGACCGGAACGGTCGGCCCACCAACCGGCCAGCAACGGGCTGAACAGGGCGGCCAGCGACCCGAGGGCGTTCACGAATCCGATCTGGGCGGGCGCCAGCCCCCGTGCCTCGAAGAGGTACGAGTTGTACTGGATGTTCACCCAAGCCCCGAAACTCAGGAAGAGGGCAAGTCCTCCAAGCATTCGCGGATCGGAAAAGGGGCGGAGCCAGAAGGAGGGCATGGACGAGGAAATCTAGTCCGCCCGGAGGGCTTGGCCCATCTTCCCGTTCAAGGATCCCCCTCGAGCCCCGGAAGGGGCTTCGAGGGGGTCGAGGCTCACTGGACGGTGGGCTTGAGCGTGTCGGCTCCGATGCCGTAGAGCTTCTTCAGGTACTTGGCCATGTCGGAATCGTTCTTGGACGCGTTCGGCTGGACCATCATGTTGATGGCCAGGATGACAGGGCTGATGCCGGGGTTGGTGGACATGCCGGCCAACTTGGGCTCGCGGGTGAGGAGCTCCTCGGCCACGGCGATGCTTCCGCCCATCACGGCGTAGTGGAGGGCGGTGGCTCCGACCTTGTCCTGGGCGTCGATCTTGGCCCCCTGGGCCAGGAGGGTCTTCACGGCGTCGATCGAACCGCTCTTGGCGGCGTACATCAGCGGAGTGGTTCCGTCGATCTGCGTGGCGTGGTTGACGTTTGCCCCCTTGGCGATGAGGACCCCCATGATGGAAAGCTTGTTGTTCATGGCGGCGATGCACAAGGCGGTCTGGCCGTTCTGGAGGGCATCCACGGCCTCTCCCGCGTCGAGGAGCCGACTGACCTCGGCGTCCTTGCCCTGCACGATGGCGCGAACCATGTCGGGGCTCATCCCGGCGTCGTTGACCGGAGCTTTCTTTTCGCAACCGGTGAGGGCGAATCCGACCATCAAGGCCAGGGCGAGGGTGCGGGAACGGAACATGATCTGTCTCCTTGGTGCGCTTCGTGTTTCGAATCGGGACGCATCGGTGGATGCCGTATCCGGGAATCCGTCTTTCCCATTGTACTCCGTGAATACCCCGGGTGGGAAGGTGTTTTCTTTCGCACCGAGGCCGCGGCGGACTCCGACGGAAACCGTCCCCCCCTTCCCCTCCGCGGGAGCACCCCGCCCGGACCACGGGAGATCCCGGACCGATCCTGGACGGAACGGCCACGCGGAGACCCGGCGCGAGGGCGAATCGCGGCAATCCTCGGGCACCCGGACGCATCGGCCCGGACCCGAAACCTGTCCTTCGCCCCCCTTGCCGCGAGGAGGTTTCGAAATCCCTCACTTGCAAGGGAGGCGTGAAGGGTCTAAATTCCTGCCCCTTCACGATTTTCAAGGATACAATGCCATGGCAGCGAAGAAGAAGAGCGGCAAGGAGATCTACTTCCTGGTTTGCAAAGAGACCAAGATGCAGAACTACACCGTGGTCCTGAACAAGACCATCAAGGGCAAGGTCTTCAAGAAGTACTGCCCCAAGCTCCAGCGCCACACCGAACACACCGCGAAGAAGGTCTGATCGGGACTCGTCCCGATCCTCGCTCCGGCGAGGGCCTACCCCCCATGCGCACAGGCCTGGTCGCACCCCTCTGGGACGTTCACGCCGGGTCGCTGTTGCGCGCCTTTGTCGAGGCGGGCCGCAAGCCCGTCTGGTTCCTTCCCCAAGCATTCCGCTTCGATGAACGCGGGACGCTCCAGCACGACGACTGGACCAGAGGGGAATGGTCCCGCTTGGGTGGTTTGGTCGCCACCACCCTCTGCGGCAAGCTAGACCCCGAACTTTTCGAGTGGAGACGCGGTCTCCTCGAGGAATTGTCCGTTGCCGGGCTCCCCGTGATCCCGGATCCCCGGGGCATCCAGATGGCCTGGGATCCGACCCGGATGCTCCTGCGTCTGCATCGCGCCGGTGTCTCGGTCATCGACCATTACGTCGGGGAGAACCTCGACGACGCCTGGGATTTCGTGCGCACCCAGAAAGGCGCCGTGTTCCGGGCTCCGGAAGGGGCTCCCGTTCCCGAGGTGGAGTGGGTTTCCCAAGGCAACGGTACCCGCGATCGCCTGGAAGAACTTTGGCAGAACTACCCCATGGGGCCCTTCGTGCTGGTTCGGGAGATCCATGGTGGAATCACATCCCTCCTGGTCCTGGGCGCAGAGGTGGTCGCGGCTTGGCGGGACGGAACGCCGGGGATCGATGCCACCGAACATGTTCCCGTGACCGTCTCCACCCAGGAGAAGGATCTGGCCTTGGGGGCGGCCTTCGCCTTCGGGCTGGATCCCACCGTGGTGGATCTGGCACGCGACGCCAAAGGGCTGCAAGTGCACAACGTCCGCCCCCTCGGATTCTGGAAGCCGGCGCTCTCGACCCATCCGCAGCTCTCCTCGATGGTCGCCGACCGATTGGAAGCGCTTCTCGAGGGAGCCCGTCGCCCCGCACCCCGTCCGCGCGGCAATTCGGCCGCGTGACAGCACCGCTCCCGAAGGCACGGATTTATTGGTAGTTTTTCGCCCTTTCGGTCCGGGCGTCCGGTACCGTGGTGCGGGTGCGTGCAGTACCCGCGGAGAGCATCATGAAGAACACGATCGTCGTCGGCTCCCAGTGGGGTGACGAGGGCAAGGCCAAGGTCATCGACGTCCTGGCCGAACACGCGGATGTGGTGATCCGCTTCCAGGGTGGCGCGAATGCGGGACACACCGTCGTGGTGGGGGATCAGGAATTCGTCTTCCATCTGATTCCATCGGCCATCATGCGTCCCACCAAGGTCTGCGTGATCGGAAACGGCGTCGTCCTGGATCCGGCCCAGCTCCTGCTCGAGATCTCCGAGATCGAGGAACGCGGCTTCGATGTCCGCGGTCGCTTGTGGCTCGCCGACAACATGCAGATCGTGATGCCTTGGCACGTGCAGCTCGACAAGGCCAAGGAAGCCGCCGCCGGCAAGAACGCCATCGGCACCACGGGACGCGGCATCGGCCCCGCCTACGTCGACAAGGTGGCCCGATCCGGCATCCGCCTGTGCGACCTTCTCGACCCCGAGAACCTGCCGGCCAAGGTCGAGCAGATCCTCGAGGAGAAGAACGTCCTGTTCACCAAGGTGTACGGGGTGGAACCCCTCCAGGCCGCTCCGATCGTGGCCGAGTATCTCGAATTCGGACGCAAGCTCCAGCCCTTCGTGGCCAATGCCGCCCTGCTTCTCGAGAAGGCCATGAAGGCCGGCAAGCACCTGCTGTTCGAGGGCGCCCAGGGCACCATCCTCGACGTCGACCACGGCTCGTACCCCTACGTCACCAGCTCCAACACCATCGCCGGCTCCGCCTGCTGTGGATCGGGGGTGGGGCCCACCGCCATCCAGAGCGTGATCGGCGTCGTGAAAGCCTACACCACCCGCGTGGGCAACGGCCCGTTCCCCACCGAGCTCGATGGAGCCCTGGGAGACAGCATCCGCAAGTGGGGCGGCGAATTCGGTGCAACCACCGGACGCCCCCGCCGCTGCGGCTGGTTCGACGCCATGGTCGTGCGCAAGGCCGTGCGTGTCAACGGGATCACCGGACTGGCCATCACCAAGGTCGACATCCTCGACCAGCTTCCGGAAATCCAGGTCTGCACCGGATACACCATCGACGGACAGCCCATCGAGGATCTGCCGGTCCAGGTCAAAGACTTCACGCGGATCGAACCCGTGTACGAGACGCTTCCAGGATGGATGCAGGACACCTCCAAGGCCGTGTCCTGGGCCGATCTCCCCGAGAACGCGAAGAAATACCTCGAACGCCTGGCCGAACTGGTCGGCGCTCCCATCGCCATGGTTTCCACCGGCCCTCGCCGCGACCAAGCCATCATCCTTCCCTGATCCACCCCAGTCCGCCCCGCCGATCCAGGCGGGACGGAGCCCCCCATTCCAAGGAAACTCCATGATTCTCAAGGGCAAGAAGGGCCTCATCACCGGCGTCGCCAACCAGCGTTCCATCGCGTGGGGCATCGCCAAATCTTGCTGGGAGCAGGGTGCGGAACTCTGCTTCAGCTACCAGGGCGAGCGCCTGAAGTCCTCCCTCGACTCCCTCATCCAGGGAGAGGGCAAGACCGCGACCACCTTCGAATGCGACGTCACCAAGGACGAATCGGTCGCCTCCCTCTTCGCGTCCATCGAGAAGGACTTCGGCAAGATCGACTTCCTGGTCCATGCCATCGCCTTCGCCAAGCGCGAGGATCTCGACGGCGAATTCCAGGACACGTCCCGCGACGGCTTCGCCACCGCCCTGGACATCTCCGCCTATTCCCTGGCGGCCCTGGCCCACCATGCAGCCTCGGTGATGAATCCCGACGGATCCATCGTCGCGCTTTCCTACATCGGCGGCGAGAAGGTGATTCCCCATTACAACGTGATGGGCGTCGCCAAGGCCGCCCTCGAGTGCTCGGTGCGCTACCTCGCCCACGACCTGGGCAAGCTGGGCATCCGCGTGAACACCGTGAGCCCGGGCCCCATCCGCACCCTGGCGGCCAAAGGCATCGGCGATTTCAACAAGATGCTCACCATCACCGAGAACCGTTCGGCCTTGCATCGCAACGTGGGAACCGACGAAGTCGGGGACACCGTGGCCTTCCTGGTTTCGAACATGGCTCGCGGCATCTCCGGCGAACTCATCCATGTCGACGCCGGATACCACGCCATCTCCTTCTCCTTCGCCGAGGAAGAGGCCCAGCGCAAGCCCGCCTGAGCCCGTTCCCGCGCGCGCTCCCGACGCGATCCGCGCCCCGTCGGCCCTTCGGCCGGCGGGGCGTTTTCATTCCAATCTTCCAGCCTCGGATCGCCGCGATGCGGATCCGGGAACGCTCCCGACTCTCCCGTCAGCGGAAGATGGACGGCAGGTCGAGCCCGACCAGGTCGATCGTGGAGAGATCCCACGCCGTCCCCCCGGAGGGACGGAAGCGCAGGGCATTCGCCGATCGGACCAGTTCGCGGGTCGCGTCTCCGGCATCGGGTCCGGAATCCGTCCACTCCTCGAGGGCCAGGCAGGTGCGGGTCCATTCGATCCTGGAATCGACCGGGGGGGCCGAGGCCACGACGGCCGGGTTTCCGGACTGCCTCGAAATCTGGACCACGACCTTCGAATTCCCCCGGTGGACGAAGCAGACCGAATCGAGGGAGGAGAGGTCGTACGCATCGGCGCCGATGCGGACGTTCAACTGGACCCAAGGACGGTCGAAGGCCGTATCCAGGACGTAGTCGACCTTGAGGTAGTTCCGTCCCGCCGCGGTATCGCGGAAGATGGAGTGTTCGATGTCGGCGGTCCGGGAGGGCGACATGTTGGACACGCCGTCGGTCACGACGATCCACCCACCCGATCCGGTGAGGCCCCACAGGTCGTGCCGGCGCGCTTCGTACGTCCCCAGACCCACCTCGGGCCACGTCTCGAGGTGGACGATTCCCGGCTCGTACTGGAAGGTGTCGGGAAGGGACCAGGCGGAATCCTTCCCCACCTGGAAAGATCCGAGCCAGGATCGGCCGCCGATCACCTGGTAGGAACCCTCCGCGAGGCCGGTGCAGGAGAAGGTCCGCACGGCCCCACCCTCGCTGGTCCAGGCGCAGGGGAAGGCGCTGCCTTCGAGCTCGAGGCCGGACGGGAAGACGCCCGAGGTGGAGCGCACCACACCGTGGACCTCGCGGGCGGGGGACAGCGCCATGGTTCCGGCGGCGATCGTCGAATCGACCACCATCCGGACGGGGGGACTCAACGCGATCAACGAGTCCTCGGTCGACAGGAACCGGTAGATGCCCGCGGGCCCGGCGATCTCGAAGCGTCCCGAGGAATCCGTCCACAACGTGTCCACGACCCGGGCCGCGGCCAGGGGGCGCACCTGGTACCTCGCCTCCACCGGATGGTGCGGCACCGGCGCGCCGTCGGACCGCAAGACGAACCCGTAGGTCTCGCCGGCTTCGGTGCCGGAGCCGCCCGCGACGCGATCGGAATCGGTCGCGCAGGAGGCCAGGAGCGCGAGGATCCCCGCGAGGATCGAGCCGTTGCCAAGGAGTCGATTCACGGCATGCCTTTCGATTTCGCGGTCGGGCGGCTGCGCGGGAGGAAGAGGAAGTTGAGGTGGAAGACCTGCTCGGGCGCCGGGTCCTCGGCGGCCATTTCCAGGAGGCGCTTGCGGAACCGGGCGAGTTCCCTCCGCATCCGGGCGTAGGTGGAGCGCGACACGGCCAGGGTCAGCGAACTCATGCCCACGTCCTCGGATGCGAGCAGATCGAGGGCCTGGGCGTTGACCTCCAGGTTGCGCCGATGGAAGGATTCGAGATGACCCGACTTCCGTGGCATTCCGGTGGAGACGAAGGGATCGGATTGCGCGAGCCGTCCACGGGCGTCGCGCACGAGGAATCCGTTGCGCTCCAGGAAGCGCAGCGCGTCCCCCGCCTGGCGGGTGGTGATCGGGGGGACCACCAGACGCGAGATCCGGTCGAGATCCTCTTCGCCGTCCACCAGCCGCACCACCTCGCGGACGACGGGGAAGTACCACCGCTGGAAGAACCGCATGGCGTCGTCGGGGATCCGGTACATGGGAACTCCGGACCGTCCGCGCAGGAGGGCTTCGTAGGCCTCCGCCCGCTCGGCGACCGATCCCGCATCCTCGTAGCGGACGAGGTTCCGGAAATGATCGGCTTCGACGGAGGAGAGTTCCAGGGCCGTGACAAAGGCCTCCACGTGGCGGGAAGGGAGCTTGCCGCCCTTGAGGATGCGATGCAGGACGGCCGAGCTCGTGATGCCCGCCCGGCGCAGGAATTCCCGCTGGGAAAACGACGGGTCCGCGGCGCGACGCTCCTCGAACCAGTCCGCGAGGAACCGTCGGTAGTCGAAGGATTCGAGGACGCGCACCATGGGTCGGAAAGGTACCTGTCGGCCGCTCAGAAGGGAACGACGAGGTTTGGGTGTTCAAGGCTCATGGGTCTTTCCTTTGGGCAAAAAGGAAAACTTGACCGCCTTGCCTTGCTCCGCAATTCTCCCGACCAGGACACGATTTCGTTCCACCGGAAACGCAGCCGATCCCCTGCTGGAATTCTGGAAGGAAACCCTTCTGCCATCGGGACCGAACGCTTCGAGTGCACCCGTGCCGCGCCGGAGAAGGGATCCCGATCTGCCGGCGCGACCCTCCGTGGATTTCGAAGCCACGCCCACGGCCGGACTCTTCATCCGCTTGTCGATCGCCAGGTGATGGATGGCGATCGCGCCGAATCCGGACGTCACTTCGACGCCGAACTGCAGGTTGGGAATGGATTGCGACGTTTTCAGCTTTCCGGCTTCCGCGAAGCGATGCATGAGTCCCAGGAGATCGATGGAACCTCGGGTCAGCTCGTTGTCGGGACGGATGATCACCCTCCGCCACTGGTAGCCGTTCGAAGAGTCCTTGGCAAGCAGGAGGAATGGCTTGCCGGCAATGGAAGTGTCGGCGGCAATGGTGTCGGGATAGGGCGGAATCCATTTGCCAATCTGGTCGAAGATCATGAAGAAGTCGCCGTCGCGAGCACTGTGCGGAGCGAGAGTCGGCTCGTCGAAGAGAAAGCCGTTGAGCGCCACCTTGAACTGGTTGTCCCCAAAAATTGGCGTATAGTCGAAGTCGAGCGTCAGGGATTCCAGAGAATCGATGCGAAACGGGAATCCGGTCGCAGATTCGCGGATTCCCTGGCGATTCCCCCATAGGAAATTCGTGTAGCACCAAACGGAAGCGCCGTTGTACGCGCTCGCCTTGGACGGCGTATCCCAAATCAGCCTCGACTCCTCGGGGAACGAGTCCGACGCGAGGATGGCGATGCGAAAATCCTTGTCGGGAACCGCCGTTCCTCTCCCCCAGAGATTGTTGTAGGCAGTCCGGTCGCCCAGCGATTCGGTCTGCCCGTCCTTGCCGAGGATCTTCCCCTTCCACCCCGCCTTGAGGTGGTCGAAGCCATCGATCACGCGCACCCGAAGGGTGTCGCCGGTGGCGATCACGACGGTTGCCGTGAGGGTGTCGATGCGGTCGAAGGCGTCGGCGAACGGAGCCGAGTAGGTGATGGTTCCGTTCGAGGATACCGAGAGCGGTGGATCGATCGAGACGAGGGATCGAAACCCGGGAATCGTTCCCGCGGTGTCGCCGGCCTTTTCGTATTCGGTACGCAGGATCACGGTGTCGCGGCTGGCAGGAGGATTCGCCGTGGCGATCACCGGCAGAAGGAGCAGCATCAGAGGACTCATCTTGGACATCCTGTTCGCGACGAGGAGGCGTGGATCCGTTTCCTTGGTCGAAAGCCCTCGGTCAGGGCCTTGCGTTCAGCCCGTCGAGCAGCAACTTCGTCGTCTGGACCTTGCCCGCCTCGAGCCTGAGAAGCTGGATGCCTCGGGAGGACGAGGTGGCGAGCTGTCCGAAGGACACGGAGTGCTCACCCGCGGGCAGGATTCCCAGGTCCCGCTTGCCGACCAGTCCTCCTCGCAGATCATGCAGGGTCAGGGTCACGGGAGCCTGCTGGGGCAGGGCGAATCCGATCCTTCCGTTGGCGATCCTGAGGTCTCCTCCCGAGGGAGATCCGACCCTGCCCTCCACACCGACCGGGGCGGATCCGGCCAAAGGAACGGCGAGGAAGCTCGCGCTGTACTTCGGCGCCTCGAACAGGATGGACTGCGAATTCGAGTCCAGATCGCGGGCGTAGGCGGGGATGTCCTCGTAGTCCCGGGGACCGTAGACCTTCCCTGTCGGAGCGCCCTGCCCGTTGATCACGATCGATCGCGTCCCGAGACTGTCGCCGGTCACGGTGTGCCACCGCATGGCCCCTTGCGCGGCGGCACCTTCCAGATCCAACTCGACCCGACGCGCGTTCGGACCTTCGTTCACCAGGACGATTCCCAGGACGCCGTTGGAGAAGGTGCTCGCGTAGAGGTGGGTCCCGTCGTCCCCGCCCGTGGAGCGGACCATGGCATCGCCGAAGTACTTGCCGTAGTAGTAGTACGAGAAGAAATGGGGATGGGGAGTGGATTCCTCGGCCTGGGATGCGGTGACTTCCGCCGCCTTCTTGCCGGGAACCGGATCCCAGTCCATGCGGGCGAGCATGCCGTGGTCGTCGGTGCTCTTGCCGTTGTTGATGTTCCAGGCGTTCACGAGGCCGTAGCCCGCCTGGGCGAACTCCGCCAGGGCCTCGGCGAAGAAGAGGGTCGAAACCAGGGTGGTGTTCTTCTGGCCTGCCCGCATGTTGAATTCGGTCATGGCCACGGGGATTTCCTTTCCGGCCAAGGCGAGAATCAGGCTGTCGAGGTCGGACTTCTGGCGGGCGATCTTGTCGCGACCGGCGAGCACCTCGTCGAAGGTAACGAGGTTGATGTCGGCGGAATTCCAGGTGAAGTACTCGTGGACGATGTAGAAGTCGGCACGATCCTTGGTCGTGGCGATCACATCCTCGGTCCAGTGCGGCACTTCGGTGGCGGAGGGCGCGTCCTTGAAGTCGGGATACAGCACCGCCCCGACCTTGATGCGAGGATCGGCGGCCTTCATGGAGTCGGCGAAGACGTTGAAGGCCGTTCCGTACTTCACGCCGTCGATGGTGTCCCCATCGACCTCCCAGTTCACCATCCAGCGTCCGTAGTCCTCGTTGCCCACCTCCCAGACCTCGATGTTCCTGCCCAGGCTCTTGGCATGGCGAACCCAACCGGCCGCGTAGGAGGCCGCCTTCTGCACGGGGTTCGGTTCGTCGATCAATCGCGCCAAGCCCATGTTGACGATCGGCTGCGGCTTGGCGCCCACGGAATCGCAGGTCCGGAGCATTTCCTCGAAGGTCATCGACCACGCGGCGAGGCCGTCGTCGTAGATCTGCATCGATGTGAGGCTGCTCTTGAGGGGCCAGTGGGACGCATCCTTGTCCCAGAACCAGGAATTGGCCCACGCCCCGCCGGGAAGACGGAGGTAGGTGATGCCGGCGTTCCGAAGGTGCCTCAAGGTGTAGGGGTGCTCCCAGACCGACAGGTTAGAACCGTCCTGGATCCTCTTCGCCCAGGCGGCGAGGTTGTTGCCGTAGAGTGTCGGGAGGACCTTGCGGACGGTGTCCGACAGGTCGATGCGAAACGCGATGTCCGCGGTACCGTCGGGAGCCGCGGAGGCAATGGTCTTGCCCGACGGAGAGTAGACCCGACTCGCCCACTGCTGCCCGAAGAAGCCCTGCTGCGCCTGCATGGGGGAGGCGAGCGCCCCCAGGAGCAGGATCGTCCTCAGTCTCCCCGCGGCATGGCCTTCGCTTCTTCGCTCCGCTCGATTCCTCGTGCCCATGCCCGATCCTTTCCATGGAGAGCGCGCCCGATGTTTCATTTATTATATACTTTTCTTGAAACACTCGCAGGCCCTTTTCTCGTTTCTGCTCGGACGGCCCCGACACCTCCGCGATGGACTCTCATTCCTATACTCGGTTCATCCAACCCATCCACCGAAGACGCGGAGATCCGATCATGCGCAAGTCCCTTCCCGCCCTCGCCGCCGCCGGCGCCCTCTCCCTCGGCCTGACCGGCTGCTACGGCACCTTCCCGCTGGTGCGCAAGACCTACGCGTTCAACAAGCAGGTCAGTTCCAACAAGTTCGTCCAGGAAGCCGTGTTCCTGGCCATGAACATCATCCCCGTCTACGGACTGGCCGGGGTCGGCGACGCCCTGATCCTCAACACCGTGGAATTCTGGACGGGCTCGAACCCCATGGCTGGAACCACGCACACCGAGACCGAGAACGGCGCCGTGGCCGCCTCCAAGGTGCTGCCCGACGGACGCCTCGAACTCACCGTCACCGACGCCGAAGGCAGGACGGCCACCACCATCCTCGAGCGCGAATCCGACGGCGTGAGCGCGCGTACGCCCGAGGGCGAGCTCCTGGGCAAGGTGGCCATGACCGAGCGCGGTGCCGCCCTGGTCGGACCGCGGGACTGAGACGCCGCCCCCCGCCGGGAGACCGGAGGACGGGGGATCAGGGCGCGCTGTCGACGGAATTCGTCAGGCAGGGATCGCCCGCGTGGAGCACCGACAGCAGCGCCTCGGCCCCCAGGGCGGAACGGTGCGAGGTGCTCAGGAGCACTCGCCCGGGAACCACGGCGACCCGTCCCTCGCGCACCGCGCGGAGATTCGCGAAGGCGACCGGAAGATCCTTCATGCGGCCTCCGGCCTCCCACGAGGAGCGCAGGATCCAATCCGGGTCGAGGCGAACCATGTCCTCGACGGCCAGCGAAACCGCACCGTGCCGCCCGGCCTCCGCCACGGCGTTGCGCGCCCCGGCGGCCAGGAGCAGGTCGTGGATGGTGGAGGAATCGCCCGCCGACTGCCCTTCCGACCAGTAGGCCACGCGCGGATGCTCCCGGCACCGCTCGCCCTTCGATCGCACGCCGGCCACGATGGAATCCATCCAGGCCACCAGGCTGTCGCCCTTGGCGGGCTCCCCGAGGCGTCGCGCCACCTTCCCGAGGAAGAGTCGGATCTTGTCCAGGCTGTTGGGGCTCTCCAGGACCTCCGTGGCCACTCCTGTCCGGGCGATGGCATGGACGAAATTCGGATCGTTGAAGGAGCCCAGGAGAACCAGGTCCGGTCGCAGAAGCAGGATGCGCTCCAGGTCCGGCCCGATCCTCGGCTTGCCGGGGAAGAGCCCGGCGGATTCGTGGATCCCGGAATCGTCGGCGAGTTTGCACACGGCCAGGACGCGCGAACTGTCGACCATGGCCTCCAGGAGGACGTCTCCGGTGATGGTGACGGAGACGATCCGCTGCGGCACGGATTTCGGCGCCGGGAGATCGCCACCCCGGCAGGAGAGCAGGAGGAGGCTGGAGAGCAGGAGGAGGGCAGGCTTCATGGGGACGGACTCCCGTGGACGAGGAGGGCGGCGAGCTCCGAAAGGACCAGGCCCGCGCCGTAGATGTCGCCCGTGATGCCCCCGCCGAGACGGCGGGCGGCCCACAGGGCGAAGAGCAGTTGCACACCGACGACCACTCCGGCGGCCAGGGGCTGGAACCAGCAGGCCGCCAGGAACGGCACCGAAGCCAGGAACCAGCCCATCCACCCGATGCCCTTCCCGGGCTCCAGGGAGGAGGGGTCGTCCGGCAGGGGACGCCCGTAGGGGAACAGGTGGATGGGCCCCAGCAAAGCCCCCCGGGAGAGGACGGGCAGGGCCAGGAGCAGCCACGGATCGCGCAGCAGGAGCAGACCCTGGAACATTCCGAGGAGCCAGAGCCCTCCGACCCCGAAGGCGAAGGATCCCATGTGCACGTCCTTGAGGATGCGCAGACGATCTTCGGGCGTCTTGGGGACCAGCAGGGCGTCGGCCGCATCGAGCAGTCCGTCGAGGTGGAGGAATCCCGTGGCCCCCAGCATCGCGGCGAGGACGACCCAGGCCTGGATCCCGGAAGGAATCCCCAGACGGAGGGCGCCGACGTGGATTCCCATCCAGACCGCTCCCAACACCCCTCCGACGAAGGGGTACCAGGTCCGCGAGCGGACGAATTCCGACTGCGTCGCCGCGCCCCTGCCGGGACCGGGCAGGATGGTCAGGAAGGTCCAGGCCAGCCAGAAGGGATTCACGGGGACCCCAGGCCCACGTCCGCGAAGGTGACCATCCCCGCCAGCACCTGGGCGGCCGCGCGGAGCACCGGGAAGGCCAGAACCGCTCCGGTCCCTTCCCCCAGCCTCATTTCCAGGCGGAAGATGGGCTCCAGGCCCAGATCCTGGAGTTGGAGGGCGTGCCCGGGCTCCATCGACTGGTGCCCGGCGAACAGATGGTCTCCGACGGAGGGATCCATGCGGACGGCCGCGAGGATGCCGGAGGTGACCGGGAACCCGTCGGCGACCAGGGGCAGCCCGAGCCGCGCGCCTTCGAGATACACCCCGGCGATGGCGGCGATCTCCAGGCTCCCGACCTGGGAGAGGACATCCACGGGATCGGCTCGGGTCAGATCGCCGAGAACCGCCGTGACGCGGGAGAGCGAACAGGCGACCACGGTGGTCTTGCGAGCCAGGCCGAGGTCGTCCATGCCCGAGCCCCGCCCCGTCACCTGGTCGGCGGAGCGTCCCAGGAAGGCCGCCGTGAGACAGGCCGCGGGGGTGGTGTTGCCGATTCCCATGTCGCCCGCCGCCAGCATGGTCGCGCCGGCCTTCACGGCACGGCGGACCGCCTCGCGCCCGAGTTCGATGGCCTGCAAGGCCTCTTCGCGGGACATGGCCGGCTCGACGGCGATGTTGCCGGCACCGGGCCGGACCCGGGGACCGACCAGACGGTCGCGGGGATCCAGGGGTCCACCCGAGCATCCGGCATCCACCACCCACACCTCGGCATCGCTGGCCAGGGCGATCTGGTTCACCGCCGCCCCTCCCTCCAGGAAGTTCAAAGCCTGCATGCGGGTGATCCCCGGAGGGAAGGCAGCCACCCCTTCGGCCACCACCCCGTGGTCGCCGCAGCAGACCACGACCGCGGCCTTCCCCAGGACGGGGCGATCGGTGCGCTGGATGGCACCGAGGCGACACCCGATGTCCTCGAGCTTGCCGAGGGATCCGGGGATCTTGAGCAGGTTCCTCTGGCGCTGTTGGGGAAGTTCCAGACGCGGAGGGTCGAAGGTGGAGCGTTGCATGGGGTTCTCCTGGGGTGGGAAGGACGCGTGCGTCCGTGGATACGGGGAAGGGACGTTCAGGATAGGGACAATTTCCGACCGGCCACCATCATCCAGGCTTCGGTGGAGGCTTCCACCAGACGCTGGTTGGCCCAACCGAGCTGGTCGCGGTACTCGCGGGAGAGGGCGTTGTCCGGGACGATTCCCAGACCCACCTCGTTGGTGACGACCACCAGATCCCTTCCGCTCTCCCGCCAGGCGGCCAGGAGATCCTCGATCCCGGATCGCACCGCATCGGATCCCCCCGCCAGGAGGAGGTTGGAGACCAACAGGGTGACGCAGTCGAGCAGGACCACCCGGCGGGTGCAACGGCGCAGCGCGGAGGCCACGTCCAGCGGCTCTTCCACGGTCTCCCATCGGCCGTCCCGATCGCGTCGATGCTTCCCGATGCGTTCGCGCATCTCCTCGTCCAGACCTTGGGCGGTCGCCAGGAAGGAGACCGAGTCGCCCCCCCACGACGAGGCCAACCGCTCGGCTTCGCGACTCTTGCCCGATCGCACTCCGCCGGTGAGCACGCACAAGCGGGAGGCGCCGGTCGCCGGGACGGAGGACGCGGCCGGGCGTGCGTCGGAGGTTCCACCGGAGGGCGGATCGATCCACGAGGAAATGGTCGCCATGTCGAGGCACCTGTCGAGGAGGGAAGAGAGGTCGTCGAAGGTCTTCTCCAAGGGATCGACGCCATCCGGGTCGGGACCGAAGAGCCGGGTCAGGACTTCCCCGTCCTCGAGCATGCCGTGGAGGTACGTCCCCAGCACGCTCCCGCGCTGGAAGAACAGCCCTTCGCCCGACCCGTCGGTGGAGGATCCCGTGCGGATCTCGTATCCCCGGACTTCCAGACCCGACAGCGGAGCCCAGAATCCGCCCAAGGTCGGAACCCGCGCGCAGGTGCGTTCGACGCGCTTGCGGGGATCGTGGACGGTGCGCAGCGGCAGGAGGCCGAGGCCCTCGGCCTCCCCTTCGACGCCCGCGGGATCCTCGATGGTGGCTCCCAGCGCCTGCAGCCCTCCGCACACTCCCAGGACGGGTTTTCCCGCCGCGGCCAGGTCGGCCAGGACGCGGTCGATCCCCCGTCCGCGCATCCAGGCGAGGTCGGAAGGGGTGTTCTTGGAGCCCGGCACGATCACCAGGTCGGCTCCCCGGAGATCCTCGGGGGAACGCGCCGGGGCCAGACGGACCCCCGGCCACTGGGCCATACGACGGAATTCGTCAAAGTTCGAGATGCGCGGCCAGGCCACCACACGCACTTCGAAGCGCACCTCCCCCACCGGGCTCGGGAAATGGTCCAGGGCCACCGCGTCCTCGTCGGGCAGGCCGTGCTCCACGCGCGGAACCACGCCCACCACCGGCACTCCCGTGCGTTCGGCCAACATCTGGGGACCGGGGGACAGAAGCGACGCGTCGCCGCGGAATTTGTTCAGCACGAACCCCTTCACCGCCCCGCGCAGGTCCTCCGGCAACATCGCCCAGGTCCCGTAGAGATGGGCGAAGGAGCCACCGCGGTCGATGTCCGAGACGAGCAGGCAGACGGCGCCCGCCTCCCGGGCGGCCGAAAGGTTCACGTAGTCGCAGGAAGCGAGATTGATCTCGGCCGGCGATCCCGCCCCTTCCAGGATGACCAGGTCGTTTTCCGCCAGAAGTTCCCGCAGAGGAGTCCGGGCACGCTCCCAGAGGTGCCCGGACCGGCTCCTCCAGTCCAATCGGGCGATTTCCCGATCCACCTGCCCCATCACCACCACCTGGGATGCCGTGTCCCGTTCTGGTTTGAGCAGGACAGGGTTCATCCGCACGTCGGGGACGCGTCGCGCCGCCAAGGCCTGGAAGTGCTGGGCGCACCCCATTTCCCCCCCTTCGGCGACCCGGGCGTTGTTGCTCATGTTCTGGGCCTTGTAGGGGGCCGTCTTCCAGCCATGGTCGGAAAACCACCGGCACAGGGCCGCGGTGATCAGGGATTTTCCCGCGTCCGAGGTGCATCCCCAGACCATCAGCGCCTTTCCCATGCCTCTACTCCATGATCCGGCGCGCCGTCCAATCCACGCGCACGATTTCGGCCTTGTCGGGGAACCGGCTGTCGCCGCAGGAGGCGATCACGCAGCGGATCCATCCCCCGTGGCCGAACACCAGGTGCCGACCGGGCCCCAGCTCCCCGAGGAACGATTCCACTCGCTGGCGCAGTTCCTGGATGGATTCCCCGTTGGGCGCCTCGAAATCGTCGAAGGAGCGCAGCCTGTGCCGCCACTCCTCCCCGGCCTGGAAGTAGGTGAGCCCCTCCAGGTCCCCGAAATGGATCTCCCGCAGGCGCTCGTCCACCCGCGCCGAGGGGAACCCCGCCAGGGAAGCCGTCTCCGCCGTCCGCACGCGGTCGGATCGCCAGATTCCGTCGAACGCGACGCTCCCGAGGGGCGCGGCCAGGGCGCGGGCCATCTCCTCCCCGGCGGGAGTCAGTTCGGGATCGGACCACCCGGCGTATCGACCTTCGGCGTTGAAGGTCGATTCCCCGTGGCGGACCAGCCAAAGCTCGATCACGGATTTCACAGCTTGCGGATCTTGACCACGGAGAGGTCGTAGCAGGCGACCCAGATCTCCCCGCCGAGGACCGCGACATCGTAGGGATTGGCGGGGGATCCTGCGTTCCAGTCGAACACCACCTGATCCTTGTCGCCACCCCGGAACCCCGTCACGGTCCCGCGTCCGCGATCCAGCACGTACACCACATCTCCCTGCACGCTCATGCCGAGGTTGGAGGTGGACCATCCCGCCTGGGTGGCGGGCTTGGCACCCTTGGCCGCCGAGTCGGACACCAGCAAGGCTCCCAGCTGTACGGTGTAGTTGGTGGCGAGGATGGCGAACTTCCCGCTGGACAGGAAATCCATTTCGGTGGGTTCGATGGCGGTGGACATCTTGCCGACGATGGAGTCGGAAGCCGGATCGACCACGGCCACGAAGGGCTTGTCGGCGCGCACCGCCACGAAGAGGTTCTTTCCGTTGGCCTGCATGCCTCCCGCCAGATCGATCCCCGGCAGGGTGTCCACGACGGCCCCGGACTTCACCACCGCCACGTGGGAATTCGGCCAGGAGGTCGAAACCACCACATACAGCTTCTCCCCCACCATCTGCATGTCGGAGACGTTGCCGCCGAGTTCGCTCTCCCGCGCCAGCACCTTGGTGGCTCCGGTGGAAAGATCCACCTCCACCACACCGCCGTCCAGGACGTTCTGGTAGGAAGCATCGGTCCAGGCTCCCACGCAGGCCAGATACAGCTTGGAGCCCGCGCGCTTCATGGAATACGGGTTCTTCAGGGGAAGGGCGATGGAGCGGACCACCTTGCGCGAGGCGGGATCGATCTCCACCACCAGACTGGTGTCGAGAGGTTTCCAATCGCTTCCCAGACGCTGCAGCGGAGCGAAGAGATGGCCGTTCCAGGAGGCGAACCCGAGGATCCCGGGAGCCTTCCCGGTCTTTCCCCCTTCGGAGGCGATGTAGCGGGACAGATCGAGGGTTTCGACCTCGTCCGAGACCGGTTGGAGGACCTCGTCGTCGCAAGAGCTGAGAAGGCCCGCGAGCAAGGCCAAGCCGAACAGGGACGTCAAACGAAGGGATTTCATCGAGTTTCTCCAGGAAGGGAGGGTGTGGTGTTCCATTGGATCGTCAAGGAATAGCGGCGCCCCGAGAGGGGGAGATCCGCCCAGTCCTCGGGGTGTTCGTCGGTGAGGTTGTCGAGCTTCCCGCACAGGAGGAATCCTCCTCGGGTCCAGCGGGCCCACAGGCCGTGCAACAACCTTCCGGGGAGTCGGTCTTCAGGCAGCTGCAATTCGTTGGCCCAAGACTCCCCTTGGGCGTCGAGGGTCCATCCCGCACGCAGCCCCTTCCACGGACCGTACCCGATCGAGGTGAACGCCTTCCAGCGGGGAACCCGCCGCGGTTCCGCACCGTCGAGCGTGGGGTTGGAGTTCTCCACCCGGGCCTTCTGCCATGTCGCGTTCCCCCGTACGGAGAGGCGATCGCCAGCCCACTGCGCCTCCATCTGGGCGCCACGGACCAGGTACCCCGGAAGGTTCTCGTGGCGCGTGAGCGGCGAGGAGCCCCGCTGGACGACTCCGATGGGATCCCGGTAGCCGGCGACCCATCCCGAAACGCCCAGTTCCAGCGAGGACCGTTTCCAGCGAGCCCCCAATTCCCCCTGGGTGGTCTCCTCCTCCCGAAGGTCTGGATTGGGAAGCCCGGTCCCGTTGTCTCCCATCCACTCGGAGAAGTCGGGGGCTCTCCGGTAGCGGACTCCCGAAAGCTCCACGGTAATGGGCTCCAGGGGACGGGTCCAGAGGCGGGCGGCGGAGCGATCCACGGCCCGCGCACGGCGGAAGCCCCCCTCGACCCACCTCGACAAGCCCCGCTCCGAGTCCATCTCGTCCCGCAGGAAATCCCGACGAAAGCCCGCCTCCCCGCCGAAGCGATGTCCGCTCTCCTCGCCTCGCCATCCGAGTTCCACCGCCCCGGACCGCCGGGAACCGTCGGGAGTCGAGACCACGCGATCGACCCCCAGGCTGCGACGGCGTGACCATTCCTCCCGACCTTCCAGCTCCAGGGACCACCCGTTCCAGTCCCGTTGGTCGCGGACCATTCGACCGCGGAGACGAAGCATCGCGGCATCCTCTTCGGTGCGTAGATCGCTTTCCCACCCCAGGGATCTCCCCTGGTCGGCCCAGGCACCGAACATGCGCCGGCCTTCGAGAAAGGCCTCGCCTCTCCACGCCCCCATCTCGGCGCCCCAACGGGTACTGCCCTGCGCGGCTTGGCGGGTCCACCGCGCCGACGGCTCCTCGATCCATGGAGCCGAGATCCCCTTGTCGGAGGATTCCGCCCTCAAGGCGACCTGGAGTTCCTCGGTGGGACGCCAGAGCGTGGAAGCCCCGTAGCCGAGGTAGTCGTTCCCCTGCAGGCGAACGAGTCGGTCGTCGGACCGGTTGTAGCGGGTCCCGTTGTCCCAGGGGAACGGCCAATCGTTGTCGGATCGTTCCATCCAGGCGTTGGCCGACATCCGAGCCGAGGGGGCCCCCCACCAGGCCGACACGGCTCGATCCCCGAAGGACCCTGCCCGCAAGGCGGCCCCCCTCTGAAGGAAGGCGTGCCGGGAGACCAATTCGATGCGCGGAACCCCCGCCTGGGTGGCCTGGCTCCATTCCACGCGCTCCAACCCATCCAGAGCCACGATGCCCAGATCCACGGCCGATCCCGTGGATCCACCCAGGGGAATGCCGTCGAGCCACACCTCGACCTGGCGCGCCGAAGACCCCCTCATGGAAACCTGGCTGAATCCTCCCACCCCGCCGGCGCTGCGTACCAGAACTCCAGGGAGGCGCGACAACGCCTCGGGAAGCGAGGCCGACCGCTGCAGCTCCTCGCGCTCGATGCGACGACGGGAAAGCCCCCGGGAGCGTCCCTCGACGGTTCCCCCCTCGATCCGGGCGTCGCCCGAAGGCCTGGAAGAGGACTGCCCTGGATCGCCGGCACTTTCCACCACCAGGGAATCCGATCCGGCAAGATCGGCCCCCTCCATCGTTCGGGAGGTGTCCTGGAGGGAGGGGAACCCCGCGTCCATCGCAGCCGAGGGGCCGGACGAGGCGATCAGGAATCCGGCGATTTGGAAAAGGAGAGTGTGCATCCCAGCCTAGGTCCAGAGGCGTGGTGGAAATGCCGTCACGAACGTGGCGGCGCTCCGGGCAGGTCTCCTGGCTCGAGGCGTTTCGGTTCTCCCGACCTTCCCAGCCCCCCATCGGGGACCAGTGGCATTCCGGGGCCGATCCATTCCGGAAGGAATGGGAGCCTCTCACAGTGGCTGGTCCGCTGCCGCTTCGACGGCATTCCCGGTCTCCGGGACGGCCGATCTCGACCGCCCGGAGCCTGCTTGCGCAGACCCGTGAGCGGCGGACACGATAGGAACTTGCCCCCGCACGCGTCAATGCGTGTCGGCCGGAAACCGTTGCCAAGCCCCCCTTCCCGGGGGAAGGTCTTGCAGTTTCCCGGCTCGGAGGGTGCCAAAGAGACAGGAATTGTGAAAACGGAACGGCAAAGTGGCCGACAAAGAGGTATCATCGGAGATCAACAAAGCTCCCGAGATGGCCAAGGACACACTCCGCATCTGGCTCATGCCTACCCAGGTAGGGTCCAGAACGAACAAACATTTTGCCCGCGCCGCGGCGGCGTTCCGCAAAGCCCACCCCCGGCTGCCCCTGGAGATCCGTGTCCTTCCCTGGAGCATCGCCTGGGCGGAGATCATGCGCGCGTTCAAGCGCGGCGATCCACCGGACGTGCTGCAGGTCGGAACTTCCTGGACCTCCACCCTCGGGCATCTGGGGTTCTTGGCAGAGGTACCCACCGGCGTCGACGACCGACCCCTGATCGCCCCTTGGATGGCCGAGACGGTCCGGCACGACGGCAAGGTCTTCGGGGTGCCCTGGGTCGCCGAAGGTTCGGGACTGGTGGCCCGGCAGGACATCCTCGACAGCCAAGCCTGCACCCTCTCCTCGCTCTCCCACTGGGAGGGGTTCCTCAGGATCTGCCGGAATCTGGCACAGGATGCCAATCCGGAGGATGTCGATCCCCGCCATCCCCTCCCCCTGGGGGTGACCTGCCGCCCCGAGCCCGGGACCCTGCACAACGTCTATCCGTGGCTGGCCTCCGGAGGCTGGGATCTGCCGAGCCTCCTGGTGGCGAATGGCCCGGTCCTGGCCCACCCTTCCGTGCGCGCGGGGTTCGAGTTCCTCGGGGAAGTGCTGCGAACCAACCACACCAGCCGAGAGTCGGGGGCCATCCAACCCTACCGCCTCACCATGGACTTCTACCAGGAAGGCAAGTACGCCTTCCTGATCGGCAATCCCTGGATGGTGGTCCGCAAACTCGTCGACCCGACCGCCGGGATGGAATCCCGTCACCCGGTCACCTTCCTCCCCATTCCCGACGGTCCCTGCGGACCGGCACGCCGCGGGGGAGGCTCCGTGCTGGCGGTTTCGGCCCAGGCCGGACGTCGCGAGCTCCCCTGGGAACTGGTCCGGTTCCTGACCTCCGACACCTTCATGGACCCCTGGACGCAGATCTCCGGCGATCCTCCCGCCCACGAGGGGTCCCTCTGGGAGCGCCACGGCGACCATCCCGACATGGTTCGTCTGCGCCAGATGCTCGCCTCTTCCCAACCTTATCCGGCGCACCCCATGTGGACCACCATCGAACGGGTGCTGGCACGGGGGGTGTCCGACCTCCTGTGGCGCATGCTCGCCGGGGAATCCTTCGACGCCAAGGCCTTGGCGGCCGCCGAATCCACCGACCAGGAACTGCGCTCCATCCTGGAACTGGCCTGGGACATCGACACATGACCAGCCACCGCGATCCCTCGGGCGCAGGGCTTCCCCATCTGCCCCAGTTCGAGACCCAGGACCTCGCCGCCCTGGGGACTCGCGCAGCCATCGCCATGAGCACGGGCGACACCAATTTCCGCGCCTTCCAGGCGGCCTGCTCCACCATCCTCGAAGGCCTGTCCAGCGATCTGGAGCAGGTGCGCATCTATCTGCTCGATCCGGTGGAGCGCATCCTCCGCGAGGAAGCCGCGGTCGACCACGATGGGGGCCAGCAGGGCTCGGACCTGATCCCGCTCTACCAGCTTCCCGAAGAATTGACGGTCAAGCGCGAAGCCTTCCAGCACCAGCAGGGCGAGCAGTGGGAAATCCTCGTCCCCTTGCACGCCGACTCCCAGATGGCCGGCATGCTCGCCTTGGTGAGCTACGCCCCCCTGCCGAGCCACCTGGAGGAGCGCACCCATCGCCTGGCGCGCAGCCTTTCCCTGGGGGTCCTCTACGTCCAGCATGCGCGGCAATCCGAACGCGCGGGTTTCCTCCTGAAGTCGGTGACGCGCATGAGCCGCGAGCTGACCGGCCTGGATGGCCGCCACCTGCTTCTGGAAACCTTCGTGACGATGGCGGCCAACGAACTCGGCTTCGACCGCGCCAGCATCTTCGTCTTCGACGACGACTCCACCACCGTCCGACGCGCCCTGTGCGCCCGGGCCGGATTCGGCGTCTTCAACCTGGTCCACATCCCCGAGATCCCCGACCTCGACGACACCCCGGTCCCGCACCCGCACCTTCCCGGGCTCTGGATCCCCATCCGCATGGGCTCGCGCCGCCTGGGAGTGGTCTTCGCCGACAACATCTACTCGCTGGAACCCCCGCCCCGCGATGCCATCCAGGCCCTTGTCGACCTTTCCGCCCAGGCCGCGCTGGCGCTGGAGAACGCCCGGCTGTTCGAGAAGCTGCGGGATGCCGCCCTGCGCGACGACCTCACGGGCCTCTACCGCAGCGGGTACTTCACCGAACGCGTGAAGGAGGAACTGGCCAATTCCCGTCGGCGCAAGGACAGCACCGGCCTGCTGATGCTCGATCTCGACCGGTTCAAGAACATCAACGACACCTTCGGGCATCCCGTGGGGGACGAGGTCCTGCTGCGGGTGGCCGACCGGATCCGCCAGACCCTGCGCGTGGGCGACATCGCCTGCCGCAAAGGCGGGGACGAATTCACCATCCTGGTCCCGGGACTCAACCGCGAGCAAGCCGGACGCATGGCCGGTCGGCTCATCGAAGAGGTCCGCAACGCACCGGTCGCCCTCCCCGACGGACGTCTGATCGAGATCGGTCTTTCGGTGGGCATCTCCTTGTTCCCCCACCACGCGGGAAACTGGCAGGAGCTCTGGGAGAAGGCCGACGAGGCGTTGTACGTGGCCAAGCAGGGAGGCCGCGGGCGATGGTCCGTGTCCGGAGGCCCGGCCCAGGAGCCCAAGACGCGCTGAACCGTGCCTTCCGGGGATTTTCCCGGTGGCGGGGAAATCCGTTGTCTGACACCGCTCGGCGATTCCTCGGCGGCATCGACCCTCTTCCCATGGCACCACGGGGACTTCCAGGGCATACCGTTCCCCGCGAATCCTCGGAAGGCATTCCCTCCATGTTCCTCGGACAACAGGTCGCGACCAAACCATCGGCCCGAACCGATCTCGGGATCCAGATTCCCTCCTGCAAGATGGCGATGTTTCCTCGCCTTTCCGACTGGTGATTCCAATCCCGATACGAGGTTCCGTGATGTTGACCTGTTCTCCATCGAGAAAGAAAGCGGACAACAAGGGGGAGGAGTTCTCCCTCTCCGATCGCTCCGACCGTTGGAGCTCTTCCGAAGGCTCCCGCTCCCTCCCGAACTCCACCCGCCTGATCGCTTCCGCGCCCGCCCCCCTGGAGCGACGCCGTCCACTTTCCGCCAAACGGACGATGTGGTTCGTGCTGTGCTGCGGACTCCTGCCGGCTGCGGCCTACACCCCGCCCGCCAAAGTGCTGACGTCCTTGGACAAGTACCGCGGCTTCGGCGAACTCACCACGGCGGCAGGATCCATGGACCTCGACACCTATACCGCGAACCTCACCACCTGGCAGATGTCCCACGGAGGATTCAGCAAGGCCGAGGCATCCAACTACACGGCCCCTTGGGACGGCAAGGCGCCTCTCTCCTCGTGGACAAGTTCCAACGGAACACCCCTGGGGACCTACGACAACAACGCCACGGTCCAGGAAATGCGCCTGTTGGCCACGCGCTATGCCGCCACCGCCTCCAGCACGAACAAGACCCTCTTCAAGAATTCCTTCGGCAAGGCGATCGGCTTCATCCTCGCCTCCCAGCTTCCCAAGGGAGGATGGCCGCAGGTCCATCCCAAGCGCGGCAACTACTCGGACATGGCCACCTACAACGACAATGCCATGATCCGGCTGATGGTGCTGGTGAAGGACATCGTGGATCGCAAAGCCCCGTTCCACACCGACATCGTCTCGTCGTCCGACCGCACAAAACTGGAGACGGCCCTCGCCGCCTCGGTGGATTTCGCCTTGAAATCCCAGATCGTGGACAATGGCAAGCCCACCGTCTGGTGCGCTCAGCACGACCCGTCCACCTACGCTCCGGCATCCGCCCGCGCCTACGAACTGGCCTCGAAATCCGGCAGCGAGTCCGTCGGGATCGTGTACTTCCTGATGGCTTGGCCCGACCAGACCCCCGAGATCCAAAAGGCCGTGAAGGGAGCCATCGCCTGGTACAAATCGACCCTGGTGAAGGACATGACCTTCAGCAAGGGCGTCTTCTCGACCGCGGCCGGCAGGAACATGTGGTACCGGTTCTACGACGTGACCGGGGACCAGCCATTCTTCTGCGATCGGGACGGGATCAAGACCCGGGACTTCTCCTCCATTTCCCTCGAGCGCCAGACCGGCTACCAATGGGCGGGAGATTACGGCACCACGCTTCTGGGCATGGAATCGGACTACCTCGCCGCCCTCGCCCCCACCCGAGCCGACCGGGAGGTTTCCTCGGCCGTTCGCCCCACCGTCCGCCGCTTCCCCGATCGTCTGGAGGTCCAGGTCCCCCAGGAGGATCTCTGGACCGCATCGTGGATCGATGCGCGGGGACGCCACCTCGCCACATTCCGGAAAGTTTCCCACGATCGGATCCTGGAGATCCCGAGAGAAACCCGGTCGGAGGCGGGCGTATCCTATCTGGAACTCCGTCGCGAGGGAACCTCTCCGATCCATTTGACCCTGCCTCCTCGGTGACCTCCGCGGCATCTCTTGCGGGGAACAACCGGAACTTTCCGATGCCTGGAGGGCATCCTTCAGGAATGGAGTGTTTCGAGGAATGTTGTCCATTTTTTCAAACTTCCTGGACAACACAAACGCCCCTCTTTGTCCGATATCCCCAGGACACGACCTCCACCAATGAGCGAATTTATCGTCATTTTCGTGGATCTCCGGGAAGGTCTCGCCCCGCCCCACCATCCCCCTTCCCAGCAGGGATTCTTTCGATTCCACAAAGCTTAGACAACGATTTTCCCCGAATTCCCAGCGAAAACCCTCGCGCGGAACCGATCTTCCCAGACACATGGAAAGCGGATCGGTGAATTCCAAACACACTCCCCGACCTGGGAAGCCCCCGATGGCTCCCCCTGCGGTGTTCCCTTCCGTCTGGGAATACACCGATTATCGCCTGTGGTTGCGCGAAACCTTCCAGGTTCGCAAAGCCGTCCATACCTGGTACTCCTACGGCGTCCTCGCCCAGCGAGCGGGGTTCAAGGCGCGCGACTTCCTGTTGCGCGTGATGCGCGGGGATCGCGGCCTCAGCCTCGAGGGCGCAACGCGACTGGCGACCGCTCTCGACCTCTCCCGAAAGGAGCTGGACTACTTCGTCGCTCTGGTGCAATACAATCAGGCCAAGTCCGATGAAGAACGGGAGCAGGCATGGGGCCAGGTCCAACACGCCCTCGCCAAGTCGCGCAACGCCAGCCAGCCGCGCCTGCTCACCGATGTCCACCGGGAAGTGCTGTCGCAATGGCACCATCTGGCCATCCGCTCCCTCCTGGAGATGTTCCCCGACACGGGAAACTGGGAAGCCCTGGGCAAACGCCTCCACCCACCGCAATCGGCGAGCGTCGTGCGGAAATCCGTGAAGCTCCTGGAACGAGGCGGCCTGGTGGAGCAGTCTCCCGATGGATTGTGGAAGGCCACGTCCCGCGCGGTGACCACACCCGCGGAAGTCGGCCATCCCGCGATCCGCAACTTCCACCGCGACTGCCTGGCACTGGCGGGAAACAGCCTGGAGGAGATCGCCCCCGACCAACGCAACGTCAGCGGGGTGACCTTGGGCATCTCCGAAAGAACCTACCGACTCGTCTGCGACCGGCTCACCGAACTGCGCGCGGAAATCGCCCGACTCGCCGATGCCGACCCCGACGCCGATCGCGTCTACCAGATGACCCTGGCGCTCTTTCCGCTCACCTCCCCTGTCCGTCCCCAGGATTCCGGCTCATGACGCTCGCCGCTCGTTCGATTCCCGTCGCCGTCTCGGCCGCACTCCTCCTGTCCTGCGCCGAATCCGAACGCGTGGCGGGCAACAGCGCCAACACGGGCAACGCCCAAGCCGTCGGACGCGTTCTCCACGCCTCGGGAGCCCCGGCGACCGGCGCATGGATCACCTGCCGCCCCGACAGCCTTCCCCCGTGGGGACCGATCCATCCGGGCTGGACCACCTCCACCGACGCCGACGGACGCTTCTCCTGCTCCGACCTCCCCGCGGGCCCCACCTCCGTGCTGGCGCGGGACCCGGCGTCGGGGACGTCGGTTTGGAACCTCGTCCAGCTCCGCGCCGACCTGACGGATTCCGTCCCCTCCGACACGTTGGCCCCCCCGGGGGCAATGGTCGTCGCGCTCGCCCCCCGGTCCTCGGGAACGCTCTACTTCACGGGGCTGGATCTGGCGATCCCGGTTCGCCCCGACCAGGGGGAGATCCTGGTCCCGGACCTTCCCCACGGATGGTCCGGCGAGGTCCGCCTCGCGCGCACCCTCCGGATCGACACCCTGATCTCCCGCAGCAGGACCATCCGTTCCGGTCGGACCGATTCGGCCGGATACACCCGCGATTCCGCCCTCTTCACCGTCCCCCTCGACGGCGGCCTCTCCAGCGCCCTCCTGGACTTCCCGGTCCTGTTGCGGCTCGATTCCAGTTGGGTCGGCTTCGATCGGGCGCTCCCCGACGGTTCGGACCTGCGCCTCTCCCGCCCCGACGGCCGCCTCCTCCCGCTGGCCCTCGCCGAATGGGATCCGAACATCCGCTCGGGCGCATTGTGGACCCTCCTCGACACCTTGGACGCTCCCGGCGATTCCGTCGACCTGGTGCTCTCCTGGGGCATCCCCCTTCCCCGCTCCGTTCCGCCGTCGCCCTTCGCGACCTCGAAGGGATGGGTCTCGGCATGGGGTCTGGGGGATTCCTCGACCACGATCCGGGACTGGACCGGAAACTTCCCGGGCTCCGCGCAGGGGCTCGGAAGGACCCGGGGCGTCGTCGGGCACGCCTCCTCGTTCGATGGCCGGACCAGCTTCGTCGACATCCCCGGATCCACGACGGGCGCGCTGGATTTCCCCGTGGGCGGCCCCTACACGATCTCCTGCTGGGCCCGTCTGACCGACTTCGCCACCAGCCGCTTCCTGATCGGGCAAGGGGACGGCGACTACTTCATCAAGTTCCAGAAGGACTGGACCGTGCAGTCGCTGTGGTCGGCGGAGAATTCGTGGTACGCCAAGAACCACCGCAGCGCCCCCGACGGAGGACGCTACAGCCTCGCCCCGGCCGATACCGCGCGTTGGACCCACCTGTCCATGGTGGTGCGCGATTCCCTGGTGTCGCTCTTCGTCGACGGCGTGCCCGCCGACTCCTCCTCGCTGTGGGATCCCGACGCCTCGGGCAAGCGATCCAACCCCTTCCGCATCGGCGCCTCGACGGATTCCGTCGGCCTTCCCGCCAAGCACTTCCTGGGCTCCATCGACGAAGTGTGGGCCCAGGCCGCGGCCCGATCCCCCGATTGGATCCGGATGACCTTCGCCAACCAGAGGCCCGGCGCCGCCGTGCTCCTGCCGCGACGGAGGTGAGGCTCCCCCCGGGGAGCCGGATCCTGCGAACCTAGGCGGGCTTCTCCCCCGCCAACTTCCGCAGGATGGCGAGGAACTCGTCCTGCCCGCGCACGCCGGGATATCCGGTCAGGTCGGCGACCATGCGCAAGGGCTGGGCCATGGAGAGCCATTCGATCTTGGGCCGCAATCCGTTGGCGCGCTCCTTGAGTTCCTCGAGGGATGGCCTCCAGGCCTCGTCGAATTCCAGGATCATGCGGCCGCGGGCGATCCCGCCCACCGCCACCCCGGCGTCGCGGGCGGCGATGCGCGCGGCGGCCATGCGCAGCACCAGGGCCGCGGTCTCGGGCACCGGACCGAAGCGGTCGCGCAACTCGGCTCCCATGGCGTCGATCTCGGCCGTCCGGGTCAGACGGGCGATGCGCTGGTACAGCTGGATGCGCACATGCGAATCCTCGATGTACGACTCGGGCAGGAAGGCGTCCCCGTCCAGCTCGATGCGGGGCTCCAGGGGGACGCGCGCCTTCTCGGTGCCGGCGAGCTGGTCGACCGCCTCCTTGAGGATGCGGCAATAGGTCTCGAACCCCACCGCGTGGGCGAACCCGTGCTGCTTGTGGCCCAGGAGATTCCCGGCGCCGCGGATCTCCAGGTCGCGCATGGCGATGGCGTAGCCCGATCCCAGGTCGGTGAACTGCTCAAGGGCCTGCAGTCGACGCTTGGCGTCCTGGGGAAGCTTCTCCAGGTCGGGGACGAACAGCTCGCAGAAGGCGTGGATGTCGGAACGCCCCACCCGGCCCCGCAGCTGGTGCAGCTGCGACAGGCCGAACTTGTGCGCGTCGATCACGCAGATGGTGTTCACCGAGGGGATGTCGAGACCCGACTCGACGATGGTGGTGCTCACCAGGATGTCGAATTCGCGGGCGAGGAAGGCCCCCATCACCTGCTCCAGCTCGTCCTCGCCCATCTGTCCGTGGCCCACGCACACCCGCGCCTGGGGGACGTTCTCCTCGATGGTGCGGGCGATCGCCTCCAGGCCTTCGATGCGGGGGGACACCACGAAGGCCTGCCCGCCGCGCTCCAGCTCGTCCCGCAGGGCTTCCCCGAGACGCTCCTCGGAGAAGTTCCGCACCCGGGTGCCCACGGGCAGGCGGTTGCGCGGCGGCGTCGCGATGATCGACACGTCGCGCGCCCCGGCCAGCGACATGTGCAAGGTCCTGGGAATGGGGGTGGCGGTGAGGGTGAGCACGTCCACCTCGTGGCGCATCTCCTTCAGCCGTTCCTTCTGCTTGACCCCGAACTTCTGTTCCTCGTCCAGGACCATCAGGCCCAGATGACGGAATTCGACATCCTTGGCGAGGATGCGGTGGGTGCCCACCAGGACGTCGACCTTGCCGTCCTTGGTGTCCTGGAGGATCCGCTTCTGCTCCTTGGCTGGAACGAAGCGGTTCATCAGCTCCACCCGGATGGGCCAGTCGGCGAAGCGGTCCTGCAGCGTGGCGGCGTGCTGGCTGGCCAGCAGGGTGGTGGGCGCCAGGAAGGCCACCTGGCGGCGGGCCATCACCGACTTGAACACCGACCTCACCGCGACTTCGGTCTTCCCGAAGCCCACGTCGCCGCACACCAGCCGGTCCATGGGACGCTCCCCCTGGAGGTCGATCTTGCACTCCTCCACGGCGCGCGCCTGGTCGGCGGTGAGATCCCAGGGGAAGGCGTCCTCGAACTCGGTCTGGAAGTGGTCGTCCGGGGGGAAGGCCTCGCGGACCGCGACGGAGCGCTTGGCGTAGAGCTCCACCAGCTCCTTGACCATCTCCTCGACGGCCTTGCGGGTCTTCTCCTGCAGCACGTCCCAGGTCTTGCCGCCCAGCTTGTGCAGTTGCGGCGGCTCCGCGTCGCGGCTCCCCCACTTCTGGATCTTGGCCAGGTCGGAGATGGAGACCCGCAGCCGATCCTTGCCTTCGTACTGGAGCACCAGGACGTCGACATCCTGGTTGCCGGCGCGGATGCGTTCGATGCCCAGGTACTTGCCGATGCCGTAGGTCTCGTGGACCACGAAATCGCCCTTCTGGAGCGATTCGATGTCGGGAAGGGCCGCGCCCGACCGCCCCTTGACCCGCCGCACGCGGCGCGCGAAGCGATGGAAGATCTGGTGGTCGGTCCACCAGGCCTGCCCGTCCTGGGGCAGATGGAAACCGGCGGCCAGATGTCCCACGACGATGCCCGCCACCGGGAGATCCTCGACGATTTCCGACAACCGGTTCGCCTGCCCCTGGTTCACCGAAAGCAGGTGGACGCGATCCCCTGCCTTGGCCAGTTCCCGGATGCGGGCTCCGGCCTCGCCGATGCCCGATCCCGTGCGCTCCTGGACGCGGCACTCCACCCGTACCGAACCCGGCCGATCGGAGAGGAAGGCCGTGAACCGAAGGGACGGCACCGCGGCCACCCGTGCGGCCAGCTCCTCCCCCGGGAACCACACCGCCTCGGCGGGCGCGACCAGGTGTCCGGTCTGGAGGGCCTTCGCGCAGGCCGATCGGGCGTTGTCGAGCAAGGTCTCCTGGGCCTCCTGGGGAGGAGGCGAGAACAGGAAACACTCGACCCCGTCGCCCAGGTGGTCGAGAAGGCTCCAATCCAGACGCGCGAAGAAGGGGCGCTGCCAAGCCCATCCGGTGCGGTCCCCTTCGTCCTCCAAACGGCTCCGCTCGGCTTCGAACCGTCGATCCTCCCCCGGGAAGGCCTCCAGCAGGGCCAACAGGCCTTCCTGCAGCGCTTCTTCGCCGGGCAACCCCTCGTCGAGGGGGAGGATCTCGGCTTCGGCCCGGTCCCCGAGACTGCGCTGGGTGAAGAGGTCGAACTCGCGCAGCGATTCGATCTCGTCGCCCCAAAGCTCGGCGCGCACGGGATTGTCCATCCCGAGGCCGAACACGTCGAGGATGCCGCCGCGCACGGAGAACGCGCCCATCTCCTCGCAGAGAGGCTCCTCGCGGTAGCCCATCTCGCCAAGCCGCCGACGGATCCTGGCCAGATCGGCCTCCCCACCCTTTTGCAGGGTGAGGGTCTCGCGGGCGAGCCGTCCGGGCTCCGAAAGACGCTGGCCGAAGGCCGACAAGGTGGTCACCACCAGGCGGGGCCCCGGCTTGGCCAACGCTTCGAGGGTGACCAGACGCGATTCCAGCGCCGCCCCGAAGGGTTTGCGCCACTCGTAGGGCTTGACCTCCAGGCCCGGGAAGGGAAGCACCGCCTCGTCGCCCAGAAGGGCCCCCAGGTCGTCGCGCAACCGTTCCATGCCGCGCGCGTCCTCGGCGACCACCAGGGTGCGTGCACCTTCCCCGCGGGCGAGGTGGCGCAAGGCCACGGCGACGGCCGGCGCGGAACCGTCGAGACCGGCCACTTCCCGCCAGGGGGAAGCGGGTTCGAGGGCGCGCAACGAAGGGAACAGGCCGCGGTCGTCGAGGAGCTGGCGAAGGGTCTGCACGTGGGTTCTCCGCTGGGCGTCCAGCTCCGGGGGAGCGGACGCGGAAGGGGGGAGGATGAGTCGGGCGGGGCTTGAACCCGCGACCCGCGGCTTAAAAGGCCGCTGCTCTACCGACTGAGCTACCGACTCGGTACTTCCATGGCCGCCGCGAAGGGCTTCCGTGGGAGAGGAGGAAAAGGTAATCCCGACTTCCCGATCGCCCCAGTGTCGAGTCGCGGAGGCCGATCCCGACGGGCCTGCGGCAGACCTCTTCGGCGACCTACCTTTGGGGGTCTCATGAGCCAGAAGATCCAGCCACCCAAGGGTACCCGCGACTTCTACCCCGCCGACATGGCGGTGCAGAACCACATTTTCTCCGCCTGGAGACGCGTCTGCGCACGCTTCGGGTTCCAGGAGTACGAAGGACCGTCCTTCGAACACCTCGAGCTGTACACCGGGAAATCCGGCGACGAGATCGTGGGGCAGCTCTACAACTTCCAGGACAAGGGCGGACGCGACATCGCCCTGCGCCCGGAAATGACCCCCACCCTGGCCCGCCTGGCCAACCAGCTGGGCCGCAACCTCCGCCGCCCCGCACGGTGGTTCTCCCTGCCCCGGCTGTGGCGCTACGAGAAGCAGCAGCGCGGACGCCTGCGCGAATTCTTCCAGCTCAACATGGACATCCTCGGCTCCGACTCCGTGTCGGCCGACGCCGAACTGATCGCTGCTGCCTGCCGCATCTGCGAAGAGCTGGGCCTGAACTCCTCCGACGTCGTGGCGCGCATCTCCAGCCGCCGCCTGATCAGCACCCTGCTCGACGAACTCGGCTGCACCGACAAGCCCCCCGTCTACCTCGCCCTCGACCGGCGCGAGAAGCTCCCCCGGGAAGCCTTCGTCGAAGGCCTCTCCGGCGCGGGCCTCTCGGAAGACGGAATCCGTCGTCTCGACGCCCTCTTCGAGGCCAAGTCCCTGGCGGAGGTCGCTCCCCTGGTCTCCTCCGAGGAAGCCAAGGCGGCCCTCGCCGAACTCGAGACCCTGTTCTCCCTCCTGGCGTCCCACGGCGTGTCCGACTGGTGCCGCTTCGACCCCACCGTGGTGCGAGGCCTGGCCTACTACACGGGCGTGGTCTACGAACTGTTCGACGTCGGCCGGTCGCTGCGCGCCATCGCCGGCGGCGGCCGCTACGACGACCTCCTCGCCAAGCTCGGCGGGGAACGTCTGCCCGCGGTCGGTTTCGGCATGGGCGACGTGGTCATCGCCGAACTCCTCAAGGACAAGGGGCTGCTGCCCTCGGGCATCCCCGGTCCCGATCTCTGGCTGGTCAGCGTCGACAGCGACGAGACCCGCATCGCCTCCGCGGCCTCGGTCCTGCGCGCGGCGGGTCGCGAAGTGGGATTTTCCTTCGGGGGAGGCAAACTCGGCAAGCAGATGCAGGCCGCCCAGGAGAACGGAGCCAAGCGGGCCGTGTTCCTCGGATCCGACCGCGTCTCCGCCGACCAGGTCGAAGTCAAGGATCTCGCCACGGGCGAACAGACCGTGACCACCCTCGAGGCCCTGTGCTCCTGATTTCCGGCATCTCCGGGCGCCTCCCCCTGCGGGGGCCGGTCTCCTCCGGGCTCGCCGACAGGCTCGGCCCGGCGCGTCGCGCCGGTCTCCGCGCCGGGCGCGGCCCCTCCGTCCCCCTGGCGCGTCTCCCGTGATCCGGGTCCTCGACGAGCTGGTCATCAACCGCATCGCCGCCGGCGAGGTGGTCGACCGTCCCTCCAGCGCCGTGAAGGAGCTGGTGGAGAACGCCCTCGACGCCGGAGCCCGCCGCGTGCGGGTGAAGCTCGAAGGCGGTGGCCTCGACCTGATCTCGGTGGAGGACGACGGAGCGGGAATGGTCGCCGAAGATCTGCGAAAATCCTGGCTGCGCCACGCCACCTCCAAGATGGTGGCCTTCGAGGATCTCGCCAACGTGGGCACCTACGGGTTCCGGGGCGAAGCCTTGTCCTCCCTGGCTTCGGTCGCCGAGCTGCGCATCGACACGCGCCACGTCTCGGAGCCCGAAGGACGGGCCATCGTGGTGCACGGAGGCAACCTCGTCACCGACGCCCCCTCCGGCTGGCCTCGCGGCACGCGCGTGGAGGTCCGCGGACTGTTCGCGGGGATCCCCGTGCGGCGTCGTTTCCTCGGGACCGCCCAAGCCGAGGCCCAACGCGTGCTGAATTCCCTGGTCCGCCAGGCCCTGGCCCGACCCGATGTCGAATTCCGTCTGTCGCACGGCGATCGCGAGCTTCTCGCCGTGAACGCCGGCGATCGCCGCATGCGGGTGCGCGACCTGCTGGGACGCGTGGTCGAAGGCATGGTCCCCGTGGAGTGGTCCGACGGCAACCTCACCGTGACCGGATTCGTGGGAGGGGCGGGCACCGACCGCGGACGGGCCGACATGGCCCACTTCTCCGTGAACCGCCGCCCCATCCAGGCGGGGGTCCTGGTGCGCGGCGTGGCGCGCGGCCTCGGACTCAATCCCGGTCGCCATCCCGTGTGCGTCCTGGAGATCACCCTGCCCCTGGAGGAGGTGGACATCAACGTCCATCCCCAGAAGCGCGAAGTCCGTTTCCAGGCCGAAGGCCCGCTGTTCCACGCCGTCTCCGAGGCCGTCTCCGGGGCGCTCGACCTGCGCGGGGAACTGCCCCTGTTCTCGCCCTCCTCCCCCGAGGACGGCAAGGACCAGGGAGCCCAGCCCCCTCGCTACGCGGCCCTTCCGGGATTCGAACCCGAGCCGCCCCATGCCCAGACGGATTCCGTCTCCCCGGACGCGTTCCCCTTCCCGTCCGCGGGCGAGCTCGACGACGACCGTCCACCGGTGGCCGCCTTCGACCCACCCACGCCCGCGTCCCGGGACCAGGGCGACCTGTTCGCCTCCCGCAACCCCACCCTCGTGGCCTTCCCCGGCTCCCAACGCGCCCCCGAGCCCAGCGAGCCGGTGCGGGCCTTCTCGCAGGCCGGCATCCAGATCTTGCAGGTCGAGGGCTACCTGCTGTGCCCGCTGCAGGGCGGGCTCCTGTGCATCGACCAACGCGCCGCCCACGAGCGGGTCCTCTTCGAACAAGCCCTGCGCGGACTCGAGCGGGAGGGAGCGGTTCCCTCCCAGCAGTTGCTGTTCCCGCGCCCCATCGATCTTCCCGTGCGCGAGCGCCAGACCGCGCTGGCCCATCTGGAGGATCTGCGCGCCCTGTCCTTCGATCTCGAGCCCTTCGGGGGGACCACCCTCCTGCTTCGGGGCGTGCCCGCCTCCATTCCCCAGGACGACGCCGAAGGTCTCCTGGAGGACCTACTGGGGGCCGTGGCCGAGGAAGGGCCGTCCCGCGACACGTTGCACCGCGCGTTTGCCGCCGGGTATGCGCGGGCGGCGGCGTTGCGCAGGACGCAGGAACTGGGCGCGGAGGAACGGTCGGCCCTGGCGGATGATCTGTTCGCCTGCCGGGAGCCTTGGCAAACGCCCGGTGGCGCACCGACGGTGACCCGAATTTCCTCCGTCGATCTCTCCCGCTTCTTCCGCTGAGGCGGGTCTCGGAGCGCATACTCCCATTGCGCCCCCTCTCGACGTACCGACCACGTACGCCTTCGGGGGGCGCGGCTGGTCGTCTGCATCTCCGATACCCGCCTCAGCTTCCTGTACGCGGTGGACGGTGTGGCTTGGCATCGCTTCGCTCGCCAAGCGCTGGAAGGCGGAGAGGGAGGTGGGAGAACCCTCTGACCAGCGTGGCTGGGCATCGCTGCGGCTCGCCAAGGCGGATGGCGGAGAGGGCAGGGGCTGAACCCGCTGATCAGCGTGGCTGGGCATCGCTGCGCTCGCCAAGGCGGAAGGTGGAGAGGGAGGTGGGAGTACCCGCTGATCAGCGTGGCTTGGCATCGCTCCGCTCGCCAAGGCGGATGGCGGAGAGGGCAGGGGCTGAACCCGCTGATCAGCGTGGCTTGGCATCGCGGCGGCTCGCCAAGGCGGAAGGTGGAGAGGGCAGGGGTTGAACTCTCTGGTCGGCGATGCTGGGCATCGCTGCGGCTCGCCGGGGGAGGTCGAGGAGGTGAACCCCACGGTCGGTCTTGGCGACGAAAGGGTTTCCGGTTCTTCGCTGGGACTCGGTATTTTTAGGGCTCGGTGAAGTGGACCAGTCTCGATCCTGATGGGGAACCCAATACATGAATCGGTGTGTTGCATGCGTACAATTCGCCCTGCTGTGCACGGCGGCGACCATCGCAGGTCCGTTGACCACGGTTCCTTGGAACGGGCACAAGGGTGCGGTCACCTTCACCTTCGACGATGCTTGCGCCTCCCAGATCGCCAACGTCTTCCCCTCCCTGGAAGAACGCAAAATCCACGCGACCTTCTTCGTGCCCGGCGGCTACAACTTCAATTCCACCTTGGATAGCTGGAGAGAGGCCGCTCGAGCCGGTCATGAAGTGGCCAACCACACCGCCTCCCATGCCGATCTTTCGGCGCTCGATTCGACGAAGATCGAGCAGGAGATCCGCCTCCAGGATTCGGCGATCAAGGCCCTGGATCCTTCCGTGGAATCGGTCACCCTGGCCTACCCGTTCTGCAACACCAACGAGCTGGTGAACCGGATCGCCAACCGGCACAACATCATCGCCCGCACCTGCGGCGGCAACGCCCAGTTCGCCTGGAACACCCGGCCCTCGCAATGGATGAGCATGACGTCGTTCATCCTCCAGGACGACGCCACGACCAATTCGGCGTTGACAGAAATCGACAACGCGGCCAGGGACGGATCCTGGTTCGTGACCTTGAACCACGGCGTGGGAGGAGACTGGATGTTCATCTCCACCGAACAGATGAACAGCCTGTTCGATCGAGCCATCCAAGCCGGCGTTTGGGTGGGAACCTACCAGGAAATCGCCGCCTACTGGCGAGCATCGAAGACCATCGACACGCTGTCGGCGGCCTCCGGATCCACCGCCTGGGATCTGAAGTGGATCTCCCCGCACCCGAAGATGCCCCGGAGAGTTCCACTTCGGATCCGGTTGGATCCGAGCGTGTTCGGGGCGGCCCCGGTCGTCAGCCAGGGGTCCAAGCGGATCGACCCGCAAAGCGATGGATCGTTCGAGATCGACTTCATGGCCTTGGGAATGACGATCACGAAAGCGGGGACGGACACCCGGATGAAGGCAAAGCGCCTCGCGACCTCGCTCACGACCACTCGCGATGGTTGGCGGATCCACGGCATCCGGGAGACTTCCGCTCGATACACGGTCCGGGCCGCATCGGGGGAATCGCTCGCCAGCGGTTTGGTGGACGTTTCCAAAGGAGACCTGATCCCCTTCCCCTCGAGCAAGGTCTCGGAAACCCAATTCCTGGAGTTGCGATCGGTCGAGACCGGTCGGCAACTCTGGAGTTCGGCACTCCCCCCGGTGCCGTAGAGCGAACAAGCATCCATCCTCCCCGTCCAGGGAGCGGAGCGGCATTGGCGCTCGCAGGCCGCGGAAAAGCCGATCGTAGGGGTTAACGCCCCCTTTCGCAGGGCTTTCAGTCCGGGATCGTCCTCCATGGTGGAGGCTCCCTCTGGCTGTTTCCCCCATCGGGCGTGTGGAACTTTGACATCGACCGGACTCGGGTCCGAGGGGCATCTCGCATCTCCAGGCGGGACGGCCCGCGAAAGTCCCACCTTCACGCTCGGAATCCTGGACAGTGGACTGGCCGGAAAGAAGTCCCGGGAGGTCACGCGCAGGAGCGGAATTTGCGATCATTTCCTTTCATGGGCGATCGGGGGGACAGCGTGGCGTTGCCGAAGGTGTTCGAGTACCTGGACTACCGAGCCTATCTCAAGGATTGGTACCAGGCCTTCAAGGCGTCGCACCCGCGCTTTTCCTACCGCGCCCTGGCCCTGAAGGTGGGGTATCGATCCCACGGATTCTTCTCCCAGGTCCTGGAGAACAAGTCGAACATCTCCGTCGAGATGGCCATGAAATTCGCCGACGCCATCGGACTCCGGAAACGCGAGCGGGAGTACTTCCTCCTGCTGGTGCGCCAAAATCAGGAAAGCCTCGCCGGACCGCGCAGCAAACTGTACGCGCGGCTGGCCCAATTCAAGGAATCCCCCGCCAAGTTGCTGCGCCAGGATCAGGACGCCTTCCTGGGATCCTGGAAGCATGCGGCCGTGCGGGAGTTGCTGGGCATCCATGCCTTCCAGTCCGGTTCGGAGGCGGCCTGGGGAGCGAAATTGACACCTCCCGCCGATGCGGAGGAGATTCGCCGCTCGCTGGACCTTCTGCTGGAACTGGGCTTGGCCCATCGCAGCCCCGGAGGGATCGTCCGGAACGACGCCTGCGTGGAGACGGGCACTCGATACTCCGAAGAGGCCACCCGGGGGTACATGCGACAGGTGCATGATCTGGGGGGCGAGGCGCTCGATCGAGTCCCCCGGGCCGAACGTCACCACGCCTGGGCCACCGTTTCCGTTTCCCAGGCCACCTTCGAGATCATGCGCGAAGAATTGCGGATGCTGGTGTCGCGGTTCCTGGTCCTGGCCGAACAGGACGACACGCCCGATCGCGTGTTGCAGTTGAACCTGGAGTTCTTCCCGCTGGCCTTCCGGGACCCTCGCTCGTGAAGCGCCTCCATTCCTTGCCGGCGTTGGCCGCATCGCTGTGGCTTGCAAGCTGCGGGTCGGACACGAGCGCGGGAGGCGGGGGCTTCGGGGGAGAAACCATTTCCGGAAGGGTGGTCGACGGATCGGGCCAACCGGTGGCCGGCGCCGTGGTCCGGGCGCGGATGCCGCAATCGCTGGACGGGAAGCCCTCGGCCCAGACCTCGACGAACGATTCCGGGCGGTTCACCCTCGAGGGGCTCCCGTCCACGTTCCTGCGCATCGAGATCGCCGGCCGAGTGGATGGGGATTCCGTCCGCGCCTTGGCCGATCGCGATCCCGGTCGCCCGACCGGCGATCTCGTCGCCCGTTCGACGACCCTCCACTCCATCGGCATCGTCGACGACCAGGGACGACCCGTGGCGGCCACCTTGCAGGCCTACGGACTGGGCACCGTGGCCAGCACCGACGATTCGGGGATCGCACGCCTTTCGGGATGGCCCCTCTCCGACCTCTGGGCGCGCGTCACGCCGCGCGACGGCCAGGCCGCCTTCGACCTCTTCGTCCCCGCCTCCGCCTCCGCGGATCCCGGGGGCTCGCGCAGCCGCCTGGTGGCCGCCCCGGGCTGGCTGATCGACGATTTCGAAGGGACCTCCACCAAGACAAGACTGGGCCTCCTGATCGGAGGTGGATGGTGGTACGCCGCATCCTCGGGGACGAATTCCGACCTCGCGGGGAAGGAAATCGGCCATGCGGTGTTCGGACACGGCTACGACACCACCCGAGCGCACGGCGGAAACGCGAGCTTGCACGTGGACTTCGCCTTCGACCCCGGGACCCCCGACCGCTACGGACTGGTCGGATTCCACCTGGGGGTGGTCGACGGGCAAACGGTCGATCTGTCCGGCATGGACAGCCTGGAGATCTGGCTCAAGGGGAACGGCCCGGTCCGCATCGACCTCGTCGCCCTCGAGGGAGGCGCCAAGCACGTCTACGCCCGCTCCGTGGATCCTGGAGCCGACTGGACCCGTTTCGCCCTGGTTCCGACGGATTTCGTCCCCGTCGACGGAGGGACGGAGTTCCCCGCGGCCTCGTCGCAAGTGCTCTATCTCCAGTTCTCCGTCTACCAGGACACGGAGTTCTGGCTGGACGACCTGCGGCTCTTCGCCAAGACCCTGCCCTGAGCGCCTCCTCCCGCGGGCGGTGGTCGCCCGGGTGGTCGATCCACTGTACGAAATCGCACCGAGCGAGCCGCGGCGATCTCCGTCGCGCGCGAAGTTCTCCGGGAACCCATTTCGTTCCCGGAGGAACCATGATCCGATCCCCCCTCGTCCTCGGAGTCGCTTGCCTGGTCGCGATCTCCGCAACGGCCGGCGCCGCACCGGTGATCGCCGTCCACGCCGACCAGCCCGGCCACGCCATCAACCCCGCCATCTACGGCATCAACGCGCTCTCCACCGGCAAGGCCACCTACCTTGCGGCTGATTCGGCCCTGCTGGGCTCCGACCGCATGGGCGGCAACCGCATGACCGCCTACAACTGGGAGAACAACTACTCCAGCGCCGGCTCCGACTGGCAGTTCAACAGCGACAACTGGCTGACGCAGAACCCGCTCCCCACCCCCACCGGCCCCGGTGGATCGGTCGCGAACTTCGTGGAACGCAATCTGGGCCTGGGCCGCGCCCCCATCGTGCAGCTCCAGATGGCCGGGTTCGTGGCCGCCGATGGGGCCGGTCCCGTGACCGCCGACCAGATCGCGCCCTCCAGCCGCTGGAAGAGGGTGGCCTTCGCCAAGGGGAGCCCCTTCACCCTCGCGCCCTCCACGACCGATTCGTTCGTCTACATGGACGAGGAGGTGAACTTCCTCGTGCAGAAATTCGGACGCGCCGACCAGGGAGGTGTTCCCTACTATTCCCTGGACAACGAACCGGCCCTTTGGGGAGGCACCCACGTTCGCCTCCGCCCGGCGCCCCTCACCTTCCAGGAGCTGCTCGACAAGAGCGAAGCCCTCGCCAAGGCCGTCAAGGCCGTCGACCCCTCGGCGAAGATCATGGGCTCCGAAAGCTTCGGCGCCATGGCGATGTGGGGATGCTATTCGGGAACCCCCAATTCCATCGCGGCCTGCTCCGACTGGCCCACCTACAAGGCCAAGTACGACTGGGCCGTCGCGGCGTTCCTGGGCGAGATGAAGGCCCGCTCCACCGCGGCCGGCATCCAGCTCATCGACGTGCTCGCCATCCACTGGTACCCCGAGGACATGGGCGACGCGCGCATCAGCAACGGCAGCGTCGCCGACGGCGGCACGACCAAGGACATCGAGGCGCGCCTGCAGGCCCCGCGCGGCCTGTGGGACACCACCTACCTGGAGAACAGTTGGATCCCCGGCGCCATGACCGGCAACAAGCCCGTGGCCATCCTCGCGCGCACCAAGCAGTCCATCGACACCGCCTGGCCCGGCATGCGTCTGGCCCTCACCGAATACAACTACGGCGGCGAGAACCACTGGTCGGGGGCCCTGGCCCTGGCCGACGCCCTGGGTGTGTTCGGCAAACTCGATCTCGAGGCCGCCAACCTGCACACGACCTTCTCGGGGCACCTCGAGGCGGCCTTCCGACTCTACCGCAATATCGACGGCAAGGGCAACGGCTTCGGCGACACCCACGTGGCCGCCGACAACCCCGACCCGGCGACCTTTTCCACCTACGCGAGCCTCGATTCCAGGAACCCGAACCTCTTGCACGTGATCGCCATCAACAAGTCGGCCACGGCGCAGCCGGTCACGCTCTCGCTCTCCGGCAAGGAATGGAAATCGGCGGTCGCCTACGGATTCTCGACGGATTCCGTCATCTCCCGGCTCCCCGATCCCGCCGGCGTGTCGGCGACCGGGTTCGAATACACCCTGCCCGCCACCTCGGCGATCCACTTCGTGGTCTCCACCGACGCGCAGGTCGTCCTGCCCGCCCTCGACCTGGTGCCGCTCACCGTCGAGATCGTCGGACAGGGCACCGTCACCCGCTCCCTGCGCACCTCCCTGGTTCCGCGGGGAACCGTGGTGACCCTCGACGCCACGCCCGCCGAAGGCTGGAACTTCGGCGGATGGTCCGGAGATGGTTCGGGATCGTCCTCCTCCCTGGCCGTGACCATGGACGCCCCGCGCATCGTGCAGGCCGTCTTCCTTTCGGCCTCCAACCTGATCGTCAACGGCGACTTCTCCGACGGCACCACCGGATGGACCCCGTCGGCCTGGAGCGAGGACGGGACGGCCGCGGGCACCCCTTCGGTGCGGGAAGGCGCCTTCACCTTCGAGGTGACCAACGGCGGCACCGAAGGCTGGAACGTCCAGATCTTCCAGACCGCCGTGCCCTTCGTGAAGGGAACCACCTACACCCTCTCCTTCGATGCCTCGGCGAGCCAGGCCCGCACGATCAACGTGTACGCGAACCTGGGCGCCTTCGACAAGTCCGTGAGCCTGGGCACCGCCTCCAAGCGCTACTCCTACACCTTCGTCTCCGATTCCACCCAGTCCGGGAAACTGTCCTTCGACATCGGCGGCAAGTCCGCCGCGGGCACCACGGTGACCCTGGACAACGTCTCCATCGTCTCCGCGTCCACCGCGATCCGTCCTGTGTCCAAGCCCGGAACCCCCGCCTTGTGGCAGTCCGGAAACCGGCTGGTGTCCCGGGGTGTGGGGGAACTCCAGGTCCGGGACCTGAAGGGAAGGCGGATCCTTTCCCGGCAGGTCTCCGGGGAATCGATCCTCGAGCTGGCCCACCTTCCCCGAGGCATCTTCTTCGCGCAGTTCCAGGGCTCGCAGGTGCTGGTGCGCCACCTGGACTGACCGGATACCGCCTCCCGCTACGGGAGGCGGCTTCGAATCCTGGACCGAGCGGCGCGTCCTCGGGCCCCGGTCGGGCTCTCCTTGGCGGCGACCCGGACCGGGCGGCCCGCCGTCCCTGCGCAAGGTCCGCCGCCCGCCTTTGCCGAAATGTTAAAGAGGATCGCTCGATTCGGCACGGCACCCCTGCCGTCGCGGGCCTATCCTCTGGGACAAGGGAATCGTCGGGAGGGCGATGGTCGATCCCATCGGCCTCGGACTCCTCCGTCCATCCAGGACCCATCGGCGACTTCCGTGTTCCGCGATGCAGGCTCCCGCGGGCATCCGCCGCCAGGCCGTGCACGTCGGCGACGAGCCGAACGATTCCGCAGAGGGAAGGAAGACGAAAAATGACGAACATCGCCCACCGCCGCCGCCCCGTTTCCCTCCTCCTTGCCTGGCCGCTGCTGATCGCCACCGGCGTGTACGCGGCCACCAACCAGTTCCGAGGCGTGAACTGGGCCGACAAGCGGGACAATTTCCAGTCCGGCGTCCTCTACCTCTCCGGATTGTCCTCCACCGACACCTACGCGTCCGCCTCCGTGGTCGCCGAACGGATCCTCGGGCAATTCATGTCGAAGGTCGGATCCAATTCGGTGCGGATGCCCGTCAACGAAGCCACGGTCGACCAATTCTGGGGCACCTACACGGGAGCCATCGACGTGGCGCTTTCGAAGGGGCGCGTGATCCTGTGCTACTGGGGCAAGGCTTCGGGAGCCAATCCCCCCGACATGGATGCCTGGTGGGACATGTGGAGCACCATCATGGGCAAGTACGGGACCCACCCGAACCTCCATGTCGAGGTCTTCAACGAACCGAGCGGATACAACAAGACCGACCTTCTGAACCTGTACGACCAGTGGCTGCGGAGATTCCCCGGCTTCCCGCGCAACCGGATCATCCTCGACGGTTCGGGTCTGGCCTGGGGCGTGCCGGACGTGGGCTCCGACCGACGCTTCGACAGCTGCTTGCTGGCCGTGCACGACTACACCTTCTTCGCCAGCAGCGATTGGAACCAGGAGTGGCAGTGGGCCAACCACATCAAGGGGTACGTGGGCAACTACGCCGATCGGACCATCGCCACCGAATGGGGAGGCCCGATGACGACAGGTTCCAAGAACGGGGTCACCTACCAACCCATGGACTACGACAAGCCCGCCACGAATTTCTTCGAAGCCTACATCCGAGGGATCAGCCAGCAACTTCGCGACTGGAAGATGGGGAGTTTCTACTGGCCCGGACTCCGGGACGGCGACTGGTACAGCATGACGAACAAGACGGGAACGGGCTCCACGATCGAACTCACCGTCCCCAACCAATCGGGCTTGAGGCGTCTGCAGCATTCCTGGGCCGACACCGTTCCCACGGCGGTCGCACCCGCAGCGGCACCGCGCCACGACCTTCGCGTGGAGGGAGGCCTTGGAGGGTTGCGACTCGAGTTCACCGCCCCACGGAGCGGAACCACCACGGTGCGCCTCCTCGATGTGAAGGGGCGAGCCATCGACGCCCACTCGTTCTCCACCGTCGCGGGCGAAACCTGCGTGCGTGATTTCCACCGCCAAGACCTGAAGCCGGGCCTCTACCTGATCCGCATCGGGATCCAAGGCCGGACCGTCGCCCAGGCCAAACTGGTCCTGGCCCGGTAGCCCACCCACCGGTCGCGCCGACCGTCCCGCGAACGTCGGAGCCGTTCCACCGATGCGCCGAGGTCACCCTCGCAGATGGCGGCTGGGCGCGGGGAGGCGCAGGCATTCTGTGCCGGCGCTCTCGAACTTGGAGTAGCCGGAGCGCACCAGGTTGAAATGCCGCACCAGATCGACCATCCAGATGGGAATCTGGTTGCGGGGGCACTTCAGCTCCAGGACGGCGTTGCAACCGGGATCGAATCGCTCGGGAATGTCGCTGGCCCTCATGTCCCGCGGATCGACCGTGAAATCGAAACCCGTTTCCTCGCGCCATCGCATGCCCGTATCGAGGGTCACGCGGGCGTATTCCTCCATGGTGCCGAACCAGGCCTTGCGCCGGTACTGGGTGAGCACGAAGGGGTGGGCGTTGTAGCTCAGGCTGCGATGGAGGAACCGTTTGAGGTTCACCAGGTTCTCCCCCTTCGCCTGCCGCAGCACCGCGTCGGTTTCGTCCCACAGGAGCGCGGGACTGGTTCCTTGGAGGACGCCCCGGAGCTTCTTGACCTGGTCGCAGGCCTTCTCCTTGATCTCGAAGTGCCAGGAGGTGGAGGCTTCCGGATGCTCCCCGTAGGTGCGGATGCGCATGTTGAAGCGACCATCCATCTCCACCTGGCCCGCCTTCAGGAAGGTGAAACGCGGGGAGTCGAGATACAGGCTCGTGATCCAGTAGAAGCCGTCCTCGAGGGCGGCGGAGGCCGAATCGAGTTCGCACCAGGGCTTGAGGAAGGCCTCGAGGGCTGGCAGGAAATCGATCGGAACGTGGTATTTGAGCTCGTACCGCTCGAGTTTCGTGAAGGCCGACGGGCTCAATTGGCCGCATCCCCCCGGGGGGCGGGAGCGAGAGCCAGGGGTGGTTTGCGCGAGAGCAGATGGTGGACGCCAGGTTCGTCGACCAGGGCCCCCGTGCGGTGGAGGATCTCCAGGTAGTCGGCCAGCATCTGGAAGCGCAACTTCTCGATCTTCCAGGAGTTCTGGACGCTGGTCTCGCGCGCCTGGAGCACCAGGAGGGGATCGCCTCCCGACTTGAGGGCGAATTCGGCGAACAGGCCGCCGGCATCGACCTTGGTGGCGAACGAGTCGAGGACCGTGATCTGGCGGGCCATGGAGCCGATGGACAGCTGGAGGTTCGAGACGTCGCGTTCGATCTCGTCGCGCTGATCCTGGAATTCCAGGCGGGCTTCCGCCAGGTCGGCGCGCCGCCGGGCGATGTTGCTGGCCCCCCCGTCGAAGAGCGGGATCACCACACCCGCGCCGAAGGAGATGTTGTCCCGGTGGGTGGCTCGCTCCAGTCGGTTTTCGTCCACGTCGAAGGTGTACCCCGCCTGCAGGTAGCTGATCCAACGCCGGGAGGCTGCGACTTCCTTCTGGGTGCGGGCCGAGGCGATCTCCAGCTTGCGGTTGGCCACCAGGGCGTCCGGGAAGGAGTCGCACGAGGCGGGATCGACGCCCTTGAGGTTCGCCTCGATCTCGGCGGGAGTGAGGAGTTCGCCCTCCAGACGGACCCCGTCGAAATCCGGGACGTAGCGACGCATCCGGTTTTCGATCTGGGCCAGACTGTAGAGATCGCCTTCGGTCTTGGAGACGTATTCCACCAGATCGACCTGGGTGCGGACGAGATCCTCCGGCTCGAACCGGGAGTCACCGGTGAGCTTGGCCAGGACCTGGATGCGTTGGCGGGCCAGCTCCTGCATGTCGAGATGGAACTTCCGCTGACGCGTCTGGTACAACCAGTCGAGGGCCATCCGGTACCGGTTGCGGATGGTCTCGGCGGTCTCGCGCCGCAGCACGGCCCTGCCGAGGGTGGCCCGGGCGCGATCGAGGTTGCGGTTGGCGCCGAGCTCCCCGAAGCCCACCGGGGAGACGCGCAGATCGACCTCCTGCTTGCGCAGGTCGGCGCGTTTGGCGCCATAGCGGACTTCGACCTCGTCCCAGAGCTGGAACCCCCGGGTCGAGGAAAGTTCTGTCACTTTCTGACGCGTCGCCTGCAGGGAAAGGTCGTTGGAGAAGCTTCCCACGAGCCTTTCCCAGGTCAGCGGCTCCCCGGAGAACGCGGCGGATCCCGCCACCAGGACGGCCAGCCAGGAGGACCGGATTCTCACCGGGCGGCCTCGGTGTTGCGGTGCGTGCGGCGCACGGAGACCATGGCCCCCAGCAGCAGCTGGTTGTCGGCGGGGATCTTCACGACCACTTCCCGCCCCCAGACCGGATAGTCGGGAACCTTCCAAAGCCTCGGGGGAAGTTCCACGATCCGGGATCCCAACCCCACCACGCGCCCGGGAACCTTCCGGGTGCGGGCACCGCTGGACACCACCTCCACGGAATCCCCCGCGGCGAGGTCGAGGTGCAGGCTTTCCTGGATGTACCCGCGCACGAAGGTGGGGCGGTGCCCGGAGATGGCCAGGATGGGAGCGAAGGGCGAGACCTTCTCCCCCACCTGGAAGTGGATGCTGTCGACCACCCCGGAGGTGGCCGAGACCACGACCAGTCGGGACTCCTCCTCCCGGAGCATGGCCAGTTCCGCCTGGAGCGCATCCTTGCGGGAAGCGGCCAGACGGGACAGATCGCCCTTGGTGCCCTCCAGGAGGGCGACCTGGGCACGCATGCCGGCGTCCTCCACCTCGATCTGGTGGCGCAGCGATTGGATGCGGTCGTCGATGGCGATCCCGTTGGTGTCGGGGGATACGACTCCCAAGGCCTTGAATCCGCTGACCAGCTTCTGGTTGCGCTGGCGCTGTTCCTCGAGCACCCGGATCTCCCCCAGATAGGAGGCTTGGCGGATGCGGGTCTCGGCGCGGATCTGGGCGATCCGCCGACGGCTCTCGGCGGAATTCATCGTGGCGTCCCCGGAGGCGTCCTCGATGGTATGCAGGATCTCGGTGATCCGTTGGGTCAATTCCGGATTGCGCACCCTCGCCAGGGTGTCCCCGACCTCCACGGACTGGCCGGGTTGGACATCGATCCCGATCACCTCCACGGCGGCCGCGAAACTCACCACCTGCTTCCCGTCCTCGGCGATGCCCCGGAATTCGGTGCGGGCCGACAGGAGCTTCCAGGTGACCACGGCCGTCACGGCGACCGCGGCGAGCCAAACGATGCCCGACAGACGACTGGGAAGGAGACGACGCTGCATCTCAGAGCTCCGTCGTCGATTCCTGCATCATGAAATGCAGTCCGGTGATGGAGGGGACGGCTCCCAGACCACTGAGGAGCATGGCCGGATCGTGCCCTCTGCGAAACTTCACCTGGTAGGCGCAATCCAATCTGGTACCTCCCGCCACTTCGCGCATCGAAACCAGGGCGAAGTGTCGAAGGTTCCGTCGCAAGGTCGCGGCCAGAGGTTCACGGGCCGCGTCGGCATCCTCGATGGAGAACCGGACCAGGCCGTCGAAGGCCATGTGGTCGCCGATGTCGGCGCGATACAGGATCCAGGCCACTCCGCAGAAGAAGACCGTCCCGACCACCGAGACCAACCAGGCGTAGATCCCGCAACCCAGACCGGCGGCCAGCGCCGCGAAGAGGAAGACCAGGTCCTTGGGGTCGGTGAACGCCGTGCGGAACCGGACCACCGCCAAGGCCCCCATGATCCCCAGGCCGCGCGCGATGGAGTCGCCGATGGCCTGCATGACGGTGGCGGCCACCACCGAGACCAGCACCAGGGTCTGGACGTAGTTGCGGGAGTAGGACAAACCGTGGAAGGTGGCCCCGTAGGTCCAGGCCACGAGACCCGACAAAACCACCGCGAGGAGACTCGCATAGAACACCGCGATCACGCCGCCTTCTTGGGTCACGGCTTGGATGGCAGATAGATCGAACATGTCTGTTTTCGCTCCAGGCTGGAAGAGGGCCACGCCCCTCGAACGGGAACTCCACGCGAAGGAGGACCGCCGATCGGGGCCCTTCCTCTCCGGCTGGAGGCCTATATGACAACGTGCATTATTGCGGGCAGGTTTTCTGGGCCAAGGAGCTGCGGATTTCCTGCAAGCGGGGCCCCCAGAATCCACGGAGCTTGGTCACCGCCGAAGTGCGCACCGGGAAGGGTTGCATCCATTTCCCGTAGCGATCGACCTTTTCCTGGAAGGACGCCTCCGTGAGGGGGCCGTCGGCGGCGATGGCCGTCTCCATGGCCTTGCGGTAGGTCCCGCAGTACTGCGGATCGGCCAGGAGGTTCTTCACCAAGGGGAAGGGGCCGTAGTTCATCCCGAACCCTCCACCGCTGGACTGGTCGTACCAGATGGTGTTGCGAGGCAGGAGGTTCATCGCGTAGTCGAAGCTCCATCCGAAGTCGTAGGTGATCCACCGGAAGATCCCCCGGTCGTTGAACACGTAGTAGTTGTGGGCCAGGGTTCCGTAGGCGTCCCAATTCATGATGGCGGTGCTGACCGCCAGCCAGCGCAGGAACCCCTCCACGTCCAGGACCATCTCCAACTGGCGCCTCCATGCGGCGGGATCGGAGGTGCGGTTCGTCGAGTTGATGACGGAGATGAGTTCCTTGACGTCGGAATAGTCCCCCTCGACATCCTCGTCGAACCATTCGGATTCGACATAGGAATCGAGCTTGGAGAGAGGTTTGTAGAGATCCCCGGAATCGTTGCCGAACCAGCGGTTGAGGAGCGGGTTGTCGGGGATCTCGAGCATCTCGTAGATCCCGATGTCCAACGGGGATCCGTCGCCGCGATCCAGGAAGAGTTGGACGGGAACCGACATCGGCGCGACCACTCCCGCCTCGCGGAAGATTTCGCTGGCGAGGGCACCGCGGATTCCGCTGGAGTCCTGCTCCATGTTGTAGAAGCTCAACTTCTTGAACCCGTGGAACCTCTGGTTCTTGATGACGGGGAATTCGTCTTCGAACTTGTCCATGTTGATGCGGAACGGAAGCGAATACGAACCGTTCGACCACGAAGTCATGAGGGAAGCGTTGCCCTTCAGGCGGATCGCCACCTTCCGCCAGACCTGGCCGTCGGCGAGCATCTCCACCGGAACCCAGATCAAGGCGTTGTTGTTGATCAGGTCGTACTGACCCTTCTGGCACTGGGTCCCCATGCCGAATCCACCCGACTTGCCGAACTCGCCGCAGGTGTCGGCCATGGTCTTCATCATGCTGTCCCAATCGGCCTTGGCGAACCGGAAGGTGATCTTGCGCAGGGTGTCGACGAAGGTGTCGGTGGTGTCGGGCGCGAAGCCGTTGGAGTGGCTGGAATCGACCCAGCCTTCGTAGCGGATTCGCCGGATGCTGTCGAGGATGCCGGCGAGATCGGAGGCGACCACCGGCACGCGCTTCTCGTGGAACCCTTCCCGGCTGTAGACCAGGGTGTCGTCGACCGCCGCCGTGGAACGTCCCGCGGCGGGAAGCGGTGCGAACGCGCCCTCGACGCCCGCGACCGAGCGCCCCAGGAGATCCACTCCGCCCATGCGAAGCAGCAGGCGACCTTGTTCCAGGTGCAGGAAGTTCTCCCCCGACCGAGACCTGGCGTGGGAGCGGGGTCCGACACCGACCCCCGCGACCAGGGACCAATCCCCGTTCTTGGCGGTGGTCGTGCTCAGTCCCGCCTTGACCAGACGGACCTGGACCGATCCCAGTCCGTTGCCTTCCTCGGCGTCGCGGACCTTGCCCGCCAGATTCCAATTCTGGGCGCCCGAGATGCCGGCCAGACCCAGGGTGAACGCAATGATGGAAAAACCGCGCATGGGGTATGGCGCTCCTTCGTCCCGTTAGGGCCGGGACTGGTCAGGTGAGGTCTTCGATGGCAATCCGAAACGCGAACGAAACATCTTGCGGTTTTAACAATACGGCTGGGGACGAGATGTCACCACGGCAATCCTTTCCACCATCGAGAGTTTCCGGATTCTTCTGGTTCCCTCAGAGTCCAGCCAGGTGGATCTCCGGCCCCGGAAGAGGCCTTCCGCCTACCTGGGGGTCGAGGATCGGCGGACGGCTTCCTCCGTTCGAGGAGACCCCGTCCCCGCCTTCGGGAGAAATCGGTCTCCGTTCAGGGATGGCGGGCCGGGAGGGGCCGGGAGAACCTCTCTCCCGACCAGTCCCCCACCACCCAAGCCGGACGCGCCACGGTGGGAAGCAAGGTCCGCCCCGAGGGGTCGATCCCGACTCGCGCCAGCAGACGCCCTTGGGCGTCCAGGATCCGGACGTCGCCGGCGAGGAGACCGGGAGTTTCCATCACCCATCCCCGGGGATCGGGGACCAGGCGAACCTCCCCGGGAAGGGACGTCGGCGAAAGCGCCACCGGCTTGCCCTCCCAGGACATCACCCGGGAGAGGTGCGCGGCCAATTCCTGTCCATTGAGTTCGGCCTGGGCGAGGTTGGGATGGTAGTCGGCCCCGTACCCGCGTTGCGGATCCTGCGGCGTGAGGGAAAGCCGGCTGACCTCGACCCCCTTGGCCTGCGCTGCGGCTTTCACGTTGTCGAGGTGCTTCTTCATGATCGAGAGGGTGTTGACCCCGGTGGGCCAGCCGTCGGAGAGCATGGGTCCGTCGAGCAGGACGAACTTCGCCTCGGGATAGCGCGCATGAAGAGTGTCCACGAAAGCCAGGTAGGTCCGGTGGAAGTTGGCGGAATCGGGAGCTTCGTGGGAGAAGTCGTTGGTGCCGAGGTTGATCACCACCACATCGGGGGTCCACAGACCGAAATCCCAGCGAAGATTCCTGTCGCGGGGGAGGATCTGGTGGGCGAGCTGCGGCAGGGTGGGATTGGCGACATCCCGGTTGTAGTTCCACACCACCCCACGTCCCGACCAGCACACGACATGGCGGTCGGCACCCAGGGAATCGGCCGCCCGGGCGGCGTAGGTGCGGCCTTCGTCCTGGGTGGAGACCGCGAACGGATGTCCGGCGACCGAGTCGAGGATGCCGTATCCGCAGGTGATGGAATTCCCGTAGAATTCGATCCGACGGGGACTGGGCGGCGGAAGCCTTGCGGGCGCGCCCTCGACGCGGAATCCCCGGAACTTCGCGATTCCGTAGTTGGGCTCGGTGAGGGAGCGGATCTCCACCACATGCGGCTCGTCGGCAAGACCGCTGGCCAGGACATGGAGGGAATCCCCGGATTCGATCAGATCGAGGGTCCGGCTTGGCTTGCCGTCGACGATCACCCGGTACATGGTCCCTCGAGCCTCCAGGCGCGCCCAGCAGGCGGTTCCCCGGAACGCCACCATCGCTCCCGAACCCGACCACCCCCATTGCACCTCCCCCGCGGTCGGCGAGGTGGTACGCCCCAGGATCCGGACGGAGGAATCGGTCACCGGCAGATCCACCGGGGCGGCGGGGAGCATCGCGGCGACCAGCAGAACCAGGGACGGAATTGGAAAGATCTTCATGGGCGCGACATCCTTGAACGAGAACGGGAACACCCCGGCACCGACCTTGAATCTATCCACGAACCTCGACCGATGCTCGAAAATGCCGCGAACCGGAGCCCCCCGGATCCCGGGAAAGATCGCGCCTCCCGGTCGGGATTCCCGGAGGCTACGGCTCGAACAAGACCACCTTGCTCGAAAGGATGGGGCGACCGTCCTGCCGGGCGCGGACGATCAGGCATCCACGGGGAGCCATCCGGCGCAGGTCCAGGTGGCCTCCAGGTTCGACCCGAGCCGTGGCCAGAAGCGCTCCGGCGACATCGGAAATGGAAACATCCACCGGACTTGCGGCCCCGTCCACGACATGCACCACACCCTCCCGGATCCAGGCGCCCCCGACCCCCGGACGGGCGACCCCGACCGTCCCCCGCACGCCCACCTTGAAGACCAGGCGGCTCTTGCAGCCGAGGTCGTTGGTGTGCTCGGCGAGGTACTCCCCCGCTTCGTCCGTGAGAAGGTTCGGCAGGACCACGGTGCGGTCGGAAGATCGGAAGCCCCCGGGCCCGGTCCAGTTCCAGGAGCCTCCCGACCAGGGCCAGGGCGATAGGGTGACGGTGTCCCCCGGGGATGCCGTGACGAACGGCGACTGGTGCCAGGCCCCCTGGTAGAGGATGTTGGGGGAGATCGGGGAGGACAGGCAGGCCCCGTGGATTTGGTTGGCCATATCGTCGTCGTAGGCCATGGGCGAAATGTCGTCGCGGTACACCACCCCGGCGGGGGTCAAGGACGTAGGGTTGACGACGAACATCTGGCGGGTATCCTCCACCCATTCGTAGATCGAGTATCGCTCCACGAATCGCGCCGTGTCCATCATCCGGATCATCGAGCCGATGGCCTGGGCGTTCTCCTCGTAGGTGGGTTTGCAGCAGGTCCAATTCGCCCCGTTGTTCCACTCCGTGATCCAGATCGGGCGTTTGGTCTTCTCGTGGATCCACTTCAGCCATCCATAGAACTGGGAAGCGGTCTGGCCGCCTTTGTACCAGTGAACCGGGATGAAATCGACCCGGTAGTGGAGCGAATCGGCCTTGGCCATGAAGGCGAAGAGCCAATCGGCCCCGGCCGCGGCATCGGAAGGGGAGGGCGAACCCACCCGCAGTCCCGATTTGAGCATTTCGGGCCAGGCGGCGATGGCTTCGTCCACCGTGGCATCGGCCTGGTCGGGACGGTCGGGTTCGTTGTACCCCAGGGCGTGGGTCACCCGCAACTTGCTGTTCATCCGCCCGTAGTCGCTTCCCTTCTTGTCATGGCGCATGGGAACGTATTCGATGTCGAGGGTGGAGGCTTCCCCGTTGTTCCAGTCGTACCACCAGGAGGTGCGCAGGGCCCGGGCGGCGGGAATTCCGTTGGTCCATCCCTTCTTGGCCGTCCAGCGCCAGGGGAATACCCGCACGAACGAGACTCTCCCGGCTAGTCCCTCCGGCAACGGGTCCACCACCAGATCGTCGCGATCGGCGACATAGACGCGGCTCGCCCCGGTTCCGTCCTCGTTTTCGGCCAAGGTGGCCATGTACCCGCGCTTGAGCCGGAAGGACTGGAAGCGATTGTCCAGCGCCCCCAGCTGCGCGGTCTTGTAGTACGTGTACAGTTCCGGCTCCAACACCTCCCCGGTACGGCCGGCTCCCGTGTACAGGGCCAAGGGCTTGTAGGTGGAGGGATGGCTGATCACCATGGTTCCCTGGAGGTACTGGTCGAGCCGGATGTTCTGGGACAGGACCGCCGGGGATCCGTCGATCAGGATCTGCCCCCGATGGAGGGAATCGAAGCGCGTGGGGCGGATGTTGGGGAAGTAGAGCCAGATGTCGTCGGACTTGAGGTTCAGCACCGCCCCCGAGAGCGGAGCCACGGAGTCGGTGACGGTCACCCGGCAGGTCCCGGAGAAATCGACCACGCGTCCGGACAGGCTGGGGAGGGTGGCGTTGTAGTCGACCAGGGATTCCGCCGCGTGGACGAGGTGGATCCCCAGCAGAAGGAGCACCAACGCGCCGCGCAACCGGGGGATTGGCATGATCCGGGAGGCTCCCGCGGCGCGGGACGGTGGGTGAGAGCTCATGGAGAGGAAGGTACGGGGCGGAAGGGGATTCCCGCCCGTCGATTTCCGGGCGACTTGGTTACCAGGGAAAATCGTGGTGACGCAATTCGAGACGGCGCAGGAATTCCTGGAGGATGATCCGGTACAGGTCGTCTCCCAGGTAGGCGTCCTCGATCCCCGCGTCGAGGTTGGGATTGTCGTTGACCTCCACCACCACCGGTCCCTTGGGCCCGACCTTGATGTCCACACCGTACAACCCGTCGCCGATGAGATTGGCGGCCCGCAACGCCAGGCGCACCACGGCCCGGGGAGCCTCCATGACGGGAACGGTGGCGTGCCGCCCTTCCACCGCCTGGCCGTCGGACTTGTGGTGGACCACCTGCCAATGCCCCTTGGACATGAAATACCGGCAGGCGAAGATGGGCCGCCCTCCCAGCACCCCGATGCGCCAGTCGAATTCCGTAGGCATGAATTCCTGCGCGAGCACCAGTTCCGACTGCTTGAAATGCAGGTCGAGGGCCGCGGGGATGCCTTCGGGGGCGTCGACCTTGGTGATGCCGCGCGAGAAGGAGCCGTCGGGGATCTTGAGGACCACCGGCCAGCCGAGGGCATCGAGCTTGCCGGGATCGTGGCGCAAGGCTTCGCGACCGGCCACGATGGAAGCCAGACCGGGAACCTTGTGGGTGCGCAGAAGATCGGCCAGGTAGATCTTGTTGGTGCAGCGCAGGATCGATTGGGGATCGTCCATGACCACCAGGCCTTCGGATTCGGCCCGCTTGGCGAACAGGTAGGTGTGGTCGCTCACCGAAGTGGTCTCGCGGATCAGCAGGGCGTCCCACTCGGCGATCTGCCCCAGGTGCTGCCGCTCGATCAGATCCACCTGGATGCCCATGGATTTGCCCACCCGCACGAAGTTGCGCAGGGCGCGCTTGTTCGAGGGCGGCATGGCTTCGGAAGGGTTGTGGAGGATGGCGAGGTCGCAACGGGTCCGGGGACGCGAACGCGGCGAACGCCACACCTTGCGGGCGAATCCCTCCAGGGCGGCGGCGAATCCGTCCTCCTCCTCCGGCAGCAGCCCCGTGAGGGAACCCGCCTGGATCGACTCGATGGCCCAGCTCCCCTGGCGACGGAATTTGACGCGCAGCAGGGGGCAGTTGAACATCTCGAACAACTGCCGCGCGACCCCGGCGAGGGCCGGATGCGGCGAGGTCCCGAAGGCGAAGGGCAGCGAGAAGGTCCTGGCCTCCCCCACCCCCAGCTCGTCGACGGCCTTGTGCACCCGTCCGTCGAGGTCCTCGACACTGACCCCCCAGATGGAGCGACGGGCCAGGTCGTTCACCGATCGGATCCCCGGGAACACCTTGTGCCCCCGGGCCTCGGCGAGCAGGGACACGTAGTACCCCGTGCTGAGGTACCGGTACCCCCGGCACAGATTGACCACCTGGCAATGCGGGGGAGCCTCGGCTCCCGCGGTCCCGACCAGGTATTCGGCGGCGCTCACCACGGCAGCGGAAGGGTAGTAGGGACGCCAGTCCTGGAGGTCCTCCACGACCACGATGGTCTGTCTCACCGATTCTCCTCCCGACCGTTCTCGACGGTCAGCTCCCGTTCCCAGCGATCGCCGTCGATCCCTCCCTCGTAATAGGCGGGAAGAGGACTGACGATGTGGTACCCCAGGCCTCGGAACAATCCCCGGGAGGCTTCGTTGTCGCGCCGGATCTCCAGACGCATCCGCCGCGCGCCGCGTGCGAAGGCGACGGCTTCGGCCTCCCGCACCAGTCGTCTGCCCCACCCCTCCCCCCGATGGGGGGAAAAGACCGCGACGGAGTAGATGCGCGCGTCCCGCACGCCCCGCCGCTCGATGGCGAGGATGGCCCCGACGACCCGCCCCTCCCGCACGCCCACCAGGAACATCGAGGTGGACCGGGTCAGGAAGCGTCGCAACGACCTGCGCGACATCTTGTCGCCGGAAAAGGCTTCATGCTCCAAATCCTCCAAGGGACCGAGGTCCTCGGGGCGCGCCGGACGGATGTGGGAATCGCCCCCGACCGCGGAGGACTGGCTGTGCATGTTGACGGCCAAGAATAGCGAGGATTTTTCCGTTGGCAAGGGGGGTGGCGCGGAGCCTGCGCCGATTCGTACGCTTTTGGCCGATGGGCACCACAGAACCTCGAGTCTTCCGCAAACCTCGCGTCTCGAAACGACCTCCCCCCGAGGCGACGAAGCCCTTCGGACGCCGGGAATCCGCGCTCCACGAGGTCGTCCTCGTGGCTCCGGACAACGGCCTGTTGTTCGAAGTCGCAGGCCTGGGAGACATCTTCGCCACCGCCAACACCTGCCTGTCGAACCGCGGAAAGCCCCCCTACTACGCCTGGAAGGTGGTCTCCACCACCGACAGCCGCGTGGTCACGGGAAGCTCGGGCGTGCGGATCCTGGCCGACGCCTGCCTCCACGAGATCGATCCCTCGAGCGTACGCGGAACCGTCATGGTCACCGGCCGCGGGGGGAAGCTTTGGCCGCACCGCCTGCCGGAGGTTTCCAAGTGGCTGGAAACCGCCGCCCGCAAGAGCAGTCGCATCGCTTCGGTGTGCGCGGGGACCTTCCTCCTGGGGGATGCGGGCCTTCTGCGCGGCAAGCGGGCCACCTCGCATTGGAAATGCGTCGCCGAGCTCGCTTCCCGCTATCCCGAAGCCGAGATCGAAGCCGATTCGATCTACGTCCGCGACGGCAAGCTTTCCACCTCCGCCGGCGCTTCCGCGGGATTCGATCTGGCGCTGGCCTTCGTGGAGGAGGATCTCGGGTCGGACATCGCGCGCGACGTCGCACGCCAACTGGTGATGTACCTGCGACGCCCGGGCGGGCAATCCCAGTTCAGCGTGGCCCTGGAACGGGAAGCGACTTCCGACGGTCCCATTCGAAGACTGCAGCACTGGATCCAGGAGAACCTGGCCGACGACCTGCGCGTGGAACGCCTGGCCGAACGGGCCGCGATGAGCCCGCGGAACTTCGCCCGCGTGTTCGCCCAGGAGGTGGGAACGACTCCCGGACGCTACATCGAGGAGGTTCGGCTGGAATCGGCCAAGCGGTACCTGGAGAGCACGAGGGAGACCGTGGAATCCGTGGCATCCCGGTGCGGGCTCCGATCCGCCCTGGAACTGCGGAGGCTCTTCGATCGGCACCTGGGAGTCACACCCGGCGAGTATCGCGAGCGCTTTGGCAGTATTTGAACCATAGGCGTCATTGCGGCCAACCCTTCCGAAGGTCATCTTCAATGGACAGGAGGTGACACCATGACAAGAATCGGCATCAACGGCTTCGGACGGATCGGCCGCAATTTCCTTCGGGCCGCGCGCGGCGTCCCGGGACTCGAGGTCGTCGCCGTCAACGACCTCGCCGAGGCGGGAACCCTGGCCTACCTGCTTTCCCGCGATTCCATCCTGGGCAGATACCCCGGAACGGTCTCGCAAGAGGACGGGCACCTCGTGGTCGACGGACGCCCGGTGCGCGTCTTCGCCGAGCGCGACCCGGGTGCCATCCCCTGGGCGTCCCTGGGAGTCGACCTCGTGATCGAGTCGACCGGGAGGTTCGCCGACAAGGCGCAGGCCGAGGTCCACATCCTCCGCGGCGGCGCCAAGCGGGTCCTGATCTCGGCCCCGGCCAAGGGCGACGACCTCACCATCGTGATGGGAGTCAACCAGCACCTGTACGACCCCGCCCGCCACCGCGTCGTGTCCAACGGCTCGTGCACCACCAACGCCCTGGCCCCGCTGGCGAAGGTCCTGAACGACGCCTTCGGGATCGAGCACGGACAGATGGTGACCACCCACGCCTACACCAACAGCCAGGCCCTGCACGACCAGCCCAGCAAGGAGCTTCGCGCCGGACGTGCCGCCGCCCACTCGATCATCCCGCACTCCACCGGTGCGGCCAAGGCCATCGGCAAGGTGCTTCCCGAGCTGGATGGACGCCTGTCGGGATACTCGCTGCGCGTGCCGGTCCCGGTGGTCTCGGTCGTGGATCTCACGGTGCAAGTGCGCGCCCAGGTGGATGTCGCCATGGTGAATGCGGCCCTGCGCGAGGCATCCCTCCACGGAAGCCTCGCCGGGATCCTGGGATTCAGCGAGGAGCCCCTGGTCTCCTCGGACTTCCAGGGCGATCCCCGCTCCTCGATCGTCGACGCCCCCAGCACCCTGGTCTCGGGCGGCCACCTCGTGAAGGTCCTGTCGTGGTACGACAACGAATGGGGCTTCTCCATGCGCTTGGTCGACCTGGCCCGCCACATGTCCGACCGAGGCCTGTAGACGACAAGGCCTTCCAGGCGGGGGGGGAGGGAGATGACCCGAGGAGGGAATTTCCATCCATCCCCGAGCAAGGGGGCGACGCCAGCGATGAGTCACCTGAACCGTCCCAGGGATTCAGGAACACCTGGGGAAACTTGAGCTTCGTGATCATCGCATCTGAAAGGTGCGTGATAGCAGACTTTGATCATTTCGAGAGCTTTGGAATGTTTCATCCACACCTTTCCTCCAACATGCCGGGACTATTTGCACTGGATCTTGGTGCCCTAGCCTGAATCCGTCGCGACAGATTCTCAATCGAGGGATTTTCGCCGCAAACAGAAATTGGCGTCAGTTTTGAGCGACGTCCTCGGTGATTTGGTTCTCTGAGCGGGCTTTCGTCGATTTTCAGGCGCACCTTGCCCTTACCCGGGCTCGCGGCGCCCGGGATGCCTGCCCTCAACCGAGGGCGGGCGCTGGTGATCCGCGCAGGCGGGCCGCGATGGCCAGCCTCTCGAAGGCCTTGCGGAAGAGCCCCTCGTCGGGATGGCTGGACGACAGGTGCATGCGGATGCGCCGGGTGTTGCGGGTCACGACGGCGCCGATCTTCAAAAGCTTGATCCGGATGGTGGAGCAGGTGGACCGCTCCTCCTTCTCACCCTTCAGCCCGATCGATCGCAGCGTGTGCTGCAGCAGGTAGGCCATGACCGACATCAGCATGCGCATCCAGTTGTCCTGAAATCCGCCGTGGGACAGCCTCGATCCGAACAGGTCCGCCTGCGTCTCCTTGAAGCGGTTCTCCATCTCGCCACGGGCGCAGTAGACCTTGGTGTAGACGTGGTCGGGATCGCCGGGCAGATTGGTGACGACGTAGCGGGTGTTGGGGCCCAGCGGATTGCGCTCGGCCTTGACGACCACACGACGCTGGGCTTTCCACGGCCCCGCCTGGTATCGAAATTCGTCGAACAGCTTCTGCCACTGGGCGGTCTGGAGGAACAGCTCGTCGGCCTCCATGCGCAGGCCGATGCTCTTCTTGTCCAGCGCGGAGTTGGGTTGCAGGCCCACGACGTAGCTCACGTCGTGGCGCTCGCACCAATGCAGGATGTGGTCGCGGCAGTAGGCGGCATCGGCCCTCCAGACGATGCGCACCCCGGGCCAGGCACGGCGCAACCGATGCACCAGCTCCGCCAGCACCGCCAGAGCGCCTCGAGCCGGCCCGCGGTCGGCGGGGCGCAGGATCGCGCACAAAGGGTGCTTGCCCGCGAACACGAACAGGGGCAGGTAGCAGTAGCCATCGTAGTGCCCGTGGAAGAATCGACCTTCCTGGGTGCCGTGCAGTTGCACGTCGGTGGCGTCGAAATCCAGGACGATCTCTTGGGGAACATTGCCCTTGTGGGACTCGATGTAGGTGTCGACCAGAATCTCGTTGAGCTTCCAGTTGGTCTGTGGCGTGGCCAGGCGGGCAACCCGTCCGAGGGTAGAATCGCTGGCCAAGGGCTTGTCCTGCCCTACGGCCGTCTGAAGCGCGATGTCGTGGCGCATGTTGCGCTGATCGACCAGATCTTCCTGCCCCAGGCACAGGCTGTAGACCGCCTGGCGGACCATGGAGGGAAGCGAATGGGTGCAGGAAGACTTGCGACGCGTGTCGGGAATGCAACGGGCGATGCGGTGAGAAAGACCGCCAAGAGCGCGATCGGCCAGACCCAGCAGGAGGGCTCCACCGTTGGAGGTCACCTCCCCGCCCTCGAAATCGACTTCGACCTTGCGGCCCTGGACCATCGGGAAAAGGTCGAGTGTGTGGTTACGTTTCGTCATGGGCCCTCTGGTCTGTTGGTTTGTTTCCCAAGTGTCGCCGGACACCCAAAGTGATTCGGTGTTCGACACTTTTGCTGGGTTCAAAGTGATTCGCTGTGGCGGTTGACCCGAGGGTCGGGGTGCAGGTAGCACCCTTCCTCAGATGGGAAACCACCTACGCATGGACAAGAAAGAGCAGTTGCGATCGATGTTGGCGGCCGGATGGTCGGTACGTCGGATCCGCGAAGCGACCCACATCCACCCCAAGACCATCGCCAAGTTCCGTCGACAGTGGCTGACGGCTCAAAGTGATCCACCAGTGTCCACCGGGGCATTTCCTCCGGCGGACACCCCGAATCACTTTGCGGCGCCGCTCCCGGCCATTCAAAGTGATTCGAAAGTGACCACCGAGGTTGTCGTCGACCCCCTTCGAGCGCCCACCCAAAGCGGGCAGCTCATGGGGCTGGTTGATGTGATCGCGGCCCTGCTGGAGATCGCCCCGGAATGCTCCGCGCGCTGGGTGTGGCAGAAGCTGGTCGAAAACCAAGGCTACACCGGCTCCGAACGCTCCGTAAGCCGTTACCTCCAGAAGCTGCGCCGGACGTCGCCGACCTTGTTTCTGCGTCTGTCGACTGCTCCAGGACAGGAAGCCCAGGTGGACTATGCGGTCGGCCCGATGGTGTTCTACGGGGGCAAGCCGCGGCGCTCCTGGTTCTTCAAGATGACGCTGTCGCACAGCCGCCACAGCTACGAGGAGCTGGTGTTCCGCCAAGACCTGGAGACATTCATCCGCTGCCATGAGAATGCGTTCCAAGCCTTCGGAGGCGTTCCCGCGGAGGTCAAGATCGACAACCTCAAGTCGGGCATTCTGCAAGCACACCTCTACGAGCCCCAGCTCAACGCGGGTTACCAGGCGTTTGCGACCCATGCCGGATTCATCATCAACCCGTGCGACGCTTACCAGCCGCAGCAGAAGGGAAAGGTCGAGCGGGATGTTTCGTTCACGCGGCACAACGCGTTCCCCGGCGTGCAGGTGTTGGAAAGCCTTGAACACGGAAACCGTCACCTTGAGGAATGGAATCGACGCTGGGCTCGCACGCGGATCCATGGCACGACGCGCCGCCAGGTATGGGAGCACTTCCTGTCCGAGGAGAAACCAGCCCTGAAGGCGCTGCCGGAGCGCCCCTTTTCGATGCTGCGCCAGGGGTTGCGGCGTGTCGATGTGCATGGGCATATCCAGGTCGAAGGCGTCTTCTACAGCGTTCCGGCCAAGCATCTGCGCCAGCAGGTGGTGGTGAGATGGGATGCCCACGTGGTGAGGATCCTCGTCGCCGACACCGTGGTGGCCGAGCATCGACGCGAGCACGGCAAGTCGTGCGTGGTCACCCAGCCAGGACATCTGCCGCAGGGCATGCCCCAGAACGCATCCTCGTTCGTGCAGTACTACCTGCGCCGCTCCCAGGAGATCGGCCCTTGCTGCCACGCCTTGGCACAGCACCTCCTGGCGGGCCTGAATGCCGGGAATCCCTTGGTGGTCAAGCGGGTGCGCGGCATCGTCATCGATCTTTCTCGCCGATTTGGAGCCCACGTCCTGGAACAAGCCTGCCAGAAGGCGGGAGCGTTCCGGAATCCGACCTGGAACACACTGCAGACCATCTGTCAGAAGCTGTCTGAGGAGATCCAAGCGCCACCCGATCCCGATGGCCATGGACACCGCACGGATCTGCAACAGGAGCATCGATTGATCCGCGATCCGGGGGACTACGCGGATGTGGTTCGCGATCGCGTGCAGGAGGTGGCCCGATGAATACGCACACAGCCACGCCCCCGACAGTCGAATCCGTCCAGCAGAAGCTGCGCGCCTATCGCATCAGCGGCATGGCACAGAGCCTGCCGGGGCGATTGATCCAGGCCCGGGCCACCGATGGCGACTACTTGGAATTCCTCGACGCATTGCTGGACGACGAGATGGACAAGCGGAGCAATACCCTGGTGGAACGGCGCTTCAAGTTATCGCGCATGCCCGCCAGGCAGACCATCGACGAATTCGATTTCGGTTTCAATCCGACCATCCCCAAGCGGCGGATCTTGGAGCTGGCCTCGACACGATTTGTCGCACAGGCCAGCAACATCCTGCTGATCGGACCGCCCGGCGTGGGCAAGACACATCTGTCCACGGCCATCGGAATGAATGCCATCCTCCAGGGGTACACCGTGACCTACCGATCGGCCTTCGACCTGGTCGACGAACTGGCCGAAGCGGCACAGACCGAGCAGCGCCGCAAGAGGATCCAGCAACTCGCCCAAGCCCAGCTCCTGATCGTCGACGAATTCGGCATGAGGTCCCTGCCGGCCAACGCCGCCGAGGATTTTCTCGAAATCGTTCACCGACGACACGGACATGGCGCGACCATGATCGCCACCAACCGGCCCGTCGAGGACTGGGGCAAGATCCTGGGCGACAACGCCGCGACCTCCGCCATCCTGGATCGCTTCCTCGACCAAGCCGAGATCATCCCCATCGAAGGAAAGTCCTACCGGACAGGACGAAAACGGAAGCCCGATACAGACGGTGGCTAACTTTCTCCCCGATCGCCAGGTGAATCACTTTCAAGTGTCCACAAGCGAATCACTTTGCAGTGTCCGCTGACACCCAAGTCCCAATGTATGGGACTTACAGCAGATCAGATGGGCTTTCCCCATGACAAATTCAGGCTAGCAGACGCCGGCAAGTACCTCACCCCCCTTTCGTTGCCCATTCACTTTCGAAATACATGCTCACGATGCCACGTCAGATAGTATTCATGAGCTGGCTCAACCCAGCGGAGCCGGGGAGTAGCAGTGATCCCAAGACGAAGGAGTTGCTCCTCGGTAAGGGCCGGCGAGACAATCCCTTGCCCATTGGCATCGAAGGTCAGAAACCCCTGGTCGAACAACGCATCCAAGTGCACCGCGAGAAGAAACCCATTGAAAACTTCCAGGCGTTCTGCGTCGGTAGAGCTGTGAGCCCAGGGCTTGGCGTGACTTGCTCGCAACAGCGCAGGCAATGCCAATCCCGTCACTGCACACGCGCCTCCCCAATAGCGCAACTGACATTCACGGTAGATGTCCTGCCCAATGCGAACCTTCGCCGTTCGATGCGCTTCCGTCGCGCCTGCCCCATCCGGAATTCCTTGCTCCCGCAGGGCTTTGTTGAAGAGCTCAAGGGGATGCGTGGGCAATGCCATCGCAAGCTGCGCGAATTGATAGAGTAGACGGCCAAGTTCAGCTGAAGTTCCGACAGTGATGGAATCGCTCTGAGTGATTTTCAGAATGTGTCGCACCGATCGATCCAGCGCAGGATCCCGGATTACGAGTTGCCAACCGATATCCAGGGCGATCAGGTCGATGGAGTGAGGATGTCGCGAAGACCCCAGCAGAAGCGAATCCTCGCGGGCCTCAAGCAAATTTTCCCAGCCGTTGTCGTCGCCAAGGCTTTTGAGAATGCTTCGATCCAAGGGATTCATTTCAAGCGCCTTCTGTGAAGTTGGGTAGGTCCACGAAGGCAAGCCCGCATTCAATCGGGTTCATTTCCTGGAACTGCCCCATGGTGTTCGCCAATCCATGAGCTTGAGGATAGACGAGCCATCCTCTGGGACAGTCAAACCGTAAACTGTAGGCTAGGAGTTGCCTCAAGTCATCGTCCGAAGGTGCAGGGGATTGGAGAACCTTCCACTTCGTATCCAGGATCGTTGGACCTGTCAGGTGGAGCTTGCCCCCAAAAAGCGTGAGTCCGGTCGAGTCGTGCTTCGTGGGTGGCTTCAACCAAATGTCGGGACGCAAGGATCGACGGACATTATGGGCACGCCAATACTCTAGTTTCACCTGATCCTGAAGGGTCCAGCCCGTTCCTGCGACCTCCCGCTGAAGGCACTTGAGCACCCAGGCTTCCCACAGCGCATTCATGTCGAACAGCAACGCCGTGACGTCGTTGGTTCCCGAGGAAAGATCCGGATACTCCGATAGAAGAACCAGCTCCGCGAATCGCATCGTGTTCCGGTATCGCTCGGTTCGTCGATCGTAGGCGAGTCGCGGGATTGCGCTCGCGGCCCCTGTCCAGCGGGGCCAACATTCACGATCCACCAGGAAGGATTTTGCTTGAGCTCTCGAATTGCTGTTCCTGGTCCGCCGATCCACAACTCGCAGGCCTTCGACGAGAACACGATTCCAGGAGTTCACGAGATCGAACTCCATGGCCTCGGTATGGACTCGCTCACGATGAACCAGATTGCGCCGCAGATCTTCGCCAAGGACGAGCCGCCCACGAAGTGCGGTTCGATCCTTACGGACCATGCGGTACGTTCGAAGAAGACCCTCTCGATGGATCTCGCGGACCTCCTTCAGAAAGCACCCGTAGAAGACTTCCAGAATCGAGTGGTCCTGGGTTGCGATTCCAGCGATCTGATCCAGATCCAGTTCGATCGATGGTAGAGCCGAGACCATCCTCAGCAAAATCCAACGCCATTTCCTGGCGAGTCGAACACGATCTAGCACACCCTCGCGACGTGCCGGCTCGGCCTTGGGAAGGATCTCGATGCGAACCTTTCCCACCTGGAGAACTCCGACCCACTGCGTCGCCTTGAAACCTTTGTGGATGAGCTCGATTCCGGGGTGCCCCGTCTTTTCTTTCCAACGCGCGAGAGCTTCGAACTCCTCGAGTCCGAATTCCTTACCCACTCGTAGGGGCTCATGCTCAAAGAGGATCAATTCGTCCTCAACCCAAGATGGAGCGGAAGGTTTCCAATGTCCACGATTCCGGAGGAGAGAACTCCCAAGAATCACGCGCTGGCGCCTCGGACTCGTCGAATCCTTCCATCATTCGTACTGGTCTTCCGGAGGATACGACGAAAGCGCCTCCAAGAATGGCCCCGATCTTCCGCCAATCTCCGTAGAAGTACTCCTGCAGGAGGGGAAGGACGCTCCCCCGGAACACCCCTCGCAGCTGGTCCAGAGTTCGGACTCCCAGGAATGGCGCGTGCCCGATTCGATGGTCTCGATCCCGAAGCGCCTCCAACCGTCCGTTGATGGCGACCAACAAGTCAGAAAGCTTCAGGTCTTCGACGACGCATCCCTTGCGATCCAGAACAGATGGATCGGGAGGCATCTCCACGAACTCGAATCGACGACGCAGGGCGATATCAAGGGCCTCGACACTACGGTCGGCCGTATTCATAGTGCCCAGGACATGGACATTGGAAGGGATTCCAAAGGCTTTCCGACTTCCGGGTAACGTCACGACCAATTCTTCCTCTTGACCGATCCGTTTGTCTGGCTCCAGGAGGGTGATGACCTCTCCAAAGATGGCGGGGATGTTGCCTCGGTTGATCTCGTCAATCACCAGGACGAAATCCTTTCTGAGGGACTCTTGCGGGGCGGACGAAGGGTATCGCCGCCGGATCTCGTCGGCGATCGGCTGCACGTAGGCGCGATTGTAGGCATCCTGGACATCCCCCGAATCGAGCGCACGTCTCACGTCTGCGATGCTCACCGGATAGGGAACCTTGGACTCCGAACTTTCCGGCATCACGGAGAACGTCGTGTTCCCCTGGTACGATACCGTGAATGGCCTGTTTCGCTTCGTCCGCAAAGGGATCGCGGTTTCGGAAGCGTCCTGTTGGAACGATTCGATGGCATCCTTCGTCGCCTTCAGGGGCGACTTGGAAAGGGCATCCTCGCAGATCTCCTTCAGGATCCCTGCCTTCATCTCATAGGCGACGGTGGCCCCTACCAGAACGGGCTTCAGTCCCTCGACGAAATCCTCGTAGGTCATGGAGGGATGAAACGTGACGAAGCGGATCTGTCCCGCATCCGTCAGCGCCTTCCACTTCGATCGGATCCAATCATCTGGCTGGAGCATCACCGAATCCAGGGTGGCTCGCGTGGCTAGAGCAATCGCATGGCGTCGTGTGCTCCAAGTCTTGCCCGTACCCGGAGGACCGAACAGAATCCGATTCACGCTTCTGCGGTCCATTCCATTGTCCTCCACACCGTCCTCGCTTTCGTCGGTATCCACGGACTCGATCGGGACCCCCTTCGTCGCGATCCCGAGGATCCCACAGACCTCCTCGTACGTCGGATGGAACGATCGGATCGACTGGATCGACCATTCCACCAGCTGCTCCAGGGTTTTCGCGCAACCTTCCGCTTCTGGGATGATCGAAACCACACCGGACGCGTTCGAAAGCTCCTTCTGGATCTCATCGAGGAAGCGGTCGCGAAGCGATCCATTGGTGGTCACATCCAACTTCACCACGAAGCCATACTTGGCGCCTGTCCCCACCGTGATCGCCAGCTCCTTTGGGCTGTCCTTGTGCGGATAGATCTTCGCCCACGTGTAGGGATGGAACTTCTGCCCCTGATTGATCGGGGATCGGCGGACCTCGATTCGTCCGTCCGGGTAAAGTCGCTTCTGCAAAGCGATCGCCCAATCGCGTGTGGTGTCGTAGTCCTGCTTGAGTCGCTGGTAGGCGGCCTGATGCTCCGCGTTGGAGGGATCGCGCCAAAGCTCACCGAAGGTTTCGAGCCGTCGGAAGTGTTCGGGGGAATACGGCATTCTTCACTCCGGTCAACATGTGTGACGACGACCCATCTTCCGGCGAGTTTCGCCTCGGAGAGGAGGTAAAAGGCTCAGGCAATCATGGCCAGATTATGCCAACCCTGGTCGCGAATGTGGTTCCACGCCTTGTGAACATGCTGAGCCTGGAATAGCTCGCGTTTGCGATGACTCCAGGAACGCACGGCATCTTCGCAGGCATCGGAGGATTCCATCGCATCCGACTCGTGAGTCATCACCCAGTGGACGGTGGCCAACAATTCCATGCCGTAAGGGAACTCCCACCCCCGGATCAATGCGGCGACGCGTTCCAGATGCCTACGCAGATCCGTCTCCGACTCAAGGACACGGGCTGCCTGTTCCTGCGCGCCCGGCCGGAGCCTCAGCGGCAAGTTCGGGCGCCGATCGCCGGTGAATCCCGTGATCCAATGTCCTTCGAGCCGTTCGATCACCCGACAAAGATTGTCGGCATAGGGACCGTAGTGGTGGGGCTCGAAGCGCAGTCGGAGCGGTGCTCCATCCAGTTGCAGGAAATACGCGAGCTTCTGGACTTCCAGCTGGGACAGCGTGTACTCCAGCTCGTTGTATCGCGCCATCGCGGCGATCAGGAGAGCGCGCAGCGGATTGAGCGGCTCCGGAACGGGTTCGACCGCGATCAGCATGGGCTCGTCCGTGGGCTCGTAGAGCTCGACCCGCGCGTGGGGAACCGACTCCATGGCCTCCACCACCAAAGGGCGTACGATGTTCCAATCGAGCCCACCGTTCCCGCAACCCACGGGGGGGATGGCGATCGAGTGGATCTCCAGTTCGCGCACCAGATCGGCCAGGCGCTTCAGGCCGGAACGGATCCATTCGAGTTGCGAGGGTTTGCGCCAATCGTCCTTGGTCGCGAAATGAAGCACCCATCGAGGTACGCCATCTTTGGAATCCTGGGTCGCGAGCACATCACCGGGGTGCAGCTCACCGGCCTTCGCCACTTTCACATAAGCCTTGGAGGCTTCCGGGAAGCGGCGTTTGACCTGCAACGCGACACCTTTGCCCATCACGCCCAGGCAATTGACCGTGTTGACGATCGCCTGGCACTGGGAGTCCAGCATGTTGCCGTGGGCAGGAACAAGCATGGCTTAAAAGTACCAAGACCGCATGGTTTTGCAGGCCACCTGAACCCCCTCTACTTGCAGGCAGTTCGACGCGTGATCGGTGGCCTCGGGTGTCATGGCCGCCAATCCCGCGATCACCCCCAGGGGCACAAATCGGTACACCAGCCATTCCGCCTGCTTGCACCGCCGGATTTCCTGATTCTCCTCGCCACCCCAAGAATCCGAATGGATGGCATCCCAGTCCAATCGTTCCAGATCGGAACGGTTGCGAGTGAAACGAGCCAGCATGGTCACCGCGTGGCTGTCGGTGAACACCCAATCCAACCCTTGTGCCACGCAAAGACTCGGACGCGTGACCAAATAGACGATCCTGCGTTGATGATCCCTCCGCCGGTACAGCATCGGCGATTTGGGACAGAAGTAGAACGGGACATAGTCATGCAAGCATCGCCCATTTGCTCCCGGTACTGGCAAGGCATGCCGCCGATCCTGGATGTTGGGGTCGGCGAGGTCAGTCTGCTGCAACCCCTCTGGGAGATGACCCTTGGCCCAAAGTCCTCCCTGGCGCACAATCGCGGGAAGATTGTCCAAGTGGGTGATGTGGTACAGGAGTGGGTCGCAGGGATCGAATTCAGGCATGGAAAGTATCCCTCCTGTTTCCGGGCACCAGACACCGATTCCACTCGATGCGACGGCGACTCCAATGGATTCCGATCGCCTGGACGAACTCCGGCTTCACCAGTTTGGCACGCGCCGTTGTCACGCCGTCGTCCTGGATTCGAGCCACGACGCCTTCCATGCTTCCGCTTCGCAGCAAGCTGGCCCTGGACAACACATCGTTCTTCAGCCTCTCGAACGTGAAGCGCCCCGATCCAATCTGTGGGACGGACACAAGTCCCAGATTCATCACCAGCTCGTCGCGTCGCTCCACCGACCAAAATTCCTTTGACTTGCAATCGTAGACATCGAAGACGAGGAACCAATCGGGCAACGCGTCGTAGTCCAGCGAGTGCCGCGCAGCGCACCACTCGCCAAACAGGATCAATCCGTCGGCCAACGCGAGAGCAAGATCATCGGCGCGGAACTTCAACCACTCCTGCAGACGCCCGAACTGGCCCTCATGGGGTGGCGCCAGATATTGTCCCCGATTCTGCACTCGGATTCGCAGGTTCTCATCGACCGAGAGCCCCAGATTCGCTCCATCGACTTTCTCTTCCAATACCAGATCGTGCGCCAGGAACACCTGGGCATCGCACTCGGACAATACCTTGTCGTCGCGAGGTACTCCCGCACCAAGCCAGGCGAGATGCGGCGTGTGCGGGAATCGGAAGAAGTCATTCATCCTTCGCTATACCAAGATTCCGGCAACAGATGCCTCACAGTGATCCCGATCGCTTCAAGCTTTTCACGGATCACCCACCAGTCGGACTCGGCCCCGTAATAGATCGGGGCATCCTCGCCGTGCAAGATCGGCGAGGCCAATGCACACGCGACCCACTTCCGATCCTCTCGATCCGTAACAATGCTCGCATGGTCTGGCTCGAGCACGGCAATTCTTTCGCCATCACCGTCCTTGATCTCGATTGTCACGTAACGCACGAGGCTTCGATCATGCTTCTGCTGGATGGCTTGAATTCCAAACTCCTGTTCAGGATGACTCCAGGTCATGTTCCTGTCATACTCGGCTTGGATCACACCTTCTTCGTCCAATAGCAGCACATCTGAAGAGTCTGCGAAATCCTGAAGCCAAACGAAAAGACGTTCTCGGAGATCCAGTTCGAGTGGCATGGCTCGACCCGCCAAAGCAGAACCTGGCAAACTTGCGCTTGCCCCAAGCATGACATTGGTGTCAACCAGGCAGAACGCCATTGCCCGCCAACCTTTCCTCCTTGGCTCTTCGGATCGCGTACTCGGTCTGGGTCCGTGTTTCTCCGAGCGTGTCGCCAAAGAACCTATCGGGCCAATCTTTGACCTTTCCGTAGGAATCCACGGACAGTCGACGGATATTGGCTTGGCCACCTTCCTTCTCGATGAAGTAAAGAGCACACTCCTCGGGAAGGACTTCGGACTTCGCCAGCAGAGTCTGAAGGCGACGGAACATGTGCTCGGAGTGCGTCTCGATCACGAACTGTACGTTCCGCTCCTTGCTAACCTTGGTCAGCAGTTCCGCGAGGACCGCTTGTGCTAAAGGATGCAAGTGCGATTCCGGTTCCTCGAGAATGACGATATGCCCAGGACGCGCATGCAGGGCGGCGATAATCACCGGAAGAACCTGAGAAACACCAACACCAACATCCCGGAGATTCGAGGCCTTGCCGTCCTTGTGGACTAGAATTTCGTACAGGTACGACTTTCCAACTTGCTTCACCGAAACGGAGTCAGCCAGATCCATCTCATTGAGCCAATTGGATACCCCTAGGATCAATTCGGCTGCAAGAGGTGTAGTAGGTAGCTTCCGCTGCTTGGCGAGGTTAAATGCGACGCCGCTAGCGATCAGGGCATCGACAGCTCGGGCGCCATCATCGGCGATCGTGGTTGGAGTCTGCCCATTCCAGCCATAGTTACGCTTGGCTGCCTGGCGGAGAGGTGCCAGGTACGTGATCTTTCTTAGCTCATCAACCAGCAGGCTGCTATTCGCTTGAATGCGAAGAGCTGCATCCCCAAAACTGGTGAGTGCCATTGGGGTAAAACCGAAGGAACGGACTGGACGGAATTCCACACCTTGCTTTCGGGAGCGTCTCTCACTTCCAAGCCAGAAGCGGTACACCCTTTCCTTTAAGTGTGTTACCCACCACGAATTCTGATCTGGGCCGATGCGAAGGGAATCGAGGATCGCTTCCCCGTTCTTTCCACCCTTGTACTCGGCCGAAAACATGGCGCCGCTTTGAATGTCACCGTCTGGGGCCCATCTGAACTCAATCCCAACTTCGGAAGAGCTTCCATGCCTGCATAGCAGGTCCTTGAACTGGCCCAGCTCAACCGTGTCGCCACGGTCTTGATGACCAAGATTCAAGTCTATGCTGTCGTCGCCTGCATTCACCGTTTGCCGGATCAGCAAAAGCGCTTGGATCAGACTGGACTTGCCTGATGAGTTCGCCCCCAAGAAGAGGGTGACTGGAGCAAGAGCGAGCTGGCCAGTACTCTTCCAAATTTTGAAATTCTTGAGCTTCAATTGCGTCAGCATGCTTGTTCCTCGCGGTCCCAGGCTTCGAGCACGAGGCGGCGGGTGCGGTATTCGCCGAGTTCGCGGAGTTCGCGTTCCTTGAGGACGCGGAAGGTTTCCGAGGGGTAATCGGGCCCCATCACGTCGGCGGGATCGAGGATGTAGCGCAGCTCGTCGCGGGTGAGGCCGTAAAGGCGGGCGTAGCGTGCATCCAGCTCGGCGCGCAACACGGCGCGGCGATCCGGGTAGTAGGGGAACGGTTCGCCGTGGTAGCCCAGATCCTTGGCCCAGCTCTGAAGATCCCAGGAGGTATAGGTCAGCTCCAGGACGCGCTCGACAATAAAGTCGAGGTCGGCGGGGGTGTAGTCGGAGGGGGGGAAGACGGGGAGCTGCTTGACGAGAAAGAAATTGAGATGCACTCCCCCGACCTTGTGGCGAGCCACAAAATCGAAAACAAGCGCATCAAGATTTGCTAGAAGGCAAGCAAATCGCTTTAGGTCATACTCAAGGATGCCGTCAAACTGCATCAATGGGAGATTATTCCCAACAGCGACACATGGGAGGACATTTGCGATCACAGTCCTCTCATCCGTACTGCGTGCGATGTCTCGGAACCCCATCAACCACTTGGGCTTGCGCGGCGGAAGCAGGAGTTCGGCGATCTTGTCCCAAGCCGGGCTGTACTCCTCATTGGACTTGGCCCCCAGCGAACGGGGATCCGAGGTCCGCATGCCAACGTCAGCGCGGATCTGGTCGCGAAGCAGAAGCTGTTCCGCTTCCATCAAAGGGAAGCGCTCGGCCATGCGCAATGCGAATTTCTTCTCGGCCACTCCGCGCGACACGAGGTTGACCACCGAGGCGTGGTCGATGCGGGTGTAGTCGATGTCCTTCCGCAAGGAGGAATCGAAGGCGTCGGGATTTGTCTGCAGCTCGTGTCCCCACAACCAGATTCGGAACCACTTCGCCAGTTCGGCGCGCTGCTGTGACTGTTGCGCGAAGAACAGCGGAAAGAGCGGATGCTGTTCGTTCAGGACCTTCGCATCCACCTCGCTGGAGTCAACCCAGTAGCGCGGACGCACGGCGAAGTGCGGATCCTGCTTCTGCTCCAGCGTCGCGTTGGAGGCTCCGTCTTCGTCGGTTCCGGCATACGTGGCCCAACGGTGATCGAACTGGTGGATCATCTTCGCTTCGTAGAGCGGTAAGCGATCTGACCCCGGTTCGTCGCGAAACAGGTGACTGTCGTTGGACATGTGGAACATGGTACGGAAGCGGATCCCCCATGGATTGACCTCGGGAAATTCGTCACGCGCCTCGCGCCACAGAACGGGGACCTTGCGGTAGATATTCTTGGTCAGCTCAGCGTCCTGCCGCGAACGGAATGTGGGACAGGTCAAGGTGTTCGGGTTGATGAGTTGAAATTCGTCTGCAGTCAATTCGAAAAGACGTTCGCTTTCCTGAAGGTCGCGGGTTCGCTGCATGAAAAAGCCCAAACAAGCTCCGTCAACAGAGCCAAGGGTCACCAAGCTGAATTTCATTCGGCTATCAATCGCAGGGAAAATTCCGGAGCGATTCTCGAAGTCAAAGAACGAAGCGAGCATGCGAGTAGATACGATCTCGCCGAAGAACGCCTTCGTCGAATCATCCGTCGCGATCCCCGTGGGTACGATGAATCCCGCGCGGCCCCGTTTTGCCAGAATCTGACGGATCGACTCCGCGAAGAGGGCGTAGGTGTTCACGTCCCCCACTCCGGTGAGCGGAAAGCGTCCACCCGTCTCGCCCTCGATGTGGAAGAACACGCTCGCGGCCTCCGCCGTGCGCCGTGCGTCCAGGAACTCCTCGTAAATGCGGCGTTCCCCGTCGGCCACACCTTCGATGACCGCATCGCCCGGGAACAGGTTCCGCTGGAGCGATCCTTCGGACAACCACTCGATGCGCTTGGCGCGTTCGGCCTTGTTCTTGGCCTCGGCCACCAACGGGTGGCGCGTCGCGAAGAACTCTTCCTCCTGGAGCTTGATGCGCTCCCACGGCGGATTCCCCAACACCACATCGAACCCGCCGCGCGCGAACACCGACGGGAACGTGAGGGGCCAGTGCAGCACCCGCGCCTTGCGGCAAGACTGCTGCGCCGCATCCAACGCTCTCTGCGTTTCGCGTCGCGCGCCGCCCAGGGTGCGCACATCCACCAAGGTCTGCGTGGTGGGAACGGCGGCGTCGTTTCCTGCCACCTTGGGAAGCAGGAATGCGCCCACCCAGGCGTCGGCCAGTCGCGCCTTGGGGCTTGAGGCACTCGCGTCATGGGCACGACGGAATGCGTCTTCCTTGCGGGCCACATCGGCGGGAGTGTCGTCGGGGAAGTCGTCCAAGGCGCGCAGGTCGTCCAACGGGTCACCCGTACCCAGGTCCATGGAGAACATGGTGGAATCAGCCTGCTTCTTGAGGAGCTTCGCCGCGTCCTTGTTACGCTTGGTAAGTTCCTTGCACACGGCCTTGTCGTCGCCACTGAGGGCCGCGAAGGCCTTGTCGGGAATGGGCCGCTCCAGCACCGCGAGGTCCATGAGCCCGAGCAACGCATCGCCACACACCAGGTGGTGGTCCAGGAAGCTCAAGGGACGTTCAGCCTCGAACGATTCCAGCCACAGGGCCGTACGGGCCAGCTCCACCGCCATGGGGTTGCGGTCCACGCCATGGATGCAATGCGAGATCACGTCGCGCAGGGCGTGGCGGTAATCGGAGGGACGCACAGCGCCATCGGGGGCGCGCACCTGGGCCAGCCGTTCGGCGATGCGACGCGACGCCGAGAGCAGGAAGTGCCCCGATCCGCAGGAAGGGTCGATCACGCGCAGATCTAGCAGCGCCGCTTCGGGGTTCTCGGGCCGGGCCGCGAGTCGCGCTTCGATGACCGGATCCAGCGCCGACTTGAGCAGCTCCTGGACCAGACTGTCGGGGGTGTAATACGAGCCCGTGGTCTTGCGTGCGTTGCCCTTGGTGGAACTGTCATCGTCCCCCATTCCCGCGAACACGAAGCGCCGCACCTCCAGGTGCACCCGCGGCACTAGCTCCAGGAGCGATTCGTACACCGAGCCCAATTCCTCGGGCCCCATGTTGCGGTAATCCACGCTGGCGAACGTGCCGCTGGCCCCTGACCAACGCAGGGTACGCAAGGCCGCTAGGAACGACGCGTTGGAGAGACGCGACGCATCGAGATGCGGGCACTGCGAGCCCGCGAACAATCCACCCAATGCGGGCAGTCCCAGCGCTTCCTGCCCCGTTGCCAACGACGTCCAGACGATGCGCTGGGATTCCCACAAGTCGTGGTGGGAATCCGAGGTGGTCGCACGCAGGGACCTTTCGCGCAGGCGCCTTTGAGCGTAACCCTCAGCGTACAACCGTCGTGTGGTGTCGCTTGCGGCCTCGGGGTGCAGCAGGTCGCGTTCTTCCACGGCGAACAGGAACAACAAGCGGTACACCAGGCGCAAGAGCTCCTGGTAGTAGTCCAGGGTGGAAATTGCTCCCGTGTCCAGGGCCTGTCGCAGGGCGAGATTCTCGGAATGCTCCAGGAAACCCGTCCCCAACGCCTGCAAGGCCTCTTGCACTCCGGTGCGTAGCGAGTCCCGCACCCGCAAGCCCGTTTCCTGCCCCATCGCGCGCCAGCGCTCCCAGATACAAGCCTCAGGGGAGGCATCGGACCGACCTGCCCGGCTGGCATGAAGCAGGCGCCAGGCGATGGTGAAGGAAGCCCAGTCGCGGGCTGTCAGGATCTGTTCCAGATCGAGCTCCAGCCACACGGGCCGGGTGAGCGCCGCCGAATCCCGCAGCAGTCGCACTTGGCGACCATTGGTGACCAGAGCCCACAGGTGGTTCGAGCTCGCGTTCAGGAACTCCTGGGCCAGTTGGAACGGGCTCTTGCGCCGCACGCCGGTACCCGCGATGGCAAATCGCGGGTCGGGATCGTCGAGCCCGTGCGTCCAGGGAGCCACCACCAGGGGAACACGCCCCCGCACCATCTGCCCGATGGGAAAGCCGCGTTCGTCCAACTGGACTGCTCCCACGTCGCGCAGGTCTTCGTAGCCGAAGGCCCGGTGCAGCAGCTCCTTGCAGAACTCGAGCGTGACGAGGTGAGGGTCGGTGGTTTCGCGTTGCCGTCGCGCCTCGTAGCGTTCCCATAGGGCGCGCGCGATCTGGAAATGCCGCGAGATCTCTTCCGACAATTTCAGTCCGGGAAGAATCTCGTAGTCGTCGGGCTTCTGGAACTCCGAATCGCCCGAAGCGGCCTTCTCCAACTGGTCGGGCACAAACAGTCCACCTTCCAGTTGCAGGAAGGAATACCCGAGTTCTTGCGTCACACGCCTCGGGCGGCTCATAGATCCTCCGGAAGCAGCACGTAGACACCCACCACATCCACGGGAAGGCTGGGAGTCACGGAATACTCGCCCACATCGCGGGATGCCTCCCGCACGCGGCGATGCTCGCTCAGCAAGGTAGCGGCGCGCTCGCGAGCCAGCGTCTCCAGATCGGCTCGGCGCGTGTCCCACTTGTCCAAGGCCTCGCGGATGGCGGCCTGGGTGGCATCCGCGCCCAGGTTCGAGGTGGCACGGACATCCAGGAGCTTCGCGGCGTTCTCTTCCGGCATCCAGGTTCCCTCGCCTCCCTCCAGGGCCACCGCGAGGGTCTCCTCGGCGAGCAGGGTCCGGGCGATGCCGCGACGACGCCAGGCCAGGCAATGGCGCAAGCGAAGCAGGTACAAGCGAGTGATCCTTTGAACGGAATCCGTAACCACCGCGGCGGAACGTGCGGCCAGGGTATGGGCTCCCGAAAGCGCCCCCTCCAGAAGGTGGTCGGCGAGCGCCGCGATCAACGGATCGGTGCGATGGAGGAACCTCGCCGCGGGATGCGGAGGATGCGAGACATCCAGGCATTGACGGCCTTCGATGCCCTCCAACTTCAGGCGCTCGCGCAGATCCTCGGGCAAGGACCGCAGATCGAGGCGTCTGGCACTGGAGCGATGAGGAAGGATCTCGAAGGGCACCTGGAGGCGAAGGCAGGCGCTATCCAGGAAACGAAGAACGTCATCCCCGCATCCCAGGACGTCGCGTTGACGTCGCCAGTCGGGAAGAACATCCTCGGGTTTCAAGCGCCGCTGGGCGAACACGGTGCGGTTGGCTTTGGCCTTCTCCATGGCGTCGTTCCATCGCGTCTCCAGCGGAGCGATGTCCACTTCGAGTCCGAAATCCAGGCTGGTCTGCAACGCCTCGGCACGAGACCGCTTCATCAAGGCGCACTTGAGCAGGGCCGTACGCACTCGGGATTCGTCCTCGGGCATGGGAACCAGGACCCCCAGCTTGTCCTGGATTTCGCGAGCCTTGCGCAGGATCACCTTGAAGACGAAGCCATCGACCGGATTGTCCTGTCCGTACAGCAGAGCGCACTTGACCGTCGGGCTGGGCTGCCCGAAGCGATCGACGCGGCCCTCCCGCTGCTCGTGGCGCGTGGGGTTCCAGGCGAGGTCGTAATGCACCACCGCGGTGAACCCGTGCTGCAGGTTGATCCCCTCCGAGAGGCAGTCCGTGGCGACCAGGATGCGCGATTTGCCCGACTCCACCAGGCTGGCGACTCGCTCTTCGCGCTCCTCGCTGGTGTACCGCCCCGTGACCGCATCGATGGCGGAGTCCTTGAACACCTTGCGAAGCTCATCGGCGACATATTCCGCGGTCGCCACATAGCGACAGAAAACGACAGGATGGAATCCGTCGCGCACGAGTTCCCTGAGCTCCTTGACGAGCGCGGCAAGCTTGGGATCGCCGCCGATTCCCAGAAGCGAGCGAGCCTCGTCGACCAGGCTCCGAAGGATCTCGTGCTCCTCGACACGGGCGGCGGGTTCCACATCGTTTTCTTGCAGTTCCTCGGCGGTCCCGTCGAGCAGCAGTTCTTCTTCGTCTGAGGAATCCTCGTCGTCGCCGGTTCCTAAGCGCGTCTCGAGCGCCCGCACCGCCGCAGCAGGCGACGACGAGACGCACCGCAGCAGCGCTAGCGTCGCGTACCACGACAACACCGAGCTGGTACGACCCGCCAAGCCCTGGCAGTACTCCTGGACGTGATCGAAGTACTCTCCCCACTTGCCCGACAGGCGGTAGGTGATTTCGGCAACCAGGCGACGAGGAAAGAGCGGATTCTCCTTCCATTCGTCGATGTCCTTGCGACGGCGCTGCACGAAGTGCCGCGAGAGCTCGTCTCGCAGCCCCTTGCGCTCTTCGGGTCTGACGCCCTGCAACTGCGCGAACTCGGGAGCCAGCAGGGACAGGAGGTTGTGGAATGCCTCGTCGTCCCCGGAATGGGGTGTCGCGGTCAGGAGGAGCAGATGGCGAGTCTCGCTCGCGGCCAGGTGGCGAAGCAGATCGAAGCGCAACTGGCGACCACCCCCCGTGCGGGTGCAGGTGTGGGCTTCGTCGACGATCAGGAACTCGGGAGCCGTGGAAAGGAAGTGGTCCCGATGACGCTGGCTCTTGATGTAGTCGAGACTCACGACCACGAACGGATGCTGGTCGAAGACCGACTTCCCCTGCGGTAGATCACGTTCGAGACGCGACGCGCTGGACGCGGTGAGGCCGACCGCGGGCAAATGGAATCGCCCGTTCAGTTCCTTGCACCACTGGTCCACCAGGTGCGGAGGACACAGGACCGCCGACCGTTCGATCTCGCAGCGGTCGTACAACTCCCGCGCGATGAGCCCTGCCTCGATGGTCTTTCCGATACCCACATCGTCGGCGATGAGGAGACGCACCACGCTCTGTCGCAACGCCATCAGGAGCGGGACGAGCTGGTAGGCCCGTGGCTCGATCGCGATGTTTCCGAACGACCGGAACGGACCGGCACCGGAGCGAAGCTTGAGCTGGAGGCTGTCGCGCAGCATCCGTGCGGCGTCGTGGCTTCCCGCCATGGACGGATCCGGGAGCGGGAAGACGGCGTGACGAGGTGGTTCGCGTTCCAAGGAGGGCAGAAGGACTGTGGCCTCTTGGCTGGATCCCCCCAACGGTCGCAGTCGAAGCAGGTTCGCGTCCACCGAAGGCTCGACAACCCATTCGCGCCCACGCGCCGTCACCAGGGAGCCTGGCATGAAGGTGGCACTCATGCCGCTGCTCCTGGACCGAAGACTCCAGGATGGGCCGTGAAGAGTTCCACCCACCCATCGGGATCCGAAGGAAACGCCAGAACGGTGTACCCACGATCGGCGGCTTCTGCGCGAAGCACCTCGCTGGCGTCGCCCACGACGATCAGCGTGCGCTCCACGGAATACGCTGCAAGAGCGGTACCGGCATTCCCCACCGCGACGTTCCAACGAGCGGGCATGCGATACGCTCGACGTTCCAGGATCGATCTCCACTGCGCCTCGGGCTCGACGGCCGACGATACCGGCGGGACGAAGCTTTCCGAGCATTTCGTTACCTGAGCCTTCGCGAGTGCGGCGAGCAGCCGGATGACCTCCGGGTCTCGGCGATCGATTCGTTCGTGGTCGGGCTGATTGAAGTACGAAAGAACGCACCGGTAGCAGCCAGCCTTGCAGGCGTCGTCCGTGGCCACCCATGCGGTTTCGCCCTCTGGCTGGCGATAGTGCATGAGCTTCAATGCCGTGCTGGCCACGGCAGCCAATGCGTCAGGCTCCTGGGCCAGACGGGTGAGCACGCCTGCTCCCCCTTCGGCGGCTTCGTAGAACAGGATGCCGAAGCGGGAATCGGACCGAGGCAGCGGCTCCGCCACCAGTTCCGAATCCTCGATCTGGAACACCTGCTCGATCCCCCGCTTGATCGCCGCTTGCAAGGTGGCCATCGCTCCCTCACCCAGGGGAGTAGAGGGGCGCATGATCAGGATGTTCCTGTGGTCCTCCACATAGGGGACGATCAGTTGGGGCGGCACCTTGGTGCGATCCTCCGGTGCGTCGTCGTGGTCATCGTCGACGTCCTCCTTGTCCCACCGTCCCGTCAAGGGATTGATCCAGAATCCTTTCTGGTCTTTGTCCTTTCGACGGCGCCACCCCAGATTCACCCTCCATATCCTCGCCGCGGGCGAATAGACGATGCTCGCGAGCACGGCCTCGGCGTCCCCCGACACGATGGATTCCGTCTTCTGGATGGAGCCGTCGGAACCATGAAGGAACCTGAAGGAGGTGCGCAGCTCGAATCCCTGGCGTTGGCGCTCCTCGTCATTGACCGAGATGCGCTCCACCGCACGCGTTTCCACCGTTTCGATGCGGTACAATCCCCCAACGCGATCCGAATCCGTCAGGCGTTCCCCACAATTCTCGCAGACGTTTGCCGCGGGATCGGGATTCGTGTCGGTCCCCATGTGGCCATAGCCGCAGGCGGAGCAGACCCGCATGTCGATCACCGCGAGCCTTGAGGCCCCACCGACGGCCTGGACCCCACCCACGTTGAGCTTGACCTTCTCGACGCGGAACATGCGCCCCTCGTGGTAGATGAGACTGCGCGGGCCGAATTCGGAAAGTGCCAAGAATCGCGGGCGGCTCACCATGTTGCCGTCCTTTGCCTTTGTTCCACCTTGGTCCCCTGGAATCCAGGCCATGAGCGGCAGCCGAGGGAAGTTGTATCCGGGCAAGAAGCCCTGCGAAGCCAGGTATCGGAACAGACCGAAGTCGTTGTTGGTCGATTCCGATTCGCTCATCAGAAGGGCGTATTGGCGCGCCGCGTCGTGATACCGCATCTGGGCATTCCTACGCTCCATTGGCGGGGTGGCATGGCTTTCGACGATGGCGCTCGCCATCTTCATCTGCGCCACCGTAGCATCCACCAATTTTCGCCAGCGGCCCAGCGATTCGTCGAACTGTTCAACGCAACGAGTCAAGGTTCGATCCAACCAGCGCGCATCGTACCAGGAGACCCCCTGGGACACAAACTCCGCCTCGAGCCCATCCAGGATCGCCTTCGCCTGGATCTTGGCTCGATCCTTCACCTCTTGTCGTCCCAGGGTCTCCAGAAGATTGGGTTGGAGGGGCTTCGTCGGCTGGTCCATGTCGAGAAGACCCTTCACGCTCGAGCCCAGGTCGAGCTCCTGAGCTCCGACCCAGATGGCCTGTATATGGCTTTGCACAAGTTCGGCGTTGCAGAGGTCCAAGGTGGGCGCTTTCACGACTCCGTGGACCATCTCCCGCTGGTTGCGGAAGAACCACTGGTCGTGCGGACTCTGGGCGGCACAGTAGGTCAGGACCAGAGCCGGCTGTCCGGAACGACCGGCACGACCACTTCTTTGGGCATAGTTGGCCGGCGTGGGAGGGACGTTGCGGAGGTAGACCGTATTCAGGGACGAGATGTCGACACCCAGCTCCATGGTGGGTGAGCAGAAGAGGACGGGGAGTCGCTCCAGCTCCTTGCCCCGCGCCTCGCGCCAGTTCTTGCGATCCTCCGCGCGGAAGCGAAACCGCGATTCCAGTTCCAGACGTCTTTCGGCATCGACCTGTGCCGTGTGTTCGTGGGCTTCCAGCTCGAACAGCGGGTGCTCACGCCCTTCCAGCATGCCGGAAAGGGAGTGATACAGGCGTCGAAAGAATGTGTTGACGTCGTCGGAAGATGGCTCCGGCTCGAAGGGTACGGACTTCCAAATCAACCGGGACGCCTTGAGACGCCAACCCGTGCTCCCGGCAGCGAGGGGCAACTTGGAGAGGTAGCCCCATCGCCCGGCTGCCTCCAGGAATCGCGCGACGAATTCCTCCAGTCGATCCCGTTTCCAGTGTCGTGCTTCCTCGGAGAAGGCGGAGTCTTTCCAGAAGTCGGCGCGCTGGAGCAGGGTCACCAGGCGAGACCTCGATGCCGCGCTGATGTAGAGGTCCCGATCGCGCTTGTCACCAGGAACAGTGCCCGTGACCAAGAACCGCGCCACCTGAAGGGGCTCATCGGGAGCGAATCCCCATGGCTGTTTCACCTTGCCGAAGGCCTTGGTGCGCATCTGGTCCTGGTGTGCCGGATCGAGGTAGATGGATTCGAGGCACAGGTTTCCGCGCATCTCGCCGAACACCAGGTTCGCCAACTCTCCACGCAAGTCGGGATCCATTCGCGCCAGGATGGAGTCGTCCTGGAACAGCGAATCGTTGGCGCAAAACGCCTGGAGCCCCTCGTATTCGATCTCCAACAGGTGGAGCTGGTCGAGGTTGGGATTGTTGTAGCGCCAGCCGCGACGCAAGTCGCGCAGCAACCGGTAGCCCAGGGCGAACTTTGCGGCCGAACGCGCATCCAGAAGGTCGAATCCCATGAGCCCCGGATTCACCAGATATTCGGCCAATGCCCCGGGATCCTCCGACGCGAACCCCAACGCCTGGAAGACCTCCTCGGCGAGGTGTTCTTCGGTCAGACACCCCTGGCGGCGCGCAAGGCCTCCGATCAATCCGGATCGCAGGGTCACCAGGAAGACGAAGTCGTTGAAGTGTCCGGCCTGAAGGGCGGCATCTTGGCGGTTGTCGGAGAAGCCCAGAATCTTGCGAAGATCGGAATCGCTTCCTGCGTCGAAGTCCTCGAAGAGTTGCAGAACCGCCGAAAGCACCAGCATGGTGGTCGCGGACGAGCGGCCTTCGCCGGATAGGGAAAGAAGCCTGTTCGTGTCCTTGCCTCGCGCATCGTGCGACACCCCGCAGTTCACACAGAACTGGAGCTTCCCGGGTACGAACCAGAAGTCTTGGCCTCCCCCCAGCTTCCCGAAGACATCCAGCTTCACGACCTGCGGGAACGACTTGACATACCCTGGTTTCACCTGCCAGTCGCCCTTCTTCCACTCCAGCCAATGGTCGGGAAGATCGGTCTTGTCGCCGGTGAACCTTTGTTCGGCGACGCGTGGAACAAGGAAGCCAGCAGTGGCTCCTGCTGCATTGGTTCCTGTCTCGTCGATGCTTCGAGGCTGATATAGCGACTGGTCAGCGGCCTCCCAAGCTGGAAGATGCTCCTGTCCGCACTCGATGCAGAAATGCGCAGCGAAGAGTGGCGTGTCCTCTTCCCGCTGTTCGGCGAACCGCTGCGCTTCCAGGGTGACCACGCGCGTAAACGCAGGTTCGAGGGTCACCATGACCTTGCCTGGGCCACTCACGAACTGGTGTAGTTTGAACGCGAAGGGATTGCGACCGTCCGGCGAGCGCTGGTTATGGGCCGCCTGGAGGAAGGCACCCAGTGCGACTCGAGCCTCGTCCTCGGCGACCCCGGCATCGGCGGACAACTTCCGAATGGCCGAACTCATGTCGAGAGGCTGTGCCCTTACCGGTCGATCCAGTCCCTGGATGGTGATTCCCAACGACAGCTCCACCCACACCGACATTGGATCCCGCTGGAAATCCTCGAAGGAATCCCAATCAAATTCCTGCTCCCGGATGCGCTTGCCGAGGATCGGGCGGATGGCTTCGAGGCCCTGGGAATGGTCTGTGACACGTTGCAACTTCTCCTGGACGACCGCATTCGGATCGATGCGAGTCCCGAAGAGCTTGCTCGCGACCTCCGAAACCACCTGCTTCTGTTCCTGGGTCGATCCTGTGCTGGACATCGTGGCCGAGGTGCCGATGCACTTCAAGGATCGGGCCTGCAAACGCTCGCGCATCCGGCGCACAAGCATCGCGACGTCCGCTCCCTGCCGTCCCCTGTAGGTGTGCAGTTCGTCAAGAACGAGGAACTCGAGGCCTCGACAATGCTCGATGACCCGCTGATCCTTCGCGTTGTAGCGAGTCAGGAGCAGTTCGAGCATCATGAAGTTGGTCAGAAGGATATCGGGGGGATTGGCCGCGATCCTCTCCTTGTCTTCGTTCGATTCCTGTCCCGTGTAGCGCTCGACCGTGAACGGAAGCGGATTCATGCCGTACTGGAACTTGTGGAGCTCCTCAAGCTGGCTGTTGGCCAAAGCGTTCATGGGATAGATGACGATGGCTCTCGTCCGCGGCGTTGGATCCGCATCCTTGGCTCGCAGAATTTGATCGACGATCGGCAGGAAGAAGGTGAGCGACTTTCCCGACCCCGTACCGGTCGTGACCACATAGCTCTCTTGATTCCGGGCATGCGCCAGGGCTGTGATCTGGTGGTGGTAAAGCCGCAGATCCTTCGGCGCCCCTTCGGGCTTGTCGCGCCGGAAAATGTCTGCACACAGCGGGTGCAGCATACCCGCTGCCGACAACTCCTGGACGGTCTCGGCCTGTTCGTAGAATGGGTTGATCTGGAGCAAAGGATCCGGCCAAAAACGCTTCGCGTCGTACTCAGCGTTGACGCGCCGCTTGATGTCCTCAGCCTGGATCTTCACGAAGCTGCGGGAAAAAGATTCATACTTCCGGATCAACCGGTCACGGAACTCGAAAATCGGGGCTTGGTCCAGTCGGCTGGAGGTCATGTGGTCCTGTCCCAGGGGATTGGAGTCTGCCAGGGCCGTGATTCCGGACCCAGTGCTCCCAATTTAGAACTTGACTTGGAGTATCCTAGTCTAGTCAGTAGGACTGCTGGGGTCCAATAGGCTTCCAATAGGTGGTCGATTCCACTTGTGAAACTGACTTCACTCGGATCAAGTCGCATGGCCTTGGTGCGGAGAAGTGCATGTAGGGAATCTGCCTCCCCTTGATGCTGCCCGCAATCCCCATTCCAGAATGCGGGACACCCCACCTGCACAAGCGAGCAGGCACCCCCTCACCCCGCCCACGCCGGTATTTTCACCCGGAATTTATTGCCAGCTATTTAATTCCGGGTTAAATTCCGGGAATGACCAAGACCTACCCTTCCTTCGTGGCGTTCCTGGGCACCGAGATGCTGGCCGAGGGGCCCCTTCCGGAGGTGCTCGAAGCGGCGCACGCCCTGCCCTCCACGCGATCGGCCGATGTGCTGTTCTTCGAGGCCTCCACCGGCACCCAGACCGACTTCGACCGGCGCGGCACCCTTGCGCAGACCCTTGCACGGCTGGAATCCCATCCGGCCCTGGGGGGAGCGCCGGACCCGCGTCCCGGCAAGTTCTCCCCGATCGTGCGGGAGGAAGCCGCTCCCGCGGCGAGGGGGCCCGGACGGCCGCGCCTGGGGGTGGTCTGCCGGGAGGTGTGCCTCCTGCCCGATCATTGGGATTGGCTCTCGGCTCAGAAGGGTGGGCCGTCGGTGGCGTTGCGCCGCCTGGTCCTCGAGGCCATGCGTCGGAATCCGTCCAGCACGGAGGCCGACGGGAAGCGCGCCATGCTCGACCGGATCCTGTCGGTGGTCGCCGGGGACCTGCCCGGATACGAAGCCGCCAGTCGCGCGCTCTGGGCCAAGGACGTCGAGACCTTCGAGCGCCTCGTCGAGGTCTGGCCGGGCTCCATCGGGAACTGGGCCCGCGGGAAACTTCCGCGGGACTGATCCGCACCAGGGACGCGCAGGGGGGCCGTCGGCCCGACGCGCCGAACACGGACTCGGCCCGGATTCCGTCCGTTCGGCGGCGGCCGAGCGGGACTCCGCGAGCCCGCAGCGGCCCGGTCCTTCCCGGCGGTCATACCGTAGGGCATCCCCGGGAAGGAGGTGCCCTCCCCTGCGGCCAAGCCGGGCTCAGGTTCGGAATCGTCGCATCGAGCGGGTTCGCCGGAGGTAACTTGGACCCATGTTCCTTCGCAGCCTCGCGGTCCTCCTCGCCCTCGTCGCGCTTTCGCAAGCTCAAACCTCCACCCTTCCCGTGAAGGGATGGGCCAGGAATTCGGTGAACGTTCCCGTGTTCCGCGGCAATTCCGTGGCGACCCTCGGACAAACCCAGTACACGGCGTTCTACGACGGCGATGGAAAGGTCGTGGTCGCCAAACGCGCCCTGGGGAGCACCACCTGGGAAACCAAGGCCACCCAGCATTCCGGCACCGTCACCGATGCCCACAACACCATCAGCATCCTCCCCGATGGCGACGGATACCTGCACATGTCGTGGGACATGCATTCCTCGAAGATGCGCTACTGCAAGTCCACCACTCCGGGCGGCCTCGACATGGGTGCCGAATCCTCCCCCGTGGGGACCCTCGAATCGAACACCACCTATCCCCAGTTCTTCCGGCTCCCCGGCGGCGACCTGTTGTTCCTGTACCGCAGCGGCAGCTCCGGCAACGGCGACCTGGTGATCAACCGCTACGACCTGAAAACCCGCACCTGGAAACGCATCCACGATCGGCTGATCGACGGGCAAGGGGCCCGCAATGCCTATTGGCAGGCGCATCTGGACGGCCAAGGCGTGCTCCATGTCTCGTGGGTGTGGCGCGAGACCGCCGACGTGGCATCCAACCACGACATGTGCTACGCCCGTTCCCGGGACGGAGGCCTCACCTGGGAGAAGAGCGACGGCACCAGATACCAGATCCCCATCAACGCATCCACCGCCGAATACGCCCTGAAGATCCCCCAGAACAGCGAACTGATCAACCAGACCTCCATGGCCAGCGACGAGAAGAGCCGCCCGTACATCGCCACCTACTGGCGCGACGCGGGCTCCAGCGTGCCCCAATACCGCCTGGTGTACCACGACGGCAGCACCTGGAAGACCACCCAGATCTCCCGGCGCACCACGGCGTTCTCCCTCAGCGGCGTGGGCACCAAGAAGATCCCCATCTCCCGTCCGCAATTGATGATCGACGCCTCGCGCGACTCGGTCGCCGCCTACATGGTGTTTCGCGACGTGGAGCGCGGATCCAAGGTCTCCCTGCTGGCGACCACCAACCTCGCAGGCGACCGATGGACGGTTTCCGACCTCACCGACACGCCGGTCGACAGTTGGGAGCCGAGCTTCGACACCGACCTCTGGAATCGCTCCCGCATCCTGGACCTGTACGTACAACGGGCCGGCCAGGGCGACGGGGAGACCAGCGTGGAGCTGGAGCCCCAACCCGTGACCATCCTCGAATGGATTCCGCCGACACCGCCCACCGCCGCGGATCGCTCGAACTCGCCGGTACGCTTGGGGGTTCCCGGAAACACCTACGATCTCGCCGGACGGCGCGTCCCGGCCGCCGAAGGCATCTCGTCCCTCGCAACGTTTCCCCCTCCCCCGCCATCCCCCTGAGGTACACCGGGCGAACGACCGCGCCCCGGCACCCCCATTCCCCCGCTTCCCCCGAATGCCCATGCACCTCACCTTCCGGCTCCTCCCCCTCCTTCTCCTGCTCGCGGGAACTTGCCTGGCCTCCTCCGATACGGACGCCTCGGCGGATTCCACGGCCTGGCCTCCCGTACCGGAAACCGTCCACCGGAGTCTCTGCCAGGATCTCGGTAGTCCGCTCCCCGGCAGCCGTCCCCACCTGCAATCCGTGCGCAACGCCCAAGGCGACCTGGGCGGATTCCTCCGCCACGACGGCATCCTCGACGGACCGGTCTGCTACTACGATCGTTCGGGAATCTTCCTCGCCTGCTTCTCCATCTTCGGAACCGATGCCGAGAAGGACTCGGCCATGGCCCTCATCCAACCCCTGCTGGACGCCTACCCCCTCCAGCAGGAGGTCCAATGCCCCAAACGCGCCTGGAAACACGAACCGCTGCGTCGCTGACCGGTCGCGACCGCAGGAAAATCCCCGCGAGCCCCCGTCGCACCCCGAGACCCGGCTGGCGACCGGGCTCCCGCCGCCCCTCGGAAGCCGACGCGTCCCTCCTCCTTGTAGGTTGTGGATCTTCACCCACCGGGAGGATCGCTCCGACATGAACACCCCTGGATCCACACGACTTCCCGTCCTGTTCGCGGGACACGGAAACCCGATGAACGCCGTCCAGGACACCGAGTGGTCCCGTGGTTGGCGCTCCTGGGGGCGAAGACTCCCGCGCCCCAAAGCCATCCTGGCCATCTCCGCGCACTGGTGGACCGATGGAATCCATGCCACCGCGCAGCAAACCCCTCCCACCATCCACGACTTCGGAGGGTTCCCCCCGGAACTGCACGCCGTGAACTACTCCGCGCCCGGATCGCCCTCTCTCGCCGCGAGGATCGCCGAACTCGTGGAGGGAGCGCTCCCCACGGAGGAATGGGGGCTCGACCACGGAACATGGTCGGTTCTTGTCCACCTGTTCCCCGGTGCGGACATTCCGGTGGTCCAACTGTCCCTCGATGCACGCACCGACCCCGCCGGGCACATCCACTTGGGAAAGACCCTCGCCCCCTTGCGCGAGGAAGGCGTCCTCCTGGTCGCTTCGGGCAATGTCACCCACAACCTCGGAGCCTTCTTCCGAGCCATGTCCCGCTCGGCGGGGGGAAACGAATGGGCTCCGCGCTTCGAATCGTCGGTGCGGGAGGCCTTGCTCGGCAGGGACGAGAAGACCCTCGCCGCGCTGGAGAAATCCCCCGAGGGGCGTTTGGCCCATCCCACCCCCGACCATTGGCGCCCTCTGCTGGTCGCCTACGGCGCCACGGATTCCTCCGACCACACGAGCTTTCCGGTGGAGGGTCTCGACGGGGGATGCCTTTCCATGCTCTCGGTGGAATGGTCCGGCGAATCGAGCCCGGCCTGAAGGAATTCCTGGGGTCGGTAGTCCTCCCGACGCCGCGTTCGGAGTCTCGGTGCACCGCAGGGGGGCTCAGGTCCCGCGCCGCACCACCTCCAGCAGATGCGCTCGATCCACCCGCGTGGGGACCCCTCCGGGAACCCAATGCCGCCGGCAACCGCTGAACTGCAACATCAGGCATTGCGCCTCCAACCCCAGGTCGCGCATCTCGTACCCTCCCGTGACCAGGTGCAAGGGACAGGCGATGGCGATCAGGGCGGTCTGATCGTCGTGGGTCCAGTGCCGGAGCCAGGCCGTGAAGGTGGAGGCGTGGGGCACCACGAACACCCGGAACCCGTGGCTCTCCCCCAGGCGATCCAGAGCCGCCACCTCGCACTCTCCGTGGCAGCGGGAACAGGTGATGTCGAGTCCATTCCTCCGTGCGCGGCAGGCGGATTCCTCCCGGGCCCTCATGCACCCCGGCACCAGGACCACCCGACCCGGACGATGCGAATACCCCGGCAGGAAGCCGTGGTTCATCACCTCCGAACCCAGCATGTTCAGATGGTACAGGGCCTCGCGCCGCGTCACCAGGAAGAGATCCTCCCGCGCCTCCCCGCTTCCCATCACCGCCTCGCGGAAGGCCTCCACGCCTGTGGTCCATCGCCCCAAGGCCGTGGCCGCCCGGGGGAGGAACCACTCGGCGAGGCCATCTGCGGCCTGCCGGATTCCGTCCATTCCGAACACTTCCCCGGTGCGCAACCACAGTCGCAACCGCATCGCCTCCTGCACGAACTCCCCGGTGGCCGCGAGCCACTCCACGAGCCGTTCGTCGTCCCCATCCTCCACGCTTCCGTCCGGGTAGGAGAGGATCTCCCGAAAGAGGTGGCCGCGCTCCCGATCCGCCTCGACCTTCCGGGAGGCATCGATGGAGCGAACCTCCCAGAGGTGGGCGAGTCGGAGGAGTATATCATCGGAGGTGCCTCTGCACAGCGCTCCGTACTCCCGACGCAGAAGTCCGAAGGACAACAACTCGACGGCGTACTCCCCGCGCGAACGGATCGCGTCCTCCTCCCCGGAGGACAGCAGGGCGACGTGGCCGTCGATCTGGTCTCCCGCGATGGGCTCGAGGTCGCGCAGGAAGTCTTGGGCCAATCCGGAAAGCGCCCTCCGAAACTCCTCGGGGTCGGAGATCTCCAGATCGTAGGGGCGCGGGATCGGGGGGGTGATGGTCGAAAGCGAAGCCATGGGAATATTGTCCTCGATGCGGGTTTCAAGGGACGGCGACGATCCGCCTTCTCCTGAAACACCCCCGAGCCGCCAAACTGTCACCGCGAAACCGTTTTTTTTTCGCGGGAAAGTCCGGAGAGCGCTCCGGCTACCGACCACCCTTGCCCGAAGGCTTCGCACCTGGCTTGGCCGCCGCCTGGGCTTCCGCGGCCTGGCGCACCTTGAGGGCCTTGGCGGCCAGATGCTTCTCGTTGCTCGGATGCGCCTTGACGTTCTTCTTGATGACTTTGTCACCCATGGGACGACTCCTGGAAAAGCCGTCCAAATGCCGGGCGGGTATCGCCAACATACTCCGACCGCACACTCCGAAACGACATATCTCGCGCGGGAACCGGCCAAGCACCGGAATTCCCATCCTCCGCCTCCCATCCGAGGATCATGGCCTCACCACATGCCGCACGAGGCGCTCCCCGCCCTGCCGCGCCTCCCAGGCTAGGAGTCTGCGCGGCAGATTTTTCTGCCGCGAGGAATCATTCCGGTGAGGGACATCCTCCTTGACGGCGGATGTCCCTTAGATGGTTGCTTCAGCGCAGATCATCGCCCTGTCCGGTCCATTGGCGCCATGGATCACCTCAAGTCGCCATTCTCAGCACGTTCATCCTCCTGAGATTGAGCGCTGTGCACACGAGTTTCCACTCGGCGGACGCCTTCTCCAATCCTCGCATGCTCATCTGGCGGAATCCCAAGGCTCGTTTTGCCCATCCGAAGACGGGCTCGACGATCCATTTGCGTTCCTTGTAGTCCGCCTTCCCTTTCAGGCTCGACATGCGCCTTGCCATCCGACGCGAGGCCGGAAGCTTCTTCGGATCGATGCTCCGAGGCTCCTTCCCATCCCGCCCCAGCGCAACGACTGCTCGGATCTTCTCCGCCTCCAATTGGGTGAACGCCGCTTCGCTGCGATAACCCGCGTCGGCAAGGACCTTCTTGGGGTTTTGTGCAGTTACATCCTGGACCGCATGCACCATCGACACCAACTGTCCGGCATCGCCCGGGCAGTTGGTGGCCGCCGCAGCCACGATGATGCGCGAGTCGCGGTCCACAGCCGCCTGGCAATTGTACGAGTACTCGAAGTTCCCTCCGCTGTGCGGCATGATCCGGCTCTGCGGGTCGGTGAAGCTCTCCTGAGACGAATCCGCGGGGACGCCGAAATCGCGTGCGTACTTGCCTCCCTTGGGACGCCCATCCTTGCCGCGTGGCTTGCGCTCGTCGTCCTCGTCACGCCCCTTGGCGCGATCCATCTCGCGCTGGCGTTCCTCCAAGCGCTGCTTGGCCGCCTGGATCGTTTCCAAGCGCTTGCGGCGATGGGCGAGCTCCTCCGGAAGGGATGTCTCCGACTCATCCTTGCCGAACTCGGAACAGTCCACTGCTTCGGCCTTGCGCAGGAGGTCCTGGATCTGCTGCTGAAGAGCCTTCTCCGCCTCCAGCATCCGGCCGTAGCTCATGGCCTTGTGGCGGGATGCGTTGGCCTGGATCTTCGTGCCGTCGATGGCGACCGTACCTAAGCGCACAATCTTGCACTCCCGGGCGATGCCCACCACCTGCACGAACAGCGATTCCAGAGACTTCAGATGGTTGTTGCGGAAGTCGCAGATGGTCCGATGCGCCGGGTAGTTGCCAGCGGCAAGAGATCGAAAGGCCACATCCTCACGGAGGCAGCGGGCGATCCGTCGGGACGAGAACACTCCCGTGCTGTAGGCGTACAGGAGGATCTTCACCATCATCGTCGGATGGTAGGGCTGGTTTCCACGGCGCGTCAGGTCGTAGGCCTCGTGGAACGACGAAAGATCCAGCTGGTCGACCGTGTCAGAAATGAAGTGTGAGAGATGGTCCGAGGGGAGCCATTCCTGGAGACTCGGAGGAAGGAGCAGGGGATCTGCAGGTCGATACGGCAGGTAGCTCGAGGACATGCCACAAACTATCCCGGGCGAATCAAATTCGCCCGGGATTCCCTTCTGCCGCGCAGACTCCTAGGGCAAGGTCGCCCGGAGAACCGTCCTCGCGCCCGGATGTTCGACCACCCAGATGGAGGTTCCACGAGGCAAGGCCACCCTGGCGCCCCGAGCCAACGGCCCTTGGAAGATCCGATTGCCCAGCAGATCGAACCCTTTCACCAGCATTTCGTCCCTTAGATCCCCCACCCCTACCAGGTGGTCTCCTCGCTGCACCAATCGAGGCATTCCGACGCCGCCCCCGAACGGCGACACACCCGCCGGGGCGCCGAATCGGCACGAGGCCACCCACATGCTGCCTTCCCCCCTTAACCAGGAGGGGAGGAGTTGCCCTTCGCGAACAGCTCCTGTGAGGAGGATTTCTCCATCGGATCCGATCTCCATGTCGAAGGCACTGGGCAGACGCGGAGAGGAGTCGAGGAGCACCAAGTCGTCATCGAAGAGGTAGAGCCGAGCCCAGCCGACCAGATCCCAACGATCCCAAGCCAGGGCGACCCATCCCGCGCCGGGCACGTGACGAACCTTCCAGCCACCCATGTTCTCGATGCCATGGAGTTGACGAAACCGACGAAGGTGGCCGGCGGAATCGAGCAAGGCGAGCCACCCGGTCGTCACGACAGCGAGGTCTTCCCCTCCCTGGACCGTATCAGGAATCGGGGCCAGGGCGACACCTCCGAAAACGAACTCCGACGACTGATCGCCCTGCAGCAACAAGTTTCCCGCATCATCGCCGGCGATGGAGCCGATGGCTCCTTGCATGGAATCGAAGGGGAAATACCGGAATTCCATCCTTCCCGTTTCCGAATGGATGCGCGCCAAACCTGGCCGAACACCCCGGGAGTCCAAGGGCCCGACCGTACTGGCGGGACCGGGGAAGGAATCGTTCGCGACCAACCAAAGATGGTCGCCGGCGAGCACCGCCGTCGGGCTGGCAAATGGTCGACAGGCAGCCGAAACGAACCACTTGCCGCCTGTTCCGCCATTCGCATGAAAGGCGAAGCAGGATGCCCCCCGGGGAAAGGCGAAGGAATCCACCCCCTCGAAGAGAACCCCGGGCGAGTCCGCCTCGAACGAACCGATCACGATCGGCCCCGACGGGCTGTTCAAAACCTGTGTCCCACTGGACCTTCCCACCCCGGAACCGAAACGCAACAGGCGAAGGTCCACCCCCGAGTCGGCCCAGGATCCGAACCCCACCCCACCGCCACCTCCTCGGGCCAGGATGGCTGCTCGATCCATCCCATCGGTCGAGTCCGGAGCATCCCATCCGTATCCGATGCGGCGGGTCCCATTGAACAGCACCGTATCCGCGATGGTTCCCACAACCAGGAGACCTCCCCTCCCATCCGGTTGCAAGTCCCACCAACCTGGACTCATCAGCCCCGGCCGATACCCCCATTGAAGGTCCGGATTCCACGCACTCGCATCGCGCCCGAGCGATCCGATGAACGGTACCGAACCACTCCAGGCGAGGGGTGGCCCGAACTCTCCAACGGAATCGAACCGGCAACACGACGAGTCGAAACTCCTCCCGGCCACGACCAAGCGCTCCCCCTCCAAGGAGGCCACGGCAAAGGGAAAATTGTCCGCGCCCTTCACGGAGGGCCTGGTGCCGAACCGAAACCCGGACCAATCCTGGAACGCCGCACTCGGCAGGACGAGGAGATGCAGAGCAATTCCCATCACGGGAAGCCTCCGCGCACCAAACGACCACCAACGGAACCAAGTCTTCAGCATACGCAAACCACCGGGGCATCAGGGACCATCGACGCCCCAAACCTAGATCGCGAGCCCTCGTCCCGCGCACTCCACAGGTTTCGAGACACCAGTTCCTGGGCCTGTCGAAGGGCAACCTGCGGAGCATCGAAGCGGCCAGCGAAGCGTCGCCGCCAAATCCGCGCGACCTTCCCTGCATTCGCAAACCAACCTACCGGCCGCGAACCTTCGTCCGAGGACGCGAACCTGCGCCTCCCCACGCGGCCAGCGAAGCGTCGCCGCCAATCCGCGCGACCTTCCCCGATTCCGCAAACCAACCCACCGGCCGCGAACCTTCGTTCGAGGCCGCGAACCTGCGCCTCCCCACGCGGCCAGCGAAGCGTCGCCGCCAATCCGCGCGACCTTCCCCGATTCCGCAAACCAACCCACCGGCCGCGAACCTTCGTTCGAGGCCGCTAACCCGCGCCTCCCCACGCGGCCAGCGAAGCGTCGCCGCCAATCTGCGCGACCTTCCCCGAGTCCGCAAACCAACCTACCGGCCGCGAGCCTTCGTTCGAGGACGCGAACCTGCGCCTCCCCACGCGGCCAGCGAAGCGTCGCCGCCAATCCGCGCGACCTTCCCCGATTCCGCAAACCAACCCACCGGCCGCGAACCTTCGTCCGAGGACGCGAACCTGCGCCTCCCCACGCGGCCAGCGAAGCGTCGCCGCCAATCCGCGCGACCTCCCAGGATTCCGCAAACCAACCCACCGGCCGCGAACCTTCGTCCGGCCCCGCGAGCCTTCGTCCGAGGACGCGAACCTGCGCCTCCCCACGCGGCCAGCGAAGCGTCGCCGCCAAATCCGCGCGACCTTCCCTGCATCCGCCAACCAACCTACCGGCCGCGAGCCTTCCCTCGGGCCCGCGAGCCGACGTTCTTGAAACCAGCCCCTGAGGGCTGGATCGGGGATGCAGTCGAAGCGACACGACCCCGACGGCGTCCGCTTTGGGACGCCGAGCGGGGAGGGGAGCGAGAATGCGCCCCGAGACAGCCCTCAGGAGAGGGCTTGAGAGAGATCGGAGATTAAATCCTCGACCGACTCCAGACCCACCGAAAGCCGCACGAAGTCGGGCGTCACGCCGGTGGCGGGAAGCTCGTCGTCGGACAACTGGCTGTGGGTGGTGCTGGCGGGATGGATGATCAGGCTCTTGGCGTCGCCGATGTTGGCCAGGTGGCTGAAGATCTTGACCTTGTCGATGACCTGGATCCCCGCTTCGCGTCCGCCCTTCACGCCGAACCCGATGATGGCGCCGAATCCGCCTTCGAGGTACTTCTTGGCGTTCTCGTGCTGGGGGTGGCTGGGCAATCCCGGATAGTTCACCCAGGTGACGTTGGGATGGCTCTCCAGGAACTGGGCGACCTTCAGGGCGTTTTCGTTGTGCCCCTTGATGCGCAACGCGAGGGTCTCGACCCCTTGGAGGATCTGCCAGGCGTTGAAAGGCGAGATGCAAGCGCCCATGTCGCGCAGGAGCTGGAGACGGATCTTGAGGATGTAGCCCGCACCCGCGACGATGGCCTTGTCGTGCAATCCGAAGGCATCCCAGTAGACCAGGCCGTGGTAGGAGGGATCGGGTTCCAGGAATTCCTTGTCGTAGCGGCCGTTGTTCCAGGGGAACTTGCCGCCGTCGACGATCGCCCCGCCGATGGAGGTGCCATGGCCGCCGATGAACTTGGTCATGGAGTACACGACGATGTCCGCGCCGTGCTTCAGGGGCTTGAAGGTGAGGGGGGAGACGGTGTTGTCGACGATGAAGGCGACCCCCTTGTCGTGGGCGGCCTTGGCCACGCCTTCGAAGTCGTCGACGTTGTTCTTGGGATTGCCGATCGACTCCATGTAGACCGCGCGGGTCTTGTCGTCGATGGCCGCCGACACCGCCGCCGGATCGTTGGTATCGACGAACTTCACGTTGATGCCGAACTTGGGCAAGGTGTGGTGGAACAGGTTGTAGGTGCCACCATAGAGGTAGGAGGTGGACACGATGTTGTCGCCGGCGCGGGCGATGTTCATGATGGCGTAGGTGATCGCAGCCTGTCCGGAGGCAAGGCACAAGGCGGCGAGACCACCGTCGAGGGCGGCCAGTCGCTGCTCGAGGACGTCGGTGGTGGGGTTCATCAAGCGCGTGTAGATGTTCCCGAATTCCTTCAGCCCGAACAAGTTCGCCGCGTGCTCGGCATTCTTGAACACGTAGGAGGTGGTCTGGTACAAGGGAACCGCGCGGGCGCCCGTGGAAGGATCGGCCTGAGTGCCGGCGTGGAGGGCTAGGGTCGCGTCCTGGGCCATGTCTGCCTCTTTGATGGAGTTCTTCGTAAACCTATAGGTTGAATAGGTATTGCATAACCTACCCTGCCGGAAAGTCCATGTCAAGCCGTCAGAGCTGGAATTTCATTCCGACTCCAATGGTAGGATATCATTCTCCATTCTGCCAATGCCAATCCTTCCGCACCTGTGTCGCTTTCGATCGACGGGGGCCATCGAAGGCAACCGTGCCCGGAAAGCTGGGAGACAAATTCCGCACACGCTCCTATGGCTCGCCGCTGGACGAAAGGGTATGCTGAAGGGGTAGCCTCCCTCCTCGATCCCATCCTTCGGACCCTCTCCATGCCTCAGCTTCGCTCCATGCCGGAATCGGAACTCCCCCTTGGCGACCCGTTGCCCTGGGATTTGTTCGATCGCTGGGGGGCCATGCTCCTCAAGGAAGGCTCGGTGATCCGCAACGAGGAACAGCTGAAGGACATCATCCATCGCGGGCCGAGCATCCAGGTCCCCGATGCCATCCCGGATCCCCTGCAGGAGCAGCGCCGAAGCCTCCACATCGGCACCCCGTTCGATGTGAACCACAAGTGCATCCGCTTCCTGGAAAGCATCTCCCGGGATCCCTTCGAGAATCCGCAATTCCTGGAGGATGTCGACCGCGTGGCCGCCGCCATCCTGCGAGCCGTCGAGCGCGACGAGGACGCGGCCCTGGCCTCCCTGCTCATCATGGAAGACGGGCGCTATTGCATCCGCCACCAGGTCGAAACCGCCATCGTGGTCGCCGCCGTGGCACGTCACCTCGAGCTCTCGGCCGAATCGATCCGCAGCATCGTCTGCGGAGCCTTGACCATGAATCTCGCCAGCCTCGAGATGCAGGAGGCGCTCCACAACGACAGATCGCCGATGAGCGACGAGACGCGCATCCTGATGAACCTCCATCCCCAGCAGAGCGCGAATCTTCTGAAGGACCTGGGGGTGACCAACAAGGAATGGCTGGGGGCCGTCGCCCACCATCACGAATTGTGGGACGGCTCGGGATACCCCTACGGCTTGATTGGAACACGGATTCCCCTCGGTGCCCAGTTGGTGCAGATCGCCGACACCTACACCGCCCGAACCTCCTCGCGCTCCTGGAAAACACGGGAACACGCCTCGACCACCCTCGCCGACCTGGTGCGCAACGCCCAAGGCGCCACCAATCCCGATCTGACCCGCATCCTCATCCGCATCCTGGGGGTGTACACACCGGGAACCTGGGTGCACCTCGACAACGGCGAAATCGCGCTGGTGGCCCGACGGGGACGCACCCTGAAGACGCCCATCGTGTTGAGCTTCATATCGCGTGGACTGGCCCTGGGGGCCCCGCTGGTGCGGGACACATCCGTCGAACGCTACGCCTGCCGCGAAGGCGTTCCTCCGCCCGCTCTGGAACACCCCCTCAAACCCAACATCCTCTGGGGATTGGTGCTGCCCATTCCCACCTGACCGACGACGCGATCCCCGCGAAGCGGTCCGATTTCCGCATCGCCGCACCACCGCACCCGGGCCGACTCCCCCTCGCTTCCGGGGTGTCCACGGGCGGGGCTGCGATGGGACCGGGAGATCGGAAGCCGGTCCCTTCCGGACTCAGACTCCCGAGGACTCGCGGAATTGACGGAAACTGGGCGCGTTGGTGTCGCGGGCGCTGACCACCGGATCGGTGATGGGCCAAGCCACCGCGATGTCGGGATCGCACCAGGAAATCCCCGATTCCGTGGCAGGATCGTAGGGACTCGAGCACTTGTACATCACTTCGGCTTCCTCGGAAAGGACGCAGAAGCCGTGGGCGAACCCTATCGGGATGAACAATTGGCGATGGGATTCGGAATCGAGTTCCATTCCCCACCACTTTCCGAAGGTGGCCGACCCCGGACGGATATCGACGGCGACGTCCCAGATCTTTCCACGCGCGCACCGGACGAGCTTGGCTTGTCCCGGCGAAGTCTGGAAATGCAGACCACGCAAGACGCCACGAGTGGAGAAGGAATGGTTGTCCTGCTGGAATTCCAGATCGATCCCGGCGGCTCGATACCGCGGGGCGTGATACGGCTCGAAGAAGAATCCACGATCGTCGCGAAAGACCCGAGGCTCGACGACGACGAGTCCTTCCAGACCACCTGGGGTGAAATTCATCTTTGGATACCTGCTGCTGGGGAAGAGGGACGACGCCTGCGAGCGGAAAAGTCCCAGGAAACCGTGACGTGGTGCGCGGGATCGAGGAGATTCCACCACTGGAAAGCGTAGTCGATGGCGACATTCTCGTGTCGCAAGGTCCCTCCGAGGGCCCAGCGCAAGTCCTGGGAAGGGGGGACGTCGTCGACCGAACGCTGCAGCACGTACTCGCGGAACCCGTCCATCAATTCCGGGGCATCCGACCGCAGTGCTCCGCGCAACTGGACCCAATCATTGGCGACATATTCGAAACCGGTCCGCAGATTCAACTCCCCTTCGAGGGGATTGCGAAGCTCGGTGAACACCGCCAAGCCATTCACCCGCGTGGTGTATTTCCAGCCGCCGGCGAAGGCGAGCGGCATGGGTCCGTAGGTTCCTTCGGCCTTGGTGTGACCACTCATCTTGGTTCCGAGATCTTCCATCTGGACCCACCAGATGGATCTTTTGGAGCCCGGCTGCAAGACGGCTCCCAGATGGACCGTCATTCCCCATGCCCGCGATCCGTCGATGTCGAGGTCTTCCTGAACCACCCGCATGCCGATTCCCCAGGCCAAGCGTTCCCCCAGGGGTTCGCCGAATCCCAGCAGCAAGGAGGACGCGGAGGGGCGATAGATGCGGTCGGTTTCGTCCCCGTAGGCATCGACACCATCGATGTCCGGGACGCCTTGGTGATCGAGTCGTGCGGCGAACACGCCATCCAGCGCGGGATAGGCCGCGGCCAGTTGCACGGTGCCGGTCCAATCGGTGTGGACCCGCCCACCAACCTCCGCCACGGGAGCCGTGGCCCTGGCGATCCCCGCGGGGTTGAATCCCAGGGCCGAGATTCCCGTTCCGCCGGGAACCCAGGAGTTGGCGAAACCCGCACTCCGGGCTTCGACCTGATTGCGCAGGAAGGCGAATTCCACGCTCCCCCCTCCGGAGGCGGCGCAGGCCAAGCTCGAAGCGCACATGAGGGATGCACAGAGGAATCTTGCCATGAGGCATCCAATGTACGAAAACTCCTCAGGCCAACCGCCCGGGAATCCCTCCCGGGAACCGGAAGCATTCCCGCACCGTTGCCGGACCAGTATCTTGCCAAGTTCCATGATCACACCCGAAGCCGATGCCGCCCGCAACCACGCCATTGATCGCTTTCCCGAAACACTCCGGGAATTGTCCGATCTGGTGACCATTCCCTCTTGCAGCTTTCCCGGATTCGACCCCGAGGCCCTCGAACGATCCGCCCAAGCGGTGGCCACGTGGCTGCGTCGGATCGGAATGCCCTCGGTCGAAGTGGTTCGTCTTCCCGGCGTGCATCCGGCCGTCATCGCCCGCGATCTGAGCGCGGGATCGGATCGCCCGACGCTCCTTCTATACGCTCACCATGATGTCCAACCCCCTCTGCGGACGGCCGTGTGGAATTCTCCCCCCTTCCAGCCCTCCGTACGGGAAGGGAGACTCTACGGGCGAGGTGCCGCCGACGACAAAGCGGGGATCGCCTTGCATGCGGCCTCGCTGGAGGCATGGTACGCCACGCGGGGCAGCCTTCCCCTCAACGTGATCGTGGTGATCGAAGGCGAAGAGGAGATCGGTTCGGACCACCTGGAGCAGTTGCTCGAAACGCACCTCGACGGAGTGCGCGCCGATGCCGTGGTGATCGCCGATCTGGCCAACTACGACACCGGCATCCCGAGCCTGACCGTCTCGCTGCGCGGACTGGTCGCGATGGAAGTGGAGTTGAGAGGACTGGAACGCCCGTTGCACTCCGGTGTGTGGGGAGGCACCGTCCCGGATACCAATCTCGCCTTGGCGAAACTCCTCGCGACCCTCACCGACGAGGCGGGAAACATCGCCGTGGAAGGAATCCTCGACGATGTGGAGCCCGCCACCGAAGGGGAACTCCGCGACTGGCAAAGCCTGCCTTTCGATCCTGCCCACTGGGCTTCCCAAGCCGGGGTTTCCGTCGAGGCGGCCCCGGAATCCTCCGTGCAATTGTGCGAACGCCTCTGGAGGAAGCCTGCCCTGTCGATCAACGCCATCCACTCCGGGAACCGTGGGGAAACCGGGAATGTCCTGATGGACCTGGCTTGGGCGCGCCTGGGAGTGCGGCTGGTGCCGGGAATGGATCCCCAAAAGACGGCCCGCCTCCTGGAATCCCATTTGCAAGCCCATGTGCCCCGGGGAATGACCCTCTCCGTGAAAACGGAAAGTGCCGCACCCGCCTGGAGCACGTCCACCACCGATCCCTGGTTCGATCTGGCACGCCGCGCCTTGGCCGAAGGATACGGAAGGGAGCCTGTGGCCATCGGTTGCGGAGCGAGCATTCCGTTCGTGGAAGCCATCACCCGCCGTCTCGGAGGGGTTCCCGCACTGCTCGTGGGTGTCGAGGATCCTTGGTGCAACGCCCACTCCGAAAACGAATCCGTCCACTTGGGAGACCTTCTCAAGGCCATCCAATCCCAAACCCTGTTGTTCGGTTCGGCGTGAAGTTCCACCACACCGGCGCCATCCTTCGCCTCGCCGGGCCCCTGATCCTATCGATGTCGACGATCACCTTGCTGCAGGTGATCGACGCCGTGGTGCTGGGACACCATTCCGTGTCCGCGGTTGCGGCCATGGGGCCTTCCACCTTTTCCGTGATCCTGGTCCAAGGACTGTTCTTCGGCGCCTCGGGATACGCCGGAACCCTGGTCGCGATGGAATTCGGCCGGAACAACCCGACCGGGGTGCGTCGCAAGACTTGGCTGGGGATCCTGTTCTCGACCTGGGGAGGATTGGCGGCACTTCTGCTCGCTTGGCCCCTGGGGAAATTCTTCTTCTGGCTCGGACACACTCCCGAGGTGGCCGCCCAGGAAGCCATCTATTTCCGAGTCATGGTCGCCGGGACCATTCTCCCCACCCTCTCCAGCGCCTTGTCCGGTTGGCTTTCGGGAATCGGTCGCACGCGTGCGGCGTTTTCGGCATCCCTGATTTCCTTCCTCGTCAATGCCTTGCTCACCCCTCCCTGGGTTCTGGGTTTCTGGGGGTTTCCTCGGTGGGGCATCCTGGGCGCAGCACTTTCCACCTTGGTGGCCCAAACGGCGGGAGTCCTCTGGCTGCTGTGGCTCTTCCGAAGCGCCGGAGGCTTCGCACATCCCGAAGATCGACGTCACTCTCGACACGAGTGGCGCAGGTTCCTCGGACTGGCCGTTCCGCACGGCATGCGGATTTCCACCGAACTGGTGGCCTGGACCGCCTTTCTCGCCTTCATCGGCAGGCTCGGAACCGAAGCCCTCGCCGCAAGCTCCATCGTGTTTCGGATCAACGGCCTGGCATTCTTCCCCGCTTGGGGCTTGGGCCAGGCCACGGGAATCCTGGTGGCGCAATCCCATGGCGCCAAGGCCCACCAACGCATCTGGCGCATCGCGATGGAAGGACTCGGGATCGGAGGAGCCTGGATGATCGGGTTCGCCCTGATCCTCGTTCTCGCCCCGATGCCCCTATTGCGGATGTTCCAGATCGATTCTCCCCAAACCCTCGAAATCGCCGTGGTTCTCATGAGGTTCGTGGCCTTCTATTGCCTGTTCGATGCCGGGAATGTCGTCCTTTCCGGGGTGTTGGCCTCCCTCGGAGACACGAAATGGGTGCTGTCGGCGTTCCTGATCAGCACCGGGACGTTCCTCCTCGGACTCGCTCTCCTCGATGCCTTCGCTCCCTCCATCTGGTCGGAATGGAGTTTGGCCACCGTCTTCGTCCTCACCACGGCCCTGCTCTGGCTGGCACGACTACGACATGTGGTTTCGGGCTTCGGGAAGACGTCCTGATCGAAGAACTGGGGGTCAGCGGGAAGGGATCAAGGGCAGGGACCTCGCCCCTTCGGGAAGCATGAGCACCAGCACCACCATCTGATCCGAAACATTGGGGATTTCCAGACGATGCGTGGCTTGCGGGGCCGTGCCGGAGAGCAGCGTCCTGCCTCGGAGATCGAGGACCCTCCAGGGAGCGGGGCCCCGGCTCTCCCGAGACCATTCCACCACCCAACCGCGAGGGCTGGAGACCGCCCGGAGACGATGGGCGGCATCACGTGGCCCCACTCCGACGTCTCCCCGGGAATGGAACGCGATGTTCCCGATGGAGAACCCGGCTTCGGCACGCTCCCGGATCGCAGGCAACCGGACTTCGAAGGACAGGGCCATGAGGCTGTCCGGGGTGAAGGGTTCGATCCACTCGCTCCACGTCGGCTGCTGGAAGGAGCTGAAGTCGAGGCACCAGGACTTGCGGGTAGGTTGCCAGGGGATCCGCACCTGATGGTCCCGTCCTCCTTCGAAATCGGCACCCCGCTTGCGGAGGTGGACGATCAACCCGCCCAGCTCCTTGGGGAAGGAGGAGTCGAACGCCACATCGAAGGACAGAGCCCCCATCCCGGGAAAGGAACGCGCCGTCGGCAACACGCCCTCGGGTTCGGAGAGTTGCGTCTCGATGGCGGCGTACCCTGAATAGACCCCTTGGCGCTCGAGCATCACGCGCAAGGAGGCGAGGGAATCGGGTCCGACCCAGGTGTTCGCGCTGTCGGGGCTGGAGGCATTGAGCACCTGGCTCTTCCCGCGGGAAAACGAGTCGGCACTCGTCCGATCGGTGTAGGCGTACCACCAACCACCCAGATCGTTCTGGTTCGGGAGTCCGGTCTGGAATCGATCGATGGACAACGCCGGCGGAGAACAATCCCCGACGGGAGGCTCCGGCCAAGCTCCTCCGACCCCGAACAGATGGAGGTCGTCGAGTTCCAGCCATCCGGAATCCTGTGTACACACCCCACCTTTGGCGTCGCAGGACACATCGAATTGGATCGCGAAGATCTGGGACAGGATGTCTTCCCGACTGGTCGAGGGAATGCTGGTAGCCCATCGAGGCCAGGAGATGTCCCGGGCCGATATCTTCCAAATCACCCATTTCGGGCCTACCACGGTGTCTCTGCCCAGGCTCACGCCCTCGTCGGCGATCAATTTGAGGGCGGAATCGGCCGGGGCGAGGGAGAGGCGAATTTTTCGGAAGCGATCGGCGCGAATCCGGACCTGAATCGAATCCAGTGGCCGCAGGTCGAGGGGCAGCGCATCCTCGAACATCAGTCCCAACCCAGTTCCAGGGAACTCCTCTCCGTCCAGGGTGAACGAGAGCTTGGCCACGGCGGAGGCCCCGGAAACAGGGCGGGTGAGACGAGCCTGATGACGCGGTGTTTGCCCCGGCGATTGGGAAGAGGGAAACACATACCCGTACACCCCGCCTTGCCCCCCTGGCCGGGGATCGGCGGTTTCGAAGTCCCAGGTCAGATCCGCCACGGCGGCGGAGGAAACAAGGGCTAGGCATGAAAGGAGTTTGCGAATCACGGTACTAGGGGGGTTGGTCGAAAAAAAGGCGCTTCGGGTTCAATCAAACCCGAAGCGCCGAATCAAGTTACATCGCCAACCAGCCCCCCTCCGCACGGGGAGGGGGATCGCAGGACTTAAAACGAGGAGAGAGGACCTCTCCAGGTGCGGTCTGCCGAGGCGATTTCGAGGGTGTACACGCCGGAGAGGCCTTGGGGACGCGGAACCGCGATGCGGGCGACCCCTTCTTCCTCGCGCACCAGGGAGGTCGCCTGGGCGACCACGTGCCCGCGCAGATCGAGGACGCGGACCTGAGCCTGCGAAGCGGAGGACAAGATGCCCTGCGGGAGGACGACGTCGGAACCGATCCACTGCGCACGGCTGAGGCGGGAAGCGCGCTGCACCCCGGAGACGCCCTTCACCTGGATGGTGACCTTGCCATTGGCCGGAACCGACAGGGATCCGCTCAATTTGATCGTGACATCGACATTTTCGCCGCCGATGAACTTTTTGGAGGTGAAGGCCTGGGTCTGGCTTGCCGTCCAGGGAACGGAAAGCGAGGTCGAGGCCGTGGCCGACACATACTTGTACTTGGCTCCCGAAGTCGCCCCGGTGACGTACAGGGTGCAGATCGCCGGCCTGGAGAAGGTCGCGGTGAACGTGACCGACTCCGGAGAGCCTTGGCCGGCCAGATAGATGGCCGGAACACTGGCCTTGAGGGCGGTCGTGATCTTGGCGGCGGTATCGGGCGGGTTCCAGGGGTTCTTCAGGTCGTCCCAAACGTTGACGGCACGACCCGCCATGGCAAGGGCGCCGAGGATTCCCAGGGACTGGGCGAAGTAGTTCTGACTGGGCTTGCTGGTGGCGTTGTCGTCGTAGTAGGAGAAGTAGCTCCGCCCTCCGATGATGGAGGCGATGTTGGACACCATGCCCATGTAGGCGGTCTTGGCCGCGGGGATGCTGTCGTAGCCGCCGATCGCGGACGCCGCCCACATGATGCGGGACATGAACTGCTCGTACTCGGAGGTGCAGGTTCCGGCGGCGGCTTCCGCGGGTTCGCACCATCCCCAAAGCCTGGGACTGCTCAGGTTGACATAGAGTCCCGGCTTGGCAGGATCCACGATCCCCCCGGTCCAGGCGCCCTTGATCCATGCGAACGCCTTGGGAGCACGGTACCAGAGGCCGTCCAGACCCACGCGCCAAGGGACGCGGATGGCGTCGAAGCCCATGTCGTCACGAGTCGGCATGGAGACACCATCTCCCTGCGAGCCGCCAGAGGTCGTGCAGAAGTTGCGGGCCATTCCCTTGTTGCCATTGGGCTGGGCTCCAAGCAATTGGTACCCACCATTGTAGATGGTGGTCGACCAACCGGGGTCGGAGGCTCCATTGGCCTTGAGGAATTCGGAGAAGACCCGGTACCAGTGGACTTCCTGGTAGCTGGGGTTCATGGCACCGGTCCAGTTGCCCGACTTGACCATTCCACCCGAGATCATGTTCTTGGCGATTCCGTCGAGGTTCTTCAAGGCCTTGGCCTTGTAGTTGTTGCCCGAAACCGTGTAATCGGTCCAAAGTCCCTTGTCGACCAACGCCGAGGCGAAAATCAGCATGCCCGCGATGTCGAGGTCGGCGTCCGCCGCCCAGGAGTTCTTGTCGGAGGACTTCCAGCCGTAGGTGCTCCCGTTCCACATGTTGGTTTCGGTGGCGCTCCAGATGGCATTGAACGTGGCTTGGTCGTTGAACCAGAGAGCCATCATCATGCCGTAGGATTGGCCCTCGGAGACCACGGCGGCATTCCCGCTGGGATCCTTGCCTTGGACATTCCCGCCTTGCAGGAACGACGCCTTCCACCCGGCATACTGCTTCTTCAAGGACGCATCCCAGTTCACCAGAGTGGGGTATTTCAGGGGCAATTCGTCATAAGGAAGCAGCTGTGCAGCTCCGGTCGCCTTGGGGAGCAGCATGCCTCCCAGGCAAAGGAGAGGGAGGATGAAGCGTTTCATGGGATCCTCTTTGGAATTTTGGAGATGAAATGGGTCATTCGGGCGGAAGGCTCCCCATGTGGCACGGAGTGATCGGACCCCAGTGGTCCGGCCCCCCTCAGGGCGAGTCGATCCGAAAAAACGGCGCCGGCAAGGCCAGCCTGGAAGTAAAGGAGTATAGCCTCGAAATTCCCGACCCGTGGGGCGTTTGTGCCCCAGGGTCCAATCCCTTGGTCGTATTCCCTCCCCGAGCCGTTCAAGACCCGTCCGAGGAATCTCTCCATTTGGCACCTGCAGGACCCAATGTGAAAAGAGCCCCGGAAGGCATTCCCAAAAAGGGGCTTCCAGGGCTCTGAAACGCAGAATTGGCCGAGGCCACTCCTCCCACAAGGGCTAGAGCGGCCGTGGAGGGGGCTCCGGAAGGGAGCCCCTCTTATCCCAAGGGATCTCGAACAGCCCTCAGGGAGCCTGGTTCAGCATGCAGCGAACCGCTCCTGAACTCGCCTTCCTCTCCCTACCGAAATTGATTGCGCTGGTGAGCGAAGTTCCATAAATATCGGAATTCTCCTCCGGTATCCACATCCTGGAAAAGGAAACGGAAAACCCCGGACCTCCTGTTCCCGTATTCGCAACCAGATTGAACCCGAAATCATCCGTGCCAGGAGTGCAGGTTTCTGTGTTTGTGGAAGTGGAGTAGTGGCAGTAGCCTTCTGTGGATTTGAGCCTTGTCGCACCCGCTGCTGCATCATCGGAACCTGCGGCAAACTCGATCAGCTTCGTCCACTCCGCGGAGGTCGGAACGTGCCATCCGACAGGGCAGACGCCCTGCATCGGATTCTGGATCCGCTCCGCACAGATGATGTCATTGCACTCCGTGGGCAGCCCGAGCGCTTCACTCCACGAGGTGTTCCCACCCATGTTCTCCAGCATCCACACCTGGTTCCCCAGCGTCTTGAACTTGTAGGCCTTCTCTCCCACCATCACCTCGTCCTCGATGGAGATGGAAAGGGATACCGGACTCGATCGATCCACCCCCCCATTGGCCGTGCCATCGGGATCATGAGCCACAACGGTGGCGACGATGGGTGCATCGGTCTTGACATTCCGCTTGGTCTGGAAAGTCAGCGTGCCGTTTTTATCCACTTGGGGAAGGGTTTCGAACAAATCCTGCGCTGCCGTCGGAACGGTGACCTCGAAACCATCGACGGCGGCTTCTCCCCCGGGCCCTCCCGAAATCGCCGTCGCCCAACCGGAATACGTCTTGAGCCCTTCGTAATTCTTCACCGTGATCGCCGCCAGGGTGGACTTGAAACTGGGAGGCTCGTTGACCGGTGCGATGGTGATCCCAAACGTTTGGGCCGCTGATACGTTCACGCCGCCATTGGCGGTTCCTCCATCGTCTTGCAATTTGACGGTCACGACAGCCTTGCCAAAGGCATTCGCCGCCGGAGTGAAGCTCAAATCCCCGGTCGGCGTGATGGCAGGAGCCACTTGGAACAGGGTCGGCTCCGTGGTCGTCACCACGAAGGACAGCACCTGATCCGCTTCCTCGATTTGGGTTCCCGGCTTGATTCCGATCGCCCAAGAGGCGACCTTGACCAAACCTGCGTCTTCGAGAACCGAGACATCGGCTCCCTTGGTGAAAATCGGCGCAGTATTGAGCATCTTCGCCCGTGTAACCACGATCTTCGCGGTGGCTTTGTTGCCCGTGGGATCAGCAGCTTCCACGACCACCGGATTGTCTCCGACCACCAGGGCCATGCTCAAGCTGTACACGCCTTGGATGCCGGTCACGGCCACGCCATTGATCTGGACCGAGGCGACCTTTTCGTCATCGGTGACCTTCCACGAAACCGTCAGTTTGTCGGTCGCATAGGCCACGGTTTGTGTCTTGGTGCCCGCCTCCGCGACAATCACCGGGGGATTCGGATCGCGGTAGGCTTCACGCGTCACCACGATCGTCTCGGTGCTCTTGTTCCCGGTCGCGTCCAATGCCTCGATCACGATATCGTTGGTCCCCACATCCAAGGGCACTTCCTCGCTGAAGATTCCCAACTGGCCCTCGATGACCTTCCCCTGGATCTCCACGGAGGCCAGGCTCTCGTCGTCGGTCACCTTCCAGGACACCGTCAGCTTGTCGGTCGCATAGGCCACGGTTTGTGTCTTGGTGCCCGCTTCGGCGACGATCACCGGGGGATTCGGATCGCGATAGGCTTCACGCGTCACCACGATCGTCTCGGTGCTCTTGTTCCCCGTCGCATCCATTGCCTGGATCACGATGTCATTGGTTCCCACCTTCAGGGGCGCTTCGTCGCTGAAGATGCCCGACTGGCCCTCGATGACCTTCCCCTGGATCTCCACGGAGGCCAGGCTCTCGTCGTCGGTCACCTTCCAGGAGACGGTGAGCTTGTCGGTCGCGTAGGCCACGGTTTGTGTCTTGGTGCCCGCTTCGGCGACGATCACCGGTGCGTTGGGATCGCGATAGGCTTCACGCGTCACCACGATCTTGTCCGTGACCTTGTTGCCCGCGGCATCGGAGGCTTCCACCACGATGGGATTCTCCCCGACCAGCAGGGCCACGCCCAGGCTGTAGACGTCTTGGTTGCCGGTCACCGCCACGCCCTTGATCAGAACGGACGAAACCCCCTCGTCGTCGGTCACCTTCCAGGAAACGGTCACCTTGTCGGTGGCGTACGGAACCGTCTGCGTCTTGGTGCCCGCTTCGGCGGCAATCACTGGAGCGTTGGGATCGCGGTACGCCTCACGGGTCACCACGATCTTCTGGGTGCTCTTGTTCCCCGTCGCGTCGAAAGCCTGGATCACGATGTCGTTGGTCCCCACCTTCAGGGGCACTTCCTCGCTGAAGATTCCCGACTGGCCCTCGATGACATTGCCCAGGATCTCCACGGAGGCGACGCTCTCGTCGTCGGTCACCTTCCAGGAAACGGTCACCTTGTCGGTGGTGTACGGAACCGTCTGCGTCTTGGTGCCCGCCTCGGCGACGATCACCGGTGCATTGGGATCGCGATAGGCTTCACGCGTCACCACGATCGTCTGGGTGCTCTTGTTCCCCGTCGCGTCCCGGGCCACGACCACGATGTCGTTGATCCCCTCCTTCAAGGGCACTTCTTCGCTGAAAATTCCCGTCTGGCCCTCGATGACCTTCCCCTGGATCTCCACGGAAGCGAGGTTCTCGTCGTCGGTCACCTTCCAGGAAACGGTCAGTTTGTCGGTGGCGTACGGGACGGTCTGGGTCTTGGTGCCCGCCTCGGCGACGATCACCGGTGCATTGGGATCGCGGTACGCCTCACGGGTCACCACGATCTTCTGGGTGCTCTTGTTCCCCACCTCGTCCTGGGCCTGGACCACGACGTCGTTGGCCCCCACCTTCAGAGGCACTTCCGCACTGAAAAGATCGGACTGGCCTTCGATGGCATTCCCCTGGATTTCCACCCAGGCGAGGCTTTCATCGTCGGTCACCTTCCAGGAAACGGTCAGCTTGTCGGTGGTGTACGGAACCGTCTGCGTCTTGGTGCCCGCCTCGGGAACGATTTCGGGGGCGATGCGGTTCACATCCGCCTTGCGGGTAATTTCAAGCTTGGCGACGGAGGTGTTCCGAGCCTTGTCGATCGCTCGAATTTCAATCTCGTTCACCCCCACCTTCAGGGACGCCTTGCTTGAGTAGATCGCGTTTTCTCCGGCGGAAAGCTTGCCATCGATCCAAACGCTGTCCACGGACTTGTTGTCGGTCACTTTCCAAGCAAGCCCGATTTCCCCCACCGAGAACGGCACGGTCTGGTTGCGGGTCGAATCGTTCGCGGCAAGAATCACGGGAGCGGTTTCATCCGGAGCTGCGGTCACCGTGAAGACGAGCTCCACGCGGAGCACGCGCTTGAGTTCATCCTGAGCAACGATCTCCAACCGGTATTCGCCCGCGGGAACGACTCCCGTTGCTCCCAGAGCACATTTTTGATCGGCCAAATCCAGGACCGTCGGACGGTCGAACAACAAGATGGTGGGGATTTCGAACTTGGAGGTCACATCCTCCTCGTCGCGCAGCACTCGGATGCTGGCTCCGATGATTCCTTGGCTGGATTCGAGTTTGCCGGTCAGGAAGATCTTGCCCTCCCCGGCGACCAAGGAGCCGCCCAGCTTGACGGGGGCGGCCACGACGATGGGTGCGCGGAAGAGAAGCGAGGTGTCGGCCTCGAGGGAATTGTTGGAGACCTGATCCCGAATTCGGGACCGAATGGAATTGGAATCCAGTCCCAGGGCCCAAGATCCCGTAGCGGGGACGATATCGGCCAACGGAAGGCGTTTTTCGGCGATGATCTTCATCGCCTCGGCGAGGACAAGGTCGGAGGACACCCCCGTCAAGCCCTGCTTGGGAAAGCCCAGATCCTTGACCAACGGGTCGTTCGCGACGAGCAGCCGGGCGAACTCGCGCCGGAAAGCGGAGTCCGAAGTGGATGGGTGGATGGTCTTCAAGACGGTCAAGGCGATCTCGTCCGGAAAGTCCTTCAGGAATTTCAGGTTCTCGTTCCCTTCGTAACGGTAGGCAAGGCGGTAGTACTGGACGCCGGCCCTCCATAGCCCGACCCAAACCGTGTCCTTCGGAGGATTGTCCAAGCCGATGGGAACAACCAGATCCCCTTTGGCAAGGGCCCTGGTCCCGGTCTTCCCGTCGGCTTCCCAGGTCGCCTTTTCAGGGATGCGCGATTCGTTCGTGATGCGCGGAATCGTGGCCCGATACTGCGGTTGGGAAGACGTGCCAGGGTCGGGATTCGACACCGATTGGCAGGAATTCAAGACGCTGGCGAGGACCAGGCCAGTCAGAAACGCTGGAAGCTTCCTATGGAACAGGTTCCGTGCGGAGAACATTGGAGACATGGCGGAAAATCCTCATTGGGGGGAATTGCGAAGGATTCTGGGGTTCACGGACGACATCCGAATGGTGGGCGTTGTTAAAAAGTAAGGGCTCGTTCCGGGGAAGCGGCTTGGAATTTGACCTCACCGGCTCGTACCGGCCCTCGACAGATCCATGCCGACACGCGGGAAGGCTCGATGGGCTCGAATTCGGACGTCCCGCCCGACCAGGATTCCTTCCTGATGCGCTCCGGACCGGAGCCCCCACTCCGACGAAGTCCCCGATTCGACCTCCACGGATCCAGTTGTCCCGAGACTCGGAGATCGCCGCGCCCAGGTCCGAAGGAAGCTCCGACTGGAACCTCCCCCCGCGGATGGGGGAAGGCTCCCGCGCGATCGGAATGCGACGATCCGCAACGACCGTCGCGAGGGTCTACTTCGCGACCGCGAGGGTGCGCGACAGGGTCAACCGACCTTCCGCGCGGGCGACGAGAAGGTAGGCTCCGCGGTCCAGACGGATTCTGGCCGCGGTTCCAATTTGAAACGACGCGACGCGAGCACCGCTGAGCGAGAGAACATCGAGGGTCTTGTACCCTTCGAGGCCCCCGACCGACAGGATGCTGTTGGCGTAGCTGGCCGTGAAGGAGGACGCGACCGCTCTCCGGGGAGTGACCGAGGTGGGAAGACTGGAAAGCCCGTGGAAGGTGATCGCGCCGACGGCGAACCCTTGCGCCAGGGCGCTGGTGTCCTTCTCGTTGAGCTTCATCATCCAGTTGAGCTTCACCACATCGGCCGGATTGAACTCCCTGTATTCGTCACGCCGAGTCCCGTCACTGAGGGTGCGGAACCAAGCCGGCATCTTCAACATGTCCACGTCCACGCAGATCGGCTCTCCCAAGGCCACTTGCTTGGCTGGGATGAAGACTTCGTGGGTCACCGAATCGGGGACCGACTGCTCCTGGACCTGGAAATGGACACCTCCCACCTTCGTCGGATCCAAGGACAATCCTTCAGGGACCATCATGGCGAATTCGATCGCCTTGAGGCCCGTGAGATCGAGGATCGATTCCTCCGGCGCCCCCGTCCCGACTGCGGCGAATCCGGCATACTTGTGGAATTCCCCGGCGACCATCTTGTCCAGATCGGCATGCAGAACGGCGGCCCGCAGGGTGGTGTCCATCTCCCACTCGTCTCCGGTCAGATGGACCTTCGAGTTGCCCAGAGCGTCCCCGGTGGCCTCGTCATCGGCGAAGGCGTACCAGTATCCTCCGGTCTTGTTCTGATTGAAGAATTCCCCCGTCATCGGCGAGAAGACCACCGAGGGAAGTCCGGAAGAGCAGTTCACACCCTGGAGGATCGGCTCCTCGTAATCGACCAGAACGATGTTGTCCACCGAGAGCGTCGTCGCCCCCACCGGGGTCGTGATGGATTTCCCACCGGTCCCCCATGCCGGATCGATGTTGAATTGCGCCTGCCTGACGGCCATGGCCACGTTCATCTTGCTGTTGTAGTCGGGATCGGCGGCACTGGTGACATAGACCGCATCCATCCCGTTGGGGTATTTCTCGGCGTTGTCCATCCACTCCAGATATTCGAGTTCGCAGACCGGATTCAGGCCGATGGTCACGGTCTGCTTCGCCGTCGTGACCGAGATTGCGGAGACCTTCACCACCCCGGCATTCCCTTGGGGGTAGACCTCCGACCCGAATGCGAAATTCACCTTGAACTTGGAGGATCCCCAGATGTCGAAGGTGATGGCGGTGGCCGACCGGATGTCCATCGGAGCCCACAGGCTGTTCAACGGAACGATGATGCCGGCATTGGCGGAGTATGGATCGGCCTCCATCCCCAGGGTGGTGGTGAGCTCGAGCGCCCCCCCTTTCACGGCCAGGGATCGAGGGGAATTGGCGTTGGAGAAGGAGGATGCGGCGTACAGGGATTTGACTTCCGTGGAATCCGCTGCCGCGACATCGAAGGTTCCCAGCACGAGATCCGCCATGGCGGACGATGCCAGGAAAGCGATCCCGGCGCAGACAACAGCTGACTTGCTCATGGGAGGTTGCTCCTGAGAAAGGTGGGCGCGAAGAATGGGGAATGGATCGAAACCCCGGGCGAGGACAACCTCTCCGGGAAGGCGTTCTCCCGCGACGGGGAGAACCCCGCATTGGAATCGGGGCCGGCAAGCTCGAGATTCGAATGGCTCCCTGCTTGCTTCCTTGATTGAGTCGCCGGGGCGGGATGGCGGGTTCAATCCCCGAAGCACTTTTTGTCAATACGGAGGAACTTTTCCGGGGCCGGGAGGATTTCCGGACGCCCCCCACTCCGACCACTCGCGAAGCAGGACGCCCCCCCGTCGACATGATGACATTATTTGTCTTTCAAGGCACGAAGGGCAACGCATGGGACAGGTCGGAATGGGCGCATCCCCTGCGGGAATCGCACGTCTCTCCAGGGAGGCGCATCCCGGCGATCTCAGGAGGAACCCCGCGGCCTGGGTATTTGTCGCGAACCTTGTCCCGGGATCGGAGCAGGCTGGAAACAAAAAGGCCTCGCCCCCACGAAAGGGACGAGGCTCCGATGTTTCCGAATTCCGCCTTCTCGAGGAAGGCTTCGGAGAATCTTACTTGGCGACCGCCAGCTTGCGGGACATGGTCTGCCTGCCTTCGCCACGTGCGACAAGCAGGTAGGCGCCGCGATCCAGGCGGATCTTGGATGCAGAGCCAACCTGGAAGGAGGTCACGCGCGCACCACGCACGGAAAGAACTTCCACCGACGTGTAGCCTTCGAGTCCGCCGACCGACAGGAGCCCCTTGTCATAGGAGGCCGTGAAGGAAGAGGGGCCGAGACCACGATGTACCGAATTGGGATCGAAGGACTTGGGCGCGGGCAGGGAGTCCAATCCGTAGAAGGTGATGGGGCCGAGTGCGAACCCCTGGGAGATGGCGGTGGTGTCCCCGTCCTTCAATTTGAGCATCCAGTTGAACTTGACCACATCGTGCGGGCTGAAGGGCTTGTAGTCGGGGCGGGGGGTGCCATCCTCGAAGGTGCTAAACCAATCCGGCATCTTCAACAGGTCGATGTCGACGCAGAGTTCATCTCCGCGAGCGACCTGCCACGCGGGAATCAGGACTTCGTGGGTCACGGAATCCCCCACGGACAGTTCCTGCACCTGGAAGAGCACTCCCTCGACCTTCCGGAGGTCGAGGGTAAGGGTATCGGGAATCATCATGGGGAATCCGATGGCCCTCAAGCCGGTGAGATCGAGAACCGTGTTCTCGGGTGTGCTCGTACCCACACCTGCGAATCCCGCGTAGGGGTGGTAGACACCACCCACCCGCCGGTCCAGGTCGGCGTCGAGAACGACCGTCCCCATCGTGGTGTCCATGTGCCACTGTTGGGCCGTCCCCAGGTTGATCTTGGAAGAACCACGAACGTTCCCGGAGGCTGCCGCGTCGGTGAAGGTATACCAAAAACCCCCGGACCTGTTGCGGTCGAAGAATTCCCCCGTCATGGGCGAGAAGACGACGGAAGGAAGCCCCCAATACGCGAAACACCCGGACTCTTCGATCACATTTCCCCCCTCGAGGACGATGTTGTCGATCGAGAGCGTGGTGGGGCCGGAGGGTGCCGTCACCGACTTGCCGCCGACGCCCCAGGTGGGGTCGATCGCGAATTGGACGCTCTGGACGCTCATGGCCACATTGCGCTCGGTATTGGAGTAGTCAGGGTCGCTGGGATCGGTGCTATACACGAAATCGATGCCACCGGGGTATTTGTCGGGGTCGTCCATCCAATCGAGGTACTCGAGTTCGCACACGGGGCTCAGGACGATGGTGACTCTCCGTTTGGTCGTGGTCACGGGAACATTGGTGACCTTCACAACCCCCTGCTCTCCGTACGAATAGATCTCGGAGCCAAGGGAGACGTTGACCTTGAAGGTCGAAGAGCCCCAGATGTCGAAGGAGACGGCACCAACCCTTCGGATGTCGATGGGCGTCCACAAAATGTTCAACGGAACGGTGACGCCAGCCCTCGCGGAATAGGAATCCGTCTCCATGCCCAGAGTGGCGGTCAGCTTCAGGGCTCCGCTGTCCACGGAGAGGGCACGGGAGGAGGAGGGGTTGCTCGTGGCGATGGCACCATACATCTGGCGGACCGCCACCGAGTCGGGTGCGGGGGTGTCGAAGGTACCCAAGTTCCGGTCGGCGTGGGCGAACGGAGCCAAGGCCAAGGCAAGGGTTGCCAGGCGAGTCATGGGGATCTCCAGGGAAGGGAGGGGGGGGCACAACAAGGAATCGGCGTGAAAAAAGTTAGAAACCGATCACCAAACGGTGAGTCGCCGGATATCGGTTCTTGGTTCATTCGGTCGATGAACCAAGCCGAGATCCGCCTATCCTCCTTTCTCGCCACCAGAGTCCCTCGCTCCCCCTGGTGCCACCAGCGAGAGGATCCGGTCCCCTTCGGCTCCCGGGAATTCCGCACCCAACCCAGTCACCACGTTCCTCGGGGCTTGGACGTCCCTCGCCGAAGAGAGCAGGGAGCAGGGAGCAGGAAACAAAAAAACCTCGCCCCCACGAAAGGGACGAGGCTCCGACGTTTCCGAATTCCGCCTTCTCGAGGAAGGCTTCGGAGAATCTTACTTGGCGACCGCGAGGGTGCGGGACATGGTCTTCATGCCTTCACCGCGAGCGACGAGCATGTAGGCGCCGCGATCCAGGCGGATCTTGGCAGCGGAGCCGACCTTGAAGGAAGCCACGCGAGCACCGGTGAGGGAGAGCACGTCGACGGTCTTGTAGCCTTCGAGTCCCTTGACCGACAGGATGCTGTTGGCGTAGGAAGCGGTGAAGGCGGAGCGCACCACGCGACCCTTGACGGCGTCGGGGCAGACCTCGATCTCGGGATCGCAGGTGAGGATCGGATCAGGCAGAGCGGCCAAGCCGTAGAAGGTGACGGGTCCGATCGCGAAGCCCTGGGCAGCGGCAGCGGTGTCGCCTTCGTTGAGCTTGAGCATCCAGTTGAACTTGACGACATCGTGCGGGCTGAACGGCACGTAGCCAGGGCGGGGAGTGCCGTCCTCGAAGTTGCGGTACCAGTCCGGCATCTTCAACTGGTCGATGTCGACGCAGATTTGCTCGCCAGCAGCCACCTGGGTGCCGGGAATCATGACTTCGTGGGTCACGGAGTCGCCAACCGACATCTCCTGGACCTGGAAATGCACGCCCTCGACCTTGGTGGGATCGATGGAAAGGCCTTCGGGAATCATCATAGCGAAGCTCATGCCGACGAGGCCGGTGAGATCCAGGTAGGTCATCTCGGGAGCGCCGGTGCCAACCGCGGCGAAGCCCGCGTACTTGTGGAAGGCGCCGTCGACGATCTTGTTCAGGTCGGCATTGAGGACCACGGCACCATTTGCAGTGTCCATGTGCCACTTCTTGGCGGTTCCCAGATTGATCTTGGAGGCACCCAGGGCGTCACCGGCCGCTTCATCGTCGGCGAAGGTGTACCAGTAGCCACCGGTCATGTTCTGGTCGAAGGTTTCGCCGGTCATGGGCGAGAACACGACAGAAGGCAGCCCCGCGCCGCAGGTCAGACCGACAACCGGATCGTACTTGTTGGCGCCGACGACGACGATGTTGTCGACGGACAGGGTGGTCGCACCAGCGGGAGCGGTGACCGACTTGCCACCGGTACCCCAGGTGGGGTCGATGTTGAACTGAACCTGCTTGACCGCCATGGCGACGTTGAGGTCGGCGTTGGCGTAGTCGGGATCGCTGGGATCGGTGACGTAGACGGGATTGATGCCGTCGGGGTACTTCTCGGCGTCGTCCATCCACTCGAGGTATTCGAGCTCGCACACCGGGCTCAGGCCGATGGTGACGGACTGCTTGGCGGTGGTGACGTTGAGGTTGGTCACCTTGACCACGCCTTTGTCGGAGAACGGATAGATCTCGGAACCAAGGGCGAAGTTCACCTTGAACTTGGAGGAGCCCCAGATGTCGAAGGTGACGGCCGTGGCGGAACGGATGTCCTTGGGGGCCCACAGATTGTTCAACGGCACGATGATGCCGGCGTTGGCCGAGTAGGCATCGGCGTCCATGCCCAGGGTAGTGGTGAGCTCGAGAGCTCCGCCCTTCACAGCCAGGGAGCGGGGAGAATTTGCATTCGAGAAGGAAGACGCACCGTAGAGGGTCTTGACTTCGGAGGAGTCCGCCGCGGGAAGGTCGAATGTTCCGAGCGTGAGGTCCGCCGCGGCAGAGGTTGCCAGAAGGGCAACACCGGCCAGGGAGAGAGCAGTCTTGCTCATAGGTATCTCCTGAGGGTACTGGTGAAGGGACAACAAAGGAAGAGTGAGTAGCCGGAAAGTAGAGTGCCCTGTCCGGAAAGACAAGGTGTTTCTCGTGTGCTTGGTCGCGAACCCGGGCGACCGGGTTCACGACCGCAAGATTTTACTTCACGCGCTCCACATAGGAGCCGTCGCGGGTGTCGATCTTGATTTTCTCGTTGTTTTCGACGAACAAGGGAACTGCGATCTCCGCACCGGTTTCCAGCGTCGCGGGCTTGAAAGGGGTGTTGGTGGTATCGCCTTTGAGTCCCGGCTCGCAGTAGGTGATCATGAGTTCCACGAAGGTGGGCGGAGTGACGCCGATGGGCTTGCCATTGAACATCATGACGCTGCAGACCATTTCGGGGAGCAGGAAACGCTCCGCGCCGTCCATCTGATCCTTGTTCAGATCGACTTCCTCGAAGTTTTCCTGGTTCATGAAGTGCCAGGTCTCCCCGTCGGCATACAGGAACTGGATGGGGAACTCCTCCACCACGGCCTCCTCGAGGGATTCGCCCGACTTGAAGGTCCGCTCCAGCTGGCGACCGTCGAGGAGGGACTTCAAGCGGCAACGCAGGAAAGCCTGGCCCTTGCCCGGCTTCACGAAGTCGACTTCGACGAAGACGTACGGGACGCCTTCGATCTGGACGCGCATGCGCTTTTTCCAAAGGTTGGATGGGATCATGCCCATGGATCGCTTCTCCTGGATGGCGGACTTGTCGGTAGCGGAAGGATGGGGAATGTAATTCGATCCTCGCGCCTTCGCCACCCGAACGTCCCGGACCGCCTCCCCGGCCGGGTCCGCACCCCGGGAGAGATGCGGATCTCCCGCTCCACGAGAGAAATGCTTCGTGCATTTCCCCTGCAGGAGCTACTTTGCCGCGCGCCATGATAGAATCCAGCAAGATCCGCAACGTCGCCATCATCGCTCACGTCGACCACGGGAAGACCACCCTCGTCGATCAGCTCCTGCGTCAGGGAGGCGCCTTCCGTGAGAACCAGGAGGTGGCGGAACGCGTGATGGACAACAACGACCTCGAACGGGAGCGTGGCATCACGATCCTTTCGAAGAACACGTCCATCAGCTACAAGGGCCACTTCATCAACATCGTGGACACTCCCGGACACGCCGACTTCGGCGGCCAGGTGGAGCGCGTGCTTTCCACGGTCGACGGCGTCCTCCTGGTGGTCGACGCCTTCGACGGCCCGATGGCCCAGACACGATTTGTCCTCCAGAAGGCGCTCGAGCTCAACCTCCAGCCCATCGTGGTCGTCAACAAGATCGACCGCCCCGGCTGCGACCCCCACGGCTCGCTGGACAAGGTGTTCGACCTCTTCCTGGAGCTGGGTGCCAACGACCACCAACTGGACTTCCCGCACATCTACGCGGCGGCCCGCAACGGCGTCTGCCGCAAGGAGATGGAAGACCCCGATTCCGACTTCACCCCGCTCTTCGACATGATCGTCGAGAAGATCCCCGCCCCCAAGGGCGAGGCCGACGCTCCCCTGTCGATGCTGATCAGCTCGCTGGACTACTCGGAATTCCTCGGGCGTCTGGCCATCGGCCGCGTGAAGCAGGGCACCCTCAAGGTGAACCAGACCATCGGACTCTCCCAGCCCGACGGCTCCATCAAGCGCACCCGCTGCACCAAGATCTACGCCTACCTCGGCCTGAAGCTCACCGAGATGTCCGAAGTCGGCCCCGGCCAGATCATCCAGGTCGCCGGCGTCCCCGACTTCGAGCTCGGCGACACCATCACCGATCCGGAGCGCCCGGTGATCCAGGAGCGCATCACGGTCGACCCCCCGACCATCAGCATGATCTTCCAGGTCAACGACTCCCCCTTCGCCGGCCGCGAAGGCAAGTTCGTGACCAGCACCCAGATCGGCGAACGACTCCGCCGCGAAGCTCTCGGCGACGTGGCCTTGCGCGTCCAGCAGCAGGCCGACCCCTCCAAGTTCCTGGTTTCCGGCCGTGGCGTTCTGCACCTTTCGATCCTCATCGAGAAGATGCGCCGCGAAGGCTACGAATTCGCCGTCGGTCGGCCGCAGGTGATCCTCAAGGAGATCGACGGACAACTCTGCGAACCCATCGAGGTGTTCACCGTCGACGTCCCCACCGAGCACCAGGGCCCGGTCATCCAGGAACTGGGCAGCCGCCGCGGGGACATGGTCCACATGGAAAGCCACGGGGCCGCCACCAACGTGGTGTACCACATCCCCTCCCGGGGCTTGATCGGACTGCGCTCCAAGCTGCTTTCCCTCACCCGGGGATACGCGGTGATGCAGACCCTGTTCAAGGGGTACGAGCCCATCAAGGGCGAGATCGCCGAACGCAAGGAAGGCGCCATCATCTCCAAGGAAGACGGCGAGACCACCGGGTACAGCCTCTTCAACCTCCAGGATCGCGGCTCCATGTTCTGCGCTCCCGGCGTGCCCGTCTACACCGGGATGATCATCGGCGAGCACTGCCGCGAAGACGACCTGGTGGTGAACATCGTGAAGGGCAAGAAGCTCACCAACATGCGCGCTTCGGGATCGGACGACAACATCGTCCTGACCCCCCCGCGCCCCATGACGTTGGAAGACGCCATCACCTGGATCAACACCGACGAAATCGTGGAGATGACCCCGGAATCCATCCGACTGCGCAAGCTCTATCTCGATGAGAACGAGCGCAAGCGCATGTCCCGACGCCCCACCGTCGAGGACTGATCCGCAAGCAGGGTGTCGCCCCCTCCCCGGCCTTCGGGGTAGTGGGGGCATGGCCTCTTCGCCGACCACACGCCGCCTCGACGGCAGGATACCCTCTCCCCCGCCTGAAAGTCGGCCCACGGTCCATCCCGAGGGGAACGTTCCGGGACGCTCAAGGCCTCCCTGTCCGCCCATCAGCCGTCCCCGGGGCCTTCGAGCATTCCGTGCCCAGGCAGACCTCCCGCCGGGTCGGGTGGAACTTGTCCCTCTGCATTTGCCGCAACACAAGCTACATTCGAGCCATGCGCGTCCTCCCGGTCGCGGTGGCCCTCGCCACTGTCGTCGCTTTCCAGCGTCCGGCCTTGGCCGAAACCAAAGTTCTCCAGGCACCTCCCGGAGACACGGTTCTCGGCATTGTCCAGGCACCCCTCGTGGCCCTGCGGGACACCACCTTCCAGGAAGGTGCGGCCACCGCCATGGCACGCGCCGGAACGGAGTTCCAGGTCCTGCTGACCCAGGATGGATGGCTCCAGGTGGTCTACAAGGGCCGCAAGCTCTGGACGCCTCAAAACGGAGTGCGGGTGACCACCGCCAAGATCTACCGCGCGGAACGCGCCGGGATCGAGGACACCCATCGCCGCTGGTCCACGATCGCCGCCTCGGTGGGGATTTCCCTGGTCGCCTTGCTCGTGATCCTCGGCATCATCGTGGGCCGACGCCGCTTCCAGGAAGTGCGCCGCCGCTGGATCCTCCTGGCCACGCGCCATGAAGTCCTCGAGGAAATCATGGTGAAGGCGGGCTGGGACGTCCAGAAGCTCCCCCCGAACACGCGCTTGGCGGAGTTCCTGCCGCATGTGCGCCCCACGGTGGTCATCGCCGATCAATCCGCCCACCGAGGGGACATCGCCTCGCTGGCCAAGAACGCCTCGGTGGCGAGCACCCCCATCCTGTGGCTCGACGCCACCGTCATCGAGCGCGCCCCGGATCCCGCCCGGGCCTTCCTTCCTCCCGGAGCCAAGGTCTCGACCATCCTGGAGACCGTCCGCACCCTCGCAAAGGTGATTCCCGGTCCGGAGCAATTGTCGCGACACGGTGAAATCGAGGGCCGACTCGGGGATGGCCGTCTCCTCGAGCTTCTCCATTTCCTGGCAACCGCCAAACGAACCGGACGAGTCGAGGTGCGCATCGGAAGCGAATCCGCCTGGATGTGGTTCGAGGACGGCCAGATCCGCCACGCCTTGGCCGGAAAACTGACCGGTGCCCAGGCGATGTACCGATGCCTCGACCTTCCGAAGGGGACGTTCTCCTTCAGCTCGGGGGTCACTCCTCCCGAGCGAAGCATCCGCGAGAGCACCCTCACCTTGTTGCACGAATACGCGCGCCAGTCCGACGAAAATGCCAAGATTCCTGGGCATTGACTGGGGTGCTCGGCGCATCGGCGTCGCCCTCTCCGATCTCGAGGGTCAACAGGCCTTCGGCTATTGCACCCTCGACACCGCCCGCGGCGACACCCTCCGGGAGATCGCCCGCATCTGCGAAGACGAGGATGTCGACGAAATCGTCATCGGGCTTCCCTTGCGCACCGACACCGGGGAGGAATCGGACTCGTCGCGAGCGGTCCGGCAATTCGCCGATCAATTGGCCCCCCTGGTGAAACGACGGATCTCCTTCGAGGACGAAGGGTTCACCAGCTTCGCCGCGGAACAAGGTCTGAAAGCCGGCGGGTGGAAAGCCAGCAAGACCAGCAAGGCCCAGGTGGACAAAGCCGCGGCCAAGGTGCTCCTCCAGGACCATTTGAATCGACGCGCCCGAGGCGAAGTGGAATGAGCCGGCATCGGGCCAAGCGAGGGTGGTTCAGCATCGATCTGCCCCCGGATTGGCCCGCCAGCTCCCCGGATTCCTGGGTCAGCCCCTGGGGGGGCGTCCTGGAGGTTCGCGAGGTGCTGCATTCCAGTTCGAGCATCGACGCCGACTCGCTGGTGGAGCTCCACGAAAACTGGTGCCGATCCCGTCACCTGCACAGCCATGAAACGCGCATCGAGCAGTTGCCTTCCGAGATCCTCATGGTGCGCTCCTACGGCGAGACAAGGCAGGACGAATTCCTCATGGTGGGGCATTTCTGCTGGGGAGGGCACCTGGTGCGATTATCCTTCCACACCGGATTGGGAGGACTGCGCGACGAGGAGCTCGCGGAAGTCCTCGCCGTGTTTTTCGAGCTCATTCCTTCGGAGACCCACCTGTGATCGTGCGGATTTCGGCGGCAACGCTTCCGACCACCCCCCTCGACTGGTCGGCGAACCTCGCCGCATGTCGCCAGGCCCTCGCCCAAGCCCAGGAGGGCGGAGCGGACATCCTGCTCCTGCCCGAGCTGTGCCTGACCGGATACGGATGCGAGGACGCCTTCCTCGCCCCGTGGGTCGCCGAGCGGGCTTGGGAATCCCTCTCGGACCTGGCCCGGGAGATCCCGCAAGGAATGCTGGTCGGGGTGGGAATCCCGGTCCGCCTGCGCGGCAAATTGCACAACGGCGCCGCCCTCCTCACCCGCGGCAAGGTCGAGGGAATCGCCTGCAAGAGGCATCTGGCCCGCGAGGGCATCCACTACGAACCCCGCTGGTTCACACCTTGGCCCGCGGGACGTTGCGTCGATTCCCGAACCTTCGGCTGCCCGGTGGGCGACCAGGTCTTCGATTGGGGGGGGATCCGCATCGGCTTCGAGATCTGCGAAGACGCCTGGGCCGCGGAACGACCGGGCCTGGACCTGGCCGCCGCCGATTGCGATGTGATTCTCTCTCCCAGCGCCTCCCATTTCGCCATGGGCAAGGACGATGTCCGGGAGCGTCTGGTGCTCGACGGCTCGCGTTCCCTGGGGGTCGCCTACGCCTACGCCAATCTGAGCGGCAACGAGGCCGGTCGCATCGTCTACGACGGCTGCGCCCGCGTCGCGGCTTCGGGAGTCCTGCTGTCCCGTTCCCCCGCGCTTTCCTTCCACGGCCTGCATCTCGCCACCGCCGATGTGGAAGTGGAGGATCTGCGCACACGTCGGTCGGTCGCCTCGCACCCCAGCGCCCGCCCGGTGCCTCGGATCACCCGCATCGAGGGAGGCCCAACCCGTCGCCGGACCGTTCCGGCTCCGGCCCTGCCGTCCCCCCGCCCCGATGCCAAGGAGCAGTTCGGCCGCGCGACCGCCCTGGGGATGTGGGACTACCTGCACAAATCCCGCTCCCAGGGATTCGTCCTCTCCCTTTCAGGGGGAGCCGATTCCGCTGCCTGCGCCACGTTGGTGCATCTGGCCTGCCATTTCGCCCTCTCCGAGCGTGGCGAGCGGCAGGTCCGTCAGGATCTGTCCCACATCCCCGACCTTCCCCAAACCCTCGACGCCCGGAGCCTCTCCGCCCGCCTCCTGGTGTGCGCCTGGCAGGCGACGCGCAATTCCGGCACCGTGACCCGCGACGCCGCGCGCCGGGTCGCCGAGGGCTGCGGAGCCCCTCTGATCGAGTGGGATGTCGACGATCTGGTCCAGGGCTACCTGGCCCTGGGAGAGCAGGCCATGGGTCGGAAATTGTCGTGGAGCACCGACGACATCGCCCTGCAGAACATCCAGGCGCGCGTGCGCGCCCCCTCGGTCTGGCTCCTGGCCAACGCCACCGGACGATTGTTGATCACCACCTCCAACCGGTCCGAGATGGCCGTGGGGTACGCCACCATGGACGGCGACACCTCCGGATCGTTGAGTCCCCTGGCGGGGATCGACAAATCGTTCCTCCTGCGGTGGCTCGCCCTGGTCGAACAGGAGGGCATCGCCGATCTCCCTCCCCTTTCCTGGCTCTCGGCCATCACCGCCCAGGCCCCCACGGCCGAATTGCGCCCCCGGGAGGAAGGGAAGGTCGAACAGACCGACGAAGCCGACCTCATGCCCTATCCGCTGCTGTCCAGGCTCGAAATCCTGTCGCTGCGGGAGCGGAAATCCCCCGCGCAATGCCTCGACACGCTCCTCCAGGATCCGGCATGGAACGGGGATCCCGAACGCCTCGCCTCCTGGGTGAGGCGATTCTTCCGGCTGTGGGCGCGCAACCAATGGAAGCGGGAACGCTACGCCCCCAGCTTCCACCTCGACGAGCACAACCTCGATCCGCGCTCCTGGTGCCGTTTCCCGATCCTCTCCGGAGGTTTCGAGGAGGAACTCGCCCGACTGGAACTCCCCCGCTGATCCACGCGCCCCCGGGGACCTTCCCGGGGAGGCCCGTGAGCCCGGCCTTCGAGCGTTCTCAGAACACCACGGAAAGCCCGGCGGCCAATCCCGCCCGCCAACTCCCCGGAACGTAGCGGCTGCCTTTCAGACCGGAGAGGTCCATCTGCTGCGGCGTGTATTCCATGGGAAGTCGCAACGACACCTCCCAGGCACGGGTGAGGGAATCGGCGCGAGGCCAAAACCGATGGAGGCACATCGAAAGCCCCGGCTCGAGCTCCCAGGTCCACTCCAATTCGTTCCCGTCGGTCGAATGCAGCCACCACATCCATCGTCCGCCGCCCGACAAACGCGCTCCCACGACGCTCCCGAACCTCGCCCCCAGACTCCCGAGAAATCCCGACCCGAGGGCCATGGTGTTGTTCAGCACGGGTGGCGCCCCCGCGGCGGTATCCGCGTAGAAATCCCTCTTGGAGCCGCCCAGGAGCCAGGTCGCCTGGAAGGCCATCCGTGGCCCGAGTTCCCACATGCTGGAGAGCAGGAGCTCGTAGCGCGCCGTGAACTGGCGGGCTTCGTCGCGGGGAACCGCCATGGCGAGATTGTAGGTGGCCCCTCCCTGCAACCAGGGACGGTAGTGGTACCAAACGGCACCATCCATGCGCGTCATCGGGAGGGCGTCCTTGGTGGTGAACGAGACTCCTCCGGAGCTGGTCGCTCCCAGCCCCTCCTCGGTCCACACCGTGCCACGCGCCAGGGGAATTCCCCCTTCGGGCAAAGCCCATGAAGGAAGGGACGCGAGCAGCGTCAGAGGGAGGATCTTGCGCATTCTGGAACCGGACCGTTGCACCACCATTGCAAAGATGGTCTTTCTTGGCGCACATCGCAGGTGGGATGGCTCGGCGGGCGAATGCACCTTTCCGTACCGACCATGAATCCCAAACTCGAAAAATGGGCCTTCCGGCTCGCGGCCCTGGCCTGGATGGGCATGGTCTTCTGGTTTTCCTCCCAGCCGGGAACCAAGGTCCATGTCGAACCGCCCCTCGACAAGATCATCCATGCCGGGGTGTACGGTGTGCTGGCCTTCCTGCTGGCCCTGGGCGCGGGGCCACGCTGGAAAGCCCACGCCGCCTGGATGGCATGGGTCGTCGCGGTGGCGTTCGGAGCCAGCGACGAATTCCACCAGTCCTTTTCACCGGGCAGATCCGTGAGCTTCGGGGACTGGTTCGCCGATCTGGGTGGGGCGACAGCCGCCTCCGTCGCCTGGCTGTGGGCGTGGTCCCAAGGCCGCCGATCGACCTGGATGGACCGGCACCAGACCTGAGCCCCGAGGCCCGGATTCCGGGGACCATCTTCCGTGGGTCGGTGTTTCCACGCAGGGCGCCGAGGACCCCGAAGCGGAGCCCGTGTTCGCCTGTTGGAAATGGAAGCAGGTTCGCGCGCAGAGGTGCCAAATGAGGGAGGGGAGGCGAGGATCGCCCGGTGCCTCCTGAGGGTGCATCGCGGGCCCCCGCGCTCCTTCCCGGGCCGGAAGATGCCGGTCGGGGAGCGGACGCACTCGTCCCGGCAATGGCCGGAACTTCGGGCCGCCCCCCCCAAAACGAAAAACGCCTGCGCCCGCGAATGGAGCGGACGAGGCGCCGGGAAGCCGAGACGGGGGGAGGTGCTCCTCCCCCGCCGATCGGGAGGAAATCAGTAGCGGGGAACCGAAGGATCGATCTCCCGACTCCAGGCGGCGATGCCCCCCGCGAGGTTGAGGAGGTTGTTGTACCCTTGCGCCTTGAGCGCTTCCAGAGCCTGGCGAGAGCGTCCCCCCACCTTGCACTGCAGCACCACCACGCCTTCGCGCGGGATTTCACTCTGGCGCGCCACCACTTCGCCCAGCGGGATCAGCTTCCCACCGATGTTGGCATATTCGTATTCGTTCTCCTCTCGCACATCGATGAGGGTGAAGCTGCGACCTTGGTCGCGCCACTCCTTCAGCTCGGCCACCGAGATCTCGTCGGAGACCTCGCCGCCGCGCTTGAGTCCGCAGAACTGTTCGTAGTCGACGAGTTTGGTCACGGTGGGATGAGGAGTCCCGACGGCCCACTTGGGATCGCGACGGACCTTCACGGTCTTGAAGGTGAGGTCGAGCGCGTTGTACAACAACAGACGGCCCTTGAGCGGGGTTCCGATGCCGGTGAGGATCTTGATGACCTCGGTGGCCTGCAGAGTGCCCACCACACCGGGGAGCACACCCAACACACCACCTTCGGCGCAGGAGGGAACCAGTCCCGGAGGGGGCGGTTCAGGATAGAGGCAACGGTACGACGGACCATCCTGGTAGTTGAACACCGTGACCTGGCCTTCGAACCGGAAGATCGAGCCGTAGACGTTGGGCTTGTTCAGGATGGTGCAGGCATCGGCCACGAGGTAGCGCGTGGGGAAATTGTCGGTGCCGTCGACGATGACGTCGTAGTTCTTCAGGATGTCGAGGGCGTTGTCGCTCTTGAGAGCCACGTTGTGGGTCTCGACGATGGCGTTGGGATTGATCTCGAGGATCTTGCGCTTGGCCGATTCCAGCTTCGGGGTTCCCACGTCGCTGGTGAAGTGGATGATCTGGCGCTGGAGGTTGGACTCGTCGACGATGTCGAAATCCACCAGGCCGATGCGCCCGACTCCGGCGGCGGCGAGGTACAGGGCCAACGGCGAACCGAGACCACCGGTACCCACGATGAGGACCGAGCCGTCCTTGATCTTCTGCTGGCCTTCGCGGCCGAGCTCGGGCAGGATGATGTGGCGCTCGTAGCGGCGCAGTTCCGAAGCGGTGAGAGGAGCGGACATGATCAGAATCCTCCGGCGATGGCGGGGATGAGGGTGACTTCGTCGTCGGCTTTCACGGGGGAGGCTTCGCCGTCGAGGAAACGGATGTCTTCGTCGCCGACGAACACGTTCACGAAGCCGCGGATCTTGCCGTTGTCGAGGATCTGGGCTCCCAAGGCCGGGTGGGCGGCGGCCAAGGCCTGGAGGACTTCCCCTGCGGTCGTGCCGGCGACCTCGATCTCGGCCTGCTCGGCGGTGAACTTGCGAAGGGCGGTGGGGATGAGGACGGTGGCCATGTGAACGATCTCCTGGTCGGTGGTTTTTGGGCGCCGGAACCGGGCGCCGCCCTTAATCCGACTCAACATACAGGAATATAGGGTTTATGATCTAAAAAGACAAGAGGGGGGCCGAGGAAAAGATTTCAGGCCAGGAAGTCTGCGACCCAAGACCGCAGCGTGCGGCCGGCCCGGGCCAAGAGGGAAACTCCTATCCATGCGACAGAGTACGGTCGTTTCCCGGAACTCGCCCCCCCGACCGACGAGACCGACGAGAGACTTCTCGCGACCGAGTGGGTCCCCGCCTCCCTCTCGAGCACACCGACTGTCGCCAACCGGGACGCCGTCGGATCTCGCCATCCCTGCGGGTGCTCTCGGAGCATCCACCACCGGGGAATGCCGCTCCAGGGTCTAGTCCCCGATGCGAACAATCGAAACGCGGGGCCGCTCCCCTGCAGCCGGAACCCCCAAGGCTCTCCGTAGCGCTCCGTCCCGGTGGGTGAAGATTCGCCGTAGCTGCAACTTCACAAGAGGGAGCACCAGGCGGGAGAAGGGTTCGAGGGACAGCTCGAAGTCCACCCGGTCGGTCATGAGGGTTCCCCCCGTGCCATCCTCCTCCAACAGATGGAGGTGCCTCCAAACCCGGTAGGGCCCACGCTCCTGCACGTCCGAGAAGGCCTGCGGGGGATCCCAGGTTTCGATGCGGGTGCGCCACCGCAGCGGAACTCCCCAAAGACCGATCCGGTAGTCGATGCGCACTCCGGCCCCCATCGCGATGGGACCTGGAGTCAGGATCCGGAACCCCAATTCGCCGGGGGTGATCTTTTCCAGATTCGCGGCATCGGCGAAGAAGGGAAACAGGACTGCCGGCGTCCCCGGAAGTCGCGTGTGCATTTCGAGTCGGTGCATTCCCCCTAAGATCCCATTTCCTCGCCGCAGCGCCCGCTGGGGAAGCCTTCCTCGGAGACTCGAACCCGAAGGCGACGAGACCTCCGAGCCCTCCTCGCGGATCTAGGTTTGCCTCTCCATCCCATACGACCGGAGGCCCTCCATGGCATTGCTCGCCCCCCCCCCATCCCATGAAGTCCTGGTCGCGATCCACCAGGCCCTCCAGGCGAACCCCTCCGCCAACGGGGTCCACATCAGCATCGAACCCCACGCCCGCGAGATCCAGCATCCCGACCGGTCCACCTCGTGGATGAAGGCCCTGTGCTGGAATCTCCTCCGGGACGGAGAGCCCCTCGGCGAGGAGGCCCCGGAATTGGCCCTGGTGGCGGAACACCACAACGACGACTCCCTGCGTGCCGAAGTCGCGCGATTCTTCCCCGGGTACGACTGCCGGATCGACCACGAAATTTTGATCGAAGAGGAAGACTGAAGCCCACAGCGCGTCGGGGAATGATACCCTGGGCGGATGAGCCTGCTGACCCTCTTCTTCTGGGCGATCACCTTGGGGACCATCCTCGCCTCGCGTCTGGTGGCGGGGCGATGGCGGTGGGGATATCTCGCCGGAGGACTGCTCTTCGGAGCCTACAACGAGTTCTTCTTCGAGCCCTGCTGGACCTACAGTCCGGTCCTGGGCCCCTTCCTGTGGCGTGATGTCTCGGCCATGGTCATCACCGGGTGGGGCGGCATCGGGGCTCTCACGCTCACCCTGGGGGATCGGTTCTCGGGGCGCTTGTCCAGATGGATCGGTTGGTCCCTTCCCCTGACCGGGATCGTCTTGGACGCCTCCGTGTACGTGGCCTTCGGACTCACGCAGGAGCTGGCCATGAGCCGAAGCGGCTTCTGGACCTACAACTTCCCGTTCCAAGGATGGCTGCCCATCCAGTTCCTGGGGTATGTCGGGGTGGGCCTGCTGATTCCCGCCCTGGGAAGGCGATTGGAAGCCCTCCTGCCTTGAGGCCTTGGGACCGGGACGCACTGCCCTGGTTGTCCTCCCCCGGCGGTCGGGTCTAGTTTTGCGAGTCTGATCGACCACGACACTCCACTCCATCCACGGATCCCTTCACGCTTGGCGGGACTCGACACCTTGCGGTTCTTCGCCGCGCTCTGGGTGGTGATGCGCCACGGCGCCATGCCTCCGCTCACGACCGGGGCCGCCAAGGGGCTCCCCCAGACCATCGATCTCATCTGGCGCGGCTCCATCAGCGGCCCCGCCGCGGTGATCGTCTTCTTCGTGATCTCCGGGCTGTGCATCCACCACCCCTACGCCCAGGGAAAACCCTTCGACCTCGGGGAATACCTCCTGCGGCGGTTCGTCCGGCTGACCCTCCCCATGGTCGCGGCCCTGGCGATCTGGAGGGCCTACCACGGCATGGACGATTTCCGTCAGGATTGGCTGGCCGGCATCCCCGCCTGGTCCATCGTGGCGGAGATGATCTACTACGCCCTGTACCCCTTGCTGCGGACCCTCCCCGGCCGCCCCTGGAAGACCCTGATCGGGGCCGGGTTCGCCGCGGCGTTCGCCCTGGCCTGGTTCACCCAGAAACGATCCAACATCGACTACCCGGCCTGGGGCTACCATCTCGATTGGGTGCTGGGTCTTCCCGTCTGGCTGCTCGGGGTGAAACTCGCCGAATGGACCCGCGCACTTCCGGATCCCGGCAAGGGACGGATCCTGACCGCACGCGCGATCGCCGTGGCCGCCGGATCGGCCACCACGTGGTTGGCCTGGCAGCGCATCGCCGGGCACCATCTCACGCTCAACCTCTTCGCCCTCTACGCCGCCTGGTGGATCTGGCAGGAACTCGGCTGGTTCCGCACCCATCCGACCTCCCGCCTGTTCGAGCGAGCAGGAGCCGGGAGCTATTCCCTCTACCTGATCCATCCCTTGGGGCTGGCGCTCTGGAAGACCTGGGGTCCCCCTTTCTTCGGGCATGTCGCCGACTGGTCCCTCAAGCTCGGATTCGTCCTGGGATTGTCCTGGGTGTTCCACGTCCTGATCGAATTTCCCAGCCACCGACTGGCCCGTCATCTTGGCCGACGTTGGACGGACCGACTCCGGGCGACCCGAGTTCCCTCCGATCCCGGAGGACCTGTGCTGATGCCGGGGGAAACCCCGGTCCATCGAGCGGGCTGACACCCTCGGGAGGAAAGCCCGGGTTCCTCGGCGCGCTCCGACGACGAACCCGCGCCCGGCATCCCGAGGGAAGGTGGCGAAAGGAACCGAACGGTCCCTTCGGGAAGACCTACCTTTGCCCGCTCTTGCATCGCCGGGGACGCGGAATCCCTGGCCGGGACCTTTTCCAGTGGAGTCGCGAGATGGCATACGAAATGATCGTCCTGGACCTCGACGACACCCTGTTGCGCGACGATCTGACCATCTCCCCGCGCACGCGCGATCGCCTGATCCAAGCCCAGGAGACCGGAGTCCGCGTGGTTCTGGCCTCCGGCCGTCCCACCGGCGCCATCTGGAGATACGCCCGGGAACTGCGCCTGCCGGAATTCGGAGGGTGGATCATTTCGTTCAACGGGGCGGTCGTCACCGACTGCCGTACCGGTACGCCCATCTTCGAACAATCCCTGGCGAAGGAACTCATCCACGAGATCCACGACCATGCCCACACCCACCGCGCGGGCATCCTCACCTATGTCGACGACCGGATCGTCACCCCCAAACTCGACGAATGGGTCGAGGTGGAACGCACCCTCACGGGAATGGATGTCGTGGAGGTGCCCGATTTCAAGAGCCACGTCGTACGCGACGCGATCAAGGTCATCGTGGTCGACGAACCCCAACGTCTGGCGGGATTGGCCGATCGGCTCCGCCCCGTGATCGCCGACCGCATGAACATGGTGATCTCCAAGCCCTTCTTCCTGGAATTCACCGATCTGGGCATCGACAAGAAGCACAGTCTGGGCCTCCTCCTCGAACGACTCGGGCTCGATCGCGACGTGGTCATGGCCATCGGCGACAGCCACAACGACCTCGGCATGCTGGAGCTCGCGGGAATGGGGATCTGCATGGCCAACGGCCGCGAGGAAGTCAAGGCGATGGCCGACCATGTCACCGGGAGCAACATGGAAGACGGAGTCGCCCAGGCGATCGAACGCTTCCTCCCGATCTCCTGACCCCTCCCCCGATCCGCATCCTTCCGACCAAACCCCGCCGGATCGCCGGGCGATGCGATCAATCGTCCCTTCGACCTTCCGAAGCCTCCAGCCATTTGCGCAGGGTGTCGGCGAGCGTTCGGAGGGACAGCGGCTTGGGGATGTGGTCGTTCATCCCGGCTTCCCGGCATGCCTTCTGGTCTTCGGTCATGGCATTGGCGGTGAGGGCGATGATCGTGACGCCCTCGCGCTCCTCCCCTGCTTCTCCCGCGCGGATCCGGCGGGAAGCCTCCAATCCATCCATCCCCGGCATCTGCATGTCCATCAGGACCAGATCGTAGGCGGTCCTCTTCAGGGCCTCCAGGGCGGCGGCTCCGTCGGGGACCATGTCCGCATGGATTCCCATCTTGGTCAGCATCGAACCTGCCACCTTCTGGTTGACGAGATTGTCCTCCGCCAGGAGAACCCGGGCATGGAACGTCGGGAGGGTGGTGTTCTCCCGGACGAGATGGCGCGTGATCAGGGGCTGACCGAGCACCGAGGGATCCCGAGCCAAGGCCTGGGAAAGGCAATCGAGGAGTTCGTCGGAGCGCACGGGCTTGGGGAGGTAGACCGAGAAACCGGCATTCTCGTACTTGCGCGCATCTCCCCGCTCGGCCGTGGAAGCCAGAACCGCCAGGACGATCTCCTTCCCCGCATCGGATTGCCGGGCCAATCGTCCGAAGTCCACGCCTTCCAGGTCGGCGAGACGATCGTCGACGGCCACCAATCGGAAAGGGTTTCCACGACGCGATGCGGCCTCGAGGTTTTCCAGCCCTTCGACCCCGCTGGCGGACTCCTGGACTTGCATGCCCCAGGAACGGAGCAGGGCGACCGTCGCCTGCCGACTGCTGGAATTCCCGTCGACGACCAACGCTGCGAGTCCGTCCAGCGATTTCGTCGCGGCATCCGACTCCTGGCGATCTTCGGGCAACCGGAATTTCGCGGTGAACCAGAAGGTGGAGCCTTTTCCTTCCTGGCTTTCCACCCCGATTTCCCCGCCCATCATCTCCGAGAGCTGCCGGCTGATGGCCAACCCCAACCCCGTTCCTCCGAACCTCCGGGATATGCTCGCGTCGACCTGCTCGAAGCTCGCGAACAGACCTCCCACCCGATCGGAGGGGATCCCGATCCCCGTGTCGCGCACCGAGAACTTCAGGAGAGCGGAGCCGTCGACGACCTCCAAGGACTCCACGACGACGGCGACCTCCCCGGCGGACGTGAACTTCAGGGCGTTCCCGACCAGGTTGGTCAAGATCTGGCGAAGTCTGCCGGGGTCGCCGAGCAGGCGGCGGGGCGTCTGGGGTCGGGCCATGCAGGTGAAGGAAACGGCCTTCTCCCGGGCCCGGAAGGCGAACATCTCCGAGAAATCGTCGAGCAGCGCGACCAGATCGAAAGGGAGGATCTCCAGATCGAGCTTGCCCGCCTCGATCTTGGAGAAGTCCAGGATGTCGTTGATGATCCCCAGCAGGGATTCGGCACTGGAGTAGGCGGCCTGCGCCGACTGCCTCTGGTCGGGGGCAAGAGGCGTGTCGAGGAGGATGCCGAGCATCCCGAGCACGCCGTTCATCGGGGTGCGGATCTCGTGGCTCATGTTGGCCAGGAAGGCGCTCTTGGCTCGACTCGCCGATTCGGCGGCCTTCATGGCCTTGCGCAATTCTTCCTGGTAGGCGATCGCCTGGGAGATGTCGGTGGCCACTCCCATGAAACCCACGATCGCGCCCGAACTGTCGCGCATGGCGGTGACCACCAGCGAAACCGGGAAGCGATGTCCGTCCTTGCGCACGTAGGTCCATTGCCGGGTCTCGGAAAAGCCCTTGCTGGCCAGATGGACGAAGACCTGGAATCCCTCGATGGGGCGTCCCTCCATCTCGGTCAATTCCCGACTGCGGGCCAGCACCTCCTCCGCCAGATGGATGCACTCCGGAGTCTGCCCGATCAGCTCGTCGGCGCGCCATCCGAGGAGATTCTCCGCACCGCGGTTGAACAGGACGATCTTTCCATCGAGGTCGGTCGCCACGATGGAGATCTCGGTGGCCGAATCCAGGATGGTCTGCAGTCGGGAGGTGACCTCCTGCAGGACCCGCTCCGCGGACTAGCGGTCGGTGATGTCGTAGCCGATCGAAAGGAACCTCTCCGGCTGGCCCGATTCGTCGAGGATCGGGGCGACGATGGTGTCGATCCAATAGGTGCGCCCCGACTTCGAGCGATTGCGGATCGCCCCCCTCCAGGATCGTCCGGCGGCCATGCATTTCCACATCCCGTTCCAGAATTCGACATCATGGAACCCGGAGTTCACGACCCGGTGGGTCTTGCCGATCAGTTCGCGTCGGCCATATCCGGAAACCTGGCAGAAGGCGTCGTTCACCTCGAGCAAACGCCCCTGCCGATCGGTCATGGACACGATCGCATGCGCATGGATGGTGTCGAAGACCGCGCGACTCTCGCGCAGCGCCCCGTCGGAAACCCGGCGCGCCTCCAGGAGGTCGGCGTTCATCGCCAGGGCCAGATCCTCCGCCTTGCGCCGCCCCGCGCCCAGCATCCAGATCACGATTCCCACCAGGAGGGACAACGAAGTCCCGGCGCAGACGATGAGGACCACCGCGGAATCGAAGGTCATGGATCCCTCGGGTTTTGCGACCTCGAGAAGCAACGACCGATCTCCCACCACGAGTTCGCGTCTGCCGACGTTTCCCTCCTCGACGGGATCCGCCCGGGTCCCGTACACTTGGCGGGCCGAATCGCGAAGTCCTTCCCACAAGCGGATCGCGACGCCGGCTCCGGCCACGGAATCGATCCCCTCCAGGAGCTCGTCCACCACCACCGAAGCGTAGGTGACCTTCCCATGCCCGAACGCGGGATCCCCCGGCCCCAAGGGCCCCTGAAGAGGCAACAGGAACAGGAACCCGGCGCGTCGGGCCCCGTCCTGCACCAGGACGATCCGACCCGTCAGGATCGGGCGTCCCATGCGCAGCGCGGCCTCGATCCCCTCCCGCCGCACGTCTTCGAAGCCCACATCCAGTCCCCAGGCCGGACCGTTGGCGGCCACCGGTTCGATGTGGGTGATCACGAACAGGTCCGGGGCGCTGCCGGCCGAACGGATCGCGAAGTCCGGAGCTCCGTCGCGTCGTTGCTCCTGCACGAGGGCGAGGGAGTCGCTCCGAGGAATCTGCTGGATGATGCCGAATCCTCGCACTCCCGGGAATTCCTGCCCCACCCGCCGTCCGTCCCAGAAGGCTCGGAAGAGGGCCCGGTCCACGTTGGGGACCGCGAGGAGGAAACTACGGGAGCTGTGCAAACCATAGAGCAGGCGGTCGAACCGCGCCTGGATCTCACGCTGCACCCGGGAGGCCACCAATTCCATCTGAGCCGTCGCCTCCTTGCGGCGCTCGAGATTGTAGCCATGGACCACACCTGCCGTCAGGACCATCATGCTGCACATGGCCACGATCGGCAGGAGAAGGTCGTCGGCGATCCAACGCGTCTTCCCCTCCCCCCCGAAGGCCCGATTCAAATTCGCCCGCAACCGCCAGAAGATCAAGGGCCCCGAAACGAGGGCCAGGAGAAGCACATCGACCACGGAAGAGGCCACATCGGACAATTCCGGAAAGACGTAGGGCATCCCGACCATGATCGACAGCTCCGTCATCAGGACGCACAACGCGACCTCGATCAGGAGACGAGGCCGATCGATCCGGTGCAAAGCGTCGAGCGCTTCGGCCGATCTGGAGCTTGAACCCATGGTTCCCCCGGAACCCCCGAACCGGTTCTGGGGATCGGAGGCATCGCCAAGGATCGCATTTTCCCACACTCCCAGGCAATGCCCGAGTGGGGAAGGAATCAGGGATTCGCTTCGATGCGGGCTTCCTGGACCACTTCCCAGAGCCGCTCGACGAGCGGACGAAGTCCCGTCCTGGCCAGGGCGGAGACATAGTAGGTCCGCGGCAGATCGCCAGGCTGGACGGGCTGCCCTTGATCGCATTTGTTGACGGCGACCACCCATGGCTTGGCCAGCAAGCGCGGATGGTACCGCTCCAGTTCGCCTCGAAGCACCTTCACAGCGTTCCGGACCCGATCGGCGCGCTCCTTCTCGGTCTCCTCCTCGCCCTTGGCATCCCAAGGATCGATGAGGAACAGGAGAGCTCGAGTTCGCTCGATGTGACGCAGGAACCGGTGTCCGAGCCCTTTCCCCTCGGCGGCACCCTCGAGCAACCCCGGGATGTCGGCCATCACGAAGGAGACACCGTCGTGCACCTGCACGATCCCCAAGGAGGGCTCGAGAGTGGTGAAGGGGTAGTCCGCGACCCGAGGATGGGCCTGGGAGAGGGCGGACAGCAAGGAGCTTTTTCCGGCATTGGGGAATCCCACCAAGGCCACGTCCGCCACCAACTTGAGCTCCAGGAACAGCTCGCGCTCCTCACCGGGTTGCCCGGGGGTCGCCTTTCGCGGAGCTTGGTTGCGAGGGGTGGCGAAATGCTGGTTGCCCAGCCCCCCCTTGCCACCACGGCCTGCCACCCATTGCGCGCCTGGTTCGGTGAGGTCGGCCAGGAGGTTCCCTTCCTCATCCTTGACCAGAGTCCCGAGAGGGACCTTCACATACAAGTCCTTGCCATTTCGGCCGGTGCATTGGGAGCCTTGGCCATGCTCTCCGCGCTCGGCGCGGAACGTGCGCACCGTCCCGATGTCGTAAAGAGTCTGGATTTGAGGGTCGGCTTGGAGCACGATATGGCCACCGCGCCCCCCATCGCCTCCATTCGGCCCCCCGAATGGGACGTACTTCTCCCGTCGGAAGGAAATGCAGCCATTGCCCCCTCCTCCGGCCTTGACCTGAATACGGCTTTCGTCGAGAAACATGACCCTACTTCACCAAAAAAAGAAAGGGAACGCTCGTTGCCAAGCGCTCCCACCGACAGCTCCCTCGCCAAACGAGGGGGGAGCGGGTTGTTACTTGAAGATCTCTTTGATCTTGGTCCAATTCGACTGCTTGGTGACCGCTTCGCGGGCATGAACCGAGCTGACGGCTCCCCCGAAGAACGCGACCAGCAGTAAAAGATGAATCCATCGCATGTTCATCAATCTAACTCCTTTCCTGCCGGTTGTCAGCCCGTTTGGAGTGCAACCTGCGGTTCCAAGGAGTTAGTCGCGATAGAAACGATCCAGGTTGTCTTCAATCTTGGCTTTTCGCTTCATGTCCGCGGACCAGGCTCCGTAGAGACTTCGAACCACCGACATCCGTGCCGATTCCCGACGCCCCGACTCGGCAAGGCTCTGGGCGACGGCGGTGTCGGAGGGAACCACCACGGAATCCAGTCGGAGCATCGCCGCACCCGAGACGGTCTGGATCGACTTGCTCCAGGTTCCAGGCTTGGCCGCGGCTTCGGTCCAGGAGGCGATGAGTTCCGGAGTCTGGTATCCGTAGCCCAACACGAAGCTCTGGGCGGGACGATCTTCCAGCGGAGTCACGACGACCTTGGGAAGCTTCTGGAGGCAGGCGGTGTCTTTGCCGCAGGCAACGATGGTGGAAGAGAGGGAGTCGAGCCACTTCTGGGCCAAGAACCGTTGCTTTTGCACCATCAAGGACTGGAAGATGCGTCCGGCGGAGGTTTCCAAATCTCGTCCCGCCTGGAGCACGCGGCTGGGTCCCGCCAAGAACAACGCCTGATCATTCTCCAGGACTTCCGACACTTTCTCATCCTTCTGCCCGCGGAACGACCAGCCGGAGAGCCCCACGAGAGGACCTTTCACCGTGGTGGCGATTTCCCCGTGCAGGATGCGCGCGGTGTCGATGGAGAGGCTTTCGGCTTGGACCGCCACCTCGAAGGCCACGCCTTTCTTCACCTGGGCGGCAATGGCCTCCAGGCGTTCCTTGATGGCTTCGATGGCGTCGGGGGAAGGCGTCACGCGCAACAGGATGTGGGAGACATCGTAGAGCGTATCCTTGGTGCGTTCATCGAGTTCCTTCGCATTCAAGCGGATGATGTGCCATCCGAAGGAGCTCTGGACGGGCTCGGACATTTGCCCCACTTCCAGGGTCGCGACCGCATTGCTGAACACCGGGACCCATTGGGTGCGACGCTGCAGCCCCCCGAGGCGGCCATACTGGGCCGCCGAACCCGGATCTTCGGAATAGTCCTTGGCCAGGGTGTCGAAGGATTCCCCGGCTTTGATCCGCACGACCAGGGTGTCGGCGAAGGACTTCACTTCCACCGAGTCGGCGTGGGAGGGACGGCGCACGATGTGCACGTAGGGGGTCTTGGCGATGTCGCGAGGGACGAAGAAGCTGTCGGGATGAGCGGCGAAGTAGGCGTCGACTTCGCTCCGGGGCGGCTGGCCCACCCGGAAGGAATCCTGAGGAACGACGACGGCGACGCCCCATCCGCGCGTTTGCTGGCGACGGATGCCTTGTTCGAGATCCAAGCGGGTGGGATAGATGCCGGCTTGCAGGATCTTCTGCAACTGCTCCTCGGGGAGACGGATCTGGGAAACCTCCGATTCCATCATCTTCATGTAGGGATCGGAATAGATCCGGGGGTCGGAGAGCCACTTCTCGTAAGCGGCTTTGGAGAACTGGGAGTCGGGTCCCATGAAGATGGGAGCCTTTTCCGCGCCAGGAGGGGGATTGCGGCGCATGAAGTCGAGGACTTCTTCCGGACTTCCCTTGAGCTGGTACTGGGCGTAGACCTTCTGGACGATGCGCAATCGCACCATTTCGTCGAAGATCTGGCGGCGGATCTTGGCATAGTCCTCCGCGGAGAGATCCTGTCCCTGCTGCACGGCCAAGTTGGCCTGCTGCTGGACGTAGCGATCGAATTCCTCGTACCGGATGGACTCGCCTTCGGCTTCGCCGATGACGGTCTTCTGGGTCATGGAATTTCCGGGGCTCATGCCCCAATCGACAAAGATCAGGGCGATGAAACACACCACGGCCACCAGGACCACCCAAATTGCATTGTCGCGAATCTTTTGCATCATCATAGGGAGAAACTCCGCAAAGGGCACACGGGCACCGCCAGGACGACGGAGCCCGGGGAAGGTAGAAACACTCCGGCCCTCCCGGGAGGGCCGGAATCCGGCTCAGCAGCCCAATTGTTTGAAGAAGTCGTTTCCTTTGTCGTCCACCAGGACGAAGGCGGGGAAATCCACCACATCGATCTTCCAGACCGCTTCCATGCCGAGCTCCGGAAAATCGATGCATTCCACCTTCTTGATGTTTTCCTCGGCCAGGACCGCCGCCGGCCCTCCAATGGACCCGAGGTAGAAGCCCCCGTGCTTGCGGCAGGCGTCGGTCACCTGCTGCGAGCGATTTCCCTTCGCCACCATGACCATGGAGCCTCCGTGACTTTGGAGGAGGTCCACATAGCTGTCCATCCGTCCCGCCGTGGTGGGGCCGAAGGATCCGCTGGGTTTTCCGGAAGGCGTTTTCGCCGGGCCCGCGTAGTAGACGGGATGGCGCTTCAGGTATTCCGGAAGGGGCTTGCCGGCGTCCAGGATTTCCTTGAACTTCGCGTGGGCGATATCCCGAGCGACCACGATCGTTCCCTTGAGGAGCAACGGGGTGCTGACAGGATGCTTGGTCAATTCCGCCAGGATTTCGGACATGGGACGATCGAGATCGACTTCGATCCCGTGTTTGTGCTTCACACTTCCCAGATCCGGGAGCAAGCGCCCGGGGTTTTGATCCATTTGTTCGAGGAACAACCCCTTCTCGGTGATCTTGGCCTTGATGTTGCGGTCGGCACTGCAACTGACCCCCATGCCGAGGGGGCAGGACGCTCCATGCCTGGGCAGACGAATCACGCGGATGTCGTGGGCGAAGTATTTCCCGCCGAATTGCGCACCGATCCCCAGCTTCTGGGCTTCCACGAGCAATTCGTTCTCGAGGTCGATGTCCCGGAACGCTCGCCCATGCTCGTTTCCGGTCGTGGGAAGGTGGTCGAGATATTTGGCGGAGGCCAGTTTCACGGTCTTGAGCACGGACTCGGCGCTGGTTCCCCCCACCACGAAAGCGATGTGGTACGGCGGACAGGCGGCCGTTCCGAGCGTCTTCATCTTCTCGACGAGGAATTTCTTCAGGCTGGAGGGGTTCAGGAGTGCCTTGGTCTCCTGGAACAGATAGGACTTGTTCGCCGACCCTCCTCCCTTGGCCACGAACAGGAACTTGTAGGCCATGCCTTCGGTGGCGTAGATGTCGATCTGGGCGGGCAGGTTGGTTCCCGTGTTCTTCTCGGTGTACATGTCCAAGGCCACGGTCTGGCTGTACCGCAGATTGTCTTGGGTATAGGTGTGCCAGACTCCCTTGGAGATGAATTCTTCATCCCTCACGCCCGTCCAGACCTGCTGCCCCTTCTTGGCGACCACGGTGGCGGTCCCGGTATCCTGGCAAATGGGCAGCTGCCCTTCCGCGGCGACCTGGGCGTTGCGGAGCATGGCCATGGCCACCCCCTTGTCGTTCCGGCTGGCTTCCGGATCCTGGAGGATCTTGGCCACCTGTTCGTTGTGCTCCGCACGGAGGAAGAAGGAGACCTCGTGCATGGCGGCGCGGGAGAGCGTTTCGAGGGCCTCCGGGGTCACCTTCAGGATCTTCTGGCCTTCGAATTCGGCGACCGAAACGCCCTCCGTGGAGATGCATCGATACTGGGTGGTCTCCTCGCCGAGGGGGAAGGGGTCCTGGTAGACGAATTCGGGCGTGGCCATGAAGGGTCCTTCCTGAAGGAATAGCGGATGAACAGGTCTGAAAAATAGAACCTTCCCCTTCGAGGACCACCCTCTTCCGGATCCGACTCGCCCTCGTCGCTCCTCCAGTTTCGATCCCGGATCGGCGATCTAAATTCCCATTGGCATCCACGCCCCCTTCCTTTCTCCCCTCCTGCCCTCCCTCCCCCGGAGCCTGACGCATGCGCTTCCTTTCCTGTCTGATTCTGGTGTGGTGTGTCGCGCGCCCCATCGAGGCACGCAAAACCAGATCGGCGCGTCCCGCCCCGCCTCCTCCAGAGGCGGTCCAGCCCCCTCCCCCTCCCCGCCTCGATCTCTCCTCCCAAGGAAGGATCCCCGAGGACTTCCTGGGCGATCCAGCCGGCCAGGTGCCCACCCTCGCCGGTCGCGACGGAAAAGCGTTGGGCTTCTGGGCCAGTCGGAGCGGCTCCTCGGAGAAACGCGATTGGAACGAATTCTGGTGGCGCCAGCTTTCCACACGCAGGGACCTCGCCCTGCGGGGATGGGCGATGTTCGGAGATCCCGCGTCGGTCTATCTGTCGCAAGTCCTCGATTCCGTGCTCGTCTCCCAGCCCGAACTCCGGAAAAAGCTCCGCGTCTACGCCTGTCCCTCCCCCTATGTGAACGCGATCATGCTCCCCGACGGAGTCGCCCTGTTCAATCTGGGGCTCCTGGCCCGTTTGGCCGACGAATCCCAGCTCGCGCAGATTCTCGCGCACGAGGCGGCGCACTTCGCCCTCCACCACGCCGAGGATTCCTGGTGGGAAGACCGGGAAGGATCCACCGGCAGCTCCGACCGATGGGCGCGGACAAGATTCCAGCACTCGCGGGAGCGTGAATCGATGGCCGACAGCCTCGGCCTGGTCTATCTCAAGGGCTCCCGGTACAGCACGCGGAGCGTGGATTCGACCTTCGGTATCCTGGATGCTTCCGACAACGCCCAAGGCACGCGGCCTTGGAGTCGCGATGCCCTCTCCTCCTTCCCGGACCTGACCATCCCGGAATCCACCTGGCTCGACCCCTCCCGAACCACCCTGGCCCCTCCCCAGACCGAAGATTCCGACTCCATGGCGACCCATCCCGCCATTCCGCGCCGACGGGAGGCCTCTCGTCGCCAGGTGGGTGCGGATTCCACCGGAGGGCAAACTTGGCTCGTGGGAGAGTCGAGATTCCTGGCGGTTCGCGAAGCCGCGCGTCTGGCCGTCCCGCATGGATGGCTCGAAGCGAATCAACCTGCCGCCGCACTCTTCGAGTCCTGGAACCTCCTCCAGACTCGCCCCCACGACCGAGCCCTCCAGTCGACCTTCGACCAGGCGCTCATCGAATTGGCCCTGGATCGCAGCGCGGCGCGGCGCAGCGCTCCCCGTGCGGCACGTTTGCGCATCTGGGGAGCCTACCAGACCCTCGACCATTTCATCAAGCACATCGACGACGCGCGGATGGTCACCTTGGGCATCCTCGCCTCACGCCAAGCCAAAGCCCGTTCGCCCCAGGACTCCCTTTGGGCGGGATTGGAGTCCGAACTGCTTTCGGAATGGGACATCGCCCTGCCTCGCCACCGCGAATACCTCCAGGACACCACCCGGCTGGCCCGAAGCCTGCGCCGCCACCAGGCGTTCCTCGATCAAGTTCGAATCCTGATTCCCGAACTGACCGAGGCCAAATCCCTGCATCTGGAGACACCCGACACCGGAAGAACGGCATGGACCGGAAATGCGATGTTGGCGGATATCGATTGGGGCAACCGTCCGCTGGCGCGTCCGTTCGGGGGGATCGATTCCGGAAAGGCCCTGGTGCGAAGCGCGCTGGTCTCCGCCTTCCAGGAGGAGAACGTGCACTTGAGCGCGCCCTCCCCGGTCACGCTGCACCAGGATTCCCTGGCGACGCTCGACCACATGGCCAACCTGCGCGATTGGACCATGGATCGACTCGACGCGCGCGGAGGCCCGCGATTCCGTCCGCGTCTCCCCCATCTGCGCAAGCACCTCGCCCCCTGGCATGCGGACAAGGTCCTGCTGGTCTCCCTGGACTACGGACCTCCGGAGCCGAGCTTCGACCACATCCTCTCCCCCATGCGCGTCGCCTGGTTCGGGAACGCAGGCAGGGCTTGGTACTTCCCGCGCCCCTATCTCATGGGGGCGGTGTTCGATGCGAAGGATGGAGCGGTTCTCAACCTGGCTCGCGTGGCCATCCCGGAAAGCCCTTCCGCCCAGGCACTGGACAAGGCGACTCGACTTCTCGTGAAGAACCTCGTGTCCTCCGAGAACATCCGGAACGCTCCCTCAAGGTTTGGGCGCTGAGGCGAGCTCCTTGGCCGACCGCCACTTCGGGGCTTCCATGAATTGAGGGAACCCGAAGTGGGCACCGAATCGAAACGCAACACCCGACTCGATGGTCTGGACGTCCGCGCCACTCCAAGCCCCGCGGGTGCTACCGCCTTCGCCCAGCCAGATCTCCTTGGACAACCCCAGCGTGAAGCCGCGCGCCCAATACTCCACATCCAAGGTGAGCCGAGGCGCCAGATCCAAGCCGGCATCCTCCTGGGTGGGGGCTGCTTCCGCGAGGGGAACCCAAAGCCGACTCCCCATGGTGAAGCGGGGGCCAAGGGTTTTGCGTTCCCATCCCAGGGAAGGAATCCACTTGAATCCGCTCAGGAGCAAGGTCTGGGTGGGCGCACCTTGGGTCGATTTCATGAGTCCCAGATTGGCGAATCCCGCCCCGACGAGGAGTCCCCGGCGAACCTCGCGCTCCAACAGGACATTCCAGCCGAAGACCTCGGAGCTGGCCAGTTCGTATTCGGCACTGATCCGCCAGACCAAGCGTTCTTCACGACCATGGACCCGGTGGGCCAGGCGCTGGAAATCCCGCCGGACCAGAACCGTGTCGACGTCCAATTTGGGATTCCCGTCGTCGATGAGAAGAAGTTCCCCCGTCGCGACGGAGCGGACTCGCAGCTGCCTGGCCCATGTGCGCCGCAGACCTGGTTCCAGGTAGGCTCCCCCTCGGGAGGTTCCCAACATGCGCTCCAGGGAATCCATGGGAACATAGCGCACGACGCTGCCCAGGTCCTGTGCGGCTTCGGCTTCGGACACCTTCCCGGAGACCTGATCGGGAATCCACAAGGTATCCAGGGGCTGGCTCCTTCCCCGCTTGGTGATGGTTTCTCGAGCCCAGGCGCGATCGCCTTTCAGCGGACCTTCGGCCGGATAGGTGCTATCCCACACCGCCTGCGCCGCCGCCGCGAAATCTTGGACCACGTCGATGGCGAAGGCGTCGCCTCGAGGCAACTGGAGGACCTGGCTGGGCTCCGCCAGCAACGCGGCACCATTGCGATGCCCGAGCCGATCCCCCACCAGTCCCAGTCCGAAAACCGCCTTGGTCTGGTCGTCTCGGCATAAAACCCTTTGCGCTCCTTCGAGGCGATTGCAGTCGTCCTCGCGGCTGGTCCGGAATGGGTTGCGGCCTTGCGCCAATCGAAAGACCAGAACCACCGTGTCCTTCGAGACGGCAGCCAACCCGGAGTCGGGAACCCAGGACACGTCCCGATCGCTCCAATACAAGCGGAAACCCTCTTCGATCGCATCGTCCAGCGGAGCGTTGCCCGTGCGGACAAGAAGGATGGGGGCGGTGCGAGCGTAGGCCCAGATCGTGTCGGTGGCGGGAATCGGGCTCCAGATGGCATGGACGGAGGAGACCCACCCCAGGAGAAGAAGAACGAGGACGGAGCGTGTTCGGAGTGCAGGCATGAGGGGGATGTCCAGGATTGGAGATGCATCGACGTCGGGGTTCAATCCTCGGAAATCTAGCCCACGCGTACCCCGATGCAGGGGGGACTCTCGCGGTCTCCACCGAGTCCGGAATCCAAGTCGTGGGCGTGATCCAGATCACCGATCTCCCCCCGGAGGGATTGCCAGCCCCTCCTCGGATACGGTATTCTCGGAAGGGAATCGAAGGGACACGCTCCCGAAGAGTCCCCCTCGCGAATGTCTTCACCTCCTCCGGAAGGTAGATGCCATGAACCTCCTCGCCTTGGCCCTTGCCATCGGCTCCGCCCTTCTCCTCGTCGTGTGCCCGTTGCCGCAGCCTCGCCAGGGGCCCGAGGAACAGACCCATCCCTGGGAGAAGTGATCACCACCAGCCCGCGGTGACCTCCAGCTTTTGGAGGAAGTCTTCTCGGGTTCCTTCGTTGGACAAGGTCACGGCCGCGCAGGCCAGCAGATCGGCCTGGGGGGGTTGCCTCTCGATCCGGCGGCGGGCTTCCGCGGGATCGAGGGAATTGCGCCGACATAGACGCTCCAAGCGTACCTCCATCGGCGCCGAGACTCCCAGGACGACATCCAGTCGAGCCGCCATCTCCGGCCACCTCGACATCAACGCCATCTCGAGGACCATGCGTTCGTCCCGGGACTCCGCGATGGAAATCCGCTCGGCCACCCGTTCCCTCAGGGCGGGATGGACCAGCGATTCCAGCCGGGCGAGACGCGCAGGGTCCCCGAAGACGATCGATCCCAGCGCGGCTCGGTCGATCGAACCATCGTCGGAAGCGATCCGGGGTCCGAACTCCCCCACCAGGCGATCCCGCAGGAGCGTCCCGGGGGCATACAGGGCGTGCGCTTCCCGGTCGGCGTCCACCAATGTCCAGCCCCGAGCTTCGAACCAGGAGGCCGCCATCGATTTGCCGGAGGCGATGCCCCCCACAAGCCCGACGCGTCGCGGCAGCCTCACGCTCACTTGGAGCCGACTTGCAGGAATGGAAGCGGTCCCGAACCGGTGTAGGTGGGAAGTTGCCCATTCCACTTCTCGATCGCTTTGAGCTGGACGTAACCCGCCCCGCCTTGGGCCTTGATGGCCTCGGACTGGATGCGGATCGCCTCGGCTTCGGCCTGGGCGGTGGCGATCTTCTGTTCGGCTTCCACCTTGATGCGCTCCAGATCGTTCTTGGCCTTCTGGGCGTTCTGCTCGGCGGTTTGTTTCGCTTCGATCGCCGCGTCGTACTGCTCGGAGAACTTGAAGTTGGTGATCTGGACGGCTTCCACGATCACGTGGTAGGGAACCAGGGAGGTCTTGAGAAGGGATTCGATCTCCGCCTTCACCTGTTCGCGTTGCATCAGGAGCTTGTCGGCCTGGTATTTGGCGACCACGGCCTTCACGACTTCCTGGATGCGAGGGTCGATGAGGGAACCCTCGACGACAAGTCCCGTCTTGGTGTAGATCTCGTGCAGCTTCTCGGGATCGAGGTGGTAGTTGAGCGCCACTTCGGTCTGGACGCGCTGCATGTCGGAGGAGGCCGCCTGGGCGGGAGCGTGGGCCTTGCGCGTGCGGACATCGACGATACGCACCACCTGCATGAAGGGGACCTTCAGATGGAGTCCGTCGTCGACGATGCTGGTGATCGCACCCCAGGTCAGGACGATCCCCCGTTCCCCGGAATCGACCGTATACACCGCGCCCCGCAGGAAGGAGAACCCGACGACCGCGGCGAAGGCCAATCCGATCAGTTTGGGGAGGGATACGGGGGGCTTGTTGGGGATGGGTCCGGCCATGGAAGATTTCTCCGAATGCGCTGTGTTGGAATGGAACGGACAGGAGGGGCATCCCCCCTTTTCCGGCTTCTCGAACAACGTACTCGAATCGAGGGCCGAAGCACGTTATCCTTGGACGACGGCCGTGCCGCGATCCGGATTCGAGGCCCCGTTCCCGTCCAACCAGAAGAGGGATCCTTGACGGATTTCGTGAAACGCAAACCTGGCCACCCTCCCCGACCCTCCCCGGATCGCACGGGTCCGACCGGCACGTCCCTCTGGTGGGCCCGCCTGCCGGTGCTGGCTTGGGCGCTCTGGACCTGGATCCATCATCTGGGCGACGCCCAATACCAGGGAATCGCCAAGGGCTTGAACCTCGCGCTCCACGAGATCGGACACGCGATCTTCGGATGGTTCGGCGATTTCCCCGGGATCCTCGGCGGAAGTTTCTTCCAATGCCTCTGCCCCGGATTGGCACTTCTGGTCTTCCGCCGCCAAGGCGACCGGTTCGGCATGGCCTTCTGCTTCGCCTGGTTGGGCACCAACCTGTACGACGTGGCGATGTACATCGCCGACGCCCGCGCGATGGAGCTTCCACTCGTTTCCCCGTTCGCCGGAGACGAGATCCTCCACGACTGGAACTGGATCCTGGGGAAATGGGGCTGGCTCGCCTACGATCAATCCCTGGCGGGGTTCGCCCGGGCCCTGGGAAGCCTCGCCTTCCTGGTCTTCCTGGTGTGGGGCTCCCTCGAAATCGCCCGGATCCGTCGCGCCGGCTGATCCCCGGTCAGTGGGCCTCTCCCCAGCTCCTTCCCACCCCGGTCTCCGCGACCAGAGGCACGTCCAGTTCCATCGCCCCCTCGAGAACGGCCCGCACCCGGTGCGCCACGGTCTGGGCGGCGTCCGATTCCACTTCCAGCACCAGTTCGTCGTGCACCTGCAGCAACTGTCGGCACGGCAAGGATTCCTCGCGCACCACCCGATCGAGGTCGAGCATGGCCTTCTTGACCAGATCTGCGGCGCTTCCCTGGACGGGGGTGTTCACCGCTTCCCTCTCCGCCCGCTCGCGCACCGCCCGGTTGCGATCGTTGATCTCGCGGATCCAGCGCTTGCGACCGAGGATGGTCCGCACCCACCCTCGACTGCGGGCCTGCTCCAGGGTTTCCTCCATCCAAGGCTGGACCCGGGAATAGGCGGCGAAGAAACCGTCGATGAAGGCCTTGGCTTCGGCATGCGGCACGCCGATCTGCTGGGACAAGGCATGGGGCCCCATCCCGTACATCACGCCGAAATTGACCACCTTGGCCGCTCGACGCTGGTCGGCGGTCACCTCGTGGGGTGCGACGCCGGCGACCTGGGCCGCCGTGCGGGCGTGGATGTCCTGTCCGTTGCGGTACACCTCGAGAAGCGCCGGGTCCCCGGTCAGATGCGCCAGAAGCCTCAATTCGATCTGGGAATAGTCCGCCGAGATCAGAAGGTGCCCTTCGGCAGCGACGAACCCGCGGCGGATCCGCCGACCGGTTTCACCCCGGACGGGGATGTTCTGCAGATTGGGATCGACGCTGGACAGTCGTCCGGTCGCCGCGACCGTCTGGTCGTAGCGGGTGTGGACCCTCCCGCTGGCGTCCCGCAGCAGGGGGAGCGGATCCACGTAGGTCCCCTTCAGTTTGGCGTATTCGCGATGCTCCAGCACGATCGCCGGCAGGGCGTGCTCCCCGCGAAGCGCCTCGAGGGTGTCGGAATCCGTCGATCGCTTCCCGGTGGCGGTCTTGCCCCGGCTCTTCAGCCCCAGGTCGTCGAAGAGGATCTCCTCGAGCTGACGCGGGGACGCGACGTTGAAGGGGCGGCCCGCGGCCTCGTGGGCCTTCGCCTCCAGGGCGGACAGATCCCGCCCCATGGATTCGGACAGATCCTTGAACAACGCATCGTCGAGGGCGATGCCCGCGTCCTCCATGCCGCGAAGGACCTCCTGCAGGGGCAGCTCCAAGTTCTCGTAGAGCCCCCATAGTTCGGCTTCGCGCATCCCCGCTTCCAAACCCGTCCACAAGCGCAACGCGAGGTCGGCGCGTTCGCACCACCAGAGGGAAACCGCATCCAGATCCAAGTCGGCCAAGGGGCGGGCGCTCCGGCCCGAGCCAGCGATGGATTCGAGCCCGGTACTCCGCAGCGAAAGGCGGGACTCCGCTTGGCGTTCGAGGGAGAGATGCCTTTCCCCCGGGGCCAGCAGGTAGGCGGCGAGCTCCCCGTCGTCGATGCGACCCGCGGGGCAAAGTCCCAGCGGCTGGAGGCTGCGTCGGGTCTCCTTGGCGTCCCAGGCGATCCAGGCGCGGGAAGCATCCGACAGGAGGGGTTCCAGTGCGGCGGCGACCTCCTCGACGGGCAGGGCCTTTCGGGCTTCCCCCAGGGGAATGTGGCGCGCGAGCCCTTCGTTCCAGGAAAGGGCGACCCCGAGGACCCGATCGAGACGGAAACCGTCCTCCTTCGGCCGGGCCCCGTCCCCTGCCCGGAGGACCATCAGGGAAATGCGGTCCGCGCCTCGAGCCATTTCGGCCAGGAAACGGACCTCCTCGACGGTTTCCAGGGGCTGGTGGTTCACCGCCCAGGAGGTCCCGGTGGAAGCTCCGGCGAACAACGGCAAGGCGCCGGCGGGTGCGTCGATCTCCGATTCGGACCGCACCTCGGCGAACAAGTCTCCCGCAGGGGGGACGAAGGCGGCCCCCGGTCCCGGTGCGAAGGAGGGGGCGAAGGCCTCCTGTCGGGGGAACCCCGCCAGTTTCTCGACCTGGGGGAGGAGCGCACGGATTCCCAGATCGGACAGGAACGCGCGGATCCCCTGGTAATCCAGTCCGGAGAAGGTCAATTCCTCCAACGGCTTCGGCGGGTCGACGTCGTCGCGCAGCGTCACCAGACGACGCGACAGCTCCATGCTTTCCCGTCCCGCTTCCAAGTGTCCCCGCAAAGCCTTCTTGCGCGCTCCGATCTCCTCCAGGTGGGTGTAGATCGCGTCGATGTCGGGGTATTGGCGGAGCAACTCGGTGGCGGTCTTCTCCCCCACGCGAGGCACTCCCGGAATGTTGTCGGAGGCATCCCCCATCAACGCGAGGAGATCCCGGACCTGTCGGGGAGGAACCCCCATCTTGCCCTCGACCCATGCGGCATCGATGACCTCGGGACGCTCCCCTCCCCGGCCGGGATCGAACAACCGGACCTTGTCGTCGACCAGAGCCATCAGATCCTTGTCCCGGGTCATCAGGTACGTCTCCAGCCCCTGCCCACTGGCCATCTTCGCGTAGGTGGCCATCAAATCATCGGCCTCGAAGCCCTCCCGCGCCAGGACCGGCAGTCCACAGGCTTCGGCGAGTCGTTCCACCAGCGGAATCTGGGCTCGCAAATCGTCCGGCATCGGACTTCTCTGGGCCTTGTACGCCGGATACATCTCGTGGCGGAAGGTCGGTACCGGAAGATCCCGTACGATCGCCATGTGGCTGGGATCGCGGGATTCCACCACCCGCAGCAGGGCTTGGGCGAATCCGTAGATCGCCGCCGTCGGCGTTCCGTCCGGGGCGCGCATCCCGGTTCGCATGAGGGCGTAGAAGGAGCGGTAGGCCAGGGCCATCGCGTCGACGAGGTACAGTCCGGACATGGCTTCAACCTAATTCCCCTATTCGCCCCGATGGGCGACCATGGATCCTCCGGGAAGCTCCACCTCCGAGAGATTCCGCGACCTCCCTCCTCCCCCAGGGCGAAGGGAGACCGGACCGAGGAGGGACCGGTCGATTCGCCAGCGCCCCTGCCGAGGATCATTCCCTGCTTGGGAGGCGAAAAATCGGTCTAGGTTTGGAGGATGGCCTCACTCCTCGAACTCGAATCCGGAGCCCTGGTCGGCGCTCGGGAATTGCGCCTGCAAGCGGACCTGCTGGCGGCTCCACCCGCGCTTCTGGACCTGGCTTCCAGCTTGGAGATCCTCGATCTTTCGGGGAACCACCTCTCGAGCCTTCCCTCCTGGTTCCCGAAGCTGGAGAAGCTTCGCATCCTCTTCCTGTCCTTCAATCGGTTCCAGGACTTTCCGGAAATCCTCGGCCGGATGCCGAACCTCGAAATGATCGGGTTCAAATCCAACGAGATCCGCAGCATCCCCGATTCGGCCCTCCCCCCATCCCTGCGCTGGTTGATCCTGACCGACAACCGGCTTGCGGAACTGCCGCGCTCCCTGGGCGGGCTCTCCCGCCTCCAGAAGCTCATGCTCGCGGGGAACCGCCTGGAGTCCCTTCCGGATCTTTCGGGTTGCGAGAAGTTGCAACTCGTCCGCTTGTCGGCGAACCAGCTGGACGCGCTGCCCGACTCCCTCCTTTCCCTCCCCGAACTCGCTTGGATCGCCTGGTCGGGAAACCCCTTCTGTCGACCACGAACCTCCTCGTCCGCTTCCGTCCATTGGGAGGATCTGACCCTCGAAGGGCGCCTGGGCCAAGGCGCGTCGGGGGTCATCCATCAAGCCATCTGGAATCCCGGGAAGGGCGCGGCGAAGGATGTCGCCGTCAAGATCTTCAAGGGCGAAGTGACCAGCGACGGGTATCCCGAGGACGAGAGGGAAGCCACCCTGGCCGCCGGTGTCCATCCGCACCTCGTTCCAGTCCTCGGCAAGCTCGAGAACCACCCGACCGGGTCCCAGGGATTGGTGATGGATCGCATCGCCCCGACGTGGAGCACCTTGGGGCACCCGCCCAGCTTCGAGTCGTGCACCCGCGACACCTACCCTCCCGGGACGGCCTTTCCCGCCTCCTTCCGAACCCGCGTCCTGGAGGGGGTCGAGTCCATGCTCGCGCACATCCACGGGAGGGGGATTCTCCACGGCGACCTCTACGCCCACAACATCCTGGTCGACCGGGATGGGTACCCCTTGATCGGGGACTTCGGCGCGTCGGGATTCCTGGAAGACCTCCCCCCGCACCAGCAAGCATTGGCTCTCGCCGCCGAACGCCGGGCCTTCCACCACCTGGCCGACGACCTGTCCCGCGTTTGGTGAGCCTCCCCCGGTTCGGGATCAGGGCTTCCAGCCGCGCATGCGAAGATCATCGAGCCAAAGTTCCACGTTCATCGTGTCCAGGACGGTCCACTCGATCCGCGCCAACTCCCCGAGCACCTTTTCCGGCTCGACGGAAGGCGCGTGCTCGAAGCTTTCGATGGGCAGGTCGATCGGCCCCCAGATGCCTCCGCTGCGGATGATGAGGTTTTTCCACAGTCGCCCTTCGGTAGCTCCCACCAGTCCGACCCGGATCCGGAGACTTCCGCGAGCCAGGAAGGCCAGTCCGACCAATCCCCGGGCGTCCACGCCCCGAGGATCCAGATCCAGGAACACCGTCCCCCGTCGGAGGGTATCGGAGGGGAAGTTCTGGACGCGGATCTTCCAGGATTTCCCGGAGCCGTTGTCGCCCAGCATGCGGGTCTCCTCGAAGGCCGCATCGGTCTCGCTTCCAGGCTCCATCCGCAGGGGATCGCCGGAGGGCAGTTGCACGCGCCAGATTCCCGAGGCGACCTTCCCCTCCAGGAGGGAATAGCGCCCGGGTCCTTCGAAATCATCGACCAGGACCGAGTCGAGAGGCATGCGCACGGACCCCAAATCCAGCATCTGCCCCGCTTCCACACGAATCTGGCGCCAAGCGCGATGGCCCCCGCCGATTTCCACCAATTCGTGGATTCCCGAGGGCAATCCCCCCAGGGTGAACTGGCCGTCGGATTCGACCGTGGTCCGAAGGGGAAGGTCCCGCACCCCGATGGCTCGCGGGTGCCAGACCCCCTGGAAGGCTCCATGCACCTGCGCCGGTTTTCCCAGGACCAGGCGAGCCGAACGATCCCACGGGAGGGAACGCAGCACCCCGATCGTGGAATCGCCGCTTCTGGCCTGCAACGCCCAGGTCCGGTTGGTGTCCAGGTCGAGAACCACCTTCCCGGAAGGGTCGGTCCGGCCAGTGGCGAGCACGACGAACGAGTCCGGGTGCGCGACCGTGTCCGCCCGCGACCAAGCCACCACAGACGCTCCGACGGCGGGATTTCCGTCGATCGACGCGACCTGGATTTCCAGTCCGGGGTTTCCTCCCTCCACGGGCGCCATCGAGGTGCGGTCGATGCCGCACCCGACCAGCACGAAAGCTCCGAACAGGGAGATGGTTCGCGAGGCCTTGATCATGAGGAATGCTCGTCGAGGCGGCTGGAAACCGGAATCAAGTGGAAATTGAGCTGGTAGATGCGCTCGGGATGGGTCTCTTCCATCGCAATCCCGACCAGGCGCCGTCGAAGGTGCGCGATTTCCGCACGAGCGCGGCGGTAGCCGTCCTCGGACAAACCCAGGGAGAGCACCGACAGGTCGCGCTCCCCCGAAGGAACCTTGGCGAGCGACCTGCGAGCCAGGGCCATCGCGCGGCGATGAAAGGACGCCAGCTCCGGCGAATCCGCATCCGGTCCGGAAGACACCGCCTGCGAGCGGGCGATCCATCGTCCCCGGGCGTCCTGCTCCACCAGTCCGAGCCTCCGTAGATGCGCCAGGGCGGAGAGGATCTCCTCGCCTCGATAGGGCGGGTCGAAGCAAGCCCCGAGTTCCTCGGCGTTTCCGTCGAAGGTCGCGAAGGTGAGGTATTCGTAGAGGAATACCGATTCCATCCGTGCGAACAACCCGATGGTCTCCTCGGAAAGGGTCGAGATGGAAATGGTGCGCAGTCGACCGAGGCGTTCCAGCCATTCCCGTTGTTCGGTCTCACCGCGAGCTTGGCCGCAGTGCACGAGGGTTTCGAAATATTCGGCATCCCCGGCCGAGAGCTCGAGGATTTCGGCGAAACGACGAATCTGCGTGGGGGAAAGGTTCTTGCGCCCCGCCAGGACGTTGGAAAGGAAACCGGTGGAAGCCACTCCGAGACGATCGAGGATGTTCCTCTGCAGGAACCGCGGGTCCCGACGAGCCCTTCCCCAGGCGAGGATGGTCCGGAGATACTCCCGGTGGGAGGTGAAATCGTGGATATCGGGTCGGTTCACGCCGACCTCTCCCGCATCCACCGCATCGTCGAAGGACTGGACCCCATCCGGCGGAAAATACCCTCTTGTTCCCCGTTTGAGGGGGGGGAAGCAAAGACGCCTTCCCGGAATTCCGGGAAGGCGTCGAAAAGCGGTGCCGATCAGGTGCGGACGATCATTGGACGGACTTGCGCACCAGTCGCACGTTGTCGATCCAGAGGTACCCGTGGATGTCCTTGATCAGGTTGTCGAGCTGCGCCTTGGTGAAGGAGGGCTCGCGGGCATTCTTCCAATTGCTGGGTTCACCCACGCTCGCGGCGACCGCGGAGTCCTTGAAGGGCTGCATGATGGAGAAGCGAAAGGCCGTGACGAGCGCCTTGGAGAAGCTCTCCTCCTTGCTCACGTCCCAAGTCCAGGCCGGCTTGAACAGGTTGTGGGTGACGTGGCCTTGGTAGCCTGAAAGCCCCAAGGCATTCACGCTATAGTCCTGGAAGAACAGGGCGGGATCTTTGGGAGTGGTGGAAGTGGAATCCGGCTGCAAGGGGGCTATTTCGTACCCGTTCCCGGCGGAGTAGAACTGGGGGAAATCCACTTCGAACTGTTCCCAGGTCGAGCCGATGGTGAGAACCTTGCGGTGGAAGCCGTCGGCATAGCCACCGTTGTTGTTGGCATTGCCCTTGAGCGCCATCTCGACGATGAACGGCAAGCGTGCGGGAAGGACCGCCTTCTTCGCGGTGTCGGTGTACTTGGCCCAGAACACCAGGCGGTAGGCGTTCCCCGGGTACTCCTCGGGCACCTTCACGGAAGCGCCGACGTACCCGGCATGGTTGTCTTCGGCGTGTTGGTTGATCCCCACCTGCACGCGCCAGCTGCGGAAGCCCAGCACCGGCTTGTAATCCGGCTTGGTGGTGTCGTGGCGGAACAAGGTGCGATCGAGCTGGAACTTCTGATCCTGGGAACAGCCCACTCCGTTCTGGTACTGGCAGGCGAACCAGGAGAGCCCCTTCTCCCCGAACTTGCTTCCCAAGCCGGAGAGTTCGAAATCGTCGATGAGCGCGGAGTCACCGATGTAGACGAACCGCGAGGTCATGGTGTCGGAGTTCATCCACCCCTTCTTGGCACCCACGGCGCGCAGCCACATGCTCTGCTTCACCTCGATCTTCGGGCTCGCGGAGGTCCATTTCTTGGTCTTGGTGTTCTTGGGGGTCAGGGTGGACGCATCCCAGCTGGGCAAGGTGCTGTCGGTGGTGTAGAAGTAGGTCACATCGGGGGTTTCACTCTTGAACTCGATGGCCGGAGCGGACTCGTGCACGCCGGAATCTGGAGTGGTGGAAACCATCCCCACCTTGAACCGGTATTTCACCATGGTGGTGTCGGAAGCGACCCAACCTTCCCGGCACCCGATGGCGACCACGGTCTGGTTCGAATCGATCCGGATCGAATCGGTCTTCTGCTGCTCGGAGTTCGTGCAGTTGGGAACCTTGCCGTTGGTGGTGTAGCGCACCACCACGGAGGGGGAGACGGAACTGAAGAACAGGTTGAAGACGGTGGAGGTGTTGCCGGATTCCGTCGATGGGGTGAGCTTGGCCACCTTCAGGACGATCTGGGTGGTTTCGGGGGCGGAAGGTTCGTTCTTCCCGTTGAAGGACCTCGCCACCAGGTAGTTGGATTTGGTGACGGTCACCTTTCCGGTGGAGCGGGTGCTCTGCTGGGTCGGGGAGCCGGGGTTGGTCGACATGGTGTAGTAGACCGTGTCGGTGCTGGCGTTGGCCGGGGTGATGACGACCTCGGGAGGCATGTCGAAGGTGTCCACCCGGGAGGTGGAGAAGGTGGGCTTGAACACGCGGGAGGTGATGGTGATGGTGCGCTTGGTGACCGCACCGAGGACTCCCCCGCGCACGGCAGCGGCCTGGAACTCCGTGGATCCGGTGATGACGAACGCCTTGGTGTAGCGCTCGCTTTCCAAGGTGGGGGCCACACCGGAGGTGGTGTAGACGATGGTGTCTCCCGTGTTGCTGGACACCATCGACACGCGCGTGGAATCGATCACCGCATCTCCCGCGGGGGAGTTGGAGATGGTCACTTTCCCGGGTTTGGCGGTGGAGGTGGGACCGGATGGATTCCCGGTGGTGTCCCCGAAGGAGAAGTTGTCGAGCGTGGTGGGCTCGGTGCTCTGGTTGCAGGAGCTGACGAACAGTCCCAAGGCGACCATGGCGGAGCCAAGCAAAATGGAGGTCTTCATCGCGGTTGCTCCCTCGGAGGGCAGATCGGTTGTGGGGGGAGGGAAGATCCACTTCCCCGGCATGTACGATTCTATGAACATCGCGGATGCATTGTCAAGAAAAACAAGGACTTGCAACAGTCCGCGTACGCCGGAGAATCAGGAGAAATCCGATGGCGATCCGTGCGGATCGATGCGGATCCAGGAGTCGAGGGAGCGAATCGCGCAAATCTCCGCATGGCCGTCCGCGACCTGGAAGTGGACGTCGAATCCCAATAGTTTCATGTCCCAGCCCCCCGCCCGCGACCGTAGATGCCCCGGTCGAGGGTCGAGGGCGACCAGGCTGGCCACGAGTTCCGTCGTCTCCTCGAGGGAATAACTTGGCATTCCCTCGGGAATGGAGATCTTCCGCAAGGCTTCCGAGGCAGGGCGACGCCAGGAGACGGTCAGGGAAGGCTCCGGGGTGGCAGAGATCCAGCCATCTCGACGCTCACCACGAGGAAGATCGTGGTCTGGATGGAAGGGACGCAAGTCGAGAATCGGCGTGCCATCGAGGAGATCCACCCCGGAAAACCGGACCAAGGGCGGTTCCAGGGACACCGTTTCGAGCTTCAGGAGGGATTGGCCGAGAAAATTGGGGCGATGGGGGGAGCGGGTGGCGAACACACCCTGTTTCTGCCGGCCCCCCAGTCGGGGAGGTCGCACGCGGCTCTTCCATCCCTCGGGAATCGCCTGGTGGAACAGGAAGGTCACCCAGACATGGGAGAACCCGTCCAGCCCCAGGAGCGCTTGTCGCCAGAGATCGGCGGGTTGATCCCGGGAGAATTCCAACACCCCCCGAGCCAAGGGAGCCAACCCGCTCTGGCGGGGGATGCCGAATTTCTCCGGGAAACAGGTCCGCATGCGACCGATCGGGCGGACCTCCAAGGCGGGATCGGACACGCCTCCCCTACTTCGCCAGCAGGTAGGAAGGAATTCCCGCCTTTTCGCCCAGAATGGTTCCGTCGAAGGACCCGAACCGAAGACCTCCCCGGACATCGGTCGCGATCACGCACGAGGTGCCCATCCGGACTCGGGACCATCCCGTTTCGCTCACCCAGGGCTCGAATTTGATCTCGAGGCTCGCAAAGGGAACGGTCGAGAACTTGAACGTCTTCGCATCCGCGAGCGAAACCACCATCCCTCCGCCCATGTCGCCTCGATCGACCACGGACGACATCCGACTGAAGGTGAACCCTTTGAGCGCATCCTGGGAAATCTGGTACAGGTATCCCATACCCTCCCCGTCCTCCCGGAAAACCCATTGGTCCCCCCACGCCCGAAGGCGGACTGCCAGTAGCGGGTGATTGTCGAGAATGCTGTCGATCTTCATTTCAGGGGAGACCCTGAAAAAGGACTTCCCGCGGAAGAAGAAGCCGTAGGAGCCTCCGATCACAGCAGCATCGATCGGCACCTTGAAAGCCGTCCCCTCCCGGAAAGTCCCGCCCTGGACGGTTCCCTCGAGGATGAAACCCTGGGATGTCCGAACAACTCCGGCGAGTGTTCCCAAGTCGTGGCCCTCGTGGATTCCCTCCGCCCAAGCCTTGGAAAGGGTGGACATGAAAGCGGTTCCCATCGTCTTGTTGGCCGCACCGGCCAGGATCGTTTCGAAGGTCGAAGGGGACCTTTGCTTGATGACCGCCACCGATCCGGAATCCGCGAACAAAGCCACCCCTCCGGTATCCACCGCAGGATCGAGGGACACGCTCAGGCTCAACGTCCCCATCCGGAAGGTGGAATCCCCGAGGACCAGCACCTTCCCATCGGCGCGCAAGGCATAGGCCGTCCGGTGCCCCGCCGCGATCCTGTGGGATTCGTTGTCGGTGCGCACGAGGTCATGGCGGACCACTCGGGAAGCAGATGCGTTCTTTCCACCGGCGAGATCGGGAAGGAAGCTTCGCACCCAAACGGAACCGGTGGCGTAGAGTCGGAAATCCCCCCTGGTTTGCCAGGTGGTGCCGCCATCGAAGGACACTTGCAGCGAAGCTCCGGCGGGGGCCTGGAGCGATCGGACCAAGGTGCCGATCCATCCGTTCTTCGCCGAAGGCTCCTCCAGACCGGGAGGTTGGTGGATGCCGGCGATGTCGAAGACCAGCTCCAGTCCGGCTTGGCCGAGGATTCTACTGCAGGATACCCGTTGGTTGGCCAGCACGACCACTCGTCTGCCGCTGGTGCTGCTCAACATCCTCAGGGCATTTCCGGATTCATCCTTGCACACGTCGGAGGCATCCAGGAATCCCGCGAAGGCGATCACCGCGCTGTCCGGGTAATGGGGGGTCATCGTCAAGCTTCCCGAGAGGTCCACCAGCCGCAGGAAGGCCCGCGCCGTATCCGAGGTCAGGCCGGAGCCCCCATGCGTCACCCAGGCCTCCATGTGCCACGACCCCGCGGATCCCTTGGCATCGGCCAGCACCAGGGTGTCGCCGGAAAGCGTCGCCGGAACCCATCCCACCCCGTCGCGACTCACGCGCACGACGAGTTCCTCCTGGTCGGTCGTCGTGGCCAGGAGCCGCAGGCGATTGTCCCTCGCGTCGCGGGCCGTCGAATCGAGAGGGAACACCGGAGTCGCGAGCTCCAGGACGTCCAGGCCGATCTCGTGGAGGGAGGAGTCGACGAGGACCTTCCCATGCGCGCGGACCGCCAGCACCGAAAGGACATGACTCCCCTTCGCCAGAGCGGAGACCCGGGCCGCCGATGCACCGCACGCCTCCCAGGCGGAGGAGTCGATCCGACAATAAATGTCATCCGCGGTCGCGGGCTTGCCGATGGTCCAAGGCAACGAGTCCCCTCGAAGCAGGAACACGGTCGTATCGGAAAGCGGTGCGACCAGCACGGTCGTGCCGAAGGTCCAGGTCGAAGTGGACGAATACCTTTCGACCTCCCCCGGCCTGCGCACGCGGGCGATGATGGTGAGTGTTCCTTCCGGAAGTCGGACCGAATCCTTCTCCGCCCAGGCTTCACCGCCATCGACGCTGTACTGCAGGATGTCGGATTCCTCCGAGCCGGAGGCCTTCCGCAAATGGATCCATGTGCCCGGATCGTAGGGCTTGTCGACGGGGAAATCGCATTCGGGTGCCGGGACGGCGGAGACCGTGTACGTCTCCGTATCCGAAACCGCCTGCCGAAGGACGGCGAACGCCCGGAGGGAAACGTCGAGAGGAACCTCCAGGGTTTCCGTGGGGACGTCCTGGATCTGCTCCGAATCGCCCAGGATGTATCGGACCGCCCCCCGGGAAGCCGAAATCCTGAGGATCGCGTGGGAGCTGGTCGTCGAGACGCGGACCACCGTTGGTTTGGGCAGGATCCCCACCCTCAGGGCGAAACTCCGCACCGATCCGGTGTCCGATCCCTTCAAAGGACGGACGCGAATCGTGTCCGATGTCTTCAAGACCAGGAAGCCGGGCAAGGAAAGAGCCCGCCAGGATTCCGTCCCCGTGACGACGAGCACGGAATCCGAATTCCCCCGCAGGTGCAGCGTGTCGCCGGGTAGGCATCCGCCATCGCAGGTGGTCGAGGTGTCCAATCCGGGTTCGACCCGAACGGCGATGGTCGCGGTATCGATGTCGGAGGCGACGCCGCGATAGACCGCCTTGGTGGAAACGTGGTACGAGGCACCCGGAGCCAGATGGATGGGGCGGAGGTAGGGAAGCCAATCCTCCTGGTCGACCTTGTAGAACACCGCATCCCCCTCCTCCGCGGCTCGCAGGACGATGGAATCCCCGGGTCCGATCTCCCGGTCGGACGGAATCCTCTGCGGAGGATGGACGGGATCGGGAGCGAGGAGGAAGACATTGGCCTTCCGAAGATCGCCCCGGGTCGCCTGCGCATGGAGGGTGTCGCCCCTCGCCACGGCCATCCGCCGGCCCGAATCCGCCGGGATCCATTCCTCCTCGACCCGCAGGGTCAGGGAGTCGGACGGATCGGAATGGATGGTCACGACCACCGAATCCCGGGTGGTGTCGGAGCCGCTGAACCAAGGTCGCTTCGGACGTGCGACCTGGATCGCCCGATCGAGAAGCGAGGAAGTATCCTGACCTCGCCGAACCGTGAACGCCTGGAGGGATTGAAGCATCGTGTCGACGGCGAGGGGAGCGTCGTAAGGCTGGAAAGGCATCGAAAGGTCTGTCCGTACGAAGATTTCCAAGCCGCTGTCCGCCAGGAGCTCCAAGGAGTCGCCGGACAGGTAGACGGCCTTGGACGGGGAGAGGGAGGGAGCCCTCGGTTTCGTGGTATCGATGCGGTAGACGCGCGTCTCCTTGTCGGAGCAGCCGAACGTGTTGCACGCCCAGTAGGTCAGCGAGCCGCTTCGGGCAAGGATGGGGGTCCAGTACTTGGTCGAATCCTCGGGGGTGATCTCCCACCGGTACCAGACGACTTCGAAATCGGATCCGACGAGGGCGATCCGATCGAGGGATCCCAGGACCGAATCCGTGGCGGAATTCCCCGGGATGGAGGCGGGCCGTTGATTGCTCGCACGCAGGTCGATGGAAACCAAGTCTCCGGACAGGGTATCCTCCGTGCCCGGCACGACCTCCCGCGGGCGAATCCTCAGGATCTGTCCATCCTCCAGCACGAGACCCTCGCGGGGGAAGCGTGGCGAACCGGCCGTGGGCTTGGAACCATCCGTGGTGTACCAGGATCCTTCGGGGACCTTGACGGTGTCGCCGGGGAAGGATTCGTCCGGCAGGTAGGCGGCACCGGGAGCGATGGGCTTGGCGTCCCCTTCGGCCACCTGCCAGCCGATCCCCGAATCCGCCTTGCCGACCATGCGTGCGAACCATTTCCAGGAAGTGTCCCCCGCCAGGAGGGAATAGGAGCGTACGTCGATGGCGAAGGAGTCCCCTTTCGCGACCTCCCCCAGCCGAAGCTGCATCCCGGAGATGTAGGAGGTGTCCTTCCAGGCGGAGTCCGCGCCGTTGGAGGACAACCGCAACCGGACCCGCTGCGCCGATGGCAATTCCTGACTGGCGCGCAATCGCCCGAGGATGGAGACCTGCAAGGAGGTTTCGGATGCCGTCGGGAAATCCGCCCTTTCCTGGCAGGAGACGAGGGCCACCAAAGCCGCGATGGAAGCGACGCGCATCGAATGGTTCATGGCAGGGTCACCGTCACGGGAATGGTGGGATCGGCCGAGGTGGGTATCTCGTCCTCGTTCGGACCCGTCCCCGGATCGGAACTCGCGCCCTCGCCGTCGGCGAGAAGGAGGACGGCCGCAGCGGCCCCTCCGACGAGAGCGACGCCTCCCGCGGTCCACCACAGCCAGGCGGAGGAACGAGATTCGCCTTCGATCTGGACGGCTTTCGATCCGGATCGCCCCCCCTCGATGCCGGAATCGGAGTTCGCCGCCCCCCCGGCGCCCACCAACTCGTTCCCCACCTCCGGAACCATCCGTTCCAGGACGTCGTCGATGGCGCCTCGATGGATCCGTCGGGAACTCCTGCTCACCTCGCCTGTGGCCACATCCACGAGCCGGACGGAGAGGCTGTAGGTCTCCCCCACCTTGCCCACCGATCCAACGACGATCTGGTCGATCCCCAGGAGTCGACCGATCTGCACCGCGCATTCGGCCGTGTCGCAAGCCCCCGAGGATTGGAATCCCTGTTCGGCCAGGATCTTGTCCATCTGGGAGCGTTCCATCACCCGCACGGTTCCGCTGCGCAGGAGAACATCGCCCAGACTCTCGGTGAAGACGGCCGCATCGCTGGCGGAAACGCCCTGGGCCTGGAGATTCGTGACGGCGATCATCGGGATTCGGGGCGTGGTCGGCGCCGACGTGGTGGAAGCCGAGGGCTCGGAGGTCGGACCCGACACGGCGATGTTCTCCCCGAAATCGTCCACAGGGCGATCCGCGGAAGTCGCCTCCGACGGAGGAATCCCTCCCCCCGCGGCTGGTTCGAGCGCCCCCAGGGGAGCCGCGAACGGGAGGATCAGAACACAAGGAACCAGAAACCCGACCACTCGGATTCGGAGAGCCGCGAAAAGTTTGGACATCGCCCAATCATAACGATCCGGGCTTCAAACGGAAAGTTCACCGAGGAATCCAGTGGGGAAGATCACACCGCGGACATCTCCCCGGTTCCAAGTCCAGCCGCTGGAGGAAGACGGAGCCGTTTTCCTCCCCTCCCCAGATCCGGTGAAAATCGGGCCGGCCGCCCTCTCAGGGGGCTTCGGCGAGTTCCAGGGAAACGTCCCGTTCCTCCGTGTCGCGGCGGATCTTGAGCGGCACGCGATCCCCCACGCGGAACAGACGCAGGATTCCCCGCAATTCCTCCAGGTCGGACACCTTGCGCCCATCGATTCCGATGATGATGTCCCCGGGAGCCACCCCGGCGCGCGCACCGGGGGAATTCTTCTGGACTTCCGTCACCAGAACGCCGTCGCCGCGCCGCAACCCCATCGCTCGTGCCGCCATGGGATCGGTGACCAGGCCCGTGGTGAAGTCGCGGACCCGACCATATCGGACGATCTCGTCGACGATCCGCATCGCACGGGCGACCGGAATCGCGAACCCCAATCCGATGGACCCCTGTCCGCCGCCGGTGAAGATGAACGTGTTGATCCCCACCAGCTCTCCCGCGGCGTTCACCAGGGCTCCACCGGAATTTCCGGGATTGATGGCCGCATCGGTCTGGATCACGTGGCGCAAGGTCACGCCGGAAGATGGGGTGAAGGTTCGGTCGAGCGCGCTGACCACTCCCGCGGTGACGGTGGGGCGAGGGTCGTCGATCAGGTAGCCGAAGGGGTTCCCGATGGCCAGGACCCAAGAGCCGATCTCGGGTACGTCGCGCGCGAGGGTGGCCACGGGAAGATCCTTGGCCTCGACACGCAGGACGGCCAGGTCGTTGTCCTTGTCGGACCCCACCACCTTCGCCGGAAAGGAGCGGCCGTCGGGGAGGGTCACGACGATTTCCGCCACCGCGCCCTTGCCGGCGGCCGATTCCACCACGTGGTGGTTGGTGAGGACATAGCCGCGCGCATCGACCACGACTCCCGACCCCATGGACCTGGACTGCCGCACCTGGGGATCCGGCGGGCCGTAGAACAGCTCGTAGAATGGATCCCGGTAGGCGCTGCGCACCAACTGCCGGGACGTGACCACGATGGACACGACGCTTGGGCTGGCGGCGCGGGTGGCCTCGACCAGCGCCGAGGATCGCTCCCGCGCGACCCGTTCCTGGGCGAGGGCATTCGGGGACGGCTCCCCGGCGGCCCGTGGGCCGGTCGCGACGGCGCTCTCGGAGATCGGGGGCGTCGCCGGGGAATCGAGGGCGGAGCCCGTCCCCAGTCCTGCCGCGAAGGCGACGAGGATCGAGACGAGGCATGTGGTTCGAGGCTTCATGGGTACCCTCCAAAATAGGCGCCCATCGCGGCTCGGGCCAGCCTCCCCTCGGACAGGGAAGTCGAGGGGCTGGCCTCGGGAGGATGCCTTCGATCAGACCAAACGATCGTACGACCCCGGAGGGCAACCTGGTCGCTCCGGCTCGGTCCAATCGTCGTATCCGACTCGTTCCAAGGTGAGTCCGTCGGGGGGAGCCCAGAACCGGGGATCGACGCGTTCGCCGGCCAGGAGGAGATCGAGGTGCTCCCGCCCGAGACTCCCCTTGGCGACATCCATGCAGAACCCGACGATGGAACGGACCATGCGGTGCAGGAAACGGTCGCCGCGGATCCAGAGATCCACCCCGTCGGGGACCTCCACGGCGCGGGCCAGCATCAGGGTGCAGAGGGTGTGTTTCCCGTCGTCGCGGGGAATGCAGAAGCGAGCGAAATCGTGCCGCCCCTCGAACCAGGAAAGGGCCTCGGCGAGCAAGGTCGGATCGAACCGACGACGCGCCAGCCAGATGTTGGGGACGGCGAGAGGATCGCGTCGCATCCGGATCCGGTAGCAGTACTCCCGCCACCTGGCGCTGTGCCGCGCGGAGAATCCCTCCCCTGCCGGTTCGAGATCGCGCACCGCCGCACCAGGGGGAAGGAGCGCATCGAGGGATTTGAGGACGCGCGCGGGCTCGATGCCGGCGGAGGCGGAGAAATGCACGACCTGCCCGGAGGCATGCACACCGGTGTCGGTTCTCCCGGCGGCCATGCAAGGAGTGGAGCGGCGCAACGCGATCGCCAGCGCCGATTCCAGGGCCTCCTGGACCGTCAGCCCCTGTTCCTGGCGTTGCCAACCCAGGAACGGGGTGCCGAGGTAGGCCACTCTCATCCTCCAAAGGATGTCTGTCGAATCATCCACCCGATTGTTTCTCCTCTACCGCCATGCCGGGTTCCGAGTGGCGCGAAGGCTCCGCCTCGCCTCCTTGCCGGTGGCGGCCGGTTGTTCCTCCCCGTCTCCCCTCCCCCGGGGAGGCGCCGAGCAAAGTGCATTTCAGGGCCCGCCCGGCAAGGTCCATGCCCTTCAGGCGCGAAGGTCCAGACTGCCTTTCCCTGCCGATCCTTTCGGCGGGACGATGGGCGGACGAGCTCCCCGCCCGGGGACGGAGGCCAATTCCCGCGGTTGGAAACCCAAGCCGACCAGGAGCGAACGCAATTCCGGAAGGTGCTGCTCGATGGTCTCCACCGTGGTGGACTCGAGGGCGGAAAACCGGATGTCCAGATCGTCTCCACGGAGTTCCATGTGGGCCTCCACGGGTCCCAGGCCCGAAGGATCCATGGAAATGTCCACCACCGTCTTCTCCTCGGCGGACTTCGAGCCTTGGCGCCGGTCGTGGACCACCACCCTTCCGGAGTCCGGTCTTCCCTGGTGGGGAGGCATGGTCCAGGGGGATACCATCGGTTGCCCTTGGGGGTCGCGGGCGTTGACCATCCCTTCTCCGGCCAGCGCCCTCATGGCATCGCGAAGGACATCCACGGACTGGGTTCGACCTTCGGCACGCGCATGGACGAGATCCTGCACCAAGGCTTCGGCGAAATTGCGCGCTTGGGAAAGACGATCGGCGCCCGGATCCGGTCCCCGCTCCAAGCCCAGGTCGCGAACGAGCAGCGGGCGATCGCTCCCGAACGGTGCCAGGAACCGCGTGAGCGCAGGAAAACCTTCGGGCTCGGCGTCGAGAAGTTTCGCCAGGTTTTCCAGCGAATCGGGAAGCCCCGTGGCTCCCCCCAGAGCCACCCGAAGCGCTTCATCGCTGGGTTCCCCGGAGGAAACCGACCACGCGACCAGGACGCGCAACGCCGTCGGGGCCGGAAGCTCGCGAACCATCCCCCCGGAGCCCCCCGGATCGAGGGCAGGGTTCGTGTGGACCGGGATGGAGGCGACTTCGCGGGAGCCGGTGTCCACATTCGAGGGAAGGGGGAGGGAGCCGGCGTGAGGCCCCTGGAGGTTCACCGGAGGAGACGGGAAAGCCCCGGGATGCGGCGAAACCGCGGGACTTGTCGCCGCCGGAAGACCCGCTTGCCTCTGCGTGACGGGAGATTCCGCAGGACGAACGAAGTCGGAGGGAAGAGCCTCTCCCTCCGGAGCGGGAGCCGGAGCCAGGAATCCTCGCAAGACCAGTTCCAAGGCTTCCGCCCGCGTGCGCACGGGAACCATTCCGGAAAGAGAGGTTTGCTGGGGACCCGTGGAAGGCCGCGCTCCTGGATTTGGGGCGAGCTCCCCATCGGGAACGGGGAGGATTTCCCCCTGGCGGGCAGCGACGGCCGAAGGCGGGGAGGACGTGCCGCCGCTCGAGGAGCCCGGGGACGCGCCCCCCGGAGAGGCGGAGGGAAGAGGCGCGGGATGCTCGGTGGCGTTTGGCCGCATCCCGTCCCCCGCCGAGGAGGAGGGAGCCTCCCAGACAAGAACCGCCGCCCGCATCAGGGTCCGGACCAGGGATCGCAAACTGGCATCGCCGGAGGGAGGTGTCGGCACACCGAGGCGATCCAGCAGGCGACGAGCCCCGGACTCGTCGGCTGGAATCCGCTGGGGCAACTCCGGGGAGGACGGCGAGGACTCCCATTCCGTGGGCAGGAACAAGGAAAGCACCGAATCGAGGGTGGACTCGCGCCACAATCCCATCGCTCCCGGGGACAGACCGGACTCCCCGACCAATTCCAAGGTGCGCCCCGCGAAGGAGACCTGGTAGCGGTGGGGGGAGGGTTCGGCGAGGATCTCCAAGGGCGAGGATCCCCGGGCCGCCCCCCCCGGGTTCCCCAAGGAAAACATCGGCGTCGTCGAGCCGCCCCTCCGGGATCCGATGGTCGGCGGGGAACCCGCCTCCGTGCCGGCGCCCCGCCACTTCCGGAAGACCTCCGCCAGCGTGGAAGCATCCCCCGTGGCGGCGGCGCGAGCCAGGTCCTTCGCCAGCGCGGGATCGAACCAGGCGGAGAGCTTGGCCGAAAGGGCGGCAACCCCTGCCTGGTCGGATGCCGAAAGTCGCGTCGAGGCCTTGGCTTGCCAAGACCCGTCGGAGGCCCGGGTGAGCAGGACGCGATCTCCCGTCGCGAGATGGCGTCCCTTGGCCTCCACGGATTCTCCATTGGGAAGGCGGACCACGGCGAATCCGCGGCGGGCATCGAAACTCTCGATCTTCCCTTCCAGTCGGGGAGATTCACCGCCGGCGGCGGCCGCTCGTGCTGCGGAAAGCACGTCCACCGCTCAAGTCCCTTCGGATCCCGTCCCATGCCATCCCTCGACGACTGGGCGCAGGAGGACACCGGGCTCGGCAGGGCGCTCCGTCAGGATTCGTTTCCGGAAGAGCGTTCGCATGCGGATTCCGATCAGGCGTTGCGGCGCAACTTCAGGATCAGGTCGACCTGGTCCTGGGGAATGCGCAACCTGCGCGCGATCTCCGCGGGAGTCCGCCCCCTCTTGGCCATCGAGACCACGTAATCCTGGACGGCGGTGGGCTCGGCGGGTGCCATCTGCGGCTGAGGCTGGCTGACGGTGTTTTCCCAGGCGTGCCGACCGGTTTCGGGCAAGGGGGCTGCGGGCAGATCATCCGCTTCGGTGACGGCGGGAGCCCCACGGGCCGCCCGCATCTGGGTGAAGGTGGGCTCGCGCACGGGGATGTGGTCTTCGTCGGCTCGCGACACGGGCATGCGGACGTTGCGATCCATGCGCAGGGTGGGCTCGGTGAGAGGGCGGGAGGGAGCCTTCTCCACAGGCTTCCGCAGAAGCATCCAGATCAGGAACCCGACCAGCAGGGCCCCCGCCCCGGCAAGCACCCACAGCCAGGTCGCCAGATGGGAAAGCATGGCGGCCAGTTGATCGGAGGGGGCTTCAGGAGACGGCGGAGACGAGGGATCGGCATGGACTGCGGGTACAAGGGAGGGAGCCACGGCGGTGGAACCGACGGCGGCAGGAGAGGCGGTGGAAGCCCCGGCATCCGCGGCAGCCGACAAGCGGGAGCGAGCCCAGGTGTACCTCTCCCACAGGGCGGCTTGCGCCTGGACCAGTTCCGCGGGTGGCTCGGTTTCGTCGAGCTGGGCCTCCCGCAGACGGGAATCGAGCAGGAGAAGGGTGTCGTGGAGGGCTTGGACCCTCTGGGCCAATTGGGTGGCGGATTCCCCGGAAGGCGCTCCGGCCGACTGGGAACCGCGGGCCTGGGGCGAAACTTGCTCGTTCCAGTACCACAAGCCGACCCCGGCCGCTCCGAGAAGCAGCAGTCCGGTGAGAACTCCGATGATCGTTCCTGGGCGCACCATGTTGCGGAAAGATACTCCCCCGACTCGGGAGCGTCGGAACCACCCCTGGGGCGACCTCCTGGAAACCGATGCACCGGAGTGTCGGATGGGATGGTAAATTGGAGGCATGGCTTCCCTCTACCTCTTCGAGAACGGTACCCAGATTTCCCGTTTCCCCTTGGCGTCCTCCACCATCACGGTCGGAAGACTCAAGAGCAACGACATCGTCCTCGACAACGCGGGAGTCTCCCGGCACCATCTGCGCATCGATGGCGACCCCACTGGAAGCACCTTCGTCATGGAAGACCTCCAGAGCCTCAACGGAACCTTCGTCGGGGGCAAGAAGGTGGCCGCCTGCGTCCTGCGCAATGGGGACGAGATCCACCTGGGCAAGCACAGCCTCCTGTTCGAAGACGCCTGACCGCGATCGCGCCCCGTCGCCCCGGATTTCGGAACGAAGGAGCCTGCCGCCTCCCGGGAGCCTCGACCCCTCTGCGATCGGATCCGGCGCGCTCCGCCCCGCTCCAGGTCGGCGGCGACCCCGGGGCGGGTGGACTCCGCGCCCCCGCGTAGGACATTTTTCGTCTCGACAAAATTCGCCCCCTTTGCCGGACGAAGACGAGATCGGATCGCGCGCCCGTTCGGCAACGGGAATGCGAAGCGACGACCCGTTTCTCTCCGGAGAATGCCGGCGCTTCCGATACCCGCTACTCTTGAATCCAGATTTTATCGGGGATTCGAGGCGCCGGGCCCTTCCGGCCCGCGGCGCATTCCGGATTGCATATGCGTTTCAAAATCCATGTTGACGACGCCCCTCCGATTCGATACGTTAATGCCAAGCTCTGTCGCCCCCAACGGTCCCGAAGGGGACAAGCGGCATCCAGCTCCACAATCAGAAAGAGAGACATCCCCATGAAGCGCACCTCGTCCCTTGCGGCCCTTTCGGCCCTTGCCGTCACCTCGCCTTCCATGGCGTTCGACGTGTACCTTCCCGTGGCCCCCAAGACCATCGAAGCCGACCTGATGTTCACCCACCAGGCCGCCCTCGGTTCCTATGACATGGACGGGAAGAAGCAGGATCTCCCCTCGGGCGTTTCCCCCGCCCTCGAGACCCCCTCGCTCCAGGTCAAGTACGGCATCATGGACGGTCTCGACGCCGGCTTCCAACTCGACTTCGGCATGTACAACAAGGACATGGGCAAGAAGTTCAACGAAACCACCTTCGAGTCGGAAGCCGTCAGCGGCCTCGAAGCACCTTCGGTGTTCGTCAAGTACGCCCATCCCGAATTCGGTGCCGGTGCCTTCGTGAACGTCGGACTGCCCATGGGTTCCGAGGACATCGTGGGCAAGAAGCCCGCCACCGCCATCGAGGGCGGCCTGATCTACGGCAAGACCTTCGGCCAGGTGGTCGTCAATGCCACCGCCTCCTACACCTTCAACACCGAGGTCGAGAAGGTCAAGCAGGATGCCATGGAAGTGAAGGCGCAGGGCCAGTTCAACGTCAATGAACAGGTCGGACCGTACCTCGGCCTCGACTACTCCATGGATTTCGAGGAAACCGTCGACGGCACCGCCACGAAGGATTCCGACTCCTACCTCCTGACCGTCTATCCCGGCACCAACTACAAGATCAACGACGCCTTCGCCGCGGAGATTGCCGTTCCGGTCACGGTCATGGGCAAGAACGACGGCGCTCTGTGGGGTGTCTACGCCGGCGTGTACTACTCCATCGGCCTCTGATCTCCGATTCGGAACCTGAGTCGAGTTCCCGACTCCCATCCCGCTGCGCGGGGTGGGAGTTTTTTTTCGTTTTCCGGGGCACCGAATCCCCCCCACCTGCATCGGTCGAAGCCCTGGGCACCCGCGAAATTCCTCCCGCAGGGAGCCCCCCCCGGCCAGCGCGTACGCGAAGGGATTTGCTCGTCCTCCCCGGCGGCTCGGTGGGGAATTGTTCGTTCGGAGGGAGCCTCCCTCCCGTGGCACCTGCACTTCGGCCGAACCAGCGAGGTTTCGAGGCCACCGAATCGTCCCTCCGACCGCGAGGAAAGGCGGAGTTCACCAGGATCCCTCTCCTCGAAGGCCTCGATCGTTCCTATTCTCCAAGATCGGGCGTCGCTCCACCTCCCCCGGTCTTGATCCAGGAATGAAAGGAACATCGATGAAACGGATTCCCATGGCCGTGCTTGCCATGCTCGCCACGAGCCTCCCGGTCTTCGCGGGAAGCAAGGATTGTTCCGGTGCCGAGCTGTATTCCCTGGGCACGACGAAATACGGTCGGTGGGAGGTCCGCATGCAAGCGGGGGCGAAGTCGGGTACCGTCAGTTCCTTCTTCCTCTACCACAACAATTCCCACGAGAAGGGCCAATCCTGGCGGGAGCTGGACATCGAAGTCCTGGGCAAGAACCCGAAGGGGTTCCAGTCGAATCCCATCACCGGGACCGCGGCCGCCCGCATCACGGCCGAGAAGTTCCACGACACGGAAGAGGATCTCTCCCGCGGCTTCCACACCTACGTCATGGAATGGACTCCGGACTCCCTGGTCTGGGAGCTCGACGGACGGCGCATCCGCAAGATCGAGGGGGACTCCCAGGTGGTGGACCTCCGTTCCAAGCCGATGAGCTGGCGCATGAACCTCTGGGCCTCGGCCTGGCCGGACTGGACCGGCCCCTTCGACACCGCCAGCCTGCCCACCTGCCAGTTCGTGAACTGGATCCGGTTCCACGAGTACACGCCCGGAAAAGGACCCGGGGGATCCAACTGGACCGAAGCGTGGATCGACGACTTCGACTCCCTGAACATCGGGCGATGGGGGCAAGGCACGTGGGGCTTCGAGGGGAATTTCGCCAAGTTCACCCCCATGAACATGGGGACCAAGAGGGGATTGGCCGTTCTCGCCCTGACTCGCCTGGGGCAGGAGGGTCTCGACTGCGGCTATCCCCGGGGAATGTATCCCGAAGATGCGGAGGGGAGCACTTTCCCCGGAGCCGGGAAGCTCGGCACCTTGCCTTGAGTCGAAGGAGGTTCCTGCGATCGAAACGGGTCGCGAGAACCTCCGGGGCGGGTCAGAGTCCCGCGCGCATCTCCTCGGGAGCCGATGCCCGCAGATAGTTCGGAAGAGGATCCACCGTTCCGGGGAGGCCAGCCAACCGATCGATCCCCGAAGCGGAAACATGATCGCCCAGGGGCAGCCAACCGGAAGGCAGGGACTCCAGGAGGGGCGCACGTCCCTCGGCCAGGACGATGGCCGGACGGGACAAGTCCTCGACCTCCGACAAAGGCTTCCGGAGATCGGCTCGGGTGCCCGGGTGCGCGGCCACCCCCGCTCCCAGGACGGAAACGAAGACTTCCCCGCGCAACGCGTCGAGGAGGGCGATCCGCCCCGAAGCGGGATCGAGTGCAGGGCTCGACAAGGCCGCCTGGAGGGAGCTGACGCCCCGTACGGGCAGTTTTCGTCGGAAGGAGAACCCCAAGGCGGTGGACAGGGCGATGCGGATGCCCGTGAACGATCCCGGCCCCACGCCGCAGGCCACCTCGTGGATGTCCATCGGTTCGAGTCCGGCCTCGCGGAGGCATTCGGCCAGGAGATCGGGCAGGACGTCCCCGCGGGCGCCGGGCAGGCGCCTGGAGGACAATTCCCGCCCATCGTGGAAGATCCCCAGGACCGCCGTCGAGGTGGACGCGTCGAGGCAGAGGCGGATCATGGAAAGCTCCCGGGAAGCGGACGGGGGGCGTTGCGGGGGGAATCCCCCCGCTGGAGGGGGGCGACCCGGATCCCGGCCGTCGGGTCGGCGAAGGAATGGCCGGAGCCGGGACGGAGGGGGGATGCCTGGGTCGGATCCCCGCCGAGGTCCCCCCCCATCAATCGTGGTCCCACGAAGCCTTGAGGATGGCCGTCACGAGATCGCGGTAGGAGAGCCCCACCTGCGCGGCTTGCTGGGGCAGCAACGACGTCTCGGTGAGTCCCGGAAGGGTGTTCACTTCCAGCACCACCAGCCCTTCCTCGGACAGGATGAAATCGGTGCGGCTGTAGGCGCGCAGACGCAAGGTCTCGTGGACGCGGCGGGCCAGATCCTGGATCTCGCGCGTCTGCTCCAGGGACAGCGGCGCCGGAGTGATCTCTTCCGATCCCCCCGGCAGGTACTTGGAACTGAAGTCGAAGAACTCGCCGCAGCGAGGCCGGATTTCGGTGGGGGGCAATGCCGGATGGCCTTCGATGTACCCGCAGGTCAATTCCCGTCCGGAAACAAACTTCTCGACCAGGACGCGCTTCTCCTCGCGGCAGAGCAGTTCCGCGGCCTTCTCCAGATCTTCCTCGGTGCGCACGATGTGCACCCCGATGGACGACCCGCCCGTGGGCACCTTCAGGACCAAGGGGAGATCGGCCCATTCGTGGATGCGATGCGCCAGGGCCCGCGGCCCCATGGAGGTGGCCAGCTCCACCGAGGGGGACAAGGGGATCTCCCGGGTGGCGAGGATCTCCTTGGTCCGGGACTTGTCCATGGCGGTCGCCGAGCCCAGCACGCCGGAGCCGGTGTAGGGAATGCCGTGGTATTCCAGGAGGGACTGCATGCGTCCATCCTCGCCCCAGTCGCCGTGCAGGGCCAGGAAGGCTCCATCGACCTCGAGTCGATCGAGGCAGGGTTTGTCGGATTCGTTCCAGCCGTCGGAGAGGTCGCCGGCGGCCAGGTCGTGGCGCCCGCCCTCGAACAGCGACTGCAAGGTGATGGACAACGGAGCGGAAGGCCATCGCCAACGCCGGTCGCGGGTGAGGATCACCGGCCAGGGGCGATAGAGGGACGGATCCATCTGTCGGACCACGCCGGTCCCGGACTTGAGGGAGACGTCGTGCTCGGTGGAATACCCACCGAGGAGAACGAGGACGGATTTCTGGGCCGGTTTCTGCTGCGTCGGGAGTGCCATGGTTCTTGAAAACTGCATTCTAGAGCGACAGCGAGACACCCCAGAGGAGATCCTCGAGCGGTTCCTCGGTTTCGAGGGGCAGGTGCACCGAAGCCGACCACATGCTGGTGCGGTTCCCCCAGGTGAGGACCTTCCAGCTCAGGGTGGAACCCACCCGGGGAACCACGTCCCAGGAGCGGACGGTCTCCGAGAGGGTGGGAACCCGCCGGCTCGACTCCAGGAGGCGCCCGGAACCACCGGCACGCGGAGGGACTCCCCTCCACGACGAGGACACTTCCACGGATTGGTACTCGACCTCCAAATCCTGTCCCCATTCCAGGAGAGGGTCGACGAAGGTCCAGCGATGCCCTCCCCCCAGCGGGATCGAGAAGGCGGGGATCCCCAACGGAACCCCCATCGTTCCCGAGGCGGCCAGGGTGGAGGCAACGGCGTCCTGGTCGAACATCGCCGCCGCCCCCGAGGCGCGGGCCTGCAGGAACAAACGGCGCGCGAAGTGGGTCGCGGCCAGGGCTCCGGCGGTGGCCACCCAGGCGGAGTGTTCCTCCGAAGCGATGGTCCCTCCCTGCAGAAGGCGCCCTCCCGACACTTCCACAGCCATGGCTTGGAGGAGGCCGTAGCGTCCCGGTTCGACGAATTGCCACCCCAGGCCCGCCTGGACCTGCGATTGTCGGACCAAGGTGACCGAGGTGTTCTCGGTGAGGTTTCGCACGCCCAGGCCCACGGAGCTGTTGCCCCAGGATCCGAAGAGGTAGCTGCGGTCGCCCAGAGCCTGGGTGAGCGCGAGGCGGACTCCGGTCTCCCGCAGATAGGGCAAGGTGTCCCCACCGAAGAGGGTGGCCGAATCGGAGAGGAGGGTGTCGAAGACGCCATGTTCCAAGGTGGTTTCCAGGAAGGTCAGCCCGAGGTCCACCACCGGCGCGAAGGCCTCGGAGGAGAACCCCAGGTTCAGCCCCTTGTCCCATCCCGCTTTTTCTCCCACCCCTCCGTGCAGCGCCATCACGTCGAGCCCCAGGGTCGTTTCCAGGGTGGAAGTGCCGCAAAGGACCCCGGCACCCAGGATCCACTTGGACCCGACCCGGTAGAGGTCGTCCTTCCGTCCCTCCTCGGCGAGGTATCCACCGACGAGCTGCCAGGCCACCAGCCCGGGAAGTTCGGACGCCGACATGGAACGCGTGGGCATGGGCTGCACTTCGAGCCGGGGAGTGGGGACCGCCAGAGGTGCGGCCGGGGTCGTGGCTGGAGCGGGGTCCGGCGAACGCGGCACCACCACGGCCACCACACCTTCGGCCTGCACCCGGGAAACCAGGATCGAATCCGCGCCCACCGGACAAGGGGAGAAGACTCCCCCTTCGGACGACAATTCCCGGTGGAGCGTGCCGTCGGCCGGGATGCGGAACGCGCTCCAACGTCCGGATTCCAGCAGGGAGATCCACAGGTCGGTTCCGTGGAAGGAGGGATCCCGAGCTTGGCCCGGAAGGCCCATCGAGGTCCAGGTCGAATCCGCTCCCAGACGCAGGAGCTCGAACCCTTCGGCTCCCATCCGCACCGCGACCAGGTCTCCGGCGGGACTCGCGGCGATCTGTACCAGGTCTCCTTCGGCGGGCAGGGGCAGCCATCGCTTCACCTCGCCTCGAGAGTCGAGGATCGCAGGGCGGTTCCGACCGGTGCGGCGCAGGATCGCGGCGAATCCCTCCCGGTGGTCACTGGCATCCTGGACGCGAGCTCGACGCGTCACGCGTCGCCATTGGCCGTGCGCAGCTTCGTAGCTCCAGAGGTCCCGAAGGACGCGGCGATCCGGCCACCGCGTCTCCCGGATCACCAGGATGCGTCCATCGGTCGAGCGATGGAGTCGACCGACCGCTCCGCTGGCCAATCGTCTCTCGCGGCCCCCTCGGATTTCGCGCAAAGCCCCGATTCCGTAGTCGTTGGCCTTGCTGCTGATGACCCAGATGGTGTCGCCGGAAGCGATCGCGGACGGCTCGTCCACCCAGGTCGCGGCGCGGTCGTGCCGCAGGACGGGCCTTCCAGGTTCGGAACCCCGAGGACGGTCCCCATGTCGACGAGCGAGATCGGCCTTCCAGGCGGCGAAGAGGTCCTCGAAGGAGACTCCCGCGAATTCGGCCAGGGCCCGACGCAACCCTTTGGAACGTCCTTCCCGCAGCAGGCGTGCCAAGGAAGCGCCCTCCCGTGAAAGCACCCAACGGAGGAAGGAATACCCCTGGTTGTAGATCAATTCGCCTTGTCGACCATCCCCCCAGAAATCGCGCAACAAACCATCCGGAAGGGTGGCCCCGCTTTTCCACGCGGTCCGTTCGAGGAAATCGCGATGCGCATCCCAGTCATCGGCCCCGCACAATTCCGCTCCGATCTGGGCGAGCCCCTCCACCAGCCAGGTATCCAGGTCGTCGACGGGCAACCCCGCTTGGACGGCCACTTGGCCGGAGGCATCCCTCCAGGTCCCCACCCCCATCAAGCCTGAAAAGGAATGGTTCTCCCCCAAGGCGCCGAGCGTGAAGACATGCGCCATCTCGTGGGCCAGGACTCCCTGCAACCAATCGTGTCCCCCGCGAAGGGTGAAGGGGACGGGAGCCAGCCAGACGTTCACCGTCTGGTTGGAAGCGATGGCCCAACCGTTGGAATAATCCTCCTCGTCGTGGAACGTCACCCGGATGCGGCCTTCGGGACGGTAGTCCAGGGTTCGCGCCAGACGCTCCCAGACGGATTCGGCCAAAGTCGCCAGGGAATCCAATCGAGGTCCCATTCGCGCATCACCGACCGCGTCGACATGGGCCGTGCGGACCATGGAACGATCGATCCCCGGCTTGGCCAAGACGGGCAGAACCCCGAGACAGATCAGCAGGGCAAGAAGACGGGGGCGTGGCATACGGCACTCCGAGACCCGGATGTTCCGGGGGTGGGGTGATCTCCGGGGAGGCGTCCCACACGTCGCATCGTGTCTCGGCTCCTCCGGGCAGGGAAGCATTCCAGTCGGAAGCAGGGGAAGATTCCCCCCAAGGAGCCCGGCACTCGGTCCGAAGCCCCCGCAGGGGGAATGGGAGAAGAGGGGGGCGGAGGGAAGGGAACCATCCCTCCGCCCAAGCAAAGGCGGCTGATTTCGCCGAACCGCTCCCTCGGGTCAGAACGGAACGCCGATCCCGAGGTTCACGTCGAAGGCCACTCCACCGACCGTGAAATCGATGTCCTCCGCCTTCCCGAACCCGACCCCGTATCCGAGTCCGGCGTCGGCGTAGAGGGTGATGTCCTCATCCCACTTTCCCCGTGCTCCGAAGTACACCAGGCCGCTCACGAGGGAGACGCTTCCCGAGAGCTTCCCGTCCTTGAGCGACAGGAATTGGTACTGCCCGGCGGGGGCGAAATACACTCCCTTGGATTCCACGCCGTTGAGGTAGGTCCGGTAGGCCGCGGTCAGGCTGAAGCCGAACACTTCGACGTCGGAGGGCTCAACGGTTCCCGTCATGAGCGCAGGCTGGAGGGTGAAGGATTTCGCATCGGGAAGTTCGTGTTCGATCGTGACGGGGAGGACCAAAGGCACGCCCGGGAGGGATGCCGTGAGGGCCGTGATCACGGGATGGAAGTACAGCGCATTGGCTTTTCCACCTTCCTGGGCGGAAGCGGCGGCGAACAGGCCGGTGACCAGGATGGCGGAGAGAAGTCTGGTAATCAAGGGGAAGGCTCCATGCGTTTTTTGGGGGGGAGAGTACGACGTCGGACGGACCATCGAACGATCCCTCGGAGCGGACCGGCGAAATCCATCCTGGGTCGGGGGGGGGAAGGATGATTCCAGGAAATATGCATCTCCCAGGACTCGACCCCTCCACCCGTGGGGAAGCCCTCCCCGGGAGGACCTCCGCGAACAGGATACCTCCGGCACCTCCCAGGAGCCCGCAAACTCCTCCGAGAAATTCTCCCCCCGGCACACGAGCCGCCCCGACCTTCCCCCCTTCCCATTGCCCCGAAGGATTGCGGGTGATACCATCCAGACCATGAACGAACTCGCCCAAGAAATGAGGGAAATCCAGGTGGAGATCCATCCTCCACATCCCGGCCTCGGGTTGTCCACGGTGTTTTTGCACCACAACGGACACCACGGCCGGGAAAACCTGCTCGAAAGGCTCAACGACGCCGACCGCTTCCTTCCCCTGCGCAATGCCGATGGGAAGGTGCGCCTGCACGCCAAAGCCGCGATCGCCGCCCTGATCTGCCGAGAGGAACCGGACGAAGTCCGGGAGACGCGGGAGTTGCAGCCGGCTCCCGTGGGAGTGCAATTGAGCCTGCGGGACGGCACCGAGCTCGAGGGGGACATCCTCCTCCTTCTCCCCGGAGCCCGACGACGCGCACTCGATTTCCTCAACACCCCCGACCGTTTCCTGCTCCTGGCCACGCCCCCTGGAGCGTGTTTCGTGAACAAGGACTGGATCGACCACGCCCTTCCCCTGGCGGAGAAACCCTGATGGCCGTCCTCGACAGCTACCTGCAAGCCCAAGTCGCCCACGGAGCCAGCCACTTCATCCTGGAAGGCGCCAAACCGGTGGTGTTCGTCTTCGACGGGAAGGAACGCTCCATGACCGCCGACCCGGTCGCGGGGGATTCGGTGATGGGCCTCCTGCTGGAGATCGCTCCGGAATCGGTGCACGCCTCCATCCGCTCCCGGGAAAAGTTCGAATTCGCCCACGAGGTGGAAGGGGTCCGTTTCCTGTGCCAGGGGCGTCCCGCCGCGGAGGGGGTGAAGGCGGTCTTCGCCCGCGCCGACATGGCCCCGACCCCCGAGGACGAAGCCTCGGTCTTCGATCAAGTCGACGAACCCGCGATCAACCGTCTGTTCCGCATCATGGTCGAGAAGGGCGCCTCCGACCTCCACCTGTCGATCAGCGAGCCGCCCATGCTGCGCAACGGCGGAGACATGGTCCGCATCGAGGGCGAGGAGGTTCTCACCGACGAGAATCTCCGCCGGATGCTCTTCGAGATCGCCCCCGCGCGCAACAAGGAGGAGTTCCTGGAGTGCGGCGACACCGACTTCGCCTACGAAATCGAAGGTCTCGCCCGTTTCCGCGCGAACTTCTTCCGGGATCGCAAAGGGGTCGGTGCCGTTTTCCGAGTGATCCCTTCGAAGATCCTGTCGGTGGAAGACCTCGGTCTCCCCGACGAGGTCCGACAACTGTGTTTCCTGACCAAGGGACTCGTGCTGGTCACAGGTCCCACTGGATCGGGAAAATCCACCACGCTTTCGGCGCTGATCGACCTGGTCAATCGCGAACGCAACGACCACATCATCACCATCGAAGATCCCATCGAATTCGTGCATCCCAACAAGGGTTGCCTGATCAACCAGCGCGAAGTAAAGATCCACACCAAGTCGTTCTCCAGCGCCCTGCGCGCGGCCCTGCGCGAAGATCCCGACATCATCCTGGTGGGCGAGATGCGCGATCTGGAGACCATCTCCATCGCCATCGAGACCGCCGAAACGGGACACCTGGTCTTCGGCACCCTGCACACCAGCACCGCACCGTCCACCGTGGACCGGCTCATCGACGTCTTCCCCGCCGACCGCCAAGACCAGATCCGGGTGATGCTCTCGGAGTCGTTGAAAGGCGTGATCGCCCAGACCCTCTGCCGCAAGAAGGGTGGTGGCCGCGCCGCCGCCTACGAAATCCTGATCGGAACCGCACCCGTGAGCGCCCTGATCCGCGAAGGCAAGACCTTCCAGATTCCGTCGATCATGCAGACCGGCAAGAAGTTCGGCATGTGCACGCTCAACGACAGCCTGGTCAAACTCGTGAAGAACGGGAAGGTCGAGGCCAAGGAGGCGTTCATCAAGGCCGTGGACAAATCCGGTCTGGTGGGGCTCATGCGCAACAACGGGATCGACACGTCCTTCGTGTCCGATGTCGGCGGCGGAGTGTAGCCCCACCGGAGATTCCGCGAGAAGGGATCCGTCAGGGCTCCATCAGGATCCGGACGGACCGGGAAACTTCGTGTTTTCCGGGAGAGTCCTCGAAAACCTTGGCCTTGCGCCCGAGAAGGTCGAAGACCTTGGAGGAGGAAAGCTCCTGGGCGCCCCGTGCCTTCCGGGCAGCCCCTTCCACCATCCGGATGGCTGGATAAGCCACCAAGCTGTCCACGGCGCGACCGCCCTCCCAGAGCAGGAGGACGGGAGGCGTGACGTACCCCGCACGCCCCCCCAGGATGAACATGCTCTCCAGGCGGAGAGTCGTGCCCGGAGGCAATTTCGTCCCCGTTCCCGGCGGATGCACCGAGGGGAGCCCTCCGATCCGGTGTTCGTAGCTCCACTTCCGTCCCGAGGGCTCCGTGGCCACGACCAGAAGGTGCCCGACTTGATCCTGCCCGGAGGCTCGCCACTGGATGGAGTCGATTTCCAGGGAATCGACGAGCGTGAGGAGGGGTTGGTTGTAGTTCAAGGGCTGCCGTCCCTGGGGGGACAGGTCGACGGTATCGACCCATCGAACCCACCGATTCCCAGGAGCCCACGGCGCGTATTGCCATCTCGCCTGGACCAGGACCACCTTGCGGCTCACTTCATGGGTTCCCGCCCGTGTCGTCATGATGGAATGGAAGACGGTGTCCAGGAGCACCACTCGATCGGCGACGCCCCGAACGCGGAAATGCAGACCGCCCACCCCCTGGACCACCTCCACCGGGCAACTCTCCCCGTTCGTCCCCGGGGTCGACCAGGAGATCCGCACGAAGGGATCGGACGTCGGCCACAGGGAATCTCCCGGGAACCCCTGGATGCGAGCCGAGTCGAGGGGCGTGGAGATCTTCCCGAATCCCAGGTCCGTGGATCGGCATCCGCCGGAGTCGGTTTTCAGTCCCGCCAGGTGCAGGGTATCGGCCCCCATCACCAACGGGATGTCCGAGGAGGCGGAATCCAGGAAGACAAGACCGGCTCCTCGGAGAGGGGAGCCGGACAGGGAAAGCAGAAGGAGAAGGATCATCACGGGAGGACTCCTGGGGCCGAGGTCTTCCAAGAATACCCCGAAGTCGCTCCAAGGACTGGGCCTATTCCGTAGAACCCGCGTCCCTCCCGGCCGCACCATTCCCGCACGAACCGGGCAAGGTGCTCGAAGGGGGCTCGACGCCTTACCGGGAGGAACTCCGGTGGGCGTCCAGGTACCCCAGGATGAGCGCCACCGGAGCGTTCCAGTTGATGGCGATCTCGTTGGAGGCGTAGCTGCGGCTGTCGTCGACCCAGCAACGCGCCGGTTCGGAGCGAGGGTAGCGGACACCCCCGGGGTTGCGCGAGAGGTCGTCCTGGCGAGCGGAATTCGGGCCGCCCGAAAGGAAACCCGGTGGCGGAGCGTCCACGGTGTCGGCGACGGCGAACCGCAGATGGGGGTTCTTCATCGAAGGCTTGCCGTGACCGGAGAGGTAGCTCGTCCCGTTGGGGTTTCGCCCCAGCAGGTAGTCGACGATTTCCGTCAAACCTTCCAGGTTCCCGCCTTCGCCTCCCAGCGCGTGGTCGACGGCCAGGACGACCCCATTGTTGGCGACATCACCGTTGGAACCCCATCGGAAATGGTCCTGCGGGACGCGCAGCGAGCTGGCTTCGATCATGCCGCGCAGGACGGTGGCCATGGAATCGATGCGCTGGCGCGATAGCTCCGCCAGGGGATCCTTTCCGCCCCGGAGAGCCAGCGAGAACATCGCGACGTTCTGGACCCTGGCCCAGTCCGCGCTTTCCATGACCCCCAGCCGGGGAAGCCGGGTCGCGACCTCCTGCCGCCAGGACTTCTTCCCGGTGGCCAACCACAATTCCGTGGCGGCCCAGAGGAATTCGTCGTCGAATTCCCCGTCGCCGTAGCCGCCGGACCCACCCTTCTCGGAGGGCTGGGCGATGTCCGGGTGCGATTTCGCCCAGGACCAGGCCTTCTGCGAACGCGCCAGGCATTCCTTGGAGAATTTCGGGTCGATGGCCTTCCACAAGCGGGCGGCCTGGGCGGTCACCGCGGCGAAATTCAGGGTGGACGAGGTGGTCTTTCCGATGGCGAACCGCTCCATCAAGTCGTTTTCCGGCATCACCATGCCGGGCCAATTCCGGCCCGCGACCTTGAAGAAGACTCCCCCGTCGGAATCCTGCATGCGCATCATCCATTCGAGCTCGAAGCGGACCTCGTCGAGCAGATCGGAGACCTTGTTGCCCGATTCGGGAATCCCCAACGCCCCGTCGGGCACCTGGTGGGGGAGGAGATCGGCCAGGAGCAGGAGGGTCGCCACGGATATGCCTCCGTTGACGACGTATTTCCCGTGATCCCCGGCATCGTACCAGCCACCATGGGCGTCGAGAAGCCCCTTGCGCCCTTCGCCCGCTTCGATGAATCCCAGGGCGGTATCGGGATGGCCCGCCTTGCGGGCCCAGGGTCCGGCGTATTCGGGAGCGAGAGGAACGCCGGAGCGCAGGAAGTAGAAGGCGCGCAACGCGTCCCGGAAAGGGGCGGCATACACCGCCGAATCGATCGCGAAGACCTCCGATCGCAGGGTGTCGACCGCCAACCGGTAGCGTCCCGGGCGATCGAATCTCGAGAAGTCCCCGATCGTCAAATCCTGTCCGGAAAGCTCGCTCCTGCCCAGCGGGGACAGCTTGCCCGTGAACACGGACTTCCCGGTGGCATCGAGGATCGCGTAGTCGGGTGCCTTGGACCCGGCCACCAGGAATCGCTTCACCGATCCCGGGACCCATCCCACGAGATTGGAGAGGATCGTCGCGGGTTCGGGTCCGGATTCCGAGGCCCGAGGGACCGAGTTGGTCAGCTCGACCTTGGCGATGTCCAGCCATCCGGGGATCCCGTTCTCCTGGGGCTGGAGGCGGAACCAGCCCACCCGCTCGAGATCCAGGCGTCGATCGGTCCCGGCCCCTTCCGGCTGGTACCAGGGATTCCGTCCGAAATCGGCGAACGGAACCACCAGGTCGTTCCACCCGGGATGCAAGGGAAGCGTGGTGATCCAGTCCTCCCCGGAGCTGTCGGTCAGGGCCAATTGCACCATGGCGGCCGAACGCTTGGACCGGACCCGCAAACGCATTCCCGCATGGTGCGACCAATCACCTGGGTTCGGGGACGCTCCCGCATTGGCCCATTTCGTGATCTGGTAGGACATGCGCAGGAATCGTTCTCCTTGCGCGGAATCCAGATGCGCCTCGATCTGGCTGGAGGGATCGCCACTGCCTTTCCAGACCCCGCTCCCCGGAGTCCCGAAATCCCAGACGACCAGGTCGGGGGCGTCGGAGCGGAACGCTTTCCAGTGGGCCACGGGGTCCCAGATCTTGGGTCCCACCGGGACCACCCGGAGCCGGGCCACCTGGAACTCGAACCGGTGGTCGGCCCCTGCGGCCTTGGCGTTCGCTCCTTGTTCGGAGGAGATGCGCAACTCCCCGATGCGCGCCCAATCCATCGTCTCCTGGATTTCGGCATGTCGGGACTCATCCCACCAGTATCCGCGATCCTCGAAGGCCGAAAGCGGAACCACGACAGTCTGCCAGTCGGAGGTCACCTTGGCGAAGTCGGACAGCTGGATGCGAGTCTGGGTCTTGCGTCCGGGTCCATCGGCTTCGTCGTCCATGATTCCCAGGGAAAGCTTCTCGCCTCCGACCAGACCGCGGAATTCGATCTCCAGACCGCCTTGGGAGCGGACCGCGGAAAGATCGACGGACTTGGGAAGATGTACGGTCCACCCCGAGTATTGGCGGTCGTCCCCTCGGTAGGCGAGAATCTTGCGTCCGCTGGTGGTTTCGACCGTGGCTCCTTCGGAGGTCCCCCCGTACAGGTACGCCCACCCTCCGGCGGGCAGTCCGTCGAGCCAACCGATCGCCAGGGAAGGTGTAGTTGGTTTCGCTCCCGGTTCCGGGACGGCGGTGGAAGAGAGGGCGGCTAAGAGCAGGAGGAAAGTCATGCCCATGATTTAGACACCTGCGGGCCAGTTGCGATTGCGGTTTTTGATGGGCGTTTTTGGCAAGCGAAATCCCATTCCTTTCTGTTTTTCCATCAAACAATTTGCGCTCCCTGAACAAATACCCGAAGTTCCTCAGCAGACCAGCACGGCACTCCTCGGCGGCTTGCCAGCCAAGCCCGAAGAGACTCCATCGATCAGAGGGGAACCCAAACACATGAGACACTCCGAACCCCCCGAAGCCTACCAGGACCGATTGACCGCTTCCCTCCAGTACCTGGAGTCGCATCTGGGGAGCGATTTTTCCCTCGATGCGATGGCATGGCATGCCTGCCTGTCCCCCTTCCACTTCCATCGCCTGTTCCGCAAGCTGGTCGGCGTGACTCCGGGCGAACACCTCCGGCATCGTCGCTTGGACAGCGCCGCTCGCGCCTTGCTGGGGTCGAGCCTTCCCGTGGGGGAGATCGCCCGGCACTTCGGATACGCCTCCCTCCAAGGTTTCATGCGCGCCTTTCGCGACCACTTCCACACCACCCCTTCGGAATACCGCCACATGGGGATTCCGGCCTTCCTTTCGGCGCCCATCGAGCTGCAGCTGGGTACGGTCGCCCCAGGCACGCGCTTCTCCGAGCCCGTGGCGAAGGAAACCAGCGCCCGCACCCTGGTCGGTCTGTCCCGCTCGGGTCTCAACGATGGCTCGGCCAACCGCAAGCTCGTCTGGCAGGCCCTCGGCCGACTCGGCGACCAAGCGCGTCAGCAGCCCTGGATCGGCGTGGATCGCTTCGTGCAGACTCCCGAAGGCGAGACCTACCAGTTCTTCGTGGGGCTGGAAACCGACAACCCGGAACTCGCCCCCCCGGGATTGGAGATCCTCCGCCTTCCCGCCCGAACCGAAGCGCACGTCCTGTTCTCCGGTCGGTTCGACGAGCTATGGGCGAAGGACTTCCACCATCTCTGGTGCCACCTTCTGCCCGGCTATGGCATGCGCCCGGAAGCGTCGTCCTGGAAGCGGAGTCCTTCCGCCCCCTCCCAGTCGCGCGAACCCGTGGCCCTGCAGATCCCCCTGGCGGCCTGACCCCTCGGCAGCGCTCCCCAGCGGGGGGGCGTCGGCCGCATCCTGGCGGATCCACCGCGTCCCCGACGGTGGATCCCCCCCACGGTCCCTCTAGAACAGACCCGCCCATTTCCGCAAGGCGGCTTCCAACTCCGAGGCGACGATGGGCTTGGCGATGTAGTCGTCCATTCCGGCTTCGAGACACCGCTCCCGGTCGCCTTTCATGGCATTGGCGGTCATGGCCACGACCGGGATCCGTTTGTCGAGGACGCCGGAATCCGGCTTGCGCAGGGCGCGGACGGTTTCGAAGCCGTCCATCACCGGCATCTGGCAATCCAGCAGCAGGAGATCGTAGGGCTTCTCGCGCAGGGCATCCAAGGCGAGCATCCCGTTCTCGACGATGTCCGCCGTCTGGCCGAGACGCCGCAACAGACCCTGGGCGACCTTCTGGTTGACCACGTTGTCCTCGGCCAGGAGGATCCGCAACTTCCGGCGTTCCGCCTCCCGGACGGTGTGTTCCGTGACCAGGGCCGGATCCTCGATGCTGGAGGATCTTCCCAGCACGATCTCCAGGCACTCGCGGACCTGCTTCTGTCTGACAGGTTTTGTCAGGTACGCGGCGAAGCCGATCCCGCGCATCCGCTGGGCGTCCCCGCGCCTCACCAGGGAGGACATCATCACCAGGGGCAGGTCGCGCAGGTCCGGATCGCCGAGGATCCTCCGGCCGAGCTCCTCCCCGTCCATGCCGGGCATCTGGTAGTCCAGGATCGCCACGTCGAAGGGCAGACCTTCGCGACGGGCGGCGGCGATGGCCTCCACGGCCTGGTTCCCGTCGGAGACCTCCACGCAGTGCGCTCCCCACCCCTGGAGCAGGGTCCTCATCAGGATCCGGTTCGTCTCGTGGTCGTCCACGACCAGGGCACGGATCCCCTCCAGATCCGCCAATGCGGAAGGAGGGGGGCGATCGACCTTCTGGATGCGTACGGTGAACCAGAACACCGAACCCTTCCCGAGCTCGGACTCAACCCCCGTCTCCCCGCCCATCAGCTCCGCCAGCTGGCGGCAGATCGCCAACCCCAGCCCGGTGCCCCCGTACTTGCGGGTCGTGGACCCGTCGACCTGCGTGAAGGGATGGAACAGCGCTTCCAGGCGGTCGGGGGGGATCCCGATCCCCGTGTCGCGGATCGAGAACTTCAGGACCGCCGTGGCGTCGTCCTCCTCCACGCGCTGCACATGGACGGCCACTTCCCCGTGTTCGGTGAATTTCAGGGAGTTGCCCGCGAGATTGAGGACGATCTGGCGGATCCTCCCGGGATCCCCTCGCACCCAGACCGGAACGTCCGGATCCACCAGGCAGGTCAATTCCAGGCCCTTCTGCTGGGACCTGGAGCTCAGCATCCCCAGGGTTTCGTCCATGGTCGTGGCGAGGTCGAATTCGATCTCCTCGATGTCCATCTTCCCGGCTTCGATCTTGGAGAAATCGAGGATGTCGTTGATGATCCCCAGGAGGTTCTCCGCGGAACTCTGCACGATGTCGGCCCATTGCCTCTGCTCGGCATCCAGACGGGTGTCGAGGAGCAATCCGATCATGCCGAGGACCCCGTTCATGGGGGTCCGGATCTCGTGGCTCATATTGGCCAGGAACTGGCTCTTGGCCGCGGAGGCCTCCTGGGCCTGTTCGGCGAGATCCTGGGCGTGGCGCGTGAGGGTCTCGAGCTCCCGACGCGAGCGCGCCCGTCGGATCCCGGTTCCGATCAACGCCCCCGCGGTTCCCAGCAGGTCGAGCTCGGCATCGGACCATTCCCGGTCCTTGGTGCAGTCGTCCAGCCCCAGGAAACCCCACAGGTCGTCGTCGACCTGGATGGGAACCATCGCGAGGGAACGAATCCCCTGGCGACGCATCGATTCCTGGAACAAACCGGGGAAATCGTCCATCAGCCCGTGGACGGGACGACCGGCCCGCAGGGTCTGCAGGAACCAGGGCCCGTAGGGTTCGTAGCTCATCTCGTGCAATTCGGGATCGGCGATGAGGGATTCGATCCCGGCATTGCACCATTCGTGCTGGATGCTCGAGACCAGATCCCCGTCCTCCCCGACGTCGTTTTCGAAGATGTAGGCGCGATCGGCCTTGGTGGCGGTCCCCAGTTCGCGCAAGGCATCCTGGAGACCCTTTTCCTGCTCGTTCTCGGAAAGCAGGGCCCGACTCATCTCCAGGAGGCCGCGCAGAAGTCGGTCGCGCTCGATCACCCCTTCGATCGAACGCCTGCGCTGATCGACATCCGTCTGGGTCGCGATCATCCGAAGGGGCGCTCCGTCCCCGGAGCGCTCGACGACGCGACCCCGGTCCATCACCCAGATCCAGGTTCCGTCCCTGCGTCGCATCCGATGCTCGCTCTGCCAGGTGGGCGCCCTGCCCGCCAGATGACGATCCAGGTCGGCCAGGACGCGCTGCCGGTCTTCGGGGTGGAGTCGCGATCTCCAATCATCGATCGTGCCCGACAGATCCTGGTCCGACATCCCCAGGGTTTCGATCCATCTTCCGGAATAGAACGCCAGACCCGTGGCGACGTTCCAGTCCCAGAGACCGTCGCCGGCCGCTTCCAAGGCGAAGCGCCACCGTTCCTCGGAGCGCGCCAATTCGCCGGTCCGCTCCTGGACCTGCCCTTCGAGATAGAGCTCGCGACGCTGCAGGGAAGCCACCACGACCGCCGCCATCGCCGACAATCCTCCACCCCCCACCAGGATCAGGATCGACAACCGCGCCCACCAGGGGGCCTGCCCGGAGGCCGAGGAGGACTTCGCTTCCAGGATGAAGGTTCGCCCGAACGCGTAGATGGGAAGCGTCGCGAGGGTTTCGGAGCGGCAGGAGGCGGGCATCGGGATGACAAGCCTCGGGAGGGGATCCGTTCGATCCGTCAGTTCGATGCAGGTGTTGGATCCCACCGAACGCGAGAGGATCCGACCGAGCACCTTCCTCGGCTCGAAAGTCGCCGCGACCTGATCGTGCCGTAGACCGACCGGAAGGCGCATCTGGAAGCTCGCGGAATCCGATTCCGCGGCCCAGCGACCGCGTGGGAGCCCGGTGTCCATCGCCTCGCGCCCCACCGGCTTTCCGAGGGATTGGTCGACGGAATCCGTGAACAGCGCCACCCCCTGGAGCCAATCGGGCCGAAGCAGCGGCGGAGCAAGACTCCCGAAGGATCCCGGTGCCTCCCGGAGGGCCCGCGCGAGGGCTTCCAGTTCGCTTTCCAGCCGGGACATCCGGTCTCCGATGCGCCGCGCCAATTGTTCGGCCTCCAGACGCACCGGTCGTCGCCCCTCGAGGCGTTCGCCTTCGTCGACGAGCCAGGCGAAGGCCAGGGTGGCGATGCCGCCTGCCAGTCCCACGAGGATGGATTCCCGCCGACCTTGGAATCTTTGGCGACCGGGTCTGGGAGTAGACCTCCGCAGGGGCAGACCCCACTGCAGCAACACGACGCCCAGCAAGGCCAGCAGGAGAGGCGGGAGCCTCGCGCGCGCCAGATCCGAATTCCAATGCACCAACGTGAGATCCACTCCGACCACCAGGAGGACCTCCCCCGTTCCGGGGTCCGTGACCGGGGCGAAGCCGGACACGAAACGTCCGAATTCATCCTGGTAGGGTCCCGCCGACCGTGGGTGCCGATCGAGCCAGACGCGGGAAAGCTCCGCCGGCGGCTTTTGGTACGGATCCCCGGGGACCGAAGCCAGGGAAGTTCCCGGCTCGATGCTTTCGGGGCCGAAGCGGATCTCCTCCCCCACCCGGCGCATGGTGTAGACGATGGATTTTCCGGTCGCCCGGGACGTCGCGACCAACGCCCGACGGAACTCCTGCTCCACGGGCGTCCCCAGATCGGCGGAATCGAACTTCAGGGCCTTGGACCAACGCATCGGGGTGGCATCGGCGATCTGGCGGGCTTGTTCCCGCACCATGCCCTTCAAATCGGCGGCCTTCTGCATTCCTCTCCATTGCGCGGCCCCCCACCCTCCCACCATCAGCGCGACACTGGTCAGCCCGACGAGGATCCCGCGCAGCACCCAACCCGAGCTCCGGTTTTCACGGGCCGTGCACCACAGATCCAAGGCGACCAGCAGGAGGGCTCCGGCCAGGGTGCAGATCGCCCCTTGCACCGGCCCCAGTCCGAACCCCAGAGCCAGAAGGACACCCGGCAGGAACGAGTCGACACGGTCGGTTCCGCGGCGGTGACGCAATGCCTTCCCGGCCAGGAATCCCATGCAGGCGAAGGCCAACCCCAGACCGCGCAGGGGCTCCCATCCGGGCCACCAAGTGGAGGCAATCCCGGCGGCGACCAGGGCGATCCACAGCCCGCGAACCAAGGTCGGCTTCGATCCCGCGCCGATGGACCTGGCCAGAAGCAGACCACCGAGGAGGGAAGCCAGGTGGAACAGCTGGACGGCTCCCGCAGGACCCCATTGCGGGAACACCCGAGCCAGGGCTCCCAAGGAGAGACACGCGAACCCGGCATCCAGCCAAGGTGCAGGCTGACCCTGGATCCGGTGACGAACCCGCATGGCCAACAACCAGGACAAGGCGCTGACCACGGCCTGAAAATCGGACTGAGATTCCAGGAATGTCGTTAGGCCGGACATCCCTTCGATTGTCCTATTTCACACGACCGAAGTGCGAGGGAGGAATCATCCGAAACCGAGGCCCGGTTCCTCGACAGCCCCCTTCCCCTCGAAACGCTCAGGAAAGTTGCGTCAGCAGGATCTCCACGGCTTCCTCGGAAGAAACGGGGAGCTTGTCCACACGGACCAATCCGCGCGCCTGGAGGCGCAGGACGAGATCGACGCCGGGAGGCAACGGAAGCCCCGCGGCCTGCAGGAGATCGATGTCGCCGAGGACCTTCGAAGGCGCGCCGTCGGCGACAACTCCGCCCTGATCGAGGACGACCAGGCGGTCGGCCAAAGCCACGGCGGGATCGAGATGATGACTGGAGAACACGATGGCCAGTCCTCGGCGCGCCAGATCGTGGAGGATCCGATCGACGACCTTCACGCCCTGGGCATCGAGATCGCTCAAAGGCTCGTCGAGGATGACCATGCGCGGTCGACCGATCAAGGCCGCGGCCAAGGCGACCCGACGCCGCTCCCCCATCGACATCTCGTCGAGGTACCAGGATTTGGCCCCGGAAAGCTGCACGGCGGAGAGCGCTTGTCCCACCCGTTCGGGGATGGCCGCTCCCGAAAGACCGTTCATCCGGCACGCCCGGGCCAGTTCGTCTTCGACCGTGGGTCCCACCAGGGCCTTTTCTCCTTCGGTGCGGACGAAGGCCACCCACTCGTCCAATCGGGACTCGGGGATGTCGACCATGTCGGCGCCATCGAAGGAAATGCGGCCCTCGGAGGCCAACAGGAATCCCCCGATCAATTTCAGGAGCGAGGTCTTTCCCGCGCCGTTCGCCCCGGTGACCAGAAGGATCTCGCCGGCGTTGATCGCCATGTCGACGCCGAAAACAGCCGTGTTCCCCGCCTCGTAGGCGTATCCCACTCCCTGAAGCTTGAGCAGTGTGGAGTTGAGGCTCATTGTGGTGTTTCCCTCCTCGGATCCGCGCAGGCGCCACGGAGACTCCTAAATTAGACACGTCAGCCCTCAACAGGAGGATTCCTACGCTTCGCGTCAAAGTCTGCGGCATCACCACACCCCCAGGTCTCGAGGCCTGTCTCGCCCACGGCGTCGACCACGTCGGGTTGAATTTCGTTCCCGGCTCCTCCCGGTTCATTTCTCCCCAGGACGCGGCCAAGCTGATCCAGCCTGCCCGAGGACGCGTTCCCTTCGTCGGGGTGTTCCGCAACCAGAGCGCGGAGGAAATCGGGAGCATCGCCCGCACCCTCAAGCTCGACGCGGTGCAGCTCCACGGGGACGAATCCCCGGCCTTCTGCGCGCAGATCCCCTATCCCGTCTGGAAGGCCTTCGGCGTCAGCCTGGGGTGGGATCCCGCCATCGTGACGCGATTCAAGGGGCTTGCGGTTCGTCTGTTCGATACCGCTTCCGGGGGCGTTTCCGGCGGTACCGGGAAGACCTTCGATTGGACCCTCCTTCCTTTGCGGCCGCCCTCGCCCTGGTTCCTGGCCGGAGGGCTGCAACTGGAGAACATCGCCTCGGCTCTCCAATCGTGCACCCCCGACGGACTCGACTTGAACTCCGGCCTCGAAGACGCCCCCGGAGTGAAATCGCCGGAAAAGATCGAGCAGGTCATGAAACTCCTGGCCCCGTGGCGGAAACCCCCGTCGCTGCAAATGGGATCCATGGGCACCCCCATGACCATCGACGGCCAGGTCTGGAAGGTGTGGGTCCTCCCCGCCCAACGAACCCAAGCCGACCAGGAAGCCGCCGCCGTCCTGGAAATCCTCCAGGTGCATGGAGGCCGACTGGTGCTCGACGCCCGATCCCGCGCCGGGGACCCCAGCGAGATCATCTCCTCCCTGATGGCCCTCCAGTTGGGGGCGCGCAGTCGCGGCGGAAAGCTGAAGGTCCGGCTCTCTCCGCCCGTGCTGCACGCGATGCTTTCCGCCTCCTTGGCGACCGTGCTCGATCTCGTCGACTGACGCCATGAAGGTCCTGCATCTCGTTTCGGTGTACCCGCGCAGGCAGGACGATCCCGAGGTTCCTTGGCTGCGGACGATGCTCCACCACCTGTCCGAACGGGGACATGAATCCCTGGTCCTGGCTCCGGCCTGGCGGGGACTTCGCTCGCATGGAATCGATGGGATCGCGGTCCATCGGTTCCGGTACGCTCCAGCCTCCTTGGAAATCCTCACCGGGGAGGAAGGGGCACCCAACAAGATCGCCCGCCGCCCGTGGATGCAACTCCTGGCGGTCCCGTACATCCTGTGCGGCGCATGGCGTGCGTTCCAGATCTGCCGGCGGGAACGCCCGGATCTGCTGCATGTGCATTGGCCCTTCCCCCATGCCCTGTGCGCCCTGCCGGCCGCCTGGCTCCTGGGGATTCCCGTGGTCACGCACTTCTATCTGGCGGAGCTGCTTCTGCGCCGGAAGTTCCCGTTCGTCACCCCCTTCCTCTCCCTGGCCGTGGCCATGTCCCGGAAGGTCGTGGCCATTTCCCGCTACACGGCCGGACAAGTCCGTTCCATCCGGGCCACCGACATCGCGGTGATCCCCTACGGAGGAGCGTCCACCCCATCGGAAGCTCCTCCGCCGCCGCCGGAAGGCCGGCCCGTCATCCTGTTCGTGGGACGGCACGTGGAGCGCAAGGGAATTCCCACCTTGTTGCAGGCCATGGAACACCTCCGGACCGAAGCCGACCTTGTGGTCTGCGGCCACGGCGACCAGACCGAGTCGTTGAAGGTGCTGGCCAGGCGTTCCCCCGCCGCGGCCCGGATCACCTTTCCGGGAAGGGTCGATGCCGAGCAATTGTCCGCCCTCTACGCCCGATGCTCGGTCTTCTGCCTTCCCTCCGTGATCGACTCCCGGGGAGACACCGAAGGGCTCGGGACGGTTCCCTTGGAGGCCTACGCCCACGGAAAGCCCGTGGTCTGCTCCGATGTGGGAGGCATCCCCGACGTCGTCGAGGACGGTCGTTCCGGCCTCCTCGTCCCCCCGGGGGATGCGGTCGCCCTCGCGGAGGCCCTGGACCGGATCCTCGGAAACCCCGAGCTGGCCCGATCGATGGGCTCCTACGGTCAGGAATTGATCCGCGGACGCTTTTCGTGGCCCCGTCTGGCCGAGGAGATCGAGGGCGTCTGGCTGGATGCGACCCGGGATCCCGGTTCCGTCTGACGGATTCCGGCCGCACCTCCGAGCGGCCCATCGCCGGGGCGGATCCTTCAAAGTGATGCGCATCACAGACGCGGGCCTGGTCGCTCGCTACTCTTCATGAAGGCGAGAGGGAAACTCCCCATCGCCCCATTTCCATCCTCGCGGAAATGGGCCGCACCGTCCTCCCCCCCTTTTCCCTGGAGGGGGGGGGATCGGCCGCATGGAGTCCGCTGGAGCCGTCGGCCCGGAGCGAGGGGTTTACCCGCTCGCAGCGCGGATCATTCGGGATTCTCGACCTGGAAGAGTGTACCTTTCCCCCCTATCCATGGTCGACGAAATACATGAAGAGTGCGGAGTCATCGGGATTTGGGGATACGCCAATGCCAGCCGTGCGGCTGCGATGGGGCTGTTCGCCATGCAACATCGAGGGCAGGAGTCTTCCGGTGTAGCCACTTCCGATGGCAAGGACATCACCCTCGTCCGGCAGATGGGCCTCGTGGCCCGACTGACGGAGTACATGCAGGAGCACGGCGAGCCCGCGGGCAACGCGGCCATCGGGCATGTGCGCTACAGCACGGCGGGCGGATCCTCCGTGGTCAACGCCCAGCCCTTCCTGGTGCGCCACAAGCGAGGCCCCCTTTCGATCGCCCACAACGGCAACCTCTACAACGCCCGCGATCTCCGCGGGAAGCTCGAAGAACTCGGGCACATCTTCCAGAGCACCTCCGATACCGAAGTGCTTTTCCACCTGACTGCGCGTCATCCCGCCCCCAGCCTCGAAGAGGCCATCAAGTCGGCGCTCCTGCAGGTCAAGGGATCGTACTGCATCACCATGCTCGCACCGGATCGGCTGATGGCGGCGCGGGACCCCATGGGAATCCGCCCCCTGTGCCTGGGACGGCTCGACAAAGCCTGGGTCGTCGCTTCCGAAAGCTGCGCCTTCGATCTGCTCGGGGCGACCTACGTGCGCGACATCGAGCCCGGTGAACTGTTGGTCATCGACGACACGGGCTGCCGATCCATCCGCATCGCCGAAAGCCCTCGCAGGGCCCATTGCATCTTCGAATTCGTCTATTTCAGCCGCCCCGACAGCCTGATTTTCGGACATTCCTGCGACAAGATCCGCCGCCGACTCGGAAAGCAGCTGGCCACGGAGAGTCCCGCCGACGCCGATGTGGTGATCTCGGTTCCCGACAGTTCCAACACCGCGGCGCTGGGATTCTCCCACAAATCCGGGATCCGCTTCGAAATCGGCCTCCTCCGCAACCACTACGTCGGCCGAACCTTCATCGATCCCACCCAAGCCGGGCGCGAAAACAAGGTCAAGCTGAAATTCAATCCGATCCCCGGAGTCCTGAAAGGGCGCCGCGTGGTCCTGGTCGACGACTCCATCGTTCGTGGAACCACTCTCCGCAGCCTCTGCCGGATGGTCCGCGAGGCTGGCGCCTCCGAAATCCATGTCCGCATCTCCTCTCCCCCCGTTCGGAGCCCGTGTTTCTACGGCATGGACTTCCCGACCGAGTCCGAACTCCTGGCCTCCAACATGTCGATCGAGGACATGCGGAAATATCTCGGCGTCGAATCCCTTGGGTACCTCTCCATCGAGGGGATGGTCCAAGCCGCTCGAGAGCTGGAAGGACAGTTCTGCACGGGTTGCTTCTCCGGGGAATACCCCGATGAGGAACTGAACAAGCAGAACCGGCAGATGCAACTGGGGCTCTGAGACGCTGGACGAGCCGAAACCATCGGTCCGGCGACGGGTCTCGCGCTCCGTGCTGGTCTGGCTCGTCCGGGCGGCTTCCCTTCTGCTGGCCTTCATGATCCTGGCGGATTTCACGGTCTGGTTCGTGGGTTCACGCCAGCTCCTGGACAGTCCGGAACCACCACCCCCCGACTGGATCGTGGTCCCCGGGGCGTCCGTGCGACGCGATGGGAGCCTCTCGCGCATCATGACCCAGCGCATGGAGGCTGCTCTCCTGTCGGCGCGAGCTTGGCCCCAAAGTCGGATTCTTCTCTCCGGAACCAGCATCCAAGGCGGGTACTCCGAGCCCGACGCCATGGGAAAATGGATGCTCCACCAGGGGATTCCGATGGAACGGATCGTCCTCGACCGGCAGGGGGTGGACACCCGCTCCACCATCCGCAACCTCGGGGAACCGGGCGGAAGCATCGTCGTCGTCAGCCAATCCTGGCACCTTCCCCGGGCCGTGTGGTCGGCTCGATGGCGAGGCTGGTCCGTCCGCGGTTTGGCGGCCGAGACGGACCCCCCGAAGCTGCGCCAGATCCTGCGCGAGCATCTCGTGAGGGTCGTCTACACCTTGGCGCCCTGACCCGGACGCCTTCCGGCCACCTCGCCGAGACCTCCTTTCCCCCATCCTCCTTGTCCGGTCGCTCCACCTTCGTCGCCGTCGTGCTCCATCGCATGCAAATCCCTTCCCTCGAAGCCCTCCCCCTTTTCTTATTTCGGTGAAGGACGATGCCCAATCCAGCCACCCACATTTCCAACCGGGAAGCCCGTCACCGTTGGGCTTTCCTGGTCAACCCCGTCTCTGGAAGCGGAGCTGGTCGAACCGTGCATGAATCCCTCCCGGGTCTTCTTCGAGAACTCGGTCTGGAGGATTCGGCTTGGACCCTTTCCTTCTCGGAATCGGGGGAGAATTTGCCCCGGCAGGTTTCCGACCTCTCCTCCAGCGTCGATCGCGTGGTGGTGGCCGGGGGCGATGGAACCATCGGGTTGAGTTTGGAAGGCCTGCGCCGATCGAATTCCGGCCACTGCGCCCTGGGGGTGATTCCCCTGGGGACCGGGAACGACCTGGCTCGCGAGCTGGGTCTCTTCGAAACCTACGAGCAACAGGGCTTGCGCGCCCTGCTCGAACTGTTCCTGCTGGATCGGACCGCTCCCCTCGATCTCTGGGACGTGGGCGGGACCGCCACCATGGTGAACTACCTGTCCCTGGGGCTCGACGGGAAATCCACCGAATCCTTCGCACGCACCCGGGAACTCGGCAAAAGCCACAGTGTGCTCCTCAACAAGGCTCGCTTCGCGCGCGCCGGCCTTTCCAGTTTGAGCCACTTCCTCCCCTCGGATTTCCGACTCCGACTCCACCGTGGAGAGGAATTCCAGGATCTGAACCTGGGCGGAAAGCGGACGGTGGCCATCCACAACGTCTCGAATTACGCGGCCGGCCTCCTGCGTGTGGCCGAAACCCGCCCCGACGACGGGCTTCTCACCGTCACCTGTTTTCCCACCATGGCTTCCTACCTGGGGCTCATGTTCCGCCGCTTGTTCTCCAAGGGGCGTGTGGGAGCTGGACAACTTCCCTTCTGGAAGGCCGACCGCATTTCCTGCTCCTGGAGCGGAGATGTCGGACTCCAGCTCGACGGGGAGGGGCGCGAAGACCTTCGTTGCCGTGGAAGCCTGGACATCCGGCACGCCGGACGGGTCATGGTTCTTTCCGGACAGGAATACCGGCCATGAAATCGCTCCCTGCCGTACCGGAAGAATTCGCCGACGCGATGGAGCCTCCCGGGAATCCGACTTGGCGCCCCATGACGATGGCCGATCTGCGCACGGTGCCCGATCTCGACGCCCTCTGTCAGCCGCACCCCTGGGGGCCGGCGAATTTCCAAGGTGAGCTCCTTCGAGGGGAATCCGGGTTTTCCTGGGTGGGGGAACTTCCCGAGACGGGTCCTGTGGCGTACATCTGCGCCTGGACGGTCCTCGATGAACTCCACGTGGGAAACATCGGGGTTTCCCCTTCCTGGCGCAGGAAGGGACTCGCCCGGACTCTCCTGGCTCGGACGCACCAGTGGGCCAAATCCCGGGGAGCGAATTTCGCCCACCTGGAGGTCCGCGCCGGAAACTCGGCCGCCATCGCACTCTACGAATCAATCGGGTATCGCAGGGTCGGAGTGCGACGAGCGTACTACGCCGACAACAACGAAGATGCCCTCCTCCTCGTCGCGGACCTGTAGATGACCTCGGCCACGAGATCCAGGACGGCGGCCTTGCCGTGTTCAGCCAGGAAAGACGCTTCGGGCGCCCGTCTCGCTTGCACCGTCGCCCTCCACGGGGCCGACCGTTCTCCTTCCCCCGAGCGAGCCTCCCTTCGCCGGACGTCGCGCCATGTCTGAGCTCGCCCTCATCGGGCTTCTCGTGGCCCTGCTGGCCGCCTCCGGGATCTGGCTGGTTCGGGTGCACCGCGTGCTCTCGATCAAGCGCCATCTCGAAGCGGTGTTCGATCTCGTCGACCCCGTCGTGGTGGTGTCGAATTCCTTCCGCATCGTCCGCGCCAACCGCGCCTTCGCCGACCTCGTGCAGCGCTCCTGGAAGGGCCTGCTGGGACACTCCCTGGGAGATCTCCTCGGCACCTTCCTCCCGCCCACCGAGTTGATCGCCGTCACCGAACGCAAGAGCTTCCGCGATCGGCGATGGAACGCTCCCACGGGGGATCGCCTCTTCGACATCCATGTCGTTCCCGCGGGATCCCACGACGGTTGGGTGCTCCATTTCCAGGAAACGACCACGCTCAACCAGATTCGCCAGGAACTGCTCGCCCGCAATGCCGCACTGGGTCGCTTGACCCAATCCCTCCAGGGCGAGATCGAAATGGCCCGCGAGATCCAGGGAGGCCTGCTGCCGCGGGAGCTTCCACGGGTCGAAGGAATCGAGTTCGTCGTCCGGTACCTTCCCTCGCGTCCTGTCGGCGGGGACCTCTACGACGTGCTTCCCCTGGAAGGGAATCGATTGGGGATCTTCATCGCCGACGTTTCCGGACATGGATTGCCGGCAGCCTTCGAGGCCGCCTTGGTCCGCATGAGTTTCCTCAGCCGGGCGCAAACCGGGAATTCCCCGGCCCAGGTCCTGGCCGCCATGAACCGGGACCTCCGCCAGTCCCTGGCCGTCGGCCACTATGCCACCGCCTTCTACGGGATTCTCGACCTCGACACGCTGGAGCTCCGCTACTGCCGGGCCAGCCACCCCCGTCCGGCCATCCTGAGAAAAGGCGGGGAAGTGTTGCAGTTGGGCTCGCAGGGACTGTTTCTGGGCATCGTCGATTCCGCTCGCTACAAGGAAGCGCACATCAACCTGGTTTCCGGAGATCGGTTGTGCCTGTTCACCGACGGGTACTACGAAGGACTTCGACGCGATGGCCGCAGATTGGGCTACGAGGGTTTCCTCACCCGGCTCGATGCGGCCCCCGGCGACGACCTCGAGGCGGAGTTGGTCCGGATCGAAGACGAATTCGAACCAGGCTCGGAGGAGGACGGCAGCGAAGACGATCGGACCTTCCTCGCCCTGAACCTCCGTTCGGCCCATCCCCGCAAGGTCGCACGCCTCCTGACTCGTTTTCCCCCGGGGTTCGCGGGAATTCCCTCTTCCTTCTCGACCGCGCAGGAGAGTTGGGAGCTGGTGGAGCAGTTCGCCGACCAGTTGCAGAAGGCGGGGTGGCCGCAGAAACTGGTCCGCAAGGCGCAGTTGGCCGCCTCGGAACTCACCGTCAACGCCGTGGTGCACGGGGGGCGGGATCGGCCCGACGCCACGGCTCGCTGCGTTTGGAGCATCGAGAGCGACCGTTGCCTGTTCGCCGTGGAAGACGACGGTCCCGGATTCGATCCCGACCGACTTCCGGATCCGCGTGCCCCGGAGCGCCTGACCCTCGATCATGGACGAGGCATCTTCCTCGTCCGACGTCTGGTGACGGAGCTTTGGCTGGATCATCGAGGGACCACGGCCAGTTTCGTCCTCCTTTCCCCCCCCAACGATCCACCCCAGGAAGCCTGAGCGACATGCCGGTCCACCGCCATCCCCCGCGCCAACCCGAACGGACTTCGCGACGTTCGATCACTCGGAAGCCTCGCCCCGCCTCCCGGCGCCGCCCCCTGTTGGCGTGGCTGGTCAGCCTCGGCCTCCTCGGGATCACGGCAATGGCACTGGTTTGGATCGGCCCCACCTGGGAAGCCATGGTTCGCGACGATTCGACCCGCAGCCACCCCTCGTGGGTCCTGGTCCTCGACGGATGGGTTCCCAAGGGGGAACGGGCCGCCCGTGGCCTCGAACTCGTCTCCCAACAACGTGCGGATTCCGTCCTGATTTCCGGGGCTCTCGTCGCCCCCGGGGTCTTCGCCTCCACATTCCAGGTCAGGGCCCAGGCTCCGGACAGCGGATTGCGCGGCAGGATCGCCGAGCTGCGTCACGAGGCGACGTCGACCATCGAGGAATGTAGGGCCGCCGTCGCCTTCTTCCGTTCGCGGCATGTCGACACCATCTTCCTCGTGACCTCCGACTACCACACGGATCGGGCGGCGGAAATCTTCCGGACCGTTTCGGGTGGAAACCCGGTGGCCTTGGCGGTGCCCGCCTACGAATCCCGATTCCGCCAAGGGTGGAACCGGGAGAAATGGAAAACCTGGCTCCTGGAAGGCACCAAACGACTGGAATGGTTCGCCTGGGAGAGATGGAGCACCCCCTCGGCGGGAACCGTGGACCCACCCGTCTGGAAAGCCGTCTTCGGACCGGAAGTCGGGTACTCCTCGGTGTTCGCCGCACCTCCTCGCCCCTGCCCTCCGGCACCAGTGTGCCCGGTCTGCCCCGCTCCCTCGGAAGCGGGGACCCCTGGCAACCCGGGATCGCCCGCTGCGGCTGCGCCCCCGACCGAGGCCGGAGACTCCAAGCCCGCTGCCAGACCCGACTCCAAGGCCACCTCCTCGGATTCCAAGGGCAAGGCCGAAGCCAAATCGACTCGGGAGGCCGGGAAGGCCTCAACGGACAAGGGGAAGACGTCGGAGAAGAAACCCTCCAAGAAGACCCCCTGACCCTTCCCTTCGGGGAACTGGCCGGGAAGCTACCCCGCGGGGATCAGGTGACGGTGATCCCCCGGCCCTCCAAGGCTTTCCTCGCCGCAGCTTGCTCGGCGTCCTTCTTGGAGAGCCCCGCCCCCTTCCCCCAGGTCTCGCCCTGGAGCTGGACGCGCACGTGGTACTTCTTCCCGTGCTCCGGCCCGGTGGTCTTCTCGACCTCGTACCGGGGCGCTCCGATCCCCTTGGACTGGGCGTACTCGAGAAGTGCGCTCTTGTAGTTGGCCAGGGTCGCGTCTTCCATGAACTCGTCGAGACGTGGCACGAGAGTCCGATGCAGGAAGGCTTCCGCAGCTCGGTACCCGGCGTCGAGATAGATCGCCCCGATGATGCTTTCCCAGGCGTCGGCCAGGATGCTTTCCCGCTCCCCTCCTCCAGCCTTCTCCTCGCTGCGGGAGAGCAGGATGTACTTCCCGATCCCCAACGGTCGGGCGACCTCCGCCAGCACCTTCGCGGAAACCACGAGACTTTTGATCTTGGAAAGCTTCCCTTCGTCCTCGCCCGGCCGGGTTCGGAACAGGTGATCCGTGATCACCAGATCCAGCACGGCGTCGCCGAGGAACTCCAGCCGTTCGTTGGAATCGATGGAATCGCCGCCTTGAGCGTTGATCCACGATCGGTGGGAGAGCGCCCGGACGAGCAATTCCGGGTCGGCGAAGACATGGCCCAACGCCTGTTCGACCGGTCGGAGCGGATGGCGGGCCGCCGCAAGGCGGCGAACCAAGCGGCGGAGGAATCTCAAGGGACTCAACCGTTCCAGCGGCGGAAGATCAAAGCGGCATTGTGGCCACCGAATCCCAGCGTGGTCTTCAGAGCCGCGCGCACATCCCGCTTGCGGGCCACGTTGGGCGTGGTATCGAGATCGCAATCCGGATCGGATTCCTCCCGATTGATGGTGGGAGGGATGACGCCGGTGCGGATGGCCATGACGGCGGCCGCGGTTTCGATCGCCGCCGAGGCTCCCAGCAAGTGGCCGGTCATGGACTTGGTGGAGCTGATGCTCACGCGCCGGGCATGTTCTTCGCCCAGGGCTGCCTTGAGCGAGAGGGTCTCGATCTTGTCGTTGAGCGGCGTGGAGGTTCCGTGCGCATTGACGTAGTCGAGATCGGCGGCGGTCATTCCCGCGTCGCGAAGGGCTTCCCGGATGGCGCGGGCCGATCCGGAACCGTCCGGGAGGGGAGCGGTGATGTGGTAGGCGTCGCCCGTGGTGCCGTAGCCGGCGAATTCCGCCAGGATGGTTGCGCCGCGCTTGCGGGCGTGCTCCTCGGACTCGAGCACGAAGATGCCCGCGCCTTCTCCCATCACGAATCCGTCGCGCCCCTTGTCGAAGGGACGGCTGGCCTTGGTGGGCTCGTCGTTGCGCGTGGACAGGGCCTGGGCGGAATGGAACCCCGCGATGGAGACTTCGGTGACGGCGGCTTCGGTGCCGCCGCAGACCATCACGTCGGCCTTGCCCAGTCGGATCATGTTCATGGAGTCGATCAGGGAGTGCCCGGCCGAGGCGCATGCGGAGGCGACGGCGTAGTTGGGCCCCTGGAATCCCCAGCGCATGGAGATCATGCCGGGAGCCATGTCGATGATGGACATGGGAACGAAGAAGGGGCTCACGCGGCGGGGGCCGCGATTGAGGAAGACGGTTCGATTCTCTTCGATGGTCGCGATACCGCCGATGCCGCACCCGACGATCACGCCGACGCGCTCCTTGTCGAGGTCGGCGTAGGTGTCGAGTCCGGACTGGGACACGGCCTGCACCGCGGCGCCGATCGCGTACTGGAGGAATTTGTCGAGACGCTTGGCCTCCTTGGCCTCGACGTAGTCCTCGACGTTGAAGCCTTCGACTTCGCCGGCGATCTTCACACCGAAGTTGGTGGTGTCGAAATAGGTGATCGGTCCGATGCCGGAACGTCCCGCCACAAGGGCATCCCAGAAGGATTCGACGGTGGATCCGACCGGGCTGACCACGCCCATTCCCGTGATGACGACTCGCTGCGACATGAAGTGCTCTCCTGTGGACGGCGGAAATCGAATCCGCTGAGACGATCAAAGATGCGAAAATGTTCGAAAGTCCGAGGTGCCCCCCGATCCTGCGCCCCCTGCCCGGCAGGAAAGAGCATCCGGCAGGACCCCGGAAACTTCGGCCGGAAGGGAACGAAAAAGCCCGACGCGGAAGATGTCCGCGTCGGGCTCGAGACTTCCGCGGACCGGAAAGATCAGGCCTGCTTGCTCTTCACGTAGTTCAGGACTTCGATGACGCTCTTGAGCTTCTCGGCGTCTTCGTCGGGGATCTCGAGATTGAACTCGTCCTCGAGGGCCATCACCAGCTCGACCTGGTCGAGGCTGTCGGCGCCGAGATCTTCGACGAATTTGGCCTCGGGGAGAACCTTGTCGGCGGTGACGCCCAGCTTCTCGACGATGACCTTGGTGATCTTCTCTTCCAGTTCGGTAGCCATTTGTGGACTCCTGTTGGGTTTGGTATTGGGGTGAAAAGCTACTACATCGCCATGCCGCCATCCACGCACAGGACCTGGCCGGTGACGTAGCTGGCAGCGGGAGAACAAAGGAACGCGACGACGGCGGCGGTTTCGTCCGCGCGCCCCATGCGTCCCATGGGAATCGATTGCAAGGCGGCGGCCTTCTGGGCCTCGTTCAGGTGCTCGGTCATGTCCGACTCGATGAACCCGGGTGCCACCGCATTGGCGGTGAGTCCCTTGCCGGCGTATTCGCGGGCGAAAGCCTTGGTGAATCCGATCACACCGGCCTTGGAGGCCGCGTAGTTGGTCTGTCCGGGGTTGCCCATGACTCCCACCACCGAGGTGATGTTCACCACGCGTCCACGAGGACTCTTCAGCAGCATCCGCAAGGAGGCCTTGGAGACCAGGAAGGCCGACTTCAGGTTCACGTCGAGGACATCGTCCCAGTCGGATTCCTTCATGCGAAGGAGAAGGCCGTCGCGGGTGATGCCGGCGTTGTTCACGACCGCGTCGAGGCGTCCCCAGGCTTCCTGGATGCCCTTGAGCAGGGCGTCCACCTGGGCGGCCACGGAAACATCGCACACGAAAGTGCGGACCTCGACCCCTTCGGCGGCCAGCTCGGCCGCGAAGGTCTCCAGGGGTCCTTGCGAGCGCGCGCACAGGGCCAGGGCAAAACCTTCCTGACCCAACTTGCGGGCGATGGCGGCTCCGATTCCGCGATGGGCTCCGGTGACGAGGGCGACGGGCTTCTCGGACATGGATCAGGCTCCCTTCAGCTGGGAAACGGCGTCGACCGTCTCGACGGGGGTGACGGAAATGGAGCGGTCGATCTGGCGCATCAGGCCCATGAGGACCTTTCCGGCCCCGACTTCCACGGCGCGGATGGGACCTTGGGAAGCGGCCTTCTTCATGGAGTCCTCCCAGCGGACCGGGCTGACCAGCTGCCGGGCGAGAAGCTCGGGGAATTCCGACGGGTCCGCATGTTCGGTGGCATCGACGTTGGCGATGACCGGACAGACCGGAGCCCGGAACGTGGCCTGGGCCAAGCCCTCGCGCAGGCCTTCGAGGGCGTATTCCATCAGGGGCGAGTGGAAGGCGCCGGATACCGGAAGCCGCACGACCTTCTTGGCGCCGGCGGCGGAGCAGGCTTCCATGGCCGCCTCCACCGATGCGACTTCGCCGGAGATCACGATCTGGCCCGGGCTGTTGTAGTTGGCGGAGACCACGCACCCCGCGACTCCGGCCAACACCTGATCGAGGGGACCGGCATCCAAGCCGAGCACGGCGGCCATGGCCCCGGGACGACGAACCCCTGCTTCGGCCATCAGATTGCCGCGCAGGCGGACCAGCCTCAGCCCATCGGCGAAGGAAAGGGCTCCGCACGCGGCCAGGGCGGAATACTCGCCCAGGGAATGCCCTGCGGCCAGATCGGGAACGATCCCTTCTTCCTGCAGAGCCAAGGCGGCCATCTGGGAAACGACGAACAAGGCCGGCTGCGTGTTCTGGGTGGCCTTGAGGTCTTCCTCGGGGCCGTTGGCCATCAAGCCGGAAAGGGAAAAGCCTAGGACCTCGTCGGCTTCCTGCAGGAGCTTGGCGGCCCCGGGATGGTTGTCGGCAAGAGCTTTGCCCATTCCGAGGTATTGGGATCCCTGTCCGGGGAAGAGAAAGAGCGTCTTCATGGTGTTCACCAGCGGATGAGGTTGGCGCCCCAGATCATCCCCGCACCGACGGCAACCGTCAGGACCAGATCACCCGGATGGATGCGGCCTTCGTCGAGCGCTTGGCGCAGAGCGATGGGGATTGTGGCGGAGGAGGTGTTGCCGTAGTTCTGGACGTTCACCATCACCTTTTCGGAGGGAATGCCCAGATTGTCTCCGGTGGATTGGATGATCCGGATGTTCGCCTGGTGGGGGACCAGCAGGGAGACGTCTTCGATGCCCAGGTCGAGTCGCTGGAGAAGCGACCGGGTGATGGCGGGCATTTCCGTGACGGCGCAGCGGTAGACGGCCTTGCCATCCATGCGGATGAGCGGGGCGTCGAGGATGGGAACCAGGCTCCCGTCGCTACGGAGCTCGGAACCCAGGACTCCCGAACCATCCTCGCGGGCTTCCAGCAGAACCGCCGCGGCGCCATCGCCGAAGAGGACGCAGGTGTTGCGGTCGGAGAAGTCGAGGATGCGGGAATTCAGTTCCGCGCAGACCAGCGCCACGCGTCGGCATTGGCCAACGGCGATGTAATTGGAGGCGATGTTCAGCCCGGCGACGAATCCCGTGCAGGCGGCGGTGACATCGAGCCCGAAGGCGTTCCGAGCGCCGACCTTCTCCTGGATGATGCAGGCGGTCGCGGGATAGGCGGCGAAATCGGGTTGGGAGGTCGCGCAGACGATGGCGTCGAGGGAATTCGCATCCCAGCCCGCCCGGGCGAGGGCGTCCCGGAGGGCTTCGGCCCCGACATCGGAGACCTTGCGCGGATCGTCGGCGGGGAGGAACCAGCGCCGTTCGATGCCCGAACGCGAGCGGATCCATTCGTCGCTGGTGTCGACGCCCCTCTGCACCAGGCCATCGTTGTCCACCAGTTCCCCGAAGTGGGCCTGTCCCACTTCGACCACGCCAGCCCGGAAGATCACGCGGTCGGCTCCTGCACGTCGACGGCCTCGGCGATCCGTTTGTGCACACCTTGGGAGGCCATGCGCCAGGCCACGTTCAGACCCGACACGTACGCCTTGGGATTGGAGCGGCCATGCATGATGACGGAGGTGCCGTCGAGGCCCAGGAGCAATCCCCCGGCTTCGTTCTCGTAGGACCAGGTCTGGAAGAAGTCCTTCCACTGCGGCCCCTGGAGATGCTGGGCGAAGGAGCGGTACATGAACTCCCCCATCCCTTCGTAGAGCTTCAGGACCACATTGCCCGTGTATCCAGGCGTCACGAGGACATCGAACCCACCCTTGGGGAGATCGTTTCCTTCGACATTGCCCACGAAATTCAAACCCGAAGCCTTCAACAGCTGGTGCGTCTCGGCCACCACCTCGGAGCCCTTGCTCTCTTCTTCGCCCATGTTCAGCAAAGCCACGCGCGGGGATTCGACCCCACGCACCAGACGCGAATAGACCGCGCCGCAATGGGCGAACTGGACCAGTTGGAGCGGCTTCTCATCGACGTTGGCCCCCGAATCGACCATCACGAACTTGTTCGTGGCCGTGGGCAGCACGGTGGCGACGGTGGGGCGGCTGATCTTGCCGGCCCGGCCGAGGATCATGAGGCTGGCCGCCATCATGGCACCGGTGTTCCCGGGACTGACCGACGCATCGACCAACCCCTTTTTCTGCAGTCCCACCGATACCACCAAGGAGGAGTCGGGCTTCTGCTTCAGGGCGACAGTAGGCGTGTCGGACATGTCCACCACTTGGGTGGTGGGAACGACCTTCACCGGGAGTTCAGATCCGCCCTTCGCCTCGATGAGGGCTTGGAGGGTTGGCTCGTCGCCCGTGAGGACGACAGCCATCGGACCGGGAGCGGACCGCAGAGCCTGGAGAGCGCCTTCGACGGCCGCCTCAGGCCCCAGGTCCCCACCCATTGCGTCGAGGGCAATGCGGACCATGGATGACTCCGGGCCTAGTAGGTCTCGATGGGGGCGTGGATCTCCTTGCCCGCGTAGTATCCGCACTTGGAGCAGACACGATGCGGCATCTTGGGCTGACCGCAGTGATCGCACTTTCCAAGACCCTTGGCCTTGATGACGTAGTGCGTGCGCCGCTTGTCGCGACGCTGGGCCGAATGCTTTCTCTTGGGAACGGCCATGACGGATCCTTTCGGAAAAAAGAAGAGACGCGGAAATGTAACACTCGCAACGGTTTGCGAGGGGAAAACACTTACCTCGCGTTGTGAATGACCCTCTGGGGGAAGGGGATTTCGATGCCTTCGCGGGCGTAGGCGAGGAGGATCCTCCGCAGGAATTCGGAGCGGACCGGAGATTGATCTCCCCACTCCCGTACCCGCAGGATGACCTTGAGGTTCACGGAGGAATCGGCCAATTCGGAATACCGGATGAGGGGCTCGAAGTCCTCCACCCCACCGGCGACCTGGGTCTGGATTTCGCGCGCCACTTCCAGGGTCACGCGCTCCATCTTTTCCAGATCGGTGTCGTAGGCGATCCCCACCGGGATCACCAGGGCGAGCTGGCTGTCGGTGGCATGGTAGTTGGTGACCACGGCGTCGGCGAGTTTGGCGTTGGGAACCAGGATCAGGTTGTTGGCCACCGTGCGGATCACGGCGATGCGCCAGGAGATGTCCTGCACGTACCCCTCCTCCCCCGAATCCAGCCGCACGAAGTCTCCCGGCTTGATGGCCCGCGAGGCGAGGATCTGGATGCCGGAAAACAGGTTCGAGAGGGTGGGCTGCAGAGCCAGGGCGGTGGCCAATCCCCCAACACCCAAGGCCGTCAGCAACGGTGCGATGGAGATTCCGATGGATTGCAGGGAGATCAGGACGCCCAGCACGAAGATGGCCACGCGGGTGAGGGTCAGGAAGATGCTGGTGGACGGCAGGACCCCCTCCACACGCGAGGTGTACATCGCCACCGCCCCGGTGGCGATCCGGGAGACCAGGACGGTTCCCAGGAGGATGGAAGCGATCACGACGCCTTTGCCGAGGATGCTCGACACCCCGCCCCCGATGGGCATCTGCAGGATGGCCATGTGGATGCCCAGGATCAGGAAGGCGAACCGGACCAATCCGCGCACCCCATCGACCAGGAGATCGTCGCCTTTCCAGGACGTGCGCCGAGCCATGGACCGGAGGCGGCCCACGATCACTCGTTCCAGGATCCAGCCGACGATCCAGCCCCCCAGGACCCAGGAAAGAGGGAGTGCGTATTCGATCAATTGTTCGGTGTCGATGTTTGGCATCCCGGGAAAGCTAACCCCCCCCGGAAAACCGGAGGGACAAGTCTGGCTACCTTTTCCCGTCCATGATCTTCCGATCCACACCCGCGATCCTTCTGGGTCTGTCCCTCTCCGCCTGGTCCGGTTCCTGGACCTTCGGTGGGCGCGTCGGTCTTTCGCAGAAAGGGAGCGTCTTCGTTCCCAGTGCCGCCATGACCGCCGAATACGCGATCAGCCGATACTTCACCTGGAGAACGGACCTGGAGGCCACATTCCTGGATCTCGCCCGACTGGACTCCTTCGCCTTGTCGGTCCCGACGCAACTGCTGTGGCATCCTCTGGGCTCCAACGCTCGCTTCGCTCCCTACGTGGGCCCGGGAGTTTCCGCCTCCATGGGGTTCGATCGCACCCTGGCCGCCGGTGTGCACACCATCGGGGGATTCACCTACCATGCCACTCGCACCCAGGCCTTCGGGATCGAAGGGCGTTGGGGAATCCCCGACGTGTTCCGCAGTCGATCCCCCTCCTTCGGCCTGTCCCTGACGGGCAATTGGAATCTGCGGTTCGGCAACCGCTGAGCCCCCCCCCCGGCCGCGAGCGGAAAGCAGCTCCTTCCCCCCCCCGGAGATGCCCCCGAGGATTGTCGACAGGATCCCGGATTCCGGCGAAATCCCCCCACCGCCCCTTTCCGCCGGAATCACTCGGATTCGAGCAGGATCGCCTCCAGGGCTTGCCGCAACTGACCGAGCCGGATGGGCTTGGACAGGTACCCGTCCATCCCGGCCTTGAGGAACACTTCCCGATCGCCATCCATCGCATGCGCCGTGAGGGCGAGCATCGGCAGTTTGGCGGCAACCTCGCCCACCTCTCCCGCCCGGATCCGGCGCACCGCCTCCAGGCCGTCCATGACCGGCATCTGGATGTCCATCAGAACGCAGCGGAAATCCCCGGCGCGTCGTTTCAGGGTTTCCAGGGCCATCCTTCCGTTGTCGACGGCGATGGTTTCGATGCCCAGTTTGGACAGCAACCCGATGGCGACCCTCTGATTCACCCGATTGTCCTCGGCCAGCAGGACTCGCCCTTCCATGCGACGGGAATCGTCCTGGGAGGTGTCCACCGAGGTCGGGGGTGGTTCGGCGCGCGCCAGGATCGCCTCGAACCGGAAGATGGTTCCCCGGACCGGTCCCGCGTGGACGGAGATCCCTCCTCCCATGCGTTCGGCGAGATTGCGCGCGATCGCCAAACCGAGGCCGGTACCTCCGTGTCGCCGCGTGAACGATCCGTCCAGTTGCTTGAACGGCCGGAAGAGTTCCTCGACCTTTTCGGGCGGGATCCCGGGCCCGGAATCCTCCACTTCCATGGACATGTGCAACAGGTCGGGGTCGCGGGTCCCCGAGGCGCGGACCCGCACCACCACCCCACCGGAATCGGTGAATTTCACGGCGTTTCCCGCGAGATTCACCAGGATCTGGCGAATGCGGATGGCATCCCCCTGGAGCCCCTTGGGGAGATCCGGAGCCCTTTCCATGCGAAATTCCAGACCCCTGGTGCTGGCGAGGTACCCGATCATCCCGCCCACTTCATCGAGCAGGGAGCCCAGGTCGAACGGCTCCGAGGACAGGCGGAACTCCCCCGCCTCCATGCGCGACAGGTCGAGGATGTCGTTGATGACGCCCAGCAGACCCTGCGCCGATTGCCGCAAGGTGCGCAGGAGGTCGGTCTGGCGCGCATCCAGACGCGTGTCGCCGAGGAGCTCGCCCATGCCCAGGACGGCGTTGAGAGGAGTGCGGATCTCGTGGCTCACATTGGCCAGGAAACGCGCCTGCAGGCGATTGACCTCCTCGGCGCGCTCCCGTGCGGCTTCCAGCTCCCGTTCCCGGCGATCCCGTTCCAGGAACAGGTCGTCGAAGTCGGATTTCACCACCAACAGGGAATCGGCGACCTTGTGGAAGGGGTGCCCCTCGGGGTAGGGATTCTGCCCGGAACCCGCCACGTCCCACTGCAGCTCCCCGATGAAGACCATCAGCCCGTGGGCCAGGACCTCGTCGTGGCGGAAGACGCGATCGAGGAAGTTGTGCCAGATCCTGGACACTCCCCGATGCGGGGAATCCAGTTTCCTCACCCGCCGGACGATCTCCAGCAGCTCCCCTTCGGTTTCGGCCTCCGCGAGACTTCCCATCCAGCGCAACCAACCGATGGCCATGCGCGCCCGCAGGTCCCGAGGGATGCCGCGGACCAGACGCAACCGGGGAGGAAACAGGTGGTCGATGCGATGGAATTCCCGCAGGACGCGCCACAATCCGGTGGTATCCCAGGACACCAGACCCGAGTAGTCGATCAACCGGAACCACTTGCCCGGTGGCGGGGATTGCTCGGCCAGGAACGACTCGTAGGCGCGGAACAAGGGCTGCACCTCCTCGGGAAGCAGCCGACCGTGGACGCGCACGCGAAGCACTCCCAACTCGTCGAGAGGAACGAATTCCACATTCAACGCCGCGGAGTGCCATCCTTTTCCCGATTCCTGGGGGGCCACGGAAAAGGGTTCCAGGGGTCTCCCGAGAAGCTCGCCGGCGCGCGCCAGCGCCTGGGCGTAGCTGCCCCACGCCTCGACGGTCAGACGCAGGGGAAGGATCCTCTTCGACAACCGCATGAGCAGTTTCAGGAACGGATTCATCCCGAAGAAGAGGATTCCTTTCCAGCGCTCCTGGTACTGGATGTGGTAATCGGTGTAGACCTTGCGGGCTTCGCCGTCTGTCTCGTGGAGCTGGGTGTAATCCTCCATGAGCACCATTTGCCGACCGTCGGCACGGAATTCCGCGATGATCGATTCCAAGGTGGCGATGTAGACCTCGACATCCTCGCGGGAGGTCGACCCGAAAGTCCGGCAGAGCACGATCTGTCCATCGAGGACGTGGAACCGGAAGGACGACCGGGCATGGGTGACCACCCACTCGGGGCGGGATTCCCACTGCCTCCCCGTCACCGGGCATTGGAAGACGCCTGACTCCCCGGGTTGCATCACCACTCCACGTTGGGACGAAGGAGCAGCGTCCACCGTCGGGGGGCGGCATGGGCGAGGTCGCCGTCGTATCCCGTGCGCGCTTCGTGGAGCACGCCGGCGGAGAGGGAGAAGGCCCAGGCGCCGGAAGGCACGGGAAATTTCTTGCCCAGGAGGAGCGACATGCGCAAGGGACTCGGCCGGGGCAGGTCGGCGCGATCGAAATCGATCCGTCCCTCGATGGAGGCATTGCGGAAGGGATCCAGACCGGAGGCGTCGAAATCGGTCCGGCGCCGTGAGATGGAGAGGTACAGCGCGTCGTGGATCCCCGGATGGAGATGCTCCCTCCATCCCAACCGGTAGGACCAGGTCAGTTTCCGGCGCGACTGGATGTCGTCGCCCTTGAGCTTGATCTCCGACTCGAACCAGTCGTCGCGGACCATGCGGTTCTCCACCAGGTGCCAAGCCCCCCAGGAGACGAGCAGTCCCGAATACCCGACGCCGTTCACCCGGGTCGTGTCGGACTGGGAGACGAGATTCACCACGTTGCCGAGGAACAACGACAACGCCCACGGTTCGGGGAATCCGCGGGTGACCGATTCCACCAGGTTGACCTCCCCGACGCGAGCCGCCTCCCAGGTGCCGGGGTCGAATTTCCTCAAGGCCCACCCCCCGACGGGAAGAGGATTCAAGCTGGCTTCCACCAGCACATCCCTGGGAAACGGTAGGCGTCGCATCAGCCACCAGTATACCCCGCCCTCGGCTCGCGTGTCGAGACGAGGGATGGGAGCTTCCACCAGGGAGCGGGTCGCGTTGACCGCCGAATAATAGGGATCGAGCCACAATTCGGCCTGGGTGCGGCCCGACGAATCCGGCATCCAGGGCAGGGAGTAGCCCGCGAGAACGGACAGGAGCAGGGCGAGGAGTTCCACGTCAAGCTCCTTCCGCGGGAAGGGACCCCACCCGGAAGGGTTTCAATTCCGCGGTCCGGAGGGGGGCTCGTCCTCGGGCTCCTCGGGGGTGGAAGGCTCGGCTTCGTCCACCGGATCGAAGGCCGACTCCGGATCGAACACGGGATCGGTCCCGTCGAAATCGCTTTCGTCGTTCCAGTCCTCGTTGGGAATTCGGCGCGCCTTGCGCGTCAGACGGATCCCGAGATTCACTGCGGCCGGAAGAAGGGGAAGGGCGATGCAGGCCAGCGCGGAAAGCCACACCCCGGTGGACGCGCTCGCCAGACGGGGCTGGTTGAAGAGGAACAGGTCGCAGGCCCAGTGGGACAGGAATACCGTCAGGGCATCCCATCGCAGGAAGGCCCACCCCCACAACCCACCCACCAGGGCGATCGGAATCACCCGCGCCCACCAGGGCTCGGCGGGAGGGAGGAAATCGAGCCCCGCGTGGGAAGCCCCGTACACCACCGCCGGGATGGCCACGGCGAGGATCGGCCCCAGGCGCAGCCGCAGGAACAGGTTGCCCGCGAAATGACGCCATCCCAACTCCTCCACCATGGCGATCTGCAGGAAGTACACCCCGAGCACCACCGCGGGGAGGGCGGAATTGATCCCGTAGAAGAAGAATCCCCTCGGCTGCAAGGCCACCCGCGCCCCCGGGAGCCAGGAAAGGAGCCATGTGGCCCCCGCCAACACGCCTCCGGCCACCAGCCCGAGAAGAAATCCCCGCAGACTGGCGTGCCCGACATCCACTCGGTCCCAGCGCAGGCGCAGGAAGTTCCGCAAGGCGATCCCCCGATGCCGGGGGGCCTGCCGATCCAGGGCATCGGCCGCGGCCAGGAAGGCGAACACCAGCACGGCCGGAAGCAGATCGTTGATCAGCCCGCCCATGAGGAGCCGCAACACCGCCATCCATCGATCTCCCATCGGGTCCCACAGTTCCACCAGCCGGGCGGGCCGCAGCACGCGCGCCAACCCCAGGCACACCAGGACCAGGGCCGCCCCGATCGTGGGAACGCGAAGGCCGACCAGTCCCTTGCGCAATCCCTGGAGTTTCAGCAGGAAGGCGGCGCACCCCAAGCTGGCGAATATGGTCAGGGCCAGGGTCCGCAGGAAGGTTTCGGGGGCCGACCTCGTCCGCAGGTCCCGCAGGAAGGCCGGTGGCACCACCACTTCCCGCCGGACTTCCACGACCTCCGCACCGGCGAGGCGGACCGAAAGTCGCTCCCTCACGTCCGAAGCGTCGGGCCGTGCCCTTTCCAGGAGGAAGTCGTGGTCGACGCGGTCGTCGAACGCGCGACGGCCATAGCGGCGAAGGCTCCAATCGAGGAGGTCCTCGGAGCATTGCAGAAGGATCCAGGAACGCGCCTTCTCCCAGGCCCTCGACGAATCCAGGCTCGCCCCCTTCTCGTCGTCCTCCACCGTGCGCGTCCATCCGGCCAGGGAGAGGTCGGGGTGCAACCGGACCGTGACCGACCCCGCGTGGCCCGGCTTCTTGAACTGGACCGAATGCGTGTACAGAGGCGTTCCCGAACGCAGGAGCCGCCGAACCACATCCCGATCGCGCGTGGACTCCAGCCACGTCAGGGCGGGCAGATCGAGGTCGAGATGCGTCGCGGCCACCCAGCCATCGCCATCCAGTCCTACGGCATCGCGGTGCACCATGGCCTGGGTTTGGACTTCGGAAGCGGAACGCACCAACTCCAAACCTGTCTCGGGCCACAGCCGATGGCGTGAGCCGAGGAACAACGTCCCCCCCAGGAGAGCGACTCCCAGCAAGATGAGATCGGCGCGTTTCACGATGGCCCCTTCTTGGAAGTGACGTCGAAAGGAAGAAATCCCCCATTTCCCCCAATACCAAGGTACGGTCCACCAGTATACCGCATTCACCATCGCAATGGTCCATGTCCGCCGCCCCCCCGCGGGCGGATCCGGAGCGGAGACCCTGCCGAAGGAGGGGGAGAAAGTGTTCGCAAAATTTCCCGTTCGCAACCAGAGTTCGGATTTTCCCTCGATGATTCCTGGGTTCTTTCGAACCAGCGTTCGCAAACCCCTCTTGCAATCGGCCTGCGCGAACGCTGGGGAACACCTAGACTACAGCCATGACCACTCCATCTGGGAAACCGGACATCTTCGGGTACGCCGACGGGCGACAGTTCCTCCAGGATTGGTGGGATTGGAAGAAATCCGTGTCCCCTCGGACGTCCTTCCGCAGCTTCGGCACTCGTGCGGGTTGCAGCCCGAGCCTCCTCAAGGATGTCCTGGAGGGTCGTCGTCGACTGACCCAGGAGGCCTCGACCAAGTTCGGGTTGGCCATGGGGCTCGCCGACCGCGAACGGAGTTTCCTGGCCGCCTTGGCCGCCTTCGCCGGGGCCAAATCCCCGGAAGTGCGCAATGCGGCCTTCGCGGAATTGACCCGGCTTCGTCACCAGTCCTTCGTTCGATACCTCGATCCCCGGCAGTACGTCGCCTGGACCTGGTGGCACCACATGGCCATTCGGGAACTGACCGGGCTCCCCGGGTTCCAGGAAGATCCCGCCTGGATCGCCTCCAATCTCGAGCCGCCCATCAAACCCGCCGATGCCGCCAAGGCCCTGCAGGAATTGCAGAATCTCGGCTTGCTGCGCCGGGACGATGCGGGCCGTCTGGTGGTCTCGGATCCGGCCATCTCCTCGGAATACGAGGTCCCCAGCCCCGTGATCCGCCACTTCAACCAGCAGATGATCCAGCTCGGGCTCACCGCACCCGATCGCATCGCTCCCGCCGACCGGGAAATCTCGGGCCTGACCTTGGGGATCTCCCAGGAGTGCTATGATCGCATGAAAGAGCGGATCCGCATGTTCAAGCAGGAACTCCTGACCATGGCCCTCGACGATCGCCGCCCCGCCGACCTCGTCGCCCAGATGAACGTGCAGCTGTTTCCCCTGGCTCGCCCCGATCGGCGTGGGAGACCTTCCCCATGAAACACATGAACCTTCTTCCCTTGCTCTGGCTTCTGTCCGGATGCGGAACGGATTCCTCGACCCAGGTGGCGGGAACCGGGAGCCAGACGGGAAACAGCGTCGTCGCCGGGAGACTTCTGCGCTCCGACAAGGACCCCATCGCCGGAGCCCCGGTCACCGCGCGCCCTTCCGGATGGACGGTCGACTCCTCGCTCGATCGGGTCTTCACCACCACCACGGACTCCCATGGCAGGTGGATGTTCGAGGAAGTCCCGGAGGGGGTGTGGAGATTCGAGACGAATGCCAACAACCTCGCCTGGGCTCGCAATGTGCGGATCGCCGGTCGGGACAGCACCCTACCGGACGTCACCTGTCTGCGCCCCGGGAACCTCGTGGTCGAGATCCACTTCGACGACGACGACCTGCATGGCGGCCGCTTGGCGGTGCAGGGGACGAATATCCGCCGGGAACTTCCCGCCACCGGATTCGAGACCTACGTCGCCTTGAACGAGCTGCCGGCGGGAACCCATTGGCTGATCCTGATCAGCCGCGAAGGGGAGATCGAGAAGCAGGCACGGGCCATCGTGCGCGAACGGGCCACCGACACGCTGAGGAACACCTCCTGGACCACCGTCCTGGAAGAACCCGGCGAAGACCACGAGGAACCCTGGGAGCCCCAGCCATGAAGAACGCCGTACTGCTTCTCGGCCTGGCGGGGGTGTTGGCCTCCTGCGACGCGTGGTTCCCGGACAAGACCGAGCTGACTTCCATGACCGCCGAACCCGTGGACCGTCCGCGCTGCGACGCGTGCCACGGCTTCGCCCCGCGCACGGGGGCCCACCGGTTCCATCTCACAGATTCCACCCGGATCTCCGACCACTACACCTGCCGCGATTGCCACGCCGCCTCCATCGCCACCCACAAGGACGCGGTGCTGGATTCCGCCTTCACCGACGAACAGGGGCGATGGGTGAGCAACATCGGCTGGCCCTGGATGCAGCTGGATCGCTCGAAGGTCGCCTACGCGGATTTCGCGGAGGCCGTCGATTCCGTCCCCCTGATGGCCCGGTGGCGCGAACCCGGCGCGGAGAACCCCGAATGGGTGACCGTCGCCGCCGCCCATGCGGGTCTTCCCGGCCATGCCAACGGGACCATCGACGTGGTCTTCCCCGCTCGACGCAATCTGTCCGGAGAGGCCCCCGCGAGCTTCGACGCCACCGCCATGACCTGCAGCTCCGTGAAGTGCCACGAACCTTCCGACCACGCCCCCGGCTTCATCTACCACTGGAAGGAGCCCTGATGCGTTCCCCGGTCCTTTCCGCCTCGCGCGGCCTCCTGGCCGCGGCGATCCTCGCCTCCCTGGGACTCCAGGGTTGCGCCATGGTGCACCAGAAGGATCGCGAGTGGCTCTCCGATCCGGTCATGCAGCGCACCTCCGACCCCCTCGAGGGCTCGCTCGACGGGGACAACTTCCCGCGTCGGGAAGGCAGTTCGGGCGGCAGCTCGGGTGCCGGAGGGGGTTGCGGATGTTGAGCACCCGCATCCGCACCCGTTGGGGTGCGTTCCTGTGCATCGTCGGCCTCGGGGCCGGCGCCTCGTCCGCGGTGGCCGGGGAGGACGACGCCTTCGAGACGAAGTTCGAGGTGTTCCACGACCGCAACGACGTCACCACCCTCGCGCCCATCTTCGAATTGCGCAAGACCATCGCCCGGCACGTGGCCCTCCTCCTGGAAGGGCAAGTCGACGCCGTCACCGGGGCCAGCCGCCAATGGGGCCGCTCCGGTTCGGGCCAGGGCGACATCGACGGTTCCTCCGGTGCTTCGGCCCGACTCGACGGGGTGAGCGGCGCTTCCGCCAACGAGGAAGGGGAGGAGGAGCCGGAGTTCCGAGGCGGATTGCGGACGGGACTCACCTATTCGAACGCCGGGAGGGTGTTGGGATTCTCCCTCTACGGCAGCAAGGAGAACGACTACCGCTCCTTCTCCCCGGCCATCAACGGGGCGTGGGATTTCGCCGAGCGCAACACCACCCTGTCGTGGGCCGCGTCCTGGTTCTTCGATGTCAACGAGCCCCAGGGCTCCTGGGCCGACCTCGGCGGAGGCTCCAAGCGCGTCCAGTCCTACACCGTGGGCCTCACCCAGACCTTCACCCCCCTCACCTTGGGCGGGTTGACCGCCAACTGGATCCGCACCACCGGGTACATCGGACATCCGTACAATCCCGTCGCGAGCATCGATTCCGGACTCGTCGGCGAGTCCCTCCCCGAGCGCAAGGACGCCTTGGCGGTTTCCGGCCAGCTCATCCAAGGCTGGCTTCTGGGCGACAAGTTGGGATCGGCCAACACCGAATACCGTTGGTACACCGATTCCTGGGATCTCCGGTCGCACACTCTCACCCTGCGTCTGTCGCAACACCTGACCGAGTCCACCGTCCTGCGCCTGCAAGGGCGCTACTACACCCAGACCGGCGCCCTCTTCGCCCAGACCGACCGCTACCTGGGACCGGAGAAGTACCGCACCGCAGACATCCGCTTCCACCGCTTCTCCTCCTGGCTCGGCGGCGTGAAAGTGTCGTCGGAGTTCCCCGACGAGTGGCCGGGTTTCGCGCCGCGACGCTGGAATCTGTCCTACGACCACCTGGTCCGCGATACTCCCGGGAACCCTCTCCTCTACCAGCTCTATCCCACCGACGCGTGGTACCAGCAAGGCACCGCCCGCGTCGGGCTCGGCTGGGACCTGTGAACCTTCGTCTCCCATCGCACCCTCCCAAGGAGTCCTCCATGATGCGCACCCTCCTGCTCTCCCTCCTTTCGGCGGCCGCCCTGGCCAGTGCGGCTCCCGCGACCCTCCCGACCTTCGCCCTCCCCGACCTCGACGGGAAGTCCCACGCGTCCTCGGAATTCGCCGGGGCTCCGGTCCTGATCGATTTCTGGGCCACCTGGTGCGCCACCTGCAAGGAAAGCGTCCCGGAACTCGCCAAGCTGCAGGCCAAATACGCCGCCAAGGGCTTCAAGATCGTCTCCATCTCCGTCGACAAGGGCTCGTCGAAGAAGGTCGCCAAGGGAGCCAAGAAGCTGGGGATCGATTGGCAGGTGCTCCACGATCCCGAAAGCTCCCTCTCCGGGACCTTCGGCTACACGGGTGTGCCCTCCATGTACCTCTTCGACAAGGAAGGCAAGCTCGTCAAGGACATCACCGGCTTCGACCCGGCCCAGGAAAAGGCCCTCGACGCCGCCCTCTCCGGACTCTGACAGGATCTGGATCCGCATCCCGCCCGGGACGGGGATCCGCCCACCAATCAACGAAACTTAGGTCGTTATGTCTCTGTTCTCCACCGATGCCATCCAGGGCGCGCTCCAGGGGCAATCCCTGCTCGCCTACCCCCTCGTCTTCGGGGCGGGTCTGATCACCAGTCTCACGCCCTGCGTGTACCCCCTCATCCCCGTGACGGTCTCCATCCTCGGCGCGAAGAAGGCCGAGAGCAGGGCCAAGGCCTTCCTGCTGGCGCTGTCCTACGTGCTGGGCATCGCCGTCACCTACGCGGCTCTCGGCGCCTTCGCGGCCCTCACCGGCGCCCTGTTCGGGGAGGTCGCCTCCAACCCCTGGGTGAACATCGGCATGGCGGTCCTGCTGGGCGCGCTCTCGTTGAACATGCTCGAGGTGTTCCAATTCCGCCTCCCGGGATTCGCCGGGGCCTCGGCGGGCCAGGGCAGGAAAGCGGGATACCTCTCCAACTTCGCCCTGGGACTGGCCTTCGGCCTGGTCGCCTCCCCCTGCACGGCTCCGGTCCTGGGCGCCATCCTGCTGTGGGTCGGCCAGACAGGTTCCGTCGTGCGGGGCAGCTCCCTCCTGTTCGTCTTCGCCCTGGGCATGGGAGCCTTCCTCCTGGCCATCGGAACCTTCTCCAGCCTGGCCACCACCCTCCCCCGATCGGGCGACTGGATGATCCGCGTCAAGACGGCGATGGGTGTCCTGCTCCTGGGGATGGCCGGCTGGTTCTGCTTCCAGGCCGGACAGCTCTGGTGATCCGCCCCCACCGTCCCTCGTCGCTCCGTACACCCGAGAAAGGAATCCCAACATGTCGAGATTGATCCGCCCCTCCACCCTCAAGCTCTGCCTCGGCCTCCTGGCCGTCGGCCTGGTCGCCGCGAAATACGCCACGGCCGGAACCGTCACCATCGATGCCAGCTCCGGCAGCTCGTGCAAGATCACGGGCGGCACGGTGAAGGCCACCACCGCCAGCATCAATTTCTCCGAGACGCGCACCAACGGCGATCTGTTCCTGTGGTACGAGGCCGGCCCGGTGACCGTGAACAGCCCGAACAAGCTGACCGCGACCTCGCGTCGCACGGGAACGTTCAACCTGACCGGCCTGACGGCCAACACGCTCTACAACGTCCTGCTGCACGGCGTGGACCTGGCCGAAGGCGTGTCCCTGACCTCCCCGAAGTACACCGCCAAGGCCCATTTCACGACGGATGCCGCATCGGGAGTCTCCCGGATCATCATCGACGAGGAGCACGTCGGCGCGCCCCGATTCGATCTCCGCGGCCGCTCCACACCGCTGCCCCAAGGAGCGGGTTGGACCGGAACCACCCACGGGGGAACCGTCACCCCTTGAGAGCGTTCCTCGGGGATGCGGCCCCTCGACGGCCCAGCCCCGGGGAACCTCGTGTTTTCCTGCGCCGCGTGCTCCCCGAGAGGAGACGCGGCGCCGTTCGTTCCGTGCCTACCTTGAGGTCATGATGAATCCCGATCCCGCCGATGCTGGAACCCTGGTGGCTCCCGGACCCTTGCTCCCCTCCGGCCTGGGGATGGCCGCTGCGGTGGAGGCCCCTGGGCTCGGGCCGCATGCGGCACCCCGGTCGCCGCGTCGCGGAACCCGAAGAGGAGTCCTCTGGATCGCCCTGGCGACCGCGCCCCTTCTGGTCTCCTGCAAGCAACCCTCGACCCACCGCGATTGGGCCGCCATGGATTGCAACTTCGCCGCCACGATCCACGGTCGGGGATCGGTGCCACCCGAGGAAGCCCTCGACTCCATCCAGGCGACCTCCCGCGCCTTGGAGGCCCTGTTCACCGATTACGATCCACGAGGCCCGCTGTCCATCCTCCGCGGGCACCTGGGTGATACCGTTTCGCCCGACCCTCGCATCGTCGAGGTGCTGCGCGGAGCCCTCGAGGCCATGCGCGCCTCCGACGGCGCCCTGGACATCGGTCTGCACGACCTCAAGGCGCTCTGGGATCTCGATGCCGCCGCGCCGCGGGTCCCCGATTCCGCGGCCATCGGACGGTCGCTGCGGAAGCGGTTCGGGGAACACCTGGAATCGCGCCACCAGATGCCGTTCGAGATCCTTCCCGACGGACGCGTCGTGCTGCGGGTGGACAGCCTGCCCATCGATCTCGGGGGTGTCGCCAAGGGTTGGTCGGTCGATCGCATGTCCGAACAACTGGTCCGCCTCGGCTACCCGGTGCATCTGATCCAGGGAGGCGGGGAGATCGTCACCCACGGGACCAAGGCCTCGGGCCCGTGGCGCATCGGCGTAAAGAACCCCCGGGCCACCGTGGACCAGATCGCCTTGGTGACCTCCGACCAGGGCTTCGCCATCTCCACTTCCGGGGATTACGAAAGGTTCTTCATCCTGGACGGAATCCGGTACCACCATCTCTTCGACGCCTCGACCGGGGCTCCTGCGCGCAACGGAGTGGCCTCGGCATCCCTCTTCTGCGACTCCAGCGCGATCTGCGATCGCTGGTCCAAACCCATGTTCCTCCTGGGGCCCGACAGGGGAACGTCTCTGGCCGACTCGCTGGGGATCGACGTCCTGTGGGTGATGGAAACCCCCACCGGTCTGTGCGGGATCGGCACCTCCTCCTGGGGATCCCGACTCTGGCGGGACACTCTTTCGGCCTGCCCCTGATCCCCATGCGGCCTCCTCCGCACTTGTTCCGCCCCCTCGATGCGATCCTCCTCCTGGGACTTCTGGGAGCAGGAGCGCAGGGGACCTGGAGCCTGTTCACCGCCCCCGAAGGAGCCCGGGCGACCGTCTGGATCGACGGCCGGAGGGCCTCCTGGTTTCCCCTCGATGGACCGGAGCGGATCGACACCGTCCGCGGCTCCCTGGGTCCCGTGGTGGTCCGACATGGCTCCGGCGAGACCCGGATCCTCAGCGCCCCCTGTCCCGGGAAGATCTGCGTCCACCAGGGAAGCGCCCGCCGCACGGGAGCGAAACTCGTGTGCGTCCCTTCCCGGGTCGTGGTTTCCATCGAAGGTTCGGAGAACGATCCGGAGGCGCTCGATGCCGTCCAGTGAACGCCTCCCGGCCCTGGAGGCCCGCCTGTTCGCGGGGGCTCTCCTGGCCGCCTCCGGTCTGCAACTGATCGAACTGCTGCTCCCCAGGATTCCGCTGCTTCCCTGGCTGCGTCCGGGCCTCTCCTGGATCGTATTGCTCCCCTTCCTCCTCGATTTCGGCGTGGCCCCCACCCTGGCCTTGTTCGTGGCGCGGAATTTCCTCTCGATGGCCTTCGGGGGACAACCGGCCAGCACCTTCCTGATCTCCACCGTGGCCGGATCGGCCACCTTGCTGGCGGTCGGGGGCGTCGCCCGCGCCCTGGTCGGTCGCGGATGGCTCGGCCGGAGCGGGGCGAGCCTGCTTCTGGCCTCGACGTTCAACGCCGGGCAGCTCCTCCTGGTCGCGGTGGTCCTGGTGGGGAGCACCGGCTACTTCTCCCAGATCGGGCCGCTCCTGTTGTGGTCGATCGCTTCGGGTTTGCTGGTCGCGCGTCTTTCGCTGGGGCTGGGCGAAGGACGGGGATGGGAGGACCTGGCCTCGCTGTCCGGCGCGGATGCGACCGTCGAACCTCGGCACGGATCCCGACTCCAGGCCGTCCTGGCGGGAGTCGGCATGGCCGCGAGTCTCGCGCTCCCCACTCCGGCCGCCTTGGCCGTCGCCCTGGCGGCCGCCCTCCTCTGGGGACGGCGTCTGGCGTTCCGGGCGATCCTCGCGACCTGGCCCTTCCTTCCCTACCTGGCCTGGTTCCATCTCCGCCAACCGGGGGAATACCTGGGATGGGGCGGGATCACGCGCCAGGGGCTCGATGCCTTCCTGTTCCACACCGCCCGGCTTTGGGCCTTCACGGCCTTTGGACGGATCCTGACCGACCGGATGCCCTGGAACCGGGTGCTCTCCGGGGATTCCATCCTCGCCAGGGGTTTCGCCCTGGCCCTGCCGGTGGTCCCCCGCCTCTTTCCGGCCTCGGTCGGGGCCGCTCGGACCTGGTGGGCCGGGAAGCGCCCACGCGGCCTGCACGGGTTGTTCGAGGAGCTGGGCAAGCGGTTGTCCCCCTCTCCCCCCTGATCCGGGAGAGGGTCAGGGACGCGGAAGGATCGCGTCGCGGACAGCTGTTCCGTCGCCAACCTGGACGAACAGGACGCCACGCGCAGACGGAGACGCGAACCTGGCCGAACCCGCCGACTCGAAGCGATCGATCCGGGCGATCTGCCGGCCAGACGCATCGAGAAGACGGATGTCGAGAGGACCCGACGCCCCGGCCCAACGTACCACGACGTCGTTTCCGCCGCGGACGGCGATGGACAACCTCGAAGCCGAGACCCTTCTGGAGGCGACGGGGCCCACCCGGCTGGCGACCGAGAGGAGCGTGGCGGGGATCAGAAGGTGGGCGGAGCCGGTCAGACAGGGCTCCGAGGTCGTGTACAAGCGGGCCTGGTCGACGTAGGTTCTGCCCCGGCTGGAAGCGGTCATTCCTCCGACCAGCGCTCCGTCCGGGGTGGTGTACGGGTAATCGATCCGGACGGTTCGCAGCTCCGGATTCCCCTCGCGATGGTTGGGGTGTTGCGGGTTCCTCTCCCCCACCCCCAGCACGTAGGAGAGTCCCCATGGATTCGCTCCCAGGATGTGGTCGAGGATCCGGATGCCCATCGTGCGCAGGGAATCGGCCTTCCCTCGAAGGTCCGCGGAGCTCCAGTCGGGCAGGGCGCTTCCCTCGGCGAGATCGAGGAGTTCGGCGAACAAGAGGAGTTCGGCGGCGTTTCCCGACTGGTATCCTGCAGCGCCCCAATCCGCCCCTTGGGCCATGGTCCCCCAGACGGGGTCCGCACCGATGGATTTGGCGGCCTCACCCACGCTCGTCCCCGGCATGGAGACGCCGGTGGCCCCCTCGGAAACATTGTGGAGATTGTCCGTGAAGGTGGCCAGGAGGGCCTGCAAGAAGGCGGTGCGCTCGGCCTCGGAGCGCACGCCCATCGATGCGGCCCCGGACGCATCGGCAAGGACGAGTCTTCCGAAGGCGTAGAGCGCCAGAGGCTGCCTGTTGGCCCAGTCCATGGGCCAGGCGCCCTTGTGCATGGGAGGATTGCGGCGCGCCATCCATCCTCCGGGGTATTTCGAGTACAGGAATGGGCTTGCGTTCCCGGACGGCGCCAAGGCGGGGTCGCGAACGAGATCCGTGAGAAAGGCCGTATCGCCGGTGGCCCAGAGGAGCGTGGTCGCCGCCAAGGCGAGGTTGGCCTCCGTGAAGAAGGCACCCGTCCAGGAGTGGCTCGATACGACGTGATCCGGATCCGCCTTGGCGTGGAGATAGAGGGCCTTGGCGACTTCCAGGGCATGCGCGGCGCGATTCGGGTCGCGCCCCTTCCACAAGCGCGAGAAGACCGCCAGGGCCGCAGCGAAATCGCCGGCGACGTTGGCCCCCAGCTCGACGCGGCCAACACGATCCGGAGGCCCCCCGACCTCTCCATCTTGCACGAGGCTCTGCCACTCCGAGGGCATCCAGGATCCATGGTCCGCGCCGTAATCCCCGACGGAAGTGACGAGGGTCGTCGGCGAGGAGCCGTTGCGATCCCAGGAGTCGAGCACGTAGTCGACACCCTGCTTGAGTTCGCGAAGAAGATCGGGAACGCCGTCGGGATTGGGGTCGTCGTGGTTCGATCCCACGAGGTCGTCGTCACGCTCGGGATGGGCGGCCGCCAGGACGGCCAGGATGGCCATGGCAGCCCCCTGGGGCTGGGCCTCCTTCAGGTGGTCGCCGCAGTCGTACCAACCGCCGGGCGCCGGATCCCCCGGAAAGCTCGTCCCTCGCAGCCAGGAGTCGGTGGAACCGGATCGTTGGGCGCCGAAGTAACGCAATTCCACGTCGCGCAGCCAGGAATAGATCCGGTCGTCGACACGGAAACTCGCCGAGGTGTCTGCTCCCACCACCACCCGATACGGACCACCTTGCGCAAGCGAAGAAGGAAGGAAGCCCTCGCTCAAGTCTCCATCCAGGGCTGCGGAGGCGAATGTGTACTCCACCGCCGCCGACCAGGTCTCGGCGACCACCTTCAGGGTGGCGCTGTCGCGGACACCGAGATCGTGCATGTTCCCCGTGGCGACCACCGCCCCCGAGGCGTCCACGACCTGGAACGTGGATCCGGAGGCTCCCATGCCCATGAACCTAGCGGATCCGGCCTTGACGTCGACCAACCGATAGCCCGCCTGGTTCACGAGCACCCGCGGAAGAAGGACGTTGAGGCTGTCGCGGATTCGACGCCCCAGGGAATCGGGACGGCGGTTGGCGATCGGACTCCAGGCGTGGACGCGGCGGTCGCGAGCCCAGGGCGAGGGGAACACGGGTTCGGGTTCTCCCGGGGCGATGCCCCACACCCTCGTTCCACCTTCGAAGACCTGGACATGCGTGGCCGGGGGCAGGGAACCGCTCTCGAACCGCGGATCGTCGTCCTCGGCATCCAGTGACAGGCCCTGGAAGCTCCAATCCGTGACGGCAGGGGCATGCGAGAGCATGGCGACGGGGGCGTAGCGCATCGACGACGTGCCCGCCAGCCACTGGAGGCGCACAGCCTCCACGGGTGCCAGCCGTACGTTGCCCAGAGAAAGGTCCCACGAAGCGCGACAGGTGGTGGCGCAGGAGCCGACCTCGAAGGTTCCGCGCACGGCGCTGTCGAGCCCGACGGAGCCGATGGAGGGCAAGTCCATGGTGCCCGATGCGGCGGAATGGCCCACAAGTGCGGGGCGGAGAACAAGACCCGCCAGCCCCGTGGAATCGCCTTCCAGGACAAGCCGCACGGACAGGTTCGCGCGTTGGCGGGACGATGCGTTCACGAGCTGCACGTCCAGGCGCTGAACCCCCGAGGTGAGCACTCCGCGAGCCTGGAGCACGAGGCCGGTGTCGGGGAGCACGGGGACGCCCGCCTGGGACGCACGCACCGCAACGAGGAACACGACAAGCAGGATGCGAGAATTCATGGCGGAGAATCTAGTCTCCCATAGAATGATCCCTTCCTCCCGCCCCGCCGCCGGGCATCGACCCGTCGGCCGGACCAGGAGCAGATGGTCGCGGTGGACGATCCCCTGAGGTCCGACCCGTTCCCGCACCGTCCCGCGACCCGAGCGCCGTGGACGATCACACCAGGAACAGATTGTCCCGGTGCACCACTTCCTGGGGGGCCGCATGTCCCACGATTCCCTGGATCTCGCCGGAGGGTCTGCCCGCGATCCGGGACACTTCCACCGCCGAGAAGTTCGCCAGCCCCCGACCGACCGCCTTCCCCTTGAGGTCGCGCATCTCCACCACGGTCCCCGAGGCGAATCCCCCCTCCACCCGCACGATTCCCGCAGGCAGGAGGCTGCTGCGTCGATCCCGAACCGCCTTGACCGCCCCGTCGTCGAGGACCAGGACGCCTTTGGGGGTCGAGACGAACCGGATCCAGCGTTTGCGGCTGCCGAGCTTCTTCTCGGAGGGGAGGAAGAGGGTTCCCACCGGGGCCCCGGCCGCGATCTCGCGGAGGTCGGAGGTGAAACCGTTGGCGATCACGCAGGCGCTCCCCGATTCGGTGACGGCCTTGGCGGCGACGATCTTGGTGATCATGCCGCCGGTGCTGGCCACGCTCCCCGCGCCTCCGGCGAGCGATTCGATGTCGGGAGTCACCCGCAGGACCACCGGAATCAGGGCCGCATCGGCATGCGTCTTGGGGTTGGCCGTGTAGAGGCCGTCGATGTCCGACAGGATCACCAGCAGGTCGGCTTCCAGGAAATGGCACACGTCGGCGGAGAGGCGGTCGTTGTCGCCGACCTTGATCTCGGCGGTTCCGACCACGTCGTTCTCGTTGACGACGGGAACCACGCCGTGCTTGAGCAGGGCGTCGGTGGTGCGCCGGATGTTCCCGAATCGTTCCGGATCGCGGAAGTCCTCGGCGGTGAGGAGGTATTGGGCGATGGCCACGCCACGGCGCCCGAAGGCCTCGTCGTAGGCGTGCATCAGGCGGATCTGGCCCACCGCCGCGCAGGCCTGCTTCTCCGCCAGGGCCTTGGGCTTGGTCGCGTAGCCCAGGATCCCCATGCCGACCCCCACCGCGCCGGACGTGACGAGCACGACTTCCCGGCCCTCGCCGCGCAGCGACAGGATCTGGTCGACCACGCGTTCGAGCTGGGAAGGGGCGAGCCCACCGTGCTCGTGGGTGAGCAGTCGGGTGCCGACCTTGACCACCACGCGCTTGCAGGAAGGGAGCAGCCTCTCGCGAAGCCCCTGGCTCACGCGGCGTTTCCGTGCAGGATCGAGGCGGCCTCGAGGGCCTCGAACCGACCGTCGAACAGGGCCTTGCCGACGATCACGCCTTCGATCCCGGGATGGGCCGACTGGTGGATCTCGCGCAGATCGTCGAGGCTGGAGATGCCTCCCGAGACGATGGTTCCCAGCCCCGTGACCGCCGCGAACTCGGCGGTGGAGGGCAGATTGGGCCCTTGGAGCATCCCGTCGCGGGCGATGTCGGTGAAGACGCAGGATCGAATCCCCAACGCCGTCATGGCACGACCGAGGTCGTGGGCCTTCAGGCCTTCCCCCTCGACCCAGCCGGAGACCTTCACGATCCCGTCGCGGCAGTCGATGCCCACGATCACCTTCTCGGGACCGAACCGGCGCAGCATGGCCTCCACCACCGTGGGATCTTTGGCGGCGACGGTGCCGGCGATCACCCGCCCCACGCCCCATTCCTCGAGCGCACGGGCGGCGTCGTCGACGGTGCGGATCCCGCCTCCCAGTTCGGTGGGACAACCCGCCGCCTCGACCATGCGGCGGACCGCCTCGCCGTTGCGCGCACTCCCCTCGAAAGCGGCGTCGAGATCCACCAGGTGGATCCGGTCGGCCCCGCTCTCGGCCCATTTGGCGGCGATTTCCCAGGGAGCCTCGCTGTAGACGGTCTTCTGGTCCTTGCGGCCCTGGACGAGGCGGACGGCGCATCCGTCCATGAGATCGACGGCGGGGAGGAATTGGAGTCGGTAAGTCATAGGACTGGCAAATGGAGTAAATGCAACGGCCCGCGGCGATCCCCAACCACGGGCCGTTCGATCCGCCCTTCCCCCACCCCGAGGGTCGGGCGGCACTGGCCTCATCCGCAACCGGTACCGGCGCCCCTCACCTTGCCGCACCCGCAGCTCGACCCCAGGCCGTTGCGCCGCGCCCGCAGCTGGGCGAGGTTCTCCCCCGACCACACCATCTCCAGGGCGTCGTCGATGAGCCCCTCCATCTCGCACACGGAAACCCCCGTCGATTCCAGCGCCTTGCGCGGAGCCTCCCCGGCGGCCATGGTGAGGACCGCGCGGCAATCGCTGAGGATCAGGGCGAGTTCCTCCCAACGGGATTCCCCGCTGCCCGCCGCGGGAGCGACGCGTTCGCCCACCTGGCGGAAACCGTCCTCGGTCTTCTCGTAGATGCGGAAGCGGTCGGCCACACCCAGGTGGAGGTTCACCAGGACACCTTCCTGGGATGCCACGGCGACGTAGGGCCGGTTGGCGGCGGTCTCTTCGCGGGCCTGGTCCATGAGCACCCGGAAGTCGGCGGATTTGTCGTCCTCCAGGAGACCCACGGCGTCGGCGCGGCACCGCTGGCAGTGCATCATCTGCTTGAGGAAGGCCGAGGAGGCGCGACGCGCCTTCAGCATGGTGTTGGGATCGGGCTCCTCGTGATCCTCGAACTCCGCTCCGGGAGCCGGGGTCATGGGAATCAGGTTGTGGACGTCGGCCCCCAGGCCGGAGACCACGCGCGCCACGTCGCCGACACCGTCGTCGTTGATGCCCTTCACCACGACGGTGTTGATCTTCACTTCGATCCCGCGCGCCTTGAGGGCCACGATGCCGTCGAGCTGCCTTTCCAGGAGGAGGGCCGCCCCTTCGACACCCCGGTAGGTCTTCTTGCCGTCGCGGACCCAGGCGTAGAGCTTCGCCCCCACCTCGGGATCCACCGTGTTGATGGTGATCGTGACGTGCGACACCTTGAGTTCGGCCAGTTCATGCGCGATCTCTTCGGTCAGTCCCATGCCGTTGGTGGAAACGCACAGCAGCATCTCCGGCGCCGTGTCGCGGATCCGCCGCATGGTTTCGAGGGTTTCCGGAGCGTTGGCGAACGGGTCGCCGGGTCCGGCGATTCCGGCGACGGCGATCCGGGGCTCCTTCTCCAGGGCGTGGTGCAGGTAGCGCCAGGCCTCTTCGGGCTTCAGGACGCGGCTGGTCACGCCCGGACGGCTCTCGTTGGGGCAATCGGTCTTCCGCGAACAGTACCGGCACTGGATGTTGCACTTGGGGGCCACCGGCAGATGGATCCGCCCCCATTTGTGCTTGGCGTCCCCCGAGAAGCACGGGTGGCGATCGACGGGTAGCGGCGCGGCGACTGGACCTGGAACGGTGGCGGCGATGTCGAGCATGGTGTCCTCCCTCTCTCGTGGTTTTCTCAGAGATATCCGTAGCCCACCGGGGAATCGGACTGCCGACGTTCCAGGAGGGTGTTGACGATGGTGTCGAGCAGGGCGAGCGCGCCACCCCATCCGAGGTGGAGCAGGCGCTGGGCTCCGAAGCGATCGTGGACCGGGAATCCGACCCGCACCAGCGGGATGTTCCGCTTGCGCGACAGGGCGTACCCCTTGGAATGCCCGATGAACAGATCGGCGTCGAGCCCCTCGGGAGATTCCTCGAGATCGCGCAGATCGGCGTCGTCGAGGATGCGGGGAGGGGTTTCCAGGAAGGTCCGGGTCACGCGATCGATCTCCGAGCGGAGATTCCCGTTGCGCGCACCCGACACCACGAGCGTGGTCTTGATGCCGATTTCCGTCAGGAAGGAGACCAGCCCGACCACCATGTCCTCGTCTCCGAAGACGACGGCCTTCCGCCCCGAGAGGATCTTGTGGGCGTCGACCATCCCATCGATGAGGCGACCGCGGTCGAGGCTGTGCTCCCGAGGCGTCTCGCGCCCGGAGAACTCCTCGAGGACGGCGTAGAGGGCGTCGGTTTCGCGGATGCCGATCGGCAATCCCAGGCGACGACGGACCACCTTGAATCGTTCCTGGAGCAGATTCGCTCCCGAGAGGGATTCCGGCGCGCAGCGGCCGAATTCCAGGGCCAGACGCGATCCGGGGAGCTCCCGCATCACCGACGCCGGGGTCCCTCCGTCGGGGAGAGGCTTCGATTCGGCCAAGGCGGGGCCATCGAGCCGCTCCGAATAATCGGGGACCAGGTCGGCCTCCAGCCCGAATTCCTTGAGCAGGGAACGAGTCGCGCGCAGATCGGCCGGCGAGACCATCCCGGGGAACACCGCCACCCGCCCATGTGCCGAGGTCGGTTCGGCGAAGTGATCCACCAGGGAACGCACCGCCCCGTGGAATCCCTCCATGTGGGTCCCGTCGTAGGAGGGGCAGGGAACCTTCACGACCTCGGGATCGGGAACGGAGAGGGGCTTCTCGAGGATCTCCTTGCGCCAGTCCCCCAGGTGCATCCCGAGGTCTTCCCCCGTGGTTTCCGTGAGGCAGGTGGTGGCCAGGCCCACCACGGAGGCACGGTATTTTTCCGCGACGTTCCGCAGTCCCTGACGGAGGGCCGGACCTCCCCCCCACACGGCTTCCTTCTCCGAAACGCTCGACGAAGCGATGTCGACGGGCTCCCGGAAGTGGCTGATCAGATAGCGACGCATGTATGTGGCGCAACCTTGCGAACCGTGGAGGAAGGGGATGCACCCTTCCACGCCCTGGAAGGCCACCATGGCCCCCAGCGGGCGGCACTGGTGGCAGGGGTTGGCCGTGGACACCCAAGGCTCCGCGTCGCGGGCCCGCGTCCTGGAGCTCTTCTCGGTGGTGGCGGTCATGGTAGCACCTCCTGTGCGGCGGGAGCCGGGAGGGCCTCCGCCGATTTCGTCTTCCCCGCCCGTCGAGGCACGAACCGCCAGATCGGGGTGTCCACGGTGGAAAGCACTTCGAGGGCGAAGTTCCGCATGCCCACGAAACCTTCCAAGGCGAGTTTGCGCTCGTGGTTGTGGTCGACGAATCCGATTCCCAGCTTGTGGGCCAGAGGCCGTTCCTTCACGCCGCCCACGAGGATGTCCACATCGTTCTCGCGCAGGAAGCCCCCCAATTCCAGGGGATTGGTGTCGTCGACGATCACGGTTCCGGGATCGCACACCTGCTGGATCTCCCGGTAGTCCTCCTCGGTGCCGGTCTGGCTTCCGACGAGCACCACCTTCATCCCGATGTGGCGGAAGGCCTTGATTAGCGAGAAGGCCTTGAAGGCGCCCCCCACATAGATGGCCACCGTCTTCCCGGTGAGCTTCTTGCGGATCTCGCGCAGCTCGGGAACCAGTCCGACCAGTTCCTCCGCCACCAGCTTGCGGGCCCGCTCCATCACCTGCCAGTCGATGTCCTGGAAGTGGCGCGCCACCGCGTACAGGGATTCGGCCATGTCCTCGATGCCGAAGTACGATGCGCGCAGGAAGGGCGTCCCGTAGGTCTCCTTCATGTGCTTGGCGATTTCCATGGTGGCGCCGCTGCACTGCACGATGTTCAAGGCCGCTCCGTGGGCCTTGCGGATGTCGTCGATGCGACCATCGCCGGTGATGTTGGCCACCACCTGCAGCCCCATCGCCTCGTAGTACTTGCGGATGATCCAGATCTCCCCGGCGAGATTGAAGTCGCCCAGGAGATTGATCGACAGCGGCGAGATTCCGGTGGTTTCGGCGGTACCCACCAGGCGGGACAGGGCCGTGCAGGCGGCCGAATACCCGGCACGCTTGGTCCCCTTGAAGCCTTCGCTCATCACCGGGATCACGGGAATCCCCGCGTCCTTGGCCACCCTCTTGCAGACCGCCTCCAGATCGTCCCCGATCACCCCCACCACGCAGGTGCTGTAGACGAAGGCTCCGCGAGGCTGGTACTTCTTGATCAGTTCGCGCAGGCTCAGTTCGAGTTTGGGCTCTCCCCCGAAGATCACATCCTTCTCGCGCAGGTCGGTGGAGAAGGAGAGGCGGTGGAGCTCCGGACCGCTGGAGAGCGACCCGCGGATGTCCCAGGTGTAGGCCGCGCATCCGATGGGCCCATGCACCAGGTGGAGCGCGTCGGTGATGGGGTACAGCACGACGCGGGCGCCGCAGAACACGCAGGCTCGCTGGCTCACGGCCCCGGACAAGCTCTGCTTGTCGCAGGCGATGGTGGCCATTTCATCGGCCCCGGCAACCAGGATCTGCCCTTTTCGTTCGGCGAAAACCTCGATGGCTTCGGCTCCCATGGCATCCCTCCTCGACCGGCCGGCGCGACAGTGCGCCATGCAGGGAGGGAGATCAAAGTCTGTGCCAAAGAAGAAGATCCGGAAATCTGGCTTTTCGGATATCCCGATCCATTGACACCTCCCGTCGAACCTGACAGAAGGGGAATGTCATTGTCGTTCCCCGATCGGGGATCTGACAGATTCCGGTGCCACCCTCGATCGCCGGGGACCCGACGGCGAGGAAATCTCTCCGGCGAAGTGGTATCCTGAACCCGACCATCCGAACTCCAGGGAGGACGCCGCAGGGTGCTCGACATCTTCGCCTACACCGACTACCGCAAATGCCTCCGCGACCTGTACGCGGCGAGAAAGCAGGCCAATCCGGCCTTTTCCTACCGGTTCATCGCGCAACGAGCGGGCATTGCCTCTCCCAGCTTCATCGGCAAGATCCTCAGCGGGGAATCGAACATTTCCCAGCAGACGCTGATGCGCCTGCTCGACGTGTTCCAACTGGCCGGGCCGGAAGTCGAGTTCTTCGAGCTCATGGTGAACTTCGATCGCGCGCGCGACGACGGGGACAAGAGCCATTATTTCCAGCGGATGGCGGCCCTGTCGCGTCGGCACTCCCGGACCGCCCCGCTTCCCAGCGAGGAGATCTTCTCCACCTGGTACATGCAGCCCTTGCTGAACCTGGTGGAGCTCGGCCTGTTCCACGGAGACTTCACCACCCTGGGCCGGATGATCTCCCCGCCGATCTCCGCCCGGGAGGCGCGCTTGGCGATCGAAACCTTGATGCACCACGGGCTGGTGGAGCGGGACAAGTCGGGCAACCACCGCCGAGCATCCCCACGCCCCCCCCTCCCGCCGTCGGAGGGGTTCCCTGGTGCCGCCGCGCACGTATCGGATCGGACCCTTGCCGAGGCGGTCCGGACCCTGCGCGAGCATCTCCCGCCGCGCGTCCCTCCCGAGAAGCGTCCTTTCGTGCACGATCTGTGCCACCAGTTGCGGGCGATCCTCGACCAGGCGCGTGCGGGCGACGATTCCCCCCGCGCCCCGGGAACGGAAGACCAGGCCCGCGCCCCGGCGGAACACCCCGGATAGGCTCGGCAGCCAACCATCGCCGGTCCTGGAAGCCCCTCCGCGATCCCCGCCTCGAGTTTCCCTGGAAGGGTCCTGTTTCCTGCCAGGAATCGCCCATTTCCCGGTGGGCGCGTTCCCGGGAGAATCTCCCCCGAAACCGGAATAGGTTCATAAAGGAGTGTTCCTTCCTTCTTTTTGGCGTCGAGGTGTCCCGATATGATCACAACGCGCACCCTCCTGGTTTCCGTCGGACTCACAGTCGGCTTCCTGGTGGGCTGCCAGTTGGTGGACAGTGTCGCCGAACCCACCGCCAATTCCTCCCCGGCCCGCATGGAGGACTCCGCGACCTGTCGCGACGATGCCTCCCCGGCCGCGATCCAATGCCGCGACTCCGTGCGGCGCAGCGACTCCCTGCGCGAGCGGGAGGAGGCGTTCCAGGAGAAGGTGCGGGACAACTGCTCCAAAGGGAGTTCGCAGATTCTCGCCCAGTGCGAAGATTCCCTGCGCCAGGAGCAGAAGAAGGAGGATTCCCTGCAGCAGAGGATCCACGAAAACTGCCAGAATGGAAAATCCCAGATCGTGCCCGCCTGCGAGGATTCCATCCGCACGGTCCAGAAGAAGGAGGACGCCTTCCGACTGCGGGTGCGGAAGAACTGCCAGAACGGGAAATCCCAGATCGTCCCCGCCTGCGAGGATTCGCTTCGGGAGGTGGTTCGGGAAGAAGACCTGGTGGCGAAGATCCACCGCAACTGCCAGAACGGAAAATCCCAGATCGTGCCCGCTTGCGAAGACAGCCTGCGCCGCCAGGACGAGGATCGGCGCGACCGGGAGGACCTCGAGAAGCGGATCCACGAGAACTGCCAGAACGGGAAGTCCCGGATCGTGCCCGCCTGCGAAGACAGCCTGCGTGAGGAGTCCGCCAGGAGGATCAAGGCCCGCCACCAGAAGAGGGATTCCCTGGCTCGGGTGGAATCCGATCGGTTGCAGGCCGAGAAGGCCCATTCCGACTCGATCCGTGCGGCCCGCGATCAATACCTGCGGGACTCCCTGGAGACCGCCCGCCGGGAAGCGGCCCGGATCCAGGCGGAGAAATCCACCGCCGATTCCTTGCAGGCCCTGGCCGACAAACGCGTCGCCGATTCCCTGAGGCTCTGGGAAAGGAATCGCGATTCCCTCGACGCCCTGGCCAGGATCCGTCTCCAGGAGGAAAAGCGCCTCTCCGACTCGCTCAAGGCCATCCGCGATCGGAAGATCTCCGATTCCCTCCAGAAGATGCGCCGCTACCAGGACTCCCTGAACCTGGTCATCACGTTGCGGCTCGAGGCCGAGAATCGGCGCACCGATTCGATCCGGGCCTTGCGCGACCGGTTCATCACCGACTCCCTGCAGAGACTGCGCCGGATCCAGGATTCGATCAACCTGGTCATCACGATGCGGCTCTTCGCGGAACAGCGGCTCGCTGATTCCCTGAAGCACCTGCGCGACCTGAAGATCATGGATTCCCTCCTGCTCCTGCGGCGCCACCAGGATTCGCTGTCTTCCATGCGCGACCGGATCGTGTCCGACTCCTTGCTCCGGGTCCGCCGCTACGAGGATTCCGTCACCCGCGTGACCACCATCCGGCTGCAGTGGGAGCAGCACGTCTCCGACTCCATCAAGGCCTATCGGGCACGTTGCGTGGCCGATTCGATGGTGATCCTCCGTCGGGTCCAGGATTCGATCCACCTGCTGATCACCTTGAGGATCCAAGCCGAACAGCGGTACACCGATTCCGTGAGGACCTGGCGCGCCCGATGCCTCGCCGAATCCCTCGCCATCGTCCAGCGGTATGTCGACTCGGTGAATCTGGTGATCACCACCCGCTACCTCGCCGAAAAGCGGTTCGCGGATTCGATCAAGGCCGTGCGCGATCGGCAGATCGCCGACTCGATCCTGGTCATCGTGCGCTACCAGGATTCGGTCCAGACCGCCCTCGCCCGGAAGTTGCGGGACGAACGACGCCTCGCCGACTCCCTGGCCGCCCTGGTCGACAAGCGGATCGCGGACTCGCTCCTGGTCCTGCGCCGCCAGCAGGATTCCATCCAGCTCGCCTACACCCTGCGCCTGCAGGCCGAACGCAAGACCGCCGACTCCTTGAAGGCCCTGCGCGACAAGAAACGTGGCGACTCCCTGAATGCGATCCGGCAGCGGGAGGATTCCATCGAACTCGCCTACACCTTGCGCCTGCAAGCCGAGCGCAAGACCGCCGACTCCGTGAAGGCCCTGCGCGACAAGAGGCGCGCCGACTCCCTGGTGGAAATCCGGAGGGTCAACGATTCCATCGCCGCGGTGGAGCGCCGACGGATGCTCGAGCGCCGACTGGTCGACTCCCTGAAGATCGTGCTCGACCGCCTGATCTCCCAGTCCATCCTGGTGGTGAAGCACCTCGGAGACTCCACCAACCTCATCACCTACGATCGGGAGCGGGTCGACCAGCGCCTGGGGGACTCCCTCGCCCTGGTCTACCTCCACCACGTCACCGACTCCCTCCTGTTCATCAAGCGCAGCAATGATTCGGTGTGGTTGATGATCAAGAACCGGGACCCCGACGACCATTCCACGGACCTCATCCGCTCGGTCATCGAGCAGCACGCCGACGAATTCCTGGCCTATTTCCGCCAGCTGATCGACCGCCTCTCCAAATCCGAGGCCGACCGGCTCGAGAAGGCGCGCAAGGCGCACGAGAACTGCCAGAACGGGGTCTCCCTCCAGGTCCCGGTCTGCCCCGACGAATCCGGAAGCGGGCTGCTTCCCGGGCACAGCCAGTCCCCCGCCTCGGCCAACGCCGACCCGCAGGGGATCGAGTCTTCGCACAAGAAGGATTGAGCCGGTCGCGCATCGTCCGGGCGCATCTCTCCGTCGAGGAGGGGAGTGACTTCCGCCCCCCTCCGCCCGAGGGCGACCGGGGCGACCGCGACAGTGCCCACTTTCCGGATTTTCCCGAACGGCGTTGGAAGGAAAAAAGAACCCCCTCCGCGGACGGAGGGGGTTCTTCGAGGTGGCCCGGGCGCATGGACGGACCTGCGGGGAATTGCCGGCCCGATGTCTAGAACGAATCGCGCCACACGCCCGGTGCTCCATCGGAGGAGCGGGAGAGCCGATATCCAGGGAGCCGGTTTCGTCGTGCCCCCTTTCGGGGTTCGTGCGACAATCGCCACCTCCCGTATCCGGCTATCCGGGGACGAATCCTCACTTCAGCTCGTACTCTTCGCAGACCTTCCCCTCTTCCAGGCAGTCGAGGATGGAATCGATCGCTTCTTCGTTGACCTTCCCGTACCAAGTGTTCTCGGGATGGATGACCATCACCGGGCCGCGGTCGCACGCCTTGAGGCAGGCGGTGCTGGAAACGGTCACGCCGTCCATGCCGCGATCGGCCAATTCCCCTTCGAGGTACCCGAGAAGATCGGTCGCTCCCTTTTTCCGGCAGGCGCCTTGGGCGTCTCCGGACACGCGGAAGCTCGCGCAGACGAGGATGTGCTTTTCCGGCTTTTCCATGATGCTTCCCTCCAGGTTCGGATTCGGATCCAATGCGGCCTCGCGGAACGGTTCCGCGAGCGCCGTGAAATCGATAACCCCTCCGATCGCGGCAGCCCAAGGTGGAGGGCCGCCGCGACGGAGGGGGATGGAACCTGGACGTCAGGACGCATTGCGTCCAGGTTCCTGGAGCGCCCTTCCTCCGTGTGGAAGGGCACAGCGATCACATCTGCAGCTCGAACCTCGGCTCCTCCGCATCGCGATCGATACGATCCATGAGCAACTCGAGGATCTTCTCCACCAGGCGGATGCCGCCCATGTACCCGACCGTGGGGAAGTGCTGATGCCCCTGCCGGTCGAGGATGGGGAACCCGAAGCGCAGGAACGGAACGTCCTCGTCGCGAGCCATGTACTTGCCGTAGGTGTTGCCGATGAGGAGGTCCACCGGCTCGTTCTTCATCCACTGGTGCAGGAGGAACATGTCTCCTCCCACCTTCACGTTGGCCTCGGGATTGATCTCCGTCAGACGCTTGGTGATGAAGTTTCCTTCGGTCCCGGTGACCACGTGGCGCACCTGCATTCCCAGGGTCTGGAGGAATTCCGTGAGGGCGATGAGCTGGTCCGGATCACCGAAGATCGCGACCTTCTTGCCCCACAGGTACTGTTCCATGTCGGTGATCAGGTCGACGAGCTTTCCGCGCTCGTTGGTGATCTCCTCGGCGACTTCGATCCCGTAAGCCTTGCGGATGGCATCCACGAAGCGGTCGGTGGCCGAAAGACCGATGGGCAGATCGAGCACTTCGCCTTCCACCCCATGGAGGGCGGTGAGCTTCTCCGAAGCGGCCCGCGTGGCGATGGGCCCCAGGGCGAAGGAGACCTTGGCGTCGCCGGCACGGGCGATGTCCTCGATCTTGGCTCCACCTTTGGGATAGAACACGTGCTTGCCCGTCATCGGAGCGTCGAAGACGCCGTCGGTGTCGGGGAACAACACGTGCTCGACGCCCAGCGCGGTCACGATGCGCTTGAGTTCGCGCATGTCGGCGGGCTCGACCCAACCGGGAATCACGGCGGCGTGCTCGCCCTTGGTTCCGGTGGACTTGGTGAGGTACTTCACCATGCCTTCGACCATGTTGGCGTAGCCCGTGATGTGGGTGCCCACGTAGGAGGGCGTGTTCGCGTGGAACACGACCTTGCCTTCGGGGACCTTGCCGTCGTCGATCGCCTTCTTGGTGATCTGCGGGATGTCGTCGCCGATGGTCTCGGACAGGCACGTGGTGTGCACGGCGATGACCGCGGGATCGTACACGTCGAAGATCGTCTCGAAGGCGGCCAGCAGATTGGACTGTCCGCCGAACACGGCCGTCCCCTCGGTGAACGAGGAGGTGGAGGCCATGACCGGATCCTTGTAGTGGCGGGTCAGCGTGGAACGGTGGTACGAGCAGCACCCCTGCGATCCATGGCTGTGGGGCAGGCATCCGTGGATGCCCAGGGCCGCGTACATGGCGCCGATGGGCTGACAGGTCTTGGCCGGGTTGACGACCAGGTTTTCGCGAGGCTTGATCTCGCCTTTGGGAGTATGTCTGAGCAGAGTCATGGTACGTCTCCTGTGATTAGGCGGGAACCGGCTCTGCGACGGCGACGTCTTCTTCGACGGTCTGCCACGGAGCCTTGGTGAGATGCCACACGGGGCTGTTGACCCGCATGTCGATGTCCTTGTAGAAGTTGATCGCTCCGGCGAACCCGTTGTACGGACCGCCGACGTCGTAGTTGTGCAACTGCTTGCAGGCGACGCCCATCTTCTGGATGACGTACTTCTCCTTGATGCCGGCGCAGAACACGTCGGGCTTCCACATCTCGATGAGCTTCTCGGTTTCCCACGAATTGATGTCGTCGATCACCAGGCTTCCCGAATCCATCTCGGGCATCATGCCCTTGTAGTCGGCGAAGGTGTAGCCCTTGGCTTCCAGTTCCGCCTTGCGGGCGGAGAGGTCGTTGCGGTACTTGGCCTCGTCCTTCTCGACGTGGATTTCCTCGATGTTGCGGGAGTCGGCGTCCACCTTGATGGTGGGGAGGACGTCGCGTCCTTCGTAGTCGTCCCGGTGGGCGAACTCGTACCCCGCCGCGACCGTCTTCATGCCCAGTTCGGTGAACAGTTCCTGGTAGTGGTGGGCTCGGCTTCCACCGACGAAGATCATGGCGGTCTTGCCCTCGCAGCGAGCCGCATGGCGCTTGCGGGAAGCCTCGACCTTGACCATTTCCTCGGCGATGACCGCCTCGGTGCGCTCCATGAGCTCCTTGTCCTCGAAGTAGGCGGCCATCTTGCGCAGCGACTTGGCCGAGGCTCCGGCCCCGACGAAGTTCACCTTGATCCAGGGGATCCCGTACTTCTTCTCCATCATCTCGGCCACGTAGTTGATCGAGCGATGGCACATGACCATGTTCAGATCCGCGGTCTGGGAATTGGCGAACTGTCCGTAGGTGGAATTCCCCGAGAAGGTGGCCACCAGTTCGAATCCGCAACGCTTGAGGAGGTCTTCGATGACGAACGCGTCGCCGCCGATGTTGTACTCGCCCAGCAGGTTCACGCGGAACTTCTTGCTTCCGCGGATCTCGTCGTCCAGGCCCACGATGTGGCGGAAGAGCTGGTTGTTGGCGATGTGGTGACCCGCGGACTGGGAAACACCCTTGTAGCCTTCGCAGGAGAAGCCGAAGACGTTGATCCCGAGCTTCTCCTTCATGCGACGCGCCACGGCGTGCACGTCGTCGCCGATCAGACCCACCGGGCAGGTGCTGAAGATCGAAATGGCCTTGGGCTGGAAGATGTCGTAGGCTTCCTGGATGGCCGCTTCGAGCTTCTTCTCCCCGCCGAACACGATCTCCTGCTCGTGCATGTCGGTGGAGAAGCAGTACATCATGTAGTTCTCGCCGTCGGCACCCGCGTCGGTCATGTTCCGGCGGGTCAGCCAGGAATAGAAGCCGCAGCCGATGGGGCCGTGGGTGATGTTGACGATGTCGCGGGTGGGGCCGAGCACCACGCCCTTGCATCCGGCGTAGGTGCAGCCGCGCTGGCTGATGATGCCGGGTGCGGTGCGCGAATTGGCCAGCACCATGGGCACGGTGCCGTCTTCTGCGACATGGTTGATCTGGATCTGGTTTCCGCGCTTCTTCCCCACTTTGCTCGGGTACTTCGCGACCAGTTCCTTCTTCGCCGTCTCGGCGTCGGGTCTGTGTTCGATCATCTCGTTCCTCCCTCGGCGCCATGGCGGCGTCGAGCGCCGATGGCGGGTTCACGGCCTCGGCGGTTCCGCCGGGCCTCGATGTCGTGATGGGGTCGCTCCGGAAGGAGCGTTCCGCCGCCACCGGACGGAATCCGTCCGGTGGCGTGTGGTGGATGGACGCCGATCAGGCGGCCAGGCCGAATTCCATGAGAAGGGCTTCGAGCTCTTCGATGGCCAACGGCTTGGGAACGACGAACAGCTGGTTCTGGTCGATCTTCGTCGCCAACGCGCGGTACTCGTCGGCCTGCTCGCAGGTCGGGTTCCAGTCGATGACGGTCTTCTTGTTGATCTCGGCGCGCTGCACGTCGTTGTGGCGAGGCACGAAATGGATCATCTGGGTTCCGAGCTTCTTGGCCAGCTCGATGATGAGCTCGTCTTCGCGGTCGGTCTTGCGGGAGTTGCAGATCAGCCCGCCCAGGCGGACGCCGCCCGCTTCGGCGTACTTCACGATGCCCTTGCAGATGTTGTTGGCCGCGTACATGGCCATCATCTCGCCCGACACCACGATGTAGATCTCCTGCGCCTTGCCTTCGCGGATGGGCATGGCGAATCCGCCGCAGACCACGTCGCCGAGCACGTCGTAGAAGGTGTAGTCGAGTTCCTGGCTCTCCTCGTAGGCTCCGAGCTGTTCGAGCAGGTTGATCGAGGTGATGATGCCGCGACCGGCGCAGCCGACACCGGGCTCCGGACCGCCGGATTCGGTGCACAGGGAATTCTTGAAGCCGGGCTTGAGGATGTCGTCGAGTTCGACGTCTTCGCCCTCCTCGCGGAGCGTGTCGAGCACGGTCCTCTGGGCGAGGCCGTTGAGGAGTAGGCGGGTCGAGTCGGCCTTGGGGTCGCATCCGACCACCATCACCTTCTTGCCCATCTCCGCCAGGGCTGCCACTGTGTTCTGGGTGGTCGTGCTCTTGCCGATGCCGCCCTTGCCGTAGATCGCGATCTTGCGCATGGTGTCCTCCCCCGTCGAGTTATGACGGAAACTGTCGCCTTGCCGCCATCCCCTGGCGGTCGGTCGAGGGATACCATTCTCAAAGGTCGTGCCAAACGCCCCGGGACCCCCGATCCGCAATGCCGGATCCCTGGATCGCCTTTTCTGACAATGACGTCCCGCCATTTTCCAGGAATTGTCCATTGGACACTGACACCTCGTGCGCCCTCGCGTTGCCGGACGCCCCTTCCGCGCGCGGGAAACCGCCGGTCGGCGCGGCGCAGGCGCCCGGGCGTCCCGGGCCTGTGACGCTGGGTGCGGGCCACGCAGGAGCCGGGCCGGGGCCGAGCCCTCCCGCCACGCCCCCTCCTCCTGCGAGCGCTCCTGGCCCTCCCCACCTTCACCCGGGGGACGGATCCCCCCGGGTCGCACCGAGGGTGGCTCCCCGGCCCTCCATGGCCCGCCGGGGGATGGATCTCAGGCCCAGACGTTCCCCAGAACGGCGTTGTCGAGGAGCCGGGTGCTCCCGTATCGGGCGGCGACCACCAGGATCGCCGGGCCTTCCAGGGTCGCACGGGCGTCCAGGACCGCCAAGGAATCGGGATCGAGCAAGGTGAAGTAGTCGACGCTGTCCGGGGGCGTGCCGCCTAGGACGCGCCATCCCGCCGCCAGGATCTTCTCGGGCGAAGTCTCCCCGCCTTTCCAGGCATCCACGGAAGCCCCCAAGGCCCGTGAAAGGACCACCGAACGGGACCGGTCCTCGGAGGACAGGTAGCGGTTGCGCGAGCTCATGGCCAGACCGTCCTCCTCGCGGATGGTCGGAGCCACCACCAGATCGACCGGCAGGTCGAGATCGCGGATCATGCGCCGCACCAGCAGGGCCTGCTGGGCATCCTTCTGCCCGAAGACGGCCAGGTCGCATTCGGCGATGTGGAACAACTTGGCGACCACCGTCGCGACCCCGTCGAAATGCCCAGGCCGGATCTCACCTTCCAGCACCGCGTTCCAGCCGGGAAGGACGACCTGGGTGATGGAGTCCGGGGTGTAGAGGGTCTGGGGCGCGAAGATCGCATCCACGCCTTCCCGTTCGGCCGTGGCGACATCGGCCTCCCAGGTGCGGGGATACTTCTGGAAATCCTCGGAAGGCCCGAATTGGGTGGGATTCACATAGATCGAGAGACTGACCACGTCGGCGCGTCGCTTGGCCTCCCGCAACAAGGAGGCATGCCCCTCATGGAGGGCTCCCATCGTGGGCACGAAGCCGTGCCGCTGTCCGGCCAGGCGCGTCTTCCGGCTCCAAGCCCGGAATTCTCCGGCGGTCCTCAAAATTTCCATGGCGGAATCTCCCGCGACCGATCGGAGAGGCACCCTCACCGGGAATCCGTCGGTCGCGTCCGGGTTCCGGGAAATGGCCTCAGGCGATGGCGTAGGAGGCGGCAGGCGTCACCGGCCAGGCCTCTTCGGCCCAACGTGGGCAATGCTCCTCGATCAGGGCCGACGCGGGGACGCCCGTGATCGGGCACCGGAAATCGGGGTCGAGATCGACCAGCGGCACCAGAACGAAGGAACGGGCCGCCCACCCCGGGTGCGGAACCCGCAGGTGGGGGAGGTTCAGGTCGGTGCTGCCGTAGAAGAGCAGATCGATGTCGATCTCGCGGGGATGCATGCGGGGACGGTGGCGCCGACCCAACCAGCACTCCACTTCCTTGAAGAACATCAGCAGCTGCTCGGGACCGATCTGCGTCTCGAAGCGCACGATCTGGTTGAGGTGGCACTCCTGGTTCCCCGGACCTACGGCCAAGGTTTCGAAAATCCGGCTCTCGTCGAGCCGCCCCCCCAACGCGACGCGGGTGAGCCAGCAACGCGCCCGGGAGAGGGCCTGGAGCCGGTCGCCGAGGTTGGAGCCCAGGGCGACATGAACCGTCACACTCGGTAGCAAAGCCATTGTTGCATGAATGTAATTCCCCATCGAGGGTTCATGGGGGTGCGGAGAGGGTTTCGCGGACTCAGGCCGCCCAAGCGTTCCTCATGGCTGCGCTGCGCAGCAACCTCGTGGTGGGATGACGATCCTGGAAGCGGGTTCGAACGGTCTCGTAGCGCTCCTTGCAAGCGTCCCATTGACGGTAGGCGTCTTTCAGACAACGCGGCGTTCCAGCCTCCCAGCCCTGGAGGTCACTGGAGAGGACGCTCTGACTGTGAATGGGTTGTTGCATGGGACACCTCCGAAATTCCAGGCGCGAAACACCTGCACAAGCGTGCACCTGATCTTCATAATCTCGCATTTGTTTTCCGAAAACACAAGTGCCCGAAACACATCCTCTCCGCGGTTGAACGCAACAGAGGGAACAGTTTCCATGGGGGCTGAATGGAAACCAAAGCGCCTCGACGCGTTTCTAACGCATCGAGGACCAGCCCGGACCATCCATCTCCTGGCAGGACAAGGGCTTGCGAAATCAGCCCGCGAGCGTCGCCCGGAGGAACTCCACCACGGGGAACGCCCAAGCCAAGCCGAGCAAGGCCAACGAACACACAGCCAGTACCCAGCCGTTTCCGATGCCCGATGCCGGTGGGGTGGATGTTACGCCCTCATCGACAGCCGTGGCGCGAAGAATCCGCAGGTAGGCCCAGGCCAAGCTCACCGAAGACACCAGGATGGCGATCGAGGCCACCAAGGAGACCATCCCCAGGGCTCCGTCGGTCCCGGCGCGGAGAACCTCGCGCAACAGCACCCACTTGGCCGAGAAACCCGCCAAGGGGGGGATGCCGGCCAGGCTGACCAAGGCCAGAGCGAGGGCCATGACGGTCCAGGGGCGGCGCTTCCAGGAGCCCGCCAGCTCGTCCAAACGGGAACTTCCGGAAGTGGTCTCCAGTCGATCCAGGGCGATGAAGGCGGCGAAGTTCGCGAACAGGTAGACGATCAGGAAGAAGGCCAACGCGGCGACGGCTTCCAGGGTGATCCAGCTGGAGAGCACCACCAGCATGGTCCCGGCGTTGGCGGTGGAGCTGAAAGCCAGGATCCGACGGGCATCCTTCTGGACTCCCGCCGCGACCGCGCCGACCACCGTCGAGACGGCACCGTACAGACCCAGGAAGATCGGCAACGAAGACCCTTGGGCCAGCGGCGTCCAGGAAGGGAAGACCAGCAGAAGGGCGTGGATGAGGCCCGCGAAAGCCGCCGCTTTGGGGACGGTGGACAGGAATCCGGCCGCCACGGGAGGGCACCCCTGGTACACGTCGGGGCCCCAGAAGTGGAAAGGAACCAGGGAAAGTTTGTACCCGAAGGCCACACCCACCAGAAGCAGGGGAACGAGGACCGCCTTTTCGGGCCCGCCCATCGCGAGGGTCTGTCCGATTTCCGAAAGGGAGAGGCTTCCCGTCATCCCGAAGACATGCGACATCCCGAACAAGCTGATCGCGGAAGCGATGCCGCCATAGAGGACGTACTTGAGCCCGGCCTCGGCGGCCTGGGAATCCTTGCCCCGGAACCCGGCGAGCCCGTAGCTGGAGAGGGACAGGAATTCCAACGCCAGAAGCAAGGCCAGAAGATTGGTGGCGGAGGCGAACAGCATGGCTCCGAGGGCGACTCCCAGCACCAGCATCGCCCCTTCCCCGGATTCGGCCCGGTTCTTCCAGCGGGCCGAGCCCATCATGGCGGCGATGGCGAGGATGGATCCCAGCGACGCGTAGACGCGTACCCACCGGGTGAGCATGTCGGGTTCGAAGGCGTACCCCTGTCGGACCGAGGTGGCGGACGCGGTGAAGGAGAGCACCAGGGTGCACAAAGCCACCAACAGCGCCATCGCCTGGGACGTGCGACGCCCTCCACCGGGGAGGAATTCGGCGACCATCACAAGCAGCAAACCGCCGGACAGGAAGATTTCCGGCAGAAGCAGCGACAACTCGCGGGGCATGAGGGTAGAAATCGAGGCGAGGTCCATGGCGATCACCGCAGTCCGACGACCCAGCCCAGATGGGCCGAGAGGGAAGCGGACACCGGGCCAAGTGCGTTCTGCAGCACGCTGGGCCAGAGTCCGAGGAGGAGGGAAAGGGCCACCATGGGAACGGTGGCGAACAGCTCCGCCGAGGAAAGATCCTTGAAGGAGCGGTGTTCTTCGTGGCGCACCGGACCGTAGAGGACTCGCTGCACGGTCCACAGGAGGTAGCCGGCGGAAAGCACCACACCCGAAGCCGACGCGAAGGCGGCCCACTGCGTGGCGGGATTGGCCCATCCACCCAGAAGCACCGAGAGTTCACCGACGAAACCGGCCAGGCCCGGGAGACCCGCTCCCAGCATGGCGGCGAACAGGAAGATCGCGCCGAAGCGAGGCATGATCTGGGTGATGCCCCCGAATCCATCGACGCGACGATGGTGGGCCCGCTCGTAGAGTGCTCCGACCAGGAGGAACAGCAGCGATGCCGACAAGCCGTGGGAGACGCACTGGAAGGCCGCTCCGGAGAGCCCTTGGGTATTGGCGGCCGCCAGTCCCAGAGTGCAGAAGCCCATGTGGGAGATCGAGGAATACGCCACCAGACGCTTGAGGTCGGACTGGCCCAAGGCCGCGAAACCGCCCCACACGATGGCCACGGCACCGAGCGCGGCCAAAAGGGTCGCGGAATCGATCACCTGCCCCGGGAACAGGGGCCACACCACGCGCAGAAGCCCGTAGACCCCCAGCTTGAGCAGGATTCCCGCCAGGACCACCGAAATCGCGGTGGGGGCCTGCACGTGGGCGTGGGGCAACCAGGCGTGCAGCGGGAAGGCGGGGATCTTGACCGCGAAGGCCACGAACATCATCCAGAAGGCCAGAGGCATCAGGGCCATCCCGAACACGGTCGCCTGCGACCACCAGGGAGCCAGGAGCTTCCAGTGCAGGAGGTCGAAGGAGCGGGCCAGGGGGACGTAGAGGTCGGGCAAGGAGGCATCGCCCATGCGCGCGGCGGCGAAGGGAGTCGGATTGCCCTCGGCGTCCACGCGCAGCACGGGGAGGTCGTACAACATCACTTCACCCTGCGAGCCGATGGCCATCTGCTCCCGCACTTCCGCGGGACGCACCATCACCATCAGTCCTTGGGAGGGAACCGAGAAGTGGAGCAGGAAGAACGCCAGCAGGAGGGGAACCGAGCCTCCCATGGTGTACACGAAGAACTTGACGGCCGCGGCTTTGCGCTCCGCCCCACCCCAGATGGCGATGAGGAAGAACATGGGCACCAGCATGACTTCCCAGAACACGTAGAAGAAGACGGCGTCGAGGAGCAGGAAGGTCCCGTGGACACCCAGGAACAGGAGCTGGACCAGGATGTGGTACAGCTTGGAGCGCCCTTGGGGAGCGGAGACCATGGCCGCGGCGAATTGTATCAGTCCGGAAAGGGCCAGGAGGGCTGCGGAAAGTCCGTCGATCCCCACGTGCCAGGCGATTCCCAAGGACGGAACCAGGGGGATGCGCTCCCGCAGGAGGAACCCCGCATCCTGACGCGTGACGGCCAGGGCCAAGAGGGCCAGGGCCACCCCGAGGATGGGAAGGGACAACACGATGGACACCTTGCGCAGCAAGGAGTCCCGGTTCGGGAGGAGTCCCAGGAGCGCCGCGCCCAGGAGAGGAACGGCGAAGAAGACGGAGAGGATGATGGCGTCCATGGTTCAGAACAGGAGGATGAGGCTGACCAGCCCGAAAAGGGCCAGGGCCGTCCAACCCGCATAGGCGCCGGAGCGGCCGCCTTGGAAGAGGTTGACGATGCGACCCGCGAGGGCCGACGTGGAGGCGGCACCTTGGAGAGTGCCGTCGAGGGAAGGTCCGGATCCGAGGTCGGCACGGGCGACCAGACGTCCTCCGCGCACGCCCACGATCAATCCGCCGAGGACGGTCCAGAGGCGATCCAGGAACCAGAGGTTGGCCAGGAAACCCCAGACCAGGTTGGTGACGGGCCGGCGGCGAAGGTTGTCGGCCACATACCCCCCGCGGGCGGGATTCCAAAGGAACAGCCAAGCGGCGGCTCCCACCCCCAGGACCAGGAGGATCAGGGTCTGGACCATGGTTTCCTGGTGCAGGTGGTGGACCAGGTGTTCGTCGAGCTCGGGCAACCCGGCGGCCAGGAGTCCCTTGGCCGGGAGAGTCACCACGGACTCGATCCAGGAGCCTGCTCCGAAGGGGTTCAGGGACCCGGTCCAGACGGCTTGCAGCGAGAGGCCGGCCAACACCAGGAGGACGGCGATGGTGGGGCGATCCGGATCGTGGGCGTGGTCCACGAGGTGGTGGTCGCGAGGCTTGCCGAGGAAGGCGAGGAACCACTGGCGCGCCATGTAGAAGGCGGTGATGCCGGCGGTGGCCGTCACCAGGAGGTGCGGAATCACGGCGATCCAAGCACCGGCCCCGGCTTCCCGGGCCAGGAAGGCGCGGGCGTGCGTGGCGGCCAGGATGGCATCCTTGGACCAAAAGGCGCTGAATCCCGGCACACCGAGGATGGCGAGCGTCGCGACCCCCGTGGCGATGGCCGTGAACGGCATCTTGCGTGCCAAACCGCCCATGCGACCCAGGTCCTGGATGCCGTGCATCCCGTGGATCACGGAGGCGGCCCCCAGGAACAGCAGGCACTTGAAGATGGCATGGGTGAACAGATGCGCGGTGCCCGCTTCCCATCCCCCCACGGCGGCGCCGGCTCCCAAAGCCGCCATCATGTAGCCCAGCTGCGAGACCGTGGAATAGGCCAGAACCGCCTTGTAGTCCCACTGGACACAAGCGATGGTCGCGGCGACCGTGGCGGTGATGGCTCCGGTCCAGAGCACGAAGTCCAGGGCCCCGGGGGTGAGCATGGGGGTGATGCGTGCGGTCAGGAACACCCCGGCGGCGACCATGGTCGCCGCGTGGATGATGGCCGAGGCGGTGGTGGGTCCCTGCATGGCGTCGGGAAGCCAGACGTGCAGCGGGAACTGGGCGCTCTTGCCCATGGCTCCGAGGAAGATCAGGATTCCCGCCAGGGTGAGCAGAGCGGTCCCCGAGACCCCCAGGGGAGTGGTCACGGCGAAGGCTCCGGCGGCGACCGCGCCGAAGAGCGTGTCCCAAGCGAGGGGATCGCCACCTTGGAAACCCGTCCAGCTGGAGACCACCCACGCGCACAGGGCCAGACCGCTCATGAACCCGAAGTCCCCCACGCGGTTGAGGAGGAACGCCTTCAACTGCGCGTAGGAAGGAGACAGGCGGTCTTCATCCACACCCGTGGCGTGGAAAGGTTTGCCTTCCTGGTATTCGGGATCCTGGGAGGCGGCGGGCTTGTCGTGCCAGTACCCGATCAGGAGGTACGAACCCAGACCGACCAGCTCCCAGAAGATGAAGGCCTGCAGAAGCGAGGGCGCGAGGACGACTCCGTTCATGGCGAACACGAACAGCGCGAAACTGGCGAAGAAACGCCCGAAGAACCGATCTCCGTGGAGGTACCAACGCGAGACCACCAGGACACCCAAGGCCAGGACCTGCACCACCACGAGCATGAACGCGGCCAGTCCATCGAGATGGACCCCCAGCGAGAGAGTGATGTTGGTGCCGGCGAAGGAAAGCCAAGGAACCGTCACGGCGCCGTCGAGGGCTCCCGCGACGGTGTCGCGCAGGACCAGGACCGAGGCGACCGTGGCGAGGAGCTGCACCAGCAGCCCCACCAGGGACAAGGCGTTGCCGGTGCGCTTCCAGAAGAAGGCACCAGGGAGGGCCACCAGCAACGGGGCGAGGAGTACGACGAGCGCAAGTGCGTGGGGCTGCATCTCAGCTCCGGAGGGTGCGCACGAGGTCGAGATCGACATCGCGGAAGTTGCGGAAGACGGCGTAGACCAGCGCCAGGGCGATCGCGGCCTCGGCGGCGGCGAGACCGATGGCGAACAGCGCCAGGATTTGGGAGTCGGCGGCGGCTTGCAACCCGCGGAAACGGCCGTAGGCCACCGCGTTGAGGATGCCGCCGTTGAGCATCAGCTCGATCCCGATGAGGTAGCCCACCGCGTTGCGGCGAACCACGCAAGCGAGCAGACCCAGGGTGAAGAGTCCCGCTCCGACCAACAGGTAGGGAGCGAGGGATTCGGGGCCGGAAAGGAGAAAGTCGATCACGCGGACTCCTTGCGCACCAGACCGAGGGCCGCGACCAGCACCACGGTCAGGAGCATGGCGATCACCAGGAAGGGCGCCAGCCAAGCGTTCATCAGAAGGGTTCCCAGATGGATCGGGGCATCGGTGGCGATGGATCCCGCCCATGATTCCGGAGCGGAACGCACCAAGGTGAGCGGGGCGGAGGTGGTCGGCATGGTGCCCCGCTCGGCGGCGATCCAGGCGACCCGACCGCAGGCGATGGCGGTGACGAGTCCCACGATGCCGCCCAGGATGCGAGCCCCCCAGTTGGGTCGCACCTTCTTGCCCAGCAGGTCACGGCTGAACATCACCCCGAACAGGATGAGGACCAGGATCCCACCCACGTAGACGATCATCTGGATGACCGCGACGTATTCGGCTTGCAGGAAGAGGTAGAGTCCGGCCACACCCGCCAGGGACACGCCCAGGGAGAGGGCGGCGTACACGAGGTTGCGCGCCAGGGCGGCCGTGGCCGCCGAAACCAGCACCAAGGCCACCAACGGCCAGAACAGGAACAGCGACGGACTCAAGCGGCACCTCCGGCGGCGGCGTCGGCCGCCGCCTTTTCCGCCTCGGCCTTGGCGAGGGCTTCTTGCTTCTGGCGTTTCTTCTCGGCGCGGATCGCTTCGACGCGCTCCTTCTCCTCGGGGGTGAACCAGCCCATGCCGTAGCGACCGAACAGGAATCGTCCCTTCTCGCGGTCTTCGTATTCGGAGAGGAAGGCGCGATCGTCGTCGGTGAGCTGGTCGTCGGACATGCGCGTGAGCAGGTTCAGGCGTGCGACATCGGCGGTGGTCATGCGCCGACGGGTCTGATCCGGGCGCATGGTGAACAGATACCGCCCACCGCGCTCGTTCTCGGTGTTGACCGGATCGAGCTCGTACCCCTTGGTCATGCGCAGGCTGCCCGTGGGGCAGGCGTTGGTGCACAGACCGCAGTAGATGCACTTGGAGAGGTCGATGTCGTAGCGGCTGATGTGGAACTTGTTGTTCTCGTTCTGCTCGCCTTCCATCGAGATGCAGTCGATGGGACAGGCCTTCGAACACATCTTGCACAGGGTGCATTTGTCGACGTCGTTGAACAGGTGTCCCCGGTATCCGTCGGGGAGGGCCACCTTGTGGGTGGGGTAATCGATGGTCTGTGCGATCCCGAGCCCGGTGTCGGTGGCGTTCTCGCGCATGTAGCGCGCCGTGAGCTTCATGCCCACCGCGAACGACTCGACTCCGTCGACGATCTCCCGGACCCAACCGAGCACGCTCATGCGGACTCCTTCCCGGCCACTTCCGCCTTGGTGCGTTTCCAGGTGCCCGATCCCGTGAGCGCGTCCTGCACTCCGGCGTCCATGGGTCGTGGTTCCCCGTAGCGCTTGGCCAGGACCACCAGGACCACCATCGCGCCACCGACCAGCAACCAGGATAGCCCGATCCCCATCGCGCCCAGCGACACCACCGGTGCGGAGATCATTTCCCCGTGGGTGATGCGCACGGTGCCGTTGAGGTTGGCGAAGACCAACTGGGTGACCGCCAGGCCGAAGAGGACGAACAAGGCCAGGGGAACCAGCTTGGTCCAGGCCAGACGCATCACCTGGTCGATGCGGAAACGCGGCAACGTCCAGCGGATCCACATCATGAAGCCGACCGACAACACGAACTTGGTGGCCATGATCAAGGTGTGGACCACCGCCTCCCAGGGCTGGGGCAGGGAGACGATCCACTGCTCCCCGATCGGGGATTGGTACCCGCCCAGGAACAAGGTCGCGAACAGTCCCCCCACAAGCATCATGTCGGCGTATTCGGCGATGAAGAACAGCCCCCAGCGCAAGCCCGAATATTCGGTGTGGAAGCCACCGACGATTTCGGATTCGCCTTCGGAAAGGTCGAAGGGGGCGCGGTTGCACTCGGCGAGGCCCGAGAGGTAGTAGACACCGGCCAGGAGGACCATCAACGGGGTCTGGAACAGGTTCCACCCCAGGAAGGAAAGCCAACCTTCGTGGTACTGGGCGGCCACGATTCCCTGCAGGCTCATGGTGCCCGACCACATCACGACCGCGGCGATACACAGGGCGATGGGGGTTTCGTAGCTGACGATCATGGCCACGGCGCGAATGCCACCGAAGTGCGACCACTTGTTGTTGGAACTCCATCCGGCGTTGAGGATGGACACGGCCACGAGTCCGGTGACGGCACCCAGGAACAAGGCTCCCACCGGATAATCCGCGACATGGAAGCCTTGGCTGAAGGGGAAGACCACATAGGCGAGGAAGCCGCCGAGCATCACCAGGTAGGTGGAAGCGTGGAACAGGAATCGGTCGGCTCCCGCGGGGACCATGTCCTCCTTCAGGAACATCTTCACACCGTCGGCGGCGATGGATCCCAGGCCCCACTGCCGCACCTTGGCCAGAACGGGCTTGAGCAGGGGCAGGTTCTCGATGGTGCGCTGCAAGGCTTGCTTCTGCCAGCGCGGCTTCCAGAAGAAGACCAGATCGATCACCAGACGCACGACGCCGTCGGCACCGACCATGGGCCCCTTGCGGCGCTGGGCCAGGGCGGCGATCTTGCGCTCGAAGTACTGCGCCACACCGGCGATCGGGAAGATCAGGCCCAACGTCGGGGCCAGCACCAGGAGGAGGATGGCGCCCCAGGAGGCCAGGGATCCGGGAACACCCAGAGACTGGATCCAGGCGGCGAGCCGGTCTGCGGCAGGGCCGAAGGAGGTCATCGGTCCACCTCGGGAAGGACGATGTCGAAGGAGCCGATGACCGCGACCAGGTCGGCGATCATGAGGCCGGGAGCCAGCGTTTCGAACACCGACAGGGCGGTGAAGGAGCCGGTACGGATTTTGACGCGGTAGGGCATCTTGGTGCCGTCGGAGACCAGGTAATACCCGGTTTCGCCGCGCGGATTCTCGGTCCGGAAGTACACCTCGCCCACCGGAGGCTTGCGCAGCGACTTGGCCGCGGCCTTGGTGAGCATCCAGCCACCCACGGGATCGTCTTCCTTTTCCGCCGACGGGGGCATCTGGTCCAGAGCCTGGCGGCAGATGCGGATGGATTCGAGGATTTCCAGGAGTCGCACCACGAAGCGGTCGTAGCAGTCGCCTTGGATGCCCTGGGAGCCGCCGAAGGCCTGGCCGGTGGGGACCTCGAACTTGAAACGATCGTAGATGCCGTAGGGAAGGTCGCGGCGGAGGTCGAAATCGACGCCCGAACCGCGCAGATTGGGGCCCACGAGCCCGAAGGACAAGGCGAGATCGGCCGACACCGGCGCCACTCCCGCCAGACGCCCCTTGAAGATGGAGTTGGCGGTGATGAGCCGATTGAAATCGACCATGGCCTTCTCGAGGGTGGCCAGGCAGGCGCGGATTTCGTCTTCGGCACCGCGGTGGAGATCGCGCAGGACGCCTCCGACGGCCATGTAGTTGTAGGTCAGGCGCGCGCCGCAGGTCTTCTCGAAGATGTCGTTGATGACTTCGCGCTGGGCGATGGCGTGCAGGAACGGGGTGAAGGCCCCGATGTCCATCGCCATGGCTCCCACCGCCACCAGGTGCGAGCTGATGCGGTTGAGCTCGGCGAACAGCACCCGGATGTACTCGGCGCGTTCGGGGATGACCAGCTTGGTGGCTTCCGAAGTGGCCAGGAGGGCTTCGGCGGACAGCACCCAGGCATGGTTGGAATTCATGGAGCACACGTAGTCGACGCGGTCGGTGTAGGGCACGAATTGTCCCCACTCCAGGTTTTCGCCGATCTTCTCGATGGAGCGGTGCAGGTACCCGATGTCGGGTTTGCAGACGCTGACGACTTCGCCGTCGGTGGTGACCACCAGACGCAGGACGCCGTGGGTCGCGGGATGGTGCGGTCCCATCGAAAGGGTGATGAAATCGCCGTCTCGATCGAGTTCGATGCTCACGTGTAGGGTCCCGATTCGAACGTTTGCCCTTCGCGCTTGAGCTCGACACCACCGTAGGTCTCGGGGTAGACGTAGTCCTTGCGCAAGGGGTGACCCACCCAGTCGGGGGGAAGAAGCAGGCGGCGCAGGTCGTGGTGTCCCGGGAACGCCACGCCCAGAAGGTCGAAGATCTCGCGTTCGAAGAAGGTCGCGACGCCCCACACGGCTTCGACCGAGGGAATCTCGGCGGCTTGGCGGGGGGTGGTGACCTTCAGACGCAAGGAGTGCGTGTGGACCACCGAATGGAGGTCGTAGACGCACTGCAACGCGTCCGTCGCGGGCTGATCGGCCTGCGCGGGGAACTTGAGAAGATCGACGCCGGTCAGGCAGCACAGCTGCTCGAACGCGGTGCGATCGTCCTCCTTGAGGGCCCGTGCCACCGCTGGTAGCTCCGAAGGCCGGATCTGGAGGGAACGTTCACCGTTGGCGGCGGTGGTGATGGTGGCTTGAGAGTCTTGGGCCTGGACGATCTCGAGGATCTGTTCCAGGGACAAAGCCTTCTTCTGCCGTGGGTTCCTAGCCGAAACTGCACTCATGGGAGCGCAAATGTAGTACCCTGCAATCCGGCAATGGGCAGATCCCCCTCGGATCCGACGTTGCGCAAGGACCGGAATTCGGCGAATCGCCCCGAGTTCTCCGGGGGTTTCTTGGGGCATCTGCTCCCGATCGGCACCGGCCAAGAACGGGGCCGCTCCATCGTGGCCCCTCCAAGTCCTCCCCGAAGTGGAACCTCAGGGCAGAGGTCGAGGCTCCAGCGCCCAACGGGCCACCGGTCGCGAAAGGACCTCGGGATCGTGCCCCCCCGATCGGACCACGATCCTCCTGATCCGCAGCCCTCCCCCTCGTCCCACCTCGCGGCGCGTCCAGGAGGTGCGATCGGCCCAATTCTGCGGAGGGATCTCCATCCGCACCTGGACCCGGCCGTCGCAGGCCACCACCAGGGCGGTCCCGTCCCAGGCCACCGTCACCCCGAACCAATTCTCCTGGGGATCCCAAACCACCGAGGTGTCCCGACCCGCGGCCAGGACGCGCAACCTGCGCCCCCCTACGCCCACCCGCACACCCTGGCCCGCCGGAATGCTCCAATCGAGCAGCCACAGAGACTCGATCCCGGGCGACAACAGGCGCGCCTGGAAGGAAATGCTGAAGGGGCCCGTGTCGGGCAATCCTTCGGGGATGGAACCCAAGGTGGCCCCCAGCGGAGCCTCGAGCACCGTTCCGAACAGGGAGTCTTGCCGCAGGATGGAATCGGCGAGGAGCCGCCCTCCCGAACGGGACAGGTCGGAAAGTTCCGGATCCAGATCGGGCACGACGTCCAGACGCGTTCCGTCGGTGGGGTCGAAGAGCGAATCGAAGGCCCCGACGGGAAGGGAGGTGCGGTACAGGTAGACCGTTCCCTCTCCGCGGGGAACACGAGTCCAGACTCTCCGGGTCGCCCCTTCGGCCCCGCGCAGAATCATCGGGAGCGGATACCCGGACGGATCGAGCAGCAGCGATGGGGATCCGGGCCAGAGGGAATCGGCGACCAGAGCCATCTCCACTTGTCCCTGGCCATCGACCGCCATGCGCACCGGATCGAAGAGAACGGCCTCGGCGACATGGGTCGAGAGGAACAAGGGGGAGGTGTCGGGGGTGGCTCGCCAGGTCTGTTCCCCTTCGAGCGAAAGCCGCAACTCCTGGACCGGCATCGCCTCGAATCGGAAGGCCCCCGAGGAAGCGACGCCTTGGCTGCGCCCCAATCCAGGCAGGGCCAGGGTACGCCCCGCGGGCATCCCCAGGAGAACGCCCTCCAGGGGTCGGGTCTCCAGCAGGGTGTCCCGCAGGAGGGAATCGGCCCCCATCTCGATCCTCGAGACCCTTCCGCACTCCCCGGCACGGGTCTCCAGGGTCCAATCGCCGTCTTCCAGATGCAGGACCACCCGCCCCAGGGAATCCGCCGTGGCATGCACCCAGCGAGAGGATCCGGAGGCGTCGATATCCTGGGATGGGCGGGCGACCACCTGGGCCTGCGCCGCCGGCGCCCCGTCGGGCCGCGTGACGAGAAGGGACAAGGCGTTCCCCGCTTCCGTCCCGGTGGTGCCGCTGGCCGACCGGTCGGGTGCGCACGAGAGCAAGGCGGGGATCGCCAGGGCCAGGAGCCGCCGGTAGGAAGGATGCCGCCGCGACTCAGGCATCCGGACGATCTTCCGGCGCATCCGAGGTGGTGAATCCCAACGGGACCAGCTGCAGCGAGAGCTGATAGACGCGATCGGGCGACTCCATCCCGGCGACCGAGGCCAGGACGCGGGAGCGGAACTCGCGGATCATCTCGACGAGACGGGGATAACCTTCGGGAGGAATGGACACGGTGAGGGAAGATAGGTCGCGAAGCTCCTTGGGGAGCGACTCGATGGCCTCCAACGACAACAATAGGGACTGCCGGTGGAAATGCCGCACCATCGGAGCCTGGGCGGGAGAGCCGTCGCGCAGGAAGGCGTCCCTCACCTGCCAGATTCCGTCCGCGTCGCGGAAGGCGAGCCCGATGCGCTCCAGGAGCGCCACCGCCTCCCGCACCTTGCGCGCCGATTGCCGGGGCCGCAGCATCGACCCCAGTCGCTCCCACTCGTCGGTGAAGCTTCCGCACGACAGGAGGGAACGCAGGGCCACGTGGATCCAGCTCTCCCAGTAGGCGACCTGGACATCGTCGAGCGGAACCGGCGACACGCGACGCAGTTCGGCCATGCGCACGAAGCAGGACTGCGCCTCCCGATGCCCTTTGGCCTTGGCGTAGTGGACGCAGAGCCGGAAATACTCGGCTTCGGCTCCTTCCAGACCCAGCAGATCGCACACCGGCTGGACCCGCGAATGGGAAAGATGCCGCTCCTGGGCCAGGATCTTGGAAAGCAGGCTCGCGTCCATGACCAGGCGCTGGGCCATCCACCGCAGCGAGACCATCGGTCGCCGGCCGCGTTCGTTCTCGAGCCAATCCCGCAGGAAGCTCCGGTAGTCCACGGCGGTCCACAGGGAGGTCATTCTTCCAACATGCCTTCTCCCCGACTCCACTGTCACACGCCTTCCCCCGCTAGGTGTGGACATGTTGTCCACCTTTTGGTTCCGCGACGGGACAGCTTGTCCACGCGAAGGGAGGCAATCTTGTCTCTGCACCCCCCTCCTCGCGACGACCTTCAGGAAGTCACCGATCCCACGAAAGGAATCTCCCCATGACACTCCTGAAATCCCTGATGATCACCGGCCTCGCCGCAGCCTCCTTCGTCCAGGCCGCCACCGCCCGAATGGTCCCCGTCCTGTCGGAGCCCCGATCGATCCCCCTCAACGCCATCTCCTACGATGCCTGGGGCGACACATTGATCGCCAGTCGCTACGGTGCCTCCTACCGGGTGGTCCGCCACGGCGACGAGATGGTGCTCCTCGACAGCCTGCTCAGCGACTCGATCCGCTCCGAAATGCCCCGGACCCTGCGCATGCCCGACGGCACCCAGCTTCAGACATCCGAGAGATGGATCAACGTGCTCGACTGGGACACGCACACCGCCACCCCCTTGGTGAAACAGACGTACTTCGGATACGATCGGGTCAGTGGTGGAATCGCCACCTACGACGACACGGCGGTCGCGTTTCTCTGCGGCGACCACGGGTCGTATTTGCTCCGGAAAGACCCCGGCAAGGACTGGGAGATCATCGATGAGAGGGAGGACATGGGTGTCGGCTCCGTGGTCGCATGCGACGTCGATCCGGAGACCCGCCAAGCGGTCCGCCTCGAGACGGATATGGGAGACACTGGCCAGGCCAAAGGGATGGCGCGTCTCTTCGACCCGCGGGAAAACTTCTCGTGGTATTTCAGAAATCCAGTGGATGAATTCTCCACCGATTCCGTGATGACGACCCCCCAATTCGTGTTCGCCGCCTACGGGGACCGATGGCTCGCTTGGGATCAGCACTCGAAAGTCTTCGAGGATCATGAGCGGGACATCTGGGGCGTCACCTCCTTCTACCACGAGCTCCTGCCGTACCGTATTTTCAACACCCAACCCGTGCGACGGGACTCCCTGGTGGTGCTCGGCGGCGACAGCTCCCTGATCCTGATCAAGTGGACTCCCCAGGAATTCAAGTTCCTGCAAGCGATCCCTCTCGGCGGCAAGACCGGCCACGCGATGGCGTGGGCCGATTCCACCCTGTGGGTCCAGGTCGGGGCCCGGGCCCTGTCGTTCCGCATCTCCTGGAAGGACCGCACCACTTCCTCCTCCCGCTCGACCGCTTCCACGCGGGAACCGCCTTTCCTCTCCCTGCGCGGCGAAGGCACCAAGCTGACCGCCACCTGGTCGGGCCGGGAAGGCACGCCGCTGCGCATCCTCGGAATGGACGGAAGCGTGGTGTTCACGGGAAGGATCGAGCCGAACTCCCGCCTCGAGATCCCCTTGTCCGGCCGACGGGGCGTGCTGGTGGCCCAGACGAATTCCGGCACCCGGACCTTCGTGTCCCGCTGAAGCGTCCACGGCTCCCCTCTCCCCGGTGGGAGCCGATCCCCTGATCGCCCGCATCGGGGAGCGCAACATCCCCGCCGATCCCCCATGGCGCGTGACCGCATGCAAGGCGCGGAGATGGGACAGTTTCCGTCGGGCGTCCCCCTCGCCCCGGATCCCGAGGCGGGCCGACGGGCTCGGGTCGGGCCCCATGCCGCATCTGCGGCACGCAGCCTCCCTGCCGGGGGGTCTGCGCCCCGTTCGGGGTGGCGGTCCCTGACGCGGACCTCAGCGGAGCTGGCTGTGCAAGGCCCTGACCATCTCGCTCCAGGAACGCACCAGCGGGAGGGGCGCGACGGGACGGAATCCCGGCCCCTGCCCCAGGATCCAACGCGCCGCCTCCCCGTGGTCCCCGAAGGGGAGATCGAATTCCACCGCCCCGCCGCGCAGTTCGCGGAGCTTCTGGTCGGGGTGCCAACGCCGCTCCCGCACGAAGGCCGCCTGGTCGGATTCCGCCCGCACGGTGGCGGTGAAGACCTCGCCGCAGAAGGCTCCCAGGCAGGAGGGGCGATCGCGCCGCGCGGGAGCGCGGAACCGGTTGGGCAGCGCCTCGGCCTGTTCCATGCGCGACAGCGCGAAGCGTTTGTAGGGGTGGCGCCGATCGGACGGATCGACGGCCTGCAGATAGGGCATGCCGTTCCACTCGAACAGTTCCAGCGGATGGGCCAGCCGCACCGGAGCCTCTTCCTGGCCGGGTTTGCGGTAGAGGAACCGCAGCACGCGCTTCTCGCGCAAGGCCGTGGCGATGGGCCCCAGCAGGGAGCGATCGAAGGAGGCGGTGAGCCTGGGCAAGGTTTGCGTCACTCGACCGCCGCCCAGTCCGGGCTCCAGGATGAGCACTTCGCGCAGGTCGTGTTCCAGCACCGGATCCAGGAGGAAATCGAGCGCCAACCGCACCCCTGCGGGGCCATCCACGGTCCACAACCAAGGTTCCGGGGGATTCCATGTCGACCCGTACGACCACAGATGGGCTTTTTCGTCGTATTCCACCGGCGCTTCGAGGGTGCGCAAATCATCCATGTAGCGGTAGACGGCCTTGCGCTCGCACGACAGCGCCTCCTGGAGCGCTTGGGAATCGAGCCCCGGGGCCCCTTCGGCGCGCGCCTTGGCCAGCAGGTTGTGCACCACCGCCAGTCGGGTGAAGCGCTCGGACAATGGTGACGGCATGGGCGAGACTCCTTCCAAGGACGGCATCGTGGCACACGACGCGATGACAGAACCTGCAAATCGAACACCTCCTCCGTCATCATGGAACGGACCCGACGAGTTCCCGATACGGCGGCCTTCATGGGGATATCCCAACAATTAAACAGGAAAGAGTTTCCATTCAGAGCCCATCGATTCTGATTTGCAAAGGATCTATGAAGTTGTATTTTCCAGATGAACCGCTCACCATCTGCCGGCTCGCCCAATTCCTGCACACGCGCCAATTCCGTTTTCCTTCGGGGGTCGTCTCCTCACGATGGTTCATGGCTATTCCATCCGTATGGTTGCATCGCAGAATGTCCCCGACGCTGGCCTTCTCGCCAGGGAACTGGGCATCTCCGCGTTGGCTTGGTCTGCTCCGGTTCCACAAGCAACGGATCTGGTGGTGCTGTATGCAACAGAGATCGACAACCAGGTACACCAACGCCTGGAATCGTTGGTTTCCCAAGGAATCCGCGTCATCTGCGTCAGGCCTCCCACGGCAACCAGCTCTTGGCCGCTGCTGCGATCCGGTGCCAGCGACGTTCTCTCCTGGCGAAGCTCCCACGACACGCCGGGAATCCAAACCACCCTGCAGCACTGGCGACAGATCCACGAAGCCATGATGGAGGCCGGAACCATGCTGGTCGGCTCCGCCCCTGCTTGGAGGGAGAGTCTTTCGCAACTTGTGGAAGCGGCCCTGTTCACCCAGCACCCCGTCCTGGTCACCGGAGAGAACGGAACGGGCAAGGAACTGGCCGCCCAGCTGATCCACCGGCTCGACGCCAAACGCAAGTCCCGGGAACTCGTGGTGCTCGACTGTTCCACGGTGGTCCCGGAACTTTCGGGAAGCGAGTTCTTCGGACACGAGCGCGGCGCCTTCACCTCGGCCCTGGGCTCGCGCGAAGGGGCCTTGGCCCGCGCCCACGAGGGGACCCTGTTCCTCGACGAGGTGGGGGAACTTCCCCTGCGCCTGCAAGGGGAGCTGCTGCGGGCCATCCAGGAGAAGAGTTTCAAGCGCGTGGGAGGCAACACCTGGACGACGGTCGACTTCCGCCTGGTCTCGGCGACCAACCGCGACCTCGAGCTGGAACGCCGCCGGGGAGGATTCCGCGAGGACTTCTTCCACCGCATCGCCTCCTGGCGCGTCCGGCTCCCCTCCCTGGCCGAACGTCGCGAGGACATCCCCGCGCTGGCCGAACGCTTCCTGTCCCAGGAGCGCCCCGAGGCGACGCCGGTCCTCAGTCGCGACGTCGAGGAGTTCCTCGTCGAACGCGATTGGCCGGGGAACGTCCGGGAATTGCGCCAGTTCGTCCGTCGCCTGGCCGCCCGCTGGAACGGACACGGTCCCCTCGGTGCCGGATGCGTTCCCCCCGAGGAACGACCGGTTCGCGTCGCAGCCGGGGATCCGCACCGCGAGCCGGATCCGCCTTCGCACACCCACCTCGCCCCGCCGAAAGGGACCGATCCCTCCTGCGACACCCTCGAGCAGGCGGTCGCGTTCCACCTGCGGGCCGGGTCCGGTCTGGGGGAGATCAAGGACCAGGCCTCGGAGATCGCCTACCGCTTGGCCCTGGACTCCGAGGACGGGAACGTGCAGAGAGCGGCCCGCCTGCTCCAGGTATCGGACCGCTCGGTGCAGCTGTATCTGAAATCCTCGCGGCAGGCGGAGACGGAAGCCCCTTCCCCGCTGCCGGATTCCGTCACGACCGGCTCTTCTCGATCCTCCGGCGGATGAGGGTCGAGGGCTGCTCGGCGTAGCCCTCCTCCAGCTTCTCGGTGAGGTCCACCCCCGTCACCGTCCGGTATGCGTGGGCGTAGGACTGGATCTCGCTGCGATAGGTCTGCGCCCAGCTGCGGGCCGCGTCGATGACGGTCTCGTGGACCCAGTCGTAGGTGCGGATGGTGGTGATCAGGGACTCCGAGCGTTCGGCGAGCTTGTGGTAGACGCTCACCGAGACCGGATCCCATCCCATGGCCTGCCGCAGGGCGTCGAGAGGGCCCATCCAAGGTTCCTCGTAGACCACCATGGGCCGGGCCCGGATGAACTCCTGGACCGGGGGGAGGGTGAACACGTACTGCTGCATCAGCATCTCGGTGCGCGCCTTCTTCACCAGCTCCGGATACTGGTTGTGCGCCCCCTCCTGCACCAGGGACTGCAGTTCCTGCAGCTGGTTCAGGAGCGGGAAGGCGTCGGCCTTGCGCTGGAGGTCGTCCTCGTCGCGGAACAGCTTGTGGGCCAGATGGATCAGGGAGTTGAATCCCGCGATGAACCCCGTCCGTCTCTCGTAGGGCTCCATCTTCTCCACGGCCTTCCCCAGGAGCCGCAAACCGTATTCGTGCTCGTACTCGTAGGCGCGCCGGACCACCGACAGCCGATGCGGCTCCGACTCGATGTACTCCCACAGGAAGTGGGACATCGGACGCAGGGCGTCGAGCTCGAAGTTGCGCAGGAATTCGGCCTTCCCCGGAACGGCCCGATTCTGGAAGCGCAGGGCGAGGATGTTCATCCCCTGCACCAACCCTCCTTCCTCCATCCAGTAGTTCCAGATGAGATCGGCCATGGGGATGCCGGGATGGGCCTCCACCACCTTGGCGTTCTGGCGGATCAGGCGGAAGGCGGCCCCCACGGCGCTGTCGGCGACCGTGGACTCCCCCTTGGCTCCCGTCTTCGGACCGAACTTCTCGATCGTCTCGGGAACCGTCGCGGCGTCCCAGAAGGACTCGATGTCGAGCTTCAAGCCCTCGTAGGTGGCGGGAACCTTGGCGATGGGAGCGACGTGGCTTTCGCCCTTCGCCAAGCGCGACTTCTTGTCGAGGAGGTCCGCCATCGCGGAGAAGGAGACCTTCTCGCGCAGTCCGCGGCAGGCATCCCAGGCCGCGCCCTGCTCCTTCAGGTCCTCCTTTCCCGCGTTCTGGACGGTCATGACGGGTGGCTTCAGCAGGGCCTTGGCCGCCAGGACCACCGCGGCGTCCTTGTACTCGAAGGGATTGCGGTTGGGCATCACCACGACGGAGAGCGGACCGCTGGAGGTGACCAGATGGTTCACCCCCATGACCAACCCGAGATCCTCGAGCCCTCCCGTGGAATCCTCCTGCTGCAGGAGCCAGGTTCCGTCGTCGATCCTAAACCCGCTGAGAGTCCTGCCCCCCTTGTCGGCGGCCTCCCCCTTCAGGAGCTTCAACAGCTCGTCCGGGGAAAAGGGCGTTCGCACGCCCCCGGAGGGAGGTGGTGTGGAAGCGTTGTCCTTGGTTTTCATTTCACGTGTTCCTTTCATGCGGCCCGGCCCAGGCGCGGCGCGCCATCCCGGACACTTGGTGTGGTGAGTGACGATTCCAGGGCCCATCGTTCGAGCAGCCCCTCCAGGATCCGCGTCTCGTCCCGGGGCTCCAGGTCGCCATCGAACCGGGCGAGCCCCATCGCCGCCAGCACCCGGCAGGGTCCGGCCTCGACCATGGCCTCGGGGCGGGCCTTCCAACGGCTCCAGGCCGCCTCCCCCGACGTCGGCGCGGAGTCCTCCAGCGGGAGCAGATCAGACATTTTCCGTCCACCCGCCAGGGGGATCGGCAACCCCGCCAGGAGTTCGGAAAGTTCCGGAAGATGGGGCTCCATGCGGGCGATGAACGCCCCGGAGTCGGCCTTGGCGCGGGCCCGGGGGACCATGGCCTCCCACATCGCCTCCATCCGGTCCCACCGCGGATCGGGGAGCAGGGCCCTCCCGAACGCGCATCCGATCTTCACCCGAAGCCACGGCATCGGATGGGGATCGTCCGGCGAGACGCGGAACAGCAAAGGCGCGGGAAGGCTCAGGACACCGATGAGCCCCGTGGTGGCCGCGATGCCCAGATGTCCCAAGGCCCACAGGTCGGCGAGCATCTCCGAGGCCCACCCGGAGAACACCTTCCAGACGGCGCCATCCCGACCCGAGCGGCCCCGCAGTTCCAGCATCCGCCGGGCTGCGGCGACCAGGTCGAGAAGCGCCGCCGCCTGGTGCCCCACCTCGTGCAGGAGCGATCCGGCGACCCCTCCTCCCACCATCCGCTCGCGCGGAATCCGCACGATGGAGACGGGATTGGAGTGTCCTCCCGGAAGGCGGGTCGTGGCGCGACGGATGGCCGCTCCGTGACCGCGGTCGAGATGGCACAACAGGGGAGGGGGATCGAAGGCGCGCAGCACCGACAGTCCGTCCTCGGCCACCCGGTCCAACCCCGAAAGCCACAGACCGTTGCGGATCTGGGCCCTCTGGACCAGCGCGTCGGCGAAGATGTCGAGGTGCTCCAGGATGGCCCCGAACCGCAGCTTGAGCAGGGTGTACCGTCGCTGCAGGGAAGCCGGGGGAACCCGTTGGGCATCCGCGGAATCCAACCAGGCCAGGAAGGCTTCGCACTCGCGACGCAATTCCCTGCGCCGGGACGACAGATGCCGATCCATGGCCGCCACCACCCGTGGCGACGGCGCGGCGGCCGGGGCCATGGGGACGGTGGTGGAGAACGGACGCAGCGCCTCCACCCGGGCCTGGACCCCGCGCACCTCCCCGCGGACATGGCGGAGGATGTCGTCCCGGAGGTCCAAGTCAGACCCCGTGCAGGACGATGGATCCACCGCGGCGCGTCCACCGACCGGACGTCGCCCCGGAGGAACGGACCTCCAGGCGCTTCCAGACCTTGGGGAGCGCGGGGGCGACGGTGCGGATGGCGATGGTCACGCCGCGACGGGCGGCGAGATCCGGGGCCATGCGCTTCTGGGAGGCCAGGGTGTTCTTGGCCGCCACGCCCGAGAGGCGCACCACCCGGCGGGCCACCTCGAACTCCATCTCGTCGTGGTCCATGCCTTCCAGCTCCAATCCCAGGGCGCTGCCGGCCATGGAGGCGAGCTTGCCGCCCACGACCCCACCCAGCCCGGGGACGACCATGTTGCCCAGCGCCGCCCCCGCCATGGGGAGCAGCTTGCCCGCGATCGGCTTGAGCATGCCGCCCAGGGCGCGGAAGGCGGGGCTTCGCACGGCGGATTTCACGCCCCGCGCCACCTTGCTGAAGAGTTTCCCGAAGAACTGCTCCATCTCGGCTTCGCTCTGCACGCCGAGGAGTTCCGCGGCCAGTTCCATCTCCTCCGCTTCGCTGAAGATTCCCGACTCGAGTTCGTCGAACTCGGCTTCGAAGGCTTCGGTTTCCCATTCGTTCATGGCTTGGAAGTTCATTTGCGTGTCCGTTTCGTTGATGTGGTGGGAGGAATTCCCGGTTCAGGGGTGTGTGGGGAGTTCACGTGGGCCCACGGCGGGGAACCTCCCCTTCGAAGGGGACGGAATCCGTCGACATGGACGAGGCTCTCGGGACCCGGCTCCCCCTCCGGCAAGGAGGAGGGCGACGGGTCGGGCAGGGATGCGGATCGCGGAAAACCCGAAATCCCCGCGGCGCAGTTCCCAGGAGGGTTCGGGTTCAGAGCCCCAGGAGGACGACGCGCCCGTTCTCCCGGATCCAGCGTCCGGACTGGGCGGTGGAAGCTCCGGCGACGGAGGCTCGGGCCAGGGGTGGGAGATGCTCGGCGACCGCCGCCCCCACCGCCCGCCGCACGGCCAAGGGAAGGGCGACCCCCTGGTTCACCAGCGGCTCGACCTTGCGCGCGGCTCCCAGAACGGTCCGCTGGATGCGGCGCGCGATCTCGAGCTCGCCGTCCTCGCCCAGACCCATCATGGTGGCCAGGCTCTTTCCGGCGCGTTTGCCCCAGGTCGCGCCCGCATCGCCGAAGTAACGCTTGCCGATCGCCCCGGTGACCGAGGGGATCCCGGCGCTCAACGCGCCGTGCAGGGTGGAGCGGATGGTCTTCTGGACCGCGGGATTGCGCGCCACCCTGCCCAGGGCTCCGGCGGCGCGGGAGAGCAATCCCCCCAGGAATTCCTCGAGCTCGTCGGAGGATTCCAACTCCAGGAACTCGAGGGCACCCTCCTCTTCCAGTTCCAGCTCGTCGGAGGAATCTCCGCCCAGGATCCCTTCGAGTTCGTTGGCGTCGAATCCCTCGGATTCGAGTTCCAGCATGGTGCGATCGATGTCGTGCATGGCATTTCCTTTCGGAGGCGGCAGGGCCCCCTGGGGTGGTGTTGACGTTTTTCGTCCAGCATCCCGGACTCGCCACCACCTCAATGCACACATCGTGCCAATCCTGGAATCACCCGGATCCGGATCCCGGCCCGGATCCCCGCGAAGCGGATTTCGCCCGGGAACGCCCCCGGGAGACCTCCGCCACGGAGAGGAGCGAAATGCATTTCGCCACCGCCTGGCGGGTACGACCGGAGGCCCGAGGCCCGACCTCGAGCCTCTCCCTCGATCCTCGGGCGCGATCCCCCTCACTCCCCCCGTGGAGAGGGGAGGAGACGATCTACCAGGTCAGACCGAATCCGTAGGGACGGAACGGCACCTTGCCGTCGCCGTGGTTCACCAGGGTCTGGCCGGGCGACGGCCAGGACACGGGAAGGATCCCGGTGGGTGCGAAGGTCCCCGACAGGACATCGGCCACGCCAGCCCCCTCGCTGCCGGGAAGCCAGGCCGCCACGAAGGCGTCGGAGGCCCCCAGGAGGGTGGGGACCGGGCGGGCGCGCCCGGATACGAACACCGTCACCACAGGAACCCCGGCCGACCGATAGGAAGCCATGAGGGCGGCGGTGGCGGCATCGACCGGGAAATCGTCGAAATCCCGATCCTCGAGATCACCACGCATCTCGGCGTACGGTTGCTCCCCCAGCACGAACACCGCGGCCTTGGCTCCGGTGATCCGCGTCGCCCCGGTGGCGATCCGCTCCGACCCGAACACGCTCCGCATTCCCGACAGGATGGTGGTGGCCCCCGTGACCGCTCCCGCGGCCCCTTGCCATCCCATGGTCCAACCTCCGCATTGCAGCCCCGCGTCGTCGGAGTGCGAACCATGGACCGCGATCACCCCCTCCGTCGGCAACGGCAGGGCGGGTTTCCCCAGCACCGAATCGTTGACCAGCACCACAAGGCTGCGTCGCACCGCTTCGCGCCCCACCGCACGATGGGCGGGACTCCCCACGGGGTCGGTAAAGAACACGGGAAGCCTCGGAGCATCCATCCGTCCCAGCCGGAATTTGGTCCGCAGGATCCGTCGCACGGCGTCGTCGATCCGGGCCATGGACACGTCGCCGTTGGTCACCAGGCGGTTGAGGGCGAGGATGAATTCCTTGTGCTGGTTGGGCTCCATTCCCATGTCCACGCCGGCATTGACGGCATCGCGCACGGAGGCTTCGTAGTCGAGCGGATGGATCTGGCCGATCGCGAGCCAATCCGACACCACGAAGCCATCGAACCCCAGCTCCTTCTTGAGGACTCCGGTGAGGAGTTCCCCGTTGGCGTGGTTGCGCTTGCCGGCGATGGAAGAGTAGGAGGCCATGACCGATCCGACGCCTTCGCGAACCGCCGCCACGTATCCTGGCAGATGGGTGCGACGCACCGCCTCCATGTCGATGAGGGCATCCCCCTGGTCGAGGGCCGTGTTCTGGGTACCCGTGCCCCAGGTGGTCCCGCCATCGGCCAGGAAATGCTTGGCGCACGCCAGGACGCTCCAGGTCTTGCCAGCGCCTTGCAGCCCCCGGATCTCGGCGGCACCCAGCAGGGCCGCCAATTCCGGCGTCTCGCCGAACCCCTCGTAGGTGCGCCCCCAACGGTCGTCCTGTGGAACGGCGATGCAGGGCGAGAAGGCCCAGTCGGTTCCCGAAGCGAGCATTTCGGTGGCGGTGATCTCCCCGATTCGCCGCACCAGGGAGCTGTCGCGTGTGGCCCCCAACCCAATGTGGTGGGGGAAGATGGTGGCTCCTTCGAGCTTGGCCGTTCCGTGGACGGCATCGATGCCGTAGATCATGGGAATGCCGCGCGGGGTTCCGAGGGCGATATCCTGGAGAGCGTCGTAGTCCGGCAAGGGCTCGCCACCACCGGAAAGCAGGGATCCCAACCTCATGGTCCCCAGGGCGGCGTCTCCCGTCCCCAGCACCCCTTGGGTCATCTGCCCGAGCTTGTCGGCCAGTTCCATCTTCGCCATCACGGAATCGATGCGATCTTCGAGCGGATCGCGCTCCAGGACGATGTCCCTGAGATCGGCGGAGAGCCCCTCCAAGGGCAGGATCTTGCGCAGAAATCCCTCGCGGCGAAGTTCCAAACGGGAGCCCGCGGTGGCGGCCGACCGCCGGGCGGGGGTCTGGGAAACCCATCGCGTCCATTCTTCGCCGGCCCCCAAACGGGCCACCAGCCCCTGGGCCAGGACCGAGCGTCCTTCGCGGACGCGCGCCACATGCACACCCGTCGAGGAGGCGGGTAGCATGGATCCGGGATGATCGATCACGGTTCGACCGGCCGGGAGATCGAGGGTGCGCACGGCCACGAGATGCCCCGCGACCGACAGCAGCTCCAACCGCACCGCAGCGGCCCGCGAGAGCTCCACCACCAGACGACCCGCGCCATCCAGGCGCGGAGCAACCGCATCGGTTTCCCCGGAATCGAGGGCGAAGGTCCCGTCGAGGCCGGTCCCGGTGGACATCCTGGGCAGGATGGACTCCGGTTCGACCAGTTCGACCACCACTTCAGGCAGGGCCGTACCCAGAGCATCGAGCACTCGCCCTTTCAGATGGACCGCGCCCGAAGGCATCAGGGGCAGCAAGGCGGAAAGGACCACTGGAAAAGCGAGCATGTCGGACTCCGGCGTCGAGAGGTCGGTCTCGGCGATTTCAAGATCCATCATACGCTCCAGCATCCCATTTCCACCCCCAGATTGGTTGCCGAATTGCAGATCCACCAGGAACAACACGGCCCAGGGCCCGGGCCCTTTCGAGTCCCCTCGGGTCGCGGCCCCCTCCCACCTCCCTCGGCCCCGACGACCATCGGCGATTGTCCTCCGGCCTCCGAGGGGGTTATGTTCAGAAGATGAAGACCAAGGCCATCCTCTGTTCTCCCGGCAAGAAGGTTCGTCTCGATCGGTTGCCCACCGACGCCGAAGGAGGGGGGGAGGCGAAAGCCGAAGCGGTGGAACGCACCGAATCCATCCGCCCCCAGCTGCGATCCCTGCAGGAGCGATTGTACGCCGAGGGGAAGCGCGGACTGATCGTGGTGTTCCAGGCGATGGACACCGGCGGAAAAGACGGTGCCGTGCGCGGCTTGTTCACCGGGCTCGATCCCGCGGGAGTGCAAGTCACGGGCTTCAAGGGCCCCACCTCGGCGGAATTGGCCCACGACTACCTCTGGCGCATCCACGCGATGGTGCCTCCCCGGGGCATGATCGGCGTCTGGAACCGCAGCCACTACGAGGACGTCCTGGCGGTCCGGGTGCGCAAACTGGTCCCCGACGAAGTCTGGCGGCGGCGCTTCGAGCACATCAACGCCTTCGAGAAGATGCTGGTCGACGAGGGAATGGTGCTGGTCAAGTACTTCCTGCACATCTCCCACGACACCCAGCGCAAACGCCTGGAGGAGCGCCTCGCCGACCCCTCCAAGCACTGGAAATTCGATCCCGCCGATCTGGAGGATCGCCTCCACTGGGACGCCTACCAAAGCGCCTACCAGGATGTGCTCGAAAAGTGCTCCACGCCCTGGGCTCCCTGGAAGGTGATCCCGGCCGACCGCAAATGGGCGCGCAACTTCGCCCTCATGAACGACCTCGTGGAAGTCCTCCAAGGCATGGACCCCAAACCCCCTCCGGCCCGCTTCGACCTCTCCCGGGTGGTGATCCGCTGAAACCCGTCCCGCTTCGAAGCTGAGCCAAATGGTGGATCCCGGTTTCCACCGTGGCGATCACGGCCTCGTGGGAGGGGGTGATTTCCATCCCTCCCTTTCCCGGAAAAGCCCCTTTCGGGTTGCGGAGCAGGTGCGGTGAATCCGCAAAGAAATTCTCACCTGATCCAGCGGAATCGTCCTATTGTAATTGGAACCCATTTCCGAGGCCCCCACCCGCGCTGATCCGCGCCCTATGGCCTCTCCCCGCTCCGCAGCCCCAAGGACAATCCATTGGCTTGGTCCACCCGTTTCCTTCCCGGATACGCCCCCGATGGCGGTCCCATCCTCTCCATCCTTGCCAAGAAGACCTTCTCGTTCCGACCTGGCGAAGCCGCCATGGAGGATCACGGCGCATCCAACGAATGGATGGAAATCGACCAGTTCTGGGGAACCAACAACCCCGCCACCGAAGCCACCAAGCTCGAGTCGGAGCTTGTGGCCTGGAAACCCTGCACCGACGTCGTGGTGATCGGGGATGCCTGCAGCCCAACCGGAAAGCGCGCCCGTTTCTTCGATGCTGGAATCAAGATCGGGAAGTTTCAGAAATCGGTCCGAGTGTTCGGGAACCGCAAGATCCAACTGAAAACGTTCGGGTTCGCATTCACGGAACCGGAAGTCTTTGAACGCATGCCCTTGCACTACGGACTCGCCTATGGAGGAAGGCACATGCGAACCGCCAAGGGCGACGAACTCAGCTATCCTCGCAACCCCGTGGGCCGAGGATTCGTGGTGCAACCTACGCCCGAAGAGCTCCTGACTCTGCAGCTTCCCAACTTGGAAAACCCCGCACGAATCCTCACTCCGGATTCGCTGGTGCTGAAGTCGTACGAGAAGTGGGTCGAGGCCCCCGAACCCTGGGCCCTCGGGTTCACATCGCGGAATTTCCACCCTCGATTGTCGCTGGCCGGACTCCCGCCATCGATGGCCACCGAGGCCGAGATCACCCGTCTGCAAACCGTCAACGACTCGGGAGGCGATCAGGTCTCGGCCCCGACTCCTGTCCTGAACCCGGAATTCCACTGCGGCGCGTCCAAGGGTCTTGTCCTTCCCCACCTCAAGGGAGACGAATCGGTCGTGCTCGAATACATGGACCCCGAATTCCCCTTGTTCGAGTTCCAACTTCCCGGCGCAATCCCCACCGCCCGCATCGACGTAGGAATGGGCTGGGAGTGGATGGACATGGTTCTGCACAGCGTGGTGATCTTCAAGGGCACCAACCAAGTGGAAATGATCTGGCGCGGATCATGCAGATACGACGGCCCCGAGTCCATGAAGGATTGGGAGATGTTCGCGATGAGTGTCGAGGAATAGGAGCCCATCATGCCGGAATTCAAAGGTCAACTCGGATCTCGATTGGATCTGGACATGACGTCGGTGCTGGTCTCGTGCCGGTGGAGTCTTTCCAAGGCGGCCACGAATGCGGAAGTCACCCTGATCGCGACCACTGCATACGTGGGCGACGGTTGTCCGTTCGAGTTCACCATTCTCGACGAGACAGGATCCAAACTCGATACCCTGAAGGGGTCTACCGTGATTCTCATGGGTCACCAGGAAACCGGCACAGTTGAGTGAGGGTTCCTGGGATAGAGGTCGAGGCCGCCCAGATGGAACAGCACGCTGTCGCGGAAGGCTTGGAAGTGACGATGGCCCCGGCACTTGACCCTCACCGCTTGGATGCGGGCGTTGAGGCTTTCGGCGGCGGCGTTCGTGACCCCCAGGCTGAACACGCGCACGATACCTTCCAGGTGGCCTTCGACGGTCTTCGCCAACGTCCTCATGGGGGCAAGCTTGGAGGTCTTCGCCATCGCGATCCAGTGTTGGAGATGGTCTCGTGCTTCCCGCTCGTTCGTGCACTGGCGATACAGGCGAAGCGTCTCTTTCAGTCGGTACGCCTCGGCGGTGTTGGCGAACCACTCGCTGATGAAGGCGACCTTCTGCTGCGCCCACTCCTTCTGGCGGGAAGCGGCCGTCAGCAGACTGTAGCGAGCCTTCTTGAGGAAGGTCGCGCCCTTGGGGTCGTCCAGCCGCTGATGGATGGCAACCTCCTCACGACGGACCTGCTCCATCGCCTCGTTGGCCAGCTTCACGACGTGGAACGGATCGAAGACAATTCGTGTCTCGTCGAGGACGTCCTTGGCCGCCTTCTCGAAGGGTCCGTGCAGATCCATCGACACGGAAACCACACGAGCCAGGATCTCCTCGCCAAGCCCTTCCAATGCGGCTTTGGCGCTGGCGGTGGTGTTGCCCTCGACCATCTCCTCGACGACTCCACGCTTGGCGTCGCCCACCACCGTGGCACACTGGCGGCGGTGCCAGTACTTCTCGTCGATCGAGAGGTGCGGCATGGTGGGCGTCGCGTCCTCCTGCCTCGACAGCGCCTTGCGCTCCAGGCCTCTCTGAACAGCTCGGCGAGCGATGCCCGCAAGGCAGTCCTCGCTGGTTCCCAGGATCTCCGCAGCACGGCGGCGCGCGCAACAGAGCATCAGGTCAATCGCGAAGGCTTCAAAGAGAAGAGTGAAGCGCGATTTCGCCTCCGCCCAAGGCACGGACACCTGCTGAACTCCGTGCTCCGGGCACGAGACGCGAGGAATGGAGCACACCAGCATGGTCTTGAGCTGGCAGGTGTCCAAGTGGCGCCAGGTGCGCGTCGGCGCGTGGTCGTGGATGCTGCACGCCGAGCCGCAGTTCGGGCAGGGCAGGGACGTCTCGGAGCCATGGATCACCTGGATGCGCACCTCGCCGAGAGACGTGTCCAGATCTACGTTCGAGACGCACCAGGGAGGCGTCAGGCCAAGGATGTGGGCGTAGAACGATGTGCTGTCCAAGGGAAACTCTCCTCCGAAGGGGGAAGCCTCAAAGGTGCCTCAGCCATTAGAAAGCCGGTAGACCCCCCTGAAGGCTTCCTCGGTCGCGAACACGTGTTCGATCAAATGGTCCATTCCCGAGAAAGCCGAAGGCACCTTGGTATTCCTCGCCGAAGCTTCTTCCGTGGCTCTGAAAGGGCGCTCCGACGGACTCTCCATTTTCCAACACCAGCGTGTGGGGCCGATCGAGGCGATGGACGACAACGACACCGCTCTACCCAGCGTCGGCATCGGTCAGAAAATGCGTTGGAAGGCCAAGATGCCCGGCATCCCCACGGGAACTCCCGCCAAATGGACCATCAATTGCCACCAGGACAAGGCGCACATGGCGATGATCGCCTCGGGGGTGTCCGAAGTCGCCAACGGGGAAGTGATCGTGGACTGGGAGGCCAGCTATCCGATGGACCAGGCAAACAAGGAACACCAAACCGATTTGGACAAGACGTCCGAGACCTACCAGGACGCAGCGTTCCAAGCGATCTTCTCGTGCCTGGGAGCGTCTGCGAGGAGCGAAATGGTGCCGGTGAAGACAGGGATCACGATTCGGGTGTTGTCACGATCCAAGGGAAAGCGAACCCTTGTTCTTCCAGAAGGCAGGAAAAAAGAAGTTGAATTCACGCCTGAAAATAATTTGGAGTTGGATGAGCTTCCCGTAGGCAGGTCAGGACTACACTCAAATGAAAAGGAACCTGAACTGATGGGAGAAAAAGAATAATGCCTGGAGCGAAATCTTCCCAGAAAGACCTCCCCCACTCAAAGACACACAGACTAGTCGAATTCGTACTTGCAATCAATCATTCTATAGAAGAACTCAAGAAACTTAACGAAGAATTCGTCGTCCGCATAAAAACAGTTTCTAAAATAGGCAGAGATCAAACTAGAGTTTCTTGGCGAGATGCACAAACCGTCAGCGTTTCCGAGGCAATTGCCAGCGGCAATCGCGGCGCGATCCTTTTTCGAATTACCGTACACGCAACGGAATGCTCTCTTTATTTGGGGTACAAAAAGACACCGAACTCAAATGAGATCACTCCAATCATTCCCGAGATCCCTCTGGACTTCTCGGTGATTGCATGGCGATCCGAAGATTTCAATCGCGAGGAGCATCTTCGAGCCTTGGATGCAGGCTGGATTGATGTGATTGGGCCTGTCCAAGCTCCCGGAAAGTGGCAAGTTGGCCATGCTTTCTGCAAGGTTTCAAACTATCCTCTGATTTTTATTTGGCGTTGCGAAATTCCTGCTTTCTTTGAAATGCATAGCCATATTGAAAGTAATCACTGCTCCCCGCTACCACCCGCATGGGTGCATATTTGGGATGCGACTACTGAGGCTCTTCATATTCAGCCAAGTTATGAAAAACAGGACAAAATTTCCCCCTATGCCTTGGGGGAAGGAGGCGTGATTGGCGCGAAGCCAACTTCTGCGATCGGGAATCGATTCGGATTGGATCTATACGACTCCAAAATGCAGAACATCTTTCCTTTTTTGCAGGATGATCACAATTTAATAGCCTGTTTGATGCCCATGGACATGGAGTACATGCACTTTGATGGGTATTTCGGAATCCCAGTGACGAAGGCAATTGAAAATATCGACCCAACTACCAGAAGGACATCTTTCGTTCATTGGTACTGCTGGAATAAATCATGGAAATTCAAACCAAACAACGAGGGAAAGGACGCTCCAAAGATGCCCATTTCCCAAAAAGGGGAGACATGGTGTTGGATGAGCGAAGAAAATGCAGTGGCATATGAGCCATGGAAAAAGCAGAGGGATGCACATGTCGGGCTGAGCAACACATGGCAGAATCCGCAATTGCTTCCCTTTTATCACTTTGACCCTAGGCGTTATACACCGCAAGCAAAAGAAGCTGAGAGCGCCAAATGGGATTTGCGAAAAGCTTTTAGCCAGCCAATTCAAGCCAACCCGAAAAATGACTCATTTTTCGGGTACAAATTATACACATCTCTGGGTTGGGCACCGATGGACCCATATTTACGCGATCCTCTGGAGGCCTTTTACGCACATTGCGTCGAGAATGAAATCCCTGTTCTCAATCACGGCACACCAGCAGGATACTACACCCATGATCGGCGATTCTATTTCGATTTGCTGATGCAGGGAGGAAAAGTAATTGAAGGATCCATGGACGAGTTTCAAGAGAATTGGCTTTCCAGATTCGCTCATGAAATCCCAGGGCCAGATGGCGTGAAGTTCGCGCCCAAAGCGATGAATGAACCAAACCAGGAGCCGGATCATTTGTACTGGTTCACGCACCACTATGTTTCCGCCCGCTCATGGAAACCCGTGCTGGAGAGGTTCCCAACTCTTAAAATTTGTTTAGCACATTTTGGCGATTCCGACCACCTAAAAAGTGACTCCTGGAATGACCGAAAAGGTCGAGAGCCAAAAGGCACACTCCGCGATCTTCAGCTAGCCTTTGATGGGAATAAAATTGACCCGAGTAGGACACATAGGTTTTTGCAGGATATGTTGGATCTGATTCAGCCGGACAATCAGGTTTTTGTTGACTTAAGCTATGTAATCCTGACAGAGAAGAATACAAAATCCTTTCAAAACCTGTTCGAATGGGCTCGCGGAAATAAGCCTATTTTATTAGAGCGAATTCTTTGGGGAACCGACTGGCCGCTGATTGCAAAGCAGGACCCGGTAACCTCCGCTACAGGTGGGAATATGCTTCATCGCTATGCGAAGGGATTTCAATCAGCGCTTCCACAGATGCCAAGCGATTTTTTCGTTCGCGCCTGCTTTTTAAACCCGCTACAATACCTCGACTTGAAGCGAGTTCGGAGCTTGCTCCCGTTTCAAAGAGACAGGTGGAGCTGGATCGAAGATATGGACCCATTGCACTTTGATGCAAAATACAGCAAAGATAAAATGGAATTATTCTACAAACACAAGTTGACATCAATATGACACTCCCCCGCTACCTGCTGGTATTAATCTCCTGCACGCTTGCAGCTATTTCGTGCTCGAAAGGACCGGACATGAAAAAGGAAAGCCCCTTCACTGAAATCCCCTTTGATGACTTCAATGTCGAACAGCAAACATTTCAGCAGGGCATCAGAGATGACGATTTTCACATCAGCGTCCCCAATGGAAACAAAATGGATGCAATTAGATTTGAAAACGGTGGATTGTTGCGCGAACGTATTGCATTGGATCAATACGGAGTCATTACGACTTACGCTACCGCTACGGCCCGCCAGGGTTTCTATTTGTTCTCGGGGCGGGGAGCGGCATACTTTAATCTGAATGGATCTCAAAACAAATGGCGAACCATTCTTCATGCTGCCAACCATCCCAATTCCGACTACAGCCTCGATGGAGCTACTGAGCCATTTTCGGATGGCACCGCCGTCGCATTCCTCAATTACACCGACTCTGACGGTGAAAACGATATTGACAACATCGAACTAGTTCAGTTTCATCCCGAAGACGAAAAAATGGAGATACTGGCTTCATTTCCAAGAGTATCAAACAAGGAATGGTTGGTCCGCTGGAATTTACCCAACGGATTCCTCCTTTCCAGGCGGAGGTACTCAGAAATCACTGAAGATGCTCGCTATTTTGGGTTCGATGGAAAGTTAAATTCTCACCCATTGGCGGATGGAATAAACGCTTTGCGCCACGAAAACATCAACATCCAATTCAATCTCTTTTTCCCAAGTCAATCCAAAGATCCATGGGGAATTTTTTACTGCGACAGTCTCTCTTCGTTTCCGAGCAACCGCCTACACTTGCTGAGTGTTTCAGATACCATTCAAGCTACGCCCATTGTCGCCGAAAGAAACTCGTTGGAAATGCGCAAGTCCTTGGATTTCGTAATGGTCCATCCGAACTTGAATCTGTTTCTTCTTGGGGTAAAGCAAGATGATCACATTTTACTTTACCTTGGCCGAGTAAAAAAAACAAATAACGCCTATTCCGCTACCACGTATAGGCTCCGCCCGTTCCCGGAAGTCGCCAGCCCGATCTTTTCCCGAAATGGACAAGTTCTGCTTTTTGCAGCCCGCACGGCTGGAAGGAATCATCTTGTTTTCGCCAAGCTCCCCGACCTCCTCGCCGATGTCAACCGCCGCTACCCGGAAGCCAAGCTCGATCTGGATGCGCTGAAGGCCGAGGTGCAGTAACATGGCTGGCAAACCCGCTGCGCGATTGACCGACATGACCGCCCACGGAGGCAGCGTGATGGGGCCCGGCGTTCCCACGGTCATGATCGGAAAAATGCCCGCCGCCACCATGGGTGACCAGCACGTCTGCCCGATGGTCACACCCGGCACGCCGCCGATTCCCCATGTGGGAGGCCCGATCCTGTTGGGCAGCACCGGCGTGTTCATCGGAAAGAAACCCGCCGCGCGAGTGGGCGACATGGCCATGTGCGTAGGGCCTCCGTCGCAAGTCGTACTGGGCTGCTTCACGGTGATGATCGGGGAAGCCGGAAGCGGATCCCAGGCGGGTTCGGCAGGTGCGGCCGCCGCCGCCTCGACCGCGTCTCCGATCGGGATGAAGAAGGTGACCGCCATCAAGTTCGAGAAGCAGGAATCCACTCCGACGGAATCCTACCAGATCCTGGCCCAACTGAAGGACAAGGGCGGGCGCCCTTTGTCGGGTGTCCGTTACAAGATCGAAGATCCCGACGGGAAGATCATCAAGGGTGCCACCAGTTCCGAGGGCATGGTGGTCCACAGCGGCTACAGCAAAAAAGGCTCGTTCAAGATCACCATAGTGGCGATCGGCGAAGTGAAATGGTCGAAGGAACCCATCGAGATCGACAAGCCTGTCAAGATCAAGGCGTCCATCGATGCCGAGGACGGGACGGAGGGAAACTTCTTCATCAGCCTGGTCTCCGACAAGGGGCATCGCACCTTCATCGATCAAATCCCGGCGAAGGTCTCGGGCAAGAAACTCGAAGGCGAATGGTCGCTTTCGGCAGATCGGTGGCGTGCATTGTTCGATCTCGATGCCAACGCCTGTTTCCATGGCGTGGAGGCGGTGGTGATGGTCGAGGATTCGGTGGCCATCACCAAAACCGTCCCTCTTGACTTGTCGTACGACATCACGGTGAAGGATCACCAGGGCAACCCGATGACCAACCACGAAATCGAGATCGCCCACCCCGACGGCCAAATGCACAAGGTCAAGTCAGACGGCTCGGGCAAGGTAAAGGTGAAAACCGGCAGCGCGGCGCGTTCGAGTTTCGCGAGCCATGTCGCGGCGGAGAGCCTGAAGTGAATCGACCCGCCCCAGCACCCTCGAAAATCCTCGCCGATCTGGAGCAGTACCAGCTCAACTGGAAGCCGACCTCGATCGCGGACCATACGCTGGTTGTGCCCACCATGCGCCCCTTCGAAAGGATCTTGACCCCAGCTGACGTGGGCACCAAGATCCTCCGGAAAGGGGACTCCGGTGAGGCCGTGAGCGAGCTAAGGATTCGCTTGGCAGGGTTCGGGGGTGTACTTCCCGGGACGGCATTTGATGAGAACTTGGTCCAGGCCGTCAAACAATTCGAGAAAGACGTGATGTCTCGAACTGAATCGGGAGACGTTGATGAAGCCTTCGCCGTTCGATTGGATCAATTCGCAAAAGATTGGCCGATCAATTTTGAGAAGCAGCTGAAGTGCCCGTGCGGGAAATGCGAAGGCTACGGAAAAGGTCAATTTAAAGGTGAGTACACCGCGAAATACGCAAAGTCCAAAAATGAAGCCGGGCACAAATACGAGTACCCCGGCATTCATCGATCTGTCCTTTGGGCTTCTCGAGCTCTCATGTACTATGCCACCCTTGACCAAAAGAACAAAATCAAATTCAATATGTTTTCAAGCGGGTATCGTTGCCACATTCGCAACCAGCAAAAAGGACGCCCGACCACCAATCACATGGGAAAAGCTCTCGATATGAATTTTTCTTATAACGCTGGAAAATCATGGGTTTTCAATAGGCTGTCAGATGTCGAGGCCATGCGAGAAATCGCAAAAAATAGATTGGCCGCAAAAATGGGTTGGGCGAGCCCGAACCATTTCTCCATGGAATCTGCCGCCCAAGGTGCAAAAACCTGGGTGCATATCGATGTCCGCGCTTGGGCGGAAAAATATCGTGCGGACGTCTACTTTTGCAAAGATACGATCGGACTGGATGGGACGGAAATGGTCACCCTACTCGCCCGGTCAAACGGGAAGACCAGGATCGACCCGAATAAATCACAAATATTCAATCCCAAAATGCCTGCGGAATGATGCGTGTCGGCATTCCATTTATTCGGATCACTCTTTCCAAAGGCCCTAGAATGAGATTCATTTCTCTCCTAGTTCTGATAAGCATCTGGGGCTGCAAGACTGCAGAGGATACGGCAAGGCCCCTGAATACCATCGATACGATTCCCAGTTCAACCGATACGGCATTGGTCGATGCACCCCCTCCAGTAGAGACGATAAGTACATCCAACGACACTGCAGGTGTCGGTGATTTTATCGATAGCATTCGCGCCGACCTTAAAATTTCCAGGCTCGACTTCATTCGTCGCCATTTTGCCGAAGGCGCCAGGGAAGATGGCCTCTTTTTTGGTCTTTGGGATGAAGGCGGCGCTTTTCAAAACAATCCAAACTTTACAAACTCGACGGCACAGGTTTTAAATTGGTCCAGTCAAGGAGGTGGGCTTTCCATTGACACTGTGGCATTCCACGACGGTGATGGTGAATGGCTATTTTTCTTCCCTGGAATCAATGGAAACTTGAGCTTATACGCTACAAATGCCAGTGGCGATCCGGATGAGGAATTGGACGAACCCGACTCCTGCCGAATTCTTGTCCGTGATACCAGCGCCAGCCTTCTGGATGCGATAGAAGGCAACTCGCTCGGCAAGATTGATTCTCGCATGGTTTGCAGGCTGGAACAGGCGGGGGGCTTCGAACCTGAAGGATACTCTGGCTTGATCGGAATCAAGTGGATGAAGGTCGTCACGCCCGATGGCCGATCCGGCTGGGTACCGGGCGAGAACCTGATCGACCAAGCGGGACTTGGGCTTTCGCTGCGTTTGATCCACCGGGAAAATGGATGGAAGATCGCCAACTTCGTCCTCTGGAATGATGGAGAATGATGTGAGGAAGAAATCCACCCATGAATCGTCGCCCATGGTCTTGGCCGGTATACCAGAGGATGTCACTCACGTCCCTCGCCTCACCATCAAGAAGCTTGCCGATCGGCTGGCGAAGATCGAGAAGGAGCATGGCTACGAAACGGCTTTGCTGGGCGTCGAGCACCTGGACTATGTCGAAATCTGTCGGCTTACCGAACAGAAGCACGCCGACAACGATCCGCTCCTGATGCCGAGCCGGTTCATGCTCCTCTACGGAGCGACGGACGAAGGTCTCGAAGGGAAAGGGAACCTCGACACGTTCCCCTACGAGCTGAACAAGGACGCAATGGAAGATCTTTCCGTCGAGCGACTCGCCCGGTATCTGGGTACCCTCGGCTGGTACGACGGTCCGTGGCACAAATCCGAGGACCAGGGAAGCGATGACGAGGAAATCGGCGAGATGGATCCCCTCGAACTCGTGGGCGATCTTTTCGGAGCCCTGTGCGCGTACATCCAGCATGCCCCCGAGCCCCACACGCAAGAGCTCCAGGACGAAACCCACACGGTGGTCAAGGGCCAATGCTTGTCCGAGATCGCCGCCATCCACGGGATACGCGATTGGCGGCTGTTGTGGGAATTGAACAAGGATACCCTGGGCGACAATTGGGACCTGATCAGGGTCGGAGATGTCCTCAAGCTCCCCGACACCACGAAGAATCCACTGGTGGAGTGGTTCCGGGAAAACCAATGGGACGAGTACCTGACCGACAAGGGCTACCAGTATCCCGGCAAGTATCTGAGCCTGACACTCTTGGATGCCAACGATGCCGTTCTGGAATTCAAGGAGCCCGTGCGTTGCCAGGTCTATCGCTACGCCCCCACACCGTTGCTCCTGCACGAGATCGAACTCGCCTCGGGTGACGACCTGGATGTCCTGGTCCCGGACATCGAGCACCTGGCCGTTTGGGTCGACGGTGTGGCCATCGGATTCCACGGTCGCCGCTGGCCCAGCTACGAAGAGTTCCTGAAAGAGCCGGAGGGGGGTTCGGAGATGTCGGGGTTGGCCTCCAGGCAACTGAGAGAACCTCCACTCCGCGAGATCGAGGTCGACAAGGGCTGGGATGATCCCCAATCCGCCGGCATACCGGGTCTCCACGATTTGAAGGATCGGGTGGACGCGGCCAAGGCGGCGATTTCCCGCGTCGCTGGCAAGATTTCGAACTTCAAGCTTCCCTGAGGACTCCCACGATGGCATCCCCGAAACCCAAGACCAGTGCGGCATCCCGAAGGATCAAAACGATCGACTCCCGATGGGAGTCGGTACTGATCGAGTGGGCGACCCACGACGTCGCAGACCTGCACGGGACCACCCCGTTTCCATTCGTGAGGCTCGAAGGCGACACGAAGATCAAGCAGAAGACCTTTTTCGACACCAGGTCCATCAAAGGGCTCGGTGCGGGCGGCGTGTTCACGCCACCCGCGGACATCCTCGCCAAGACGCAGATGGCCCCCGTCCAGATCGCCATCCCGCTGCCCTCCCCCAAGTCCCCGCCCTCGACGACCGACCAGCTTCGCGTCGGGAAGAACGCCACCCACAGACAGATCGAACAAGGAGTTCAGAAACTGTCGATGCCGATCCAGGCGAAGGTCTGCACCAAGATCTTCCAATGGATCCGCATCGAGGTGACCACAAAAGGACCACCACCTACCAGTCAAAAGGGTGTGATTCCGGACCTTAAGCTGTGGGCGTTCCTGCAACCGGCGAACATCGGCGGAAACAATTCTTGTCATGCCGCCGACAACCGGGAATGCCTGGACGATTTCCCTCGCAGCGGATGGGCCGAATACTGGATCCCCACAGGAGGCACCCGGTGCCACCGCAAGGATTGGGAGAATGGGGTCGGAGCCGATCGCGAGATTCCCGCTTCGCAATGGAGCGTGGAGCAGCTCGGACCAAACCGTTTCGTCTACAAGATCCGCGTGGAAATCCGCAACGAACGAACCGCTGGGGATGTCGCCCGAGGAAAGAAGCAGGGCGGCGCATCGCGCCCCGATTCCGATTTCGAAGCCGGTTGTTGGCTCAAGGTCTGGGTGCGCGATTCCGGTGTCGAGTGGGGCATGGAGCCCTCCGACGACGAAACGAACATCCTCCCCGAGCGTATGGACGAAATGGATCCCTCGCGGGGCATCTCCATGGAAGGGGGAAAATTCCGGAAATTGGCATCCCATGCCTTCCTGCGGGACCGTCTGTTCGTAGGCCCCGAAGACCCGGAGAAAATCCACCAGGCGGCGCCTCTGTACGCGGTGGTTTTCCATGAACGGGCGATGGAGTTGTTGGAAGAGCTCGAGGCCATGCTCAAGCCCGCCGACTCCAAGGCGGGTGCGGAGATCATCGCGGCGGCCCTGGCCGCCGTGGTCGCAGGCATCGTCGCCAAAGGGCTTCAGCTGGGCTTGAAGCAGTGGAAGACGACTCCTAAATCGCCCCCGGCCCATCTCCCCGCAGGCGTGAAGTGGCCGGAGGATTTCAACAAGGACAAAGCACGAACCCTGATTCAATTGCTGGAAACCTTGGATCTGGCCAACATCCTGGCAGCCTATGCCTGCGGCGGACTGGAACCCATGTCGCCCCTGCAGGCCGTGGCGAAGGCCGGCGCGAACAACAAGGGGATGTTCCTCCTCTGGTCCAAGCTCTACAGCGCCTTGTGGGATTTGAGCTTGGTGGATGGACCTACGGAATATGCCGAATTCTGCATGAAACGTGCGCTGGCGCGCGAAGAACTCCTGGAACAACGCATCGACTTTTCGATGTCCGAAGTCGCGGCCAACAAGGCTCGCGCGGGGCGCGAGAAGGAGTTGGCCGAAGAGCGCAACAAGGCTTTGGAAGCGGCCCGGAAGAAGAAGGGGATTGGTTTGGGGCGCGTTGCCAGGGGCGCCACCAAAGCCAGCTTTTCCTTGGATGGCGGCAAGATCTCCCTGTCGGTTCCAGCGTTCGATTGGACGAAATCCCAGCGCTTCCCGAAACCCCTCGGAGCCCCGCTTCCCATGCCGGGGGTTCCTCTGGTCTGGAGCTTCGATCTCACGGCCACTGCGGAACTCAAGCTGGTCATCACCCTTGAGCCAGGGGACGAAACGAAGGACTGGATGGTGTCGTTCCGAATCGTGGGGGAAGGGACCCTGAAAGGATCGTTGGGATTGCGCGCCTTGTGGAGCGGGTTGTGGGATGGCGAACAGGCGGCAAAAAACTCCGCCCTCAATGGCGACAAGAAGGCCTCCCAGGACCAATTGCGGGCCGAGCACGAAGCCGCCCGAGCCGAGACTCGTCGACTACAGGAACAAGCCCCCACGGAGGTTCCCACCTCCTTCGCCTTCTTCCGCATCCTCAAGCAGCTCAACGATTTCACGGCCTTCGACATGGAGGTGGTCGCCGAGCTGGCAGCGAAAGCCAGTCTTGGTTTTTCGTACCGATGGAATCCTTCCACAGGGGCGAGCGATTGGTCGTTTTTGGGGGGCGAAGCCAATGGGTACGGCCAGTCCATGTCGCTCGAGAACTGCATGGCCACACTCGGAGTTTCCATAGCGGCACGGGCCCACATTTCCGTGGTCAAGGCCGATTACCCTATCCTGGAACTACCTGGATTGGCCTCCGCCGATGCCTTGACGCTTCGGCTGTCCGCGGACGGCAAGGTGCTGGGAAAAGCCTATGACGCAAAGGACCTCGCATACAATTGGGGGAAGGGAGAGCTTGATAACCGGATTTGGCGCAAAGGCGAGAAAGCTCCTCTGATTTGGGGGCAGCCAGCGACCTTCAGGTTGGGATACAAGGACCTGTTCCAGCCCGAAGTGACGTGGAGCTTGCGCCAGACCGCATCCGAAACCGACACCTCGATCGGAGACCTGCCCCAAGAGGCGATCTCGTACATCCAACCGGATGGCCATACAATCATGGAAGCGCTCCTCCATCTGACTTGCCGCAAAATACCGCGCGAAGCGTTCCAAACCGCCGCCGGAACGTGGACCTGCAGCACAAAAACCGTGGAGTCGGAGGTCGGGGTCGTGGGCGACGCCCTGGGAGTGGTTGTGGGCCTCGCCAACCGCGTGCTCGGTCGCGAGGAGGTCGATGATCCCAATTTGGGATTGTCGGCGGCGGGTCAGTTCTTGACGAATCTCACGACATCCGAGGCCCCCACCGAGGTATTCCTGCATGCCAGTTTCCTGGGAAACACTTTCAGCAAGTCCGACCCATTGACCCTGGCCCCCCCGCGCCTCCAGACTTGCAAACTGGTGGCCGAGCCCGGACTGCTCAAGATCCATGTGCAACTGGAGAATTTCCTGGATGATGTCCTTTGGGTGCAAATGCGGGAATACAGCCATGGGAAATCATCCAGGATCCTGAACCAGGGCAGGGAACCCTGGAAGTTGGTATTGATCGAATCGGGATCGAAATACAGAGAATCCGGGCGGGAAGGACTGCTCCGGATTCCGCTGCACCAGTTGGAATTTCCCACCGAAACCGAAAATGTGTGGGAAGTTTATCCGTGGATCAGCGTGGTTCCTCATGTCTGTGGAACCCTCAACCGCCATTTGGCCCCACGCAACGACATGGACACGGAGCGTTTGATCCGAGTCCGAACCAACTAGACGTCAATACCGAAGGCCGGTGGGACGGAGCCGAACGGCGATCCCGGCGCCTTGCACTTCTTCATGGATCACCATCACCTTGCCGCTGATCAGGAAACGGTCGGACGAAAACTTGCACTTGCGGTCCCCCGCCAAATCCCCTTCCGAGCAAACATGTGCGGTGTCACAGACATCTTCTTCCAGAGTCAGAAGGTTCTCCACCGGAATGACTTGGGGGTCGGTGCCCCTGCCGGAGAGCCATTCGGCTACTTCATCCCCGAAGTTGAAGTACACGTAGAGGCCTCCACCTTGATAATTCGTTCCTGGTACGCTGCTGGGAATTTTCTCCGGCAGGCTCCAGAAACTCTTAACAAACCCCTGGATGCAGGTGTTGGGTTTGGCTCCGTTCATTCCCCGCACTCCCGCCGGCTCCAACGGACCCTTGAACGTCACGACCTTGCCTTCGTAGCGCTTCTTGGCTTCCGCCAGGCCCAGCTTGGCGATGTCCACCACGGTGATGGCGTTCTCCTCGTCGAGGGTGCCGTGCTCGGCATGAGGCTTGCAACCGGACAACACGCTGAAGGTGAAACCCACAACGGCGGCCAGGCAATAGAAATGGACGGAATTCGGCATCTTCATGGGCGGGGATCTCCGGAGTGGAATAGGGTTAATACCGAAGGCCGGTGGGACGGAGCCGAACGGCGATCCCGGCGCCTTGCCCCTCTTCATGGATCACCATCACCTTGCCGCTGATCAGGAAACGGTCGGACGAAAACTTGCACTTGCGATCCCCCGCCAAATCCCCTTCCGAGCAGACATGTGCGGTGTCACAGACATCTTCTTCCAGAGTCAGAAGGTGCTCCACCGGAATGACTTGGGGGTCGGTGCCCCTGCCGGAGAGCCATTCGGCAACTTCATCTCCGAAGTTGAAGTACACGTAGAGGCCGCCGTATTGATAATTCGTTCCAGGAACGGTGCTGGGGACTTTCTCCGGAAGGCTCCAGAAACTCTTAACAAACCCCTGGATGCAGGTGTTGGGTTTGGCTCCGTTCATTCCCGCAACCCCGGTTGGCTCCAACGGGCCCTTGAACGTCACGACCTTGCCTTCGTAGCGCTTCTTGGCTTCCGCCAGGCCCAGCTTGGCGATGTCCACCACGGTGATGGCGTTCTCCTCGTCGAGGGTGCCGTGCTCGGCATGAGGCTTGCAACCGGACAACACGCTGAAGGTGAAACCCACAACGGCGGCCAGGAAAATGGAACGGACGGAATTCGGCATCTTCATGGGCAGGGATCTCCGGAGTGGAATAGGGTTAATACCGAAGGCCGGTGGGACGGAGCTCAACGGCGATCCCGGCGCCTTGCCCCTCTTCATGGATCACCATCACCTTGCCGCTGATCAGGAAACGGTCGGACGAAAACTTGCACTTGCGGTCCCCCGCCAAATCCCCTTCCGAGCAAACATGTGCGGTGTCACAGACATCTTCCTCCAGAGTCAGAAGGTTCTCCACGGGAATGACTTGGGGGGCGGTGCCCGTGCCGGAGAGCCATTCGGCAACTTCATCCCCGAAGTTGAAGTACACGTAGAGGCCACCGTCTTGATAATTCGTTCCTGGTACGCTGCTGGGAATTTCCTCCGAAAGGCTCCGGAAGCGCCTCAGAAACCCCTGGATGCAGGTGTTGGGTTTGGCTCCGTTCATTCCCCGCACTCCCGTCGGTTCCAACGGGCCCTTGAACGTCACGACCTTGCCTTCGTAGCGTTTCTTCGCTTCCGCCAGGCCCAGCTTGGCGATGTCCACCACGGTGATGGCATTCTCCTCGTCGAAGGTGCCGTGCTCGGCATGAGGCTTGCAACCTGCCAGCAAGCTGAAGGTGAACCCGACAACGGCGGCTAGGCAATGGAAACGGACGGAATTCGGCATCTTCATGGGCGGGGATCTCCGGAGTGGAATGCGGTCAATACCGAAGGCCGGTGGGACGGAGCTCAACGGCGATCCCGGCGCCTTGCCCCTCTTCATGGATCACCATCACCTTGCCGCTGATCAGGAAACGGTCGGACGAAAACTTGCACTTGCGGTCCCCCGCCAAATCCCCTTCCGAGCAAACATGTGCGGTGTCACAGACATCTTCCTCCAGAGTCAGAAGGTTCTCCACGGGAATGACTTGGGGGGCGGTGCCCGTGCCGGAGAGCCATTCGGCAACTTCATCCCCGAAGTTGAAGTACACGTAGAGGCCACCGTCTTGATAATTCGTTCCTGGTACGCTGCTGGGAATTTCCTCCGAAAGGCTCCGGAAGCGCCTCAGAAACCCCTGGATGCAGGTGTTGGGTTTGGCTCCGTTCATCCCCCGCACTCCCGTCGGCTCCAATGGGCCCTTGAACGTCACGACCTTGCCTTCGTAGCGCTTCTTGGCCTCCGCCAGCCCCAGTTTGGCGATGTCCACCACGGTGATGGCGTTCTCCTCGTCGAGGGTGCCGTGCTCGGCATGAGGCTTGCAACCTGCCAGCACGCTGAAGGTGAAACCCACAACGGCGGCCAGGCAAAGGGAACGGATGGAATTCGGCATCTTCATGGGCGGGGATCTCCGGAGTGGAATGCGGTCAATACCGAAGGCCGGTGGGACGGAGCCGAACTTTGATCCCAGCACCCTGCCCCTCTTCATGGATCACCATCACCTTGCCGCTGATCAGGAAACGGTCGGACGAAAACTTGCACTTGCGGTCCCCCGCCAAATCCCCTTCCGAGCAAACGTGGGAGGTGTCACAGACATCTTCCTCCAGAGTCAGAAGGTTCTCCACCGGAATGACCTGAGGGTCGGTGCCCCTGCCGGAGAGCCATTCGGCCACTTCATCCCCGAAGTTGAAGTACACGTAGAGGCCACCGTCTTGATAATTCGTTCCTGGAACGCTGCTGGGAATTTTCTCCGGAAGGCTTCGGAAACGCATCGCAAACCCCTGGATGCAGGTGTTGGGTTTGGCTCCGTTCATTCCCGCAACCCCGGTTGGCTCCAACGGACCCTTGAACGTCACGACTTTGCCTTCGTAGCGCTTCTTCGCTTCCGCCAGGCCCATCTTGGCGATGTCCACCACGGTGATGGCGTTCTCCTCGTCGAGAGTGCCGTGCTCGGCATGAGGCTTGCAACCGGACAACACGCTGAAGGTGAAACCCACAACGGCGGCCAGGCAATAGAAATGGACGGAATTCGGCATCTTCATGGGCGGGGATCTCCGGAGTGGAACGGTGCCGATGTCAGGATTTGAAAGGAAGGTTTTCCCTACCGTTGGACGTCGAGGATGAGTGGAGCGGGGAGTCGGGGATTGCCTATCCGCCTTCTCGAAGATAGGGATTTTCTGGGAGTTCCTTCTTGCCCCTTTCCACAATGACGGTGATTCTACTTGAAGACCATCGAGTGAACTGGATTCCAGTCTCCGGATTTAGTTTTCTCCCATGCTCCCCACTCCCGCCTCGCCCTGGCTATCGTCACCTACTCCTTCCCGCCGTATGGTCCGCCACTCCAAGGCCCTGTTGTCGTTGCTGGTCTGCGGATGGATCTCCTCCTGCCAATCCACCGGCACCGCCCCCGACCCGGAACCGGGCGATTCCGGCCGCCCTCTTGCGGCCCAGATCCTGACCAAAGCTTCGGCCGTCCCCGACAGCGTGATTCTCTCCCGTGGATCGTCCAAGAGTGCGCACCGCCTCGAACCCGTTTCCACATCTTACAGCAATGGTCGCCTGGTCTTTCGTCTCGTCCTCCCGCCCGACCTCTCCCCCGACACCCTCTGGACCACCTGGTGGGTGGGCGGCATTCCCTCGCGCAAGATGGGGTTCGCGTTCCTCGACGGCAAACCGGCATTGGTCGCCGATTTGCCGAACCCCTTGATGGCCCTCCTCCTCGAGCGCCTCGACACCCTCTCGGGAGCCCGGACCACGGAGCCCGGCCGACGACAGGACCTGCTGAAACTGCTGGGGACGGGTATCCTTCAGGGAGACGCGGCCTTCGCGAACTGGACGGAGAAGCTTCCCACGGGCTTGACCGAAACCCAAGCCGATTCGGCGACGTTGGTCCTCCTGGCGCGCTCGGGGACCAGCCTCGAGGTGGCCATGCGCACCTGGCTCTCCAAACGGACGCGAGAGGAAGCGCTTTCCATCCTGGAGGATCTGCGCGACAATGGCTCCATCTCCCAGAACCAGATCGATGTTGTGGCCAAGTTGGAGACCAAACCCGTCCGCGACACCGTCGCCCCCGACCTGCGGATTCTCTCCCCCGTCGCCGGGACTGATCTTCCCAACGATTCCACCTCCATTCTCGTCGAAGTTTCAGCGTCCGACGCCTCGGGGATCGAGTCGGTCAAGATCGGGGCCACCCTCCTGAAGAACGCCCCCTGGAAAGCGCGCTCCGACCTCGCCGTGGGTTCCAACGAGATCGTCGTGGTCGCTCTCGACAGCGCAGGAAATACCGACACCGCACGGGTGAAGGTCGTGCGGGCCGCCCGGGGAGATCACACGCCTCCCACCATCGAACGATTGGCACCCACCTCCGCCGACACCATGGTCCCCTGGAAGACGCAATCCTTGCTGGCACGCTGGAAGATCCGGGACGATTCCCTCCTCGAGCGCGTCACCTTCCAAGGGGTTGCGCTCACTGGAGCCGACGGCATCTTCGAAAAGACCATCGCCCTCGACACCGGGAAGCACCTCTTCGTGCTGGTGGCCTACGACCAACGCGGCAACGCGGCCTACGACACCCTCCGCATCGAACGTGCCCCCGACACCACCACACCCACAGTTCGCGACACCACCGCCCCTTCGGTGGAGATCTTGTCCCCCAAGGAGGGCACGTCCGTTCCCAACGATTCCACCTCCATTCTCGTCGAGGTCTCGGCGTCCGACGCCTCCGGGATCGAGTCGATCAAGATCGGGGCCACCCTCCTGAAGAGCGCCCCCTGGAAAGCGCGCTCCGACCTCGCCGTGGGTTCCAACGAGATCGTCGTGGTCGCTCTCGACAGCGCAGGAAATACCGACACCGCACGAGTGAAGGTCGTGCGGGCTGCCCGAGGAGATCACACGCCCCCCACCATCCAAAGGTTGACGCCGACCTCCGACACAGTGGTGCCTTGGTCGACCACCGCGGTGGCAGTGCGCTGGAACATCCAGGACGACTCCACCCTCGCGCGGGTAACCCTCGACGGAACCGCCCTGACCGGAGCCGACGGTCTCTTCGAGCGCACCATCGCCCTCGACACCGGGAAGCACGTGTACGTTCTCGTCGCCACCGACCTGCGTGGGAACACGTCCCGCGACACTCTCCGCATCGAGCGTCGGCGCGATTCCGAACCTCCGCGGGTTTCGCGCGTGCTCCCCCTCCAAGACACCCTCCTTCCCAGCTCGCGAGACACCCTATCGGTGACCTGGAAGGTCCAGGACAACGATTCCCTGAAGACGGTCTCCATCCAAGGCAAACCCATCTCTCCGAATCAGGGCACCTACCAGGCCAAGATCCCCTTGAGCGGGGATTCCATTGTGGTCCGCCTGCAGGCAACGGATCGCACGGGCAACGTCACGACCGACTCCATTCAGGTGGTGCGCATTGCTCCGCCCACCATCTCCCCGACGAGCCGTGGGTTGAAATCGGCGCAGATCGTCACCTTTGGCCATTCCCTACCGAGCCTGGTGGAATATTCCATCGACGGAGGAACGACCTGGAAGGCCGCACCCTCGGAGATCGAAGTCTCCACCAACACCCGAGTGCTCGCGAGGGTTCGCAAAGGCACCTTCACCTCCGAGATCTCGCGCGCCGACTACGCCTTCGCCCCCAGCTTCAAGAACGCCGGAGCGGTTTTCCTCGGCGCCGACACCGCCTGGCTCGACGACCGGGGAACGGACAGCGTGACCTATTCCCTCGACGGCACCCGCTGGTCCCGTTGGAACAAATTCCTCGTCCTCGACCGCTCCACCACTCTGCAAACCCGCAGCCATGTCGGCAGCGCCATTTCACCCGTGGCCACCGCGGATTTCACGGTCCATACGGCGGAAGTCATCGCAGGATTCTTCTCGACCTTCCTCCTGCTCGACGACCACACGGTGTGGGCGGCGGGCCGCAACGAGCATGGAAGAGATCCTGCAGGGAAGTGGGGCATCTTCGGCGACGGCCACACGGAAACGATGGAGAGTTTGCATCAGATCCAGTCGAACATCCAACGGGTCGCACCTGGCAACCATTTCGCACTCTATCAAAACACGCGCGGATCCACCTCCGGAAGTGGGTTCAATGGCGAAGGCCAACTCGGACTGGAAAACCAGAAGGGTACGAGCGTCCTGGAACCCATCATGGACGGGATGCCCTATGCGGGGGCCCTGCATTCCGCTTTTGTGTCCAGCGCGGGGATCATGTATGCCACGGGCTACAATTCGGACGGACAACTGGGTGATGGAACAAACACCAACAGGAAAGCACCCGTTCCCATCATGGAGGATGTCGAAAGCGTTGCCGCCTCCACCCACCACACAGCCATTCTCATGAAAGATCACAGCCTTTGGGGAACCGGGAGCAATGCCGATGGTCGGTTGGGACTGGGTGAATCCGTGGATGGAACCAAGACGCCCCAAAAAATCCTCGAGGGAGTGCAAGCGGTTGCCGTCGGGGACGATTTCACCATCGCCTTGCTCCTGGATGGAACCGTCTCGGTCATGGGTTCGAACGAATTCGGACAACTGGGGGATGGAACCTTCAAGACTCGCTTCACACCGACCAACGTTCCCGGGCTTTCCGGGATCCAGGCCATCGCCGCGGGAACGAACCATTCCTTGTTCCTCACAGGATCCGGCGACTTGCTCGGCTGTGGGAACAACGATCGCGGTCAATTGGGGAGATCATCCACCGCGCCCTTCGGCACACCGGTCGTCGTCGCCACCGACATCACCCAGTTTTCGGCCCATACCTTCGTAAGTTTGTTCTCCAAGAAGGATGGCTCGGTTTGGGGAACCGGCGCGAACACTTTCGGCGGCATTTCTCCAATTTCCGTCGGAGGGGACATCTCGACTCCGGTTCGAATCCGCCTCCCCTCCAGCACCACCGGAAATTGACCAGAACGGAGCTCGTCGATGAGCCAGACCATCCCATTTCTCCTGCGCTCCTTGATCAAGCGAATCCCGGGGTACTACGCGGCCCACGACCGGAAATCCGCCGAGCGGCAAGCTCGCGAATACGAAGCTTGGCTGCAAGCGGGCTCCCCCGTCCCTCCTCCCCACATGGCCAAGAGGCTTGTGTTGCAATCCCTTGCCAAATTGCACGGTCTCTCCATCCTGGTCGAGACCGGCACGTACTACGGCGAGATGATCGCGGCGCTTCGCGATGATTTCGAGACCATCTACACCATCGAACTCGCCAAGCCCCTGCATCGCCTGGCGCAACGGCGGTTCAAGAACTCGCCGCACATCCATGTCATCCAAGGCGACAGCGGGCAGCAATTGCAGCAAATCCTTCCTCGCCTCGACAAACCCACTCTTTTCTGGCTCGACGGGCACTATTCCTCCGGGGTCACGGCGAAAGGGGAATCCGACACGCCGATCCTGCAGGAATTGGACCACATCCTGAATGCCCCGGACCTCGGGCACGTACTCGTGATCGACGATGCCAGGGACTTCGGGACCGATCCTGGCTACCCGACCCTGGAGACGGTTCGGGAATTCGTGCTCTCTCGACGCCCATCCATGGAGTTCCACGTGGAAACCGACAGCATTCGATTCACCCCCAAGATCGGATGAAACTCCATTCTTGATTCCCCCCGGAATGCCCATCCAGCCGGGCAATGCGGCACCAAGGTCGGCCCCGAGTGGGGGCCGCATGGTCATGAAGGAGCACTCGGGTCACCGCCCTTCCGCCGTTGATCTTTCCACAACGGTGGAATCGTCGAAGCACCAACCATCCCGAGCGATCCAGTCTATCCTCTGACATGTTGGAGTCTTCCACTCGGCATCGCCTCGATGGCCATTTCTCCGGTTTCCAACCTTGGTTCGACTTCGGAGACAAGGGACCGATCCCGGAGGGGCGCTACCCGAAGAACGGAAACTCCGCTCATCCCAGAGGGGCGCTCGAATGAACTTGTCGAAAACCAAAGTCGGACTGATCCTCGCCTCCCTGGGGGCTCTCTCCGGAGCTCCGGCCTCCGCCCAGGTCGACCCGAACTTCCACATCTATCTCGCGTTCGGGCAGTCGAACATGGAGGGGTACGCCAATTTCGCGTCGGATTACAATTCCACTGACAAGCAATCCCTCCCGCGATTCCAGGTTCTCGGCGCCACCACCTGCACGAATCTCCAACGCACCAAAGATCAGTGGTCTCCGGGCATCGCGCCCCTGTTCCGTTGTGGAACAGGACTCAGCCCCGTCGACTATTTCGCCCGAACCCTCGTCGACAGCCTCCCCGCCAACATCAAGATCGGGATTGTCCCCGTGGCCGTTGCTGGCACCAAAATCGTCGGGTTCGATCCGGCGAAATACGCCTCCTACTACGCGGGCGAAGCCACCTGGATGCAGAACATCGTGAAGGAATATGGCGGCAATCCCTACGGTCGTCTGGTCGCGATGGCGAAAATCGCCCAAAAATCAGGTGTCATCAAAGGGATTCTTCTCCACCAAGGGGAATCCGATGCGGGAGACCAGGGGACCGTGTGGCCCAACAAAGTCAACACTGTTTACCTAGACCTTATTAAAGATCTGGGCTTGAAGGCGAGTGAGGTCCCATTGCTTGTGGGGCAGTTAGCAAACAATAGCAGCCTGAATAATGTCATCAACGGGATCAAGGGAACCATACCAACAGCCTACCCCATTTCATCTAGCGGCCTAGGTACTCATGCCGATGACAAGTCGAACCTGCATTTCAGCGCCGCCTCCTACCGCGAATTCGGAAAGCGCTACGCCCAGCAGATGCTCAAGTTGCTCCCCAAGACCACCGAGGTGGTTCGCGCCACTCCCGGGATCTCCGCGAATGCGGATTTTGTCATCTTCGATGTCCGTGGGCTCCGCGTGGCGGCATTCCACGCCGCGGACCTCGCCGCCATGGAAAGCGAATGGAACACCGCCCGCAAGGACCTCCCCCTGGGCGTGTACTGGCTGCGCAACAGCTCGACGGGATTCGCCCGCAAGACCATCAACAGCCGCTGATGAGTTCGGGGTCTGGCGAATACCCAGGCATTTCCGGAGTGCAGTGCTAAAAATTCCAAGGAATTGATTCACAGATGAGGCCGCGACCCAAAAATGGTTTGCGGCGTTCCCGATGATTCTAAAATCCCACACCATGCATCACGCAATACCATTTCAAACACTTTCAGCCACACCGTTTTTACGTTACTTCGCACGCCAACAATCGTTTGCAGTGCCGCAGAATAGCTTTCCTTCACGGTAATTCTCCTTGATCCATGAAACACAAAATAGTGCCCACAAAATAAATGGCAATTGGCGCCCAAGCAATTTGGAACAATAGGGCGAGAATAGAAAATATTGCACAATAAACAGAAGGAGCTCCATTCGCTGCGCGCATCACTACGCATAAATTTAAAACCCGCCATGACTCCTTAACACCCCTTTCTGCAAAGGGTCCGGCAAACGAAGCGCATCTTACTCCTCATCTGAAATGACGAACCCCGCCCCCCTTAAAAATCAACCCGCCGTGGCGCCCCATTAACGCCAGATTCTTCCAATCCGTCGGCAGGCAATCCTATTGACCATAGAGTGCCATCGCTCTTGACAAAGAAGCTTCCATCAAACCCGCTAGAAATGAACTTCACTTCGCGAGCGAGCTCTATTGGAGTGTGAGTAATAGGGCCAGTAGGTTGACCTGTTCCCGTCATGGCGGTTTCAATCAAACCAGACAGATACAATACGCCATCTTTTCGCAGGAATAAACTATGGAACCCACTGGTCGACAAATCAATAATATCTGAAAGTCCCGCTGCCTTGCTAAACATAACTCCAGTTTCTCTAGCAAATCCATTTCCAATCTGACCATCACCATTCATTCCGAGCCCTTGGACAGTTCCATCAGTCATAAGCACTAATAGATTACTTGAAAGCGCCATCGACTTTACCCCAGAAAGTATTACTGATGGGGTTGAGTCGCCCCACCCCCACCCCCAAAGGTCACCGTTCGCACCCAATGCCACTGTGTTTGGAACAAAAGTTCCAGAAGGAAAGCCAGCTTTAATCTTGACAATCTCTTTGAGAGGGATGCCTGATTCCAGAGTAATCTGAACAGGATCGCCTTCGGGGGTCGGGTATGGGCCAAGAATTTTTACCATCAATGACCCCGCCCCCCACACAGTCCCATCCTTGAGCAGGAAATAGGACTCTCCGTTCCCTGGGGCAACCTGCACAACGTCCGATAGCTGCACAAACCCATTATCGAGAACGGCCCCAATCCCCAGCGACCCGGAATAATTCCACCCTTCGGCATACCAAGAATTGTCCGACATTTTAAAGAATCGTTTTGTGTCTCCGTGCGCATTGTACACCTCAACATCTTCAACCCCGGTCAATTGACTTTTACTAATCGAGCGAATGAAAGGCGACACCTTTTTGGTGACCAATCCCGACTCCCAAACACTTCCATCTGTCATCAGAAATAGCGAATGTGAACTCGATAAATAGCTGCTCCCGCCAGACACAACCTTCTTGATTTGCGATAGGGTGTAAGCAGCGGAAGCCACACCCTCACCAGGCATCGCCTTAGCGTAGATGGTCCCCGAGGTGGTAATAGAAAGCGGCTTGGTGAGCTTCTTCCAGCTGGCACCATCAGTGGAATACATGATGGAGTCGGCACCCACGGAGGTTATGGTGTCGTAGACGGCTCCGATATACCGCCCGGGTGCCGCCGAGTGGGTGGGCGTTGGTGCGGTGCGCGCGACGATGGCGGTATCTGTGGTTTTATTGCCCGCGCTGTCGGCGGCCACCAGAACGAAGCGATTGGTGCCAACAGCAAGCGATACGAAGGCCGTGTACAGCGTATCGGAGCTGGTGAGGGCTTTCCCATTCAAGGTCACCGAGAGCAGCTTGAGATTCTCCCGAACGTTCCATCTGAGCGTGTCTTTTGCCACCCCATAAGCGACCAGGCGCGACTTCACGTTATGCAGGAGAATCGTGGGCGCGACATGGTCGTATTGGCGCAACACTCGGATCGAGTCGTTGTCGGTGTTGCCCGAGGAGTCGAGCGCCATCAGACGGATCCAGGTGGTGTCAGTGGCCAGATTCACCTTCTGCGAGAAGAGATCACCCACCTTCGTCGCAGTAGCGCCGTTGATGCTCACCAGTTTCAGAGCGTTGTCAGTCACTTTCCAGGTAACTGTTACGCTAGGCACGAAGGCCCACACTGTCGTGTCTTTTGTGGGGTCAACCAGGGATACCACGGGCCTAGTGGTGTCTTTCAGGCGGGTGATGCTCACCGTGTCGCGAGCGGGATTTCCCTTCTTGTCCAAAGCCACCAAAACGAACGAGGTGGTGCCCACGGGCAGATCCACAGATGTCTGGTAGAGGCTGGCTGTGCTGGTGAGTACCTTCCCATTGAGAGTGACCGCAGAAAGGGAGTCGTCCGTAATCAGATAAGAGAGAGGGATCGAGGTGATGAGGTACCCGACCGTGGTGTCCTTGGCATTGGGCGTAACGCGATCAATCTGAGGGGCGACGGTATCGCCCAGGGACTTCGCTCGGGTAATGGTCACCGACAGCGACTTGGATTCATTTCCCGCTTTGTCCCAAGCTTTGATACTCACCACGTTGGGACCCACGGCCAAAGGAACGGAAATCTGGAATGGCTCAACCGTCACCTTCACGCCGTTGATCAAAACGGCATCGATTCCATTGAGGTCGGAGGCATTCGCCTCAACATCCATTTTATCCACGGCATTGGGGACGGCGGCGTCCTTGGGAGGCGACTTCAGGGATACCACAGGAGCAGTCGTGTCTGCATTGCGAGTAATCACCACTAAAGATTTCGATTCGCGACCATGGTGATCCTTTGCCACCAGCAGGAAACTGTCACGCCCAACGCTCAGGGAAACGCTTTTACGGAAGACTCCGTCGGTTCCTGGGAGATCTGAACCATTCAATGTCACCGATGCCAGCGCAGAATCATCGGTCACCGACCACGAGAGTTCATAGGTGCGGATAGACCACACAAAGTCAGTGTCATGGGTGCCGCCCATCGAAGTGATCTGTGGGGCGGCGGTGTCATTGACTCTGGCCTGTGGCAGGGTGGAGTCCGCTTTCACTACCCGGAATACGGTCCGTGCAGTGGCGATGTGCCCCAAATCATCGGAGATCGAGACCACGAGTGTATCGATGCCCGCTTCGGCGGTGGCGTGAGCCTGCAGGGTGGCGTTGTCTGTAAGAGTCCAGACGGTGTCGGATTGCGAGATGGGACCTTTGGTCTGGAAGGCGAAGCCAGAAATCTCACCCTGCGAGCTGTATAGCTGGATGTGGCTGCTGATCTTGGCGCCCTTGCTCCAACCAAATGCGCCACGGACAGAAACGGCAGAGCCTCCCGCGATCAACGGCGACGCCACCGACAATGGCGCGAGTAAGCGCAACGGATAATTTGGCGTCAGAAAGGCACTATCGGAAAAATTCAGCTCACCATTCTGGAAGAGAGACTCTGTGATTTCCCTCAGCGATTCAATATCGAGCGCTGTGATCAATGCCACTTCATCGATTCTGGATCCGGAGCGTGCTGCGATGAGAATGACACGGGTCAGAACCTCTCCGGAATCAACACCCGGCGGCAGAGCGGCCAGCGACAATTTCCGAGAATAGACCAAAACCGCGATGGCCTTTTGGAGACTGAGGATCTGACTGGGGACAGGATCTGTAACGTATCCGAATGAGGCGTGGTCGAGATTGCGTAGGCTATCGAAGGATTGCAGCAGCTTGACCGCACTGCTATCTACAGCATGTTTGGAGGCGATGGGGGTGAATCCCCCGTTGGACTTCACGATGGAAGGCACGACGGTGGTGCGAAGCCCAAGTGTCCAGAGGCTGATCACCAGGGTGTCGGATGCGAGTGATTGAGGGAAGGAATCCTTGATCTGGAATGATTGCTGACCATTGATGGTGAGGGAGAATGTTCCAGATTTTCCCTTGTGGGTCCAAGAGACGGAATCCGGCATTCGAGAGGAATCGATGATGGAAGTTTGCGACACGACAAACGGGCCGTTGTTTTCCTGTGGTTTGGTGGGCACGTCTTGCTGACAAGAAAGGATCGTTCCGCCCAGAATCGACAAGATGATAGGCAACAAGGGGGGACGGCGAGATCTGGTGGTCAACAGCTACCTCGAGTGCGCGGGAATGGCATTGGATGAGAGCACAATTTAGCTACCAGGACATTTCCCGCTTTAAACCCCTTCAAATTCCCACATCGACCTCTTCAACCCTCCGTTGAGAAAACGTCACAGAATACCCATCACCAGCCTCTGAATCGGCCCCATCCTCGAAGTCACGAGCGTCTTTGGGGGATCCTCAAGGATTCTCGGTTTCCTCTGTGTTCGGGGTGTCTTCATCGGGAGGCCATCGGAAGGAAGAGGAGCCCACGATCCCATTGGCGATCTGTGTTGCCATCTCCTGTCCTAGATCACCTGACCTGATCTGACATTTGCCACTGGTGATTCGCCCCTGGACAAAGGGCACCGAAACGACCTTGCCATTGATCAGTATCGCGACGGGATACCTCACCCTGCTTTCGGTGAAGTCTGCGAAACGACTTTTCGCCGAGGGAGTGAAGACGACCATCCACTCCAAAATCATTTGGACCGTACCGATCATCGAAATCAACCACCTTTGCTTCCAGGACATCGACGTTGGTGAAGACGGGAGTCGAATCGACATAGATGAACATTTCCCGACCAGACACGGGATCGGTTCTCCCAAGCTGGAGCATCCGGATTCGCGACGGCCCAGGGATTGTGTCTGCGGCGTGAATAGACAAACGGACCGAAGGGGTTTCACCCGTCCGATGGTAGACAGGAGCCGAGCTACAGCCGACCAACAGCACCACGGCGGCGATAAGTCCAATTTCCGTGCGCATCGGGGAGTCGCTCCTTGACAGGGACTTTGTGACAGAAGACCTGGGGCGGCGCGCCTCAGGTGAAATGTCGCTGGTTGGTTGAATGGTAGGACACCGATTCACGAAAGGCCAACCTCCCGGCTGCAGGCACCGATTGGCTCCATCCTTTTGTTCGTTCGGAAACCACACGGACGCGTCCACCCATGCCTTCTGAATTCCCACGATTTGGAAGCACTGGCCCCCGGAACGGGAAACAATATCGAACCTTGGAGAAAAAGATTTGCTCAATTCTTTGTTGAGCACCCCCACCGCTCAGGAAACGGTTCCTTGTCCGTACACTCTTTGGGTTAGATTCAGAACATCCTCCTCGCCTCCACCGGTTTACCCAATGAGCTCCCCCCATCTTCCTCGGTTGACCCCCATGAATTCCCCCTACCCCCATGCATCCCCCTTCGGGGTGAGCAGTCCCTTCGACGGTCCGTCGTTGCTCGACCGGTACCAAGGCAAACCCGTCGGAGACATCCGATTTCCCAAGGCGGCCACCCCCCAACGCCCCGCCGTGGACCCCGACTACCTCGCCAAGACGCGCGAGAATGATCCTTGGCCCGAAGGCTCCAGCTGTGCGCCGCCGTCCGACAAGCCCCCCGCGACCACCCCCTCGGTGGTCCTCTCCAATTGCCGTTTCCTGACGCCACCAGACCAGCTGCGATTCAACGAGCCCTTCGAGATGGCCGTCGATGTCCGCCGCACCGCACCCGGCAAGACGCGCCGGGCCTTCTTCGATCTCCACCAGTCGTGGATCCGCGACGGGGTCCCCGAAGAACAGTCCATCGTGCGCGGCATCGAGGGCTTCCCCGACTCCGACGGAGACACCCACACCATCAAGGCCAAGGAAGTCCTGGAAACCGCCATGCCCTACGTCCTGGGCGAGACGGTGGAGTTCTGGCTGACGGCCACTCATCTGGAGGCGTCCGAACCCGCCACCAGCCCGAAGGTCCAGGTGGCCTTGCATCACCACGCCCACTGGCTGGGGGGATCCGACATCCTCTTCGACCTGGGCTCGTCGTTTCCGCGCCTGGGCCCCGACGGCCGACTCGCCTCAGTGCTGGCCGCGGCCCTGAAGAGAACGGCCAACCCACCCCATCCCGAAAACCCCGAGACCACCATCTGCTTCGGGCACGCCTCCGCTTCGGGAAACGCCAACCACAACCGAAAACTGTCGCTTCGCCGTGCGCAGGCGGTGAAGGCCATCCTGGACCGCGACGAGAAGGCCTGGGAGACGCTCGCCGTGGAGACCTTCCGCACCGCTGACCTGCAGCAGTTTCTGGCCGACCTCGCGCAGTCGGAAGGAATCGGCTGTGACCCGGGCACGATCGATGGAGTGAACGGGCCCGACACCAAATCCGGCGTGACCGCGTTCCAAATCCACGCCAACTCCACATGGAACCTGGGGCTCGAGGTGGACGGCGACTGCGGTCGCAGGACGTGGAAGGCCATTTTGCGTCAAATCCTGGCACTGGTCCAACAGGAGTTGGGGAAGGACCCATCGAAAGCCCCCGAATGGAAAACTCCTCTGTGGGGGCACGAGGGCAAAGGGGTGTACGGAAACGGGGAGGATTTCGCTGGCGCCCAGGAGAACCCCGAGGAACGGTCGGTGCAAATCACGTTCTTCGCAGGTGGTAGCGAACCCATCCTGAAGGATGTACCCGAAAACACGAAGGTCACCACCCAGGATAACCCGGTGGAGGATGCTTCCAGTTCCAAGAAGGTGAAAATTCCACCAAATGAAGATTCGTTCCCTCCCGTTTGCACGTGGCGTGTCAATTCAGAGGGCGAGCACATTCTTCCACAAACCATTGAACTGCAATCAGCTTACTCCAAATCGCATTTTAGCTGGATTGTTCACCCCAATCTCCTCAGAGCCCCCGATGGCACATGGGGAAGCATTAAAATGATTGGCACCGAAGAATACCCAAACGACCTGACATGCTCAATAACAAAAAGTCAAAACCATTTTAGAGCGACACTGCACAGTTACAAAATGGAAATTGGATTCAAGATGGTATCCAGACTCTCCAATGCCTGGAATGATCCACCTTCAGGCAATTGGAACAAGTACCAAAGCCTATTGATCGGGAAAGAAAACCTTGCCGTCGAGGAGAGAAAGAATCGAACCCTCGCACACGAATACGATCACTACAAATGTTACATTCGGTATTGGAATACTCTTATGCAATGGGTCAGGGCTTTTGAAAAGTCCGCTTTCGCGAGCGAAGATGAAGTGGTAAAATCGCTCAAGCTCCTGAACGCAAACAATTGCATCGCATTCATCATAGCAGAAATCCAAGCAACATCCTTCGACCTACTCAAGCATGCAGGAGGGCTTTTCCCAAAAGTCCAGTTTTACGCCGACTACACCATAAATTACAATAAAACCCTTCTTACCTCTCCAATTCCTCTCCAAAAGAGCAGGACCGCGCATTCATTTGAAGACCTGAAGAAAATTTTGACAGTAACAAGAAATGCAGCCCACGATGCAGAAAGTACACCAGTTGGATCCAATGCGCGTGAGTCGATGTGCTTCCACCTTTTCTCCGACCTGAATATGGATTGGATTCTAGAGTGAATATCTTCCCGAGAAAAGGAGCGGCAATCCTGTTCCTCGCGACTTTACCCATTTTTATCTCCGGCGAAAACCAAAGAAATCAATTTGCCAAAGAAATCCTCGAAAAGAACTGCCTGAACTCAAACCTAAGATGGGAGAATTACTTTTTCTCCGAGAACGAATTATACTCCAACCCCAAAATCCTTTTCGCGCTTCGATCGGCAATTTCCAGTGAGGCCCCTACCGAAGGGTTGCGCATCCTGGATTCTATTGAAGAGGCGGAGAATAAATGCATCGAATTTCACTCCTGCAATGACCGTGACCCGGTACGAAACGCAGACCTCATCATGGCAAGAATCGCCTTTTGGGCAATCAGTGGACAGCTGGATTCAATTCGACTGAACTACCCCAAAACATTCGCCACAAAACGTTCGTCCTTCGCCATGGCGCATATATTAAGAATGATGTACCCCATGACAAAACGACAATACAAAGACTCCATCCTAAAAGCCCTTTCCGTTATCCATCGCATAGAGGCAGGAGATTCCATTCCTTGGCATTCCGTTGACCAAGACTTCTCACCCGAATATAGATATGAATACGTAACCTTGTTCGGTTTGCATATTTCCGTTGGCTCGCTCCTACGAGCGGATGGAAAAGAAGCACCTGCCACCAAAGAAGATATCTTATCAGAACTTATTAAAAAAAACCTTCTAATTCCCATTCTTTACTGTGGAGAACCGACTCCTTTGGAGAACTGCAGTAATCGACCATTTCCAAGAGTCACCCTTGAATGCCCTGAAAACCAAATCCGCAACACCGCATTGCAAAGAATCGGCGACCCGATGTACACCGTTACAAACTTTGCAAAACCTCTGGCAATTCTTGAAGAGGAAAACTAGGTGAGCTTCAAGCCCCAAATTTGTTGCAATCAAAGAAGACCAATCAACAAGGCTTTCAGGCTTTTTATCGCACTCCTTTGCCTCACCGTGGTTACGTCCTGCGATGTACGGTTTTCAAACAAATGCAGTAATTACGGAGGGGCACCTTGGGTACCACCCTATGATCAGGCTGTGATTCCCCCAGCGAACCATGGAGAATTCTCGAAAAACCAAACAGTTGGACCCCATACAACGCCAGGGGAACGCCCACCTCCGGAATCAACGTACGATTTCAGGGCATTCATGATTGCGGAAAGCTTGTACGCCCTAGGAGATATTAAAAACGCGTACCCACTTTACCTGCATCTCTCACGCCAGAAAATTGACCCATCCAAAATCCCAACCAGCTTGAAAGAAAAACTAAAAGCATTAGGCCATTCAGGAAAGCTCCGGATGCATTTCCAAGGACCCGACGCCATGATTCCACTAGAGGAATCTTTCTTCAAGGATCTAGAAAACTCTCCAGAATTATTTCTTTTTGAGCAAATTCACGAAATGATCCTCATATCCATCAAAAAGGCCGCCGGAATCGCGTTGACTCAGGACACCACAACAGCACTTGAACTATTGAATACATTAGCGGACACATTCTTCTACAAAGGAGCACCAGTACATCACATTCGAGCACGCGTTGCAATTCCCGGATTGGATGCATTGCGCCTGAAATGGAATATCCTATTGCGACAAGGTTTGGCAGACTCGGCCCTTGAAGATATTTTGCGAAGGAATCCTTCCTGGGTCGGCTCTCCGGAACTTTTTCGAGCACTACATCAGAGGTATGGGATTCAAGAAATTCGAGACAGCATTGATGCAGCTGCATCCGATCTTCATCTGGATGATGCCCCCTCCGATCAGCTCGGGGTACGAAAACAATGGGTGACGCACTTCTTCGGACGGCGATTCACCCTCCCATCAAACCCATATCAGACTCTTGATCTCGACAAACGGACGGCAGCACGGAGTATCTACTCGGAGGGAAATCTAGCCGTATTGTACTGCTCGGAAGAATTCCCTGAAGAATGGCGAACGGCAGAAGAACTCAAATGACACTCTCTAAAGCAGCTAAAATTCAATCCGGCTTGAAAAGGTGGCACAGGCCCCCTGCGCATACACCGGCGGCATTGCGCCAGCTGTTTAGGAGACTACAGCCAACACCAAGCTGCCGAGTCGTCTCGGCGACGTTGTTGCTCTCGGCTGCCATCGCAACCGCGCGCTCCTTGAACCCCGAATCGTAGGTCCGGCGACCGGACCGTGCCTTATCTTCCATCTGTTCAACCTACCTGATCGTTGCGTCCGTCAGGAGGGGGCACGCCACTTCCAAGATTCTACCGCCGGCATTCACAAGGACAAATGGCTGCTCCATGTATTCATGACCTCCTGTTCCATGCGGAAAGCGTTCTTGATCGCGCTGTGTGTGGTCCTCTTCGCCTGTTCGCGAAAATCCAATGAGCTGGACACTCCCCCCGACTTCCAGGAAGGTGCCGCGTCTGATCTGTCGGCACAGAATCCCGATTCGCCAACCCTTCCCCCAGGCTTCCAAGAAGGCGCCTTGTTGGATCTGCCAGGCTTGGGCGTGATCCGGTGGAAAGGAGGTTTCCGGTCCTTTGGCCGGGATTCGATCGCGGTCGCGGGGACCTTGGTACCCGCCTGGACCAAGGACTCGACGGCTCTTCGCGGAGCGAAGGCCCTGTTCGATGCCGGTGGGCACCTGATTCGTCTGGAGATTGGACCTTTCGATTCGCTTCCCGTTTCGGGGGGCACCCTCCGCGGGGTGGCATGGCGTCGTTTCGATCTGAAGGGAACGATGGATTCCCTCGCGGTGGTGCTCGCCCACCAAATACCATGGGTTGGATCCAATTCCTTTGGGCACCAGCCTTCGGTTACCGCGGCTCGTCCAGGCGGAAATCCGTGGATCTGGTCCGATTCAGCTGGTTTCCGGTCGGTCGGGCATCTATCGCTGCGTCCCTCCCTGCATGTGGTGCGTGATTCCGGTATTGCACGGATTCTGTCCAAACGATCCTCGGAAATCACCTTCGAGGTGGATCCGGTGGAACCCAACCTCGATCCCATTCCGCGAGTGTCCGATTCTGCTTGGCGTGAATCCCGCCGTCTGCGTTGGGACAGCGAATCGCGCTGGGTGGTGGGCGAGCACGGTCCCCGGTTGGTGGAATGCGATGGTCCCCATTCCTTTGCAAGCACCTTCGTGCGGGCCTGGAACGAACACCGACCCGTGCGACTTTCACCCGACGCGGTCTGGATGCTGCTCATGGAAGGGTTGCTGGAAACAGTAGGCCAGAGTCCTGATTCGATTCGGCCCCAAATGGTGAGGCACTCCAAAGGCAAGAAGATCCTGAAGATCCGTTTGGCGAATTCCTTCCCGCGAGGAATGCGAAAGGCGGACGCATGGAGGCCACTGGCCGCGGCGTTGTTGGATTCGATGGATCGGTTCGTCGTGGCTGGCCGCCACCGGACCCTGATCCGACCGTTCTCCACCACCACTCCCGCGCGGGCCATGGCTTCGCGGTTGAGGGTCCTGCAGACCTACCAGTCCTTTTTCGAGTACTATGCACACGTGTATTGCGGCATTCCGTCGATCACCCTGGAGGGGACCGTTAATGATTGGAAGTCCATTCGATCTCGGCTGAACACCTTTGCGATCCCCGGCCTGGAATCCTGGCGCGCGAACATGTCGCACATCCTGGATGCCTTCGTGGCCTCGGCGGAGGGCAGACCACCCTTGGATTTCTGGAAATCCTTCGTTCGATACACCCCGGTGGTCCCCGATTGCGAGTCAACACCTCTACTGAATGGGTGGATCGTCCAATTCTTCGATCACTCCGGCAGGGCCTGGCGAGATGGTGCAAAAGTGGAATTCATCCATCAAGACCGGGGCAATTTCCCCCTGAGCATCAAATTTCCAGATGGTCGCACTGTTCGCTTCCAGGTGGTTTCCGGATTTGCTGGGGTCGCACAGGCCACCGACGGCGCCTTGTATCCGGAGCTCGGCTGGTGCGTGTGGGCCAGCCCTCCCGATCAGCCGAGTGCCGACAAAGACAAGAGGGATCCGCACTGGGATTTCTGAGGGGCCAGAATCGATTCCTCCAAGGCTGAAAAAGCCAGGGAGGATCCCCCCGGACCGCCAACTCCGGGGAATGGTCCGCTGCAAGGTCTGTTTCCCCAGTGGCAATCCGCGTCCGCAAACTTCCGTTGGGAAGGACGCGGAAAGACCATTCCGCCGAGGAGATTTTCGATTCCGTCCGTTGGAATCCATCCTACCGCACCAAGGTGGCATCCGCCTTTACACCGTTTCCCGCACAAATCAAAAGGAACGCAACCCTCCTCGCTCGTTCCGGGCATAGTTTTACAGGATCCGCCCGTCGCCTCGGCCGGTCCACATTCTGAATTCCCCTCTCATACTTGATTCCCCCCCATGAATGTTCCCTACCCCCATGCATCCCCCTTCGGGATGAGCAGTCCCTTCGACGGTCCGTCGTTGCTCGACCGGTACCAAGGCAAACCCGTTGGAGACATCCGGTTTCCCAAGGCGGCCACTCCCCAACGCCCCGCCGTGGACCCCGACTACCTCGCCAAGACGCGCGAGAACGATCCTTGGCCCGAAGGCTCCAGCTGTGCGCCGCCGTCCGACAAGCCCTCCGCGACCACCCCCTCGGTGGTCCTTTCCAATTGCCGTTTCCTGACGCCGACCGACCAGCTGCGATTCAACGAGCCTTTCGAAATGGCCGTCGATGTCCGCCGCACCGCACTCGGCAAGAAGCGCCGGGCCTTCTTCGATCTCCATCAATCATGGATCCGCGACGGGGTCCGCGAAGAACAGTCCATCGTGCGCGGGATCGAGGGCTTCCCCGACTCCGACGGAGACACCCACACCGTCAAGGCCAAGGAAGTCCTGGAAACCGCCATGCCCTACGTCCTGGGCGAGACGGTGGAGTTCTGGCTGACGGCCACGCATCTGGAAGCGTCCGAACCCGCCACCAGCCCAAAGGTCCAGGTGGTCTTGCATCACCACGCCCACTGGCTGGGGGGATCCGACATCATCTTCGACCTGGGCTCGTCGTTTCCGCGCCTGGGCCCCGACGGCCGACTCGCCTCAGTGCTGGCCGCGGCCCTGAAGAGAACGGCCAACCCACCCCATCCCGAAAACCCCGAGAGCACCATCTGCTTCGGGCACGCCTCCGCTTCGGGAAACGCCGACCACAACCGGAAACTGTCGCTTTGCCGTGCGAAGGTGGTCAAGGCCATCCTGGACCGCGACGAGAAGGCCTGGGAGACGCACGCCAAGGAGGCCTTCCGCACCGTTGACCTGCAGCAGTTCCTGGCCGACCTCGCGCAGTCGGAAGGAATCGGCTGCGACCCGGGCACGATCGATGGAGTGAACGGCCCCGACACCAAATCCGCCGTGACCGGGTTCCAGATCCACGCCAACGCCACATGGAACCTGGGGCTCGAGGTGGACGGCGACTGCGGTCGCAGGACGTGGAAGGCGATCTTGCGTCAAATCCTGGCACTGGTCCAACAGGAGTTGGGGAAAGACCTCTCGAAAGCCCCCGAATGGAAAACCCCGCTGTGGGGGCACGAGGGCAAAGGGGTGTACGGAAACGGCGAAGACTTCGCCTCGGCCGAAGAGAATCCCGACCAGCGCTCCGTGCAAATCGCCTTCTTCGCGGGCGGAAACGAACCCATCCTGATCGATCCTCCCGAAAAGGGCAAGGTGACCATCAAGGAGAATCCGGTCGAGGATGCGGGGCAGGTGAGGAAGCTCCGGATCGTCCTCCCTGTCGTTCGTGGAACGGAGGGGGCAGACGCTGACACCGGGCTTCCGATCTTCGAACGTCATTTCCAAGAGAATCACTTCTGTCCTTCGCTATTGGATGACGAATTCTTGTCGGTGATCGCCGGGGTGATCGATTTCCGCAAGGACAACAAGGGATGCGATGTAGAGTCCCATCCCGAAACCTGCCTCGAGGATCCGGGCGTCCGAGACAAGCGCGTGCAGCTTGCCGATGCCATCTTGCAGGGAGATGAAAGCGCTTGGCAAAAGCTCTTCCATGAGGCAGCCGTCTCGGATGTCCAGACGTTCCTGAAGTACTTCTCCAGCAAAGAATGGCCTTGCGACCCTGGCGCCATCGATGGACTGGACGGGCCTAAAACGAAAGCCGCGGTCAGGAACTTCCAGGCCGCGTGCAACGAAGCCTGGGGGATGTCCCTATCCACCGACGGGATTTGCGGCCCCAAGACCTGGCTCGGGGTTTTACGCACCGTTCAATTCCTTGTGGGCGGGATTGGGCACGAATTATGATGGATCATCAACAACCAAGCCAAGACAACACCAAAGGTGGGAACCAAGATGGCACCGTCGAATAGCCCCGTTTACAATTTGAAGGGAGCCCGCCGCCCCATTCAACTCAAACGGATTCCCGATCGATTGCCCTCGTTGAGCGAATGCTCTGAACCCGCTAAGACCATTAAAACACTGGAACTGGGTATTTTCTTTGATGGCACAGGAAATAACCTGGAACGTGACACTCCTAAGAAGGAAGAGACCAACTTGGCCAAACTCTTCGAGCTGCACCCGCAAGAAACCGGAGGTGATGTTCATTGGGGCAAGCACTATGTCCATGGCATTGGCACCTCGGGGGGATTCGAAGACGGGGCGCAAGCCACAGGCTGGGGAATGGATGATCGGTGTGAGAGCGCATTCAAGTACTTGAGGGACACCTCACAGGAGTTCCCCAATGCGAAAGTCACACTTCGCCTTTTTGGTTTCAGCCGGGGGGCTGCTGCAGCACGCATTTTCGTCAATCGATTGCATGACCCAGTATGGCTACGCCGATTCGATCTCCAAGACATCTCCATTAGTGTAGATCTCATGGGGTTATTCGATACCGTTGTATCCGTGGGAATCCCCGGCAACCCATTGGACTTGGATGTCAACATGGAGTTGGAAAAATTCTGTGAGAAATTCGATCCAACCGTCAGCTCTAAACGAGTTCGGAAGGTGGTTCATTTGGTGTCACAACTAGAAATTCGTTCACAATTTGATCTTTGGAGCATTCGCTGCCCCCCTCGAAACCTTGAGGTTCACTTCCCGGAAAGACCACTCAGGTACATTGCCGGACTGGACATTACTGGAGTGGATCTTTCTCCTGAAGAATGGGAGGAGTACCGACACCGCACCAAATTTCCAGACACGGCCTCACCCGAGGATGCCTGGGAGGAATGGATTGTCCCCGGAGTCCATGCGGATGTGGGTGGCGGATATGGCCCGGAAGAATGGATTCCAGAAATGGCTCCATTGCCTCATCTTCCGGGAGAATCGATCAATGAATATGTGTATCGCACGATGGATACGCGCATGCGTCTCGGGGCCACTCCACGAGGCCTATTCCGGAATACTCCAGAAACCCGAATCCAAGTCATGGATCGCATGAAGGAAATAGATCCCGCTTGGCAGGCATTTGAGATGCAACGTCATGAACAAGCGGCAGGCTCCCCAACGCGCACACTCGAAGTCCAAACCGAGGCGCCTCCCGATCCTCGTATGCGAGTTCTCGACAATAGCCTATCACGCATTTCCTTATGGATGATGATCGAGAGGACGACCAAAGCGGGTGCGAAGTGGAAGGGTCTCAACGAATTACCAAAGAACAGAAGAATACAATTCGAAAAGCTAATGGTTCACCCATTGTCCCTCTACCAGAACAATACGATCCAACCAGAGGTCCTGGAGGAACTTCTCTCTCCCATCTTCGATGAATTCCGCACCTGCGTGACCCATTTCGTGCACGATTCCCGATATTTTACCACTAGCGGGCACACGCGAACAATTTACTTCGGTGGATGCAACTCATGAGAAAAAAACTGCTTGCCTTGTTACCTCTTATCCTTTCCGGATGCTACATCGCACCGATAACCCATTCCAAAGAACCAATAACGTATTTCGACTTCGAATGCCGAACTCGAATCCCTGAAGGAGTGTCTGTCATTTTCATGAAAACAGACTCATCCACGTTTAACTCATCGAGCTTCGGAACCGAAAGCATCGATGTTGGATGCCAAAGCTCACTTCCAGACACACTCCTTGTCGAATGGGTGGGTTCACAAAAAAAGGAGTACATACGCACGGTTCCCTTCAAAACCGTTTTGCCACCACTTGACCCTCGCAAGGAGAAATACCACTTCCGATTCACCTTCTATCAAGGGGACTCCGTTCGTTTCCAGGTCCGAAAGGTCGCCCTGTACGACTGCAGACACACCATCGGAGTGGGGGCCACAAGCGTCCTTGACGGCCCCTGTGGGCTTCAAGGCAAAGATCGAAGCCGGTTGTATGACTCCATTTTCCACCACATCATCCCTCGCCCCGGACCTGCCGTTTTCCCTGATGACTGAACGGGTAGGATCCATCTTGCTTCTCGCCCCCCCCCATCCGCTTCCCTTGAACGCAACCCTCCTCGCCGGTTTGGGGCATAGTTTTACAGGATCCGCCCGTCGCCTCGGCCGGTCCACATTCTGAATTCCCCTCTCATACTTGATTGACCCCCATGAATGCACCCCACGCCCATGGATCCCCCTGAATCGCCCCGGGAATTGAGTCGACTCCTACACTTGAGAAAGAGGAGTCATCATGGGAGTGAGCAAGTTCTCGTCTGAGGTTCGTGAGCGTTCGGTCCAGCTTGTCCTAGAGCAGGAAGCCCAGCACAAATCCCAATGGCAGGCGGTGACGTCTGTTGCCCAGAAGCTGGGCTGCCATGCGGCCACGGTGTTGAGTTGGGTCCGCCAATACGAGCGGGATGGAGGTCGGCGGGAAGGGCCGACCAGCTCGGAGAAGGAGCGGATCAAGGCTCTGGAGCGGGAGGTCAAGGAACTTCGCCGGACCAACGAGATCCTCCGCCTGGCCAGTGCGTTTTTCGCGAAGGCGGAGTTCGACCGCCAGCAGAAGTGAGCGCCTTCATCGACGCTCATCGGGCGGACTTCGGGGTCGAACCGATCTGCAAGATCCTGCAGGTTGCCTCCTCCGCCTACCGACTGCGTAGACGACGGACCCTCCGTCCGGATCTTCGATCGGATCGCGCCAAATCCGACGAGCAGTCGCTGATCCAGATTCGACGGGTTTGGGACGAAAGCGGCCAGCTTTACGGAGTCCGCAAGGTGTGGGAGCAATTGAAGCGGGACCTGGTCGAAATCCCTCGCTGCAGGATAGCGCGCCTGATGCGAAAGCACGGTTTGGTGGGTGTGCGACGCGACAAGGGGATCCAGACGACCGTGCAGGATCCGAAGGCTTCCAGCCCGACGGATCTGGTGCGCCGCCAGTTCCACGCCCAGCGCCCAAACCAGCTGTGGGTCGCCGATTTCACCTACGTGTCGACCTGGTCCGGATTCGTGTTCGTGGCCTTCGTGGTAGACGTGTTCGCCCGCGTCATCGTGGGTTGGAAGGTGTCCTACTCCATGCGTACGGACTTTGTCCTGGATGCCTTGGAACAGGCCCTATGCGCCCGCAAGCCCACACCGGAGGATGGACTGGTCCACCACAGCGACAAGGGCGTGCAATACCTTGCAATCCGCTACAGCATTCGCCTGGTGGAGGCGGGGGTGAAGGCATCGACCGGCACCGTGGGCGATTCCTACGACAACGCCTTGGCCGAGACCATCAACGGGCTCTTCAAGACCGAGGTGATCCGGCGAAGGTCGTCGTGGCGGAATCTGGAGGAGGTCGAGTGGGCCACGATGGTGTGGGTGGAATGGTTCAACAACCGCCGCCTGTTCGGGCCGTTGGACTACCGTCCACCCGCAGAGGTCGAAGCCGACTACTATGCAAACATCGGGTCCACCATCTCGGTGTGACTCAAACCAGGTGCTCGACTCCAAACCCGGGGCGATTCAGTACAATGATCCGCCAGATGATGGGGGGAATCCCTATTTCCTTCCAGATTCTAGTTATGAGAAGCTCTATCAAAACGTCAACGGGTTCGATTTGGTCTTCATCGATGCCCCGGGTAACCGTCCGCTTTCGGTTGCCTATCGTTGGGATGCACGATTACAGTTGGTGCGGGCCATGGACTTCACTCATTTCGAACCGCTGCTGATGATCGAATACGGCTTCGAGCAGGATCGGATGGGAACCATTCGGACGATCGGCCCCACTTGCAGGGATCTTCGTCCATGAAGCATTGGCTGCTCGTGAGTCTTGCGTGGCTCTTCTGCCTTGTCGGTTGCAACATGGGCCCGAACCTTCGCATGGACCTGGACTCCAGTGGGCTAAGGATCGATGGCCGAATGCTCGGGCCCCTGGTGGTCAATGCCCAGGACAGTTTCCTGGATTTTCCCGACAGCCTGTATCCCCAAGATCGGCGGATGCCCAAGGATGATCGGGTGGAACCCTTGCGACAGTTCGTGGCAAGACTGGATTCCCCCGTGCTTGAAATTCATTGTGCTCCAGAACTGGTCTTTGGTCTGGTCAAGCCGCTCTTGCGGGCCATTGCCCAGGCCGGCGTGCGCATGGTCAAGCTTTGCGAACAGGGGAAATGCGTGGAGATCCGCTTGTGGGATCGTTCCGAAGCTTCTGAACGCTTTCAGGACAGCATCGTTCAACTGCAATTGTTGGAGGACAGCCTTGTCGTCGGCTCCGGGATCGCGCCGATCCCGGAAGATCCCGCTTTGCGTGACGGGGCATCCTGGCATCCGGAGTTCCTGACTGGACGCCGCCGTGGCGATACCCCAAACGCCGATGGAAAATGGGCGGACGCTCTTGTCGGGACGACCCGACGGAGGTACCCTCGTATCAGGCTCGTGGTGCTGGAGCCTCACCCGAGAATCCGCATGGGGGAAGTTCAAGTTCTGGCCGAATGGCTCGCGAAGTCCGGACTTCCCTTGGCGGTTTTGGGGAACGTGTCTCCATAGGGAAACAGTCCAGCAACATGGAGTCCACATGAAATCCACCCTAGACCTTAAACCAGATTCGCCTTCTTGTCGGCTCGTTGTGAAGAAAAGCCCTACTCTTCCCCACAGCCCCCTCTACCCCGTGAAGAATACCAAGGAAGGGTCTCTTCAAACGCAAACAATTGATTTTTGGGAGCTTCGCTAATGATCACGCCACTACGAATCATTGCAATTTTGTGCACCCTGGTCTTACCCTCCCTCACTGTCACTCAAGCCGAGGAACCTTGCCCGGCTTCACGCAATAGCAATGTCCGTTTCTGGTATTCTGAGTGTTTTGAAATGCATGGAACCATAAGGAAAGTCAAGAAAAAACATATGCACAAACTCCGCTTCAACAAATACGGATTCGCAACTATCGAAATTGTAGACGGCCTCCCAGAAATGGTCGCAGTCAATAAAAAAGGAATAGTCGTTATCCCAGGAATCAGGTGGGGATCACGTGATTACCCAAGCTCCCCAGGCGGAGTCAGCAGATTTCGCACCCGCGACGACTACAAGTGCGGATATTTTAAACTATCAAACTTCTCAATAATTGTTCCTGCAATTTATGATAATTGCCTAGCGTTTTGGGAAGGAGAGGGCATCGCATGCAACAACTGTGTCGGCTACCACTCTTCATGGGACTTCAGTTTCGGTGGATACTATGGAAATGATAGTTCATTCACATTCAATAAATCTGGCAAACTGATCAAAAAACAACCCTTGCCGAGGGTGGAAGATGCCTGCGAAGAAGGTTTCATTCCTAAAATAAAAGATCGCGATGGCGGCCAAATTTTGGACTGCACCATTCCGTCCTGTGAGAAAGACACCGTAGGAACATTCCTTGACTTGCCGGGATGGGGGAAAGACACCCTTGACTCGCTGGAATGGAAAGTCATCATAGATAAAATCCTTGGCTCGGGGAGATGCAATAGCAGGCCCAAGGGGATGTGGGGAGTGCTGTAAACTGATTCGACGCCCAAAGGGTTCACCCAAAATCCTTGGGGTTAGAAGAAAGCGACGCCTCCGTCAGCCTACGACGCATTGGACCCCCCCAGCGTCAGATTTGTTGCCGCCCCAATAGGTAGTGTTTTGGAGGCGGAGGACTGAAGCATCATGGCACGATACGGAGATCGATTCAAGGCCCGCGCAATAGCACGCCTGTTGCCGCCTGAGAGCGCCCCTTTGGAGCAACTCTCGGCCGAGTTGGGTATCACCTCATCCACGTTGGAGCGATGGCGTTCGGAGGCGTTGGCGACAGGTGCCCCCCGGACGCAGTGGAGTTCGGCGGCCCGGTTCGATGCCTTGCTCGCCACATCGGTGATGAGCGAGGAGGAGCGTTCCGCTTGGTGTCGCTCCAAGGGGATCTTCCCGAGTGATCTGGAGGAGTGGAAGGGTGCCGCGCGAACGGCTCTGGAAGCTCCAGACGCCCTCGGCGAATCCTCCGACTCAGCCGCCCAGCGAAGACGAATCAGGGAGCTGGAACGGGACCTGCGGCGCAAGGAGAAAGCCTTGGCCGAAACGGCGGCTCTGCTGGTCTTGTCAAAAAAAGCCGAGGCGATCTTTCGAGGAGACGAGGGCGAATGATCGCCCTGGAAGATCGCCGGAAATTGGTTTCCGCCATCGAGCGAGCACAGACAGACGGGGCGCGATTGAAGCCGGCCTGCGACGTAGTCGGGATCGATGCTCGGACCTTCCAGCGATGGAAATCCCGCGGAATCGAGGCCGATCGCCGCCCCGGAAGCTTGCACCCGCGACCCTCCCACGCCTTGAGCGCCCAGGAGAAAGCTGCGGTCGTGGATACTGCACGCCGAGCCGCAGTTCGGGCAGGGCAGGGGCGTCTCGGAGCGATGGATCACCTGGATGCGCACCTCGCCAAGAGACGTGTCCAGATCTACGTTCGAGACGCGCCTGGGAGGCGTCAGGCCAAGGATGTGGGCGTAGAACGACGTACTGTCCAAGGGAAACTCTCCTCCGAAAGGGGAAGCCTCAAAGGCGCCTCAGCCAAGAGAATCCAGGTCGACCCAAAAATGGACTTGCAGATCATTTCGAGAAAGACGGCCCAAATGATGATTGCGGAAATGCAAGCTATGGCTCCTTTGTTCTGGGGATGTTCTTGCCAAACCAGGCGCCAGCTGTGACTCCGGATGATGCCGAAATGCGAACTCCTGTCTGGTCCTTTCCACAATCCCAACTGTTGTGTGAACCATGTTTACAGCAATTATTCTAAATATCCTTGTTGCTTCAAGTGAATGCGTCGTGGGATGTGGAGCGATGATTCCAAGAGAATGCTTGGCCATATACTATGCAATTCAAAAAGAAAAAACGCAATGCAAAATTGAGAAGATAACCCATCGAAAGCCTGCTGTAACCTCTGAGACAACTCCAAGTCTCACAAATAATGGATTATCACTCATATTTAGGACTACAAAAAAAGAAACAGAGTTTATTGTCGTGGCTGGTCCTGTTTTTGATCCAACATACGATTCGATCGCAAGTAAAATCTACTGGATTACGTACAATGAAGTTTGCGAGATCAACATCAAAACACAAAAGGCGCGAAGGGTTTATAGAGAATCTGCAATAAATTCAGTCGGCAAAATCTGGATGTCCGGCCGTTCGCTAATTATTCGTGGCGGCCAAAGGGATAGCTGTATAAAAGTTGATTTTATAAAGAATCGAGCGTTTCGAAAGATTGTAAGTTGCCAATCTCTTTGAGATATCTTAGGTTCTAGGAAAGTTTGGAAATCCTGAGTATTATGCAGATTTACAAAGAAGTAGCTGGGATGATGGCATCATTCCCAATACTCCTCGTATCCGATTCCGAGGTTGGAAAGCAAAGGGAGATAAGAGCTTGATCCCAAGTCTGGGGTCTACCGTGATTCTCATGGGTCACCCGGAAACCAGCACAGCTGAGTGCGGGTTCCTGGGATAGAGATAGAGGCCGCCCAGATGGAACAGCACACTGCCGCGGAAAGCTTGGAAGTGACGATAGCCTCGGCACTTGACCCTCACGGCTTGGATGCGGGCGTTGAGACTTTCGGCAGCGACGTTCGTGACCCCCAGGTTGAACACGCGCACGATGCCTTCCAGGTGGCCTTCGACGGTCTTCGCCAGTGTTCGCATGGGGGCAAGCTTGGAGGTCTCCGGCGCTCCGTCAAGGCCCTCCGTCCGCAGGCCCCGGGGGCTTGATGACGGCCAGGATCTGTCCGGGAGCCACGGCCTGTCCGGGGGCGACCCGGATCTCGCGGATCGTGCCGCCGCAGGGGGCGAAGACGGGGGATTCCATCTTCATGCTCTCCAGAATCGCCACCGGATCGCCTTCGGCCACGGATGCGCCGTCGGAGGTCACCACCTTCCACACGCTTCCGGGAAGGTCGGCGACCACGGGTAGGCAACCCTCGGGAACTTCCGGAGCTTCCGCGGTGGCGGTGGCCTCCTGCGCCCCCACCACCGACACTCCCTGGGCTTCCCAGCGCTCGCGCTCGGCGGCAAAGGCCTCGCGCTGTCGGGTTTGGAAGGCGTCGATCTCGCTGGAGTGTCGCGACAGGAACGCTTCGTGGTCCTTCCAACGGAAGACTCCGGGTTCGATCCGCAGGCGATGGCGACCGCGGGGGAACTCCTCGCGCAGACGCAGGAGCTCGGCGGCGGAAACCTCGTAGAACCGGATGCGATCGAAGAACCGCAGCAACCAGGGTTTCTCGAATTCAGGCGTGGAGAGCCAGCGGTTCCACATCTGCACCGTGCGACCCACGAACTGGTAGCCTCCAGGACCTTCCATGCCGTAGACGCACAGGTAGGCTCCGCCGATGCCCACGGCATTCTCGGGAGTCCAGGTCCGGGCGGGGTTGTACTTGGTGGTCACGAGGCGGTGGCGAGGATCGAGCGGCGTGGCGACCGGCGCGCCCAAATAGACATCGCCCAAACCCATCACCAGGTATTCGGCGTCGAAGACGATGCGCTTGACCTCGTCGAGCGATGCCAGGCCGTTGACTCGGCGGATGAACTCGAGGTTGGAGGGGCACCAGGGCGCGTCGGGGCGCACCGTGCTCTGGTACTTCTCGATGGCCAGGCGGGTCTGCGGGTCGTCCCACGAAAGCGGAAGCCAGACGGTGCGACTCTCGAATTCCATTTCCCGCACGTCGGGCAGGGAGGCCTCGAGCTCCACCACGCGCCGCAACAAGGTGGCGCGATCGATCCGTCCGGGATCGAACCGCACCTGAAGACTTCGGATGCCGGGAGTGAGATCGCCCAGACCCTCGCCTCCTTCGGCGGTGAGGGCCTCCAGAAGCGCCTGAGCCCGCAGGCGCAGCGGGAGGTCCAGGACCATGGGGCCGAATTCCACCAGGAAGGCGTCGTCGCCATCCTGGCGCACCAGCAGATCGGGAAGCGGTGCGCGGTCGGTGGCGCGGTGCAGCACGATGCCCTCGGCGGCGAGCGTCCACGGAACCGCGCCTCGGGCCACGGCGAGCTCGCGTACCGGCCTCGACTCCCGGGCCTGCGGCTCGGTGAGCGGCACGAACCGCACCGTATCTCCGGCCTTGAGCTGACCGGCCTTCCACAGCTCGCCCAGGGCGATGGTGACCGGGCAGGCGAATCCGCCCAGCGAGGGACCGTCGGGCCCGAGGATCACCGGGGTGTCGCCGGTGAAGTCGACCGTGCCGGGAACGTACGCGTTGTCGTGCAGGTTGGAAGGGTGCAGGCCTGCTTCGCCGCCGTCGGTCCGAGCCCAGCGCGGTCGCGGCCCCACCAGGCGCGTGCCGGTGCGGTCGGAGTTGTAGTGGACGCTCCAATCGGCGGCGAAGAAGTCGTCCATGTCGTCGGGGAGGAAGTAGTCGGGGGCGGCGTGCGGCCCCAGGAGCACGCCGATGCGCCACGCCGTAGCCAGGACGGGACGCTCGGATTCGGGAACCGGCCCGACGGCGGGGTCCGTAGGGGCCGATCCCACCGGCAGGCGGTCGCCGGTGCGCAGGGCGCGTCCACCGTGCCCACCGAAGCCGCCCAGCGTGAAGGTGGAGCGCGACCCGAGATGCTCCGGGACGTCGAGACCTCCGGCCACCAGCAGGTAGCCGCGCGCCCCGGGACCGGCCACCTTCGGGCACGACAAGACCTGTCCGGCCTTCCATGCGAAGGGCACCCAGGGGACCTGGGGGACTCCGTCGAGGCGGGTGTCGAAATCGGCCCCGGCCAGAACCGCCACCAGATCGGCATGGGCTTTGAGCACCGGCCCCTTCAGCACGAACTCCAATCCCGCCGCGCCTTCGGGATTGCCCAGGGCGCGATTTCCCAGCCGGAAGGAAAGGTCGTCCATGGGTCCCGAGGGAGGGATCCCCACGTTCCAAAGGCCCACACGCCCCGGCCAGTCCTGGACGGTGGTCTGGACGCCTCCGGAAACCACCTCCAACGCGCGTGGGCGATCGGCGACCTCGGCCACCAGGCCGGTGTGCACTCGCCCCAGGCGGAAGTCGGGATGGGCCAGGATGGAGCGGACATGCCCGATGTTGGTGGCCACGCCCCCCACGCGCGTTCCGGCCAGGGCGCGGTCGAGGGACGCCACGGCCCCGGCGCGGTCGGAGGCGCGCACGATCACCTTCGCCACCATCGGGTCGTACCAGGGAGGCACCTCGGTGCCGGCGCGCACCCAGGTCTCGACGCGGGCCCGGGCCGGGAAGGCGACTTCGGTCAGCAATCCGCAGGAGGGGGCGTGCCCACGCGCGGGATCCTCGGCGTAGACGCGCGCCTGCATGGCGTGTCCCGAAGGGGACGGAACGGCGTCGAGGAAGGAGGACTCGCCGGACCCCACCCGCACCATCCATTCCACGAGGTCCACCCCGAAGATTTCCTCGGTGACTCCGTGCTCCACCTGCAGCCGGGTGTTCACCTCCAGGAACCACGATTCGCCGGTGTCGGCATCGAGCACGAATTCGACCGTGCCCGCCGAACGATAGGAGACCGACTGCCCCAGGGCCACGGCCTCGCGCAGGAGCTTCGCTTCCGTCCGGGGCGAGAGGCCGGGTGCGGGAGCCTCCTCCACCACCTTCTGGTTGCGCCTCTGGGCCGAGCAATCGCGCGTCCCGAGCGCGACCACGCGCCCCTTCCCGTCGCCGAAGATCTGCACTTCCACGTGCCGGGCGCGCACCACGAGCTTCTCGAGGTACATGCCGGCGTCCTTGAAGTTGGCCTGGGCCAGGGCCGAGACCGCCTCCCAGGCGTCGTCCAACTCCTCCCCGCACGACACGCGCCGCATGCCGATCCCCCCACCCCCGGCGGTGCTCTTGAGCATGACGGGGTAGCCGATGCGCGCCGCCTCGGTGCGGGCTTCGTCGAGCGACGCCAGCAGACCGGTTCCGGGAAGCAGCGCCACCCCCGCCCTCAGGGCGGCCTCGCGCGCCGAGTGCTTGAGGCCGAACACCCGCATCTGGTCGGGCGTGGGCCCCAGGAAGGCGATGCCGGCGGCCTCGCAGGCCTCGGCGAAGGCGGCGTTCTCCGAGAGGAACCCGTAGCCGGGATGGATCGCCTCGGCGCCGGTGGACCGTGCGGCCTCGAGGATGGCGGAGGCGTCGAGGTAGCTCTCGGCGGCGGGAGCCGGCCCGATGCGCACGGCCTCGTCGGCCTGGTCGATGTGGAGGCTGTCGAGGTCGGCGTCGGAGTGGACCGCCACGGAGGACACCCCCATGCGGCGGAGGGTGCGCAGGACGCGGCAGGCGATGGCGCCGCGGTTGGCGATCAGGACCTTGTGGAACATGACGGATTCCGTCTTCTCTGGGGCGGGCCGTCCCGCCGGGATGGGAAGCCGCACGGGACGTCCCGCGCGACGGATGGGGAGGGCCCGCAAGGGGACCCGACAGGGGCCGGAGCGCAGCGCAGCCCGGACCAGCCGGACCCCGCAGGCGCCGGCCGGAGGGGGCGCGCCCGCTCTCAGGAATTCCAGACGAGCATGCGCACGGGAGTGGGATTCCAGCCGTTGCAGGGGTTGTTGAGCTGGGGGCAGTTGGAGACGAGCACCAGGATGTCGCGAAGCGCCACGAGCTCCACGTACTTGCCCGCCTCGGAGATGCCATCGGCGAACCGGAGTCCGCCCTCGGCCGTGACGGGGACGTTCATGAAGAAGTTCACGTTGGGCCCGATGTCGCGCTTGTCGAGGGGCCGTCCCGAACGCGCCATGGCCAGCAGGAAGGAGTCGCGGCAGTTGTGCATGGGACGTTTTTCGACGGCGTAGCGGACCTGGTTGGATTCGGCCGCGCACGCTCCGCCCACGGTGTCGTGGCGGCCGCAGGTGTCGGCGAGGATGCGCGCCATGGCCCGACCGCGCGTGGAGCGCAGGGTGGATCCGGTGGTGAGGAAGAGGTTCCCCTGTTCGCGGATGGTGTTCTCGGCGCTGTAGCGCTCGGTGGGATCGGCGGCGTCGAGGAAGAAGGTGTCGACGGCCTGGTTGCCTTCGAGATCGACGATGCGCAGGGTCTGTCCGGCCTTCAGCTCGTGCAGCCAGTGGTCGCCCGACTCCACCGTGACGTCGAGGGAGGCCACGGTCGGATCGAGGGTGCTTTCCAGGAGGGTCGAGGAGCTCACAGGAACATCCTTTCGGTGAGGACGAAGCCGCGTCCGTTCTGCTCGCACGAGAGGCGCACCGGATCGTCGGGGCCGGGGGCGTCCACGCGCAGGATCTCGAGGTCGAGGGGAGCGGGATTCCAGGAGGGTTCGGGATCGAGCGGATGCGGGACCGCCGATACGACCACCAGGACGTCCATCTCCATGCGCAGGGTGGCGAAACGCCCGGCACCGCCGCGCGGAGCCCAGGAGAGGGAACCATCCTCGGAAACGGCCACGGAAGTGAAGAGGTTGACGCACGAGGAGAGGTCGCGTTCGCCCAGTCCGTATTTGCCCAGCTCCACCAGGAAATGGTCGCGCGCGTTGGTGATCCGTCCGTTGCGCCTCTCCTGGTAGGATCCGGATCCGAACCGCCTGCGTGCGGTTTCGGCGCTGGAGCAACCGGTGACGGTGTCGTGCCATCCCGTCGAGTCCTCCACCAGGGAGGCCAGGACGTGTCCCATGTCGGAGTACAACGCGCAAGGGGCCGCCAGACGGGCGATGTGCTGGGCCTTGAGGGTGTCGGGCATGTTGTAGCGCTCGACGGGCTGGTCGGCGCGCAACAGGAGCATGGAGGCGTTGGCACGGCCCGACGGATCGCGCAGCCGCAACGCGCGGCCGCGACGGACCACGGCCGACCAGGAGGCCCCGCCGGGGACGTGTTCGGAGTAGAGGAGTTCTTCGTTCATGGTCATTCGACCTCGTCTCCGACGACGGTGAACCGCACCATGGGGATGCGTTCGATGTCGTGGACGGGCTGGGGGGGGTGGATGAGGTGGTCGAGGCGGGCTCGGGTGCCCTGGAAGGCGCTCGAGACGATCTGCTCGAAGCTTCGCGGACGCGGCACCGGCACCTCCAAATGCTCGCGCACCCGGCCGGGGCGGGGATCGAGCACCAGGATGCGGTCGGAGAGGTACACGGCCTCGTCGAGATCGTGGGTGATGAAGACGATGGTGATGTCGACGTTCTTCCAGATCTGCAACAGGTGCGATTGCATCTGGGCGCGCGTCTGGGCGTCGAGGGCTCCGAAGGGCTCGTCCATCAGCAGCACCCGGGGGCGGGCGGCGAGGCTGCGCGCGATCGCCACGCGCTGCTTCATGCCGCCGGAAAGCTGGTGAGGGTAGTTGTCCTCGAACCCGCGCAGTCCCACCAGATCGATCCACTCCCTCGCCTCGGAATCGGCCGCCCCGCGACCCATCCCCGACATCTCCAGTCCGAAGGCGACGTTGCGCACCACGGTGAGCCAGGGGAAGAGGGTGTATCCCTGGAAGACCATGCCGCGGTCGCGACCGGGGCCGTCGACGGGGCGTCCGTCGACGAGGATCTCGCCGGAGGTCGATTCCTCGAGGCCGGCGAGGAGTCGCACCAGGGTGGATTTGCCGCAGCCGGAGGCGCCGACGATGCACAGGAATTCGCGGCGATGGACGGAAAACGACACATCGCGCAACGCCTCGACGGGCCCTTGGGAGGATTCGAAGGTCTTGCCGAGGCTCTTCACCTCCAGCACCTTCTCGCGGCCGCGCATGCGGTCGAGGCGGGCGGCCGTGGCCTCGTCGGCGACGGGAAGCGCAGGTGCGGGACGATCGGTCATGCCGCACCCTCCAGGACGACGGGTTTTCCGGAGCGTCGGCGGAACAGCGCTCCCAGTCCGGGCTTGGCGTCCTTGCGCCAGGGGAAGAGGCGTCGTCCGATCCAGGCCAGCACCAGGTCGGAGCCCAACCCCACCACCCCGATGATGAGGATGGCGGCCATGACGTTGTCGTAGGCGCGGTACTTGGCCTGCAGGTTGATGAAGTAGGTGATGCCGGAGCTGGTACCGATCAGCTCGGCGACCACCAGGTAGGTCCAGGCCCAGCCCAGAAGCACGCGCTGGTCGGTGTAGAGATCGGCTATGGAAGCGGGCACCACCACGCGCAGCAACTGGTGGCGCGGCGGGGCGCCCAGGGTCTGGGCGGCCTCGATCAGCGAGGGTTCGACGCGACGCACGGTGTTGGCCACCACCAGCACCTGCTGGAAGAAGGTGCCGATGAAGATGATGGCGATCTTGGGCGCGTCGTTGATGCCCAGCACCGCCACGCACAGGGCGCCGAAGGCCGGAGCGGGCAGGTAGCGGAAGAATTCCAGGAAGGGCTCGGAGAGCCGGGCCATGGCCGGGATCGCACCGCAGGCGATCCCCAGGGGAATGCCGATCAGCGAGCTGATCAGGAACCCCAAGGCGATGGTGCGCATCGAGTGCAGCAGGCTCTCGTGGAGCCACATCTCCTCGGAAAGGCGCGGAGGGGTCGCGAAGGAGGTGAACAGGGCGCGCGCCACTTCGTGGGGGGCCGGCAGGAAGACCGGATTGGCCGGGGTTCCCACCGCCAGGGTGCCTGCGTTCTTGGCGACCAGGGCGTTGGCGCGGTCGAACGCCTGTTCGTCCACGCGCATGCCGGGAGTGAACCAGCGGACGTCGCCGGGCTCGGAGACCTCCACCAGGGGATGCCAGATCCAAGGCACGTAGCTGACCGCGCTCCAGGCCAGCAGGGGCACCAGGAACGACAGCACCCACAGGATCGCCCGCGGCCGCGGAGCCAGGGTTCCCTGGATGCGGAACAGCGATGCTCCACGACGATGGCCGGATGGTTTCATGGGCTCCCGCTTTCGAGGGAGATGGCGGGCCGTCCCGCCGTGGCGTCCGCGCGCACCCGGGCCGTCCCGGGGCGCGTTGGAAGAGGGTCGATTCCCGCGTCCGTCCCGAGGAACGCGGGATCGGGTCCCTACTGGAGGGCTTCGATGGTCAGGGTCGAATCGAGGTAGGCGAAGGGAGCCTGCGCCGAGTCGTAGACCTTGTTCACCACATTGAAGGTGTCGGCCACGGCCAGGGAGTAGGGAATGGAGGCGAGGTCGGCGCCCTGCTGGAAGCGGGGGCGGCTCTCGGCGAGGGTCAGGAATCGCGTGCCGTCGAGGAGCTTGGCGTATTCCTCGGCGGGAACTCCCACGCGGGCGGCCATGATGGCGATCCCGTCGGCGCGGGTGGTGGAATCGGCCAGGTAGGCGACCACGCGGTCCCACACCTTCACGACCTTCACCCAGTCCTCGCGGCGCTCGGCCAGGCTCTGGGGCGACACCGACAGGAAGTCGTAGATCAGGCCCGGAGCGTCGGCCGAGGAGAAGATCGCCTTGGAACCGGGAACGGACTTGAGGGCCTGTCCGGAGTTGGGCTGCCAGGCTCCGATGGCATCGACATCACCGGTGGCCAGCACCTGCGCGGTCTGGTGGGTGGGGGTCCCCACGAGCTTGACGTCCGATTCGGACATGCCGTTCATGGCCAATCCCTTGAGCAGCAGCAGGTGTTCCACGAACCCGACTTCCAGTCCCACCTTCTTGCCCTTGAGCGCCTTGAGGGAGGAGATGCCGGGTTTGGCCACGATCATGTCGTTGCCGTTGGAGTAGTCCGTGACGAGCACGGCCACGTTCATGCCGCCCTGGGCTCCGGTGACCAGCGCGTCTCCGGAGGCGACCGTCACGGCATCGACCTTGCCCGCGGTGAAGGCCTCCATGGAAGGGGCGTATTCGAACCAGGAGAATTCGACGTCGACGCCGGCCTCCTTGAACCACCCCTTCTGGATGGCGATTTCCAGCGCCGTCCAACCCGGCCAATCGCTGTAGGCGATCCGGAGAGGGGCCTTGGGGGCCTCGGCTTCCTTGTCCTTGGACGAGCAGGCCGCCAGAAGGGCGGTGGTGGCGGCGAGCAGCAGCACGGAGCGGTACGGACGCATGAAGGAACCTCCTGTTGTGCTTCATGTATACAAGAGGCGTGCCAAGGCCAGGTTCCGGCCCGCAAGGACGGGATCCCCCCGCGCGATGGCGGAAATCGTCAGGGAATGTCAATCGTTGCGCAATGTCATTGCCCGGAGCACTTCCGCGGGACGGGCGAGAGCCCTCAGGGTGCCCGTCGCGTGACCAGTTCCAGCAGGAGCAAGGTCGCCAGAAGCAGGGAAAGCCCCTTCCAGAACAGGAGGGGATGGCTTTCCAGGAGCGGCGGACGGGCGCCACCGGGGAAGGTGCGAGGGGGGTGGTGCAGATCGTACACGAACTCCGACAGCTCGGCGTACCGCCGCGCAGGATCCGGATGCACGGCCTTCTTCAGCACTCCGTCGATCCACAGCGGGATCTCGCGCCGGTCGTCGAGCACCGTTTCGTAGACCAGCTTCCCCAACGCCGCCCGCGTGCGGCATTGGGCCACCCGCGCTCCGTAGGGAAGCCGACCGCGCAGCATCTGGTAGGCGATGACCCCCAGGGAGAAGACGTCCGATCGATTGGACCCGCCCTCCCCGAGAAAATATTCCGGAGCCGTGTACTGGTAGGTCCCCAGGATCTGGTCGGGGGCGAACAGCTTGTCGGATTCCGCCAGACCCGCCACCCGCGTCGAACCGAAATCGATGATCTTCACCGTGCCCGAGGTGTCGATCATGATGTTCTCGGGCCGCAGGTCCTGGTGGAGCATCTCCAGGCTGTGGAAGGCCTGGAGCCCCTTGGCGATCTGCTCGACGATCCCGCGCACCGTGTCGAGAGACGGAACGGGATTGTCGACCATCCACTGGGCGAGCGTGCGCCCTTCGATGAATTCGGTGACCACGTACAGGTAGTTGCGCTTGCGATGCGTCGCGCAGGGCTTGAGCACGTGGGGGCTGTCGATGCGACGGGCGACCCACTCCTCCATCTGGAACCGTTCCAGGTACCCGGGGCTTTCGAGAAGGTCCACCGAAGGGGTCTTGAGCACCACGCATCGCCCGCTGTCGAGGTCGGTGGCCAGGTGGATGTGACTGCGATGGCTGGCGTGCAGGCGCCGATGGATGCGGTATCCGTCGAAGAGGTCCCGGGCCTCCAGGACCGGAGGAAGGGGAAGATCCGAGATCTGGCGCAGGATTTCCGACGCCGCCGGCTCCGGCAGCGAATCGACCCGCGCGATCATCGTGGTGAGGTTGTCCGGACTGCCGGCCTCGAAGGCTTGCTCGACGATCCGGCGAGCGGCCAGATCGAGATCCTCGGGACACGCCGCGATGGCTTCCGCGATGGAACGCCCGTCGACATGCTCGTGCACGCCGTCGGTCGTCAGCACGAACACGTCCCCCTCCTCGACGGACAACGCCTGGAATTCAATGCTCAACTGGGCGTCGGCACCGAGGGCTCGGGCCAGGTAGCTCTCTTCGCTGGAGACGACCACGCGGTGGTCGCGGGTCAGTTGTTCCAGGCTCCCTCCCGACACCCGCCAAATCCGGGAGTCCCCGACGTGGAACAGGTGGGCGGTGCTCGATTTCACGACCAGCGCGCTGAAGGTGCACACGTAGCCCTTGTCCCGCTCGTAGCGGAACGGGCTGCGCCGCGTCTGGGAGTGCAGCCACGAATTGAGCGCGAGCAGGACGCGTTGCGCGGAGGTCTTCACGGACCACGCGTCGGAGGTGCAGTAGTAGTCGGAGAGGAACCCCCGGATCGCCGATTGGCTGGCGACCTGGCTCACCTCGCTGCTGCCGATGCCGTCGGCGATCGCGACCGTCACCCCCTTGGAGCCGAGCAGGGGTTCCTCGGGAACGAGGCTGCCGTGGGAATCCTGGTTGACGGCCTTGCGCCCGGCGCTCGACCATTGCCCGACCGAAACCCGCAATTCTCTGGGCATGTGGTCTCCGGAAAGGGGAACGCGAAACGACCTCGGACGCCTGGATCCGAGGTCGGTTGGACGGGGAAGGATCAGTGCTGCAGCTTGGGTGCGGTGCGCACGTGGGTGGAGTAGAGGGTGAGGCCGACGAAGGTGATGCCGCCCACCAGATTGCCCAGCACGGTCGGCAATTCGTTCCAGAGGAAGTAGTCGCCGAGAGTGAACTGGCCGCCCAGCAGGAGCCCCGAAGGGAACAGGAACATGTTGACGATGGAGTGCTCGAAGCCCATGTAGAAGAAGACCATGATCGGCATCCACATGGCCATCACCTTGCCGGAAACGTGGGTCGAAACCATCGCGCCGACGACGCCGGTCGAGACCATCCAGTTGCAAAGGACCCCGCGCACGAAGAGAGTCAGCATGCCCGCCGCTCCGTGGGCGGCGTAACCGACCGTGCGGCCTTCGCCGATATGCCCGATCGCCTTGCCGACGGCGTTGGGCTCGGTGGAGAATCCGAAGGTGAAGATGATCGACATCGCCACCGCCACGACCAGCGCTCCGGCGAAGTTGCCGACGAAGACGAGGGACCAGTTGCGCAGGATCCCCTTGATCGTCACGCCCGGTCGCTTGTCGATCCATGCCAGGGGCACCAGGGTGAACACCCCGGTCAGGAGGTCGAAACCCAGGAGGTAGAGGATGCAGAATCCGACGGGGAACAGGACGGCCCCGGCCAAAGGCTGACCCGTCTGGACGTTGATGGTGACGGCGAACGCGGCGGCCAGGGCCAGGATGGCTCCCGCCATGAAGGCACGGATCACCGTGTCGCGTGTCGACATGAACACCTTGGCCTCGCCCGCATCGACCATCTTGGTGACAAATTCTGACGGCATGAGATATGCCATGGCCGTTCCCCCTTCTTGCAGTTCGGTTTGCAATCCGATTCGCGTTAGGCAAAAGGGCCGGCCTGACCGGGCGTCCGTTGCAAAGGCCGATGGGAGGTGTCGGTGGTCCGGATCCCTCCCCTCGGCCTGATCTGCACTACGCAAGGACCCCACGCGAAACGTGTGCCACGCCTTCGCGAGGGCGTTCCGGGGATGATTCCCAGCCCGCCCCCGATGCGCCCACCAAGGATTGCGTCTCATTGTCATTCGCGCACCTGACAATTTGCGCCTTTTGGCATTCGTGCTCCGCCCTCGGTGGGGGATCGGCCCCAACCCGGTCACGGCCCCACACCGCGATCGGCAAGAATGGTGGAACCAAATTCCTCCTTCGGCGAGGGAGCGCTGTCGCGCCTTTCCGATCGGCTTCGAGAGAGGAGGGGGGGGGCGGACGGAGGGGACAGTTGCTTCCTAAGGCCGGGAAACCTGTGGGATTCTCTCGGGTCTGGGAAGGGGATCCAGAACCCGTACCTCCATGGCCGGAACCTCCTCGATGGCCCCTCCGAGGAAAGGCAACACCGTTCTCCACGGGCAGTGTAAATTCCGTGGACTCGCCATTCATCCTTCCCTTCCTTCCCCGATTTCCCCATGAACCCAGCCTCGCCCCGCCGTTCTCCTTTTGGCGGAAGCAGCCCCTTCGACGGCCCGTCCCTGCTCGACCGGTATCACGGCAAGCCAATGGGAGAAATCCGCTTTCCCAAGGCGGCCGCACCCCCACGCCCGGCCGTGGATCCCGACTATCTGGCCAAGACCCGTGAGAGCGATCCGTGGCCGGAAGGCTCCAGCTGCGCCCCGGCATCCTCGAAGCCGGCGATTCCCCTCAAGTCCGTTGTGCTGTCGAATTGTCGATTCCTGACGCCATCAGACCAGCTGCGCTTCAACGAACCCTTCGAGATGGCCGTGGATGTCCGTCGCACCGCTCCCGGCAAGGTGCGCCGCGCCTTCTTCGATCTGCACCAGTCGTGGATCCGCGACGGAATCCCCGAAGAACAGTCCATCGTGCGCGGGATCGAGGGCTTCCCCGAATCCGACGGCGACACCCACACCATCAAGGCAAAGGAAGTCCTGGAAACCGCCATGCCCTACGTCCTGGGCGAGACGGTGGAATTCTGGCTCACGGCCACCCATCTGGAGGCGGATGCAGCCGCGACCAGCTCGAGGGTGCAAGTACCTCTCAAGGCGCACGCTCATTGGCTGGGGGGGTCCGACATCCTGTTCGACCTGGGCTCGTCGTTTCCGCGCCTGGGCCCCGACGGCCGACTCGCCTCAGTGCTGGCCGCGTCCCTGAAGAGAACGGCCAACCCACCCCATCCCGAAAACCCCGAGAGCAGCATCTGCTTCGGGTACGCCTCCGCTTCGGGAAACGCCGACCACAACCGGAAACTGTCGCTTCGCCGTGCGCAGGCGGTGAAGGCCATCCTGGACCGCGACGAGAAGGCCTGGGAGACGCTCGCCAAGGAGGCCTTCCGCACCGTTGACCTGCAGCAGCTCCTTGCCGACCTCGCGCATTCGGAAGGAATCGGCTGCGACCCTGGACCCGTGGACGGCGTGGCCGGCAGCAAGACCAAATCCGCAGTGACCGCGTTCCAGATCCACGCCAACGCCACATGGAACCTGGGGCTCGAGGTGGACGGCGACTGCGGTCGCAGAACGTTGAAGGCGATCTTGCGTCAAATCCTGGCACTGGTCCAACAGGAGCTGGGGAAGGACCCCTCGAAAGCCCCCGAATGGAAAACCCCGCTGTGGGGGCACGAGGGCAAAGGGGTGTACGGAAACGGGGAGGATTTCGCTGGCGCCCAGGAGAACCCCGACGAACGGTCGGTGCAGATCATGTTCTTCGCAGCCGGAAACGAACCCCTTTTAAAGGATGTGCCCGAGAACATAAGGGTCACTGTGACAGAGAATCCGGTAGAGGACAGTCAACGGTCATTCAAGCACCGGATTGTGCTTCCTCCAAGTGTTCCCAAAAGCCAACGAGGCAAATTTCACTACCTAGAGATCCCTGATTACCAGTTCCGTTCTGGGGGGCACATGCCTTGCGCCGCCCCCATACACGACCTTATCGGCAGGTTCGCCTCGGCGATTGCCTTTTCCCGAGAGCATTATAATCTCACCCCAAAAGCCTATGGCCACGCATCTGCAGGAGGGGGATACAAAAAAGAACAGGATGTTTCGTCGCGGAGAGCTCGAGCCATTGCAGCCTTTTTAACCAAGGATGCCGCTACCTGGAAAGACCTTTCCGATGATTCCACGGTCGAAGAGTTACAGTCCATACTTGCCGGATTCGATACCCTCCCTGAATGGAATTGTAATCCTGGCCCGATTGATGGCATCAATGGCCCACGTACAAGAAATGCTGTTAAGTCATGGCAGCGGCACTTCAATAGCCATCACGAACTCCAATTGCTTGTAGACGGAATCGCAGGGCCGGTGACATGGGAAGCCATTCGGATCAAACTTTCTGAGCTTGTGGGGAGCCATTTAGGTCAACATAGATGGGCTCCCCTCAAAATGGATGCAACCAATTCGGATTCGTGCCAGGGATGTGGGTCTGCACACCCGCCGGATGCGGTTAAACATTTCCATCTTGTCTCTCGTCGAGGAGCGCGGGTAGACATTCTTTTCGGGGAACAGGAGTAGCGAACTTGGCCAAGAATAGAAATGCATATAATAAACACTCAGAGGTCATCTCATGCCCAATCCTAATTGACCCAATAATAGATACTCCGACGCACTATGTTTTAGCAGTAAACGATCCTCGGAACGCACCAATAAAATCCGAATTGGGGCCACTTTTTTACTCCGAATATTTAGCAAGGAAACCTGGTGCGCTAATTAAAGCTGCGGCCCTGTGGCATTATTTAAATCTACAAAAGACTACCCCACCCACGGAATGCGTCAAACTCATTGGCTGGAGGGGAAAGGGAGCGCCGAAATGGATCTCCCCGGCTGCAGCAAAGTCCAAAGAGAAGCGCGACAAATGGTTCAAAGAAATTGACGAAAGCTTACATGGAATTCAAAGCCTGAAGGAGTGGCTTTTTGCAATGACTAGCAGCTCCATATCTAGCGTTGATTATTTTGCCCACGGGTCCGTTGGAGGACTATCAATGGAAGGGATAAATGGAGAAGTCGACATGATTGGAACTGTCCCATCTCTTCTGTCGCAGCTAGTTGACAAGGCATTAGGTAGCTGCGCATGCGGGAAATTTTCAAACAATTCTGAAATTAGGCTATTTTCATGCCAGGCAGGACTAGAACAGGCAAAGAGTGATACAGATCTCACATTAAGTGCAGCCGCAGGTTTGGCGCAAACGTTTAAAATTCGCGCATTCGGATCCCCCTACAAAATCACTCTGCGACCAGATCTTGAGAACTCCGCAGTCCCTATAGCCGCTTTCGTTTCCGAAAATTCTGAAAAGCAATTCACGAAAAACGAGGACAGAATTAATCGCGACTACAATCAGCGCAAACCAATATTCACGACAAGTGAGAAAATTCCGAAAACCGAAAGCTCTGAGGAATCGATAAAAACAACAGAGTTCTATCGGGCAGAATGGAGGATGTTCTTGCCCTTCAATGTGCCGGAATCCGCCGCTTTTTTTTGGGAGGGCTCCACACCCATGTCTAGCGACAACACAATCAAGGGTGAGCATGAAATGGGGTTGGTTGTGAATAACAAGGATAAAATTGAGGAACGAATTCCGCTTCCCGCGCATTTTCAACCTCAGCCAACATCAAACAGTTTTCGGTAAAATGATCTGGATCCTCACAATTCTATTTCAAGCTTTTACGCCCACAGATTCGCTTCTTGTGGATTCTCTGTGGATCCCTTATCAGATCAGAACTTTAGGTCCGAAGGACTCTATTGACGCACTTCTGGGAGCAGAATATTCATCCTGCTTAAATAGGCGCCAAGGATCGCTCCAGTTTAGAGATCCCAATAGCGGTGGCTTTTACCTCCTATCCATTGACACCTCCCGCTATTCAATAACTAGTTGCAATCCATTTCGCGATTTTTTTGAGCTCCAAGTCTTATCTGCCGGACGATATAGCCATATCCCTCCACTTCGACTAACAAAAGATAGCCTTTCCATAAATCATGCCTTCTTCATTCCTACGGACTCAATTTCCATAGACGCAAAGCGGATAACCTATCGAATTACCCCTTTTCGAGCAACAGATTCTCTCCTTCGGAAGGATAGAGAGCAGACCGGCGACGCATGCAAGGCATTAAATGAAAGCGAAATCCCCTACAGAGATCCTACGCGAGGCATATGGCACTGGATATCCTTGGACCAAAACAAGTATCGCTTCAGAGATTGCATAATACATCAAAAAGAGTTGGAACTCATTATTGAAGATCCGAGATTTTATTCAAGAATATCCCTTTTCTTGGCCGATACCAAGCTTACATCTCCCGCCTCATTTTCATTCATCCCCACAGACTCCGTTTTCATTGATTCTTCATGGCTGCGATATAGAATCGACTCATTCTCCAGCCATGACAGCATGTATCAAGCACGTTTGATAAAAGGGCGAAGAACGTGCCACCTCTATGATCATGGCAGCATTCCATTTAAGGATCCAGTCAGTGAGAAATGGTTTTGGTTATATGTGGACAATTCTCTAGGATACAATTTGTCGGAGTGCAGAGAAATTGACGAAAAGAAATTGTATTTAGAATACACAGCCACTCATAATCGCCCTTGGAGTGCGGAGAGATCCCTTATCCTGGCCAATACGAAACTTTCCATCCCAGACACCCCCTTTGTCCCAACGGACTCGGTTTTTGTCGACTCCTTCTGGATTCCCTATCGAATTACTCTTCTGGCTGATGGCGATTCCAATGTGAAGAGCCTATTAGAAGAATCGGGCATACCATGCAATTATTGGGAAAGAAACGTCATCGCCTTCAAGGATCTGGTGCAAGAGAAGTGGTATTGGATATCCACAGATCCCAAAAGATTCATTATCACAAGATGCAGGGACAGCCAAAGAGGAGCCAAAGCTGAACGCTTATCAGTTCAAATTTTTTCACACTTCGGCCAGAACCAAAACTACTTCAATTTCGCAAACGGCAAACTGATTCCCCCCATCATGCCCAAGGCTCCAACGGATTCAATACGATTCGGCTCGGCATGGATTCCCTATCGGGTCGAGTCATTTCTTCCAGAGGACTCCTCTACTTCGAATTTGTTGGAGCAACAATTTTTCCGTCGATGCGGAATTAATACATCTTCATTTCTGCCATATTTTGACGTTTACGCAAATATTTGGAGGTGGTTAACATTTCTTGGGAAAGATAATGAAATCGATGAATGCATCGATAAAGGCGCTGAATTCCATATCAGTTCTAGGTCCATGGACAGCACCGGCCGTTTTCATTTCCAGTGGTCTAGACTTATTGGCACCAGACTCCATCCCTTCCCGAAGGATTCCATTTGCGGCCAGGCTGTTCCCAAGCAGCACACAGCCTTTGTTAAAAAATTGACTCAAGATCCCGAAATAGGAAGATCCGTCATGTGCTCTCAAAATGGCTTCACCTGGGAAGATCGAGGCCATCTCGACTTTTACCCATTCAATGGCCGATCCATCCGTCTGGACCCATACGTTAAAGGCCCACCATACGCATTGTGGGGTGATTCTGCCTGCACCTATTTCATTGAGGAATACAGCTACATCCGCTATTCTATTTGTGAAGGAAGGATTGAAAAAATAAAAAGCAAGGCAGGCTTCTCGCCCCTTGATACTCCTGTTGAGTGGAAACCCATCGCAAAAAAAATGGGCCTCGGGGAAATGAAGTACTACAAAAACTGCTTCCAAAATACGACAACGTCAGGAAAAACTCGCACGTATTGCCCAACGCCTACATCCCTCGACAGTTTTGGGGTGTCGGAGGGCAAGTTCAGGCAGCTAGGCCGGATTCATGAAAATTCACCTCCCTAATTTAACCACCCCCTCAGCAATCCCGGGTCGTTTGCGATTCCCAGCAACAACCACCGCACTCGCCTTGATACTTTCCTCCTGCTTGGCGGACAGCCTCCAGGAGAAAAAGTATGTCCCACCATCCACGACCTTCCAGATCCTCGGCACCTCCACCTTCAGTCTTGGCGAGCATAACTCGGTCGATGCGTACGCCCAGATGCCGAATGGAGATCAGGTGCTTCTCGTACGTTCCAACTCCATGCAGGAAATGGAAACCACATCTTTCCACCTCCTGACGATGAGGTCCCCGGGAGATCCGCCCAAGGTCACCAATACCACCTTGAATCGATCCATCCCCAGCCAATTCGATGGCGACGGGAATGCCTATTCGATTTCGGGTTCATTTGACACGATGCATGGCTCCGGGAACCTATTCTTGAATAAATTCGATCCAAGCTGGAAACGAATTTGGTCCAAAAAAATTCATGGCATGGCATTTCCCTCCCAGACCTCGGCCGGGCCTATCCTCTTAAAAAGGGAAATCTTCCTCGCTGTGGGAGCTGGGGAATCGAAATCGCTCCAAACAGGCTTGCGCTTGCGGCGATACTCCCTGGAAGGGAAACTTCTGGGCTCGAAAACCTTGTCCTGCGCAGGGTCCTGCACTCCCTATTCCATGGCAAACGATGGAGATAGCGCAATATTCCTTGCCGCCGACCACACCGGCTTTCACAGCCAGAGAGGATCGCTCTGGTTTGCCAAGCTCCATCCTACCGGCGACACCCTTTGGACTAAAAACTTCCCGCAGTTGTATCCTTTAACAATTCACATCGATCCCCAGGGATCCGTCATCCTGTTCGGGACGAACCGTTCTCCTTCAGACGCATCGTGCCCCTCCTGCGATCAATTGAAAATCTTCGCCATCAGACGGAATGGAACGATCAAGTGGGAGTATTCTTCCAGCCTTGACCATTCCGAGGTCTCCGGCTCCATGATGGAAATCGGCGAGGGCAGGTACTTGTTCTCAAGCGCCACAGATCCAATTCGATCCGGGATCTCGAGATCCCGCCTGTTTGCCCTGGACAACAACGGAGAATTGATCGCAGAAAAATTCTTCGATGACCTATTGGGAATCCAATCCGTCCCCATCATTTTTGGAACGGAGAAAACCATCACGATGACCGAAGAACTCTGGAGCAGAATTCCTGGAAACCCCTTCCGGGACACCCTGAAAATCACAAATCTGGTCTTTTCGCCACAACCGCGAAAGGCTGGGATTTCAAACACTGCCGCATCGAGCGATCGGTAGCGCCCATGAATCCCGTTCACTGAAAAAACCTGGCGAGCTGGAAGGGAACCAAGCTCCCCCCGCCTCTTCGTCCAGCGAATTCCCCTTGATGAGCTTCAGGGTATACGCCGGTCGGCGCGACAACAGCCCACGCCTTGCCCGGTCCTCCCGGCAGGTCGCTCCCGTTCTCCCATCGGCCATCCCCCTCCCGGGGATCTCCGGAACGCACCTCCCCTCATGGTTCGGCACCAACCCGAAATCCAGAGCACACTTCCATCCCCCGCCGAGGGACCGCACTCGTTCCCCTCCGGGTAGTTTCCTACACTTCGGTTTCGGGAAGGGTCCTCCGGCGGACGACCCCTTCACGCCGCCCTGGCGGCCGACGTAGCGATCACGATTCCCACCCAGGCGCCGCACATGAACTCACCTTTTCCCAATCCATCCCCTTTCGGCGCCAAGAGTCCATTCAGCGGCCCGTCCTTGCTGGACCGCTACAAGGGGAAGCCGGTCGGTGAAATCCGCTTTCCCACGGCCGCCGCCCCGCAGCGCCCCGCCGTGGATCCCGACTACCTCGCCAAGACCCGCGAGAACGATCCGTGGCCGGAAGGATCCAGCTGCGCTCCCCCTTCCGACAAGCCCCCCGCGGCCACCAACTCGGTGGTCCTCTCCAATTGCCGTTTCCTGACCCCGACCGAGCAGCTGCGCTTCAACGAAGCCTTCGAGATGGCCGTGGATGTCCGTCGCACCGCACCCGGCAGGACGCGCCGCGCCTTCTTCGATCTCCACCAGTCGTGGATCCGCGACGGGGTCCCCGAAGAGCAGTCCATCGTGCGCGGCATCGAGGGTTTCCCCGATTCCGACGGAGAGACCCACACCGTCAAGGCCAAGGACGTCCTGGAAACCGCCATGCCCTACGTCCTGGGCGAGACGATCGAATTCTGGCTCACGGCCACCCACCAGGAGGCCGCCGAACCCGCGACCAGCCCGAGGGTCAAGGTGGCCCTGAAGACGCACGCCCACTGGGTCGGCGGAGGCGACATCCACTTCGGGCTCGACGGGGAATTCCCCTTCCTGGGAAGCGACGGAAGCCTGGTTTCGGTGCTGGCCACCGCCCTGAAGCGAACGGCCAAGCCGCCCGAGCCCGATCGCCCCGAAAGCACGATCTGCTTCGGCTTCGCCTCCTCCTCGGGCGATCCCGACCACAACCGGGAATTGTCGCGCCGACGCGCCAAGGTCGTCAAGGCGATCCTCGCGCGCGACGAGAAGTCGTGGGAAGCGCTCGCCAAGGCGAATTTCCGCACCGAAGATCTGCAGCAATTCCTCGCCGACCTCGCGGCCTACGCCAACGTCCCCTGCGATCCGGGTCCCGTGGATGGCGTGGCGGGGAAACAGACGTCTTCGGCCGTCGAGACGTTCCAGAACCATGCCAACGGCTCCTGGAATCTGGGGCTGACCGTCGACGGGAAATGCGGCCCCAAGACCTGGAACGCCATCCTGCGCCAGATCCTGGCCCTCGTCCAGTCCGCGATGGGCGCGGATCCCGGCAAGGCCCCCGATTGGAAGATCCCGCTGTGGGGTCGGGATGGGGACGGGACCTTCGGCAACGGCGAGGATTTCGCATCGGCCGAGGAGGATCCCGATCAGCGCTCCGTCCAGATCATGTTCTTCGCCGGAGGAAGCGAACCGATCCTGGTCGATCCCCCCGCGAAGGCCAAGGTCACCGTCCAGGAGAACCCGGTCGAGGACAAGGGCAAGACCAGCAAAACCAAACTCGTCCCGGACTCCGACAAGAACTCCACCCCCTCCGACGACACGATTCTCTTCTTCGTGCCCGGCAGGTCGGAATACTGGGAGTTGAGCTCCAAAGAAGCCGATGATCTGTTCCCCTACCTCAAGGAGATCCTGGGGCTGCAGAAGGAAATCGCGGATTATCGGGACCAATTGCAGGACCCCAAGACCATGAAGAGCGCCATGGACAAGGGCGTGGCGCTTTCCGAGAAGATCTCTGAAAAATTCAAGGAGACGGCCAACGCCACCCCCAATTCCATCCAGGAATTGCTCCTGATCGCCGACAATGTGAAATACGCCAAGCTTCCGCGAAGGCTCTACATCAACCCCACCGAGACCTCCAAACGCAAGGTCAAGGGACACTGGCGCTCGATCCAGGACAAGGACGCAGAAAAGAGGGTGCGGAAATGGTGGGGAGGAGCTCCCCCCAAACTCAAGGACGAATTCAAGACCAATCTCAAAGGCGTCCTTTGGCAAAGCGAGAAGATCGACACCACCTGGCCTTGGGACTGGAAGGTCGGCAACAAGTCGACCAAGGGTGGGGAGAAGAGCGACTACTGGGAAGCCTCCGCCGAATCCCAGTTCTTCCGCTTCGTTGCCGGTGCGGCCGTCGACGGGGAATTCTCCCTGTCCGACAAGAAGATCAAGTTCAGCGCTCATGGGGACGTGTCCTATTCGCTGGCCGAGGGCAAGGCCAACGGTGCGGTGTTCCTGCCCGAGAAGAAGGGGTTCGACCTCTTCTCCTTGCTGCAACCCAAGGACAAGTCCAAGGCATCGCTGATCAAGAACAACCGGCAGCTCTGGATTCGAATCAAGTTCGAACTCGACGGGAAGGCCTTCGTGGGCGCCTCCGCCTCCGCGGCGATCTCCTTTCCGGTGGTCGACTGGTCGAAGACCGGAAAGACCGATGCCTACGGGGAAGCCGAGGCGGATGCCTTCGCGGGAGCCTCCGCGGAGGGCAAGCTCGCCGCTTCCGCGGAATGGAAACCCCACGACGGCAATAGTTTCGAAGGTCTTGCCGCTCTCCAGGCCGTCGCCGCCGGAAGGGCAGGAGCGGGAATCGGCTTGAAGGCCGTGTTCGGCTACAAGGACGGCAAGTTCCGCGTGGAATTTGCCGCCATGGTCGTCGTGGGCCTGGGAGGAAAGCTCGGAGCCGCCTTCGAAGTCGGGATCGACCAGGGCGTGAAGCTCGTCGGATACATTCTGGACTCCGTCGACCACCACTATGTCGAAGAAATCATGGGAGACGCCTACCAAGCGCTCAGCGACTGGAGTCTTGCGCAGCTGGCCACCATCGAAGCGGGCGTCGATTCCGCCGTGAAGGCCACCAAGGACGCCTTGTCTGATTTCGAATCCTGGGTGTCCTCGGCACTCCCCCATCCTGGCATTCCTCAAATGAAGAAGGCCATCACCGCGAAGGCCGTCTCCAAATCCCCCCAGCCGAAGACGTCCTTGGACGTGGCCACTCCGGAAGCGCTGGCGAAATCCCTCCGCATCATCCTGACAACCTTCGAAAGCTCCGACTACGAAGCGATCCTCTCCATCATCCATTCGGGTTCCGCCCACAAGACCCGTTGGGTGCTTCGCAATCTCGCCATGCCCGGAAGCAGCCTGCAGAGTTCGGACCCGGAACTGATCAACCAGGGAATCCGGAAGCTGAAAGCACACGGCAAGGATGTTCCCGTGAACTTCGGGTACGCGGTGTTCCAGACCTCCCTCGACCTCGCCTTGGCCAGCAAAGGGATCTACATCCAGTGAGGATTCCCCTGATCGCATTGTTTGCGGCGCCATGGATCCATTCCGCCCCCCAAACGGCATCCAAGGGCACTGGCGAACCGCATTGGGAAACCACGCGAAACTCCAAAGGCGTTGTGATCCAGCGCCTCCATCTGGGTTCACCCGGCGTCGCCGACAGCCTCAGGACCTACCACGACAACGGCACCCTTCGCCAATGGGCCAGCTGGTCCACGGAGTGCGGAGCCCTGGTGGGATTCGCACTGTACCCCGAAGGCGATACCGCCGGCGTCTTCTCCCCCAACCTGCGCTGGAACCGCCACCCCAATCGAACCCCCATGGACCGGCAGACTCTGGACGGGAAATGTCAGCCCGTCGGTCCGGGAGTCCGATGGGATTCGTCGGGAATCCGCATCGACTCCGTCTTCTACGAGGCGGGCCGCCCGACCTCCCGCACCTGGTTCACCCTCGGCGAGGGAAAAGCCTACCTGCGGGAGACCATCGACGAAAACGGACTGACGGTCCATGTGGAAAATTTCGATCCGCGGACCGGGAAGGCCGTCTACTCCGGCCCCGCCGATGGGGAAGTCGCGGGATTCCGGAACGACGGGATTCCCGTGCTCCAGACCTGGCATCGCGGAATCCTCATCAAGTCCGTTCCTTCCCGGTCGGGCAACCCATGATTCGACGATCGGGTGGCATCCTGGTGATCCTCGTCGGCGTGCTCCTCTTTCAATCAAAGGTCCGATCGTTCCTGCTGGCCAAGGAATCCCGGTCCTGGCCGGTCGTCGAGGGGACTCTCGATTCCTTGATCTTCACTCCCGTCGACTCCATACGGTTTTCGGCGACGATCTCGTATCGGTACAGCTTCGGAGGAACCGACTATCGGGGATCCACACTGCATCCGACCAAATCCCTCTACCGTGCTTCGGAAGCCGCATCCGTCGATTCGGCGCTCTCCGGCTCCACCGTCCGGGTCCATGTAGCCCCGGTCGATCCGGGGAGATCCACGATCCTGACGGGAACGGGTGTGCCCGAGGTCGAGGGTTTCCTCGCTGGCATTGTCGCCTTGGCGGGAGGAATCTTCTTCGGAGGAGGGGTGCTCCTCCTGGGCGCACGCCATCCGACGCGAGCCATCCTCGATCAGATGAAACGTGTCACCATCCAGCCAGGATCCGGAGCATGAGTCCCTTCCTCTGGGGAACGGTGTTTTCCCTCGCCTTCGGACTCCCGGGAGTGATTCTCCTGCGCTTGGGGTGGGCTCGAAGACGTTTTCTGGGATCCTTCGCCACCTGGCCTCGCGTCGAAGTCGAAGTCGTGGAATCCTCCGCGAAGCGAAACCACAAGGCTCGGATCCGCTACCGGTATCTGATCGACGGCATCGTCCACGAATCGTCGGGCATCCATCCGGGCCACATCTTGCGACGTCCCGAGAGCCTCGAGAGCAAATTGGTCGACCACGCCAAGCCCGGCACGAGGCTGCGAGCATGGGTCGATCCCTCGGATCCCGACACGGCATTCCTGGCCGTCGCCCCTCTACCCACCGACATGACTCCCCTCGTCCTCGGACTCGGCCTGACTTTGGCGGCCGCGGGCATTCCCTTGGCCATCTTCCTCCACGGCTTCCTGCTCGACTCCTATTTCGGGTAAGCCCGCGCGGCCTTTCCACGAGGTCCGTCCCATGCGAATTCGCTGATCCGCCCTCGAATCGTTCCATCGAACCCATGTACCTCACCGCCCCCCACCTCCGCCAGGATCCCCCAGCCTTCGTTCCCGGTCCAAAACCAGTCCTCCCACAACTGTTCGAGCAACGGACACACGCCCAATTCCGAGCCTCTTGGAGCGTCCGACTCGATCAATTTCTTGAAGCGCCGAACAACCCTGCAGGATACCCATGAGAACCATTGTTTCCTTCCTCGCTATCGTTTCCTTCCTCGGTGGATGCCGCAACCAAACCGTCGTGAAGACACCGCAGGAACAGTTGCAGTACCACGCCGACCAGCCCGAGCAGGGGAGCGCGCAGGCCGTCGAAGAAGCGCTCGCCAAGGGTGCGGACACCAAGCTCGCCCTCGAGGATGGCCTGGTCCCGTGGCTCGCCGCGGCCGGAGGCGTGGACGAAAGCCGCGTCTACGCCGGGGATGCCAAGAAGCCCGAAGATCTGGATCTCGCGGGGGGGTCGAACAATCCCGCGGCCTCCGGATCCGCCGCCTACCAGGAGTACAGCATCGCGGTCCTGAACGCCCTGCTCCGAGCGGGTGTCGATGTGAACGTCCGCGACGCCGTCGGGGAGAACGCGCTCCACAAGGCGGTGCTGCAGGGGCGGACGCAGGTCGTGGACTTCCTGATCTCCAAAGGCGTCGAAATCGATGTCCAGGACGACGCCGGATACACCCCGCTCATGCGGGCCGTCGTGGTGGGCAAGCTCCCCACGGTCCAGCTGCTGCTGGAGAAGGGTGCATCCACGGCCCCCATGAGCAAATTCGGACAGAATGCGACCCAACTCGCCCAGGAATCCGGAAACCAGGAATTGATCCAGGCCATCGACGCCGCCAACTCGAAATAGGGCTCCCGCTCCGTCACGCCCTCTTTCCAACCGGATGGAACACTCCCCATGAAGTCAACTCCGAAGCTTGTCGGCACCACCCTCCTGGTTCTGTCGTTCCTGGGATGCAAGAACCGCGGCCCGACCTGGATCCCGGTCCTCGGACAACCCGCCGATCGCTGCTACCCGGATCTTCTGGGCTCGCAGCAGGAACCCGGCCGGGATGATCTCCTCGTCGGGATCCAGCTTGCCTTCGCCGACCAGCTGCGCGGGGTATCGCGTCCCCGGTCCTGCGCCGGGTGGGATTGGGTGAACGTCTGCTCCCGCCCCCACCGCGTCGACAGTTTCTTCACCGTCGACTCGTTCATCCCCTCGTTCGGGGACGGCGTCGGCTTCCTCGATTTCCACTTCCGCAACGGCGACCGGTACCGTGCGTGCATGCATGGACGCATCCTGCCCCTGGACGGCGCGCACTGGCCCGACGGACAGTCGCAATGCCCGCGCAGCCGCGAGGAGCTCCTGCAGGGACTCCCCTCCTGGTGTTCCGAGGACCCCGCCCTGGTCCCCGCTCCCGACGAGGAGGAAAGGATCACCTGCCGGAACTACGGGATCTGCGACAGCACGGCCCCCGCTCCCGGTGCCCCGACACCCTTCTGCGCGGAAGGCCGGATCGGGGAACTGGCCAGGTGGACGGAGGGTGGCCGCGATCGCGCCATTCGCTCCTGCGAGACGGCACGGAGCGGTCCGGGTGGACTGACCATGGGGGCCGAACTCGAAGTGCGGCAATCGTCCTCGCCCGGCGACTCGACGGATTGGTCGTTCGCCAGGAAGACCCCGACGGGATTGGCCGAGCCGCAGATGTTCCGTCCCGCATTCGCCCGACTGGACCTGGACGGGGACGGACGACCGGAGACGGTCTTCGGCCTGCACACCGGAAAGACCGGACTGGACCCGGTGTCGGCGACGTTGGTCGTGCGCCTGGGCACCTCCTTCCTGGCCGTCGATGGTCAGATTCCGGTCTCTCCGGACGACGCGTCGCTGTACTCCAGCACGCTTTCCGAGGCGACCGCCCGCTTCCCCGAGGTCCGTGGCCGTCTCGACAGCCTGTGGAGCGCCTTCGTGGTGCGCCTGTGCGTGGATCCCGACCTTGGACTGTCGCTGCCGATCCCCTCCGGGGTCGACACGTCCGCCCTCGAGGAATACCCCCGGGAGGGATCCTTGCCGTCGCCTTCGTTGGGGCAGGCACCCGGAACTCGATGACCTTCCCGAGTCCCGGGCATCGCTGCCCGGACTCCTGCGGCTTCGCAAGCGCACCGATTCCACCGGGGAGGGGAAGGGACGGTATCGACCTTCCCATGGCCCGATCCCCATCTCTTGAGACAAGTTCTGCGTCCAGTTTCCTACCTATTCTGGTTCATCGGGGGACCGGGGACCTTCCGGCAAGGCTTTTCGATCCACCTCCGAGCGCGCTCCAATTTCCCATCCCAGGTGCCGTACCATGAGCCCACCCTATCCCACTTCCGCCTACGGGGAGGAAAGCCCTTTCGACGGCCCCTCCCTGCTCGACCGGTACAAGGGGAAGCCCGTGGGCGAGATCCGGTTCCGCTCCGCCCCCCCACCCCAGCGTCCAGCGGTCGATCCGGACTACCTCCGCAAGACCCGGGAGAACGATCCCTGGCCCGAGGGCTCGAGCGGCGCCCCCCCCTCGCAGAAGCCTCCCGAGCCCGCCAATGCGGTGGCCCTGTCCAACTGCCGCTTCCTCACCCCTCCCGACCAACTGCACTTCAACGAGACCTTCGAGATGGCCGTGGACGTCCGCAGGACCGCCCCCGGAAAAACCCGGCGCGCCTTCTTCGACCTCCATCAATCGTGGATCCGGGACGGTGTGCCGGAAGAGATCTCCATCGTGAAAGGCATCGAGGGGTTCCCCGATTCCGACGGGACGACGCACACCGTCAAGGCCAAGGAAGTCCTCGAGACCGCCATGCCCTACGTCCTGGGCGAGACGGTCGATTTCTGGCTCACCGCCACCCATCTCGAGGCGGCCGAACCCGCCACCAGCCCCAAGGTGCAGGTGGTGCTCCAAGCGCACGCCCTCTGGCTCGGCGGATCGGACATCCACTTCGCCCTCGATGGGGAGTTCCCGCGCCTGGGCGCGGACGGAAGCCTGATCTCGGTGCTGGCCGCGGCCCTGAAGCGAACGGCCAAGCCTCCCGAACCCGATCGCCCCGAAGTCGCCATCTGCTTCGGCTACGCGTCCTCCTCCGGAGAGCCCGACGCCAACCGCAGACTTTCGCGACGCCGGGCGGAAGTGGTCAAGGCCATCCTCGCGCGCGACGAGAAGTCCTGGGAACCTCTGGCCAAGGACAATTTCCGGACCGAGGACCTGCAGCAGTTCCTCTCCGACCTCGCCGCCCTGACCGGGATCGCCTGCGACCCCGGAGCCGTCGACGGAGTGGAGGGACGCAAGACCAAGGCCGCGGTGGAATCGTTCCAACGCCACGCCAACACCTCGTGGAACCTCGGCCTGGTGGTCGACGGAAAATGCGGACGCCTCACCTGGAACGCGATCCTGCGGCAGATCTTCTCCCTGGTCCAGAAGGACCTGGGGAACGATCCCGCCAAACTGCCCGATTGGACGATCCCGACCTGGGGGAACTCCGGCAAGGGTGTCTACGGGAACGGGGAGGACTTCGCCTCCGCCGAGGAGAATCCCGACGAACGTTCCGTCCAGATCGTCTTCTTCGCGTCGGGCAGCGAGCCGATCCTGGTCGATCCCCCGGAGAAGACCCGGGTCACCACCAAGGAGAACCCGGTCGAGGACCGGAAGCAGACCAAGAAGACCAAGCTCGCCCCGACCACGACCGGTGCGGCGATGGGATCCGGCAAGGACGTCTACCTCTACGTGGACAGTCCCAAGACCCTGGACGAGGCCTTCAGGATCCAGATGGGCCTGCGCCCGAAGCCCCAGAAATCCACCGCATCGGGTTGGACCTCCGCCACGGAGGAGGAGGTCCGCGACGCCATGGATCCCCGTGCGCACAGCGCGGGAAGCGACCTCTTCCAGTTCTTCGACATCTCGGGTTCCAACAACCTCTCCGAGCAGGATCTCGCGGCCTACCTCGCCGACAAGGGCATCCTCGCCGGGCATGCGGCGGACTTCCTGGAAGCGAGTCGGGAAGCCGGCGTGAGCGAGATCTACGCGGCCGTCCACGCCTGCCTCGAGACGGGGAACGGCACCAGCGCCCTGGCCAAGGGCGTATCGGTGAACGGCGTAACGGTCCACAACATGTTCGGCATCGGTGCGCTCGACGGCAAGGCCGAGGCCACCGGCTCCAAGAAGGCCTTCGACCTGGGATGGACCTCCCCCTCCCTGGCCATCCGCGGCGGGATCGCCTGGATCGCCGACCACTACATCAAACAGGGCCAGAACACCCTGTTCAAGATGCGCTGGAATCCCGCCAAACCCGGCGTGCACCAGTACGCCACCGCCTACAACTGGGCTCTGGCCCAGACCGCCAAGATGAAGCGGATCGGCGCGGACTTCCCGAATGCCACCAAGGTCTTCGAGATCTCCAGGTACAAGGACCATTCCTCCTGGACGATCGCCGACAAGCCCCAGGGGAAGAAGCCCACCCCTGCCGCTCCAGCCCCCAAACCGCCCCCGACTCCCGCGCCGCTCGACGACCAGTTCGCCGATCTGCGCCGCTTGGTGGAAGCCGCGGAAGCCGAGGGCTACGACATGGGCCGGGTCGTTTCGGCGGTCCGGAAGATCTGGTACAACGGATTCCTCTGGGACAAGGTCATCCCGGGTGCCAAGGCGGTCGCGCAGCCGGCCTCCTGGCAGCAGCCGGGGCTCGCCGAGGTGCTGCGGAGGGTCCGTGCCAACGCCGTGATGGAGATCGGCTTCGGCAAGGTGGACGTCGGCCACCTGTTCGCCGGTCTCGATGCACGCAACCACCGTTCCAACGTCGACTTGCTGGTGATCAAGCTCCGATCCAACCAGGAACAATCGACCTTCCTGGGAGACCTCGGATCGGTGGCGGCCGAATACATCCACACCTTCCCCGGGTCCTTCTACGACATGGCCCGCAAACTCGACAAGACCTTCCTCGCCAAGAAATTCGACGAGTACTGTTCGGCCGTCGACATGGCCGGAAACATGGACGCCTTCGTCATCGATGTCGGATCCTATTCCTCGGTGATGGACATGCTCGACACCTACTACGCGTTGGGGCCGGGGATGTCGTTGCAGCGCGAGCGCCTCTTCGCACCCGTCGCCCGGGGCACGAACCGCGACACCTGGAAGCAGGAGGTCTACAACTCGGCCCTCGGATACGCCGGTGGCCAGGTGTACAAGGGCAAGGAGCCCTTGTGGGCGATCGATGTCGGCGACGTGATCCTCAATCCCGTCCCCGGCTGGACCTTCGAACTCCCCGTCCTGGGAGACATCGGGGTCCCCACCTGGTGGGAGGCCTACCAGAACGTCAGCGGATGGGTCGTGGACCTCTTCCTGGAACGGTACGGGAAGGCAGGCTCGGAAGCTCCTCCTCCCCCGGAGAAGCTCCCGAAGCCCTATCCCGTGGAACGGATTGGCAATCTGGAATACTACAAGTTCCGCGATGACGATTTCCGACGTCGCAATCCGACGCGCCCACCTCCCGAAGACTTCTACTACATGTCCTACGGGGACAAGTACGTGCGTCGTTTCACCGTCGAAACCAGCCCGACTCTCACGGAAGAAGGCCAGAAGTGGCTCGTAGAGGCGAGAAAATTGCTCCAGATCGCGATCGAGAACAGGCTCCGATACAGCGATCGGAACAGGGACGCCGCCACCATCGAATTTGATGACGAATTCAGGGCGTTCAAGAAGTTCGCCTTCGACTCCCACCCCGACGCCTATTGGGACGCGGGACTTAAATCCCTGGAAACCCTCGACCTCGTCAAAATTGTGCTGACGCCGGACATCAAGGACCTGCTGAGTCCCGAGGGTATCGACCAGGCTACCGATATAGGCAGACTGTTCGCCGAGTACTGGGCTGACCATCCCGTTGAATTCGCCAAACGTTCCGGTGAAGCATTGATCCACAAGGATGAGATCGAGCGTTTGATCATCGAAAAGGCACTACGGGAAGCCTACCCCAAGGAAAAGATCCCCGACCTTATCCACGACATGATCAGAATCATGGTCTACCTCGACTGATCGATGAAGACACGAGTGATTCAATCGCTATTCCTTGCGACGGCCCTGGTCCTCCTTGACGCCTGTCGAGAATCTCCTGCACCGAGGGTCGATCGTTTTCCTCAATCCGAGATCCCCGTCGGCGTCCGGATCGTCGATCTGCTCTTCCAAGACGCCGGAATCGGGTTCGCGTTCGCGAACAGTTCGAACCTGTCCGAGACTCCTCGTCCGGGATACACCAAGATCGGAATACCCGACGCCTTCGACCAGCAAGTCGGCCGAGTGTATCGAACAAGAGACAGCGGAGCTTCCTGGAAGGAATTCAAGACGTTTCCTGAACGAGCGTTCCCTGGGAATTCCCTACTCCAGGGAGACGCCATGCTCGTGAACGCGTACGATTTTTACAGGGACGTCCACTACCTGATTCGACTGGATGCCAACGGAAAACGAGGCTCCGATTCCGAAGTCCCTCAGGATCGCGGCTATTGGCTCGTCCCCGGACCCGATGGCCCAGTCGTGTCCACCGACACCCAGATCCTCGACCTCGCAGGCGCACCGCTGGTCCGGAAGGACTCGCGGGATGGAGCTCTCGTCTACCACGATGGTGCGTACTACTCCATCGTCCGCATCGGCGAACACGACGCGATGCGCCGCATGGACTCGCATGCAGGGAAAACCATCCCTCTCGACATCGTTCCGCAGGCCATCCTCCCCCAGGACGCGGGCTTCCTCCTGATCGTGGGCAACGAAGTCCAGGACCGGACCAAGGGAAGAATCGTTCGATTCGACACCCGTTCTTGGCGTTCGCAAACGATCTATCGCACTGAGTCGCCGTATTCACGATACCTGTGGGCCCAAGGGTCGAAGTCCATCAGGACGATTCTCGCCGAACCCGAGAGCTGGTACATGCGCTCGCATTGCGACCTCATCTACAGTACAAACGCTGGAGACAGCTGGCACGTCCTGCCTCTGGCCTCCGACGGCGCATTCGTAGCCGCCCGCCTGATCGACCGGACATTGTTCATCGCTTCGAAATCGAACGACATCATTCGTATCTCCTTTCCTTGAGTTCCAACGGTACGACCACGCGCTAGGACCCGCGCACCCACCGCTCCCGGACCGTCTTCGGCCCGGCCCCCCGCTACTCCCGCTACCTCTGGTTCCAATCCGCCGGTCCGATCCTCACCGTTCTCGCGGAATTGGAATCTTCGTACATGTTCCGGCGATGCGACCTGGTCTACAGCTTGGATGCGGGGCGAACCTGGGATGTGTTGCCCCTCTCCTCCGACTACCTGAGAGCCGCGCACCTGGTGGGCCGAACCCTGTTCCTCACGACCAACACCAACGAACTCCTGCGCATCCGGTTTCGCTGAGTCTGCACGGAAGCATCATCTCCCGGACTTCATGACCCCGTCGAGATAGGCGATACCGGCATCGTTGCGACAGACATGCGCGTAGTGGAGCGCGTCGTCCCCGTCTTCGTCCCGGGCCGCGAGGTCGGCGCCGCGCTGGAGCAGCAACGCGATGGTCTCGGGAGTTCCCGAGCAGGCCGCCTGCATCAGGGCGGTTTCCCCATCGGATCCGCGAAGGTCCACCCTCGCACCCGATGCCAGCAGGAGATCGAGGATCCTGAGATTCTTCGTACGCACGGCGCGGAACAAGGCGGAACCCGACGCCTCCCGTGCTGAGGTGGTGTCGGGATTCGCACCCGCCTCCAGCAGGACCTCCACGCATTCTGCCCGCTCCTTGGTGATGCAGATGCCCAAGGGCGACGCCGCGAAACCATTGAATCGATTCGGTGGGGCACCTCTTCGCAGCAAGGTGCGGATCGACGCGATCGATCCGATGTCGGTCGCGATGTGCAGAGGCCGGATTCCCTGATCGAACGAGGTGTCGGCTTGACGGGAGGAAAGCATCCCCAGGGCGAGGGTGTCGTCGTTGCGGATCAAATCCTCCAGGAACATCTGGCTAGGTCGTTGCAGGCCGGGGACGGCTTCGGGACGATCCATGCGGGTCGAGCTGGGAGGCGGAGTTCGCGGTGAAACGCATCGGAACCCCAGATCGAAGGAGCGCGTTTGCGCGGCATCCTTCCTTCGCGCATGCACCGCGAGGACCCTCGGCGGGGAATCCCAGGCACCGCCCCGGGAAACCCTCTCTCCGTTCCCCGATTCGGGTCCCACGGGATTCACACGGGTCGCGACCAGGGAATCGTAAGGGGAGTATCCGTCACGGACCCACTCCCGGACATTTCCCGACATGTCTTTCAGACCCCAGGCGTTGGAGGCGAACCGGCCGACCGGGGCCGTCGAGAAGCCCCATCCATCCTCGCATTCCATCCAATCCGTCCAGCCGGGCATCCCCGGCTCCTCGGTTCGGTCGGTTCCATTGGCGAACCGGCATCCCGCATCCTGGTCGTCGCCCCAGAAGTAGTCGGTCGTGGTTCCGGCACGGGCGGCGTACTCGTACTCGGCTTCCGTGGGCAGTCGCTTGCCGACGTTCCGGCAATACTCGTCCGCTTCGGCCCAATCGACGCAGACCACGGGCTTGGCACCTTCGCGGAAACTTTCCGGAACCACATCCGGCCCGAATCGACGGCTCCCGGGATCGAAGACCGCGCACGTGTTGTCGGTGTAGTGGGTTTCTCCGCCCGCTTTCGAGAAGGCTTCGTTGGTGACTTCCGTCCGGTCCATCTCGAAGGAGTCCAGGCAGACCCGGTGCGCGAACTCCTCGATGCCGCCCTCCTCCGTCCCCATGGAGAAGCAACCTGCCGGGATGCGCACCATTCCAGCCTCCGTGGATGCGTTCCCTTCCGGGAGCGGCGCTTGCGGCGACGCGGAATCGTCCTGCACGCAGCGCATGTGGAGCCAACTTCCCGGATCGTCGTCGCGACGCGCCAGGACCCCGGTGTCGGCCCCCAGGCGTCCCATGTACATGGAAAACCCGCGCCGCCGGTCGAGCATGCTCGACGACCAGTAGGCGGCCACCAGGTCCACCTGCTCGAAGCCCCCCGTCCCTCCGATATTGCCTTGCCCTCCGTACACCAAACCGAAGTCGAGGGAATCGGTCCCGGTCCACGACCGGGAAGGGAACCCCTTCCCATCCTTCCCGACCTCCCGGAGAAGATCCTTCCAAGCGCCCGCGCTGGGAAGGCGCCAGCCATCCGGGCAGACCTTCCGGGCCTCCGACCGGGTGTACATCCGCCCGGAGGTCAGGCAATTCCTGTCGTCATCGCCGTAGCACCGGGACGAATCGGAGGCGAAATCCAGGTTTTGGGCCATCCAGACATGGTTGCCGATGCGAAGGGTCCGGTAGGTCCTGCCGTCGCGCGCGTCGAGCAGGCGACCCGCCCGCATCGTGGGAGGCGCTTGCGAATCCGTCTTCGGGGTGCAGGAAACGCAAACCACGGCAAACAGGAACGCGATCGGGGTCTTCGGCATCGGGGGACTTCCGGGGAACGGGTGCGATTTCATTGCTTGTCTTTGAACGACGGAGGCGGAGCACGGAGCCGATGCTCCATCCGGGCGGGACGATCGCCCCGGTGGGGGCGGTGCCGATCAGGCGATGAAATCCCAGGCCAGGAAATGTCGCGGGGTGAGCCGGAACCAGACCGTCCCGCGGAACTCGTCCTCTCCGACCTGGACCTGCTGCAGGTAGGCCTCGACGTCCTCGCCGACGTCGTAGGGATCCATGCGCACGCCCCCGTGCCGCTTGGTGAACCGGAACCGTCGGGTATGGAGGCCTTCGGCGACCTCGTGCTGGAGGGAGCGCATCCGGGCCGGCGCCAGGATCCGTCCCGCGATGGCCAGGCAACGGGCGGCTCGGGCTGCATCGCGCTGGTCGGCGACCAGGATCGAGGCCGGATTGCCGTTCGAAGGCTGGTATGGTTTGGAATCGACAGGGTCCACTGGATCTCTTTGTGTGCGAGGCTTGGCCGTCTGGGACCGGGTTCACGCGCCCGGATCGTACTCTACGAATCTAGCCTGTCCGGGAGACTCCCGACGTCGGGACATGGAAGCGGTCCCGATCGCTCCGTCCGCCTCGCGAGGGAGCTCCGTTCTTCCCCTCCCGGTCGATGCCACCCGAAGCCTCCGGAAAACGCTCCCCCGGCGCGGGCATTGGATGCCACCTGCAACCTTGCATTTCAGATATGAATTCACTCCTTTGAGATTCGTTTCCTGATCTGCCATATTGCATCGCAGACCTCCAACACGAATGCTCAGCACCAGTTTCCTGCCTCTGGCCCTGCAAATTCTCCCGTGGAGCACCCTGCAAGATTCCCATGCAAAAGTTCCATGAATCACAAACGTTCCTTGCCTCCGCAAGAATCTGCCAGGAACTCACGGCCTGCGAAAGCTCCGACCATTTCCTGACGATTCTGGGAGAATGCGCCGCCTTGCTCAAGGCCGACAAGGTCATCGCGTTGCGGCTTTGCACGGACTCCGCGGAAACTCCGCAGCAGATCAACGTCCTCAACCACAGCTATCCCCAGGAATGGCTCGATCTCTACGTCTCGAAATCCCTGGGCAATCGTGACCCGATCCTCCAATCCCACCTGCGCAACGGCGGGATCCACGATTGGAAGGAGGTCTTCGAAAAGAATCCTCCGGACCCGGAATTCCTGGCCTTGGCGACCTACTTCGGGCTGGAATCAGGCCTCACGCACGGGCTGACCGATGCCGCCAGGGCGTGCAAGTCGCTGGTCTCGTTCGCCAGGAAGGGGTTGGGCTTCGAGTCCCGGGAGAAGTTCCTCTGCGAGCTGTTGATCGCCCCGATCCATCTGGCCATCATGCGCCTGATCGGAAAACAGGCCACGGAGGCCCCCTCCCTCACGGAACGGGAGATGGAAGTCCTGCACTGGATCTTCCAGGGGAAGACCTCGTGGGAGATCGGGAAACTTCTGGATGTCTCCGAGAGGACCGCGAAGTTCCACACGTCGAACCTCTTCCGGAAACTCCAGGTCAACAACCGAGCCCAGGCCATCGGCATCGCCCTGGAATGCGGGCTCATCAAGCCGACTTGAACCACTCGACCAGGTCGGAAAACCTTCTCTGACCTTCGAACTCCCTCCAGTCCAGGATGGAAAGGACCTGGTCGCATCGATCCTCGCTCGCTTGGGATCGCGAGATCGCCCTTAGGGGGATTCCTTGCCTGGTGAGGAGGCGAGCCACCGCGGGCGTGGTGATGCAATAGTAGAAACGTACCCCGTTGCGACGCGCCCACGCATAGGTGCCCCGGTAGAGATGCAAGGAGATCGGCATCGGCCCATTAGACGACGGGAACAGATTCTGGCGCACATCCTTCCGGACGCACAGACGCGAGATCTCCGCCACGTCGCTCCCCCTCCCGATGTCCGGCGCGGACTCCAGGTGGTGCGAGAAATAGCGATCGATCATGTAGGGCCCGGGGCCCCGAACCAGACGAAGCATCCCCAGGACGTCTTCCCCCTGCCAGGCGACGACCGAATCGCATTCGACATCGAACTCGTCGATCTCCAGTTCCGTCCCCACCGTCGGCAACCACCCGAGCTCCTCGCAGAACACCTGGTGCCGGAGCTGCAATGTCGCCATCTGGATATCCCGGGGAAGGACGTCCGAGACGTTCAGGCGGTCGCCCTCGCCTTTCCCCGGCGCTTCCAGGCCCGGGGAACGGGAGTCGTGGGATCGATGGTTCTTCCGGGTGTATCGCGAGAGGAATTTGATCATTCCGTCAATTTATGACTTGCTGAATCCCGTCGCATCCTGTTCGATATGACAGGTCCCATCCGGAGTCCAGGCTCCGAACCGCATTCACCTCGGCTCGGCGACGCGCTTCCATTTCTCGGTTCTTCCGAGCAGGGGAGTCATGAAATAGCCCCTCAGTTCCAACCCTCCATCGACGGCCAACGACGCCTTGCAGCTGTAGGTCTTCCCCGAGTTCGGATCGTAGATGCTCCCCCCGGACCACTCCCCCGGGCCGTCGGGTTTCAATCCGCTGAGGATGCGCAAGCCCGCGAGCCCCCTCGACCTCAAGGGAGGATCCGGATTCTCCGTGTCCGTCCAGGGCTTCCCCGAGGGATCGGCGGGCTTCTTCAGCCATACGATGGATCCGCACCGTTCCGCACCGCAGGGCTGGATTTCGATGATCGACTCCCCGTCGGGCGGCATCCATCTACCGACGAGATCGCCTGCGTTCGCGGAAACCACGAGCGCCGATGCGACCAGGGCGCAGGCGGCCCTAGAAGCGGAATTGGAACCTTGCTTCGACATAGTCGTCTCCTCGGAGAGGTGAGATTCGCCCATCCGCGTCGTCGACCAGGATGAAGCTCTGGGCGACGAGATCCACGGACACCCGGTCGGACAGATTCTGAGAAAGAGTCGCCCTCTGGACGAGGGTCCGGTACTCGAGATCCCGTACCCATCCCGCCTCCAGCCTCGTCGAAGCCGTGTTCTGGAAATCGATCCGCAATCCGCCGTAGACATCGTCCTGCAGGATCTCCGTCGCCGAGGGCTTCGAATGGAAGGAGTATTCGCCCACCAGGACGACCCCGGCCTGGATCGGCACCCACTGGCCGATCTCCAGCTCCCCCCCGGCCGCACCGGCGAGATCCCTCCGTCCAGCGGCCTCGGTCGCCAGGAATTCTCCGCGGAGGATCAGCGCGTCGAAACCCTTGGCGACTCCGAGTCCGGCCGCGGTCGCCTCGCCATGCACGAGCCGGATGGCATCCCAGGACTCGGTCGGCACCGGATCAGGATCACGGTCGACCCCCCGGTATCCCACCAGACCGAAATCGAAGCCGCCCAGCGATGCGGACCATCTCGCGGCGAAGGAGGGAGTCCCTCGCCCCCGATCCCCCGAAACGACCTGCCGCGAGGGCAGCGGCATGGTGTTGAACCTCTCCCCGAGGCGGGGCGTCGGATATCGGGGGAACCACGGGAACAGCATCAACTGGAATGTTCCCGATTCCCACGCGGCGATGGAGAGGCGCGTCACCAGGCGCTCCACCCTCGCCCGTTCCTCGAAGGGGTCGGTCCAATCGAACGGATCGACGATGTCCATCACCGAAAGGGCGTCCATGACTCCCCAGCTCGTGCGTTCCCAACCCACGACCAGGTCGATGGCGCGGAACGTCGCACGCACCCGGCTGTCTCCGGGCTCGAACAGCGCTTCCCGATCCGTCCGCCGGATCTTCCAGCGAGGCGACAAACGCAAGGAGATCGGCCCCAGATCCTGTTCGTACCGGGGGAGGATGGACACCTCGCGGGCATTCCACTCCTCCTGCGCGGTCGCTCCCGGATTCCAATGGGATCGCTGGTCCAGTTCCACCTCGCCCGCCAGGGGGCTGCCGTTGGCCATCGCGACCGACGCGCACAGGAGCAGCGTGCCGCGGATCACTTCATCGCGCATTCTCGATCCTCGAAGGCAGGAACAGGCTCGGCTCCAGCCCGACGCCGACCTTGTAGCCGGTGAAGACGAACCTCGATCTCCTCCCGTTCCCCCGATTCTCCATCTCGATGGTGTCGGGCCGCCAGTATTTGTCATTGAGGAGCCTGTACCCCGTCATCCTCATCGTCTTCCCGAGCCCGTCCCGTTTCCCCGCGAGTTCCATCCGCTCCACGCGGAAGGTCGCCTTGTCGTACCAGGCGTCGATCTCCCGGTAGACGCTCCCGGCATCGGTGGGGGACAGCCGGACCTTGTAGGCTCCACCCTCCTCCCCCAGGAATTCGTACCGGAATCGACCGAGCTCCATGGAACTGAGATCCTCGAAGGCGAATTCGCTTCCGAAGAACGAGCCCCCCCTGTTGCTGGACGAAATCCGTTTCACCCGTTTCAGGGCCGACAGGAAGAGCCATTGCTCGTCCGTGCCGTCGGCGTGGCTGTGGGTCAGGAATGCCGATCCTGCGACATCCCTGGGGGTCCGGAAAAGCATCAGGGTCTTCTCGCCATCTCCCGGGACTTCCAAGGCTCGAAGCTCGATGTTCCGGTCCATGACCCGTCCATCGGGTTCGATGATCTGCAGCAGCAGTCCGGAGGACGCGTCCTTGAATCCGCTGTCCGCCGCGATGCTCCGTCGGGCGACCCACTCGCCTCGCGCGGCGGCGGATCCGGCGGGCAACGCAGCCTCCATGCCCATGCAAGAGGCCGAAACGAACACGACGATTCGCGCCAGGTTGGAGGTCTGAAGGAATCCTCTCAAGGGGCACCTCCCGATGCGGTTTGCTGGATGGCCGGGGCCGAATACACCAATCCCAGGAGGAACCAGTTCCCCAGGGATTGGCACACGAAGCTGGTCCATGGCGAGCCCGTGTGCGATCTTGCCGCTCCGAGGACCAACCCCATGGCGAACACGCAGGGCAGCATCCCCAGGACGAGCCAAGGTCTGAAGGGGTTCAGCCCGTAGGTTCCCAGGTGGAGGCAGGCCCACAGCCCGGAAATCGCCACCACCGTGCCCGTCTTTCCGAACTTGCCTTCCCACTTCTCGAACAGGACGCCCCTGAAGTAGAACTCCTCGATGGCGTAGAAGGAAAGACTGAGCATGGCCAGGCTGGAGAAGAGGATCCGGCCCCCGGGGACACTGGTTTCCATCACCGAGCGGAAGCTCCAGGTCCAATCATCGGATGGACCGAAGAAACCGCGCAAGACCAGGAAGGAAACGGCATAGACGCCCAGGGTCGCCCCCACCCAGAGCGGCATGGAACGGCGCAGCACTCCGCCGACGAAGGAGTCGCGGATCCCGCCTCGCGACAAGCACGAAACCGCCGCGAGCAGATACAGGACCGGGTAGACGTAGACCAATGTCGCGAACCACGCGGATTCGATCCTCATCGCCCCCTGGAGGGCCAGGAAAGCGACGCTTGCGATCGCCAGATGCATGCGGTTCATCGGCGCGCCTCGACCAAAGCGGGATTTCTCCCCGAGTTCGCGCGGATCGCCGGCTTGGGTTGGGCTCGGTTTCCGAACAAGGCCAGCAGCGCAGGCCCGACCAGGAGATCGGAGAGGAAGGCCAGGGCGATCACCATGGCGGTGAGGACCCCGAACATCACCAACGATTGCATCGAGGAGACGACGTTGATGAGGAAGCCGAGCATGAGGGCGAGGGAACTCATCCAGATCGGTCGCCCGTGCGTGCGGACCACCTCCCTGCACGCTCCCTTCGCGTCGAAACCGGAGGCGGTGGCCGCCCGGAAGGCACCCCAGAAGTGGATCGTGTCGTCGACCGCCAGTCCCAGGGCCAGGGAGCTGATCAGGACTTTCACGTAGTCCAGCTTGATCCCCGTCCATCCCATGAATCCGAGCACGATGGTGATGGGAAGGATGTTGGGAATCATGCAGAGGACTCCCAGGCGTACCGACCGCATGGCGAACACCAGGCAGACGGCGATGGTGAGCAGAGCGAATCCAAATCCACGGATCTGCCCCTGCTGGATGTACTTGGCCATCTTCACGCTCAGGCTGGAGATGCCGGTCATGGTCGGATTCATGCCCGGAAACAACTCGAGGGCTCGATCCTGGAGGGCATTGAACACATCGAGAAGTTCGTTCGTGTTCCCCATCCGGATCCGGATGGCCACCTGGGAGGACGAGTGGTCCTTGGAGAGGTAGTCGTCCAGATCCTCTCCTCCGGAGAACTCGTAGGCCAGCAGGTACTGGGCGATCAGGTCCGCGGAATCGGGGATCCTTCGGAATTCCGGGGAATCGGAGTGGAACGAGGCGTTCACGTCCTTCAGGAGATCCCCCAGGGACAGGGTCTTCGACACCGAAGGGATGCGTTCGGCCTCGCGCTGGAACCGTTCGACGGAGGCCAAGGTCGCGGGGGAAAGGAGGGATTCCGGAGGTGCCTGCAACACCAGCGAGAAGGAACCGGTTCCTCCGAACACGTCGTTCACCTTCTGGTAGGCGTGTTTCACCGGAACCCGATCGCTGAATTCCTCGATCCAATTCGACTCGACCTTGAGTCGTGGAATCCCGAAGGCGAAGGCCACCGCGACCAAGGAAGCGACCGCGAGGATGGTTCTCGGTCGTTCGATGGCGGATTCCAGCATGTTGGTGATGAATCGCGGCGTCTTGAGGGCCTTCGGGGAGCGGGTTCGACGATCGACGAACAGGGGCGTCAGCAGGTAGCTGGCCAGGAAATTGACCGTCAGTCCGAAGGATGTGTAGACGGCGAATTCGCGGACCGCCTGGATCGAGGTGAAGGCCATGCTCAGGAACCCGAGAACGGTGGTGATCCAGGCGAAGAAACTGGCTCGGCCCGTGTCCGAGGCCGCCTTGGCGGCGGCTCGGGCCGGATCCAAACCGTGGCTCGCGGCCAGATCCCCGGAATGCACCAAGCGGATCGACTCCGCGAGACTGATGGTGAGAAGCAAGCTGGGAAGGATTACGAACAGGAGATTCATCTTCCAGCCGAGGATTCCGATGAGCCCCATTCCCGATACCAGGGACGTCGTCACCACCAGCAGGACCAGGAGTGCCTTGCGCCAGGATCGAGTGGCGACCAGGACCACGAACAGGACGACCAGGATCGACAACCCCAAGGTCGTGGAACTCTCGTCCTGGTTCATCTGGTTGTAGACGTGGTTGATCAACGGGTCCCCGACGGCGACCAGCTCCAACGGGGAGAATTCGCTCCTGGACACGATGGCGTTCACGGAATCGTGCACCGTCCTGGAGTAGTTCTCCTTCTCCGCGGTCGTGTCCATGAACGTGGAGGTCATCTCCACGAAGATCGCCCCCCACTCCATGTCGGAGGTGAAGAGATTCCCCTTCAAGTATTCCTTGGCGGAGAGCCACGATTCCACGGAGTCGGCCAAGGACGAATCCTTCCGCATCTCCTTCACGGAAAGGATGCGCAACTCGTCGTCCCCGCCCTTGGCCAGGCCGGTTCCCGTCAGGCTGATGACCCTGCCGGCCCAGGGGATCCTTCCGAGCGCCTGCGCCAGGGAGTCGGCCAGATTGGTCACCCCCTCCGACAGAAGCGGTTCCCCCGTTCGGGATCGATACATCACGTACACGAACTCGTCGCTTCCGAACTCGTCCTGGAATCCCTTGTAGGATTCGAAGGATTTGTCGCCCGGGATGAAATACGCGTTGTACGAATTGTCGACGGGGACTCCCGCGGAGAAGTAGCCCATCACTCCTACCCAGAGGAGCAGAAGAACCCCCGTCCACCAGGGACGTCGACGGGAAAATTGACTCAACCAGAGGAGGATGGGCATGGGGTGGGCTCTCAGGCGATGGTGGCGATGCAGGAACTGAAGCGATGCACGACCGGTACCGGCTTCCCGATCGCCATGGAACGATCGAAGGCTGCGATGGTCTCGGCCTCGAGCGTTGGATACAGTTCGGGATCGATGGCATTGACGAATCCGGAACTGACTCCGCCCCGGTTGAGGTAGGCCAGCAGCTCTTCTCCGGTGCCGATGTCGAGCCGGAGCTCCCCATCCTTCTGGGAACGGATTTCGAAGCCCTCGCGACGCACGGCCGATGCGATGGATTTCGCGTTCGAGGGCAGACTGAGGTCCACTTTCCGGATCAGGGCCTTGGGGTGGTCGATCAGAGCGTTCTGGTACAGCTTGGAGACTTCGGCGAGGGAATCGACACGATTCTCGATGATGGCAAGGATCCCGCCGGGCCGCAGGGCCTTCCTGGCGGCGATGAAGAAACGCTTCCAGTCGAGATAGCACAGCCCCCAGATGCAGAACACGACGTCGAGGCTTCCGGGCAGCTGCCCTTCCAGCCATTCGGTCCCGTCGGCCAGGATGCAATGGACGTTCCGCGTCTCCATCTCGAAGGCCTTCTTCCGGCACTTCTCCAGCATCCCGGAGGAAAGATCGACGGCATAGACCACACCGTCGCTTCCCACCTTGCGCGCGATTTCGAAGGTGTGGCAGCCGGTGCCGCACGGAATGTCCACGACGCGGGCTCCCGTCGCCAGAGGCACCTCCGCGAGCAGCCGCACGGCCTCCGCGCCCAGGCGAGCCGTGTAGTAGTCGTCGTAGGTTTCACTGGCCCGATCGTAGTCGGGGGTCGGGTCGGTGGGATTTCCCCGCAGGGAAAAATCGCGCAACGCCAGTCGTGCCAGGCCAAGGATCGATCGAACCATGTTCTACTCCTGTCCGGATCGGACGGTTGAGGAAGGTGCTGTTTCGCTCGGGCCACTGAGTTGCAGACCGATGCAACTCGCGGCGATCAGGACGATGAAGAGCAGCCGCGGACCGGTGAGGGATTCGCGGAACAGGAACCAGCCCGCCAGGGAGACGATCGCGATCCCCATCCCGCTCCAGATGCTGTAGGCGACGGCGACGGGAATCGACTTCAAGGCGATCCCGAGGAAGACGAGGCAGATCCCGTAGGCCGCCAGGGCGAAGACCCCGGCGACCAGGTTGGAGAATCCGTCGGATCGTTTCATGAGAAGAGTCCCGACGACCTCGAACAGGATCGCGACCAGAAGATGGATCCAGGCCATCTCAGGAGCCCAGGCTCAGACCGACGGCCTTCACAGCCGATTGGACGGCCGTCAGGGCCTGATCCAGGTCCGCGAAGGAATGCTTGCTCATGATGGATGTCCGAATCATCGATTCGTTCATCCGCACGGCCGGATAGAGCACGCAATTGGCGTACACCCCCTCCACCTGGAGCCGCTCGGCGAAGGTCAGGCAATCGTCGATCCTCCCGATCGGAAGCGGGACCACGGGGCTTCCTTCCGCCTCGACGTCGAATCCGATGTTCCTCAATCCCGCTCGCCAATATCGGGCGTTCTTCTGCAGGGTCTCGACATGCTCCGGTTCCGCCTGGAGGATGTCCAGGGCGCATTCCGCCGCCGCGAGCTGCGCGGGTGGAAGGGAGGCGGAGAAGAGGATCGACCGCCCCTGGTAGCGGATGTAGTCGATCAGGTCCTCGTCGGCCGCGACGAATCCGCCCACGGAGGCGAGGCTCTTCGAGAACGTTCCGGTGACGATGTCCGCCCCGCCCGGAAGTTCGAAGTGTTCCTCCGTCCCATGCCCGGTCCGTCCCAAGGTCCCGACGGAATGCGCCTCGTCCAGGGCGAGCGCGGTTCCGAACTGACGACAGATTTCGATGATCCGCGGCAGGGGGGCGATGTCCCCTTCCATGGAATACAGGCCGTCCACCATCACCAGGCAGTCCCGGGCGGGATTCTCCAGTCGGGCCAGGATCCTCACCAGGCTGTCCGGGTCGTTGTGGGAGAAGGCCAGCACTTCGCATCCGGCAACCCGGGCGCCGTCGATGATCGAAGCGTGCCCGCACTTGTCCATCACCAGCTTCTTCCCGCGTTCCTTGAGGAGGGCGGAGAGAAGACCGACGTTGGCCTGGTATCCCGTGGTGAACACCAGCGCGGCTTCCCTTCCGAAGAACCTCGCGAGCTTGGCCTCGAATCGCGAATGGTCGGCCGTGGACCCGTTGAGCAGGCGCGAACCCGAGAGGCTCGTCCCTTTCTCGCGGATGGCCTGGGAAGCCGCCTCGCGCACGCGGGGGTCCGTCGTCAGGCCCAGGTAGTTGTTCGAACCGAGCATGATCAACTGTCGGCCGTCCATCTGGCATCGCGGCCCCTCGTTCAGAGCGATCTCCGCGTAGAACGGGTTGAAACCCATGGCCTCCTTCCGGGAGCGGAGTCCCGCCGACCAGCGCTTGGGTTGGGAGAAGAGGTGCTGATCCTGCGAATCGGACTGCTGGAAGAAGGCTTCCAGGTTCGATGTTCCGACGTTTTGACCGGTTGCATTCATGGAGTTCCTGCCTTTGTGAAAACCAAAGCCACGTTGTGCCCCCCGAAACCGAAGGACAGCTTCAGGACATTCCGATGCTCCGACGCCTGCGTGCGGAGGACGAAATCCAGATCGGCGATGGGGTCGACGAGATTCGGCATCCCGGGCACGATCTGGTCCAACAATCCCTGGACGCAGAAGACGGCCTCGAGAGCCCCGCCCGCACCGATGAGGTGTCCCGTCAGGGCTTTCGTCGTGGTCACTTTGGGACCCCTGCCGAAGACCCGTTCGAGCATCGCCGCCTCGATGCGATCGTTGGCCTCCGTTCCCGTCCCGTGGGCGTTGATGCAATCCACGTCGGTGGCCAACAAGCCGGCGTCGGCCAAGGCCTCCAGCGCACACTGCTGGATGCGCTCTCCCGTCGGCGCCGGGGCCATCGGGGAGTAGGCATCGCAATTCTCCGCGACACCGTCCAAGGTGGCCAGGATCGCGGCTCCTCGCTCCCTCGCGGATCTTTCGGATTCCAGCCTCAGCATCGCGGCACCCCCCGCGGCGAAGAGGAAGCCCGACCGACCCGCGTCGAAAGGTCGATTGCATTCCTCCCTGGTCGGGATGCGGGTCAAGGTCGAGGCGACATCGAAACCATGGAACTGGGTTCCATCGGGATCGACCAGGTACTCCGCCCCTCCGGCCACCGCCCATTCCACTTCTCCGCTGCGGATCGCCTGTGCAGCCTGGCCGATGGCGACGGTCCCGGACGCGCACGAGCTCGAGAAGGTTCGGCAAGGCCCCTCGATCGACAACTTGATGGAAATCATGGCTGCAGGGGAATTCGGCATCCCCATGGCGATGCAAAACGGATTGAATCTGCCGCCTCGCCGGCCGGGAAGGAACTCCTTCTGGGGAAAGAGATGATTCAGGTGGTTTTCGAACCTCGAAGCTCCTCCACCGGAACCCGTCCCCACGAAAACTCCACCTCGTCCCGCGGGAGCCCCCCCCGAACACGCCTGGCGAGCGGATTCCAGCGCCAGGATGGAAACCGGATCGAGCTGCTTCGGCTCCAGGGGAGCCAGCAGCGGGCATTGGATCCATTCCTTCGGCAGCGGAGCCCAGAAGCGCGATTTCGGCTTCCAGAAAGCCTCCCAAGCCTCGGGGATCGGTTCGACGCAGGGTCGAGTGGATTGGACCGCCTCCCAGGTGGAGACAAGGTCGGGGCCGAGCGGGGAAACCGCACCGAGCCCCGTGACGACGACTCGAGTCCTCCCCGGATCAGACACCGGCATCGCCATGCGAACCCATCTGCTGGATCTTCCGCTTCACATCGGCCAGGGAGACGATCGTCGCGGCCTCCTCCTCGGTCAGGCTCAGTTCGAACCGTTCCTCCAACTCCATCACCATGGTCATCATGTCCAGGGAGTCCGCCCCCAGGTCCTCGCGGATGCGCGACTCCAGCGTGACACCTTGAACCTTGGGAAGAACTTTCTTCACCACATCCAGGAGAATCGCATCCATTTCATCGATTTCCGTGGCCGTCTGGATCATCCGTCCCTCCCTTTTCGCGGGTTCATGGCATAGCGTTCGCCAGCGACCTCGGGCATCACGACCCGAGGCGCCTTCCATCGGCGATGGACCGGTCGAGCCGTATCGGTCGCCGGTCGAGGAATTTCCGTGTTCTCTCCCCTGCGGGCCCGTCGATCGGGAACCGAATGCCAGGACCTCGCGGGAGATGGCAGGACTGTTCCGGGCTCCAGGCGTCAGAGCATGGAAGGAAAATTGGCGTTTTTCCCGCGGCCCGTGAACTGGCCGTTCGGACAGGAGGACCCCACCACGCGGATTCGAGGAGGCGCGTTCACTGGCCCGCGGGCCGATCGCGCCCCTTCTTCAGAGCTCCAGAAGCAACCCCACCCGCCCGTACGCGCGGCCGCGAGTCATGGCTCCCCCGCCGACCAGGAGGCTGGATCGGTCGCCGAGCTTGAGATCCATGCCGCCGCCGAAGCGCCAGACGAAGATCGATTGGACCAGGACGGGACGGATTCCGACCCCCGACTCCCCCTCGAGGAAGGGCATGAGCTGCTTGCCCGCGGGCAGGCGGACCTGCAGACGGGCGGTGGTCTCGGCGACATCCGTTCCCGGAAGGGTCAGGTATCCGGCCCCCACTCCGGCGGCGACCATCTGGTCGATCCGCCACAGGGCGTGCACGCTCCAGGCGGTGGAAGGGTCCATATCGCCCCAAGGGGACGATCCGCCCGCATACCCCGTGAGGGAAACCCCCTTGGCTCCCGCGAAGGAAACCGCCATCAGGCAAGTCAGGAGGAACCTTCTCATGTGAGGAATCCCGGTAGGCGAGGTGGATGGTCCTTGGCCCACTGGGCGAATTCCTCTTCGCCTTTGGGGATGCGATCCGGACCGAGTTTGATGGTCTCGACGATGTCGGCGTGGAACACCTGCCACGCCCCCAGCTCGATTTCGCTGACCAGCTGGCCCTGGCTCCATCCCGAATAGCCCAGGAAGATCCGGTATTTGTCGGGATCGGCATGATGGAATCTCTTGCCTGCGCCCTCCTCCTCCTCCTCGGTGAAGGGTTCGTCCTGCCACTGGAAATTCCAGTGGCCGCCCATGGTCAGGCCCTCCACGACCCCCTGGGATTCCGGGGCGCCTTCGCCGGACCAGTCGAGGATCTGGATCTTGTCCTGTTCCACCGGCCCGCCGATATGGACGAGCCGCGGGCCGCGCAGTTCCGGGGGGAGGCTTTCGAACACCTCGTCGAGAGGCATGCGGGAGGCGCGATTGAGCACCAGCCCGTAGTCGCCATCGGATTCATGGGCGCACAGCAGAACCACGGAGCCTTCGAAATTGGGATCGCGCAGGACATCGCGAGCCACGAGGAAAGACCCCGTGGACAATCGCGAGAGCGCGTCTTCGGGCGTAAAGGTCATGCATCAAAGGTAGCTTCCCCCCCTCTCCCCGTCCTCGTCTCGGGGGACTAGATTCGAAGGATCGCGCCGGAGCCGTTTCCCCGGTGCCCATCGGAGTCATGGCCCATGCCCAAATCTCGCTCGACCGCCCCATCCCCACGCACCTCCGCGAAGGTCGCTTCCCCGGGGAAATCTCCCGCCAAGACGCCCTCCGCGAAGCAGTCGGCCAAGAAACTCGCCACCACGGCACCGGCCCAAGCCCGGAAGAGCCCTGAGAAGGCCGGTCCGCTCGCCGTCAAGAAAGCCGGGATTCCCTCCGCCAAGTCCACGGCGGCCGCCAAGGCCAGCCTCCCCCCCAAAGCTCCGGTCAAGCCCGCCCCCGTGGCCAAGTCCACCCCCAAGCCGACCGCGAAGGCCGCCCCCAAGCCCGCGACCCCGACCCCCAAGCGCCCCGCCGCCTCCCGGAAGCCGGCTCCCGCGCCGTCCAAGCCCCTCCACCCCCTGCTCGAGATCGGCCCGACCGAACCGGTGGCCGACGAGACGCAGATCTTCTGCTTCGAGAACGTGAGTCCTTCGGTCGACCAGGGCCTTTGGGCCGCCAAGCGCGAAGTCGGCGACGTACTGGAGGTCGAGGCCGACATCTGGATGTACGGGCACGAGAAGTACGAGTGCTGGTTCGAGATCCGTCCGGAGCACGGAACCTGGGTCCGCCATCCCCTCGAAAAGACGGAAAACGACCGTTGGAAGGGCTCCTGCACCCTCGACCAGGTGGGCCTGATGGAATTCCGGGTCGGCGGGACCTGGCTCAAGAATGGACAGGAATCGTCGTCGCACGCCTACGACCTGGTCGTCGATCCCGTGATCGCCCGTTTCGGCTCCTGGTACACCATGTGGCCGCGCTCGCAAGGCACCGACCCCACCCGCTCCGCCACCTGGGACGACTGCATCGCCCGTCTCCCCGAGATCGCCTCCATGGGATTCCAGGTGCTGTACGTGCCTCCCGTCCATCCCATCGGCAAGACCAACCGCAAGGGCCGCAACAACAACGTCAAGAGCCTCCCGGGGGAACCCGGTTGCCCCTACGCCATCGGAAACGAGCACGGAGGCCACGACGCCGTCGATCCCGAGCTGGGGACCATGGAGGATTTCGAGCGGTTCATCGCCGCCTGCGAGCAGCACGGCATGCACGTCGCCCTCGACATCGCCCTCAACGCCAGCCCCGACCACCCCTACGCCAAGGACCATCCCGACTGGTTCTACCGCGAAGCCGACGGCACCATCAAGTACGCCGAGAATCCCCCGAAGAAGTACGAGGACATCTACGCGTTCCACTACTTCGGACCCGACACCGAGGGCATGTGGCGCGAACTTCTGCGCCTGCACCTGTTCTGGGCCTCCAAGGGGATCCGGATCTTCCGCATCGACAATCCCCACACCAAGCCCTTCATCTTCTGGCAGTGGCTCATCCGCGAAACCAAGAAGCGGTGCCCCGACGCGGTGTTCCTGGCCGAGGCCTTCACCCGGCCCAAACCCATGAAGCGCCTGGCCAAGCTCGGGTTCCAGCAGAGCTACAGCTACTTCGTGTGGCGCGAGAAGGCGGCCGATCTGCGCGCCTACGTGGAGGAGCTCACCGGCACGCCCGAGCGCGAGTACATGCGCCCGAACTTCTTCACCAACACCCCCGACATCAATCCCCACCACTGCCAGGACCACGGTCGACCGGCCTTCCTGGTGCGCACCGCCCTGGCCTCCCTGCTGTGCCCTTCCTGGGGCATGTACAACGGATGGGAACTTTGCGAGGCGACCCCGGTGCCCGGACGGGAAGAGTACCTCGACTCCGAGAAGTACCAGTACAAGACCTGGGATTGGGATCGGCCCGGGCACATCAAGGACTGGATCCGTTTGATGAACGAGATCCGCAACACCCACCCCGCCCTGCAGGAGTGGCACAACATCCGCTTCCTGGATTGCACCGATCCCGAGATTTTGGCATTCGTCAAGACCCACGGCGACGATCGCCTCCTGGTGGTGATCAACTGCGACTACACCCGCACCCGCGATGGCTGGATCGATCCGCCTTGGGGGGAACTGGGGATCCAGGGCGCACCCTACCACGTCACCGATCTGGTCACCAAGCAGCGCTGGCAGTGGAACGCGGGAGCCAACTGGGTCCAGCTCGACCCGGCCATCTGTCCCGCCCACGTGTTCCGCATCGGCTGATTCCACCTCGGCGCGTACGCCCCCTCCCTCGATCCGTCCGGGGGCTTCCCTCCTCGGGCAGATCCCCGAGGGCCTCGCCTCCGTGGGCGAGGAGGCCGGCGACCAGCCGCGCCCATTCCCGGGTGGCTTCGCGCCGATCGGGGTCGGGTTCGTCCGCCGACAGGCCCGGATCCATCGGGGCGCCTCCCCCGGCGCGCGCCGGGGGGCGGGCTGCCCTGTCGAGCCGGACGGAGCCGTCTCGCCCCGTTCGGGCGGGCATCCCTGGCGCGACCCCCATTCCCGGCCAGGGGGCACTTCGGCCGGCCGCCGATCCTCCCGCCGGCCTCCGCCACTCCGGACCGGACTCGCCCGCCGCGACGGAATCTGTCGCCCCGGGGATCGGCCGGACACCGCGCCGGATTCAAGGCGCAGCGACCATCTTCGAGCGTTCTCCCACCCGCACCAGGATCATTCCCCGAGCAGCTCCTTCCAGCGGGATCCGCCCCCCGGCGGAAACGACACCTCGGTGGAGCACCCGCCCGACGACGTCGCGCACCTCCATTTCGGTCGCATCGACGCCCGTCCAGCGCCACCCCCGCCCTTCGCGGACCAACCGCCCCGCGCCTCCCTCGCGGACCGGAGCCGATGCAGGGCATTTTCCGTCTTCGATGCATGCGACTGTCGCGGGAACGACGCGCAAGCCGGCAAGATTGAAGCCGGACTCGAGCATGGAAAGCCGCAGCACGCGCCGTCCCGAGTCCAGGCGGAAGGCGCCGGTGCGCGCATCGGCCCAGGTCGTCCATCCCGCGGTAGGCGTGACCGGGACCGTGGCAGAGGGAACACCGTCCACCGACACGTCCATGCGCCCGCCCGGTCCAGCCACCCGCGCCACCAGCACGAAATCCGCCGTCGAATCCACCTCCACGGTGTAGCGCAACCATTCCCCCGGCTCGGTCCAGCCCACGTTCCAGGTCCCTTCCTCCTTCGACCACTGCAGGTCCACCCCGTCGTTGCGGAAAACCCAGCCTTCGTTCCAGGTCGCGCTGCCCGCACCATCGGTCTCGAGCGAGACCGCGTCGTGATAGGCCACCCCGTCGGCTCCCAGGTCGTACTCCTCGGCACCCCAAGCCCCGGGTAGGTGGATCGCTCGCCAGGGGAGTGCCGAATCCTCGCGCACCTGCCGGAACATCGCGTCGAGAACGTCGCGTCGCACCCGGCAGCGCCCGAGGCGCAGATTCGCCACCAACTGCTCCAGCCCCGACGCCACCAACTCCGGATCGGGACGCGCGCCGCCGTCGCCCCAGGTGCGGAACGCCTCCCATCCCCCGGTGGTCGAAACGGACACCGGCCCCACGACGCTCTCGATCTTCTTGTAGGGCCACCAGCTCCAGTCGACTCCTTCGGTCTCGAGCATTCGCAAGGTCTGTCGGAACCACTCGTTGCCGTTCTCGCCCGATTCTCCCAGCCACAGGGGCACGTTCCAGGTGTCGCGGATCTGGAAGAGGGGATTGATGCTCCCCGCGTCGGTGGGGTTCCAATACTTGTGGAAGCTCACGACCAGGTTGTCGTCCCATGGCGGAAGGATCCCCGAGTAGCTGTTGCCCCAGCAATTCCCCTCGATGATCACCATGTGGTGCGGGTCGACCTCGCGGATGGCCCGGGTGATGTCCACCTGCAGGGCGCGCAGGGGAGCGTTCGTTTCATCGGCGCAGCCGTTGTCGGCCTTTCCTTCGAATCCCCAGTTCGTCTCGTTGAGCAGGTCGTACCCCCCCACCGACGCCTCGCCGGCATACCGTTCGGCGAGCCGCCGCCACAGCGCCACGGCCATGGTCCGCTTGTCGGCGTCCTCCCACAGGGACGGCACCGCGGGGGCGCCGTCGCTGATGTTGCGGTCGTGCCCCTGCCCCCCCGGCGCGGCGTGCAGGTCCAGGAACACCACCATCCCGGCCGCCTTGCACCACGCCACCAGCGAATCGGTGCGCCGGAATCCCTCCTCCTTCCAGCGCACCGGAAGGCCCGAATCCATGTAGAGGTTCCAGTGCATCGGGAGGCGCACGGAGTTGAAGCCCCACGCGGCCAGGGAATCGACATCCTCGCGCACCAGGAAGCTGTCGCGCCAACCCTGGTAGAAGACCTCGGTCCGCTCGACACCCACCAGCGACTCCAGGCGCGCGCGCACTTCGTGCTGGGTCCCGGCGAACCCGGCAGTCCCGATCATGTATCCCTCCTGGAGCATCCACCCGCCCAGGCCGATACCCCGCAGGTGCACGCGACCGGCGTCGTCGCGGATCGTGCGCCCCTCGGCGCGCAGGTATCCCTGGAACGCTCCCACCGACCCCGCCAGCGTGGCCGCCACGACCATGATCCACTTCAGATCCATCTCGACCTCCCCGCGGAGAACCCTTCGCTCCGCTCCCTGATCCTATGGATCAACCCGGCATTTCGCCGTTTCTTCGGAAAAACCGCTTGCCGTTCCTTTCTCGTTTTCACCAAAGCCCCGCGCCTCTTCGTCATCGTTGCGCGACTATCCCCTCGACAGGCGGGCGACTTCAACGCGCCGCCGCACAACTCACCATCGAAGAAAGAGACGACCATGAAGGTATGGTTCGCATGGGCGGGAGCATGCGCCGCCCTGGCGGGGGCTGCGACCCCCGTGGAAGTGCACGGAAGACTCTCGGTGGAAGGCAACCGGATCGTCGACGACAAGGGCGATCCCGCCGACCTGCGCGGGATGAGCATGTTCTGGAGCAACTGGAGTGGTCGCTTCTGGAACGAGCGTCTGGTGCAAGCCGTGCGCGAGGATTGGAAGGTTTCGGTGCTACGGGCGGCCATGGGAGTGGAACCCGACAACGGATACCTCGCCCACCCCACCACCCAGGAGGCACGCGTACGATCGTTCGTGGACGCCGCCATCGCCAACGGATTGTACGTGATCGTCGACTGGCACGACCACAACGCCCAGGACCACCGAGACCAAGCCATCGACTTCTTCCGCCGCATGGCCCGGGACTACGGCAAATACCCCAACGTGATCTGGGAAATCTTCAACGAGCCCGAACGGGTGGAATGGGGCGTGGTCAAGGGATACGCCGGCCCGGTGATCGACGCCATCCGCGCCGAGGATCCCGACAACCTGATCGTGGTCGGGACCCCGGAGTGGTCGGCCAAGGTCGATCTACCCGCCGACGACCCTATCACGGGCAGCAACATCGCCTACACCCTGCACTTCTATGCCGCCAGCCATGACCAATGGCTGCGCGACCGTGCCGACTACGCGCTGTCCAAGGGTGTCGCCCTTTTTGCCACGGAATGGGGTACCTGTGAATACTCCGGCACGGGACGCCTGGACGCAGCCGAGACCGCGAACTGGCTGGCTTGGATGGACGACCGCCACATCTCCTGGGCCAACTGGTCCCTCAACGACAAGGCGGAGACCTGCTCGGCCCTTCAGGGCGGGGCCTCAAGCTACGGCACCTGGAACGACGCCAACCTTTCGGCATCGGGACGGATCGTGCGTGCGGCCATCCGCGAGCGCAACACCTGGTACGACGACTTCGTGGTGAGAAAGGATACCGTGGCAGTTCCCGGCACCATCCTCGGATCGTCTTCCTCCGACCTGGAAGGACCGCGACTGGAGGCGTCCACAGACGGATCCTCGCGCCACCTCGCCTACATCGACGACGGTGCCGCCGCCAGCTGGACCCTGCGTGCCGATAGAGCGTCGCACCTGTCGACCACCCTGCGGACGGCGAGTGCCAACGAGGGCGGTTCGGTGCGCTGGCTCCTCGACGGGGCCGAGGTGGCCCGATCGTCGGTATCGGGGACGGGAGGCTGGGAGTCGTGGAAAGAGCAGCCCGGTCCGTCGTTTTCCGTCCCTTCGGGCGTCCACGTCCTGCGGCTGGAGTTCTCGGGCGCGGGCACCGGCCTGTTCAACCTCGACGCGATCGCCGTGTCGGCCGCACCCCTGGCCGCCGAGGCGACCGCCCCACGCGCACCGGCGTGGCACCGGGACGGAAACCGAGTGTGGGTGGAGGGGGCCGCGGCGGGAACCGCCCGCCTGCTCGACGCGGGCGGCCGCCTGCTCGACCAGGCCCCGGTGCGCGACGGACGAGCTTCGCTGACCCTCCCGGTCGAACCCGGGGTGCGGCTCCTGGTCCTTCCCGGCCAGACCCCGCGCCTCCTGCCCGCGGTGCGCTGAGCTTCCGCGGCCGGAGGCCGCAGGAGGACCGAATCCCCGGCCGGCCGCCCCCCGCTCAGGCCGCGCCGGGGCGCATCGTGGTCGAGGAACGGACCACCAGCGAACCCGGATGGACCGCTTCGCCGTTGGAGCGCCAGCGCGATGGATCGAGCACATAGGCGAACATCCCCGCGGCGAGGTCTTCCTCCTGGAAGCCGACGCTGGTGAGTTCCAGGTCCTGTGCCTTCAGGGTGTTGTCGAACCCCACCAGGGCAAGGTCGCGCCCCGGCACCAGCCCCTGGGCTCGCAGCCAGCTCACCGCCAGGCGCGCGATGTCGTCGTTGACGCACACCCAGGCCGTGAGCCCGGGAACCGCCCGCGCACCACGAAACAGATCGTCGAGGGAACGAAGGATTTCGCCGTCCCGGATCGCGAAGCGGGCAGACTCCACGGTCTCCTCGAGGACTTGTCCGAGCTGCTCCGGCAAACGCACGCTCAGCGGTTCGAGGAGTCCCGCCACCTCCTCGCGCGGCGGCAGGAACTGCACCGGATCCCATCGGTCGGCGCTCCCGAATACGCATAGTTCCACGGGCGGGGTGGCCTGGGAGCAGATCTCCTGCAGCCCCCGCCTCCGCCCCGTCGACCACGCACGTCCCTCGAACGGGCTGATCCAGGCGACACGACGGTGCCCCATGTCCACCAGATGACGGCCGACCGAATTTCCACCCTGCTCGGGACGCTCCGACCGAAACCAGCGCACCTTCGCGAAGGTCGGCCGCTCGTTTTCATCGGAACGCTCGTCCCACACCGCCAGCGGCACCGGGCACCCGTGCAGGAATGGCAGATGGCGCGTGTGGCTCCACATGCCCCATAGGGAGACCACCATTCCACCCAAGGTTCGCCCCAGATTTCCCGTCCAGACGTCGCGCCCGCGAAACAGTGTCCCATCCTCGGCCACACCCCACCGCTCCAAGCGCACGCCGCACCGCGAGGCTTCCAACTCCAGCGCGCGCCGGAAGAACTTCTCCCGCTCGGCCTCCACGAACGGTTCGCCGTCGGGATGGCAGCGCCGCAGGAAACCCACCGCGAGTCCGGATCCGACGCGTCCACGCGCCGACACTCTCCAGCCCCGCGCCAGAGGCTCCACCAGCCCCGCCTTCGCGAGCCGCGCCATCGCCTTGCGCAGAGTGGGATGGGTGATGGCCAGATCGGCGCACAATTCGGCCACCGACGGAAGTCTACGTCCGGCGCGCCACCGCCCGGAGTCGATGCGCGCGCGCATCTCCTCGGAAGCGGCCATCCATTTGCCGCGGAGGTCGTCCGCGACGGTTTCGTGCTTCGGCATCGGTTTCGATCCGGGATCCGGTGAGGCCATGAAACGTGCACCTCCGATCCCGATGGTACCACCCGCGCGAAGTGAAAACGCGAAATCCCCTTCCGAGGAAAGGGGGCTTCACTCCTCGGGCAGATCCCCGAGGGCCTCGCCTCCGTGGGCGAGGAGGCCGGCGACCAGCCGCGCCCATTCCTGGGTGGCTTCGCGCCGATCGGGATCGGGTTCGTCCGCCGACAGGCCCGGATCGACGTACAAGGCTCCCAGCGGGCGATCCCCTTGCAGCAGCAAGTGCCCCTCCACCCAGCCTTGCGCGACCACGATGCGACGCCCCCCAGGTTCATGCCATCCCAGGCTCGCCGGTTGTCGCAATTGCCACCGCTCCCCCGTGAGGTGCAGGTGGGACAGCAGGCGCCCCAAGGTCTCCTCGGCCGAAACCCTCGCGGATCGCTCGTCGACGACCTCCAAATGGTGGTCCGTTCCAAAGGACCCCCGGACGCGGGAAGGGTCCCCGGGCAGGCACAGGACCAATCCCGCACGCACGTGCCCCAGGGCCGAGCGGGTCCCTTGCACGATGGCCCGGTGGAGGTCGTCCCCATGCCTCCCCACCAGACCTTCCCAGGTCTCCAGGAGTCCGCGACGCATCAACACCGCATCGGCCCTGGATCTTTGCGCCAGATGCAGACCGAAAAGCTCCCGCTCCTCTTCCGAGGTCGCCTGGTTCCAGCGCACCAGGATGCGGAATCGGCGGGCCGTCTCTCCCTGGAGGTCCATGGCCACCACGAACCGGTCGGCCCCGGCCTCGCTCACCGGACGCCCTGCCAGCACCTGGGTCACATACCCCCGCGAATTGGGCAATCCCAGGCGCCGAGCGAACTCCGCACGGGTGAAACCCGGCTCGATGGACCGTTTCCATTCCTGCCAATCCCGGAGGAATTCCCGGAAATCGCGGTAGACTTCGATGTGTGGCGCAACCATTGAACCCTCGCTTCCAGCGAAGGGAACAAACCGGAGCGAATCCTCCAAGATCCCCCCGACGGGGATGTTTCCCCACAAATGCACCCGCCCACCCGCCGGACGGGCGCAGATTATGGTTTCGCCGCGATGCTCGTCCTCGAAGCATCTCGGTGCCGGCCCCACCCCGCGGGGGTCGGCACCAGCTCCCACCGAGTGGATCGCCTCGCGCCTCAGCCCCGGGACCCTCGAGGGGCGACACCCCCTGAGGGCACTGGGGGGAAGCCATCCCTGGGCCCGGAATCTTCGACCGATGTCGAGGGGCCTACCGACGACGGACGGAATCGGCCAAGGCCAGGACGTGCCCGTACCATCTCCGGTTCAACGACGGCCCGAGGTCGTATCGGCGCGCCAACCCCGCGTACGTCCCATCGTGCAAGACCCAATCCCGGAATTTCACGCTGTCCTGGACGTGCAGATAGTGCACGAAGGTCCACCACCCCAAGTAGTGGGCGTTCACCGAGGCCGAGATGTCCACCGCCTCGGGCTCGTGAAGGAAACGACCGGGTGGCACCAGTCGCTCCACGGTGTCCATCGCGAGGCTTCCCGAAAGAGGCTTTCCCACCAGCCACCAGGTGGGATAGGTCCGGGAATCCACACTGCCCAGCCGGAGCAGCCCTTTCTCGATCCGGGAGACCCCGAACAGGCAGGCCAAACCTTCGTTCGCCCATCGCGGCAGATGCACCGAGGCGTCCTCCGCGGCGACTTGGTGGGTCGCCTCGTGCAATAGCCAGGTCCAGGGGTACTCGGAGCGCCGGTCGACGTACTGGTCGCAGATTCCATCGTGGTAGATCCCTTCGGCCCACCCCAAGCCGGGAAGAGCCTGGCGCATTTCCAGCCTCGTGGCGAACAACCGCAGGTCGTGCCGGACTCCGTGTCGCCCCTTGCCCGCCACCCAAGCCGACCATCCCGCATGGAGGATCTCCGCATGGTCCAAGGCTTGGCGGACCTGGATCGGTGGGGCATTGCTCCAGATGCGGTAGTGGGCGGAGCGTTCGATCTTCCCTCCTGCGGATTTCGGTGCCAGAACCCTGCCGGAAGCGTCTGGAGCCGCAGGTGGGCCGGCGATGGCGATCCCCGTCGCCAATGCGACGAACCTGACAAACCTCGTTGGGCCGCGAAGATCCATGCCTCGAACGTACTCCCTTGGCACCGGGGGTTTCACCCCGAAAACACCCGGTTGGCTCCGGTCCGCCCTCGCAACCGCGGCGCGGGAGACCGAGGGTCATGCGCGGTCCAGCCCGTTCCACGTCGCGACCGGAAGCGCGAGGGCGCATTTTTCCGGAAAACGGCGTGCAATAATCCACCCCCCTTCTTCGTCTTCAGGAGCAATGAGACCGACCCGATCCCCCATCGCCGAGTTCTTCGCCCGCGAGGGTGCGAAACTGGCCGCATTCGTCCGCCACCGGCTGGACGATGCCGTGGAGGTGGAGGCCGAGGATCTGGTCCAGGACGTGTTCGCCAGCCTCATCGAGAAGGCCGATCCTCTTTCCGAGATCGGGAACCTGTCCGGATACGTGTACCGCAGCCTGCGCAACCGGATCATCGACCGTTTGCGCGCGCGCCGACCCACCACTTCCCTGGAGAAACCCGTCATGGACGGACTCACCTTGTCGGAAATCCTGCCCCACCCCGACGGCAATCCCTCCGACCTCCTGATCGAGGCCCAGCGCGAACGCGCCTTCGCGGAGGCCTTCGAATCCCTCCCCGAATTCGATCGCGACCTCATCGAAGCCAACGAATTCGAAGGGCTGACCTTCGAGGAAATCTCCAAGGCCTGGCGGATCCCCGTCGGCACCTTGCTCTCGCGCAAATCCCGCGCGATCAAACGACTCTCCTCGGCCCTGTCCGAGCATGCACCCAGCCATTAGAAGGAGCACTCCATGCGAATCCTCGGTTTCTTCGCCCGCCTGATCGGCGGCATCCTGCTGGCCATCCTGGTCGCCGGACTCTTCGGCTTCCTCGTCCAATGGCTCTGGAACACCCTGATGCCCGTCCTGTTCCACCTCCCGCAAGTCAGTTTCTGGCAAGCGGCGGGGCTGGTCCTCCTCTCGCGGATCCTCTTCGGCCACATCGGCGGGGGCCACCACCACGGCAGACATCGCAAGTGCCGCTGCCGGGGCGGGAACTGCTGCTCCTCGGGAGACGCCGGGGGGGGGCACGACCATCCTTGCTGCACGGACAAGGGGTGGGGGCGCCTGGGGAAGAACACGTTCTTCAAACGCTGGTCCCCCAACGGGGACCCTTCCGAACTCGAACACTTCGACGACTGGTGGAACGACGTCGGCGAGTCCTCCTTCGAATCCTCCGCCCACGCCCGCAGGGGCGGCTGGGGCTGGTGGTCGTGGTGGAAGAAGGAAGGCAAGACCTCCTACGAGGAATGGCTGGCCCGTCGATCCGCCCGAGGCTGAACGAGCCCCCCCCCTCCGGGGGGGGCTCCCCCCCGGAGAGGTCGGAAATCGACGTTCCGGGGGAATGCCCCCGAAGAATCGCCTTCCCCGCGGCGCCCCGCAAGCGGTATCCTCTGTCCTGGTCCGTTCCCAGGGGAGGTTTCCGTCCATGCCACCGCGCATCCTCAAGCCATGCCACGCCGAGAGCGAAGCCGAGCGCCGACTCGCCGATGCCTGCCAGGAACTGTCCAACGGCTGGACCATCGCCTTCGGGGTCTACTGGAACTCCCCGCCGCGTGCCGGAATGCCCGAGCGCGAAGGGGAGATCGACGCCATCGTCTCCCATCCCGACCTGGGGTTCCTGGCCATCGAGGTCAAGGGCGGCAACGTGCGGCGAACCCAGAAGGGATGGGTTTCCCGGGACCGGTTCGGCCACGACCACATCCTGAACCCGGGGCCCGTCGACCAGGCCCAGCATGCGCGCAACCGGCTGATGGGAGCCTCTCGGAAAGCCTACGGCGAGCTGGGCCCCTCGGGCCCCCGATGGATCCAACGGCCCCTCATCACCTGGGCGGTCGCGTTCCCCGACATGCCCTCCTCCGTGGGGTTGGATGGGGAGGATCTTCCCGCCGAACGGACGCTCCACGGTGGCCACCTCTCCTCCATCGAGACCGCTTTCCGATCGGTGCTGTCCATTCCGTCGGAATTCCGCCAGCGCGAACAGATCCCCGAACAGGCCTTCCACCGCATCTGGGAACACCTGGTCCCCGGCCACGACCGGGATGTCGAGAGCGACATCGACTCCACGCGCGAACTCCTGGAATCGTCCATCCAGCCGGCGGAACACCTGTGGGAGAACGTCTCGGAAATCAAACGTCTGCGGATCCGGGGGGTTCCCGGGTCGGGCAAGACGGGGCTCCTGCGCGTCCTGTGCCGGGACGCCCTCGAACGCGGGGAGAAGCCCTTGTACCTGAGCCGGACCGCCCCCCTGGCCCGCCGCATGCAGAACCGGTTGGGGCCCTACGCCCATTGCACCACCCTGGAGCGTCTGTGCAACGACGCGGCCTCCCATCTGGGGCTTTCCGAACACGTCTCCGACCCCCTGAACATGGACCCCGCCATCGTTTCCGAAGCGGTGGAGCAAGGGCACCTGGCCCAGTTCACCACCGTGGCCATCGACGAGGCCCAGACCATCCCCTCCGCCTGGTGGGGAGCCCTGGAATCCCTCGCCGTTCCCGGCGGGAGGCTGTGGATCGCCCACGATCCCATGCAGGATCTCGCACGGTGCCGGCCCCTCCTGCCCGACTACCCGGAAGTCGTCCTCCCCCGGTCGGTCCGCTGCACCCGCGCCATCGTCCAATGGATCACCCGCGAAACGGGGCTGGAGCTGCTCCCCGATCCCCATGCCCCGTTCGGCAACGCCGTGCAGACCCGCCTCTGGAAGAAAGCCGACCAGCAATTCCGGGAGGTCGAGGAGAACTTGAGGAATTGGATCGAATCGGGAATCCGCCCGGAGGACATCCTGGTCGTCACCCTGTCCGGGCTGGACGACTCGGAGCTGCTCGACTTCGACTCCTCCTGGTGGCAGCCGTCGGAGACGGGACGGGATCTGGCACCGGGGGCGATCCCTCTGCTGGCCGTGCCCGCCTCGCTCTCCCACGAGGCTCTGGCCGTCGCGGTGGTGGACGTCCCCCGGCAGCTCGACGACGCGTCGGCGCACCTGCTCGCCCTCGCCTGCACGCGGGCCGAAATCCTGCTTTCGATCCATCGGACGTCCTGAAACGCGGCCTCCGGGCGAACAGCGGAGGGGGCTCAGGACGTGGAGCGTCCCCAGGGAACCACCCGGCCGACGAGCAGGACTCCCAGGGCCGTCACCGCGACGCCGCCCCAGGCCAGGGGAGACACCGACTCGTGGAAGACGGTCGCCGCCGCGATCATGGGGAGAGCCGTGGCGGTCCCGGTGGCCAAGGCATTCACCACCCCCGCGCCGCCACGACGGAATCCGGCCTGGATGAGGATGAAGCCTCCCACGTACCCGGAGGCGAAGAGGATGGTCCAGGGGATCCCCGCTCCGGATGCACCCAAGGCGGAAACCGCCTTCCAGGCCACCGCGGCGAGGGAATAGGCCACTCCGGAGGCGACCGCGAATCGCCCGGCGGCCCGCGGGAGCAGCATCGCCCCCAGGGCGACGACCACGAGGAAACCGACGAATCCGAAGGCCCCCATCAGGTCCGGCGCGTCCCCGGGCCCCACACCGGCCTCCCCGGCCAGGCACAGGAAGGTACCCAGCGTCACCAGGACGATTCCCCAAAGGCGCGGCCCCAGGAGAGCCTCGTGCCGAAGCCGAGCCATGGCCAAGGCCGTCAGGGCGATGTGCAAGGCCCCCAAGGGCTGGACCAGGGCCAGAGCTCCCAGCCAGAGCGCCCCGAACTGGAGGGCGGTCCCCGCCGTGGACAGGGCGATCCCGATCCACCAGCGCAGATGGGCGAGCACCTTCCAGCTGCCACCGGCCTCGACTTGGCGGCACCCCTGGTGGGATAGCCATTGCTGGATGGTGCCAGCCGAGAGAAAGAGCGAACCACCGAGGGACAGGGCGATCGGCAGCCAGGAGTTCATCGCATCTCCGGGTAGAGCAGCCGGTAGGTCCACCAGTTGGCGACGCATTTCTTGATGTAGTCGCGCGTCTCCCAGTAGGTGACTTCCTCGGCGGCCTCCTCCAAAGGGAGATCCCGGAAGAAATTGCGCCACCGCAGGGTCGCCGAAGGGCCGGCGTTGTAGTTGGCCAGGATGAGGGCGGGTTCCCCTCCCCAGATGCGCTCCAGATCCCGCAGGTAGGCCACCCCCAGACGGAGGTTCACGGCCGGATCGGTGAGTTTCGTCGTGGAATACCCCTTCAACCCCACCTTGGTCGCCATCGCCTTGGCGGTCGCGGGCATCAACTGGAGCAGCCCGATGGCACCGGCGCTGGATCGCGCGAAGGGATCGAATCCGCTCTCCTGGCGCATCACCGCGTGCACGAAGGAGGCGTCGATGATGGAGTCGCCGTGCAGGTGGGGCTTGATGTCCTCCAGGAAGTGCATCGGATAGAACAGCCGCAGCAGCGCCTTGGGCGCCCGAGCCATCTCCTCCTTGGACATGCGCCACATCAGGCGACGGATCCTGGGGGCGGCCTGGTCGCCCATGTCGTGGTTCTGCAGCGCGAGGATCAAACCCAGCTCGCGCGGCCCGTCTCCCCGGACTATGCGGTCGAGCGCCCCCAGTTCGTCCTTCCAGAAGGTCTCCTCGCCGACCAGTCGCCCCGCGCGCACTCGCAGGAATTTCACGCTGTCGAGCCCGGCGAGGACCGGCAGGGAATCCGGCGCCCAGGCCACCGGAACCGGCTTGCCGGCGACGGAATCCGGCTGGCTGGCCAGGGAGTCCATGAGCTTGCCCTCCAACCCGACGCGACGGCGGGCCAGGTGGCCGTGGAAACTCCAGGGCGACATCGTAGCCAGCTGCCTCCACAGGCTGTCGGCCCGGGTGGAGTCGCCCAGACGGCGGTAGGTCTCCGCGGCGAAGAACCAGGCCGCATCCCCCATGGTCCCCTCCGCCTGGAGGCGTTGATTGTCGAGGATGTCGCGGGCCGTGGCCCACTGCCCCTGGCGATACCAGCAGTACCCTTCGCGGAATCGTGCCCAGTCGGAGCGCTTCCCCCGGGCGTCGCGAACCTTCCGGAACCACTCCCCGGCTTCCTTGCAATCTCCCGTCTTTTCGGCATCCATCCCCCGTCCCCAGAGGATCTCCTGCCCCTTGGCGGTGGACGGCCAGCGGCGCGCGAATTCGTTGTAGGCGACTTCGGCATCGTTCTGTCGCCCCACCCGGGACAGACCCCGCCCCAGCCACAGCAGGGCGTTCTGCGAACGGGGATCCTCGGCGCCCAACCGGAAGCTCGCGATGGCTTCGTTGATCTTTCCCAGATCGAGATGGATCCGCCCCAACGTGATCCGATCGTCGGAGCTGAACTTGTAGCCGGAGGCGGCGAGGGAATCGAACAGCACCCGTGCGGAGTCCGGCTGCTTGGCCGAATACCTCGCTCCCGCCAACGAGTGTCGGAATTCGGCGGAAGCCACCAGGCTGGAATCGTGGCGCTTGGTCAAGGCCACCACGCTGTCGATCTGCGCGGAGGACGGATCGGCGCCCAGGATTTCCAGGGCCGCCGGAAGGATGGTCAGGGAATCTCCCACGGAAACAAGGAGTCGCAACCTCCTCAGGCGGACCCTCTGCACGAGGTCCAGGGGAAGCCCCATCTCCTTGGCACGCTCCCATCGGGGACGAGCCCAGGCGGGGGAGGATGGCTCCCCCTTCAGCCAGGACGTCACCATGTCGATGCGCGCCAGGGTCGCGACGGAGGTCCCATTGGTCGCGGCGGCGAGGGAATCGAGCAGAGCTTCGCCCTTGCGCGGATCCAGGAGCAACATGGCGCGTCCTCGCGCCAGGGTCGCGAGGTCGGCCAGCCACGGCTCCTCCGCGGCGATCTTGCGAAGAGAGGCCTCCGCCTGCGCGGGATGGCTGGACGCGGCATTCCATGCTTCGACGAAACGCGGAAGGACCTTCGGAGGTGGAACCGAAGGGGCGGGCGCGGCGGCGATCGAAAGCGGGGCGGAGAAAAGCCCCACCCAGACGATTCCCCGCCAGAGCGGGGCCTTGGAAATCAGAGAATGTCCTCGCCCGTCTCGCCGGTGCGGATGCGCCAAGCCTTCTCGATGGGGACGACCATGATCTTGCCGTCGCCGATCTTTCCGGTGCGAGCGGCATCCATGATGGCCTTGACCACCTTCTCGACGAGGACATCGGGGACCGCCACTTCGAGTTTCATCTTGGGGATGAAGTCGATGTGGTATTCGGCTCCGCGGTACAGCTCCGTGTGGCCCTTCTGACGGCCGAAGCCCTTGACTTCGACCAACGTCATGCCCTGGATGCCGATCTTCACCAAGGCCTCCTGGACTTCGGCAATCTTGAACGGCTTGATATAGGCTTCGACGCGTTTCATTAGGCACCCTCGCTCGGACAGAAGAACGCCGGCATCCGCTCTGACTCCCGTGTGCACGATCGCAACCATCACCCCATGCACCAGGCCGAACACCCGCACCAATACTTCCAAAGATCGTAAATCCTCGCCGAATCGTAAGGATTTCCGCGGGGAAGGTATCTTGAAGCCCCTCATGGAACCCATCGATTTCGCCGCCATCCGCAGCCTTTCCCAGGAATCCGCCCTCGAGCGAGCGCGCCTCGCGCGAGCCACCCTGGGGGATCGACTCACCATCCTGGCCCACCATTACCAGGCCGATCCCATCGTCGAATTCGGCGACATCACCGGCGACAGCCTCGAACTTTCGAGGAAAGCTGCCGGGGTTTCCTCCGAATTCATCCTGTTCTGCGGCGTGCATTTCATGGCCGAGAGCGCCGACATGCTCACCGCCCCCCACCAGAAGGTGATCCTTCCCGATCTGGCGGCCGGATGCTCCATGGCCGACATGGCCACCCACGAAGAGCTGGAAGCGGCCATCGAGCATCTCGAAGAGAACTTGGGGCTGTCCATCCTCCCCATCACCTACGTCAATTCCTCCGCCGCCGTGAAGCGCGTGGTGGGAAGCCACGGCGGCTTGGTCTGCACCAGCACCAACGCTCCGAAGGTCGTCGCCTGGGCGCTCGCCCAACCCGGCAAAACGGTTCTCTTCGCCCCCGACCAGCACCTCGGGCGCAACACGTCCTACAAGCTCGGGGTCTCGCTCGACCAGATGCCCCTCTGGGATCCCGGCCACCACGACGGCGGCGCACCGGAGGACGCCTACCGGAATGCTCGTGTGATTCTCTGGAAGGGCCACTGTTCGGTCCATACCCGCATGAACCGGGCCGATATCGATCATTGGCGGCGCACCGATCCCGACCGCAAGATCCTGGTGCATCCCGAATGCACGTTCGAGGTCGTCCAAGGGGCCGATTTCGCCGGCTCCACCTCCTACATCCTCCAAGTCCTGGAAGACGCCCCCGCCGGCAGCAAGTGGGCCGTCGGAACCGAGATGAACCTGGTCAAGCGCCTGGGCCGGATGCATCCCGACAAGGATGTGGTGCCGCTCTCCCAGGTCCAGTGCCTGTGCAGCACCATGTTCCGCATCGACCCCTGGCACCTTTGCTGGGCCCTGGAGAACCTCGTGAACGGCCACGCCGTGAACGTGGTCCAGGTGGATGACGAGACGCGGCATTGGGCGACGGTCGCCCTCAACCGCATGCTCGACCTTTCCTGACCGGGGGGTCGGGGCGCGGCCTCCGCATCCACGATACCCCGGACAGGGGGCGCAGATCACGGGCTCCCGACGCGCGGGGTTTCGCCGGACGGCGAGGATGCGCCTGCGGGGGGGGCTTTCGACTGCGGGGGAAGGATGCGCGGTTGTATGCTTTGCGGCATATGAATGTTCTCCGCGCCTCGACTCGTTTTGTGGCTCCCACATTGGGACTCCTGGGACTCCTGCCGGGTTTGACCCGTGCGGAAAAAAATCCCGTGGAAGCCCGGATCGCAGTGATCCGCAAGCTGTACCAGCACACGCAGAAGCGCCTTCCCGGCCTGACGCACGACGAGAGGACGTTGTGCACCGATCCGGAGCAGCATTGGACTTGCTCGGCGTTCCAAGCCTGGCTCGACGAGGGTCGGATCGTGAAACTCGCCTACGGCGGTGGCGAAGAAGGATTCTGGTCGTCCACGGAACTATTCCTGGATGACCGGGGGGAGATCTACTTCGCGTTCGGCGTCCTCGAAGACGGGCGTGAAGACCCTTCGAAGCTCGACGAATCCCGCACCTATCTCCAGGATGGAGTCGTGATCCGTCAACTGTGCCGATCGGGAACCTCGGAGGACATCCAGGACATTCCGCAGGAACCCTGCCCCGAGCCAAACCCCGAGATTTGGCGCTCCGAGCTCGAGCGCTACCGGACCGACTCCGGAAACCGCTGAATCCTCGAATCCCACCTTTCCAGTCCGGCTCAAGCGGACCAACGGCCTTTCCCGGGCGGTTCCAGGAGCTCCCCGCCTCGTGATCCCAGGCATCCCGGTGCTGCAATCCGTTTCAGCGCTCGTTGAGGAAGGAAGCCGGAGTTGGCGATCCTTGCGCACCGGGCGGTGGTACCATTCCAGGGGACAGCACCCAAGGAACCCATGCCGGACATCTTCAACTACCTGGAATACCGGGATTTCCTGAAGGACGCCTACGAAGAGCGGCGTCAGTTGCATGCGTACTTTTCCTATCGGTTCATCGGGAACAAGGTCGGGATGGATTCCAGCTACCTGACCCGTCTGTTCCAGAAGAAGCTCCACCTGGGCGACGACCTCGTGGAGCGCATGGCCACCGTGTTCGGGCTGACCGACGAGAAGCTGGAGTACTTCCAGAATCTGGTCTCGTTCAACAAGGCGCGCAGCGACGTGCAGGCGCGGGTCTTCCACGAGCAGCTGATGCGCTTGCGCGGCGTGGGGTATCGACTGGTGCGCGAAGACCAGGAGGAATTCTTCTCCAACTGGATCCACGTCGCTCTCCGCTCCCTCCTGGACTACCTGCCCTTCGACGGCGACTACGAGTCCCTCGGCGCGCAGTTGTCACCATCGGTGTCGGGCGAAGAGGCCAAGAACGCGGTCTTCGTGCTGGAACGACTCGGCATGATCCGTCGTACCGCCAAGGGATTCGAGGTGCTCGACAATCACCTCCACTCCGGGGAGGATTGGCGCGCCGAGGCCATCAAGGGATTCCAGAAGACCACCATGGAACTGGCGTCCCGCTCCCTCGATGTGATCCCACCGGCTCTTCGCGACGTTTCTACCATGACCATGAACATCGATGCCGACACTCTCGATGACATGAAGGTCATGGTCAAGGAGTTCCAGGAGAACTTGGCGAAACTTGTGGAAAGCTCCCCACGGTCCGATCGGGTGTACCACTTGAACATCCAACTGTTCCCCCTGTCGCGCCTGCCCGAGGAGCCGTCGTGATCCGCGGGGTTTCGTGGATCGCGGGAGCATGCGCGATCGGGTTCGCCTTCCTGTCTGTTTCCTGCGGGAACGATTCCGTCGCCGGCAAGACCACCACGACCTCCAACGGCGGCGGCAAGCTCCTGGCGATCGGGCCGGATGGCGCCCCGCTTGCCGATGGCATCGTCCTGGCCGCGCGCAGCTGGAATCCCCTGACGGGAAAACCGGGGATCGTGGACACCCTCCGATCCGATGCCTCAGGAAACATCACCGCCCCGCAGGTCGAGTACGCCTTCGTGCAGATTCTCGATCGCACCCGAACCTTCGGCGCACTCGTGCGGAACCTTTCCCGTCTCGATGACGCCCCGATTTCCGTCCAGGTGGATTCCCTCCACCGAATCCAGGCGCGATGGCCCGATCGGTCGGGGATTTCGAGCGGCCGGATGTTCCTCGACTCCTCCTTCTCCTCCACCCGGCTTCGTCAGGGCGACGATTCCTTCATCCTCGACAAGGTCCCCAAGGGATCCCACGAATTGATGCTGGACACGGGTGCATCGGACGTGCGTCCCATGGGATCCATCGCCCTCTCGGAGCAAGGAGTGCGATACACCGGTTCCGGAAACATCCTCTTGAAAGGAGACTCCACCGGATCACCCTTGTGGATCGACGACTTCGAAGCGGGCCGAATCTGGCCGATGCTGCGCCCAAGCCATCCCGAAGTGTCGCCCTGGTTCATGTGGTGGACGGAAACCGAAATGTCCATTCCCGCCTCGACCTCCCCGGCCGACATCGGAGAGGCCATCGGCGAGGACACCCTCCGCGGAGGCAGGACGTTCCGCGCCCGCTTCACCACCATCGGATCCAACGCCGAGATCGCCGCGGGGATCACCAATTTGGAGCTCGACCTGCGCGATCGCCGGGAGGTCTGCCTGGGGTACAGGTCCGACGCCGCCTTCAAGATCGAATTCCAGCGAGATTCCGTCGCCGGGCTTCGCCCCAACCTGACCGCGACCCTTCCCATGGCCTCCCAGTGGCGCGACACCTGCGCGTCGACGGCCTCCTTCCTTCCGTCGGCGGAAACCCCGGATTCCCTCGCCACTTGGAACACCTTCGCCAAGAGGGTTCTGGTGATCCAGTTCATGACCTCCACCGGCGCGACCTTCCTCGAGCTCGACGACATCCGACTGCGCTGACCCGTCGCTGAAAGCGATTGCAGCACAAGCTTGGGGAACGATGCGCGTCGGGAACACCTCCCGCCTATCGTGTCCTTGGGTTGGGGTCGGAAACATCGCAGGACGATCTCCAACCGATCGAATCGCTTTCCGATCCGGAGGGGATCCGGCCATCGAGTGGATGGGGATGCGCAATCGGGTTTCCAGGTGAACCCGGGGCCGCCCAACGGCTCGACAGGATTCTGTCCGGCTCTCCGGAGGCGATCGTGTCGCGTGCACGAATTCGAACCGTACTTCCATCCGCTCCCGAGGATTCACCGACATGCTGAACAGATCCAGGTCGCTGCTCGCCACTCTCCTGGCGGGATCGATCGCGGGAGCCCAGACCTCCACCATCGACTTCACGGACCTCAAGCAGGAAATCGACGGATTCGGAGCCAGTTCCGCCGGTCATGGAGTCCTGACCGAGAAGCAGCTCGATGCCGCATTCTCCAACCTGAACCAGAACCAGATGGGGCTTTCCATCCTGAGGGTGGAAATCAACGTCGGGGGAGAATCCGACTGGGGCATCGAGAAAGGCAACGCGGCGGGAGCCAAGGCTCGAGGCGCGAAGTACGTGTTGGCAACCCCCTGGTCTCCTCCCATCGCCATGAAGACCAACCAGGATTACGTCGCAGGGCACCTGAAACCCTCCTCCTATGCCGACTACGCCGCCTATCTGAAATCCTACCGGACCTACATGGGCGACCTCGTCGACATCATCTCCATCCAGAACGAGCCCAACGTCAAGGTGTCGTACCTCTCCTGCGACTGGGACGCCCGCGAGATGTTCGACTTCGTGAAGAACAACGCGGGGGACATCGGCGGATCGGTGATGATGCCGGAAACCTTCAATTTCGACGTGGGGTACTCCGACCCAGCCCTGGACGACGCCACCGCCAGCGCGAACTTCACGCACATCGGGTTGCACCTCTACGGCGCGCAGATCAAGACCTACAGCAAGGCGATCGACAGGAAGAAGAAGATCTGGATGACCGAACACTTCTTCGATCCGGACGACATCACCAACGGACTCTACGCGGCCAAGGAGATCCTCGACTGCCTGAACAACCAGATGAACGCATACGTGTGGTGGTACCTGCGAACGCCCAATTGCAACCTCATCAACGAAGACGGAACCCTGAGGCTGAAGGGGTATGTCCTGGGGCAGTTCGCCAAATACGTCCGTCCTGGATCGCATCGCGTGGCGGCGACCTATTCCCCCCAGTCCGGCATCACGGTGATGGCCTTCACCGGGGACAGGAACGTCATCATCGCGGTGAACCAGAACGCCTCCCCGAAGACGCAGGAGTTCGTCGTGGCCAAGGGGGAATTCGCCAACCCGAGACGCATCGTCACATCGAGCTCGAAGCGACTCTCCGACGCGGGCGTCGTCGATGTCGCAGATGGCAGATTCACGACTACGCTCGACGCCCAGAGCATCACGACCTTCGTCTCGGAGGGGCCGACCAAATCGTCGCCCCCGATTCGACCCGCGAACCGCATCCTGCGCGAAGGCCCATGGATCCGCACCGACGATGGCCGGATGGTCCTCACCGATCTCCACGGCCGCATCCTTCGGGAATCCGGCGATGGCGGCGCCGCGCGCATCGGCCTGGAGGGACTTCCCGCAGGGGTCTATCTGGCGACCACCCCTTCGGGATCCGCACCGGTGGCGATCCATTCCCATTGACCGGCTTCCGCCCCATTGCGAGGACTCGGATGGATTTCCGGAACGGTCCTCCTGGAGAATGACGAAATGAATCGAGCTGTACCCTCCCGATGGTTCCTCTTGATGGCGATGCTGGCGGGCAACAGCATGGCGGCGAAGGTCCTTCTCTTCCTGAGCCCGTTCGGCAAGACGACCGTCTGCCTCACCGGGGCATCCTACGGATACAACGCCTGTTCCGATTCCTCGGCCAGTCGCCTCCATCTCAATCCGGACAGCTGGATGGAGTTCGACTTCGCCAGCGCTCCCACCTCCGGCATCGGGATCAACCAGGGGAATTGGGTGTGGCAGAGCAGCGAATTCCGTCTGGACGATCTGTTCGCGGTCCACGACACCGTCTGGGCGATCCCCGACCCCTACCCGGCGGGAAAACAGCTGAAATTGCTGACCTCCGCCCCCGAGACCCGGATCGTGATGCTCTGGAACCCATGGGAAACCGAAGGGATCTCCCCCTGGATGAAAAACGGCAACGGCGCCTGGGGAAAGCTCCAGCCCAACGCGACCCTGCCGGGATGGCATACGGCGCGGATCGTCGGATTCACCGCCTTGTCGCTCCAGTTCTCCGACAGCTCCCGCACCCGCTTCCTCGGATCGTCCGGCGTCTCCACCTCGGTGGGAAGCGACATCCAGGTCGACTCCATCGGGAAGGTCTCCGACACGATCTGGATCCGGGGGGCTCCGGAAACCGGCCCCACCAGGAGCATCGCCACGTCCACCCGGCCGGAGAGCAAGGTGGTGATGCTGTTCAATCCATGGAGCGGGATCTATCCCGTCCAGCATCCCAGGATCACCATCGGGGGAAACGGCCCCTTCGCGATGTCGGCCGATGCCAATTTCTGTGGTTGGTACGGATACTTCCACTTCGACCGTTCCCCCCAGGTTTCCTTCTCCAACGAGAAGACCGGAGCCTCGTTCGGGAAGGGGGGAATCGGGAACGCCACGGCCATCGACCTCTCGGCGCTTCCCGGGGACACCGCATGGGTCCATCTCTCCGGCGGCCAGGTGCTGCCGACGTCCTCCGATCCCGGCTTGCGAGGCCTCTGCGAAGTGAGCTACCTCGCCGCGACCATCCGCGACTTCCCCAGCGACCGTTCGAACATCGAGTTCGCCTGGGGATCGGGGTGCGAGCGGGGCGGCTGGGGCGTGGTGAAGGGGATGGTGGACTCCATCCTCGGGCCCGACCGCAAGCCGGTGAGAAGCGCGCACGACACGGGTTCCATGATCAGGCAGGATTGGTGGGAACGGTTCGGCAACAGGTGCACCTACGACACCACGAGTCCCGCCTCCAAGGCTCTGATCGGGGACTCGGGAATCGCCACGAACTGGTTCCGCACCGTGCCGGGGAAGAATGCCGAGACCTGCCGCGACATCCCCCTGACCCTCGATTCCACCGGATCCTACTACGTCTACGACAACCAGAACTATTTCCCCATCGACGACTTCTCGCGGTTGCCGGATGGATCGGCCAACCCCTACTTCGACCAGATTCCCGGCAGCGACGCCAAATCCCACAACTACAGTTTCTGTCTGGAGTCGCACGGGGATTTCGAATACCGCAAAGGGCAGGTCTTCAAGTTCTCGGGCGACGACGACGTATGGTTCTTCATCAACAATCGCCTCGTCGTCGACCTGGGAGGGATCCACGGCGCGGCCAGCGACAGCGTGCAGCTCGACAGCCTGGGTCTGGTCGAAGACGCCACCTACCCCTTCGACTTCTTCTTCTGTGAACGGGATCCCCAGGGGTCGGACATGATGATCCGCACCACGATGAACCTGCGGACGAATTCGAGCTTCCGCGTCACCGACACCCTTCGCCAGAAGGGGCTCCACGACTACGACGTGTACGTCTCCACCTCTTCGGGCCAGGGATGCCGTTCCATCTCCTCCGTGGTCCACTCGACCGCATCGGTCCGGCTTCTGGGCCCGTCCTTCGCCGCTCCGTTCGAACTCTCCACAGGCTCCTGGTATGGCGGGATCACGGTGGATCGCCCGGGCGGGCGGGTCTCGGTCGACTCCGCCGCGATCTCCGGCCTCGCCGCGGGCACCTACACGATCCAGTTCCGGGCCGAATACGACAGCTCCATCGTCCGTCAGTTCACCTTCGAGGTCCCCCGCTCCCTGGCCCCGAAATTCGTCGCGCCCCATCCGCTCTCCGGCCCCGTCGGAACAACCTTCCCCGTGGAGGTCGCCTCCTGGAGCGATTCCGGTCTCGACTCCGCCTCGACGCGCTTCCACATCCGCGCCTCGGGCGGCCTCCTCCTGTTTTCCGATTCGACCCTGCAAGGGCCCATCGCCTCGACCGACACCTTGTGGACGGGAGGATCCGGCATCCCTCGCCGCCTCTGGGCCTTGGCGGTGCAACCGGGAACATGGTCCCTCTCCATCGGCTCGGGAACCTCCGACACGGCCGACACTTGGGCTCCCATCGTGGTGCTTCCCTACCACCTCGCCTTCGTGGATTCCCTGGGAAGACCGTTTGCCGAGACGTCTCCGATCACACTCTCTACCGGGAAGGAATCCCGATTGCGGATCGGCCTGTTCCTGGGAGATTCCCTGTGCGTCTCCTGCTCCCAGGCAGTGGCCCTCACCGCTTCCAGTCCGACCCTCGTCCTTTCCACCGTTTCCGGTGGGCCGGCCGCGACGGTGGGAACCCCGAACAAGGGCCTCCTCGATCTCTGGATCCGCGGTGCCACCGCAGTCGATTCGGCGAGCGTTTCCGCCAGCCTGGTTTCCGACGGCACCATCCGCGCGACATGGACCCCCATCCGCATCGTCGGCTGGAGACTCCAGTTCCTGGATTCCACCGGACGCCCCCTGTCCAGCCCCGGTGGGGTGGAACTCGATCCCGAGGAGAGATTCCATGCCCGGATCGGCCTGTTCTTCGGGGACTCCTTGTGCATCGACTGCCTGGATCAGATCGACATCGCCCCCTCCGATCCCGCCTTGATCCTTGCGGCCACCTCCGATGGGACTGCCGCAGGCCGTCTTCCCCTGGCGCGAGGGGTCGCCGACCTCTGGATCCACAGCCCCGCGCCCATCGCTTCCGCATCCCTCCTGTCCACGCTGAAATCGGATCCCGCGGTTTCGGCGAGCTGGAGTCCCATCTCGGTGACGCGGTGGAGGCTGCGGTTCGTGAACCCTTCCTCCACCTCCGATTCGATGGTTCCGATCTCCCAGGATGTCGGCTCCTCGACTTCCATCCTCGTCCAGGTCTGGGGGCGGAATGCGCCCTGCTCGACCTGCGCGGGGACCCTGGAACTCTCGGCGTCCTCGACCGGCATCGCCTTCGAGTCTCCGACCGGGGTCGCCACCTCCTCCGTGCCCATCGTCTCGGGCGTTGCGTCGTTTTCCGTCCGAGGACTGACCCCGGTCGATGGCGACACGATCCGCCTCGTGGCGGATTTCGGCGCAGCTCTGTCCGGGTACCCCGTGAGTTTCCGCGCCCATCCTCCCGACTCGGCACGCATGTTCGACCAGGACGGCGACGGCCGGGCCGACAGCATGGTGGTCCACCTGCACCATCGCGGCGCACCCGGAAACCAGTTCCAAGCCGCGTGGCCCGCATCGGCCCCTTTCGTCCCCGGGGACCGGATCACGTTCCTCGATTCCCTGACGGTCGGGATCGGATTCTCCACGTCCTTCGGCGCGAACGAAACCCGAGGAAACCTCGCCATGGCCTCCTATTCCTGGAATGCCGGGGAGATTCCGACGACGCTCCCGCTGCGGGACGGCATCCCACCCGTGCCCGTGCGCGCCTGGATGGCATGGGGAGACGGTTCCTCGACTCCCGACACGCTGCGCGTCGCCTCCTCGGAACCGATCCTCGCGACGACCTCCTCCCCGCTGCTGCGCATCGGTGCGGGATCGTCCCTTCCCGATCGGGCCGATGTGCGCAGGATCCTCCAGGGAGACACCCTCCTGCTGCTGTGGAACCCGTCCTCGATGCCCCTCTGCCCCCGCCCCGGGGACAGCATCGGCTTCCTTCCATCCGTCTCCGATGCTTTCATGAACCGGCCTGGCCCCGACGGACGCAAGGTGATGATCGAAGGTCGGAACCGTCCGCCCCTGCGCGCCACCTACCTCGATCGGGACCAGGATGGTCGCATCGACGAGGTGCGCCTGGATTTGGCCATTCCCCAAACGGGCGACCTGGAACGGTACGATGTCCTGCTTCCTGGAAATGGCCAGACCCTGCTTCGGCCCTCCCAGGCCGCACGGCGATCCCCGGAGGATTCCCTCACGCTTCGGATCACGTTGCAGGAACCCTTCCCGTTCGGGTGGACCTCCTTCCCGGAAGGGTCCTGGGTGCGCGAATCGGGCGGCCCCTCCATTCCCTCCCTGGACGGTGCCGGTCCGGCGATCGACACGGCCTTCATTCGCCGCACGGAGCTTCCCGAGGGCACGGACACGCTGCTGGTCGTCCCTTCGGAACCGCTCCGGGGCGTCCCTCATTCCAACTGGCTGACCGCCCGGGAAAGGATCTCGGGAATCGAAGTCCAGCTTCCCCTCCAGACGCCCCTCCTCAAGGGCGACACCCTCCTGATCCTCATGACGCCCGACAGTTCCCGCAGACTCCGCATCGGCGATTCGCTTCGATGGACGGATGTGGTCGCCGATGCCTTCGGGAACGCCGCATCCACGCGTTGGCGCCCCATCGGCGGAACTCCTCGCCCCCTATTTCTTCGCTTGACCAAACCGCGGCCGCTCTTCCATCCGGGCGCACCCACCGCCTCGGTCGCGAACAGTCTGCAACTTCAGGTGGACGCCTCGGGAAGATGGATCGGCTGGGACCATCCGGGAGCCATCCCGGGTTCGATGGCCAATTCGACCTGCGACACCCTCGAATGCTCCGGACCGACCCTCGAGATCAATGAACCGGTCCAACTATCTCTCCATCTCTACGACCACATGGGGGTGTTCGTCGCCTCCAGCCAGGTTTCCCTCGACCCGGCCGTTCTGCCAACGGACGACCGCGACCGGGTTCGCATTCGCATCCTCTGGAACGCCCGTGACGAAAGAGGCGGAGAGGTCGCGCCCGGCATCTACCTGATGCGTCTGGTTTTGCGCGCGAAAAGCGATCTGGATGCCGCCGGAATGTTCAATACCGTGTGGAAGATCGGCGTCCTGCCTCCCGCCACGCCTTGACCCGAGTCCTCTTGCGTCCCCGGGGAGCGGAGGGGGTGCTCCGTTCCGGTCCAGGATGGTCCCGCAGGCAATTCCCCCCTCCGTCGCCCCCTTCGGACCCGGGAATTCACGATCCTTCCGGCGGTGGGGGGGGACGGAGCGGAAAAGCGAACCTCGATTCCCCTCCCCCCATTGCTGAAAGCGATTGCAGCGGAAGATCCCGAATCGACCGGGATGGATTCCCACCGGACCCTATTCTCGAATCCTGTGACACAGAACCCTAGGAGTTGAGATGAAACCGAATCGTATGATCCCGTGGGCGCCTGGATTTGCCGCTGTGGTGTTGCTCGGCGCAGGCATGGCCATGTCCCAAACCCTGCCAACCGCCAAAGCCCTTGCCGCCAAGATGGGGGCCGGCTGGAATCTGGGCAATACCATGGAGCTCATCGGTGTCCAGCCCATCCCCACGAAGGCTCTGTTCGATTCTGTGAAGGCGGCAGGATTCAAGACCGTCCGCATCCCGGCAGCGTGGGACATGCATGCCGACCACGCGACCAACGTGATCGATCCGAACTGGATGGCCCAGGTCAAGCAAGTCGTGGACTATGCCATCCAGGACAGCCTGTACGTGGTCTTGAACATCCACTGGGACGGAGGCTGGATCGAAGGGAAGATCGATTCGGCGGCGACCCGCCCGGCGATGCTCGCCACCATGAAGGCCAAGCAAGGCGCCTACTGGAAGCAGATCGGCACCACCTTCAGGGATTACGACGAGCACCTCCTGTTCGCCAGCGCCAACGAGCCGGGCGTCGACAACCAGGCCAACATCGGGATCCTGCTGGACCTCCACCAGATCTTCATCGACACGGTTCGCGCCATCGGCGGCAACAACGCCTCCCGCACCCTGATTCTCCCCGGGCCCAGCACGTCGTTCGAACACACGGCCGATTGGATCACGAAACTCCCCACCGACAAGATCGCCGACCGCCTCATGGTCGAGGCCCACTTCTACCCCTACCAATTCTGCCTGATGTCCCAGCCCGCCAACTGGGGCAGCCCCTTCTACTACTGGGGAAAGGCGTTCCACTCGACCACGGACGTGGCGCACAACTCGACGTGGGGCGAGGAAGCGTACGTCGACTCCCAGTTCAACCTCATGAAGCCCAATTACCTCGACAAGAACATCCCTGTTCTCGTGGGTGAATTCGGCGCCATGAAGCGTCTCACCGTGGAAGGCGACAATCTCCGCTTGGCCATCCTCTCGCGCCGCCACTTCTACAACTACGTCACCAAGGCCGCCATCAGCCGCGGCATGATCCCCGTCGCATGGGACGCCGGCGGCAAGGGGGACGGCACGATGACGATCTTCGACCGCAAGAAGGAAGGCGCCATCTACGATCTCGGATTGCTCAACGCCATCCGCGACGGGGCGGGGCTGGCGAAGCTTCCCGGGGACACGACCAGCGACTACCAGGTCGCCACCGGCAACAACAGCCTCCGCATCCTCTATTCGGCCAAGGATTCCGGGCGGGGGCAGGTGTCGCTGGCCGTCGCCAAAGGAGATGTCTCCGGCTACGACTCCATCGTGGTTCGAGCCTACGTGAAGGGGACCACCGACTACGATTCCGCCGGCATCAAGCAGTACGGCTTCCTTTCGCTGAGCTTGGTGACCATGTCGAAGGGCTGGACATGGAAGGAACGGACTCTCGGACAGGTGACGATGGATGGATGGAAGAACTACAGCATCCCCCTCTCCTCGAACCCCGCAGACACCAACGCCCTCGTCCCCGCCGACCCGAAGGCCATCGACTTCTTCGCACTGCAGGCCTATTCGAAGGGGTACCGGGGGGCCATCTACGTGGACTGGATCGTGTTCAAATCGAAGAACGGCACCAGCGACACTGTCTACAACTTCGACCAGAAGGCTCCCGAGGAAGGCAACGACAACGTCGAGTCCGTCTCGTTGTTCCCCACCAACGGGGTGGAGGCCGACCTCGCCTGGGAAACCGCCACCACCTCGAAATGGGGCAGTTCCGTGCAGGTCGCCCCGAAGATCGGAAACCGCGCCCTGCGCACGGAATCCATCCGGGGAGGCATTCGTGCTCACTGGACCTCGGAGGTCGGCGGAACCGCAGAGGTGAGCCTGACCGATCTGCAGGGCCGTAGCGTCTGGACCCGGTCCATGCCCGTGACTTCGGGCATGAATTCGCTAGACATTCCCGTGAAGCTCCACGGGTTGACTCTCCTCACGATCCAGCAGGGATCCAAGCGTCTCTCCGCCAAGGTGTTCTGACCAGCGCCGAACCGATCATCCGATCGACAGGGGAGGACGAGGAAACGACGATCCTCCTCCATCGATTCCATGGGCCTTCGGGCCCTTTGCCGTTTTCCGACGGCTTCTCGAGGGGATCCGTCGGACGCCTGCGGAACCCCTTGTTCGCCGAGGGGGATCGAGAACCTCCCGCCGGGGAATCGCCGCCCGCGAAAGGCGAGGGAAACGCCCTCGCACGTGGGCTCAGCCTTCGGAGAGGTCCCGCGCGACCCGATCGAGGATGGTTTCGAGAGGGCCCCGGGAAGGGCCGTCGAGATCCTGCGGATGGAGGACCACCCGCCGCGGCAACCCCGACGCCCGCAACAGGGAATCCTGGCGCACGAGCGTCCGGTCCCAGGCCGAGGCCACCAGGCTCGCCCCACCTCCCCAACTGGAGAGCGCCGGGGAGATCCGCAGGCCTTCGGGGCTCCAGACACCCATGCGCAGATCGATCTCGCGCAGCCCCAGGCGGCAGATCCCGGGAAGGGCCTGCTTGGCGATCGCCCAGCACGGGGGACAGAATCCGTCAGGATCGGGCAATCCCGAAGCCTTCCAGTCGTTGAGGGCCCGCCGCACCCGATCCACCGCATGGACGGCGTCCATGTCGGCGAATTCGTCCTCGCCCTTCTCCCCGCGATGGGTCCAGCCATGGATCCAGAGCCGATGCCCCTGCCCATGCAGGTCGCGAAGCTTTCCGACGAACTCCCGGGGAAGGCCGGCCCCGCGATCGAGAGGGCCGCCTTCGTGCCTGGGGATCACGAACAGATCCATGGGTGGCAGCGAAAGCAGGCGTCCCAGGTCGATCCATTCCATGCAGGCGTCCCAGGTCAGGGGCGACACGTCGTGGAGCCTGATGAGCGCGCGACCGCGTGGATATCGTTGGTGCATCGAACACCAAAGTGCACATTCCGACGCGCATCGTGGCGGTCGGCGGGGTCTAACTTTGTCCGATGACCTTCCGACTTCTCGTCTACGACCTCGACGGAACCCTGGTGGAATCCCTTCTGGATCTGCATGCGACGGTGAATCTTTCCCTCGCCGAACACGGATTCCCGGCACGATCCGTGGAGCAGGTCCGACGTGCCATCGGGGATGGCGCGAGACTCCTCCTCCAGAGATCCCTCCCCGACGGCATCGACCCTTCCCAGGTCGATGCCGTCTGGGCCTCGTTCCGGGGACACTACGTCACGGAATGCACCCGTCGCACCACCTTGATCCGAGGAGCCGAGTCCTTCCTCGCCGCGCGGGCCGAGGAATCCTCGCCGCCCGTCCAGACCATCCTCACGAACAAACCGCAAAAACCCACCGACGTCATCGTGCGGCATTTCGGTCTCGATCGCTGGGTTTCCCGTGCCATCGGCGGGGATACGGTCTTGGGCAAGAAGCCCGACCCGCTGGCCCTGCGCGAGCTCATGCGCGAAGCCGGAGCCACTCCCGAAACCACCCTCATGATTGGCGACGGTCCTGCCGACCTCGAGGTCGCCCAGGCCGCCGGGGTTCGCTCCATCCTTCTTTCCACGGGGTACGGGAAGCGGGAGGAGCTCGATGGCCTCCCTCGTTGGCGGGAGGTCGACGACCTCGAGCACCTCGCTTCGATCTGGGAAGAGCTGGTTCGTTCGGCCTGAACCGGCGCTCGCCCCGCGCTCCCCTCGTGGGAACCCTTCCCCGTGGGATCTCCTTGGGCCCGACGCGGAAGAGGGCGCCGGGGAACGACGCCGATCCCGTTGGACCTCACCACTCCTGGGTCGGGTTCAGGGCGAGTCCGGACGACCACTCCCGGCCGAGTTCGTCGCCCCCTCCGTCGGCGCATCCGACAGGGCCATCGCTCCCCTCTCGGCGGGGCTGCCCGATCCTGGCAGATAGGGCTGGAGAAGCGGCGTCAGCTTCGCGGCGACCTTGGCGTGCCCCACATCGGTGAGGAACGCCCGCTCGGTGAGATCCGAGGGGGAGAGCCATCCCTTGGTGTCGATGAAATGGACCTTCCGGTCTCCGGATCGGACCAGCTCGGCCACTCCCGCCTGGGTCTCCAGGGCGAAATATCCCGCGAACGTCCCCAGAACGAAGACCTCCGCCCGAGGATAGCGGAATCGGACGGATTTCAGCAGCACCTGGAGCGATGCCTGGAATTTCGCGTTGGGAACATTGGTTCCCCCGTCGTCGGACCCGATGTTCACCACCACGAGGTCGGGAGTGTACTGGCGGAAATCCCAATCGACGCCGGATTCGGCGAACGTAGCGGGATACTTGGGAGGAGTCGAGAGCTTCCCGTGCTGCACCTCCATGCCGACGGTCGGATCGCCGCTCTTTCGGTAGTAGTATCCGTCGGCCAAGGTGATCCGGGGGTAGGAGATCACCGTGCGATCGCACTGCAAGCGACTCGAAACCATCCAGGGGTAGGCCGAAACGACTCCTTTGCGGGTTCCTGTTCCGGAAACGATGGAACCTCCGATGAATTCCACCAATCCCCTGGAACGTACCGGCTCCCGAGTGGAGGCGCCGGCGTCGAGAACGAAGCCCTGGAAGACCAACTCGTCGGAGGGGTCCCGGGCCGCCAGGAGGATCGAGTGCTCGCCTTCGGACAGTCCTGCGGCCAGGAGAACGGTCCCGGGGACGGCTTGGAGGGTCACGGGCGGCCTGGAATCGATGAGCACCACCACGTTGGAGGCCTTCCCGAACTTGGCGGAGATTCCGCATCCGGTGAATCTCGTGCGAACGTAGGCCCCTCCCCAATGGCTGTGGGGTGCCGAAGGATTGGTGCGGTCCCATCGGCCGAAGTAGGACAGGTTCGGATCGTTCGGGGATCCCTCCCCGGAGCTCGACCACCCCAGGGCGGGAAGCAGCGCCGCCAGACCCAAGGCACGCAGGAGATCGGCGGAGAGGTCCTTCCGGGAAGAGGGCCTGCGATGGAGGGAGGAATTCATGACGGTTTCCGAAACGATGGTAGGAGGTGGCAAAGGGACCTCCGGAACACCCTGCGCACTGGCCGGGCGCAATCGTGCCGGACGCGGAGAAGGGCCCTCGACAAACTGCAAATTCTCTCCGACTCCACTCCCCCCTCCGGAGGGCCGGACACGCCGCCCCGAAGTCGGGCACGGACGTTCCCCTCTCGAACCCTTCCGATTCCGAGGCTCCTTCGGGATCCCCCCTATCCCCCTCCGGGGGTTCGACCTCAGTTCGCTCCGCTCCCCTCCGTGCGGATGAACTTGCGGACCACTTCCCCGGACCCGGACCGCATCAGGTACGTCCCCACGGGGAGGTCCCTGCCGTGGCGCACCCAGGCATCCCGAGGGTCGGTCCCCGACTCCGTCAAGATCCGTCGTACCGGGTGGCCGTTGACATCGAAGATGGTGAAGGCGGTGGTGGATGCCATCGCGGACACCTCCCGCGCGCCATCGCGTTCGACCGCCGTGGGAAGGGGCTCGAAGCGGAACCACGCGAAGTTCGCATTCCCGGAAACCCCCGTGAACTTCAGGAAGAGATCCTTCACTCCGGACAACCCGGTGAGATCGCACGCCGAGGTCTGCATCCGGGTCTTGGATCCCGTGTTCGCGATGGGACAAGTCCCGGCGATGGGCCCGTTCTCGGAACCGCTGCGCACCTCGACCTTCACGTCCGGCCCCGTCGTTCCCGCTCCCACCAGGAAACGTTTGGCCCCGGCACGGAAATCGACCGCGCTGATCCGGATCCAGGAACCGGAATTCTGGGGGACCAGGTAGTTCGTCCAGGACGATGCGTCGAAGGTGGCCTTGATCCCGCTTTGCTTGGACATGGTCGCCGCGGGGATGGAATCGTAGGGGTCGAAGTTCCGCAATTGGGCCATGCCGCTGGTCACGACGACCTGCTTCATGCGACCATCCGACTCGTATTCGAGCTTGTCGATGGAAACGTCCCGTTTGTAGGTCGCCTTGAACAGGCGACGGTCGTGGTACATCATGTACCAGGAACCCTTGTACTCGAAGATCGAGGCGTGGCTGTTGTTCCCCTGGTTGATGTTCTGGCCGTTGAGGGTCGGATTGGGCAGGACGACGCCCTTGCGGGTGTAGCCGGAGATGGGGCTCGTGCTGCTCATCGAGTACTCCAGGTTCGAGTTCCCCTGGATCGGATAGTGGACGTAGTAGTTCCCCTTGTACTTGTGGATGAAGGGGCCCTCGAAGGAGTTGGGGGTGTTGGGAGTGGTCACCGCACCCTTCAGGGAAATCATGTCGGAGTTCAGGGCGCTCGCGCGGAAGTTCGAGCCGTAGGGCGTCCCGCCCCCCCACATCAGGTAGGCGGACTTGTCGGCGTCGTCGTCCACGAAAATCACCGGATCGAAACACCATTGCATGGGACACAGCGAACCGCTCACCAGCGCCTTGTTCAGGGGGTCCTTGTACGGGCCCTCGGGGCGATCGGCGATCAACACCCCCACCCCGGAGGCGATGTTGGGGAAATACATGTACACCTTGCCCTTGGCGGCGATGGCGGTCGGGGCGTAGGATCCCGCGGCCCATCTCGCATCGCGGGTGGTCCGGAAGACATCCCCGTGGTCGGTCCAATTCATCAAGTCGTTGGTCGAGATGACCACCGCACTCTTCATGTCGTAGCCGTTGACGTTGTCGTCGTCGTTGGAACAGATGGCGTAGATGCGGTCGTCGAAGACGAATCCGTTGGGATCGGCGAGGGATCGGTGGGAGATCACGGGATTGTCGGCCATGACCGAGGACAGGGCGACGGCGATCGTCAGGATCGTGGTGGGCATTGCGATGCGCTTCATGGCGTTTTCTCCCCGGGGGACGATCGTGGCGATCTCGGCGCGACCGGGCCATGGGCCCGTGCGCGGTGCAGGAATCCGCCGAGTTCCGGATTCGCTCCCTCCGAAGGTCGCTCCACCGGACGGGGTGGGGCATGGAATTCTCCCGCCCGCCCATTGACGATTCAGCAAGGCCCTCCCCCCTCCCTCCTCGCCGCTGCGACGGAAACCCTCCCCCCCCACCGAGGCGGGGACCTACCTTTCCACCCCCATGAACGAGACGACGTCGCAGACCGATTCCGGGAAGCGCTACTACATCGAGACCTACGGCTGCCAGATGAACGAATACGATTCATCCCTGGTGGCGGGTATCCTGGAGGAACGGGGCTACGAGAAATCGGACCTCGCCGAAGACGCCGACTTGATCCTGGTCAACACGTGTTCCGTGCGCGAGAAGGCCGAGGATACGGCCCTCCAGAAGCTCGACAGCATCGCCCACCTCAAGCGCAAGCGTCCCGGCACGCGACTGGGGGTGATCGGATGCATGGCCGAAAACCGCCGGGAGCAGATCCTGGCCCGCATTCCCCAGGTCGACCTCCTCCTCGGTCCCGACCACTACGACAAGCTGGGCTCCGCCCTCGACGCCGGAGCTCCGCGGCGCGGCGCGACCACCGGGCTCGGCGTGGATCGCAACCAGACCTACGAAGGCTTCTTCCCGGCCGCCCCCTCCACCGTGAGCGCCTTCGTGGCCATCCAACGCGGCTGCGACAAGAAGTGCACCTACTGCATCGTCCCCTTCACGCGCGGACCGGAGCGGTCGCGCCCGTCCCACGACATCCTGGAGGAGACCCGCCGGCTGGTCGACAAGGGCGTGGTGGAGATCAACCTCCTCGGGCAGACGGTCAATTCCTGGCGGTCCGACATCTCCTTCGCCCAGCTCCTGCGCGAACTCGGCCGCATCGACGGGGTGCGCCGCATCCGCTTCACGAGCCCGCATCCACGGCACTTCACCGAGTCGGTCTGCCTGGCCATGGCGGAAACCCCCGCGGTGTGCCCCCATGTGCACATGCCCGTGCAGTCGGGGAGTTCGAGGGTCCTGCGCGCGATGCGGAGACAATACGGCCGCGACCAGTACCTGGCCATCGTCGAAAGGCTGCGTCGACACATCCCCGACGTGGCGATCACCACCGACATCATCGCGGGATACCCCGGAGAGACGCGCGAAGAGCACCTGGAGACGCTTTCCCTCATGGAGGAAGTGCGGTTCGATTCCGCCTTCATGTTCGCCTATTCCGCCCGTCCGGGAACCCCTGCCGCTCTCGAGCCCGAAACCATCTCGCCCCAGGAGAAACTGGCCCGCTTGCAGGAGATCATCGAGCTCCAGCAATCCCACTCCGCCCAACGGCTCTCGGAACAGGTGGGGCGCATCGAGGAAGTCCTGCTGGAGGGCTCCTCCCGACGCGACGAGCGGGAGTGGATCGGAAAGACCCCGCATTTCCGGAAGGTCCTTCTGCACCCCGGCCCCGAAGCCCGCCCCGGAACCATCCTCCCGGTGCGCTTGCTCGCCCGCAGGGGGACCGTCCTGAGGGGCGAGGTGGCCTGAACCGTCACTTCTTCTTCTGGCGGGACCTCTCGATGGCGTCGATGAACACACGCTTGGCGTCGACCACCATGGAATCGAATCCCCCGGTGTAGACTTCGGCGAGGTTCGTCCCGAACTGATGGCGTCCCAATTGGAGCATGGTCCCCCCGGGACTGTTGAGGACGTAGGACAGGGTCCAGGTGGAATCGTCGGTCAGGGCGAACGCACGGATTTCCGGAGCGGGCTTGCCGGGAACCGCCAGCCGGAGGCCGTGCGCCTTCACGCGTTGGGCGAGGGCGCTGTCCAAGGTGGACTTGAGGGCGCTGTCGCAGGTTTCGCAGACGGCTTCGATGCGGACGGGCGGAATGTCCTTGATCGAGGTGGCCATGCCCTGGAGGGTCAGGGCCAGGCACATAAGGGCGAGGATTTTCATCTCGGGGTCTCCAGTGGTTTGCGCGGTTGTCGGAGATTTGCGGGCGAGCTCCGGCAGGATCAGTTGATCATGACCATGGCGCCCTTGATGGTGTTGATGGCGCTGGATTCCACATTGGTCATGGTCCCGGTCATCTTGTTGGCGATTCCAGCCTTGGACTCCACGTTCATGGTTCCTTCGAGCTTCAGATTCATGCCCGCCTTGAGGCCGGCATCCATCCCTGCTTCCATGGCGAGCTTTTGCGAGGCCTTCACGTTGGCGTTGCTTCCGGCCTGGATGTTGGCTTCGGTCGCGGCCTTCACGGCGATGGCTCCACTGGTGCTCTCGATCTTCACCTCGGAGGCCTTCACGTCCAGCTTCCCCTTGGCTTCGAAGGACATGTCCCCCGCCGTGGTGAGGCTCACCTTGGAACCCCCGATGTCGATCTGGAAGACGTGTTTCCCCTTGGCGTCGGAGAAGGTCATCAATTCGCCCTTGTCGTCGAGGACCAAGGTATGTCCCGCGGCGGTCTGGAGGGTGATCTTCTCCTCCGTGTCATCGAACTGCAGGATGTGCCCGCTGCCGGTGCACAGGGTGGCCTGGGCCTTGTCCTCGTCCTGCTCGACGATCTTCAGCTGATGAGCCCCGCTGGCGAGGCTCAACTCGAGCAGACCGTTCTTGTCGTCGAGGAGCAGGCGACGTGCCCCCGGAGTGGACAGGAGGATTCCCGCGCTCGCCTCGGTGTCGTCGAAGACCAGCTGGCGCGAGAGGGAGGATTTCAGGGTGACCTTGGTCTTCTCCTCGAGATCGTCGAGGATCAGCTGGTTTCCCGTGGCGGTCTTCCACTGGCTCTCGGAACGGTTGGCGCTGGTGACGGGAGTCCCGTTGGAGGGGTTCGGCAGGGCACCCAACGCGATGGGCCGCTCGATGTCCCCGTCCTCGAAGGCCACCACCAGGTCGTTGCCCTTGTGCAAGGGCGCGTGGATGCCGTACCCCGGGCCCGCATAGGGGACGGCCAGGCGGATCGGTGTGGTCGCGGTCCCCTCGGAGGCATCCCCCTCGTCGAAGGGGAAACGGCCACGGTAGCGTCCTTCGTCGTCGATGGGGGCGTATTGTCCATCCGCACCGTCGACCTTCAGCAGAAGGATGCCCGGAACCTTGGGACGCGCCACCTCCTTGGGGGGACGGTAGGGAAGATTGGCAGGCTGCGCGACCACCCGGTTGGTGTAATGGGCATCGCCACCGTTGCCCAGGACGCTCCCTTCCTGGGATCCCTCGTGTCGCACTTCGAGGAGGAGGTACTCTCCGCCGAATCCGGCTCCGTGCTCCTGGCTGATGGTGAACTTCTCGCCGGAGCGAAGACGCGGATTGTGCGTGACCGCGGTGATGCGCTCCCGCACCGACAGGATGGCCTCGCGCGCGAACCGTGCCGCTTCCGCGGCCTCGGCGGAATCCCGCAGGGAGGTGTCGAAGGTGGACCAGGTCGCCTGGCCGGGTCCTTCGGCGGCACCTCGACCGAAGACCCCCGGAGCTTCCGGATCGTAGGTGCCGAATCGGACCGTCCCGCTGTGCATGCGGTTGCTGCGACGGATCTGGAAGATGGCGTCAAGGTCGAACTCGACCAAGCCCGCCCCGGGGCGGTACTCGAAGGGTTTGTCGACATCGGCGGCCGGGAACACTCCGGGTTCGTCCCCGACGACCATCACCGACTCGGAGTCCTCGATGGTGTCGAAGAAGAAGATCCCGGCGGCCTGGGCGGTGCGACGGACGAAGTCGAGATCGGTTTCGTTGTACTGCACGTGCATCGGGATCGGGTTGTGCGTCCGCCGGATGTCCATCTTCAGATGCTTGGAATCCAATCCGGAATCTTCCAGGACCTTCTGGATGATCTCCGGAGCCGTCTTGTCGAGGAAGACCCTGCACTGGGTGCCGAAGGCCAGCAAGGCATGGTGCCCCTGCACATGGATCTCGTAGCGGCTTGCTTCCGGGGAGAAGGGCTCCTCGTGGAATTCCGTCACCACCCCGTGGATCTCGTGCATGCCATCGAGCTGCACCCGCAGGAAGGAGGGACGCGAGACCAGGTCGTCGTATTCCAAGCCATGCGACCGGGACAAGGCCAGGATGCGCATCACGGTCGGCTTGGAGATGCTTTCGAGCGCCTCGAAGGCCAGGACGGAGAACGTGTCCTCCGGCATCCCGGCGACTTCGAAGGCGAACAGGGACGCGTCGGCCGGCATCAGGATTCGACCTCGACCTCAGCAGCCGCGGGAATGTCTCCGGGTTGCGCGACGGCTTCGGTCGCCTCGCTTCCCTCGGGCGTGGACTCCCCGGAATCGAGGCGGAAGAAGGGTTCCCCTTCCTCTCCCAGACCGACCAGGATGCGATTGCCGGCGGCCCCTTCGGCGATCCGGGACAACAAGAGCCGGGAAACGCCCGGCAGGATGTCCCGATCGAGGATGGTGTCGATGAGGCGGGCGCCGCTTTGCACCTGCGAGCACTGCCGCACCACATGGTCGATCATGGACTCGGCCAGGGCCAGGCTCACGCCGTGGGTCTCCTCGAGGCGACGTGCGATCTTGTCGAGCTTGAGGGCGACGATCACGGAGAGCGAATCGGCACCCAGGGGCAGGTAGGGCACCACCTTGCATCGAGCGAGAAGAGCCGGTTGGAAATGGGCCGTGAGCTCGGGAAGAATGGCTTCGGAGTACTCCTCGTAGGTGTAGGAGGAATCTTCGCTGGTGGCCATGTCGGTGATGGTCTGCGTGCCCAGGTTGGAGGTCATCAGGATCACCGCGTTGCGGAAGGAGATGTCGCGCCCCTCCCCATCCCGCAGGGATCCCTGGTCGAAGACCTGGTAGAACATGTTCAGCACGTCCCGGTGGGCCTTTTCGATCTCGTCGAGGATCACGACCGTGTAGGGATTCTTGCGGACGCCCTCGGTGAGCACGCCGCCGTCGCCGTATCCGACGTAGCCGGCGCTGGCCCCCTTCAATTGGGTGACCGAGATCGCGTCCTGGTACTCGGACATGCTCAAGGAGACCACGGCACGCTCGCCTCCGTAGAGGAGCTCGGCGATGGCTTTGGCGGTTTCGGTCTTGCCGACGCCGCTCGGGCCGGTGAGGAGGAACACGCCGCGGGGTGTTTCCGGTCGGATCAGCCCCATGCGGGCCGCTCGGATGGACTGGGAAAGTTCGCGCACCCCCCAGGATTGCCCGATGACCTTGCGATTGAGGATGGGCTCGAGCTCCAGGAGCATCTTGGCCTCGTCGCGCAGCATGTTGCCCGCGGGAATCCCGGTCCATTCCTCGATCACCTGGGAGAGGACTTCGCGCGTGACGTGGGCGTGGACGAGAGGGGTCTCCCCCTGCAACGCCTCCAGCTCCATCCACAACGATTCATCGGCTCCCGCGGGCGAATTCTCGGTGGCGTCCAGGATCTGCTGCACCTTGGCCAGCTCTTCCTTCCAACGATTCTCGACTTCCACCCTCCTGGCTTCCAGGGCGACTTTCTTCTCGGCCAGTTCCGCCAGGTGCTCCGAGGGGAACACCGAAGGCCGCAGATCCTTGTCGCGCCGCAGCGATTCCTCCTGGGAGGTGAGGTCGAGCAATTCCTGTTCGATGCGCTGCAACGCCGCCGGAGGCGTCGAGAGGCCCATCTTGACCCGGGCCGCCGCCGTGTCGAGAAGGTCGACGGCCTTGTCCGGGAGCTGGCGGGCCGGGATGTAGCGGTGGGAGAGATCGCAAGCGGCCTCGACGGCCTCGTGGGAGATCCTCACCCCGTGGAACTGTTCGTACTTCTGCCTCAACCCGCGGAGCATCACCGCGGCGGTGGCGGGGTCGGGCTCCGGGATCACCACCTGCTGGAAGCGACGGGCGATGGCCGGGTCCTTCTCCAGGTATTTGCGGAATTCCGTGAACGTGGTCGCGGCGATGCACTTCAGCTCTCCGCGCGCCAGTTCCGGCTTGAGAAGGTTGGCCGCGTCGTTCTTCCCCGCCTCGCCACCGGCGCCGATCAAGGTGTGCGCCTCGTCGATGAACAGGATCACGGGGACGTCGGAGGCTTTCACTTCCTGGATGAGGGATTTCAGGCGATTCTCGAACTCGCCCCGGACCCCGGCACCCGCCGACAGCAATCCCAGGTCGAGGGAAAGGAGCCGGATTCCCTTGAGGGAATCGGGAACCTGTCCCTGCACGATCTTCAGAGCCAATCCTTCGACCACGGCGGTCTTTCCGACGCCGGCTTCGCCGATGAAGATGGGGTTGTTCTTGCGCCGGCGGGAAAGGATGTCGATGGCCTGGCGGATTTCCTCGTCGCGCCCGAACACCGGATCGATGCGCCCCTTGCGAGCCAGATCGGTGAAGTCGACCGTGAACTTCGCGAGGTTGCTGTCTTCCGGAATTCCCTTGTTGGCGGGAGCGGACGCATCCACCACCTTCGATTCCGAACTGCCTTCCAGGACTTTGGCGGGGCTCTCGCGCAGCTCGCCGAGTTTCAAGCCGCGGAAGAAATCCTCCAGCGGAGTGTTGACCACCGACAGCGATTGGGCGAAGGCCAGGAGAATGCCGGCCGAGCGGATCTTGGTTTCACCGAGGTTGATCGAGGATTCGGACCAGGCGGCTTCGATGAGATCGATGAGCGCCGGAGAGAAGACCGGGCGCCCGGAATTGCCCGTACGCAGGGCATGCAGCTGCTGCTGGATCCCGGGACGAGCCAAGGAGGCCTCGGAGCCCGCGTGCGCGAGGATCTTGGGCATGTCTCCGTTCTGGTCGTCGATCATCTGCGCCACCAGGTGCAACGGAGTGACCTCGTAGTGGGTCCGTTGCAGGCAGGACCCCACGGCAGCCTCCATCAGCCGGGTGCACTGGGGATTGAGAAGGTTCAACAGCCTGCGGATGTCCTTGGTGACCATTCGATTGCTCCTGCGCGGGTGAGAGTAGACAGAGGGGACCCCATCGAGGGGTCGAACATCAAAGCACGACGTCGGTGATCGGATCTTCCACGACGGGCTGCGTGGCGACGGGCTCCACGGCGGGAGCATCCAATCCCAGCCACAGGACGGCTCCGACCCCGGCTCCGATCATGGCGGCGGCTCCCAGGGCCCGCCCGGATACGCCGGCTCCCGAGGAGCCGCTCCCGGCTCCCTTGAGGACTTCGGAAAGCGCCGACTCGATGGCCTGGCCGATGCGGCCGTCGGACCATGCGAAGGACTGGGAGAGGACGTCCCCGGACTTCACGTCGACCAGTTGGAAGGAAACCTTCAACTGGTCTCCCGTCTTTTCGATGCTGGGCATCAGGAGGGTCTTGGCGTGCAACTTCGTGCCCAGCCGCGTGTTGCAGGCCTGGTCGCAGCGGGCGGGGACCAGGACGCTCTGGTCGAAGATCCGCTTGCGCGTTTCCTCCGCGCCCACGGTCTGGCCAGGCAGATGCCTCGTCGTGAGCTGGTGGGTGCGGTCCCAGACGTCGCGGAGAATGGCCTTGTCGAGGATCCCCTTGGCCTGGTATTCCATCACGATCAGTCCCGGCTGGGAGGAGCCGGAGAAGAGGAGGTTCGCAAGAAGGACGAGAAGTTGGGTCACGAGTTCGTTTCCAGGATGGTCGTTGGTGGAGTGGTTCGGTTCAATTCGAGGCGATGTAGTCGTTCAGGAATTGACGGGCGAGGTCGTCGACCTCCTGCATCAGATCCTCTTCCCGGTATTCGCCCATCTTCCATGCGTCCCAGGTGGGAGCGTCGACCATGCGGTTGTTGGAGGCGAGGAAAGCCGTCTGATGCAGTTCCATGGACATGTGCGCCACGAAGAAGCCGTCGTCGGAACGGATGGAGTTCACAATCAACTTAAGAGTTACCGAGCCGCCCGGGACGATTTCCAGCCCACGCGAGGAAAGTCGGCTCTGGACATGCTCCTTGAAAGCATCCTGGTGCTGCTCCAGATCGCCGGTGCAGACCACGCGCACCGCGACACCGAATTCCCGGAGTTTCCGGAGGCTTTCCCTCCCGTAGAAGGGGGCGCCGAAGGAGGGCACCGCGGCAAGGAGCATCATGGCCGCGGCGAAGGCCCAGCGGAAGGACTTGTGGTTGAGGGGAGTCATGCCACCCGACAACTTACGTTTCCTTTGTACAATTCTCGACGTGTCTTCCGCATCCATCCATAGGTTCCTGACCGGTTTGACCCTTCTCGCGCTCGCCGGGTGCGGTCCGAAATTCGTCCAATTGGCCGAAAATCGTCCCGCCTACAGCCGCGCCGAGGGGCGGAATCTCCGGGCGGCCCTGGTTTCGGGCAAGGAAATCGACCGGTCCATCCTCAAATCCGTCGCCGACACCTACCTCGGGGTGCCCTACCTCTGGGGAGGGCAGACCATGGAAGGGATCGACTGCTCGGCCTTCACGCAACAGGTCGTGAAGAAGGCGCTCTCGGTGGACCTCCCTCGCGTCGCCGTGCAGCAGAGTGGAGTGGGCGTCAAGGTCTTCAAATTCGCCTTGCAGCCCGGCGACTTGCTGTTCTTCGGCGAGACCCCCGAGGCCATCGACCATGTCGGCATCTACATGGGCGAGGGGTTGTTCATCAACGCCACCTCGTCGTCCGGGGTCAAATACTCCAACATCGACGAGACCTACTGGCTCAACAAGTACCAGTTCGCACGCCGCCTGGTTTTCTGAGCCCGACAGGGAGCCTTTCCCGGAGGCGAAGGTTCCGCGGGGGATCCCCGCCCCGTTCCGGACCCGTTCAGCGGATCTTCGCGGCGTCCAAGCGGCGTTGGAGGTCGCGCACGGTCCGTTCGAGCTCGAGAACCCGGCTTTCCAGCGAACCACTCCCTCCGGCAGGAGCCGCGACGGGGTTGGAGACTGGTTTGGGCAGCGAGGCGGCGGGAACCCCGGGTGCCGTCGCCCCCGGCCGGATGATCTTGCTCACGGTCTCGGAGAGCCCGTACTTGGCGCAGAGAGCGCCGAGGGTGGTCATGTCCTGCTCCGAGGAGGCGGTGCGGAACCGTCGGAGCTGTTCGTCGACGGCATCGAGCAGGGAGGCGCTGTTGCGCGAAGTCAGCAAGACGAATTCATCCTGGGTCAGGCTGACGTCCAGCAACCGGAAGGACTGGGCCTTCTGCTCCAGGGCAGCCAGGGTGGCTTGATCCCCCAGGACCGCTTCGACATCTCCCCTCTGCAGCAGCTCCACGCCGTCCTTGATGGTCCGCACCATCTCCAATTTCGATTTGGAGAGGAAGGATTCCAGCAGCTTGTCGGCACCGGACTCCGGTGTGGCCGCCACGGGTCGGCCTTCCAGGTCGGAGAGGGTGTACAGGTTCTGGTTCGCGCGCAACGTGAGGATGCCCAGCCCGGTGGTGTAGTAGGGCCCGGAAAGGAATGCGGTTTCCCGCAGGCGCGGGGTGGCGCGCACTCCCCCGATGACGAGATCGACCTTGTCCCGGCTGAGAAGATCCTGCGCTTCGACCAGGGATTCGACTTCGACCGTGCGGAAATGCACCCCGATGCCTTCGGCGATCGCGGCGACGAGATCGTAGTCGAAACCCTTGTCGGTTCCTTTGGCCACCACTCCGAAGGGCAGGGGGCCGGGCCGGATGGCCACGGTGAGGATGTCCCTCTTGACCTTGTTCAGGGGGCGGGCGGATACCACCGTGCCCCATGCCATCACACCCGCCAGGAGGGTCGGGATCCATTTCATCAGCGCACCTCGGTCACGAGCCGCACTCCGATGTAGCGGGCTCCCATGGGGCTTGCGATATCGACCCAACGGTTCTTGTCGAGGCAGCGCTCGCGCGGCAGGGAGAAGAACCCTCCGGCGATGTAGGCGGCCGATCCGGTGGCTCGGTCGTTCTCGACCCACTCCGCCACGTTGCCGACGAAATGTCGGAAGCCGGCGCCCTGGTCCTTGGAATCGGTTTCCTCGGGCGCTTCGAGCCCGCAGGCGACCGCGTTGGCCGGAACCTGGGAGTCCATGAATTCCCGTTTCCACTCGTCGACCGTGGGAAGACGCTTGCCGACCCAGGCGGCGTAGGCGCGCGCATCGTCGATGGAAATGTTCACGACCGGATACTTGGCCGTGGCCGGAGAGGTGAAATAGTTCGGCAGGCCCGGGAAATCCGGGTCGCGAGGGTACTCCCTGGCGGTCTTGTCGCAGAAGGCGCGGTACTCCGCGTTGGTGACCTCGCGGGCGTCGAGGAGGACGTGGCCGGCTGCGGAAATGGGGGTTTCGTTGCGCCGAGCCGCGTAGACACCCGGAGGGGCTCCCTGGACGGAACGCTGGGTCGTGGCCGGAGCGGGGAGACCGAAACGCATGGACACCGAGGCCCGCAAACCCCAGAACGTTTCCGCGTTGCTCGCCAAGGGGCGGATGGGGATCCCGATCTCGGCGTCGAAACCACGGGAAGCGTACAGCACCATGCCGGGAACGATCGCGACGTGATAGGCGGCGTCTCCCGCGACACCGGAGTCGGAATCGGGCAGGCGGACCTCCGCGTCGGCCTGGAGGTTGGGGAGGAATCTGTCGGCCAGGAGCAGACCGCCGCGCAGGTGCAGGAAGAAGGCATCGCCTGGGGAGTGGTCCGGGTCGTCGAGACTCCGGAAGATCCCTCTCCAGCCCGCTTGGCCCAGGACATCGAGCTTCTTCCACTTCTGGTTGGTGATCGCCGAGAGTTGCAGCGAATTGGAACGTTCCCCGAGCCGCGAGGGGACCGCGTTGCCGAATCGCCACTGGGCATCGACGGCGCTGTTGAATTCGTCGAGGGTCCATTTGAAGCCCATGCGGACGTCGGAAAGACCGAATCCACCGCTGCCATCGGCTTCGGTCCGCCCGGCGAAGGGGAATCCGAAGCGAAGTTCCACGCCCGCCGGCAACCCCATCCGGAGGGTGATGGGAAGCTGCTTGCTGGTCGGCTGGGAATCCGGCTCGTAGGCTCCGGAGAAATCCATGGCCGAAGCGGTTGCACCGTCCTTGCTGGGAACCCCCGAGGAAGGTGCGTTGAAGCCGAGGTAGGTGTGGTACTCGAACCCCAGGTCGGCTCCGACCTGCCAGGGCGCCAGGGACAGGGCCTCCATGCCGTGCGCCTTGGTCCGATAGGCGAAGACGTGATCGAGGACCACCGTTTCACCCGCGGGGATTTCGACCTCGTAGTGCCCCGACACATGGGCGGGATTCGGGGAGCGCACCACGATCCGGTGTTTGCCGGGGATCATGCTCTCGTTCTTGTACGGCGTCTTCTGCCGCTCCGGAGCATCGGCATCGTCGAGCACCACCACCGCGCTGTCCGGGCTGGTCGAGAGGATCAGGGTGGAACGCTCCTCCGCTCGTCCCTGGGAAACCAGGGCCACAAGCAGGAGGACGGTCAGGATCGTTTTTTTGGGGGCCGGAGCATTCGGCAGGAACATGAGTAGACTCTCTGAGCTGCAGGGTTCTTCTTGCAAGATAGACCTCTTGCGCGTGTTTCTAGCTTGGACATTCCCATGAGGATCGCGCCATGACCCCACAGACAGCCTGGACGGACGGCCTCGCCCTCCTTCCGCAGCATTTCCAAAACGCCGACAACCACTCTCTCGAGCGTGCGTTTCGCCATCCTGGAGTCCCCGCCAGCAGAGGATTCGGCTTCCAGCGCCTGCGCATCGACGGTTCCCTCCTGGAATCCACGCGCCAGATCCGGATCGAATCCTGCGCCGGGGTCCTTCCCGGAGGGATTCCCTTCGACACCAGGACCTCCGGCAGTTCGTCCCTGGTCCGGGAAATCCCGGAAAGCCTGGGCGTCGAACACGCTTCCATCCGCGTGTTCCTCGCGGTGCCATCCCCCCTCGACGACGCCCCGCGCATCGGCGAACAGCGCACCTTCCGACAGGTCGTGCAGCGGAAGATCGACGAATCCGTGGGTGGTGCGGCTCGGGAGATCCCGACTCTGATCCCCAACCTTTCCCTGCGATTCTCCACCGATCCCCAGGGATCGATGATGATGCTCCCCATCGGGGACATCATTCGCGACGCCCAAGGGCGTCCGGTCTTTTCCAAGGAAACCACACCGCTGCTTCTGGACATCCACGCCTCCCCCTTGCTTTCGGGATTCGCGAGCCAACTGCTGCGCCTGGTCCGATCCCGCGGCAGCGACTTGGGACGTCAGAATCCCGGGAACGACCCGGCGGGAATCCGGCTGTGGCTGGAATCCATGCTCCTCGCCACCAGCGCCGCGAGTCTCGACCACCTCTGCACCCTGCCCGAAGTCCATCCCGAACGCCTCCACGAAGCCCTGGCCGTCCTGCAGTCCGGTCTGGCCTTCCTTCGAGGGCAGCCGGCGACGTCCACTCCCTACGACCACCTGCAATCCATCACCAGCCTTCCCAGGCTGGCGTCGGAAGTCGCGGGATTGCTGCAGGCGCAGCATCGCGAAAACAATCTCGTCCGCGCCTTCGCCAAGGAATCTCCCCTCGTCCAGGGAATCCAGATCCCCCCCGATTTCCTCGCCACCGGCAAGCGGTTCATCCTGGCCATCACCACCGGGATGGGAGCCGACCAGTTCCTGCCCTTGTTCTCCCAGCACGCCAAGGTCGCTCCGCGCTCCAGGCTGCAGGCCATCATCACCAGTGCGCTGCCGGGAATCGAAGCCAGGCTCTGCTCTCCCCCGACCTTCTTCCGTTCGGGCGGGCACATCTTCCTGGAACTTTCCCCTTCGGGTCCGCTCTGGATGCAGTTGCAAGGTGAAGGCGCCCTGTGCGTCTACAGCCACCCCTCGCTGGGCATCGCCTCCATCGAGCTTCTGGTGGAAGGCGCATGACCCCCCTGGAGCGCCTCGCCGGTCCCGTCTTCCAGGAAGGCCTCGGCCTCTCCAGCCAGAAGACCCTCGATCCGTCCAGCCTGCATGCCAAGCTGGACACGTTGCTCCAGGCCTTCAACGACCAGGCCCGCCGCGAAGGGCATCCGGCGCGCGCCGTGGAGGAATCGACCTTCGCCCTGGCCGCCTGGCTCGACGAGATCGTGTTCACCACCACGGAAATCTCCCTCGAGTGGCTCGGGCATTCCCTCGCCGCCCATCGGTTCCAGGATCCGGCCGCCGGCTCCACCTTCTTCGACCGGATCGCCGCCCTGCAGCTTCGTCCGGAGCTCTCCGGCGCCCTCGACCTCTACGCTCGATGCATCGTCCTGGGTTTCCAGGGCAAGCACCGTCTCGACTCCCCCGAGGTGCTGCAGCAACTGGTCAAGGACCTCCTGTCCCGCGACGCCAACCACCCCTCTCGGAACGCTCCCTGGGTCCCCTCCCTCGACGCGCCCGCGGGACATCGCCCCAAGGAGCGCACCGGTCGCGCCCTGTGGTGGATTTCCCTGGGTCTGCTCGCCCTGGGGTGCGGCATCTACTTCTTCCTCGCCATGCTCACCGGAAACTGACGGACTCCTCCGATGCTCAAGACTTTCTGGTTCTGGTTCCTGACGATCTGGATTCTCCTCGTCGTCGCCACCACGACAACTTCCCTGGTCCTGCTCCATTCCCTGCCCTGGTGGGGGTGGACCGCCGCCGGTCTGGGGCTCGCCACCGGCTTGGCCATCGGTCTGATCCTCCGCCAGCGCGCCCTGATCCGCGCCCTGGCTCGCGGGGCGAAGTCCGATGCCGCCGATGCCTTCGAAGACACCTGGAAGGCTCCCCTGCTGGGGGACCTCCGCAAGCTCGCCAGCGCCAGCGCCACTGACGTCCAATCCGGCGTCTTCGCTCGTTCCGATTTCGAATCGCGCCTGATCCTCTGGGGCATTTCCAGGAATCCCGCCGCGCTCAAATCCCACCTCGAGGAGCTCGGGGCTCGGAACCTGACGACCTCGCGTTCCCATGAACTCTCCGGCGGGTTCGCCGAAGTGGCCGACTGGCTGGTGGTCGACCAGATCGTGGTGATCCTCCCGCGCACCCTGCCCGACTCCTCCACGGCCCCCAACGCCGACCGCATCCGCTTCCTCGTCGAGGGACTCCAGGAATTGGGGAAGGTTCGGCCCGTCGATGCGGCCTTGGTCCATCTCCACGACCAGGCCACCGCGGGGGATCGAGCCCTGCATGGCAATCTGGCGTTCCTGGCCGAGGCCAGCGCCACGGAATTCCCGGTCCACATCCTGCTTCCGACCCCGAAGGAGTTCTCACCGGGGTTGGCCGAGCTGTTGACCACCCTCCCCGGAGCACGCCTCCCCTGGGGACGCCAGGAAAACCTCCCCAAATCCTTCGACGAAGCCTGGTCGCGCCTGCAGTCGGGTCTGGAGGAGAAGGAGCCCGGCCTGCTGGCTCGCGCCTGGGAATCCTCTCTCGACCCCCAAGGGGTCTACCGTTCCCTCCAGATCCTCAAGTCCCAGGGAGCCGTCGTCAAGGAGAGGTGTGCCGCCATCGCCGCGGGGTTCACCACCAAGTCCCCGCCCTTCCTTCGAGGCTTCTACTTCCTGGCCTCCGGTTCCGCCTCGGCGGACGGGGGCGACTCGGCCCAGCCCCGTGATATCTTGCGGATCATCGCCAGCGAGCCCTCCTTGGCGCGATTGGCCGCCCATCGCCAAGTGAAGGCATCGGTTCTGGCGACCCTCAGTCTCCTTGGAAGCGCCATCGTGGCGGCTCTCCTGGTGGTGGTGTCCCTCCACGGATCCTTCGTGGGTGGTCGCATGGTCCGCTCCTGGAATCAACGCCTCCAGGCGGCGACCATCTCCCCCTGGGAAACCCCGGAAGACATGGCCTCCTCCCTGGGGTCCCTCCTCACCCTCGACAGCTTGTACACGGAAATCACTCGGGGACGCCCCTGGTCCCTGGCCCCGGGTTTCTACCCCGGCAGCGAGTACAAACCCAAGGTGTCGATCGAACTCCAACGCCGCCTGGGGATCCTCAATACCACGGCTTTCGCCTCCCAGGAGGCCCTGGTTGGACGACTGGTCTCCCAAGCGACGCACCAGGACGCCGACCTTGGGGAGTTGTACCGCGAATTCAAGACCTATCTGTTGATCAGCAAGGACGGTTGGAGCCAGGGTGAAGACCAGGAAGGGACCGAAGGGCTCTCGAGCGCCATCGTCCACGCCTGGGCCAACACGCTGGGCCTGTCGGATCCTCTCCCCCCCCAAGTGCGGGATGCCCTCCCTCGACTCGCGGAATGGGTGGTGCGGCACGTGGAGGACGAGGACGAGGGGTGGCTGGGAGCGCTCGACCCCACCCTCGCGCATTCCACGCGACTCCAGCTGGGTGCGGCCAAGAACCAATCCGGCAATTTCGCCCGCATCCTGGCTGCCGCCGATACTCTTCCGTCCTTCAACAGCGACTCCCTGGGCCTCAAGGTCGAGGACCTGGGATGCTCCGACTTCCTCATCCCGCCCGCCTACACCCGCCGCGGTTGGTTGGAAGCCATCGAGCCCACCCTCACCGCGCTGGCCAACGGCAAGCCGGATTGGGTGCTGGGGTCGGCGAACGAAGGCACCGCCTCCTCCAAGGAAAACATCGTCGAGCTCCGGCGCCGGTATGTCGATGGCTTCGTCGAGGAGTGGGCCAAGCTGTTCGAAACCTCTCGCTGCAAGCTCCCCTCCGACAACCAGCGGCTCGCAGGGGCCCTCCAGATCCTCTCCAGCCCCTACAATCGCCAGAACCCCAAGGGGCTTCTCGCCTTCCTCTCCCGCTTCCTCGAAGAGACCGACCTGTCTCCGGAAGCGGGCTCGCCCGGTCTTCCCCCGAAGCTCCCGGGCAAACTCGACAAGATGGCCAAGAAAGCCGAGGCCATCGTGGATGCCGTGTCCGCCCGCTTGCCTCCCGGCGAAAAGGCCGTCCACCTGAGGGTCGCCGAAGGGCTCTCCGCCCAGATCGCCTGGGCGCAAGATGCCACCAAAGGAAGCCTGACCAACTATTCCAAGGACCTGCAGGCACTCGCGGTCTCCTTGGGCGACCAGGGAAACGGCAAGGATGTCATGGAATTCGCGGGGGCCGTCCTGAGACAGGACCCGAAGAACCCCTTGGTCCATGGCCTCGGGGAAGCCTCGGCGATCCGCGACAAGCTCCCGGCAGGCCTGCATGGCTGGTGGGATGGGCTTTCGCGCGACATCCTGCTGTCCATCGCCCGCAACCTCGTCCCCATCGCCACCGAAGCGGCGAATACGGCCTTCCGGGAGCAGGTGTGGCAGCCTTGGCAGAATCTCGTTCGAGGCAACTACCCCTTCGATCCCTATGCCGAGACGGAGGCCTCCATCGACGAGATCGATCACATGATCAATCCCCAGACCGGAGCCGTGGCCCTGTACCTCAAATCCATCGAGAACATCGTCGATGTCCAGGGGGACGACATCCAGCCGCGCACCAGCAACGGCATCGCGCCGGCCCTCGACGCCACCTCCTTGCAAGGTCTCCGGAAGATCCTGCGCTTGGGAGCGTTCTTCTACGGCAAGGGCGGAGGCTCCTGGAAAGGGTGCAACACCACCATTTCCATAAAGGGGGATTCGCGCGCCAAGGTCGAATTCCGTCTGGGCGGCCAGGCCGCGGAAGCCGCCTACGGAGGGGAGAAGCGCATCGTCGGAAAATGGCCGCAGAAGGGCCAGAGCGGCGTGGCGCTGGTGGCCAGCACCATCACCTCAAACTTCGAGGAGCGACGGGATGGGGAATGGGCGCTCCTGCGACTGTTCGACCTGCATTCGGCCGGCATGACCGAGCGCGTCTTCAGCTTCAAGGACAAGAGCTACATCGTCGACATCCCCGTCTCCGTTCGGCTCGATGTGCCGGGCGGCCCGTTCCTCGACAAGGAGTTCTTCAAGGTCACCCTGAACTCGAGCCTGTTCCGCTGAGGAGAGCCCGGGTTCCGCGAAGCAGGGTCAGCCCTCCGCTTCGTGGAACTCCCGCGGCGGCGGCGGGTTCTCCGAAACCACCGTCAGCAGCGTCGAGGTTTTCCCCTCCCCGATCCAGGCTCCCTGCCCGATGCGCACCGGAGCCGGTCCGTCCCCCAGACGGATCCCGACATCCCCGGGTACCGTGGAAACATCGAGGACGACTTCGGCGATCCAACCCATGGGCCTGGGCAGGAACTCGTCGACGATGGATCGCATCCGGATCCGGAAGGCTTCCGTATCCCGGGTGATTTCGCTGAATTTCGCCCAGGGTACCGGCCCCATCCGGATCTTCAGGAGCTCCCCGCCGCACCGCATGGCCCCGGCCAACGGCTGACGGCCGTCCAGCTTCATGTCTCCCAGGGCGGGAGGCTTGGGGGATGCGATGAGACTGACGCATCGATCCTGGATCTTGACCGGGCTGAGGGAAAGCTGCCGAGCCAGAAGGATTTCCAGGCTCCGGGCGGACTTGCGTTTGGGAGCCAGAAGCCCCATGCCCCCCATGCGTCGGGAGGCCTGTCCCTCCTCATCGACCCCGGCGAGGCTGCGGAGTCTCGCGGAGAGTCGATCCGCGCTGCGAAGCTCCTCGCGCACGCCCGGACGCCGGCTCAGCAACGCGATCGCCTGGAGCTGGTAGAGGCGATTCTCGAAGATCTCCAGGAAGGCGCGCAAACCCGGGGCTCCGGGGTGGGCGCTCTGCAGCAGATCGGTCAGATACCCGGGCAAAGGGGAGCTCGCCCCCTTCAGGCCCAGGAAGTGCAACGAGAGGGCGGCCTTCCCCCCTTCGGAAGAGGGACGGAATTCGGCGATATCCTGTGGCGCGAACCCCAGGGAGCCGCTGTGGGCGAGCCGCAAGGACTCTTCCAGCAGCGTGAGGAGGTCGTGGGCGGATCGTCCCTCCACTTGGCACTCGCGCAGCCACAACCGGATCCACTGGGCGAACTCGAACTCCCTCGAGGCCCCTTTCCAGGAGCCGCTGTCCGTCGGGCTCATGCCTGGTGCTCCAGCGAAAGGTCCAGGTTGGAAACCCGAAGGGACAACCGGAGTCCGGTGTCCTCGGGCAATTGCGAGCGGAAAAGCCTGCACAGGTGGCGGGCGAAGACGTCGAGCAAACCGAACTGCTCCCAGGAGTCCTCGGCCAAGGCCGGGTCTCCGTATTCGATCTCGATGCGGCACACCGGTCGATGGACACCCTCCTCCATTTCGTGCAGAAGCCCCGAACGGATGCTGGCGATGTTTTCCACCAGCGCGCGACGGCCTCCCCGAGGATCCCATGCCAGCCCCGCGAGCAGGGAGCGAAGCCCCTTCGGGTCGAGCAATCCGCGCAGGCTCCTCTGCAGGGACCCCAGAAGTTGCCAACGGCTTTCCGCCAATTCCAAGGGCCGGTAGATGGATGTCGGATCCATCAGGGCGCGACACTGGATGCCACCGGGAATCCCCGTTCCCGCGAGGGACAAGTCCCCGGCCTTGAGGTGCTCCCGCGGGAGGTTCCCGTCGCACGAAACCGCCACCGGACGCAGGTACTCGTCCTGGAACTCGGCATCCATGGGGCGCTCCACGTGGATCGAGCACCGCAAGGCTCCCGACCGGTTGGTGCGGCGATGCAGCCGGAAGGAACACCTTGGCGGCGCACCGGTGACGCCCATGAAACCCTCGAATCGCTCGTATCCGCGACGCTTCGTGGGGTCCGCGGCGGATACCCCTTCCAAGTCGAAGAGATCGATGATCTCCTCGCCCGAATCCTGGGTCGGCTGGAGGGGGAAATCCCCCCAATCGGAGTCCAGGGGAATGTTCTGGCAGGGGCGAAGGGTTTCATTGCGCACCAACCCGACGTTCAGATGGACGGTCGAGGGCGAGACGTAGGTCGCCAGATTGCGCGGAGGGATTCCGGAGAAGAAGAACCGCACGCGGAGATTGCGACAAGTTCCGTTCTCGGCCACCCGCAATCGCACCATGCGGGAGATCTCGTCGATGCAGAGGAAATCGCGCAATTCCAGAAGGGATGATTGCATCTCCGATCCCCCCGGGCGCCCCCCGTTCGCGGACAGGCGCAGAGGGGAGATCCCGGCCCCGCAGGTTTTGAAGGGGGCGTTGTCGAAGGAGCATTCGACGCGTTCCACTCGCCGGCACAGCCAGTGATGCAGGCACCAGGCGGAGGACGTGTCCCCCCCGAGGAAGAGGTCGAACGGCCTGGACAGGTCGAGAACGGCATCCTTGGTGCTGCCGGTCAGGGAGAGATGCAGCTCCCCGGCGCCGGCGTCCTGGAAATCCAGGCGGGCCTCGGAGAGGACGGCGGGATGCACGACGGTTTCCTGGGAGAGGAAGAATTGCAACTCCCGTCCCAACGAGGCGATCGGACGACTGCGGACCGAGGCCCCGGCCGGAACCAGCAGGGGCTCGAGGACCTCCGCTTTGGGCTGGAACTGTGCGATGGAGCACGAAGAAAGCGGGACTTCGAGTCCTGGAAGCAAGCGATCGAGCAACCCATCGGCGATCTGGTCTTCTTCGCCGTCGAGGTCCTGCCGGATCCTGGCGGCGATGAAGGCGAAGCCCTGGAAGAGCCGTTCCAGGTACGGGTGGCGATCCTCGACCTCGTCGATGGACAAGGCGCGCGCCGTCTCCGGATACCTGCGCGCGAATCTTCGCCCTTCCTCGAGAAGATACCGCATCTCCTCGTCGAAGTAGCGTTTCAGATCAGACACGGTTTACCCCGCATGAATCACGGACCCTCGTCCGTCGGGGAAGAAGGAGGACTCCAGCTGCAGGCGACCTTCGCCCTGGAGAGTCCCCGTGATGCGAAATCGGACTCGGGCCGCCGCCGCATCGAATTCGTGGAATTGGACCCGGACGCTGGTCAGTCGAGGTTCGAACTTCCGGATGAGGGTTTCGAGCTCGGACTGGATTTCGGCGGTGCTTCCCGGGAGCCGACGGTACAAGTCCCCGATGTCGGGCATGCCCATGTCCGGAATGTGGGCCAGGGATCCCTTGCGGGTCTCCATCAGGTGCTGGATGTGGTCCACCACGCTGCGCGACCGCCTGGCTGCAACGGAAACCGACCGGACAGGCGTGCCGTCGGCGTACGTTCCCACCAATTTTTCGAAGAGTCCTTCGTGCATGGGCCGCGGGTTGCCGACCGATCCCCCCGAAAGGGGACCGGACGGCGATTCGTCGGATCAGGAGATCAGCGGGAGTTCCACTGGTCGGCGTGCAGGAGGTTGCCGTCGAGGAACGTCCAGGAGATCTTCTCGTAGCGGATGGTCACTTCTTCCTGGTGCACGTACTGCTCCTTGGTGCGATCCTTCACGTTGTGCATGTAGGAGCGGACCGAAGCGATCTTGCAACGGGTCAGTTCGTGCTGGTAGTAGGGCTTCTCTTCGCCTTGATCGGTGATCTCGTACCACTTGATGGTGATCTTGGGGATCGACTCGCCGGTGCAGACGCGCTGGAACAACAGGGCCGAAGCCTTGTCGAACGCCTTGTGGATGACCAGGGCGTCGTGCTTGCGCGTGCCGGTGATGGACCCGTCGTCGCGGTCGGTGGGGAGATACACGCGATGGTTGAACTCGAGAACCTCGACAGTGCCCTCGCGACCGGCGACGTTGACCGATCCGGGGATCCCTTCGATTTCCATATAGGCGGGAATTGCCATTTTTGCTTCCTGTTGTTGGGGGGGTGGGGTGGTGGGTTACTTGCCCTGGGGCATCTTGGAGACGAGGGAAAGACTGACGTCGATTCCTTCGACTTGGAAGTGGGGGATCACCGACATGGCGACGCGGAAGAATCCCGGATTGTCGGGGTTCTCCGTGACGGAAACCTTGCCGTAGCTCAGCGGGTGCGTGGCCGCAAGCTCCGGTCCCGGATTCTGCATTTCCGTGACCAGGCCGCTGATCCAGGTATTCAACTCCTGCTCGAGAGCCGTGGCGCTCTTGGTGGCGCCGATGTTCTCGCGCTGGATCACCTTGAGGTAGTGGGCCAACCGGGAGGTCAGGAAAATGTACGGCAACCGCGCATTGATGCGCTCGTTGGCGGTGATGTTCGAATCTTCGAACTCCTCCGGCTGACGCGCGGAGTTGGCCGAGAAGAAGCAGGCGTAGCTGCGGTTCTTGTAGTAGCTCAGAGGGATGAACCCCTGGTTGGCGAATTCGAATTCACGGGTTTCGGGAATGAGGATCTCGGTGGGGATCTTCATCTGGGATCCACGACCGACATCGAAGGTGTGGATCGGAAGGTCCTCGACCTTGCCGCCCGCCTCCGGACCGCGGACCTGCACGCACCAACCGTTGTCCACGAAGCTGCGAACCATGTTCGCCGCGAAGGTGAACGAGGCGTTGCCCCACAGGTACTTGTCGTGTTCGTCCCCGGTGACGGCCTCCGTGAAATGGAAGTCGGAAACGGGGTTGTTCTCGGGATGGTAGGGAAGGCGAAGGAGGAAGCGCGGCAGCACCAGACCGACGTAGCGGCTGTCCTCGGACTCGCGGAACCCCCTCCACTTGATGTACTCCGCACGATCGAGATAGCTCTCGAGATCGTCGATCTTGGGCAGCTCGTGGACGTTCTGCTTCCCGAAGAACTTGTGCCCGACCGCACCGATGAAGGGGCAGTGGGCGGAGGCGGAAACCTGGGACAGGTTGGTCAGGAGAGCGACATCCTGCGCACCCGAATCGAATTCGTAGCTGGAGATGATGCTCCCGTAGGGCTCGCCACCGGGAGTGTCGTATTCGTCGACGTAGACGTGCTTGTAGATGGCCGACTGGATGATTTCCGGCGAATCCTCGAAATCCTCGCGCAGATCGTCCTTGGAGCTGTTGAGGAGCTCGATCTTGACGTTCTTCTTGAAGTCGGTGCGGTCGACGAGGAACTTGAGCTGGCGCCACTGGGCCTCGAGCTTCTGGAAGGGCTCGGAGTGCATGATCACGTTCAACTGGGCGCTGATGGTGCGATCGATCCAGGCGACCTGGGATTCGATGGCGGCGCGGTCGATCTTCTCGATGGATGCGGAACTGTCGATGACGGTGCGCAGGAAGACGCGCAACGCCGCGCCGATGCGCTCGCTGGCCTGGTGTTCGAAGAGCGCGGAAGCATCCGCGAACTTCATGAGATCCACCTCCTGGGAGGGGAGCTCGAGGTTCATGGTCTCGTAGATGTTCTGGAGGCTGGTATCAGCGGACATGGTCAAGCCTTCTCCGGTGCGGACTTGTCGAGTTCGGCGATGATGGAATTCATGGCCTCGGGATCCTGGAGGATGTCCTCCATGCGCTTGCGGAATTCACGGTTGTCGAGGAGATTCGACCCCAGGTCGCGGATCAGGTTGCGGGCGGCCATGAGCTTGGAGAGCTCGGGCACCTGCTTCACCACCTCGGAGGGATCGAAGGCCTTCATGTTCTTGAACTTGAGATCGACCTGGAGTTCGGATCCATCGTCCTTGACCATGTTCGGAACGACGGTCCGGACGCCGAGGTCGAGGGACTCCATCACCTGGTCGAAGTTCTGCTTGTTGATGTTGATCTTCTCGCGATCGGAAAGACGGGTGTCGTCCTTCTTCTGCGTGAAGTCACCCAGGACGAGAAGCTTCAGGGGAAGCTCCATCTTCTTCTTGGCGTTCCCCTTGTCGACGCTGAGCTGGATGTTCACGCGAGCGGGAGGGATTTCGTTCTGGAAACTGCCTGCCATGTTCGGATTCCTGGTGGGTGGGTGGAAGGAGAGCGCAGCTTGGATAAGTCTAGAAGTCGGAGCGCGCCAGGAGGGAGGGGTGGGTTACACCGATTTGAGAAATCGCCCGGTCGCGCAAGCCCTGGAGTTCGTCCTGGGAGCCGAGCTGGGAATCGATGGCGGCGGAGATGGTCTTCAGATGGAGATCGGAGATTTCAGCGGCGAGCGAGGGCTCCCATGCCGGCAGTCCCATCTGCTGGGACTTCTCATATAGATCGGATGCGACCACTCGAGCCGTGCGAACCTTGCCGTTTTGCAGGCAGAGCTTGGCGATCTCCAGGGCGCGCATCGCCCGACTCCTGCCATGCCCGAAGGCGAGGCCGGACTCGAGAAGCTCGACGGCTTCGGCGACCGATCCTTGCGCGGCGAGCTCCTTGGCCTGCTGGACGTCGTCGTGGAGGGTGTCCTCCCGGACCGCAGAGGATTGCTGGCTCCCTCCGCGATCGGCCTTGGACAGATCGTCGAGCCATGCTTTCGCCATGGGCGAGGAAAACGGGGTTCCGTCGTTGTACTTGAGATCGGGGAGGGTCGGGATCCGCCCCAGGAGCGCCTTGAGTTCGCCCTTCAGGACCTGGGCGATCGAGTCGAGGCCCTTGCCTTCGAAGGCCGAGATGGCGAAGAACTGCAGGTCCAGCCAGAGGTGGAGTCCCGGCTCGGTGAAGGCGGTTTCGCAGACTTCGAGGATCCCCTTCCAGTTCCGCTGCTGGTACTGCGCCTCCAGCCAGGCCCGTCGCTGGGCGTTCGGCGGGGGGAGGGAGGTCTTGCCGCCCTCGTTGCGGGGCGCCGCCGTCAATTCCTGCCACCGGACCATGCGGAGAAGCTTGAATCCCAGCGGACTCTCGGGGTCGGAGGCGACCAGGCCGAGTGCGATCTTCTGCAGTCCGCGCAGGAGATCGGTCTTGGAGCCTCCGTCGAGAACCAGGGAAGAGGCGGAGGGCGCCGGGGAGGAGGAGGATTCCGTGGGAGCCGGAGTCGCCACGGGCTCGGGCTTGGGAGCGGGGGCCGCGACCGGAGCCGGCTTGGTGGCGTTGGCCCGCTCCTGGATGGCCTGGATCAAGGGCTTGATCGACGGTGCGTCGTCCGGATAGCGCTCCTGGAGGACTTTCCGGATGCCGTCCAGGGAGGAGACCAGGGAAAGGAGGGCTTCGTGATCCGCTTCGACGGCGGAAAGAGGTTCGATGGTCCCGAGCGTCCGGTCTTCCACCAGCCACTTGAACGCATTCTGACGGGCGCGATCCCGGACGGGATGGATGGTTTCCCAATGGTTCGCGCACAGCTGGAGGAACGCCTCGCCGACGGCGGCCGCCCGGGGCCATCCGCCTTCGATCATGCTGGCCACCAGATCGTAGCACAGGAGGACGATGTCCTTCGATCGCGTGGTGAGGACGGCCTCGCAGGATTGCACGACCTTGTCCCACTCGCGGGAGGTCATCTTGGCGATCTCCGCCTTCACGAACTCGTACTCGGGGAAGTACTTCGGATCCTCCCCAGCGGGGGCTCCCCCGGGAATCGGTTCGGCGAGATCGTGGACGAGTGCGGCGAATTCTGACACGGGGACCTTCGGCGAGATGGTCTGCGTAGGATTTGGCGGACCGGTTGGCGCGCCAGCGGAGTGCGTGCTCGGCCGGAGCACTTCCCTAGAATAGTAACCAAGTGGACAGAAAACATCGCGATGTGTGAGGAGAATCACCCCGACGGCGGGACTCCCCCTCCGGCGATTTCCTACCATTGCCCTACACTGCGGCACGACTCAGGGTGCCGTCCCCGGAGATTCCGATGCCCGAATTCAATACGCGTTTCCTGGCGGAGATGCGATCCCTGGAGCAGGACGGCCAGGTGTTCTCGGAAGAACATCCGGAGTCGGCGTATCTGCTCTCCAAGTCCGCCGTCAAGGACCGCGACCCCTACGTGGAGCGGCTGTTCGAGGGGTTCGCCTACCTCTCCGCCCGAATCCGCGAGACCCTGGACCTGGAGGAGGACGGGATCGCGCTCCACGTGATGGAGATGCTCGAGCCCGGGATCGGGCAGCCCTTGCCCTCCGTGTGCATGGTGGAGCTCGTGCCCAGCTCCAAAGGCCCCCGGACGCCGGACCTCGCCGTCGGGGCGGAGGTGCTGTCGCGCCCCGTGGTCGGGCACGATCGCCCCCTCCGCTTCCTGGCCTCCAGCCCGCGTTCCCTCCTGCGGGGCTCCATTTCCTCGTGCTCCCTCCGCAGCCTGGACGATGGAACGGGCCTCCTGGAAATCACGATCAAGGCCGTGGCCCCCTCCTCCCTGCTCGTCGAGCGGGGCATCGACCTCTTCCTCGCCGGCGATGCCGCCGCCGCATGGGCCCTGCAACACGCCCTCCTGCGCCATGTCGAGTCGGTGGAGACGTCCATCGACGGAGGCCCAGGGTCGGCGAACACCATGAGACTGACCGGCGCCGACGAGACCCGACCGCTGGTCTGGCCGCACGCCCACAGCCCTTCCGCGCTGCTCGGCCTCCGCGACTTCCTCTGCCACGACGAAGGCTTCCGCTTCGTGCGCCTGGAAGGCAGCGCCCAGGCCCGCTCCAGCATCCAGGTGAAGATCAAGTTCCGAGATCCCGTGCCGCGATTCCTCGAGCGAAGCGTGGGAAAGCGCAGCATGCGCCTGAATTCGGCGGTTTTCGTCAACGCCTTCGAGACCATTTCCGAGCCGATCCATCTCGACCATCGCTCGGGGACCATCCCGGTCGTCCCCCTGCGCGACAGCGCCGTCGAGGTCCTCGACATCCTCGACCTGTCGGGAACCCGCACCGAACGTCCCTTCACCAGAACCCGCTTCACCCGGCTCTCCGACTACGAACACGCCTCCTCGGACCGCGGGGATGGGAATTTCTACAGCGTTCTGCGCACCTCGCACGGAGCCCATTCCTCCACCTCCGTCTCCCTCGGGGGAGGAGCGCCCGAGCACCTCTCCACGGAACAGGTGCTCACGGCCGGCATCCTGGCCTGCGACGGTTCCCTTCCACGCGACAACATCCAGGCCTCCGACATCAATCGCCCCGGTCGGCACTTTCCCGTCGGCTGGAGGCCGGTCGCCTTGAGTCGACCCACCCCCGTGTTCCGCCCCGCCTCGGGAGAGGATCTTCGCAGCGTCCTCCTGGGGCACCTGCAGCGCTCGTTCCTCGGGCTGAACGAAGCCAAGTCCCTGAAGGGCCTCCTGCGAAGCCTCGACTGGGATCAGCGGGGCACCAAGAGTTCCCTGATCGAGCGCATCCACTCGGTGGACCGCCTCCGGGAACACAAGGTTCGGGGCGGCGTCCGTTGGCCGCTGGAACGGATCGTCATCCGGTTCCTCGACGAATCGGTCGCGGCGGACTCCTGGGAGAGGCTCGGAATGCTCGATGCCTTCGGCAGGTGCCTCCATCGCCTGTTCCAGGAGGAACTTCTCCCCGGATCCGATCTGGAAATCCTCCTGCAGATCGATCCCGCCGGCGTGGAGTTGCTCCACCAGACTCCAGGACGGACCTGACCCTCTTCCCGGCGTTGCGCAATTCGCAACAAACCGGGCCGGAGCCCCGGAGCGGCGCGTCTCATTTCGAGGTACAATGTGGGGATGCGATCGATCTGGGAGGTGCAGGACTACCGAGACCTGCTGCGAGACGCCTACGAGGAGGGGAAGATCGCTTCGAGTGCCTGGTCCTATCGCGCCATGGCCGAACATCTCGGCATGGAGGCGGGCTACCTGCATCGGGTGATCCACCACCAGGCCCACCTGCCCATCCGCTTCCTTCCCCGCGTGCTGGAACACCTCGAACTGACGGGGCGGGCCGCCGAATATTTCCAGATCCTGGTTTCCCTCGCGCGTGCGAGGGGGCAGAAGGAAAAGGTGGAGTTGCGGGACCGCGCGGATGCCCTGAGGGACGTGGCGCGCCGGGAGCTTGAATCCGCCGAGCTGGAGATCTTCCAGAACTGGTGGGTGGCGACCGTTCGTGCCCTCGTCGAGGTCCTGGGGCCCGAAGCCGTCCCCGAGAAGATCGCCGCGCGGATCCATCCTCCTGTCGGTGTCGACCAGGTGAGAAATGCGGTCGATGCCCTCCTGGGCGCGGGCCTTCTCGCGCGGGGCCCAGCGGGGGTTCCCCGACTGCGGGACGCCCATCTCACCGCTGGGGGGGCGGAGAAGGCCGCCGTGGTGCGTCGACTCCAGGCCCAGATCCTCGGGTTGGCCGTGGAAGCCCTGGAGGCGTTCCCCCCTGGAGAGCGGGACATTTCCTCGCTCACCCTGGCCCTCGACCAGGATGCGTTCGAGGAAGTCCGGGAAATGCTCCGCGACGTCCGTCGCCGGATCCAGCAACGGGTGGGGAGATCCCGCAAGCCAGATCGGGTCATGCAACTTTCGCTGGCCTTCTTCCCTTCGGCCCCGGCGGACAGGCACCCATGACCCGCCTTTCGTCCCGCTGGGGGATCGTCGCCGGAACGCTCCTGTTCGCCTCCTGCGCGGAGGAGCGGATCGTCGGAAACACCTTCGAGACCGAGAACAGTCTCGCCGCCCGGACCTTCCCGGTGGACTCCCTCCTCTCCGACTGGAATCGTCCCGCAAGCGGACCCACGGTGGTGACGATGCGACTCGACTCCAGCACCTTCGACTTCCGATCCGTGGGCGCCCGCGGGGAAGGGCTGCGCGTCCGGACCGATCGCGGCGACTCGCTGCCCTTCGCGTTCTCCTTCTGGGATTCGGCGATCGCGCGCGGAAGAATCCAGGTCCGCGTCGACGACAGCCTCCGGGGACGACAAGCGCGCATCCGCCTCCAGGCGGAAGGTCCTCCGCGCTCCTCGCACCAGGATCCGCTGTCGACCTGGAAGGGGATCCCCGACAGCATCCGACAGGCCCTGACCTCGATCCTCCTCGACGATTTCGAGGACTACGACCTCGTTTCGCGACTTCCGGCGAGGACCTCATGGGTTTCCGGCCCCTCCTACGGAAGCACGATCCATTCCATCGGAGTGGGGACCGCCGGAGGAGGCAAGCCGGGCAACTCCCTGGGGCTTTCCTACTCGGCCCCGACCTCGACCTACGTGGTGATCAACATCGCGCTGGGAAACGGCCCGAGATCGCTGCGCTCGATGGACTCCCTGGTGGCGAACATCCGCGGATCGGGCACCGTGGACGTGGCGTTCGAGCATCTGAGCGAGGGGTCCGGCCCCAAGGCCTGGAGCCGATTCGTCCTTTCGGACGCCTGGTCCCGCATCCGGCTCCGCCCGACGGATTTCGCCCCGGCCGACTCGTCGGGGAGCAACAAGGGCTGGGGATACGTCCGCGACTCCGTCACGCACCTGACCTTCATCCTGATGGGCGGAACCCAGTTCAAGCTCGACGATGTGCGACTGCACGGCCTGGATCGCGACGACCTTCGCTGAAGGTCGGATCCCGGCCTCGGGGACCCGGTGGATCGGCGGTCGGTCGGAGCCTCAACGACCCAGGGCCTGGAGGGCCTGGATCCGCCAGAGGATCCTTCGCACCATCCCGGCGGCCGGCTTTCCTCCTCCGGTCGCCGTGGCGTTGCCGGAATGCACCCGGTAGGAGAGCAGCGGTTCCCGGATCCAGCGGACCCCGCCATGGCGCAAGGCGAGGATCCCCAGCCATTGGTCGTGCATGGGGATCCGACGGGGAAAGGGAAGCGCCCGATCGAGGAGGTCGGTCCGGAAGGCCATGCAGCATCCCGTGAACGTGTTCTTCCACAAGTTCGTCGCCACACCTCCCCCCCAGCCTCGACGCTCGAAGAGGCGATGCGGAAGCTCCTCCCCCCGCGCGTCGATCCGCACGGCGTCATGGATTGCCAGGGAGGCGTCTCCGGACAACGCCTCGAGACAACGTTCGACCTTGCCCGGGTGCCACACGTCGTCCTGGTCGGCGAGGAACACCACCCCCCGGGGCAGGTCCCGCAGCAAGGCTTCGACTCCCGCCACCACTCCGAGATGCTTCCGGTCCGGAAGCAGTTGGATGCGCCCGTCGAGGGATGCCCGTTGCATCAGCCATTCGTGCGAACCGTCGTCGCTTCCGTCGTCGCGGATGCGCAGCAGGCCATCGGGTGGGAGCTGCCCCACGATGCTCTCCACCTGGTCGGGCAGGAACGGCAACCCCCGGAAGACCGGCATCACCACGCTGACCCGGGACGGAGCGGGGGTCATCGGAGGATCCTGCGCGCGAGATCGTACAATCCCGCCGCCAGGCGATGGAGGACGATCGCGTGCGGTGCGGAACGGACCGGCCCCACCCAGGGCCGGGCGCAGCGCTGCACGAGATCGCGCAAGGCTTCGCCATGGGCGTGCCAGCTCCATGGGCCGACGTGCTCCCAGGAGGCCAGGCGCATGGCATCGACCTCGTCCCGCCGGACCGACAGCAGTCGTTCGCGGACGACCTCCTCCGAGGGGAAGACCCAGGGGGTGAGCTCCCCGTGCGCGCCCCCCTCGAGGGCCCATCCGGCGCAACCCAGGTGCTGGGCCTCCGCCAGGGGGAGATCGAAGGATTCGATCCGCGAAGGCGCCAGGTGGATGTCGGATTCCGTCCAAACGGAGGCCATCTCGCGGCGGGATGGATCCTGCGACACCCGCCATCCGGATTCCCGGAATCCGTCCGCGCCGTCTCCCCGCAGCATCAACACCCATTCCATGTCGGGGCGCCCCACACGGGCGGGCAGATCCCGCAGGAAACCGTTCCCCTTGTAGAGGGATTCCACGGCCCCGGATCGCAAGGCCGCCACGACCCGGATCGGCCGACCCGGTCGGGCGGAGGGCTGGACGCGGCCGAGGTGGTCCCCCCCGTTGGCCACGACGACCCCGGCCGGCCGGAACCGTCCCACCAGCCAGCGGCTGGGTCCGACTCTTTCGGAGGCGGACGTCTCCATGGCGAGCTCCCCCTCCGGTTGGTCCGCGCGTCCGTGATCCCAGTGCACCCAGGGAGTCCCCCAGCCCGCCAGAGCCTGGGGGAAGGGAAACGTGCACGCCACCACCAGGGAGGGCGCCAAGGCTTCCAGGCGCGCGCGCAGGAACAATGGCCGGAAGGGGAGGCGGATCACCGCGATGTCGGGGGGCATTCCGGATTCCGCACGGATGGCGGCCACCAGGACGTCCCATCCAGCCTGGCGGAGCAGGCGACATTGCTCGGCGATCACCACGGACACCCCGTAGCCGGGGGCCCAGACCGCGGTCAGGAACACGATCCGTCCCTTGGTTTCCGATCCCGGATTCCTCGGTTCGCGGGGATTCCTCATCCCCACCTCCCGGCCAAGAGGGCCAGGAACGCCTTGGGGATCCTCTTCAGGAATTCCCAGCGCCAGGCCCCGAGCTCGGAAATCCTCCGGAGGGCTTCCAACGGCCGTTCTCCGGCGACCGCCGACCACCATCGCATCCTCCACAGCATCCGGGCCTCGGGATAGTCCGGATGGTCGTGGTGCCGTTCCAGGGAAGCCAACGTGGCGGCGTAGACGTGGTCGAACCGAAGATGCGCGTTGGATCCGTGCTGTCGCCAATGCACCAGGACATCGGGGAGGACTCCGATCGGCCCGTGGCGACGGGAGAGGGTCAGCCAGAGGGGCAGATCCTCGATCCCCAGGGAGGAATCCCAACCGAGCGCGTCCCGCAGGAGGCTGGCGCGGATCATTCCGGTGGCCCCGTGGAGTTCCTTCGATCCTGTGAAGATCTCCCGGAAGTCCGCCTCGGGGAGGGCGTTCAGGAATCGCCCTTCGACCACCGGGGATACGTTCCCGAGAGGATCCATCGTGCGGCATTGCCCGGTGCAGGCGGCAGCCTCCGGATGCGCGTCGAGCCATTCCACCTGCCGCCGCAACCGATCGGCGGGCATGATGTCGTCGGAGGCGAAATCGACGACGTATTCCCCTCGAGCCAGTTCGAGCATGCGGTTCAGGCTGCCGGCGACCCCCAGGTTGCTCCCGCCTTCCAGGAGACGCACCCCGTACCGGGGCGCGAGCCGCTCCAGCAGTTCGGCGGTCCCGTCGTCCGATCCGTCGTCGCGGGCCAGGATCTCGAACGAAACGCCCTCCTGCCCGGCGATGGACGCCAGACACGCCTCCAGGAAGGGGCGGTGCCGGAAACAGGCCACCAATACGGAGACCCGGGGAGAGGAGGTCGAATCGTCGGAGTCCGGCGTTGAGGTGGCCATGGGCATCCCCGAAGGTAGACACGCATCGCCCGCGCGCCCCGACGCGAACAAGTAGGTTTCCCCTCTCCATGGAAGCCGTGCCCTACACCGCCGAACATCTCGACACCTGGAACACCCTGGTGGAGGGCGCGCGCAACGGCCACTTCCAATGGAATCGCGGCTTCATGGACTACCACTCCGACCGGTTCCGGGATCGATCCTTCCTGTTCCGCGACCGGGACAAGTGGCTGGGTGCGGTGGCCGGGCACGACTGGGAGAACGACGGCTGGGCGACCCACCGTGGACTGACCTTCGGGGGATTCATCCTCGATCCGCACGCCCGCACCCCCGACGTCCAGGGGATGTTCGACGCGCTCCATTCCAGGTTGCGGGACCTCGGGAAGACGCGGGTACGCTGGCGTCCCTTGCCCTGGTTCCACCAGCGCGAACCCTCCCAGGAAGACCTGTACTTCCTGTTCCGACTCGGAGCCACGACGGTCTCGCGCACCCTGGGAACCCTCGTGGACCCGTTCCACCTGCGCGTCTCGGCGACCCGCAGGCGCGCCTGCGCCAAGGTCCAGCGCGAAGGCCTCCGCGTGGAGCGCCGCCACGACTGGGATCGCTTCTGGTCCATGCTGGAGCGGACCCTCTCCGACCGGCATGCGACCCGACCCGTGCACAGCCTCGACGAAATCCGTCTACTCGCGGGCCGGTTCCCCGACCACATCCAGCTGTTCGGAGCCATCCAGGGGGAGACCTGGCTGGGAGGCATGGTCGTCTTCCGGGTGCCCGAGGTGTTCCACATCCAGTACATCGCCGCCACGGACGAGGGAAGGGCGCGCGAGGCCGCTCCCCTCCTGGCGCTGGAGCTGGGAACGCAGCACGCCCGGGGCTCCAGCCGCTGGCTGAGCTTCGGCAATTCCTGCGAACGCTCCGGCCTGGTGCTCAACGAGGGACTGGTGGCCTTCAAGGAGGCCTTCGGAGGGCACGGCGCCGTCTACGAGGAGTTCGAGTACCGGATCCCCGAAGGCTCGCTCTAGTCGACGAGCGCGGGCGCGGAAAGTGCATCTTTGGGACGACGTCCCGTGACGACGACGCGACGGGCCACCCAGGAGCGAACGACGATGGATCCCAGGGTCCGCACCCTCCACTTCCCCATCATCCACGAACCCCGTGGCAACCTCAGCTTCATCGAAGGGGACGTGCACATCCCCTTCGACATCAAGAGGGTGTACTACCTGTACGACGTCCCGGGAGGGGCCATGCGCGGAGGCCACGCCCACCGCGACCTGCAACAGGTGATCATCGCCTTGTCCGGCAGCTTCGACGTCGTGCTCGACGACGGGAAGTCGCGCGACAAGGTTTCCTTGAATCGATCCTACTACGGCTTGTACCTGCCGAACATGATCTGGAGGGAGCTGGAGAATTTCAGCTCCGGTGCCGTGTGCATGGTCCTGGCCTCGGAACGCTACGACGAAGCGGACTACATCCGAGAGCACGCGGACTTCCTCGCCTTGGCCAATCCATGAAGGTTCCCTACTTCCCTTTGGGCGACCTGCTCGCCCCCGACCGGGAAGGGTTCCACGAAGCCCTCGACCGGGTCCTGGATTCGGGGCAGATCCTGCTGGGACGCGAGCTGGAAGCTTTCGAAACCTCCTTCGCCCGGGTCGCGGGATCGCCCCATTGCATCGGCGTCGGTTCCGGGCTCGATGCCATCGCGCTGATGCTCCTGGCGGCGGAGCTCCCCGCGGATTCCGAGGTCCTGGTGCCCGCCAACAGCTTCATCGCCTCCGCGCTGGGTGTGGAACGGGCAGGCCTTCGGGCGATCCCCGTGGAGATCGATCCGGCCACGGGCAACCTGGATGTCGAGCGCCTGGAGGACGCCCTCACCCCGCGGACCCGTGCCGTGCTCGCCGTGCATCTCCACGGCATCCCCTGCGACATGGACGCCCTGGGAGAGGCCTGCCGGCGATGGAACCTGCGCCTGTTCGAGGATGCCGCCCAGGCGCACGGCGCCCTCTGGCGCGGCAAGCCCTGCGGCTCCTTCGGGGACGCCGCCGCCTTCTCGTTCTATCCCGGCAAGAACCTCGGCGCCCTGGGGGACGGAGGCGCCGTCACCACCTCCGACCCCGGCCTCGACGCACGGGTCCGGTTGTGGCGCAACTACGGATCCCGGGTGAAGTACGTGCACGACCTGCCGGGCTGGAACTCGCGCATGGAGGAATTGCAGGCCGCCTTCCTCGCGGTCCGCCTGCGGCACCTGGAATCCGACAATCTCGTGCGTCGTCGAGCCGCCGAGCTCTACACCGAAGCTCTCCGGGATGTCCCCGGCGTCCGTCTTCCGCGTCCTCCGGAGGCTGCGACCCCCTCCTGGCACCTCTTCCCCGTCCTTTGCGAGGATCGGGACCTCGTGCAAACCCGTCTCGAAGCGGCCGGAATCACCACCTTGGTCCACTATCCGACCCCGCTGCATCTCCAGCCATGCCTGGAGACCCGGGGCGAACGCTCCCTCCCTGCGGCAAAACGGTGGTGCGACCAGACCTTGAGTCTCCCCATCCATCCCCGGATCACCGAAGCGGAAGTCCGGTACGTGTCCGCGGCCGTGGCCGAATCGACCCGATAGGGGCGACCGGGGAGGTGCGAGGCGGGGCTCCCCGCCGCTTCATCAAAGCCGTAGGAACGGCATGCTCTCCTCGTCGACGCGGATCCTGTAGATCCCCCGCGGAAGCACGGCGAGATCCAGCGTCCCGGTTCCCGACAGGACCGCCCGACCATCGGGGGCGAGAATCTCGATCCGGCGTCCGGGGGCCAGGACGCGCGATTGCGCAACGGAGAAGGAACGCGTTTCCTGGGTGGCCCGGGAAGCCCTCGTGGAGACTTGGATCGGAACGCGCAGGACGGCCATGGATCGGGCCGGGAGTTCCAGATGGACGGAATCCGACACCACGGGGAGCTCGGAGGAGACCAGGGCGTTCTCCCGATGGCTGCGGAACGTCCCCGGTGAGAAATCGGCCAGGGACCGCAGATGCGCCATCGCCCCCGCACGCGCGCCACGGATCCGCAGGGAAGTCGGTTGGGCCTTCGAGTCCCGATTCACCAGGATCACGGCCATGGTGTCGCTTCCCGCCAGGGAAGCGTACCCGGAAACGAGGCTGTCGGAACTCGAACGCGCGGACACCCGGACCCCTCCGCTGTAGCGACTCCAGAGATGGAGGACTTCCCACCATTCCGGATGCCAATCCCAGGGGCAGAACAGTTCCACGCCATGGTCGGCGAAGGTTCCCAGCAGGGAGGCGTAGACCAGGGCCCTGGAGGCGGCGTCGCCGCCGAGGGAAACGGCACCGAACTCCGAGATTCCCAGTCCGCGCTTCTCCCCGAGGTACTGGAGCATCCAGCCTTCGACACGCCCGAAGAGGCGATTGACCACGGCCGTCTTCCATTTTCCGTCGAACATGTGGATCCCGTTCGATTTCGGCCAGGGATAGGTCGTGTCGTAGAACATCCGGTGGAATTGCAGCGCCTCCTCCGCTTCCCCCGCGGTGCCGTACCCCGGATAGGCGTGGAGATCGAACACGTCGAGCAACTTGGTTCCCGTGCGCTTCTCCTCCTCGCCGATGCGTTTGAGGAAGTACTCCATGGGACTCCACGACCGGCCCTCCGCCTGGATGGCGGAATTGTTCCAGGTCCACCACTGCCACTCGTTGGTCAGGACCGGTCCGACCAGCCGAACCCAGGGCTTGCGGGATCGCACGGCCAGGGCGACCCCGACGTAGCGGGCCAGGAATTCCTCGAATCCGAGGGTGTCGGTCTGGATGTCATCGTGCGTGGCCGACCAGATGTCGGGCTCGTTGTCCATGTTCCAGTACAGGAATCTCGAGGAATCCAATCCCAATCCGCCCGGATCGAACCAATGCCCCAGGATTCCCGCGGTGGAATCCGGCCCCCAGGAGACGAGGTAGGAGGACGGATCCCCCTTCGAGGTTTCGGTTTCCCCGGTGGCGTCCACCGATCCGCCCCCGGCGAGGTCGAAGCTCGCATCGGGATAGGTTCCGCCATGGGCTTGGCTCCAGGCCCAATCCCCCCAGTTGTGGGAAGTGTTCCCCGCCACCCAACCCAGGAGCTGGAACGCGAACAGGGCCTGGGTGCCGGCACCGGCGGAGTCCTGGAACGACTTGGCCTGACCATCCCAGTCGTTGTCGTACACGTTGTTGAACCAGTCGGGATGACTGGAGAGACCGTTGCGCCAGTTGTACTTGGTCGAGTTGTTTCCGCCGTTTTCCCTCCACATGCGCACCCCGGCCTCCCGCCCGAGCACCAGTTCGGACAGACCGGTGGCCTTGTCCTGGGATCCCACGGAGTTGTTGCGCCCGAAGATCCATGGGGAAATGGGAATCCTGCCGGAATCGGCATCCACCACGATCCGGACATTTGCGGAAGCCGCCACGAGAGAGAGCAGGACGATCTGGAGGATCTTCATGGAAGGGATTCTATCGCATTCTCGCGGGTTTGGCATGTCCCCCCTTTTTTCCCTCTCGGGATTCCACCACCCGATCCGCGCGCGGCGAGGGAGGGAGCGGATCCAGGCGGGAACTCGAGGATCCACTTCCGGCAAGGCCTTCGCACGGACCCTCGGCGAGTGGTACCTTTGCCCCCAATGAATACTCGCTTGGAAGATCTCGAAGACCTCGCAGCCATCGTGCTGGTCCCCACCTCCTCGTTCAAGGACGTCCTCGTGGCGGCCGATCCGTCGCTCGCCGACGAATTGGAGGACTGGTTCGACCATTCCGACTCCCAGACCGTGGTCCTGGTTCCCTCCCCGGAGGACGACGAGGAGCTCGAGACGTTCCTGACGCCGCACAAGAAGGCGCTGGCGGAGAAGGAGCTCGCCCATTGGATCGAAAACCCCGCCCAATGGCCCAAGAATCTGACGGACGCGAAGTTCGACGAATGGTTCGAAGTGCGTTTCCATTCCGTCGTCCTGTCCGTGGGCGAGGAGGAGTGATTCCTTGACCTGGTCTCCCGCGGTCGAATCCCTGGTGCGGGAGCTTTCCCGCCTTCCGGGTGTCGGTCGTCGCTCGGCCGCTCGGCTGGCGCACCACATCCTCCGGGTCCCGCGGGAAGACGCCCTCCGGCTGGCGCAGTCCATCCAGGAGGCGCGGCAGCGTGTGCATCCTTGCCCGCGATGCGGAAACTACGCCGAAACCGATCTCTGCCACGTTTGCTCCGATCCACGTCGGGACGCCGGCCTGGTGACGGTCCTGGAGAAGCCCTCGGACATCTCGGCCTTCGAATCCACCGGTCGTTTCCGGGGACTCTACCACGTCCTGGGAGCTCTGCTGTCGCCCCTGGATGGCGTGGGGCCCGACGAGATGAACCTCGCCTCCCTGGAAGCCCGTCTGGCGCGAGGGGAAGTGCGGGAACTGGTGCTGGCGACCCCCGCCAGCACCGAGGGCGACGCCACGGCCCTCTACATCCAGAAGCTCGCAGCCCCCCACGGGGTTCCCGTCACGCGTCTCGCCCGAGGCCTGCCGGTGGGAGGCGAGCTCGAATATTCCGACAGTCTGACGGTGCTTCGCGCCTTCGAAGGAAGAACTCCCGCATGAAACCCCGAGATCCCGTCGAAGCGACATTCCTCTGGCTGGGCCAGAAGGCGCGGTTCGTCAAAGGCGCCGTCGCCCCCGATGGATTCGTCGACGACGCCCTCCCCCAAGTCGCCTTCGCCGGCCGCTCGAACGTGGGCAAATCGAGCCTCCAGAACGCCCTCCTGGGCCGCTCCGGCCTGGTCCGCACCAGCCGGACCCCGGGGCGCACCCGCGAAATCAATTTCTTCGAGGTGCCGGAATCGTTCTGGTTCGTCGATCTACCCGGTTTCGGATACGCCCGAGGAGGGGTGAAATCTTCCGAGGCCTTCGCCAAGCTGGTGGGCGACTACCTCTCCCACGACCGTCATCCCGCGCTCCTGCTCTACGTCCTCGACGCGGAAGTCATCGACTCCGAAGTCGACGAAATCTGCCTGGGGAGGATCATGGAGGCCGGGGTGCGCGTGCAGGTCCTGCTGAACAAAGCCGATCGACTCGATCAATCGGCCCGCAACCGCCACCCCCGCCTGGTCCAGGAGAGGTACGGGCTGGAGGCTCCGCCCTGGCAGATCTCGGCTCGGACCGGTTCTGGCCTGGGCCGCGTCCGCTCGGCCATCCTGGAGTTGCTTCCCTCCGCGCCCGGATGAACGCCTGGCTCCGCATTTCCGGGGCCCTGGCTTCGACCCTGAGATGGCTTGGGGAAGCCTGGGAAGGCCAGCTTCCCGGTCAACTCCTGTCCCTGCTGTGGAAGGTCTCCACCTGCCTGTTCCACGGAAGGCGGGCCACGCTGAGATCCATCCGGGACATCTTCGTGCAGCAGGTGTATTTCACCGGGGTGGAGGCCGTCCCCATCGTGCTGGGGTTGGCCACGCTGCTGGGCGGAGTCACCATCGTCCAGGCCGCGACCGTGCTGCCCCGGATCGGAACCTCCGACTTCCTCGGGGACGTCATGGTGCTGGTGGTCCTGCGGGAGCTCGCCCCCTTGTTCACAGGCTTCCTGGTCGCCGGACGCACAGGATCGGCCCTGGCGACGTTCCTGGGCAACATGAAAGTGAACAACGAAGTGGACGCCCTGGAGAGCATGGGGATCGACCCGGTGCGTTTCCTCGTCCTTCCCGCCCTGCTCGGAAGCACCGCGGCCATGGTCTGTCTTTCCCTGCTGTTCACCTCGGTGGCCCTCTTCGGCGGCTACCTGGTGGCCCTGGGGCTGGCTTGGGCCTTCCCCGGCGTCCTGGGCCTGGAAATGTCCTTCCTGGTGTTTGTTTCGCGCACCCTGGACGCACTGGCCTTCCTCGACTTGTTCGTCCTGATCCTCAAGCCCATGGCCTTCGGCACGGTGATCGCCTTGTTGGCGTGCCACAACGGACTGTCCCTGGGCATCTCCCCGCATGAAGTGCCCCAGGGGACGCGCCGTGCAGTGGTACAATCGTTCGTCGCCGTCGTGCTCCTCGACGGCATGTTCGCCGCGATGTTCGTGGTCCCTCAACTTGCGGAACTGATGCCATGAGCGAGATCATCAGCGAGACCCGGGGATTGCGGTTCGGCTACGACGAGACGGCCCCGCTCCTCGAAGGTGTCGATCTCCAGGTCCTGCGGGGCGACATCCTCATCCTGGCGGGGGAATCCGGTCGGGGCAAGAGCACCCTGATGCGCCTGCTGGTGGGCCTCGAGCGCCCTCTCCCGGACGACCTCGGCAGCGAGCAGGGCCAAGTCTTCCTGTTCGGGGAGGACATCTGGGACATCCCCCTGGACCGCCTCCGCGAGCTCCGCCGGCGGACGGGATACGTGTTCCAGAACAACGCCCTGATCGCCAACATGACCATCCGCGACAACATCGCGGTCCCCTTGCGGTACCACACCGATCGGACCGAGGAGGACATCGCCCTCGAAGTCACCCGCTGGGTCGACAGCCTCCTCCTCACCGGCCACGAGATGAAGCGTCCCGCGATGCTTTCCCTGGGCATGCAGAAGCGGGCCGCCGTCGCGCGGGCCATGGCCATGCGACCGGAGATCCTCTTCCTCGACGAGCCCACCGCGGGCCTCGACGCCAAGAACACCGACACCATGCTGTCGCTGATCGGAAACCTGCGCGCCCTGTCCAACGTCGCCATCGTGATGGTCACCCACGACCTCTCCGCCGCCCGGGCCCTGGGGGGCAAGATCGCCCTCCTCCTCGACGGGGTCCTGCGCCCCGCCCGCTCGATCCGGCAACTTCTACATTCCGAGGATCCGCGGGAACAGGAGCTCCTGCGCGACGAAGGGGTCGGGCCGACACGATGAACACCAAGACCACCGACTGGAGGGACCTCCTCCATGTGCGCGACGTCCGCTCCCTGCTGACGGGTCTTCTGCTGCTCGGATCGTTCGTGATCTTCGCGACCACTGCCGGTGCCTTCCTGACCTCGCGGAACTTCCTGGATCGCAAGATGGAGATCAAGGTCAGGTTCCCCGACGGGACGGGACTCACGAAGGGCGGAAAGGTGCTCTTGAAGGGTGTGCAGGTCGGCGCCCTGGAAACCATCGACTTCGACAACGACGGCCAGGTCGTCCTGACCCTTTCCGTCCAGACCCGATGCCGGGAATCGAAGCTGGACTGCCGCACCAACGATTTCATCCGCCTGGGCGCCGTCGCCAACATCATCCGCGACCGGAACCTGGTGTCGGATCGGGTGATCAACATCGTCAGCAGCTTCGACCAGCGGGTCCCTCCGCTGGGGAACGGCGAGTGGCTGGTCAGCGGAACCGTGATGGACGTCCAGGCGACCCTCGATTCCCTGGCCGCCCTGACCCAGCACCTGAGAGGAACCTTGCTGGCCGTGGACACGGTCCTGCGGATGGTCACCGACACCAACGGAGCGCTCGGCGCCTTGCTGGTGAAGAAGGACCTGTACCTCCAGACGATGCACACCCTGTCCACGGTCGACCAGGCGGCCGTCCGCACCGGAGCCGTCATCGCCAGCTTCGATCGATTGGGGCAGCGGCTGGAAACCGACATCCCCCGGTTGATGGCCCGCACCGACACCTTGGCCGGCAATCTCGCCACCGCCTCCCTGCGTGCCGACACCGCCATGGCCGAAGGCCTGGACCTGTTGCGGCGCACCAGCGCCCTGGCCCAGGAAACCGAACTGCTCGTCCGGGACGGGGGCCATCTCCTCGACCGGGGAAATCGCCTGATCGACGGCCTCTCGGGCTCCTGGTTCCTGCGTGGATACGTCCGCCCCGACCGTTCCCCCCAGGACCGCATCCCCGTGGGGGGGCCATGATCCGCCCCCTCCTGGCGGCACTGTTACTCACCGCGTCCTCGATGGCCGCCTCGCCGGCGGCTTGGCTGCGCGCCGGTCGATCGGAAGCCCGGGAGGGCTCCTGGTCGAAGGCCGAAGAACTCCTGGTGCGGGCCGAATCGGAGGCTCGTCTCCTCGACGATCCCTCGTTGCAGCTTGCCGCCCGCTTGAGCCGGGTCAACCTTCGCCTGGTGGCCCTCGAGATCGACTCCGCCAGCGCCCTGGTTCCCACCCTGCCTCGTCGATGGCTCAGCACCGCCGATACCGCGAACTGGCTCCTGACCAGGTCCCGCGTGGCACTGGCCGGAGACCAGACCCGGGAAGGTCTGCGACTGGCCGATTCGGCCTTGGCCCTCTCCCTTCGAACCAAGGAAACCCCCTTGCGAGCCAGCGCCGCGATCGTCGCCGGCCGGGCCCGGTGGATGAACGGGGACGCCCGAGGGGCCGCCAAGCTCCTCAAGAAGGCACGACGGTGGACCGACGACGAAATCCAGCTGGAAGCCGCCGCGCTGCAGCTCGAATCGCACCTCCAACAGACCTCCGGATCCCCGGAAAAATCATTGCGTGCCATCCGCCAATCCCTCGATCTGTGGCGATCCGCCGGGGATGTCGCCGGGGTCCTTGCAGCGTTGCCCCAGCGCGCCACTTTGGCCCTCTCCAGCGGGGACTCCTCCACCGCTCGGGAAACCTGGGACGCCCTCGCGGAAATCGCCCGCGGTACGGGCCTTCCCCTGCAAGCGATTCGGGCCTTGGAGGCATCCGCGAAAGCCAGTCCCGATGGGGCCGCGGAACGCCTGCGCTTGGCCAACCAGATCCGGCAGGAGTCCGGGCTGTCCATCGACACCGCCCCGCTCGCGGGAGAGCCCTCCCCTCCCTGAGGCGTCTCTCCATCCGCCGGGACGCCATCATCGCCCCTGGCGAGGGTGGCCGGCGGGGCCTCGCGCGGAGATTTTGTCCTTTGTTCCGAATCCGTCCCCAGGCGCGAGGTGCCAGGCTGGGGAATGTCGGGGCCCGGTGCCTCCATCGGAAAGGTCCAGAACGATCGTGATCGTCCCTCCGCTCCCCCAGAACTCCCGGCCCGGCGCCCCCCGGTCGCAACCGCTCGCCCCGCCTCTGGAACGAAGAGCAAGCCGGTTCCCGCGCCCCACCCCCGTCTTCGGTCTGATCCTATGGGGAGCTCTTTCCGCGCGCGCCTGGGATCTCGCCACGGATGTGCGGCCCCTCCCCGACGCCCAATCCCCGGTAGCCATCACCGCCTCCCCCTTCCACGTGTGGATCGCCACCCGCGAGGCGCTTTCCCGGTGGTCCCGGATCGGCGACGATGCCCCCGTCTGGTTCGGGCAGGGCCACGGATTGCCGACCTCGGGGATCGCCTCCATCTGCTGGGACGATCCCTCGTCCGCTCTCCTCGTCCAAGGTCGGGACGGGCGCACCTTCCAATGGTCGGAGGCCACGCAGCAGACACGGGAACTTCCCGGCAAGCAAGGTTGCTCCAACCCGTTGGCCCGCACCCTGGCCCCTTCCCGTCTTCCTCCACTCACCCCGGAACCCGATGGCTGGATGTCCCAGGCCGGCGACCTGATCGAACCCGGAGGGAGGCACGCGTCCATCGTCCAAGCGGTGCTCCTGGACGAGAAGGAGCTGTGGCTCGCCACCACCAATGCCGGGGTCTGGAAAGGACGCCTCCCTTCGGGAAGGATCCAACCCATGTCCAGCGGATTGGGGGAGACGTGCATCCGGGAAGCGGTGCGAACCGACGACGGAGCCTTGTGGCTCCTGGGCTGTACCGGCCGACTGGGAAGACTGGATCGCGACGGATCCCTGGTGGGAATGGACCCTCGTTCCCCTCGTTGGCGGGACGCCCGGGACGCGAGGCACCTGGCTCCTTCGGCGGAAGGGGACGGTGTGGTGGTGGGCACCCTGGGAGGTGCGGTGGAGATGTCCGAACAGGGCATCTTCGACCGATGGATGCGCCGCAAGGCCCCACCTGGAGGACCTCCGGAAATCCTGGCCCGATGGAAGGATACGCTCTGGTGCCTGGGCTCCAACACCTTGTCCCGCAGCATCCGCGGGGGAGCCTTCGAGACCATCCCCTTGATCGATTCCTCGGGGGAGCGCTTCCGGATCACCACGATCACACCCGCCGCCGGAGGACTCCTCGCCGGCACACCCGACGGATTCCGGCTATTTGCAGGCGACCAATGGCTCCGCCCACCTTCGCTCGTCCAGGCGCGTTCGCGTCTGGTGCGGCGAGTCGCATTCGACCCCGCCACCGGCCGCATCGCCTGGAGCGACGGCGACCGCATCCGCGTGGACACCCTCCCCGGCGGGAGCGGCCCCCTCGGTAGCTGGTCCCCACCCTCGGGGACGATTCGGGACCTCGCCTGGGACACTCGCGGCCGCCTCCACCTGGCCCACGGGGACTGGTCGATCTGGAACCCTCGGGACGAGACGACCCGCACCTGGTCGATGCCCGTTTCCGTCGAGCTCGTGGTCCCCGGGGAATCCTGGACCTTCCTGGGGGGGACCACCGGAGGCTTGGAGGCCCGCAACGAGGCCTGGGCACCCTGAGGCCCCTGTCAGGAAGGCCCACCCGAGGGAGCGACACCCTACCTCCGGGTCGAGGAAGACTTCGTGCCCGCCATTTCCGGTGGAAATGGCCTCGCCGCGCGCATCGCGCGTGCAGGAATCGACGCGCCGGAGGTCCGCATTCCCGGCGGCGGGATCCGTCCTAGGAAACTCGGGGATCGATGCCGGGGTGGCTCGCCTCCCCCGCAGGAGAGCGCAAGGTCAGAACCCGAGGATTTCCAGGTAGATGCGTGCGATCCGATCCCAGGAGAAGTCGCGCTCGGCGGCCCGCAGGCACATTTCGCCCCATTCGGCCCGATTCTCCAGGTGGTGGACCACCTTGCGCAACTGCTTGAGGAGCACGTCCGGGGCAAGATCGTCGAACAGGTACCCGTCGCAGTGGGGCTTCGGGCAGGGAACCACCTGATCGGCGACCGCTCCCATCCGATGCGCCAGGGCCGGGGTTCCCATCGCCATGGAACGCGCGTACAGAACTCCTCCCGGCTGGTGGGTCACCGGCAGGAGGAGGAAATCGGCGGCGGAGAGCACCTGTTTGAGGGTGTCATCCCCCTTTTGGAACAGCAGGATCTTGTGGGGATGCGCCCCGGCCACCGCCTCCAGATGGCGGCGAGCTTCGGTTCCCTGCCCCCCGACCATGCCCACACGGACATCCATCTTGAGGATGTCCGGCAACAAGGTGAGCACATGGTCGATGCCCTTCCCCGGCCGGAAGGCCGAAGCGAACACCAGGAGCGGCCCCTCGGAACCGGTGAGTTCGATCTTGCACTCCTGCTTCCAGGCGAGCAAGGCATCCGGGGATTCCCGGGACTGCTCGGGAACCTTCCAGAAATCGACATCGACACCCGGAGTCACGGGCGTCACGCGGCGCGCGTTGGTAAGAGTACGGAACAGCCCTTCCAGACCGTAGCCATGGTGGTCGGCGAGAAGCGCTTCGAGATAGTGTTTGCTGGGGGTGGTGCAATGGTGCGCACAGACCAAGCCGGCTTTGAGGAGATTCAGGCGCCCCCAGAACTCCAGACGTTCGGCGGTGAGCCACTCCGGGCCGAGCCCGATGGCCCCCGCCCAGGAGGAATCCGAGAGTCCCTGGAAGGCGGCGTCCTGGAAGGTGAACAGAAGCTTCGGGCAACCGAGCAGGTCGGCCAGATGGTGGGATGCGTAGAGGATCCCCAAACCCGACTGCCATTCGTGCCCATGGATCACATCGGGCATCCACCCTTCCGTCGCGCAATCGAGGAGGGCCGAGGCACCATAGATGGCGAACCGCAAGGCGTTGTCGGAATGGTCCCATCCGTTTTCGTCGAGGTAGGGATGCGGTCGTTCCAGCAAGGGGTGGCAGACCATGCGGACGGAGGGCCACTGGGAATGGACGCGGATTTCACTCTCGGACGTCTTGAGGAACGAGGCCCGCAGACTGGAAACGCGAGTCCACCCCTGCGAGGAATTGGACCGGTAGCAAGGAACCGCGATGCGCACGTCGTGGCCCCGTGCCATGTAGGCATTGGCCAAGCCGTCGACATCGCGACCGACGGGCGAACCGCGGCCGGAGGGGTCCTGGGATGGATGTTCTGGAGTGAGAAGTAGGATCCGCATGGATGTTGTACCTGGGATTGTACCAGATAGCGAACACTTTGACAAGCGGAGAAACCACTCCAATATCCTTGCCTGCCAAGGACTTGGGGGCGCACCACCTCCGGGGTGGTACTTTTCCCCGTCGTGGAACCTCTACTCGACGCTCGCGGCCGCCTCAGGACCCTCTCGGAACTCTCCCTCGAGGAGATGCAGTCGTGGTTTGCCGAACTGGGGCAACCTCGTTTCCGGGCCGGGCAGGTCCACGAATGGCTCTGGAGGCACCTGGCCACCGGCCTGGACGAGATGACCAACCTTCCCAAGGATCTTCGCCAGGCCCTGGCCGAGCACTCTTCGATCGGCCTGCTGGAAGTGGACCAGGAGCAGATCGCTCTCGACGGCACCGCCAAATGGGCTTTCCGGGATGCCGAGGGGCGTCGCTTCGAAACCGTGATGATCCCCGATGAAGACCGGCGCACCGCCTGCATTTCCAGCCAGGTGGGGTGCGCGATGGGTTGCAGCTTCTGCCGCACCGCCACCATGGGTTTCCTGCGCAACCTGACGCCCGGCGAGATTCTCCAGCAAGTGGCCCATGTCAAGCGTTGGCTGGCCGCAACGGGCCAACCTCCTTTGTCGAACATCGTCTTCATGGGCATGGGCGAGCCTCTCAACAACCTGCCCGGAGTGTTGCAGGCCTGCCAAACCCTGACCAGCCCCAAGGGGATGGGGATGGCCTCCCGTCGCATCACCTTGAGCACTTCGGGACTCGTGGAACGCATCGACGAATTGGCCCGGTCCGCTCCCCAGTACAAGCTGGCCATCTCCCTGAACAGCTCCAACGACACCATGCGCAACGACGTGATGCCGGTGAATCGTCGTCATCCCATCGCGGAGCTTCTGGCCGCAGGGGATGCCTGGAGCCAGGCGGCGGATTGGCCCGTGACCTACGAATACGTCCTGATCGGAGACGTGACCTGCACGGAACAATCGGCCTGGGAGGTGGTGGAGCTGCTCCGGGGCCGTCATTGCAAATTGAACCTGATCCCCCTCAATCCCGCCTCCGACATCCCCCTGCGATCCCCCGAGGAGTCGGAGATCCACGCCTTCGAGCGCATCGTGCACGGGGCAGGCCTCCTGGTCTTCCGACGCAAACCCAAGGGGCGGGATATCCTGGCCGCCTGCGGACAACTCGCCCGCAAGAAGGCCTGAACTCGTTTCTCCCTCCTCTGCGGATTCTGGAACTGGCAGTAGATGTCGCCCCCTTCCCGCTCTCTCCGGAGCGCGGAAACGCGGATTCCTTGACAAAGGGGCCGACAATCCCCCATGGATGATTGACGTGTTCCGACGCGATCGAACAAATCGCGGACACTTTCGAACACGCGGCGAAATGGCGCGACTTTCCGAATTCCGCTCTTGATTCACCGCGGGCGTCCATGACACGATCCGTCTTCATCGGCGGTGGAGACCCGTGGAAGGAGCGACCGGAATGGATGCGCAGTTCGAAGAACTCCTCGACGGTTTCGTGGTGGAGAGCAAGGAAATCCTGGAGCATGCCCAGAGCCGCCTGCTGGCGCTGGAATCGTCCCCCGACGACGACACCATCAACGAACTCTTCAGGGCGGTGCACACCGTGAAGGGTGCGGCGGGTTTCTTCAAGCTCGACCGCCTCGGAGGCCTCGCCCACGTCGCGGAGGACCTGATGACCAAGGTCCGCTCGGGCCAGATTCCCGTGGACTCCTCGCTGGTGGGCCTTCTGCTCGAAGGCACGGATTGCCTGCTGCGCATGCTCCAGCGGCAGGATCTCGGCCAGGGCATGGATACCGCCGTCCTTTCCAAGAGGCTCGTCTCGGCCGCCGATGGAATCCCCCCCCTCGTCCCTGGACGACTCCGGTTCGACATTCCCGGAGCCGACGAACCCGGAATCCGGGGCCCGAACTCCGACTCCGACGCCACGAATCGTCCCTCCCCCGTCCGGCGAACGCAAGCAGGGAGACGGCACGATCCGCATCGGTGTGGAGGTCCTGGATCAGCTCCTGGAGCTCATCGGAGAAGTGGTCCTGGGCCGCAACCAGCTCCTCTCGCACCATCGCGACGACCCCCGCTTCACGGTGCTCTCCAGGAGCATCACCAGGCTCCATCAGCACGTGATCCGCACCCGCATGCAAGCGGTGGGAGTCCTGTTCGAGCGATACCGGCGGACCGTGCGAGATCTGTCCCTGCAGTTGGGCAAGAAGGTGGAGATCCTCATCGAGGGCGGAGACCTCGAGCTGGACCGGACAGTGCTCGAGGCCTTGGCGGACCCCTTGACCCACCTGGTCCGCAACGCGTTGGACCACGGGCTGGAGAACGGGGAGGAACGCTCCCAGGCGGGCAAGCAAGTGATCGGAGTGATTTCCCTGCGGGCCATGCACGAGAGCGGGCAAGTGGTGATCGAAGTCCAGGACGATGGCCGCGGGATCGACCTGGAGCGTGTGCGCACGAAGGTCGTCGAGCGCGGACTCGTCGAACCCGCGGAGGCCGCCTGCATGGTGGAGCGGGACCTGTTCGCCTGGCTCTTCCATCCGGGGTTTTCCACGCGGGACGAAGCCACCGACCTCTCCGGGCGCGGGGTGGGGATGGATGTCGTGAAGAGCAATCTGGAGCGCATGGGCTGTTCGGTCGAGCTGTCCTCCCGGGCCGGGAAAGGAACCGTGGTCACCATCGGCATCCCCCTCACCCAGGCGATGGTGAATTCCTCCGTGATCTCGGGGCTGATCATCCGCATCGGAGGACACACCCTGGCCCTCCCCCAGATGGCGGTCAGCGAAGTGGTGCGGCTGACCGGCCCCGACCGCCGTGAACGCATCGAGACCATCCACGGGAAGGAAGTCTTCAAGCTGCGCGACAAGGTGCTGCCCCTGGTGCACCTGGAAGACGTCCTCGGGATCCCCCGGACCTTCGCCCATCCCACCGGGGGCTTCCCGCCCGAACGGCGGAACCGTTTCGCGGATCGGCGCACCCGGCGCGATCCAGGGGATTCGGATCGACCTTCGGGACCGGATCGCCGGGTCCGATCGGAGCTCCTCGTGGTGCTCCACTATCGGCACGAATGGTTCGGGGTGCTGGTCGACCAGATCGTCGGAACCGAAGAGATCGTGGTCCGACGACCACCGGAATTGCTCAAGGGCCGTCGCGTGTTCGCCGGCTCCACCATTCTGGGCAACGGCACGGTCTCCCTCATCCTGGACATCGGGGGCATGGTCGAGGAAGGCGGTCTCGACTTCGCCAACCGGTCCCGTGGCCGCGCGATCCACGCCGGCAGATCCAGCCAGCGGGAAATCGAGCAACGCGTCGTCGTCTTCTCCTGCGCCGAAGACGAACACTTCGCCATCCCGGTGGGACTCCTCTCGGAAATCGACCGTTGCAAGACCACGGACATCCGGCGCATCGGCTCCCGGGAATTCGTCCAACGCCACGGGATGAGCGTTCCCCTCCTGCGCCTGGACAAGCACATCGACATCCGCCCGCTCCCCGAGACCAACGAATCCTTCACGGTCCTGATTCCCTCGCGGCTTTCGTTTCCCACGGCCATCATGGCCGGGAAGATCGAGGGGACCCTGGTCCTGGGAGACGACATCAACACCAAGGAAGCCGACGAAAAGGGCGTGATGGGAACGTTCTTCCGCGACGGGAAGCTCGTGAGCCTGCTGGACATCTATTCGCTCCTGCAAGGGTCCGACCCCGAACGCTACAAGTCCGACATCCGACCGGAAGTCCACGAGGCCCGGATCCTGTTCGCCGAAGACCAGCTCTTCTTCCGCCAACTCGTCGTCCAGTATTTTCGCTCCCACGGAATCCGCAACGTGGTCGCCGTTCCCGACGGAAGGGTGGCGCTCGACCTCCTGATGCAAGACCCCAAGCGCTTCGACATCCTCGTGTCCGACATCGAAATGCCCAACATGAACGGGTTCCAGCTCGTGTCGATGGTCAAATCCGACCCCCGCATGGCCCATCTGAAGGTCATGGCCCTCACCTCCCTCGAAGGGGAGGCCAACAAGCAGAAGGGGTTCGAAGCCGGATTCGACGCCTACGAGATCAAGCTCGACAAGGATCGGGTGCTGCGTTGCCTCGACCAGTTGCTGGGGGAGAGAACTCCCGGCGGGAAGGAGCCCTAGGATGGAATACGTCGCCTTCCTCGTCGGGAAGGATCTGTTCGGAATCCCCGTGACCCTGGTGCAGGAAATCAGCAAACCGGTCCAGATCTTCCCCGTTCCCGGGCACGACGTCCGGGTGGCCGGCCTGGTGGAACTCCGGGGACGTACCATCGTCGCCCTCGATCTGCGCCGCTGCCTGCTGGAGAAGCTCCCCGACGACGATCCTCCCGCGCGCCGGAAGTTCATCGTGCTCGAGACCACCTCGTCCCTCCCCCACTCCGCCCGCGCCATGGGACTGGCCACCCACGTCGAGCCCCTGGTGCTGGTCGCCGACGAACTCGCGGGGATCTGGGATGGCGAGCACATGGACTTCCACCCCCCTCCCGCGCATGTCCCCGCCCCGTTCGTCGAAGGAGTGGTGCAGTTCCGGAACCACCTCATGACCCTCGTGTCCATTCCCGCCCTGGTCGATGCCCTGATGCCCCAGAAGGAGGAATCCCTTTGAAATCCGCCGCCGAAAAACACTTCAGCATCTTCGATCCCGGAATCCATTTCGAGCACCGGGAGTTCTACGAACGGATCGTCTCCGAGCTCAACGGATTGCTCCCCGTGTGCAACCAGGGGAAGTCCACCGCGGTGGAAATCTCCGAGAATACGACCGAACAGGAACAGATCACCGAGCTGATGACCCGGGTGGAGTCCTTCTCCGGCGACCTCCTGGAGGTCACCAAGAAGTTGTTCGACCAGTACTACCTGGCCAAGGAGGCGCTCCACCGGTCCATCCTGGAAACCACGGCCTACAACAAGATCAACACCCTCGACAGAAACCTCCTCGAACGCACGTGCGATGTCCGGTGGTGGGCCTTGGAGACCGCCTTCTCCGCTTGCCTGGACACCCATTCCCGCGCCCGGGCGTTGGCGGCCTCCCTTTCCACGCAGGCACCCTCTCCCGGGCGCAGGAAGGCCGGCACCCTCCCCCCCGATCTGATGGCGGCGCTCTCCGACCCGGGGACGCTGACCTCCCGGGAAGGGCCGGGTCGTCTGTCCGACCTGCTGGAAGGCGCGGTCGCCGATGCCTCCTGCGAGGAGTCCTTCCGGGACTCCGCCCAGGCCCTCCTGGAGATCCTCCCGGAACTTTCCGCCGCGGTCGCCCTTTCCTGCGACCGCCTCGAGGACATCCGGCACTCGTACACGCTGTACCGGGATATCGTGCTCGCCACGTCCGAAGGACGGATTCTGGCAAACGCCAACCCGGCGGAGCGGGACCGGGTGCTGGGCCTGGACATCTCCGCGGAGTCCTGGTTCGAGAAGGCCCTCGCGACCCGCAACGGAACGGAGTACCACGCCCAGGACCTGGGGGAATCCCGGGTGGAACGGCGGGCTTCCCTGGTGTACGCCACAGCCGTCCGCGAATCCTCCAACGAGAACGGACGCGCCATCGGAGCCATGGGCGTCTTCTTCGACTTCCAAGGGGAGGCCGAGATGATCCTCAAGGAGTCCATGCCCACGGACTCCGAAGGATCGCCTCTCGAAGGCGCCTACTCCTTGTTCACCGACAAGGACGGTCGGGTGATCGCCTCCACCGACCCCATCAGCCTCCCTCCGGGAACCATCGCGCATCTCCCTCGTGGGAACCGCACCCTGGGGCCGGGGGAACGGACGGCACGCTACCTGGTTTTCGAAGGCTTGGAATCGGCGGTCTTCTCCGCGCGCACCGACGGCTACCTCGACTACCGCGGCTTGGGATGGAGCTCGCACGTGATCGTGCCCAAGAGCCTGCTGTTCGCCCAAGCGAGCCCGCCGGAGGGCATCGGCATCACCGCCGAGGAGCTCATGGACTCCCGGATCCTCCCCGACATCAACAAGCGCACCTATCTGCGGGTGCAGGACGACAAGGAATCCATCCAGCTCATCTCGCTCAACGGCATCGTGTTCGCCAGCAAGCTGGGCAAACGCGGAGGGGCCTTGGGGCCGATCTTCAACCAGATCACCCGCACGGGGGACATGGTGACCTCCCGCATGGAGGACATCCTCAAGGAAATGGCGCTGGGCGAATTGGAGCTCAACCTCAAGGCGCTGGAGAACTTTTCCCTGCAGGCCATCGACCTGGTCGATCGCAACCTGTTCGAGCGCGCGGCCGACATCCGGTGGTGGGCCACCGACGAATACTTCTGGAACGCCCTGGCCGACCCCGGCCCGGACAGTTTCCATCGCGCCTCGGAACGGCTCAAAGTGATCAACACGAGCTACACGATGTACCGCAACATCGTGCTGGCGGATGATTCCGGCAACATCGTCGCCTGCTCCAGGACCGAACTGCGCAATGAACTGGCCAAGACCAACGTCTCCGACCAGACCTGGTTCCAACTCGGCATGCGGACCGCCCGGTCGGATGAATTCGCCGTCCAGGACGTCCAGAAATCCCCTTTGGAGAAATCCAAGGCGCGCTCCCTGGTCTATTGCGGAGGGGTCCGCTCCCGGGGGATCCGATGCGGCGAATCCATCGGAGTGCTCGGCACCCTGTTCGACTGGGATACCGAGGCTCGGAAGATCCTGTCCACATGCCTGCCCCGGGACGCGGAGGGGGCGATCATCGAGGGATCCGCGGCATTCTACACCAACGCCGCCGGCGAGGTCATCGAGACCACCGATGAAACCGCCTTCCCCACCGGGTCGCGCCCGGGTCTCCCCCAAACGGTCCAGAAGCTGGCCCAAGGGGCCACCACCTCCTTCGTCTTCGAAGGGGAATCCGGAAGATTCCTTGCCGGATCCTCGCGCACCAAGGGGTATCGGGAATACGAGGGACTCGCCTGGTGCGCGCACGTGGTTCGCCCCATCGGGACCTGAGCACGATCCCGGATCGCCGATCGGTGCAGGCATCCGACGGAAACGAAGAAGGCCACCCGACGGGTGGCCTTCTCGTATGATCGGGGTGACATGATTCGAACATGCGACCTCTACGTCCCGAACGTAGCACTCTACCAGCTGAGCTACACCCCGTCGTCCACGGAGCCCGAAACGAACCACCCGTGGAAGGCGAGGAAAGATAACACGAATCATTCCCGGATGGGAGTGGGCAAAACAAGGCTCCTGGACAACGGGAAGATGGGACGGTGTATCATTACCCCCATGCGCCTTCCTCATGGTCGTCCGCTACGGGACCTCGGCATTCTGGTCCTCGTGGCCTGGATCCACGCCTTTCCGAAATCGTCTCCCTCCCCCGCGGCGTCCGCCTGGACCCAGGAATTGGCCCCCCTCTGGGATACCACCCTGCCCGCGGGACCCGACGCGACCCTGCTTCTGGGGCTCGACCCCCTGGACGAAGGGGCGGTGGCGCTGGAGGCCACCAGACTGCGAGCCACTCTTCCCGCCCTCCAGCAGATCGCCGACAGCATCGGATCGGACACGCTCTCCGCGACGCGCACCTCGGACTCCACCCGGTGGGCACGCCTCGTCCAGGGGGAACGGGCGCGCTTGGATTTCCTTTCCCTGGGCAGATCCGATCGGCAGGCCCGTCTGGCCTCGTACAGTCGACGGCGCCTGGTCGTCGGCAAGGCCCTGGAGATCCAGGCCGATTCCTCCTCCGCCGCGCGTGCCGAACGCGAAGCCGAACGCGCCCGACTCGCCTTGGAAGAGGGCCGCCGCAAGATCGGCCGGGAGGAGTCCCGGCTGGAGGCGACACGGTCGCTACTCGCCCAGGCGCGCAGTTCCCTGGCCACCCTGGATCTCGACTCGCGCACACGCCTCGAGCGCACCCTGGAGTGGCCCGCCCGCCTCAAGGAGGCCCGGGAGTCCGGAGCCGAGGCCGTCCGGACGGTGTTTCCCTCCCTGGACCTGGCCGTGGACCAGTCCCGCGACGATCTTTCCCGGCTTCTCGACACCCGTGGACGGATTCCGCTCCGCCTGCCCTCCCTCGGCCCCGACCCCCTCGCGGACCTCCCCTCCTCCCTCGACGCCACTCGGGCACAACTCCTCCGACAGCAGGCCGCCGCCGAACGCGACTCCGTTTTGGAAGAGTACGGCCGGACCGGTCGGGACCGGATCCGTCGCCTGCACGACGAGATGGTCCTCCTCAACCAGGAGCGGTTGGCGACCTTGCAAGCGCTCCCCACGGGGGAGCGCGAACGGTTCCGCGGACTGACTCCGCAAGCCCTCGCCGAAGCCTCCAAGGAGATTCGCCACCTGTTCCTGGTCCTGCGCTACCATCGCAGCCTGGCCCAGGACTGGATGCAACGACTTCTCACCTCGGGAACGGCCGCCCTGCCCCTTTGGGATGCCCTGGGCGTGCTGGTTCCCTGGCTCCTGCTCAGCCTGGCCTTGCTCTGGTGGCGTCGCCGGGCACCCGAACTTCTGGATCTGGCCATTTCCCGCAGCCAATCCACCGACCGGAAATCCCGCCGTCTGCTCCCGGGGCGGAGCCGTCGCATCGCGGCCTTCTTTCGCCAGATCCACTCCCCCTTGGGATGGCTGGTGTTCGTATTCGGTACGGTCCGCCTGCTTCCCGAGTCCACCTCGAAATTGCTGGAGGTCGAGATTCCCGTCCTGGTCCTGGGTTGGATCCTGGGGGGCTCCCTGATCGTCGAGACCCTCGACGCCGTGTCCAGCAGCAGACTCGCTCCCGCCAATCCCTCCGCCCCCCTGAGGCGACGTTCCTTGCGCTTGGTGGGGGCCGTGGTGGTGGCCCTGGGGCTGGTCCTGCAGATCAGCGAACGCTTGGTGGGACGCGGCACCATCCATGGTTGGGTCGGGGTGAGTTGCTGGGTGGCGAGCTTGGCGGTCTTCCTCATCCTGGTCAAGTGGTGGAGGGAAACCGTCTTCGCCCGGATCGAACAGCTGCGACGCCCCACCCCCCTCCAGGCCTGGGTCCTGGCCAACCGCGCCGGATGGCCGAGCTTCCTGGCGGCCATGCTGGGAGCGATCAATCTCTTCGTGAAGGGCCTGATCAAGGCCAGCTGGCTCTGGCTGGCTTCCTTCGACCTGGCCCGTCGGATCCATGCCTGGTTCTATCGACGCGAACTCGACCGCATGGCGGGATCCGCCTCGCGGAAGATCCGCACCCCTCTCGAGACCCCTCTCCTCGAGAGCCTCGGTCCCGACCAGCCCAGCGGAAAGTGGGTTTCCTGTCCCGGCGACGGACTCCGCGAGCGCCTCGCCAAGGTCTCGAGCACCCCGTCCACCTTCCAGATGGCGGTGGTGAGTCCTCGCGGCGGAGGGAAGTCCCGCCTCTTCGCCGAACTCGCCAAGGGTTCCTCCGTGGCGGTGTTCTCGCCTCCGTTCGGGATCGAGTCGCTCCTGTCCGCACTGGACGCCCTTCCCTCCGAGGAGGGAGGCCCCCGTCTGGTCCTGATCGACGACGCCCACACCCTGATCCGGCCGGTGGCGGGCGGCCTGGCCGAATTCGACCGGCTCGTCGATTTCGCGCGGGATCGCAGCGACCTCGCCTGGGTGTTCGCCCTCGACAGCTCGTTGTGGCCGTTCCTGCAAAGAGCCCGCGACGACCGCCCCCTCTTCGACGAGGTGGTCCACTTGGAACCATGGGACGAGGAGGAGATCGGAGCCTTGCTCCGCCAACGCAATCTCGAAGCCGGAATCGATCCCGAATTCGACGACCTCCTCGAAGCCCTTCCTCGCGGAGCCGACGAAATCGACCGGCAGGAAGCCCTGCAAGCCCGACGAGCCGGGTACGAGCGGATGCTTTGGGACCACGCCCGGGGAAACCCGGGCCAGGCGCTGGAGGTTTGGAGACGTTCGCTGGCGCGGACATCCGACGGGGACATCCGCGTGCGCCCCCTCCAGGCCCCCGATGCCGTCGCCCTGGAGGCCCTTCCCGACACCGCCATGTTCATCCTGCGGGCCGTCCTGCAGATGGCGCCCGCCCACCCGATGGAGGTCGCCAAGGCCACGAACCTTCCCCTGGAGCAGGTCCGGCAGGTCTTCCGCACCGGAACCCGCCTGGGCTGGATCGAAGATTCCCAGGGCGGTGCCCGCCTCTCCTGGAGATGGCTGCGATCGTTCACGAGGATCCTCGAACGCCGACACATGATGGGGGCTCTCTGATGCGGATCTCCTCCCACTTCGCAGGCGTAGCCGGAAAACCCCGCGGCGCGTTCCGCTTCCCCGCCCGGCGCACCACTTTCGCCCTGCTGATCCTGGGCTCCACCCTTCCCGCCCACGCGCAGGACATGCCCGACTTCGGTCGGATCATGGAGTTCATCAGATGGTCGGGAGTGGTCGCCTCCGTCCCGATCCTCCTGGGGGCCGTGTTCCTGATCCGGCTCATCGAAAACCTGGGAAACCGGCTCGCGGCCCGCTTCTCCAATCGTCGCCCCACCATCCAGAAGATCCAGACCACGGCGCGATTCTTCGTCTACATCGCCACCCTGGTCCTGGTGGTCGGCCTGTCCATCCGCCTCGACCCGACGGCCTTGGCGGTCATCGGCGGTGGTCTGGCATTCGCGACGGGATTCGCCTTGCGGGATCTCGTCGCCTCCTTCATCGCCGGCATCACGATCATGTTCGACCGGCCCTTCCAGGTCGGGGATCGCGTCTCCTACGGCGGCGAATACGGGGACATCGTCAAGATCGGACTGCGCAGCGTGCGCATGAACACCCTCGACCACAACTTGATCACGATCCCCAACAACAAGGTCTTCACCGACGTCACCTCCAGCGGGAACTACGGGGCCCTGGAGATGCAGGTGCCCATGGATTTCCTGATCGGTGCCGACCAGGACGCGCGCCTGGCCCGCACCTTGGTGCGGGAGGCCTGCCTCGCCAGTCCGTACGCGTTCCTGGAACGCCCGGTCCCCGTCCTGGTCCAGCAGATCCTGATCCAGGACCACGTGGCCATCCGGCTCAAGGCCCGCCCCTACGTCTACGACTGCAAATACGAGAAACCCTTCGAGACGGATGTCCATCTCCGCGTCCTCGATGCCTTCCGCGAACATGGAATCCAGCCCCCGGCGGTCCTGCATCGCCACCTGGGACCCGGGGCGAGCCCCCCGCCAGCCGACAGGAATTGACGCCAAGAGGGCGCGTCCCTCGAGCGGGCGGCGTTCCCGAACCGGACGAGACCGCGACCGGATGCCCTTCCGAGGACGCTTCGGTGGAGCATCCGCACAGGGAGTGGACCGGATGGCGCGATCCGGATCCTGGCCATCCAGGGAGCCCCTCCCGCGCGACCGGACCTACTCGAGATCGGTGGCGAGAAGCCCGTGGAAGCGGATGTCGTCCAACCAGAGTTCCGATCCGCCGTCGAGCAGGAACGTGAGGTAGTTGACGGAATCCCGGAGGATCTCCCAATCGGTGTTGCCGTCGGCCCCGGAGGCGGCGAGGAAGGCCGACGGGGGGATGGACACCCGGCTCCAGGCGGTGTCCAGCGTCCTGGAGACCCAGACCCGGCCCGCACGGATGCTGTCGATCTGCCCCCGTTGCATCCTGCCCATCTGGACGGAATCGAGGTATTCCAGCGCCACCCACACCCTCCCGTTGCCGCGGGCCCACAATTCGATGGAATCGAGGGACCGGAAACTGCGGGGAGTCCCGGCCACGAGGGTGGCGGCGAGGATGGAGGGCGAACCGGCGCATTGGCCCGGCCCGCAGGTCAGGCGCAGACCGGTACCCGGCCGCCCGGGAGAGGAACTCGCGGGACCCGACGCGGGGAGCAATCCGCCCAGGAACCAGAAGGAGCTGTCGGGAAGACAGTTGCGAAGGAGGTTTCCGGATTCGAAATCGTCGACCAGGACCGAATTCCAGCGCTGTCGGCGATCGAGCGGGATGCCCGCCCACACCCGGGAACTCGAGGATCGATCGGCCGGAGTGGCCCCCGAACGAAGGACCAGCCTCGACCCGGGCGCGCGGATCCAGGGATCGACACGCACCTTCAATCGCCCTTGGGAGGTCGTGGGATCCCAGAAGACCAGTTCGAAGGGGATGGCGTCCCCGCTCTCCCGGACCACCTCGAGGTCCCTCCCGTCGGGTCGGCTCCCATGGAAGTCGAAGGCATTGGAATCGAGCCGCAAGGTCGCGACCACGGGCTCGAAGAGGGTGCCCGCCCCCGAAGGCAGGAGGGAGTCGATGGCGAAGGAGCGGGATGCGATGGAGTTCTCCGTCTCCGTGGTGGTCCCCGCGGACCGTTCGGCTTGGCATCCCAGCGCCAGCAGGGGCGGAAGCAGGCTCAGGATCCTGGGCCGGGCCTTCATGCCTTCCTCCCGGGGGCGAAGGCCGCGGGGAAGAAGGCCATGGCCAGGTGCATCACCCGGTCGGCTTCCCGGCAGTCCTCGACGCGCTTCTGGATCTGGCGACGGCACTCGCGCACAAGCTCCCGGACTTCGCGGAAGGTCGGCTCGTCGACGGAGAGCGTCAGGGTGGACAGATCCCGCTCATCGGGAGGGAAGCGTTCGAGAGCCTCGGAGGCCAATGTCAGAATTTGCCTCTGGAAGGCGCGGACCGCGTGGGCCTTGGCCGGACCTCCGGCCGTCAGGTGCACCTGGGCGGGAAGCAGCCGCCCGGAGCTGGCCTTCTTCACCAGGCCGAGTTCGGACAGGAGCGAAAGGGACGCGACGACGTCGGATTCCTTCACGGCGGGGACCACGAGCGCGGCGAGCTCCGCGGGAACCGCCCGTCCACCGGTCATCTCCAGGAGAGCGCGCAGGACCGAGGTCCACCAACGGGAGAAGTACTCCAGCTCCCGGGCCTCCAGTGGATGCCGGGCCACGTCGCGCAGAGTCATCGCCTTCTCGAGGATCTCCCCCCTGGCCTTCGAGGAGCGTTCCCGCGCGTAGGAGATCAGCAGCAGGAAGTACTCCGCGGAACGCCCGGTGAGACCGAGGAATTCCAGCGCCCGGCTGTGGCACCGGGCCGGGAGGTGCCCGTCCCCGTGCAGGATCCGGAAGATGTTGCTCGGGAACAGTCCGAAGGACTCCGCCATCAGCCGGTAGGAATAGAAGGACGACTCAGCCTTCCGCTCCTCGTAGGCGTCCTTCAGGTAGGCCCTGTAGTCGAGATATTCAAAAACCGGCTTCATCCTGGGTCCATTCTACCGCCCGGTGCCTCCGGGCGCTTGCGGTTCCCGTGGATCGGGGAGGCATCGACGCCCGCTCCGACCCCTCCGAGGATCCTTCCTGAAGATCGATTCGCGCCAGGCCTCCGTGCAGGATGGAATCCCCCTGCGGCGTAACCGTTTCACCAACGGCGAACAGGGGATTTCGCCGCCCCTGCGCGGAACCCGCCGGTATCCTCCATTGCAGCCCTCCCCCGAAAACCCTCTCCGAGGAAACCATGGAAACACGATCCCATTCCGACTCCCTGAGCCAGATGGCGCGAGCGACCGCCTGCGCGGTCCTGGCCGCCACGACACTCTCCTTCGGCTGGACGGCCTCCGGTTCGGTCAAGTCCAAGGACGGCAAGGCGCTCGCCGGGGTCGCCGTGACCTCCGACGACGCCACCGCCCTGGCCACCACCACGGACGCCGCCGGCGCCTTCGACATCTCCTCCGGGACGGTTTCCGTGTTCCGGTTGTCCGCCGACGCCTCCTGGAAGGTGCGCATCGAGGGCGGGCGGCTGGAAGTCCGGGTCCCCACCGACGGCCCCGTCTCCTTGGCGCTGGTCGGGATTTCCGGCCGGGAGACCTGGTCCACTACGACCCGGGCCGTCGATGGCATCGTCCAGGCGGCTCTTCCGGGGCAGATGGGCCCTTCCGCCCTCTGGCTGCGCGTCCGCCACGCCCAAGGGGAGTTCAGCCAGGCGATCCTGTCCACCGGAAACGGCTTCCAGGTGGCCCCGCATCTCCAGGCGGCCCGTCAACAGGCGCAGAACCCCGTCCTGAAGTTCTCCAAGGCGGGGTACCGGGACACCACCTACTCCATGCAATCCTCCTCGGAAAGCAATCTCGCGATCGTGCTCGGGGACACGGGAACGTCCCAGGTCTCCTGCTCCGGCAACAAGCTCTCCTCGGGCGACCAGACGCGTACGCTCTCGATCAAGGGCGATTCCCGCACCTACATCCTCCATGTCCCCTCCTCCTACACGGGCAAGTCTCCAGCACCCCTGGTGGTGGATTTCCACCCCATCGGCGGGACCGGCTCGGGCGAATTCAACAGCTCCCCCTACAAGGGCAAGACCGATCCCGAAGGCGTGATCTCGGCCTACCCCAACGGGAAGAACGGTCCCATGGGAGGCGCCTGGAACGTCGGCCCCTGCTGCGTGGCCAACACAGACGACACGGCCTTCGCCCGGGCGATCGTCGCGGACATCAAGTCGGTCGGTTGTGTCGATCCCAAGCGAGTCTACGCGGTCGGATTCTCCATGGGCGGCGGCATGTCGCACTTCAACGCCTGCCACAACGCGGACATCTTCGCGGCGGTCGCTCCGGCGGCCTTCGATCTGCTCAAGGAGAACCAGGACGCCTGCAAACCGGCCCGCCCCATCACCGTCGTCTCCTTCCGTGGCACCTCCGACCCCATCGTCCCCTACGCTGGCGGCTATTCCAGCGTCGTGCAGGGGATGCCCATCAACTTCCTCGGGGCCAAGGCCACCGCGGCGAAATGGGCGGAACTGAACAAGTGCACGGGATCCCCGTCGGCCGAGGACGCCAACGGATGCTCCACCTATTCCAATTGCCAAGGCGGAGTCCAGGTCACCCTCTGCACCAAACAGGGCGGCGGGCACGACTATGGAAACGCCACGGTCGGCTGGCCCATCCTGAAGAAGTACACCCTCCCCTGAGGATTCCCGGGAGGAGCGGCCGTCCGGGTCGCTCCGCTTCCGGGCAAACGGGTTGGAACGGTTCCGGCGACGAACCCACGGAAGGACGGCTCCTTTCGGTCCCTCGGGGGAGCCTTCTGGTCTTTCGAGGAGACTCTCCCCTTGACGTCGCGGCAATCGGCGTTACCTTTTCCACCTCCAACGGGACATAGCGCAGCTGGTAGCGTACTTGAATGGGGTTCAAGAGGTCGTGGGTTCGAATCCCGCTGTCCCGATCAGACGAAAAGAAGGCACTCGCAAGAGTGCCTTCTTTCGTTTCCGTCGTGCCGCCTCCACCTCGCTGGAAGGCTCCCCTCCGGGATTGGTCAGGTCGGACGCAGGCGACAGGCCACCGAGGGCCAGGGACCACTCCCGCGAGCCCTCCGCTCCACCTCTTCCAGGATCTCCCTGGAGATCACCTCCCGAAGTGGCTGGGCGACCCGGGCGACCTGGGGCAAACTGGCCGCCAACCGATGGTCCCAGTCCTCCACCATGTCCTTCGCTCCGGCCGGGCCGATGCGTCCACGGCATCGCGGAGCCCCGCACGCGCAATCCAGGGGCTCCAGGATGTTGAACAGACCGTAGTCGTCGGTGATCTCCTCGCCGGGCTCGATGTCGCGCAGGGCCACTTCGAACCCCCAGGGGCTGGTGAGGGTGTTGGGGTCGCAGGCGTGGTTGACATGGCGCCCGTGGTCCCAGCACAAGACCCGCCTCCCGAGGGCATCGACCCAGCAATAGGTGTCGGCGACCGCTCGCAAGGAAGACGGCAGCACCTCCCATTCCCGGGCTTCGTACACGGAATCCAAGGGGTCCTGAGCCCAGAGGATGGTCCCTTGGGGGAGGAATTCCGTGGCGAAAACCCCCAAACCTCTGTCTGGGGTGGACTGGACGCGTGTTCCCGGATGGATCATGGCCGCAAAGGTAACGCCCCGATTTCCCGGGAAGCCCGTCTCCTCAAAGCCCCGGTTCGCTGGTGAAGACCCGTTCCTCCACGATCTTCCCCGCCACCAGATGGTCCTCGACGATGCGTCGCGCGGTGGTCGGGGTGACTTCCCCGTACCAGACCCCGTCGGGCTGGACACTCACCACGGGTGCCCGCTTGCAGAAACCTTGGCATCCGGTGCGCATGGTGTGCACACCGGGAACACCGCGCTCCCCCAGCGCTTCGCGCAAGGCGGCTGTGTTTTCGGCTCCTCCGGCCGGTCCGCACACCTTCCCTTCGCACAGGTAGACGACGCGACGGATTTCCCGAGTGTCCCGGATCTTCCCCATCTTCATCCCTGGGTCAGGCGCAAGGCGATGTAGTCCACCGCCGACACCAGACGTCCGTAGGGCATCCGGGTGGGACCCACCACGCCCAGCGTGCCGCGCGCGTCCCCGATGCGGTAGTCCCGGGTGACCAGGGAAAGGGTGCGCAGGTGTTCCACCCGGTTCTCCGAGCCGATGGTGATGTACACCCCCTCCCGCCCCACGCGTTCCTCCAGGATCTGCGCGAGCTGCCGCCGATCCTCCAGGAGTTGCACCAGGCCGTGGACGTAGGGGCGATCCCCGAGATCGGTCTGCCCGAGGATGTTGCCCGCCCCCTGCAAGAAGGCTTCGTTGGGCCGCTCCGGATGGGCCAGGCGCAGGAGCGTTTCCAGGATGTGTCGCGCGAATTCGTCCAGGCGGGAGTCTTCGAGGCCGGAACGGATCTCCGAGGCCAGGCCTCGCTGGATCTCGGAAGGCGTCCTGCCCAGTGCGGACAGATGCACCACCCGCGCGATGTGGGAAAGCTCCTCCCGCGTGACCGGTGCGGACATCTCGCAGACCACGCTTCGGATCAAACCCGAACCGAAGGAAGCGACGATCAGGACGGTGACGTCACCGACCGGGACCAGCTCGAGCCGTTCCAGTCGGGTCTCGTCGAGGACCGGCGAGATGGCGACGCCAAGCTGCCGCGTGACCTCCGCCAACGCGACGGAAGCGGCGGCCAGGAGCTGCTCCTCGTTGCGCGCCGCCGACAGGACCGTGTCGATGCGTTGGCGATCGGCCTCGCCCAACGGCTCGTGGGTCATGAGTTGGTCGATCCAGACGCGGTACCCCCGTTCGGTGGGCTGGCGTCCGGCCGATGTGTGGGGTTGTTCGATGAGCCCCATGTCCTCCATGTCGGCCATCACGTTGCGGATGGTGGCGGGACTCAGCGGATCCTGGAGATCCTTGCTGACCTGCCGGCTTCCGACCGGTTCACCGTTGCCGATGTACCGCCCCACGATGCTCGAAAGCACCATGCGCTGGCGCTCCGACAACGGTGCCCGACTCGCCCCCTCTGGTTCCATGGAGGGAAAAATACCTCCACATGCCTCGGCGAGGCGACCGGTGCCTCAGGCCGGGATCGGCGGAGCCACGCGCCCCTCCAGGTCGCGCGCGTTGAGGACCAGCATCTGGAGCCGATTTTCGACGTTGGCGAAGCTGGTGTCGGGATCGTAGTCCAGCGAGAGGATCTGGATGTCGGGGACGCGTTTCTTCAGAGCCTTCGTGAGGCCCCGTCCCGAGATGTGGTTGGCCAGGCATCCGAAGGGCTGGACGATCACGAACGACTTCACGCCTTCCGATGCCAAGGCGAGGATCTCGGCCGGGATCAGCCAACCTTCTCCGGTGGTGTAGGACGCGTCGACCATGCCTTCGACGAGTTTCACCATCTGGTAGCAGTCGGCGTGGTGCTCGCGCCAGCGGAAGCGATCCATGACCTTGTCGACGGTCTTCACCGCGTGCCGGTAGAGCGTCTCGGTGATGCCCCCGATCAGCAGATTGCGCAGGGGATTCCCCACCAGCCCACGTTTGACCTTGTCCAGGCGGATGAGCTCGTCGCGGCGGAAGAAGTCGAGCATCCCCGGGCGCACCACCTCCATCCCATGCCCCTCCAGCCAATCCTCGAGGAAGCCGTTGGCCGCCGGGTGGTACTTCATGAGGATCTCCCCCAGAACCCCGACGCGGGGCTTGCGGACCGATCGATCGACGGGAAGCGCGTTGAACGCCTCGACCGCGAGGGCGAGCTGCTCCAGTCCCTTGCGGGGCTTCTCCGCGCAGGCGTCGGCCACGCGTGGAACCCAGAAGTCGTGCAGGGCCTTGGCGGCACCGGGCTCCAGGGCGTAGGGGCCCGTGGAGCGGACCATGGCGTCCAACCCGTCGAGGAGGCACATGCCCCAGAGCATCTTGATGCGGAATCCCAGGTTGGACCGGAATCCCGGATGGGAGTTCTTCGTGTCGCGCCCCGTGGTCACGATCGGCATCCGCTCGTACCCGGCCTCGTCGAGCGCCTTGCGGGCGAGGGCCGAATATTGTCCCGCCCGGCAGTTCTCGCAGTTCTTCGCCAACCCCAGGGCCAGGGAGTCCTGCGGGACCTCCGGATGGAGCTCCAGCCAGCGCAGAGCCTCCCCCACGTTGATCTGCGCGGGATAGCAGATGTCGTTGTGGACGAACTGCTTCCCCAGATCGATCGCGCGCCGATCCGCCAAGGGCAGATGGACCACCTTCAGGCCCTGCCTTTCGAGGACCCCCTTGACCACGCGCGTGAACCCGGGACTCAGGTTCGGGATGAGGACCGTCCGCGTGTCCCGGTCCTTCTCCTGGAACGTCGCCTCGAAGGGGCGAGGCGGTGCGGGAAGGGAGGGTGGCGCGAGCCGTCGACGCTCCCGGATGGTGGCGACGAAGGATTTCACCCGGATCGCCAACGGACCGGCGACATCGCCCTCGTCGAGCTTGAGCACCAGGAGGTCCTTGCCTCCGTGCACCGAAAGCAACCGTGCCGTCTCGTCGGTGAGGGTGGCGTCGTGCCCGCAACCGAAACTCACGATCTGGACCAGCTCCAGGCAAGGCTCGGCGGCCGTGATCATCGCGGCCCCCAGCAGGCGGACATGCCAGGAATTGAGCGTCTCCATGCGGGTGAGGCCGGGAAGATCGATCTCGTGGATTCCGGGAAGGGATTCCACGGACAGCACCGGGATCCCCAGGGCGGTGAAGTGCCGCGACAGGTGGTGGTTCACCAGCGGATCGGCATGGTAGGGACGTCCGGCCAGGACCACGGCGAATCCACCTTCGGCTCGCACCTGGTCGAGGATCTTCCTTCCCTCCTCCTCCACTTGGCGACGGGACTCGACCAGAGCGGCCCGCCCCGCGTCCCACGCCGCGCCCACCGCACGCACCGGAAGATCCCAGTTCTCCGAGAACCATTTCACGGTCTGGGACCGGGCCAGATCCCAATCGCCCCAGTGGAAGGTCGGCGTGTCCAAAGGCACTCCATGGGTTCCTTCCGGGTCGTCTCCGTTGCGGATCACCACCGGATACCCCTGGATCACCGGACACACCGCGGTGGCCTTGAATTTGACGTGATCCGAGGGAATGCTGACCAACTGGGGAAGCAGGATGCGATCGACCTTGCGGGCGACCAGATCGAGGATGTGCCCGTGCATGAGCTTGGCGGGGAAGCACACCGTGTCCGAGGGCACGTGGGGCAACCCTTGCGCGAACAACTGGGAGTCGCTGCTGCGGGAAACCACGGGCTCGTACCCCAGCGCCCGCAGGAAGGTGGTCCAAAGCGGAAGGCTCGACCACGACTCCAGGGCGCGGGGGATCCCGATCCGCACCCCGCGCGGGGATGGTTCGAAGGGCAGGGGGTGCTCGCGCAGCAGATGGCGCTCGGCGAGACGGAACTGGTCGGGCACCGCCTGCAGCCGCCTCTGGATCTCCGCGGCCCGACGACGGGCGTCGGGGCTGGTCGGGTCGTCGACGATCTCGCCCCGCTCGCAGCGGTTCCCCGTGACATGGGACCGGCCGTCGGGGAAGGTGACCACCGTCCGGGCGCACCGGTTGGAGCAGAATCCGCAGATCTGGCCGTTCTCGGTCTGCCAGCCGAAATCCTCCAGGGAATCCAGGCCGGGGAAGCCGCTTTCCCAGGTGCCGAGCTCCTCGCGGCTGCGCTGCGCGTGCTCCATCACCAGGAGCGCGATCCCGATCGCCCCCATGAGCCCGGGATGGGCCGGACGCACGACGGGGGTGCCCACGTGCTGCTCGAAGGCACGCAGCACCGCGTCGTTGCGGAACGTCCCGCCTTGCACGACGATCTCCCCGAGGTCCGCGAGGTTCCGCACCCGGACGACCTTCGTGAACACGTTCTCCACGATGGATCGACAGATTCCGGCAAGGATGTCCCCGGGAGAGCGTCCGTCGCGCTGCTCCGTGATGATCGAACTGTTCATGAAGACCGTGCATCGCGATCCCAGCCGGGACGGATTCGAGGCTTCGAAGGCCAAGGGGGCGACCTGGTCCACGGGGACCCCCAGGGATCGAGCGTAGGTCTCGACGAAGGAGCCGCAGCCCGAGGAGCACGCCTCGTTGAGGATGATCCCCGTCACGACGCCCTCGCGCAGCCAGATGGCCTTCATGTCCTGTCCGCCGATGTCCAGGACGAACCGGGCTCCGGGGCAGGCCTGGCGGGCCGCCCGGGCGTGGGCGACCGTCTCGACGACGTGGTAGTCGGCCCGGAGCCCCTTGGCGAACAGGAGCTCCCCGTATCCCGTGGTCCCCAATCCGAGGATCTCCAGATCGACCCCCGCCTCCAGGTGCCGGCGCTGCAGATCGAGCAAGGCCGTCCGGACCACCCGCAAGGGGTCGCCTTCGTTGCCTCCGTAGAAGGAGTCGAGGACCTCGCCTTGCTCGGACAGGAGCACGAACTTGGTGGTCGTCGAACCCGCGTCGATGCCCAACCACCCGCGTCGAACGGATCCCGCGGGAGGCATCGGCGGCAACTCGCCCGCAGCGGCGGGGTGGCGTCGTTCGAACTCGGCCCGGTCGTCGGAATCCTCGAAGAAGGTCTGCACGCGGCTTTCCGCCGCGGGGGGCTTCCAAGTACGAAGCGCCTCGGAGGTCCGCGGATCCCAGGCCGGGGCATCGGCGAACAAGGTGCCCAGGGAAAGGGCCGCCCCCCAGGCCACGAACACCTCCGCATCCTCGGGCAACGGAGACGTGTCCTCGTCGAGCCCCAGGCGTTCCCGGAAGACCTTCACGAGCGTGGGGCAGAACTTCAGCGGTCCTCCCTGGAAGACCAGCGGCGCGCGGATTTCCAATCCTTGCGCCAATCCCCCCACGGTCTGCTTGACGATGGCGTGGAAGGAGGACAAGGCGATGTCTTCCCGCGACACGCCCTGGTTGAGGAGGGGCTGGATATCCGTCTTGGCGAACACTCCGCACCGCCCGGAAATCTCGTGCACGTGCCGACCTCGGGAAGCCAGACCTTCGAACTCCTCGGGAGGCACCCTCAGCAACTCGGCCACCTGGTCGATGAACGCCCCCGTGCCGCCCGCGCACACGCCGTTCATCCTCATGTCGGAGGCGATCAGGCGGCCGGTGGATGGGTCGCGCTCGAAGAACACCACCTTGGCGTCCTGGCCCCCCAATTCGATGGCGACCCGCGTCTGGGGATAGCGCTCGCGCACCGCCAGACTGCCCGCGACGACCTCCTGGACGTAGGGAACCCCGAGGATCCGGGCGAAGGGGGCTCCTCCGGAACCGCAGATCGCCAGACGCACCGTCGCCCCTGCGCAATTCTCCAGGACCGATTCGAGCAGACGCGCCGCCGTTTCCGCCTGGGCGGCATTGTGGCGGACATACCGACGATCGAGGATCCCTCCCGAGGAGGCCTCGACGACGACGATTTTCACGGTGGTCGAACCAATGTCCAGACCGATGCGAAGTTCCCTCGACATGGCGCGCGATCCTTCCCCGGGGAGATGGAGCTCGTGTGGCTCGACCGACACCTCCTCGCTCCTCAAATCTAGATATTCAGGTCCGTTATGCGGCGATCTCGAGGCCGGACCTGGAGCTCCTCGACGGGAGAGGGGTTAGCTTTCCTACCGTGGTGGGAGCGGACCGACCTCTCCCCTCCACGACCCTTCGATCGGGTGGCGCGACCCGGGGCCTCCGCGACCAGGAAGACGAAACCTCCGGCCAGGAAGCTCCGCGGAACCCTCCGTCCTGCCCGAGACCAACGACCATACGACCATGCATCCGATCCGATCGCGGAAGCCCGAGGGAGAAACCATGACCGCCCGACTGAAGTGGGAAAGCCAGCCTTCCGGAGTCCTGCGATGCGTGGGGACGGTGGTCTGGAACGAGTTGACCCGGCATGCGGTGGTGATCGACCCCACGGACGATCCCTCCACATTCCAGGGATTCCTCGACCGAAACGACCTCCGACTGAAGGAGGTTCTCCTGACCCATGCCCATGTCGACCACGCCGCCGGCGCCTGCGACATCGCCCAGGCCGCCGGATTGACCCCCCGTCTGCACCGCGACGACTGGGAACTCTTCCGGGATGCCCCGCGGTGGGGACTCAATTTCGGGATGGAGGTTCCCGCCCCTTCCCTCTCCCCCGTCGAGCTCCTCCACGACGAATGGATCGACGTGGAGGACGGATTCCGTCTTCACGTGATCCACACCCCCGGGCACACTCCGGGCCAGGTCGCCTTCCACATCCCGGAGATCTCCCTGGTGGTGGTCGGCGACACGCTCTTCTTCGGGTCGGTGGGCCGCACCGACCTTCCCGGCGGAAGCTTCCCGCAATTGGAACACTCCATCCGCACCCGGCTGTACGACCTCCCGGACGCCACCGTGGTGGTCCCCGGTCACGGTCCCCGAACCACCATCGGCCGCGAGAAGCGCGAAAACCCCTACGTCAGGGACTGACGCGCCCCGGGCCACAGGATCGCGGACACTCCTCGGGGATAGTACTTGGAGCCGATCCCCTTGCCATCCACGATCTGGTCGGTGAATCCCCAGTCGGCCGATCCCGGAGCCAGCCAGCCGACATGGACTCCGTCGGCCTTCCCGTCCCGCGGCAGCCCGAACACGCCTTCGGCGACGGCCTGGGCCAGGGCGATCTTGGAGAGCCAGGAGTTCCCGGACGTGGAGCTCAACCTCCATCCCCCATCGGGGAACCGGCAATGCCCGCCGTCCAGGACGCGCTCGAGGTGGGAGCCCAGGCGCAGGACGAATCCGGGCAGGTCGTCGCCCTCGAGGAGCGGATCCTTCCAGTGCATGGGGAAGACCAACCCCTCCACGGCGGGCAGGATCGCCGACCGGCTCCGACCGTCGGCATGGGCGGGCAGGAAACCGTCGAATTCCGGCCACGCCAGGATGGCCTCTTCGACCCGGCCACGGGCGATCCCCGCACGTTCTGCGGATTCGACCCGCCCCAGGGAACGCAGCACCAGCTCCAATCCCCGGTAGGCCGCCCAGAGCTTGACCACGAGATACAGATTGCCCCTCGCCTGGGCCAGGGCCGGATCCAGGCTGTCGTACGTGGTGATCTCGGAACCGGAACCGCACCGGGTGGATTCCGTTCCGGGCACACCGGCCCTGCGCGCCGGGTCTGGATGTTCGCGACGCTCCAAGCCGTCCAGGCAGGACTCCAGGATGCCGCATCGTTCCAGCGCCCAGGCGCGATCCCCCGAAGCCAGGACGTGCGTGCAGGCCAGCAGCGGCCAGTTGATCGCCTGCTCCTGGGTCATGTGGGAGAAACATCCATGGAGATCGGCGACCTCGTAGCAGGAGGTGCCGGGAACCGAGAACTGGTTGCGGACGCCCATGTCGTGGCAGAAGGAAACCCCGCCCTCGTGGACATGGGTGTCTCCGGGAACACGCAGATGATCGACGAAGGAGTGGCGATGGGCGAAGAGGTCGAGGACCTCCCGGGTGACCCACGGGAACAGCTCCTGCTCGAAGAACACCTGGTCCACGGCCAGATCCAGGGTGTTGATCATGGCGTATTCGCCTTCGTGCACCGCCCAGATCGGCTCCTGGGAAGAGGTCCGCAAGAGCTGGCTGTTGCCGAAGTAACCGCGTACCGCATGGGAAAGGATCCAGCGACGTTCGGGCTCCAGGCCCGACGCTTCCAAGGCCGCATCCAATTCGTCCGCGCGTCGCTCCAGTTCGGGAGCGCGATCCAACAGGTTCGTCAGCACCTCGGCGAGATTCCCGAAGGCTTCCTGGTAGGCGTAGCGAGATTCGAGACCGTGGGTCGCGAGCCCCTCGTGGAACCATGCCAGAGCCAAGGGGACCCGCAGGAGGGTGCGGGGAGGAACGACCCACGCCAGCCCGGAACAAGCCCCCAACCAGTGGGGGGAGCGCGGACGCCCCTCCGGGCTCAGGCAGAGGTCGGGGGAGAAACCGGCGATCGGGCGGGCCCCGGTGCTGGCCGGTGCAGCCCAACCGGTTCGTCCGTTTCGGGCCACTCCGACCAGACCATCCGTGTGCAGAGGGCCCGCGCCGGGAGCGGTTCCGGCCAGGGCGAAGATTCCGGTCGCCTCCTCGTCGGATCCGCGATTGTCGAACTCCAGGATGGCGAGGATCCCCGGCGCGACATGGTCCCGGAGGGCTTCCCAGCCCTGGCGAGGATCGGGAACTTTGCCGAAGGGCGTGCAAATCTTGAAGGAACCATCTTCCCACCGCCATTGGTCCGATCCCAGTCCGAGGCGACGCCGGATCGTTTCCGGGGCCACTCGGTGCACGGGAATCGGGTCCCCCAGCAGATTGCCCTGGGCGAATCGGGAGGTGTCGGAGTTTCCATAGCGGAAGAACGGGAGGACGCGCAATCCCGATCGCCCGCGCGCCATGCCGAGAAAGACCTCGTCGTCGCCCGGACGGCTTCCATCGTGGTGATTGAACCCCCCGGGCATGCCGAAGCGGCCGAGGGTGAAGCTTCCCAAAGCCCCGAAGGCACCATGGTGGGTGTGAAAGTCGGAGATGTCATTCATGGGGCGTGAAGTTTCCTCCAAAAAGGCATTTCGACAACTCCGGGTACTTGCACAATTCCAAGAGTGTCGTACTCTATCCAGGTACGGTTCCCTACAGTGACTTCGGAAATTTCCCTGCTACCCAAATTGGCTGGAAGTACCTTGATTTCCAAGGAGTTAGCATTTCCATCCCGGAGAAAGCAATGAGCCAAATCCTCCTCCATGGGGGCGATTCGTCGCGTCCCTTGTCTTTGTCATGGTGCGGCTTGCTCCTGATGGCGATCGGCTCCCATGCGGCGCTCCCAACGATCGGATCCTTCACTCCGGACAGCGCATTGCTCGCCCATTCCATCTACGCCACGGATTCCATCCGATTGCCCAGCAATTCGGGCTTGGCCAATGGGGGGGTGGTGGCAGCCGGAAAGCACCTGCGATTCGGCGATGGCATGCGGCTGCGTTCCCCCTTCATCGGATCCGGGCGGAATTTCGATCTCGGAAGCAATACGGTGGGAACCATTCAATACGTTTCCGTCGACGGGGATTTCACATTCGGCAGCAGCGTCCGATTCGATTCCTCGATCCAGGTCCTGGGAAATCTGAACACCATCGGAAACGATGTGGAGTTCCGGCAGAATGTCTGGGTGCGCGGGAATTTCTCGGCGACGGGCAACCAGAACTCGGCCCTCGACACCCTCCAAGTCGGGGGGAATTGGAACGCTCCCAACCTCTCCCTCCCCGATCCGGCAGCCGTCTACCTCGCAGCCACCAGTGGAGGCCCATCGGGGATCGGCTCCCGGCTCCACCTGGGATCCCCATTCCCCACTCCGGCGACCATGACCCGGCCCCTGGTCACGGATTCCACCAAACTTCCGGGATACGCCGCGATCAAGGCGGCCCCGTCGTTGCCCATGGGTCCGGCCATCACCATCTCCGGAACCGCCAACCCCACCGACGACACCATCACCCACCGCGGACGCGGCGGCGGCATCTACAAGACCCAGGTCTGGACCTGCGACCTCGGGCCCGCCTACTGCAAGGGGGACACGCTTCTTCCAGGCTCGTACGGCCCCCTGATCATCAGCGGCGCGAAACGGGCCCTGCTGCTCACCGAGGGCGTCTACTCGTTCGACAGCCTCCATCTCGACGCCGGAAGTGCCATCGTCTCCACGCAGCCCACGGGAGGACGCACCGTCCTGATCACCCGCAAGGGCATGTCGGCCTCCAGCTCGAATTCCTTCATCGGCCCCGACAGCGCCCGCATGGCCACGGGATTCGGTGGAGCGGCAGGCCAATTCCTCGGCGGATCCATGATGGTGGTCAGCGGCGGGGACATGACCATCCCCTCCGATCTCGCGGTCTGGGCCACCCTGAGCGCGCCGGTCGGGACCGTGCGGCTCTCCAGCCAGGTCCTGCTGTTCGGCCAGATCTTCGCCCGCAATGTCATCGGCGACAACATGACGGATTTCGGCGAAGGCGCCTACATCCCATTCCGGGGGGAGGTGCCCGTGCTTACCATGCCTTCCGTGGTGATTTCCGAGGGGCACACGATGACCTGCAAGCTTTCCCCGAAAAACACCGCCGGGAGATCCTGCAACGACACCACCGTCACCGTCTCCATCAGCTGGGTGACCCCATACACCGTCACCGCGCACTACGAGCTCATCGCGGTCTCCCCCGTCAGCGCGACCCCCGACGTGGACTTCCTGGTCGATACCGGAACCATTGTGATTCCCATCGACAGCCTTTCCGCCCCCTTGAAAATCCACATCTACGAGGATCGCCGGTACGAAGGCCCCGAAACCTTCCTCGTCCGCTTCACGAACATCCACGCCGCGGCCTTTCCCGACTCCAACGGACGGCCGGACACATCCCTCCACGTGTACGATGTGGTGACGGGCATCCACGACGACGACGTGATTCCAAAAATGCAGATCAAAGCGGACTCCGCCGTCCACGAGGGCGACAGCGGAACCCGGAAAGCCACCCTCACCTTCCGGTTGCTCGCTCCAGGTCGCGGGGAAAATCCTCTGCCTGTGGAAGATGCACCCGAACTTCCCATCAGCTTCCGATGGCGGACCTGGATCGGAATCTACAGCATGCCGGGATTCCCCCACTCCGCCGACACCGCCGACCACGACTACATCAACGCCGACGAGGTGGTCCATCTTCCCCGCGACTCCGTTCGCATGACCCTCTCCTTCGACGTGGTCGGGGATAAACGCTGGGAATTCGACGAATTCCTCGGGATCCGCATCCACGAGGCTGTCAATGTCGACACAGGAAATTCCTTCACCTGGGACTCCGTGTGGATCCTCAACGACGACCCCATGCCCGAAATCCGCCTGGCCGACACCACCATCCTCGAGCCCGCCCGCGGCGACACCGCGGTGTCCATGGTCGCCCTCCGGGCATCCGCTCCGTTCGGATTGGACCTGGCCATGTTGGGCAACTGCGCAGACAGCACCGCCACCTCGAACCTCGATCCGCTCAGTGGCTTCCCCGATTTCGGGGGCACTCCCTCGGCGAGTTTCACACCGTGCCCCTTCCAGGTCCGGCTCAAGGCGGACTCCCTCCTGACCTTCCTCCCCGTGAACATCTTCGGCGACGGACTCTACGAGGGAACGGAGCACTTCCGACAATTCCTGACCGAGGTGGCTTCGACCATCCCGGACCATCGCAACAACCCGTTTTCAGGTTTCCGATTCCCTCTCGCCGACTCCCTGGCCATCGTGCGGATCCTCGACGCGGACACACCTCCCATCCTCACCCTCGACACGGCCTGGGTGGTCGAACCCGAAAGCGGCACGCGCGGGATGGCCTTCCGCGTCCACCTCGACCGCCCCTCCAGCCTCCCATCCTCCTTCACCTGGAGCACGACCCCGGGAACCGCGCAGCCCGTGCTCGACTACATCGGCGTCCAGGACTCGATGGTCGCCCTCCGGCCCGGATTGACCGACACCACGATCGTGGTCACGGTGGTATCGGACTCCATCGCCGGCGAGGGCGTCGAAACCCTGACCGTCTCTGCGACCCCGGTCTCGGGTCTCGACCCGGATCCCTCCTCCGCCGAAGGCCATGTCATCGACGCCCAGGGACTCCCTCGCGCATCCATCTCGGATGTGGGACCCGTGACCGAAGCGGACTCCACCATCGATTTCCCCGTGGCCCTGGACTGGTACCCCGCCGACACCGTCGAGCTGTCCTGGCGCACCCTGCCGGGTTCCGCCCCCGAGGGTGTCCGCTGGGTTCCCGATTCCGGCCGTCTGATCCTCCATCCCGGGCAACGATTCGCCTCGATTCCCGTTCGCTTGAAGAACGACTTGAAGCGCCAGGATCAACCCGAGGACTTCTTCGTGCTTCTCGAAGCCGTTCGACTGGTCCGCTTCGGCGACTCCGTCGGGCGAGCCGTCCTTCTCGACGACGGGGATGAGCCGCTGGTCACCATCCTCCCCGCCGACTCGACCACCGAAGGCGACACGGCCTGGTTCACCGCGAAGCTGTTCCATCCCACCCGCAATCCCGTCACCGTCCATTGGAGCTTCCAAGCCGGCACCGCCGAAGCGGAGGATGTCCTGGCCTGGTCCGGTTCCGCCCTGATCCTGCCCGGCGACACCCTGGTCCGCATTCCGGTTCCGACCCGGATCGACACGCTCTGGGAGCCCACGGAATTCTTCCACGTCCGCATGGACTCGGCCACCAACGCCGAAATCGGATCCACCGATTCGCTGGCGGTCGCCTATCTGCTCGAGGAGGGGGATCTGCCGCGGCTCTCCTTCGAAAGCCTCGACACCACCGTGGTGGAAGACTCCGCCGGCACCCTGGTCGTGCGCATCTCCCTCAGCCGGGCCTCCTCCATCCCGTTGCAGACCGCCTTCCAGGTCGGCGCGACGTCCAGCGCCCTCCGCATCCTCGACTGGAGCATTCCCGATCCCCTCGACGACACGCTCCGGTTCCCGGCGGGCAGTCGCGCCACGATGCTGTTGGTCGCCGTGGTCCCCGACACGATCGAGGAACCCCAGGAGCAACTCACTTTGGAGCTCGCTCCCCAATGGCCTCTCGCCCTGGGAACTCGGCCGACGTGGACGCTCCAGATCATCGACGACGACCATTGGCCCGTGGTGGTGATCACCCGTCCCTCCGACAGCCTTCGGACCAACGAGCGCATCCACACCATCGAGTACACCGTCGACGGCGTCCCCAAGATTCCCTCGGATACCTCGCTGGTCGAAGGGTGGAACCATATCGAGCGCACCTATACCGACAACCGGGGACACACCGGCAAGGATTCCATCGTGGTCTGGGGAGACTTCACGCCCCCGGAAGTCCAAGTCTTCAAGATCACCGGCCCCAATCCACTGCATCCGGAACGCGACACCACCTGGTGGGGCGATCGCGCCCGCACGCGCTTCGGACAGGACACCATCTGGTATTGGGTCCGGGATTCCGCCCTCCTGGTCGACGGCATCACCTGGCATGTCTCCGTCGACACCCTCTTCACGGTCACGGACTTCTCCGGTGACGGCCTGTTCCCCACGCGGGTCGAATCCTGCGACGAAGTCGGAAATTGCGGAGCCGACACCGGCTGGATCGATCTCAAGCAATCCATCCCCGTCGTGCGCATCATCGACCCGGTCACGGGACAAGTCGTCCAGATCGGGGAGGTCCCCGTCACCACGACCATCTCCGACGGCGGAAAGGTCTGGACCGACTCCTCCAGCGAGATCGTCAAGGCCCCCGGGGCCGTCACCGTGGAACGCTGCTTCACCGACGACGTGGGCAACACGGGTTGCGACACGACCCATCCGGTGGCCGACCCCATCCACGTCACGCGCGGAACCTACGTCGATCGCGACGGCGACGGCCGGATCGACGCGGCGATCCTCACGCTGGACGTCCCCTGGTCGGTCGATAGCCTGCCGTCCTTCACCCTGACCCTCGGGGACTCGCTGCGCACCGGCCTGTCCCCCGATCGGACCGACCTGTTCCTGGGGGATTCCTTCCACCTGATCGTGCCGATCACCCCGGCCTTCTCCTGGGGCCGGACCTTCGTCGACGACGGCCAAACCGGGTGGATCCACCAGACCTACACCGCCCATGACGGCGTGCACGTCACCATCCTCGACAGCTTCCCGCTCGCCGACAGCGTCCCTCCCGTCATCCTCGCGGCGGAAGTCCATCGCGTCGAATCGTATACCGAACCCGACACCCTGTGGATCACCCCTTCCGAACCGCTCACCTTGCATCCGGGATCCCAGTGGGTCGAGGTCGGCACCTGCACCACCGTCCGCAAGGGCGACTGCGACCCCGCCACCGTCACCTGGCATCGCGTCCCCGCCGAATCCCTCGCCGTCGCACCCGACGGCCGCCTCTGGCTCCTGGTGCCCCCCGGCGAGGAAGGTTCGGTGCGTCCCGGATACGTCGTCCGCTTCCTCGACGGGGTCGCCGACACCCTCGGCAACCGCGCCGACCCCCGGACCTCCACCTGGAGCACCCTCGTGGTCGGCCCCCCTCGTCCGGAGCTGGTGCAGGTGACTCCCCCAAGCCGGATCCCCGTCCTCACCACGGAGGAACAGACCCGTTCCGCCCCCGGCGGGATCCTGATCCGCGCCTCCAGGGGCTCGGGGGTCGATGGGCAATGGTGGGAGCCTGGGGAAGGCTACCTCGACGACAACGATCCCCGGGTTCGCCAAGCCTGCCCGGATGTCGAATTCTGCAACGGGCCCACCCTCTACATCAATCGCCCCGTCCGGATGATCGTCTACATCTACGACAATGGAGGCACCTTCGCCTTCTCGCGCACGATCGACATCACCCAGGAAGACATCGACTCCATGGAAGGCGACAAGATCGATCGTCTCCACATCTCGCTCGAGTGGAACCATCGCACCGGTTCCGGCGAGGTGGTGGGAAGCGGTGTCTACGTCTGGCGCATCGTGTCCCAACTGCACGACGAGGGGGAAACCACCGGCCTCCAGAATCTTCTCTGGAAAACGGGAGTGCGCGTCCCACGCCAGTGACCCCAACGGCGTGATTTCCATCACGCCGTTCCATCGATCGAAACTGTATCATGGATCCTACCATTCCCTGAATCCCCTCCCTCCCCCTTTGAACAGGCCCCCCATGAAACGCTCCCTGCTTCTCGGTGCACTTGCAGCCTCGGCCGTGCTCGTCGGTTGCGACGACGCGGCCTCCCCCTCCCCCCTCACGCCCTCGTCATCCCCCCTCCAAGGATCCTCGGACGGTCCCGTCCCGAGCACCGTCTCCGAGGCCGGCAACACCACCGCCCAAGCCTTCCAGACCTTGTTCGAGCAGGAATCCGTCGACCAGACCAACCCCATGGGGACCTCCAGCTCTTCCCTCCGCACGGCGCATGAGAACCTGCGTGCGACCTGGATCCAGGACCCCACGGATTCCCGCACCGCCTTCGCGCTGGCCATCACCGGAATGGCAGTGAAGATGAACGATCTCGCCGGGACGATGGCCCGGGCCCGGGACAACGGTCTCCCACTGGGAGGCAGCGGCACCGGGTCCGCGGGTACCTCCGCGGGCGAAGTCACCCAGGAAATCCCCGTTCTCGCCAGAGCCCTGGTGTCTCCCGCCAAGGCTCCGCTGGCCCACGAGATCCAGGACAGTCTCGAGATCCTGTTGCTTCCCACCCTCGATTCGGCGATCGAATACCTCGATGTGGCCTGGAAGGACCAGGGGTTTTCCTTCCCGGTCTCGATGGACCGCATCAACTTCCCCGACGACACCCTCCTCCTCGATCGGGTCGATGTCGGCTTGGCCCTCTCCGTGCTCCAAGCGTTCCGCGCCGAAATCCGCTGGATGGTCGCCTACAATCTGGACGTCGATCGCGCCGGCTCCTACGACTGGATCGACACCCTTTCCAACTGGAATGTCGAATCCGACCCGATCTCCCCGGCACAGGAGGCCGCTCTCTCCCATTTGCAGTCCCTGGTCTCTCCCGGATCCTCGTTCCTGAAGGTCCGCCCCTCCAAGGCCGTCGGCTTGGCCTCCGTTCCGGGGGAACTGAAAGCCGCCCTGGAGCGCAGTCGCGAAGCCGCCGCTCTGGCATCGACCATCAAAGGGGCCGAACGCCATCTCCCCTACCTCGAGACGCCGCAGGACAGGGAAGCGTTCACCAAGGTCCTCGACACGGGGATCGCCTGGCTCTCCGGTCCGCGCCAGGTCACCCTCTACTCCCGTCTGACCTGCGTCGACAGCTCCTGGGCTGCGGACCCCACGACCGGGTATTCCTACCAGTACTCCACGACCCGGATCTTCGCGGCCTTCTCCGACCCCTGCAACGATTCCTACGACTACAACTCCCCCTATGGATCCTACGAATACCACTCGCGCACGACCCTCCTGTCGCAACGCGACCAGACCGTGGCCTTCGACCTCTCCCGCCTCCTCGCCTTGCCCGACCTCAAGGTCTTCCTGCCTCGCTACCAGTGGAATCCCACCTCCTCCTGGAAGGCCGATGGCCCCTACTCCCTGATCGGGGCTGCAGGTGTGGTCACCACCCTCCCCCGACTCGACGAAATCGCGGACAGCTCGGGATTCGATGGCATCCGCACCCGGATCACTTGGGCCGACCCCTCCTTCGGCGGCGTGTTCCCGGAACTCCAGACCAGCACGGACGTCCTCGATCTCTTCCGTCTGGCCGATGACGAAACGGCTTCGAACCCGGCTGTCGCGGCCACCGGCCCGCTGACCCTGTTCTGATTCCGCGAGACGTCTTCTCCGCCCGGAGAGTCCCGTTCTCCGGGCTCCTCGGGATCTTCGTGCTCCTCCCCTCGACCGGACCCTGCGCCCTCCCGGGCGCATGGTCCGCGCCACCGTTCCTCGGGGACCTGTTGACCCCGAAGCTCCCCCACCCGGACTCGCTGCACCCACTGCACGACTCCCTCCTGTGCGCGGGAGTCGCCCTCCATGCGGGCGAAGGGATCCAAACGGAACCCGAGCCCGGCATTTCCTCCCGGCGCGCCTCGCTGCAACTGTTCGGCGAGGTCGGCACCCCGAATTGGCGCGTGGCCTGGACCCTGGCGAAACCCTGGCAGGAAGCGCAGTGGCGTCAAGGGAAATGGCGGATCCAATGGGAGCAGGATTCCACCCTCGCTTCCTCCGTGCATCTCGACCTCGGGCCGCGAATCGCCCTCGATGCGAGCCACCGGAGGGGCGGCGACGAGCTTGGCGCTCGATGCGTCCTGCCGATCGCTCCGCGCATCGACGCGGGATTCCAGATCCTTCGCGCCCACGATCGCGGCCGTCTGCGAATTCGCCCCGATTCCATGCAATCGGTGGATCTCACCTGGGAAGCCGTCACGAACGCGACCGGCGTGGATCTCCAGTTCCGCTTCGAGAACCTCGGCTGGCTACGGACGGGGGTGACGCGCTCCGAAATCTCCCCGCGCTCCTCGGCGGGCCCCTACCAGCTGCGCACCGAAGGACAATCCAACTCGTGGGTTCTGGGGTGGGAGCCTCGTCACCGGGGAATGCTGGCCGAGGTCTCGGCCCATCGGGCCGACCTCGTCTCCCGCGGAGTGGTCGACAGTACCGGCACCCCCAGGGCGTACCACCAGTCCCGGATCCTCGCCTGGAAGGACGCCTGGAGGATCGGCTGGCGGGAAGAGGGATGGCAACTGACCTTCGGCGGAGGACGGGACCTCCTTTCCGCACCCGCGACGAGCTTCTTCACCCCCTTCGTTTCCTGGAACGTCCTCGACCCATCGGAGTGGTCGCCCCTGGGCTCCATCGCTTCGGACCAGCGTCTTTTCCTCTCGGGAACCATCGATGTCCGTACCCTGGAGGCCCATCCCTCCGCGAGATTCCGGCTGGGGAGGGTGCAGGCCGAACTCGGGGCGGGGATCGCATGGAGGGCCTTCGATCCGGTGTTGATCACGCGCGAGACCCGATTGGGTCTGCTGGGAACGGGGTATTCCCTGGAAACCGACACCCTGCGGTCTCCGAAGCTGCGCATCTGGTCCCTGGATCCGGACCTCGATCTCTCCTGGGAAACCGCAGGCGCGGGCACTTTGCGCATCACCGGGGCGATGGTGCTCCCCTGGAAAGTCGTCACCCTCGGGAGGCCCGGGGACCAGGATACCCGGGGAGAGTTGCCGGACCGGGATCCGCCAAGGGAAACCCGAGGATTCTGGCAGTCCTCCCTGATCTGGACCAAGACCTGGTGAACCCTCGTCCTGGAATCAGAAGCGGATCCCGGATCTCAACTCGACCGCGACGCCCCGGCCATCCAAGACGTATTCCGTCCGAGGATCGCCCCAGAACACCCAGAGCAGGGGCTGCAGGTGGAATCCATGGAGCGATTCCCACCGCGTGCCGAGGGCCCCGGCTCCCGATCCATCCTCGACGCTGGTGACCCCCTGCACCGACAGCACCATGTCCGGAACGAGGAACTTCGCCAACGACGCCATGCCGCCCAGATAGAGGGGGCCATGACGGTTGGGTTCGAACAGACCTTGAGCAGCCAGGAACGTCAAGCCGTCCCCCGAGGCGGTGGGGATTCCTCGCGGGATGGGGAATCCCATGCTCCGGGCTCCGTCCACCAATCGTCGATCGAGGGGCTGCCAGACCGTATCGGCGAAGGGCCGACGAACCGCGTCCTTCAGGACCTCGGAGCCGTACCCCTCGGACTGCCAGAAGCCTTCCAGGTCGATCCTCAAGCGATCGGGAACGTCGCCGATCCGGAACGCGCGTCCGAGGCCTCCGCTCGCCCGGACCTGGGCGCGGGTATCGTCCTGTTCGAGATGCCAAGCCCCTTGTCGCAGCACCGCCCGCGGTTGCGGATCCCCGGACAACCACAACACGCCTCCCTGGACGTCCAGCCCCCACAAACCCGCGGAGCCATCGAACCCCAGGGCCCAAGGGACATCGCGTCGGAATCGGCTGGACACGGCGAACTCCCCGGTGCCCAGCACCATTTCCGCCCGTACCGCCACCATGAGGGATTCCGCGGCATCCACTCCCCGCAGGGGAGCGAAGGCCGAAAGGGAGCCTCGGGTTCCGAAAGGCACCTGGACCTTCAATCCCGTCGCCCCTTCCCGTGCCCCGGGCCGATCGATCAGGGTCCGACCTTCGACGTTCACCAGGTCCGTCGGGGTCCACAACATCCCTCGCCCCCACTGGAGCACTTGCTTTCCCGCCCGAAGCCAGACCCGGTCGGCCACGGATACATCCAGGAACATCTCGCGCAGCGCCCACGAAGTCGTGTCGGGAGTCCCTTCATGATCGAGCTCCAGGATCGTCAGCGCCCTGGCCCCGGAAGGAAGGCGAACATCCAAGGTCCCGGTTCCCACGAGCCGGGAAAGGCCGTCCGCCTGCGGGGAGAGGGATCCCTCCTTCCAGGAGGCTTGCCCGACCGCATCGAGAACACCTCCGAAGCGCACCTCCACCGCCTTCGCGGAATCCATGCGCCCCGCGGGCCAACCCACGGAAGGGGTTTCCACGACCGTGGAGTCCCCGAACAAAGCGTCCTCGTCGATGTCCTGTCCCCACAGTCCCCCCAACAGGAGGAATCCCAGGGTGGCCGGAATCATTTCGACTGGCTCTCGAGCCAGGCCTTGGTGAAGTGGGCATCGGGAATCTTGTCGGTCCGGATCTGATCGACCTCGACCATGGTGCGATTGCCCTTCTCGAATTCATCGACGAACAGCATCCTCGTCGCCACCAGGCGTCCCTCCACGGGCTGGTACTTCAGGTAGTAGGCGGTCTGCATCAGGGTTCCCGTGCTGGACCACGCCTGTTCCTTCAACAGCTGCCATCCGTCGCGCGACACCCAGTAGACCTTCCGGGGATAGTCCACGTCGCGCACCTTCGCCTTGACTTCGAATCTCCAGGCGGGGACCTTCCCCAGGGTGTCCGAAACCGGCATGCCCGCCTTCCCGTCGGCCTGGGCGTACAGCTCGGTCAATTTCCGGGTCTCGAAGTCGTCGCCCCGGGCGTCCGTTCCACCGATGGATTCGTCGCGGTTGACGTGCTGGAACGTGCGCGTGTTGCGCCGGTACATCCAGAAGTGATCCCCGGAGCGCAGGTAGCCGTTTCCCCGTTCGGCCTCCGGCGCATCCATCAGGATCACGAAGGATTCGTCGGAATCGCGGCGGAACCAACGCAGGGCGAAGGCCCGAGCCCCCTGCCCCGCCTTGGTCTGGGTCAGACGGACCGTCGCCGTGGCATCAGACCTCAGGCGACTCTGCTGCTCCAGGGAATCGAGCAGTCGTGCGGCCGTGGGCGGCTCCGAGGCCAGGAGAATCGGGAGGATGAGGGTGTGGATCAAGGGCGACTCCTCACTCGTGATGTCGCAATGCGTCGGCAGGCGAAAGGCGAGCGGCGGTTCGGGATGGGAGGAAGGCGGTGGCCACGGCCATCATGGTGATGAGCACGACCGCGGTCAGGATTCCGGAGGTCGTAGGCGAAAAAAACAATCTTCCGTCGACCAGGACCATTCCGAGAGGATTGTTCTCGAGGTGGATGGGGATGGACGACAACCCCTTCATGATGGCGTACCCCAGACCGACGCCCACGCCGCAGGAAACGACCGACAAATACAGGGTCTCCAGGAGGAACAGACCCTGGACCTGGCGCGCCTGGAATCCGATCGCGCGCAGCGTCCCGATTTCCCGCGTCCTTTCCCGGATGGTCATGCGCAGGGTGTTCAGCACTCCGATCAGGATGATGAAGAACAGGACCAGGACCGCCCAGAGGGTGATGAGATTGAGCACGGCCTCGAGTTTCAGGATGTCCGAAGCGGCCTCGAACATCGTGTAGACGATCACGGTGGGGCCCTTGGCCGAAGTCAGGGCCGCGTTCGCGAGCATTTTCCGGTATTCGTCGGTCGTGCGCGGACGCGGAGGGAGGTTCCATTCGAAGGACACCATCGTGGAATCGAACCCCGACACCTCGGGGGGGCGCGGGGGATTGACTCCGTTCCAGGACCGGAAGAACGCCTCCTCCCTCCACAGGATGACGGAATCCGGCAGCCCTGCGACCGGCAGGATCCGTCGCAGGACCGCTCGTCCCGAGTCGTTTCCGTACCGGGCGGGCCAGGCGATCGCGATCGTATCCGGATTCAACGCCCCCATGCCGGACCCCACCAAGGCGAGATCCTTCCGCGTCAGGAGGGAGTCGGGAACGCCGTACCGCGTGGCCCATTCCACCCTCGCCGCGGAATCCCCCCGCAACCCGTACACCGAGAGGGTTCGACCACCTGAAGTCGTGGCCTGCATCGTCGCGATTCGCGGCTTGAGTCGGGCGTGGAGGGAATCCGCCACATCCCCGGCCTCGCGGACGGGGTCGTGGAGGACCAGTGTCAAACCGGAGGATTCCCAGGATTCGTACCCCATCAATCCCCGCAGGCGGGAGATTTCGACGAAGATCGGAGCCTGCATGAACATGTTGTCGGTCTGGAAGATCCCCACAACTTTTCCCTTGCTCGCCTGGTAGGCCCCATGGGCGTCGGAGAACCGGAAACGGATCTCTTCCCCCGAATCCACTCCAAGTTCCCGCGCCTTCTCCTTGGCGAGAATCAGGGGAATGTCCTCCCCTTGCCGGTCGAGATCGGTCCAGCTCCCCTGGAGCATCCGGAAACTCTCCTCCATCGCCCGCCGATCCTTCTCGTCCATCTCGGACTTCAGATCGACTCCGATCAGGACGGCATTGTCCGACCGTCCCTTCCCCAGGGCGCGCACGAACACGGCAACGGCTTCGTCGACCCGTTTGACCTGGGGCAGCCCTTCCATGACCGACCTCAGGAAGGGACCGTCTCGGAACAGCTGCCGATCCGGATTACCGACTTCCGAGGCCACCACGCCCGCGTGGCCGGCCACCCAGACGATCACCCGTTCGAACATGGTCACCGATATCCCGTGGGCGAAGGCGTTGGCGGTCACCAGGACCGCGGTACCCAAGGCGATGGAGGCCCCCAGCATGACGGATCGGCGGCGGTGCCGCCCGAGGTTTCTCAGTGCGAGTCGCGAGAGAAGCATGGGTCAATCCCTCTGGATGGCTTCGAGGGGGGTGATCCGGGCCGCCTGTCCCATGGGGTAGATCAAGGCGGTGACCGAGGTCCCGGCGAGTTGGAGCACGGCGAGCCCCCAGTCCAACAGGCTCAACACCGGCTGGAAAGTCTCGCCTCCATAGGCCATTTGCAGGAAATCATTGTCCGTGGAAAGGTTCATGGATCGAAGCACGGTGACGGCCAAAGCCCCGGCGAGAATGCCCGCGCCTCCGAAAAGAATCGCCAGCAGAGCCGTTTCACCCGCGAACAGAAGCCGGATGAAATTTCGCGAGGCCCCGATCGCCCGCATCATGCCGATTTCCGCCGATCGTTCCATGGCCGCCATGGAAAGCGTGTTCATGACGATGATCGCGGCGACCACGAACAGCAGGGCCACGAAGACGAACAGCGCACCCTTGATCAGCACGGCCATTCCTCCGATGGGGCCTGCCGCCTTGTTCCAGACGATGGCGCGCGCCGGCAGGCCGGCGGCCTTGAGGGAGGAATCGAGGCGAGAGGCGGCCTGGTCCGCCCCCTCTGCGGAGTGCAAGCGAACCAGGATCAGGTTCCATGCGGCCGAAGCGGTCCGCAACGCGTTGGAATCGATCTCTCCGGTTCGCAAGGCGGCACCGGGCAAGGTCGGAAGCTTGGAACCGAAAAGGTCGTCCAGATCGGTGTCGCCCATCTCCATCAGGGCCGCGCGCCCCGAATCGAGCGTCACTTGCTCGGAGGCGGCGAGATACCCCTGGCTGCGGCGGTAGGATTCGATGTCGACGATCGCGAACCAGCCCCAGATCTTGTTCAGCGCGGGATAGCGAACCACCCCCTGGATCGGAAGGCGCACGTCGGAGGTGGTGTTCTCGCCGGAGAACCCCATCAGGACCATTTCATCGCGGACCCGCAACTGGCTTCGCCGCTCCTTGGCGGTTTCCGTAAGGGTGGAATCGACCACCTCGCCGGGCTTGGGAACGAACCACACACCCATCTGTTCGAATGCCATGTCGCGCGCGGTGGCCGGTAGCAGAACCCACGAAGATCCCTGTGGCTCCCGAGCGCCTTCCAGGGCCTGCAAACGGTTGGGGAAGACTTTGCGGTACGACTCCCAATCCACACCCAGGAGGTAGGCGAAGGAGGGGAAACCGTCCTCCTCGTTGAGGACCATGGCCATGTTCTTGCCCACCGGAGCGAAGGCCTGGACCTGGGGGTCGCCTTCCAGCAACGAGGAAATCTCGTCGGCCCGGTCGAGGCGCGCGATTCCCTTGCCCATCACCCCCATCAGGACGTTGTCGCTCTCCTGCTCGTCGGAGGCGATGACCACATCCCCGAGGAATCCCTCCCGGATGTTCTCCCGTAGCCCCAGTTCCATTCCCGAGAGGACTCCATTGCCCACGGTCATGACCATGGCTCCGAAGAACAGGATGATCCCGACGACCAGGCTCCGGCCGCGGTGACGCATCAGGTTCCGGCCGCACAAGGAGAGGAGCAGTCTCATTCTTCGCCAGCCATCAAGCCGTCGCGCACCCGGACCACCCTCCTGGCGTAGGTGAGCACCTGGGGGTCGTGGGTGCTGAAGATGAAGGTGGTTCCACGCGTATGGTTCAGATCCCGCATGAGATTCAGGATCTGCTCACCGGTGACGGAGTCGAGGTTGGCCGTGGGCTCGTCGGCGAGAACGAGGTCGGGACGGGTCGCCAAGGCACGCGCGATGGCCACCCGCTGGCGTTGCCCACCGGAAAGTTCTCCGGGCCGATGCCGGGTGTGTTCGTCGAGCCCGACGGCCTCGACCAGCTCCATGGCCCGATCGCGAGCCATGCGCCTGGAAACGCCCCGCTGCAGCAACAGCGGGAACTCGACGTTCTCCACCACGTTCAGAACCGGGATCAGGTTGAAGCTTTGGAAGATGAATCCGATGCGGTGCAATCGTAGCTCCGTGCGAGCACGGTCCGAAAGGGATGTGGTTTCCTCCCCCCCGAAGCGAACCGACCCGGAAGTGGCTTCGTCGATGCAGCCGATGATGTTGAGCAGCGTGGTCTTCCCGCTCCCGGAAGGCCCTACGATGGAGAGGAAATCCCCTTCTTCGATGTGCAGACTCACACCTCTCAACGCGGGCACCACGGTGGTATCCAGCTGGTAGTTCTTTACCAAGTCGCGAATCTCAACGATGTTCACGGGGCAGACCTCCGGACGAGCGGACAGCCGGAATCTACACCTTCCGCTCCACCATGCCCACCCCAGCCGCGACCACAGGACGATTCCGGACCGTCCGGACCATCGGGGAAACCCCGGGCAAATTCGGGGAACTCAACAAGTTGGACCACCTTCGGCTTGCGCGAGTCGGGGGACGGGTGTTACCATGACGAAATCCATGAATCAGGAAGTCCGCCGCATTCTCGTCGTCGATGACGAAGTCGCCATCTGCCAAGTGATCCAGGACTACCTGGCTCTCAGACAGTACGACGTCGCCACAGCGGGAAATTACGACGAGGCGTTGCGTCATCTCGAGACGCGCGAATTCGACGTGATCCTTTCCGATATCCGCATGCCCGGAAAAAGCGGGACCGACCTGCTGCGCCATGTCCGACGCCACCATCCCCAGATCGCCGTGATCCTCTTCACGGGATACGCCGACATCGGGTTAGCGGTCCATTCGATGCAGGAAGGCGCCTACGACTTCATCCTCAAGCCCATCCACCTGGAGCAGGTGTACCTGTCCATCCACAACGCCCTGGAGAAGCGCGCCCTCAAGGCCGAGGTCCGCAAGTACCAGAAGGGCCTCGAGGACTTGGTGGAACGTCGGACCAAGGAGCTGCGCGAAGCCCTGCGCCAACTCGAAGCCTCCAGCCTCGACACCATCACCCGTCTTTCCCGCGCCGCGGAAATGCGCGACGACGAGACGGGCAACCACGTGTTGCGCATCCGCGCCTACACCGCCGCCCTCTGCCGCGAGCTGAAACTCCCCCGCGACGAGATCGACCACATCTACGTCGCCAGCTCCATGCACGACATCGGCAAGATCGGCATCCCCGACTCCATCCTCCTGAAACCGGGCCGACTCGACTCCCAGGAGTTCGAGATCATGAAGGGCCACGCCTTGATCGGGGCGAAGATCCTCCAGGATGCCGACAGCCGCATGCTCCAGATCGCCGAGATCATCGCCCGCACCCACCACGAGAAGTGGGATGGATCGGGATACCCCTTCGGATTGTCCGGAGATCGGATCCCCATCTACGGACGGGTCGTGGCCCTGGCCGACGTCTTCGACGCCCTGACCAACAAGCGCTGCTACAAACCCGCCTTCGACCTCGAGACCAGCACCGACATCATCCGGAAGTCGTCCGGGAGCCACTTCGACCCCGAAGTCGTCGATGCGTTCCTTCGGATCCGGGAGGAATTCGCCTCCATCCAGAAGGAATTCCAGGAAGAATCGCCCAGCGAACACGGATTCTGACCCGCCGCCCTCTTCTCCCCCGGGGTTGGCTTTCCTACGTTGCCGAACGCGCCTGCAGTCCTTGCACCGCAGCGTCGGGCCCTTAGCTCAGTTGGTTAGAGCACGCGACTCATAATCGCTTGGTCCCCGGTTCAAGCCCGGGAGGGCCCATTCCCGCCCCCTGTTGACAATTCACCAACATCGGCTTTCCCCCCGATCCGGCGGAACACTCCTCCCCGAGGTTATGGTATGGGTTCCTCCCATCCATGAAGGTGACCCTTGCCGGATCCTTTGCACACTCTTCTCGCGCCGTCGCCTCGCGGCTCCTGCGGCCCCTGGAGCCGCGGCCCCGGTCCCCACGCGAGCGAGAGGGCGACCTGATCGAGCCCTGAGCGGTCGCGATACCGCCCGTTCGACCGGGTTCCGGCGATGGACGAGGACGTCCGAGCTTGGACCGGAGTCGGTCTGGACTCCCCGCACCGCGGATGGTGGGGACGTCGTGTCACCGCTTTGTCCGAAAGCAGACGGCCATCGGGAGGCCTCGCCATATCTTCCTGAAGGTAAAACCCTTCACCCGGCAGAGGTCTCCCATGCGTTCGTCTCCACGTGCCTCGATTCCCCTCGTCGCTCTCGCCCTTGCGGGCCTGAGCGTCCCTGCGCAGGCCCAGATCGCCAAAGGCGCGTCCAAATTCCTGGGCAACATCACATCCCAGAACCAGGTGCGCTCCGATTTCGGAACGTATTGGAACCAGATCACCGGAGAAAACGAGTGCAAGTGGCAGGTGGTCGAAGGCTCCCGCGACAACATGAACTGGTCGGGCTGCGACGCGGCCTACAAATACGCGAAATCCAACGGTTTCCCCTTCCGATTCCACACGCTGATCTGGGGAAGCCAGTACCCCTCCTGGCTGGGCAACCTCTCCACCGCCGACCAGAAGGCCGAGATCGAGGAGTGGATGGACGAAGCCGCCAAGCGGTATCCGGATGCCGACATGATCGACGTCGTCAACGAGTCCGTCTCCGGACACGCTCCCTTCCCCTACACCGCTCCCCTCGGCGGAGCCGGATCCACGGGCCATGATTGGGTGATCCAGTCCTTCAAGATGGCTCGCCAGCGTTGGCCCAATGCCAAGCTGGTCCTCAACGACTACAACAACTTCCGCTGGAACGTCGACGACTTCATCGCCATCGCCAAGAAGGTCAAGGCGGCGGGAGGCGGCATCATCGACGCCATCGGCTGCCAGGCCCACGACCTCAGCGCCACCACCGGCCAATACACCAATCCGGAGATGAAGGCCTCCGATCTGTCCGCCGTGCTCAAGAAGCTCCACGACCAGGTCGGCCTTCCCATCTACGTCACCGAGCTCGATCTCTCCTACTCGGACGACACCCAGCAGCTCAACGCCTACAAGGCCCTCTTCCCCATCATGTGGGAGTCGGAATATGTCGCGGGTGTCACCATCTGGGGATACATCTACGGGCAGACCTGGGACCAGGCACAGTACTCGGGCCTCATCAAGAACGGCTCGGAGCGCCCGGCCCTGGCGTGGCTCAAGTCCTACGTCGCCTCGAACATGAATCCCCCGAATCCCCTTCCCTTGAAGCCCGTCTCCACCGCTCCGAGGTTCTCGGGCAGCGAGACGCGTTCGGGCTCCCGCATCCAGCTGGCCGTCGACATGGGTCGCATGGATGTCGTCTTCGAGCGTGACGGACGCCCGGTGAACACGAGCATCCTCGGACGCCGCTGACCGCCCCCCCTCCCGAGGGAGCGGGCCCCCACTCCCTCGTCCCCGCCTTGCCCCACCGCACCGGATCCGCCAATTCCGCAGGCGTCTCCGGCGGTCGCGTCCCCTGGTGGAGAGGAATCCCGGCGCGCATCCCGGCCCCGTCCCCTGGCGTACCGGCCGGGAAGCGACCTTCGAGCCGAGGTTATGTTTGGATTCCCGTCAGCGCCGAAGACTGATATCCGCCGTGACTTGATGCCGGCGAGGCGGCGTGCGACGATCCACGAAGTTCCGCGAAGGCAACCATGGACGACACGCATTTCGTCGAGCCCCACAGGGCCCACCACGATCCGCACCGCGTGGTGTGCGTCGGGGACGGTTTCTTCGGTCCGGAATCCGCTTCGGCGGTGCTGGAAAGACTGTGCCGGCTCGAGGATCCCGAAAGTCCTTGGAAGTTCTGGCACCTCGGCGAGAACGACTGCACCGCCGACCGCCTGCGCAACGAGGTCTCCTGGAAGGCGCTCGGGCACGACGCGGGCCGGCTGTTGGTGTCCCTGGGAAGCGGCGAACTGAAGTCCCCGTCCCCCGACCCCAGGACCATCGCCGACGGGATCCGCTCCTGTCTCGAGGTCCTGGCCGACAAGGGGCCGCGCTCCATCTGGCTCCTGCTTCCTGCCCCCACCCTCTGGCCCAGCGCGATCCGTCCCGTCGTCCAGGCCCTCCGACAGGAATTGGCCTCCGAAGATCCGCGATGGCGGCTGGTCGACGTGGAGCCCCGCGCCGCGGCCTTCGTCGCCGCCCAGGCGGCCCATCCCGACGATGCGGCCGCCCTGACCGACCACGGCCCCGTGCTCACCGCCTCCGGCGCCCTGCTCCTGGCCCTGGAAATCCGCAACGCATGGCGGACCTGAATCGCACGTGGCTGGTGCACGCCGTCCTGGCGGGGCCAGCCGCCCTGCGCCCCACCGATCCCGCTCCCCACCTGGCGCTGGAGCTTCCCCAGGGATCCAGTGCGACCCGGTGGCTGTCCGGCGGCGTTTCCCTCGGTCGGGGGTGGCCCTTGCGAGCGGAAAACCTCCTGAACCGGGAGGGCAGCCGCCATGTCGTCCTCAATCTCGCCTCGGAGTCGTTCCCGGAGGCCGCCTGGTTCGATGAACTGCACCCCAGGTTCCCCGAGGGCCTTCCCCGGATCGCCAGACTCGTGGAGGAAACCCGAGGCCGGCTGTCGGACCTCGGCCTCCGGTCACGGCCCGGAGGTCTGGTGGTGAGCGCCTCGACCCTGCTTCCACCGGAACCCCTCCGCAAGATCCAACAGGTGGCGCGACGCCTGGGCCTGGAACCGTTCGTGGCGGGCTTGGCGGAATCGGGCCTTCCCCCCCATCCTCCCAGGGATGCGCGGGAAGCCGAAGACTTCGCGCAGCGAGCCAGCGAGATGCTTCGCGCCCTGGAGGGCCCTCAGCCCAAGGCCGCGAAGACCTCCCGCGCGAAACCCGCGAGTTCCGGATCCCGGGCCCCCATCGAATAGACCACGTCCCCGGGCCGCACCTCCCGCGCCAGGAGCGCTGGAATCTCCGACCTGCGGGAGGGCGCCTGGGCGGCCACCCCTCGACGGGACAAGGCGGAGGCGAGATCCGCGGACGAGATGCTCCGGTCGGCGGATCCTCCCGCGTCGTACACCGGAGCGATCCACAGACGATCGGACGGGGTGAGCGCCCGCGCGAACTCCTCGACGAAGTCGTCGAAGAGGAAACGCAGGGGGCCGAATCCATGCGGCTGGAAGATGGCGTGGATCCGGCCCGTCCCGGCGACCAGTCGCGCCGCCTGCAGGGCCGCGGCGACCTTCGATGGATTGTGGGCGAAATCGTCGAAGACTTGGACGTCCTTCCGGACTCCGACCAGTTCGTGCCTCCTCCCGACTCCCGCGAAGGAAGCGAGGGATTTCGCGCAGGTCTCGAGAGGGACTCCGGCTTCGAGGCAGACCTGGATGGCCGCCAGGGCGTTCTCCACCATGTGCCGCCCGGGGAAGGGCACCACGCACAGATGTCCCCCGATGCGGAAGGACACTTCGTCGGAGGCGAGATCGAATTCGTCGAGGGAGGGGTGGGTCCGGCGACGCATCCCGAACCATCGGGTCGATTCGTCTCCCAGGGCGAGGCATTCCTCCCGATCCCCGTTGGCGACGAAGACCCGGCTTCGATCGCGGAAGGTCCTGAAGAGGTCCCGCAGTTCGGGAAGTTCCTTGTGGTCGCGATCCAGGTTGAGCATCAAGCCGATCTCGGGGGCGTAGCGGACCAGCGATCCATCGGACTCGTCGGCCTCGATGACCAGCCATTCGCCGGAGCCCCCGTAGGCGTTCCCCCAATGCCCCAGGGCCGAGAGCTCCCTGAGGACGCCTCCGGAGATCACGGACGGATCCTGTCCAGCCCCGCGCAGGATCCGGAAGACCATGGCCGTGACCGTGGACTTCCCCGAGGTCCCCGAAACGGCGATCGTCCGCGTCGAGTTGGCGATCGAGGCGAGGGCCTCGGAACGGTGCACGATCTCGCAGCCGCAACGCCGCGCCGCCTGCACCTCGGGCACCCCTTCCTCGATGGCGGTGGAAACCACCAGCCGGACCCCTTCGGAGATCCCCGATCCGTCCTGCGGGAAGATCATCGCACCCCGTGCCTCGAGGGCGCCGCGGATGCCTTCTCCTCCACCCCGATCGAACAGGCGATCCGATCCCGAAACGACCTCCCCGCGACCCAGCAGATAGAAGGCGATGGCGCTCATGCCCGTGCCACCGATCCCGGCGAAATGCCATCTCATGATGCGTTCCCTCGAGGACCAAGGAAGACCGGATCCCCGGCGGACAGGAGTCCACCCAGGAGTTCGGCGGAAGCGTTGGAGACGCGGACGCAGCCGTGGGATGCCGGCATCCCGAGCTGATCCTCTCGATTCGTCCCGTGGATGTAGATGTAGCGGGACGCGGAATCCACTTCGCCCCCCCGGTTGACTCCCGGTTCCGCACCGTCCAGAAGGACCACGCGCGTGAGGATCCAATCCTCCTCGACCAGGTCGCCCGTCCAGACCTCTCCGGTGGGCACGCGCGAGACGAACCGCGCTCCCGCGGGCTCGCCGTACCCCACCACCTCCCGGACGGTGTGCCATCCCCAGGGCGTGCATCCGGAACCCTCCCGGCAACCCATCCCGTTGGCCCCCGTGGAGACCGCGCAGCGGAAGATTTCCCGGCCACCCTCGAGGATCCGGAGGGTTTGGGCGGCTTCGTCGATCAGCACCAGGCGGGGGGGGCGCATGTCAGCGTTTCGCCCGCCCGGGCCGCGGGCCGCCATCCTCTTCCTCGTCGTCGTCTCGGACCGTCCCGTCGGTCATGCGGTCGATCTCGTCCCAGACTTGATCCATGCGCCAACCGTCGTCGGGGTTCTCCCCCGCTTCCTCGCGCCGTCTCTCCTCGAGGGATTGGCGGGCGAGGTCGACGGCCTCGCGGCTGCGCGCGTCCCTTCGGCGACGGGAAATGTCGGAGAGGATCTCCTCGACGGCCTCCATGGGCGCCAGCCAACCGACCGCCGCCACCGCTTCGTACCGGACATCCTTGTCCTCGTGGTCGAGGAGTTCCTGCACCAGGGGCCAGGACTCCTCCAAGGCGAGGCTGGCCGCGGCGTGGACGGCCTCGGCGAGCAGCGCGGGGTGGCTGGCATGGAGCTCCTCCAGCACGATGGATTCGAATTCGTCCTCCTGCTGCAACCCCATGGCGTAGACCGCGGAGACCTTCATCCACATGTTCTCCGATTCCCGGTACAGGCGCAGGACGATCTGCTTCACCTCCGGCAGGAAGGCGATGTGCCCGAGGGACTCCAGGCATCGGCGCCGGACCTCCACGGGCTCGGCGACCTGCTCGACCTTGGTCAGGAGGTGACCCTTGGTCGGCTCGTAGATCTCGCGCGGGACCAGTGGTTCGATGACTTCGGTGTCCTCGTCGGCCTCCTCCGGCTTCCAATCCCAGAAACCGCCTTCCTGCATGACCGGCCACAAGGCGGCGTTCGCCGCGCCCCGCACCTCTTCCAGGGAGGCGGACTGGGCCATTTCGAACACGCGCTCCCACACTCCCGGAGCTCCCATGTAGACCGTGGCGGTCCGCAGGGCGGAAAGGACCACTTCCAGATCCTGGCTTCCCAAGTGCACCAGAAGGCGTACCGGGGCGTCACCGCGATCAAACTCGTAGTTTTCCAGAAGCTCCAGTTCGCGCAGCGCCTGCGAACGGTTCATGGCACCCCCCCCGCGACGGGAAGATCCGTCGGTGGGTCGAAACTAGAAAAGGCGCCCTTCCGGGAAACCCATCCATGACCCTCCTGCTGCTGCTGCTGAGCCCCTTCTTCCATGCCGGTGCGGCCTCGGATTCCCCTTGGCTTCCTCGGGTGGCCCAGGTCATCCAGAATGCTCCCGGCTGGAAGGTCGAGCTCGCCATGACCACCCGCCTCGCGGAGGGAGGCCTGCCCCAAGGCACCACGACCCGTGGCCAGTTGCACCTGTCCAAGGAGCGGTTCCGTTTCCAGTCGGACCTGGTCCAGATCCTGTGCGACGGCCCCAACCACTGGACCTACCTTCCCGCCTCCGGCCAGTCCCTCCTGCAGAAGACCTCCCAACTCGACATCTCCCTGCGTCCCTCCGCCGTGCTCCAGCAGGCGCTGAGCGGAGCGGAGCGTGCCTCGAAACTCGACACCCTCGAAGGAAAGTCCGTGCGCCGCCTGGACCTCGAACCCGGAACGGGGGTCCTCGCCAGATTCAACCAGGCGACCCTCTGGATCGACAAGACCTCCCTGCATCCGCGCCGCCTGGTCCTGGCCGACGCCAAGGGGCTGGAGATTCGCTGGGATCTGACCGCCTGGTCCTCCTGGACGCCCGAGGAGGGGGCATTCCTCTGGAAAGCCCCGGAGGGCTCGGAAACCGTGGATCTCCGAGACTAGATTCACTGGTCATGGCCAAGGATTGTTCGTTCGATATCGTTTCCAAAGTGGACGCCCAGGAAGTGCGCAACGCCGTCGATCAAGCCAAGCGCGAGGTCGGGAGCCGTTTCGATTTCAAGGGATCCAAGTGCACCGTCGACTTCGATGGTTCCAAGATCAAGCTCGTCGCCGACGACGAACCCAAGATGGACCAGCTCAAGGATGTCCTCGACACGAAATTGATCAAGCGCGGCGTGAGCACCAAGGGCCTCGACTGGGGCAAGCTCGAGGCCGCGGGGCACATGACCGTCCGGCAGGAAGCCACCCTCAAGGCCGGGGTTCCCCAGGCCGACGCCAAGAAGATCGTCGCCGCGATCAAGGAGGCCAAGCTGAAGGTGCAAGGCTCCATCCAGGGCGACCACATCCGTGTTTCCGGAAAATCCAAGGACGATCTCCAGGATGCCATGGCCCTTCTGCGGCGCGGGGACTGGTCGGTCGACCTGCAATTCACGAACTTCCTGGGATGACTCCCTCCTCGAGGCTTCTTCCCTTGGCGCTGGCCTCCCTGGCGGGTGCGCAGATCTCCGAACCCTCCGGATCCAGCGGGTACAAGCTTCTGAAGCTCGATGTATCCCCTCGAAGCGCGGCCTTGTCCGGGGCAGGCGTGTCGTCCCCCCTCCTCGAATCCGACCTATCCCCCGCCCTCGACACCTTGGCATCCCCTCGGCTTTCCGCTGGCTGGAGCGCGGGGTACGCGCGCTTCGAAAGCCAGATCGAGCATGCCGCGTGGGCCACCCCCCTTCTCGGCGGGACCCTGTTCGGAAGGTTGCGCTTCCAGGGCTTCGAAGGCATTCCGGGCTACGATGGCGAAGCTCGTCCCACGGGCACCTACACCGCCTCGACCTGGGCTGCCGGGCTCGGGTACGGGCATGGCCTCGACGCGATCCTTCCCAACCTTTCCGCCGGCCTCGCCCTCCATGGGGGGATGAACCACGTCGAGGCGACCTCCTCCTTCGCGGGATGGACCGACATCGGACTGCGATGGAATCCCGGCGCTTGGAAGACGGGCGCCGTCCTCCGGAACCTCGGCATCGCCACCCGATCCGACGCCGACCAGGAGACCCTTCCCACCCAAATCCAGATCGGCGCCTCCAGAGGACTTCCCTGGGGAGCGTGGGAGCTGAGCCCCTTCCTGGACGCACGGTGGACGCGCGACGAGGAGTGGACCTTCCCGGTGGCGCTGGAAGCTCGTTGGGGAGGACTGTATCTGCGCACCGGCTGGGCCTTCGGGCTGCAGGAGGCGCGTCCCTCCTTCGGTGTCGGGTTGCTGGGGGAAACCTGGGGTTGCGACGCCTCGCTGGGTTGGCACGGGGCCCTCGGCCTCGCTCCCGGCCTCACTCTCTCCGCGGGGATCTGAACCATGGGTGATCTCGTCTGGAGCACCGATCCCGACCAACGGGGCAAGTTCCCCCAGGGGGGGGCCCTCTCCTCGGGCCGCAAGCGCCAGGATGCTCCCAAGGGGAACGCAACCCCGGTCCGCAAACATCTTCCCAAAGGCCCATGCGTCTCCCTGGAGACCTCCGGGCGAAACGGGAAAGGGGTGACCTTGGTGACGGGGATCTCCCTCGCCGAAGACGCCTTGACCGACCTCGGGAAGGCCCTGCGGCAAGCCTGCGGGTCCGGTGGAACCGTGAAGGACGGTGTGATCGAGATCCAGGGCGACCACCGCGAGAAGGTCCAGCAGGCGTTGGCCCGCAAGGGAATCCAGGCCCGCAGAATCTGACCAGGCCTTTCCTGCGGAACCCCCGGCGAAACCGGGGCTCCCGGTGGTAGAATGCCACTCATGGATTGGATCGTCTGGACACAGGAATTGCGGCTGCTCGTCGCACTGGCTCTCGGGTTGCTTGTCGGTCTGGAGCGGGAGAGGTCGCGCCAGGACTCCCTGCATTCGGCAGGTGTGCGCACCCATGCCCTGGCCTCGTTGCTGGGGTTCGGTTCGGCGTTCCTCGGTCGAGAAGGCCTGACCCAGGCCCCACTTCTGACCCTCGGCTCGGTCACGGTGCTCGGGGCCATCAGCTACTGGACCAAATCGAAGGAAGGGAAGGGAGGCTGGACCTCCGAGCTCGCCATCCTGCTGACCACCCTTTCGGGGATCCTCTGCCTGCAAGCCGACATCTGGATTCCCATGGCACTCTCGATCCTGGGGACCATCATCCTGTCGGAGAAGAAGGCGATCAACCAGCATGTCGGACTCCTGAGCCCCAATGAATTCCTGGGAGTCCTGAAGTTCCTCCTCGTGACCCTGATCGTCCTTCCCGTCCTGCCCAACCGTTCGTTCACGACGTACGAACTGAATCCCGCCAGCACCTGGAAGATCGTCGTCATGGTCTCCACGGTGGGGTTCGTGGGCTATTTCCTGGTCAAGAAACTCGGAGGACGCACGGGTCTTTGGGTCTCCGGACTGGTCGGGGGCATCGTTTCCAGCACCGCCGTTTCCGTGGCCACGGGGCGCATCGCCCAACGCTCCCCGGAAAAGGCGGGAGCGGCCCTGCAAGCGACCTTGCTGGCCAGCTCCGTGATGTACCTGCGCATCCTCGCCCTGGTGTGGATGATCAGTCCGCTGTACGGCAGCGCTCTGGCCTGGAAACTTCCGTTCCTGGCCGCCGTGGGGGTCCTGTTGGCCGTCACCGCCAGGGCCGCGGCCACGCGCAATGAAAGCATGGACTCGCTGCAGAACCCCTTCGAGATCGTTCCCGCCCTGGTCTTCGCGGGATTCTTCGCCCTCTTCTCCGTGGCCTCCAGCCTGGTTCGCACCTTCTTCGGAGTGTCCGGTCTGCTGGTGCTGGCCTTGGTCGTCGGTGCCGTCGATATCGACCCCTTCATCCTTTCGGTCTCCCACGCGGCGACCCTCGACCCTCTTCTCGTCAGCGCCATCCTGCTGGCGATGCTGTCCAATACCATCGCCAAAGGCGTGTACTTCGGCTCCTTGGCCGCGCCGGTCCGGCGCCAGGCATTCCTGCGCTATGGCCTGTGGGCCTTGCTGCACCTGCCTCTCGCCCTGCTGTAATCCTCACCCCCCCCATCGAGGAGCCCCCCCGAGGCCCGCGCCCTAAACCAGCGAACGGTGGAACGCTCGCTTGGAGGCGGGATCGAAGCCGATCGTCTCGTAGAATCGGTGGGCACCCTCCCGCTTGGAGCTGCTCAGCAGGCAAACCTTGTAGCAACCCCGTTCCCGGGCGAAATTCGTGGCCAGATCCATGACTCCCCGAGCCAGGCCACGCCGCAGATCGTCCGGGTGGGTCACCACATTCTCGACCACCGCCCAAGGTCGCCCCCCGCGCGTCAGATTGGGGACGACCACGATGTTGCAGGTGGCCCGGATCCGCCCTTCCTCGACGGCCACGAAATAGGCGATCCGGGGGTCGACTTGGATTTCCTCATCCCAGATGCGCCCCGCCTGCGCACGGTCCAGGGGCATCTCCTCCGGGTTCAGATGCTGGTACAGCTCCAGGATTCCGGGAAGGTCGCTTCGATCTGCCTGGCGAAACTCCATGACGGGCCCTCTGGCGATTCGGGGGAAGTGGCGAAAGGAAGGATAGATCCAAGCCGAAACGTTCCGAGGTTCCCGGGAACGGGTACATTGACCCTCATGCTTCTCGCTCTCGCCCTGATCGCCGCCTCCGCCATCACGGATGGCCCGCACGCCAAGGCCTCGCTGGTCTCCCCCTCCCTCGCCGCTCCCACCTCGGGAGCCCTCCCCCTGGCTCTGCATCTCGACATCGAACCGGGATGGCACGTGTACTGGGTCAACCCCGGCGCGGCGGGAATTCCGGCGTCCCTGCAGTGGAGCTCTCCCGAAAGCGCCCGGACGTCGCCGTTCTCGTGGCCCACCCCGGACACGATTCCCGTTCCTCCCTTGATGTCCTACGGGTACTCCGATTCGGTGACGCTCCCCTTCGCGATGGAGGTTTCCGGAGCTCCGGGCGACACCCTCTCCCTCGAGGCCACGGCCCGTTGGCAGGTCTGCCACGAGATCTGCATCCTGGAAACCCAGGAAGTCCGCCTGCGGCTTCCCGTCGCCGTGGCGCCCCAGACGGATCCCGCGCAGTCGGAACGCTTCCGAGAAACCCTCGCCCGAACGCCTCGCCCCCTCGAAATGGCGAAGTCGAGACTCTCCGGCGACGACTCCCTGGTCGTCCTGGAGGTCCGGGGCATGAGTCCACCGGAAGCCCGCATCCTGCCCGTCGCCCCCGGGATCATCGACGACGCGGCACCCCAGGTCGTGGAGCCCGTCCCGGACGGATTCCGGATCCTCGCCCCGCGCGACCCCTATTCGGGGGCATCCCTACCCGATTCCCTCGAGTTTGTCCTCCTCACGGGGACCTCCCAAGGGGAGGGGCCATCCTTCCAGACCAAGGCACCGGTCCGCGCACGGACGGAAAGCGACCTCTCGACGGCACCGCCGCCGTCCGGAACCCGCGCGGGAGGGTTGCTCCTGGCCCTCGCCTTCGCCTTCCTCGGCGGACTGCTGCTCAACCTCATGCCCTGCGTCCTGCCCGTGCTTTCCCTCAAGGTCCTGGACCTGCTCAAGCACGCGGGCCAGAGTCGCCGCGACGCGATCCTGCACGGCACCTCCTACGCGGCGGGAGTGATCCTCTCCTTCCTCGCCCTGGCCATCGCATTGCTGGTCCTCCGCTCCGGAGGCAGTGCGCTCGGATGGGGATTCCAGTTGCAATCCCCTCCCGTGGTGGGCCTGCTGTCCGGACTCATGCTCCTGATCGCCTGCAATCTCTGGGGTTTGTTCGAGCCCGGAGCTTCGTTGGCGCGCCTGGGGGGAGATGGTCGAGGGAACGGATTGGCCGGCTCCTTCCTGACCGGACTCGCCGCCACGGTCGTCGCCACCCCCTGCACGGCACCCTTCATGGGCGCGGCCCTGGGGTACACGCTCACGCGCCCCGCGTTGGAGGCTCTCCTGGTCTTCGCGGTCCTGGGTGCCGGACTCGCCGCCCCGGTGGTCGCCATCACCGCCCTTCCCTCCCTGGGGAAGCTCCTGCCTCGCCCGGGCGCCTGGATGGAATCGCTCAAGCAATTCCTCGGCTTCGCCATGGCCGCCACCGCCGCCTGGCTGGGTTGGCTCCTCACTCGGCTGGCCGGATCGGACGGTCTCCTGCCCTTGTTCGGCCTCTGGCTGCTGGTCGGGATTTTCGCTTGGATCCTGGGGCGCTGGTCCGTTCCCCACCGTAGCCGTGCGACGCGAACCGCTGCTCGGCTCGTGGCCACCGCCCTGCTCCTGGGGGGCATCGCGCTGGTGCTCCCGGTACGGCCCCTGGCGGTCTCCTCCACGGACTCGGCCGGGGAGGAACTTTGGAAACCGGGACTCACCGAGGAGCTGCGCCGCTCGGGGGAACCCTGGTTCCTGCACTTCACGGCCGATTGGTGCCTCTCGTGCCAGGTGAACGAGCGCAACGCCTTCCGCGACGAGCGCGTGGAGATGGCCTTCCGGGATCGCGGCATCCGCCGCGTCAAGGCGGACTGGACCTCCCGGGACTCGGCCATCGCCCGGGAATTGGAGCGGTGGGGACGGCAGGGAATCCCCTTCTACGTCCTGTCCGACGGCAGGACGGAAACCATCCTTCCGGAATTTGTCACCCCCGGCATCGTTCTCGACGCCTTGGAGCGGATCCCCTCGCGCAAGTGACGCCCCGGGTCGGGCCTTTGCGAATGCTTGTGCGCCCCGTCCCCGGCGCAGATCCATCGTCGATGTCTAAATTTTTTGCTTCCTCTGGAGCAAATCCCCGATGACCCCACGATCCATCCGTCCCCCGACCCCCTTGTTCGCATCCTCCCTGCTGTGGCTTTGGGCGGCCACCTTGCCCGCGCTCACCCTGTTCCACCATCATTACCTGCGCGGCATTTCCTTCCGCCGCCTCTTGTACCACTTGTCGCTGACCCACGTGCTCGTGGCCGCCGGCGGGTTTCTCCCCCTCCTGGCATGGAGAGGGACCAGTGGTCGACGAATCCAGGTGGTCACGATCGCCACTCTCCTGGCGCCTCTCCCCATCTCGCTGTTCCTGCTCGTGGTGGATCTCCAGGACGAAAGCATCCTTCACGCCTTCGTGAATCTGCCCTTCCATCATTTGAAAGTGGTTCTGCTCTCCTCCCTGCCGTCGTTGGGGCTGGCAAGCGTCCTCCTCGCTCTTCCCGCGATCGGTGCACAGCCTCCCCTCTCCATCGGAGGCAAACCCGCGCTTGATTGGATCGCGCCTCTCCATGCGTTTTGGCGGTGGTCACGGAGCCTGATCCTCGCCTTGGGAGAGCTCGCACGCGCAGGTCGATCGCCCCGTTCCGCGATCGCCTCCGCGGTGGCAATCGTCGTCGTCTTCCTGTGGGCCCCCGTCTTGCGCTTCCGTCTGATCGAGGGATGGCACGAACTTCCCGACCTGGTGAAACCACTCCCCGTGGAGACCCCGTACGTCCTGTTGCTCCTGGCCTCCGTTTTCGCGGGTTTCGGGAGGATCCGCCCCCTGGATCGGCACGGCCGCCTGGCCTGGGTGGTCGCCCTGGCGCCTTTGGGTCTCGTCCTCCGCCTGGCATGGGAATCGTGGCTCGACCGGGGCTCCTATGATGCTCTCAGTGCCCTGGTCCATGCACTGTTCGACTATGCCTCGGGGATCGCCCTGACCGGACTGGTGCCCGCGCTTCTGGCCGCCGTGGTGCTCTGGGTCTTCCGCATCCTCTCCCGCTGGAAGAAATCCGTCAGGCGTTGAGTCTATCCGGCGTCCATCCCCAGGGCTGACGAAAGTTCCATCCCTCCTCGAGGGCTTCGCCCCTTCATCTCCTCCCACCGAGGCAGGGCCTCCTCCCTCCAGGCCCCATCCCGCAGATTCCACGATCGCAGGACCCGGCCATTGGTGACCACGATCCAGGGAGCAGGCAGCAGGCGTTGATACCGTCGGACCTGCGCGAACACCGACTCGGAAATCGGGACCTCGGGAGCCTTGCATTCGGCCAGGAGGACGGGCTCCATCCGGGAGCCCACCGCCTGGAAGACCACCACGTCCGCACGATCCTTGACCGACGAGTCGACGCTCGACAGGGGAAATTCCGCCCGCGTGCACGCCGAGGGCACTCCGAGGGAAGCCAAGTGGGCCAGGAGGGCCCGGCGGACGCGCTCCTCGGGCTCGCCTTTGGAGCGAGGGAGGATTTTCATCCGCTCCCTCACCCCGGTCTCCCTGGTTGGAAGGGAGTCATCGAACGCCCAGGATCGCGCCTTCCTCGGCGGGAAACAGGCGAAGCTCCGCCTCTTCCACGGTATCGATCAGATTGGCCAGATTCTCCCCCTCGAGTGCCGATCGACCTGCAAGCCATTCCCGGTACCATGCCAAGGAGGCCGCCAAGTTCGCCTTGAACCGCTCGAGGCTTTCGATCTGCTTGGGGTTCTCGGGATGGGTGTCGGCTTTCAAGGTGTCGAAATGGTCGAGGTACATCTCGATCTCGGCGGCGAAACAATGGGGGCGGTGGGCGGGAACGAGGGAGGCGCTGCGCCCGTAGATGTGGTCCACCATCTCCCGCAGGGAGTAGTAGCGGTCGAACCAGGCGATGTTCGGCCCGGGACAGATGCTGACCGGCAGGCGGCGGACTTCGGTGGATTCCCCGCGAAGCTTGGCGGTTTCCTGCTTGATGTACTCGAGGGCGCCGTTGCCCAACTGGTGGCAGATGCACTCCTTGACGGCCACCTTGCGCGAAGCCACCGTCGCATACCCGCCCAACTCGTCGATCTTGTGCGCGAGGTATTCCCGGGACGCCGTGCAGATGGGCTTTTCGGTGAACTCCGTGTTCGAGACGAGGAATCCCTTGGGGCAGGCCGATCCGGCCTTGCCTTCGTCGAAGCGACGCCGAAGTTCCTGCTCGGCCGTGGATCCTCTCAGGTTGTTGAAGGGAACCCCCAACGGCGAGGCGGGGGAGAGGTACAGGTCTTCCCGACGGGACGCCGCGAGCATGGCGCGGGTGGTGTCGTCGATGGGAGTCGCTTCGGGAACCAGCAGGAAGGGAGACCCCCAACCGACGCTGTCCATGCCGAATTCCTCCAGCATTCTGCGGTTCTCGGCGTAATTCCCCAATCCCCCCTGCACGGTGATCGCCGCCTCGTGCTGCTCGGCGGCCTCGTTCCAATCCATGCCCTTCTTCTGGTAGTAGGCGCGGACGGACTTCGCGAACTCCTCGCGCAACCGCGGTCGCTCCCGACGGAATTCGTCCAGGATGGGTCCCAGGAGCTCGCCATCGGAGGCGAAGGCGTGCCCCCCGCAGTTGAGGCCCGACTCGATGCGGAATTCGCGGACTTCGATGCCCTTCTTGGCGAGGAAGCGCCCCTGGGTCATCGCCGAGCGGAAATCGGAGACCTTGATGATGATTCCCTTCTCCGCCTCCTCCCCACCCTGCCGGTAGAACCCGGAGAATTCCTCCAGGGTTCCGTACAAGGTGGGATTGATCCCGGCCGAGAAGACCATGCTGCCGCGCACCTTGGAGGTGGCGAAACCTTCCAGGGCGAGCTTGGCGTCGGACAGGCGTGCTTCGACGAGGGTGCCATCCTTGAGAGTCGGGCGACGATCGAGCTTGGTCATGATGTTGACGTCGATCGCCCCCGGCTCCATGGCCTGGGTGAGAGCCGCGCCTTCGGCATCTCGCGCTTCCCCGGCGGGAAGGGAGAGGAATCCCTTCCAGCGGGTCTTCAAGGGGGAGGAATCCGGCAACATCTCGAACCAGGTGTACTTGTCGGAACCGGCCTCGAATTCCTGGGAGCGGAGTTCCTCCATCTGTCGGGACACCTCGCCGTCGAGGAAATCCAGATAGTTGCGGAACCGCAACGCGCGCGCCTTGGGATCGCGGGGGTCCACCCCTTGGAACGGATGTCCCAGACGATCGGCCCACAGCTTCTGGACCTGCTCGCACAGGACGTCGTCGACCAGGCTGACGACCGAACTGATCCCCCACCGCGCCACGCGAAGCGGGGTATCGATGCTGTGTCCGGTCCCCATGACCGGGATGTGGAATCGATGGGTGCGAGGGTAGACGAGTCGTGTGGAAATAGCCATGGAACAAGGGTATCCCCCAGGGAGGGCCCCAAGGTGTAAAAGCTTGTCAAATCAACCTATGCGCCGATTGCTATGGTTTCCCAAGATTTCCCAGAAGCGTCTACAACTCTCCTTCGGAGGCTCCCGTGTCCCTCTTTGCCCTCTGTTTGACCCTCCGGATGGTGGCCTCGGCCGAGGCCCCTCCGGCTCCCTCCACTGGATTCACCTGGCTCGGAGGGCGTGGGCTCTCGCAGACCCGATCCGCCGAAGGGCTGGGAAGTGGAGTCCTCGTGCTCGGACTGCGCGGGGCTGCCAACCCCAACGAGACCTACGTGAAAGGTTGGACTCCCCCCAAGGATGCCATGGTCGGATCGGTCCTCGGTTCGGTGGCCTTCGGGGCCAACAGCTTCATCGACTTCAGCGCGTGGAGCGTGTACTACTCGGTTTCCGATTGGGACAAGAATCCCAACGCCGCGGGCTTCGGTGCCAGTGGGGCGGCCGCGAAGGTGTCCCTTCCCCTGGATCCGGCCTTTCCGTTGCGGCTGGGATTCCAGGCGGGGGTGATCGCCGGAGCCGCCGCGGATCCGATCCATCAGGGGTACGACAGCGCCCGGAAGATCTCCTACGTGGATGGATACACCTATTTCGAAAACCGCACCGGGTACGATTTCGAGGCACGATTCCTCCAGACCTTGCGCATGCCGACCCCCCAAGTCCTGGTCGAGCTCCACGCCAACGAAGGGCTGGTCGCGACCCTGCAGGACAAGCACGGATCCGTTGCGGTCATCGATCTGGGGCTTGCCGTCAGTCCGGGATCGCTGATCACCTTGGGACTCGAAGGCCACTTGCGCACCATCGTCTCGGACCTGGCACCGCTCACCGATCCGCTTTGGGCGACGGCCAGCATCGACTTCCACATCCCGCGCGGGCCGGATCTCCTGCTGGGTGCGGACATCTCCGCCAGCGGCACCCGCGAACGCACCCGCAAGACCCAGGCCCTGGATTCCTGGCGCATTTTCGGCGGGCTCACCCTCCCCCTCGACCTGGGAGCCGAGGCCCGGGAAGCACGCAATCTGCGGGAACAGCGCAACCAGGCCGAGAAGGACTCCCTCAAGGCGAAGGCGGAATTGAACGAGAAGAAAGCCGCCGAATTGGAAGCCAAGGCCGCGGCCCTGGAGACCAAAGCGGCGGAGCTGGCTGAAAAGGCACGCCAGGATTCCATCGCCGCCGTCACCACGGGCCGGAGAGCGGATACCCTGGATGCGCAACGGAAGGCCGCCGAGAAAGCCCTGGAGGAAGAACGCGCCCGCTCCAACGGACTCGAAAACGAATTGCTGGAGAAGGGGTTGATCGCGCTGGACGCCGTGTTCTTCCAGAACGGCAAGAGCTCGCTCACCGCCAGCTCCAAGCCCTACCTCAAATTGGTGGGAAGCATCCTGGCCAAATATCCCAAGCTCATGATCGAGGTCGGAGGCCACACCGACAGCCGTGGACGTGCCGCCACGAACATGAGACTGTCCAAGGAGCGCGCCTCGGAAGTTCGCCTGTTCCTGATTTCGGAGTTCCCGACCCTTCGCAGCTCCTTGGTCGACAATGGATATGGCTCCTCCCAGCCCCGAGAGAGCAACTCCACCGCCGAGGGCCGGGAACAGAATCGTCGGGTCGAATTGCGGGTGCTCAATCCCGAGATTCTCCCCGAAATCCGGAAGAAGTGACCCACCCGCCCCCATTCCCGTCGGGAGGGGGCGGCCCAGCGACCATGCCGATGGCAGCGCAGCCCTCCAAGGTCGTCAGGTCCCGGGCTCCTGCTGCCTCGAGCCGACGCCCGAACCGAAGGCCTCGATGGCGCCTGGGCGAAAATCAGGCGCCAGGCGTTCCCAGAGCCTGTTCGAGAGCGTTCAGGATGCGATCGTACTGGGTTTCCCGGAGACAGAACGGGGGGACGAGATAGAGGGTGTCCCCCAGAGGTCGGAGCAGGACGCCTCGGTCCAGGCAGGCCTTGGCGACCTCCTGACCACGTGTGGCCAGGTATCCCCGGGGAGCCCCGGGGAGCTCGAACGCGGCGATGGTCCCGGTGACTCGCAGCCCCTCGATGAGTCCTTGACGTTCCAAACTCCCCAAACCCCGTCGGTGCCATTGCTCCAACTGCAGGCGGCTTCGGATGCTTTCTGCAGACAACGACAATTCCAGGGATGCCAGAGCCGCCGCGCATCCCAAGGGATTGCCGGTGAACGAATGGCCATGGAAGAATGCGTCGCCGCGCGAGGGGGATAGGAAACGATCGAAGATGTCGCGGGAGAAGGACGTCACCCCCATGGGAAGGAAGCCTCCCGTCAACCCCTTGGACATGCAGACGGCCGAGGGGTGCAACGAAGGGGCGCCCGGAACATCGGAGGTGGCGAACAGCGGACCCGTTCGACCGAACCCGGTGAATACTTCGTCGGCGATCCACGGAACTCCGTGCTCCTGGCAAAGGCGATCCAATCCTTCCAGGTATGATCGCGGAAACATCTTCATGCCACCCGCACCCTGCACCAGGGGCTCCACGATCACGCACGCGACCTCGTCGCCCAGGCGATCCAGCCAACCCCGGAGGGCCTCCAGAGCGTTTTCCGTCGCGGCCTCCGCGGACCGGGAGCGGGGATCCCAGCATCCGGCCGGGCTCGGGAGGCGGTCCACTTCGAAGAGCAGACTCTCGAAGGCACTGGAGAACACCGATCGTTCCCCCAGGGCCATGGCCCCGAAGGTGTCGCCGTGGTAGGCCTCGGCGAGGGCTCCGATGCGGGGTTTCCGGATCCCGCGACGAACCGCGGTCTGGACGCAGGCTTTCAAGGCGACCTCGACCGCCGTGGATCCGTTGTCGGAGAAGAAGATCCGGCCCTGGTTTCCGGGAACGCACGCCAACAGGGATTCGGACAAGGAGACCGCCGGGTCGTGCGTGCATCCGGCGAAGATCACCTGCTCCAGGGAACGAGCCTGGGTGGAGATGGCCTCCGCGATCTTCGGATGCCCATGCCCGTGGTTGCAGACCCACCAGCTCGAGACCGCATCGAGGACCTCCTCCCCTTGGGCCGTGAACAAGCTCGCACCGTAGGCCCGGACGATCTCCAACGGGGCGTCCATGGTCTGGTGCTGGGTGTAGGGATGCCAGACGACCTCCGCGTCCCTCTCCACCAGCGATCGGGAAGGGATGATAGGCAACGCGCAAGGGGTATCCTCTTCGCAGGGATCCCGCCACGGCTCCTCCGCCCAGCGCCGGGCCAGATCGGCCACCGCCTGGGAATCCAGCGGATACATCCGGGGGATGCGCCCCAGGATGGCCACGTTCCCGCGGTCACGGATCTGGCGGGCGTTCTCCCCGTGGGCATCCCCTTGCAGAAGGACTCCGGAGATCCCGCACCCCCTCGCCCGAAGCGCCTCCAGGGTCGACAACGTGTGATGGATCGTTCCCAGTCCGGTGGAGGCCACGACCACGGCAGGCAGATCCAATGCCTTGCACAGATCGGCCATGGATTCCCGGTCGTTGATCGGGACCAGTGCCCCTCCCGCCCCTTCCACGACCAGGCTCCACCCCTCGGGAGCGTTCTCGACCAGGTCGGCCACCGTGATCTCCACGCCTTCGCGCCGTGCGGCGAGGTGCGGAGAAGCCGGTTCGTCGAGGGTGACTCTCGACAGGTGGACCGACACGACCGGGACGAGCCGGACGATTTCCGACATATCCTGCAGCGCGGTCCCCGCCTGGACGGGCTTCCAGTATTCGGCCTCCCAGAGTCGGCAAAGCAGGGCGCACGCCACGGTCTTCCCGACATCCGTACCGGTCCCGGTCACGAAGACGGATCGGGGGAAGGGATCCCCAAGGAGCGGGTTCTCAACGGCCACGCAGGACCTCCAGGAAGTGGCGGATCAGGTTGGGCTCGAGGTCGGCGCTGACGGTCGCGCGCAGGCGCTCGGTCCCCGCGGGGACGGTCGGAGGCCGGATCGGCCGAAGGGGAATCCCCATGTCCTCGAACTCTTCCCCCAGGGCGCGAGCTTGCGCCAATCCACCGCAATGGATCGGAAAGATGGGAGATCGTCCGGCACCCGGAGCCAACTTGCCGAGTCCGCGCAGCCCCTCGGCCATCATCTCCACCAATTGCGTCAATCGCTCCTGGCGGTAGACATCCCTCTGGGCGATCCCCCAGGCCAACCGGGCCACTTCGATGGCCAGAGGACTCGGCGCCGTGGTGAAGATGAAGGCCCGGGAGGTGTTCACGATGGCATCCAGGACCTCCGCATGGGTGCAGAGCATGCCTCCGGAGGAGGCCAGGGCCTTCCCGAAGCCATGCGTGGTAGCGATCAGGGATGCGCGGCGGCGCATCGATTCCGTCAGACCCGTCCGGCGTCGCCCGAACAACCCGACTGCGTGGGCCTCGTCGACCATCAGGAGAGCCCCGAATTCCTCGCAGACCTCCGCGATCTCCTCCAGGGGGGCGAGGTCGCCATCCATGGAGAAAACGGATTCCGTGACCACCAGGCGGATGCCTCCCCCGGAGGATTCCGCCAGACGATCCCGCAGATCGCCCGGATCGTTGTGACGGAATCTTCGACGATGCGCGCCCGATTGCAGAGCGCCATCGACCAGGGATGCATGGGCCAGCTCGTCGTGGAGGACCAGATCCCGCCGCCCCACCAAGGCTCCGATCCCCACGCGGTTGGCCTCCGAAGCGGAGGCGAAGACCAACCCCGAGGGCATCCCGACCGCCTGGGCGAACGATTGCTCGAACTCCTGGAAGAGTCCGAGGTTGCCGGACAGGAGACGCGAACCCGAGGAGGTGGTGGGCAACCCGGCATCGAGGGCCCGGCGCAATCCTTCCTTCAGCCGGGTGTCCTGGCGCAGCCCGAGATAATCGTTGTGGCAAAAGGGGGCGTTGTCGCTCCAGCCGAGCGTGCGATGGCGATCTTGCGCCTTCAGACGTTCGACTCGCGCCCCCCAGGCTTCACGCCATCGTTCGAAATCCGTGTCCACCCCGGGAAAGGTACCATGGGCGGTGCCGGCCGCCCCTTCTTCCGTCGCGCCCTCTCAATGCAAGGAATCGGCCAGGGCGTAGAGCTCCTTCTCCTCGCGTTCGATGCGGTGCGACAGGACCTGGAAGATCGTGGCGCATTCGTCGACGAACTTCACGGGTTCCCTCAGGATGTGTTCGCCGGAAGGCCAATGGCCCAGGAATTCCTTGAACGAACTCCCGATGTGCCCCATCTCCTCGGAAAACCTCTGGGCGGTCTCCGCCGCGGAAGTTCCCTGACTTGCGAGCAGACGCGGATACAGTCCCTTGTCCTCCACTGACAGGTGAACCGTCACCTTTCCGGACAAGGCGACCAGGTTGGCGCGCAGACCATCCGCCACGGCGGCGGTCATGCGCTGCGGAGCCAGGAGGTGTCGGCGCATCTCGTTGACGATGGCAAGGATTTCATGGTGCTGTTGGCGCAACATCCCTGTATGCATGTGCGATCCTCCAGGCTGGGATGGAAGGGGAACCTCCCTCCATCCTACCCCTGCCACCGGCTTCGTGTCCACCTCGCAATGCGGGGATCCGCCTCCATCCTCCCGTCGGGTGGACGGTTTCCGGAGGGGATCCACGACCACCCTCCCCGAGGGGACCGAAGGTGGGGACGAGCCAGCTACCCGAACGGGGAGGCGCTCGCCTGGCCCGAGAAGGGGGTCAGTGGTCGTCCTGCCAAGGCGCGACTTCCCAATGCATGCCGAACCCCTGGAGCATCGAGAGATCCGCATCCGTTTCGGGATTCGCGGCGGTCAGGAGCTTCTCCCCGGCGAACATCGAATTCGCCCCGGCCAGGAAGCACAGGGCCTGGACCGCCGGCGACATGTCCACCCGCCCGGCGGACAAACGGACCCGGGCCGAAGGCATGATGATGCGGGCCACGGCCACGGTGCGCACGAATTCGATGTCGTCGATCGGTTCCGCCTCCGCCAAGGGCGTCCCGGGCATGCGCATGAGCTTGTTGATCGGCACCGAACCGGGGACTTCGGGAAGATTGGCCAGCTCGTGCAGCAACCCCACGCGATCCTCCCGGGTTTCGCCCATGCCGAGGATCCCCCCGGAACAGACGTGGATCCCGGCGCCCCTCACGGCTTCCAGGGTATCCAAACGATCCTGGAAGGTCCGCGTGCTCACGATGTTGCAGTAGTTCTCCGGGGAGGTGTCCAGATTGTGGTTGTAGTAGTCCAATCCGGCTTCCTTGAGGCGGGCCGCTTGGTGCTCCTTGAGCATCCCCAGGGTGACGCAGGCCTCCATCCCCAGGCTCTTGACGCCCTTGACCATCTCCAGGACCGCGTCGAATTGGGGGCCGTCCTTGACCTCCCTCCAGGCAGCGCCCATGCACAGTCGATTGGATCCCGCCGCCTTGGCCGCGTGGGCCTGCCTCATGACTTCCTGGATCTGGAGGAGGGGCTCGTACTTCAAGCCCGTCTCGTAGCGCGAGCTCTGGGTGCAGTAGGAGCAATCCTCCGGACAGGCCCCGGTCTTGATGCTCACCAAGGTGCTCATCTGGACCTGGTTGGGATCCCAATGCTCCCGATGCACCCCGGCGGCGCGATAGACGAGGTCCATCAAGGGAAGATCGTAGAGGTTCCGAATCTCCTCCCGGGAAACGCGTTCGTCGCGTTTGACCTTCGAGGGGTGCTCATCCATGCAGGCGCGTGCGTAGTCCATAGTGGGGCGAATCTAGACATTGAGGTCGAGATGGGCCACTCACTCCACGGCGGGTTTCAGTTGCGAGCAGACCGCGCCCCCCACCCGGCGGACCGGAAGGATCCAACGACTTTCCAGGCGGCATCGCGTCCCCAGCTCCGAAGGCAGGCGGCAGGTCCATTGCTTCTCCCCGTCCCTGGCCCGGAAAACCACGGGCCAGATCTCCTCCCTTCCCGCCTCCCTGAGCGCTCCGATCCCGGAACCGGAGGGTTCGAATGCGGGCCACCTCGGAGGCGTGTCCTCCCCGCCGCGGGCGACGATCCGGGTTTCGAACTGCCAGCGCATGGCCGTCCAGGAGCACCAATCGTCGTAGATCGGCTCCTCCCGGTAGTTCGTATGGCATTCCTGTTCCACGCGAAAGGAGCCGTCGCCTTGGTCGACCCTCCGGTCGGAGCAGGTCTGTCCATCCTCCACGCTCCGTGTCGACCGTTGCCGGGAACTGCGCCCAGTGGTCGAGGCGTCCCCGGGCACCTCGTCGCACCAGCTTCCCGAGGAAAGGGGGCCGAAGCGCTCCACCGAGATGGATCGTTCCCAGGATCGGGAAACCACTTCCACCTTCCGGGGACTGGATCTCAAAGACCAGAAGATCGCCAGACCCGCGAGAACCACGATTCCCACGACCCAGGGCCACCAGGGTCGCCCCTTCCTCGGCGGAGGAGGGGGGGGATTGCGATCCGGCGGGGGCTCCAGCGCCGCCCCTCCGTCCTGGACAAGGCCGACCTCCGACGCTCCGTCGAGGTTCGATCCGCAGTTCACGCAATGGACCGCCTTCGCCGAATTGGGGCTCTGGCAATAGGGACAGGATCTGTCGACCCCCACCCACTGGTGCCCCAGGGCCTCGACCTCGCTGCCCGGCTCGGGGAAATAGCGTTTGGCGGGATCCTGGGCGGTTCCGCAGGACGGACAATGGCGGTGGCTCACTCCGAGCAGTCCCCGCGTTCCGCAGCGAGGACAATCCCAGAGCATCTGGAAGGAGGTCACGTCCGACTCAGGAAGGCGTGCCGGGCAGAGGAGGCGGAACGGCACCCGGAAGGGGGGGAGGGGCGGTGAACAGTCCCGCCAGGGCGGGAACCTGGGAGGCCTGGGTCCACTGCGCCATCCCCGTGGCCCAAACCAGGGTTTGCGGAGTCAATTGTCCCTGGGCCACCAGCCCCTGGATCTGGGGGACACCGAAGGGACCCGCCTGCTGTCCCCCCAAGGCGACGTGGAAGGAGGGGCCGCCGGGAAGCGGCGGAGGTGGTGCGTAGGAGGCGGGCATCGCCGCCTGGCCCATCTGCTGGGCCATCTGGCCTCCCATGGCGAATCCCGCCCCCATCCCCATGGCGGCGCCCGCCATCCCGGGGTTCGCCGCCGCCGTGGAGATGGAGTCGGCGACTTGGAGCTGGGTGTAGGCCTGCAGGTTTCCCAGGACGCCCATGCGCGTGCGCTGGTCGATGGCCTTCTCCACATCCTCGGGCAGCGAGATGTTCTCGACCACGAAACCTTCGATCCCGACGCCCCAAGCAGAGAAGACCGATGACAACTTCTGGCGTACAAGCTCCGAGATCTCGTCGTAGCGGGCGGCCAGATCGAGGACCGGAACCTTGGATTCGGCCAGCGAGTCCGAGAACCCGGAGACGATCTGGTCCCGCAGCTGCTCCTCCATGCCATCGATCCGGAAATGGCCGTTGGTCCCGGAGATCTCCCGGACGAAGGCGGCGGGATCGGAGATCCGGAAGGCGAAATTCCCGAAGGCGCGGATCCGCAGGGGGCCGAATTCCGGATCCCGCAGCATCACGGGATTGCGCGTCCCCCATTTGCGGCCGGTGAACAACTTGGTAGAAACGAAATAGACCTCGGCCTTGAACGGGCTGTCGAACCCGTATTTCCACCCCTTCAGCGTGGAAAGGACCGGGAGGTTCTTCGTTTCCAAGGTGAAGGTCCCGGACTGGAAGACGTCCGCCAGGACGCCTTCGTTGACGAAGACCGCGACCTGCCCCGGACGAACCACGAGCTTGGCCCCGTTCTTGATCTCGTTGTCGTGCCGCTCGAACCGATGCAGGAGGGAATCCTGGGAGTTGTCGATCCATTCGACGATGTCGATCAATTCACTGCGGACGAAATCCATCAGGCCCATGGCGTCTCCATGATTGGGGGAAAAGGTTCCTGGAACACCCCCCAACCTAGAATCCGCTCCCGGGCCGCCGGGGAACGGAAGGCCCGAACCTCTTCCCCCCCCCCGGACGCGACAGGGGCGGCCGATCCCGCCGATGCTATCTTCCCCGTTCTTCCTATGCTCCAACGAATCCATCTTCCGATCCTTGCCGCGACCGTCCTGCTCCTGTCCTGCACGCGCGAATCGGGTGTCGTCGTCGCCCGCGTCGGCAACCAGGTCCTGACCCGCGCCGATTTGGAACAGCAATTGTCGCCGGAGCTCGCCCGCCACGCCGACAAGTCGGTGTACCTCGACTTGGCGCGTCGATGGATGCGTTCGAAGCTCCTGGCCAAGGAAGCCCGACGCCTGGATCTGGACAACGAGAAGGATGTCCGCAAGCGTCTTCGGGACCGCGAGGACGAGGTGCTCGCCGAGCTTCTCCTTTCGCGGGTCCTCGACAGCGTTCCCGAGGCGAGCCCCTCCGAGATCCACAAGTATTACGAGAACCATCCCGACGAATTCCTCCGGGTCGAGCCCGAGATCGCCTTCCGTCGGATCCGTTTCCCCGATCTTCCCACCGCGCTGTCCCGTACACGCACCCTGACCGCCACCACCTTCGCCGCGGAGGCCGCTCGCCAGAACGACGGCGGCAACGGGGATGGGCAGAGGCTTTGGCGCCGATCGGAATTGCCCGCCGGAACCGCGGACATCCTCTTCGCCCTCCAGGAGGGCTCCATCTCCGAGCCGGTCCAGACTCCGGAAGGCTGGACGTTGTTCCTCCTGGTTTCGCGCTCCCCCGCGGGCTCCATCCGCCCGTTCAACGATGTCGTCGACCTCATCCGACTTCGTCTGGCCGAGGCCGACCGCCGGCGCCGACTCGACGATCTGGTCGCGAGATTGTCCCGTCAAGGCGATGCCGAAATCCTCACCCAATCCCTGCCCGGAGCCGACACGGCGACGGCAACGACCCCCAGGAACTGATTCCATGCGCCGCTTCCTCGCCCTTCTTCTGGCCACGGCACCCCTGGTCCAGGCTCTTCCCCGCCCGGATGCCGTCGCCGCCGTGGTCGGCGACCAGGCCATCTACCTGTCGGAAGTCCGCGAAGCCATGTCCATGGCACCCGCCGAAGAAGCCAATGCCTCGACCGCTTCCAAGATCCTCCATCAGATGATCGATGACCGGATCCTGCTGTGGAGAGCCAAGGCCGAGACCCTCCAGGTCGGCGACGCGGAGGTTTCCGCCCACGTGGAGCAGCAGATCGCCCAGACGGTCAAGCAGGCCGGTGGCGAAGAGGTCTTCGCGAAGGCTCTGCAGATGCGACTCGGCCTGGGGATGTCCCAGTACCGCGTTCGCATGATGCGCCAGGCCCGGGAGATGATCCTCAAGCAGCGCCTCCAGGATGCGCACATTCCGCGTGCCGAACCCACCCGCGACGAGGTGATGGCCTTCTACGCCGAATACCGCGATTCCCTGCCCGTCCTGGCCAACCAGGTCCGCGTTTCCCAGATTCTCCTGAAGATCCAGGCGACCGCCCAGCGCGACGCCCAGGCCCGCCGCGAAGCCGAGGCCGTCATCGAGAGATTGCGCAAAGGGGAATCCTTCGAAGCCATCGCACGGGCGGAATCGCAGGACCCTTCGGCCGTGGAAAACGGCGGAGACATCGGGTATTTCCGCAGAGGCGAGCTCGATCCGGCCTACGAGAAGGCCGCCCTGGCCCTGGAAACGGGGCGGTACACCCTCCGTCCGGTGAAGTCTCGGTTCGGATGGCACGTGATCGAGTTGCTTGGAACCCGCGATCAGGAATTCCGCACCCGGCACATCCTCCGTTCCCTGGTGCCGACCCAATCCGACAGCGACGCCACCCGGGAGCGCGCAGACTCCCTGCGCAGGGTCGCCAACGCCGGCGGGGATTTCCAGGAACTCGCCCGGGCCTTCAGCGACGAGAAGGCGTCCGGCGCCTTCGGCGGGATGCTGGGATGGTTCACGGAATCGGACCTCAAGGATCCCTACAAGAGCATCCTCGCGGCCATTCCCACCGGCTCCGTCGGCGAACCTCTCCTCTCCGGCGATTCCTACATCCTGCTGCGCATCGACCAACGGACCGAAAGCCGCAAGATGTCTCCCGAGGAGGACTGGATGCAGTTGTCGAGGTACGCGGCCCAGGTCCTTTCCCAGCGGAAACTCCGGACGCTGGTCGAGAAATGGCGCAAGGAAGTCAATGTGGAGGTCCGCATCGACGGCGAGGAACTGGCTCGCAAGCTGGGTCTCTGATCGGCGTCGAACCCGTCATGGAGAACCAGGCGCATCCGTCTCCCTCCGTCCAGGACGCTCCCTACGCGGTGTTGGCCGACCGCTACGACCGCGTCATGGACCACGTCGACTACGAGGGTTGGGCCTCCCTGGTCCAGAGGATCTGGCGCTTGCACGGAATCCGTCCCACCCGGATCCTGGAAACCGGTGCGGGAACCTGCCGCATGGCGGGCCTTCTGGCGCGTGCGGGCCGTCGCATCGTGGCGACCGATCTGTCCCCCCGGATGTTGGCTTGCGGAGGGGGACGAACCCAGGAACGGATCGCCTGCGACTATCGGGCTCTCCCTTTCGCGGCGCAATCGTTCGACGCGATCCTCTGTCTGTACGACGCCATCAACTACTGCCTGACTTCCGAGGATCTACTTCGCTTCTTCCGCGAAGCCCGTCGGGTCCTCCGGTCGGGCGGACTCCTTCTGGCCGATGCCACCACGGTCCGCAACTCCCGCTTGCATTTCCTCGATGCCCATTTCCATGAAACCCACGGGGAAACGGAAATCATCCGACACTCCTGGTACGAACCGCATCGACGTCTCCAGCACAACGAATTCCGGTTCTTCCTTCCCTGCGGGGAGGGGAAGTGGTCCCGAAGGATGGAACACCATGTCCAGAAGGTCTGGACTCCTTCCGAGCTTCGACTCGCGACGGAGCGCGCGGGATTCGCCCCCCCCTCCCTCCATGACGACAGTCTCGGGCTGGCGGGCCCCTCGGCCTTGAGGCTCCACCTCGTGGCCCGAGCGCCTTGAATGGACCGGGATTCCTTCCCCGGAGCGATCGCAAGGATTGATAGTTTGCTTCCCACGCCATGAACTGGATCCAAACAGCCATCGAGACCAGCCAGACTCTCGGGCAGATGCTGCTGGCCGCGGGCATCGCCGGGAGGATCTCCGTCCTTCGACGCGACCTCACCGTCCGCGAAGCCCGGTCGGTACGTCGCTTCGACAACATGGTCTGGGTGGGCCTGATTCTCACGGCCCTGAGCCATGGTCCGGACGCCTTCGTGGGGCATTCCTCGCTGGTGGCGATCCTTCTCGATCCGGCGGAATGGAGTGCGGCGATCCTGTTCGCGATCCTGATCGGCTTGCAGATCCCCGTCCAGATGACCCTGCGATCCTGGTCGCGATACCTCGCCCTCGAACAAGTCCCCTGGTTCACCGACCCCGAGCACGATCGCCTGGTCCGAACCGGAAAATTCCAGCTGGTCGCCTGCCTCGCCCTTCCCTTGGCCTTCGCCCTCTCGCATTCCGGTCACTCCCTGAATCCCTGAGCCACGAGCCCCGTAAGGCATCCTTCGCGACAGGGATGGAAGCATTCGATTCTTTTCCGATTCCCGGCAAAGGGGGGGGGTGGAAGGAAATCCGATTCGAAATCCGCAACGCGGGCCTTCCCACCTCCCGCTGGAATCGCAGTTTCCCTTTTCCAGCGACCGCAGGAGATCTTTCGGAGTCCGCATTTGTTTGCATGGTCATTTTCCTTGTGGCGCAAGGGGTGTGCGGAGTGGTACATTCGCCTTGTCCGCTGAGGTTCCAATGCGGATCGCAATCTCCCCCAAATACTCGATCGCCCATCGGAAATCCGTCGCATGGAATCCAGTTTCCCCAGCCAGAAGCATCACCGCACCCGTACGGCGATTCCCCATGAATCCATTCATGCCTTGCTCGCGGTCCCCGACCAATCGCGCGCGCAACGTTTGAGCAGCGGAATGGTGGAAATGGGATGGAAATGCGATCTTTCGACCAATATCTGGGATGCGCTGGCCCGGATCGAAATGCCTCGCTACACCCACTTGGTGGCCGACTTGCGGCAGATGAGCTCCGAGGACCACGGGGGGATGCTCCTGGCCTGGACCTGGTTGCGCAGCGGAAGGAAGCCCCCGATGGTCCTGGGACACACGGAATCCTTGCACCGCGAACCCGCGGTGCGCGACGGACGCATCCTCCTTCTGGAACCGGACTGCGACTTGTGCGACATCTGGGCCCGGATGCAGCGTTTCGAACGCCCGGCATCCTTCTCCTTCCATCCCGAGCCATTGCCCCTCCAGGGAGCATGACACCTTGCCCGAAAGAATGGATCTTTCGAGGATGATCCTATCCAGCCTGGTCCTCGTCGCCTCCCTTGCTTCGGCAAAACCCGTCCTCAAACCGCTCGCGGGAACACCTGCCGGTTTGCAATGCCTCCCGGGGCAGGAGCACCAAGGGGAGGCGGCCCTTCCCTGCGAAGCGCGTTTGGACTCCCTCGCCCGTGAAGTGGCCTTCCTCGTACGGGTTCTCGAAGGCAAAGGCATCGACTTCGACAAGGAACGGCGCCTGCTGGCCCTGGCCGATTCCGTTTTCGACATTCCCACCGACCCGTCGCTGGTCCTCGGCCCCGCCAAGGCCCCCCATACCCTGGCCATCTTCACCGATCCCGAATGCCCGTACTGCCAGAGGATCTATCCCCAACTCGATGTGTGGTTGGCCGCGCACAAGGATCTGAAGGTGGCCATCCACTTCTTCCCCTTGTCGTTCCATCCGCGGGCGATTCCTGCGGCGAAGGCCTACTGGGCCGCCTCCCGCCAGGGCAAGATCGCCCCCTTCCTGAAGAACTTGCATGCCGATGGCGCCAAGGACCTCTCCGACGAAGCCCTTCTGCGGGCGGCCACGGCCTCCGGGTGCGACGCATCGAAGTTCCAATCCGACTGGGCCTCCGACGCGGCGCAAGCGGCCGTCGACAAGGACCTGAAATTGGGGGAACGCGTCGGCGTGCAGGGAACCCCTTCCCTGTACCTCGACGGGAAGGCGACCCGCAATCCCGACGCCGACCTCGAACGCATGAAATGACCTTCCATCGCCCCCCTGCGGGGCGATGGAGCTCCGTTCAGGGGAGAGGCTCCTGCTGACTCAGGCAATGGAGCGATCCCTGCCCGTAGATGATCTCCCGGCAATCCACCGGGAAGACGGCGCGTCCCGTGGCGGCCTCCAACCGTCGGATCGCCAGTTCGTCGCGGCGATCGCCGAAGACGGGAAGGATGATCCCGCGGGCGGAGAACAGGAAGTTGCAGTAGCTGGCCGGCGTGCGCAAACCCAGCTGGACCACGGGTCTGGGCATCGGAAGAGGCACAACTTCAAGCCTCCGCCCCGAGGCGTCCCTGCTGGCCCGCAGTTGCCGGAAGTTGTCCGAGAGTGCCGCGTGGTTGGCGTCGCCGGGATCGTCCTCCACCGCGGCGCACACCAACCCGGGAGCGAGGAATCGCGCGATGTCGTCGACATGCCCGTCGGTGTCGTCGCCGTCGATGCCGCGCCCCAGCCAGATCACCCGGCGAGCGCCCAGGAATCGTTCCAACCGCAGCTCGATTCCCGCACGGTCCAGCCAAGGATTGCGGTTCTCGTTCAGCAGGCACTGCTCCGTGGTCAACAGGGAACCTTCCCCGTCCACATCGATCGAGCCGCCTTCGAGGGTCATTCCCGGAATCCAACGCTCCATCCCACGCAATCGGGCCACCTGGCGAGGCACGAGATCGTCGGCATCCCAGGGTGGATACTTCCCTCCCCACTTGTCGAAGTCCCAGTCCACGACCGCGAGGCGCTTGGTGGCGAGGTCGCGCACGAAGATCGGACCCGAATCCCGAACCCAGGAATCGTCGATGGGGACGTCGTTCAGGTGCACCCGGTCACGCCCGGGAATGCCTTGCAGGACCGCCTCGACACGGGCTGCGACTCCCGGGGATCCGGCCAGGATCTCGACATCCTCCCCTTGGGCGAGGAAGGCCACGAAACGGCGGTAGGCCGCTTCCGCGGCTGGACGGATGGAATCGGGCCAGGTGTCGCGGTTGCAGGGCCAGCCCAGCCAGGTCGCCTTGCGCGGAGCCCATTCCGCGGGCATGTGCAGACGCCCCGAGGGAGGAAGAAAAGCTGCGTCCAGGACGTTTCGGAAATCGTGCACGGTCGTCATGATGAGCGGGCAAGGTAGCACTCGCATCCGGAGCCCCCCATCCGAAGTCAGAGCGGATCGCGGCCGGACACCTGGAGCCTGGATCCGATGGGAAGGATCCTGAATTCCGGGGCCGTGGCGTCGGCCGCCAGCAAGGCCGCCAGGGTGTCGGCCGCTTGGGTCGGCCCATCGTTGGCGAGATGGAAGGTCCCCCAGTGGATGGCCAGACTGGTTCGTGCTCCCAGGTCCCTGGCGGCTCCCAACGCCTCTTCGGGCCCGATGTGCTGGGGGGCCATGAACCATCGGGGGAGATGCGCTCCGATGGGAATCAGCGCGAGATCGATCCCGGGAAACCTCGTGCCGATCTCCTTGAAATGCGGGCCCTCCCCGGTATCCCCCGCGTAGTAGATCCGCCCTGCGCGGGTTCCCACGACGAATCCTCCCCACAATCGGGTTCCGCGATCCCAGGGCCACCGCATCCCCCAGTGCCGGGCGGGGACCAGCGTCACGGTGTCGCCCGTCGGCAGGATCTCCGTCTGCCACCAATCCAGTTCCACCACCCGGTCGAAACCGGCCTTGCGGAGCAGCCCAGCCGTCCCGAGCCCCGCGACCCCGACGGCACCTCCGCGCCGGGCCAACCGCCGCAACGTGGGCATGTCGAGGTGATCGTAATGGTCGTGGCTGACCAGCACGGCATCGATGCGCGGCAGGGAGTCGAACTCGACGGCAGGTGCCGCCTTGCGTCGTGGCCCCGCCCAGGAGAACGGGCCGGCGCGATCCCCCCAATGGGGATCGGTCAGGAAGTGGAAGCCCGGAGTCTGGACCAGGACGGTCGCATGTCCGATCCAGGTCGCGTCCATTCCTCGGACCACTTCGGCGGACGGAGCCACCCGCTGCACGTCCAGGACCTTCGGCCATGCGGCGCGCCCGCCTTGCAGTCTCCACTTCAGGACGTCCCAAGGCGGAGGTTGGACGCGGGGGGTGCTGTGGAAGGTCCGACCATCGAAATGGTCGGACAAGGGCCAGGGAGGACGGGAGCAGGAAGCGGACAAGGACATCCAGACCAACAATAGCACGATGCCCGGGAGCGCCTCGGGACGAAGGCTCCCCGCCTCCCTTCCGCTACTCAAGACCTGGGGATCCCCGCTTGAGCACGTGCAGGTCGTCGACCAGCCGCTCGCTTCGATCCTGCACCAAGGCCAGCGCGTCCTGGACACCGAGATCGTACCAGGCCCCGGCCGCCTTTTCCTGGAGGAAATCCAGGAGAAGACTCGCGGCCAATTCCCCCAGACGTTCCCCGCGCTCGTCCTGGAACCAGGCTTGGAGATCCGCGACCAGTCGTTGGCGCTGGCCCTTGGTCAGAGCCAGCGGATCGATCTTCCCCATCGGAGGATCTAGGCCCTGTCCTGGAGGATCCGCTCCACGATCTCGGGGGTGATGGCTCCTTGTTCGCCGACGGAAGCACCCCGTTCCTCGAACCGGGCACGGATCCGGGCTCCGGCCTGCGCTCCATCCACTCCGTATTCGGAAAGTCTCGTGCGCATCCCGAGGGAGCGGTAGAAGGCTTCCGTGCGTTCGATGGCCTGCAAGGCCACCTCCCGATCTTCCCCGGAAAGCCCCCAGACGCGACGGCCCATGTGCGCCAACCTCGGGGTCTTGGCTTCGAATCTCGCCTTCCAGACACCTGGCTGCACCACGGCGAGGGTCTGCGCATGGTCCAGTCCGTAGAACGCGGTCAATTCGTGTCCGATGCCGTGGGTCGCCCAGTCGTTGGGAACCCCGCTGCCGACCAGCCCGTTGAGGGCCATGGTGGCGGCCCACATCACGTGGCCTCGCGCTTCGATCCCCTGGGGATCGGCCATCACCTTGGGGCCCTGCTCGACGAGGGTCAGCAGGACGCCTTCGGAGAACCGGTCGTGGAGAGGGGCGTCGACGGGATCGGAGACGTACTGCTCGCACACGTGCACGAAAGCGTCGACCACCCCGTTTGCCGACTGCCGGGCATCGAGCGTGGTGGTGAAGGTGGGGTCGAGGACCGAGAAGGTGGGGTACACCAGCGGAGACCCGAAGTAGAGCTTCTCCTGGGTGGCCTCCTTGCTGATCACCGCGTTGCCGTTGGCCTCGGAGCCCGTGGCGGGCAGGGTGAGCACGCCTCCGATGGGCAAGGCCTTCTTCACCGGCGCGCCGATGCGCACGATGTCCCAGATGTCGCCTTCGAAGGGGACGGCGGCCGCGACGAACTTGGTTCCGTCGAAGACCGATCCGCCTCCGACCGGCAGGAGGAAATCGATCTTCTTCTCGCGGCACAACGCGACGGCCTTGGAAAGGGTCTCGAATCTCGGATTGGGCTCGATGCCCCAGAATTCGTCGACGATCCGGTCTCCCAGGGCGGCGACCACCTGGTCGTAGGCGCCGTTCTTGCGGATCGACCCTCCACCCGCCAGGAGCAGGACCCGCGCATCCGCCGGGACGAGTTTTCCGATCTTGCGAACCATTCCTTCGCCGAAGACCAGACGAGTGGGGTTGTGGAACTGGAATTGAAGCATCGGAGATCTCCATGAAATCGCGGTGGTCGCGTGGAAGGGAATCTGTGTCTGGAGGAAAGATATCCCCCCCTCCCATCAGAGTCCTTGCCGAGTTCACGATTTCGAGCGCCTCGCTCGCTCCCCCGCCCCAGTTCGACGGCCGCCCCGCAACGGGGCGCGGGTCACTCCCGCGGGAGCAGGACCGCCTGGCTGCGCCGCAGATGGTGCGCCAGTTGGCGATCCACCAGGGCGTGGTGCTCCTGGATCCACGGAAGGAGCTCCTTGCGCAGGTCTCGGGAGACGCGGATGCCGGACCGTTCGGCGATGTACTGGGCGTACAGGTTGGAGAGGGTCTGGGTGAATTTTCCGTGTCCTGCCCGATTGACCGCCAGCGCGGGACAGCCGCACCGCTCCATCTCCAACTCCTCCCGCTGGAAGAGCTCCAGCGCAAGCCGACCGGTGTCGCGGAATGCGTTCAGGGCCTGGGTGTCGTCCTTGGCGTGCAACAGCACTTCGGCCAGCCATTGCAACTTGGCCATCAGGACTTGAAATTCCAAATCAAGTTGTTCGACCGGAGACGGGGACATCCGTGAAAAATACCCCTTTCTCCGGGATAAACGCAAGCCTCGTCTCTTGACACGATCGAGGCGGGGGAATCTGGTCCCTCCCCTATCGCGTCCGCTTCCCGGCCTTTCCTCCCTGGTCCCTCTTCCACCGATTCTCCTGGTACTGTCGCAGGATCCTCACGGCTTGGACCGGAGCATCGGGAGGCAATCGACGCAGGAACCCCCCGATCGTTTCCCCTCCCATCCGGACCAACCCGTCGCGTCGCAATCGACTCTCGGCCTTCTCGAGCGCCTCGCGCCAGAATCCGGCATCGCTCCCCTCGCCGGGGTCGCGGTGTCGTCGCCACAAGGTCCAGGCTCCCAGAAGCCCCAGGACGACCACCCCCAGAACACCCGTGGCCCATCCCCACCGGACACTCTCCACCCGACGCTCGAGATCGAGTCGCCAGGATCCATCGCGGAAGGCGTGCCACAGGCGGACCCCTGTGGTTTTCCAGGAATCGAGAAGGATCCGCCATTTCCCCCGCGATCGGACCGGGCCGATTCCTCCTGGGGTGGGATCCCAGGCAACCCACCCGCGCGAGGCCTCGAAGACCTCCACCCAGGCGTGGGCATGGGATCGCCGGAACACCCACGCTCCCGCGATCCGATCGGGCCAGGCGTAGCCGGTGACCACCCGCGAGGGAATGCCCGATCGTCGGGCGAGGAGGGCCCCCGCCGTGGCGAAATGCTCGCAGAAGCCTTCCCGACTGGACAGGAATGCGGCCAGGGGCTCCGCGCCCGCGGGAGACGATGCCTGCAGGGAATAGGTGAATCGATCCGCGAACCAGCGGGAGATCTTCGCCGTGACGGAATCCGACGAATCGGAGCCGGAGACGCCGGCTTCCAGCAGCATCCCGTCCAGGAGGTCTTCCATCCCCCGGGGAACCTGGGATTCCTGGGGGCGGGTCCGCCTGGGCAGCTCCCCTCGGAACCACATCCAACCCCTGGGGATCCTGCCGAGCCCCGGCACGGACCAGACTCCGGCGGCGTTGGAACGCACACTGTCCTCGACGGTTCCCACGCATCCGGCATCCCGGGGGACGAGAAGGAACCCTTCGGTGGATCCGGACGCGTGGATCCACCCTTGGGGAGGCTGGCCGGAATCCTGGTCATGGCAGGAAACCAGGTAGTCGAGATAGGCTCTGCTCGACACCGGAGCCCGCAATGGATCGGTCCTGGACCAGAGTCCGTTCCGGTAGGTGTCGAAGACCATTCCGCCCACGCGGATGGGGGGGCGGCTCGACCAGACTCTCAAGGCCACCTCGTCCTCCGACGGATCGGGATCGACTCCGAAGCCGTCCCCCAACCGCAGGGAGGGGGAGAACCCCTTCCTCGCGAAGGATCGCCCATCGCTCCAGCGCCCTCCCCAGGAATGCCCCTGGGGCATCCTGGAGGCTCCCCAGGCGACCACGATCACCAGCAGCACCCCGAAGCCCCAGGAGGGATGGATCGGGGACGCTCCACGTTTGGAGGAATCCAACCTCAGCAGGAGGAGCAGGAGGAACACCTGCACGGTCGCGATCGGGATTCCCGCGGGATGGGAAAACCCGGTGAGGACGGTGGCACCCAGGGAGCTCCAGGAGCTTCCCGCCTCTTCCCCGCGGCCGGAGGCGACCTGGAGGGAGGCCAGCAAGGCGAGGAACCAACCGGGAATCGCGGCCAATTGAACCCACGAGGCATGCGCACCCAGAGCCGTCACCATCCACCAGATGGCGAAGAGGGCCCCCATCCCGCGGGCCACCCAGGGGGACGGCGACCAGGGTTTGCGCAGGAAGGGGATGGCTCCGAGAGCGACGACCCCGATGCCGCCGGTCAGGAGGTTCGAGGTCGCCAGGCTGGCCTGCAGGAGGGAGAGTCCGGCGATCAGCCAGGGAATCGCCCATTGGCGGGGCGTCCAGGAAGCGGTCACAACCGCACCTCCGGGGACACCAGCACCAACGGGGAAACCCGCAGCTCCTTCGCCTCGGGATCGACTTCGACAGTCCGTGTGGACCAGTCGAGGAGGATCAGCTTCCTTCCCGATCCTCCCGACGGAATCTGGCCGGAACCGCCGATGGCCAGGATCAATTCCGGCGCGACCTCCTCCCCTTCGGACATGGCGGGAAAGGGGGCGACCCAAGGACGCCATCCCGCTCGAGGAAGGTTCGCGACGGCTGCGGAGAAGGCCTGGGCGATGCTTTCCCGCGGGGCGTGGGCGACGCGGACGCCGTCGATGCGACACTCCGCCAGCCCTCCTTGGTCCTCGAGCCAGGTCGCGACCGTCGACGCCAATTCCAGCAGCCCGTCGATCAGGGGCCTCCCGAAGAAGCCTCCCCCTCCCGTCCAAACCGACAGGTGCACACCTTCCCCGCGCTCGACGGATCGCTCCCGGGAGACGGGAACGCCTCGCCGCGCCCACGATCGGTGGTGGAGATCGCGCAGCGCGTCCCCGGGACGGTAGGGGCGAACCCCCACGGGGTCCCCGTGATGGGCGCGATTCCAGCCCAATGCCGAACCGAACCTCGGTCCATCCACTCCCTGGAGCAGGAAGGAAAGGGATTTGAGCGCCAGGGGACGCGGCGAGACCGCCACCCGTTCACGCCCGCGCAGACGCTTGACCGATCTCATCAGCCCCATCGGTTCGAGCATCAGCAGACACGGGGCCTCCAGGCCGGACGAGCCTCGGTGGCGCGTCGCCAAGGGAAGTTGCACCGTGACCGTCTCGCCCGGCCCCACCCTCGGGAGGAATCTTCCTTCCGTCGTGGCGTCGAGCCCATCCCCGAACCGGAAAAGGCTTGCACCGACATTGCGGAACACTCGCCCCGTGGGGTTGGTGATGTCCACCACCACCGCGACCTGGTCTCCTTCCCGCGCATTCCCGTCGAGATGCCAGGATCCTTGGAGGGGTATGGGGCGCCAGGAAAGGATCCACGAGACCACCAAGGCCGCCGAGAGGAGCAGCAGGATCAGGTCGCCGACATCCCGCCCCGGCATGCGGCTCACCACCAACGCCCCGAACCACAATGCCGCGACCCTCCATCCCGCCGGAGCCAGACGACGACGGAAGGAATCGTGGATCCACCCGCTGGCGCCTCCCATGGATCGCAACCGTCTCCAAGGACCCGCTCCTTCGGGAAGATCGGCATCCATTTCCGGGCGCCTCGGCCAGCGGGAGAGCGCCCACCGAACCAAGGCCACCAAGGCCTCGATCCGCCTCGCCCCTCGATGCCATCCTGCGTGCACGCCCCCCCCTTACACCGGAAGCGGAATGCCCAGACGGATTTCCTCCAGGATGGTCTCCGACCTTCCCAGGGCGTCTCGGGGATGCACTCGATGAGCAGCCACCGGAATCCAGGCCTCGACCACGTCCTCGGGACGGACGTGGTCCCTTCCGTCGAGAAGAGCCAGGGCCCGGGTGAACATGGCCAGGGCGATCCCGACCCGCGGGGAAGCTCCCAGGCGCACCGCACGATGCTGGCGCGTGGCGCGAACCAGCTCCACGATCCAACCCGCGAGGGCGGGCTCGAGGTGGACTTGCCGGACCTTGCCGCGGAGCTCGGCGAGATCGCCGGGGAGCAACGCCGTCGGGACGGCCCCTGCTCCGATTCTCGCCGAAGGGATTTCCGACACCAGTCGGTGCTCCACATCCTGGGATGGATACCCCAGGGACAACCGGATGAGGAACCGATCCATCTGGGCCTCGGGAAGAGGGAACACTCCGTGGAATTCCACCGGGTTCTGGGTGGCCAGGACCAGAAACGGGTCCGGCAACGGGTGGGTGGATCCCTCCAGGGAGACCTGGCGCTCCTCCATGGCCTCGAGCAAGGCACTCTGGGTCCGCGGCGAGGCGCGATTGATCTCGTCGGCCAGAAGGACCTGGCTGAACACCGGTCCCTTGAGGATCTCGAACTCCCCTTGGGAAGGTCGCCAGACCGCGCCTCCCGTCAAGTCCGAGGGAAGCAGATCCGGTGTGAATTGAACCCGTCGGAATTCCAAGCCCGCGGCCTGGGCGAGGGATCGGGCCAAGGTGGTTTTTCCGGTGCCGGGGACGTCTTCCAACAACACATGGCCATCCGACAGCAAGGCCGCCACCAGGAGTCGGATTTCGCGGGCTTTTCCCAGGAGCACCGCTTCGAGGGAGGACAGGAGTCGCTGTGGTCTTGAATCTCGTTCCATTCCGTCAAGGATCGCAAAAAACCTTCGCTCCGACCCGTCAAAAGCGTTTCCACGATGCCATGGGACGATTCTCCTGGCGATTGCGCCTTTCCTGCAACCCCGCGAAAACCCGCCCCCGACGATCCTGGATGCTGGGGGGCTGGAGAATCGGAACCCGAGGCACCAGGGTCCCCCGATGGGGGGCGTCGGGCAAACGCGAGGCGCAACGCCGTGGATCGAACTATATTCCCGCCTTTCCCACGGTAATTGCCCAATGGAGCGACGACGATGGCCTTGACCAAAAAGGATCTGAAGTTCTTCGAGGAACTCCTCAACGAGAAGAAGGAGAAACTCCTCCAGGAGCTCGGCAACCTCGAGGCCTCCACGGTGGGAAAGAATCCGCTGGAACAGTCGGGGGATCTCTCCGGCTACGCCTACCACCTCGCCGACCAGGCGGCCGACGCCATGGACCGCGAGCACGCCTTCGCCATGGCTTCGCGAGAATCCCGATACCTCCTGTACTTGAACGAGGCCCTCGACCGCGTCAAGGAAGGAACCTTCGGGATGTGCAAGAAGTGCCGCAAGGCCGCGCACGCCAAGAATCCCGACAGCCCCTGGATCACTCGGCAACGCCTGGAAGCCGTCCCGACGGCCACCCTGTGCATCTGGCACAAGCAAGACGCCGACAGCGAAAAGTCCAAGGACAAGGATTGATCGATCTCCGGCCGCACGCCGTGCGGCTGGGTGGTTTCGTGGCGCTTCCGCCTCTGACGGGATCCCCGTAACGGGTCTCCGTCGGGTCGTATCCCAGGCACCAGGGACGGGTCTTCCGCCGGGGTCCGGGTCTTGCCTTCCTCAGGCCAGGTCCAAGGGGCAGGCGGGGATCGCGCCCCTCCTTCTCAAACGATGGGCGGACTGGTTCCGGGCTCGGAGCCGGGGAACCCCGACTCCTCTTCGTTGAGCTCGTAGAACCCCCTCCAAGCGGACTCGTTGGGAGGGACCGAGTGCGGAGGCGGCAAGGTGGAGGAATGCGGAGGCTTGGAGGAATCCCGGGCCACGAGGGTGGAGCCCGCCTGGTTCGTGGGCCAGAGGATGATCTCGCCCACCTGGACATGGGCGGGCCTGGTGAGGGCGAACAGGGCGGCTTCGGCGACATCCCGGGCCGCCAGAGGCGTCATCCCGTTGTAGACGCGATCGGCCTGTTCCCGGTCTCCGTGGAATCGGACGAGGGAAAACTCCGTCTCGGTCATGCCCGGCGATACGGCCATCACTCGCAGCGGGGTGGACACGAGATCCTTGCGAAGCCCCTGCGTGAAGGCATCGACGGCGTGCTTGGTCGCGCAATAGACGGCCCCACCGGGATAAGCTTCGTGTCCCGCCGTGGAGACGATGTTCAGGATGTCCCCACGTCCGCGCCGGACCATCCCCGGCAGGACCTGCCGGGTGACGTAGAGGAGCCCCGACACGTTGGTCCGGATCATCTCGTCCCAATCGTCGAGGGAGCCCTCCTGGACCGGGTCCATGCCCCGGGAGAGGCCGGCGTTGTTGACCAGGACGTCGATGGAGGACCAGGAGTCCGGCAAACCTCGGAAGGCCATGCTGACCTGATCGCGGTCCCCCACGTCGAGGTGGAAGACATGGATGTCGCATTCGTGGGCGGCCCGCAACTCCGCGGCCAGCTCTTCCAGTCGGTCCGTGCGGCGAGCGCACAGAAGCAGGCGGCCCCCTTCCCGGGCGAAGAGACGAGCCATGGCCTCGCCGATGCCGGACGACGCCCCAGTGATCAGGATTGTGCGGCCCATGAGGTCGAACATTCGGTTGGCTCCCTGCGCGTTGGAAGAACCCGTTTCGGAAACGGAAAGTCTAGCTCTTTACGAAGCACTCGTGCGCGACCGGAGGGCGGCCCACGCCATGGGAATGAGAGAAACGGCCACGATCCCGAGGATCACCAGCGAGAAATTCTTCTGGACGACGGGGATGTTCCCGAACAAGTACCCCGCCCCCAGGCAGATTCCGACCCACAGGAAGGCTCCCAAGGCCGAAAACAAGGTGTAGCGGAACCAGTCCATGCGCCCCAATCCGGCCACGAAGGGGGCGAAGGTCCGAACGATGGGGGCGAACCGCGCGAGAATGACCGTCGCTCCGCCGAATTTCGCGTAGAAGGCCTGGGTCGAGTCCAGGTGCTTCTTCTTCAGGAACCTGGCGTCGTCGGTGAAGGGAATCTTCGCCCCCAGCAATCTCCCCGTCCAGTAATTGGTCTGATCCCCCAGGAGCGGAGCGACCATCAGGACGGCGAACAGAAGATCCATCCGCAGCGCGCCCTCGGTGGAAGCCGCCAGCGCCCCCGCCGCGAACAGCAGGGAATCTCCCGGAAGGAACGGGGTGACCACCAGGCCGGTTTCCGCGAAGACCACCAGGAAGAGGATCACGTAGACCCACCATGCGCCATGCTCCAGGAACAATTCGCGAAGGTGGACGTTGACGTGAAGGATGTATTGGACGACGAGAATCAAGGTTTCCACGATGAAAGCCAAGTTAGTTCGATTGCAGGGGTTGGACACCGCCTCGGGTTGCGTACCAAGTACCTTTGCGTCCGAGGGTGGATTCGTCGCGCCGTGCGAGGACCACCGTGCGACCGGAGGTGCATGAAGATGGCAAGAATCGGGATCCTGGGAGCGACGGGGTATACGGGCGTGGAACTCGTCCTGGCCCTCGAAGGTCATCCGGAGGCGGAACTCGTGTTCCTCTCCAGCGAAGCGAGCGCCGGAATGCGCCTGCAGCAGGTTTTTCCCCGCTTGTCCGGATGCACCAAGATCCGAAACCTGACTCTGCGGACCGCCGCCGACTGCCAGGACGCCTCCGTCGATGTGGTGTTTTCCTGCCTGCCCCACGGCGCCTCTGCCGAGGCGTGTTCGGCCTTCCTGGCCGGCGGAGCGAAGGTGATCGACCTTTCCGCCGATTTCCGGCTCCGCGACCCGTCCGACTATCCTCGCTGGTACGGCAAGCCCCATCCCCTTCCAGCCAAGCTCTCGGAGGCGGTGTACTGCATTCCCGAATTGCATCGACAGGACCTGGCAGGAGCCTCCCTGGTGGCCAATCCCGGCTGCTACCCCACCTCCATTCTCCTCCCCCTGGTTCCCCTCGCCCGGGCAGGTGGCCTGGGAGCCGGCCTGGTGATCGCCGATTCGAAGTCGGGCGTTTCCGGCGCGGGAAGGAAGCCCTCGCTGGCGACCGCTTTCTGCGAGACCAACGAGAGTTTCTCCGCCTACAAGGTCGGACGCAAGCACCAGCACCTCGGGGAAATGCTGCAGGAACTGGGGCGGGCCCGGACCGGAGGCGTCCCCCTGGTCTTCTCGCCCCATCTGGTCCCCATGGAGCGGGGGATCCTCTCCACCCTCTACATCCCGCTGGCAGCTTCCTGGACCGGTGCGCGAGTCCGGGATCTCCTCGCCGAAACCTTCGCCGGAGAGCCCTTCGTGCAGGTGCTCGCCGGGGAGGACGGGCTGCCTTCCACCTCGCACGTCGCCCACTCCAACCGGTGCCACATCGGAGTGGCGGAGCAACCGGAGCAGGACATCGTCGTCGTCGTTTCCGTGATCGACAACCTCGTGAAGGGCGCCTCCGGGCAAGCTCTCCAGAATTGGAACGCCCTCTTCGGGTATCCCGAAACCCTCGGATTGGCACCATGAACGCTTCTCCGGCCCCGATCGTCGTCAAGATCGGGGGCTCGATGGCCGAGGACCGCGCTTCGTTGGTGCAGCTTGCCGCGGATCTCGCCAGTCTCCACCGCTCCGGGAGTCGAATCGCCCTCGTGCACGGGGGCGGGAAGGACATCAATCGCAACCTGAAATGGCTCGATCAGGAGCCTCGGTTCGTGGATGGCCTGCGGTACACGGACTCCACCGCCATGGACATGGTGGAAATGACCCTCTCCGGACGGGTGAACAAGATGCTCGTCAAACTCCTGATCGCCGCGGGTGCCTCCGCTTGCGGCGTGTCGGGGGTGGACGCGGGGCTGATGCGCGCGACACCGTTGCGCGAAGACGGGCAACTGGGCCAGGTCGGCTCCGTCACCGAAGTCGATTCGACCCTCCTGGACTCCCTCTGGTTGGGCGGTTTCCTCCCGGTGATCTCCCCGGTCAGCCTCGGACCCGACGGAGAATCCTGGAACGTCAATGCCGACGATGCCGCCGCGGCCCTGGCGTCGCGTCTGCGAGCCCGTGCCCTCGTCTACATCTCCGATGTCCCAGGGGTGCTCGAAGATGGGGTTCGCATCCCGCGACTCGACGAGGAAGGCGTGGAAGACCTCGTGGCTCGCGGGATCGCCAAAGGCGGCATGATTCCCAAGCTCCGCGGCTGCGTCCAGACCTTGCGCGCTGGAGTGGCCTCCGTGTCCGTGGCGGGCTGGTCCGGACCGGGCTCCCTGGAGGGAATCCTATCCGGCACCTCCGGCACGCTTCTGGCGCTCTGAGGGCCGTAGGGCCGGGGGACCCGGATTGTCCCCTGTGGGCGCGTCCCCGTTCTTTCCCCTGGGAAGGAGGCCTTCCTCTCCTCCCGGATCGATCTCGTCGGGGGGAGGTCAGCGGAAGGAGCCGAGGTCTCCCCAAGCGAATCGGTAGCCCAACCGGATGGCCAGGCTCCAATTGGTCCCCTCGCCGCGGCTCCCCTCCTCGGAGCGGTGCCGCAGGGTGGTGGAATTGGCGGAGCCGACCAATTGCCCCCAGAGGTGCCCTTGCCAGTATTCAATGGAACCCTCCCCGACGAACCCCTCGCGGAGCCATTCCAGGGAATCGGTGACCTTGCCGTCGTACAGGCCGGACCAGACCTGATCCCCTCCCAGCCTTCCGAGCATCACACCACACCGGACCCCTTGGTTCGCCCAGGGATCGGTCCCGCCTTCGGAGAACACCGCGAACAGGAGGGAATAATCCTCGCGGAACCAGTTCGTTTCCCCTTCCGTGGTGGACATCTCGACCCCGAACTGCCCTCCCGAGGCACCCCACAGGCCGAGGAACCGATAGAAGGGGCCGGTGCGGAAATGGGCGAAACCTGTCATCTGGCTCATGGTGGCTCCACTGCGCGCACCATCGGGGACCTTCATGGTTCCCTCCAGATCACCACTCAGCGAGCGCACCCCCATATTGGTCTGGAGTGCCCAACCCATGGAATCCTCCTTGGGCACGTAGAGGGTTCCGGTGAATCCCGCGCCGGCCTGGATCCCTGCCCCGACCGTCCAATCGCCATTCATTCCCCCTCCGTCGGATCCGTATCCCAATTCGGCATGCGGAACCGCGCGCCAAGCCAACTGGGCATGCACCGGGGCCAGGCAGGCCGAACACACAAGGGCGAAGACGAAAGTGCGACTCATCGTGGCGATTCCTTCAGGTGGGTGGACCGCCGCGGCTCGATGGGCCGGCGGCGTGGGAGAGATCTCCTAAGCTAGTGCAGAGACGGGCTTCACGCGGCCCATTCCGAACAGGAACGAGGGGGGAACTCATCCGGGTCGCGTCAGGGCCTCCCTGGCGTCGCGGACGCGACGCTCCGCCTCGGCCACCGAATCCGCCCAGGCGGTGAGGTGTCCCATTTTCCGTCCGGGTCGCGGAGCCCGCTTGCCGTACAGATGCAAGCGGACCTCGGGGAATTCGGCCAAGCGATCCCAGAGCGGCTCCCCGTGCTCCCAGAGGTCCCCCAGAAGGTTCGCCATCGCCGCCGCGGGGTGCAGCAATTCGTAGGGAAGGGAGTTCCACCCGGCGATGCACCGGACATGCTGTTCGAACTGCGAATGGAGTGCGGTGTCGATGGTCAGATGCCCGGAATTGTGGGGCCGGGGGGCCAGCTCGTTCACCACCACCGTCTGGTCGGGAAGTACGAAGAATTCCACGGCGAGGTGCCCGACGTATTCGAGTTCCTGCGCCAGCCGGGCCGACCGGGACCGCATCGCGCGGGCCGCGGCTTCGGAGACCCTGGCCGGACAAATCGTGACATCGAGGATGTGGTGGGAATGGATGTTCTCGCACACGGGCAGCGTGTGGGAGCGCCCATGGGCGTCGCGCGCCACGAGCACCGAACACTCCAAGGCGAAGGGGACGACCCCTTCCAGGACGCAGGGAACCGATCCGAATCGACCGAAGGCGGCCCTGGCTTCGTCCAGGCTGCGCACGCGCGCCTGCCCCTTGCCATCGTATCCGGAGCGGGAGGTCTTCAGGATCCCCTCCCCACCCAGGGCGGCGAGGGCCATGCCCAGATCCTGATCGGAATGCACCGCGTGCCAGGGAGCCGTTTCGATTCCCGCCGCATTGACCAATGTCTTCTCGGCGATGCGGTCCTGGCAGGTCGCCAACGCCTTCGCTCCCGGCCGGACGGGGATGTTCCGGTCCAGGAAGGGCGCCAGGGAGGAAGCGGGGACATTCTCGAATTCCGTGGTCACGGCCTGGCTCAATTGGGCCAGGCGCTCCAGGGCCGCCGGATCGTCGTAGGCGGCGATGACACGCTCGTGGGCGACCTGGTGCGCGGGAGCGTCCGGATCGGGGTCGAGCACCGCGACCCGGAAACCCCGCTGCTGGGCGACGATCGCCATGTAGCGCCCGAGTTGCCCTCCTCCGAGGATCCCCAGCGTGGCTCCGGGGGGAAGCATCAGCCTTTCCTCCCCTTGCGAACCGGGAGGCGCTTGGCGATCGGGCCGGACTCCGGCTCCAAGGGGGCGTCCTCGAGGACCGTCCGGGTCTGGGTGGAGCGGAAATCGTCCAACGCCTTGCGGACCCGGGGATCCTCCGAAGCGAGGATGGCGGCTGCGAACAAGGCCGCGTTCGCGGCTCCCGCCGGCCCGATGGCGAAGGTCGCGACCGGAATGCCCTTGGGCATCTGGACGATGCTGTAGAGGCTGTCCACGCCGGAGAGGGCCTTGCTCTGCACGGGGACCCCCAGGACCGGTACGGGACCGAAAGCCGCCAGCATGCCGGGTAGGTGCGCCGCTCCACCGGCACCGGCGATGATGCATCGCAACCCCCTGGAGCGCGCGGTGCGGGCGTACTCGGCGAGGAGGTCCGGAGTCCGGTGGGCGCTGACCACCTTGGCCTCGTAGGGAATGTCGAACGAAGCCAGGATCTCGCATGCCCCTTTCATGGTTTCCCAATCGCTGCGCGAGCCCATCACGACGCCCACCACAGGAGCCAAAGCCTTACCCTTCGCCATCGAATCCTCCCTAGAAAGAAGGCAAATGTAGCGTGGAACCGGCTTCCTTCCCTCGCTGGCCGGGATCGTGGCGGCCCGCTACCTTTTGCAGGATGCCCGAAGTGAACCCCAAACTGCACGAAAGCTGGAAAAGCAGGCTGAGGAGCGAATTCGATTCCCCCTGGTTCCTCGATCTGAAGCGTTTCCTCCAGGCCGAGCGGGACCGCGGCGCGACCGTCTATCCGCCCGGATCCAGGATCTTCGCCGCCCTCGATTCCACCCCGTTCGAATCGGTTCGGGCCGTCATCCTCGGACAGGATCCCTACCACGGCCCCGGGCAGGCCCACGGCCTCAGCTTCTCCGTTCCGCCGGGAGTCCCTCCGCCCCCCTCGCTTCGGAACATCCACAAGGAGTTGGCGGCCGATCTGGGCATCCCCGTGCCCTCCCACGGCAGCCTCGAGTCCTGGGCCGCGCGCGGCGTCCTTCTCCTGAACACCTGCCTGACCGTCCGCGCCCACGAGCCAGCCAGCCACCAGGGACGCGGCTGGGAGCGTTTCACCGACGCCATCATCCAGCTGTTGGCCGAGCGGGAAACCCCCATGGTCTTCATCCTTTGGGGATCCTTCGCGCGCCAGAAGACGGAATCCGTCGATCTTTCGCGCCATGGGGTCATCAGCTCCGCGCACCCTTCCCCGATGTCCGCGAGCCGCGGGTTCCTGGGGAGCCGTCCGTTCAGCCGTTGCAACGCCTGGCTATCGTCGCATGGCCAGGAACCCATCGACTGGAGCCTCTGAGCGACCTCAAAGCGGCCAGATGGTCCTCGGATCGAAGGCTTCCCATTGGATGTTGGGGATCTCCACGGTGGCGGCCACCAGGACCCAAGCCTCGCTGATCTCCGTCAAGGCCCCGAGAGTGCCTCCGGTGTTGCCCCCCAGCAGGATCTGGATCCGGCGGACGAGCACGGCGAAGAGGAGAAGCCATCCGAGCAACACGAGAGCACCATCGATCCAACCCAATTGGAAAGCCAGCCCCAAGGGGAGGATCGCGACGAGCGCCTTCAGGAAGCGATTCTTCGACCCGAAGGCGGTGACGGCCACGCCGGTTTCCTTGGCGTAGGGGGTGAGTCCCGAGGCGAGAAGTTGGGCGGACCTACCGAACACCGGAGCGAAGAACAGGGCGACCAGAGCCCTCTGGGGATCGAGATTCTGGAGTGTGACGACTTTGCTCGCAAGAACGGAAACCAGGGCGATGGTTCCCAAGGCCCCGATGTGGGGATTGGCGAGGATGGCATGCATGCTGGCCCGGGATCTCCACGAAAGCAGGGCCTCCGAGGTGTTGGCCAGGCCGTCCAGGTGCATCCCTCCCGTCAACCACACCCATTCGATGACCACGACCAGGGCGGCCACGGGAATCGGGGCGACCCGGATGAGGGACCACCAGGAAAGGGCCAGGCAGCCACCGATGAAAAGGCCCACCACGGGGAACCAGTAGACCGCCCGGGAGAGGTCGTAGCGCCTCTGTCGAGGCATTCGAAAGATGGTCAGGTAGTTCAGCGCCGTCGGCAGGCTCACATGCGTCTCCTGAAGGACCCCTTCCCTCCGGAACCCCGCGGGGAAGGGGACACCATCATGGCTTGGGCAACGATTCGACGACCTTCTTGATCCGCTCGGCTTCGTTCTTGTGGCAGACCAGGGTCGCGTTGGGGGTGGTCACCACGATGAGATCCGAGACGCCGATGCACACCACGCGATGCCCGTTCTGCTCGGATACGACGATGTTGTCGCGGGAATCCAGCGTGGACAACGCGGTCTGGGTCCAGTTTCCGTCCTCGTCGCGCGGAAGGACCTGCTCGAGGGCGACCCACCCTCCGACGTCGTTCCATCCGAAATCGGCGACTGCGCAACGAACATCCGCGGCCTTTTCCATGACACCGAAGTCGATGCTCACCTTGGGGAGGGGCTCGAACCCCTCGCGCAGGGCGTCCGCGAAGGCGTCCGTTCCCCAGGTCTGCGCGACGGCGGTCATGGCGGCATGATGCGCCGGCAGGTGCTTCTCGATCTCGGCGAGGATATCCTGCGTGCGCCAGACGAACATCCCGGAATTCCACAGGTGCCGACCCGAGCGGAGGAATGCGTCCGCAGTCTCCTGGTCGGGCTTTTCCCGGAAAGCGGCCAATTTGTGGATGGGGGCCCCGCGCCGTTCTCCCACCGCATCCCCGACTTCGAGATATCCGTAGCCCGTGGCGGCCGAGCGCGGCTGGATGCCGAAGGTGTACAACCCCCCTTCTTCGTGGGCGGCTTCCGCGGCCCCCAGAAGAACCTCCTGGAAACGAGACGCGGGTTCGATGGTGTGGTCGGCGGCCAGGATCGACAGGATGGCCCCCGGCCACTTCCTCTCGACCAAGGCGGCGGCCAGGGCCACGGCTCCGGAGGTGTCCCGAGGCATGGGCTCCCCGATCACGTTGTCTACGGGCAACTCGGGCAGTTGCTCGCGGGCGAGGTCGGCGAATCGGGCATTGGTGAGCACCAGGACCCGTTCGGGCGGCACCAATCCTTGGAGGCGATCGAAGGTGACCTGAAGCATGGTGCGCTCACCGGTCAGATTCAGGAACTGCTTGGGCCTCTCCGGCCGGCTCATCGGCCAGAATCGCGTACCCGATCCGCCCGCCATGATGGCCACAACAAGGTTTTCCGCGACGTTCATGATGCCCTCGAAACGGATAAGGATGGGCCATCAATGTAAGCAATCCGAAGAATGCCCAATTCCCCCGCCTCGGGATCGCGGCTAGAACTTGTATCGCGCCAGGACGATGCGGATCTTCTCGCGCACTTCGGCAGGGAGGGATTCATCCCTCTCGAGTTCGACGAGATCTTCGTATCCCGCTCGCACGGTGTCGATGGCGTTGTTGCAGCTGCGCGCCAACTCGTCCAGGTGATCCCCGGGGCGGAACCCGAGCCGGACGCGGAGATTCCCCTCTCCCAACGCCCGGGACCACTGGATCACCTTGTAGATGGGCAAAGCGATGCGACGGGATGCCGCCAAGGCCAGAAGCCAACCCAGCAGGATGGCCATCACCAGGGCCGAGACCAGCGCGGGAAGCACCAGGACGAACAGCGAATGGCGATCCAGGGGCTCGAACGTCGTCTGGCGGTCCATGACGTAGAGGCTGGTGGAGCCGAACTGCCATTGGTACATGCCCATGATCATCACCCCGGAAACGACCGCGGTGAAGGTCACCAGGAGGATGTTGCGAAGAATCTGCGGCCATTGGATGGCCGGCAGGAACACGAAATTCCCCAATGGCTTGCGCGACAGCATCTGCCTGGTCTCGTCTCCGATGTCCATGTCGGCCTCCTGTGGTGCCATTCTACCGCTTGTCCCGGGAGGAATCCACACTTTCCGCTCCCGGGTGGGCTTCCTCCCACGATACGGTCCGGATTCCCGACCGGAGAAGCAGGAAGGGCTCCCCCCACTGGTCGGCCGCCGCGATCCCCCAAGGTTCGGAGGATTCCAACTTCCTCAAACGGATTCCTCCGGAGCCTCCGTGGATCAAGGTCGCGTGCCCATCGGCACTGTCCATCACCAGAGTCACCCACGCCTCGACCGGTTTCTGCTCGAGAGCATCCCAACCGACCACGCAGGCCCAGACGTCCTGCCCATGGTGTTCCACCGGCACGGCATACACCCTTCGGGAAGGACCGGCCTCGGCGAAGAGACAGTTCACGGCATCAGGGGAGTTGGAATTGGGCTGTACGTCCAGGTGCATGGATTTGGCAGGAATACATTTCCTTCATGGATCCGTCAGCCATTCGCGCTGTCGTGGTAGGGGGTGGTCGCATGGGCTTCCTGCACGCCAGAGCCTGCCAGGCCTCCCGGGACTTCGTTCTGGTCGGCATCGTCGAACCCGACCCCCTGCGCAGGCGTTTCCTCGAGCAGGAACTCCATGTCCAGACCTTCCCTTCCTGGCGGGACCTCGATGGGCTCCCTCCTCCATGCGGCGCGATCGTCGCCACTCCCGATGTCCATCACGAGTCCTCCGCGAGGGAATGCCTGGATCGCGGGTTGCACACCCTGCTCGAAAAGCCGCTGACCCGCCATTCTCGCCGTGCAGCCCAACTGCTCGAGGAATTCCAAAGGCGCCATCTCGTCCTCGCCGATGGCTTGGTGGAGTTCTTCAATCCGGCTTGGCGGACCTTCGAGAAGCATGTCCCCCCCGCCGATCGAATCCGAAAACTGACCGTGCGGCGATTCGGTCGAATCCCACTCCGAAGGGAATCCGGCCCCCTCCTCGACCTGGCCATCCACGACCTCTCCCTGATCGGCGCGACTTGGGGAAAAGGTGCGTGGAGGAGTCTCGGACCGAACCAGCTCCACCGCGAGCACCCCTTTTCGATGCACGTGTCGGCGGGGTGGGGCGACTCGCCCCCCGAGCGCTCCTGGATCCTGGAGTCCGAGGATGGTCTGCTGGAACTCGATTTCTCCGCCCGACGATTGCGGGTTCGAAGAGAGGGAGGGGTTCCCGTGGAGATTCCGGTCCCCCAGTTCGATCCTCTTTCGAGCGAGCACATCGAGTTCGCTCGTCGGATCCGGACGCTTTCGATTTCCCCGCCTCCCGGGCTTCGAGCCCATTTGGAGACCCTGGAGACCCTGGAGACGATTCGCGAACGCTCCTAATCCGGGAGGAAGAACCGACCTGCGCCGCAGGCCCGCTCCAATGCCTGCCTCACCAGGGACTTCCTCACGGGCCCCAGGTCTTCCCAGGTGCGATCCCCCGCCTGCCAGACCAGCGATGCGGTTCCCTGCCCATCGAGCCGACACGTCTCCGCAGCTGCCAGAGCGGCAATGGCGGCCAATCGAACCGAGACATCCCGGTCGAGGGTCGACAAGAGGGCTGTCCACTCTTCCAGCAAGGACAAGGGGGGGCGCCCTTCCCCTCGGGCGATTCGCCAATGGGCGTTTCCCAAGATCAGTTCGTCCCCCGCTTCCAACCTTTTCCTCGCGACCGCGTCCCCGTTGCAGATCGTTCCATTCGTGGACCCCTCGTCGATCACCCACAGATGACCTCCCATCACCCGAAATGCGGCGTGTTTCCGGGAGAGATCGGGGTCGTCCACGACCAGGTCGCAAGTCCGGCCCCGTCCCACCAGCATCCCCCGCTCCGGGATCGACCAAGGCCCGGAGGCGTCGCCTTCGAGAATCCAATCCGAGGGAATCCAACCCGGCAGCTCCGATCTCTCGATCGGGCTCGGGGAGCTACTTTTGGCCTTTCCTTTCAACGCTGGAGCCTCCATGATTCGCTACGAACAGAAGAACCTGCACCCCTGGATCAACGACGACGTCCTCAAGGCCCTTCAGCCCCAGGTCGAGTCGGCCTGCGAGCTTCTGGCCAGCCGCAAGGGGCCCGGTGGCGACTTCATCGGATGGTACGATCCCTCCAAGGTGGTCCCCGCCGCCGAACTCGATGCCATCAAAGAAGCATCCAAGCGCATCCAGGACCAGTCCGAACTTCTCGTGACCGTCGGGATCGGCGGTTCGTATCTGGGAGCTCGCGCGGTCCTGGAAGGCCTCCCCTGGGACGAAGCCTCCGAGAACGGGGTCGACATCGACTTCGCCGGACACCACATGTCGGCCCGCGATACCGAGATGCTGCTCGATCACCTCGACGACTACGAAGTGTCGATCAATGTGATCTCCAAGTCCGGGACCACCACCGAGCCGGCCATCGCCTTCCGCCTGTTGAAGGCCTACATGGAAGATCGCTACGGCAAGGACGAGGCGAAGAACCGCATCTACGCCACGACCGACGCCAAGAAGGGTGCCCTTCGGAAATTGGCCACCGAGGAAGGCTACGCGACCTTCGTGATTCCCGACGATGTCGGCGGTCGTTTCTCGGTCCTGTCCCCTGTCGGGCTTCTGCCCATCGCCGCCGCTGGGTTCGACATCGACGCCTTGCTCGCCGGGGCCATGGACTCCTTCAAGACCTACGGCGCCTCCACCGACGTCCTCACCAACGATTGCCTTCGCTACGCGGCCAGCCGGGTCGCCCTCTACCGCCAGGGCAAGGCCATCGAGATCCTGTCCACCTTCGAACCCGCTTTCCACTATCTCATCGAGTGGTGGAAGCAGCTCAACGGCGAATCCGAAGGCAAGAACCGCAGCGGCCTCTTCCCGGCGGGCTGCGAATTCTCGACAGACCTTCACTCCATGGGCCAGTGGATCCAGGAAGGCCAGCGGAACGCCTTCGAAACCTTCCTCATCGAAGAGAAACCTTCCGCCTCCGTGGTGGTTCCCGACACCGGTGACGATCTCGATGGACTCGCCTACCTGGCGGGCCGCGAACTGTCCGAAATCAACCTCGAAGCCTGGAAGGGCGTTTCCCTCGCCCACTACGATGGAGGCATGCCCAACAGCTCCCTGATCGTCGAATCGATGACCACCCGCACCATGGGCGAGCTGATCCACTTCTTCGAGCGCGCCACCGGGATCTCCTGCTATCTGCAGGGCGTCAACCCCTTCGACCAGCCCGGAGTGGAAGCCTACAAGGCGAACATGTTCGCCCTCCTCGGCAAGCCAGGGTTCGAGGCACAGGCCCAGGCGCTCCGCGCCCGTCTCTGAGATCTCGAGACACGGTTCGATGGAAGGGGCGTCCGTCCAGGACGCCCCTTCTTTTTTCGTCCTTCACGGATGGGTATCTTTGCCTCGTCATGAACGAACTCGTCATCGCTCCGTCCATCCTTTCCGCCGATTTCGCCGCCCTGGGAGAGGACTGCCGTTCCGTCGAACACGCCGGCGCGGACTGGCTCCATGTCGACGTGATGGATGGGCACTTCGTCCCCAATCTGACCATCGGTCCTGTTGTGGTCGAAAGCCTGCGGAAGGCATCCTCCATGTTCCTCGACTGCCATCTGATGGTGGCCGACCCCTTGGAATACGGGCGACGCATCGCCAAAGCCGGCGCGGACCTGGTCAGCTTCCACCTCGAGGCCGCCATGGATCCCGGCGCGGTGATCGACGGCCTTCGTGAATGCGGCGTCCAGGTCGGCCTGGTCATCAATCCCGGACGATCCCCCGAGGAAATCTTCCCTTATCTCGAACGACTCGATCTGGTCCTGGTCATGTCCATCTGGGCGGGATTCGGGGGCCAGAAATTCATGGACTCCGCTCCAGGCCGCATCGAGACTCTCGCCAACCAGATCCAGCACCGCGGCCTGAAAACCCGATTGGAAGTCGATGGCGGCATCAATGCCACGACCTCCCGTCTGGTCCGCGACGCGGGTGCCGATACTCTGGTCGCCGGGACCGCCATCTTCGGGCAGACGGATCGCCTTACTGCGATCCAATCCCTCCGCGCGTGAATCCCGTCTGGTCGGAGCTCCGCGCCGAAGGGTGGCTGATCCGAGTGAAAGCCGTTCCAGGTTCTTCCAAGGATGCGATCGTGGGGCCACTCGGGGACGCCTTGAAAATCCGCACCAGTGCCGCACCCGAAGCCGGGAAGGCCAATCAGGCGATCGCCTCACTCCTGGCGGCGCACCTCGGCGTCCCGCCAGATTCTGTCAAGCTGGCATCCGGCCCGGCATCGCCCCGCAAGACCTTCCTGGTCCGAGGGACGCCGTCCTGGCCGTGAGCGGCTAGCGCCCCTCCGCCAAGCGAGTGATCAGGAAGTCGGCGAAATCGAGCGCACGCATTTTTTCCTGCGTCGTTTCGACCGAGTAAGGCACGCGATGGATCTCGATGGCTCCCGTTTCGCTGTCGCAAAGTGCGAAGGATGCCATGGGGTTCCGGTCGCGGGGTTGCCCGACCGACCCGTCGTTGACCAACAGGCGCTCCCCCGGCTGCGGGGTGTAGCTGTAGGTGTCGCAGATCCGGAATGCCTGCTCGCTCTCTCGGACGACGATCACCGGGAAATGGGTATGCCCGATGAAGCAGATGCGCTCCTTGAAGAAGCTGAAGGAATCCGCGGCATCTTCGAGGTCGGTGATGTAGTACCAATCCGCTGGACTGTGCGGAGATGCGTGGACGAAGCAGAGATCGTTCTCGCACTCCATGTACCGGAGGCTCTTCAGGAATTCCTTGCTCTCGGCGGTGAGATTGTCGCGCGTCCACTCGATGGCCCTGCGCGCATAGAAGTTGAAGTTTTCGGAAGCTTCCCACCCCAAGGCAACGCTGTCATGGTTCCCCAAAATGGTGATGTCGGCGTTCTGGCGCACCAGGTCCACGCACTCGTTGGGGTTTGGTCCGTAGCCAACGACGTCTCCCAAGCAAACTCGACGTTCCACGCCATGGCTTTCCATCGCGGCAAGGACCGCTTCGAGGGCTTCGAGGTTGCCATGGATGTCCGAAAAGATTCCGTACTTCACGGAAAAAAAGTACGAACTTTCCTTCCATGTAACCGTGCCAACTTTGGCGGGTTCGCATGCTATTTCGAACGCTGTCAATACCAAATCATTGGATCACCAACTCGTGATTTGGCGACTTTTCCCCTGGATGGCAGTTGCGCCCGTAAGATGCCCCTGGTATTTTCCGCCCAGCCGAGATTCTCCGATTCGTTCTCCCTGACGTAGGCTCTGTCACCGGGATTTTTCCAAGGCCACTTTCGGAACGATCCGTGGTGCTACACGCCCTTGATGAAATCGTTCCGCAAACTTCCCGATGGACATTCCCGCTGCGGACCCAAAGCTCCGATGCCCGAGGGCTAACCGCGCCGAGGAACATGCGCAAAATCCTCCTCGGTGTGTTTTTCCTCCGTATTCGATCTGATCCGAGCGCCTCCTGCCAGGAGCATTCCCTTGTGGCGCCGGAGCCTCGCGGTTCTCCGGTGTCATAGCTTGCGGCGGTGGTCGCCGCCGATGCGAGGGCTAGGTCTCCCTTCGGCCCGTGGCGTTTTTTCTCCCCCGCGGGTGCACGCGCTTCCTTTTCGCGGGAATTCACTCGGATATCCCGCGTGTGGAAGGATGGAGCGCCCGAGGCGGGGGCGGGGAGCATGGCGCCGGGGTTGCGGCACGTTGGGGGAGTGTGGTTCGAGATTCGTGGGGACCCAAGAAACGCGAAACCCCGCCGGAGTTTTCCGGCGGGGTTCGCAAAGGTATTGTGGCGGCGACCTACTCTCCCAGGAGTC
>JACKCV010000001.1:425000-432500 GCA_020633825.1 Fibrobacteria bacterium | reverse complement strand
GCTGGCTCATTAAACAAAAGGTACACCGTCAGAGTGCATGCACTCCTTCGATAGTTTGTAGGCTTACGGTTTCAGGTTCTATTTCACTCCCGTCTCCGGGTGCTTTTCACCTTTCCCTCACGGTACTCGTTCACTATCGGTCACCATCGAGTATTTAGCCTTGGAAGGTGGTCCTCCCAGATTCAGACAGGGTTTCACGTGCCCCGCCCTACTCAGGATACCCGCTCACAACTTCAAGCTTTCGTCTACGGGACTATTACCCTCTATGGTCGGCCTTTCCATGCCAATCCGACTAGCTATCCGTCGCTAAATGCAGGTCCTACAACCCCGACACGAATGCCGGTTTGGGCTACTCCCCGTTCGCTCGCCACTACTGAGGGAATCTCGTTTGATTTCTACTCCTAAGGGTACTGAGATGTTTCACTTCCCCTCGTTCGCTCTCGCTGACCTATGTATTCAGTCAGGAGTGACGGAAAAATTCCGCCGGGTTGCCCCATTCGGACACCCCCGGATCAAAGGCCGTTTGCGCCTACCCGAGGATTTTCGCAGCTTGCCGCGTCCTTCATCGCCTGATGGTGCCAAGGCATCCGCCATAAGCCCTTTTCATACTTCAAAACCTCGCATCTCCCTCGCAATCACATGCCTCGTCAACCATCCTCGCGGACAATCGGCAAGACCCGTTACGAGTCATCTGCTCGCGCCTCTACGGGCGCCCAACCTGTCAAAGAGTGTCTCAATGAAATCTGGGTAGGATTGACTTGTGCCGGAGAAAGATCTTGCAGTGAGACTTCGCTCCGTCGGATGGGACGGAACCTTTCGTCTCGCGCTGGGTTGGTTTTACTCCTTAGAAAGGAGGTGATCCAGCCGCACCTTCCGATACGGCTACCTTGTTACGACTTAGCCCCAATTAAAGATCTCGCTTTAGGCGCTGGCTTCCGGTGAAGGTTAGCTTGGCGACTTGGAGCGCTCTCTTCTTTCGTGGCTTGACGGGCGGTGTGTACAAGGCCCGGGAACGTATTCACCGTAGCATTCTGATCTACGATTACTAGCGATTCCAGCTTCATGGAGGCGAGTTGCAGCCTCCAATCCGAACTGAGGACGGCTTTCAGGATTTGCTCCACCTTGCGGTCTTGCTTCCCACTGTACCGACCATTGTAGCACGTGTGTAGCCCTGGGCGTAAGGGCCATGAGGACTTGACGTCGTCCCCACCTTCCTCCCGGTTAACCCGGGCAGTCTCCTTAGAGTGCTCAGCATAACCTGTTAGCAACTAAGGACAGGGGTTGCGCTCGTTGCCGGACTTAACCGAACATCTCACAACACGAGCTGACGACAGCCATGCAGCACCTGTGCGGAACGTCTCCGAAGAGAAAACACGATCTCTCGTGCGGTCGTTCCCATGTCAAGCCCAGGTAAGGTTCTTCGCGTTGCATCGAATTAAACCACATGCTCCACCGCTTGTGCGGGCCCCCGTCAATTCCTTTGAGTTTCACCCTTGCGAGCGTACTCCCCAGGCGGAACACTTACTGCGTTAGCGACGACACCGGAAGGAACCCCTCCCGACATCTAGTGTTCATCGTTTACAGCGTGGACTACCAGGGTATCTAATCCTGTTTGCTCCCCACGCTTTCGAGCCTCAGCGTCAATATTGGTCCAGTCAGTCGCCTTCGCCTCTGGTGTTCTTTCCGATCTCTACGCATTCCACCGCTACACCGGAAATTCCACTGACCTCTACCATATTCAAGAACTGCAGTCACAAAGGCAGCTTCCAGGTTGAGCCCGGATCTTTAACCCCTGTCTTGCAACTCCGCCTACGCTCCCTTTACGCCCAGTAATTCCGAACAACGCTTGCACCCCCTGTATTACCGCGGCTGCTGGCACAGAGTTAGCCGGTGCTTCCTTCATGGCTACCTTCAATTCCGAGGCTTTCCACTCCCCGAAACATTATTCGCCATCGACAGAGGTTTACACACCGAAATGCTTCATCCCTCACACGGTATTGCTGCGTCAGACTTTCGTCCATTGCGCAAAATTCCCTACTGCTGCCTCCCGTAGGAGTCTGGGCCGTATCTCAGTCCCAATGTGGCCGATCACCCTCTCAGGCCGGCTACCCATCGTCGCCTTGGTGGGCCGTTACCCCGCCAACAAGCTAATGGGACGCGAACTCATCTCCAAACGATCCAATTGGATCTTTCTTAACATCGCCAGGCGACGTCGTTAACCTATCCGGTATTAGCGGCTCGTTGGAACCGTTATCCCAAATTTGGAGGCAGATTGTTCACGCGTTACTCACCCGTTCGCCGCTGATGCATTGCTGCACCCGCTCGACTTGCATGTATGAGGCATACCGTCAGCGTTCGTTCTGAGCCAGGATCAAACTCTCCAAGCTATCCATCCTGACTTTCATCTTTTTCTTTGGCGCTCGCAAGATCTCTCATTCGTCCTTCACCCGTCTCCGGATGAACATCGAGCTGAGGACCAGCACAAGTCAATCCTACCAAGATGTCAAAGAGGTGAAGACCGAAGTCTTCGTGAGGCCGAAACCTCGTCCAAAGTCTTGCGACTCCCGCCTCAGCCTTGCGACTTTCGGCGACCGCCTTCTTGCGGCGGGTTCATAAACATAGGCCGCCCATCGGTCGGCGTCAAGGCTAATCGTTGAAATATCAACGAGTTTCAGCGTTTTTCTTTTTCGAAGCTCCCGGGGCGCCCCACGGCCCCGCAGGGTCTACCGATTCCGTCCTGCGAGCGTCGTCACTCGGCCTCCTTGCCGATGGCCATCGCCACGGCGTGGGAAAGGTCGGCCATGTTGAATGGCTTCTGCAGGAAAGCCGCCACCCCCTCCGAGAAGGAAGGTCGAGTTTCCTCGAGGGAGTATCCCGAGGAAACGACCACCCGGACCTGGGGCGATTTCCGGCGCATGGCCTGAAGGACCTCCTTGCCGCTCATCTGGGGCATCACGAGATCGAGGATGACCACGTCGATTTCGCCAACGTTTTTGGCGTGGAACTCGATGGCTTCGACGGGATTGGAGAAGGAGGTCACCTTGTAACCCAACTGGAGCAACATGGCGGAGCTTGTTTCCAGGACGATGTCCTCGTCGTCGATCAGAAGGATTCTCAACGGGCGATCCATTCGGATCGGCTCCAGGGAAGTCTCCTTGTGGAGGGCTGCCTCCGTGGGAAGGATGGGAAGGTGGATCACGAAGACGCTTCCTCGCTCTTCCTCGCTTCGGACGTCGATCACGCCACCCATGGAGGCCAGAGTTCCGTGGACGGACGCAAGACCCAAGCCCGTTCCCGTACCAACGGGTTTGGTCGTGAAGAACGGCTCGAAGATCCTCTTCTGGACATGCGGAGGCATTCCCGTCCCGGTGTCCAGCACTTCGATCCGTAAAACGCCCGCCCCTTGGTTGATTCCTGGCGCTACCTCATCGTCCCCGTCCTCCAACACCGAAGTAGACATGCGAAGAAGGCCGCCTTCGGGCATGGCATCGCGGGCATTCAGCCCCAGGTTCAGCAAGGCGTTGTGCATCTGGGAGGGATCTCCGACCACCCGAACACCTTTGGCTCCGCAGCTCCGCTCCACGCTGATGCGTCGATCGATGGTCTGCTTCAGCAGATCCGTCGTTTCCTCCACGATTCGATCCACATCGATCGGAATCTTCTGGTAGTTCCCTTTCCTGGCGAACGCCAGGAGTTGGCCCGTCAGCTGCGCGGCTCGCAGGGCAGCCCCCTTGATTCCGTCCACCAGCGGTCGGACCGCCTGGTCTCGGCTTTTCAGCAGGAGTAGATCGGCATACCCCATGATCCCCGTGAGTTGATTGTTGAAGTTGTGGGCGACACCACCCGCCAGCTGCCCGACCGCCGCCAGTTTTTCCGACTGCCGCACCTGCTCTTCCATCTGGAGCTTTTCCGCGATCGACCGGGCGACTTCGATGGTTCCCACCACCGCTCCCGAAGCATCCCGGACGGGGGCCGCCCGGACCTGCCAGGAACCGAGATGCTCGGGCCAATCCGAGTTTGTCCCGGGAGCGAATTCGGCATCGTCGATCATGCACGTCGTGCGGCATTTCTCCACCGGGCAGTCGTCGCAGAATCGGGGCAGCCCCCAGGCATCGATGCACCGCTTTCCCTTGAGGTCCTCCAATTTCGCGGGAGCCTCCGGTGTCCCGGCGACCGATTGCAAGTAGGCGCGATTGGCCCAGACCAGGCGGCGATCCAAGTCCAGGAAGGCGATGGCCTCGGCGGTATTGTCCAGGACCAGGCTGAGTTCCGCTTGGGATCTCCTCAATTCCTCTTCCCCACGCTTTTGCGCCGAGATATCGATGAAGGCCCCAACCCCACCGCGGACTTCCCCTTGGTCGTCGACCAGGGGGACCGCATTTCCGAACAAGTGCAGGGTTTCCCCGTCGGGAAACAGGATCTGGATCTCTTCGTCGAGGATCGACCGCTTTTCTCGGATCGCCCGACGCAAGGGGAAATCCCTCGGCTCCAGCACTTCCCCATCCTGCATCACCTTGTAGACCCGGGGCTTGACGTCATGGGGTATCTCGGGGGAATTCCGGATTTCCGGAGAAATCCTCATCCTCTCCAGCGCCATCGCGCTGGACTCCATCCGTCGGCACTCCGGATCTCGCGAGACGAAGGTGAAGGCCGGCATGGATTCCATGACCACGCGCAGTTCATCCGCTGCCGAACGCGCTTCCGCCTCTCGGCGATGCAATTCCCCCAGGAGGCGATCCTTCTCGGCGAGACTCTCCTGCAGGGCCTTCTCGCCCTTCCTGATGTCCGTCAAATCCTGTCCGCATCCGTAGTTCTTCCCACCCAGGACGTAGTACCTCCATTGGATGTTCCTCACGGTGCCATCCTTGCAGGTCACTTCGACTTCCATGGGTTCGATCGGAACGCCGGTCCGGAGCGCCTCGAGCACGCGGGAATTCCATTCCTTGGAAACCTCCTCGCGGTACTTCTCGTCGGGAAAGGCCAAGGGCCACCAAGTCGCGGCGTTGGGAACCTCCTCGAGGACGTATCCAAACAGCTCCGTGAACCGGGGATTCAGGTATTCCGCCTGCAGCTCCGGCCCCGTCGACACGTAGATCGCCAGCGGAAGCGTCTCGACGAGGTTGCGGAACATGCCTTCGCTGGCTCGCAAGGCACTCGACATCCGATGGCTTTCGGTGACATCCCTGGATATCCCCACCACCCCGACGATGCGCCCTTCCGCGTCGCGCCAAGGAGCTTTGGTGGAAAGGAACACCCGCTCCCCGTCGGGCCCAGGCACCCGTTCCTCGCGGACCAGGGTTTCTCCGGTCGACATCACCAATTGGTCGTTGTCCAAGATCACCTGGGCGGCTTCCGGGTCGTCGTAGAATTCCATGTCGCTCTTGCCGATCACCTCCTCGTATGGCATTCCGATGACATCCATGGTGGCCTGGTTCCCCACCAGGAGGCGGCTTTCCCGATCCTTCAGGTAGATCGGCTCCGGGTAGCTCTCCAGGATCGCTCGCAATCTGGATTCGTGCTCCCTCAGGTCCGCTTCCATCCGCTTGCGACCCGTCACGTCGGCGAAGGTGATCACCGCACCCTCCACCGCGCCTTCCTGCGTGCGATAGGGTTGGATCCTCAGCGCGAACCAGGCGCCATCCTTGGTCTGGACGTCGCGCGAGAAGGTCTCCAGCCTTTCCAGAGTGGTTTGGATGTCGCCCACGAATCCGTCGTAATCGGAGAGGTTGGTCAGGATGTGCGCGATGGGACGGCCCGCGTCGGTCTGGATCAGGTTGACGATCCGGGTGGCTTCCGGGGTGAACCGCATGATCCGCAGGGCACGGTCGACAAAAATCGTCGCGATTCCCGTACCGGCCAGGAGGTTCAGCATGTCGTTGTTCGCGTTGGAAAGATCGACGAGCTTCGCCTGCAATTCGGCGTTGACCGTCGTCAGCTCCTCGTAGACGGATTGGAGTTCCTCCTTGGAGGTTTCGAGCTCCTCGTTCGCCGATTGCAACTCCTCGTTGATGGATTGCAACTCCTCGTTCGATGCCGTCAGATCCTCGTTGGAGCTTTCCAGGGCTTCGCGGGAGGCTTGGAGATGCTCGTCCTTCACCTCGAGTTCATGCAGCAATTCCGCGAGTCTGGTGTCGTCGACGTCAGCGTGGTCGAAGTCCCGTTGTTCCAACTCCTGGAGATGGGCATGGGAATCCTCCAACTCCTCGATCACGACCAGGAACAAGGATTGGATCCCCGGGCCCGTTCCCGGAAGCGGGTTGGAAGGATCGGGTTGAGGCACAGGACGAACCTTCATGGAGGCCCGCACGATGGATCCGTCGCACCGGATCCTCAAAGCGTCGGTCCGGATCGGCTGATTTTCGGCGACCGCCTTCCGCAAGGCCGTCGTCAACGCGATCCGCAATCCCTCTCGGGCCATCCTCAACGCGTTCGTGGTCCCCGGGGCATCCGCCGGGAACTCGAAGTATTTCCCGATCCGGCCGTGCTGGTAGAGGATGTCGCCATCGGCGTTGAGAAGGAGGGCTGTGCGTACCTCCATGGAAAGAAGCGACCTCTCGGTGAATTCCCGAAGGGAGGATGCCCGCCCTTGGGCGGGGTGCGCCACGCTCAAGGACGGAGTCCTCATCGAGGACGGGAGGAATCTCCCCGTCGGAGAAATGATTCCCCTGCGCCCGGTCTCCACTCTCCGATAGAGTTTCGCACCGCGGTCGATGGGCGCGAAGAAGCTCGCATGATCTCCGATGTGCTCCGAAGATCCCAGGAAAAGGATTCCCGAGGGGTTGAGGGCGGAGTGGAAGACCGAGATCAGCCTTCGCTGCAAGTCGCTTCCCATGTAGATCAAAAGATTTCGGCACGACACGAGGTCCATGCGGGAAAACGGTGGATCCCGCGTGAGGTTCTGCTCCGAAAAGATGAGCATCTCCCGGATGCGCTTCTGGATTCGGATGCTCCCCCCGGATTCGGTGAGGGTGAAGTATTTCTCCATCATGTGTGGAGGGACATCCGCGGAAATTCCCACGGGGTAGATTCCCGACCGGGCCTTGGCGATGGCGTGGGCATCGATGTCCGTGGCGTACACCTGGATCTTCGCATCGCTACCGGTGGCGTCCTGGTGTTCGGCCAGCAGCATCGCGATGCCGTAGGCCTCCTCACCGGTGGCGCAACCTGGAACCCAAACACGCACCGGCCGGTTGGCCGGTCGATTGGCGAATAGTTCCGGTACCACTTTTTCGGCGAGAGCCCGGAAGGCATCCTGGTCCCGGAAGAACCGCGTGACCCCGATCAACAACTCCCGGAACAGTGCGCTGGCCTCCGTCGCCGAGGCCTCCAGGAATTTCGAATATTCCTCCAGATTGGGGATCTGGTGCACACCCATTCGCCGCACCACCCTGCGGTAGAGCGTTCCGGCCTTGTACTGGGTGAAGTCGTGTCCCACCTTGGTTTGAAGCACATCGAAAATGGCTGTGATCAAGGGTTCGTCGTCGACGTTGGGTCGCCTTG
>JACKCV010000001.1:0-420000 GCA_020633825.1 Fibrobacteria bacterium | reverse complement strand
GGGAAGGAACGCCCGGTAGTATTCGTGGGCTCGTTCTCCATGTCCGAGCATGCATTCCGCGACGATGGCCCAGGAATTGGAGTGGCAGAAGATTCCACCGTTCTCCTTGTGTCCCGGGGGATACACCAGCAGCGGCAGTTGGATGTGGGGATCCGAATTCCTGTGCGGCGGGTCGCAAAGCAACAGCCCGTGTTCCGTGGCCAGGCGATCGTGGACGCTCTCCATGCAACGCTCCGCCTGCTCCCCCGTGGCGGCTCCGGACATCACAGCCCAGGACTGGGTGTTGAGGTAGATGGAGCCCTCCGGGTTTTTCTTCGAGCCCAGGCTCCCGCCGGTCGCGGAAATCGCGCGCAGGAACCACTCCCCGTCCCATGCGCATTCCTGGATGTTCCCCAGGATGTCTTCGGCCAGCTCTTCCGCCCACTGCGCATCGGCGTCCCGCCCCATCTGACGGGAAAGTTTGGCGACAATGCGACACCCGTGGAAGAACAGGAAGGAGGTGAACACGGATTCTCCGGTGGTCCCGAACTTGATGCAATCGTTCCAATCCGCGTGCAGGCCTTGGATCAATCCGTTGCGGCCTCGGTGGTCGACGGAGAATTGCAAAGCCTGCTTGAGATGCCCCAGAACCGATGCCTCGCCGCGGTCGGCATAGGGGAGGACCGTCTCCAGGTAGGACAGATTCCCGGTTTCATACACGTGGTTGGCCACCGTGATGGGCAGCCAGAGCGTGTCGTCCGAGCGGTAACGGTCGTCCGCAGGCGCCTTTTCGAATCCTGGTCGATGGGACCAGGGCTTGATCAGGGGGCACCCCCCTCCGGAGGCGGTCTGCCCGGTCAGGATGAGGTTCATCCGCTCCTCGGCGATGCCGGGAATCGAGTGGGTCACGGCCAGGATGTCCTGCACGGTGTCGCGATATCCCAGCCCATCCCGCCCCCCGGCCTCCACCAGGGAAACGCCGCGGGACCAGTTGAAGGTCATGTGCGTCTGATAGGCGTGCCAGACGTTGACCATGGAGTTCAAGTCGGGGTCGGGCGTCTTGACCTGGAGGGTTTCGAGCCGACGAACCCATTGGTTGCGTACCGCGTCAAGCTCCTTGGCCAATCTCTCCGGCGAGCCGAACTCCTTCAGGATCTCCCTTCCGGAAGGCAAACCGTTCCACGACTCGACCGGAGACCCCATGCCCAGCAGGAACAGGATGTCCCGCGTCTCCCCTGGCTCCAATTGGATGGACGTCTGCAGGACCGCGCACCAGTTGTCCCCCACCGCGAGGGAGCCCGAGCAACGGCCATTCTTCACCGCCAAAGGGTTGGCCTGGGTGCGGTATGGGCCCAGGAAGAGGTCGCGATCGGTCTCGAAACCCGTGACCGCTGCTCCCGCCATCCCGAACCAGACCTCTTCGAACCCCGGATTGGTCGCGTTGCGCCACCGCAGCATGCCCTCGTGCTCGGACATCTGCACCGTGTACTGGCTGTATTGGAGGTTTTCGAGGTCTTGTTTCCAATCCCAGTTGTTGGCCAATTCGCCGTAGGAGAACACGGACAGGACCCGTCGCCTCTTGGTCCTGTTCTCCAGCTTCAGCGCCCAGTATTCGAAGGCTTGGCCATCCGGGATGAACACGGTTTGCTCCGACCGGACCCCCTTGTACTCCGCTTCGAAGATGGAATACCCGAGTCCATGTCGAACCAGCGACCGGTAGGCGTCCAGTGGCTTTCCCACGGGCTGCCAGGATGCCGACCAGAAGTCCCCGTCCGCATCGTCCCGGATGTAGATGTACCGGCCGGGTTGGTCGATCGGAACGCCATTGAACCGCATGCGAAGGATGCGCCCCGTTCCTCCCGAGCGATAGAAGCTGTATCCTCCGGCATTCTGGCTGACGATTCCCCCGTACAGCTGGGATCCCAGGTAGTTGATCCAGGAGCGGGGCGTGTCCGGGCTGGTGATGACGTATTCTCGGGCGTCGTCGTCGAAATGGCCAAACCTCATGACGGTTCATCCTTCATTGCGGGAAAAGGGATGCGGAGGCGGGGAGGGGGGCGGACGCATGTCAGACGCCCGGACCAGAGTCGGTGATCGGAGCATCGGCGCCATCGGCGATGCGCTCCAGCGCCTCCAGATGCTGCCGCATGTGCTCCAGATGCCAGAGGAGGTCCTCCTCGATGGTGACGGGACGACGCCGGCCTCGGATCTTGTAGGTCCGTCGCAGGAAATACGGCTCCACGCGTTCCAGAAGCGCCACCCAACGGCGGTGGAGCGCGCGCAGCAGGGCAAGACTTTCCGGGACCAGTGCCGCCTCCCGGGCGTCGGGCAATTCCGCCCATCGCTCATGGTCGTAGGGGTCGAATCTCGGGCATTCCTCGGTCAAGGCACGTCGCACCCGGTACAAGCCGGCCGCATGGACATCGGCCAGGTGGTGGATCACCTGAGGGATGGTCCAGGCTCCCGCGCGCATCCCCTTCCCATCGAAGGGCGGGGGCACCAGGACCTCCAATCGCCGGTGCATCGTATCGAAGGATTCCAGCACCTCGCGGAGACTGGGAGTGGGAGGATCTCCTCCCGCCGCCGCCCTCGCGGAGGTTCCGGAGGATGCGTCTCCCTCACGAGCAAAGGTCGCCTTGCCGAACAAGACGCATCCTGGCTTTCCCGGTCGGCAAGCCGTATCTCCCGTTCTCCTGCAGATTTCGAAGCCGGCATCCTGCCAAGGACAGAAGAAGCTCATCGAAGGGGAACCTAGTTCCTGGACCCTTTCCCGAGAAGTCGCCCCCCCAGATTCCCCCTCCAACTCGACCCGGACGATCCAGGAGGGATGCCCTGGTTGCAAGAAATCGCTTTGCTTCTCGGAGCCATTACTCTAAATTGGAATATCTCAAACGGGACTATTCCCAAGGAAACCTGCCGATGAATCGCTATGATCTCGTGCTGCTGGGCTTCATCGCCGAACGCGAATCGAGTGGCTACGACATCATCACGGCCATCAAGAGGCGCGAGCTGGATCGATGGGCGAAGATCAGCACGTCCACGGTCTACAACCGGTTGCTCCGCCTGGAGAAATCGGAGTGCATCAAGGGACGGGTGGAACGCGACGGCAACCGGCCCGAGCGCACCATTTATTCCATCACCAAGAAGGGCATGACCCATCTTCGCAAGGAAGTGGTCCGACACCTGGTCGGATTCAACGACGACCCGCGCCAGCTGGGGTACGCCTTCCTCTTCGCGACCCAACCTCGTGAAGTCGCCAAGCAACTCGAAAAGCATGCCCGTGAATTGGGGCACCAGATCGCCGCCATCGAGCAGATGATCCAGGACGAACCCCGCCCGACCCTCCATCCGGAGGGGCCGTTCCTCAATTGCATGGCGCGGGACCACCTCCAGGTGGAGCTGAAATACACTCGGGCGGCGATCGAGATCCTCGACGACCCAGAAAAGGCATCCAAGCTCAACGGCTGGTTCTTCCTGAACTTCGGAAGCCGCAAATTCACCAACGGCGAGGAGATCACCCTTCCCGCCGACCTTCTCTGATCCATCCCACCAACCCTCACCCCCAGCGGAGAGAACATGTCCAAGTACGGTTACTTCGACGACGCGAAGAAGGAATACGTCGTCACCAATCCCGCCACCCCCATCAAGTGGTGCAACTACGTCGGAACCCTGCAATTCGGCGGGATCATCGACACCACCGGCGGCTCCCTGGTCTGCAAGGGCGACCCCGCCCTGAACCGGATCACCAAGTACCTGGCCTGGATGCCCAATTCCGACTTCAAGGGCTCCACGATATACTTCCGCGTCAAGGACGCCAACGGCAAGGTGGAGATCTTCTCGCCGTTCGTGACCCCCACCTTGATCCCCATGGACAAGTGGGAATGCCACGTCGGCCTGTCCTACAGCCGCTGGAACGTCGAATACAAGGGTCTGAAGATCCAGATCACCGCGTTCGTGCCCACGGGCTCCAGCGTGCTGCTGCAGGACATCGAAGTCACCAACACCGGCGCCCCCGTCCATGTCGACATCGTGCCCGTGTACGAATTCAGCCATTTCGATGCTCTCAAGCACCTGACCAACGCCGACTGGGTCCCCCAGACCATGACCACGAAGGCCCACCCGGAAGCCTCCGGACACCTGGTGCTCGAGCAATACGCGTTCATGAAGCGCGATTTCGCCGTGAACTACACCACCGCGAGCCAGCCGGTTTCGAGCTTCGACACCGATCGGCGCAAGTTCCTCGGCCAGAACGAGATGGGCTCCTTCGCCAAGCCCCTCGCCCTCCTCGCCGACAAGCTCTCCGATTCCACCTGCGTCCGCGGCGACACCATCTCCGCGCAGATGTTCGCGGTCGGCCCCCTGAACACCGGCGCCTCCTACCGGGTCGTGACCCAGCTGGGACAGGAATCGTCCATTGCCGCCGCCCGTCCTTCCATCGAGAAGTACCGCGACGTCAAGAACGTCGACGCGGCCTTCGCCGAACTCGCGGCCTTCTGGGACGACTACCTGCAGACCGTGAGCGTGAAGACCCCCGACGCATCCTTCAACTCGATGGTGAACGTCCACAATCCGCGCCAGTGCCACACCACCAAGAACTGGTCCCGGTACCTCTCCCTGTACCAGCTCGGATACGGCTCCGACCGCGGCATCGGCTTCCGCGATTCCTCGCAGGACCTCCTCGGCGTCATGAGCCACATGCCGGAAGAAGCGCGCGTCCTCATGGAAAACCTGCTGTCGGTCCAGAAGATCGACGGTTCGGCGATGCACCAGTACTTCCCCTCCACCATGGAAGCGAACGAAGGCGACTCGCGCGAGAAGGAAGATCGCCCCAAGTACTACGGCGACGACCACCTCTGGATCGTCCTCACCGTGGCCTCCTACCTCAAGGAGACCGGGAACCTGGATTTCCTCTCCAAGGAGATCACGTTCTACGACAAGGACAAGCACACCGGCAAGGCGCTCGAGACGGGCACCGTCTGGGAACACATCTGCCGCAGCCTGCGCTTCACCTGGAACCATCGCGGCCAGCACGGCCTTCCTCTGCTGGGCTTCGCCGACTGGAACGACACCGTCAACCTCCCCACCGGGGCGGAGTCGCTGTTCAACGCCAACCTCTTCGGCAAGGCGCTCAAGGAAGCCATCGAGATCGCGGAAGCGACCTCCAAGAGCACCGAAGTGGCGGAGTTCCGCAAGTACTACGAGGACATGAAGAAGATCGTGAACGAGTGCGCCTGGGACGGCAAGTGGTGGAAGCGCTACTTCGACGAGAACGGCAAGGCCATCGGCAGCAACGAGAACGCCTACGGCAAGCTCTACACCAACGGGCAGAGCTGGCCGGTGATTTCCGGCTTCTCCGAAGGCGAGCGCGCCTACACCTCGTTGCAGTCCGTCTTCGACATCATGAACACCCGCAACGGCATCAAGCTCTCCTGGCCCGGATACCAGGGCTTCGATCCGCAGCTCGGCGGTGTCTCGACCTATCCCCCCGGGGCCAAGGAGAATGGCGGCATCTTCCTCCATGCCAATCCTTGGGTGATGATCGCCGAGACGCTGGTGGGCAACGGCGACCGCGCCTTCCAGTACTACAACCAGATCAACCCCGCGGCGAAGAACGAGATCCTCGACGAATTCGAGTCCGAGCCCTACTGCTATCCCCAGAACATCCTGGGTGACGAGCATCCCCAGTTCGGATTGGGCCGCAACGCTTGGTTGTCGGGCACCTCCTCCTGGACCTACCAGGCCGCGACGCAGTTCATCTGCGGCGTCCGCACCTCCTTCAAGGGTCTGATCGTCGATCCTTGCATCCCCAAGGCCTGGGAGGGTTTCGAGGTCCTGCGCAAGTGGCGTGGAGCCACCTACCGCATCTCCGTGAAGAACCCCTCCCATGTCTCGAAGGGCGTCAAGTCCATGACCGTCGACGGCAAGCCCGTCGATGGGAACGTCGCCCCCGCCTTCACCTCCGGCGACCACACCGTCGAGGTCCTGCTGGGCTGATTCGGAGTTCCTGCGGGCGCCTTTGGCGCCCAAAGGTTTTCATCAAAAGCCCCTTCCCGGAGATCCGGGAGGGGGCTTTCTCGTTCGTCTCCGCCGGGGCGGATTCAGGACGCCCGCTCGGGACAGGCCGTGGAGAATCCTCAGGTCGTGGAAACCACCATGATCGCCGATCCCGGTACTTCCGAGGCCAACTCGTGGAGCGGTTCCACTTCGTCGACGTAGACGTCGTACAAGGCGAGATACTCCCGTCGCAGCAGGAACGCCTCCCCCTGGATGCCCGACTCCACCTCGTCGAAGCGCCCCGTCCACCCGCAGGAGGAGCACTGGATCGTTTCTCCGTTTCGCATCGGCTCCGAGCCGGGTTCGAAGGCGGAGGGGGCGACGAGGGATTCATGCAGATCCAGGAAGGCCACGCCGAGGTCCTCCGAACATTTCGGGCACAGGCCGCAGTTCTGGGCTTCTTCCGGCAATGCGGCCGGAAGCTTTTCCCGGATGGCGACATTGCCGCATTCCCCGTTGAACTCCCCGAACTTTCCCAGAAGGGCAAATTCCTCTTCCCCATCCCGAACGGCCAGTCCCTTCTGGACGAGATGATTCAAGGCGCGATCGGCGAAACCGACTTCGTCCTGTCCCTTCGAGAACCAGTAGACCATGATGTTTGACAAGCGAGCCTCCCCCTGGGGGTCAATTGGATGGAATTCGGAAACGAGGATACCACTGTTCGGTGGCCCCGGTGCGACCGCGGTCAGCTGGTTGCGTCGACCCCACGATCGGACCTGTCGGCTTCCTGGATGGCCAGTGCCAGTTTGGTGCCGACGAGCTTCGACAGCTCCTCGCGGGTAGCCTGCCGGATCCGCGCGACCGACCCGAACTGCTGCAGGAGCAGACTCCGCTTTGCAGGACCGATTCCCGGGATCGTATCGAGCCAGGAACTTGCGACCCCCTCCTTCCGGAGGGACCTTTGGAAGGTGATGGCGAATCGATGGGCTTCGTCGCGCAAGTGTTGGAGCATCTTGAGAGCCGGGGATCGAAGCGAAAGCAGGATCGATTCGCCGCGTCCGGGAAGGAACACTTCTTCGATCCTCTTGGCCAAGCCGAGGACCGCCTGATCGGGGAAGCCTTCGGCGCGGATCGCTTCCACGGCCATCTTGAGCTGCCCCTTTCCGCCGTCGATGAGAACCAGGTCGGGTGGTTCGGCCTGCTCCTCCCGGAGCCGACGGAAATGCCTTCCGACAATTTCCTTCATCGAGGCGAAATCGTCGATCCCGTCGACGGTCTTCACATGGAATCTCCGATACCCCGCCTTGTAGGGCCGACCATCGACGAATGCGACCAGACTGGCCACGGTCCCCGTGCCTTGCAGGTGGGAGATGTCGAAACCGTGGATCCTGCGTGGAGGCTCGGGCAGCCCCAACGCCTCCTGGAGGGCCGCAACCGCTTGGGAAACCCGATTGCGCGTTTCGATCTTCGCCAAGTGTTCGACCAGCAGCATGCGGGCGTTCGCGATGGCCATGCGAACCAACCGGAAGGAGTCTCCTTGCTTCGGCTGCATCAAGCGCACCTTCCGCGACGCAAGCCGCCCGAGATGCGCCTCGAGGAGCTCCCGATCGTCCGGCATGGCCGAGAGGTGGATTTCGCCGGGAGGCGCCGCGGCTCCCTCCGGATAGAATTCCAGAAGCCCTCTTTCCATGATCTCGTGGTCGTCTTCTTCGAGAGGGCAACGGACCATGAGGTGGGATCGATCGAGGATGGTCCCGCCCCGGACCATGAACCGGGTGAGGCAAGCCCATCGCCCTTCTCGGGTCAGGGCGAAGACGTCGAGGTCGAGGAATTCGCCGAGATCGGCCTTCTGGGACTGCTGGATGGCCTCCAGGGACAGGATTTGGTCGCGGCGTCGCGCGGCGCCTTCGAAATCCAAGGCGGCCGCCTTGGAAGCCATCTCGTCCCGGAGCGTTTCGAGCAGCTCGCGATTCTTGCCTTCCAGCATCAAGACCAGTTGCCGAAGGATCGGCTCGTACTCGGCTTCGGAAATCGCGCCGATGCAGGGACCGTCGCAGCGTTTGATGTGGTAGGAAAGGCATGGTCGATCGAGACGCCTGGTTGCCAGATCCAACTCGCAATCCCTGATCCGGAAGATTTCGCGTGCCAGCCCCAGGGTTCTCCGCATGGCCTTGGCATCCGTGTACGGACCGAAGTAGCGATGTCGATCCTTCTGGATCCGCCGAACCACCTCGAGGCGGGGGAAGGATTCCCCGAGGGTGAGCCGGATGTACGGGAAATGCTTGTCGTCCTTGGCGAGCACGTTGTACTTGGGACGGTGCTGACGGATCAGATTCGCTTCGAGGATCAACGCTTCCAATTCGTTGTCGGTCACGATCCATTCGATGTCGACGACGTGCTTGGGCAGCACCATGGCCGCCCGGTGGGAAGTTTCCCGACCTTGGAAGTAGCTCCGGACTCGATTCCGCAGGACCTTGGCCTTGCCGATGTAGATGATCTCGCCATCGGCGTTCTTCATGATGTACACGCCTGGATCGCCGGGCAGCTCCTCCAGTCGTGATCGGATGTGTGGGTTCAATTCCATGGGAGGCGGTTCAATGGGACGAGGACGAGAAGGTGTTTGCGGCGGCGATCAGGGCCCGGATTCGAGACCCGCGGTGTCTCCACCCCGAAGTACCGAATACAAAAAGCCCTACCGACAATGTCGATAGGGCCTTGGAAGAGATTTCCGACGATCCGTCTTAGGCTTCGGCAGGCACCGAGGCTTCAGTGATGTCGATCTTCTTGGCGGAAGTCTTGGCCTTGGCCTTGGGAGCCTTCTTGACGACGACATCCTCGACCAGCGAGATGATCGCCATTTCCGCGGAGTCCCCGGCGCGCTCGCGATCCAGCTTGAGCACGCGGGTGTACCCACCCTGGCGTTCGCTGTAGCGAGGTGCGAGAGTCTCGAAGAGAGCCTTCAAGACTTCGTGGTCGTGGACGACCTTGGCGGCTTCGCGACGAGCGGAGAGATCGCCCTTCTTGGCGAAGGTGATCAGACGCTCGACGAGCGGCTTGACCGTCTTGGCCTTGGCGACGGTGGTCCGCACCTGGCGTTCCATCTGGTTTTCCTTGAGACCCTGGCGCAGAACGGAAGTTGCCAGGTTGCCCAGCATGGCCTTCCGGTGGCTCGCGTTGCGGCCCAATCGATTGATCTTGACACCGTGCTTCATGACTTTTGCCTCAGTCGGTCAGGTAGCGGTCGACATCGTACCCGAAGCTCAATCCAAGTCCCTGGAGGACTTCGCTGAGCTCGACGAGAGACTTGCGACCAAAGTTCTTGTACTTGAGCATGTCCTGCTCGGAATTGCGCACCAGATCGGCGATCGTATGGATGTTGGCCATACGGAGGCAGTTGCTGGAACGCACGGAAAGCTCGAGCTCGTCGACACGCATCTTGAGCATGGACGCGATGCGATCGCGTTCGCCGTCGTTGCCCGGGCTGTCGGCCTGCTCCAAGTCGCCTTCGAAGTTGATGAACATTTCGAAGTGGTCGACCAGCAGCTTGGCGGCGTAGGCCAGAGCGTCCTCGGGAGTGATGCTGCCCTCGGTCCAGATTTCGAGCGTGAGCTTGTTGAAATCCGTTTTCTGTCCCACACGGGTGTCGGTCACTTGGACGTTCACCTTGGTGACGGGAGAGAAATGTGTGTCGAGATAGATCCATCCGATCGGATCCTCGGGACGCTTGAGCTCGTCGCCGAGGAGATAGCCGCGTCCGGAGGACACGCGCATCTCGATCGACAGCGAAGCGTTCTTGTCGAGGGTCGCGATGTGCAGATCCGGATTCAGGATCGTCACATCGGGGTTGGCCTCGATCGCGGACGCGAGCACGGCCCCTTCACCGGTGACGTCGAGCTTGAGACGTGCGTCGCGATCGGAGTTCAGCTTCAGGCGAAGCTGCTTGAGGTTCAGGACGATATCGGTGATGTCGTCCTTGACACCCGGGATGGTTCCGAATTCGTGGGGAGCCCCCTCGATGCGAATCGCAACCACGCGAGCGCCTTGGAGGGATGACAAGAGGACGCGCCGCAAGGCGTTCCCAACCGTCACTCCCCAGCCTCTCTCGAGAGGCTCGATCACGAAGCGCCCGAAGGATTCGGCATTGGAACCGTCCTTCGCGACGCTCTTTGGCATCTGCAGAGCCTTCCACTTCATGAGCTTTTCCCTTACTTGGAGTAGAGCTCGACGATGAGCTGTTCGTTGACCGGGGTCGGAATCTGGGTGCGCACGGGTGCGGAAAGCACGCGTCCGGCCAGTTTGACCTTGTCGACGGACAACCACTCGATCTCGGGACGACGGGATGCACCGGCCAGGGAAGCCTGGATGATGGCCAACCCGCGGGACGCCTCAAGCACTTCGACGACATCCCCTGCCTTCAAGTGCATGGAAGGAATGGAAGCCTTCTTGCCATTGAGGGAGAAGTGTCCGTGCCGAACAAGCTGACGAGCCGTGTTGCGGTTGGGCGCGAAGCCCAGGCGATACACGATGTTGTCGAGGCGAGTTTCCAAGGAAACGAGGAGGTTTTCGCCGGTCACACCCTTGGAGGCCGCAGCCTCCTCGAAGTAACGGCGGAACTTCTTTTCGAGCGTTCCATAGGTGCGCTTGGTCTTCTGCTTCTCGCGCAGCTGGGTTCCGTATTCGGAAGCAGCACGACGACGCAGCATTCCATGCTGGCCAGGGACGACATTTCGGCGCTCGATGGCGCACTTTTCGGTGAAGCAACGATCGCCCTTGAGGAAGAGCTTCTCGTGCTCGCGACGGCAGAGCCGGCAAACTGGTCCACGGTAGACAGCCACTGGGTCAGACCCTCCTGCGCTTGCGGGGACGGCAACCGTTGTGCGGAATGCCCGTCACGTCCTTGATCGACAGGATGTCCATCCCGGCGGCCTTGATGGAGCGCACGGCGGCTTCACGGCCAGACCCTGCGCCCTTCACAAGAACGTCGGCACGACGGACACCCATGTCCATCACGATTTTGGCGGCAGCTTCCGCAGCCACCTGCGCGGCAAACGGGGTGCTCTTGCGAGAGCCCTTGAAACCGGCCTTGCCAGGGGTGCCCCAGGCGAGGACGTTGCCAGTCGCATCGGTGATGGTGATGATGGTATTGTTGAAGCTCGCCAGAACATGCACCACTGCGGTGGAGTCTGCGCGCTTCTTGCCCTTACGGCGCTTCTCGCCCTGTTCCGGGGCGTCGGCGACCTCTGGGGCCTGGATCTCAGGATTCTCGGCCATGTGCTCGGTGTTCTCCGAAAGGGTTTCTTATTTCTTCTTGTTGGCGACGGTCTTGCGCGGACCCTTGCGAGTACGAGCGTTGGTCCGGGTGCGCTGACCACGAGCGGGCAACCCACGACGATGGCGAAGGCCACGGTAGCAGGCGATGTCCTGGAGGCGCTTGAGGTTGATGCCCAGGAGAGAGCGAAGTGTGCCCTCCACGGGGAAGTTCGCTTCGACGTAGGCACGGATCTTACCGATTTCTTCGTCGGTAAGGTCTCCGACCTTGGTGCCGATCTCGATGCCGGTGGCTTCGAGGATCTTGACGGCACGGGTGTTGCCGATGCCGAAGATGTGCGTCAGACCGAACTCCGCACGCTTGTTGTTGGGAATCTCGATACCGAGAATACGAGCCATTCTGACTTACCCCTGCTTCTGCGCGTGACGCGGGTTCTTTTTGCAGATGATGCGCACGATGCCCTTGCGACGGACGATCTTGCACTCCGTGCAACGGACCTTGATGGATGCCCTGACTTTCATGATTCGTCGTGTCCTTACTTGTGCCGGTAGACGATTCGTCCCCGCGTGAGGTCGTAGGGGGACAATTCTAGTAAAACCCTGTCACCTGGCAAGATACGGATGTAATGCTTGCGCATCTTTCCGCTGATATGAGCCAGGATCAGGTGTCCATTTTCGAGTTCGACTCGGAACATGGCGTTGGGAAGAGGTTCGACAACCTTTCCCTCGACCTGAATTCCTTCTTCTTTTGGCACCTCAGTACCCCCTGCGGCCGCGGATGCGACCCTTATCGAGGAATCCCTCGTAATGGCGAGTCATGAGGTGGGCTTCCAGTTGACGAAGAGTCTCCAGGGCCACGCCTACGCAGATCAGCACCGAAGTGCCGCCCATGTAGAAGCTCGTTCCGAGACTGTCCTTCAGGTAGAAGGGGCCGACGGAAATGATGGCCAGGAAGATCGCTCCGGGCAACGTGATGCGGGTCAAGACGTAGTCGATGTACTCGGCAGTCTTGCGCCCAGGACGAATACCGGGGACGAAACCGCCGGACTTTTTCAAGTTGTCGGCGATGTCGCTGGGGTTGTACTGGACGGCCGTATAGAAATAGGCGAAGAACACGATCAGGACGATGTAGCCCAGGTCGTGGAGCAAGTGCCCGGGGGAGAACCAGCGCGCCACGTCCTGCATCAGCTGGACGTCCGGCATGAAGGTCGCCATGGTTCCGGGAATGAACATCAGGGAGCTCGCGAAGATCACCGGGATCACGCCGGCGGTGTTGACCTTCAGAGGCAGGAAGCTCGCGGCTCCGCCCATGAGCTTGCGCCCGACCATCTTCCGGGGATTCTGGAGAGGGATTCTTCGTACCCCCTGGTCGACCAGGACGATGAAGGCCACGATGGCAAAAACCGTCGCGAGGATGAAGGCAAGGCGGATGGTGTCGTGCTCGCCCGCGAAGTACAGCTTGGCTTCCTGGTAGGTCGCCTGCGGTACGCCGGCCACGATGCCGATGAAGATGATCAAGCTGGTGCCGTTGCCGATGCCTCGCGCCGTGATCTGTTCGCCGAGGTACATCACGAAGATGGTTCCGGCGGTGAGAGTCAGGACCGTGAGGAATGTGAATCCGACACGACCACCACCGGAGCGGAAGGCATCCAGGACGATCGAGCCCCCATCGGAGGTGCTGATCCCGAGCAGGTACACGGAGACGCCGAAAGCCTGCACGGCCGCGATGGCGACGGTGAGGTACCGGGTCCATTGGGTGATCTTGGCCCGACCTTCCTGGCCTTCCTTCTGGAGCTGGGCGATCTTGGGGACGATGGTCCCGGCCAACTGCAGAATGATGGAAGCGGAGATGTAGGGCATGATCCCCAGGGCGAAAACGGCAGCGTGAGCGAAGGCGCCACCCACGAACATGTTGTACATGTTGAAGAGGTCGTTGCTCGACTGCGCGAAGAAGGTGCGCAGAGCCGTCGAATCAATCCCAGGAATGGGGATGAGTCCACCAACGCGATAGATCACCATCATCAGGAGAGTAAACAGGACCCGCTTGCGCAGGTCCGGAATCTTCCAGATGTTCGCCAGGCTCTGGAGGAATTTCACCTCAGCCCTCGATGATCTCGACGCGGCCGCCAGCGGCCTCGATCGCAGCCTTCGCACCGGCGGAAGCGGCATGCACCTTGACGGTGATGGCGCGCTCGAGCTTGGCGTTGCCGATGACCTTGACTTTGCCGTCGATGGAACGGATGAAGCCGGCCTTCTTGAGGGCGACGACATCGAATTCGATGGCGGTCAAGCTGGCCAACCGAGCGAGCGAGACTTCCTGGGCCCCTTCGATGAGGGACTTGAATCCGCGCTTGGGCAAGCGGCGCTGCAAAGGCATTTGACCGCCTTCGAACCCACGCTTGGCCTTGTGCCCGGAACGAGCCTTGTCGCCATTGTGACCGCGTCCGGCCGTGCCGCCGTTGCCGGAGCCTTCGCCCCGACCACGACGCTTGGCCACCTTGCGAGCCCCGGCCTGGGGCTTGAGCTGGTTCAGCTTCACGAGTTGACTTCCTTCACGGAAACGAGATGGTTGACGACCCGCAGCATGCCGCGCAATTGGACGCAGTCCTCATGCACAACGCTGTGACGGATACGCCGGAGGCCGAGAGCCTCCATCGTCATGATCTGAGGTTGCGTGCAACGAGCGGTGCTGCGAACCTGGGTAATCTCAATCTTGGTCATGTTCGCCTCAGGCGCGGAGAGTCTCATACTCCTTGCGCGTACGCATGGAGCGGAGACCCTGTAGGGTGGCCTTCACGACGTTGTGCGGATTGGTGGACCCAAGCAGCTTCGTGAGGATGTTGTGGACGCCGGCCAATTCGAGCACGGCGCGAGCGGCACCACCGGCGATGACGCCGGTACCTTCGGAAGCCGGCTTCATCACGATGCGTGCGGCACCGAATTTGGCGAAGACTTCGTGCGGGATGGTGTGCTTGTACATCGGGATCTCGACCACGTGCTTGCGCGCGTTCTCGGTTCCCTTGCGAATGGCTTCCGCCACGTCGTTGGCCTTGCCCGAACCGATGCCGACCTTGCCCTGGCCGTTTCCGACCACGACGAGAGCATTGAATCCGAAGCGGCGGCCGCCCTTGACGACCTTGGCCACGCGGTTGATGGAGACGACCTTCTCCTGGAATTCGCCTTCCATGGGAGCGTTGAGTTCGTTGCGTTCAAAAGCCATGGATCAGAACTCCAGTCCGGCGGTACGGGCGGCTTCGGCGACAGCCTTCACGCGTCCGTGGTAAACGTATCCACCGCGGTCGAAAACCACGGATTTGATGCCCTTCTCAATGGCAGCGGCGGCGATCAGCTGGCCGACGATCGCGGAGATGTCGGTCTTGGTGGCTTCGGAGCCAGCCTTTTCCTTCACCGCGGCGGAAGCGGAGCTGATTTGGGCGATGGAGACGCCGGTGGTGTCGTCGATAACCTGGGCGATCATGTGCTTCAGGCTTCGACGCACGCACAAACGAGGACGCTCGGTGGTGCCGGAAACCTTGCTGCGGACGCGCTCGTGACGAGCGATGCGAGCCGCTACACGTGTTGATGCGATCTTGGACATTGCTGGTGGACCCCTTATCCTGACTTCTTACCGGCCTTGCGGCGGATCGTCTCGTCGCTGTACTTGACACCCTTGCCCTTGTAGGGCTCGGGAGCGCGGAAGCCACGAATTTCGGATGCAACCTGGCCGACTTCCTGCTTGTTGCAGCCTTCGACCACGACCTTGTTCGTCCCCTCGATCTTCACCGTGACGGTGGCAGGAGGCTCGAAGTTCACCGGGTGGGAGTAGCCGAGGAACAAGGTGATGCCCTTGCCCTTCTGCTCTCCACGGTAGCCGACGCCGATGATCTCGAGGTCCTTGCGGAAGCCCACGCTGACACCCTTGACCATGTTGGCGGTCAGGGCGCGCTGGGTTCCATGAAGGGCCTTGATCGGGCCTGCGTCCGACGGACGGGTGAACACGATTTCGCCATCGCCGATGGAGACATCGATGGAAGGATGGACCTCGTGACTGAGCTTGCCCTTGGGGCCTTCCACAGTCAGGGTGCGTCCCGAAAGGGTCGCTTTGACCTTCTCGGGCAGTGGCACTGGATTCTTGCCTACGCGTGACATGTCACCACACCTTGCAGAGGATTTCCCCGCCGACGTTGGCTTCACGCGACTGCTTGTCGGTGAGAACGCCCTTGGGGGTGGAAAGGATTGCGTAACCAAGGCCGTTGATGACCTTGGGAATCTCGTCCACGCCGGCGTAGAAACGGCGGCCTGGAGTGGAAACGCGCTCGAGCCCCTGGATCACAGGAACGCGGCCGTTGTATTTGAGAAGGATTTTGATGATCCCCTGCCGTCCATCGTCGACAACCACAAACTTGCGGATGAAGCCCGATTCGAGAAGGACCCTGCTAATCTCACGCTTCAGGTTGGATGCCGGAACGTCAACGGTCCGGTGTCCCGCCATGGAGGCGTTGCGAATGCGAGTAAGGAAATCGCCGATCTGGTCGCTGCTGGCCATTCGATTGTCTCCGGATCCCGTTACCAGGAAGCCTTGGTGACGCCGGGGAGATCGCCCGTGAGCGCGAGCTCACGGAAGCAGATCCTGCAGAGGCCGAAATCCCGGATGAATGCCCGGGGACGGCCGCAGCGGCGGCAACGGTTGTAGCGGCGCACCCGGAACTTGGGCGTCTTCCGCTGCTTTTCGATCATTGCACGTCTTGCCATGGTATTCCTCAGTTCCTGCGGAAGGGCATGCCCAGGCCCTCGAGCAGCGCGTAGGCCTGCTCGTCGTTGGGGGCACTGGTGACGAAGGTGATGTTCATTCCGAGGATGTTCTCGACCTTGTCAAAGTCGATTTCCAAGAAGATGATCTGTTCCTTGACGCCCAAGGTGTAATTGCCTCGGCCATCAAACCCCTTGCGAGAAACGCCACGGAAGTCGCGAACGCGAGGCAGGGAGATGTGAATCAAGCGCTCGAGGAATTCGAACATACGAACGCCGTGCAAAGTGACTTTGGCGCCGATAGCCTGTCCTTCGCGCAGCTTGAAGTTCGAGATCGCCTTCTTGGCGCGAGTGACCACCGGCTTCTGGCCGGTGATCGACCCGAGCACCTTGACGGCTTCGTCGATGAGCTTCGGATTCTGTGTTGCGTCGCCCACACCCATGTTGAGAACGATCTTCTCGAGCTTGGGGGTCTGCATCACGTTCTTGAGGCCGAACTTCTCCCGGATTGCGGGAGCCGTCTCCTCGACGTACTTCTTTTTGAGCTGGTTCATTGCTTGGATCCTCTCAGACCGCTTCACCGGTCGCCTTGGCGACGCGGATCCGCTTGCCCGAAGCATCGGGTCGGCGAGTGGTGCGGACCGGAGCGCCGTCCTTGCCCAGAAGCATGACGTTGGAAGCGTCGATGGCGGCTTCGATCGTCTTGATGCCGCCCTTGGCGTCCTGCGCCGAGGGCTTCACATGCTTCTTGACCTGGTTCACGCCTTCAACAACGACTTTCCCGACGGAGGGACGGGCTTCCAGGATGATTCCTTCCTTGCCCTTGTCCTTGCCGGCCAGTACGACCACGCGGTCGCCTTTCTTGACCTTGAGCGCCATGATCAGATGACCTCCGGTGCGAGAGAGACGATCTTCATGAACTGGCGTTCGCGGAGTTCGCGAGCGACCGGCCCGAAGATGCGGGTGGCCTTGGGTTCGCGAGCATCGTTGACGATGACCGCGGCGTTGTCGCCGAAGCGAACGTAGGAGCCGTCCTTGCGACGCACGGCCTTGCGGGTGCGGACAATCACGGCCTTCTGGACGGCACCCTTTTTGACCGGGGCACCGGGGGTGGCTGCCTTGACGGAGACGACGATGACGTCGCCCACCGAGGCGTAACGGCGCTTGGAGCCGCCAAGAACCTTGATGCACATGACTTCGCGTGCACCAGAGTTGTCGGCAACCGTGAGTCGAGTTTGCTGCTGAATCATCCCTTGGTCCTCCTCAGCGCTTCCGCTCGACGACACGGACGAGGCGCCAGCGCTTGCGCAGGGAAAGCGGGCGAGTCTCCATGACTTCGACCAGATCCCCTTCGTGCGCGTCGTTGGCTTCGTCGTGTGCCATGACCTTGGTGGAAAGCGTCACGATGCGCCCGTACTTCGGGTGCTTCTGCTTCCGCTCGACACTTACGGTGATGCTTTTGTCCATCTTGTCGCTGATGACGCGACCAACGAGAACCTTGCGGCGCGCGCGGTCGGCGGTCTCGGAGACTTCAACCTGAGGCTCGCTCATCCGTTCACCTTGGCCTTTTCAGTGATGATTGTCTTGATTCGGGCGATGTCGCGGCGAGCCAGACTGATGGAAGCCGGGTTCTCCAGCTTTCCGAGACTGTGCTGCAACTTCTTCTGGAACAGGGCGTCTTGCGCCTCGACCAGCTTCTCCCGCAGGGTGGCGACTTCGAGGCCCCGGAGGTCGGCGGCGTTCTTGGTCTTCATAGGGTATCGACTCCCTGGATCTTGCACTTGATTGGCAGCTTCTGGGCGGCCAGTTCGAGAGCTTCCTTGGCGAGCTTCTCCGGCACGCCGCCGACTTCGAACATCACGCGGCCCGGTTGAACGACGGCGACCCATCCCTCAACGGCACCCTTTCCGGAACCCATTCGAGTTTCGGCGGGCTTCTTGGTGAAGGGCTTGTCCGGGAAGATGCGGATCCAGACCTTGCCACCGCGCTTCATGTGGCGAGTCATGGTGATACGAGCGGCTTCGATCTGACGATTGGTGATCCAAGCCTCTTCGATGGCCTGGAGTCCGAATTCGCCGAAGGAGACGTCGCATCCGCGAGTCGCCATACCCTTCATGTGGCCGCGCATCACCTTGCGATGCTTAACGCGCTTGGGGCTGAGCATGGATCAGGCCTCCTGTCCGGCTTCTTCGCCCGAACGATTGCGACGGATGATCTCGCCCTTGCAGATCCAGACTTTCACACCGATCGTTCCCGAAGGAGTGTGAGCAGTCGCGGTTGCATAGTCGATGTCGGCGCGGAGCGTGTGGAGAGGAATGCGTCCATCGCGGTACTTCTCGGTACGAGCGATTTCGGCACCACCCAGACGACCGGAGCAGACGACCTTGATTCCCTCGGCACCCAGACGCATGGCCGTGGAAATGGCCTTCTTCATGGTACGGCGGAACGCGACGCGCTTCTCGAGCTGCTTGGCGATGTTTTCGGCCACGAGCGCGGCGTCCGTTTCGGGACGCTTGATCTCGCGGATGTTGATGTAGATCTCTTTGCCGGTAAGGTGCTGGAGCTCACCCTTGAGGCGCTCGACTTCTTCACCCTTCTTCCCGATCACGATGCCGGGGCGAGCGGTGAAGATGTTGACGATCACCTTCTTGACGGTGCGCTCGATCCCCACGGAGGAGATGGAGGCGTGCTGGAGACGCTTCTTGATGTAACGGCGCAGCAGCATGTCCTCGTAGATGAGATCCGAGTACTGCTTGCCTTCGGCGTACCACTTGGAATTCCACGTGCGGATGATACCAAGGCGGAGGCCGGTCGGTTGTGCTTTCTGACCCATTCTCTTGGCTCCCTTAGTCCGACACGACGACGGTGATGTGGCTGAGCTTCTTCAGGATCCTGAAGGCGCGTCCTTGGGCATGCGGACGGATGCGCTTCATCAAGGGACCTTCGTCGATCATGACGGTTTTGACCTTCACGCGATCGAGATCGACGACGCCATCGACGTCCTTGACCTGGAAGTTGGCCAGGGCGGACTTGAGGGTCTTTTCGAGAAGGTAGGCGCCTTTGTTCCGACGAGCCAGGGAGTGCAAGGTGACGAGAGCCTGGTTGACTCCGACACCCTTCACGTGCTTGGCGACGATACGAAGCTTGGGAGCGGACGACCGCACGTGGCGGGATTTGGCAAGCGCTTCCATTATCTCTTGCCCTTTTCGTTCTTGCTGGCAGTGTGGCCCTTGAAGGTGCGGGTCGGGGAGAATTCGCCGAGCTTGTGCCCGACCATGTTCTCCGACACGTACACCGGCAGGAACTGCTTGCCATTGTGGACGGCGAATGTGATTCCAACGAACTGGGGGACAACCGTCGAGCGGCGCGACCAGGTCTTGATGGGAGCCTTCTTCCCGGACGCGGCTGCGTCCTCGGCCTTCTTCAGAAGGTGGGAGTCGACGAAGGCGCCTTTCTTGAGAGAGCGGGACATGTCCGATGTTCTCCGTTACTTGGCGTGCCGCGAGCGGACGATGAACTTGTCCGTGCGTTTGTTGTTACGAGTCTTCCCACCCTTGGCTGGCTTGCCCCAGGGAGAGCATGGATGACGACCACCGGAGGTCTTGCCTTCACCACCACCCATCGGGTGATCGACAGGGTTCATGGCGACGCCACGAACCTTGGGACGGCGACCCAGGTGACGATTGCGGCCGGCGGAACCCAGCGCGATATTCTCGTGCTCCAGGTTTCCGACCTGCCCGATCGTCGCGTAGCAACGACCGAGGATCTTCCGGTATTCGCCCGAAGGCAGCTTGACGGTCACATAACCGTCGTCGCCGCGAGCGACCAATTCGGCCAAGGTGCCCGCGGAACGGACCATTTGGCCACCCTTGCCCGGAGTCAGTTCGATGTTGTGGATCATGGTGCCGAGGGGCACCTTCTCCAGAGGCATCGCATTGCCGACTTCGGGAGGAGCAGTGGGGCCCGAGACGATCTGGCGGCCGACGACGAAGCCGAGGGGTGCCAGAACGTAGCGACGCTGCCCGTCGATGTAGCGGACCAGGGCGATACGGGCCGAGCGATTCGGATCGTATTCGATGGTCTCGACCGTGGCGACGACACCCTCGCGATTGCGCTTGAAGTCGATGAAACGGTAGAGCTTCTTCGCACCACCGCCACGACGACGGGAGGTGATGTGTCCGTGGGCGTTGCGACCACCGGTGCGCTTCTTGCCTTCGGTGAGGGCCTTGAAGGGCTCGGTCGCGGTGATGTCCGAGAAATCGGACACGGTCTTGTAACGCTGCACCGGGGTAAGCGGATTGAACGACTTGAGGGCCATGGATCAGACTCCCTCGAGCGCTTCGATGGTCTGGCCTTCAGCCAGAGCCACGAAGGCCTTCTTCCAGTCGGAACGGGAGCCGACACCCTTACGCACGCGCTTGACCTTGCCCAGGAAGGATGCGGTGCGAACGCTTTCCACCTGAACCCCGAAGGCCTTCTCGATGGCCTGGGCGATTTCGAACTTGTTCGCGTTCGTCGAGACTTCGAAAGTGTAGAGGCTTCCGGCGTAGCGCTGGAGCGTGCTCTTTTCGGTCACGATCGGACGAACAAGGATTTGACCTGCGTGCTTCATGCGGCCTCCTTGCGGGCCTTCAGAGCCTCAAGTGCCTTGCGAGTGACGACCACGGTGTCGGCCCACATGACATCGTAGACGTTGACGTCTTGGCTGCGAACCAAGCTCACATCGGGGATGTTGCGGGACGCGAGGTCCAGATTCTTATTCTGTTCGGCGACCAGGACCAGCGCCTTGCGGTCGGAAAGGCTGGCAGCCTTCAGAACGCCGACGAATTCCTTGGTCTTGGGGGCCTCGGGAGCCAAGTCCTCGAACACCACGACGTTGCCGGCGCCCGCACGCAGGCTCAGGGCCGAAACCAAAGCGCCGGTCTTGGCCTTCGCATTCAACTTGCGGACGTACTTGTGGGCAACGGGAGCGAAGGGCTTGCCGCCTCGGACGTTCAAGGGGGAGGTGGAACGACCCTGGCGGGCGCGACCGGTTCCCTTCTGCTTGAATGGCTTCTTGTTGGTGCCGGAAACGAGTGCGCGATTCTTGCCCTGGGCGGTGCCCTGACGCTGCTTGGCCATGTGGACCACAACGGCTTCATGGAGCAGAGCTTCGTTCACGGGCTGCGCGAACACTTCCTCGGGGAGATCGATCTCACCGGTTTTCACGCCAGCGGGCGTGTAGAGAGACGCCTTGGCCATCAGTTCTTCTCCACGATCAGAAGTCCGTTGATCGGGCCAGGAACGGCGCCGCGGATATAGAGGAGGTTGTTTTCGGCATCGATGCGCACCAACTGCAGGTTGCGAACCGTGCAGGACGCCGCGCCGTAGTGACCGGGCAACTTCTTGCCGGGGATCGTGCGAGCCGGGTAGGTGTGCTGACCGACCGAACCGGGAGCGCGATGGTTCACGTTACCGTGAGTCTCGCGTCCGCGGCGGAAGTTGTGCCGCTTGATGGTGCCTGCGAAGCCGCGTCCCTTGGAGGTGCCACGGACGGAAACCGTCTTGACGCCTTCGAAGTCCGAAACGGTGAATTCGGCGCCGACCGAAGGAGTTTCGCCTTCGATGGGGAATTCCATCACGAACGCGGGAGCGGTCTCGAGACCGGACTTCGCGAAGTGGCCCAATTCCGCCTTGGAGACGTTCTTGGCCTTGCGAGCGCCGTAACCGACCTGGACCGCTTCGTAGCCGTCGTTGTCGGCGGAACGGATCTGCGTGACCTTGCACGGACCAGCCTCGATCACGGTGACGCCAAGGGCGGAACCGTCCTCGAGGAACAACTGGCTCATGCCGAGCTTTTTACCGAGAATGCCCTTCATGGCTTAGACCTTGATCTCCACCTCGACGCCGGCAGGAAGATCAAGCTTCATGAGCGAGTCGATGGTCTGGGGGGTAGTGTCCATGATGTCGATGAGCCGCTTGTGGACGCGGGTCTCGAACTGCTCGCGCGACTTCTTGTCGACGTGCGGCGAGCGCAGGACGGTGTAGACGGTACGAGCGGTCGGAAGAGGCACAGGACCCGAGATACGGGCTCCGGTGTTCTTGGCCGTCCGGACGATATCCGCCGCGGACTTGTCGATCATGCGATGATCGAAGCTCTTGAGACGAATGCGGATTTTGGTAGCAGGCATGTCTTACTTCAGGATTTGATTTCGGCGCCGATTAGGCGACGATCTCGGTGACCGTGCCGGCGCCGATGGTGCGGCCGCCTTCACGGATAGCGAACTTAAGACCCTTGTCCATGGCAACGGGAACGATGAGCTCGCCGACGATCGAAATCGTGTCGCCGGGCATCACCATTTCCACGCCTTCTGGAAGCTCCACCGAACCAGTCACGTCCGTGGTGCGGAAGTAGAACTGGGGACGGTAGCCCTTGAAGAACGGAGTGTGACGACCACCCTCTTCCTTGGACAGGACGTAGATCTCGCCCTTGAACTTGGTGTGGGGCTTGATCGAACCCGGCTTGGCCAGAACCTGGCCGCGCTCGATGTCGGACTTGTCGCAGCCGCGCAGAAGCACGCCCACGTTGTCGCCAGCCTGGCCCTGGTCCAGAAGCTTGCGGAACATTTCGACGCCGGTGACGACGAACTTCTTGGTGTCTTCAACCAGACCGACGCGCTCGACTTCCTCGCCGACCTTGCAGATGCCGGACTCGATACGGCCGGTGCCGACGGTGCCGCGGCCGGTGATCGAGAAGACGTCTTCGATGGGCATCAGGAAGGGACGATCGACGGCGCGCTCCGGAAGCGGAATGAAGCTGTCGACGGCGTCGAGGAGCTCCACGACCTTCTTGACGCCCCACTCGCCTTCGTCACCTTCGAGGGCCTTGAGAGCCGAGCCGCGGATGATGGGAGTGTCGTCGCCGGGGAAGTTGTACTTGCTGAGGAGCTCGCGGACTTCCATTTCGACGAGATCGAGGAGCTCGGCGTCGTCGACCATGTCGCACTTGTTCATGAACACGACGATCGCGGGCACGCCGACCTGACGGGCCAGCAGGATGTGCTCGCGGGTCTGGGGCATGGGGCCGTCGGTCGCGGCAACCACCAGGATCGCGCCGTCCATCTGGGCCGCGCCGGTGATCATGTTCTTCACGTAGTCGGCGTGTCCGGGGCAGTCGACGTGCGCGTAGTGGCGAGCGGCCGAGGAGTACTCGACGTGCGAGGTGTTGATGGTGATCCCACGAGCCTTTTCTTCGGGCGCGTTGTCGATCTGATCGTAGCCCTTGGCCTGACCGCCGAAGGTCTTGGCGGCCACGGTGGTGATCGCGGCGGTCAAGGTGGTCTTGCCGTGGTCAACGTGGCCGATGGTGCCCACGTTCATGTGCGGTTTGCTACGCTCGAACTTTTCCTTGGCCATGTCAAGAACCCTTGGTTGTCGATCCAGAGATGTCTTTTTGGGAGGGGTCTCGGCTTGTCACCGACTCGGCCACCCAACCGCCAGGCATCAGCGTGGTATTCGCCTGCCCTTTGGAAAGAGAGAGGAGCAATTTAGAACATCCCAACATCCTCTCCAAGGGGGAAAGTGCGGAAATAATCGCCCCATTTCGTTGTGTGTCAACGCCTTGGATCGCCACCCCCCTGGTTTGAAGCTCCCGGGTGATGTTCCCGACGTGCTCCAAGGGGGTGTGCACCTGCACGCGCACCTGTGGGGATTCGGCGACAGCCCCGGCATCACGGAGAATTTCCGGCCCGTGGTGATCCAGGAGCTGTTTGGCCACCCATGGTGGGACGAGTTCGTCGCGCAGGACGGTCAATTCCCATCGTACGGCATCCAATCGTCCTTTTCCCACGACCCCGTCGCCGGATGTTTTCTCGATGGAAGCCTCGACGGCGGCCTGAATCCCTTCGCGCACCGGCGATTTCCAGATGATTTCCTTCTGTCCGGAAGGCTCCACCGCCACCTCCAGCTGGAAAGATCTCCCTTCCCAGATGGTTTGGATCTCCACCGGGGCGGTATTCCTGGTGATCCTCTCCCGGTGCATGACCTGAGGGGTTCCACACTGGAAGATTTCGCCCACTTCCTCGCGGAGCCTGGAAACGAGGATGTCGAGCTGGAGTTCACCCTGGCCTCGGACCAGCCAGCGCCCCGTGGCCGGCTCCAGGAGGACTTCGATCGCTCCGTCTTCATCCGCCCATTTGCGGAGGACTGGACCGATGAGGTTGGACGCTGGTTCATTTTCCGCTTCGATGGCCAGCTCCAGGACCGTGGAAAGGCTCGCTTCGAACCGGACGACGTGATCTTCCCCATCGGCGATCAGGATCGTGTCTCCCGCCCGCCATGGCCCGTCCAGCTCCATGGCGGCGAAATCCCCCGGCCCCACCTCGAGAATCGGGTCCAGGCGATCGGCAAACACGATGTGCATTCCCTGGATCGGGTGCCGGTCGGATTGCCCTGGCTTCCGGATCCAGTCGCCGACTTCGAAATGGCCCGCGATGGTTCGAACGAGCACGACGGGAGGATTCCCCGGCTCCTGGCTCGTCTTGAAAACGAATCCGATCCCCGGGTGCGCTTCCAGACCCTTGGGGGACCGAGGAGGGGGGATCAGGAGCGCGCACTGATCCAGAAGCGCCTCCGCATTCCATCCTCGAAGTGCCGAGCCACCACAGACCGGCAGAATCTTGTGCTGGGCAATCCCTCGTCTCAAGCCCCTGCGGATCTGGGTCGGAGAAGGGGTTTGTTCTTCGAGCAGAATCTGCATCAGTTCGTCGTCGAACCGCGAGGCCTGGTCGAGGAGTCGCTCCCTCGCTGGCTCGACCGTGGGCATCCAAGCCGGCGGAATGGCTTCGGAGCGAACCATGCGTCCCTCCACCAGGAGGGAGGCTCGTCCCGACACGAGATCCACGGAGCCTTGGAACGCTCCTTGGTGAAAGAAGGGCCAATCGACGGGCACGGCAGGAATCCCGAACACGTCCTCCAGTTCGAGAACCGTTCCGGGAAAATCGGAGCCCGCGACATCCAGCTTGTTGACCCAAGCCACGCGGGGTGTGTCGTATCGATCGCACAGGGACCAGATGGCCCGGGTTCGGGGCTCCACCCCACGGACTCCGCAGACGACCACGATGGCCGCATCCAAGGCCCGAAGCGAACGCTCCACTTCCAGCCCAAAATCCATGTGGCCCGGAGTGTCGATGAAATTGATCCGGACTCCCTTCCAGGAGAAGCTGGCCAATCCTGCCCGAATCGTGATCCCGCGTCGTTGCTCCTCGCGCAGGTAGTCCATCGTGGCCAAACCTTCGTCCACCCTACCCGCCTGTCGAATGGCGCCGCCGAGGAGCAGGAGCTGCTCCGAGAGGGTCGTCTTTCCAGCGTCGACGTGGGCCACGATCCCAAGATTCCTCAATGTCTCCGACATGGTTCTCCGGTATGGTGGGCAGGGAGGTGGGAAGGAAGGAGCGGGGCGATGCCAATATGGATCCAAGTCCACCCAAACGGAAGCCCTCCCCAAAAGGAGAGTTCGCCATCATCCCTGGGAAGGAAGACCGGACGCGCAGGTTCCTTTGCTGGACGCGGAACCGGGCGCACCGCTCTTCGTGCAGGCCCCCTCGGAAGGGCAAAGAAAAAGCCGCCTCGGGTTTTCCGAAGCGGCTTTCGATCTCAAGGGCGATGTGCTCCCGAGATTACCAGCGGAAGTGGGCGAAAGCCTTGTTGGCTTCGGCCATGCGATGGGTGTCGACGCGCTTCTTGACGGCGGCACCTTCGTTGTTGGCGGCCTGCGAGAGCTCGCCAGCCAAGCGACGCGCCATGTTCTGCTCGGTGCGGCGACGGGATGCGTCGGCGATCCAGCGGATGGCCAGAGCCTGGCGGCGGTTGGGGTTCACCTCGACGGGAACCTGGTAGGTGGCGCCACCAACGCGGCGAGACTTGACCTCGAGCGAAGGCTTGACGTTGTTGATGGCGCGCTTGAGCACGGAAAGTCCATCTTCTTCGCCGTTGGCGCGGGCCTGAAGCTCGTCGATGGCGCCGTAGACGACGCGCTCGGCGATGGACTTCTTGCCGTCCTTCATGATTCCGTTGACGAACTGGGTGACCAGAGTCGACTGGAACTTCGGATCGGGATTGCGCTCCCGCTTTTCTGCAGCTTTTCTGCGAGCCATTACTTCTTCCCCTTCTTCGCGGGTGCGCCCTTGCCCTTGGCTGCGGCGGCCTGGCCGGGCTTGGGACGCTTGACACCGTACTTGGAGCGACCCTTGCGGCGTCCGTCCACACCGGCGGTATCGAGCGTACCGCGGATGATGTGGTAACGAACACCGGGAACGTCCTTCACACGACCGCCGCGGATCAAGACGATGGAGTGTTCCTGCAGGTTGTGCCCGACGCCGGGGATGTAGCAGGTGACTTCCATGCGGTTGGAAAGACGCACACGGGCGATCTTACGCAATGCAGAGTTGGGCTTCTTGGGCGTGGTGGTGTACACACGCGTGCAGACGCCGCGCTTCTGCGGGCAGGATTTGAGCGCCGGCGAGGCCGTGCGGTTCTGGACCTTTTGCCGTCCCTTGCGGACGAGCTGGGAGATGGTTGGCACCTTGTGCAGGCTCCTGTGATTTTTATTTGGAAGGCGACGGAAAATAGATGTCCAACCCCTTGATTGGCAAGGGGTTGGATGAAATCAATCGTCGAGGAGTTCCTCTTCGAGTTCGTTCTCAAGGGAGGCGGCCATTTCGGCGGCCCGTGCGGCCTCCTCTTCGGCTTTCTCCAGGGCGCGACGAGCGGCCTCTTCTTCGGCCTCCACGTCCCGCACGCGGATGCTGGCATACTGGCGGGCACCGGTCCCGGAGGGGATCAGACGACCGACGATGACGTTTTCCTTCAGGCCTTCGAGGGAGTCCGTACGCCCGGCGACGGCCACCTGGGTCAGGACCTTGGTGGTTTCCTGGAAGGAAGCCGCCGCGAAGAAGGAATCGGTCCCCAGCGACGCCTTGGTGATGCCAAGCAGAAGGGGTTCGTAGGTCGCAGGCTGCCCGTCGTTCCCGAGGACTCGGAGATTTTCGATGCGCAGACGCACCTTGGAAACCTCTTCATTCTCGAGGAAGATGGAATCGCCCGGATCCTTGACCCTCACCTTGCGCAACATCTGACGGACGATGCCTTCGATGTGCTTGTCGGCGATGGTCACGCCCTGCAGCTTGTACACGGCCTGGATTTCCTGGACGAGGTATTCCTGGACGGCCTGCTCGCCACCGATGCGCAAGATGTCGTGCGGGTCCTTGGGGCCTTCGCAGAGACGATCGCCGGCACGGACGCGGTCTCCGGCGTGCACCGAAAGGTGCTTGCCGCGAGGCACGAGGTATTCGTGGCGGGCGTCGTTCTCGTCGACGACGATCAGCTTCTGCTGACCACGCTCCATGTCTCCGAACTCGATCACGCCGTCGACGGCGGTCACCACGGCGGGAGCCTTCGGGACGCGGGCTTCGAAAAGCTCGGCGACACGGGGCAGACCACCGGTGATGTCCCGGGTCGCGGAAGCCTGGCGAGGCATCTTCACGAGAATTTCGCCGATTCCGATCTTCTGGCCGTCGCGCACTTGCAGCAGGGCATTGGCGGGGACGGGGTACCGACCGATCGGCTTGTCGCGATCCGCACCGAAGACCAGCAACTGCGGATGCAGCTTGCCCTTCTTGTCGTTGATCACGCGATAGGTGGTCAAGCCGGTGTTCTCGTCTTCCTCGACCTCGAGGGTGTGGTCCTCTTCGAGGTCTTCCCAACGAACCAGACCCTCTTCCTTGGAGACGATCACGGAGTTGTACGGGTCCCATTCGAAGAGGATCGCTCCCGCCTTCACCTTCTTGCCCTGTTCGGCGCGGAGGACCGAGCCGTAGGGGACGGGGTAGCGGGCCTTGGTGATCCCGTTGTCGTCGATCAGGACGCACTCGCCGGTGCGGCTGATCACGACCATGTCCTTGCCGCCTCGCAACACCGACTCGATGTTCTCGAGATGGACGGTGGAATCGACCTTGGCCTTCTGCTTGTCCTGGGCGGTCAGACGAGTCGCCGCACCACCGATGTGGAAGGTGCGAAGGGTCAGCTGGGTGCCCGGTTCGCCGATGGACTGGGCGGCCATCACACCGACGGCTTCGCCGATGTTGACGGGTCGTCCGTTGGCCAGATTCCGACCGTAGCACTTCGCGCAGACGCCGCGCTTGCTTTCGCAGGTCAGGACGGAGCGAACCAGGACCTTGTCCAGTTCGGAGGCCTCGATGGCCTTCGAGATGGCTTCGTCGATGATTTCGCCGGCGGCGATCAACAGTTCACCGCTCAAGGGATGCAGCACATCCTCGAGGGGGACGCGGCCGATCAGGCGTTCGGAAATGGCGGTCTTGACTTCATCGCCTTCGGTGATCGGGACGATTTCGATGCCGAGCTGGGTGCCGCAATCGATTTCGGTGATCACCAGGTCCTGGGCCACGTCGACCAGACGGCGCGTGAGGTATCCCGCGTCGGCGGTCTTCAGCGCGGTGTCGGCCAGACCCTTGCGCGCTCCGTGGGTGGAGATGAAGTATTCGAGAACCGTCAGCCCTTCCTTGAAGTTGGACTTGATCGGGTTTTCGATCGTTTCCTGACCGGTCAGCTTCTTCTGGGGCTTCTGCATCAGACCACGCATGCCGGAGAGCTGCTTGATCTGTTCGCGGCTACCACGAGCACCAGAATCGGCCATCATGTAGATGGGGTTGAATCCGTCCTGGTCCTTGGCGAGCTTGTCGAAGAGGATGTTGGCGACTTCGGAAGTCGCGTGCGACCAGGTGTCGATCACCTGGTTGTAGCGCTCGCCGTCGGTGATCACACCGTTGTCGTACAGGTCGTGGAGGTTGTCGACCTTCTTCTGGGCTTCTTCGATGATCTTGCCCTTCTCGTCGGGAATGAGCATGTCGCCCAGACCCACGGAAGCGCCCGATCGGGTGGCCCAATGGAAGCCGGTGGTCTTCAGGTTGTCGAGGAATTCCACGGTGCCGTTGTTGCCGGTACGTCGGTAGACCTCGCCGATGAGCTTGCCCAGTTCCTTCTTGGACATCGTCTCGTTCCAGAAGCCGAGTGCCTTGGGCAGGATCTGGGAGAAGATGGCGCGGCCGGCCGTGGTCACGATCAACTTCCCGTCGAAGCGGAACTTGCACCATTCATGGACCCGGAAGGATCCGGAATGGACGGCCTGCTCCACTTCCAGGGGGGTGCCGAAGGCGGTCAGCTTGGAGATGACTTCCGGCTTGTCGGGCTTGGGGCCGTTGTTCTTCGTGAGGTAGTAGGCTCCGAGAACCATGTCCTGCGACGGAACCGTGATCGGATTGCCCGAAGCCGGATGCAGCAGGTTGAAGGCCGAAAGCATGAGCACGCGCGCTTCCAGCTGGGCCTCGAAGGAAAGGGGCAGATGGACGGCCATCTGGTCTCCGTCGAAGTCGGCGTTGAAGGCCGCGCAGACGAGAGGATGCAGACGGATGGCCTTGCCTTCGACCAGCACCGGATAGAAGGCCTGGATGCCCAGACGATGCAGGGTCGGTGCACGGTTGAGGAGAACGGGGTGATCCTTGATGATTTCTTCGAGGATGTCCCAGACTTCCGGCTTTTCCTTTTCGATGTACTTCTTCGCGCTCTTGACGGTGTGCGCGATCCCCCTCTCCTCCAGCTTCTGGATGATGAAGGGCTTGTACAGCTCCAGGGCCATGGTCTTGGGCAGACCGCACTGGAAGAGGCGCAATTCGGGTCCCACCACGATGACGGAACGACCGGAGTAGTCGACGCGCTTGCCCAGCAGGTTCTGGCGGAAGCGGCCGTTCTTGCCCTTGAGCAGCTCCGAGAGCGACTTCAGGGGACGACGCCCCTCACCCTTGACGGAAACGGTCCGACGACCGTTGTCGAAGAGGACGTCGACGGCTTCCTGCAACATGCGCTTTTCGTTGCGCAAGATGACTTCGGGAGCCTTGATGTCGATGAGCTTCTTGAGTCGGTTGTTGCGATTGATCACGCGACGGTAGAGGTCGTTGAGATCGGAGGTCGCGAACCGGCCGCCTTCGAGAGGCACCAACGGACGCAGATCGGGAGGAATGACCGGCAGGACATCCAGGACCATCCACTCGGGACGATTCTCGGACTTCCGGAAGGCCTCGACGATGCGCAGGCGCTTGAGGGTGTCGAGCTTGCGCTGGACGGAGGTCTCGACCTTGACCCGGGCGCGCAGATCGCGCGACAGGTGTTCGAGGTCGATTTCCGCGAGCATCTGTTTGACCGCGGGGGCGCCCATCTTGGCGTCGAACTCGCGTCCCTCGTCTTCGAGGTTGATGTACTCGTCCTCGGTGACCAGCTGGGCCCGCTTGAGCTCGGTGTTCCCGGGATTCAGGACCAGGTAGGACTCGTAGTAGATCACGCGCTCGAGGTGCGTGATGCTCATTCCGAGCAGCTGTCCGATCATGGAGGGGAGGCTCTTGAAGAACCAGATGTGCACCACGGGAACGGCCAGTTCGATATGGCCCATGCGCTCGCGGCGAACCTTGGAGTGGGTCACCTCGACGCCGCAACGGTCGCAGACCACGCCGCGATAGCGGATGCGCTTGTACTTGCCGCACGAGCATTCCCAATTCTTCACCGGCCCGAAGATCTTCTCGCAGAACAGGCCGTCTTTTTCCGGCTTGAACGTGCGGTAATTGATCGTTTCGGGCTTGGTCACCTCTCCGAAGGACCAGCTCCGGATGATCTCCGGACTGGCCAGCTGGATGGAGATGGCCCCGGTGTCAGGGATCGCGGTCTCGAAGCCGGTCGTGCTCTCGTTCATCGAATCCTCCGATATCCAGTCGCGCTCTTGTCCTGGCCGTTCATGCTTCGGCTTCGCCGTCGGGCGTGAATCGGACATCCAGGGCCAAGGCCTGCATTTCCTTGATCAACACGTTGAAGCTCTCGGGAAGACCAGGCTTCGGGGCGTTCTCGCCCTTGACGATCGCCTCGTAGATCTTCGAACGGCCCACGACGTCGTCGGACTTCACCGTCAGGAGTTCCTGCAAGGTGTAGGCCGCGCCGTAGGCTTCGAGAGCCCACACTTCCATTTCGCCGAAACGCTGGCCACCGAACTGACTCTTGCCGCCCAGCGGTTGCTGGGTCACGAGGGAGTAGGGGCCGATGGAGCGGGCGTGGATCTTGTCGTCGACAAGGTGTCCCAGCTTCAGCATGTACATGTAGCCGACCGTGGTGCTGTTCTCCAGGCGCTCGCCCGAGCGACCGTCGAACAACTTGACCTTGCCGGTCTGGGGGATCCCCGCCTTCTCCAGCTCGACTTCGATGTCTTCGAAGGTCGCACCATCGAACACGGGAGTCGCCAACTTGTACCCGAGGGTCTTGGCGGCCCAGCCGAGGGAGACTTCCAGGATCTGTCCCACGTTCATACGGGAAGGCACGCCCAGTGGGTTCAAGAGGATCTGCACCGGAGTGCCCCCCTCGATGTAGGGCATGTCCTCGACAGGGACGATCTTGGAGATGACACCCTTGTTGCCGTGGCGACCCGCCATCTTGTCACCGACCGAAAGCCGGCGCTTCTTGGCGATGTAGACCTTGACCAGCTGCAGGACGCCGGGCTTCAGCTCGTCGCCGCGGACGATCTTGTCGATCTCCTTGTCGAGACGGTCTTCGTGCTGGCGGATCATTTCCTGGGCGGTTTCGACGATCTTGGAGATCTTGGCATCCAAGGCTTCGTCTTCGCAGAACTTGCTGCTGATGGCCACGTCGTCGAAGGACGTGCGCGCCACGAGCTGCTTGCTCCACTTCTTGCCCGCGGTCACGAGGATCTCGGAAGTCGCGGCGTCGCGAACTTCACCGGAAACCTGCCCGTCGAGCAGTTCGCCCAGCTTGCGATCGCGAGCTTCGCGGATTTCCTGGATCTTCAGGCCCAGCTCCGACTTGATCTTTTCGATGCGATCCTTGTCGGCCTTCTTGGACTTCTTGTCCTTCTCCTTGCGGGAGAAGACGCGGGTTTCGATCACGATCCCCTTCATGCCCGGAGGAGCCTTCAGGGAACTGTCGCGAACGTCGTTGGCCTTCTCGCCGAAGATCGCGCGGAGGAGGCGTTCTTCCGGGGAGAGCTCGGTCTCGCCCTTCGGAGTCACCTTGCCGACCAGGATGTCGCCGGAGTTGACCTCGGCGCCGACCCGGATGACACCGAGCTCGTCGAGGTTGGCGATCGCGTCTTCACCGACATTGGGAATTTCGCGGGTCAGTTCCTCGGCACCGCGCTTGGTGTCGCGGACTTCGAGCTCGTATTCCTCGATGTGGATGCTGGTGAAGGTGTCCTTGACCAGCAACTCCTCGGAGATGATGATCGCGTCCTCGAAGTTGTACCCGTTCCAGGGAAGGAACGAAACGAGGATGTTCTTGCCCAATGCCAGCTCGCCATGGTCGGTGGAGGCGCCGTCGGCCAGGGGGGTCCCCTTTTCGACGCGCTGTCCGAGATCGACGATGGGCTTCTGGTTGATCACCGTGTCCTGGTTGGACCGGCGCATCTTGCGCATGTCGTAGACGTCGAACTCCGGCATGTCGAGGAAGTCGTCCTCGCGGACTTCTCCCTTGTCCCGGCGGACGATGACGCGGGAAGCGTCGACGCGCTCGACGACACCCGGATTGCGGGCCAGGATCATGGAGCCGGAATCGAGCGCCGAACGGGCCTCCAGACCGGTGCCGACCACGGGAGCTTCCGAACGCAGGAGCGGAACCGCCTGGCGCTGCATGTTGGAGCCCATCAAGGCGCGGTTGGCGTCGTCGTGTTCGAGGAACGGGATGAGACCCGCGGCCACCGAGACCAACTGACGCGGCGAGACGTCCATGTAGTTGATTTCGTCGCGGCGAAGCAGCGGGAACTCGCCCTGCTGGCGAGCGATCACGAATTCGTCCCGGAGGGCTCCATCCTCGGTCACCGGCGTATTGGCGGGAGCGATGATGAAGTTGTCTTCCTTGTCCGCGGTCAGGTAGTCGATCTGGCCGGTGACCTTGCCGTTCTCGACCTTGCGGTAGGGAGTCTCGATGAACCCGTAGGCGTTGACACGCGCGTAGGTGGACATCGAGCTGATCAGACCGATGTTCGGACCTTCCGGCGTCTCGATCGGGCACAAGCGCCCGTAGTGGGTGTGGTGCACGTCGCGGACTTCGAAGCCGGCGCGCTCGCGGGTCAGACCACCCGGTCCGAGGGCCGAAAGACGGCGCTTGTGCGTCAGCTCGGCCAGCGGATTGGTCTGGTCCATGAACTGCGACAATTGCGAAGATCCGAAGAAGGTCGCGATCACGGCGTTGATGGTGCGGGCATTGACCAGGTCCTGCGGGGTCATCTCTTCGGTGTCGCGGAGAGACAGGCGCTCGCGGATGGTGCGGCTCATGCGAGTGAAGGCCACGGCGAACTGGTTGGAGAGGAGCTCTCCGACCGAACGGGCGCGACGGTTGCCGAGATGGTCGATGTCGTCGATGTAGGGGACGACTTCCTTGCCCGAAGCATCCTTCATGCGACCGTTGAACAGACCGACCAGATAGCGCATGATGGCCAGGAAATCATCCTTGGTCATGGTGCGGATCTGCTGCTCGATCTCGAGCTCCAGACGGCTGTTCATGCGGTAGCGACCCACTTCTCCGAGATCGTAGCGCTTCTCGTCGAAGAACATCCTCCAGATGAGGGTGCGCGCGGTCTCGACGTTCGGCGGATCTCCGGGGCGGATGACCTGGTAGATCTTCTGCAGAGCGTCTTCTTCCCCGGTGGTGGGGTCGACGTCCAGGGTGTTGTGGATCACCGGATCGGTGTCGATGTCGAGATCGACGATTCGAATGGTCTCCAGTCCGGCCTTCTGGAGGTTCTCGATCAACGCCTCGGTCAGAACCGCGTTGGCTTCGGCGAGGATCTCGCCTTCGGAGGTGATCGCATCCTGGGCGAGGACGAATCCGGCCAATTCCGGCGCGAGCGCCTTCTCGGCGATGGGATAGAACAGCTCCAGGATGGAGGCCGCATCGGTCCAGCCGATGGCGCGCAGGAGAATGGTCGCGGGCAATTTGCGACGACGATCGATGTTGATGTACATCGCATCGTTGACATCGAGGAGGAACTCCACCCAGGACCCGCGGTAGGGGATGATGCGCGCCTTGAGAAGACGCTTGCCGTTGGGGTGGAACTCTTCGTCGAAGGACACGCCAGGACTGCGGTGCAGCTGGCTGACGACCACGCGCTCCGCTCCGTTGACGATGAACGTCCCGTTCTCCGTCAGCAGGGGGATGTCACCGAAGTAGACATCGTTGGTGATCTTTTCCTGGAACGTCTTTTCTTCCCCTTCGGTCTTGAAGACGTTCAGGGAGAGTGTCGCCCGCAGAGGGGCGGCGTAGGTCATGCCACGTTCCTGGCACTCCGGGATGGAGTACTTGGGAACTCCCAAGCTGTACCCCTCGTATACGAGCTGGTACTGCTCCTTGACGTCGGTGATCGGGAAGGTTTCCCGGAACACGGATTCCAACCCTTCGCTTCGGCGATCCTTCGGAAGAGTTCCGATCTGGAGGAACCGATTGAAGGAGTCGACCTGGACCTCAAGGAGGAAGGGAATCTCCATCGAGTACTTGCTTTTCGCGAAGCTCTTGCGCTCAGTCATCGACCCGCCTCGTGGTATTCATCAACACGGAACGACCGGCAGCGGTTGCTGCCGGTTGGGACAAACAAAAAAGACCCCTGCCCTCGCCCTAGCGAGGGGCCCAGGAGTCTTGATTTGAGGAGAAATGACACCCTTACTTGAGGGTGACCTTAGCCCCGGCTTCTTCCAGCTTCTTCTTCAGACCTTCGGCGTCAGCCTTGGCCACGGCTTCCTTGACGGTCTTGGGAGCGCCGTCAACGAGATCCTTGGCTTCCTTGAGGCCCAGGCCGGTGACTTCGCGGACGACCTTGATCACGCCGATCTTGTTGGCGCCAGCTTCGGCGAGAACGACGTCGAATTCGGTCTTCTCTTCCTCGGCGGGAGCGGCGGCGGCGGCGGGAGCGGCGGCCATCATGACGCCACCAGCGGCGGCCTCGAGGCCGTGGACTTCCTTGAGGTACTCGGAGAGGGCGCGGGCCTGGGCCAGCGAAAGAGCGACGATTTTGTCACCGAGCTCGACGATTTCGGCTGCGAAGGACTTGGTCTCGGACATGGTTGTTTCCTTTTAGGGTGGTTGGTTGGTGAAGTCTTGAGGTCAGGCGGCTTCTTCGAGGCGCTTGACGAGAGATTCGATCTGGCTGGCGACCTGCGAACCTGGGCCCTTGATGAGGCCGACGAGAGTCGCGCCCGGGCTGAGGAACAGCTGGATGACCTGCGCTTGCAATTCGCGCTTGCCGGGCATCTTGGCGACGTCGCCGATCTGCTTGCCGGGGAACACGTCGCCGTCGATCCAGGACGCCTTGGACTCCAGCAGGCCCGCATTGGCCTTCTGGAACTCCACGATCGCACGGGCGGGCGCGACGGGATCTTCCACGCTTCCCACCAGGATGGCGGTGGGGTTTTCGAGCAGGCCGTCGAGGTTGGTGACTCCCGCCTTGTGCAAGGCGCGCTTCAGCAAGGTGTTCTTGGCGACGCGGTAGAAGATTCCCTGCTTGCGCAGAGCCTTCCGGAGTTCCACATCGCTTTGGACCTTGATCCGGCCGAAGTCGACCAGGAAAACGGCGCCAAACTGGGCCAAAGCCGCGTCCAGCGTGTCGGTCGTCTGTTTCTTCTTGTCGAGGCTGATCATTGGTCGTGCCCCCTCAGACGCGTGCCAGCGAGAGCTCGACCGGCAGGCCGGGGCTCATGGTGCTGGAGATGGTGATGCTCTTGACGTAGGTGCCCTTGGCCGCCTGGGGCTTGGCACGTACGATCGAGCGGATGAGGGCCACAGCGTTTTCTTCCAGCGCTTCGGGCGTGAAAGAAATCTTGCCCACGGGCGCCTGGACGTTCGCACCCTTGTCGACGCGGTAGGAGATCTTGCCAGCCTTGAGCTCGGCGATGATTTCCTTGACGTTGATGCCGACGGTGCCGGTCTTCGGGGAGGGCATCAGGCCGCGCGGTCCGAGAAGACGCGCCAGCTTGCCGACCGTGGGCATCATGTCGGGGGTCGCGACGACGACGTCGAACTCCATCCATCCACCCTGGATCTTCTCCACCAACTCTTCGGAACCGACGTGATCCGCTCCGGCAGCCTGCGCCTCGGCGATCTTTTCACCCTTGGTGAACACCAAGACCCGAACGGTCTTGCCGGTTCCATTGGGCAGAACGACCGTTCCACGGACCATCTGGTCGGAATGCTTGGGATCGACTCCCAGATTCATCGCGACTTCGATCGTCTCGTCGAACTTGGCCACGCGGTTCTCCTTCAGAAACTTGAGGGCTTCTGGAAGGGTCCACTCGGTGCGAACGGCAGCCTTTTCGGCGGCCTCCCGATACTTCTTGCCATGCTTCATCGAGATTTCCTTTTGGGTTATCCTTCGACCGTGAGACCCATGCTCACGGCCGTTCCACGAACCTGCGACGCGGCCGATTCCTCGGACAGCGTGTTCAGGTCGGGCATCTTGAGCTTCGCGATCTCCAAGACCTGAGCCTCCGTCACCTTGCCGACCTTCTTGCGGTTGGGCTCGCCCGAACCGCTTTCGATGCCCGCAGCCTTCTTGAGAAGGACCGGCACCGGAGGCGTCTTGGTGATGAAGGTGAAAGAGCGATCCGCGTACACGGTGATCACCACGGGGATGATCATGCCCTTCTGGTCCTGCGTGCGAGCATTGAACTGCTTGCAGAACTCCATGATGTTCACACCCTTTTGTCCAAGGGCGGGACCCACGGGGGGCGAAGGATTCGCCGCACCTGCGGGGATCTGGAGCTTGATGTAGCCGGTGATTTTCTTGGCCAAGGCCCTACTCCCGGATTCTGCGCCGCTCGAGGCGGGCTATCTTCTTCGATGACAAGGCCTTGCGGGCCATGGAAAATTTTGGGGGGTGAAAGTTACATCCTCGCCGCCCACTTGTCCAGTGGTGGTCTAGATTTCGCTCACCTGGCGGAAGTCGAGCTCGACCGGGGTGGAGCGCCCGAAGACGCTGACCATCACTTTGAGCTTTCCCTTGTCCGCGTGGACTTCCTCGACAGTTCCGTCGAAGTCCTTGAACGGCCCCTCATTGATCCGGACGGCGTCGCCCGGCTTGTAGGGGATCTGCACCGTCGTTCCAGCGGGAGTCGGGCGGTCCTGGCCGTTACGGCCGAGGATTCGATCGACTTCCGCCTTGCGGAGCGGCTGCGGCTTGTTGTTGACGCCCACGAAGTGGGTGACACCGGGGATGTTCAAGACGGCGTGGAAGCCGTCCTTGGTCATCTCCATTTCGATCAACACATAACTGGGGTAGTCTCGGCGCGTTTGGCGGATTTTCTTTCCGTTGCGCACCTGCGTGACTTCCTCGGAAGGAACCAGGATCTGTCCGACCACGGCGCGAAGGGATTCGTCCCGTTCGACGAGATCGTCGAGATAGGCCTTGACCTTGGTCTCTTGCCCGGAATAGGTGTGCAATACGTACCAAAGCATGTTAGGCTCCCGCTCCGAGGATGCGTTCGACCAGGAAGCCGACACCGAGGTCGACCAACGTGACGAACAATCCGCAGAGCAGACTGAAAATCATGACCACCCACGTGCTTTGGAAAAGCTCCGGGCGGGGAGGCCAGGTGACTTTCTTTCCTTCGGCGACGACCTCGAGGAAGTACTGGTACAACTTGCGCACAACGGATCCTTTCGAGATCTACAGGGGAAGAGGGACTCGAACCCACAACCAACGGTTTTGGAGACCGCTACTCTACCAATTGAGCTATTCCCCTTTGACCCGCCCGCGAATCCGCGGGCGGGGGAAACTCACGCGACGATTTCGGTGACGGTGCCGGCGCCGATGGTGCGGCCGCCTTCACGGATGGCGAACTTGAGGCCCTTGTCCATGGCAACGGGAACGATGAGCTCGCCGACGATCGAAATCGTGTCGCCGGGCATCACCATTTCCACGCCTTCGGGAAGCTCGACCGAACCGGTCACGTCCGTGGTGCGGAAGTAGAACTGGGGACGGTAGCCCTTGAAGAACGGAGTGTGACGGCCGCCCTCTTCCTTGGACAGGACGTAGATCTCGCCCTTGAACTTGGTGTGGGGCTTGATCGAACCCGGCTTGGCCAGAACCTGGCCGCGCTCGATGTCGGACTTGTCGCAGCCGCGCAGAAGCACGCCCACGTTGTCGCCAGCCTGGCCCTGGTCCAGAAGCTTGCGGAACATTTCGACGCCGGTGACGACGAACTTCTTGGTGTCTTCGACCAGACCGACGCGCTCGACTTCCTCGCCGACCTTGCAGATGCCGGACTCGATACGGCCGGTGCCGACGGTGCCGCGGCCGGTGATCGAGAAGACGTCTTCGATGGGCATCAGGAAGGGACGATCGACGGCGCGGGCCGGCATCGGGATGAAGCTGTCGACGGCGTCGAGGAGCTCGACGACCTTCTTGACGCCCCACTCGCCTTCGTCACCCTCGAGGGCCTTGAGAGCCGAGCCGCGGATGATGGGAGTGTCGTCGCCGGGGAAGCTGTACTTGCTGAGGAGCTCGCGGACTTCCATTTCGACGAGGTCGAGGAGTTCGGCGTCGTCGACCATGTCGCACTTGTTCATGAACACGACGATCGCGGGCACGCCGACCTGACGGGCCAGCAGGATGTGCTCGCGGGTCTGGGGCATGGGGCCGTCGGTCGCGGCAACCACCAGGATCGCGCCGTCCATCTGGGCCGCGCCGGTGATCATGTTCTTCACGTAGTCGGCGTGTCCGGGGCAGTCGACGTGCGCGTAGTGGCGCTCGTTGGACTCGTACTCGACGTGCGAGGTGTTGATGGTGATCCCACGAGCCTTTTCTTCGGGCGCGTTGTCGATCTGATCGTAGCCTTTGGCCTGACCGCCGAAGGTCTTGGCGGCCACGGTGGTGATCGCGGCGGTCAAGGTGGTCTTGCCGTGGTCAACGTGGCCGATGGTGCCGACGTTCATATGCGGCTTTTTGCGATCGAACTTTTCCTTGGCCATGAATTGCTCCTCGACTGCGAGGTGATGGTGATGAGGGAGAGCCCAGACCGGGACTCGAACCCGGGACCTCTTCCTTACCAAGGAAGTGCTCTACCACTGAGCTATCTGGGCGTGGAGCGGACAATGAGATTCGAACTCACAACAGCCACCTTGGAAGGGTGGAACTCTACCAATTGAGTTATGTCCGCACGACTCGAATTCCGGAGAGGACCTTCAGGATGGGCCGGGGTGGGTTCGAACCACCGTAGACTCGCGTCAGCGGATTTACAGTCCGCCCCCATTAACCACTCGGGCACCGACCCTTCCTGAAAGTTCCAACGAAGCCAGCGACAGGAGTCGAACCTGCGACCGACTGATTACAAATCAGTTGCTCTACCAACTGAGCTACGCTGGCACACCCGGAAATCGAGTCACGGAAAGTAGGCTACTACTCGTGCTCTGTCAAGGACTTGGAAGAAAAAACTTGCGTGTTTTTGCCGTGACACGATGCGGGCGAACCCCGACGCTCACGTGACACAACGGAGACACTCGCTCTCTCCGCGCCCCTCATCTTCTAAAGGTCGCCTGACACTCCACAAAAGGAAGACCACGATGGCCAACATTTCGAAGGATTCTTGGGAAGGCTCCCACCTCTACAACCAGTACATCAAGGACATCCAGCGTTATCCGCTGCTCAAGCGTTCCGAAGAGCGGGCACTTCTCGATCTTCTGGCCAAGGGGGAGCCCGGCGCGGAACACAAACTGATCTGCGCCAACCTCCGCTTCGTCGTCAATGTGGCCTTCATGTACCGGAATCAGGGCCTGGCCCTGCCCGAGTTGATCAACGAAGGGAACGTCGGTTTGATCGAAGCCGCCAAGCGTTTCGACACCTCCCGCGACCTGAAGTTCATCAGCTACGCCGTTTGGTGGATTCGCCAATCGATCACCCGCGCCATCGCCGAAAAAGCCCGCCTGGTGCGGATCTCCGCGGAAAAGGAGTTGATCCTCCGTCGCTTCAGCAAAGTGAACCACCCCATGACCCAGTCGGTCGGCGGATCGTGGGTCACCGACTCCGAGGAGCTCGGGCGCCGCATGGGCATGACGGCCGAGGCCATCGAGAAGGTCGTCGAAATGGGCCAGCGCCACGCCAGTCTCGATGCCAAGATCGACGACGACGGAGACGCCAGCCTGGTCGATTTGATCCGCGACGACGAGGCCCTTCTCCCGGATGCCCACGTCGAAGGCGTCGATGAACTGGAGAACCTCCATGAAATGATCGAAGATCTTCCCGCCCAGGAGAAGCGCGTGCTCTGCATGTACTTCGGAATCGGATTCGGGGAGGCCTTCAATCTGCAGGAAATCGGGAAAGTGGTGGGATTGTCCAAGGAACGCGTGCGTCAAATCAAGGAGCGTGCTCTGGCCCGCCTCCGCGACCGCGCTCGCGAACTCGCCTTGGCCGCCTGATTCCTCCTTTCCGGTGCGCAGCCGCTCCTCTTCCCGGAGGAGCGGCTTTTCCAGGTCCGGCACCCAGGATACGGGCCGGGCCTGGAACGAAATCGACGGCGATCTTCATCCTCCACCCGACGGTTCCCGCGGGGACGGAGGCCTGAAGACCGCCGTTTTGCTATCCTCGATCCTCGGATGAGCACCTCGATGTCCAGGTACCAAGGATCCATGACATGACCAACCTCCACCCCATGCATCTGTGCATCCACGGTCACTTCTACCAACCTCCCCGGGAAAACCCCTGGACAGGCGAGTACGAAGCCCAGGAAAGCGCTCTTCCCCACCACGACTGGAACGAACGGATCGCACGGGAGTGCTACGCGCCCAACGGCGCCTCCCGTCTACTCGATGCGCGAGGCCGCATCCGGGGCCTGGTCAACAACTATCGCTGGATGTCCTTCAATTTCGGCCCCACCCTGTTGGAGTGGATGGCCTCCCACGATCCGGAAACCCTCGCCAGGATCCAGGAGGCCGATCGCAAATCATCCCTGGACCAGGGTGGTCACGGAAACGCCGTCGCCCAGGTGTACAACCACATCATCATGCCCCTGGGGACCGATCGCGATCGAAAAACCCAGATCGCTTGGGGTATCCGTGAATTTCAGGATCGCTTCGGTCGCGTTCCCGAAGGAATGTGGCTGGCCGAAACCGCCATCGACATCCAATCGGTCGTCGCTCTGATCCAAGCCGGGATCCGCTTCACGATCCTGGCACCGACCCAGGCCGACCGGATCCGCCCGATGGGAAGCGACGTCTGGCAGGATGTTTCCGACTCCTCGATCGATCCCACCCGACCGTACCGCATCTATCCGCTGGATGAAAACGGCGAGCCCCTGTGCGCCGGGCATCTGGATGTCTTCTTCTACGACGGGCCGATTTCCTCCGCCGTCGGGTTCGAGCATCTGCTTCGCGATGCCCAGGTGTTCCACCAACGTCTCAAGGGGGCCTGGGCCGCCGACGAATTGCCTCGCCTCGTATCTGTCGGCACGGATGGGGAAAGCTACGGGCACCACGAGCCCTTCGGAGACATGGCGCTGGCCTATCTCTTCGACGTCTTGATTCCCGAGGAAGGGATCGTCCCGACGAACTTCGGCAGGTTTCTCGATCTGCGCCCCCCCGTCGAGGAAGTGCGCCTCAAGAACGCCCATGGCGAAGGCACGGCCTGGTCCTGCGCCCACGGCACGGGGCGGTGGCAGAGGGATTGCGGCTGCTCCACGGGAGGAGGTCCCGGATGGAACCAAGCCTGGCGCACTCCGTTGCGGGAGGCGATGGAGTTGGCTCGCAACGCCGCGGAGAAGGCATGGGACACCCTCGCTTCCACCCTGTTCCTCGATCCCTGGGCGGCGCGCATCGACTGGATTTCCATCCGGACCGGACGGCTCGACCGAGCCGCCTGGGAGGGGCGCCACCTCGTCCCCGGAGCCGATCGACGGAAGGCGCACCAGCTGATGGAGCTTGTTCGGATGGGACAGTTCTCCCTCACCAGCTGTGCATGGTTCTTCGACGACCTCGGAGGCCTGGAGCCCGTCCAGAACATGCGCTACGCCCTGAGGGTCTGTGAACTCTGCACCCAGCTCGGACTCCCGTCTCCCGAGCCCTGGATCCGGGACGCGTTGGCCCGTGGCCGTTCCAACGTGGGGAATCGGACCGGGGAGTGGATCTGGGAGAACTGGGTGGTTCCCTCTTCGGAAAGCCCTCGACGAGTGGCCGCGCAAGCCGCGGTCCGGGCGGCGGAAGGCCTGGGGGTGCCCAGCGAAACCACGAACGCCGCCGATGTCGTCCGCCGACCGCGGGACGGCTTCGCGGAAGTCCGCGTCGAGCTCCGCGATCCCGTCGGTGGGGATCCGATCCATTTCCGCGCCGTCTCCCACACCGCCAGCGGGGAATCCGCCCGCGCCTGGATCCTGGAGGGGGAGGGGCCCTTCCCGGAGGTTTCCTGGGATGCGGAAGCGGAGCAGCTCCGAGCCCACCTCGCCAGCAAATGGAGCGGGGAGGCGATCGAAGCATCCCGCTTCGATCTCGACACCCGACGGGAACTGGCGGAGGGCAAGATCCGCTCCTCGCTCGAGGAGATCCAGGGGGATCTCGAATCCCTCGACCAGCATGCCCGTCGAGCCCGCGCGGACCTTCTCCAGCTGAACCTTCCTCTGCCCACCCACTTGTCCTTCGCCAGGACCCTCCTGCTGGAGAAAGCCCTGGCGGAGGCGGTTCTCGCCGTGCTCCAGAATCCAGCCGTCGAGGAAGTGTCGCGGATCCGCTCCATCCTCTCCCAGGCCCAGGAGGAGCGGCTCGACCTTCGGGTCTCCCTTCCAGGGCGCATCGTCGATCGAAAACTCCAGGATCTGATGGTCTCCCTGTGGCCGACGCCCCAGACATCCGACGCCGCGACCCTGGTCCTGCTGCTCGACCTCGCCGAGGAGGCGAAGATCCCCGTCTCGAAGGCTCCCCTGGAGAATCTCGCCTCCCATATGATGGAGGAGCATCTCCATCCCCTCCTGCGGCAATCCTCGTTCAGCGCCGTCGAACGGGAGTGCGGGCGCCTCTGGGTGATCGTCCTCGAACGACTGAATTTCGACATGGACTTGGCCCGCGAGATCCTCGAGATCCCCGTCGAGGTTTCATCCCTTCCCGAGGACGAAACCGCGTGACCTCCCCGTCCCCTCTTCTCCAAGCCCGACAGATCCAGGCGCGGGTCGCCCAGATGGCCCGCGACATCGACCGCCACTACGACGGCGAGGAGTTCGTTCTCCTCCCCGTCCTCAAGGGTGGGATGGTTTTCGCGGCGGACCTCCTGCGGGAGCTGCGGACTCCCTGCAGGCTGGAGTTCGCCCTCTCCAGCAGCTACGGATCCGGTACGGTACCCGGTGCGGAGCCCATCCTTTCCACCCCTCCCCCGGAGTCGATCCAGGATCGTCATGTCCTGGTGGTCGACGACATCCTCGACACGGGGAGAACCTGGACCCGATTGAAGGAGCGCCTTCTGGAGATGGAGGCGCTTTCGGTGCGGGGGTGTTTCCTGCTCGACAAGCCGGCCCGCCGCGAGTCGGAAGTCCGAGCCGACTTCTTCGGGTTCCAGGTCCCGGATGTCTTCGTGGTCGGGTACGGCTTGGACCACGACGAACGCTGGAGGAACCTGCCTTTCATCGGGAGCATCGAGTCGTGAGGAGGGTCCGGCTCCATCCCTCCCGCGCGGCCTGGATCCTCGTGCTCGGCGGACTCGCCCAAGCCACTCCGGCATCCAGCATCGCCCGGGCGTGGAAATTGACCCCCGCCGACCCGGCGCGACCAGGGCTCTTCAGGGCTCCGGCCACACCGACGGACGAAGGCGCCGAGATCCTCGTCCGCCTGGATACCGCGCGCGACGGCTCGCTGCAATCCTGCGAATGGAGCGCGGAGAAGGATCTGAGGCAGACCGACCTTCCGGAAACCCGTTTCTGGTCGATCCTCGACGGCCTGGCGGGATCGGGAACCTGGACGGAAATCGACCCCGACGCGCTGCCCGGGAAGCTCTTCACCCCTCCGCGCACCTCCCTGGCCCAGGGATTCCGATGCGACCAGTGTCCGGCTCCGCTGGTGGCGGCGACGTGGAGTCCCCACGGGGGAACGAGACTCCTGGTCGCCCGCGCCGTCCCCAAGTCGCTCCCGACTCGGATCGGAGTGGATCCCAACGTGACCGAGGACGGGATCCTGTCGATGGCCAGGCAACAGAAGTTGTCCGTCGAGGCGAGGAATCCCTGCAAGAACGGAAAGGGACTCTGCTCCTTCGAACTGGCCGGGTCCCGCGGCGAGAGATGGTCGTTCACCCGCCCGACGGCGAACGCTCCCTGGTCGCTTGCCTCGGCCGGGTATCCCGGGGAGGCATGGTGGAATCCCGCCTGGGACTGGGACTCCCTGCGGATCGAATCCCCGAGGGAATTCCGGCACCTCCTGAAGACCTGGCTGGACGCCGAACTCGATGTCGTGGGATCCCGCCTGATTCGTCCCATCGAACCGATCCTCACCGCCACGACCGGGGACTGGACCAGCCGGCGGCTTTCCGGACTGGAGCTGGATCGGACCCTCGACACCCTCGTGGCCCTTCCGAACCCGCCCTCGGTCCTGCAATTGACGCCGGGTCCCGCCCATCGGGTGCGGATCGACGCCTTGGGCCGACGCACCCTCGACGGATGGAGCTCCCCATGATCGGCCTGCTCACCGCGCTCCTCTTGGCAGGATCGCCCCAGGAGTCCCTCGATGCCGCGGATCGCGCCTGTCTGGCGAGGCTATCCCTCGGGGATATCTCCGCCGCGCGACAACGTTGCGCCGCCTTGGAGCCCCCCGACCACCCCATCGCGGCCTACTGGGGTGCTCTCCTGGAACCCGACAGTGCCAAACTGCGGGCCCGGATGGATCCGCAGACCCTCTTCCGGCTGGATCCGCCGGGGAAGCGGATCCTGCTTCTGGCCGCGAGGTACCACCATCTGGCCGGAAACTCCTGGAGCCTGGGGCGGATCTCCAAGGAGATCGACGCACGCTACCCCAACGCTCCGGAACGGGATACGGTCGCGGCGCTCCTGCCCAAGCCCTGACCCGGAAGCGCCCCTTGGCCGGGTGCCCTCCGAGACCGTCGGGGAGGGCATCCGCGTGGTTCTAGCCCTTGCTGGCGGTCCGTTCGGACAACACGACGCCGCAAGCCTCGCTCCAGGAGTCTTCGGGCGGTGCCAGGAGGCTGTAGGCCAAGTAGGCGTCGATGGCGGAAGGCGAATGCTCCGGTCCCAAAGCCGCCACGGCCTCCCGAACCTGGGACGCCTGCAGAGGAGGAACGATCGCGTCCTCCTCCAGCTCTCCGTTGGAGTGGCTCACTCCCCAGGCATCGAGGAGGGTGGCCATCAAGGGGCGCCCCTTGCGGAGGAACCAGACCTGGAGGATCTGCATGGCGGAGGTTTCGAACATGGGCTGGGACAGCGACCCGGCGATCAGATTGACCTTCTCGGCACGTCCGAACTGCGAGATGGTCTGGGGACGAAGCTTCCGCATCGCGGCCACGGTCCGGAGGGCCTCCTGAACCACCGGTCGAGCCTCGCGATCGGCAAGGAAGGTCTCGATCGCGTCCCGGCGGAACTCGGCGTCGACGGTGGCCAATAGGATCTGTCGGAAGGTGATGGGGAGGTCTGCGGCAGTCTGGCTCATGGATGGTTCCTGGAATGGTGGATGCCTGGGACGAGAAACGAGGACACCGACCTCGCAGGAAGGTCCCGTGGACGAAGCTGGCGATCGAGGACGGATCAGTCCGCGAAGTTCTCGCCTTCCTCGGCCTTCATCAGGCTGGGGTGGAAATTCTGCTGGCGCGCTTCGCGGGTATGCCCCAATCCCAGAACGATCGCGCATTCGGCACAATACCCGGTGTCGCGATCGACCATGTAGCCGGGCTCGACGGGATTGATGCAACATTTGGTGCAGATCTGGGCGCGCTGGACCTTGCGAGTCACCATCCGAACGGTGAGCAATTCTCGTTCGATCCGTGCGATCAATTCGTCGTGACTTTCCTCACCCTTGGGTTTTTTGGGGGAGGAAGCCGGAGCTTGGGGCGTTTTCGTCTTGCGAGCCGCCGGAGAACCCGGGGCAACTTCCTGGAAGAAGGGGCCTTTGGCGAACTCGGGCTTTCCGGCCTTGACGCGAACCTCGGCAAGGGTTTTCTCGGATTTGGCAGCCTTGGAGGCGCCCTTCCCCGAAACGAGGACTTCCTTGGTCGCGATTTTGGAGGGCTTGGGCGGCACCTCGGGGGAAACCGATCGGTCCTTGGCAACAGGTTTCGAGGGCTTCTTGGGAGGAGGGACGACCTTCTCCGGCTTGGATTTGGGAAGGTTCTTCGAAGCTGCCTTGGCGACCGGTACCGGGGCCTTCCCCGGGGACTTCGACTTGGCAGATGGGGTGGGCTTGGTGACGGGAGCCTTCTTTGCTGGCTTCGGGGCGGAGCTCGTCCCTCTGGTGGGAACGGACTTGCCCCCCGCCGACTTGACCTTTGGCGCGGGCACGGAAAGAGGCTTTGCCGCCTTCGCCGGCTTGGCGACGGGTTTGCCGGAGGCGACCTTGGCGGAACTCGGCTTCGCGCTCGGGGCCGACCCGACCCGCTTGGGGGCGGCAACTGGGGGGAGCGACTTGGGTTTTCCGCCCGGAACCACCCGGCCGACGGCCGATTTGGTCGCAACGGGTTTGGTTGGACGGGCCGCGGGCTTGGATGCCGCTTTTCCGACCGACTTCACGGCGGGTTTCGCAGGCGTTTTGGGCGTCTTCCCTGAGGTCTTCCCGGATTTTGCCGGAGAATTCGCGCCCTTCGATTTTGCGGGAGGCGACTTCGGCTTGGATGCCGACGATTTGGACTTGGAAGACATGAGCACCAAATGTAATGCACCGAGCCCAGGCTGTGCGCCACGGGATCCGGGAAAGGCGCCGGAAGTGGTATTATGGACGGAGACGCACCTGTTCGAACCCTTCCCCGATCCGAACGCGCATGATCCTACTTCATCTCCCCCTTCTTCTCGGCTTCCTCTCCAGCGCGGTTCCCAGACTGGGTGGGAACGTCCACTGGCTTGCCAACACCTCCGGGAAGCCCGACGACCACATCCAGAACTTCATCGAGGACATGTCGGTCGTCTACGTCTCCCAGAACCAGTACCCGAAGCCCATGGTCCTGACGAAGAGCTTCTGGGACGAAGGGCATGTGCCCAACGGCGCCTATTCCAACGGTCGCCGGATCGAAAAGAACTGGTGGCTCGATTCGACCTCCTCCCGGATCGCCAAGAGAGGTCGGGATACCTGCCGGATCGAGAATTTCTACGGCAGGGGCTTCCTCTACAAACTTGCGTTTCCTCCGACTTCCGGCGATTCCGTTCCCGTGGTGGCCTGCAACGACGGCACCCGGGTGGAATCGATCCTCGACCCCACCGCCATTGCCTTCGACCTCTCCGGAAGACTTCTGGTGGCCGACAACGGGCCGGACCAGAACGTGAAGATCTTTCGGAGGAACGGGGTCGGATGGATCCTGGAGCGAACCTTCGGCGAGACGGGCGGAGTCTTCGGCGGCCCCCGTCCGGGAGCGGCCGGTCCAAGGCGGTTCTGGGGAATCCGTGGACTCGGGGTCGATAGCGCGGGGACGATCTACGTAGGCAATACGGGCATTCCCATGCAGACGATGGGGGGGACCGATATCCGAGCGTTCTCCTCCCTGGATTCGTCCTTGATTTGGCAAGTCCAGGGGCTCGCGTTCGTGAATTCCGCGGATTTCGATCCCGATTCCGCGGGAAACACCCTCTACACCAACTCCAAGCGGTTCTCGATGGACTGGACCCAACCCGCCGGGAAGTCCTGGAAACTCGCCGCCATCACCCTCGATCCCCTCCGTTTCCCCGATGACATCCGCCTTCAAGCCCCCCTCGAAACAGCCTGGGTCCGCAAGATCGGCGGGGCGAAGTTCCTCTTTCTGACCACGATGCGCTCGGATTTCGTCGCCGTCTTCCGATTCCTCGAAGGCCAGGACATCGTGGCTCCCTGCGCGGTGTTCACCGCGGGCAGCCGCCAGGCGGGACCATGGATGGACACCCTCCGCCCGGTGTTGGATTCCTCCGCGCCCCTCTCCCGGCGTTGGGCGTGGATCGATGCCAATGGCGACGGAAGCGTCCAGAAGGAGGAATTCCAACTCTTCGATCTGGCCTATCCCTATGTCAAGGGGGTCGACATCGACGCCAGCGGCTCCATCCGGATGGGGGGGCGGGGAATCAGCTTGCTGAGATGCACGGGGGTCGACGCCCACGGAGTGCCCACCTGGGCATTCCCGGTGGTCCGGGAAACCGTCCCCTTCACCGAGGGGGCCGGAGATGCCCTGCGGCTCCAGTACCAGGAGAAGACCGATCGCATGCTTCTTTCCGGGGCGACCTCGAGATACCCCGACTTCCTCTACGTCGTGGAGGGCTGGTCGACAGACCATCGCACTTGGCGCCGGATCGCTCTTCCCCATCTCGACAGCGGCTCCGCGGTGATTCCGCGGCTGGACATCAACACCTACGCCATGGTTCTTCCGACCGGGTTCACCGCCGACGACCGGTTCGTCTACGTCCCCTTCATCGATCGGGGACCCGATGCGCGGTGCATCGATGTCCAGGGCTCCGTCGGCCCCAAGGGCGCGACCATGAAATGCCGGGGGGAAATTTCCGTCCTCGATCTCCGCACCGGGGATAAGGTCGGGTATTTCGCCCCCGATTCCGGCGTCGGATGGTTCGCGGGGGCCTTCGACATGAACCAGCCGCTGAACGTCGCCGTCCTCGCGGATGGTCGGCGCATCCTCTCCGCCGAGGAGGACGGGACCGGCAAGATCCTGCTGTACAACTGGTGCCCCCCCGGGGAAGCTTGCCGAACGGGATCATCCGGAGCAAGCCCTCCCCCGAAGCCAACCTGGACGATCGAAGGACGGCCCTGGGGCATGGTGCTGCGCGGACTGCCGCCGGGACCGAACCGGATCCTCGTCCGGGACATGGAGGGGAGGATCCTCCTGCAATCCGATCGCGAAGGGCCCCGGATCGACCTCCGGCTCCCCTCGTCCCCCGGAGTCGTCCAGGTGCAGGTCCAGGGTCGGGGAGCCCGGCGGGTCGCCATCTTCTGAGCCGCCGGGGACGCCGGGCGGAAGGACGGATCCTGGCCGCCCGGATCCGGGCCCGGGCCCTCGTGGCGACATCCCCTCGGTCCGCATGGCGATCGGTCGGACGTCCCCGGGCACGGGCGCGGCCCGGATTCCCACGAACAGATTCCGTCAACCACCTCGCATGGCGCGCCGCGTCGGGCCACCCCCGAGGAGGGCTCCTGCAGTCAAAAAACGTCTTTTCCGGATCCCCTCCCCCCGCTTGAAACGGTTTCGAAACCTGCTTGCGCTAGACTTCCTGATCTTCCATGGACGGATCGTTGGTTCAACAATCGGCAACCTGGGCTCCTCTCTGCTGTGCCGTTTCATGGGGGCTGCTCCTCCTCGCCGGAAGATCGCACCTGGAGTCGAATTCCGCCCGGAACCGCCACGGCCTCGAGCTTCGGCTGGCCATGGCTCTGCTCGTCCCTCCGGCGGGATGGCTCTGGCTGGAAACGCTGGTCGGGAACGCGGGGTCGTCCCCATCGCACGCCTTGACGGCCAGTCTTCTCCTGGTCTTCCCCGGATGGCTCCTGTTCCGCTTCTTCGGCCGTTCCGTGCGTCTCTTCCCCTACCTCTTCGCCCTCCTCTTCCAAGGCTTGTTCGTCCTTCCCGTCGCACTTGCCATCGATCGCGGCCTGGCACGGTGGCTGGGCGAGCGAATCGATCCTTCCCACCTGGGACTGGCCATCGCTTCGACGGTCGGATTCCTGGCGGCGGCCATGGGTCGACCCCACCCCGGTTCCGAGCGTCCCGCCGGGGAGGATCCCGGGGAACCCCTGTCGGAGACGTTGTTCGCCGTCGTGGCGGTCCTTGCTCCGACGATCGCCTTCGCGGAAAACCCCGCCGAAACCGTCTCCGCCCACTTCGTCCTCGTCGCCTCCGGTCTGGTCGGCGCGCTCGCGTCGAGTCTGCTCCGGACGGGCATCGTTTCGATGAAACTCGTCACGCGCACCCTCTGGGCCCCCCTCGTCCTGGCGGCCCCCTGCGGGCAGCCGATGCCGCTGCCGATCGCATCGATGATCGGACTGGGCGGATCCCTCCTCCTGTTCCTCCCGGACATCCCCCCCAGGCGAAGGATTCCGGACTCCGCACTCTGGACGATGGCCTTCTTCGCCGTGTCCGGCGCCGCCGCGGCTCCCTGGTGGGACGCTGGAGCTCCCCGGGAGATGGGATTCCGCGCCTGGTGCCTGCTGGGGCCGGTCGCCTATCTGCTGTGGGGATGGCTTTCGGGCGCGGTCTTCCAAGGGATCCTTTCCCGGGCCACGCGCTTCCGGTTGGAACCGGAGGAGGAACGGGCCGGCCTGGACTTCATCGAGCTGGGCCTGAAGAGGAACGGCACCGATCGCGAGGATGGACGGACGCCATGACGGGGATGCGCATCGAGGAAGGCGCGATGATCGGCCGGTGTCGGATGGGACCGCTGCTGGGGTCCGGCTCGATGGGAGTGGTCCACGAGGCCTACCACACGACGCTGGAGATGCGCGTGGCGATCAAGTTCCTCTCCCCTCCGCCGGTGGGTTCCGTCCGCGAGGAGTGGATTGCCAGATTCCGCCGAGAAGCCAGGTTGGCGGCGAGGGTGAACCATCCGGGAGTTGTTCGCGTCCTGGACATGGGCGAGGAGTACCAGCACCCCTACATCGTGATGGAATTCGTCGCCGGACGAACGCTGGAAACCCTGATCGAGGAACGTGGGAGGTTCGACGAACATCTGGCGTTGCGTGTGGTGGGCCAGATCGCGCGCGGGCTGCAAGCGGCCCACGGCGCGGGGGTCGTCCATCGCGACCTCAAACCCTCCAACATCCTGGTCGCCCCCGACGGCAGCATGAAGATCGCCGACCTCGGATTGGCGCGCGACCCGCATGCCGCGGCGATCACCCGGCCTTCCGGGATGGTGGGAACCCCCCACTACATGGCTCCGGAATCCCTCGAGGCAGGCACCGATCCCGATCATCGGGTGGATCTCTACGCCTTGGGAGTTCTCCTGTACCGCCTGGTCTATGGCCGGCTTCCCTTCCGCGGCTCCCTGCACCAGGTTCTCGCAGGGCACATCCAGGGCACCCCCGATTGGACGCTCCCGGATGGAGTCGTGCTGTCGTCGGGAACCCTCTACCTGATCCGTCGTCTGATGGAGAAATGGCCGGTGCGCAGATTGAGCACGGCCATGGAGGTCATCCAAGCCTGCCGGGAACTCCTGGCGCGCTTGAACGAGCGGAAAGCACTGGAAGACCGCAGGGCTTCCGCGGCCTCCAGCTCGACGCGATCCCGTTTCGCGAAATCCCTCCGCGAACGCCTTCGCGCTTCCGGAAGGTCCGCGGAAGGGACGGAAATCGTCCACGCGACCTCCCGGGAGAGGATCCTCGCCGGCCTGCTCCTGGTGCTCCTGGTCGGCTCGGCTCTCCGATCCTGCCAGGGGCGGCACGAGCCCAAGGGCGGAGCGACCCACCCCGGCCCCGCCTCGGGGGAAGCCATCCGTCCCCTTCCGGATCCCCCACGCTCCGAGGAGGGATTCGTCGGAGCCGAGATGCGTCCGACGAGGCTCCACGACCATCGAAGGGATTCCCTCCCCTTCCAGGAGGGGCGCGCGCTCTAGACCCGTCGATACAGGCTGTCGCGTTCCACGGGTTCCCGACCTTCGGCGGCGATCAGTTCCCGGAGCCTCTCGGAGGTCAAGGACGGATTCTTGTCTTCGGCCCCGGCCATCGAGTAGATCCGGGTCGAATCGTCCACGGTGCCGTCGAGATCGTCGACGCCCCAGTGCAGGGAGCGGCAAGCCTGCCCCACGCCGAGCATGACCCAGTAGGCCTTCAGGTGCGGGATGTTGTCGAGGAACAACCGTGCGACCGCGAAGGTGCGGAAGTCCTCGTCGGGCGGCACCTCGGGAAGGTGGGACAAGGCATTGTTCTCGTTGCGGTAGCGCAACGGGATGAAGGACATGAATCCACCGGTGCGATCCTGGAGATCCCGCAGCCGCTCCATGTGGTCCACCCGATCCGATCGCGCCTCGAGGTGTCCGTAGAGCATCGTGGCGTTGGATTTCAGACCGATCCGATGCGCCGTTTCGTGGATTTCCAGCCACTGGTGCGCGGGGGCCTTCCCTCCGGCGATCTTGCGACGCACCTCGGGAGCGAAGATCTCGGCGCCTCCGCCGGGCAGGCTCCCCAGCCCGGCCTGTTTCAATCTTGCCAGGGCTTGTTCGATGGTCAATCCCGATTTGCGCGCGAAGAAGGCGACTTCCACCGCCGTGAAGGCCTTGATGTGGATTCCCGGCTTGCGCTCCAGGACGAACCGGCAGAGTTCCTCCCCGTACTCGACCCCGCGGTCGGGATGGACCCCTCCGGTGATGTGCACTTCGGTGAGGGCCCCATCCGGGTAGCGATCCAGGATGGCCCCCAGGTCGGCCAGGGTGTGATCCCAGGCGCCTTCCTCGGGAGTCTGGTCGGGGCGGCGCGCGAACGCGCAGAACTTGCAGGCGTACACGCACTTGTTGGTGGGCTCGAAATGGATGTTCCGGTTGTAGAACGCGGCGGATCCGTGGAGTTCGATCCGCTTGGCGTCGGCCTGCTCCCGGAGCCACTCCAGGGGAGCCTCCTCGAAGAGGAACAGTGCCTGTTCGCGCGACAGGCGTTCACCGGTTTTCAGGGCGCGATCGATGGAATCCAGATTCATGGGCGAACGACAATGTGCAAAACCGCGCCGGCGGAAACCTTCCCGAGAGCGCGGCGGCGAGGTTCACTCCGCGGCGGATTCCGAGGTTTCCGTTCGCTGCTTCACCCGCACGTATTTGGCCGCCTGGCTCCGATTGAAGGCTCGCTCGGCCTCGGTGGTGTCGCGGGTCACCTTCCCCGGGGCTCCCACGACCATGCTTCCCGAAGGGATCTTGCGGCCAGGAGGCACCAGCGCTCCCGCGGCGATGACGCAATCGTCCCCGATCTCCGCGCCGTCCATCACGATGGATCCCATGCCGATCAGGACGTTGTTCCCCACCTTGCAGGCATGCAGGATGGCGCTGTGGCCGACGACCACATCCTCGCCGATTTCCGCGCCGAATCCGTCGGCGACGTGGACGACGGCGAGGTCCTGGATGTTGGAACGGGCTCCCACGGAGATGGAGTTGATGTCTCCGCGCAACACGGCGCCGTACCAGATGGATACGTCCTCGCCGAGAACGACCTGGCCCGAGACGTGGGCGCCCGGGGCGATCCAGGCGCCCGGGGCGAGCTTGGGGTGATGTCCGTCGAAGGAATACGTGGGCATGGCTGGCTTCTCCTCGATCACGGTGTGGATTCCGAAACTGGACCTGGGTTCCGCCGGGGATGGCCTCGCGGGCTCCCACGACGGAAAAAGAGAAAGCCCCCGTCCGTAACGGGCGGGGGCTCTCGATCTCTGACAGGAAATGTCAGAGAGGGATCACTTCTTGAGAGCTCCGAAGACCTGGGACAGCGTGATGTCCCGCTGCAGCTGCCCGATGGCCTCGACCAGCGGGATGTGCTTGGGGCAGGCCTTGACGCACTGCTGGGCGAGTCCGCAGTCCTGGATGCCGCCTTCCTGGGTGACCTTGTCGAGGCGGGCGGGCATCTGCATCTTGCCGGTGGGATGCATGTTGAACAGGCGCGCCTGTCCGAGCACCGCGGCGCCGACGAACGCGTTGTCCAGCGTGAACTGCGGGCACACGTCCATGCAGCAGCCGCAGCTCATGCATTCGGAGTACTTGTAGGTGGTGGTCTGGTCTGCCGGATTCTGTCGAGGCCCCGGCCCGAGATCGTGGTAGCCGTCGACCTCGACCCAGCCGTTGATCTTCTTCAGATTGTCGAAGATGCGCTGGCGGTTGACGCGAAGGTCGCGTTCGACGGGGAACTTGTTCATCGGCTCGAGGCTGATGGGCTGCTCCAGCTTGTCGACCAGGGCGGTGCAGGCCTGGCGGACCTTCCCGTTGATCACCATGGTGCAGGCGCCGCAGACTTCCTCCAGGCACGACGACTCCCAGGTCACGGGAGCGACGGTCTTGCCGGACTTGTCGCGGGGGTCGCGTCGGATCGACTGGAGGAGGGAGATGACGTTCATCCCTTCCTCGTAGGGGATCGAGAACTCGGTCCAGTACGCCGGAGCGTTGGGACTGTCCTGACGCTTGATGCGGATTTCGACGGTCTTGCTCATGTCGTGGTTCCTCCGCGAGCCTTAGGCCTTGGCCTCTGAGGCCTGGCGATTGTCCATGAACTTCTTCCACGCCTTCTTGCCGACACCCGTGTAGTCGCGGGGTTCGGGGCTGAGATGGCGGGTATCGACGGGCTTGAAATCGATCGTGGGGCGCGACTGGTTCGGATCGTACTTGGCCACGGTGGTCTTGAGCCAGGTTTGGGTCTGGGCCAGGAACTTCTCGTAGTAGGCGGTCCAGGCCGGATCGTCGATCGGAGTCTCCTTGGAGGGAGCCTCGTTCTCGAAATCGGGCTTGTAGTGGGCGCCACGGCACTCGTCGCGCAGGAGAGCCGCGTCGACGACGGCCTTGGACATGGTGATCATGCCGTCGAGCTGGCGCAGGAACACGGCGCTCATGTTGCCCGATCCGGACTTGTCCAGGCTGGAAGCCTTCTTGAGACGGGCTTCGAAGCTGTCGATCATGCCCTGGAGCTGCTTGAGCTCGTCGTTCTTGCGCTCGATGAGGCAGAACGCGCTCATGGCCTCGCCGAGCTCCTTGTGGATCACGAAGGGGTTCTCGGGTCCGTCCTGGGCGAGGAGCTTCTTGTACTTCTCTTCTTCGAGCTTCTGCTCGGATTCGAGGAGCGAGGAAGGGACCTCGGAGGACTTGGAGTTCTTCGCCAGGGCCACGACCGACTCCCCGGTCACCAGGCCGGCGAAGATGCAGCTCATCAGGGAGTTGGCTCCCAGACGGTTCGCGCCATGGTACTGGTGGTCGGCCTCGCCCACGGCGTAGACGCCGGGGATGTTGGTCATCTGGTTGAGAGGCGAATCCTTGAGCAGTCGCCCGGTGGAGTCGGCCTCGTAGCCCGCGTACAACCCACCCATCGAGTAGTGGTAGGCGGGATAGATCTCCATGGGGACCTTCTTGGGGTCGACGCCGCGGAATTTCTCGTAGATGTCGAGGATCGCACCCAACTTCTTGAGGAGGTACTCCTCGGACCGATGGGTGAGGTCGAGGTAGACGGCGTTGCGCCCACCCACTCCGAGACCTTCCTTGGTGCAGATCTGGGCGATCTCGCGGGTCGCGATGTCGCGAGGCACGAGATTGCCGTACAAGGGGTAGCGCTCTTCCAGGAAGTAGTAGCGGTCCTCGGTGGGGATTTCGTTCCAGGGGCGCGTCTCGTTCTTCTTGCGAGGAACCCAGACGCGGCCACCCTCGCCACGCGCCGACTCGGAGATGAGGCGGAGCTTGTCGGACCCGGGAATGCCGGTGGGGTGGATCTGGACCATTTCGGGGTTGCCGTACCAGACGCCCTGCTTGTAGGCGGCGGCGGTGGCGGACCCGTAGTTGATCGTGGAATTGGTGGTCTTGCCGAACATCAGCCCGGGACCGCCGGTGGCCAGCACCACGGCCACGCCGGGGAAGCTGCGGAATTCCATGGTGGTGAGGTCCTGGGCGACGATGCCCGCGGCCTTCCCGTCCTTGTCGAGGATGATCCGGGTGAATTCCCAGTTCTCGAACTTCCGGACCTTGCCCTGGGCTTCCCAGCGACGGACCTGCTCGTCCAGGCCGTAGAGCAACTGCTGGCCGGTGGAGGCGCCGGCGAAGGCCGTACGGTGATGCAGCGTGCCGCCGAAGCGACGGAAGTCGAGGAGTCCCTCGGGGGTGCGATTGAAGGTCACGCCCAGGCGATCCATCATGTTGATGACGCTGGGAGCCGCTTCGCACATGGAGAGCACGGGGGGCTGGTCGGCCAGGAAGTCGCCGCCCTTGATGGTGTCGACGAAGTGGATGTAGGGGCTGTCCCCTTCACCCTTGGTGTTCACGGCACCGTTGATGCCGCCCTGCGCGCACACGGAGTGCGAACGCTTCACATGCACCATGCTGAAGATGTCGACGTCCAGGCCCAATTCGCAGGCCCTCATGGCTGCGGCGAGGCCTGCAAGGCCCCCACCGACGATCAGCACTCTCTTCTCGCTCATTTCCGTACCTCGGTCTGGTGTGCGTTGGCTGGAAAGATTTATTCGTCGGCCACCGAGCTCTTCTGCACATAGGAGAAGAGTTCGTCGGGCGAGAACCAGTAGGAAATTTCACGCGCGGCCGATTCGGTGGAATCGGAGCTGTGAACGACGTTGGATCCCATGGAGGGACCGTAGGCGTGGCGGATGGTTCCGGGCGCGGCCTTGGCCGGATCGGTGGCCCCGTTGAGGGCACGGACATCCGCGATGGCGTTTTCCCCTTCCAGGGCGAGCACCAGGATCGGGCCGGAGGACATGAAGGAACACAGGCCTTCGAAGAAAGGGCGTCCTTCGTGTTCGGCGTAGAAGCCAGCCACTTTCTCTCGGCTGGCATGCAGGAGCTTGGCTCCCGCGATGCGCAAACGAGCCGTCTCGTAGCGGCTGAGAATCTCCCCGACCAGCGCGGAGCGGACGGCGTTGGGCTTGATGATGGCAAACGTGCGTTCTGTCATGAGTGCCGCCAAATCTAGACTCCAAGGTCGAGTTTCCAAGTCCCCCTGCGCGGGTTTGACGAATCTCCCTCGTGCACCTTGCGGTTATCCGGAGGTCTGGAATGCCTGGGAGGGACTCCATGATTCAACCGTGGAATGAAGCTAGGTTTGGAACGCAAGTATTGTCGGCGGACGTAGAGCCCGTTCGGTCACATTTTCTCGGGGAATGCATTGATCCAGCCCGCTCAGCACAAGATGGCACCCATGGTGCGGATGACCGAGACAGGTTTGATCGTTTCCATCTTCGCTGCCACCCAGATCGTCGACGGAGTGGCGCTCGATCCGCTCCGTTTCCTGGTGGCGATCGCCTCCGCCCTTCTCTATGTCCTGATCGGCGAACCCAACGGACTCTTCGCCTCCTGGCGTGGTGCCCCTCTCCGACAGGAGCTTCTCCGGGTGCTGGCCATCTGGAGCATCACCCTCACCATCTCCGCCTTCCTCATCCAGACGGTTTTCCCCGACGAACCTGGTCTATCCATCTCGTCCTTGTGGTTGTGGGGCGCGGGAACCCTGGTCAGTCTGCTCCTCTGGCGCACCTCCTTCCGCTTCCTGTTGGGTGCCTTCCGAGGAACGGGACTCAACCGCCGCCGCGTCGCCATCGCTCCCGCCGGCCCGCTCGGATCGGAGGTCGGACGCACGATCATGGACATGCCGCAAGCTGGCATGAAGGTGGTCGGCTGGTTCGACGACCGCGACCCGCACGGAATCCGGGCCCCGGAAATCCACCCCGACCGCATCCTCGGAGACCTGGAGGAACTGGTCGCCCAGGCCAAGGAGGGGAAGTTCGATCGTGTCTACCTGTGTTTTCCACTGGCCGCCACCGATCGCGTCAAGCTCCTCATCCAGCGTCTGGCCGACACCACCGCATCGGTCTACATCGTTCCGGATTTCTTCACCTTCAATCTTCTCAACAGTCGAATCCTGAATCTGGGTCGCTTCGCCGCGATTTCCGTGTTCGAATTGCCCTACAACGAGACCGACTGGTACCTCAAGAGAGGATTCGACATCGTGTTCGCCCTGGGGTTCCTCGCCGTGGCAGGCATCCCCATGCTGATCATCGCCGCGCTGGTGAAAATCACCTCGCCGGGTCCCGCCGTCTTCAAGCAGAACCGCTACGGCATCGACGGCAAACCGATCCAGGTGTGGAAATTCCGCTCCATGCGGGTCATGGACAACGGCGAAAAGGTCGAGCAAGCCAAGAAGGGCGACGCACGTGTCACCCCCTTGGGCGCCTTCCTGAGGAAATCCTCCATCGACGAATTCCCCCAGTTCATCAACGTGCTGCAGGGAACCATGTCCGTGGTCGGCCCCCGCCCCCACGCCATCGCCCACAACGAGGAATACCGTCGCAAGATCCACGGGTACATGCTGCGTCACAAGGTCAAACCCGGGATCACCGGCTGGGCTCAGGTGAACGGCTGGCGCGGCGAGACCGACACGTTGGACAAGATGGAGAAGCGGATCGAATTCGATCTGGACTATATCCGGAACTGGTCGATCTGGCTCGACCTCAAGATCAGCTTCCTCACGTTCTGGCAACTCGTCTTCAAGCCCTCCAAGAACGCATTCTAAGGTGGGTGCTCCGGCCTGATCGCCGAGGTTCGCATCCACCCGCATCCGTCGAGGTCAATCCCCGAAGCGGATGACCTCGATCAAAGCGAAGCGGATTCCATCCATCGCTGACGAGCCCAGACTCGCGACGACGGGGCGGAAGAAAACATTCCGATGAATCGGGTCAAGAGCGCCATGGGAACCTCCTCGCGATACCGGTGACCTGGAAACCGACCTGCGGAATCCTCGACCCTTGGACAATATCGGGAGAATTCATTTTCCGCCGCGCGTTTCCTTCGAAATGCACAGGAATCTGGACTCAGAGATACCAACAGGCTTGAAATCGCCCGGAAACCACCTCTCCCTGAGGGCGTTCCCTCCGACACCGATCCTGTGCATGGGGGCATCGAGGATGGAAGGCGCACCCCGAGGGCGGGGTGAGAGGGCTCGGCAATTCCCCGCGCACGACCGTCCCGGCCGTCGAGCGCTCCCCGAGCGATGGGACGCTGGCCACCAACATCCGGGTGTAGGGATGTCGCGGAGAGGCGCAGACCTCCTCCGCGGGACCTTCCTCGACGATCCGCCCCAGATACATCACCGCCAGGCGATGGGCGACATGGCGGACCACCCCCATGTCGTGGGCGATGAACAGATAGGCCATGCCGGTACGAGCCTGGATGTCCTCCAGAAGATTCAACACCTGGGCTTGGACGGACACGTCGAGAGCGGAAACCGGCTCGTCGAGGACCAGCACCCGGGGCTCCAGAGCCAGGGCTCGCGCAATCCCGATCCGCTGTCTCTGCCCACCCGAGAAAGCGTGGGGAAACCGGTCGAGGTGTTCGTCGGAGAGGCCCACGAGGTCGAAGATCTCCCGGACGCGGTCGCGTACCGATGCCCGCGAGACCAGCCCATGGACGATCAAGCCCTCGGCCACGGCCTGGAAAGCGGTTCGACGAGGATTGAGCGCGGCGGAAGGGTCCTGGAAGACGATCTGGACCTGTCGGCGGAACGACCGCAAGGCTTCGCCCTCCATGGTGCGGACTTCGGCTCCGTCGAGGAGGATGGATCCCGCATCGGGCTCGAGGAGCCGCAGGATGGCACGTCCGGTGGTGGATTTCCCGCACCCCGACTCCCCCACGAGGGAAAGGGTCTCACCGGCCTGGAGGTCGAAGGAGACATCCTGGACCGCGTGGACTCGCTGGCGCACACGCCCCCACAACCCGCCGCGGACAGGAAAGGACACCGACAGGCCTCGCACCGAAAGCAAGCTCATCGCTGGGCCTCAAGGGCATGGTGGCAGGCGACCTTCCGGCTCCCCGAGGACTCGGTGGGGACGATCCGGGTGCAGTCTTCCTGCGAATGGGGGCATCGGGGATGGAATCGGCACCCGCCGGGCCAGGCGGCGGGTGACGGCACTTGGCCGGGAATGGATCGCAACCGCCCGGATCGTGGCCGGAAACCCGGGACGGACCCGACCAACCCGTCGGTGTAGGGATGCAGGGGGGCCCGAAGGACCTCCGAGACCTCCCCTTCCTCCACCTTGCGGCCCGCGTAGAGCACCGCGACCCGGTCGGCGACCCGTTCGACCACTCCCAGATCATGCGTGATGAACAGCATGGACATGCCGAGTTCCCGACGCAAGTCGGACAGAAGGTCGAGGATCTGGGCTTGGATGGTCACATCCAGGGCGGTCGTGGGCTCGTCCGCCACCAGGAGATCGGGTTTTCCGGCCAAGGCCATGGCGATCAGGACGCGCTGGCGCATGCCGCCGGACAACTCGTGCGGGTAGGTGGACAGGCGTGCGGCGGGGTCGGGAATTCCGACTCGATCAAGCCACCGCGTGGCCTCCTTCCGGGCGAGTTCGCCCTCGAGGCCCTGGTGGATGGCCAGCACCTCGCGCAAGTGCCGCTCGACGGTCAGCAACGGATTCAAGGCGGTCATGGGATCCTGGAACACCATGGCGATGCGCCCTCCCCGGATCGGCATCCACTGCGGGGCGGGAAGACCGACCAGCTCCCGTCCTTCCAGACGGATGGATCCTTCCACACGGCACCCCCGGGGGGGGAGCAATCCGAGAAGAGCCAGGGAACTCACGGATTTCCCGCACCCCGATTCCCCCACCAACCCGAGGGATTGGCCCCGCTCGATGACGTAGGAGAGACCGTCGACGACCTGCACGGCCCCGAAGGAGACCGAAAGGTCGCGGACTTCCAGGAGAGGGGCGGTCATCGGTCGCTCCGCGGATCGAGGGCGTCGCGCAGCGCATCCCCCGCGAGGTTGTAGGAGAGCACCGCGGCGAACAGGAAGAGTCCGGGGATCAGGCTCCAAGGATGGAGGCGGATCTCGGCGATGGACATCGCCTCCTGCAACAGGTTTCCCCAGGACGTTTGAGGATCTTGGATGCCCAGACCGAGGAGGGAAAGACCGCTCTCGGCCACCACGTAGCCCGGGATCGAGAGCGTCGCCTGGATGGCCAGGAATCCGAAGGTCTGCGGCAAGGCATGGCGACGCAGGATCACCAGGGGTGGAACTCCCAAGGCACGGGCGGCCACGATGTAGTCGGCCGAGCGGAGGGATTGGACGAGCCCGCGGATGACCCGGGCGAGACCCGCCCATCCGATGAAGGAGAGGATGAGGACGATCGAGAGGTAGACCACCCGGGAATCCCAATCCAACGGCAGCGTGGCCCTCAGGAGCATCAGGAGGTAGAAGGCGGGGATCAGCATGAAGACTTCGCACAGCCGCATCAGCAACCGATCCACCCATCCTCCGAAGAAGCCGGCCAGACCACCGACGACCAACGCGATGAGGGTGGAGATGGAGACGCCCACGATCCCGATGGAGAGGGACACGCGACTTCCGTAGAGAAGTCGCGAAAGCAGGTCGCGCCCCCGCGCGTCGGCGCCCAGCAAATAAAGACGTGCCGAAGCCCCTCCTTCGGAGGTGGCGGCGGCTTCGAGGGAATCGAGCCCGAACAACCTCCCGTTGACGAACAAGCGCACCGGGACGGCTCTCGAGGAGTCTTCGACGTAGACGCGTCGGGCATTTTCGTCGAAGGTGTAGGAAACCGGATGGATGGAGGGGCGCCCATCCACCCAATGCCAGCTCGACGGAGGTGCCCAGGAGTGTCCTCGGGATTCGTCGTCCATGCCGTACGGGGCGAGCCAACCTGCCAACACGGCGGCCAGGTACAATCCCCCCAGGACCACGAGGGCGGTCTTGGCCAGCGGGGAGGAGGCGAAGGCGGACCGTAGACGGGAGAAGGTGCCGGTGGTGCCGTTCACGAGAGTTTCACCCGTGGATCGTTCCAGGCATGCAGGATGTCGGCGAGCAGATTCCCGATCAGGAGGAGGAGGGACCCCATCAGGACCGTGGCCATCACGAGGAACATGTCCTTCGAGCGGACCGCCTCGAGGGCCACCAATCCCATTCCCGGCCAACTGGTGATGATTTCGGTGAACGCCGCTCCGGAAAGCAGGGCGGAAAATTCGAACCCCAGGAGGGTGATCAAGGGATTGGCCGCGTTGCGAAAGGCGTGCCCCCAAAGGACCCGTCGATCGGACAGCCCCCGAGCCCGGGCCGCCAGGATGTAGGGCTGGGACAGGGTCTCCAAGGTGGACCCGCGGGCGACCCGTTGCAGCCCGGCGAGTCCACCGATGGCCAGGACGACTCCCGGGAGCAACAGGTGCTTGAGGACATCCAGGACGCGGGCGACCGGCCCCAACTGGTCGAAGCCCGGAGACACCAAGCCGCCGATGGGAATGCGACCGATCAAAGGCAGTTCGGGGAGGACGGAGGCCCCGTACAGCAGGAGCAAGGCGAGGAAGAAGGAGGGAAGGCTCATCCCCACGAACGCCAGGACCGACACCACCTGGTCGGGCCACTCGGACCGGCGCAACGCGGACCAGACTCCCAGCGGAACCGCCAGGAACCAGGTCAGCAACGTGGAGAACAGGGCCAGCAGAAGGGTGGCGGCCATGCGTTCGGCGATGACATCCGCGACGGGCCGCTTGAACTTGAAGGAATACCCGAGGTCCCCCTGCACGACCCGTCCGAGCCAGCGCAGGTACTGCTCGGGGACCGGCTTGTCGAATCCGTATTGGCGCTCGATGCGACGGATCAGCTCGTCCGGGACCTGGGGGTTGCCGCGTTGGGCGGCGAGGGGATCCCCCGGAGACAGCGAAAGAAGGCCGAAGGCGATGATCGACACTCCCAGGAGCATCGGAATCATCGCCAGGATCCGTCTGAACAGGAACGACGTCACGGCCGGACGAAGATCTCGTCGATGTTGTGGAGCGCCCCCCCCAGAACCGTTGGATCCACGTTCCCGAGGCGATTGCGGATGGCCGTCATGGCTTCGGGATGTCCCAAGTAGACGTAGGGCTGCTCCCGATGGACGATTTCCTGCAACCGGTCGTAGGCGGCCTTGCGGAGAGTCGTGTCTGCGGTGGTGACACCGGCCACCACCAGGCTGTCGAGCTCGGCCTCCCAGGTGGTGGAAGGCTGTTTCTGCTTGGGGAACCACATGTGGGTTCGTCCCGAGGAGACCCATACGTTGGCTCCGAAGTGGGGTTCGGCCCCTCCTCCGCCCAATCCCAGCAGGATGGCGTCCCAGTCGAAGGTGCCGTCGAGGCGCGCCACCAGCGCGTTGAATTCCACCTGGACGAACACGACCTGGATCCCCAGGGCCTCCAGGTCCTTGCGGACCAGTCCGGCGATGTCGATGCGCGACTGGTTCTCGGCATTGGTCAGGAGGGTGAACTTGACCTGGTTCCCCTTGCTGTCGCGCAGCAACCCGTCGGCCCCCTGGACGAATCCGGCACCGGCGAGTTCTGCGCGCGCGGAATCGAGGTCGCGGTGGAGCGCCGGAAGGTTCCGGTTCCACCAGTACCCGGAGCTCGGGGACATCGGGCCGTTGGCCTCGCTTCCCAAGCCGTTCCAGACGATGTCGCGGATGGCCTTGCGATCGAGGGCCCAGGAGACCGCCCGGCGGAACCGCGCATCGCGGAACCAGGAAAGTTTGACGGGATCCACGAAGGGCTTCCCCTCGGCGTTCTTGCCCGTGTTCTGGTTGAAGCAGACGAAGAGCTGGTTCAGGGTGGGGCCCAGCTTGCGGATGCCGAATCCGCCCTGGTCTTCGAGGGGCTTGAGGACCGGGAAGTCCTGGGCGGTCACGTCCATCACATCCAGCTCGCCGGCCTTGAATTTGAGCACCTCGGCCTTCTGGTCCTGGACCACCACCAGGAGGACCGTATCCAGGTAGGGCAGCGCGGTCCCCGCGGAATCCTTTCGGAACCAGTACGGGTTGCGGACGAAGACCCCGCGCGATCCCGATTCGTAGCGGGCCAGGCGGAAGGGGCCGGCGCCGATCAGGCTGTCCGGGGGCGTGTCGATCCCGTAGGCGGAATTGAATTCTGCCCCGACCTTCTTCTCCAACCTCTCCCGGGACAGCACAGGAAGCCCGCCCGCGGCGGCGATGAACGGTCCGAACACGGTGGGGAGACGGAATTCGACGGTGAGGCTGTCGAGTTCGCGCACCTCGGGAAGACGACCGTCGACGGCGATGATGTCCCGCATGGCGCATTGGATCGCGGTATCGAAGGCCAGCCGGGTCCAGGTGAACACGACGTCCCTCGCCCTCAGGGGGGAACCGTCGTTGAAGCGCAAGCCTTCGCGCAGCCGGAAGGTGTAGACCTTCCCGGTGGAATCCACCGTCCAGCTCTCGGCCAGCAAGGGTTTGGGAAGACCGGAGTGGGCGTCGGTTTCGGTCAGCCCCGCGAACATGAGGCCGACGAACTGGCTGGAGGACGATTCGTTTTCGACGATGGGATTGAAGGTCTTCGGACCGCCCCAGCTGGCCAGCATCAGGGTCCCTCCGGGCCGTCCGAGGGAATGGGCGGTCGCGGGTCGGGAGTCGCGGCCCTTCTCCGAGGAATCGCACGAGAGAAGGAGGGTCGCCAGAGGCAGGATCGTCAGGAGGCGGAGGGTTCGAGGCATGCCTGACAATGTAGACGACATGCTGGTTGTACGTTGTGGGGAAAGCCCATGCACGACCTACGCTTCGAACCGCTCCACACCGCCTCCGGCGAGCACCACATGCGCCACGAGGAGGATCTCTTCCGTCGAATGGAATCCACCCTCCGCGAAGGGGTGCACGGCCGGGACGCCGTTCCGGTCCTGCGCCTCTACCAGTGGGAGGTGCCCACGGTCTCCCTGGGGAAGTCCCAGACCCCCGAGATCGCCTTGGGCGAGCGCTGGGAGGCGTGGAAGACCGATCCGAATTCCGACCCCCACGGCCCCGGAGCCGTGGTGGTCCGTCCGACCGGCGGTCGGGCGGTCTGGCACGAGGAGGAACTGACCTACGCGGTGATCTTCCCCCTGGAGCATCCCGTGTTCCGCGATGGCTCGCGATCGCCGGAGGAGGTCTTCGGCAATTGGCTGCTCCATGCGGCGGAATCCGCCGGGGTCCGCGACCTCTCCCTGGAACGCGGCAAGGCCTCCCGCGACCCCCTCGGGATCGGGGCCGCGCCGTGCTTTGCCAGCACCAGCCGGCACGAGCTCAAATGGCACGGACGGAAATGGGTGGGATCCGCTCGCCGACTCGGATTGAAATGCCTGCTCCAGCACGGAGCGATCCGCCTGGGTCCCGCCGGGGATCGCCTGCAGCTTTGGCTTTCGGGAAGGCCCGTGGTCGACGATCGTCCCTGGGGCGATCTTCCCTCCGCGGAAGCCCTGGCGGCACACCTCGAAGAAGGCATGCGCAGAGTCCTGAGAGGGGAATGAACCACGGGAGGAGGCTCGGAGCACCCGCCGAGACCGTTCAGCGTCCCAGTTCCTTTTCCAGGGTCCGGGTACGCACCTGGGCGGCGGCCAGGGTGGGCTCGATCGACAGGGTTTGACGAAGGTGGGTCAGGCCCGCCTCCTTGTCGCCCACCGCCAGGGATTGCAGGGCGCGACCGTATTCCAGAAGGGCTTCCCATTTGGTCTGGAAGCGGTTCGAAGCCAGCTGCCGAAGCGATGCCGGCACCGGGAATTCCAGGCTGTCCAACGCGTTGACCACCTGGCCGCGCATCTTCCCCAGGACCTCGTCGGCTCCACCTTCCACGGCCAGTTGGATGCGTCGATCTTCGAGATTTCGATGCACCACCGCCACCAGACGCAGCGACACGAGCCCTCCCCGGCGCTCCAATTCGGGGACGAGAACCGCCTCCACGTCGATCTGGCGCCCGGCGGTGCGCGCCAGGTCGAGCGCGTCCTCCGTGAGTTCGTTGCGGAATTCCCAACCCGCCAGATGCTTCTCCAAGGTGGCGGGATCGACCACCCGGATGGTCTGCACCATGGAGATCTCCCACGAGAGCATTTCGGCGACGGCCCTTCCGGTCCAGGGGGCGAGGGTCGGATCGACGTCCCCATGCACGACGGCCGGAGCCACCGCGGCGGTGAGCTTGTAGGCGGCCGAGGACACGGACGCGAGGGCCACGATCAGGACAAGGAAGGTTCTCATGCTTCGAATCTACCATCCTCGCCAGATTCGGAGGATGCGCTCCCGCTCCTTCAATCGCTCCGGAGGATTTCCCGATACAACAGGATCGAGTCCGCATGATCCTTGGCCGCCATGGTCTCCCGGCAGGCGTGCATGGCCAGCATGGGAGCGCCGCAATCGACCGCTTCCATGCCGAGACCGGCGGAAACCAGAGGCCCCACCGTCGATCCGCAGGCGAGGTCGGCGCGCATCGAGAAGACCTGCAGGGGCACGCCGGCTCGACCGGCGGCCAGGCGCAACCGTGCCGTCCCAGCGGCCGTGGTGGCATAGCGCAGGCCGGCATTCCATTTGAGGACGGGCCCTCTTCCCAGGAGCGGAGCATGACGCGGATCATGCTTCTCCGGATGATTGGGATGGACCGCATGGGCCATGTCGCAGGACAGGGCGAAGCCCGTCGCGAGCAACCTCTGGGTGTCTTCGGAATCGAGACCGAGGGATCCGAGCATGCGTTCGAGCAAGCGGGGAAGGAATCGCGAATCGGCACCTTCGGCGGTTCCCGAACCGACTTCCTCCCCGTCGAGGAGCGCGACCAGGGGAAGCACGGTCTCGGTGGGCTCCATGCTCGAAAGAGCCGCCAGCAGGGCGTGGCAGGAGGCGAGATTGTCCAGGCGCCCCGACACCACAAGGTCGCCGAGCCCGGCCACGGCCGCCGCCGCGCCGTCGACCAGGCAGAGATCCCATCCCAGGACGTCGCCGGCCGGCACCCCCAGGGTCCGACCGACCAGCTCCTCGAATTCCTCCGCACCGGCACCGTCCAATCCGGCGAGTACGGGCAGATGGCGTTCCCGGTCGAGGACCAGTCCGCGCTCGTTCACCCCGCGATCGAGATGGATGGCCAGGGAAGGGATGAGCGGACGGAAGTCGTCGAGATCCAGCAGGCATTCCCGTCCCCGGCCGCCATCCCGCACCACCACCCGTCCCGCCACCCGCAGCTCGCGATCGAGCCAGGAATGGTGGAGGAGCCCTCCGTAGGCCTCGACGGACAGTTTCCGACACCCGGCCAGGGCGTGGCCCGGGCGGGGCTTCAGGCGAAGACAGGGACTGTCGGTGTGGGCGAGCCCGACCACCAGGGATCCGGGTCGGGACCGGGGGACGATCCAGGCGACCAACGCCCCTCCGCGGCGCACGAAGACGCCTTCACCGGGAGCGCAGCGCCACCGGGCATCGGACTCGTAGAGTTCCCGGAACCCCGATCGTTCGAGCCTGGCCGCCCCTTCGGCGACCGCGTGCCATGGCGTCGGGGAACGGTCCAGGAAGGACATGAGATCGAAGGCGGCTTCAGGAGTCGGCATCGACGATCCTGCTGGGAAGGACGTTCTGGAAGACGTCGAGGTCTTCGTTCAGGGGCAGCATCGGGAGCCGCTCGGCGGCGCGCCACGCATTCTCCCGGGTAAGCACGCGGACGGGGTATCCGTCGACTTCGATGGTCTTCAAGGCCCCGACGATCTGGCGCATGAGCGCATCCTGGGCGACATAGGCGAGCTTGCGCTCCTTCTTGAAGCCGAGGAACTTCTTCTCCGTCCGATCGAGGATCACAAGGTCGGCGGGAGGAAAGACCGTCGCGCCCTCGTTCTCCCAGCTGAAGGCCATCTGCAACCGATCCAGGGGCCGGCTGTGCAGGAAGTGGACTTCGGGGACCGCGATCCCCGGAGCCTCGCGCCGCAGGGCCTCTTCGATCCGGGGTCGGCGCCGCGAATATTCCCACCACTTGAGGTTGGTCTGGAGCGGCACCATGTGGAGCCGACGCCCCTGGTCGAGGGTTTCCTCGCGGACCAGGCGGTTCCCTTCCAGCCAGATCGACAGGATCTGCTCCGGATCGGGGTCCATCGACAGGATCCGACCCGTATCCGCGTCGCGGGGAACCAGGCCGAAATCGCGCGCGATCCCGGCGAGCACGGGTCCCGCCTCGCGGGCGAAGTAGTCGGGGCGGAGATGGTTGACCAGCGCCTCCAGTCCGCAGGGAGCCCATTGGTCTCCGCCCATGGGGTCCTGATGGCGGTAGCTCACGGAGAAGTAGACCCCCGTGGAGGGATTGCGGTACCACCAGGTCCGGACCCCGTCCTGGTCGACGGGATCCTGGAAGAAGCTCAGTTCGCGCTTCCAGGCCTCCAGACCGGCGAGGTCGGGCCGAAGACCGCCCACGGAGAGATATTCGATGACTAGGCTCATGCTTGGGACCGAAAATGCGCACCGGAACCCGGTCTGTCATGCCGACACCCCGGGTAGGGCTGGGGAGGAAGGGGAATGCGGAAGGTCAGAAGATCACCTTCACCAGGAGGAACCACGCCAGATTGAGTCCGATCAGCCAACCCAACGCCGCGGGGAAGGCGAACCGGACTTCCTTGGCGATGTCCTCCAGGGCGCGCTCCGCGACTTCCAGGCCTTCGTGGCCGGGAAGTTCGTGCAGCATCGCCCCGATCTTGCGGACGATCTTCATGGGCCCGCGCGACAGGGCCCGCACCAGGACTCCGGAGCGATCCCGCACCTGGATGATCTTCTCCAGGACCTCGGCCCTCGCCTTGGCGGCACTGCGCACAGCCTGGACGGCCTCCTCCGGCGCGGCGCGGGTGACCATGGCGGACAATTCCAGGATGTGGTCCCGCACCACCCCTTCCCACCGCTTCAGGGAAAGGGCCCACCCGTGGCGGAGACCCAACGAGGCCCACAGGGCCGGAAAGGCCACCAGGTACACCACCACCACCGCCATCGAGAAGGGGTGGCTGAAAACCACGCTCAGGGCGAGCAGCAGGTGGAAGAGCACGGCCAGGACCCCTCCGCCCTCCACCAGGTCCGCGCCTCCCTGCCCCAGGGAAACCACTTCCGGCAGGCAGGCCAGGAGCAATCCGGAGTTCAACAGCAGACCGACCAGCGCCAGGGACAGGGTCCACCCGGCAATCACCAGGATGGCCCGCAAGGCTTCCCAGCTTCCCGAGACCAACGGCAGGGAACCCGTTCGCTGCAGACCGCGCTTCAGGACGCGGGAGAATTCGGGAATTCCCAACATGGGTTTCTCCTGGACCGAAGGTTCATGAACGAGTGTATCCCTTCGAGCACCCGGTGGACATGCTTTTGCGGCATTTCGGGATAGATCGGCAGGGCGAGGATCGTCCGGGACGCTTCCTCGGCGACGGGAAAAGCTCCTTCCCCGCCCCCCCATGGAGCGAAGCAGGGCTGCAGATGGAGAGGCCTCGGATAGTACACGTCGCATTGGATGCCACGTTCGAGAAGATGGGCGCGCAAGGCGTCGCGGTCCTCCAGACGGACGCAGTACTGGTTCCACGACCGCTGTTCGTTCCACGACGGTACGCGAAGCCCGCAACCGGAAAGCCCCGAAGTGTAGGCGCGGGCGATGTCGCGACGGCGGGCGAGCCAGCGTTCCAGGTGCGGGAGTTTCACGCGAAGGACCGCAGCCTGGAGTTCGTCCAGACGGTGGGTGCCCCCCAGGACTTCGTGCCGGAAGCGCTCCGAGGCCCCGTGGGACCGCAGTCCCCGCAGTTTGCGAGCCACCTCCGCGTCGTCGGTGACGACCATCCCTCCGTCACCCGCCCCGCCGAGATTCTTCGTCGGGAAGAACGAAAAGCAGCCGGCGACCCCTTCACTCCCCGCCCTCTTCGCTCCTCGACGGGAGCCGCAGGCCTGGGCGGCGTCTTCGATCACCAGCGCGCCCCGCGCGCGCGCGATGCGCTGCAAGGCCGGCAGGTCGGCGGTTTCCCCGAACAGGTGGACGGGAAGGATGGCTTCGAAGTCGGGGATCTCCTCCACTTTGGCCGGATCGAGGCAGAGGGATGCCGGATCGATGTCGGCGAAGACGGGGACGAATCCTGCCTGCACGATGGCCGAAGCGGTGGCGGCGAACGTGAACGGACTGGTGACGACCCTCGCTCCCTCCTCCAAGCCGCAGGCGCGCAGGGACAACACCAATGCATCGGTCCCGGATCCGACCCCTACGGCATGGCGCGATCCCACGAACCCGGCGAATTCGGTCTCGAACGACGAAACCTCGGGCCCCAGGATGCAACGACCGGACCGGACCACACGCGACAGGGCGGCATCCAGCTCCCCCCCGAGGCCGGCATGCTGCTGGGTGAGATCGAAGAACGGAATGCCCTCGACAAGCCCCAACACCCCTGGAGAGTCTTCGGAAACGTCGAATCGGAGGAGAACGTCCTCCCGGCCGACCCTCGACCTCGTGGGAGGCTCGATCATCGGCGCGCCGGAACCAGGGTCGCCAGGAGGTAGGTCGTCCCCGCGACAGCGATGATGCACGCCCCCGTGGAGAGGTCGAGCCACCAGGACATCGAGAGGCCGAGCACTCCGAAGACGGCTGCGAAACCGCCCGCGACCGCCATGGCCCCTCCGAGACCTCTTCCCCACCGCACCCCCAATGCACCCGGGATCGACAGCAGCGCCACCAGCAGGACCAGACCCGTCACCCGCATGAGAAGGACCACGGAGACCGACAGGGCGACCAGCAGACCTCTTCGGAACCAACGGACGGGAAATCCCGAAACCTCGGCGAATTCGGGATCGAGGGCGACCCCCATCAAACCACGCCGATACTTCCAGGCCAGGACGATCATGAGGAGGTCGGCGATGGCCAAGGCCCAGAGATCGATCCGGGGAATCGCCAGCAGCGATCCGAACAGGATGGCCTGCAGATCCCCGGCATATCCCGGTGCGAGATCCACGCAGATCACCCCGAAAGCCATCCCCATCGCCCACACCACCCCGAGAAGGGTCTCCGCCCGATCGGGAACCCGTTCGGAAAGCCAGGCCACGAGGAACGCCGCCCCCACCGTGAAGGCCAGCGTGGTGGGAAGCGGAAGCCAGCCGGTGAGGAAGGCCAGTCCGACGCCGCCGTAGGCCGCATGGGCGAGGCCGCCTCCGAGGGAGACCATGCGATTGGACACGGCGAGGACACCCACGACCCCCGCGGCCACCGCGGCGAGAAGAACGGCGATCAAGGAGGGAAGGAACAGACTCATGGCCGGGGGGTTCCGTGGTGGTGACCGCACGAATCTCCGTCGTGGTGCGGGAGCACCCGGTGGGGATGCCCGTGGGCGATCAAGTCCACGGGACAGCCGTAGGCCTCTTCCAAGGCATCCAAGGGAAGCTCCGATCCACCGTGGTGGACGATCTTCCCCGCCCCCACGCAGGCGATCGATCCGACATTGCGGGACAGCACCCCGATGTCATGGCTGACCACGATCCCGGTCCGATCCCGGCAACATTCCTCGAGGAGCGAAAAGACGGTTCCCTCGGCACGGGAATCGGCATTGGCGGTGGGCTCGTCGAGCAGCAGCAACTCCGGCTCCCGGACCAAGGCCCGCGCCACCAGGGCGAGTTGGAGTTGCCCCCCGGACAGATCGGAAAGACGCCGACCTGCCACCTTTTCCAGGCCCAGCTTCGCGACCCAATCCCTCGCCCGACTCCTTTGGAGCCGATCGATCCCTCCGGATGGACTTCCCAGGCCCAGGAAACCGGATTCGACCAGATCTTGCACCGTCACCGGAAGATCGCGTTCGAGAGCGAGGGATTGGGGCACGTAGCCCACCCTCGTCCGGGCCTGGCGTGGCGGACCTCCAAGGACTTCCACGACCCCCGTTCGCGGAGCCAGTTGCCCGAGGATGAGACGGAGGACGGTGCTCTTGCCGGAGCCATTGGGCCCGATGAGGCCGAGAATCCCGCCGCGAGGAAGGCTGAGCGTGGCGTTCTCGAGGACGGTCCGCCCCCCGTATCCTGCGGATACGGCCTCGAATCGCACCGCGAACGACGGGGCCCCGGGACTCACAGACCATCCGCCAGGATACCGAGGGTGGCGCGGAAGGCCGAGTCCCACGGAGACGCCATGAGGTCGATGGGCCGCACGGCAATTCCCAGATCGGAGGCGACGACCCTGGCCGCGCGATCCGAAGTTCCGGCCTGGAGGAACAAGGAGCGGATGCCTTCCTTCCCCACGACGGCGCGGATCCGCTCCAGGTCGCGGGGTGACAATTCCCGCCCGTGCTCCTCGATGGACCTCTGGACCATCCCGCAATCGCGAGCCAGATACCCGAGGGTCGGATGGTTCACCAGCAACGTCCTTCCTTGACCGCAGGGAAGGGAGGCGTGCACCAGGGAGTCGAGGCCTCCCAGGAGACTCCGGATCCGGGGGAGGGCGCTGTCGATGCGGGCGGTCCACGCGGGGCGTCGCAGACGAAGCCGGACCGCGAGGGTTTCGGCGAGAACTCCCATGGCCCTCGGAGACGACCAGACATGGGGATCCAGCGACTCGTCCTCTCCGGGATGAGGAGCGTGTCCTTCCTCGTCGGCTTCCAGGACCACCCGAAGGTCCACAACGGGCAGATCGGGCAAGGCCCCTTGCACCCTCTCGGTCCACGGCCCTTCGAAATCCAATCCCGTCCGGATCCAGGCGTCGGCCCGGGAGAGCGCCACCAGATCGGAAGGTCTTGGCTCCCAGGAATGGGCGGAAGCCCCAGGAGGGACCAAGCCCAGGGGGGAGCATGGCGGCCCGACCACGCGACAGGCCAGCCAAGCCACCGGGGTGGTGGCCGCTGCCAGCCGGATCGTGTCGCCTCCCCGGGAAGTGGGCGAGCCCACCGGGGGAGCGGAGCCCTTCTTGCCATCGCATCCCGGCAAAAGAGGCAGGCCGCAAGCCAAGATGCACAAGAAGGAGGAGCGTTTCATCGGTGGGGAGGAATCTAGGAATCCCCCCACCACCTCCACGAGGATGGCTCCTCGCGGAGGGACTTCCGACCGCCGCCGGTGTTGCTTCCACTTCGACGGGTCGGAACGACGGGATCGCCTCAGGTCACCGGGATCACCTTGCCGGTGGCATCCTTCACCACCACCTCCTCATCCGACACGAACTGGATGGAGCCGATCACCTTCCCGTTGCGGGTGACGGTCACGGTCTGGGGGTAGGTCAATCCGGATTCATCGAACTCGATGGCGCTGGTGGTCGCGCCATCGATGGTCATCGCCATGGTTCCCGACATGGTCACTTCGCCGGCGGCGTTGGCGGATCCCTGGAACGCCAGGTCCTTGAATCCGAAGGTATGCCCCTCTTCAGAGAAGGAGCCTGAACCCGTTCCGGAAAGCATCATCCCTCCGGTCGCCTTCAGGCCGACCATCATGACCATGTCCATCGTTCCGGTGGGCTCGACGACCTTGATCACCACCTTGAGGGTGGAGGTCGCGGTCAGATTGGTGCAGGTCAGGGGAGACCCGTCGGACATGGTGATGGTGTATGATGTGGTGCCACCCGTCGCGGAATCGGTTTCCATGTGGCTGGAATGATCCGAACAGGCATCGACCGCGCGTGCAGCCCTCCGGAGTTCCCCCGCCATCTTCTCCGTACTGGTGGCCATGGCACCACCCACGCCGGCCATCTCTCCGGCACCGGAGGCCACTTGGGTGAGGACCTCCTGATCGGACACGGTGGACGTGTTCGTCGGAGCAGTGGAGGAGGAGGACGAGTCGTTGCAGGCCATCACGAGAAGCGACGAAGCGGCCAGAGCGAGAAGTTTGTAGCGCATGGAGACCCCTTGGAACTTGGTTGGTGCGTCGCCCTCGCGACATTGGTGGACGGAGGCGCACGAAAGCCTACCATTTGCAGAACTCAGGGTGCAAACACCCGACCCGAGGCGTTGGGCACCGGGCGCCCCTCCCCCAACCGCCCGGGATTCTCCCGGGCGACCATCCGCCGGACAAGGGTCCCGGCTCCTCGAACCTCCTGTCGCCGGAGGCCCGAAGCGGTCCGCGCAAACCGCCGGGAAACGCTATCCTTGGGATCCATGAGTTCTCCCAGCCACGACACCCTGCTGCGCAACCTCGACCAGAAAGCCTGCGGGTTGCGCGAGCGGGTGGGCTCGTTGCACGAGGGAATGGCCCATGCTTCGGCCCTGATGGACTTCTGCGAAGTCCTTCGTGCCGACATCCACGCCACGATGATCCTCCTGGGCCACGACGCCCAGAAAGCCTCCGACCGCGAGATCCTGGCCTTGGCCTGCCTCGACTGGTCGCTGGTCCAATCCTTGTCCCTCCTGGAAAAGCTGCAGGCCCTCGAATTGCGGGGGGACTGGGTCGCCCGCCAATTCCTGGAGGGGGAGTTGCTCCACCAGAGACACCGTCTGCGCGATCGGGGAAACTTCCGAGGCTTCCAGCTTCCCACCTGGACCCGACAGTTCGAGGACAACCCTCGGCTGGCCGGATTGTTGGGAGAGCTCGCCGCCGGACTCTACGGGTATTTCGGGATGGTCATCCGTCTCAACGGCCGGATCAGTCCCCAGGAAGCCTCCGGGTTCAAGCAGTTCTGGGCTGCCTACCGCCCACTCGGCGAAGCGCGGGCAACGTCCTCCTGGGAGACCCCGGACACCCCACCGGCGCAGGCTCCGACGTCTCCCCCGGTCCAGCTTCCTCCTCGGCCCGTGCCCGAGAAGCCTCCCCCGCGATTCATTCCCGAAGCCTGGGGAGCCGGAACCCGGAATCCACAGCCGCCCTCGCCACCCTTGCCACCATCGAACCCGCCCATTCCGCAGTCCCACACTCCCGGGCGCATGGCTCCAGCCCCGGCACCCGCGGAGGAGACTCCCCCCGCACCCACTGCGCGCCAGCGGCAGATCGAGCTCGAAACGGCCTTCGCCGAACTCGAGGGGTTGGTGGGATTGACCTCGGTGAAGGAGGAGGTGCGCAAACTCGCCAACCTCCTCAAAGTCCAGATGGTGCGGCGCGACCGAGGGCTTGGCGTGGTTCCCATCGCGTTGCACGTGGTGTTCACCGGCAATCCCGGCACCGGCAAGACCACCGTGGCGCGCATCTACGCGCGGCTCCTGAAAGGGCTCGGCCTCCTGGAGCGCGGCCACCTGGTCGAAACAGATCGCGCGGGAATGGTGGCGGGATACATGGGCCAGACCGCCGAGAAGGTGGACTCCCTGGTGAACCAGGCCCTCGACGGCGTGCTGTTCATCGACGAGGCCTACAACCTCACGGGCACCGACAGTTCGGATTACGGCCACGAGGCGATCTCCACCCTGCTCTCCCGGATGGAAAACCATCGGGACCGTCTGGTGGTGGTGGTGGCAGGCTACACCGCGGACATGGCGCGCTTCCTCGATTCCAACGCGGGTCTGCGGTCGCGGTTCGGCCGGACCTGGGAATTCCCCGACTACTCTTCGCGCGAGATGGCAGAAATCTTCCTCGCCCTGTGCAAGAGGCACCAACTCGAGCTGGCCCACGAGGGCCTGCCCTTGCTGGCCAGGCACCTGAAGACGATCCCCCGCGACCGCAACTTCGGCAATGCACGGACCGTGCGCAACCTGTTCGAAGCCACCATCGGGCACCAGGCCGATCGCCTGGCGCGCATGGAGGCCCTGAGCGACGTCGATCTGCAGACCCTCACCGCCGAGGACATTCCCCGGAGTTGAGCACCGGCGGCCCGCTTCGGACGCGGGCGTTTCGCTCCTGGTTCACGGATGGATGCCTTCCCCCCGCGCCATGCACCATTCGCCGGAACCAGGCCCATCGCGGGGACCTTTCCACGCGGCGAGGGAGGACCGCTGTGTTCCCCTCCTCGGAGCACGGTTCGGATCTAAGTACTTTCGACCCCTCCATGAACATGACCTACCTCCTCCCACCCTTGGTGGGCGCTCTGATCGGTTGGGGCACCAACTGGCTGGCCCTTAAAATGCTGTTCCGCCCGGTGAGGCCCGTTCGACTGGGGCTGTTCACCTTGCACGGGGTGATTCCCAAGCGGCAGGACGCCTTGGCGCGGAACCTGGGCGAAATGATCGAGCGCGAATTGATCTCGCACCACGACATCACCGCCGTACTCACCTCCCCGGAACTGCTCGAAAGTTTCCGTCCGGTCCTCTACGAGGAGGCGCGACGTTTCGCCGAGGAACGGCTGCCCGGCCTGCACCCCATGGTGGCCATGTTCCTCAGCCAGAGCATGAAGGACACCGTTGCCGACATGCTCGGAGCCGAACTCGAGTCCATGATCCCCCGGCTGGCGGCCGGGGTCGGTGCCAAACTCGAAGCCCATCTCCCGGTGCGCGATCTGGTCCGCGCCAAGGTGGAGGCCATGAGTCCCCGCACCATGGAGGACATGCTGTTCTCCATCCTCGCCCGGGAGTTCGGGTTCATCGAATGGTCGGGAGCCGTTCTGGGCACCCTGGTCGGGATCGCCCAATCCGGCCTGATGATCCTGCTGGCCTGACAACAGTCCCGCGCGAGACGGATGCCACGTTTCGGAGGAGGACTTGAAGGTCTCACGAGCTGGACGATCGGCCGATTCGGCCCATCCGTCCTTTCCATCTTCGCGAGCCCCCCAAGAGCGACCGCCCGACACCCTGGTTCGCCGGAGCGCTCCGAACACCGGACCGATCCAACCCACCTTCCCAGGTGGACATCCCTTCCGCCATGCATGTGAGGGACGAATCCGTAATTTTGGGGGGAAGCCCTCTTATCCCCCCGCAACTCTCCGGATGAACGCCATGATCTCCTTGCTGCTGCCGTTGCTTCTCGCGCTCCCCTCCGACCAGGCGGCCGCCATTTCCGAAACCCAAGCCCGCAAAGGAGCGGAGATCATCCGTCAGGCGGGACAAGTCGCCTGGCTGTGCGAACCGTGCGGCGAGACCCGTTGCGAGGTCGAGGAGGTCGCCTCCAGCGTGAGCGTTCCGTCGGGGATCTACCACGAGGTGCGGGTGAACGGCAAGGAGGCCGACTTGGCTTACGTCTTCGTCCCGCGGAAAGGGAAATGGACGAATGTCGCCAAACTGATGGGCCTGCCGGTGCATGACGTGAGCCGCACCCTTCCCGAGACCCTCTGCCCGAGGAAACTCCTAGCACGCCCCTCTGCACCCACCTCTTCCCCGATACAGGGAGCGCCTGCCACCATCGATCGCTTCGAAGGGGATTTCACCGTCCCCTCCCTGGGCGCTTCCCGGCTCGCGCTGGCCCTTCTCGAGTCGAGCAGGAAGGACGGGGGTCGGGCAACCGGATCCACCTGGAGCCTCGACATCCGGTTCCACCCGCGCAGCCAGGACCATTTCCCCGAAGGTGGGCAGCTGGCCTTGCCCTATTCGACCGATCCCGCGAACCCCCATGTCCCATACCGCATCCTCTACCTGGAACTGTTCGAGAACGACCAGATCGACGGTTCGTTCTGCCGTCGCGACGAGTGTTCCTTGCAAGGACGGTACCTTCTCGGAGGGTGCCGCCAGCTCACCAAATCCATCGATCAATGCGGACTCTCCCGGATCCCGATGCGGAGGCAATGAGGCCATCCCCCCAACCCAAAGCTCCGTGCGCGCTGCGGATCCGGGGACTCCCCGGGGAGGGTTGCTACGATTGGCCCATGCGAAATCTCCCCCGCCGACTGCTCCCCGCGTTCCTGGCTCTGGGCCTCCTTGCGGTCCCGACCTTCTCCGCGCCCTCCCGCGCCGTCCGCAAGCAGATCCTCGATGCGATCCGCCCCGAAGCCGCCCGGCAAGCGGGCCAGCCGGTCCTCATCCGGGTGGACCGGCTCAACCTCGACCACGATTGGGCGATCCTCGTGGGAGAGCTCGTCACCGTCGCCGGAGGAGACCTCGACTGGAGCAAGGCCCGGGGTTGCCAACTCGACCTCGACAAGATGCTCTGGGCCGTCGTGCATCGCACCGGTTCCACCTGGCGGATCGAACAACTCGAAATCTGCGCCTGCGAACCACCCTACTGGTATCTCGGAGACAAGCCCCTCGATTGGCCCTGCGGAGTCTACGACAGCCTCTCGGACGGGGCCGGAGGGGATCTGGCGACCAAGTGCAGACTCCAACGCGGGAAGCCGTGAGGCGCTTCCACCGGAAACCAGGCATTTCCTGTCATCCATCTGTCCCGGATCGGGTCGGACAACCCCGCCGCGCGCTTCGCCGGCTCCGGATCCGCCCCCCCACGATGTGCTCTGCCGTCCTCGGAATTCAAATTCCCCGTCGCGGCAACACCACCCACCCCGGACCGTCTCCGGATTTCCCGGAAGAATCCCCATGAGACGTCTCCCTCTTCGGCACCTTTTCGCTTCAGCCGTGCTCTTCGCCCTCGGTGCCGGATGCGACGCGCGAAACCCCGCGTTCCAGGCGGTCGTGGACGACGACACCACCACGCTGCGCGAACTCGCCCGAAAGGAGGGGTTTTCCCGGATCACCGACTCGGTGGGATTGACCCCCTTGATGCTGGCCGCCGGGCTGGGGCGGGAGCGAGCAGTCGAAGTCCTCCTCGCAGCCGGGGTCCCCCTGGAGAACGCCAACCGCGACGGTCTGACCGCGCTCGGCCTAGCGATCGGAAAAGGCGAGATCGGGATCGCCCGCCGTCTCCTCGACCACCACGCCGAGGTACACACCCGGTTCGGAGCCGAAGGAGCCCAACAAGGCTTGATCTCCCTGTGCGTGCATCGCAAGCAGTTCGAGGCCTGCGACCTGCTGTTGGAACACGGACTGCAAGTCGACGATTCCGGGGCGGGGCGTCTCACAGCCCTGCACATCGCCGCTCTCGAGGCCAACCTCGAGGGACTCGAGTACCTGACCAGGAAGGGGGCCAGCTGTCGGATCGCGGACCCCGACGGGAACACCCCCGCCCATCTTCTCCTGCGTGGAAAATCCGACAGGAAATTTGAAGGCCTTCGGCTCCTGGCCGACGGATGCCGTGATTGGGATCCGGACGTGCGCGATCGCGGCGGGAACACGCCGCTCCACGTCGCCTCCGAGAGGGGACTCCTCGAGTGCGTGCGCCTCCTCGCCCAGAGGGGTGCCGACCTCGACGCGCGCGACGAAACCGACAATGAAACCGGCCTCTTCACCGACGAATCCAAGTCGGTCGAACTCCTGCTGGCCCTCGGAACGGATCCCACCCTCAAGAACAACGCGGGCTCCACACCGATCCGCTTCGCCATCCATATGGACAACCTGGAATCCTTCAAGGTTCTGTTCGAATTCATGGGAACCAAGGGGATCCCCTTCGCTCCCGGCAGATACGATCCCTCCCTCGCCGAGGAAGCCGTCGCCTATTCCCGGATCGAGATCCTGCGCTACCTCCTGGACCGCGGGGCGGACCCCGACACCCGGAACGCCTTCGGCCATACTTTGCTGGAGAAGGCCCTGGAGGACGAAAGGGAGGAGATCGCCGCCCTGTTGTGCGAGCGCGGTGCCCACGCCCCCGCGGAATTCGACGAACGCGCGCGACGCGCGGGCTGCGCGATTCCCTGAGGCCCCGGGAATCCGACGGAGCCCGGCCCGGGCTTCCGGGCGGGACTCCGATTCGATCCCGAGGGACGCGCTCCCGCCGCGGACCCCGCGAGAAAAGGCCTCCCCGGTGGAAACCGGGGAGGCCTTCGCGCATCGATCCGATTCGAGGACGGAAAACGTCCTCGAGATCAGTACCCCTGCTCCTCCGCCAGGACCTTGTCGTTGACGACATGGCCGAACCGCACGTACACCCAGGTCTGGTAGGCGATCACCAACGGCAGGAAGCACAGCACGACGCCCAGCATGATCTTGAGCGTGAGAGGACTGGAGGCCGAGTTGAACGCCGTCGCGGAAAAGGCCGGATCCAGGTTGGAGCCGACGATGTTCGGGAACATCCCGGCCACTCCGAACAGAGCCGCGCAAGCGATGAACGCGCAGGACGCGCCCCAGGCACCCCAGGTCCTTCCCGCCCGGGAAAGCAACGGAGAGGCCACCAGCGCCAGCACGGCCAGTCCCGGAAGCACCAGGAAGACCGGTCGCCCCAGCAGATTCTGCCACAGCTGCGTGTACACCGCGGTGAGCGCCAGGAAGAGCACGGCGGTGCCCAAGGCGACGAACCAGAGTTTGTTCGCCAGCGCGCGGGCACGGGCTTGCAGCTCCCCTTCGGTCTTCACGGCCAACCAGAGCGCGCCGTGGAACACGAAGGCACCCACGAAGAAGACCGCCCCGGCCAGGCCGTAGGGATTGAGGAGGGTGAACAGATTTCCCTGGAAGACGCCTTCCCCGTCCACCGCGATTCCCGCGAAGAGATTCGCGAATGCGGTTCCCAACAGGATCGCGGGAAGGATCGAACCGATGAACAGGCAGGCATCCCAGACCTTGCGCCATCCGTCGGACTCCACCTTGCCCCGGAACTCGAAGGAGACCCCTCGCAGGATCAACCCGAACAGGAGCATCATCAAAGGCGTGTACAGGGCCGAGAACATGAGCGCGTAGGCGGCGGGGAAGGCGGCGAAGGTGACGCCTCCCGCCGTGACCAGCCAGACCTCGTTTCCGTCCCAGAAGGGCCCCATGGAATTGACCAGGATCCGTTTCTCCGATTCCGTACGGGCCAGGAACGGGAACAGGATCCCCAGACCGAAGTCGAATCCGTCGAGCATGAGGTAGACGGCCCAGGCGATTCCCCAGATGGCAAACCAGATGGTTTCGAGCATGTGTTTCTCCTTACGCCTTGGCGGAGGTGGAAGGTTCAGGGAGGGGACCCTTGCGCGCGTAGGTCCAGATCAGGTAGAAGTCGACGGCTCCCAGGAGGGAATAGACGGCGAAGAACATCGCCATGGACCCCCAGACCTGCGAGGCCGCGATCTTGGACACGCCGTGTTCGGTCCGCATGAGCCCATACACCAACCAGGGCTGGCGACCGGTCTCGGCCACCACCCATCCGAGCAGGTTGGCCAGGTAGGGAAGACCGATCATCCAGGGCAGGAACTTCAGCAGACGTCCCTGGGATTCGATGGATCCCCGCTTCCAGAAGGCCCAGACCGACACCCAGAACAGCAGGATCCCGATGCCCACCATGGCCCGGAAGGACAGGAAGACGGGGAGGATGGGCGGACGATCCTCCTTGGGGACCTCCTTGAGCCCCTGCACCTTCCCGTGCGGATTGTAGTGGACGAGAAAGGACATCAGTCCGGGGATCGGAAGGGCCTCGATGGAGTTGCGTTCGTTTTCCGCATCGGGCCAGGATACCAGGTACATCGGGACATCCTCGGAGGTTTCCCAGAGACCTTCCATCGCGGCGAGCTTGGTGGGCTGGGCCCAGGCCAGGATCTCGGCGTTCATGTGTCCCTGGACACCCTCGAAGACGGTGAACACGAGGCTCCAGATGGCGGCGACGCGGAAGCTCTTCTTGAACACGGAGACATGGCTTCCGCGGGCGATGTGCCAGGCGCTGATCCCCAGCATGAAGAATCCTCCCACGATCCAGGCACCACCCACGGTGTGGACGAATTCCAGGATGGCGAACTTCTGGGTGATCACGGCGAAGAAATCCGTCAGTTCGGCGCGCCCGTTGCGGATCTCGTACCCGACCGGATGCTGCATCCAGGCGTTGGCAACCAGGATCCAGAACGCCGAGATGTTGGAGGCCACGGCCACGATCCAGATGGCGGCGCAATGCAGCTTGGGCGAGAGCCTCTTCCATCCGAAGAACCAGACCCCGATGAAGGTCGACTCCAGGAAGAACGCCACGGTGGCCTCGACGGCCAACAAGGATCCGAAGATGTCCCCGACGTACCGGGAGTACCCCGCCCAGTTCGTTCCGAACTGGAATTCGAGGGGGATGCCCGTGACGATGCCCACGGCGAAGTTGATCAGGAACAGCTTCCCGAAGAACTTGGCGGCTTTCCGCCAGTCGTCGTCCCCGGTGCGGACCCAGGCGGTCTCCAGGATGGCCACCAGGAAGGAAAGCCCCAGGGTGAGCGGTACGAAGAGGTAGTGGAAGAAACACGTCATCGCGAATTGGATTCGCGATAGCATCAGGACGTCCACGGTTTGGCTTCCTTTCGGATACGAGGATGCGGTTTCCCTTGCGGGGACCGCGGGGTGAGAGCCTTCCGGTGGGCCGTCCGATGCGCTTCGGCGGCGGCCAATCCGGAGAGACGGACTGCGCGGAGGTGATTCTCCAATAATTCCGTGCTGGATGCCCAGATCCCCTGGACCGGGCAGGATTTCCCGAACGGACATCCCTCAGGCGACTCCAGGCAGGGGCTGGCACAAAGGGGGCCTTCCATGGCCACCACCACATCCAGCAGGGAGATGTCCTCGGCGGACCTGGCCAAGGCGACACCCCCACGCGGCCCCCGCACGGCGTGCACGAGGCCCGCTTCCACCAGACGCGCGACGATGCGCCGCACGAACGCCAGCGGCAGCTTTCGCTGCTTGGCGATCTCCGAGATGGACACCAGCTCCCCTTCACGCTGGCAGGCCAGGTGAAGGGCGGCGCGCACGGCGTAGTCGGAGGATCTGGACACGGCGATCATTGATGACAAAAAGAGTAATCAATCAACCACCCTTCATCTCTTTATTTGTGGAACGCCATTCCGACCTCGCAGGGACGCCCCCCGATCGCCCCCGGGGAGGCGGACGAGGCGCTCGGATCGCATCCCCGAAGGGACTCGGAGGCACCCCCCCGGACCGGGCTTTCGCTTCAGGAGCCCTTGGGATCGCCCAGGAGTCGGAGGGATTGGCCCAGGCGCGTGCCGAATTCCTCCACCTCCCCTGGTGAAACCGTGAGCGCGGGACAAAGCCGGATCGTCTGGGGTCTCGGCGCATTCAGCAACAACCCTTGGCCCCGGGCGATCTCCACCAGCTCGTGGGCTCGGGGTTGGGGCAGATCGAAGGCCCGCAGCAATCCCGCACCCCGCACCTGCCGAATGGTCCCTTCGAGTTCATGGAGCCGAAGGATCTCGCAGATCCGCTCGCCACCTTCCCGCGCGGCATCCAGCAATCCCCCTTCCTCGATGGCCTCCAGGACAGCCAAGGCGACGGCGGCCCCGAAAGGATGGTAGGTGAACGTCCCGCCCTGATCTCCGGGTTCGAACAGGTCCAACTCCGCCCGTGCGAGGCAGGCCGACACGGGTATTCCCCCGCCGAGCCCTTTGCCCAAGGTGACGATGTCGGGGTGGATCCCGACCCGTTGGCAGGCCAGCCAGGAGCCGCACCGCCCCAGCCCCGCCTGCACCTCGTCGGCGATCAGGAGCACCCCGCGCCGATCGCAGATCTCCCGGACCGCTCCCAGGTATTCCCTCGAGCCGACCCAGACTCCTCCTTCACCCTGGACCGGCTCCAGGAGAACCGCGCAGGTCTCGGATCCAATGGCCTGTTCGAGCGCCTGAGCATCCCCGAAGGGGACGTGGTCGAACCCGGGAACTCCCGGCCCGAAGAGGTCCTTCCAATGGGCCTTTCCCGTGGCAGCCATCGTGGCCAAGGTCCGGCCATGGAATCCGTCGAGGGTGGAGACGACCCGCCAGGCTCCCGCCCGCCGCTGGAGCCCCCACTTGCGGGCGAGTTTAATCGCACATTCGTTCGCTTCCGCTCCGGTGGTCCCCAGGAACACCTTTTCCATCCCCGTGAGGTGTGCCAACTTCTCGGCAAGCTTCACCGCCGAGGGGTTCCAGAATCCCGGGCTGCAATGCAGCAAAGCGGTCGACTGGGCTTGCATGGCCCGGGAGATCACCTCCGGGGAATGCCCCAGGGAGCACACCGCCCATCCGGCCACGAAATCGAGGATTTCCCTCCCTTCCACGTCGGTGAGCCAGCTCCCACTCCCCGAGGCGAAGACCAGATCGGGCCGGGTGGCTCCCCCCATCCACACCGCCCTCCCCCGCCGTGCCCAGGCGGTGTTGTCGAGGGCCTCTTCCCGAAGCGGGAACGATTCCGTCGTCTTGTCCATGTCGATCTCCTCCTCCGACCTGTGCTCCCTCATGAAACTTCCGAGGATTCCTGCGGGAAGAGGAGATCGCCGTTCCCGGCCCCCTCCCTCCAAGGGTCGCGATCCCTCCCGACGCCGGGCGTCTCCATCGGGGGGGGCAGCCTCCGCGCTCGGAACTCCGAAGCAGGACGCAGGCGGTCTTCCTCTGGACGATCGGCGTGGAACGTACACGAACCCGGAAGCCTCGTCGGCCGCGGAGGTCCGTGATCAAGCCGGGGGGAGCATCGTCGGAAGCGGACCCGGGTCACGGTCCGCAGGAAAGGGATGCCCGGAAGGTGCCCTTTGCACCCATCCAGTACGACCTCTTCGCGACCTGACGTCTTGGATCAGGTTCGTCGTCGGTCGGCGGCGAAGAAGGCGGAATAGGAGTCTTCGGAAAACCCGGTCAGGTACCGTCCTTGATGCACGACGAACGGCCGTTTGACGAGATTCCCCCGCGAGGCGAGGAGATCGAGGGCCTGATCGACGGGCATGGTCCCCAATTTGTCTTTCAGCCCCAATTCCTTGTAGTCGCCTCCGGATACGTTGAAGAGGCTCTTGAGCGGAATTCCCTGTTCCAGGGCCGCGGCCAGGTCGTGTCGTGCCGGAGGCGTTTCCCGGATGGCCCGCACATCGGCGTCCACTCCATGGCCCTGCAACCACGCAAGCGCCTTGCGACAGGTTCCGCAACCGGAGTAGCAGTATGCGACGGGCCGTGCCATGCTCCAAGGATAGTGGGCGGGAGGCTCCGATGGCAAGGAGTCCTCGCCTCGAACCCGTTCCCGTGGACGCCGGTGAGGCGCTCCGAGGCGGCAACCATGGGAGGTCGGTGGTTTTCCCTCCCTTCGAGAGAGGGGATCGAGCTGGAGGCCGCCCTCAGGCGACCTTCCGCCGACTGGAACGGATTTCCCAGGCGACCACGCCGAGGGTGAGGACCAGGAGTAGAACCAGCCACGGGGCTCCATGCGTGGAGGCACCGGCTCCGTAGGCGACCAGGAGCGCGGTGTACCCCGAATACAAGGCCAGGAAGAGGATCCCCTCGATGCGCGAGATATGCCCGTGGGTGAGGAAGACGGGGACGCACAGCAGCATGGTGGCGATCATCAAAGGGATGTCGAAGGACATGGCCTCGGCCGGAACGGGAAGCGGGGCCGAAGACAACAATCCCGACCCTCCCAGGACGCACAGCACGTTGAAGATGTTCGAGCCGACCACGTTTCCGATGGCGATGTCGCGCTCCCCTCGGAAGGTGGCCACCACGGAAGCGGCCAGTTCCGGAAGCGATGTCCCGACGGCGACCACCGTCAACCCGATCACGAGTTCGCTCACTCCCAAGGCCTGGGCGATGGTCACGGCCCCGGCGACCAGGAAGCGGGAACCGGCGACGAGCAGGACGAGGGAGAGGGCGATTCCCAGAAGCAGGAGCAGGATGACCTTCCCGGAAACCTGCGGCACGGGCTCCCCATCGGGCTCGGCGGCCGCGGCTTCGGCTCGCCCCTGCCGGACCATCCACCACACCAGGCCGGCCATCGCGACCACGAGCAGGCCACCCTCGGTCCTCGAGATGGCCCCGTCCCACCCCACGACCGGGACCAGCAGGACCACACCGATCATGATGGGCAATTCCCGTCGAACCAGGGATCTGGAAACCACCAGGGGGGCCACCAGGGCCGAGACGCCGAGGATGGCCAGGACGTTGAAGAGGTTCGAGCCCACCACGTTTCCGACCGCCATTTCGGCCGCTCCGTTCCAGGCGGCCACCAATCCGACGGCCAGTTCGGGAGCGGAAGTGCCCAAGGAAACGACGGTGAGACCCACCACCAGGGACGGGATGCCCAATCCGAGCGCCAGTCGCGAAGACCACCTCACCAGCAAGTCTCCGCCCACCAGAAGGAAGGCGAGTCCTGCCAGGATCTGCACCACGACCATGTTCTCTCCCTCGGATTGGAACGCACCACGAATTGGAAGCAGAGAATCTACTCGGATCGAGGCTCCCGGCATCGGCTCCCCTCGATTCGAGGAACCGGATGAACCGGCCAGGAGGTCCCCCCTTCCGTCGAGGGCCGTCCCAAGGACGATCTTCCCACGGATCCCTCCCGGGTCGCGTCCAGGAGAAGGACGCTCGGCCTCCTCCGCCGCCCGGGAGAGACGGAGGATCCCCAGGTTCAGGGCAGAACCAACCGCCCGGTCCGGATCCCGCCGAGGGATTCCAAGCGGAACAGGTAGACCCCGGCCCCCAAGGAGCGGGGAGGCAAGGCTCTTCCATCGAGGTCCAGGAGAACGAGGGTTGTACCGGATTCCGGTCGCACCGACCAGGTGCGTCCCGTCTTTTCCCGACGGAGTTGCGGTGCCAGGGGCGACCGGGCGAAGATCCGGGTGACGGAAACGGGCAAGGGCGCCGAGACCATCCGAGACTGCGACGACGGGTCGATCTTCACGGAAGCGCGGTAGACCCCGGGAATTCGCGCCAGGAGGGTTCGTTCGGATTCCCCGGGAAGAAGCACTCCGTCCCGGTACCAGGCGTACCCGAATCCGGCGGGGGCGGACAGGACGCCTCCGGAGGCTTCCAGGAGCATGACCGGGCGCAGCAACATGTCGGCGACGAGAGCGGCCATCGCCTTGGCACCGGCCGCGTTGGGGTGGACGGAATCCGCCTGGAACCATTCCGGATGTCCGGACATTCCGGACCGAAGGTCGATGATCGGGGCCGCCGCGGCCATGGCCACCTCGAGGATGGCCGGATTCACATGCCTCTCGATCGTGGTGTCGGGCATGTTCCAGGACAGGTTGTTGGCCCATGGTTGCAACGTCACCCAGACCTCGGGCCGCGAAGGAAGCACCCGGAAGGTGTCGATCATCGATCGATAATCCCCCGCGAATTCCCCGCTGTGGTACGGCCAGATATATCCCTTGGAGTCGTTGGTTCCCAGTTCGATCACCACGGCATCCGGCTGACTGGCGAGGGCCTGGCCGAAGGCCGGCTGGGCCCAGTAGGCATCCCCCACGGCCCGGATCATGGTCTTCCCGCTGACCCCGTAGTTGGTGACCTGGAACCCTGGGCCGAGAAGGGAACCGAGTTGGGTCGGATAACTTTCCCCGGCCGGATCGGACAGCCCAGCTCCGAAGGTCAGACTGTTGCCGATGCAAGCGACCTTGAGATCCCCGGCGCAAACCAGGCACGAAGCGGAGCAGAGGATCGCGACGAAGCGACGAAGGGACCCGGAGTGGCTGATCATACCCCGGCCAATCTACCTCGCCGAAGCACCTGTCACCGAAATCGCCTCCCCGGTGGAGATGGTGGAATCACCGACTCCGATCGCCTGCCTCCAGCGAGACTCACGCCGGCCCACGACGACGGGACCGACGTGCCACGGGGAAGAGCTGCACATTGAGGTGGTACACCCGATCGGGCTCGGGCGTGCTGTCGGAAAGCGTCTGGATTTGGCGTCGGAGGTCCTTCACCCACCCCTGTACCAGAGGGAGGTCGGATTCCGCCAAGGCCATGGTGATGGTCGAGATTTCGCGTTCCTCGCGGGCGATCTCCTCCAGTGCGCGCTTGGCGAGGTCCAGGGTCTCCTTCTGGAATTTGCGGACGGTTTCCACGGGAACCCCCTCTCCGGGAGTGATGTGGGTGTCGGCCAGACGCAGGCAGTCGCGGGCATCGCGCACCACGATGCCCAAACGTTCCAGAAGCTCCACCGAGGCCTTGGCCTCCTCCGGGCGCAGGGGTGGAATGCAGAGGGAACCCAGGGTTTCCCAGTTCCCCCGGAAGGGAGCCATCCCCAGGAGCGCGCGGATCACCGTGTGGTGCCACGCGCCGTAGTACTCGGCCTGGTCGCTCTGCACGACACCCGCCGACACCCCGCGCAACGCCTGCATCCTCTCGTAGCATCGCGATGATTCCTCCGCCGAGCGGGCCCGGGAGAAGCGGATCATCTCCTCGAAGAATGCCGCCTCGCGCCCCTCCAAGCCGCAAAGCTTCAATGTCGCCTGCAGAGCCCGCTGGGGCAGGTGGAGCTTTCCCTGCAGGATCTTGACCAGCTGTCCGGCATCGACATCGAGTCTCTGGGCCATGAACCGATAGGACCAGATGGGATTGGCCTCCTTGCGGTTCTCGTAGAAATCGCGCAGGAAAGAGCGGTACTCGGTGTAGGCGAACACGTCCATCAGTCCTCCCACCAGACCACGGCGGCCTCCGGCCGACCCGTACCCCATTCCATGCGCATCACGTCCGGATGCCGGAGATTCCTCCGCAGACGCAACTCGTCGAGCACCCCGCTCCATCCGCCCCCGATTTGCAGCCGAGCCTGGTCCGAGGGAATCCGGAGGGAATCGAAATGCTGTTCGGTGGCCATGACGCTGTCGACCAGCAATCGCAAGCGCGGCCAATCCCGGGTCGCCTCGAGGTACCCGCCCAGATGGAACCAGTCGGAAGGTTTCCAGGGGAGGGTGGTCGAGGTGGGAAACTCGGTGGACCCGTGGCGCGAGGTTTGGAACGCGGCACGCCGAATTCCCGAGCTGTCGCCGATGCGCAGCGCCCACCCCAGGTCACCGCTGGTCGCGTCGACCAGTCGGGCGACCAGCCCGTCTTGGCCGACCTCCTCGGGACGGACCCAGGCGGAGACGACCGAGAACCCCGTACCGGTGGCTTGGGGAACCGCGACCTCCAGGCGGGAGCGCGGCTGCAGTCGAAGCCCCTGTCCGGCCACCCCCTCCACGCTCTCGAATCCCGTGCCGGACAGACGAAGACCGTTGGACGTCACGTCCCGGAGGGGATCTTTCCCGGAGAAGTGCCAGACCCCCACCCAACCATCGGCGGTGTCGAAGACCATGCTTCCCTCCGACCAATCCGGAGTTTCCGGCAATCCCCAATAGACCATCAGGCCCTGGGTGTCGCTGCGTTTGCTGGTATGCCGCAACTTCACCCACACATGGGCCACGCGGCGGACGGGATCCCACTTCTCGATTTCGTAGGGCAGGTGGGTTCCCCCTCCGTCGGTGAACCGCAGGGAGCTCCCCGTTCGATCCATCGGGGAGACCGGCTCTCCTTCCAGGCGCACCAGGATCGGAACGTTGTCCTGACTCGATTCCAAAACGAATCCTCCCGATCCCGAAAACCGCAATCGGCCCGCCTTGCGATGGGGCCACAGGTCGTAGTCCTCCTCCCAGAATCCGGAGGGAACGAGGGAACGAGCCGGCAGGGTGTCCCGGGGAGAGAGTTCGAAGGCATCCTCGGCCCGAGCTCGCAGACTGTCGGATTCGAAGCGGGCCACCAGCCTCATCGGGCCGGAGGGGACATCCCGCAGCTCGAAGGCCCCCAGGGAATCGACGAGCCCCCCCAGATCGGTCCCGTAGATGTCCACGCGTCCGCGCGCCCCTTTGGGAAAGGTCCCGGGAGCGAACGCCCCGCGCACCCGGCCCTTGGGGAAGACGGTGTCGGAACGCGGTTGGATCATCGACGCGTCCCAACCCACCGTCACGGCCTCGGTGAGCCTCCCGAGCTTCCCTCCGCGGCATTCCACCACCCAGGCCCCGGATTCCATGCCCGACACGCTCCACTTCCCTTGGGAATCGGTGACGGTGGTCCGAACGGACAGGCTCGACGTCGCCGAGCCCGCTTCCACCCCCGAGGTGATCCACCGCGCCGGTCGCAGGATGACCGTATCCCCGATCCGGGGATCCCCCGACGGATCGACCAATACTCCCGCCACGGTGTTGGGGGTTTCGGAGGTGTTTCCACTGGCAACACGGAGTTCTCCGCATGCCCCGAGGAACATCGCCAACGCAACCCAGACCCACCCCTTCGAAGTGCTCATGGCTCCCCGTCCATCCCGCAAGACCATTTGCGACGTCCCCGACTCGACCATCCCACCACCTTCGCATTGCCGCGGCCCAGGTTCAACACCGCCGTGCCGCATCCGCCATCCCCGCAAAAATCCCACGCGGAGCATTGTGCTCCGAATCCGACCCTCGTCGGGAAAACCATCCTCCCGGGAACCGCTCTCATGGACGGACCTGGAGGGTCCGCAAGCGCGGCCCGGAATCGTCGCGGATCTCGACCACCCAAACCCCTTCCCCGAGGGAGCGCAGGTCGACGCGTCCTTGCCGGATCGGCATCTCTTCGGTGCGACCCCGGAGGTCGGTGGCCCGAGCGACCAGCCCGGATGAGAAGGAATGGTCTCCCAGCACCAGCATCCCCCCGTCGATCCGCGTCCCTCCCCCGCGCCGGGACCGGCCGTTGGCCATGCAACCGGCCGCGATCACCCCCGGCTCGACGAACCCGATGCGATCGAGATTCGCCACCCCTTCGGATGTCCGGGAAAGGATGGAGATCGTGTTCCTCCCCGCGGAGAGGACCACGGGAACTTCCACCGTGCTCCAGGAAGTCCAGGCACCGGTGGAGGGAAACGAGACCGAGGTCGCGACGACCTGCTCGTTGACGGAAACCGACGCCTCGCGATCCGCGACGCCTCCATTGGCGTTTCGGAACACCAGATGGAACGGCCCTTTCCGTTCGGCCCGGAGCACCCAGGTGGCACCGGCACCCGGCGCGTTGGCCAGATTGAGGTACCCTCCATGCGAACCGACGTGGATGGATTCGACGATTCCTTCGGCGGAGCAGAATTCCTCGGCCTCCAGCCAGGAGGAACAGGCGGCGAGCCCGGTGCTTCCGCCGACGCATCGGCCGCAGGAGTCGATGGCGGCTTGGCCTTCGGGGGTCCCGTGGCAATCCACGGAGATCGGCGGGCCGGACAATTCCATCCGGAAAGGGGTGGCCGGAAGTCCCGCTTCGCTCCACAGATCGCGAATGGGGTGGTTGGCCCAGGCATGGCGGACCTGGGTCGGATGGACGACGTCCGTCGTCAGGACCACGGTATCCCCCCGCAGGGAGGTGCGGGTGGCCCAACGCCACACGCCATCGGCGCCGGCCACTTCGAATCCGGTGGGAGTCCCGCCCGACGAAGTCTTCAAGCGGCTCCCCCGGGGATCGAAAGCCACCAGGATCTCCGCGTCGCGCTTCCACGCGGAAATCGGCCGCGGGGATTCGAACACCAGATTCTTCTCCCCCCAAACCGCGCCGCGGGCGAGGAGTCCGAGTCGGGCTCCGGCCTGGGGCTTCTGGGAATAGTGCCAGGTTCCATCCTCGCCCAGATCGACCAGGACCGACAACCAGGTCGAGCGCATCGTGTCGGTCACGCCCCGTTGGGATTCCCGGATCGCGGCTTGGTTGGAGTTCTCTCCAGCGGCGGTCTGGATTCCACCCTTGTGGCACAGGCCTGCCACCAGGAAGGGCATGTCCGGTTGCCCCCAAGCCTGGCGCCATCCGGGGATCAGTTTCTGGAGACGGTCGCCGTAGGTGCGGAACAGGGCCGAGCTGGTGTTGTTCTCACCCTGCAACCAAACCGTTCCGCGGACCCCGAACCCCTCGACCGGCAGGATCCATTCCTTGTACATCGCCCCCGCCGTGGCGTCGGTTTTCAGGATCGGATCGGCGGCCACGGTGGCGGGATCGAGCCAGGATTCGATGATCGTTCCCCCGACGGAGGTGTTCACGATTCCCACGGCCACCCCGTCCAATCGATCCAGCAGATGGCGGCCGAAGAAATATCCGGTCGCGGTCATCGATCCCACCGTGGCGGGACTCACCTGCTGCCACTGGATGGATTGCCCAGGTTGACGCATGGTGATGTACCGAAGGTTGGGGTACTTCGCGGTCTTGATGGAATCGGCGAGGTTGGGGTACTCGCTGTAGTTCATCCTCGTATCCATGTTGGACTGTCCCGCGCAATGCCAGACTTCCCCGACCGTCACATCGGAGTAGGTGATGGCATTGGCTCCCTGGATCTTCATGCTGTACGGCCCTCCCGCCGGCATCGCCGGTAGGGAAACCTTCCAGGATCCGCGGGCATCCGTGGTCCCCTGGGCCGTAGCCGAACCCAACGTGACGGTCACGGCCTCTCCGGCTGTTCCGGTGCCGAAAACCGGAATCGGAACGTCGCGCTGCAGGACCATGTGGTTCCCGAAGACCTTTCCCGTGGCCAGGTTCGCTTGGGCCATCTGCCCCAGGAACAGCGCCGCGAGAACGAGCTTTCCGACGGAGGGGAACATGCCGCGCCCCATCAGGGAACCACGAAACGCGCGGTGGCGGAATGGCCCTGGGAGGAAACCTGGTAGCCCCCTGCCGGCAAATCCATCAAATCCATGTCCAGGATCTTCTTCGAGCCGTAGAACCTCCTGCGGGGGACACCGAGCGCGTCCCGCACCACCACCTCGCCGAGGATCCCGTCCCCCTCGAGGCGGATGCGATTTCCCTCTCTCCGGGTTCGGAGGCGATCGGGGGTTGGGCGCTCCACATCCACCGGAACACCCTGGTAGACCGCCAGGAACAGGTGGTCGGAATCGTCCTGGACGTAGGTCAGACGCTTGTCCCCGGTCCGGATGGCCCCGCTTTCGTCGAGCCAATGCAGAAAGGTCTTTCCCTTGGCCGGTTTGACCTTGACCGTCACGGTCGCGCCTTCGGGAAGCCGGGTGGAGCGCGTGATCGTATCTCCCCCGGGAAGAGCCGATCTCACCGTCACCGCGAACGTGGGGGCCAGAAGTGGAGCCAAGATTTTCAGGATGGTGTCCTGGGACTGGCGGGCGATCTCCTCGGTGAGCATGCGGGCATTGGCCAGAGCCCCCATCTCCTGGAAATGGGTGAAATCGGAATACCCCTCCGGATAGTTCGGGTATTCCTCGGGATCCAATCCCAGAAACTGGAATTTGGCCATGTAGGCCACCCCGCATGAATCCATCAGGAGCTTCGATTTCTTCTCGAGATCGAGGACGGGAACCTTGGCATCGGCGGCGGCATGGATCATGGCCGCGCGGTAGTTGTTCGCCCCTTCGGTGAACACCTCGCGGACCGCGGATCCCTTCCAGGTGTTCATGTTCATCGGAGTGACGAACACGGGATGCGCTCCCTTGGCCCGCGCTTCCCGGGCGTACTGGGCGAGGTACTTCTTGTAGTCCGCGGTATCGGTGTACCGCTCCGCCTTGGAAAAGTCCCTGTCGTTGTGGCCGAACTGCACCATCAGGATGTCGCCGGAGCGCAACTTCCCGAGGGTCGTGGCCCAATGGCCGTCCTCGATGAAGGATCGCGAACTTCGTCCCCCGATGGCGTCGTTGATCACCTCGACGGAACCCGACCGGAAGAAATGGACCAGGACCTGGCCCCATCCGGCCCAGGGGTATTTGGAGCCGGCGTAGCTGCTGACGGTGGAATCTCCGATCACGACGATCCGCTGCACGGCCTGGGCACGCGCCAGCACCAGTGCGGAGAGGGCCAAGATCGACCAGCCGAGGGCTTTGTTCATCCATTTTCTCCGGCGAGTGAAGCCTCCACGCCAAGGAAGGCACCTGGAAAACTCGATCCAAACCGCCATTCCGGGACGTGGTTTCCACCGGCGAGCGTTGAACTGCATTCAACAGTTCCTGGAACCCATGCGCGAAGCGAACCCTGTTGAAATCACTTCAACGGGAACACGCGGCAAACAACTCCTGGATCGGCGGCACGAGGATATCCTCCCCTCTGGGTTCGACGGGACCGGTGCCCGGTTCGGCACCACCTGTCCGCATGGAGGCCCCTCATGAAACACGCACACTCCCGCACCTTGGCATTGATGGGGATCCTGTTCCTGGCGGCTGGACCGACCTCCGCCGCCCGCCAACTGGAGAACCTCGATCGGGGGGTCGTCGCGGTGAAGACATCGGCAGGGGTCTTCGTCGGTTGGCGCGTCCTGGGAACCGAGTCCTCCTCCCGATCCTTCAATCTCTATCGCGATGGCTCCAAGCTCAACGCCACACCGATCACCGGAGCCACCAACTACACGGACGCGTCCGGATCTGCCAACGCCTCCTACGTCGTGAAATCGGTGGTCGGGGGAACGGAAATCGACGCCTCCCTGCCCGTGAAACCCTGGGCGGAACAAGTCAAGCGCATCCCCCTCGACGTCCCGGCGGGAGGACGATCCCCGGACAACGTCAACTTCTCCTATTCTCCCAACGACGCCAGTGCCGGAGATCTCGACGGGGACGGCGATTGGGATCTCGTATTGAAATGGGACCCTTCCAACTCCCACGACAATTCCCAGAGCGGATACACGGGGAACGTCTACCTCGATGGCCTGACCCTCGAGGGAACCCGACTCTGGCGCATCGACCTGGGAAGGAACATCCGCGCAGGCGCCCATTACACCCAGTTCGTGGTCGCCGATTTCGATGGCGACGGCAAGGCGGAGATCATCTGCAAGACCGCTCCGGGCACCAAGGACGGATCGGGTAATTTCCTGTCCAAGGGACCCGCCGCCAGCGACGACGATTCCAAGGACTACCGGACGAGCGCCGGTTTCATCACCTCCGGACCGGAATACCTCACCATCTTCCGCGGCCTCGACGGCAAGGAGCTGGCTACGGTCAATTACGTCCCCGGTCGCGATCCCGCCAACGGCTGGGGCAAGACCTCCGAAACGACCAATCGCGTGGATCGATTCCTGGCGACCGCGGCATGGCTCGACGGAGTGAAACCCTCGGCGGTCATGCAGCGCGGATACTACGGCCGCATGGCCATCACGGCCTGGGATTGGGACGGGGCCACCCTGAAACAACGCTGGTACTACAACGCCCCCACTTCGGGAAGCGAATGCTTCTCCCAGGGCAACCACAACGTGGTCGCCGCGGATGTCGACAACGACGGCCGGGACGAAATCATCGAAGGATCCTGCGCGGTCGATGAAAACGGGAAATTCATGTACCGCACGGGACTCGGACACGGGGACGCCATCCATGTGGGGGACCTGATGCCCTCGCGGCCCGGATTGGAGGTCTGGCAGGTCCACGAGGAGACCGGAGCCGCCTACGGCTACGAAATGCACGACGCCGCCACCGGGAAGATCCTCTGGGGCACCAAGACCGGAACCGACAACGGCCGGGGGTTGGCCGCGGACATCGATGCCAGCCGGGAAGGCTACGAGATGTGGTCGTCCAGCGGGGCCGGGATGTACACGGCCGGCGGCACCCAGTTCTCCACCTCCAAGGGATCGATCAATTTCCGCATCTACTGGGATGGCGACCTCCAGGACGAGCTGCTCGACGGCATCGGCAGCGCCCCCAGCGCCATGAAGATCGAGCACTGGAACGGAACGGGATTCGATCGGATCTTGTCCTCGGACACCCGGTCCGGGAGTTACACCGGGATCAACAACAACGGCACCAAGTCCAATCCCGTCCTGGTGGCCGATCTGCTGGGGGATTGGCGGGAGGAAATGATCCTGCGCCAGGACGACAATTCGGCGCTTCTCCTCTACACGACGATCATTCCCACCACGCACCGCCTGTATACGCTGATGCACGACCCGGTCTACCGCAACGCCATTTCCTGGCAGAATACCGCCTACAACCAACCTCCCCACCTGGGATTCTGGCTCGGAGCGGGCGTCGACAAGGCTCCGATCCCCGACATCACCCTGGTCGGCGGGGTCCCTCCCGTTCCGCGCGATTGCAACGGGGAGGAGAATGGCAAAGCCACGGTGGATTCCTGCGGACGATGCGTCGGAGGATCCACGGGTCTGGTCGCTTGTTCCGCCTGGATCGAGGCGGAGGATTTCTGCTCCGCCGACGGGATCTTGGAGACCACCAACCCCGGCTCCTTCGGTGGCTATTTGAACCTGGAGAATGCTCCCGACAAAGGCGCGATTTGGGCGATCAAGGCTACTTCGGCCGGCAAGGTTTCCTTGGCCTTCCGCTATGCCAACGGCGGCACCTCCGATCGTCCCGTTCTCATCGCGGTGAACCAATCCACGGCAGTTCCCCAGCAGCCCTTTCCCACGACCGCGGGTTGGTCGGACTGGACCCTGTCCGAAGCATCGATTCCCTTGAATGCCGGCAACAATCTCGTTTCCATCCAATCCCTGACCACCGATGGCGCCGCGAACCTCGATCGCATCGGACTGGTCGGAACAGGTTTGAGCCGCGGAGAGTGCGCCCCGGTCTCGGTGCAACGAAAAGACTCGCACCTTCGCCGGTTTGGGGATCAACTGGATCTGGAAGCGCTGGGCGATCTCGCCAGGCTACGCTTCACCGCTCGCGACCTGCGGGGAACGGCCATCGTCTTGCGCCCCCAGGGCGCCAAGTTGGATCTCCAGTCCTTGCCGAGGGGAACGTGGATCCTGGAAATCCGAAGGGACGGGAGCCTTCTCCGGAAGGAATCGTTCGTCCGCATGTGAGTCCTGGAGGAACCGACAGGGAGTCTCACTCCTCCCTGTCGGCCCTCCCCCCCCCCTGGGACGGGGATTGCCCCGCCCCTTTTTGCATTCCCTTCCCAAGGCGCTGTCCTCTCGCCCACGGGCCGCACGCCCGGCCGCGGCGATTCGGGTCGGGGGAGGCCATTCCCTTGCCGTTTTCCGCACCTTCCGCTGCACAAAGGAGCCTCCTCCTCCCAAAGGGGCCTCGGTCCTTCCATTTGGTGGTATCCTGTTGAATCGACCCTGCGTTTCAACAGGAGATCCGACCATGCTCGCTTCTCGCCCTTTCGGCGCCATCGCGTCCCTCGCCCTTCTATTCCCCTCCCTCGCGCTGGCCGACCAACCCTGGTTCGACGACCAGACCTTCTTCGCGCCCCCGGACGCCCAAGTCGGCGACGACCTCGGCCGGTTCATGGCGCGCCCCTTCGACTCGTTGCCCGATCTGACCTTCCGCATCCTTTCCGGAAACCGGGATGGACTGTTCGCCATCGACGATTCCGGCAAACTCCAGATCGCCGTCGAGGGAGGGCTCGACCATACCGACCACCCCTTCGACACCCTCGTCCTGGAAGCCTCCTCCACGTTGGGGAAGGACACCGCCCGAGCGGTCGTGCGCACCCTCGACCCCGACCGCATCCGGTATTTCGACCCCGATGCCGCCAGCGGTGGGGATGGCTCCCGCTCCAAGCCCTGGAAGGATGCCTCCAAGTTCAAAGGGCCGCACCGGCACCTCGACCTGCTTCTCCGCCGAGGGCGCAGCCAGGGATTTCCTCCTCTCGACAGCGCGGTCGACGTCCTCGTCACGGCCTGGGGACAAGGGGAGCGCCCCGTCACTCCGGGAACCTCTTGGGGCAACAGTCGCGACATCTTCGTCGACAACATCCACTTCCTCGGGGGAGCACGCTCCATCACGCTGGGGACGGCCGAGAACACGACCATCAACAAGTGCGAGCTCGAAACCGACCCCACCGTTTCCTACGCCAAACCCTTCTTCGCGGGGGGTGGCCCGATCCACGTCAACACCCTCATGAGCTACTGCGAAATCCACAATGCCCGCGAAGACGCCATGATGGTGTCGGGCATGCACGGATTCACCATCCTGAACACCTGGATGCACGACGTCAACCTGGCTTCCATCCAACCGACGGTCTCCGAAGGGCATGGGGATGGGATCCAGCACACCGGCAACGGCAAGCATTTCGTGATCCGAGGCTCCCTCATCGACCGTGGAAACGGGCACGGGAAGTTCTGCATCATCCTGCAGGGGACCCACGATGGATTGACCATCGAAGGGAACGTGTTCATCGGGGCCCAGGACGGGTTCGGCGGAGCCGCCTTGTACCTGGCTCCCGAAGGGAACGCGTCCGAATACATCGTGCGCGGCAACCGATTCATCGCCTCCGGTCGTCGGACCACCGGCATCTACACCTGGAACGACGGGATCGTCGAGAACAACGTGTTCATCGGTTGGGGGACCGCGGCCAATGGAGGCCCCGACAAACTCTACCGCCACAACACCTATGTCGACTGCAACTACGCCTACAGTGGCAACGGCTCCACCTTCGAGAACAACCTGATGTACTTCGCCGCCGACACCCAGAAGTCCCTCGGCGGGAATCCCGTCGTGAAGGGTCGGAATCTGGTCAGTCGCGCCGACAATTCCTTCCCCAAGAGCGCGGATGTGATCGTGGGCGACCCCTTGTTCGTGGACCTCGCGCGAGGCGATTTCCGGTTGCGCACCGGATCCCCCGCCATCGATGCCGCCGTGGGGTCCACCACGGCGTGGGACCATCTGGGCATCCAGCGCCCGCAGGGGAAGGCCACCGACGTCGGCGCCTTCGAGTTCGATGAAGGATCGCGGACGGCCGTACACCGGAACCGGGTGTCCTCCCCTCGTTGGAGCCTGGGAAGGGTGGACCATGCCCTCCGCATCCACTGGTCGGGAGACACCCCGCCTTCGCGGATGCTGGTGCGTTCGCTCGACGGATCTCGTCGGGCCCACGTTCGCCGTCTGGATCGCGCGACCTGGGCGGTTCCCGCCTCCTCCCTGTCCGGTGTCCTGGTGTTCCAAGCGGAGTTCCCCGATGGCTCCAAGGCATCCGGCGTGTTCCCGGGAATGTGAGGTTCGCGCTTCCCGGTGAAGGGTGGTAGCGAAGGTCGAACCGTCGCGCCCCCAGAATCCTGCTGGAAAGATCCTGATCCCCAAAAAGGGTGAGAACGAAAAAGCCCCGCCACCCGCATTCGGGGAGCGAGGCTCCTAGAACACTCCGCGGGGGTGCAGCACCCCCCGGGGCGGGATTCAGCGGACGCCGACCAGCCAGTCGAGGGTCTTCTCGAAACGCAGGCTTTCGCGGATTTCCATCAGACGACCGGTCTTGCGCAGCTCTTCGCGGGCGGCTTCCTCGGAGATCCCCGCCTGGGCCGCCAAGGCGCGGATGCGCTCGGCGACTTCCTCGGTGGTGGCCTTCAGGCCTTCCTTCTCGAGGATCCATTCGATGGCGCGCTGACGGCGCACGGCCTTCTCGGCCTCGGCGCCCAACATGGTCTGGAACTCCTGCAGCGAGGGGCCCTGGCCGTTGTTCTGCTTGAGGTAGCGGTCGTGCTGCCATTCGATGAAGGCGGAGACGCGCGCCTTGGGCACCGGGAAGGGATTGCGGGACAGGACCGCCTCGACGGCCTGCTCGTGGGCGGCGCGACGAGCCTCCTGGCGAGCCTCCTCCTCCATGTCGGAGCGGACGCGGGCCTTGAATTCCTCGAGGTTGGCGAACGGTCCGAGCTTGGTGGCGAACTCGTCGGTGAACTCGGGGAGGATCCGGAAGTACACGTTCTCCACGGTCACTTCGTAGCGCGCGGACTTGCCTGCCTGGGCGGCATCGGGATGGTCGGCGGGGAAGGTGAAGTCGATCACCAGTTCCTGTCCGGCAACCACGCCGGTGAGCGCCTGGTCGACGGCGGGAATCCCCTTGCCGAGCTCGGCCTGGAACACCGGGACGGGAGCGGGGGTCTCGACCCCGTCGACGAAGACCTTCGTGTAGCGGGCCATGACCAGATCGCCGGTCTCGGAAGGACGTTCGGCCTTCTTGACCTCGGCCAGACGCTGACGGATGCTTTCCAGCTGGGTCTGCAACTGTTCGTCGGTGACTGCGGTGGCTTCGATGGAGATCCCCAGGTCCTGGTAACCTTCCAGTTCGATCTCGGCGTCCACCTCGACGAGGGCCTTCACCTTGATGTCGCCACCCTCGGGGGCTTCGAGTTCCTCGACGACGCCGGGAGCGACGGGATTCACCTTCTTCTCCTTGAAGGCCTCGCGCAGGGACTGGTTGACCAGCTCCTCGATGGCCTCGGCGCGGATGGACTCGCCGAAGCGCTTGCGGACCAGGTCCTTGGGCACCTTTCCGGCGCGGAACCCGGGCAGCTGGATGCGCTTGCGAACGCTGTCGAGTTTCCCTTCGACGAGAGTGGAGAGCTTCTCTCCGGGGATTTCGAGGGCCAGCTCGCGCTCGGTGGCACTGCGTTCTGCAACGACGATGTTCACGTCAGGACTCCTGGGTTACGATGAGTGGGCGTCGGGCGGGCGGTCCGCCGCAGTGCGAGAAGGGGGAGTTGAACCCCCATACCTTTCGGTGCCAGATCCTAAGTCTGGTGCGTCTGCCAATTCCGCCATTCTCGCCAAGTAGCGAACGACGAAAGATAGATTCCGCGCCGAAAGCATCCGCCCACGACCTCGCCTCGCCCGACCACCGCGAGTCCTCCCGGGTTCGCCGACGGGGCCTCCGCCTTCCATCCCCACGGCGCCCTCGGCCCCGACACCCCCCAGTTTTCCGCCGCTGGAGGGCGCGACGGAAACGCCGAACCCGGATCCAAGTTTTCCGCAAATACTGCCGATCTGGAGATCTTCTTCTCGGTTTAATTGGCGCGTTCGAGCCCTATGTCCCGCCGGTACCCCGCCCTCGCCAGGTCCGCACCGGATCCCATCCGACGTCCCCGACCTCGGACCCAAGAAGTCTTTCGCCACAGGAATTGAACATGGCCTCAACCATCCTCCTCGCCACCCTTCTCGGCCTGTCGCCCCGGGCCGCACTCGACAGCATCCCCTGGAAGAAGACGTCCATCACCGCGGAAGTCACGGACCTGAAGTGGACGGGATCGCGTTTTGTCGCGACGACAGGAACCTCCGTGCTCTCCTCGACGGACGGATCCGCCTGGAAAACCGAACTCTACCTGGAAGACAGCCCCGGCTTCAGGCACGTGGTCTCCAATGGCACCACCACCATCGCTTGTGGGCACAAGGGACTGGTCGCCTCCTCCCACCTCTATTCCGCCTGGCGCTCCACCACGCTCATCAGCTCGTTGGAATTCAGTGCGGCGGTCTGGACCGGTTCAAAATTTGTTCTTGCGGGTTGGCAGTCCGCGACGGATTCCACCTATTGGTTCACCTCGACCGACGGCCGCACCTGGGAACCCCGAAACGGGGCCACACGCGGATACGTGGCCTCCCTGGTCAAGATCGACGAATGGCTTTTCATCGCGGGCACAGGAGTCTTCCTGCAGGCCCATCTGCCATGGGACGGATCGATCATGACCGCTCCTGCGGAGTCGCCCGTTTCCTCCACGGCCAAATTCTCCTTGGTTGCAGACCTCGATTCGGTCCAGGTCGCCTTCCGCGAGAACGGACCAGCACTGGTTCGCGAACTCCCCGACATGATCTGGCACCCTCAAAACGCGATCTACTCCGGGCCCGTCCGGAGCACCCTCTCCCGTACCGACAGACTTCTCCTGGGCACCTGGGTCGGCATGTACCAGACCCCCGACCTGAAGAACTGGACCAAGCTATCCTTTCCCCCGGTCCACAGCTTGGCTGCGCATGATTCCATCCTGGTGGCGGCGACCGCCGAGGGGATCTACACCACCGGAAAAGGGATCGACGTGAAGCCCGCGCCCCCCATCTCCGGGATCCAGACACCCCTGCGTGGAATCGGAGACCAACAACTCGCCTACGGAAACGGAACCTTCGTGGGTGCCTTCGGATGGACGGACACTGTCGTGGTGTCACACGACGGTCGACACTGGAAGACGGTGAAGATCACGGACAGCAAGTACAGCTCCCTGTTCTATATGACCCTCGTCTTCGAAGACGGACGTTTCGTGGTCTCCGGAGATTCGCGCGGCTTCTTCGAGTCGACGGATGGTGAAGTCTGGAAAAAAATCCCGGCCGAGAATGTCGGGAGCATCCATCGCTGGAAGAACGGCTACGTGGGATTGAACTGGCTGTACCAGGACTCGATCACCTTCTCCAACGACGACGATACCTGGACTCGGATCCCGACGGGGCTGGGCAAGTATGCACGTCCCGATCTCGCCGTCTTCGGCGACACCGCGGTTCTGTTCACCGGCTCGAACGGCGAGATGCGGATTTCCACCGACGGCCTTGCCTGGAAGGTCCTGTCCGGCGCTCCCGGAGTCAAGTCCATCATCCGTGGAACCGACGGCTACGTAGCCTCCAGACTCGGTGGTGGGGTGTTCTACACCTCTCCCGATCTGGTCACCTGGTCGGATGGTATCCCGGGATCGGAACACTCCAGCGCCAATGTCTGGGCAGGAATCCGCCGCGGAGGCTCGCGCTACTTCACCGCGGGAGATTCCGGACTGATCCACGTCTCGACCACGCTCGAGGGCCCCTGGGCCCGGCTTCAACACTCCTCGGGCCGCACCATCCACGGCTTGGCCGCCACTCCCAAGGGAGAGGCGGTGGCCTTGGCCGATTCGGGTTGGATCCTGTTCGTCGGCGACTCCTCGGTGGAAATGTCCTTCGACGCCTCCCTCCCGGCGAGGGTCATCCCGCGCCAGACGGCTTCGGGAAGCCTTCGACTGATCGGAACCGACCTCCTGGTCGCTCCCGAGATGGCCACCACCCCCTTCTTCGTCGAGCTCCTCGACCTCAAGGGCTCGCGACTGGCACTCCTCCCCCAGCCGGCCGGCCAGCTGCGGATCTCCCTGGCGACCGCTCCCGCCGCCGCCCGATTGGTCGTGGTGCGTGGTGCAACCTCGCGTCCCCAGACGATCTTCCTTCCCCCCCGCTGAGAGAGGCCCGGATCCTCGCCCTCGGACTCTCCCGGGGGTTGGGGAACGGGAGGGGAACTTCGCGCACAGGCGTTTCCAAGACGAGAACGCTTTGTGTATCCCAAGGCATCCTGGATGGTCTCCGCGCCCGTAGACTCCTTCCATGGGCAAGCATCACATCTTTGTTCTGACCTCATTGTTCCTGGGAATGTCCCCCTTTGTCCACGGGGAGGGCGGGGTGATCGACCACCGTCATGCCGTTCTCAAGGACATCCCCCTGGCGGCGATCCAGCAGGCCAAGGACAGCCTGCACGTGGCCTTCGGACACACCTCGCACGGAAGCCAGCTCCTGTGCGCGAATGGAACAGGGAGCGCCGGGCTGAACGCCCTAGCGGGGGTAGACGGCGTGTACGCGACCTCCCCCGAGGGGAGGGGCGGCACCCTCCATGTCTTCGAAGGCTCGGGCTACCAGGACAACGGACACCTGGCGGGCGACTGGATGACCGGTGACGCCGGTTGGGACGCGCTCGAGGGAGCCACCGGACTCCGGTTCGTGGGAGAGACCCGCGAATTTCTCGGTTCCCCCGACGCTGCGGGCCGGGGATCGCGCCGACCGGACTTCAACGTGGTGATGTGGGCGTGGTGCGGCCAGGTGTCGTGGCACGGAGACGAGTTCTTCGCCCATTACCTTTCGGGTATGGATTCCCTGCGCGCCGAATATCGCGGTGTGACCTTCGTGCTGATGACGGGCCACCTCGACGGCACCGGATCCTCGGGCCAGTTGCATCGCCGCAACCAGACCATCCGTGGCCATGCCCGAGAGCATGGATACTGGCTCTACGACTTCGCCGACCTTGATCGTTTCGACCCCGACGGGAACGACTACCTCGACCGTGGCGTCACCGACGGAGCCGACTACGACTCCGACGGCGACGGGACGCTCGACGCCAACTGGGCCCGCGCGTGGACGGAGACCCACCCCTCCGAGGTGGGCACCGGATTCGAGGCCGAGCACACCGAGCCCTTGGCCGGCCAGATCAAGACCGTGGCTGCTTGGTGGTTGTTCGCCTCCTTGGCCGGCTGGGGGGGATCCGGCACTCCCACGTCCGCGATCCGACCGGCCGCGGCTCCCGCTCCCTCCGGGCGCCCCCTCGACGCCCTGGGTCGCCGCCGAAGCCTCCCCTCCGGTCTGGGCTGGACACCTCCGGGGAACACCGGAGCCCCCTAGATGCGTTCGCTGTTCGAATACGATAGCTACCGGCGCTTCCTGGCCGACTTCTTCCGTTCACGCAAGGAGGCCTCGCGCTCCTTCTCCTACCGTTCCTTCGCCCGCAAGGCGGGATTCTCCTCGTGCGGATTCTGCCACCAGGTGGTTTCCGGCGATCGCAACCTCACCCCCGAGGCCTCGGAAAAGATGATCCTGGGTTTGGGGATCTCGGGCCGCCGTGCCGAGTACTTCAAGGCTCTCGTGCGCTACGAGCAGTCGGAGCGCAAGGACGAGAAGGAAAAGGCCTGGGCCGAGGTCAACCACCTGCGCAAGGATTCGGCGTTCTTCCGGGCCAACCGCTCGCATTGGCGCTACTACGAACACTGGTGGCTGCCCGTGTTGCGCAACCTCGTGGTGCACGCTCCATGGGGAGGCGACCTCGCCCTGCTGGCGGAGCTGGTGGACCCTCCGATCACCGAAGCCCAAGCTCGCCAGGGAGTGGCCCTCCTGGAGGAGCTCGACCTCGTGGAGCGCGACCCTTCCGGCCGATGGCGTCAAACGACCACCCTTCTCAGTTCCGCCGACATCCCCGCCGAGATCAAGGTCGAGACCCGCTCCGAGACTCTTCGCCTCGGACTGGAATCCCTCACTCGACACGATCCGTCGGTGCGCCACGCCTCGTACTACACCCTGGGGTTGCGCCGCGCCTCCTACCTGCGCCTCCTCGAGAAGATCGAGGAACTGAACACCCAGGCCGCCACGCTCGCCGCCGACGACCAGGACGTCGATCGTGTCTACGAGTTGGCCGTGCTCCTGTACCCGCTCTCCAAGCCCCTGGGGAAACGACCATGACCCACCCTCGACCCGCCCTCGCGTCCCTTCTCTGCACCCTTCTCGTCTCCTGCGGCGACCCCGTCGGGGGCGGGGTGGACGGCAACCCGAACTTCCTCGAGGGACGGCTCACGCTTTCCGACGGGACCACCCCTGCCGTCGGCGCCCTCGTGGTGGCCTCCATCGAAGTCCCGGCCGCCGCACGGGCGCTCGGCGACGGGTCGGCCGAGGACTCGGCCCGCACCGACTCCCAGGGCCGCTTCCGCCTGCGTCCCTCGTCGGACGGCACCTGGCTCCTGCGCGCCTTCGCCGGCGACTCCCTGCTGCTGTCGCGCCTGGTGAAGTGGCGCGGCTCCGAGGGACTGCGGCTGGCCGACGCCGTCGTCCCCGTGGAGGCGTCGGATTCCGTCCTGGTCGACGACTTCGAGCCCGCAGGATCCTCCCGCGGTCTGTCGGCCTGGTCGGCCTCCCTCCAGCCCTGGAGATTCCTGGTGCCCGATTCGACGAACCTCGTCGTCGCCCCGATCGGACAGGACACCTTGCTGGAGGTCGCGATCGAGGACTGCGCGGAACGAGGCGGTCGGTGCATCCACCTGTCGGGAACCTCCCGCGATTCCCTGGGCCTCTACACCCATGCTCGGGCCTACCACCTTCTCGGTACCGAATCGGGCCGCTGCATCGATCCTTCGATCTTCGACTCCCTGCGCGCGGCGGTGTCGGGGACCGGGCGCGTGGAGCTCGCCCTGTGGGTGACCGGCTCCGGTTCCGGCTCCACCTGGACCCGCATGGACGGTCGGGAATTCCCCCTCGAAGGCGCCTGGACCGACGTGGCGATGGCCTTCGCCGACCTCGAATTCCGCGACGACGCCGACCAGGTCGTCCCGCTGTCCTCCACCTGCCTGCACAAGGTCAGCATCGGCCTCCTCGGAAACGCCGACCTGCGCTTCGACGACGTGCGCCTGTCCGGCGCCACCGCCCTGGAACTGCAACTCCGGTAGCTCTCCCTCCTCGCGAAAGGATCCCTCCATGAAACGCATCGCCCTGCTGCTGGCAGGGGCGACCGGCCTCGCCATGGCCTCCCGCCCCCTTCCCGGCGCGAACCTCCTGGGCATAAACGCCGGCGTCGTCTCCGACTGGGACGGCTCCAACGCCTTCGCCGACATCATGGTCCACGCCCGGGCCTGGGCCGACGCCCCCTGGACCGGGAACGTGGCCGTCGACGCCGACGCCTGGCCGCTGGCAGACGCCTCGACGGTGGTCTTCGGCGACGGCAACGACACCGGCGCCTACCACCTGACCTTCGAGGGCCAGGCGGAATCCGTCTCGCTCATGTGGGCCGAGGGTTCCGTCGACAGCCTACGCTGGGACGCGTCGACCAACCGGTCCACCGCCGTAGTGCACCTCACCGGGCTCCCCAACGGCGCCGGGGGCTTGCGTCTGGAGGGAACGCGCCGCACGCCCGCCTCACCGGTCGGCTCCGGATTCCGCGACGCCCACCTGTGGAGGCCCGGCGTTCCGACCGACGGCTCGGTCCTGTTCACCGACGGATTCCTCTCCATGACGCGCCCCTTCCACGTGGTGCGGTTCATGGACTGGGGCCTCACCAACATCAATCCGGTGCGCACCTGGGTCCAGCGTCGCGGCCCCTTCCAGGCCAACCGCGGGAACCCGACCATCGACGGAATCTCCGACGGAGACCTGGGCATGCCGGTGGAATACATGGTGGCGCTGGCCAATGCGGCCCGCACCGACATGTGGATCAACATCCCCGTGCGCGCCGACAGCGACTTCGTGGCCCGCACCGTGCGCGCCATCCGCTTCGGCACCGACGGACGGAATCCCTACAACGGCCCGGTGGCCGACCCCGTCTTCCCGCCGCTGGACCCCGACCTCTCGGTGTACGTGGAATTCGCCAACGAGTTGTGGAATTCGGCCGGGGGCTTCCGTGCCGGCGCCTGGCTGAACGACGAGTACGTGGCGCAGGTGCAGGGCCACTCCGAACATCCGGTGTTCTGGGACGGCATCACCGACGCATGGGTCCCCTGGTTCCGGTACTGGGCCTGGAAGGCAGCCTGGATGGCCCGGACGGTGCGCGCCTCGTGCGGATCGGGTGAATTCCTCGCGAGGTTCCGGCCCGTGATCGGTGGACAACTTTCGTCGGAATGGGCCTTCCAGCTCGGACTGAACTTCGTGGAGCACCGGGTGGAGCCGGTGCGGAACCTGTTCTGGGGCGGCGGCGGCACGGCCTACTGGGGCCCCGACGCCTGGTCGGCCGACCCGTCCGTCTTTTTCGCGCCGGGCAACAACCCCCACCGCGAATGGGTGGACTGGCTCGAGACCGACGCAGTCCTGGTGGGGGCCTTCGGCCTGCGGCGCATCGCCTACGAAGGGGGTCTGGGCATGGACTGGAGCGGCCCGTCGCTGAACGAGGCCGCCAAGTGGAACCTCCTGTCCGACGACCGCATGCGCACCACCATGGAGAACGTCCACGACGTGTGGAGCCGTGCCGGCGGCGGACTGCTGACCTATTTCAGCCTGGCGAACCATCCCGACTTCGCCTTCAGCGATTCGTGGAAGAACGACGACAGCCCCAAGATGCGCGCGGTGAAGGAACTCGCCGCGCGCCCGAGCGCCCCGGTGTCCCTCGGATGCACGGCCCCTTGCACCACCTACGTGGCCCGGAAGGACTGGGGCGTGGGGATGGTGAAGCTCTCCTGGATCGGTGTGGATCCGCAGGGCGACTCCACCATCGTGGGGATGTCGGAAGGAGACTGGCGTGCCTTTCCCGTGACGATCCCGGAGGAAGGCGAATGGCTGGTGTCGTTGCGCACCGCGGCCGGCGGTCCCTTGACCGGACGGATCCTGGTGCAGGGGATCCCGTTGGACACCTTCTCCTTCGACGCCGGCACGGAAGGAGCCTTGGTCACGCTTCCGCCGACGTCCGTGCATCTTCCCGCCGGACTCGCCGTGGTGCGCCTGGAGGGTCTGGAGGGCGGAGACTTCCAGCCCAATTCCATCCGGGTGGTGCGCGCCCAAGGGCCGGTTTCCGCAGACCGGGACCACGCGATCCCACCTGCGGAGGGATCGGGCTTGTCGTCCATCGAACAGATCAGGTGGCGCCTGCATCGGGGTCGGAACTATGGAATGGATGGACGCCAGGTGCCTTCGGCCCACTGAAAAGGCCCTTCCCCGCAAATGCATCCCGCCTTGGGGGGACGATTCCAGGCATTCGCCATCCCTGGAAACCTGGACCCGTCCTCCTGCCCGGGAAGATGCCACCTCCCGGGTGCTCCCACGGGCCCTCGACGCTTTTTGGGGCTCCCGGCCCATTTCCCCAACGAAGCGGGGAGGATCCGCCAGGCGGAACATCCTCACTCCCGTCCGAACCCATGCGAGGCTTCACGGATCACCTGCCCCTCGACGGCTCCCGAAGTCTCGATCGGGAAGGACGCGTTTCGCCGCCGATCCGCAAACCGGGATTCACTCCTCCCGGACCGCCCGGATTCCCAGGCCTTGCAGCTTGCCCAGGAGGTTTTCGTATCCGCGATCGAGGTGTTCCAGGCCTGTGAGCGAGGTGGTGCCCTCGGCGGCCAGGGCGGCGATCACCAAGGTGATCCCGGCGCGGATGTCGAAGATGTCGATGGGCTCGGCGACGGCCTTCAAGGGGGTGCAGCCCTGCACGATGGCGCTGTGGGGGTGGCGCCTCCCGCGGAACCGGCAGGGAAGCTCTCCCAGGCACTTGTCGAAGACGGTGATGCTCGCGCCCAGCTTGTTGAGCTCGCGCGTGTACCCGAAGCGGTCTTCGTACACGGTTTCATGCACCACCGAGGTGCCTTCGCACTGGGTGAGCAGGAGGGTGAACGGCTGCTGCCAATCGGTCATGAACCCCGGATGGGTGTCGCATTCGAGGTCGATGCCCTTGAGTCGCGATCCCGGCGGGACGAAGAACACGATGCCATCGGCGAGGACTTCGTAGTCGGCCCCGATGCGGCGCACGGTGTTCAGGAAGGTGATCATGTCGGCCTGGCGCGCGTGGCGGCAGAAGATGCGGCCTCCCGTGGCCAGGGCCATGCAGGCGTAGCTCGCCGCCTCCATGCGATCGGGAAGCACGGTGTGGGTGCACCCGCGCAGGTGGGGCACACCGTCGACGGCGATGACACGCCCCGTTCCCAGCTCGATGATGGCCCCCATGCTCTGGAGCATCATCACCAGATCGAGGATCTCCGGCTCCAGGGCCGCGTTTTCGATGACCGTCCGCCCCCGCGCCAGGACCGCGGCCAACAGGATGTTCTCCGTGGCGCCCACGGAGGGGTAGGGCAGCCGCACATGCGTCCCATGGAGGCCCAACGGCGCCCGGGCCACGAAGGCCTTGCCCGATTCCTCGATTTCCGCCCCCATCGCCTGGAGGGCGTCGAGGTGGTAGTTCACCGGCCGGGGTCCGATCCGGTCCCCTCCCACGATGGGGAGGACGGCCCGCCCCTTGCGATGCAGAAGGGCGGGAAGAGCCAGCACCGATATCCGGTTGGCCCGCGACAGTCCCACCACCTCCTCGGTGGCGATGCTCGGTGTGCGCAGCACCAGCGCCCCTTCGCGGGTGGACACCTTGGCCCCCACGCGCTCCACCAGTTCGCGTACGATGTCGATCTCGTCGATGCGCGGAAAATTGTGGAGGACGACCTCCTCGGAGGTGAGGAGGCTCGCGATCATCATCTTGGAGGCGGCGTTCTTCGCCCCCGATATGACGACTTCCCCTTCGACGCGCTGCGGACCGGTGATCTTCAGGAACATAGACCTGCAAAGGTAGACGACGAACTCCGCCGTGCCGAGGAGCGCGCGCGCGGACACCCACCAGGGTATTCGCGCAGCAAGCCCCCCGGAGCGGACTCGGAGCCGGCCCCTCTCGAGGACGATGGCCCCCGCCTCCTCCTCGAGACTCCCGGACGGGGTCCACCGACCGGGGATTTCCTCGATGTTCGGATGGGTGCAGGCAGCGTCCTCCTTGCCTGCTTCAGCGATTCTCGAAGCGGATGTCGTCCAGGACAAGATTCCGGAATCCGGACAGGGTACCGCCCGCGTCCTCCTCCATCGTGATCCTGAACGACAGATTTTGAAGAAGGACATCCGACGCCGGGAGCGTCGGACGGGATTCCCCGTCCGACCAGCGCAGCGAGTCGATGGAGAATTCCGCGATCCGTCCGGACGAATCGATTTCAAGGGGCCAGCCGAGGGTGATCCCCAGCTTTTTCAGTGATTGGTATTCCGGCAGTTTTCGAAACGCCCAGGCATCGCTTCGAGGGCCCAAGCACTCACCTCGTAGGTGGGATCGAGCCAGACCCACGCTTGTCCCGGCGTGCCATGCATCCGCATGGAAAGAGTCCCCACGCCCCTCCACCCGTTCACGCCCGCCGCGATCGTGGTCCTCCCGGCACCGTACTCGATGACCGCGGCCATGCTGTGGAACACCGAGCCGTAGGACCTTAGGGTCGCAGCCGAACCCTCGAGGGAACGAAGCAGTGGTTCATCCCGATCGACCACGAGATGCTCCTCCAAGCGCAGCATGTGGGTGTCGTCGGAGGTGCCGCCCGCGACGGGCTCCATCCCATCCTGGTTGCACCCGGCAAGGCCGGAAAAGATTCCTGCCAACAGGATCGATTTGAGGTGCTTCGTCGTGCGGGCTTCCTGGAGAAGGGGAAAAAGGCGAGACACAGACCGTAGACCCGGTCGACGGGGTGGCCGTCCTTGTGGACGATGGATCGAACTTCGGAGCGGAACGCCTTGATGCGGCGGCGAACCTGCTCGAACGCTTCGGCGGAAATCGATCTGGTGTTCGTGGAGACATCCTTCGGCAGGTCGAATTCCGTCATGATCGCAAGACGGGCGAGATCGAACTGCTGGATCTGGAGGCCTCGCACCAACTCGTGGTCGGCGTCGTCGCCCGAGGAGATGGCCGAGGCGGTCGGCTTCCAAAAGCCCCTGCGCTTCTCCACCAACCCCAGCTCATGCAGGAGCTCCACGGCCTTCCTGGCTTGACCGGGCGCGACCTGCGGCCGTATGGAAGCGGCCAAGCGCTCCCAATCGTCGCCGTGGTCCTCGATGGCCAGCAAGGCGCGCAAGGCCCCCGTCCACCAGTGCATGTGATAGCGGTACTGCCGCTCGTCCAAGACGGAATTCGGGGATCGATTCAAGGCCACCAGATCATCGAAGGCGATTTCACGGGCCTCGGGCGTTTCGCTTGATTGAAGGCCACGAGGGCGCGGAAGAAGCGGGATTCCTCCTTGGACAATCCCAGAAGTGGACGAACCGATCGAGGAAAACGGGCGTGACCTTCTTGCCACCCAACAGATCGGTGAAATAAATGCGGGTTCTCGGAAGCCCCAGGCGGCGGCTCACTTCACTCTTGTGGAGAGCTGGATCGATCGCTTGCTGCGCCACCTGCCAGTCCGCGAGGAACTAGCGGAAGTGGTTGCATCCATAGACGCTTGGATGTTCCATACCCAGCAATCTATCGGAGCTGGATCAGACCTGCAATGTCCTCTTGATGCCTTTTCGGTAGTCCCAAGACCTACGGATCCCCTTCGTCCCGGAATGTGCGCGAAGTCGGCGGCGACCTCCCGAAAAGGAAAGCCCGGATGGAAGACCGGATCCTACTTCCCCGGCAGCTTCATCAGCACCTTCCCGATTTCCGTCCCCAGCTTGAAGGCGGCGTCCTCCCAATTCTCCGGGGTGATCTCCTCCACCACGAGATAGTTGTCGGCGGCGGCGACCTTCTTGGAGTCGTGGTAGACCAGGATCCTCTCGAGGGGGTCGTAGATCCCGAAATCGAGGCGCGCTCCGAGTGAATGGTCCCGTTGGCCTCCCATCAGGGCGGGCTTGGCGGAATTGGCCATTTCCTCGGTGGCGGTCGGCCCCTCGAAATGGAAGATTCCCAAGGCGAGATACACCCCGTCCGTGGTCACCCTCGAACCGTCGAGCATGGCGGCCTTTCCACCGAGGTCGGTGACCAGTTTCGACGCATCTCCCGTTCGGCACGCGAGACTGTCGAAGACGAGGCGTTTCCCGGCCGCCTTGGCAAGCCCCGCCCGGAAAGACCTCGTGACTCGACCACGAAAGGCCGAATCCTCCTCGGAAACCCCGGGGAAATGCCGGGCGAAGATCTTTCCATCGGTCTCGTCGAGCCGCGGTTCCTCGGGGCAACCGGCAGGCACCACGATTTGCTTCCCCGTCAGGACCGTGGCGATGGTCTGCTTGTCGTAGCCGCGGATCTTCCCCGCGAGGCTTCTCGAGGGGCTGGACGCGAGCAAAGCCAGGATCGCCAAAACCAAGGAGGGTTTCATCATCGGGGGACTCCAATCTTCGGGGAGCGGAGGAGGAACTCGGGATGCAATCGTAATTCCTTGGGATCGAGGGGGAATCCCGCACCGGGGACGAGACCATCGAAGCGTATCACCGTACTACCGGAAATGCTCGCAGCAATGTTTCGATTGCACCCAAGAGGGCATAGATTGGGACCTATGAGCGAACCCGTGATCTATGAGTTCCACGATTTCCGCGCTTGGCTGGCCGCCTGGTACTCCTGGCGTTCCACCGAGGCGGAGCCGGGCTTGTCCAAGAGCGAGGTCAGCCGTCGGCTCGGCCTTCCCCGCACCCGCAGCTACTTCACCGACATCCTGCGGGGGAAGGGCGTGAGCGCGGTGTTCGTGGAGCGACTCGTGGATCTGACGGAATTGAACCGTTCGGAGGCCAAGTATTTCCGAGCCCTGGTGCGGTTTTCCCAGGCCACCGATCGCCGGGAACGGGAAGAGGCCTTCGACGACATCGTGGCGCTCAACCGCGTTCCCTGGGCCAAGGTCGCGGGAGATTCCTGGGAGTACTACAAGGACTGGCGCAACCAGCTCGTTCGTGCCCTCCTTGCGATCCACCCCATCTCCGACGACTGGGACGCCCTCGCCCGACGCAGCCTGCTCCCGATTTCCGCCGTGGAGGTCAAGCGCACCCTGGCGACCTTGGAGCGTCTGGGCATGGTGGAGCGAGGGCCAGACAAATTCTGGAGAGTCGCCCAGGCGACCCTCTCCACGGGAACGGCCATGAAGGAGCAGATCCTTCGTCAAGCCCAGATGGTCCAGCTGGAACACATTCGCGACGATCTCCTCCACCCCCCGGAAGGACGCCCCGTCCGCAAGGTCACCACCTCGGTGATCTCCATCTCCGGGTCGGGCCTCGACCGCATCCTGGCGCGGATGGACCGGCTGCGCGCCGAAATCCGCTCCCTCGCCCATCGCGATCCCGATCCCGCCGACCGTGTCTACCTCGTGGCCCTCGCGGCCGTCCCCCTGACCACCACGGAGTCCCCATGACCCCCCGACGTACCGCCACCCTCCTCTCCTCCCTCGGCGCGGGAATCCTCGCCCTGGGGTGCAACGGCGTCATGAGCGCCGGGGGCTCCGACGAAATCGACACCTCGGTGAATCGCGTGGCCGTGGATCGCCAGGGCACACCCGTCGCAGGCGCCCGGGTGGCGTTGATCCCCGCAGGGGATTCCTCCGGCAAGGCCCTGGCCGTGAGCGCCGCGGACAGCGCCGGAATCCTTCCCGGCTTCCGCGTCCCCGACGGCTACTACGGGATGATCCTGCGCGATCCCGGCGACAGCATCGGCCGGTTCGTCGACTCCCTCCGGATCTCCTCTGGCCTGCTGCCGCACGGGCGCGACACCCTGCTCGCCTTGGGGAGGATCCGGGGGGTGGTCCAGGTGGCCCCGGATCATTCGCCCGCGATGGTCACCATGGGCCTCATCGGCACCGACATCCTCGCCAACGTCCTCGTCGATGGATCGTTCTCCATCGATCTCGTTCCGGGTGGTATTTACACACTGGCGGCGATGCCTTCGATGGACGGCTACGCCCCTCTCTACCAGCGACTCCAACTCGAGGATGGACAGACCTTGGCCCTTCCCGATACCCTGAAAATCCCGTTTTCCGGCTTCCCCGCCCCCCGGGGGATCCTGGTCGGGCAGGATTCCGGGACGGGAAATGTCACCGTGACGTGGAATCGCGTGGACCATCCCGATTTGTACGGGTACCTCCTGGAGGCGCTGGAGGGAGGCACCGTGAAACGAAGCCGGTTCCTCCAGGACACCTCGTGGGTGGATTCCCTTGGGTTGGATTGGGAAGACATGGATTTCTTCGGCCCCTGGGCCGACCGAAAGGTGGTGTACCGGATCGCCTCTCGTTCCCGAAGTGGCCTCGAGGACGCCCCGAGTGCAGCGTCGGAATTCGTGGCGCACCCTCCCTCCTGGACCCGCGGCCTGAAACCGGTGCAGGTGCGGATCGATCCCCTCTCGGAGACCAAGGCCGAGATCTCCTGGACTCGCTTGAACCACCCGGCCCTGACGGGGTGGATCGTGGAACGTTGGAGGGGCGACACGATGGATTGCCGCGGAGAGGTCTCGGACACGGTGTGGATGGACAGTGCGTGTCCATTGCGGGGTTGGAAGAAGATCGACTCCGGAGCAGAATACAGGTCCGAAGGAGTTTACGCTGGGGAATCCACCAGCTACCGGCTTCTTGCCAAGCATGGAGAGGACCGAACCCCTGAAAACCTCTCCGGAGCATCGTTGCCGCCACCGATGGAACCGACCTTCTCGGGCCTCCCGGAGGGGGTTTGGGAAACTACCGGAAGCCCGAGGCTTGCGTGGCAAACCCGACAAATCCGTGTCGCGGGTCCCTGGCTGATGCAAGTCTTCGGGGCTTCGAGCTTCCGGGAAGACCAGGACGAGATCCGCGCCATCTCCAAGGATGGCAGGTCATGGGAGAACACTTCCTTGGAAGGGATTCCCGTCGCCCAGGAGGACTCCCTCTGGATTCTGCGACCAGCCGCCGACAGCATGGGCATCGTGTGGAGCCGACGGATCGGCCCCAATGCCTGGAGTGTGGACTCCCTGAGGCTTCCCTTCGCCCTGACCCACATCTGCTGGGCCATCCGGAATTCCGATGGATTTGCTCTCGGAGCCGAGGAGAGGCCGAGGCCGGGATACGGCTCGAACTTCAGGCACGTTGTGGTCACAGAAGACGGATGGTTCACGAAGGATTCCAGCATGGACCACATGTACCCCGACCATGTCTCCCCACTGGTCCTTCCCACCCTTGGAGGAGGCTACAACGTTCTCAACGGCTCCGCCTTTCCCGAAGGATCGGCCATCTACCATGTCGATCGATTGAGTGCCGTTCCGATGATGAACCAAGGCATTCGAGTGGGCATCACCTCCGGAGCGCCGATCGGCCCTTGGGGTGGACTCTCCCGATCCTTGTTCTGGAACACCGATGAGGGTGGTTGGAGTCGGCCCTCGCCACCCTGGAAACTCGCTCTCATCGATTCCACGGGCAACGGCCGCGTGGTCCGTCTTCCCGAAGGCGCCGAACAACCGGCGGTTCGCGGTAACGAATTGTGGGTTCCCGTGGGCGACTCCCTCTGGAAGGGCACCATCGTGATGAAGTGACCCCTCCCCGGGGCTCGCGGGAGAGAGGCCGTTTCGAATCAGGGCCTCCATCCCGCGGACGTCACGCCCTCCGGGGATGGGAAAGCCGAGGGCACGCCGTCCTCTCGCCCGGAGAACCGATCCGGGAGGGAAGGAGTCCTCACCCCGCGCGTGCGATCCTCTTCACCTCGTCCCACAGCTTGTCCTGGCTCACCAGGTCCAGATCCGACATTTTCTGACCTCGCGCCTCCACCAGATCCTCCATGGCCCGGTAGCGGGCCTCGAATTTCCGGTTGGCCCGTTGCAGGGCGATCTCGGGATCCACCTTCAGCTTGCGGGCGAGGTTCACGGCCACGAACAGCAGATCCCCCAGCTCGTCCTCCAGGTGGTCCGGGTCGCCTTGGGCGATCGCTTCGTGGACCTCTCGCGTTTCTTCGGCGAGTTTTTCCCAGACAGGCTCGGCGGAAGGCCAATCGAAGCCATCCTTGGCGGCACGCACCTGGAGCTTCTTGGCCCGCACCAGCGCGGGGAAGGTGGTGGGAATTCCGTCCATGCGGCTCTTGCGGTCTTCCTTGCCGGCCTCGGAATTCTTGATGGCCTCCCAATTGACCACCACCTCGTCCGATCCCGCCACCTCCGTGGTTCCGAAGACGTGGGGATGGCGGCGCACCAGCTTGTCGGCCAATTCGTGAATCACCTGGTCGAGGTCGAAGGTCCCGGCTTCGGCGCCCATCTGGGCGTGGAACACCACCTGGAGCAGAAGGTCTCCCAACTCCTCCCGCATGTGGTGCGGATCGTCGGCTTCGATGGCCTCCAGGAATTCGTATGCCTCCTCGATGAGGCATTCCTTGATGCTTTGGTGGGTCTGCTCCCGGTCCCAGGGGCACCCATCGGGAGCGCGAAGTTTCGCCATGATGTTGCGCAACTGCTCAAATGTGTAGTATTTTGATTCCATCGCGTGCCTCGCCGACCCCTCTCCTGCCATGCGCTCCCAAGGAGCCCAGGGCAGTGAACTCGAACACTCCTCGCCAACGGCCCAACGCCGTTGGGCTTCCGTCGTGCCACGCCCCCAAAGGTACAGCCCCATGCCTTTCCCACCCATCACCCGCCCTTCCCGCTCTGTCCGCCGTCCTCGAGTCACGCCCCCCCTTTCGTTGTGGCCCAACCCTTCTTCCCTCGTTGCCTCCGAACCCCTTCTACGCAACGCCCCCGCAGATACCACCCTCGGGTGGCTCGGGCTCCTGCATCTGGAAGGCCTCGGCCCCATCCGGTTGGCGCGACTTTGGGAACGATTCGGCTCGATCGGAACCATTCTTCAAGCCTCCGAGGCCGCCCTCCTGGAGGCGGGCCTCCCCCGCGAACTGGTCCTTCGGCTTTCCAATGGCCTCGACCTCGTATGGGCCCAAGATCAGGTCCATCGAACGCGGGACCTCGGTGCCCGCATCGTCTGCCTGGGCGATCCGGACTACCCCGCGCTTTTGGCCCAGATCCCCTCTCCACCTCCCGTCCTCTGGATCCTCGGAAATCTGCCCCTGGAGTCGGATCGAGCGGTGGCGGTGGTCGGGACCCGGCTGCCCACCACCACCGGATTGCAGGCATGCCGGGAACTGGTCCATGCCTGGAGCGCCAACGGCATCCGCATCGTGTCCGGCATGGCCCGAGGCATCGACCAAGCGGCCCATCGAGCCACCCTCGAACACCACGGCGAAACCATCGCGGTCCTGGGTTCCCCTTTGGCCCCTTTGGCCCGACTTCCCCGGGGGGATCTGCTCCGGGAGATTCTTCGCAAGGGAGCCATCCTTTCGGAATTTCCCCTCGGCGAGCCCATCCACAAGGGAAATTTCCCCCGACGCAACCGCATCATATCCGGGCTGAGCCAAGCCGTTGTCGTCCTGGAGGCGGGCGAAAAAAGCGGGGCTCTCATCACGGCGCAATATGCGCTCGACCAAGGCCGGGAGGTCCTGGCCTGCCCGGGGCCACCCGGCTGGCCATCCTTCGCCGGCTGCCATCGCCTGCTTCGCCAAGGAGCAACTTTGTGCGCCTCCGCCCACGACCTCACCACAGCGATGAACTGGACCTCCCCCCTCCGTGCCGCCCTGGAGCCCGAGAATGGCTTTCTACACTTGCTCACCGGCCCAGGGGCCACCGTTGAGGAGATTGCAGCCAAGATGGGAACAGCCATCCCGGACATCCAACTGGAGCTCGTGATGAAGGAGCTCGAAGGTCGCGTCTGGCGCGACTCCTCCGGCCGTTGGCACCGGAGCCCCTGAGCCCATGTCCCAAACCCATCCGAAGAGTGGTCCAGCTTCCCCGGCCGGACGGGAAACCCGGTTTCCACTTGGCCGCTGGCTCCTCCTGGCCGCGCTCGCTTTTGCGCTCTACGCCTGGACCTTCGGCCCCTTCGGAGTCGTCCGCCAATGGAATCGGGCACGCCAGATCCAAACGATCGAGCGCACCAACGATTCCCTCCGGGCCCGCACTCGCTTGCTCCTCGACTCCCTGGAGCTCTTCCGTTCCGACTCCGCCACCATCGCGGCCGAGGCTCGCCGCCAGGGACTTGTCCTCCCCGGGGAAATTTCCGTGCGTTTCGTCGACACCACCCTCGGCATCCAGCGCTGATCGCTTTCCGGTCCCGACCGTGGGCCCTCGTCGGCCAGGAGGGAAGGACGCTTCAGCTCTTGGGAGGGCGTCCTCGTCGTGGACGACGCGCCTCCACCACGCTCGACGACTTTCCCGGCGACGGTTCCAACACGAATACCGCCCCGACCACCTCCCCCCGGGAATCCCGAATCCAGGAAATGGTGGTTTCCGTGGGCACGTAGCGGCCTTCTCGGTGCAAGAGTTCCAACCCAAGCGATAGCCGGAGCTCATCGCCGGAATCCCGAGCGAGATCGGCCAGATCCACGGGCAAACCCGGAACGCGGGCCGACTGCTCTCCGACCGGCCGACCGATTCTCTCCGATGCGTTCCATCCCAGCAGGATTTCCAATCCCCTGCTCCAGAATACGACCACCCCCTGCTTGTCGATCGCGATGGTCGCAGGCAGCTCCTGAGGGATTCGCGGGGCGTTGGAGGCCAGTCTCTCCCACAGGTCGGGAGCATTCGTCGCGGCGGGAATCCCATTCTCCGTGACGAATTTCCACAGCGTCCCGTGCCCGATCCGCCTGCGACTTCGGTCGCCGAACCGCAAGGCGGGAAGCCGACCGGAATCGACCCAATTCACGATGGTCTGCGCGGTCACTCCCAACAATTTCGCGGCTTCGCCCGTGGTGAACATATCAGATACACACAGTAGAAACGAGTCGCGATCGTCTCGGCAGCATGGGTCCCTGCCCCGAACCTCCGGCTTCCGCGAATCGTGATTTCGCCAAGCGCCCTATGGTAACATTCCTCGATGGGAGAGGCCCTTCTGCGGAACATACCGGAAACCCTGCGCACCCGGGTCCTGGACGATCTGACCGGTCTGGTGGTCATCACCGGAACCATGGCCCTCGCTTCGGCCGCTGTGCGCGACCTGAGCCTGGGAAAAACGCCTTCGTACATGTGGCCGGCCGCGGTCTGCATCGGCTTGGTCTACGGGCTTCACCTGGCTCGCCGGAAAATCCCTCCATTGGTCCGGAGCACGGCCCTCCTGACCAGCCTTTCCCTCCTCCCTTTCCTGGGCGCGATCGCATACGGCATCAATTCCCCGTCCCTCCTCATCCTCCCGCTGGCACTGCTCCTGTCCAGGGTCTTGTTCGGCCCCCGCCCGAGCTGGATGCTCGCGGGAGCCCTGCTCGTTCTCTTCTCCGCGACGGCGGCATGGCTGACGATCCACGGCCCCTACTCGAATCTGCTGAGAACCGACACCAGTCGACACCCGACATCCTGGATCCATCTGGCGATGCTGTTCACCTTCATGGCCGCCACCTTGATCCTGATCGTGAAGCGATTCATCGCCGCGACGATGGAGGGAAGCGTCCAGGCGAACCAGGAGCGCACCCGGATTTCCACCATCCTGCAGGGCATCCCGGATGGCTTGCTGGTCCTCGATCTGACCCACTCGAGGATCGAGGACTTGAATCCCGCCATGCGGGCGCTCGCCGGAGGGGGGGACTTCGATCCCTCGTCCGTACCACTTCAGGACTTCCTGGCCCACATCCCGGTGTCCGTCGCCGAGGCCCTGCGGAAGGTCGTTGGTGATCCCGGCTCGCTGAACCTGTTTTCGCTGGACCTGCCCCAGGGACCGAGATGGGTCGAAGCCAGCGCCAGCCTCCTCGACGTGGAGTCGGGCCGGAAAAGCATCCTGACCTTCCGGGACGTGACCGAAGCCGTCCAGGAGGAGCTGGAGATCACGGCCATCCACCAGGACCTCGAGGCCAAGGTGGAAGAGAACATCGTCCATCTTCGCCGCGCCCACAGCCAGATGGAAACCATCACGGCGGCGATTTCCGGAGACCTCCGGCGCAGGATCCAATGCATCTCGAAATCCTTGGAAGACATCCAATTTTCCGGGACCGAATCGCCCCCCGACAAGGGATGCGAGTTCCTCGAACGCGCCAAAGCATCTGCGGGAAGAGGCGAACGACTGGTCGAGGCGCTGTGCGAAATGGCGAGAACCGACACTCCGATCGGAAAGGAATCCGACCTGGACATGTACCGGCTGGCCAGCGAAGCCTGTTCCCTCCAGACAGCCCGGATTCTTCGCGAAGGTGCGGATCCCCTCCCGGTCGTCACCATCGACGAACACCTGCCTCCGGTGCGAGCGGACGCCGATCTGGTCGGCGACCTGTGGAGCAGCCTCATCGGACATTCCTTCGGCTTGTTGGCCAGCCAAGGGGGCACGCTCCACATCGGCTGGGAGAGCTCCCCGCACGGTCCTTGGTTCACGATCACCGACGAGTCCCACTCCATCGCACTGGCGGAATCGAGCCAGCTCTTCCGGATCTTCCATCCCTCGGTCCTCGGTGCTTCGGAGCGCACGGAACGGGGACTGGCCATGATCCGAAGGACCCTCCAGCTTTCCGGGGGGGAGCTGACCGTGCGAAGTCGCCCGGGAGAAGGCCCCTTGTTCCGCTTCCGCCTGGGACCGCCCAAGAGCCCCGCTTCACCAGGAGAACCCCGATGAGGTCGCCGGACGCCGGGTCGGACATCCTTCGGAGCAGAATCCTGGGGGAGCTGTACCTCCTGACCATCACCGCTTGCACGTTGGCCGCGGTCCTCACCTGGATCCGCGACGCACCGACCGGAGACACCCACGTTTCCCTGACCCTGCTGGGAATCGCCTCCTGCATCGGACTGCTCCATCAGCTGAGGAATCGGCTTTCCATCTCCCTCCGGACCTGGATCCTCTTCGGCGCATTCCTTGTCGGGGGAGGCAGTGCCCTCCTCCTTCAAGGCGTCCACGCTCCCGGAGCCATCACCTTGCTGCAGGCGGTCTTCCTCGCCTGGACATTCCTGGATCGGAAAGGGGCCGTCGTCGCCACCACGGTGGCCCTCGCACTGTTCGCCACCCTCGCCACCATCGTGCTGGGACACGGCCCCCTGGTGCGAAATCCCTCCCTCGACTTCAACTCCAACCCCGCTGCGTGGATCAACCTGGGTGTCCTGCTGGCCGGGGTCACCGTGGTCGGCCACTTCTGTTCGACGCGCCTGTTCGTCCTTCTCTTCCAACAGGAGGGTCTGCAGCGCGAACAGCTCGCACTCCGAACGTCCCTGTTGGATTCCTTGCCCGAAGCCGTCCTGACCCTCGACGAGGAGGGCGGGATCCTCGGTGCGAATTCCCGGATCGAGCTCGTTTTCGCACGCCCCCCCGAGGCCATCCTGGGAAAACGGATCGCCGAACTCCTTCCAGGGTGGGTCAACCACCCGAGCCCGACCCCGGAGAGCACCTCGACGGCCATCGTCCACTTCTCCACCAGGTCGACCCTCCATCCCGAACCATCGTTGGAATGGGAGGTCTCCGCGCGCAATCATCGGCTGGAAGGCCAGGAAATGACCATCCTCACATTCCGGGACCTGTTCCCCCGCCGCACGCGGATGGCCCGCAGGAGGGACGCCTTGAGGCTCCTGGAGGCCCGGATCCAGGAGCGAACCGCGCAATTGGAGATCGATCAACGCGCCTCCGAGGAATTCGCCTACGCCGTCTCCCACGATCTCCGCTCCCCCCTTCGGGCGGTGAACGGGTTTTCGCTCGCCATCCTGGAGGATCATGGGGCCCGGCTTTCGCAAGAGGACAGGATGCGACTTTCCTCGGTGATGGAATGGAGTCGAGGGCTCGAATTGGAGCTGGAAGACATGCTCTCCATGGGCAGGATCGACCGGAAGGGTCAACAGCGGATCGAATTCGACCACCTCGACCTCCTGCGTCGTGCGGCACGTCGCATGGAAGACGAAGCCAGGCACAAGGGCTTCGCCTTTTCATTGACCTGCCCCCCTGGGAGCAGGAAAGGGATGGGCGACCCCACGGTCATGCGCCTTCTCTGGTCCCGCCTGCTGCACCAGATCAAGGACCTGTTTCCACCCGGGAAGGATGTCGACCTCTCCGCGTCGCTCGCCCAGGACCGGGAGGGCACGTGGATCGTCCTTCGATCCGCGCATCCTCCCCGGGGTCTGGAGGAGGTTTCCTGGGGCGCGGCGAAGCACATCCTTTCCAGGACCGACGATTCCTCCGCCTTGCAGATCGGCGATGGCTTCGAGGAAATCCTGAGGGTCCGCGTCCACCGCAACGATGGAGCCCCGCTCCAGGATCGATCGAGTTCCTCATCTTGATGCGACCTTCCGGGAATCCAGGTCGAGCGTCGCCTCCACTTCGAGTTCCCGTTGCAGATCCCGATCATGGCTGGCCAGCATCAGCAACCCTCGCCAGCCCCGCAGGACGCCCACCAGGATTCCCAACGACTCCAGGTCGAGATGGTTCGACGGTTCGTCCAACAGGAGGATGTCGGGCGGCCGGGAACCCGACAGGAGGCAAGCCAGAGCCAACCGCAGCCGCTCGCCTCCGGAAAGTGCCTCCACCCGGAGATCGGCCCGGGACCCCCTCAGGCGAATCCTCCCCAGGCGGATGGCGACCCCGGTCTCGCCGAGGCTCGGTGGGCAATGACGACGCAAAGCCTCCCTGGCCGTTTCGGTCGGCACCAGGAAAGCGAGTTCCTGGTCGAGCAGCGCCACCCTCCCTCGGAGGCGCATTTCGCCCTGGAAGGTCGAGGAAAACCCCGCAACGGACCGGAAGAACAGGCTCTTCCCCGCTCCGTTCGATCCGGTGACGGAAACCCGATCCGGCGCCTTCCACTCCCCCGTCAGCTTCCGACTCCAGATCGGCACCCCGGACGGGGCGGGGGAAAAGTCGACCACTCCCAACGCGCCCCTGGATTTCTCCGCGAGGTCCACGTCCAGATGCAACGGATCGCTCCGCCTCCGCGATGCCGCACGCTCGCGTTCCTCCGCTTCCCGGACGCGTCCGTCGTGGACGTCCAGAATCCGTGAGGCGGTCCTCTCCGCGGAACGCTTGAGCATCCCTGCGAGGACCTTCGGCATCCCACCCCTCGAGGCCTCGCGGGCTCCTCGTCTCTGACGTCGCGCCTGTTTTTCCAGGGATTCCTGCCGTGCCGCGCGCGCCAGGCGCAATTGCCGACGGGCGTGTTCCTCTTCCTGATCCAGCGTCTGCTCCAGATCGTCCCGCCCTTGCAGGAACGCTTCCCAGCCACCGCCCCAAGCACGAAGAGTCCCGCCGTCCAATTCGAGAATGCGCTGGCATCGGTTCAGCAGGTCGCGATCGTGGGAGGCGACCAGGACGGCCCCATCCCATGCTTCCAGGCTTTCCCGAAGGACGGTCCGACCCTCGGCATCGAGATGGTTGGTGGGTTCGTCCAGGAGGAGGATTCTCCGCTTCTCCAGGAAGAGTCTCGCCAGGAACACCCGAAGCCTCTCTCCTCCCGACAGGGTCTCCATCTCCCGCCCCGGTTCCAGATCCAGACCCGCCACCGACAATGCCTTCCGCATTCGCTCGGGCAGGGACCAATCGTCCCGAATCCGCTCCACGTCCTGTGGTGTCCCGCACCCGAGTTCCAAGCGAACGAGGGCTTCCCACTCCGGCCCTTTCCCCAAGGCTCGAGCCACCGAGCCCTCCCGGTGTTCCGCGGCCCCCTGGGGGATGCGACCGCAAGGCGCGTGGGCCACGACGATTCCCCCGGTGGGGACGCGTTCGCGGGACAACAGCGACAGCAACAAGGATTTCCCGCATCCGTTTGGTCCCACCAGACCGGTGAGTCCCCCCGGCAGCGCGAGGGACACCCCCTCGAAAACAGGTGCGCTCGCACCTGGCCAGGACCAATGCAGGTCCCGGGCTTCCAGCCATGTTCGCATGAAGGTTCTCCTGAAGAACGAGGTTCGATCGATTTGGACCGGATCAGGAGAGCTGCTTCACGTGATTCCTTGGAGAGGTGGACTCCTTGCCGCACCAAGCACGGCACTCCGGCAATCTATCCTCCACGCCCCCTTCGAAGCAACACCCTTCGGGTGGTTTTCCCCGGTGGGACTCGCCGACGATGGTACACTGGAGCCATGTTCGCCAACCTTCTCCTCGCCGGCTCGATCGCGTTCGGTGCCGACTTCCCGCTCGATTCCAATCTTCTCCGCCACCCCGGATTCGAGGCCGGCATGGAAGGATGGTCCTTCTGGGCGCGATCGCCCGACACCTGCCGTGTCCGCTCGACATCCTTGTCGCGCTCGGGCGACTCCGGACTTCTTGTGGAATGCCCGTATCCACTTGAATGGGCTTTGGCAAGCCAGGAGTCGAAAATCCCAGTGAATCCCGGCGAATTGTGGGAATGGTCCATCGCCCTGAAGGCGGACTCGCTGCCCGAAGTTCCTTCGGCAAGTTTCGTGACCTTCGATTCCGCAGGTACCGTTCTCGACTGGAGCGTCTCCCCAAGGGAGTCCTCCAGGGACACGGGATGGCAGATTCTGACCACAAGATACCAGGTCCCGAGGAGCGTCTCCCGAATCCAGCCCCGCCTGGTAGGGTCGTTAACCCACGGTCTGGTGGTCGACGATGCCAGGTTCTCCCTGGTTTCCCAAGCCCCGGAATCCGCAACGCCGCTGCGGATCGGGAACGACTCCCTCGCGTTGGAGATCGATCCTCTGGACCTTTCGATGATCCTCGAGGACCGGATTCTGCCCGACACCATGCGCATCGGTCCGTTGAGCGCCTTCCGCCTGGACTCCGTCGCCGGCAGGTCGGACTCCCTCGAACTTCGACTCGTGCATTTGGTCGACGAATTCAAGTGCCGGCTGCTGGCCCGCCTCCAAGGTGGAGCCTTGATCCTCCGCCTGGAAGCCGCCCCCTCCTCGCCCCTGGGTTCTTCCTTCCTCTTCCCGGGCTCGATCCCGACCCGCACAGGGCAGCGCATCGCCATTCCACGCGGAACCGGGGTATCCTGGCCGGTCGATGGGCCCCGTTCCAGCTTATGGCCCCTCCAGGAGGCCCCTTTCTGGGATTGGCAGGTCTCCCAGGCCCTCACCGGGGCGACCGACGGAAGGACCGGATTCGTCCTGTCCTTCGCGTCTCCTTCGGGAGCCCGCCTTGCGATCGGTAAATCGGGAGATGCACCTTCGCGGGCGGAGGTCCTGCAGGTCCCCATGAGGGATGCATTCGGTCCCGCCCGACAAGTTCTGGTGGCCCCTTTGCGAGGCGGAGGGTTTCCCGAGATGGCCCGACGCCACCGGGAACACAGGGAAACCCTCGGACAGGTCAGGAATTGGTCCACCAAGCGCGCATCCCTCCCGGCCATCGCGAAACTGGAAGGCGCCGTGGATTGGTGGGTGAACGGAGGCGGCTGGTCATGGAGATTCTTCGACAGCCTCCGTCTCATGGGCATGGATCGCGCCCTGGTCCATTGGAACTGGGCTTCTGCCGAATCGGTGGACTCCCTGGAGTCGTTGGGATATCTGGCCTCTTTCTACGACAATTGGGCCGACGCCTTCCCTGGCGATTCCAGCCCCCAGGGAAGGGAGTACCCTGAGGGTGCGATCGTGAAGTACGACGGCACCCTGCTTTCCGGTTGGCTGGAGAAACACCCCGACGGCAGCACCCGCCAAGCCTTGGAGATCTGTTCGGCACGGCACCCCCATCTCGCACGCGCCATCGGATCCGCGGCCAAATCATCCTCATCACGAAACGCCCGCTTCGTCGACGTCGAGCTCTCGATCGGTCTCCAGGAATGCTGGTCCTCCACCCACCCGGTGGATCGCGAGGAGGATCTGCGAAATCGGATTCGATCCCTGGGGATCCTGAAGGATTCGCTCTCGTTCGTGGTCGGAAGCGAACAGACTCGCGACGCCGCCCACGCCGTCGTCGACTACGGAGAAGGCCCGATGAGCATCGCATCCACGGAGAACGCCGGATACGACTGGTCCACTCTCGAACCTCCCGATCCGAAAATGGACGCATTGAGCATGGATCCCGCCATCCGCGTCCCCCTCCTCCTCCTCGCCGACCACGACGCCTTCGCCCCCACCTGGTACACGGGGGATGGGCAATCCAAGGTCCCTCTGCGCTGGGACGACAAGGACGCATGGAACATGCTGTACGCGACCATGCCCCTGATCATGCCGAAAAGTCGCGCCATGTGGGACTCCCTGCGCCCCCGGTACCTGCGCACCGTCCTGACCCTCGGCCCCTTTCTGCAGCGCACCCACTTCGCACGCATGGTCCGGTGGGAGACGCGGACCGACGACCGCCGGGTCCAATCGACGGAATTCGACAACGGATGGAGGGTGTTCGCGAACTTCGACTCCATCCCTCGCAGCGGCGCGGGATTCGATCTCCCCCCGAAGGGATTCTCCGCCATGGGTCCGGGATCCTTGGAACGGGTGGAGCGAACCCTTCTGGACGGGGCGGTTCGAACCAGGGTCCGGATGTCCGATCGATGGTTCCTCGACCCGGAGGGGTCCGAGTGCAACGTCGATGGGATCCGGACCCCCGGTCCGGTCGGTCTTCGGCGTCTGGACGACTCCACGCTTCTCCTGACGATCCTGGGAAGCCAGGACCACGTGGACATCCGCTCCTCCGCTCTTCCTTGGCCTTCGACATCCCTGGGGATCCGCGACCGTTCGGGGCGTCGCTCCATCGCCATCACCCGGCTCGACTCCGGATGGACCAGGGTTTCCAGCGATTCCACGTCCTTCCTGCTGCTTTCGGGAGACTTCTCGCGATCGGCTTCGGCGCGACCGCCTTCCGAGGCAGGGCTTTCCGCGGCGTTGCGCCGCACCGGAAACGCCTGGACCTTGGAGTGGATCCAAACCTCCGATCAGGAGGTTCATCTGCGGAGATTCGGCCCGCACGGAAGGCGCGTCGAGGTCGGGCACGCCGCAGGCGTCGCCGGATGGAACCACCGGATCGTCCCCGCCCTTCCCTACCCGAGCTGGATCCTCCTGGAAAATTCGGAAGGCTCGATCCGGATCGCCGTGCCTCCCCTGCCTTGAGCCGAGGTGGGAGGATTCGGCCCCTGGACTCCCTCAGGAATCCAGGGAGATGCGGTCGAGCTCCTCCAGCGTCGTGAGCCCCCGCAGCACCTTCTTCATGCCGTCCCAGCGCAAGGGGGCATACCCGTGCTCCTTGGCCACGAGGGCCAGATCCTGCGCGGAATCACGCAGGGCGATGCGCGTCCGCAAGGCGTCGTCGACCAGCAGGGTTTCGTGGATCCCCAGCCGTCCGTAGTATCCGGTCCCGCCGCAGGCGGCACAACCGCGCCCTTTGTGGAACACCACCTTGGTGGAGGGCGACTCCCGATCGAACAGTTCCTCGACGATGTCCTCGGGGGGCTCGTAGGGCTCCCGGCAGGCCTCGCACACCCGTCGGACCAGACGCTGCCCCATGACCCCGACCAGCGCCGGGCTGACCAGATAGGGTTCGATCCCGAAATCCAGGAGTCGTGTCACCGCGTGGACGGCTGAATTCGCGTGGAGGGTCGACAGCACGAAATGCCCCGTCAGGGCCGCCTGGAGGGCGATGCGGGCCGTCTCCTCGTCGCGGATCTCGCCCACCAGGATCACATCCGGATCCTGTCGCAGGAAGCTCCGAAGGGCGTTGGCGAAGTTCAGGTCCACCGCGTGGTTCACCTGGACCTGCGTGATCCCCTCGAGACGGATCTCGACCGGATCCTCGATGGTCATGATGTTGACGCCTTCGCGGTTGAGCTCCCGGAGGATGGCGTACAGCGTGGTGGTCTTCCCGGAGCCCGTGGGGCCGGTGAGCAGGAACACGCCGTTGGGCTTTCGAATCGCCTTGTGGACCGCTCGATGGGTGCGGGCCGAGAAGGAGAGATTGTCCAGGGAAGGAGTCGAGGCCTTGCGCATCTGGCTCAGCAGCCGGAGCACCACCTTTTCCCCGTAGATCGAGGGGATGCTGGAAAACCGGAAGTCCAGGCTCCTGCCCGGAAGCTGGATGGACAGTCGACCATCCTGGGGCTTTCTCTTCTCCACGATGTCGAGGTTGGAGATCACCTTCAATCGGATGACCATGGCCAGCAGCACCTGGTGGGTGATGGAGACCTTCTCGTGCAGCACGCCGTCGATGCGGAACCGGATACGGACCTTGAATTCCCCCGGCTCGATGTGGATGTCGCTGGCGCGTTCCTTGGCGGCCAGCAGAAGCAGGGCCTGGGAGAATTCCACGATCGCCTGGTCGCCGGCGCTGGCATGGAGCTGCTCGATGGACACCGTCTCGTCGCCTTGGAAGAACGGCTTCGACAGCAACTCCCGCACCCGTTCGTGCATCTCCGCTTCGGATTGGTAGTGGACCCCGATGGAGGCCCGGATGTCGTCGGGCCAGGAGAAGACCGGGCTGACCGGCATGCGGAGCGCGGACGAAATCTCCTGGAGACCGGCCCGATCCATGGGGTCGGCGCAGGCGATGGTGACGGTTCCTCCCAGCTCGTACAGGGGGATCGCCACCACCTTCTCGGCGAGGGCCTTGGGGATGCGTTCGATCAGGTCGGGGGCGAAGATCGTGGTATCGAGGTCCACCGTCGCCACGGCGAGGGAATCGGCCCAGATGCGGCAGAGTCGATTCTTGTCCTGGGGCCTGGAGCGCACCAACATTTCCAGTCCTCGGAAGGGGTCGCCTTCCGCCTGGCGGAAGAACAGCTCGAACTCGGATCGATCGACGATCTTCGCCGAGACGAGGGTCTTCCAGAAGTCAGGATTGTGCATCATCGTTTTCCGCCTTGCCCCGGCGACGGCGGCGGCGTGCCAACTGGGAGATCTCCTCCTGGGAGACTCTCAGGGATTTGGCGGGTGCGTCCATGACCTCGTCCTCGGCCACTTCCTCCAGCAACTTCTTCAGGGGCAGGGCTTCCCTCATGGCTCCCCCTCGGAAGCGGGCTCGTTCCATTCCTTCCAAGTGGCCAGAACCTGGCTTCCGATCTCCTGGACCGGAGTGTCCTTGCGCAGGTAGTTGGCGGCTCCCATGTCGAAGCACCTTTCCACCGTGGTGCGGTCGGTGATGGAGGTCAGCATGATCACGGCGACTCCGGGGGTGCTCGCGAGGATGTCGGGAAGAGCCTCCTCGCCGGAGACAAGGGGCATGTTGATGTCCAGCAGCACGATTCCCGGCCGATGCTCCTTGCACATCTCGATCGCTTCCCTGCCGTTGCGCGCCTCGCCCGCCACCTTGAAACCCGCCCGGGTGAGCACGGTCTTCATCAGCATCCGGATGTGGGGCTCGTCGTCGGCGAGGACGACCGTCGGAAGGGAATTGGGATCCATGGAGAACTCTCGTCAGTTCTTGGCCGCAGGCCAGGTGCGCGGAACGGTGATGCGGAACGTCGTCCCGAGGTCTTCGGCGGACTCGAAGGAGACGCTCCCGTGCAGGTAGGATTCGGCGAGGAATTTCATGCTGTAGGTCCCCAGGCCCCGCCCAGGCCCCTTCGTGGAGAACGACCTCTGGAAGACCTGGAGCCGGATGGCTTCGGGCATGAACCCCGGATTGCGGACGCTGAACACCACATCATTCCCGGTGGTCCGGCAATCCATTTCGATGCTTTCCCCGGCGGAGGATGCCTCGATCGCGTTCTTGGCCATGTTGGAAAGCACCCTCACCAGGAGGACGGGATCCGTCTCCAGTGCGACATCGGCGGCCCCTTCCCCGATGACCAGATTCCGACCGTCCAGGAAGTCCGGGCGGCTCCAATTCCCGTGGATCTCCTCCAGGATCGAGCGCGAGGCGACGGACCGGGCCTGCACGATCAGCTCCCCCGATTCGGCGGCGAGAATGGTCTTCTGGGCGTTGATCTCGTCGATGATCCGTTCCGACAGGTGTCCGACCCTCTGGACGAGGAGGCTCTCCTCCTCGGGTCCGGCTCCCCCCATTCCCAGGAGGGTCGAGAACCCCCGCAGGGCCGAGGCGGTATTCAGGATGTCGTGCAGGAAGATCCTCTCCAGGAAGGCCTTGCGCTTCTCCTCGGCGATGTCCACCGCGGTGAACATCGTGAACGAACTGGAGCCGATGGAAACGGGTGTCGCCCAGACCCTAAGATCCACCGCCTCCTCGCCCTGCTCCCCGCGCACGCGCATTCGACACTCGTCGACGGCCTTTTCGCCCTTCTGGCTGGTCAGGACGGCATTGACCGCCCCGCAGTACCGGCAGGATTCGCTGGTCCCGCAGCCTCCCGAATTCTCGTCGTGGTGGACGCATCCCCAGGCGTCCCCGTGTCGCAGTCCGACCAGATCCTCCACGCGCGTCCGACGGAGCACCCGCACGGCGGCTTCGTTGGCGAACACGACCTGCCGATGGTCGTCGAGGATCAGGACGAGATTGGGGACCAGCTGCAACGCCTCGCAGAACGAGGGCTCGGAGGCGACCGCCGAGGCACCGACCTCGAGCTCCTCCGCCGACGAGCGCTCCGCGGACGCATAGGCTGTGGGAAGTACGTCCTTCACGTTCGACTCCTCGTGGAAGCACCACTACATGACACCACTCCAGGAAGCCAAAGTCAATGTCGAATCCCGACTTGCGCCTCCTCAGTCGAGCTCCAGGGAGAACTGTGCCGTGGGAGGCGGAGGCTCCCGGCGCAAGACCCAGGCAAGGGGCTCCTCCCGGTGGACCACCTCCATCAAGGCATCCTCCCGGGTGCCGGAATCCAGCCAAAGTCGCGCGGAAGCCGAGCTCACCACCAGAGGTTCCCGGTGATGCAATGCGGCCAGGCCGGGGCTTGCGGGCCGGGTGACGATCGTGAAGGTTCCCCGCGACCTCAGGCCGGCGAACAGGAAGGGCTTCCCCTCCTCGGCCTGGACGAAAACCTTCCGCTTGCGGGCATCCCACTCCCACCACCCGAGCGACGGCACCACGCATCTGCCACCACGGAAAGCCTCCCGGAACGCAGGTTTCTCCCGGATCGTCTCCGCGCGAGCATTGAAGGTGTGCCGGGCGATGGAAAGGTCCCGAGCCCAGGCGGGGACGAGGCCCCAGCTGGCCTGCTCCATCTCGAAGCACTCCTCCCCTCCCACGATCCATCCGATGCTTCCGGGGTGCAAGGTCCCCACCGGTAGATCCGGCAGGTCCTCGCGAAGCTTCACCGGAACCCGCAGCTCCGATTCCACATCCTCCCGGACCACGCGTCCATCCCGGCGTACGGAGAAGGTCCCACACATGCCATGGAATCTACTCCGGGGAATCCGACTCCGAGGTGAAGAACGCCTCCCTCCAGGCTCCGTCCAACTTGACCTGGATCCGCAACTGGGTGGGATCGCAGTGCAGAGGCATCCTTTGGGAAGTTCGGCTCCTTCCCGAGGAGAACGACACCCAACGAAGGGCTCCTTGCTCGTCCAGGAGTCGCACCGGCGCCCCCGCAAGGCTTTCCGGAAGGCGAAGGGATCCCTGCGAATCGAGACGAACAGGGATGTCCACCTCCCCGGAGAGCGTCTTCCTGGCAAGGGGGGAGTCTGGAACGGACCGGAGAGGGCGCGGGGATACCGACATGGAGCGGGTCTCCATCGAGAGAAAGCGACGGCGGGGATTTACGGGTAAACTAGCCCCCGGCCACCTCCGCGACGTCGAATGAACGACGGGTCCGGAATTTTTTGGACGCCACTGGCGCACGACCTTCCGATCGGCGCCCCTCCCCTCTCTCGGGACATCCTCCCTGGTGGGAACACCGGCCCGTGGAAGACTGCCTCCGAGTCTACCTTGGTGGGTCTCCCCCCCCCCCCCAGCGGAACCGAAGATTCCGCACCACATCGCTTTCCTGAAAGTCCAACTCCTCCCATGCGCGAAAACCCCACCAACGTGGCCATTTATTGGGACTTCGAAAACCTCCAAGCCAGCCTGGTCGAGAAGAAGGGCGGCCAGGGCGCCTACGGTCGCACCAAGTACCTCGCCCAGGAGGCTCTGGTCGACATCGAAAGCATCATGGAATACGCCGCGACTTTCGGCGTGGTCTCCATCAACCGGGCCTACTGCAATTGGCAATGGTACGGCAAGTACCGCGAGGCCCTGCTCCACAACGGACTGGAATTGATCCAGCTGTTCCACCCCGGAGCCTCCGCCAAGAACGGTGGCGACATCAAACTCTGCCTGGATTGCACCGAGGACCTGATGCGGTTCCCCCATGTGGATGTCGTGGTGATCGTGGGCGGGGACAGCGACTTCCTGCCCGTCGCGCAGAAGATCAAGGCCTTGGGGAAGACCCTCGTCGGCATCGGCACCCAGGCCAACACCAACCGGCACTGGGCGCACAGCTGCCACGAATTCAAGTTCTACGAAGCCCTCATCCTCGACGACGACGGACCTCGGAGCGATTCCGCGCCGGTGCCCCCCAACCCGGCCCAGGAAGCTCCCGCCTCGCCTCCCCAGACAGATCCCGACAATGTCGTCCTCTCCCGCCCGGAGGAACTCCTGCGACGCGCCATCCTGAGGCTCTCGGGGAAATCCGGGGAGGGATGGGTCCTCAAGGGTGCCATCCGGCCGATGATGAAGCGCATGGATCCGACTTTCGAGGAGGAGCAGCACGGCGTGCGCTCCTTCTCGGCATTCATGAAGAAGTTCGAGAACGTGCTCGAGGTCCGAGCCGGCCGCAACGACCAGGAAGTGCGTCTGCGTCCCCGCAGTCACGCCACTCCGGTGGCCATCGAACCCCCGGAGCGATTCGCCGAACGGGCCCCGGAAACACCCGGAGAACGCCGCACGGAGCGGATTCAGGAGCGCCATCCCGACTTCGAACGCCACGGCCGCGGACGAGGCCGGGATCGGCGCGACGACCGTTTCCGGGATCGCGAACCGCGGCCTGCGCCCGCCCTGGAGGCCTCCGTTCCCGCTGCGAACACGCCCTCGGAGCCCGAGCGCACCTCCCTGGTGCCGGATCATCCCCTGTCGATCCCGGAAATGCCCTCCGCCCCCAACGAGGTTCCAACGTCCCCCGAGGCTCCATCCCCCGGCCCGGGTCCTTCGGCATCCGATTCCGAATCCCGAGATCTCGCGGCACCGGTACCCGCCCTTGTCGTCGCCCCTTCCACGGAGTCCTCCCCGGAGGTGGACGCCCGACCCAAGGCGGATTCGCCGGCCTCGAAGCGTCCTTCCCGTCGGAAAACGACCCCTACGGCCAAATCCTCCACGGAGGAGGGCGCCGTCACGGAGAAGCGGAAGGCGTCGTCCGCGAAGGGATCCCGCGCCAAGGCGACCCCTCCCGGGTAGCCCTCCGCGCCCGGATGGCGGCAGGGAAGGAGGCCTAGCCTGAATTTGTCATGGGGAAAGCCCATCTGATCTGCTGTAAGTCCCATACATTGGGACTTGGGAAACAAACCAACAGACCAGAGGGCCCATGACGAAACGTAACCACACACTCGACCTCTTCCCGATGGTCCAGGGCCGCAAGATCGAAGTCGATTTCGAGGGCGGGGAGGTGACCTCCAACGGTGGAGCCCTCCTGCTGGGTCTGGCCGATCGCGCTCTTGGCAGTCTTTCTCACCGCATCGCCCGTTGCATTCCCGACACGCGTCGCAAGTCTTCCTGCACCCATTCGCTTCCCTCCATGGTCCGCCAGGCGGTCTACAGCCTGTGCCTGGGGCAGGAAGATCTGGTCGATCAGCGCAACATGCGCCACGACATCGCGCTTCAGACGGCCGTAGGGCAGGACAAGCCCTTGGCCAGCGATTCCACCCTCGGACGGGTTTCCCGCCTGGCCACGCCACAGACCAACTGGAAGCTCAACGAGATTCTGGTCGACACCTACATCGAGTCCCACAAGGGCAATGTTCCCCAAGAGATCGTCCTGGATTTCGACGCCACCGACGTGCAACTGCACGGCACCCAGGAAGGTCGATTCTTCCACGGGCACTACGATGGCTACTGCTACCTGCCCCTGTTCGTGTTCGCGGGCAAGCACCCTCTGTGCGCGATCCTGCGCCCCGCCGACCGCGGGCCGGCTCGAGGCGCTCTGGCGGTGCTGGCGGAGCTGGTGCATCGGTTGCGCCGTGCCTGGCCCGGGGTGCGCATCGTCTGGAGGGCCGATGCCGCCTACTGCCGCGACCACATCCTGCATTGGTGCGAGCGCCACGACGTGAGCTACGTCGTGGGCCTGCAACCCAACTCCGCGCTGGACAAGAAGAGCATCGGCCTGCGCATGGAGGCCGACGAGCTGTTCCTCCAGACCGCCCAGTGGCAGAAGCTGTTCGACGAATTTCGATACCAGGCGGGGCCGTGGAAAGCCCAGCGTCGTGTGGTCGTCAAGGCCGAGCGCAATCCGCTGGGCCCCAACACCCGCTACGTCGTCACCAATCTGCCCGGCGATCCCGACCACGTCTACACCAAGGTCTACTGCGCCCGTGGCGAGATGGAGAACCGCTTCAAGGAGACGCAGGCGGACCTGTTCGGATCGAGGCTGTCCCACGGCGGATTTCAGGACAACTGGATGCGCATGCTGATGTCGGTCATGGCCTACCTGCTGCAGCACACGCTGCGATCGATCGGGCTGAAGGGTGAGAAGGAGGAGCGGTCCACCTGCTCCACCATCCGGATCAAGCTTTTGAAGATCGGCGCCGTCGTGACCCGCAACACCCGGCGCATCCGCATGCACCTGTCGTCCAGCCATCCCGACGAGGGGCTCTTCCGCAAGGCCTTCGAGAGGCTGGCCATCGCGGCCCGCCTGCGCGGATCACCAGCGCCCGCCCTCGGTTGAGGGCAGGCATCCCGGGCGCCGCGAGCCCGGGTAAGGGCAAGGTGCGCCTGAAAATCGACGAAAGCCCGCTCCGAGGACCAAATCACCGAGGACGTCGCTCAAAACTGACGCCAATTTCTGTTTGCGGCGAAAATCCCTCGATTGAGAATCTGTCGCGACGGATTCAGGCTAGGGAAGCTGCTCCACGAGGAGACCGCGCCGGAATCGATACCTCGAAACCGGTTCGGGACCCGAATGGCGGGTGTAGGTGCTCTCCTCTCCCGAATCGCTTTCCGACAAGGTCTCCTCGTCGCAGGTCTCCCCTCCCAGCACGACCAGTCCTTCGCGGATCTCCGCCACCGCTTCGCAGGATTCCGTGAAATTCCCTTGGTCGGATCCTCCCTCCGCCTGGTGGCTGCGTCGGGCATTGACCAACCAGCGTTCCCGGACCGGATCGACGAGCAGCCAGGTGGTGTCCTCGAACCTTCCCCCGTCGGCGGGATCGTTGCGTTCGACCAGGAGCATTTCCAGCAAGGGCTCCCCCGAAAGGCCCACGATCCGGGCCGAGACCAACGATACCCGTGCCTGCTGGGAAACGAAGACGGGAATCCATCGAATCACCGAATCCGATGCGGCTCCCTTGGTGGTGAGCCGCAACTGGTTCTCCTGCAATTCCAGGCACACCGACATGCGGCCATCCCGCACCAGACGCGCCGAGCCGCTCTTCTTCCCGGTGCCATTCCGATCGGTCTTGCGGCCCTTCTTGCCCGGCTTGGTGGATGCCGCCGCGCACGGCAAGGGCTTCGAGCCCGCTCCTCTTCTGGCGACCCGATGGACGTCCGGATTCCGACCACGTACCTCGTTGAGCGTGGGCGACAAGGTGTCCATGAGGTCGGTCCGCTCCACGAAGGCGGGAGTCCTGGGATCGAGGAGGATGGGGGGGAATTCCGCGGTGGCGGGAAACCCCTTGCTCAAGGCGACGACGACAAGGAGCAAAGGGATCATGGGAACCGCCTCCGCCGAGGAATGGGTGGACCGAACACGTCCCAAATCTATCACCGCCCGAGCCGGTCACCCATCCGAACGACGTTCGGGTGCGATCGGATCAGTGATCGTGCCCCTGGGAAGACTTCGGGGCCTTTGGCTTTTCCGGTACGCCGCCGAAGGGATTGAACCCCGGGGCGCCGGTGGGAGGCGCGTCCCGCATGAGGGAGGCGCCCTTCTTGAGCACGAGCAGCTTGACGCGGCGATTTTCCGGCGCATAGGGGTTTTCCAGGTTCTTCGGCTCGCGATCTCCGTTTCCGATCACCGAACTCACCCTCTGCGCGTCCACCCCGTGGGAGGACAGGTATTCCCGGACGGAATTCGCCCGGTCGGCGGAGAGCTGCCAGTTCGAGTAGCCGTTGGAATAGGCGTAGCTGTCGGTGTGGCCCGAGATCACCAACTCGTTCTCCAGACCTCCCAAGGCCGATCCCAGTTCGGCCAAGGCCTGGTGCATGCGGGGGTTGATCTTCGCCGACCCCATCTCGAAGGTCCCCAGTCCGGCGGCGTCGGAGATCTCGATCTCGAGCCCTTTCTCGGTCATCTTGGTCTGGAACTGCTTGCCGAGACTCTTGAGCGCCGAATCGGAGGTCAGGACCGAGTCCAGCGTCTCCAGGGCTTCCCGATCCGATCCCTCCTCGGCGGTCACATTCGATCCGCCGTTGTTCTGCTGCTTGCTCGGGGCCTCCCCTCCCATGTCCATGGGACTCGAGGAACCCTGCGCGAAGATGGTCGGATTCTGGAAATATTGGGCGATCGCCTCCTTCTGTTCGGCGGAGGTGCTGGAGATGATCCACAATACCAGGAACAAGGCGAACATCGAAGTCATGAAATCCGCGAAGGCCACCTTCCAGGCTCCTCCGTGGTGCCCGTGGTCGCCGTGCTTCTTCCTGCGCGGCGGTGGAGCCTTTTCCCCCTCGCTCATCCCGTCACGCCTTCTTCGCGGCGGCGTTCAGCTCGTTCACATCGGGCCGGAAATGGTGGAAGAGCGATTTCCGGGCGACTTCGATGGCCACCATGGGAGCCAGACCCTGGCTGAAGGCCCGGAACCCCGCCGCCAGGCAGGAGAGGTACATCTCCTCCTCCGTGTTCACCGCCTCGAGCTTCTGGGCGATGGGATTGACGAATCCGTAGGCCATCCACACGCCGAACATCGTTCCCACCAACGCGGCGCCGATGTGGTGCCCCAATTCTTCCGGGGGGCCGTCGAGATGGCCCATCGTGATGATGATGCCCAGGACCGCCGCCACGATACCCAGACCCGGGAAGGCATCGGCCACGCGGCTGAACACCTGGGGGATCTGCTTGATCTCCTTCTCGTGGGTCTCCATGTCGGTCTCCATCGAAAGATCGATGGCCGTCGCGTCGATTCCGTTCACCAGCTGGCGCAAGGCATCGCAGTAGAAATCGACCGCATCATGGTTGGAGATGAACTTGGGGTACTTCTTGAACAGGTTGCTGTTCTCCGGAGCGCTCACGTCCTGCTCGATCGAGAGGATGCCCTCCTTGCGCACCTTGTTGTACAACTCGTACTGCATGACCAGGATGTCGAGGAAATCCTGGGAGGTGAAACCGTTGCTGAAGGCCTTGCCGATCTTCTTCAAGGCCGCTTGGAGCACGTAGCTGGGCGTGCAGATCAGGACGCCGCCGATCGCCGCGCCACCCAGGACGATGTACTCCGACGGCTGCACCAGGGCAAGGATCTTGCCTCCGGCCATGACGTAGCCGCCGAGGACACCCACAAGCACAACAATGACGCCGATGATGGAAAGCATGGTCCGTCCTGGAGGGCGGGCTTCGCGCATCGAAACCCGTGGTACGATCCGAGTTTACCATTCCTCCGGGGAAAGTCACGCAAAATCCGTCCCAAGCACCTGTCGTCATTGGACTTGGGGGGAATCGCCCTCCCCCCCTTTCGGGGAAACACCGAAGACTCCACCGCGACGGCCCGCATCCGCAAGGTCGCCGGGGGGGTTGGGTCTCCGCGTCCCGCGAGCTGTTTTCCGACGCCCGGATCCTGCTCCCCCCTCTACCTCCGGGCCTGTTCGGGACTCCGATTCCGGGGGCTCCTTCCTGCTTTCCGCCCCGCCTCGGCCCTCCCGAGGAACCTCCGCCGATCGGGACGACCGAGGAGGGAACACCTAGATTGAGAATCCATCGCCATCCATTCCGGAGCGTCGCGACAGTCCTGCGGAGGCCCCCCATGAATCCCAAGGTCGATGCCTTCCTGGCCCGCACCAAGACCTGGAGAGACGAATTCGAGGCCCTTCGCGCGGTCCTCGGCGCCCTCCCCCTCGAGGAGGCCCTCAAGTGGGGTCGGCCCTGCTGGACCCGGAACGGCAAGAACATCGTTCTGATGCACGGTTTCAAGGAGTACTGCGCCCTTCTGTTCTTCAAGGGCGCCCTGCTGCCCGACCCCGAGAACATGCTCGTGACACTCACCGACACCGCCCAAGCGCAGCGGCAGATCCGATTCACCGAGGCCGCCCAAGTGCATGTCCTGCGCGAGACCATCGTGGCCTACGTGGAGCGGGCCATCGCGGTGGAGGAGGCGGGCCTGAAGGTCGCCTTCCGGAAGGTCGAGGAGTACCCGATCCCCGAGGAATTCCAGGTCCGGCTCGACGCCGACTCCGCCCTGGCCGAAGCCTTCGGCGGGCTCACGCCTGGTCGTCGCAAGGCCTATCTGCTCCACTTCGCCGGAGCCAAGCAATCGGCCACCCGGGCCGCGCGGGTCGAGAAGAACCTGTCACGCATCCTGGAGGGGAAGGGACTCCTCGACTGAGCCGCCACGGACGACGGAAATTGTCTCAACTCCGACGGAAGGCGCCGCCCCTCGATCAGCGTCTCTCGGACCAGTTGGTGAAGACGCCCGTGGACAGGAAGGGGGTTCCGGGCGGCATGTTGTTGATGTCCTTGAACCGGCTGTCGTAGCCCCACACGCGATTGGGAGGGCTGTAGTGCCCCCGCTTGATCGTGACGTGGTTCGACGCCGTGTCCAGCCCCGGGGTGTCGGCCTTCCACATGCACACGAAGCTTCCCTTGAACTCGACCGTGGAGCCCCCGAGGTTTTCCAGGAACCGGATGGTGTTGTGCCAGCCGCCTTCGTAGTTGGCCTCGAACGTCGCGTCGAGCGAGCTGTTCGGCGCCAGGTAGAGGGGATTGGAAGGCTTGTTGCCGGTGAGGATGGCGGCGTTGACACGAATCGTCTGGAAGCCGGGAACCCCCGCGGAATTCGGCCCCGGCTCGTTCGCCCACACCGTGTCCGACCCGGAATGCGACACGTAGGAGGTCCAATGGTCCAAGGAATCGAAGGGCTGCTCCAGGGATCCGTCCATTCCCCTCGCCCGCCGCGACCAGTTCGGCCATTCGGGACTGATCAAGGTGACGGCGTCCGCAGCGATCATCGCATTGCAGTACTTCAGGGAATCCGGAACCGAAGCGACCCCGACAGGCCCGCAGGAACCGGCGGGGTCGGCCGTGTTGAAGTTCCCCTGGATGTAGATGGGGTTGGCCGAAACGACGCTGACATTGCGGGGAAGGACCACCGCGTTGACCAGGCGGAAGGCGTTGATCATGGGGAGGTGCATCGCCCCGCTGTCGCGGGGGATCAGCACCTGGTTGGCCACGTAGAAGATCGAATCATCGGGATTGCCGTTGAGGGCCGCGACGACGTCGACATCCCGCAGGAACACCCAGCGGTTTTCCCGGCGATCGAAGAACACCCGCGGATCGGAAACCCACGAAGGCTGCGCGGTGGCACCTTCGACGTAGGACGCCACCCCGGCGAGGCAGGCGAATTTCTGACGGGCGAGGGAGGGCGCCTCCGTTCCGGTGCAGGGCTTGATCAGGTCGTGCGCCGAGGCTCCCCCGATGGGCAGCTCCAGGCGATCCACGCCCTGACGGACGTTCCACACGCCCCCGACGGGCCCGGGCAGGCTCGCGTCCGTGGCCTGGGTGATGCTGGTCCCCACCCCGGGCGCGGGGGTCGTGGCCGGAACGTCGGGAGCGGGGTTGTAGTAGATGTTGGGAGACCCGCCCCCTTTCCAGTGGTAGATGCTTCCCACGGCGGTCACGGGCCCCTGGAGGTGGAGGTTGTTGTACTTGGCGCGGAAATAGGCGTTGCCGTTGGTGTGGACGGGCCCTCCCACCGACATGTAGGGGCCGGGTGTGATTTCCAGGTTGCCTTCGTAGAACACCCCGAATTGGAAGATGGGGACCTGGTAGAGGTACACCTCGGCTTGGACCGCGGCTTTGGCGCCACCGCGGGCCAGTCCGGTCGATTGGACCAGGAAGGGAATCTTCACTCCCATCAGACCTTTGAGGAGGCCGGAGGAGATCTTCTCCTGCCCGCCTGCGGAACTGCGCTTGAGCGCATCGGACTTGGCTCGTTCCCCGTTGCCGGTCTGGAGATCGGTCAGGGGGATGGCGGGCAGGTCCAACGCACCGCCCATATCCCGATCCCGTGCCGCGTCCAGACGTGCGATCTGCACGGCCACCATGGCCTCGGCGGCGTAGCGGGCGCGGAGCCGTCCCTTGGCATCGACCGTGGTGCGCAGCAGTCCACCGGAAGTGGCGATCATGATGGTTCCCAGGGCCAAGACCACCAGGCCCATGAGGACGACCATTCCCAGGGCGATTCCTCGACGGGTTTTTCCGGAAGCGAACGGAGCAGGGTGCATGACGGACCTCATAGGTTGACCAGGCTGTCATTGCGCATGGACACTTCGGTCTCGAGCCGGATGAACCGATGCCCGCGGGAAGTGGAATCCTTTTCGAGCAGGCTTCGGCTGGCCTTGAGGGTTCTCATCACCAGACGGATGCGGACCATGTCGATGCGACCGGCCGGGTTGGAGGTCGAAAGTCCGGACCGCCAACCGTCGACCGGATGGAAGTACGAGAACTTCAAGGTGTCGATCCCCAAGGCGAACAGCATCGGGGGGTTCTGGTTGGCCTTGTAGAACAACGAGTCGTGCGACTTGAAGTAGGAGATGGAATCGAGATTGAACACCAGGGTGTTGGAGGGAACGGAGATGTCCGCCGAGGTGGAGAAGCTGTTCGGGGGATCCACCAGGATTCCGGCATCCAGCACCAGCGAGTCCTTCGTGCACGAGCCGAAGCGCGTCACCCGCTCCAGGATGGGCAACCGGTAGACGTCGGTGGTACTCGTGGCGGTGGAGGTCGCGGAGAGGATCACGAAACCGGAATCGGAGAATTTCGCGGCACTGTCGATGGCCACGCGAAGCTTCCGCTCGCCGGGCAGGTAGGTGGACCCGTAGGCGGTATCGGCCCATTGGGTCTGGTTCAACACGAAGGTGACCCCGGGTTCGGTCGTGGTCCAGATGCGGATTCCGCCCGCCCCCTGGGGAAGCGCTCCCCCCGTCATGCGGATCGCTCGCCCGATCTCCTCGAGGGTTCCCTTGGCCATGAGGGCGATGTCGGCGCGATCGGACTCGGACTTCCAGCTCTGGTGCTGGGAGCGGAACACGCGCATGGCCATGGTCGTGATCAAACCCAGGATCACCAGGGACACGAGGATCTCGATCAAGGTGAAGCCCTTGCGCATCAGGGGGACTTCGCGAAGAGGAAGGTGGATACGGTGACGGAATCGTTAATGGTTTCACGCCGGGCCACCAGGTGGACCTGCACCAGATCGGGACAGTCGAAATCGGGACACACCGCGGCCGGAGGCGGCGATCCGCGCACCGAGATCCGGATCGGGACGTCGTTGGTCCGATCGACTCCGGAACTGTCGAGGGCTCGCAAGGCGGAGGCATTGGTCACTCGCCGCAGGTTCTCGATGGTCTTTTCGATCACCACGGCCTCCTGTTGCCAGTCCGTGGAGCGCCCCGTGTTGCGCAGGGACATGCCCGTGGTCTGGACGAAGATCAGGGAGATGATCCCCAGGAGGATGAGCGCGACCAGGACTTCCATCATGCTGAGTCCGTGCGCGGCGCGGAGAGGTCTGGATGTTTTCATGTCAACGCTCCAGCATGACGAGGCCCGCCGCGGGCAGGACCCCGAGGCGGAAGGTGTCGACGGGAGAGGTGGTGACGCCCATTTTCATTTGCAAGGTCGCCCACGAGCTGCCATCGGGGCGGAAGACCACGGAATAGGTGCCCGTCTGCCGGGTGGGGGGAGTGGTGCCCGCAGGCGACTCGCAGTATCGAGGAACGGGGTCGGGAGCCATGGAGGACCGGGTGTCGAAGACCACGAAGTGACTGGGGAGCTTCGACCACTCCTGGAGGATCTTCTCACCGGTGGAATACCTGCCGTCGGGTGCTCCCACCGCCGAGGAATCGACGAATCGAAGGTAACGGTTTCTCGCCGGATCGAGAAGGACCCCGGAATGGCGCTGGCGGGTCATGGCGTCGTTGCGGGCCAGCATGAGGGCGTTCCTCAGTTCCTCGGCCCCGCCCTTGGCCTGCAACTTCCACTGGATCGCCGACCAGCCCAACGAAGCCAAGCCCGCGAGAATCCCCACCAATACGAGTACGATGAGAATTTCAAGCATCGTATAGCCCCCCCGTCCCAGCCGGGAGGCATGTCGTAGAGGTGAGTTCATGATTCCGTTAGGTAAGAATCACATGTAGGGAATGACACCCCCTACGCGGAGGTTCCCGTTGAATTTTTGTTCATAGCGACGGAGATCGAAGATTCCCTCCCGGCCCAGCCGGCCGGTTTCGCGCCCTCGTGGAGCGACAACCCGCCCCCTGGCGTCCAGCGGGGGTCAGCGCTTTTCGAGCCAGTTGGTGAAGATCGCGGTAGCCAGGAACGGCGTTCCAGGGGGCATGTTGTTCAAGTTGCGGAACCGGGGATCGAATCCCCAAACGCGATTGGGAGGACTGTAATGCCCTCCCGAAATCGAAATGTTCGAGGTGGTGTCCAATCCGCGGGATGCGGCCTTCCACATGCAGACGAAACTGCCATTGAATTCGACGGTGGCCCCGCTGAGGTTCTCCAGGAAGCGGATGGTGTTGTGCCAACCTCCCTCGTAGTTGGCCTCGAATCCACTCTCCGACTTGTTCAGCGGAGGATGCGCGGCATCCCTCGATGGCTTGTTCCCGGTGAGGATCGCCGCATTCACCCGCACCGTCCCGCTGTTGAAGGCCCCCGCCGCCCCGGTGGTGGGCTCGAGAAAGGTCTTGGTGGTGATGGTCCGCCCCCCCCACCAGTAGGTCGTGTCCTGGTAGGAGTTCCACACCGCCTCGGCGCTGTCCTGCTCCAGACTCCCGTCCTTCCCGGCTTCGGCCAGGGATCGATGGGGCCAATTGGGACTCAGAAGCGTCACGGCATCGGCGGCGATCTGGGCGTTGCAGTATTTCTGGTCGTTCGGGATGGTGCCGGTCAGATCCGCGGGTTTGCAAGGCCCCGACGGATCCGGGAGATTGAAATCCCCCTGGATGTAGATGGGGTTCGCGGAGGCGATGGTCATGTTCCGGGGCAGGTGTTCGCCGTTGACGATGCGAAAGGCGTTGAGGAGGAAGGTCCGGGAGCTTCCGCGATCCTGGGCCATCAGGACCGTATCGGCGAGGAAGAAGATCGAATCGCGGTTTCCGGAGGCGATCAGCGCCTGGATGTCCAGGTTCCAGAGTTTCACCCAGCGATCCTCCCTCCGATCGAAGAACACCCTGGGCCCGGTGATCCACGAGGGCCGGACGGTGACGCCGTTCACGAAACGCGAGGTCGGCGAAGCCTTCCAATCGAAATTCTGGAATCTCAGTTCCTCCCCGTCTCCGTCGCTCTTGAGGGCGATCAAGTTCCGCGGCTGGGCTCCTCCGATGGGCAGCACGAGTTTCTCCCTGTGGTCGTCGATGTTCCAGACACCGTCGACCGGCCCCGGCTTGGTGGCGGCGGACAGTTCCGTCATGCTGGTGGTGACGCCCGGAGTCGAGGTGGAGAGGGTGATGGAGGGGCCGCTGATGTCGGGAGTCTGGAAATAGCGGATCCGGCCGCTGGAACTTCGCATCCAATGCCAGATTGTGCCCGCGGCCGTCACCGGGCCTTGGAACTGCAGGGTCGCGATGCCGCGGAAGTACGCGTTGGAATTGGTGTGGACCGGTCCCAGGACGAACATGTTCGGTCCCGGGGTGATCTCCAGATCCCCTTCGTAGAACACGCCGAACTGGAACAGGGGGACCTGGTACAGACGCACATCCGCTTCGATGCGGGATTTCCCGCCTCCGGGGACGAGCCCCTCGGCCTTGATGAGCAGGGGGATCTTCAGGCCCTGCATCCCCCGGAGTCGCCCCGAGGTGATCGGTTCCTGCGAAAGCGGAGAAGTCGGATCCACCCGGTTCACGACCGTCGAGGCTCCCTTCTCCCCCGACCCCGTTCCCAGGGCCGCCATGGGCATGTTCTCCACGTCCAGGCTCTTGCCGAAGAAATGGCTGGCCTTCTCGACCGCCCGCGCGATCGACAAGGCGACCATCGCCTCCGCGGCGTAGCGGGAGCGGATGCGCTGCTTGGAATCGACCGCGCTGGACAGGATGTTCCCGGAGGTCGTGAGCATCATCGTGCCCATGGCCAGAAGGACGAGGGTCAACCCCAGGACGAGGATCAACGCCAGCCCCCTCCGGGGGGATCTAGTGGGTTTCCGTGGACTCATGGCGCACCTCACCGATTGATGAGACTGTCGTTCCGCAGCGAGACTTCCGTCTCGAGGGTCGAGAAGCGATACCCCCTTGTCGACGGATTCTGTCTTAGAAGTTGGCGGTCGACCTTCTGGCTCCGGGTCACCAGACGGATGCGGACCTTCTCCACCCGTCCCACGGGGGCCGCCCCGGAGAGGGAGTCCCGCCATCCCGTCACCGGATGGAAATACGAGAGGGACAGGGTATCGATCCCCAAGGCGTACACCGACGGGGGTTGCCGGTTCCATTGGGTCCAGAGCGTGTCGTGGGATTTCCGCCAGGTGACGGAGTCGAGATTGTAGACCAGGGTTCCCGCCGGCACCAGGACCGCCTGGGGCCAGTCCCAGGAGAACGGGGGATCCACCAACGTGCTGGCGTCCAGCACCAGGGAGTCGCCGCAGCCGCTCGAGGAACCCACCCGCTCCAGGATCCCCAGGCGCACCATGCGGGTGATCGATCCGATCGCGGGAGCCACGGCTCCTCCCATGGGGACTTTCACGGAAAGCAGGGCGTATCCTTCCTGGGAGAACATGCCCGCCGAATCCACGGCGATCCGCAACCGCTTCCGGTCGGGCTCGAAGGTGCCCCCGCCGGCGGTGTCGATCCATCCCGAGCCGTTCACCACGAAGGTCACCTGCTCCTCCCCGCCACCCCAGACCTTCAGGCCCGCGGTGCGCTCGGGAAGCCAACCGCCCGTCATGCGCACGGAACGGGCGAGGTCGTCGAGCACGCCACGCGCCATGAGGGAGGCCTCCGCGCGATCGCTCCCGTTCTTCCAGTTGGTGTTCTGGAATCGGAACATGGTCATGGCCATGGTGGTGACGATCCCCATGATCACCAGGGCGATGAGGATTTCGATCAGGGTGAAGGCGCGGCGCGACACGATTCAGTTCACCCAGACGTAGGTGGAGATCATCAGGGAGTCGGGCCAGCTCGTACGGCGGGCCACCACGTCGATCCGGGCGACCTGGAGCGCGGCCATCCCGCCGACCACGTCGGGAGGGGGGACCGCCCCCTTCACATGGACCTGGATGCGCAAGGTTCCCTGGGTGGTGTCGGTCCAGGAGGAATCGATGGTCTGCAGGCGGTTGATGCTGTGTCCGACCCGCAGGTTCTCCACCGCCTTCTCGATGGCCGACGCTTCCGCCTGCCAGTCGATCCCGCGCGTGACGTTCTTCTGCGCGAACAAGGTGGTCCGGGTGTACACCACCGCCACCAGACCGAGCAGGACCGCGGCGACGAGGACCTCGAGCATCCCGACCCCGGTCCGGAGTCGTTTTCCATGGGTCGATGACATGGTCAATGCTCCAGGGTGACGAGGCCGGTGGGAGGGAGGACGTCGATCCGGAACGTGTCGTTGGGATAGCCTTCCACGCCGAACTCGACATGCAAGGTCGCCATGCTGCGGCCTTCCGGGGTGAAGACGATGGAATAGGCCCCCATCTGGGGGGAGTCCGGAATCGCCACGAGGCTCCCCCCGCAAGGTCGGAGGACCACCGGAGCGCCGATCGAGGATTGCAGGGAGTAGAGCTGCAGGTGCCGGGGAAGCGCGGTCCAAGCTTGCAGGACCCGTTCCGAGGGGGAGAACCTGCCGTCGTGCTCGTCGAAGGCGGAGGAATCGACGAAACGCAAGTAGCGTTGGCCCGCCAGGTCGAAGAAGACGCCGCTGTGGCGTTTGCGCACCACCGCGTCGGAACGCGCCTGCAAGAGCGCGCCTCGGAATTCGTCGGCCGCCCCGAAAGCCTTCACGCGCCACATCACCCGAGTCCATCCGCTGTAGGACATCGCCGCCACGATCCCGACGAGGATCACGACGACCATGAGTTCGATGATGGTAAACCCCTGGGAAGGGCGCCCGGCTCCCTGTATGAAACAAGGTCTGGGCATGACTCCATTATCCCATTGTCCAACTCATGGCGCAAGAGGGAGTTATCCCCTCCAGGCCGAACCTAGCGAGCCGACCTCTGCCTTCCGAAATATTGGAATCTCGGTTTGAGTGCGGGAAGCGGACCAGCCGAGGGCGGCACATCTTCCCCGAGGACCCTTCGATAGAGGTCGGCGGTCGAGCGCGCTATCGCATCCCAATCGTAGGTGGTCATCAGCGAGGAGTGATCTGTCCTGTCAGGCCCGTTGTAGAGGTGCCGAAGGACCTGGGCGATCGAACCCCGGTCTCCCGGGGTGCAGTAACACCCCGTCTCCAATCCCACTTCGAGATTCGCCGGGATGGACGACGCACCTGCAGGCAGCCCCCAGGACATCGCCTCCAGCAAGGATATGGGCAATCCCTCGTGATACGACGGAAGGATGAAGGCCCGAGCATGGGCATACATGGCATGCAGAGTGTCCCCGGAGAGGATGCCCGGAAGACAGGCTCCCTTTTCCTTGGCGAGCAACTTCACTCGGACTCCGTAGTCGGAAGGATGATCCTCGCCCCCAGCGATGACAAGCTGGCACTGCTCCCGTAATCCGGAATGGGCCCAGGCCTCTATGAGGTCCGTGATCCCCTTTTCTTCCACGAAGCGTGCCGTCAGCAAGAAATATTTTCTTGCCTCCAGTCCAAAAGGCTTGATCAAGTCCACGGAAGGTGCGGGTCCCGCCGGAAGAACGCCGTTGGGGATGCGCTCGATGATGCCTCTCGGAGATCTGGCAGCGACACTCGACCGGATCTCCTCCGATATGCAGATGACCGCGTCTGCGCTTCTGATGGCAGCGTTCTCACCCCTGCGCAGGAGTGCCTTTGCGCTATCACCCCACTTCTTGCGGTTGTAATCGAACCCATGGTGGGTCACGACGACCTTCATCCCCAACCGACGAGCGAACGGAGTCCAGATCGCCGGTCCGATCGCATGGAGATGAAGCAGTCTTGCTCCGCGCGTTTGCGCATTCAAAATGGCCATTCCGGTATGGGCGATGGCTTCGATTCCTGCGGTCCGGATGGTCGCAAGCGGGATCACGTCGACACCTGCATGCCTGTAAGGTTGCCGATTCACATATCCAGCTCGAGCATACACACAGGGCTGGAAACCGAACTGGCGAACTCGGGGGTACAGGTTTTCGCAGTGTCGCTCGACACCCCCTTGAACTCCTGGGAATCCTCTGAGACCTGCCACGTGCACGTGAAAATCTGGAGAATCAGTCATCTATTGCGTGCCTAGGTTGTGAATGATACAATGAGAAAATTCATTCCTGCAGAAGTCGTTGAGCCAATAAATTCGCCTTGTCCCGGATACAATGTAGTTGCCTAGGGTGAGGTGGATGCATATGGAAGATTCGACCTTGGCTCGGCACTTGTCGCGGAATCCCGGCAATGAGGCTTCGATCCGAAGGATCAAAAAACCTCCCTCGCACGATCAATCGTGGCATCACGACGGGAATGTTCGCCAGATTGAAGGATGCGCGATCCCTGCAAGGTCCATAACCTAGATTTATCCGGTATTCATGAAAATCTTGTTCATCGCGTCGGAATCACATCCCTATGTCACTACCGGCGGGTTAGCGGGAGTGGTCGGCTCCCTGCCCAAGGCATTGGCAAGAGCCGGACATTCCGTTCGGATTTGCATTCCACTCTATGGGAGAATCAACCGAGCACAATTCGGCATTGGGTTCAGGCAGACCCTTTGTGTCCACATGGGAACAGCGGAAGTCTGGTGCGGCCTCTATGAGACGGACCATGCTCCAGGAGTGGAGACCTGGTTCATCGACCACTCGGCGATGTTCGGCCGGCCCGGGATCTACGACCACAACGGCCACTCCTTCCACGACAACAACGAGCGGTTCGCATTCCTCAGCAAAGCGGCTTTGCAAGCCTGCAAGGATCTGGACTGGATCCCGGACGTCATCCACGCGCACGATTGGCAGGCGGCTCCAGCCGCGGCCTTCCGGAAGACCTGGGACGCCTGGGGTTCTCCGCTTTCGCAGACCGCCACCGTCCTGACTCTTCACAACCTCGCCTACCAGGGCCAAGGTGATGCAGGTGTGATGAGATGGATGGGACTCGGACCCGAGCATTTCACTGCGGACAAGTTCGAGGATCACAAGGGCGTGAATCTCCTGAAGGGTGGGATCGCCTTCGCCGATGCGATCACCACGGTAAGCCCGACGTACGCGAAGGAGATTCAAGGCCCGATCGGAGGGCAGGGCTTGCACCAAGTCCTTGCCCGCCGCTCCTCCGATCTGTTTGGCATCCTCAATGGAATTGACGAACAGCACTACGACCCCAGCACGGATGCCGCCATCGCGAGGAATTTCTCGTCGAACGACCTCTCCAGCCGCCTGGAATGCCGACGGTCCTTGCAGAAGGAGCTCGGATTGCACCAGGACGGCTCCAGGTGCATCGTTTCCATCGTATCGAGGATCGCCCCTGGCAAGGGTTTCGACCTGATCGAGCCGGTGATGGAAAGGGCCATCCGCGAAATGCATATCCAATTCGTTATGGTTGGATCCGGCGATCGCCACTACGAATGGTGGGTCAGCGACCTTCAGCGGAGGTACCCCGGGCTCGTGGGCAGTTGGATCGGGTACCGGGAAGACCTCGCCCACAAGGTCTACGCCGGATCCGATCTCTACCTCATGCCCAGTCAATTCGAGCCCTGTGGATTATCGCAGATGTATGCCATGCGCTACGGAACGCTTCCGCTGGTCCGCAAGACCGGGGGGCTTGCCGACACCGTCTGGAACTACATCGAGAGGGACGGCGGCGGTGACGGATTTGTCTTCAACGACTACACCCCGGATAGCCTCCACGGAACCTTGGGCTGGGCCCTCGGGACGTTTTTCGACAGACCCGCGCACTTCGACCAGATGCGCCGGCGAGTGATGGATCGGGACTTTTCCTGGGATGCCTCCGTGCCATTGTACGAGATGGTCTACAGGCATGCGTTGAGGAAGATCAGGGCCCGATGAGATCGTCCAACGAGGACTACTTCTTCGAAGTGGCTCCCAAGGGAAATCGGGGACCAGCCTTCCGGGTCAGGGAATTCATGCACATCCTGAGGTCCTGGTTCGGAAAGGATGCACTTCGAGGTCGGTTCCTGGACAACCAGTCCGGGATCGATTGGGGCTTCGAGGCGATCCTGCACGCCTCGCCTTTCAGTGCTTTCAAGGTTTGGAAATCAGCTGTATCCAGGAATCGCGGCGATTTGATCCGCGCGACATCCCCCATTCGAACGAACCCCACCATTCCACGAGGCTCGATCAAGTCCGCACCGTTTCGTTTGCTGGCGGGGCGCTTCCATCGCCCGACCTGGGGGCTTGAATTACTTCGCAGCTCCCCTTTCCAATCGGGTCCGGCGACCACGACACCCATCCTTCCTTCGCCCGGGATTCTTCGAGCCGACCCCTTCCCCATGGAGCGCGGGGGCCAGGAATGGCTGGCATTCGAGGAGATGCTCCCCGACGACCGAGGCCGCCTTCGGATCGCCCGGAAACAAGGGGATCGCTGGGAGGTCGAGCCGGGGGAAATCCTTCCACGCCCTCACCACCTCTCCTGGCCGAATATTTTCAGGCTGGAGAACCGGGTCTTCATGATCCCTGAAAGTGGTGAAGCGGGAACGGTGGAGCTTTGGGAGGCGACCGACTTCCCCCGTAAATGGGAGAAGAGGCGGGAATTGCTTCAAGGCCGGCCCTGGCACGACCCCATGCTTCTTCGCCATGAAGGCTTGTGGTGGCTTTTCGTGTCCAGTGGCGGAAGCGACCCCCAGGACCACTCCTCGCGCCTGGACATATTCTGGTCGGAAGACCTGGAAAACGGTCCATTCCATCCACACCCGGAGAATCCTGTTTCGACCTTTCTTTCCGGAGCTCGGCCGGCAGGCGCCTTCATCGAGTCAGAAAACGGTCTCCTCCGCCCTTCCCAGGACTGCAGAGCAGGATACGGGACGGGCATCGTCATCCATCGCGTTGACGCTCTGTCCAGGTCGGAGTACCGGGAAACTTTCCAAAACCGGATCGATCCCCCTCCAGGAGCCAAGGGAATCCACACTCTCAACCGGATGCCGGACGGGAACTGGATCGTGGATGTCTGCCGGTGACCGACTCGACTCATCCCATAATGGAGCCAGATATGAAGAAGATCCTCATCCTAGGGGCGTCCTATTCCCAGATACCGCTCATCGAGAAGGCCCGGGAACTGGGGTTGTACGTGATCACCTGCGACAATACGCCCTCCAACCCCGGTCATGCGCTTGCCGACGAGTCCCACGAAGTCAACACCGTCGATAGAGAAGCGGTTCTGGCGCTCGCGAAACGAATCGGGATCGATGGAGTCGCCTACGCGAGCGATCTGACCGGCCCGACCGCTGCCTGGGTCTGCGAATCCCTCGGACTCCCGACGCACCCGTACGAATCCGTTGTCACCCTGACCAACAAGGGTCGCTTCCGGGAATTCCTCGAGAAAAACGGATTCCGCACTCCGCGCTCCTGCACCCTCACTCCAGACCAGGCCCACTTGGCTGCCGAATGTGGCTTGCGATACCCATTGGTGGTGAAGCCCGTCGACTCCTCGGCGAGCCGCGGAGTCTCCACCGTGGAACACCCTTCGCAGCTGGAGATCGCAGTGGGCGAGGCCTTGCAATTTTCCCGCTCCGGCCCCATCATCCTCGAGGAATTCGTGGAGAGCATCGGGCCTGCCATGACGGGTGACGGGTTTTCGGTTGACGGAAAACTTGCGTTCCGACTCTACACCAACGATGTACGCGATCCCATCGCACCTCTGTACGCGATCTGTTGCACGGTTCCTCTCGATCACCCTCCGGAAACTGTCGCTGCCATCGATGCGGAGATCCAACGCGCCTTCGACCTCCTGAAATTGCGGAACGGCCCCTACAATTTCGACGTTCGAATCGCTCCTGATGGCGTTCCCATCCTGATGGAAATCGCCCCCCGACCAGGTGGAGGCTGGATTCCCCATCTTGCGAAGACATCCACCGGCGTTGACATGATTGCTGCCACGGTCCTTTCCGCGGTTGGAGAGCCCTTCGAGTCCATCCACCAGATCGATCCGGAGGGATACTGGGCGACCTACGACCTCAGTTGCCTGGAAGCCGGCACCTTCCAAGGTTGCGAATTCGATCCCGAATTCGAGAAAGACAACCTCGTGGACCACTTCCTGAAAGTCCATCCTGGCGATTCGGTGCAGGCCTTCACCGGTGCAGCGGGGGTCATCGGGGAATCGCTGCTTCGCTTCGATTCCAAGGAGGAAATGGAGCGGAAGATCACTGGAATCAGGAGTTTGATCCGCATGATCGTGGCCTGACAAGTTGTTGTCATTCCTATGTTTGCTCCACAAATCCAGTTCAATTCCTGGAAGGGAACCTCTCTTATGAGTACCATATCACGCTTGGTAGCGGTCCGCAAGCTGTTTTCATTCGGCGTTCTGATGGTTTTCACCTCCGGATGCGCGGTGGCTCCTGGTATGAGGTTCTCTTCGCGAGCTCCCGCCTCAGGCTTGGTGGACACCTCCGCCGTCGTGGGTGGAGTACGCATCGAATTGCAATCCCTTCAGGCATCCACCATCAACGACTTGTTGCGGGAGCGCCGAAACAAGGTGGCGCAACCTGACACGTCGCTCACGAACTTCGTTCCCGGTGCCTACAAACTCGGACCCTTCGACGTCCTGACCGTTGCCGTATGGGAGCACCCGGAACTCACCTCGCCACTCGGCGAATACCGATCCGATATCGCATCCGGCCAAACCATCGATGCGGAGGGCCGATTCTTCTACCCCTACGCGGGACTGGTCGAAGCAAAAGGCCTCACCGTCGGTGAGGTCCGGGAAAAGTTGCGCGAGGCCCTCAAGCCCTACCTGAATGCACCCCAGCTGGATGTGAAGGTTTCCTCCTTCAGAAGTCGCAAAGCATTCCTATACGGGGCGGTTTCCAATCCAGGCCCCATAGCCCTGACGGAAACTCCAACGTCCCTGCTGGAGGTCCTGTCGCAAGCAGGGACGACCGCCGGCAATGGCGACCTGACACGAGTCGAATTGCAACGAGACGGGAGAGTCTTCATCGTCGACGCGCTCCAGGTCGACCAGACCGGATCCATCGCCTCCCACATCTTCCTCAAGCAGGGCGATGCCATACGCGTCCCCTCGACCGACGAAGAGAAGGTCTACGTGATGGGCGAGGTTCGGAGCCAGACGTCGGTCCCGCTCAAATCCGGGCGCCTCTCGCTCGTGCAGGCCCTGGCCGAAGCAGGCGGACTCGACCTGACGACCGCGCAGACAAAAGGCGTCTACGTGATCCGCCAACAGGGCGACCGAGTCAGAGTCTGGCATCTCGATGCCCGCTCCCCGCTGGCATTGGCGATGGCCGACCGCTTTCCCTTGGAAGCCCGCGACCTCGTCTTCGTCGATGCGACCAATCTTGTTCTCTGGAATCGCGTGGTTGGCCTGGTGCTCCCCACAGTTCAACTCTACAACGCTGGTGTCCAAGGAATCCTCGACACCAAGAAGGTGCCGGAATGAACCACATCGACCCGCTCGCCAAACCGGACTTCAACAACACGCTCACCCTCCAGGACATGGTTTTCCAGGTCTGGAAGAGGCGGTACCTTGTCGCCGGCCTGACGCTGCTCGGTGCGATCGCTGGTGTCGTCATCGCCCTGACATCCAAACCGATCTACGTCGCCTCCTCGCTGATGCAGCTGGACATCAAGACGGACAATCAATCCGCCCCGTCCGAATTCACCCAGATGCAGAAATACTTGTCGTCGGAAATTTCCTCCGATGGCGAAATCGGGCTTCTTCGCAGCCGCAATGTCATGGGCGAGGTCGTGGATCGCATGAACCTCGATCTCCAGGTGGGAGCGGAAGGGACCTTCTTCAAGCGGTTGTTGCGTCGACCCGTTCCCGAGATCGACCTCGAAGTGCTCCGAATGCCCGCGCAGTACCTCGAGACTCCCTTCGACCTGGTCGCCGTCGATTCCTTGGGGAAATACGAACTTCGAGACTCCCTGGGCACCGTACTCTTGAGCGCCAGCACCGGGGAGACCGTCGATTCCTCCTCCAACACCCTTGGCTTCACCCTGCGCGTCCGATCCATTCGCAATGCGGCTCCAGGCCAGGTCTTCAAACTCATGAAATCGGGCAGCCAGGAGGCTATCGAGAATCTGAACAAGGTTCTTTCCATTTCCGAAGAAGGGAAGAAGACCGGCCTCATGGCCCTCTCCCTCGAGGGAACCGATCCCCATCTGACGGCAAGAATCCTCGATACCATCATGCGGGTGTACCAGGAGGCTGGAGCTCTCCAAAACGCCGCAGCAGCGGAGCGTCGGGCCCAATTTCTTGAGGCACAGCTTCCAGGGCTCAAGAAGGCGATGGACAGCGCGGAATCGGCTCTCCACGGCTACAGGAAGCTCACAGGTGCGCTGGATATCGGTCATGAGACCAACATCGCCATGGAGCAGTTGCAAAGGCTCCAGCAGCAGGTTCAAGATTTCGAGCAAAAGCGCAAGGAGGCCTCGGAGAGGTTCCGCCCCGGCCACCCGGCCATCGTGACCATCGATTCCGCCCTCGGACTGCTGAAGATCCAGATTTCGCGCCAAATGGGCTCCATGCGCTCCCTCCCGGTACAGCAACAGGAAATTTTGCGTCTGAACCGGGAGGCAGATGTCGCCGAAGAGATGTACACCTCCGTGGTCAAGGAAGCCCACAATTACAGGGTCGTCGCGGAACAAGCCGTTCCCAGCGCCAAGATCATCGATCCCGCGATCCCGAGTCTGCGTCCGCAAAAGCCCAAGAAGAAGAACCTGGTCGTTGGAGCGGTTTTTGGAGCGTTCCTCTTCGGCTGCGGCCTGGCTGTCGCTCTTCGCATCCTGCTTGGTGGCATCGAGGACCCCCAGTTGATCGAAGACATCCTTGAGAAGCCTGTGATGACCTTGATTCCCCGGGTCAGGGAACAACGCCAACTGGAGTCCCGGATCGCCGATGGCAAGAAGGGAATCCACATCCTGGCACATTCCATCCAGGAACATGTGGCTTTGGAATGCATTCGAATCCTTCGGATCCCATTGATGAATGCCATCGCCAAAGGAGCCAACAAGATCGTCACCATCACCGGTGTCAGCCCGGACGATGGCAAGTCGTTCGTGAGTGCCAATCTCGCCATTCTCCTCGCCCAGACCGGCCTCAAGGTCGCGCTTGTCGATGCGGACCTCCGCAGGGGTCATCTGCACAAGTCCTTCGGACTCTATCGCGGACGGGGTCTTTCCAACGTGCTGGCCGGTGAATTCACCATGCAGGAAGCCATGTCCGCCGTCGATGTCCCCGGCTTGAGCTTCCTCGCCGCGGGCCAGGTCTCGGGCCGCACGAACGATCTGATGAATTCTCCGAGGATGATCCCCTTGATGCAGGAATTGTCCGATCGCTACGACGTGGTCATCATGGACGTGGCCCCCTTGCTGGCCGTGACCGACGCCGACACCATCGGTCAATTCGCAGGCACTTCCTTGATGGTGCTTCGACACGGCGCGCACACGACCGGTGATCTGATCACCTGCCGCCGACGCATCCAACAATCCGAAATCAACGTCGTCGGTGTGGTGATCAACGATGTGGATCTCATGGCGCCCATCTATGGAACGCGGTTCGGTCGACGGCTCCATCGCTACCAGACCAAGTCCATCTAGCACCTTTCGGTGATTGCCAAAAGGAGACCAGCAATGTCGCGAATCCGGAAAAAAGTCGGAATCATCTGGGCTGCCCCAGCCTCTGAAAACCTTGGTGTTTCGGCTCTCTCCTGGTCGACCGCATCTCTGCTGCAGGTGATCGCCTCCCGGCGCGACTGGGATCTGGACCTCCACTTCTTCTGCGCCAACGGAAATGGCAGGATCACGCTGTCCCTCCCTGGAGGCGACTTGCCAGCCACCACGCATGGCTATCTCGACCTGACCCGCTGGAAGACCTACCTCAAAGGAATTCTTCGCCCCTCCGCAGGATTGCTCGATCTTCCTCGCATGGATCTGGTCCTCGACGTGGGCGAGGGGGACAGTTTCTCCGACATCTACGGCGTTCCGCGGTTCGATCGCCTGGTGGCGACCAAGAAGTTCCTGTCGCGTTGGGGCAGGAAACAGGTCCTAATGCCGCAAACCATCGGCCCCTTCGCCGCAGAGGAAGTTCGGGAACGCGCCAAGTCGGCCATGGAGAACATGGAGGTCATCTTCGCCCGCGACCGCCAATCGGCGGCAGTGGCCGAATCCCTCCTTGGCCCCGGTGCATGCGAAGAGATCGTCGACCTCGCGTTCCTCCTTCCTTTCGAACAGAGCCCCCGCTCCACCGGCCCCATCCGCTTCGGTCTGAACGTTTCCGGTCTTCTATGGAACGGGGGTTATACCGGCAAGAACCAGTTCAACCTCGCCGGGGATTACCAGGAAATCGTCCGCCGGATCTCGGCCAAGATCCTGGAAACATCGGATATGGAACTCCATCTCCTGGGTCACGTCCTTTCGGAGAGGTTTCCGGTCGAAGACGATTACCGGGTGTGTCAGGATCTGGCCAAGGAGCTCTCCTCCGACCGTGTGCACGTGGCACCTCGATTCAAGGATCCATGCGAAGCGAAATCCTATATCAGCGGGATGGACGTGTTTTCCGGGGCCAGAATGCATTCCTGCATTGGTGCGTTCTCGGCAGGAGTCCCTGTGGTTCCTATGGCCTACAGTCGCAAATTCAACGGACTCTTCCAAGAAACCCTCCGCTATCCATGGCTGGCCGATCTTTGCGTGGATTCCGCCGACACGGTCGTGGAAAAAGTCCTCAAAGGCATCGATGACCGTTTCGAAATGGCCAAAGCCATCGAGGTTTCTCGCGAGGAAGTGATCTCCCCGCGCCTCGACATTCTGTCCAAACGGATCGAAACCTGCCTGGGGAATCCGTGATTCACGGTCGCTCCGGAGAGCGAGAGGTCGTTGCGTGAAACGGCTGGCGGGCAACTTCCTTTGGAGTGCCTTCGGGAAATTGCTTGATGCCATTTTCCGATTCGTCTCTGTTCCGCTGGTGCTCCACCACTATGGCAAGTCCGACTTCGGACTGACCGCACTGGCATCCTCCATCAACATCTTTCTGCAAATCGCCGATTTCGGGATGAATGTCGGTGCCATTAAGCTTCTTTCCGAGAGTCTTGGACAGAAGGACTCGGAGCGCACCGGGCGTATCGTCCATTCCGGAATGGCGCTCTATACCGGTATTGGCGCCGTGAATATCCTGGTACTGACGCTGATCGGATCGTTCTGCGACTCCTGGTTCGGTCTTGACCCGGATCAATCCTTCTCATTCCGCTGCATGCTCGGGGCCATGGGAGCCTACTCCCTCCTCAACTGGACCTTCGCGATTTTCAGACAGATGGTCATGGCTGCCGGAAGGCTTGGATGGGATGAACGAAACAGCCTTCTGGCCTCCTCCGGCTCGTTTTTGCTCGCTCTTGCCGCCATCAACTTCGGTTGGACGATCCAGACATACTATGCTGCGACCTTGATTGCACTGACCATCCCGATCGCGATCCGAGTTCGGTGGTGTTTGGACAACGTTGAAGGCGCGACATTGGGATGGAAATGGGATCGCTCGACCTTCGCACCGGCCTTGGCCACCTCGGGGATCATGCTAGCCATCGCGCTGGTCCAATCCCTGGCGAACAATGCGCGCCCCTTCCTGTTGGCGAACCAATCGGGAATCCAGTCCGTCACCGATTACAGGGTGATCCAGCAAATCGCCACACTGGTTGTTTTGGTGGGTGGAAGCCTGTTCAATGCCATCTATCCCGAAGTTTCTCGGCTGATTGCCGAACGGCGAATGGTCCGGGTTGGAGAATTCGCAAAGCAGGGCACGAAAATCCTATTGTACGGGTATCTATTCACCTGCGGCGCCATCGCGGCGTTCTCACGCGATATTCTCATGGTGTATTTGGGTGAGTCCTATGTCCATTTGTGGCTGGACCTTTCCATCTGGAGTCTCACCGTCCTGACGGGGCACGCCGCCATTCTCAGTTCCATTGCGATCCTCGACTCCTACCCGATCACCCTGCTGTATTTCTCTCTGGTTTCATGCATCTTGTCCTTGGGCGTGACTTATGGCCTTGCGAGTCATTTTGGCGTATCCTCAGCCGTTTGGGGATATGCCATTTATGCTTTTTTGCAAATATCGTTCTATTACGTGTACTATTCACCAAGACAAGGAGTTGTCCAACGGAGCCAATACCTAAGGTATTTCCTTGCCCCTCTTGCCTTTTGCCTGAGTATTCTGAGTGTTCAATATTACCTCGTGGAAATCCTGAAATGGGCATCTCTTTGGACCGGCGTTCTGGCGTTGTCAGTATTCTCCGCCTACCTCGGGATTGAAATTTGGTCCGACGCCCCCCTAAAAAGTCTCTTGGAACATTCCCAGATGGGCAAGAAGTTCGTTAAAATCAAGGGTAGGTGGTCCTTTTGACTTGGATTCACATTTGCGCATACCTGGTTTTTGTGCTCATGCTTCGGGCACGTGGCCCCCACCGATTCGCACTGTTTGTTCTGTCCCAAATTTTATTTCCTGTAAACATGACCGCCGTCATTCGGCCGGTGAATATCTACAGCCATGTCTTGTTCTCTTTTGGATATTTTTTATCGGTATTCCTGGAAACTGGCCTTTCGATGTCCTTTTTGAAGCTGAAAACCATGAAGGCCAACATCCTTTATGGATGTGTCGGGTTTTTGATTTGTTTCGTGGATTCCAGATTGGCGCTTTCCAATAAATTGACCCGTCCCATCATGCATTGGTTCATGTTTTCCGCAGCATTCCCATTCATGCTCAATGATGCGCTACAAATCAAATCGCTTCGCCGCGCATCAGGCTTTCTTTTCTGGGGCCTCAGTGCGTCGGTAGCCTATGCATTTGCCTGCAAGATCATCGGTAAGAACCTCTATCATCTGAAAATTTCGGAATTTAGTCCCGCCCCCGACATCGCCAACATTTACATGACCGCCAACGAGCGGTTTCGAGTCAGCGGATTCTTTGCTCACCCAATGGATTTTGCGCTCTTCGCCGGGTGGGCTCTGGTGTTGACCATCCAAATGCTCGAAAAAAAACTCATTTCGCCTTGGCTAGCTGCGATCATGGCGGCCCTTTCGGGGTATGCAGTGATGCTGGCCAACTCCCGATTGCCGATGTTGTTGTGGATCTGTGCCCTAGGGTACGGGTTCCTGTTCACCAAGGTGGTGGGCATGTCTCGTGTCCTCAAAGTCGCCTTGCTTGTAGTCTTCTCCATGGGTGCGTTGGCGTTGACCTCCGGGGGAGAAGATGATCTTGTTGGCCAGACATTGCGAATGTTCAACAAGGAACAGTCGGTTAAAGGATCCAGTGTGGAAATGAGGCTAAACCAACTTTCCGCAAGTACTCGTGTAGCCATGCAACGCCCAATTCTTGGCCACGGATTGAATTACATCCTTGAAAACATGAATTTCCATGTCAATGAAGAAGGAAATACAGAAGGTGTCGAAGAAGACTTTGCGGGCTTTGAAAGCATTCTTTTTTCCGTCCCCATCGAGGCAGGCTATCTAGGCCTGTTTTCCATTTTTTATTTTTACTGGTCCATTGCCATGGTTTCTCTGGCATCGAACAGAAAATGGACCTCGAATTATCCAATTGTGATTTTGGTTCTGTTTGTCACTTATCAAGTTGGCACCGGCCCATTGGGAAGCACAGCTCTCTCGTTTTCGGCCCTGGCTTTTTCAATTCGAATACAAAATTACCAGCCGAAATTCCTATCTGGAGCAATATGAACCCCCAAGACATTACTTCCAAGAATCTCTGTCTAGGTTGCGGCCTTTGTGTCGCGCAAGGGCATGCTGAAAAACTTGAGTGGAATTCCGACGGCTTTTTAATCCCCACAGGAAGCCATCCACACAATGCCTCCATCGCAACAGAACAAATCTGCCCAGGAGTCCTGGTCGATCTTCCCGCAACACCTGGTTCAGATCCCCTCTGGGGGTATACCGAGGAGATTGTTGTAGCACATTCTACCCACAAGGGTGTCCGGCAAAATGGCTCTTCCGGAGGCATTGTCACCGAATTGGCTCGGCAGTTTCTGCTCCACGGGCTTGTTGATGGCGTAATCCATGTGGTCTCAGACTCGTCTGATCCTTTTCTGAACCGTGCCGTGATCTCTACCACCCTCGAGCAGATCGAATCGGGGGCTTCCTCACGGTATGCCCCAGCATCCTCTTTGCAGGTCCTTACCCCAGAGCTTCTTCAAACCAGTGCCAAATACCTGCTCGTCGGGAAACCTTGTGATATTTCTGGACTCCGGAATCTTCAAGCAACCGACCCCCGCTGGAAATCAAAGATTCCCTTCACCATCGCGATCTTCTGTGCGGGGATGCCTTCCCGAGAAGGCACCATAGCTCTTGTGAAAAAGCTTGGGTTGTCAGGAGACACCTCAAAAGTCAAATACCGTGGGGATGGATGGCCCGGAAAATTCATCGCCTGGAATGAACTTGGAGAAAGCGTTTCCACTTCCTATTCGGACTCCTGGGGCTCTACACTAAACAGATTTCTTCATCCACGGTGCAAGATTTGCCCCGATGGCATTGGATTGCAGGCAGATTTTTCCGTGGGGGATGCCTGGGAAACCCAGGATGGGTATCCTGACTTTCACGACCGTGAGGGAGAAAGTCTCGTTCTGGTACGCACCAAAGAATGCCATTCGCTCTTCCATTCCTGGATCACTGAAGGCGCCATTGAATTGGTTGGCCAAAGGAACCGCGAATACTTGGAGACCATCCAGAAGTTTCAAGCCCAGCGCCGCATTTTTGCCCGCTACAGATGGATCGGTTGGACTTTAGGAGGAGGTTTCAAACCCCGCTTTCGCGGTGTGTTTGGTGCCGGCTCCTACCGTTTTACAGAATTTTCCAGCGGACTCAGACAATTGATGGGAACACTTAAACGGTCGAAGAAACTTCACAGCTAATTTGCTTTTAGAATAGCATCCCGAGGCATCCATGAGTAACTCTCCCCTTAATAAACGGCTTGAATAGCTTGACATTGCTCGAGCTTTATCAATTGTTTTGGTCGCGGTTGTTCATTATCAACCCAGTGATGCTCCATCCTATTGGGTGCAACTGGGAGAGTGGATTCATTACTTCAGACTTCCCTCGCTCTTCGTAATTTCCGGTTCAGTTTTTCGAAACAAGCCCTGGAAGGTCCTGCTTGAGTCTCGTTCCATTCGATTGTTAACCCCTTTTGCAACACTTTCTTGCATCTTCTTCTTGCTTAAATTGGTTGCAGGTCTTCGAGTTCAATTGGAACACCCTGTTGACTTGAGTGCGCTTCTGTTACTCATAATCAATCCAATGCAGTCCTTTGCTCCATTATTGTGGTTTTTGCCCGCGTTGTTCATCATGACCTTCCTCCACTCTCTACTTCGTAAACGACTTCCGCCTTCGGCACTGTTCTGTGTCGCCACCGCGCTCTACCTTTTCACACCAAAAACGCAAACACTATTCGATCAAATTTTCATGTACTACCCTTTCTTCGTCCTTGGTGCAAAATTCGGCTGAAAGCGACCGGTAGATTCCGGCGCAAAGCGACCGGTCCGTTCCGATCGAAACCGACCGGTCGGTTTCGCCCGAAAGCGACCGGCATTTCGTTGGTCACGTCCGCCTGACTCGGAGCGCCCGAGGCGTGGGTCGGGAGCCTTTCACATCCTTGCTCCGTCACCACCAAGGAGGAGCAGGACTTGAGAGGCAGGACATCGATGAGACGCATTCGAGAGGCCCTTCGGCTCGTGTTCGAGCAGGGCATGAGCCGCACCCGCACCGCCGCCGCCCTTGGGATCGGCAAGACGACCCTCCTGGAGCTTTTGGAAAGATTGGAACGTAGCGGGCTGACGCCGTCGGAGGCCTTGCTGTTCAACGACGGCGACCTCGAGGCCCACCTGTACCCACGGGCATCGGCGCAACTGGATCATAAGACGCGCGAACCCGACATCGCCCACATGGTCGCGGAGCTCGCACGCCCCGGCGTCACGCGCAAGCTTCTGTGGGAGGAGTACCGCAAGGACCACCCGGAGGGGTTGGGGTACACGACGTTCTGCGATCGCATCCACAGCCACCGGGGCGAAGCCGACCTGGTCATGCGCCAGGAGCACAAGCCTGGCGAGAAGGTCTTCGTCGACTACAGCGGAGATCGCCTGGAGGTCGTCGATCCGGTCAGCGGCGAGGTGTTTCCCAAGGAGCTGTTCGTCATGGCCTGGGGTGCCAGCCACCTGATCTACGCCGAAGCCCAGGACAGCCAGCGCATGGGAGACTGGACCATGGGCCACGTGCGGGGATTCGAGTACTTCGGGTGCGCGCCATCGGTGGTGGTGCCCGACTGCCTGCGCAGCGCCGTGACCAAGGCTCACACCTACGACCCTGAGCTCAACCGCACCTACGTGGAGATGTGCAGCCACTACGGGGTGGTGGCGGTGCCGGCTCGTTCCCGCAAGCCGCGCGACAAGGCCAAGGTCGAGAACGCCGTGCGCATCGTGCAACAGCGCATCGTGGCGGTGTTGCGCGACCGCGAATTCCACAGCCTCCAGGAACTCAACGCCGCGGTGCGCGCGGAGGTCGACCGCATCAACGCATCACCCATGCAAGGGTATGACAGGAAGTGTCGAAGAGAGATCTTCGAGGCCGTGGACAAGCCGGCGGCGCGACCTCTACCCGAGGCGTCCTGGGAGCACCAGCAGTGGTCGCGCCGGCGCGTGGGAATCGACTACTGCGTGGAGTTCGAGAAGCACTGGTACAGCGTTCCGCACGGCCTGGTGGGGCGCGTGGTGGACGTGCGCGCCACTGTGGGCGCCGTCGAGGTCCATCTCGACCAGGAACGCGTCGCCGTACATCAGCGCATCCATCGCCCCGGCGGACACTCCATCCAGGAGGCCCACATGCCCCAGCGCCACCGCCACGCGTTGCCGGAGCATCTGGAGCGGATGCTGTGGCGGGCCGGCCACATCGGTCCGTCCACGAGGGCGATGATCCGCGCCCGCATCGACGCGGTGCCCAATCCGGTCGCCGCCATGAGGGCCTGCCTGGGGCTCCTGCGATTGGCGGAGAACGCGACCTCCACGGAGCGTGCCGAACGCGCCGCCCGTTACGCCATGGACAACAGCCTGCTCTCCTGCAGACAGTTCGAACTGGTGCTGCGATCGGGCGCGGGAGAGGCCAAGGAGTCGGAATCCGTCGGAATCGTGACCCACGGGAACCTGCAGGGATCGTCCCTGTGGGCGCAGGAGGCCTGATCATGGAAGAGATGACCCTGTCACGCCTGCGGGAGATGAAGCTCGCCCAGATGGCCCGCCGCATGGAGGAAATCGCCGCCGATCCCAACGGGCACTCCATGGCCTGGAAGGACGCCGTGGCATCGCTGGTCGACAGCGAATACGACCACCGCTCCACCCGTCGGCTCCAGGAGCTCCTGCGCAAGGCGCGGTTGAAGTACCCCACGGCCAACCTGGAGTCGCTGGACTACGACTCCTCGCGCGGCCTGTCCAAGGACCTCGTGCGCGAACTGTCCAGCGGGCGCTGGATCGAGCAGGCGCACAACGTCCTGGTCAGCGGCCCGACCGGCACCGGCAAGAGCTACCTGGCCTGCGCCCTCGCCGCCTTCGCCTGCCGGCGAGGGGTGAAGGCGACCTACGCACGGGTGAGCGTCTTTCTCGACGCCATGGCCTCCGAGAGAACCCTGGGAACCTACCCCAAGGCCCTCGAGCGGCTGCGCAAGTCCAGGCTCCTGGTCCTGGACGACCTCGGGGCGGACATCCTCACCCGCGAACAGCGGAACATCCTGTTCGACGTGGTCGAGGACCGCTCCATGGAGGGTGCCACGGTCGTCACAAGCCAGGTGCCTGTCGAGCAGTGGGCGGAGGTCTTCGGAGAGGCAGGAGCCGCCGAGGCCATCACCGACAGGCTCCTGTGCAACGCCCACCGGATCAACCTGAAGGGGGCCTCACGAAGGGGGCGATTCCGGATCAATCCGACCGCCTGATCTACCTTCTCCCGCTGAGGCTTCCCGGCCTGCGGCGGACACCGGTCGCTTTCAGCCGAAACGCCGGTCGCTTTCGCCGAAATACGCATCCTTGGCGAAGTCTTTTATCGGAATGCTCAAAAGACATGGACATCAATTTCCGTGGCGTTCATTTCAGTTCTCAGTCTCGCCATAACATTTGTTCCATTCATTCCTTTCTACTCTGACGAAATCTTGATCTCCAGAGCAGCATTGGTTCTAACCGGCACCGGCGGAACAATCTTGATTTTTTGCTTGGCATTGCTGATTGATCGCATATGTTCAGGAATTGTGCGCCGTAGCATTCTTTTAATTGGAACCACCACCATGTCGATCTACTTGTTTCATGCGACATTTGAAAGCGCGATTCGCATTTCTATTTATCAATCTGGAATTCGCCATCACCTCCCGTTTGAACTCGGAGCTTTCATTGCATGTATAGTAGCCATCTCGGCACCCATTCTACTTCAGAAATACATGATCGATCGATATGGAATACTTCAGAGGCTTTTGCTTGGCGATACTTCTAGCCGCAAGAAGTAGAAAGATTGTGTCGATGGTTTAGCCTATGATCACTCTCCATCGGCAGCCAGAAATTTGTCGAATAACTCTCAACAATTGAAACGCCCAGATGAATCGGACCCCACCATTGAAGGGTCCGCCCTTACACCTTAACACCATTCCGTTTCAGCAATTTCTGGGTCTACCGGCTTTCTAGTGGCTGAGGCACCTTTGAGGCTTCCCCCTTCGGAGGAGAGTTTCCCTTGGACAGCACGTCGTTCTACGCCCACATCCTTGGCCTGACGCCTCCCTGGTGCGTCTCGAACGTAGATCTGGACACGTCTCTCGGCGAGGTGCGCATCCAGGTGATCCATGGCTCCGAGACGTCCCTGCCCTGCCCGAACTGCGGCTCGGCGTGCAGCATCCACGACCACGCGCCGACGCGCACCTGGCGCCACTTGGACACCTGCCAGCTCAAGACCATGCTGGTGTGCTCCATCCCTCGCGTCTCGTGCCCGGAACACGGAGTTCAGCAGGTGTCCGTGCCTTGGGCGGAGGCGAAATCGCGCTTCACTCTTCTCTTTGAAGCCTTCGCGATTGACCTGATGCTCTGTTGCGCGCGCCGCCGTGCTGCGGAGATCCTGGGAACCAGCGAGGACTGCCTTGCGGGCATCGCTCGCCGAGCTGTTCAGAGAGGCCTGGAGCGCAAGGCGCTGTCGAGGCAGGAGGACGCGACGCCCACCATGCCGCACCTCTCGATCGACGAGAAGTACTGGCACCGCCGCCAGTGTGCCACGGTGGTGGGCGACGCCAAGCGTGGAGTCGTCGAGGAGATGGTCGAGGGCAACACCACCGCCAGCGCCAAAGCCGCATTGGAAGGGCTTGGCGAGGAGATCCTGGCTCGTGTGGTTTCCGTGTCGATGGATCTGCACGGCCCCTTCGAGAAGGCGGCCAAGGACGTCCTCGACGAGACACGAATTGTCTTCGATCCGTTCCACGTCGTGAAGCTGGCCAACGAGGCGATGGAGCAGGTCCGTCGTGAGGAGGTTGCCATCCATCAGCGACTGGACGACCCCAAGGGCGCGACCTTCCTCAAGAAGGCTCGCTACAGTCTGCTGACGGCCGCTTCCCGCCAGAAGGAGTGGGCGCAGCAGAAGGTCGCCTTCATCGGCGAGTGGTTCGCCAACACCGCCGAGGCGTACCGTCTGAAGGAGACGCTTCGCCTGTATCGCCAGTGCGCGAGCGAGTGGGAAGCGCGAGGCCATCTCCAACGATGGATCGCGATGGCGAAGACCTCCAAGCTTGCCCCCATGAGGACGTTGGCGAAGACCGTCGAAGGCCACCTGGAAGGTATCGTGCGCGTGTTCAGCCTGGGGGTCACGAACGCCGCCGCCGAAAGCCTCAACGCCCGCATCCAAGCGGTGAGGGTCAAGTGCCGAGGCCATCGTCACTTCCAAGCCTTCCGCAACAGCGTGCTGTTCCATCTGGGCGGCCTCGACCTCTATCCCAGGAACCCGCACTCAAATGTACCGGTTTCCGGGTAACCCATGAGAATCACGGTAGACCCCAATTTCTCAACTTCCTCGATTTCTCAATAATTGCCCCCGTCATTCAATTACGACAGAGCAGTGCTTGACGTATTGCAACCAAGATGACTACTCCCGATTCTGATCCAGGATCCAAACTGGGAGAATCCTCTCTGAACCCTCCAGATAGAAGATTTACATCTATCTTTGTCGCATTCTCGCTACCGCTAGTCCCCTTCATCCATCAAACAATCCACCCGCTCAGAAGGATTCCCGCATGATCTCTCTTACTGCCATCCTTTTGCGAATTGCTCGGCATAGACTATCGCCGAACGCGATTAAAAGCAGAGCAATTCAATTCGCCTGGACTCTATCAAAGAAATCATTCTGGAGCCCGGTAAAAAACCAATGCATTCTCCTGCACAAAGGGGTCTCCATGGGATATGGCTCCTACTCTTCTGATGGCCTTAATTTGAGGCTTGCGAACGGAACAATTGTCGGAAATTATTGTTCGATCGGGCCCGGCGTAGTCAGCTTTAATGCAAATCATCCAGATCACTTTTTCACAACACATCCGATTTTATACAACCCAAAATGCGGACACGTTACCTCAGATCAGTTGGATCGAATTACCCTAGAAATTGGTCATGATGTTTGGATTGGCGCCAATTCAATCATTCTCCCGAAAGTAAAAAGGATTGGCAATGGAGCAATCATTGGTGCAGGAGCAGTTATCACAAAGGATGTCCCCCCATATGCGGTAGTGGCTGGAAACCCTGGGAAAATCTTAAAATACCGATTTTCAGAGTCCACAATCGCCGATCTAGAAAAAACAAAATGGTGGGATTCCACAATGGAATCATTGAAAAAGAATACCCATTGTTTGAACACTATCGCATCGCCAGTTCACAACCTAAAAACAGCCATTCCCCAATATTCAAACTTCGAAAAGCCAGCAAACACAATTCGTCATCAAGGCACAATGCATCTCGACGAAAAAATCAAATAAACACAAGACACTATACTTCGCACAGTGGATAGAAATTGAATTTTTCAAGGTATACAGCGGGCCTTGGCTCAATCCGGCATCCTATGCCTAGCCATCAAACAGAGGATCAACTAGGTCAAATTCAAAGTCAATCCACCCACTCAACCGGCTCCCCAATTCAATAGCTGCAAAAACCCTCGCGAGAATACTGGCACACCAAAGCCTTAAACGTTGAATTCGCCCAAAATTTTCTTGGCCAGCCCACTCCAGTTGTAATCGGTCTCCAATATCACTCGGGAACGCTGACCCATTTTCTCCCTCAGTGCATCATCTTGCAATATTTCGCAAATACGTTTTGCCATTGCCGAAAAATCATTTGGCTTGGCAACCGCGCCTGAAATGGAAGGCTCTACCAATCCCTTGTAGAAATCAAAATCCCAAACCACTGCTGGCAATTCCATGGCCATCGCTTCAAGGCAAGTTCCTGGGAGCCCCTCGTAATATGAGGTCGAGGCATAAACTCGTGCTCGATTGTAATATCCCATCATTTCTTGGAAAGGAACCTTGCCTGTTAGGGTGACATTCCCTGCCAAATCCGCGACATCGGACTTCACGAATTCATCATCGTCTCCGTAACCAACGATCACTATCCGAACATCAGGCTTGAGCTTGACCAATTCCCGGCAAACCGATCCCACGGACCGACTTCCTTTACGCTTTTCAATTCGGCCTGAAAAAATGACGTCAACATCTTTCGAAATAGAGCCATCAGGTTTGAATTTCCGAATATCTGCCCCATTGGGAATGATGGAGATGGGCCCCTGATATCCATACCGCAAAACCTCTTGGCGGCCCTGTTCCGTCAAGACAATCACCTTCGCGGAATGGTTGAGGATCCGTTTTTCCATCCGCTTGCGAACCCGAGAAGAGGTCTTCCCCCATTGGCTCGTAAAGTGGCGCTCAGGGTAGAATTCCCCCGTCATGCCCAAATAGGTGGTGTGGCAAGTCAAGACCAACGGGATGCTCTTTGGAAGCATGAGTCCGCTGACCAAGGGAGGCCAATGGAAGTTCTGGTACTTGATCTTCCCTTCGGAATAGAGTTCCAGGAGTAGCTTTCTTGCTTTCAGGGCCCAAGAAAGTAACCCGCCCCTTCCGCTAGGCAGCGGAATTTCCAGGATTTCCACGCCTGGATAATGACGCGCAAGCTTCTCTTCGTTGCCGGTGATCAGGTAGATCGGCGGATGCCCATCGGGTAGGTTCTCGAGGAAGGAATCGAGGTACCGAGCAATTCCCTGCACTCCGTAGAACTGCGGATAGACGATGGCAATCATGGGAGAATCCGAAGTGTTGTGGGTTTAATGGATGGATAGCCGATCGGATCGTTCCCTTCATGGGAAGAAAGGCTCACGAACCATGGCATGAACAAAGATAAGTCAATCACGAATTTTGATCCGCCAGGGGAATGAGCTTCTGAAATTTTTTTGCCAAAACCGAAGCCAAAGTCGCCACCGGGAGCTTTTTTAAATGTGGAATCACTGCCAATCGCCAAAGCCAAGGCACTTGTCGGGCATAGAGTTGCTGCAAAGCCTGGGAGCAGATGGATCTCTGCACCTCCTCGGAGGCGGAGCGTAAATGTTGCGAACGAAAATTTCGACGGAAATGATCATTGAATATGAGCAGCTCCCGACTCAACATGAAATCCAGGTTTTTGGACATTCCGCCTTCATGCACTCGGTAAAGGACCGTTGGATCTGGGATATACCCGAACTCCCACCGCGCCGCGATTTCAAGCCAGTACCACTTGTCGATGGGATTCTTGAACCTTATGTTGGCCAATGCTTGATCCGCTTGGTCTTGCGCTTCCCTGCGAAGCATTACCGTTGGTGTACTCACGAAATTGTCGCACAACAGGCTGGCAAATACATTCCCGTCTTTTTTGCGCGACGCCAACCCTTGGTGGTACTTGAGGTAATCCGCATCCGGTTCAAGATTCGTGCTGAAGCCCGTGTGAACCAAGCCAATCTTGGAGTGCTTCTCGAGAATTTCAACTTGTTTGGAGAGTTTCAGGGGGTCGATCCAGACGTCATCACCCTCGCAAACCGCGACGTACTTCCCCCGCATTCGTGGGGAATTGAAGGTTGCAGAAATATTTACGCCCTTCGACCACTGGTTTTCAGTTTGAATAATCGGGAAAAGAACATTTGGATATTTCCCTTGGAACTCCCTTACGATATCAGAAGTTCCATCAGTGGAAGCGTCGTCGTGAAGAATGATTTCAAAAGGAAATCCCGTTTTCTGTGCCAGAATTCCTTCCAGTGTTTCTCTGATGAATCCTGCATGCTGAAAGGTCAGGATTTCAACACTTACAAGAGGATCAGACTCGGGTATCATCCCACTCTGACCTTGACCCAACGTGAGAGATTTTCAACTCGCTCAAGCATTTGTTCTTCGTTGTCGAATTTCATCTGGAGGAGTCCAATGGTACCGGCGACATTCTCAAGAGGATGGATGGAGGTCCCGATATCCTGCATCGGCTCCCAGCGAACAACATGAGCCGCCTCGAATTTCTCATCGATCTCCAATCCCTCGAAGGTTCCGACTCGATCGGAGTGGATCACATAGGAAGACCAAAAACCCTTCGGTTCGACCATGGTGATGTCGCTGCAATCGTCTCCTACGGCTTGTCGGACGTTGGCAGACACCATATCCACTCCGGTTGCCAATTGCGCCAATTCCGGGATGAGATTGCTCCCTGCCCTCGGCGCGATTTCCATCAGGATAGGCTCTCCATCGGTTCGGATCCGGACATCGAAGTTGTAGCATCCGGATTGCATCTCGAGCAGGTCGAATGCCCTCTGGATTTCGGAATGCATCCGTTCCTGAATGGAGCGGGGGTGTTGGAATGGTGTCGACAGAGCAATAGGCACCAACGGGTGCTCGGACACGCGATGATCGTTGTTGAAGCAGCGGAACGCGAGTTTGCCCTTCCAGGAAAACCCGTCCCCACTCATCGCGTACCCGATGCTCTGGACGAATTCCTCCACAATGTACCGTGATGAACGAGAGAAGGTCAGGGCATAGGATATGGCCTGTTCCATCCCTTCCGGAGAGTCGAGTCGCACAACGCCCTTGCTACCGGAGGAATCGGCAGGTTTGACAACGATTGGGAATCGAAAATGCGAGAGGTCGGGCGATTCACCTTCCGTGAATCCGCGAGCCACGGGCGTGGAAAAGTCGTTCGCGGCAAGGAACGCCCGGAATCGAGGCTTGTCGCACAAGAGCGCCACCGACTCGGGTGGATGCGTGGGAAGCCCAAGGTCTTGGCAAACAAGCGCTGCAGTCGGAGCTGCGGTATCGGAGGTGCAGAGGATCCCGTCGGCATGACATTGGCGCGCAACCCATCGAATCGCATCGGCATCGATGATGTTCGCTTCGAAGTAGGAATGGGCAATCCGATGGCCTGGGTTCGACGGAACATTGTCCGCTGTGACGACCTTGTACCCGAGCTCCAGAGCCTTGGAGATCACCGACATCTGGGAGCGAGACCCCCCGAGTACAAGAAGGCACTTTGTGCTTGGCATGGTTAGCAGCCCCCAACATGCAAGGTGATGCTCATTCGACCAGATCGAAGAAGCGCAGATGCTCCCGAGTTTGCTCCGCACCTAGGAACATCAACAGATCCAAGATGGAAAGGTAGGGAACAAACTCCCTCCCCAATTGAAAATAAGGCTCAATCTTCGTTCTCAGGAATCGTAGCTCCACGTCTTTCTCGCGAAATGCCTCGGGATGGTAGAGCTCCATCCCCCCGATCGCATTGACATATCGCGTGGCCTTCGAGGCCATGCATAGATCGAGAATCCGATCCTGTCCTCTCGCATCCCGGAGGTTTGGGAATTCTTCCGATGCAAGCCTGAGTGTGGTTGTGATTCCCAACTCCCTGGCGACGGTTTCCAGGCTTCTCACGGCAAACCGGGAAAGGTTGGTTTCGCGTGTCTCGAGGATCTCCTCCAGGATCGCCATTCCTTCCCGGAAATGCAGCGCTTTCGCGTATGCGGATCGGATGGTTTTCACCAGCTTGAGCTTCCACAAATCATCGGCAACCAGGAAGGTGTCCTTGATGGATCGATTCTGACTCGCATCCTGCAGGGGAAGTGTGAACAGGTGGGCGGATCCGCCCAACAGGATTCGGTTGCGGTGGATCCACCCCTTCTTGATGAAGGCGACATCGTCGAGGATCACGAATGTCCCGGCTTCCTGGATGAGCTGGAAATACCCGATGTACGGCAGCACATAGGGCTGCATCGCCGCGAGGGTCAAGGACGCCGCTCCAGGAGAAGACATATTTTGTCAACCACGTCCAGTTCGAGGGACGGATAGATCGGAAGGCACAGGATCCGACGGGATACAGCCTCGGCCACCGGGAGATTTTCCGGATGGGCGGATGGAAGGCCCCGGTACACGGGAAAATGCGAGATCAACGGATGGAAATAGCGCCGGGAATAGATGCCATGCGTCTTCAGCCGTTCGTACACCGTATCCCGAGACATCCCGTAAACATCCGCATCGATCATGATCGGGAAGTAGGCGTGATTGGGCGTCGTTCCGGCGATGTCATCGAGGTGGCGGATCCCTGGAATTCCGGCAAGTCGGGCACGATAGCGCAAGGCCACCTCTCGCCGTCTGGAAATGTGGGAATCGATGTGCTTCAGCTGCAGCAAACCGTACGCCGCCTGGACTTCGTTCATCTTCGCATTGATTCCCGGAGCCACGACGGTGACTTCGTCGGCGAAACCGAAATTCTTCAGGAAGTCGATTCGATCCTTGGTCTTCACGTCGGGGGCGACGATCGCCCCGCCTTCGATGGTCGTGAAGACCTTCGTGGCGTGGAAGCTGAGAACGGAAAGATCCCCTTCGCAGGCGAGGGACCGGCCGCCCCGCTTGACCCCGAATGCATGGGCGGCATCGTAGATCACCCGCAAGCCGAAGGTGTCTGCCACTCGCTGGATCGCATCGACGTTGCAGGGGTTTCCGTATACATGGACGGGCAGTATCGCAGTGGTCGCCGGGGTGATCGCGGATTCGATCCGCATGGGGTCGAGCTGGAAGGTTTCCGGCTCGATGTCGACGAAAACCGGTTTCACGTTGTTCCACCACAACGCGTGCGTCGTGGCGACGAAACTGAACGGAGTCGTGATCACTTCTCCGGTGATTCGAAGAGCCTGCAGGGCGGTCAACAATGCCAGGGTTCCATTCGAGAACAAGGACAGGCAGGGCACCCCGAGGTATTCGGCCAAGGCGGCCTCGAGATCCTCGTGGAACTGCCCATTGTTCGTGAGCCACCTGCTCTCCCAGATTTTCTTGAGGTACGGCTCGAATTCCTCGAGGGGAGGCATCTCTGGCTGGGTGACGTAGATCATGGTGAAATCCTCCCGAATCTGGATCGAATCATGCCTTCCGCGGCTTGGCGCACCTCGATCCAGGGCTCGAACCGAATCCATTCGCAGCCGACGACGATCAGGAGCGCTCCCGCTGTCGTTTGCAGAATCAGGCTGGCCAACGTGCCCGCCGGGAGGAGGATGCCGAGACCATAGACCATCGAGGCCATCGCTCCAGAGATGGAAAGCCCCGGAAGGACATCGAGGATTTGTCGGCCCGTGGAATAGCCGATCAATCGTCCGGTATTGAAACTGTTGATGAAATAGGCGAGGATCGATTCGAGGATCATCGCCCAGAGCATCGCCAGGATTCCGAATTTCAGGCCGATGAGGACGGTCGGAACGGCCAGGATCTTCTTGTAGATCTCCAGTTTGAGGAACAAGCCGGAAAGCCCTCTGACCATCAGGATCTGCAGGTTGAGCGACTGCAGGGGATAGAGCATGGTCGCCAGGCACAACAGCTCCAAATATGGAGTCGCGGGCTCCCATTGCGGCCCCAGCAGGACCAGGATCAAGTTGTTCGCCGTGGCGGCCATGCCCAACATCAGGGTGAACACCACGAACGTGACCGTTTTCAGCAGTCGACGGAATGCCCCGTTCAATCGCTCGGGATCCACTTGGGACAGAACCGGGTAGGATACCCGCTCGATGATCGAACTGAACCCGGACGAGGGCATGTCGCTGAATTGGCTGGCTCGCGTGTAGAATCCAAGTTCCCGAATGGAGAAGCCCTTGGCGATCACGACCTTGTAGCCTTCGTTGAAGATCTGATCGATCAATCCGGATGCGACCATTCGCGATCCGAATGTGAAGAGATCCCGGAACGCATTCCGATCGAATGCGAGATGGACCCTTGCCGAGGAACTCCTCCACAAGATCAAACTCGTAACTGCGCCCTCCACCAGCATCCGGGCGACCAGACTCCATACGCCGAACCCCTTCCATGCCATCGCGACTGCGACCAGGGAAGACACCAGGGTCGCGACGACCGAGGCGAAGGCTTGCGCCTTGAAATCGAGCGCCCTCGAAAGGACCGCCCTTTGGACAATTCCTGTCGCATTTATCACAAGGACCAGTCCGGCAACCCGAGACAACCCCGCGAGTTGAGGCTGGCCGAAGAACGCGGCGATGAAATCGGCTGCGGCGAAAACAACCAGGTAGAGAGCGAGACCTGTCGCCATGTTGAATGCGAATGCGGTGTTCAGATCCTCCGGCCGGCAATCCCGCTTGCGGATGAGGGCCTGGGAAAAGCCGCTGTCCATCACGACATGGGAGAGAGCCAGGAAGACCATGACCATGCCCACCAGGCCGTATTCGGTCGGGGTGAGCATTCGAGCAAGGAAGATCCCCACCGCGAATTGGATCGACTTGTTCCCGAAATTCTCGAGGAAAGTCCATGTCATTCCCGCGATGGTACGCACCTTCATCATTGCTTGGGCGGTGTCTCCGGAAAGGATGTGCGCGTCTTGTCGGCGAAGGCGAGCAATCGGTCGCGATTCTCCTGTAGACGCTCCGCGATGGCGGGCCTTGCCGCATTGAAGGCGCTGATCGCCCCATCGCACATGGAAAGGACGCGTTCCGCACTGTATTCGGAATACTCCGGAATCAGGTTGGATTCCTGGAGGCCGAAAAGCTCCACCAGACTGCGGAACTTCGACTCGCCCGCACTGTTGGAGTGGTAGTCGGGCGGCGGATAGACCAGGACCGGCGTACCATTCTTGAAACAGAAAATGGAATCGTGGAACCTGTGGGTGACAACGAAACTGAAATGGCGGAAAAGCCCCGCGACCTCGAGGGGTCCCACATCGTTGAGCAGGATGTCCGCGTAGGGAGCCGGGCGCAACGAGGCGACGGCGTATCCCTTCGCTCGCAGACCGTCGGCAATCGCGTCGCACGAGGCATCCCTGCGATGCATGTGCATGCACGCGATGGGCTTCCCGATCCGGTCGAGACCTCTTGATCTGAAATAGGCCTCCGCCGGAGCCGGGTCCACGTCCATCGCGAAGGTCGGATCCGGGAGCATTGTGATCCGTTCCTCGGGGACGAAATTCATCATCAATCGACGAGTTGCCGAATCCCTTGCCGAGAGGTGATCGATCCCGGCTAGGCATGCCGCCATTTCGTCTCGCTGGCGAGGCGAAAGTTTCGAATGCTCGACTTCGCGGGACGAGGGCGCGAAAAAGACCTTTTTCGCCTTCAAGGTCGGCGATAGCCAGAAAGCCGTCAGGGAATCGCCCTTGTGGCGATGGAGCTCGAGCAACGTGTCGGAGCCCACGAAGATCATGTCGAAGCCGAAGGAGGCGAGGAATTCCGTGGCGGCCGCGGGATCATCGGACACCAGCCGGCGATCCGTTTTGGGCAACCCACCCACGAATTTCCTGTATCGATTCAGACGGAATCCGTCAAGGATGAGGGATTTCACCGAGAACGAAGAGAGGTAGGGCTTCCAGCGCCTCGGGAAAGGATGGTAGTCGACGATGCGGACGTCCGCACCCGGATAGGTCCTCGCCGCGATGGAAGCCACGGACATGGCCTGGAGATTGGTTCCGGAATTCATGTCTCCGAAATAGGTGAGGACACCGATCTTCATGGCCGGGTCTCCTCGGATCGGAAGGTGACCGCGTCGGAAACGTCCTTGCGAGCCGACCAGGCCACGTGAAATTCCTCCTTGAGATGGCCAACCCCAATGATCATCACCGGGGTATGGTAATCAGGGATGCCGAACCTTCGCTTGAACTCGCGCAATTTGCGGCGTTTGAAACTCGTTGTGAGAGGAATCGAGCCCATTCCCTGCGCATGGAAAGCGAACATCATCGACATCGCGAACAGGGATCCGTCGATATACGGCTGGTGGATCTCGTTGATGAAGAAATTCCGCAGATCCCCGACGACGACGATGGCCGCTCCGACAGACTCGGTGAATCCGTTGGTCCCCCCCTGGAAGCCGAGCAATGCATCCTTTTCTGCTCCCATGAACACGTACGAATGCCAGGATTGCCGATTGCAGGCGGATGGTGATCTCTGCGCAATTCGGATGGCGGCAAGAATCTCCTCCCGGGTCACAGGGGCATCCGAATAATTCCGCAAGGAATGTCGCGTGTTCGCAAATGCCTCGAACTGGGCGCCGAATCCCTGGATATCCGACCGTTTGACCAGTTTCACCCCTCCCTGCGCGGCAGGCTCGGTGGAGGGCCCGATATCGTCCAGAAAGTCGTCATAGGCCTTTCGAATGGATGTCGGCTCGAATCCCCTTTCCTGATTGAAGGAGATGTATCCCCGGATCGTGGCCAAGGGCCGCTCCAGGAATGCCCTGTCATTGAAAACCGAATGGTACCACCGAAGGTCGGAAACCAACGTCAGGATGCGCTTTTCGCCGAATCCGAGGCGAGGAGCACCAAGGGACAGCCCCTTCTCGATGGCATGGTACTCGACCGTTAGCTTTGCCTCGATCTTGGCTTTGGTGCCACGGCACCTGGCCGCGCCAAGATTGAACATGAGTTGGGTCCATTCATCGAACAGCTCGACGACCAGACGCATGCCGAGGATGACCGGACTTTCCTTCAAGAAGGTCGAAAGGAATTTTGGGAGGGGCATGAATCGGCCTCAATGGATGTGGTTGTTCGGGATCTCAAAGAATAATGCGTAGGATTTGGCAACGGCTTCGGGGTCAAATTCTGCTTGAATCCTCTTCTCGAGGGATTCCAGCAGTCGAGGGTACCGGTCGACATGTGACTCTACGGCTTCCTGCAGCGCGCGGCTGAGACTCGCTGCATCGTCCAGCCGGAAAAGGTAGCCGTCCTCACGGTCGGCGATCCTCTCCGAGAACCCTGGGAGGTCCGTGGCGATCACTGGAAGCCGGTAGTTGTAGGCGAGCATCTGGGGTCCACTTTGGGCGATATGGCTGTACGGAAGGATCAAGAAGTGGTGGCCAAGGAAGAGGCGAGGCACTTCCGCATCCGGAATACGCCGAAAATCGAAGCGAATCGATGGGTCTCCAGCCGCTTGTTCGATGTACCGCTGGCGATCCGCGACCGGGCAAGATCCGGAGATCTGGAGGCGAGCCCTGGATCGGACCTGATCCGGGAGCATGGCATAGGCCCGGAGAAGGAGGTCCAGGTTCTTGTTGCTGCGAATTCCACCGAAGAACAGGAATTGAACCACCGATTCGTCCCGCACCCGTTCCGCTTCCCCGTATGATTTCAAGGCCAGGGGGGCGTAGAAAGTTGTTTTCCCGGGTGCTCGACGCTCGAAGCTTTCCTTGGTATGGCGGGAGAATAGGTGGAAATAGCAAAAGTGGCGAAACGTCCAGTCAAGATATCTGCGCATCATCCTCCGATTACCCCATCCGGGATAGTCGTCGACATTGTGGACGGCACAGATCACCTTGCTGGTAGGAAGCAGGGCTTTCGCAAGGAAATGGAAATGGGGAAGACCGACAATATCCAGGTAGATGACATCGGGTTGGGTGCGGCGAATCTCCCAGAGCAGTTTGATGAAGTCCAGGACGAGCAGAGGATCTCGGCTGCGTCGCTCGGATCGAAAGATTCGCGCTTTTCTGACACTCGGGTCGTTGGGGACTTCCACGGGCGACCCACCACCGAACAAGATGAACCAATGGATCTCAAATTTCTCCGACAGCAGTGGCACGAGGGGCAGGTCTACATCGAGGAAATAATCCGCTGTGAGCCAAGCGACCGTTTTCATGGAGAAGTCCTCGAAGACGAATTGTGGTAACCCGCGTTGGCGAGCGCATCCCACCAGAGGCGCTCGTATCGCCGCCGGGTATCCTCCATGGAAAGGTGCTTTCTGGCGAACTCCTCGGTGTTTCGTCGGAAATCCCGGTATTCTCCGGCCTCCATCCTGCCGGCCCGGACCAGGATCTTGGAAAACTCTTCGACGTCGTCCACGGGAAACTGGATCGCAGTGGAACCTGCCTCCAGGAAATCGGTGAACCCCGGCAAATCGGTGGTGATGGAGGGCAGACCATAATGAAGGGCAAGGGCCAGGGGACCACTCTGGGTCACGTGACGATAGGGAAGGAGCAGCCAGTGGGAGGATCCGAAGAGGTCTGGAATTTCCTTGTTGGGAATGCTTCGGATGTCGATTCGAAAAAGGTCTTCCCTTCGGATGAGATCGGCATATCGCTCCCATTCCTCGGTGAATCCCGCAATCACGAATTCCATCCTCCGGTCGCATCGCTCGGCCGCGAGCTGGGCGGCTTCGATCAACAAATCCACCCCTTTGTAGGGTTCGATGATGCCGAAGAAAAGAAACCTTGTCCGGTCGATCGGAGGTGATTGCCGGGTCTCTCCGGAATTCAGGGGGGGATGGGGTGCCACTAGCACCGTGCTCCCTGGAGCTCTCTTCCGAATCAGTTGGGCCTGGTTTTCGGAAAGGGCATGGAAGAGCCGGAATGTGGTCAGGAGAAGCACCTTGTACAAGGCGTACAGCCTGTAGACACCGTTGGAACCGTGTTCAACGGCGTCATGGATCGCCCAAAGGACCTTTCTCCGGCCGAAGCTCCCCAGGATCGTCGGACCCAACCAGGGGTGGCCCGTGGCGTTCACGTACACCAGATCCGGATTCCATTTCCGAAGTGGAGCCAGCAACTTCCAGAAAAAGGGAATGTTCGCCAGGGATCGCAACCTTTCCGACAGACGAACGATCGTGAGGTCTACGCCGTTGGATTTCGCGTACTCCCTCAATTCCGACTCGGAATAGCCATGATTGTCGTCGCGAGGGAAGAAGATGATCCACTTTACTTGGAAACGTTCGGCCAAATGCGAAAGGACCGGAAGATCGCATTGAGTGAAACAATTCTGGCTCACCACGGCAATCCGTGGAGTCTCACCGGAGTTTTGTCTTGTCATGTTGCTCGAGAAGTTGGTGCCAGGCGTCGGCGAGCCGCCGAAAGGACTGTGAGAAGGATGTACAAAGGAAGGGCCAGCAACGAATTGGAGGTCGAAGCGGCCTCCCGGATGAACCCCCACCATTCCGAGATCCTGGCCAAGGGCATCTTCTGGAGGCTGTTCCGGCAGAAGGCGTGGGCGGCGCGGACCTCATCCTGGAATGTCCAGGGTACGCCGTGGGATTCGAAGAATTGACGGATCCAGCGGATTTGCTCCACCTCGGCAAGGATCTTCCTGCGGAGGAGGGCAAGATCCTTCGTGTTCGGGGAAATGTTCACCGTGCTTCGCCGCCAGGAAACACGACCCCGGCCGAGGGACTTTACTCCCTCCTCACCGGAGAAATTGATCCAGGTGAACATGTCCGATCCCCACGCCAGGTCGAATTCCACGAAGCCCAGGCGCTCGAACACCCTTCGCGTGAAGACAAATTCCGGCGCGAAGCTGAGCAGTTCGTTGTCCCGACGCTTGCGGTAGAACTCGATCCCACCAAGGGTTGCGGGGAATCTGGAAGGAGTTTCCAAGACCTCGTCGGCTTCCCCCACGACCAGCAGGTCGAAATGGAACACATCCGCCTTCGGTGCCGACTTCCATGCTTCCAGCAGCACGTCCACGCATTCGGGGGAGGCGAGGTCGTCATCCGAGAACAACCATAGAAGGGGCTCTCCTTGGGTGAGTTCGATGCACCTTCTCCAGTGCTGGACGAGATTCCGTCCTCCCAGATTCTCCTCGAATCGATGATAGACCACATCGCAAGTCCCGGCATGACGCCGAACGCATCCCTCGATATCCGCGGGGCTGCAATCATCCCCGATGTACAAGCGAAAATCCTTGCAGGTCTGGGAAGCGAACCCTGCAAGAGTCCTTTCCAAGAAGTCAGGCTTCCAAGCGGGAATGACAATCGCGAGCGGGTGCTGCGGTTCGGTCACTTTGCGAGCCTCCTTCGATGGTTCAGGATGCGACAAAATCCACCTGGTAAGCCTCCACTTCGGCCATCGTATGTCCGAGATGGTCCAAGCACTTCAGAAACAAGTCCCGGCGACCACCTCGCCTTCCCAGCTCAGAATGCAGATGGGCCAGTGTCAATAGCCGGAAGGCGTAGGTAGCCTCCACCAGACCCTTCAGGATCGATTCATCGAACAGCACACGCTCCCTTTGGAGAAGGTTTTCAAGGGACGGCGTCCCAAGCCATGCCAAGTTTACTTCCTCGGGAGTGAAGTCCCTGTGGTCGAAGGCGCACTGCTCCTTCAATTCGACATCCAATTTCCCCACGACCTTTTCCCGCGCAGAGGGTTCCAATTCCAAGGCAGCCAATAGATGTGCTACAGCGGCTTTTTCGCGGGAAATCCTTTCCGAAAGACTCATAGCGGCAAAGCCTCCCGATTGGCAACTTCAGCGCCTTCGCTCAATGGTTCCGAACGGAGATCTCCTTGGCGGGGATCTTGTCCCACATCAAACCAGGGGAATGTCGAGACATCGACCGGCTGCCCAAGCATGGAACGCAACTTATTGCGAGCCACCCACGTGGCAGGATGTCGGAAATACTTCTTCATGACAGGAGCGGCTGTTCCCACCATCCAGCAATTTTTTGCGCAGGAGCCCACGCAGGTGCGAACCTCTGCGGCTTCGGGAGAGTTCCAAATTTCTTCGAAGGATTTACCCGAGCGAATATTTCCCATGCTTTTTTTCCAGTATCGCTCTTCCAGTCCATTGCAGGGATAAATCTCTCCGTACGGGTCAAGGAAGAAATTGACACTCCCCGCCTCGCAGGGAAGCATCCGCCGTCCTCCGTGGATATAATTGATCAGCCCCAAATTGAAAAATGCTCGAAACCATGCCTTGGGAGAATTCTCTTCAAGTAATCGCTTGATCAATTCCTCGAAGTTTTTCGTGACCTCATCCTTGTTCTGAATCCAATTGTCACCCTTGTGGAAATAGAAGGAGTTGTGAAAACTTGCTGTCGCAAACTCCATCCCAAGGTTCCGAGACAGTTCGTACAAAGGCAGGAGGTCGTGGGAGTTTTTGCTTGAGACGGTTTGCCCGAAACCAATGTCCTTGACCCCCATTCTTTTCAGCTCCAGCAGAAGGCCAAGCCCTCGATCGAAGCCTCCAGAACGCCCCCTGAGATCATCGTTGCACTGGGAAAGGCCTTCCATCGACACCCGGATGCCGATCTTGGGAAAGCGCTTCGCCAGAGCCAGGATCCTGTCTTTATGCCATCCGGAGGTGCTGATCACAACTCGGTCGGATTTCCTCATCATCACATCAACGATGTCTTCGATGTCTTGGCGGAGGAATGGCTCGCCGCCGGTGATGTTGGAAAATTTGAACCGAGGGAGCCGCTCCAGCTCGGCGGGAGTGATCTCCTGTTTCGAATCGGTCGGATTCTGCCAAATTGAACACATTTTGCAGCGCATCTGACATCTGTAAGTGGTGATCACAGAGATGTCAGTCGGGAGCGAAACTTTCATCGGCATGCACGACACCCTTCCGTTCGATCAGAAAAACATCTGGAACTTCATGAAACCAGCTCCACCAGACGTCGAATGTAGAACCGTTCCTCGTGCTCCACGGCCCATTGTCGGCACAAGCGGCTTCGCTCCCCCCTGATTTCATCGGATTCTCGCAGACATTGATCCATTATTTTCAGGGCGCTCTCAATATCCTGGGGATCAAACAATACGCCCTTCCGATCGGCGAGCAGCTCCGGAATTCCTCCGAAATCACTCCCGAGAACCGGGGTCCCTCGCGAGAACGCTTCAAGGATCACCATGGGGTTGTTTTCGACGGCCAAAGATGGCACGAATGTCCATTTTACGCCTGCGAGGATATCGGAAACGCCCTCCCGACTCTCCCAGCCATGCAACTCCAGATTCGGCGAATTTCTCGCCAATTCCTCCAGAGCAGGCCTCATCTCCCCGTCACCCACGGCCACGAATCGAATTTCAGGAAATCGTTCGACCATACGCAACAGAAGCGGCACCCCTTTGTCATGGGTGAAGCGACCAACGAAAGCGATACCGTCGCGAATCGCGGCACCCTCCTTCACTTCCGGACCAGGATTGACCAACCATTCGATGTGCCTTCCGTTTCCGATCCCTTCAAGAAGGGCGGCCAAGTATCGACTTGGGGAGATCACCCGGTGAAAACGCGAATACACCCCTCGAAGCTTCGCGTTCCACATCGAATCCATTCCCAAAAGAAGGGACCACAGGAAATTCTCGTCCTTACATCGATGCCGGATGGCCTTCCAGAATCGATCTCCTCGGCACTCGTGGCAAGGTTGCCCCTTCCGCATTCCGGAGTAGACCGCACACACCGGTTTGTGGTCATGGACGAGCAAGGACTGTGGTACAGAAATTCGTCGATCGAGGGATTCGACCAGCTGGGCCATGGGGAAGTGATGATAGATGTTGTGGTGAAGGATCGCATCCGGACGAAAGTCCCGGGCAATGGACACAATCCTCTCCACCAAGGCTGGCTCGCAGAAGGGCACCCAAGGCCTCTGCAATTCCGGTCCCAACGAAAGACTGCCAGGGATCAACTCCTGGTTGGCCTTGGAAAACCCCACCAGCAGAACGTCATGCCCCTGCTCCGACATCCCTCTTGAGATGGTGGCGGCAACGGTCTCGGAACCTCCGTTCAGGGTGGCAAATTTATTGACCTGCAGAAGCCTCAAAAACAACCCTTCCCTTGGATATCAGCCTCTACCCACCTTGGCGGACGATCAGATTTGGAGAACATCCGCCTTCAGGTGAATGCCCAATGGAGGACATGGTCTGCGTAAAATGGTCACAGTCGGAGAAACTCTGAACATCAATAGTAACAAAGAAGACTCGCAACTCCGTTTAGGGGAGAGCGATCGCTCGACTATCGATAATTTTTCCGAAACTATCCGAGAGCACAAGGCAAACCACACCTGCGCGTGGAGGCACTGGAATGGAAACTGACCGGGTTCCATCCGGAAGATCCAAGGAATATTCGGCGATCAATGCTCCATCGAGACCCCGGAGATGGAGACGCGGTGCATGCTCCTCCATGCTCCGGATCCGAAGACTCAGGCGGTCCCCTGACCGATGAATCGTTTCGAACCCATGTTTCGGCCTCAGCGGGCGTGAATCCACTGCGATTCCCGTACCCGTATCCTTCAGGCCGAACAGAGCCTTGCGCGGATCCAGCATGCCACTCGAGGCCAAAGGAGTGCCCAGCGGAGATCGCCAGGGACCAGAACCCAAGTCGTAGCTTCGAGAAAAGGGGGCCCGATTCCAAGACACGGATGAATACCGGAGAGCCCCCACACCGCTGGTATCGATCCCCTTCCAGGAAACACCGGAGATCCAAACCATGGAATCCGATCGATTGAGAACGAAGTCAATCCGGGCAGAGGAGTCGGACGCGGAGGACGTGAAAACTGTTTTGAATTCCTTCCAAATTGTATCCAACTGGAAAAGGACGGGAGTCGCGAGTCTCTGGTAGGGCGCGTGGGCCTGCTGCAATTTGAGTTGAACCTGCATGCCAGGTTGGGCGCCCCGGGCCTTGAACGACAGCAAGGACAGATCCCCGGAATCGATTTTCACACCGGAATCCCGCAAGAGGATCCCACCAGTTGTGGCATCTCCGGTCAATTTCACCGAGAATTTCAGGACATCCCCAGAAACCCCAATCCCTTCCTCGACGAAGGTTGTAGCTGGATATCCACGCCAACCATTAATCCCAGAAACAAGGGGAGGAAATCGCTCCTTCCCGGTTGCCCGTTCCACCAAGGCGAGCCGAGGAAGCGACCAAAGCACGCTCTCCCCCAGATAACATGTCGTTTCCAGCGGGTGATCCGTGCAGGCCACATTGTTGTGAAAGGTGGCGAGAGTGTGCCCGTGATTGTCGACTTTGACCACATTTTCGATCGCGGTAGCGGGATGAACGGCCAAGATCACATTCGAATCGATCCGGTTGTTCCATGCATCGTCGGGACTGTACGAATCCCGCGATACCATGATGCCCACGGAATCACTGACGATGGTATTTCGGGAAACAACCAGATCCCGATTGTTATGCACCAGTACGCCCCAGGAGTTGTCGATCAAAGTATTGTCGGAAGCGCGAGCCCCCTGGATCATATTGTCGAAATAAATACCGATTCCCAGTCGAGGGTATCCTGGGGAGCCCTGGTTGTTTCCAAAACTCCGGGTGACGATGTTGTCCCGGATCACCGTCCCCATCCCGTTTCCTTCCCATTTGCTTCCGTAGGAATACAGTCCACCGCCATCGTTGCTGATTCGCAAGGCACTGTCGATGGTGTTTCCCTCGACGACAACAGACTTGCCTCCGAAGGTGATCCCGCTCCACCCGGTCCAGCGAACCACGTTGGAACGGATCGTGCAGGAATCTCCGTAGATTTCCATGCCCCTACCTCCGCAGCACTCGCCTCCATGCCCTCGAGGCCCGAACTGGGACATATCTCCTATGTATTCGACCGTGTCTCGCTCGACCACGCACCCTGGCCCCAGGACATCCATCCCTCCTGTACTCGAGAGGACGACGCGAGAGTCGAAGACCTTCGAATTGCGTCCCGACACCTTGAATCCCCATTGATCCACCCGATAGGCTCGGCAACGGCGGATGGTCACGTTCGAGGTTCCGCGAGCATCGATTCCAAAATCGCTGTGCCCGAGGAAATCCAGGCCCTCGATGGTGATGTCGTGCTTTCCGTAGATGTTGATGCCCGAAGGCACCGTCGAGACTTCCACCAAGGTCCCTTGAACAGTCTGGGTCGAATTCGGTCGGATGACGATCAGGTCGGATGCACTGTCTTGCATCCACTGACCGATGTTGGAGAGCGTCCTTGGCAACCCGGTGACGAAATAACCCCACCCGTCTCGGATGGGGGCATTCGTGGGGGAGGAAAGGGAGACGCGTCCGCCACTCATCGCGGTGATTTGGCGTGCGTCGATATTCCAGGGGGTGGTCTTGATGTGGATGGTGGCTCCCACCCAGTTGTCGTCCCCCAATTCGCCGGCGACCAATGCCGTGTCGCCTTCCGGCGCCGTCAGGGTGTACCAACCTCCGGCGGGTACTCGTGACCCCCGAACCGTCCGCCCATTGATGAACAGGCGCGAGGCGGCGGTCGTACCGGGGAAAGGCGCCTGCCAGGTGCCCGGATCTCCCGGTTTCATGGACCATCCGGTGACAGGAACCGTCCCAAGGAGAAGCGGAGGCCTGGTGGAGGGCCCGTACGAAGCGATGACAAGCGGTGTCGACCAGTCGACGTCGGCCTTCAGCCGCGGCCGCAAGGTACCTCGCAGGGTATCGCCTCGTCGCAGGAGGATGGAATCCCCCGGATAGACGAGAAGCGAATCCAGAGGGGTGAAAGTGGCCCAGGGCGTCGACGGCGACATGGCCTCGATCGGAGTTCTGGCGTCGTCTCCTCTGGAGGAAACGTGATACGAAGCGCCGACGGCGACAGATGTCAGCCCAAGCGCCAGTACTGCGGTGGTGACAACGCGGATGGAGGCCATGCTCCATTCTACCACCCAGCGGACCACTTCGACCAGCCCCAGGAACCATCCACGGGGAAATTCCTGTTCTTGGAGAGTCCGGCACGAAGGACCGATTCCCGCTCGGTCGGCTTGGAGGGAATGGGCTTTCCGTGGGGGGACCAAGGCTCATCGGCGACCTCGACATCCCATCCCGGGTATTCCCGGAATGCGTGGTAGGTCCAGTCCCAGCCGTACTCCTCGAAGATCGAAATGCAATCGGCAAGGTACTGGGAAGCTCCGGGGGCCCATCTGAGCGCACTGAATTCCCCGACCAGAATCCTGGCTCCCGTCGCCAGTTGGAACGAACGAACAGGCTCCAGGATCGATCGGATCGCGTCCTTGTCGAATGGTCGCCCCTGCCAGGTACCCGGATACGGAATGGTGTCCTTCCAAGGTGGTCGGAATCCCTGCATGACGAACGCATGCGGCCAGTACATGTGGACCTCGTACACGATCCCTTGGAGATCGACGGGTCGCAGCAAGCCGAACTTCTCAGGATGGGAATTCCCCGCGACCTCGAACAGGATTGGAGTCGTCGAGTCGGAGACCCGGATCCGCCTCGCAACTTCGATCTGCAGTTCCCGCCAATCCTTCAATCCGGTCGGGGATGGCTGGTTCTGGTTGGGCTCGTTCACCAGATCCCACCCTGCCAGAGCGGGCGATCCACCGACGCGGTTCACGATGCTGTCCCATGACTCGAGGAACGCTTCCTGGAACTTGCTTTCCAGGAAAATTCGAGTCGTGCCGTCCTCCGACGCTCCGCCGGGAGGGGAGTGAAGGTCCACGATGATTCCGATCTGCCTTCGACGCGCATCGTCGAGGACCCTTTCCAACTCGTCGAGCTTCCTCGACAACCACCGCCTGTACATCCCGAGGTCTGTGTGGGAGAAATCCTTGTCATACCAGCCACAAAGCTGCCATCTCACAAGATTGACCTTCCAGGATTGGAGTTGGACAAAGTCCTTTGGAGAATATTTAAGGGGGGACATCACCCCACGAAGATGGGTTGCCTGGGGTTTCCGTGCTGCTCGAGCTGGACGTTCAGGCGGACGATCCACCACGGAGAGATCCGCATGCCGAAAGGAAACGCCACCCTCAGCGCCCTGGATTCCCAGGATGATCTGCCCATTACGGGCATCCCGGTGGATGAACGCCAAGGTTCGGACACGTGACGGACCAGTGGTGCCATGCGGGGTTCGAGCTCCCACCCACTGGTGCCCAAATTCTTGCGAATCCCATTGGATCATGCATTTTGCACCACCCAAGGCTCGTTCAGCCTGGGAAAGATTGGTTGTCGACAGCGAGCAGGAGAGCTCCACGAGCGCTCCGCGAAGGGATTCTATGTCGATGTTCCATCGCCCGCCCCTGAATCCCCTTGAAACTGTGTCCGAACGCCCCGTCAACCGCAGTTTCCCGTTGATTTTTTCCACCTGAAATCCGCTCGAAACGGAAAAGGATGGGGGAGTGCTTCCCAACGTCCACCAACTCCTTGGGGAAGCATCGACCACCGTCCATGCCCCGACTCCCAGGAGGACGAGAAAAGTGGCCTTGAACGACATACCTAGAAGCTCCGGGCGGATTCCCGGTACACCTTCCCGTTGAACAAGAATCCCATCAAGGGGATCCGTTCCACCACTTGGACATGGAAGCCCCAAGACAGCAGGAGCGATACGGAACTGATCAGAAAGAATCCAAGCAGGTTCGGTAAATAAGGGGTCTACCGGCTTTCTAATGGCTGAGGCACCTTTGAGGCTTCCCCCTTCGGAGGAGAGTTTCCCTTGGACAGCACATCGTTCTACGCCCACATCCTTGGCCTGACGCCTCCCTGGTGCGTCTCGAACGTAGATCTGGACACGTCTCTCGGCGAGGTGCGCATCCAGGTGATCCATGGCTCCGAGACGTCCCTGCCCTGCCCGAACTGCGGCTCGGCGTGCAGCATCCACGACCACGCGCCGACGCGCACCTGGCGCCACTTGGACACCTGCCAGCTCAAGACCATGCTGGTGTGCTCCATTCCTCGCGTCTCGTGCCCGGAGCACGGAGTTCAGCAGGTGTCCGTGCCTTGGGCGGAGGCGAAATCGCGCTTCACTCTTCTCTTTGAAGCCTTCGCGATTGACCTGATGCTCTGTTGCGCGCGCCGCCGTGCTGCGGAGATCCTGGGAACCAGCGAGGACTGCCTTGCGGGCATCGCTCGCCGAGCTGTTCAGAGAGGCCTGGAGCGCAAGGCGCTGTCGAGGCAGGAGGACGCGACGCCCACCATGCCGCACCTCTCGATCGACGAGAAGTACTGGCACCGCCGCCAGTGTGCCACGGTGGTGGGCGACGCCAAGCGTGGAGTCGTCGAGGAGATGGTCGAGGGCAACACCACCGCCAGCGCCAAAGCCGCATTGGAAGGGCTTGGCGAGGAGATCCTGGCTCGTGTGGTTTCCGTGTCGATGGATCTGCACGGACCCTTCGAGAAGGCGGCCAAGGACGTCCTCGACGAGACACGAATTGTCTTCGATCCGTTCCACGTCGTGAAGCTGGCCAACGAGGCGATGGAGCAGGTCCGTCGTGAGGAGGTTGCCATCCATCAGCGGCTGGACGACCCCAAGGGCGCGACCTTCCTCAAGAAGGCTCGCTACAGTCTGCTGACGGCCGCTTCCCGCCAGAAGGAGTGGGCGCAGCAGAAGGTCGCCTTCATCAGCGAGTGGTTCGCCAACACCGCCGAGGCGTACCGACTGAAAGAGACGCTTCGCCTGTATCGCCAGTGCACGAACGAGCGGGAAGCACGAGACCATCTCCAACACTGGATCGCGATGGCGAAGACCTCCAAGCTTGCCCCCATGAGGACGTTGGCGAAGACCGTCGAAGGCCACCTGGAAGGTATCGTGCGCGTGTTCAGCCTGGGGGTCACGAACGCCGCCGCCGAAAGCCTCAACGCCCGCATCCAAGCGGTGAGGGTCAAGTGCCGGGGCCATCGTCACTTCCAAGCCTTCCGCGACAGCGTGCTGTTCCATCTGGGCGGCCTCGACCTCTATCCCAGGAACCCTCACTCAACTGTGCCGGTTTCCTGGTGACCCATGAGAATCACGGTAGACCCTAAATAAGGGTCGAGCGCGCGAAACAGGAGGATTTGCAGCGGAAGGTGAAGAAGGTATATGGAGTAGGAAGCGATGGAGATCCTCTTCACCCAGGGATTCCCTGTCTGGAATCGAGTGAAGAGCCCGAAAAGGATGAGGGAAAACACGAGTCGTTGCAGAATATCGAAGGATTCATGCCCGATGTGCGGAATCGAATCCCATGCACCGAATTGCGACATCGTCCACCGAATTCCCAAAAGTGAACCGAGAGCGGAAACACTCCAAGGCCATCGGAAAACGATCCTTCGGAGTCCGGCATTCTGATGCAGTACATATCCGAGCAGATACGGAGCCAAGTAGTCGGCCATCAATTGGGTATGCAGGACTATTCCGATGAAAGGAAGGTCTGGGCTTCTTCCCCAGACGCGAGTAGCCGCCAAGGTCACCAAGACATATCCGGGCAAAGCGAGCCAAGCCACCCAAGCAGAATCGGCGATCCATCTGTGGATTCGTGGAAGTAACCTCAGACAGGAAAAGATGACGACTTCGTATCCGAGCAAATTCCCGACATTCCACAAATGCGCCTGCCACTGTCCCTCCATGACATAATCGCGGAAATTCCAGGTGGGCCGGCTCGGATCATCCGAGAAGTAGACCATGATGCCGTTGAAGATGATTCCGCAAAAAAGGAGAGGCACCCCCATTCGGATCGCGCGGTTGACCATGAACCCTCGGGATCCGGAACGTGAGACCAGAAGTGCGCTGAAGAATCCGGAAACGATGAAGAGGGCCTCCATCCGGAAATTTCGAATGAAGGCTATTCCCGTATCGAATACGGAATTCTGGAAGGCGCTCCGCACGAACCAATCCGTTTCTGCGGGGCTGTAGATGAACGCGGCATGAAAAAAGACGCCCGTGAGAAGGATCACTGATCTGGCTAGGTCCATTTCCTGAAAGCGAGTCTTGGCTGATGGCGCTGAAGGTGCGTCCAAACCATGGCCTTTCTGCAGTGGGTTCTGCAGTGAACATACATCTAGCCGCCCGTGGTTGCGACGAATTCCAGATCGTGGGAAAGCTGATTCGGACCCGATCCTCCGGGTCGTAGTCGATCTGGAATCGATCTCTCCGACGCTGAGCCAGGCCCCCTTTTCGAAGGACGACTCGAATCTGGGACCGTTAGGGCCTCGGCCGAACGAAGACATCCCCTCGAACGAGCGATGGTTGCCTCAATGAATCGGGATTCGGAGGCGATCTTCGGGAAGGCCCTCTTCGCCCCCCCCTTCTCTGATCCCGATGATGGAGCCCAGCGGGGGGATCATCCCGGACCCCGGGAGGGCATCCCCGCTCAAGTCGCGCCAGGACCCCACCGGAGAATACCAGAAAGTCTCGACTCGACTCCCGATGGCAACGAAGGAATGCTTTCCTGACGGGAGGCCGGACTCGTCGACGGCCATCCACGAGAGACTATCGAAATCGATCGCCGTATCGGAAGGCCCCATCATGAAATCCACCCGGGTACCGGAATCGGAAAAGCCTGCTCGGAACAAAGTCGCGTAGCGACGCCATTCCGTATCCAGCTCGAAGGAGACCTTGGGAGCCAGCAATTGATGCCCGTCGTGACCCTGGAGGAATGCCAGAGACAGCTTCATGCCGGGACCGCGAGCACGCGCCTTGAACGTGACGTAACTCAATTCGCCGGCTTGCAGGGGGATTCGCGTATATCGAAGCAGGACTCCAATCCGCAGGCTCGGATCGCTCGGACGCCGGACGGTCAGTGCCATGCTATCGGCACGAGCTCCAGGAAGCGGAGTGACGGAGAGGCTTGCGGGGTAGACTCCCCATCCCCAGGTCTTTCCCGACGTAGCGGTGTAGCGTTCCGGGAGGATCCTCCGATCCTTGTGCTCGAATCGAGGGGCTGCCCACAGGGTCAGTCCATCCCGGATGCATTCGGAAACCAGGGGGTGATCGAAGCATTCCAGATTCCGCTGGTAGGAGGCCACCGGATCTCCACCGTTGCCGACCTTCTCATCCACCTTCATTGGTCTCCCCGGAGATGTGACGAGGATCCTGTTGTCCTCCACCGTATTCCCGTACATTTCCCCGTGTCCCAGGACATCATGAGAAACCCAGATCCCGATGCTGTCGGCTTCGATCTCGTTTGCCACGACAGCGATGTCCCTGTTGTTGTGCAGGAGCACGCCGATGCTGTTCTGGACGAACACATTTTCTGTCGCCAGCATGCCGTTGATGTCGTTGTCCAGGTAGAGTCCCAGACCCAGGTTCTGTGGCCAGGGAGTCCCCGAGGGATTCCCCAGCGTGTGGGTGACGAGATTGCGTCGCACGACGGTTCCTTGCCCGGTCCGTCCCCATTCGGAACCGAACGAATACAATCCTCCTCCATCGTTCGAGGTCTGCACGGCGCTGTCTACGACATTCTCCTCGACAAGCTGCGCATTCCCGGTGAAATGGATCCCGGTCCAGCCGGTCCATTGGACGGTGTTCCGCAGGACCTGGGAGGAATCCCCCGAGACCTGCAAACCTCTGCCACCGCAGCACATGTCCCCGAAACCCTTGGGGCCGAGCCAGTTCATGTGCCCGATGTGCTTGACCGTGTTGCTGCGTGCGACGGCTTTCCTCCCGACGAGGAGGATTCCCCCCGCGCTCGACCCGAATGCACGACAATTTTCCACGACCATGTTGTCCCCGCCCCACGATTTGATCCCCCATTGGTCGGCGAAGATCACCATGCAGTTCCTGATCTGGATGTTGGAGGTTCCCATCGCTTCGATACCCACCTGGGCCTGGCCGTAGAAGTCGATTCCGTCGACGCTGATGTCGTGGAGTCCCCGCAACCAGAACCCGTAGTCGACCACGGAAATCCGGGTGATCATCCGATTGGGGTCGACTCCCGCGGGAGGCATCCATAGGATTCTTCCTTGCGAGGCGTCCTGTGCCCACTGGCCGGGCCCGCTCAACGCCGCAGGGACGCCCGAAAGGAAGTACCCCCATCCATCCGTCAGCGGTGTGGATGCTGGCGCCTCCAGGGAAAGTCGCTGCCCGGATTGCGAAGCGACCCTCCGGGAGTCGATGTTCCAAGGTTTCGATTTCAGGTGGACGTAAGCCCCCACCCAATCCCCCCCCGGAAGTTCTCTTGCTTCGAATGCGGAATCCCCCTCCGGAGAGCGCATGACATACCATCCGCTTCGAGGCAGGCGGGCGGCGTTCTGCGGAGTTGCCCCCGACATCAGGCGCGCGACGGTCTCCCCTTCCAAAAGTGGTGCGTACCAGGTCGAGGCCATAGTCGGATGGACCTTCCAGGAGGTGATTCGACGCGCACCGGTCACCACTGGATGAGGTCCTGTGCCGAATCCAGAGATCGTGATTGGAAGGGTCCAGTCGACATCCGCTTTCAATCTTGGGCGGAGGGTCCCGAACAGGGTGTCGCCTCGCTCCAGGAGGATGGAGTCGCCGGGATAGAGAAGGACGGAGTCGAGCCTTTGCAAGGTTTTCCAAGGCGTGTGCGGAGATTGCGCCATTGCCTGGGTGTACTGGTCGTCGCCCCTGGAGGAAACATGAAAGGTCGCACCTTCGACGGATTCCGTCATGACAATGGAAGCGGCCAAAGCGAGTGCACACGCCATGGATGGACGCTGAAACTGGACGGCATTCACGAGAAGCCTCCTCGAAAGAGTGTTTGTCCCATGACCGGAGCCGAGACACCACGGAATGGCGCGCAGCTCCAGCTTCCCTCTCACTGATCCCCACCTGGTCGGGGGCGTCGCATCTGGCACGGACTCAGCTTACTGCTTCCGGAAATGCGCTTCAGTCTTGGGCTTCGATCAGCCCGAGGAGCACGGCCCTCGAAGGGCAGAACCCCTGAAATTCCTCGTGGATTTTATCACCCTTACAGAACTGGGGTCAAGCAATCGCATCAATTATTTATGGATATCTTATTCCAATTTGGAGCAACCCCTCGCCACGACATTCCGAGCCGATTGCTCTTCGGTGCGAGCTGCGCACGGACACTCCCGTCGCCCAACTCCGAGGTCGACACTCGACTCGATCCCATGACCATCGAGTCGATCTGCCCTCCAGGAACGAGACCCAGGAACGGGCCGAGCCATTCTCGCCGGGGAGGACATATCTTTGTCCGTTCCGATGGAATCGACATCGGGACCGGTCCTCATCTTCCGGAGTTCGTTCGGATTTCCCGACGCCGACATCTCGGCCGGGAAACGATCCGACGGATCCGGTCGGGGACCCTCTCTGGCCCTCAAATTGGAGTTCGCATGGATTACGCCGCGCTCATCGCGAAGGAATTGAACCTGCAGGTCTGGCAGGTCGCCAACACCCTCGCCCTTCTTTCGGAAGGCGCTACGATCCCCTTCATCGCCCGCTACCGTAAGGAGCGGACGGGGGAGATGGACGAAACGGTTTTGCGCGAATTGGACCACCGCTTCACCTACCTCAAGGAACTCGACGACCGCCGTGCCGCGATCCTCAAGTCCATCGAGGAACAGGGCAAGCTCACGCCCGAACTGCGCGCCGCCATCGAGGCCTGCCAGCAGAAGAACGAGCTGGAGGACATCTACCTCCCCTACAAGCCCAAGCGCCGCACCCGGGCCACCATCGCCCGCGAGGCCGGGCTCGAACCCCTGGCACGCATGCTCGTGGTCGAGCAGGGATCGAGCAAGACCCCCGAGGAGCTGGCCCCGGAGTTCGTCTCCGAGGAGAAGGGCGTTCCCGACGTGGCCACCGCCGTGCGCATGGCCTGCGACATCCTCGCCGAAGAGCTCTCCGAGACGCCGGAGATCCGCCAGTGGCTGCGCGCCCAGGCCGAGAAGACCGGCGTGATGCGCACCGAAGCCCGCAAGGAGCACGTCGGCAAGCGCTCGAAGTTCGAGATGTACTACGACTTCCGCGAGAAGGTCGACACCCTTCCCTCGCACCGCATCCTCGCCATCCGGCGCGGCGAGAAGGAAGACGTCCTGCGCTCCACCATCGAGGTCGATGTCGAGCAGGCCGTCGGCTTCGTGGCCTCCAAGCTCGTGCTGGCCCCGACCACCATGATCGGCATGGCGCTGGCCGCCACGGCCCGCGACGCCTACGAACGCCTCCTGGCCCCCTCCATCGAGACCGACGTCCGCCTGACCCTCAAGGAGCAGGCCGAAGCCGAGGCCTACAAGGTGTTCGGCAAGAACCTCGGCGACCTCCTCATGTATCCGCCGGCGGGTGCCAAGGCGGTGATCGGCGTCGACCCCGGGTTCCGCACCGGACAGAAACTGGCCGTCGTCGACGAGACCGGCAAGTTCCTCGAGTACGCGACCGTGCACGCCCTGGAGCCCGCCAACCAGTTCGACGAGGCGACCCTCGTGTTCCTGGCCTTGTGCAAGCGCCACAAGCCCATGCTCGTCGCCGTGGGCAACGGCACGGGCGGCCGCGAGATGGAAGCCTTCCTGCGCAAGGTGATCAAGGAGATCCCCGAGGAGGAAGGGCGCCCCCACATCGTGATGGTCTCCGAAGCCGGCGCTTCGGTGTATTCCGCCTCCCCCTACGCGGTGAAGGAATTCCCCGAGCTCGACGTCACCATCCGCGGCGCCATCTCCATCGCGCGCCGCCTCCAGGATCCCCTGGCCGAACTGGTCAAGATCGACCCCAAGAGCATCGGGGTGGGCCAGTACCAGCACGACGTCAACCAGGGCGAACTCAAGAAGAACCTCGAAGAGGTCGTCGAGAGCTGCGTGAACCAGGTCGGCGTGAACCTGAACCAGGCATCCGAGGCGCTTCTCTCCTACGTGTCGGGCATCACCAAGAACACCGCCAAGGAGATCGTGCAGCAGCGCGACAAGGAGGGCGCCTTCAAGAGCCGCGAGGACCTCCGCAAGGTCAAGGGCTTCGGCCCCAAGACCTTCGAACAGGCCGCGGGCTTCCTCCGCCTGGCCGAAGCCGAGAACCCCCTCGACAAGTCCGCCGTGCACCCCGAGCGCTACGCCCTGGTCGAGACCATCGCCGCCGATCTGGGCGTGTCGGTCGGCGACCTCCTCGGCAATGTCGAGAAGATCCGTCAGATCGATGTCGCCAAGTACGTGTCCGAGGAAGTGGGTCTGCCCACGCTCAAGGACATTCTCTCCGAGCTCGAGAAGCCGGCCCGCGATCCGCGCGCCGAATTCGTCTACGCGAGCTTCAACGAGAAGGTCAACAAGATCTCCGATCTCCAGGTGGGCCTGGAACTCGAAGGCGTGGTCACCAACGTCACGAACTTCGGTGCCTTCATCGACATCGGCGTCCACCAGGACGGTCTGGTGCACATCTCCCAGATCTCCGACCGCTTCGTCAAGGACGCCAAGGAAGTCCTGTCGGTGGGCCAGGTCGTCAAGGTCCGCGTCCTGGAGGCCGATGTCCACCAGAAGCGCATCGCCCTGACCATGAAGAGCTCCATGGAGGCCGCCCTCGAAGCGCGCCAGTCGAGCACCACCCCCCGCGAACAGCGCCAACCCCGCGAGCCTCGCGGCGAAGGGCGTCCGATGGGCCAGCGCGGCCCACGTCCCGAGGGCGATCGCGGGCCTCGCGGCGAAGGTCGCGGGCCCCGTCCCGAAGGGGATCGTGGACCTCGCGGCGAAGGTCGCGGACCTCGGCCGGAAGGCGATCGCGGACCACGCGGCGAAGGTCGCGGACCCGGCAACTTCGATCCCTCCCGCCGCGACCAGGGTCGTCCCGGCCAGGGCGGCGGATTCGGAGGCCCGCGTGGCGACCGTCCCCGTGGCGAAGGACGTCCCGATCGCGGACCTCGCGAGGACCGCGGACCACGCGAGTGGATCGACCGTCCCCAGCAGGATCGCGGCCCCCGCCAACCCGCGACCCTCGAGGGCCTGATGGAGAAATTCGGCGGAACCGCGGAGAAGAAGCAGAACAACGTGAAGCTGAGCATCTCCCTCAAGTCCCTGATGCGCGGCGGTCGCTGAACCTCCCGCCGGGGAGCATCGCTTCCCGAACCGGTTTTCGACAAGGCCGGATTCCCTTCCCAGGGGATCCGGCCTTTTTCGTCCCCCCACCCCGGGGCCCCCCGCCTCCCCCCCTGCAACGTTCCCCGGTGTTTCCGGGATTTCGATGCCGGCGAAACCCCGCCTTGTCCGGTGCTCAACACGCACGAAACACGCGTGGTCGACCTTTCGTGGCGTCGGAAGACATCCGAGCGGCTTTCCCGAACCCAACGAGGAATCACGAATGAACCGATGCACCGTAGGAATCACCGCGCTTGTGCTGGCCGCGGGCGCCGTCCAGGCCGACAACACCATCAAGATCGTGGACCGGACCGACATGAAGGCATCGATCCCCGACGAGAAGAATTCCGAGCACGGCACCAACCAGTTCGACATCGCCTATCTGCGGGTGGACTTCAAGGGCAAGCTCGCCGAGAACACCAAGTACCGCCTGCGCATCCGCCTCGACAAGTCCGCGGCCAAGGACAAGCTCATGGGTGCTTCCGATTTCGCCAACTACGCCTTCGTCGACCAGAAGCTGACCGACCTCCTGTCGGTGCGATTCGGCAAGATCTGGACCTACCAGGGCGGCTGGGAGATCGACAATTCCAGCTCCGACGTCTTCCTGTATTCCGGAGTCGACGCGTCGGTGCGGACCAACAACGTCGGGCTGAACCCCACCCTGACCGTCGCCGACCAGAAGATCCATCTGGTCCTGGCCAACTCGGGCACCACCTACGGCGACGGCTCCCCCCGATTCTACAACTACGTGGTCGCCTACCAGGGCAAGGTCGGCCCCGTCCAACCTCTCCTCTCCTACTCGATGACTCCCGTCACGGGCTGGGGGGAGGGCCTTCTGGTCGCCGCTGCCGGACTCAAGCTCGCCCCTGCCCCGGTGGGTGGCGAGCTGGATCTCCAATACGTCACCGACAACAGCGTGGAGGCCAAGTCCCAGAAGGAGCTGGTGTCCCTTGCCGGCACGCTCCGCTACCGACAGGACGCCCTCGGTCTGGAGTTGAAGGGCATCTACGACATGCATTCCCTCGACGGCGAAAGCACCGGGAAGACGATCGGGTTCGCTCCCGCGGTGGCCTACTTCCCCTTCGCCGACCAGGACTTCCGCATCCACGCGGCCTACACCGGAAAGAACGTCTCTCCGGAAAAGGGTTCCTCCACCTTCGACTCCCAGGTCTTCCTGGGCATCAAAGGCAGCTGGAGCCTGCTCTGAACCTTGCGGCTGGTCGCGGCACGCGCCGCGGCCACCTGGGAGGACGGCTTCTACACGGGGAAGCCCCCTCCCGCCACGTTCCCCGGCGCGTCCGGGGAACGTGGTCGAATCGGGATCGTCGGGAGGCTCCCCGACGCGCCCGATTCCTCGTTTGCATCCGGGCCGGATTCCTCCACCCGGTTCTTGGCGATCCCGGGGTCGGGAAATCCGAACCTTTCCGGGTCCGCTCCGGCGTCTTCCCCGGTGACAACCAGACGGGATCGTGTGTATATTCACCCGTCTACGGCGGTATAGCTCAGTTGGTTAGAGCGAGGGAATCATAATCCCTGCGTCCGCGGTTCAAGTCCGTGTATCGCCACTCGAAACCCCCGGTGCCCACAAGGCGCCGGGGGTTTCGTGCATCTGGCCGGCACCCTGGAATCGCATCCTCCTCGCATCCTCCTCGCATCCTCCTCGCGTCCTCCTCCCGGCCGACCACCGCCTCGACGCCTCCATGGCGCGCGATGCACCCGTCGGAAGGGCCGCGAAACCGATCCGCCCTCCCTCCCCATGTGGAGGTCGCGCCACCTCCGGAGCCCTTCCGGTCCGGAGTCCGGAAGGAGCCGTCACATCCCCCGGAGTGCCCCCTGCCCGCGCGTCCTTCCGGGGGCTGGTGCCACCTCCCCGATCCCGCTCCATGATGCGACCCGGTGAATCGCGCGGATTCCGGCCGCGGGAATACATATTCTGTCTTTCAGGCAATTCCCTCGCCGACACCGCGCTCGCCCTGCGCACCCTCCCACGTTCCACCCAACCAGGAGAACCCGCCGTGCCCGTTTCCTCGCGCTGCCTCGCCGCAGCTGTCCTTGCCATTGCCCCCTTCGGATTCGCCCTGGAGGACGCGCCGATGCGTCTGACAAGTCCCGTCCAGGACTTCCTGCTCGACGTCGTGTACGCCCCGGGAGTCTCCCGCGAAGCGTTCCTCACCGTCGGCGAGTCGCGCACCAGCCTCCTCCTGGATCTGGGATGGCGGCGCGACGATGCGACCGGCGACTGGGCCCACGCCTGGGAACAACCTTCCCTGGGAACCACGGACCCGGTCTCCTTGCGCGGCATCGCTTCCTCGGGAACCCTGTTCCTGGCGGCGGGCAACCCTTCCGTCTACAAGGAGGATGGTTCCTCCGCTTTTCCGATGATCGCGACCTCCCCCGATGGACGCACCTGGAATCTCCGGGCCGGGAAGGAAGAGGGGAGCATCCACGGCGTCGCCTACGGGAAGGGACGGTGGATCCTGGTCGGCAGCAAGGCGGGGACGAACACCTCCCGGATCGGCCTGGTCCAATACTCCGCCGACGACGGGGCCACCTGGAAAACCGTCGAACTCGGGCCGAACGAGACCCTCAAGCGCGCGGCCTTCGATGGCGCACAGTACGTCGCCGTCGGCGAATCGCGCCTCCCGGGAGCCGGAGGCGCAGTCCTCGAATCCCGCGTATACACCTCTCCCGACGGCAAGGACTGGACCTTGCGGACCACTCCCGGCGCCGTCGATCTGGAAGACATCGCCTGCAGGAACGGAGTCTGCGTCGCCGTCGGAGGCAGCTACCCCTACCGAAGCGTTCCGCAACCTCTCATCCTGAGATCCATCGACGGGATCGTCTGGAAGGACGTTTCCCACGTCTTCCCGAAGGAGGGCCTGGCGTTCACCTGCATCACCGCGACCCGGAAGGGCTTCCTCGCCGCGGTCCGATCTTCCAACGGATCGCTGCTCCACTCCTTCGACGGGGTATCCTGGAATCCCGTTTCGGCGGACTTCCCGGGCTCTCCCCGTTCCCTCGACGCCATGGACTTCGGTACCGAGGGAAGTCTGATCGCCATGGTCGGGGACACCGGAGCCGTCTGGATCGATACCCTGCTCGAAACGGGTGGCCCGGTTCGGCTGGCCTCCCGGGAGAAATCCTCCCGGTGGGTGCTGGAAGGATCGACCCTGAAAGTCCCCCGCGACCTCCACGAGGCCTTCGACGTGCGCATCGCCCGGCCCGATGGACGCATCGTGGCAACCCTCGCGGGAAACGGCTCCCATCGCGTCCTCGCCCTGCCGTCTCCTTCGGGCCTCCATCTCGTGGAGATCCGCACCGCGACGGGCTCCTCGACGTTTCTGCGATCCGTCCAGCCCTGACAGATTCCGGGACGGGGGCCGCCCGCCCCCCGCCCGGATCCGCCGAGGCGGGAGTCCCCGCGAAGATCAGAACCCCTGGCGCATCTCCAGGCGATGGGTGAATCCTGGATCGACTCCTTCGTCCCTCCCCAGGGGCGAGGTTCCCCCCAGGTGGTAGCTGGCCGACCCGGCGCTCCCCTTCCAGACCACACCGATCCCGAACTCGCCCAGCCAGCCGGAACCTTCCCCCAAGGGCCACAGACCCGTCCACACTTGGGGGAGTTCCCCATCGGCGGCGACATGATGGATTCCCACGCGGGGAACCACGTCGACCCAGGAGGTGCGGATGCGGGTCAATGCCGAAACTCCCCAACGCTGCAGCGATCCTCCGCCATCGCCTTTCACCCCGGAGGGAAGTTGCGGAAACTCCCCGCGGCACTCCCCCTCGGAGAGATCCAGGACGGCACCGGAGACCACCACCCCGGGACGGTAGCGATCCATCCAAGGCGCATCGAGGGAAAGCTCCCCGGCCCCCAGGCGGTGCCGCACGGTCGCCTGCACCGGATTCCCATCCCCTTGGCGGAGAGTGTCGTCCCCGAGATCGACCCGAGACTCCCAGGTCGCCACCCATTTCCGCCGGGAGAAGGTTCCCTGCGCCCCCAGGAACGTGCTGCGCGAAGCGAGGCCGACCGAACGATCATCCCCTTCGGGGCGTCCCTCCTCCACGATCCTCATTCCTCCCCAGAGCTGGATCGTGTTGCCCGCGGCGCTTTGCGCGCCCCAACGCACGGACCAGCGTGTCTCCTCCCCGCGCAGGGAGGAGGTGTCCAGTCGATCGTCCGCACGCCTGGCTTCCTGGGCCAGGGTTCGGGTCGCGAAGGCTCCATCGAGACGCCACCGGCGCCCCCGGCGCAACCCCGTCTGGATTTCCCGCTCCCCGGTGCGATCGAAGAAGGGCGTCCAAATGGAGGCTCCCCAGACCCATTCATGGTCGGGCGACCAGCGTTCCAGGAAATTCACCCCACCCCCCAGGCGCAATCCGCCGCGGGGCTCGGTGATTTCCCAGCGCGCGCCCGCCTTTTCGAGGTGGTGCACGATCTGGTCGTCGATGGCATGGAGCCCCAACGCCCACCCCCCGGGCAGACCCGCCACGGTTTCCAACCCGAACCGGGTCGCTCGATAGGTCCATTCCTGGTCCCCGGTGGAAGCCGATCCCGGCGAGATGCGCATGTGGACACGGGTATAGGCGCCGCCCAGGACCGCCTGGTCGGAAATCGGCGTCGCGGATTCGCCCTGTCCGGCCATTCCCGCATCCGGCCGGATCACGGCGTCCAGTCGCGGGAACGGGGGAGCCCACCAGGCCGGGTGGGGCTCGGAGAGATCGGATGCGCCGCACAAGGAGACGGCGCAGGCAAGCAGGCACGAGGGTGGTCGCAGGTTCACCTTCGCAAGAGTAACCATCCCCTGCTCCCGGCGGACGCCAGGGTTGCAGGTTGCCAGTTCCGGGAGGCTCCCTTAAATCTTCCTCCCATGGGCCTCTTCGACACTCTCCGCGAATCCTTGAGCCAACTCGTCCAGGCACGGCGATCCGTGTTCGACCCGACCCTGTTCGGCGATCCCCTGGCCGCGCGCGTCGAATGGACGCCGCTCAAGCGCGGTGGCACCAATTTCCGCACCCACCGTCTGCACCAGGAATCCCCGGTACTGGTGCGGTTCAAGCCTTCCATCCAAGGCTACGCGTTCCCGCTGGCCTTCCTGCTGGGTGGGGTGATCCCCTTGGCCATCCTGATCCATGCCCCCGGCGCCCTGATGCATTTCCAACTCAAGCACGGCCTCCTGCTGCTGTTCTCGCTGCCGTTCTTCGGCATCGGCATCTGGTCCTGGCGCACCATGACCCGCGTTTCCAGCTTCGACAAGCGCGAAGGCTGGTATTGGGCCGGAGGTTCGATCCCCAGCGCGAACCCGCATCTCGTCGATCCGACCCGGGCCTGCCCCCTGTCGGACATCAAGGCGATCCAGATCCTCTCCGAAAGTGTCCGTGGCGACAAGGGACGCTCGTACAGCAGCCTCGAGTTGAACCTGGTGCTCGCCGACGCATCCCGTCGCCAGGTGGTCGACCACGGCGGCGGGGGACTGGAGGAGGAAGCCCGGACGCTGGCGGAGTTCCTGGGCGTTCCCCTGTGGAACGCGGCGAACGGGTACCGGCCCTGGGACGAAAAGCGGGACGGAGCCGCCTCCTGGTGACCCCGAGGGAAGGGGACAGTACCTTTCCACCGGTGGACATGCCGAATTCCGATGAACTGACCGCCCTCGAAGCCGACCTCTGCACCGCCATGGACCTGATCGCCGATGGCGAGGAGAGGCGCGCCCTGGTTCTCCTGGAGAAGACCAACGCCCGTCTGCGCCTGCTGGTGGCCGGCGAACACCGCGTCGCCGCCCTGCGCCTGTGGGCCCAGTCCCATTCCATCAGCGAAGACTGGGATCTCGCCCTGCTCAAGTACGAGCAGATCCTGTCCATCGATCCCGCCGACGAGGACGCCCTCTGGCAGACCATCCTGATCCTCCTCCGCCCCAAGGAGAATCCCGAGGCCGCGCGCACGCTCCTCACCCAGAAGCTCCTGCCCCTGCACGCCACCCCCGAATACGAGGATGCCCTGCGCGAGGCCGAAGCCGCCCTGGGAATCGAGCCTCCCCGCCGTTGAATTGTTGCGCCGGCGGATCATTCCCGCCGCGCCGGACGAATGCATGGTATTCTTCTCCGCGTCCGCCATCCGGCTTCTGTCCCGTGGGTCGGTGCGGCGAAACCATCAGGAGTCCCTCCATGAAAATTCCCTCCCTTCTCGTTGCCGGCCTGGCCTCGGCTTCCCTCGTTTCCGCCTTCAGCAATCCCCGCGCGGAGTTCAGCGACTACACCATGCCGGATGTGGCCGCGGACACGGTGTACACCTCCATGTCCATGACCATGAGCTACGCCAACCAGCCCGATTTCAATCCCATCATGATCCCCATGTTCGTCAAGATGGGCTATGTCCACGACTCGGTCGCCAAGACCTTTTCGATGCGGGCGAGCTTCAAGCAGTGGTTCGCGCTCGACGCGAAGAATCGGCTCTCCTCCGTCTGGACCTCGGGCACGGAGGGTCCCATGGGGATGGGTCACGCCCGCACCGACATGTCCTACGACGCCCAAGGGCGCATCGTCTCGGGCATCCAACACGATCTCGACACCGCCTCCAAGGTCGACTCCACCCTCTACACGTGGACGCATACCGCGTGTGCCGACATCCGCGAAGTCGACCCCGACGGCTACGCGACCCGCACGACCTGGACGGTCGACGCCCAAGGTCGTTGCGACGTGGGGACGAACGAATCCCGACTCGACCTCGAATCCGACTGGATGACCAACTCCTTCGACCATCTGCTCTGGAGTTCCCAGGGCCCGGTCCAGCGCACCCAACTGGACGACAACGACGACACCCTGGAAGTCCAGCGCATCAAATACAACGCCGATGGGGTGGCCATCGCCGATTCCACCTGGGAGCCCACCGACGCCGGGGAACTGGCCCTGTCCGACGCCTGTGCCACCACCCTCAACGGGAAGAACCTCGTCAAGCGGGTCTGTTCCGGATCGTCGGAAAACGTGTCCCACTCGTCCATCATGTCCACCTCCCCGGTCACGGGAATCCAGGGGCGCGCCATCCGCAACCTCCTCCCGCTCGACAGCCGCGTGGTCGCGGGCGAAGCCCGGTTCCACAACCCCGGCTCCACCGCCATCGAACTCCAGGTCTTGTCGATTTCCGGCGCCATCTACAGCGTCCGGCAATTGCAGCCCGGCGCGACTTGGAGCACCCCTCTCCGCCAGGGCGTCCTGATCTGGCGCGCCACCTCGGCCAACGCCGAAAACAACGGCATCCTCAACGCCGTCCGCTGAGCCATCTCCCCCCCGTCGGGAATTCAGCGCCGAACTCGGGCTCCCTACAGAAGGGGAGCCCTTTTTCTTTCCCCCAAAGAGATTCCTCGCAAAACAGATCTTCGGGCACACCCTCGCCGGAAGGCTTGGCGGAGGCCCCACCCTCTCGACGACCGGGCAGCTTGCCTTCCGGGCAAAGCGGACCAGGCTCCACCGATGGAACTGCCGAGCCAGGGAGCCGCTTCCTTTGGACCATTCGGGTCCAAGGCCACGGAATCGACCTCACGGGCCGCCACCAAATGGGGAAAGCCTTCCCCCTCGCCTCGGCTCCGGCTTCCGGGCTTCGCCTACGCAACCATCCTCGAACCTCCATCCGCGGAGTCGACACCCTCCGCCGGGATCCTCCGCGCCCCCTTCTCCGGGGCTTCGCCCCGGACCCTCGAGGCGCGAACCGTTCGCGGCAAGGCTCTCGTCCCGTCCATCCCCGCCCCACACGCGGTCCTGCCGGGCCCCGGGCCCCGCCCTCCTCATGGAGGTCCTTCTTCCGACCTACCTTTCCCCCCTCAACGACCGTGGACCCATCCAGGAAGAGACCGATCATGAGCGCCCAATCCGTCGACAATGTTCTCGAGAGCCGCTACGCCTCCGCCGAGATGGCCCGCATTTGGAGCCCGTCCTTCAAGTTCGGCACCTGGCGCCAATTGTGGATCTGGCTGGCCGAGAGCGAAATGGAGCTGGGTCTGCCCATCGGCCCCGAGCAGGTCGAGGAGCTTCGCCGCACCGCCCACCAGATCGACTTCGAGCGCGCCGCCTTCTACGAAAAGAAGCTGCGCCACGACGTCATGGCCCACGTGCATGCCTGGGGTGAAATCGTTCCCAACGCCAAGGGGATCATCCACTTGGGCGCCACCAGCCAGTTCGTGGGCTGCAACACCGACCTCATCCAGATGCGGGAAGCGCTGCGGATCCTGAAGAAGCGGTTGGCCCGCGCCATCGCTGCCCTCGCCAAGTTCTGCGACACCCACAAGGACCTCCCCACCTTGGGGTTCACCCACTTCCAGCCGGCCCAGCCGACCACCGTCGGAAAGCGCGCGGCCACCTGGCTCCAGGACCTGGTGATGGACTACCACGAGGTGGTGCGCCTGATCGACTGGCTCCCCTTCCGCGGAGTGAAGGGGACCACCGGCACCCAGGCCTCCTTCATGGAGCTGTTCGAAGGCGACGAATCCAAGATCGACGAACTCGACCGTCTGGTCACCACCAAAGCCGGGTTCCAGCGGCCCCTCACCATCTCCGGCCAGACCTACACGCGCCACATCGACAGTCGCGTGATGCACGTGCTGGGGGAGATCGCCGTATCGTGCGCCCGCTTCGGCAACGACATCCGCCTGCTCCAGCACCTCAAGGAAGTGGAGGAGCCGTTCGAGAAGGACCAGATCGGATCGTCGGCGATGGCCTACAAGCGCAATCCCATGCGTTCCGAACGCATGGGCGCGCTCTCCCGCATCGTCCTGGCCCAGCAGCAGGTCATCGACTCCACCGCCGCCGCCCAGTGGTTCGAACGCACCCTCGACGACTCCGCCGCCAAGCGCATCGCGGTCCCCCAGGCCTTCATGGCCGCCGACGCCTGCCTGGTGATCCTGGAGAACGTGGCCAACGGGTTGGTGGTCTACCCCAAGATGATCGAGGCCCGTCTCCTCTCGGAACTGCCCTTCATGGCCACCGAGAACATCATGATGCAGGCCGTCAAGAAGGGCGGCGACCGTCAGGAATTGCACGAGCTCATCCGCGTGCACTCCATGGCCGCCGGCGCGGTGGTGAAGCAGGAAGGCAAGCCCAACGATCTCCTCGACCGACTGGCCGCCGACCCCGCCTTCGGCCTCACCCGCGAGCAGCTCGATGCGGTGCTCGATCCGAAGCTCTACGTCGGACGGGCCCCCAGCCTGGTCGGTCGTTTCCTGGCCGAGGAGGTGCAGCCCATCCTCGAAGCGGAGAAGGAAGCGCTCGGCGAAGGTGCGGTCGACCTCAAAGTCTGATTTGGCCCGTCTCGCGGCGCATACTTGTCACGCGAGTCGCGACCGCGGCTGGGTGACCAACCCACGCATCGCGGTGCCGATGGTTGTCCTTCCTCCCCCGCTCGCCGTCCCGATGCGGACGGCTTCGGGGGGTGGGGGTCGGATTGTGAGCGAGGTCACCCGAAGCGAGGCGTCGGGCGGAATCGCTTGTGCGAGGGGAAGGGAAGCCCTAAGATCGAGGTATGTCCATCCTCGCCAAGATCCAGGAAGCCATCCGGCAGGCCTCCCGCGCCAAGCCTGTCTTCGACCCCACCTTCTTCGGGGATCCCCTCGCCATGAAAACCGATTGGGGACCGCTGGCCGGAGGCGGGTCCAACTTCCGCACCCACAAAGGGGTTCTGGTGCGGCCCGATCGCTACGAATTCCAGGCCACCCTCGGGATGCGCCTGTTCGCGCTGGTGTTCGGAGCGGTCGGGGGAATCTTCCCGCTCGTGTTCATGATCCCCGATCTGCGTCGCGACGCCGCCGACAATCCGGCCACCCTGTTGATCCTCCTCTTCCCGGCGGTCTTCCTGGGCGCTTCCTGGTTCCTGTGGAGCGTGCTCGGCCGCGTCTCGGTCTTCGACAAGCGCGAAGGCTGGTACTGGAAGGGATCACGCGCCCCTTCGGAAGACCCATCGGTGGGCACCGGAAAACACGCCGTGCTCCTCTCCGACATCCGCGCTCTGCAGATCATCCCCGAACACGTGACCTCCAAGAACAACAGCTACACCAGCTGGGAGCTCAACCTCGTCCTGGCCGACGGGTCGCGGCGCAACGTCACCGACCACGGCGCCGGGGACGACCTGATCCGCGAAGCCCGGGAGCTCGGCCAGTTCCTCTCCGTTCCGGTCTGGAACCGGTACGACGCCATCCAGTCCGCCGTCTGACCGGGCACGTCCCGGGCTCGGGAAAAGCTCCCCGCGGCCGCGAAGGGACGCGCCCCTCCGGAGACTCGTCAGGGCAGATTCCGTCGAATCCATTCGATCTCCTCGTCGAGCTCGGCGAGGAATCTGTCGGCGTTCTCCCGGTTTTCACCTCGAACCCAGTACGAACACATGCGCCACAGCGCCACGTTCGAGTAGTGCAGCAGGCCGACCAGGCGGAGGCGGTCCGGATCCGGAAGCCTGCCGTAGGCGGCGTCGAAGGCCGCGCGCGCCCCGGGCTCGAAGACGAAGGCCTTGTCCAGGGAGGCGAGATCCCACTCCGGGTGGTCGATGCGTCCCAGCTCCCAGTCCACGATCCGGCAATCCTCGGCCGTGAACACCACGTTGAGGGGGATCAGGTCGGTATGGACCAGGCAACGCCCTTCGTCGTCGGCTCCGAAACCCGCCGCGAAAGTCCCCAGCCGACGCAGGAACCCCCGCGACTCCTCGACCATCGCCGAAGGGGCGGCCTCGCGAGCCTGTTCCCATTGGGACTCCAGACGCGATTCCAGGTAGTCCGCCCAGGAGGGACTGGCCAGTTGCGCAGGAAGATCCACCCGCGTCCGGGAGTGCAAACCTCCCAGGGTCCTTCCCAACATCGCCGCAGCCACGCGATCCAACCGGTGCAGGTGCCGTCCTTGCACCCATTCCATCACGATCTGCGAACACTCCTCGGCGGAATCGATGGCCTCCTTGCCCAGCAACCGGGGCGCACCATCCCCATCGAGGCATTCCAGGATCGCCGCCTCCAGGTCCAACCGGGCGACCCCGCCGGGTCGGGTGCGCTTCAGGACCGCCTCCACCCCACGGTGGTCCACCACGAACAAATCGTTGTTGGCCCCCGAAGCCAGGGCCCGGAGGATGCGGGAAGTGCCCATGGATGGAATTTAGGCATGCGGTGGCGCGACCTCGATCGCGGCGCTCACCCCACCAGAGGTTTCAACGCCTCGACGAGATCCCTCACGGTTTCCCCGTGGCGGTCGTGGTCGTTGGGGACGGTGACCTGGGCCCACTTGCGGTAGAGGGGCTCGCGCTCGGCCAGGAGATCGGCCACGGATTGACCGGGTCCCCGGACCACGCCCCGGCTGTCGAGGTTGGAGAGGCGCGTTTCCAGGGCGGCCAGCGAACACTCCAGGTACACGCAGACTCCTCGGGAGGAGAGGTGTTCCATGGCCTCTTCGGAATACACCACGGAACCGCCGGTGGCCACGATCTCCCCGTGGGGTTGGAAGGTCTTCACGATGCGAGCTTCCTCGGCGAGGAAGGCGGGAATCCCGTCTTCATCGAGGATGTCCTGGAGCCCGCGCCCCGTCCCTTCCTGGATCAGGAGGTCGGTATCCACGAAATTGCGACGCAATTCCTTGGCCAGAAGGACGCCGATGGTGCTTTTTCCCGAGCCGGGCATGCCGATGAGGATCACGGATTTCACATCCCAAAGGATAGAACCTCGCTTCTCCGGAGATCCCTCCAAGGTGCGGTGGCCACCGACGGAAACATCCTCTTCCCGACGCCCCGCGGTTCGAAGCGGTACATTCCCAAGGAACAGTTCCCCTGTACGGTTTCCTGGAGGCTCCATGCGCATCGCTCTTGTTCCCATCCTGCTCGCCGGCGCCGTCGTTGCCCAAACGGAACTCACCATCTACAACAACGATCTGGCCCTGGTGAAGGACCGCCGCCGCATCGATCTGCCCAAGGGACGCAGCTCCTTCGCCTGGGACGGCGTCGCCCAGACCATCGAATCCTCCTCCGCGAGCTTCGGAAGCCCTTCCGCCTGGGCCTTGGAGCAGAACTACCGGTACGATCTGGTGAGTCGTTCGGTGCTGCTTTCCAAGTACATCGGCAAGGAAGTCGAACTCGTGCGGGAAACCGTGGCCAACGACGGCCGCACCGTCTCCACCTCCCTCCGGGGACGGATCCTGTCCGTGGAAGGGGAGCGCATCACCTCCTTCGTCAGCGACGGCCGCATCCTCCTCGATCCTCCGGGGCGGGTGATCCTGCCCAGCCTTCCCGAAGGCCTCCTGGTGAAGCCCACCTTGGTGATCGACGTCCAGAGTCCCAAGGGCGGCTCCACCGATGCCGAACTTCGGTATCTCGCCTCGGGGCTTTCCTGGAAGGCCGACTACGTGGTGCTTCTGGATTCCTCGGCGAGCCACATCGACCTCGACGGACTGGTGACGCTCCAGAACAACAGCGGCACGGCCTACCGGGACGCCCGTCTCAAGCTGGTGGCCGGGGACGTCAACCGCTGGCAGGACCCCCAGCGGAACCGGTACCCGCGCGCCAAGCGCGAGATGCCCATGGCGAAAAGCTCCATGGCCATGCTCGACATGGCGATCGCCCCTCCCCAGTTCGAGGAGCAATCCCTGATGGAATACCACATGTACGAGATGCAACGCCCCGCCACCGTCCTCGATCGCGAGCAGAAGCAGGTCTCCTTCCTGTCGGCCCGCAACGCCGGATCGCGCAAGCGTTTCGTCTTCGACGAATCCCTCTACCAGCGCTATTGGTGGTGGCCCCGCGAGGACGATTCCCGCAACGGACTCAAATGCGCCGTGATCCTGGAGATCCCCAACCGGAAGGACCGCTCCCTCGGCATGCCTCTTCCCAAGGGCGTGGTGCGCGTGTACTCCCGCGACCGCTCCGGAAGCCTCCAGTTCGTGGGGGAGGACGCCATCGACCACACCCCTTCCAACGACACCCTGCGCCTTTCCCTCGGCCAGGCCTTCGACCTGCGCGGCGCGCGGACGGTCGAGCAGTCCGACGAGAAGAACCGCCAGAAGACGGAGACCGTGCGGGTCGATCTGCGCAATTCCAAGAACGAACCCGTGGAGATCGAGGTGGTCGAACGGCAGCAGTGGCCCACCTGGAAGGTGCTGAGCCACAGCCTCCCGTTCGAGAAGCGGGACGCCTCCACGATCGTCTTCAAGGTCAAGGTCCCCGCGCAAGGCGAAGCCTCCGTCCGCTACAGCTACCAGGCCAGCTGGAAGTAGCCGTCCTCCGCGCCGTCGCCGAGGCACACCCGCAGGGAATACGATCCTCCCCACCGGCGTCCCCGCCCTCCGAGGCGACCTCCGAGGCCGAGGCTACCCGGAATCGGACGTCGGCGTGCCATTCGGGCAGCATCCCCCCCCCCCCCGAGGTCGCGGTCCTCCGCACCGCCCCCTCCCATCGGAGCGGGACGCGGCGGTCATTCCAGCGGATGAACGGAATCCGTCACCACGTCGGCCTCCTTGGTGGTACCATTGGGGGTCAACCAAGGAGCGCGCCATGGCCGGCAACTGGAAAGCCAAGCACCTGAGAAGGAATTTCTCGCAGGAATTGATGGAAATCGTCCACGCCGAGGGATACCACGGCGCCACCTTCCGCGAAGTCCGCCACATGCTGAACGTGCCCAAGGACCAGGTCCCCGCGCTTCAAGACGCCTTGGCGACCCTCCTCGAAGACGGGAAGCTCCGGCTGGGAAGCCGGGACCGGATCGTCCCCATCGTGGCCCAGGGAAAGAACCGCACGACCAAACGCGAGGCCCGGGATGTCGAAACCCGCTCTCGACGCAAGGCGGAGCGCCATGAGGAGTTCGAATCCTCCGGGGAACGGGAGACTCCCCCTCCCCAGCGCTCGCGCAGGTCGCGCACCGAGGAGGACTCCCCGGCAGCCCCCCTTCCTCGCGAGGGAGAGGGGTGGTCCAACCGGTATTCCGGACCATCCTGGAAGAAGATCGTGCAATTGTTCTCCGAAGCCCAGGAACTTCCCGGCCCCTTCACCAAAGCGGTCCTCGGTCAAGCCGCTGAATACCAGGAGCCGGGGGAAAAGGAGTTCGCAGGCCGGGTGGATTGCCGTCAGGACGATGTCTGCACCATCGACCCCTTCGACGCCCACGACCACGACGACGCGGTGGCGGTCGTGGAAACGCCCAAGGGATGGCGTCTCGACGTCCACATCGCCGATGTCTCCCACTACATCCCGGAAGGTTCCGCCCTCGACAAGGCGGCCGTGAAGCGCTCGTTCACCACCTACTTGCCCTGGACCGCCGTGACGATGCTTCCCGGGAACCTCGCGGCCGACCTCTGTTCGTTGCTCGACGGGAAGGATCGATTGGCACTCTCCTGCCGGATGGACATCTCGAGGGACGGAAACATCCTGGGATTCCAGTTCTTCGAATCGGTGGTCCGCGTGCGTCGGTTCCTGGCCTACGAAAAGGCGCAGGAACTCGCCGACCGAGGGGATCCCTCGCTTTCCCTGCTCAAGGATTGCGCCGACGCGCTTCTCGCCTGCCGCCGCAAGGAAAGCCTCCTGGAATTCGACCTCCCCGAACCACGCATCGTATTCGATCGCAATGGCGAGCCCTGCGATGCCAAGGTGCAGGAACGGATGCCCAGCCACCGTTGGATCGAGGAAGCGATGCTCGCGGCCAACCGGTGCTGCGCACGACTTCTCGACGAGGCGATGCTCCCGGGTCTCCACCGGGTCCACGAGCCCCCCGAAGACGAATCCCTCGCCAACGTGTCGTCCTGGGCTCGGCTTCTGGGGCTCCCGGCTTGGAAACCCTCCAAATCCGACTCGGAACTTCCCACGAATGTGAGGCCCGCCGCCCAGCAGTGGCTTTCCGAACTCCTTTCGGACGGAAAGATTCCGGTCCCCCTTCAGACCAAGGTCGTTCGCTCCATGAAGAAGGCCCGGTACAGCGCGGACTGCATGGGTCACTTCGCCCTGGGCTGGACGCACTACGCCCATTACACGAGCCCCATCCGTCGCTATGCGGACCTGTGGACCCACCGGGTGATCAAGGCCCACCTCCGCAAGGAGGATGTCCCCGCACGCTGGGCTCCCAACGCACGCCGGTTGGCCACCCACGTCTCCGGGAGGGAAGACGCGGTCGTCAAGTCGGAGCGTTCCGCCAACAAGTGCTGCGCCGCCTGGATCCTTCGGGAACGCGTCGGAGATCTCTTCGAGGCACGCATCACGGGTTGCGAACCCATCGGAGTCTTCGTCCAGGTGGAGAATCCCTGGGCGGAAGGCATGATGCACGTCAAGCGCATGCGCGACGATTTCTGGGAATTCAACGAGCAGCGTTCCGAACTGGTGGGCCGTCGCTCCGGTCGGGTCCTGCGAGTGGGCGACAAGGTCACGGTACGATTGGCCCAAGCGGATCCGGTCAACGGATGGGTCGATTTCGAACCCGGCGATCTGCCCCAGGAAATGCCCAATCCGGCCCCGCGTCCCGGCGCCACCCGAAACTGGGCCCAGGACGACCGTCCCTCCCGCTACGGCAACCGCGACGGTTTCCGTCCGGGCGATCATGGGGAACCGGGATATCGGCAAGGATTCCATGGCGCCCACGACGAACGGGCCCCGCGTTCCGCGTCCAAGTCCTTCTCCAGGCCGGGGTCCGGACGGCCGTCCCAGGGCGGACAGGGTCGCCCTCCCCGGAGCTCGGGTCGCGGAGGATCCTCCGGAGGCCGTCACGGCCGCTGAAGCAGATCTGCCGGGAGCACTGCTTCTCGACTTCGGGGCCGCCTTCCGCGAGCGGAAGGTGGCCTTGCTCACCGTGACCAGATTGTTCGGCGACATGGGGGCCCGAGAGCAGGAGATCCTCGCGGACTATTTCCAGGCCTGGAAAATCGATGCGGGAACGAATCTGTTTCGAGAAGGGGATCGAGGCGACTACCTCGCGGTGGTGGTCGCCGGTCGGGTTCAGATCCTCAAGGACGACGGGTACGGCCATCTCACTCCCTTGACCGAGTTGCACTCCGGAATGGCCCTGGGAGAAATGGCCTTGATCGACGGCGAGCCCCGCTCGGCGACCGCGCGAATGATCGAGACGGGAACCCTCCTGGTCCTATCCGCGGGGGAATTCGACCGCATGCTGCTCGACCGGCCCGTGTTGGCCTTCCGCATCCTCCGCAAGCTCGCCAAGGGGCTCAGCCAGAAACTCCGGCAAACCACAGGCCGATTGGTCGACCACATCTCCGATTTCCCGTCCTGACCTCGAATCAACCATTTTCGACCGGACCATTCAGGAAGGGGTTTCTTTCCTTGCTTGGTGCCCCCGTGGAAAAGTGCCTGGATGCAGTCCCCCCCCTGCACCACCTCTGGATCACTGCGATCCCTCCCCGAATTCTTGATTGGTCCGATTCTTGATCCTGTGGAAAGCCACACTTCAAGCAGGAGCTCCACATGTCCTCCATCGCCACGCACCCTCCCTTGCGCCCCCGCTGGGCCCCGCTGTTCACCCTCCAGTTCCTGGGAGTGTTCCACGACAACTTCCTCAAGGGTCTGATCTCCTTCCTGGCCGTCCGGTGGTCCACCAACTGGGACGAAACCCGCGTCATTGCCTGGGCCGCGAACATGCTGGTGATTCCCTACCTGCTGTTCTCCCCCTTTTCCGGAAGCCTCGCCAGGCGCTTCTCCAAGGTCGGGATCGTCCGGTGGGCCAAAGGGGCCGAGGTGTTCGTCGCCTTGCTGGCCTGGTCGAGTTTCTTCCTGCAGGACATTCGGCTCGCCTTGGCCTCCGTGTTCCTCATGGGTCTCCAATCCTGTTTGTACTCCCCGGCCAAGATGGGGTTGATCAACGACATCGGTGGGGAATCCCGGATCTCCTTCGGAACCGGAATCATGGAGATGTTCGCCTTCGTGGGATCGGTGGTCGGCATGCTCGGAGCGGGTTTGATCGTCGGACTGGCCGGGAACGGTGTGCTCCCCTGGATCGGCCTGGTTTCGATCGTCGCCTCGGTCTTCGGGTTTCTCGCCGCCCTCCGGGTCCAAGCCCAGGAACCTCCGGCCGAAGAGGTCCGGCGCACGGATTGGAACGTGCTGGGGTTCCTTTGGAGATCCTGGACGGAGGCCAACAAAATGAAAGGCCTGAATCTTTCGGTCGTTGGAGTGAGCGTTTTCTGGATGATCGGTTCCCTCGCCTTGATGAACCTGTTGGTCTTCTCCAAGAAGGAACTGGGGCTCGCGGAACTCCCCACCAGTGGGCTCCAGGCGCTGATGGCCGTGGGAATCGGACTCGGCTGCGTGGCCGCCTCCTGGATTTCCGGTCGGCAAGTGGCCTTGGGGCTCGCTCCTTTGGGAGCATTGGGGTTGGCAGCCGGCCTTGCGACCATGGCCTTCCTCCCCCTCTCCCCTCTCGGCTTCGCCGTGGTGCTCCTTTCCACGGCCTTCTCCGGAGGCTTGTACAAGGTTCCCATCGGGGCCTGGATCCAGTCGCGCGTCGAAGGCCGCGCCTTGGGCGACGCTTTGGCCTATCTGAACCTCGCCAATTTCGTCCTGATGTTCCTCGCTTCCGTGGTGTTCGAGCACATCGAACCCCTGCTGGGGCCTCGCGGTGTCTTCGCGGTCGCTGCCGCAGCCGCCCTCGCGGTCTCCATCGTGACCTTGTTCCGCCTTCCGGGATCCTTCGCCCGCCTGGTGGTGGGAATCCTGGTTCGGACGGTCATGCGGGTGAAATCGGTGGGTATGGAAAATGTCCCGGTCCGCGGGGGCGTGCTCCTGGTCGCCAACCACGTCTCCCTTCTCGATGCCCTCCTCGTGGAGGCCGCCGTCCCCCGCACGGTGAGGTTCGTGGTCCTGCGCGACCTGGTCGAGAAGCCCATCATCGGATGGTTCCTCCGGATGGTCGGCGTCATTCCGGTTCGCTCGGGGATGGGGCGCAAGGCCCTCGAGGAATTCGCCCAATCCTGCCGCGCGGAACTGGCTCGTGGAAGGGCCGTGTGCATCTTCGCCGAAGGAGCGATCTCCCGTCACGGCCAGATGCAGGGTTTCCAGAGAGGCCTGGAATTGGCTCTGCGCGGCATCGATGTCCCGGTCGTCCCCCTCCACCTGGAAGGAGTCGTCGGGCGCCCCTTCAGTTGGCCGGCGGGAAAGCTCGAATGGCGTCCCTGGCGCGGCGCTCTCCGACGCGTCCACATTCTTGCGGGCCAGGCTCTGCCCTCCTCGGCGACCGCCTTCCAGGTCCGCCAGGCGGTCGCCGACCTGGGCGTGGAAAATTTCCGGCATCGCTTCGCCCCGGATCAGACACTGGGCAGCGTCTTCCTGTCGAGCTGCCGCCGGCCCGGGGTCCGGACCCTGTGGACCGACACCACCGGTGCCCGCCTCTCCGCTCCCCAGGCCATGCTCAAGGCGAACATCCTGGCCCTGCATTGGCACGGACGCTTCCTTTCCGGAGAACGAGTCGGAATTCTTCTCCCCGCCACGGTCGCCGGCGCCATGGCCAATGTCTCCCTCACCTTGGCGGGCTGCATCCCCGTGAACCTCAATTTCACGGCATCCCGGGAGGCCATGGAAGCTGCGGTCGCGAAAGCGGGGATCTCCACCGTCATCACCTCGCGCAAGTTCCTCCACAAACTCGGCATCGAGACTCCGGCTCGGGCCTTGTTCCTCGAAGACGTTCCCGCCTTGCTGGGGATCGGCACCAAGATCGGCGGCATCCTGGCCTCCCTCCTGCCCGTGGCCCTCTCCACTCGATGGCTCGCCCGACGCACGCCACGCATCGAGGATGTCGCCACCATCCTGTTCTCCTCGGGCTCCACGGGGATCCCCAAAGGGGTTCCGCTCACCCACCGCAATGTGCTGTCAAACCTCCACGGGATCATGAACCTCTACGGTCTGGAGGGCCGCGACGTGATCGCCGGAACCCTTCCGTTCTTCCACGCCTTCGGGTTCACGGGAACCATCTGGTTGCCCATCGCGGCCCATTGCGGTGCGGCCTTCCATCCCAATCCCACCGAAGCACGGGTGGTGGGGGATCTGGTGGAGACCTCCGGAGCCTCCGTCCTGGTCACGACTCCGACCTTCCTCGAGAGCTACCTGAGGCGTGTCGAGGCGTCCAAGTTCAAGAGCCTCCGGCACTTGGTCACCGGTGCGGAAAAGCTCTCGGTAAGCCTCCGGGAAGCGGTCCGACAGGAATGGAACGTCGTGGCCCGCGAAGGGTATGGAGCCACCGAATGTTCTCCCATCGTGGCGGTCAACGGACCCGATTGGGAAGGAGAGGACATCGCCGGGACACCCATGCGCCAAGACGGCTCGCGCCACGGGTCGGTGGGCCGCCCCCTTCCTGGCGTCGCCGTGAAGGTGGTCGATACCGTCGAATGGGACAAGGAGCTTGCCTCCGGCGAGGAGGGCCTGGTCCTGGTCCGGGGATCGAACGTCATGGAGTCCTATTGGGAGAACCCCGAGGCCACCGCGGGCGCCTTCCATCGCGGGTGGTACGTCACGATGGATATCGGGAAGCTGGACGAAGATGGTTTCCTGCATCTGGTCGATCGCCTGGCGCGGTTCTCCAAGATCGGCGGCGAGATGGTCCCCCACGTGCGCGTCGAGGAAGAGCTCCAGAAGAGTTCCGGCTCGGTGGAGCGCGCCTTCGCCGTCGTGGGCGTTCCGCAGGAGGGAAAAGGGGAGAGGCTCGCCGTCCTGACCACGCTTCCCGAATCGGAATGGGACAAGGCGCTGGGCTCCCTCAAGGAATCCGGGCTGCCTTCGCTTTGGATCCCGAAACGGACCCACTTCCAATCCATCGAAGCCTTTCCCGTCCTGGGGACGGGAAAGATCGACCTGGGAGCCCTGAAGAAGTTGGCCCTGGAGTCCTCGCGGAACTGACCCCTCCCTTCCGGGGGGCATCCCGTTGCTTCCGGGGGGAATCGTTGAGGTTGGCTGCAACAGAAAATCCTCCCATCCTTTCGGACCCTCGTTCCCAAGGGATGGAAATGTTGAGGTTTTCCTCCACGATTTCTCCACAACTCGACGGCGAAGCCATTCTTCGTGGGGTATCCTGTGGGCATGGACGCCACCGGTTGCCCGGACATCTTCGCCTATCTCGATTACCGGGAATTCCTCCGGGACCACTACAAGGCGCGCAAGGAACACGACCGGTTCTTCTCCTTCCGCCACATGGCCCTGCGCACCGAAGTCGATGCAGGATGGATCGCCAAGGTTCTGGGGGGGCAAGCCCATCTCTCGGAGCGCACCCTCGACGCGTTCGCCCGCCTGTGCCGGTTGAACGAACGGGAAGAGGCCTTCTTCCGGGCTCTGGTGACCCTTGCCAAAGCCCGAGGCATCGCCGCGCGGCAGGAAGCCTTCGAGCGGGCCATGGCCCTCAAATCTCCGGCCCGGCAAACGCTCGGGGAGCGCCAACTCGCCTACTACGCCAGATGGTGGCACGCTCCGGTCCGTTCCTTGGTCGCCCTCCTGGGGCCGGACGCGACGGCCGCGCGAATTTCCAGCCTCCTTCTCCCCTATGTACCCGAAGCGGATGTGGCCGCCTCCATCCAACTCCTCGAGGAAATCGGTCTGATCGAGCGGTCCGGCGATTCCTGGGTGGTGCGGGACGCCTTCGTCGCCAGCCCTCCCGAGGGCGCTCGCACCTTCGTGCGCGCCTACCAGGCGGCCTCCATGGATCTCGCCAAAGGGGCTTTGGAGACCATTCCCCCCAGCGATCGCGACATCACCACCCTCACGCTATCCTTCGACCACCGTGACCTGCCCCTGGTTCGGGAGCGCCTCGGAGCGTTGCGCGACAGCCTCATCCAACTCTCCACCGACGCCCGCCGACCCGACCTCGTCTTCCAGGTGAACCTCCAGGTGTTCCCCGTCACCTCCCTGGCAACGGAGTTCCGATGAAGATCCTCCGCGCATGCGTGGGAGCGGGCCTTCTCCTGGCCGGCTGCGGGCAAAGCGACCGATGGGCGGGAGGCACGGGATCCGAAACGGGGAATACGATCGCGGTCCGGATCCTGAACACCGGAGGCGACTCCGTTCCGGGTGCCCAGGTCTTCCTTCGCGATGCCACCACCGCGGATCCGAGCAAGCACGCCCTGTTCCTGGCGGATTCCAGCGGTTCCGTGCGCATTCCCGCGCCGAATGCGGAAACCTGGATGGAATCGGTCTCCCCCGACGGCCACAGAAGTCTGGAAGTCCTTCTTCCCGACCGCTCCCCGATCCTCCAGACCGTGCTGCACGCTCCGGCGGAGATGCGATTCGCAGGGCTCGAGCCGCACGCCACGCTCGAGCTTCCGGGGCTGGGACGTACCCTGGTCGCCGATGGCGATGGTGCCGTGGTGGTCCGGTCCCTGCCCTTGGGCGTCCTGTTCGCTCAAACAGCGAACCGTCGGGTCCTGATTCCCGTCGGCGCCGGAACCACCGACTCCGTCCGTCCCTTCTCCGACAGCGGCTCCGCGGTGCCCTGGCCGGACGATGGCTCCCTCGACTCCCTGGCCGTCCAGCGATTGCTGGACCGTTCCGGCTTGTCCCGACTTCGCGTCGATTCCATCTGCACCCGCTCCGGGGGCCGGATCCATTCCCTACGGATCGATGGCCAGGATCTGACCGAGCTCCCCCTGGGATTCGGGAGCCTGGGATTCCTGAAGGAACTTTCCCTGAACCGCAACGGGCTTCGCACCCTTCCTTCCGATCTTCGGTCGATGCAGGGTCTCGAGGCGCTCTGGCTGGTCGGAAACCCGCTGGGCACTCTTCCCGAGCCGCTGCGCAGCCTCGGCAACCTTAGGATTCTCAAGATCGATTCGACGGGAATCGACAGCCTTCCCGAATGGCTGGGAGATCTCCGGAGCCTCGAAATTCTGCGCACCACGCACAACGGGATCCGCCACCTTCCCGCCTCCCTCACCGCATTGCGGAAGCTGCGCACCCTGACCATCTCCTACAATCCCGTCGAGGAGCTTCCACGGGGATTCCACCACCTCGATTCGCTGCGCGAACTCTGGGCGGCTTCCAACCAGATCCCGACCCTTCCCGATTCCTTCTCGTACCTGCCTTCCCTTCGCGTCGCCCAGCTGGTGGACGGCCCCCTGCAATTCCTCCCCGAGGACATCGGACGCTTGTCCTCGCTGCGCGACCTGCGCATCTCCCAAACACCCCTGCGCAGGCTGCCCCTCTCCGTGGCGGACCTGTCCCTCGACAGTCTCGATGTCTGGAAGGTCGCCCTCTGCGATCTCGATCCCTCCCTCGAAACCTGGGTCGACTCCCTCGCGGGAACCGACTGGCGCTCCGTCCGCGCCAATTCCTGTCCCTAGAACCTCCACCTTTCCCATCCTTCCCGTCCGATCGCGCTTCCTGCCCGGGAAGCGCCGCCGCCTTCCCCATTCCCAGTTCCCACCAAGGAGTCCTTCATGCGAAGCAGACCGGTTTCTCGACACATCCGCAGATCACCCCGATGGACCGGATGGCTCGCATCCTTCGTCGTCCTGGGCCTATCTCCCCGGGGAGAGGCCGCACTTCCCCGCAACGCCGAAGGCTGGACCACCTTCCAGGCATCCGCCGATACCCGGCTCCTCTACGTGAGCAGCTCCAGGGGGGATGATTCCCGCGCCCGCGCCATGTCCGCGGGCCAAGTCCCCGACCCGTTCGCCCCCTCCGACTCCATCGTCCCCTTCCGCACCTTCGCGGCGGCCCTGGCACAGACCCGCAAGGGATATCCCGACTGGATCCTGGTCCGACGGGGTGATACCCTGCGCGAAAAGGCCGGATGGCAAAGCGGACGTTCGGCCACCGAACCGTTCCTCCTGGCGGCCTACGGCCCGGTCCGTCAGAATCCGGTTTTCCTGACCGACACCGCCACCGCCATCCACATCTGCTGCAAGGACTTCTCCCACGTCGCCTTCCAAGGGATCGACTTCCGGGCCCAAGGTCGGGAATACGGCACCCCGGAGTACAGCTCTTCCGCCCAGGCCAACGGCTTCTCCATCTACGTGGGAGCGAACTACACCGGCACCGACCTCCTGATCGAGGGGTGCCGCTTCTTCTCCTTCTCCAACAACACCCTCCAGGCCGACTACGAGGGCACCCTGGAGAAGGTCGTCATCCGGCGTTCGGGTTTCTTCGACAACTATTCCAACGTCGCCCATGCCCAGGGGCTCTACACCAGCAACCTCTCCCACTCCCTGATGGAGGAGTGCGTCTTCGACCACAACGGCTGGTTCAAGCAGGGCAAGGGGAATGCCCAGGACAGCGGGAGGGCCACGATCTTCAACCACGACACCTACTCGTCGGGGGCGCATTTCGTGGAATTCCGAGGAAACATGTTCCTCCGCGGCTCCAGCATCGGAACCAAATGGACCGCCAACGGGGGGGAAGGCAGCGCCGGCGACATCCATCTGATCGACAACCTCTATTCCGACAACGAAGTCGCCATCAGCATCGGCGGGAACACCCTCGGACCGTACCGCTTCAAGAACATCGAGATCCATGACAACATCTTCACCCATCCGGGGCGCCCCCGCCAGACCCTGCGCACGCTCGGATGGGGGATCGGGATCCAGGAATGGGATTCCGGATCGGTGACGGGAAACGTCTTCGCGCACTCCCATGCCGATTCGGTGACCAACGTCTGGGGCATCGCCCTTTCCGGAACCTCCCGGAACGTGCGCATCGCCGACAACGTGTTCTGGGGCTGGGAACACGGGACCGCCCTGTCGGTCGATACCGCGTCCAGCCGCAGGAACATGGTCTTCGAAGGGAATCGAGTGCAGGTGCCATCGGGCGGCGGGAACCTCGTGAAGATGGACGAAGCGGCTCCCGGCCTGATCTTCCGGCGAAACCAGTGGTACCACGAGGATGGGGAGAAATTCACCATCGGAAAGACCGTCCTCGATTTCGCGACTTGGAAGTCCAAGGCCAACGATTCGGGATCCACCTTCGGATCCTTCAAGCTGGTGGACCCCACCCGGACCATCGAATCCTTCCAGGCTTCCCAGGGTCGGCCTGCCACCCTCCAGTCCTTCGTGGAGGATGTCCGCTCCCAATCCATGGTCCATTGGCGCCCTGGATACAACGCGTCCTCGGTGAATGCCTGGATCCGTGACGGATACCGACCGGCGGGCTCACCGGTGGCGGCAACGCACCTCGCCCAGGCTGCGCCATCCGCTCCACGGCTGGTTTGGACGGGGGAGGGAATCGCCATCGATCGGGGCTCCCAACGGCTGGACCTGCGAGGTCGCCCCCTGCACTGAAGCCGCATGCGATCCGGTTCCCGCCCATCGGGTGAGGCGGATCCGGATCCCGAGATCCATCGCACCGGGTTGCGAAGGATGTCGGGAAGTCGGGAGATACCGGGTGTCTCCCGCTTCAGACCCATTCTCCCATTCCGAGCACGACCTCGCAAGCCACTCTTCCACCCGGGGATTCCCGTGGGACCGGAGAGGTCTCCACGTTCCTCGACGGCCCAGTCCTTGCGTGCAAAGGCGTCTCGAACCTGGGGCACCATCCCCGGATCTTCGAGGAGAACGGGCCCTACCAGCAAAAGACGCCACGGAGATTCCTCCATGGCGTCTTTCCTGTGTTGGCGAGACGTCGGCCCCGCACCTCGAACGGTCGGATCAGTGCTTGTGCTTGGAAGAGCCCTTGCGCTTGGGGGTTCCTCCGACTTCAGGTGCCGCTGTTGCGGCGGGTCCTGCGTTCACAAGCCAGGTCTGCCCGACCGAGAACAGATTGGACACGGTCCAGTACAACACCAAGCCGGAGGGGAAGGAGCCGGAGAACACCAGCATCATGACAGGCATCATGTACACGAGCGCCTGCTGCTGCGGATCCTTGATGGTCAGCTTGTTGAGCAGGTAGAGCGACCCCGCCATGAACAAGGGAAGCACGGTGATGCCCAAGGGGAAGATCAGGGGGATCTTGACCATCGGAAGAATCACGTCGGGCTGGGCGAGGTCGGAAATCCATCCGAAGAAGGGAGCGCCTCGCAATTCGATGGCCCGCCCCAGGACCATGTAGAGGGCGAAGAACACGGGCATCTGCAGGAGAAGCGGCAAACAACCGGCCATGGTGGCCAAGGGATTCACGCCGTTTTCGTTGTAGATGCGAAGCGTCTCCTCCTGGAGCTTCCGCGGATCGTTCTTGTACTTCTCCTTCAAGGCATCGATCTTCGGCTTGATGGCGGGCATCACCACCGCCATCCTCTTGGACTGCCGGACCTGCTTGAGGGTGAGGGGGAACACGGCCAGGCGCGCCACCAAGGTCAACAGGATGATGGCGATGCCGTAGTTCGGCAGGAGCTTGTGGAAGAAGTTCAGCAGTCCGAGCACGAACAGGCACAGCTTGGGGAACCAGAGATCCGCGCGGAAGAACCATGCCCAGCCGTTGAACAGGACCTTTTCGAAACTTGCATCCCAGGCTTTGAGCGCCCCGACTTCGAGCGGGGTCACCACCAGGGTGAAACTGTCCACCCCGGCCTGCGGACGCCAGCGGAAGCGCCACGCGTAGCTCTTCTCCTCCTGGCCATCCACTCCCAGCACGGTATCGGCGTCCAACTCGCCTTCCCGGAGGGAATCGAACAGAACGGCTCCCATCAGGTATTGACCACGCAGACCGACCCACTGGAGCGGACCGGAAGCGGAAACGCTCTTGTTGTCGGAATGGCTGGAGACTTCCTCGGCATCGCGCCACACCAGGTTGTTGAAATGGGGAGGTCCGAAGGGGATCTTCATCGCCGAGGAATCGACCTGCAGGAGCCCTGTGTTCCAGGACATCCGCATCGCGGGCTTCTCCCATCCACGCAGGCTGGTCCAGGAGCGGATCCCCCCATCGGTCCCGTCGAAGCGGAAGCGGCGCCCGACGGCTTTCCCTCCCTGGCTCCAGATCAGACGGATCTCCGCACTATCTCCCGGTCCGACCACGATGGAGTCGCCTTCGGCTCCTTCCATGGCGAAGACCTTCCCGGAGAGGTCCTGTCCATCGATCTCCAATCCCAGGATTCCGCCCCGTCCCCCGGGCAGCATTTCGGGAAAGGCTCCGGAATGGGAGGTCACCCCGAGCAACTGGACGCTTTCGATCCGCCCTCCCTTGTTGGAGAGCGACAAACGGTAGTGAGGGGTCCGTACCACGAAGGATCGAACCGTCACACCCGAATCGGAAGGGGTCGAGTCGGCGACGCTTGCGAGGGCAGCCTCGGAGGAATCCGCGGGGGCTTCCGACAAACGCGGAGTGCTGGTGTCGGAGGGGTTCGCGGTACGGGTCGAATCGACGACTTCCTCCACCACCGGAGGATCGGGAAGACCCAGGGTGCGGCGAACCAGCTTGTGCCAGGTATCGCTCGTGAAGAAGATGAAGGCCACCGTCACGGCCACCAGGGTCAGCAGAGTCTTGCGGTCCATGTTCCCTTTCAGATCTCTCGGAATGATTCTTGTTGAGGCTCCAACCTAGCTTCCGGCGGGCGGATCGGGTACTGGATCGAACCCGCCGGGATGCAATGGGTGGCATTTGATCAATCGACGCGCGGCCAACCCCGTCCCTCTCAACGCACCGTGCCGCTCCACGGCTTCCAAGGCGTAGTGGGAACAGGAAGGATGAAACCGACAGCGGGGAGGCCCCAGAGCGGGCCTCATCCAACGGTAGGAGCGCAGGAGCGCCAAAAGGAGGCCCCTCATGCCCGGCCATCCCCCCCAGGAGGAAGCAGCCCTGCCGACTGCAGCAGGTTCATGGCTCGGGGCCGGAGTTCCCGGGAAGGCAATCGGAGGCGCGCAGGAGTGAAGGTCCAAAGAACCCAAACCGGCCCGAGGTCCACGCGGATTTCGCGATGCAATTCCCGGAGAATACGGCGGAACCGGTTCCGCAAGGGTGCCGGACCGTTCTTGCGGCGCAGTCGCACAGCCATCCGCTGGGAGTGATCGGGCGCTGGTTGGATCCAGCGGACTTCGATCTCCCCATCGCGGGCACGACGACTGCTTCGTCCCAAGCGGGACCAAGCTTGTCGGTCGGGAGGTCGCCAATCCGCCAGGGTAATCCCGAACGGGTTGGATGGCTTTCCCGGGTTCGAAACGGCAGCCTGGGGCAACGCAACGAATTCCGAACCAGCGGGCTCCCCGGAGGGCGTCAAGACGCCCTCGGCATTCTCGGAGGGGTTGGAGCCCACTCCGGGAAAGGCAGGATCAGCCTTCGTCCGAAACCGTGAGCTTCCAACGGCCTTTGGCACGACGAGACGCAAGAACCTTACGGCCATTCTTGGTGGCCATGCGGGTGCGGAATCCGTGCTTGTTGATCCGCTTGCGATTGTGGGGCTGGAACGTCCTCTTCATATGTCACTCCGGAGTTTCGGAAAGGAAGGGGAATGTAACCCCCCAAACGTCGAATCGTCAACCTCTTAGGTCGATCTAGTTGCGTTTCTCGGCCCAGTCGTAGAAGTCTCCGACCACAGCGGGACCGCCAGCCTTGAGATAGGCTTGCGCATCCTGGAGCAGTCGGGCCATCTGGGGAGCTTCGATGTAGCCTGGCACTCCTGCGAAGGGTTTGCCCTTGCTGTCCAGCAGGAAGGTCGCGGGAAAGCCTTGGACACCGTTGCCCACCGCCCATTGGCGCTCGGAAATGGTGGCACCGCCGAGTTTCAAAGGCTCGGAACTTTCCCCGTTGAGACGAACGGGAACCCAGCCCTCGGAAATCTGGCCTACGATCCCGGAATTGGCCCAGGTGGTCCGCTCCATCAGCTTGCAGTATCCGCACCAATCGGCATAGACGCTCACCAGAATGGGCTTGCCGGCTTGGGATGCGACGGACATCGCGTGATCGAGCCGAGACCAGGAAACCTTTCCAACGGAAGGTCCCTGCACCTTGGAGTCTTCGGTCTTGGCACCTTTGTCCGCGGAGAAAGCCGGAGCCGCGACCAGGATCGCCGCTCCGATGGCCAACGTCGCCAATCCTCCGAGGAGAACTCCCCGCTGGGCGGTCATCTCAGACCACGCGATCGAGCTGCTCGGCGATCTTGTCCTTGGGCAAGGCGCCGACCAGCTGATTCACCACCTGCCCGTCCTTGAAGACGAGAAGAGTGGGGATGGAACGGATGCCGTACTTGGCGGCGGTGTCGCCCTGCTCGTCGGTGTTGAGCTTCCCGATCTTCACCTTGCCGGCGTACTCTGCGGACAAAGCCTCGATGGAGGGGGCGATCATGCGGCAAGGGCCGCACCAGGGAGCCCAGAAGTCGACCAGGACGGGGGTGGAGGACTGGATCACCTCGGCGTCGAAGTTGGCGTCGGTGAATTCCGCTACGTTGCCGGCCATTTTAGGATCCTTTCGAATTTGTCGTTGATTTGAGGTTTTCGGTCGAGTCGGCGATCTGGTTCGCCCGATTCCAGAAGGGCACCCACAGATCGGGGTCGGCTTGCAGCAGTCGGACGCGTTCACGCCAGACCGGAAGAGTCATTCCCGCGTGCTTCAGGAGCGAGTCCCGAGCCTGGCGAGCACGTTCCGGCTGGCCTTCCCAGGCTTGGGATTGCTGCCGCAACGCAACGAACAACCTAGCAATGTCCTCGATCTCCGCCCCGCGATCCCGGCGGCACCCCGCCAGGAAGGGCACGAGGCAAAGAAGCACTGCGGAGACCGTCCATCCGGAGGATTTCACGCCGTCTCCGGTTCGAACAGGCCTTCGACGAAGGCATCGGGATCGAAGGGGATCAGGTCGTCGATGGCCTCTCCCATTCCCAGGAACATGACTGGAGCCGCGACGACCTTCGAGAGCCCCAGGATCGCTCCCCCCTTGGCGGTTCCGTCGAGCTTGGTGACCACGATCCCCGTCAGAGGAGCGGTTTCATGGAACAATCGTGCTTGGCTGAGTGCATTCTGCCCGGTGTTTCCGTCGAGAACCAACCAGGTGTGCTGGGGATAGGAAGGATCGTGCTTGCGGATGACGCGCAGGATCTTCCCCAGCTCCGCCATGAGATCCGCCCGCGTCTGCAATCGGCCGGCGGTGTCGAGCAGGACCAGGTCGCAGCCTCGGGTGCGCGCGGCGGCGACGGCATCGAAAGCGACCGCCGCGGGATCCGCCCCGGCTTTCTGTCGGACGCAGGGCACTCCGGCGCGGACGCACCAGGCTTCCAGCTGGTCGACGGCTGCGGCGCGGAAGGTGTCGCAGGCTCCCACCAGGACGTTCCGGCCCTGGGCCTTGTACAAGGCGGCGAGCTTCCCGATGGTGGTCGTCTTCCCGGCCCCGTTGACCCCGACCACCGCCACGACCTGCAATCCGGTTCCCAGACCCGCGGGAAGGGGCTCCCCAAGCATCCCGCGGGCGCACTCGGCCAACCACCCCAGCAACTGGTCGGCCGAATCGTAGGATCGCCCCCAGGCATGGGCCCTGAGGCGCTCCACGAGGTCCTCGGCCGTTTCGGGGCCGACGTCGGCTCGCAGCAGCTTCTCGGTCAGGTCTTCAAGCAGATCCTCGTCGATCCGGCCGGCGCCGAACCCGCCCCGGATGGTCCGGACGATCGACTCACGGGTCCTGCCGAGACCCTGACGAATCCTGTCGAGCCAGCTCATTTTGCGGCGGTGGTGTCCATGGGGGCGGCGGAGGCCGCTGGCGACAGAACCTGGCGGTAGCGGACCGGGTCGCGCAGCAGCGCGGCGGCGGCGATCACCTGGGGGTCGGACTCCAGTTGGAACGGGGTCGCCAGGGAGACGCCTCCGGCGGCCATCAGGATTTCCCGGGTCAAGCCCTCGCGGACGTACTCGCGATTGGCTTCGAACAGGCTCTCGCCCGCCTTGTCGAGGGCTTCCTGCAGCGCGTCCAGCCGGGTGTTGAGGAGCTTGCGCTCCGCTTCGGGAAGGTTCTCGCCCCGGGCGGAATCCATCTTGGAAAGCTTCCTCATCTCCTTCAGCAGACGGGCCTGCGGGGAATCGAAGGTGAATTTCACGGAGTCGGTGGCCAGGAAGGTCCGGAAATCGGCGATCAAGGCGTCCGACGCGCGGAAGGAGCCGTCGATCTTCTTCTTGGCCTGGATCTTGGCGCGGGCCTGGATGGCCCAGCGGAAGAAGAGGTTCTTTCGTTCCACATCCTGCTGCCAGAGGGTGAGGCGACGGGCGGAAACCCGCATGTCGGGCAGGATGCCTCCGGCGTCCCACACCTTGCGCCCGAGGACCTTGGTGCGGAAGGACTGGTGCCCGGTGGTGTCGAGAAGGGTGTCGGATGCGGAGGACTCCCCGTAATCCAACTCGTCTTCGCTTTCCTTCTTCGGTGCATTGTCGGCGACCGTATCGGGGGCTGCCGCGGAATCCCGACCCCAGCGGACCGAGTTTTCGCGCTTGTTGATGCAGCGACCCGAAGGCGTGTAGTAGTAGGCCATGGTCAGCTTGAGGAGGTGGGTCTGATCCATGGGAAGGAGCGTCTGGACCGAACCCTTTCCGAACGACTGCGTGCCGAGGATCACCCCTCGATCCCAGTCCTGGATGGCTCCCGCCACGATCTCGGAAGCGGAGGCGGACCCTCCGTTGACGATCACGACCAGGGGAGTGCCGGTGTCGATGACGGGACTGCGCCGCGATTCCATCTCGATGTTCTGGCTGGAGACGCGGCCGCGTGTGGAAACCACCACGCGCCCCTTGGGCAGGAAGAGCTCGCTGATCTCCACGGCCTGGTTGAGAAGACCGCCCGGATTCCACCGGAGATCGAGGATGTAGGAGGTCGCCCCTTGCTCTTTCAGCTTCAGCAGGGCCGCTTCGACTTCGTCGGAGGTGGGCTTGGCGAATTGGACGAGCTTGAGGTACCCCACCTTGCCGGGAAGGATTCCCGCCCAGGGGACGGACTCGATCTTGATGATTTCACGCGTGATGGTGAAAGGGAGCGGTTCGGTGAGACCTGTCCGCCAGATCTTGATGGTGACCTTGGTCCCGGGTTTTCCCCGGAGCTTGGAGACGGCGTCGTCGACCGTGATCCCGCGGGTGCTCTTGCCGTCGATTTCCACGATGCGGTCGCCTGCCTGGATTCCCATGCGCTGCGCGGGGGTGCCGTCCAGGGGGGAAATGACGGTCAGGACGTTCTCTCGGACCCCGATGGTGATCCCCAGGCCGCCGAATTGGGCCTCGGTGTGGACTTTGAGGTCGTCGACCTCCTTGTCCACGAAGTAGGAAGTATGAGGGTCCAGGACCGTGGAGAGTCCCTTGATCGCGGCATCGACCAGGGTATCCGACGGGATCTCCTCGACGTAGGAGTCGTTGATCCGCTGCAGGACCCGCCCCAGGCGATCCGCGCTCCGGTAGAAACTGCCCGTTCCAGCCGCCTGTCCCACCGCCGTGGCGAAGGAGAGGAGAACCAGGACGGAGGAAAGAGTGAAATAGATGCTGGAGCGGGACGGTATCCTCATGGTGTTTGGGAATATATAACCAAAGGGGCGAGCGCCCCGTCCCGCCGGAACCTCGGATGCGCCTTGATCGCTGGAGCGCATGAGCCTACCTTGGGAAGTGAATCCCTTTACACAGCGCCAACGGGCGTTAGACCTCGCCATCCAACCGGAAAAGGTCCTCATGAAGAGCCTGTCCATCCTCCTGCTGACCATGACCTCGCTCTCCTTCGCCCAATACGACGATTATCCCGTCGGCGAATACGAGTATCCCCATCACCGCATCGTGATCTCTCCGCTGAAGGTGTTCGGCGGCATGGATGCGACCAAACGCGACGAAGGTCCCAAGGTCGACCTCATCTGGGTTCCGGGTGTCGATCTCCAGGAGATCCGCTACGAATACGTCGGCGGCCCCCAGGGCACCTACGCCTTCGGCCCGCTGTTCAGCCTCTACCTCGGGATGGATTCCGTCAAGGCGACCAGCTTCGCCGGTGGCATGTACGGTCGCATCTACTCGGGGCTCGGCTCCGGATCGTACATCCAGATGAGCGCGCAGTACTACCTGCAAACGGGAACCAAGCTGTTCGACGGCCAGCCGCGCGACATCTACGTCGTTCGCAACGGGAAACGCGACACCGTGAAGCTCGCTCCCACCGAAGTCAAGGTCTCCGGCCCCCAGATGTCCCCGGTTCTGGGCATCCAGAAGATCTACGACCGTCGCTGGCTCATCGAAGGCCAGATGGGCTTCACCGTGGGCTGGTACACCGTCGACTGGGATGCTCCCAGCACCTTCGAAATCGACCGCACCGGGAGCGTGGAACGCTACCAGACCACCGACGACTGGGGTGGCTTCTATTTCGTCCAGATCGGTCTCGGCTACGCCTTCTGAGGTCTGACGTTCCTCGGGGAGGAGACCGGGCATGATTTCGGCCATGTCGCTTCCCCAGGTCCTGGAGCTGATCCTCGTGGCCGTGGGAGCTCTCGCCCACGCCCATGCGGGATCGGCACGCTCCCGCAATGCCAGTTCCGTGTGGTTCAACCCTCCCCTGTTCGGATGGACCCTCAGCTGGTCGACATGGTTCGCGGTGACCTTCATCACCCTGAACCTCGAGACCCTCGACATCGGCCGGGTCCCGTTCCTGTCGATGTGCCTCGACATCATGAAGGGTGCGTTGATCAACATCCAGGCGGGTTTGCTCCTGCACGGGGTCGCCCAATGGCGCGCGCCGACGCGCAAGATTCCCCCGCTGCTCTGGTATTTAGTCCCGACAGGCTTCGTCGTCACCGGGTTCGGGCCGGTGCTGGCGGGTCCGATGAACAGTTTCCTGCGCAACATCGATGGCCTTGTCCTGGCCTTCCTCCTCAGCGACGCGTTCCAGTCCTCCATCGCCGCGATCCTCCTCCACAGAGCTCGCCGGGACCAGTCCAATCTCGGCCGGAGAATCAGCCGATCCCTGGAAAACTCCCTCTGGTGGAGCGTCGCCCTTCTCGGGGCGGCCTTCCTGGGCAAACTGCACCAAGGTGGGTACCAGGCCGGCAAATACCATTGGGTGCTGCTGTTCGATCTCGCGCACATCGTCCCCCCGGTCGCGATCCTCTTCGCGGCCTACCGCGCCGGCACCGTGGCCCTGGAGGTGACGCGCGCCTCCCTCCTGCGCGCGCTGATCTTTTTCGTCCCCTTCGCCTTCTATGTCGCCCACAAGCAGATCTTCCCGGGCTCCCCCCTCGATCGCCTGGCGACCTACCTCATGGCGGGCATCGGTTTCGCGATGCTGCTCGGTCCGCTGCCCCGGATCGCGTTCCGCAACGCCTCCCGGACCTTCAACCTTCGCCAGGAGAAGCAGTCCGAGGCTCTCGAAGCCCTCGAGACCCGGTTGCGCAGGGGAGATCTGCCCGCCGACCTGCCGTCGTTCGTCGCGAGATGCCTCGGACGAATCCTGTCGTGCAGATCGGCGGTGGAGCCCGCGTCGCGCGAAGGGGTCGCCTCCATCCTTCGGGCGGCGGCCCCAGGGCGGATCTCCACCTTCCGGCGCGCGACCTCCCGCGAGGAAGCCCTCGCCTGGGAAGACCTCGGAGCGAGGATCCTGCTTCCGTTGAGGACGTTCGAACTCGCCGATCGCGAATGCCCGATCGACACGGTGATCCTCCTCGGACCCAGTCGAAAGGCGCACCGCATGTCCCCCGAGATCCAGACGCGCCTGTGGAGCGTCCTGGCGACCCTCCAGTCGGCGATCGACGCCCGGCGCGACCTCCGGAAGGAACTCGAGTCCGAGAGGCGTTTGCAGGAGGGGGAACGGCTGGCCATGCTCGGTCTGCTCTCCGCCTCCGCGGCCCACGAGATCAAGAACCCCCTCTCGTCGATCAAGAACATCGCCCACGCCGCCGGGAAGGAGGTTCCCAAGGGATCGGTGCTCGCCATGGATCTGGAGATGATCGCCTCGGAGGTGGATCGCCTCGATGCCACCGTGCGAAGGATGCTCCATTTCGCCCGCGACCGACAAGCTTGCGACGACGCCGTGGCCACCCTGAGGGCGGTCTGCGGACTGCTCGACCAGGAGGCGCACTCCCGGGGGATCCGGATCGTCATCTCCGCCCCCGCCGACCCGCTCCCCTTCCCCATGTCGGAAAACGACCTCAAGGCCGTGCTCTTCAACCTGGTGCTCAATGCGCTGCAGCACACGCCCCGCGGCGAAAACGTGCGGATCGGCCTGGAGGAGGCGGGCCCCCTGCTTTCCGTGACCAACCCGGGTGAAATCCCGGAGGAGTTCCGTCCACGCTTGTTCACTCCGTTGGCCAGCCGCGGAGGAACCGGGCTCGGACTCTACATTTGCCGGAAGCGGGCGGAGGAGGCGGGCGGTCGGCTCGTCCACGTCGCACTTCCCGGATCGACCCAATTCCGTCTTTCGTGGGGTACAGAATGAGCAGATTCCTTGTCGTCGACGACGATCCCGGCGCCCGCTACGGGACTCGTCGCCTCCTGCAGGCCGCCGGCCACGAAGTCGTCGAGGCCTCCTCCGGCGAGGAGGGACTGCGATCCATCGAGGGCAGGAATTTCGATGGGGTCCTTCTCGACTACCAGATGGGCGGAATGGACGGATTGTCGGTCCTGGAATCCCTGGGGAATCGCCCCGTCTCTCCTCCCGTGGTCCTGTTCACCGCCCAGGGCAGCGAGCGGATCGCCGTGGAGGCGATGCGCCGGGGAGCCCACGACTACCTGGTGAAGCCCGCGGATCCCGAGGAGCTCGTCCTGGTCCTGGAGCGGGCCGCCTCGTTCCACCGGTCCAGGACGGAGGCGGACCGTCTGCGCGAAGAACTCGAAGCACGGCGCCCCACCCGCACCCTCCTGGGCGAGAGCGCCGGCATGAAGCGCCTCTTCCAGGACCTCGAGCTCATGGCGCCCGCCTCCGCCAGCGTGCTGCTGTTGGGCGAGAGCGGAACCGGAAAGGAGATGATCGCCCGACGTTTGCATGAACTCGCGGGTCGGCCAGGTCCGTTCGTCGCGGTCAACTGCGGCGCCCTGCCCCCGTCCCTCCTGGAAGCCGAGCTCTTCGGACACGAAAAGGGCGCATTCACCGGCGCCCTCTCGGCCAAGATCGGGAAGATCCGGCAAGCCGACGGAGGAACCCTCTTCCTCGACGAGATCGGCGACATGCCCATCGAAGCCCAGACCCGGCTCCTGCGCGTGCTGGAGGAACGCGAAGTCGAGCCCATCGGCTCCTCGCGCCCCGTCGAAGTCGACATCCGGGTCGTCGCGGCCACGCACCGGAATCTGTCGGCGATGTCCGCCGAAGGTCGGTTCCGCGAGGACCTCCGATACCGCCTCGAGGTCCTGGTCGTCCATCTGCCTCCGCTTCGCGAACGCGGCGAGGACGTCCTCCTCCTGGCGCGCGCCTTCCTCGCCCATTTCTCCGGGGCGCGGCGCTTGGAGTTCTCTCCCCGCGCCGAACAAGTCCTTCAGGGGCACGATTGGCCCGGCAACGTCCGGGAACTGCGCAACGTCGTAGAGCGTTGCAGCGTCCTGGCCAGGACTCCGCAGATCGGTCCCGAGCTCCTCGGTCTGCCCACGCGGGATGCGTCCCCCATGCAAGCCCCTCCGACGGCTCCCGCCTCCTTCTCCGAACCGGCCCCCGAAGGTTGGCTGGCCCTTCCACCCGTGGCGCTGGACACGACCTTCCGCGAGGCCAAGGCCCAGGTGGTGGACGATTTCGAACGAAGGTTCCTCCAGGCGCATCTCGATCGATCCGGGGGGAACGTCAGCCGCGCGGCGACCACGCTCGACATGCACCGGCAGAGCCTGCAGCAGAAGATCCGGGATCTGGGAATGGCCCGGCTACCCGGCGACGAGGAATGAGCTTCGTTCCCTCCCTCGCCCATGCGACCAGGATCCGGGTCCGGTACGCGGAGACCGATCGCATGGGGTTCGCCTACCACGCCAACCATCTGATCTGGCTCGAAGTGGCCAGGACCCAGGCGCTGGAGGACAACGGCGTTTCCTACCTCGCATTGGAGGACGCAGGATTCGCGCTGCCGGTGCTCGTCGCCCATTGCGAATACCACGCCCCCACCCGCTACGGGGACACCGTGGCGATCCTTCTTTCGGGGAGACTCGAGGATCGACTCCGGATCCGCTTCGAGTACCAGATTCGTCGCGACGACCGCCATGGCGCCCTCCTGGGCAGCGGCTTCACGGTCCACGTCTGCATGGACGGCCAAGGACGGCCCCGCAGGCCGCATCCCAGCCTGGTCGGATTCCTTTCGGAGGGCTTCTCGAACCTCGGCGATTCCCCCGGTGCCGAACCTGGTTCCCCGCGAAGCGAGGGCTGCCCCGTCGGCTCCTAGACCTTCGGTTCCTTGCGCAACACCAGGAACCAGGGTCTCCAGGTGGCTCGAACACCTTGCCCGACGGCGAAACTCCGGTCGTAGGTCTCCAGGAGCTGCACCAGGAGATTCCGGGTCATCGACCGACCTTCGCGGGGAGCCCTGGATGCCCCGGCCTGGCCGATCGCCCTCAGGAACTCGCGCGCGGAAGCGTAGATCGACTCCACGGAATCCTCCTCGGAGACCAGGATCTCGAAACCGCTCTCCCGAGCCAGTCGGCAGGCGTCAACCAGAAAATGTCCCGGTGGTTCCGGGAAGTCCCAGGGAGGGGCGGAAAGCAGGGAATCGAGTTCGGGAAAGTTGGTCTTGCAGAAGGCCGACACGGCCAGGACCCCTCCGGGAGCCAGGAGACGGAAGCAGGCCTGGAAATGCCCTCCCAAGTCGGGGAACCATTGGACCACCGAAGAGGAGGCGACCAGGTCGAACTCCTGGTCGACTTCGGGGAGACGAGCGTCCAGGATGCGCAGATCCACCCGTTGGCGATCGAATTCGTCCAGGTGGTCGGCGCAGAACCCCAGCATGGAGGGCGCGAGATCCGTCACGGTCAGTCGGGAATCCGGAAACGCTCGCAGCAACTCTCGCGTGAAATGTCCGGTTCCGCACCCGAGCTCCAGGATCCTCTCGACCGGGGGGTCGATCGGCAGCAACGAACGCAGTCTGCGAGCCATGGACGCTTGGACAGGTGTGACACGTTCATAGGTGCCGGCTGCCCGATCGAACCGCCGTGCTTGCCAATCGGACCGTTTCGACTGCCCCTGCCCCATCTGCGATGAGGTGCCCTCCATCACGATCCTGCGAGGCGATGCAGGGCCAGGTTGAAGGCCTCGCCGTGGACCAGGAAGGGAACATGCCCCGATCCGGGAGGCATCCATTCGGTGGATTCCTCCGGAAAGGAGGCTTTCGGACTGACCCGGTCGTCGGGGGAGACGATGAATCCACCAGGCCTCGCCACCCACGGGGATTCCAGGCGCAAGGACCCCAGGAGTTGGAGTCCGTCCACCAGATTGTCCTCTCCCAGTGCCGTGGCGTGATCGAGCCAGAGCTGGCGAAGGGGGCCCGCGGGAATACCGGCCAAATTCGCGAAATCCTCCAGGACGCCGTGGGGATCGCCATACAATCGGTGGGCCATGAGTCGGAGGTGTCGGGTGGTCCAGGTCCCGGCTGGAGAGCAGAAATCCAGAAAGGGGCAGATGCGCACCACAGGCATCCCCTCGGGAACCATTCCCTCGCGCAACATGCGTTCCACGAGAAGGGCTCCCAACGACCACCCCGCCAAGACGGCGTCCCCGGATAGGCTATCCAGGAGGGTCCGCAACCTTCCCGCCCCTTCCAGAAGGACGTGGGCGGAGATGAATCTTGGAGAGAACCCCTCCAGGGCTTCGCCGAGGTGGTTTTCCCAGCTTTGCAGATCGGAAGCCCAGCCCCCGATCCAGATCAACGGTCTTTTGGTATCCACGAGGCTTCCCAATATCGAAAACCATCGCCCTAATCGGGTCGGGTATCTAGGTTCCTTGATGTACGATGATCTGGTCGCTTCGAATCCCATTCCTGGGGACCCTGGTCCTTCTGGCATCCTGCCGCCAGCCGGATCTTGCTCGCGCGGACCGCTTCCTGCAGCTCGAGGATTGGCCTCGCGCCATCGCCCTGTACGATGCCTGCGTCCAGGAAGATCCGGATCTCGCGGTGGCCCGCCTGGGACTGGCCCTGTCGCGGGCAGGTCTCGAACGGGAGGCGGAAACCGCCGACCTCGATTCCGCACGTCGCTGGCAATCCCTCGCCCGCGATTTCCTCATCGTCGAGCGCCTCGATTCCTCCCAATCCACCGCTCCCGATCGGGCCGACGCACTTTTCCACGCGGCCTTGTGCTGGCAAAGGGATGGTCATCTGCCCCAGGCGGTCCACGCCGCCGAGGAGGCCCAGGCCACCGGAGCCAAGCACCCTCCCTCGGCCCAGTTCCTTGCACGCCTCGCTCGCGCGGGAGGCGATGCCCCCCTTGCCGAGCGCTGGTACAATCGCGCCCTGGAAGCCGATTCCAGCTACTTGCCGGCCTGGGCGGGATTGGGCGAGTTGTCGCTGAGCGAAGGGGATCCGGAAGGCGCCCTGCTCTATTTCGAGCAGGCCCTTCGCCGTTCCCCGGACCATCCATGGCTGTCCGACATGGTGCGAAAGGTTCGGGATTCCCTGGGATTGTCGACAGATTCCCCCGATTCGAAGGTTTCGGCTCGGTGAGTTCCAAACCGCCCACCGGCTTCAAATCCGGGTTTCCCCTCGGACAAGGGGGGCAAGGGAAAGTCTGGCTTGCCTGGCAGGAGGATCCGGGACGATGGGTCGTGGTGAAATCCGACCCTCCGTCCCGGGGAGATCTCCAATTCGAAGCCGAATTGCTGGAACGACTCCCCGGCGCCCCCGTCCCCTCCCTCCTGGCCAAGGACCTCGCATCCAGCCACCCCTGGATCGCCATGACCTGGATCCAAGGTGTGCCCCTGGGAACCTTGCCCTCCTCCCTGGACCACCGGGATCGGCTGCTTCTGGTGTCGGCCGCGGCTCGATCGGTGGCCAACCTGCACAATCGAAGCGTGGTCCATGGGGACCTTTCCCCTTCGAACCTGTTGGCGATTCCCGATGGGGAGGTGATTGTCGTCGATCTCGGAATGTCCTCCTTCGGAGAGTCGAACCGGGGTGGCACGTGGGAAACCTTCTCGCCGGAACGGATCCAGGGGCAACCCGCTTCGGCCGCGTCGGACGTCTTTTCCCTGGGAGTCCTGGCTCTGAGGCTTCTCGACCGGATACCCTCCCCCTGGACGACTTCCCGGGAGGAATGGACCTCCGCGGTCATGGACGACGGTCTCGCGCGGTTGGCCCAGGACATTCCCGTTCTCGCCCGTGCCGTCGATTCGCAGCCCGCGAACCGTCCCACGGCGCACGAACTCGCCCGCGATCTGGCGCGGGAAGGGGGCGACTGGCCCTCCGAACGACTGCGACGCCACATGGATGCCCTCCACGAAGCCTTGATGGCCGAAGCCGTCGCCCAGGCCGTCGCCACCAGGAGGTGGGACGATGCCTGGCGATGGCAAAGGGAGCGGATCGAGCGCACCGACGATCCCGAAGCGTTGCTTCCCGAATTGGGCCGTTTCGCAAGGGAAAGGAGTCGCCGACGCTACCACGTACGGCCCAGCATCCTGATCTGCGGAGTCGCGGCCCTGCTTTCGGCCATCCTCGCCTGGATCTGGCCCTCACCGTCCTCCTCCATCGCATCGCCGACCTCGTCGCGGGGGCGACCTCCCTCCACCTGGGGAGCCGATGATTTCTCCTCCATCGAGGCCTCCGCGGAATTCTCCTTGCCCGCGATGCCTCCGGGCGCCTCCCTGCGCGTCGATGGACTCGCCACCGACCCTCCGGCCGGTGGTATCCTGCTCCTTGCACCAGGTCGCCACCGGATCCAGATCCGCGACGCTGTCGGCTTGCCCCTTCTCGATACCATCTGGCTGGGTGGAACCTCCTCCCTCCCCGCCGAGGACCCATGAAATGACCTCCCACTGGCTCCTGCTGACCCCCGAGGGTGCCCGCTTCCCCCTCGAGCGCAAATTGTCCATCGTCGGTTCCGCCCAATCCGGCGACATCGTCCTTCCCGGATGCCAAGGCGCCGAAGTGCAACTGCTCCGACGTCCCGACCACGTGGTCGCCGAGCCCCTGGTCAAAGGGGTTGCCGTGGATGGGCGTCCCGCCCCTCCGGGAATCCCCGTCGAACTCGTCGAGAAGACCGAGATCCGTCTTTCCAACGGGACGGTCCTGCGTCTCGATCGTCCCCGGATCGAACCGCGGCTGCCCGTCGAACCGGTCCTCGAAGCGGTCGATGCCCTGCTCGAGGCGGACGACCCTTCGACGTCGCTGCCCAGACTCCTCGAATTCGCCGGAGCCTTCCTCGACGCCGACGGCGGCATCCTCCTGGAGGGGGAGGAAGGGGATCGCTTGGTCGCTTCCTGGCCGATGGGCAAGGACGTATCGCCCTCCCGCTCCGCGGTCCAGGCTTCCCTGGCCAAGGGTGGGGCCATCCTCTGGTCGGAATCCGCCACCGAGGGCGAAGCGCTCGCCGGCCCCTCCTTGCGCCGGTCCGACATTCGATCCATCCTCTGCGCCCCCATTCGGTCCTCCGATTCCATGACGCCTCTGGGGTGCCTCTACTTGCACCGGACCGGGCGCGAGGATTCCTTCTCCTCCTCCGACCTGACCGCCTTCGACCGGCTGCTCTCCACCATCGCTAGGGTTCTGGGTGCCGCCAGACGGCACCTGGAGGATCGTCGCGCCCTCGATTCCCTGTCGGGTCCCGCCCCGGGGATGCTTGCCTTCTCCCCGAACATCCTCGCAACCATCGCCCAAGCGAAGAAATTCGCATCCGCGACGGTTCCGCTCCTCGTTCTCGGCGAAACCGGAACCGGCAAGGAACGTCTGGCCCAGATGGTCCATTCCGTCTCCCCCCGCGCCCAGGGCCCCTTCGTGGCGATCAATTGCGCGGCCATCCCCGAATCCTTGATGGAATCCGAACTGTTCGGGCACGAGAAGGGTGCGTTCACCGGAGCCACTTCCGAAAGGGCTGGTCTGTTTGAATCCGCTCGCGGAGGAACCCTCTTCCTGGACGAGATCGGGGAGCTCGCTCCGCAGCTCCAGGCCGCTCTCCTGCGTGCCTTGCAGGAAAAAACGATCCGCCGAGTGGGTTCCTCCCGCGAAATCGCCGTCGATGTCCGCATTGTCGCGGCCACCCATCGGGACCTGGAAAGCCTGGTCCGCGAAGGACGATTCCGCCAAGATCTGCTGTTCCGGCTGAACGTCGCCTCGGTCCGCCTGCCACCTTTGCGGGATCGCTCCGAAGATATCCTTCCCATGGCACGAGTGTTCGCCCAGAAGGCCGCCAGGGAATTCGAAATGCCCTTCCCGGGCCTGAGCCGGGCCGCGGAGAAGGCTCTTCTCCGACATTCCTGGCCGGGCAACGTGCGAGAGTTGGAGAATTGCCTCCAACGAGCCCTTCTTCTCTCGGGGGGGGAAAGGATCCAACCCGATCACCTCGGGCTCCCGGAGGCGGTCGCCGCGATGGGGACGCTTGCCGAGATCCGGGAGGCGGCGGAAAGAGCCGCGGTCGAATCCGCAATGACCAAGTCGGGGGGGAACCTGACCCAGGCGGGCTCGATCCTGGGGATCGACCGCAAGGTGCTTCGAGATCTTCTCCGTCGCCTGGGGATGTACGAATCCAGTCTCGAATCCTGATCCAGGGATTCCGGATCAATCCACCCCTGCTCGTGCGGACTTCCAGGTCAACACTTTCGAAATAGCGGATCCAGGAATCCCCTCGCTGAATTCCTAGACTGGGACCGGGAGTTTCCGGCTCGGCTCGCCCGCTGCAGTGGGTTTCTCCCATTCACCCAACTGGAGATTCCCAATGAAGCACATCATCGCCCTGGCCCTCGCGGCAGCCGTGGTCACCGTCACCGCCAAGACCACCCCCAAGGCCGCTCCGGCCAAGGACACCGCCAAAGTCGCCGCCATGGCCGACTCCGCCAAGGCCGATACGGTCCAGCACGCCGCGGACACCGCCAAGGTCGTCGCCGCCGATTCGGCGAAATCCAAGTAAGCGCGTTCGATCCAAAACCGGGTTCCCCCGGAGAGAGCGGAACCTTGTGTTCCGCTTTTTATTTCTTGAATTGGTAGGGGATCATCCACCCCTTCGCGATGCATGTTTTGGCCCGGGAATTGATGGTTCATCCCGGCGGATGCAGGGAATCTGCATCGGGCCATACGAGAAAGGGGGGGCTTCCATGGATCGATTCAAAGGCATTCATTCCGGCTCTCCCCTCGCCTTCTGGCTCCTGCTGTTGTTGCTGGTCCTTCCCGGATCAGGAATCAGCCAACCCCTGTCCCTGATGACCTCGGAGTCCAGCCGCTCCGGGGAAGACCCCCAGCTGAGGCGCCAACTGGACGAGTTGCGGGAGAAATACCAGAAAGACCGACAGGAGCTGGTGAGGCGCTCCTCCCAATTGCCTCCGGAAGAACGACTTCGATTGCATCGGGAACTCCTCGAGAAGCATCGCGCCGCCTTGGCGCAGCTGGAAAAAGAGGCCGATTCCCGCAGGAGTGGCGCCCGCAAGAAGTGGGAAGAGCGCCGTGAACAACGAGTCGAGAGGCTCCAGGAGGTGAAGAAGGATGGGTCGGCCAGGCAGCGCCGAAAAGAGGGACTCGAGAAGCGCTGACCAACCATTGCGGCCCAAAGGACACCACGGTCTCGGATCTTGGTGTTTTGTCGTATCCGCCCTTGTCTCGATGGTCGCCACATCCCCCTACGCGGAGCAGATCGTCCCCGCCGACACCCTCGTCGCCGACTCGACGATCCATCCCGCGTTCGACCAGGAATGCCAATCCGACTCCCTCCTGGGCTGGATCGATGCTCTGTACCCCCCCGAATCGGACACCCTGCCCAGCGACCTGCTTGGAATGCCGGAGCCGCCGGATACCCTTCCTCCTCCCTTCCTGGACTTGCCGGTTCCTGTCGCGGTCGATTCGTTTCTCCGTCGAGGCGACACCCTCTCGGCCCTGGACCTGCTCCATTCGGTGGAAAACCCCCAAGGCTGGACCGATTCCCTCCTGGAGCTGCTCGTCCTCGCGGAACCGCCCTCCTTGACGCCTCAAAGCACGTTCCTCCAGCCTTGGAGGCTCCAACTCACGACCAAATTGGAACCCGTTTCCAGCGACATCCGACAGGTCTCCGCAGCGCTTCTCGGGGAGGTCCAACTTCCACCGAGCCTTCTCCATCCCCTCTACATCGCCGCCGTCGTCCAGGGTTCCCACCACTCCCTGGAATCCTCCGCGGCCGCCGAACTCCGCCTGACCTGGGAACATGTCCGAGGGGACCATCATTTCCTGGTTCGGCCTTGGGTTCTCATCGGGAAGGAGAGCGAATCCGACGGCGGTCTCGACGCGCGCTGGAACGTCCCCTTGCTTCGGACACTCCTGGCTGGAATCGAGGGATTCGTGTCGAGGAAGGGCGACCAAACCTTCGGAACCTCGCTACGCGCCAGGTTCGGCCTCCAAGACTGGAACCTTTGGGGGAGCATGAACCTGAGGTGGAGAAGAACCCCGGAACTCGATCTCGATCCACCGGTGGTTCCCGTGCAGACCATCAGCGAGTTCGGTTTCATCAAGGACCGGGTCCTCCATTCCTTTGCGTCGATCGGAGCCTACCCCCCGAAAACCCGATCCGGTCTGGTGCGGATCCATCGGGATATGCTGGAATCCTCCGTTTCCCTGAAGGGGCTTCTCCCCTGGAGGGGCGTCCTCCTCGGACCGGGAATCGAAGGGAGCGGGCGGTGGGGGTTGGAACGCGACCGGTGGCTGGAGCAAGACCCGCGGGGATGGGAATCCGGAACCTTCCTCCTCGTTCCCGAGGACGAGCATGCCGAGCTGCTTCCCATGACATCCAGGGGGGATTTCTACCGGAAAACCTCCCTCCGCCAAGGCGTCCCCTGGGTGTTCGAAACCACGCCGGGGTTCTTCGCGGCTTTTCGGCCGAACCGTTCGCCTTGGGAACTTACCGGCCGTGCCGGATGGGTATTCTCGACGCAATCCTCTCCGAGTCATCCCGCCTTGAGCAATCGGGAAGGATGGCTCCTGGATTTCGCCCTGCAATTGCACAGCTGAGGCTTCCCCGCTCCTTCCTGTCCCGGTGATTGCCTTTTCCGGCTTCCGGCAGCGCCACCCGCAGTGACTGTGGTTGACCGAGCCCCTCCATGGTCCTGGTCCGAGGGTGTCCAGACCCCGCTCCACCGCTCTTGGAAATCCCCCGAAATCACTCCAAGGCGACCCCTGGAAAAAGTGATTTCCGGGAATCCCAGCCGGACCGGAACTACCGGCCCCGGTTTTTCCTGCTCGCCACTCCATCGATGCCTGAACCCTTCGGGCCGCCACGGATTGGCACGATTCTGGCATGATAGGATGTCATCGGGAAGCCCCAGAGTTCCACCCTCCAGACGAAAGAAACAACACCCATGAACGCTCACATCGCCCTGCTTGCAGCCCTGACCCTCCCCCTGGCCGCGATCGCGCAGGAATCGGTCGATTCCATCCATCAGGCCCACAAGGAGGCCCGCATGGAACTGAGGACCGAGCAGCACGCCGAAAGGGATTCCATGCATCAGGCTCACAAAGCCATGAAGCAGGATCTGCGTGCCAGCCTCAAGGAGATTCCAGCCGACAGCGGCAAACGCGCCCAGGCCCGCGCGGAAGTCAAGGAGTTGGTCAAGAGCCAACATGATGAGCGCAAGGAAATGCGCCAGGAACAACGCGCCGAGCGCAAGGAGCTCCGGCAACAGCAGAAGGCGGAAAACAAGGCCGCCCGCAAAGGAAAGCACAAGGGAAACTGAGTCCGAACGGACCCACCCATCTGCTTCGATCGGATCCGCCCCGTCAAAACAGGAGCACCGTCATGAAATCGATTCTCACCATCGCCACCATTCTCGCGGGTCTGGCCGCATCCACCCCGGCCAAGGTCCGGACTTCATCGAGCTTCACCATCACCATCGGGGAACCAGCCCCCCGACCGGAAGTGATCGTCGTCGAACGCGAACCGGCCCCGCAGGTGGTGTACGTGGAGGAACACCGTGCCTGCCCTCCCCGGGTCGTGTACGTGACGCCTCACCACTCCCATCGCCCACGCGTGGTTCATGTGGCCGCCCCCCGCTACTACCCGCAACCTCTGGTCCGCAGATCCACCCCTTGGGAGAGATCCCACGGATTCGACCGCCCTCGGGCGGCTCCTCGGCCGGAAGCCCGCTCCCAGGGAGGAAGGCACCGCTCGAGGTCTCATTGAGCCACAAGTTCCAACACGGGTGGAAATCCCTCCACCCCTGATCGGGGGGCTTCGAAACCATTCCCGCCATTCCCCGAAGCCATCCTGAAGAGTCTTCCTCCTTCCTCGAGAGGAAGACGGTTCCGGTCCTCCTCCGCCCCCGCAGCGGAGGAGGACCTTTCGTTTCCGTCCGGTCCACCAGCCACACGAAACCTCTCCCCAAGACCCGGAATCTCCAGAAAAGTGAAGCCCCCCCTTCGGGATCACCGAAGGGGGGGCTTGGCAGGATCCGGGTCAGAGCCCTTCGATGCCTCAGAGAACCAGCAGCGTGGGGTTCTCCAGGATCGACTTCAAGACCACGAGGAATTTGGCGCCATCCGTGCCATCGACGGCACGGTGGTCGCCCGAAAGCGTGAGCTTCATGGTGTGGCCGACCACGATGGCCCCGTTCTTCACCACGGGTTTCTCGACGATGCTCGCAACGGCGACGATGACCGCCTGCGGAGGGTTCACGATGGCCTGGAAGGAGTCGATCCCGAACATTCCCAGGTTGGAGACGGTGATGGTCCCCCCCGTGAATTCCTCGGGCTTGAGCCCCTTCTCCTTGGCGCGCTTGCCCAAGGCCTTGGCTTCGAAGGCAAGCTGCTTCAAGGGCTTGATGTCCGCATCGCGAACCACCGGCGTGATCAGGCCGGTGGGAAGGGAGACGGCGAAGGAGACGTGCACCGCGGCATAGCGCTTGATGCTGTCGCCTTCCCAGGAGGAGTTCACTTCGGGAACTTCCTTCGCGGCGAGGGCCACCGCCTTCAGGACCAGGTCGTTGACGCTGAACTTGAGCCCCGCCGCCGTCGCGGCCAATCCCGCGTTCATCTGCTCGCGGAACGCCTGCAAGGGCTCGGCATCCACTTCCACGGTCGAGTAGAAGTGGGGTACCTGCTGTTTGCTTTCCTGGAGGCGACGCGCGATGGTCTTGCGCATGTTCGACAAGGCGATCTTCTCGTCGGCGGTCGATCGATCGGCCACGGGAGCGAACGGGGCGGAAACGCCTCCTTCCACCGCCGCCAAGGGGGCGCGAGCTCCCTTGCCGTCGAGGACGTTCTGGACATCCTGGACGGTGATGCGCCCCCCCGGTCCGGTTCCCTTGACCTGGAAAAGGCTCACGCCCTTCTCGGCCGCCAGCTTCCGTGCCAAGGGCGAGGCGCGCAGACGTCCGGCGAGCTCCCCTTCCGAGGAAGCGACATCGGTCGCCTGACCTTCGATGATGGCACCTCGAGCAGCGTTCTTGAATTCCGCAGCGACCACGGGCTGGACCGGAGTGACCGCAGCGGATGCCTCGGAGGGAGGCGCCACCGGAGCGCGCTTTTCGTCGGCGGACTTGGTGTCGCTTTCGGCCTTGACCTTGGACGCCTGGACGGAGGTGTCGGCGGCGGCCTGGGCCAGAAGAGCGGAAATGTCCTCGCCGGCGGATCCCACGATGCAGATCGGCCCACCAACGGGCACCACTCCGCCTTCGGCGACGGTCTGCTTGAGCAAGACACCGGGTTCGAAACACTCCACTTCCTGGGTGGCCTTGTCGGTCTCGATCTCGGCGATCAGGTCGCCGTTCTTGAGAACGTCACCTTCCTTTTTCAGCCACTTGGTGAGGGTCCCCTCCACCATGGAGTCGGACATGCGCGGCATGAGGATCGCGTTGGCCATCAGGCAACCACCTCTTTCACGGCCTCGATGATGCGGGCCACGTTGGGGATGCACTCGTCTTCCAGAGCCGACGAGAAGGGCATGGGGGCTTCGACGGAGGTCACCCGCAGCACAGGTGCGTCGAGGTGATCGAAGCAGGCGCGCGACACTTCGGCCGCAACCTGGGAGCTGACCCCGCAGAAGGGTTTGGTTTCGTCGACGCACACCAGACGGTGGGTCTTGCGCACCGAGGCGAACACGGTGGGCCAATCGAGGGGCTTGATCGAGCGGAGGTCGATGATTTCGGCCCGGATCCCCATCTTGAGGAGTTCCTGGTTCGCTTCCAAGACGGTCCAGCAGCTGCGTCCATGGGTCACGATGGTGAGGTCCACGCCATCCTGCAGGATGTTCGCCTTGCCGATGGGAGTGAGGTATTCGCCTTCGGGCACCTCGGACTCCCGTCCGTACAGAGCCTCGTTCTCGATGACGAGAACGGGGTTGTCGTCGCGGATGGCGCTCTTGAGAAGCCCCTTGGCATCGGCGGCGAAAGCGGGAACCACGACCTTCAAACCGGGGAAGGTCGCATAGATGTTCTCGGGCGCATGGCTGTGAGTGGCTCCGATCTGGTGCCCCCCTCCGGAATTGCCGCGGAAGACCATGGGGATCTTGATCTGGCCGCCGCTCATGTAGCGGATCTGGGCGGCGTTGTTCACGATCTGGTCGAAAGCGACGAAGGAGAACGAGAACGTCATGAACTCGGCGATCGGACGGAGCCCGTACATGGCGGCTCCGATGCAGAGACCGGCGAACCCGGCCTCCGAAATGGGCGAGTCGATGATGCGATCGGGGCCGAACTTGTCGAGCAGGCCCTTGGAGCACTTGTAGGCTCCGTTGTATTGGGCGACTTCCTCGCCGATGAGGAACACGCGTGAATCGCGGGTCATCTCCTCGGCCATGGCGTCACGGACGGCGTCACGATAGGCGATCTTGGCCACTTCGGGATTCTCCTCAGGCGTAGATGTCGGTGTAGATCTCGGACTGGGCGGGGAACGGGGAGGCCAGCGCCCAATCGTGGGCGGCGACGACCTCCTTGCGCACCTTCTCCTCCAGCGAGTCGAGATCCTTTTCGTTGATGATTCCTTCGGCGAGGATCTTTTCGCGCAGGATCTCGATGGGATCGTGCTTGCGATACTCCTCAACCTCGTCCTTGGAACGGTACAGCTGCGGATCGCTCATGGAGTGCCCGCGGTAGCGGTAGGTCATCAGCTCGAGGATCGCCGGCATGTTCTCCTTGCGAGCCCTCTCGGCCAACGTCCAGGAGACCTGGCGGACGATGTCGAAGTCCTGCGCCTCGGCGCGCACGCCGAGCATGTCGTAGCCGAGTGCTCGCTTGTAGAGTTCGACGGGAGCGGAGTGGCGCTCGACCGCCGTGCCCATGGAATACATGTTGTTCTCGATCACGTAGATCACGGGGATCTGCATGAGCTGGGCGAGGTTCAAGGATTCGTGGAAGGTTCCCTGATTGACCGCGCCATCGCCCATGTAGCAGAAGCAGACTTTCTTCTCGCCGAGGTACTTGGTGGCGAACGCGAGACCGAGGCCGAGGGCCGTCTGGCCTCCGACGATCCCGTGCCCGCCCCACATCTGCTTCTCCACGTTGAAGTAGTGCATGGAGCCACCCTTGCCCTTGACCACACCGGTCGCGCGGCCGTAGAGCTCGGCGAAAGCCGGTCCTGGCTGGATGCCGCGCATCAAGCCGTGGGCGTGGTCGCGATAGGCCGTGATGACCGGGTCGGCATCGGTCACCGCCGCGAATGTGCCGGCGGCAACCGCCTCCTGACCGTTGTACAGATGACAGAATCCGCCGATCAGACCGGTCTGGTAGCTCTGGTAGGAACGCTCCTCGAACTTCCGCGTCAGGTACATGAGGCGGTACCATTCGATGCGTTCCTCGCGACTTTGGGCCGGAGCGGCACCGTAGTCGGGCAAGGGATGGGTCGAGGCGAGGACTCCCGCCCCGGTGGGAAGGGGCTTCTTCTTGGTGGCCATGTGACTCCCGGAATGAGATTGATACGCAAGCGAAGATAACAAGATCCCGCGCTGTCGTGGGTCCTGTCCGATAGGCGCAACTCCTTTTCCCATGCGGGTTTGCAATCGGAGAAGAGGAGCGAATTATCCGATTGATCTGACATATTCTGTCGGCAATTCCGCTGCCGGGAGACGTTTCCGCCTCGGCGTCGGCAATTTATCGGATTCTGGATTTTTGAACCCGTTTTTCCGGTTGTCGTTTCCCGCACCTCGGAAGGAGGATCCTGGAATCCCCAAAACCCCTTTGGCCGAATGGGGAGCGCGAAAACTTATTTGCGCCGTGTCGCCCCCCTATTTCCATCACCCGAGGATCCATCCTTCGTTCGAGCACCCTGGCTCCGAGCCTCCCCCCAGCCGGAGGCGCCGTTCCTCGCCTTCCATCTTTCAGGTTCGAGACCTCCGGCGGGGGGGGGGAGCGGTCGGGGCATCGCTTCCTTTATCGGTCCAGAGCGACCACCTTGGCCAGACCTCCGACGGAGAAGGGGCTTCCTTCCTGCATTCCAGCCGTCCAGGACACCTCCGGCACGACCAAGCCCACAAAGGAATCTCGAGGCTTCGGCAGATCCAAGTCCATCCAGAGCAGGGGCTCCCAGATCGAGGTCTTCCAGCCGAGATCGACTCCTCCCGATTCGGACCAACCGACCACAGGGCCTGTGGACAGCCCCACGAGCAGCCATGCCTGCCCCTTCAGACAGAATCGAACCCCCTTCTCGTCCATTTGCAGATCGATGGCCACCGATCTAGGCGGTGCGAATTCCTCCTCATCGCAAGGGATGCAAGCCCCCCAGTAGCTCGCCTCGAACCCGAAGGTCCACCTCGGTGCACTGGATGAGCCACCGAAGTTCCAGGAAACCTGGGGACCGACACTGAAAAAGGCATCCTCGGCGATGGCGGGGCTCGAGCCCAGGATGGCCCAAAACATCAAGACTCCTGGAAAAGACCACTCTCTCGTCACGCAAGACCTCCGTATCCGGGTGGAACTCCCCCTGTACCGGCGCATCAATCGTGCCAGGAGCTCCTGGTTTGTGCAGCGTCCTGCGCAGACCCAATCCGCCATCTCTTTCCTGCACCCACTTGGAGGGAATCTGCTCCCTGAAGGCGGAGCGGGGTCCTCCCATGCTGGAGCTGCGCGAAGCCTCCTGCCTACGTGGACAAATCCCCGCTGCGCGCTCCCCTTCGTCGAAAGTCGAATCGCCTCGCACCGGGGAAAGGAAGCCCTTCCCCCCACCGGAGCATCCGGGGACGCCCTCACCGCCAGGATTCGTCCAAACGCTCGACGGGAAGAAGGCGCCCTGGAGCCCGGCGTCCCAGGGTTCCCCCCTGGGTTCCCGCGGACTGCCAACCTCCATGCAGGCGCACCGTGCGCGCCTCCACGGCAGGATGGACGTTACCGGTCTTCGATCTCCCGGTACAACGGGGTTTCCGGGCCGAGGTTCCAATTCTCGTGGATCCTGCGGGATTGGTCCAGCGGAAGGGGAAGCCGATCGAGGTTCCGCTCCTGCATGATGGAGGCCACATCCGAGGCGTGCTTCTCGCAGAGCCAAGTCTGTCCCGGACGGTCGAAGGTTTTGCGCATCCGCTCGAAAATCGCCCCGAAGGACTCCTCGTTGAGGTTCCCGAAGCTGAGGTTGAGGAATTCGCACGGCTGCACGTCCCCTTTGGCGTTGATGTAGAAGCGGTCCGTTCCACCTGCGGTGCAACCGAAGACCTGAGGGCTCTCCTCCACGATCTGGGCGCTGATCGACGGAAAGTTCCGATATCCGGGATGGGAATTGTAGGTCGCGACCTTTTCGGCGATCCCCGAGAGGACTTCGGGCGGAAAGGCGCTGTGATGGCTGTGCAACCAATTCCCAGCTGGCTTGGGTTTGATCAACTGGACGAGGCAGGCTCCGAACGACTTGGCGCGTTCCATGACGGCTTCGAAGGTTCCGTCGGAGAACTGATCCACGGTCAGGCAGCAATTGAGGGCCACGGGGACCCCGGCCTGGTGGCAAAGATCGATGCCCGTGGACATGGAAGACCAGGCGTCGCTTCGGCCCATGAAGGAATTCATCCTTTCAGGCTCGTGGCTGTGCATGCTGAACATCACCGCGGTGAGCCCCAAGGTCTTGAGTTCGGCCAATCGCTCCAGAGTGATGCCCTTTCCGGCGCTGTTGACCCAGATCTCCGAGCGATCGTCCAGCGTGGCGCACAGCCGGCGAAGCCGTTCGTAGGCCAGGAAGGTGTCGCCTCCCTCGATGTTCACGAAAGCGGTCCCGAGATCCTGGAGCTCCCGCGCCGCTTGCAGGATCGGATCGAGGGCACTGTCGGCTCCCTTGTCCAGGTGCTGGTAGCAGTGCTCGCACCGGAACGCGCACGCCGAAGTCAGGCTGATGAGAACCGTGGTGTTGGGGCTCTTCACCCCGAAGGTCGCGAACTTGCGGGAGGCCTGGTCGAAGGCGCGGGACGGATACCCCGGGATGTAGAGCCCCAGGCGGATCCGACCCTCGATCTCGGTGAACTTGTTGTGCTGCATCCGGACCAGGAACCCGAGCAGACGCCGCAAAGTCGCCACGAATTGACGAAGATCCATGCGTCCCTGGAGCAGATCGCGCCCGAAGAAGAAGAAACGATCGATGCACAACCGGAGGTTGAAGACGAGCTTCGCGACTCCGCGGATCTGTCGAATGCTTGCGCTCATGCCATCCCCCTGCTGCAGGCGTACCAGGACACCGTCCGTTCGATGGCCTCGTGGAAAGGCGTCTCCGGGAATGGTCCGAACACGCGATGGAATCTTTCGGCGGAAAAGCGGATGGAATCGAACATCATCGCCACCCGGGATCTCGTGAGTGGGGGAGCCGCCGTACTCCCCGCCAAGGTCCACAGGAATTCCAGGAGGGTCCCGAGGATCATCGAGGGTCCGCGGGGAAGAAGCCACGGTGGACGGATTCCGGCTCGACGCCTCATCGCACCATGGGTCTCCTCCATGGTTCGTTCCCGAAGGCTGCCCACGATGAACCGTTCCACTCCCGGTCGCTGCAACCGGTAGACCCTCAGGAACGCCCGGGCAAGATCCCGGACGTACAAGACGGGAAACAGGTTGGTCCTCGAGCCCGGGACGACCGGGAACGACCGGACGGCGTCGAGGTACTCGTGGAACCCGCTGCTCGCCTCGCGCTCCCCGAAGATCCATACCGGTTCGAGCACGGTCAGGTGGATGCCGTTCTCCTTCGCGAACTCCATCGCCCAACGCGTCGCCTCCCATTTGGTGCGGCGGTAGTGGTTCATGGCCGAGGGGAACCATCTTCCCAGGGGATAGGTCTGCAACGGATTCGCCGGCCAATCCTCGTCCTTGCAATGGGGCGAGTCGGATTCCCCGTAGGAAGAAATGCTGCCCGCCAGGATGATCCTGCGGACTCCGGCTTCCCGCGCCGCCAGGAGGACGTTTCGGGTCGCCTGGACGTTCGCCCGCTCGAAGGATGCCGCTCGCCCCCAGTCGCTCGATCTCCCGGCGACGTGGATCACGCACTCGACCCCTCGGAAGGTCTCGACCAAGACGTCGCGCGCTTCGGATGATTCCAGGTGGGCTCGAGCGATGCGCGGACGGCCGACGGCCTCCAGGAGGTTGCCCACCGGGCTCCCTGGACGGACCAGGCACAAGCACGCCACTCCCTCCTGCTCGAACATCTCGACGACGTGGCTTCCGATGAAGCCGTTCGCTCCCGTGACGCACACCCTCGGGCTCCTGTATTGGGAATCCTCAGGGGACATGTTTCTCCATCACAAGGGCCGCGTTGTGCCCCCCGAAGCCCAGGCTCAAGGTCAGGACCGTTCGGAGATCCAGATCCGCGCTCCGGTCGAGCACCCGCATTCCCTCCACGGGTTCGGAGCAAGGCGTGCCGTGCCATCGCCCTTCGTGCAATCCCCTCGCGCAGATCGCCGCCTCGAAGGCTCCACCAGCCCCGAAGGTGTGGCCGAGGAGGCTCTTCGTGGCCTGGACCCAAGGACGACTCCGCTCCCCCGGCCAGATCTCGCGGACCACTTCGGATTCGATGCGGTCGTTCTCCGTCGTCCCGGTGCCGTGGGCATTGATCAACTGGATCTCCCTCCCGCCGAGAACCTTCCGAACCAGCTCCTTCAATTTCCGTCCATCCGGTGCCAGTTGCACGATCGAATGCGCGTCGTTGTTCTCCTGGTACTCGACGATTTCCGCGAGGACACGGGCTCCCCGCGCCAGCGCCATCCCACGTTCTTCCAGCACCAGGACGCAGGCGCCCCCCTCGCTGAACAGGAAACCCGTGCGGCCATCGGAGAACGGTCTCGGATCCCCGTCCGCACTGCGGGTGCATACTCCCAGCTGATCGAAACCCCGCAACACCGCGCCCGTCGACTCCTGGAGATTCTCGACCCCACCGCACAAGGCCGCCGGCATGGTCCCGGAACGGATCTTCTCGAAGGCCTCGCCGATGGCGATCGTGCCGGAAGCGCAGGCCGCGTTCACCGTGTGCACCCTGCCATGGATCCCGAAGAGGATGCCGCACCAAGCCGCGGGGGAATTCGTCATCAGCATGGGGATCGTCATACGATGGTAGCCGGGACGGCCACGGGACTCCAACCGGATCCCGTTGTGGGCCAGATACCCGTCGAGGGCGGTTTCCAGGCCCGTGAATCCGACCCCGAGGAGGACTCCCGTCTCCTCCGGCAGATCCGTCGTCCAGCCATCGCGCGTCTCCTTCATGCCGACACCGGCGTCCTCCAACGCGAATTTCGCGGCCTGCACGGCCATGCGATCCTCCGGCTGCATGACCTTTCCCATGGGAGTCCGGATCCCGAACGAAGCCATGTCGAATTCCGGCAAGGGAATCCGGTGGCCGGTCTTGAAGGTGTACCCCTGGCGAAACGATTGGGGCAGCGGTTCGACCGGCCTCCGCATGGAATCCACCCCTCCGAAGAACGCCTCGTTGCCGATGCCCATGGCATGCAGGCAGCCAACTCCCGTGACGACCACTCGACGCGTCATGATTCCACTCCCTTGGCGAATCGTTCCAATTCCGCCATGTATCCGGTGAGATCGGGGAAATCGCGTGCCTGCGGCGGTGCCTTTGACAAGTCCAGAACCGCTCCCCCGTGATGGCACCGCCTGGAGCGGGCCTCCTTCCGGACGACGCCGACCCTGTGGAGAACCAGGCGTTCGTCGCGGGCGGCTTCCCTCATTTCCGCCTCCCGTTCGGCGGGGACCGTGAACAGAAGTTCGTACTCGCCGCAACCGCCCAACGCCAGCAGGAGGATGGACCTTCCCAGGATCCGGCTCGCCCATTTCCCGGCCCCGACGAAGGGAATCCCTTCGATCTCGAACCCGATCGAACTCTGGTCGGAAAGCTGCAGGAGGCTCCCCACGAACCCGTCGCTGGTGTCGATGCAGGCGGAGGCGTACCGGGCCACGATCTTCGCCTCGCGTCGGAGGACCCGGAAACGGGATCGATGGAGTCCCGATGCCGGACGGAGAAGCGGGTGGTCGGCGAAGATTCCCAACGCGGCTTCGAGGTTTCCCAGGCCCACCTTTCCCGTGATGTAGAGGAGATCCCCTTCCCGGGCCCCGCAGCGATCGAGCAGCCTCTCGCCGGGTGCGCCGATCACATGGGTGGTGTACCTCCACTCCGTGCCGCAACCCCAATCGCCCCCCAGGAACCCAGTTCCGCTTTCCCGCAGCGCGGAGGCGACCCCGCGACAGAAATCCACCAGGTACGCGTCGCTCCACTGGGGGGCCGGCACCATCGCATGGCTGTACAACCGGGGAACGCCTCCGCAGGCGAAGACATCCGCCAGGGAAGCGCAGGCCAGGTTCCAGCCCAGTCTTTCCGGGATGTCGGTCCGCAGACGATCCTCCGCGGAGAATTCGTCGAGGGTGCAAAGAAGATCCTCCCTCCCGAATCGGGCCACTTCGCAATCGCTGGAAAACACGGCCGTACGCCGCTCTGGGGCGGCGGGAAGGATCTCCGTGATCCTTCGGATGAGTCCTTCCTCCCGACTCATGCCGCGGCCCTCGCGTCGGGCGATCCAGGAACGAGCAGCGGAAGCCGTTGCTCCGCCATCCGGATCCCGACCGGAAGGAACCCCGCCGGATCGCCGTCGAATTCCACTTCCGCGATTCCGCCGGGATGCCGCACGGACAGTTCCCGGAAGTACTCCAGGGCCATGGGCCGACCGTTCCGGAAGCGCAATCCGCCGTACAGGATCGCCAGGCAGCGCGGGATGTCGCGGATCCTCAATCCGCTGATCGCGAGCTTGTAGAGGCATCCGGGATGTCTATCGAGATCGTTCGCCACTTGGAGGCCGGATGCCACATGCCTGGTGAGACCCAGGAAGACGTTCGTCACCGCATCCAGACGGAACGCCCTCCCATCCTGGACCATGTCCAGATGCATGGGTTCGTACACGCGCAGGAGATCCAGCAGGCTCAGGAAGGTTCCCAGGAAATCGCCCCATCGATGGCGCGCTCCCGCATTCGCCCTCGCAGCGAGGCGCGGTCCGATCCCGATGTTCGCGCAGCATGCGAAGCGCCTGGTGACGGAAAACGTCGCATCTGGAGAGGGCCGGAGATCACATTCGGCGACGGGAATCCCGACGACCGAGGGAGGATCGGCCACGACGGCATCCAGGGCGCGTCCCACATCGAGTGGAATGCCGTGGCTGCGGCAGAAATCCGGACTCGTCCCCGTGTAGAGGACTCCCAGGACGGCGCTGGATCGGAGCTCGCCGCGCGGACCGAAGAAACTGTTCAGGACTCCGTTGATGGTTCCATCCCCGCCCACCGCGACGACGCGATCGAATCCCCGCTCGTGCGCCTCGATGGCAAGGCGTTCGGCGTCTTCGAGGGTCCGGGTCGTGGTGAAGACGTGCCCCTGCGATGCATGCCGATCCAGCCAGTCCTCCACCATGGCCTTCGCCCTGCGCCCCTTGGTTCCGCCGCTCCCCGATCCGGGATTGTGGATGAACCAGGTCTTCACCGCCGGATCTCCGAAGTCGCGTCCGCGGCCCGCTCCATGGCACGGCATGCGGTCCGCATGTCCTCATCGGTCAGGGCCGCATTGGGGATCAGCCGCACCACCCCCTGGTTGGGAGGAACGGAAGGCGGAAGGAACGGGGTCGAGAACACCCCTTCGGCCAACAGGACCTTGGCGAAGGCCAAGGTCGCGCGGTCGGATCCCGTGCGGACACTCACGATCGGGGCCTCACCCGCGACGACGACGATCCCCGAAGCCTCGGCGGCTCGGATCAGGAGTTCCCGGTTCGCGATCAGTCGATCCCGTCGGACCTGGAACTCCTCTTCGACGATCCGCAGCGACTCCGACAACCCTCCGAGGACCGGCGGAACCAGGGCCGTGCTGTAGATGTACGAGGCATTGGCGTAGCTGAGGTATTCCATCAACGACGCGGATCCCGCGACCACACCCCCTTGACCGGCCAATGCCTTCCCCAGGCTCGCCGTGTAGATCCCGGTGAAGCCCTCCAGGCCAGCATGCTCGAGAATGCCCCGGCCGGAGCGGCCGAGCACCCCGATGCCATGCGAATCATCGATCACGGGAAGTGCGCCGTAGCGGAGCGCGAGCCGGTTCATCTCCTCCAGGGGACAGATGGTTCCACGCGTGCTGAAGACCGATTCGCTCGCCACGAGGACTCGTCGATACCCTCGGGTGCGATCCAGGACGCGTTGGAGATGGCCCATGTCGTTGTGGAGGAAGGGCAGCACCTTGCAACCGACCGCGGCGATGCCCTGCAGGAGGGACGAATGCGCGAACTGGTCGACCACCACCACATCCTGCTTTCCCACCAACGAGGAGAACAAACCCGTGTTGGCCTGGTAGCAGCTGGGATACACCAGGGCCCGCTCCAGTCCCACGAACTCGGCCAGGGACCGGCACAAGCCATCGAACAGGAGATTTCCCCCCGTCGCGATCGGTGTCCCGCACAGGCTCATGCCATTTTCCCGCAAGGCGTTGCCCGCCGCTTCCAGGATTCGGGGGTCGTCGGCCAGTCCGAGGTAGTTGTTCGAGGCGAGATCCAGGACCGAAGCGGTGGAAAGACTGGCATTCCTTCCGATCCCGCGATCCAGCCGCGCGTGGTAGGGGTTGAAGCAGAGTTCCTCGGCCAGACCGAGGTCGATCCGCAGCTCCTGCATCCAGGCGGCGGTCATTCCGCGGGCACTCCGAGATACGCTTTCCGCAGGATCTCCACGATGTCTCCGGCCGAGGCCACCTGGTGGAAATCCTCCTCCCGGAGGGAAATCCGGAACGCATCTTCCAGTTCGTTGAGGATCAACAAGGTCCCCAAGGAATCCAAGTCGAGGTCGTTGCGCAAATCGGAATCTCCCCGGACCTGGAATCCGCATCGGGAAACGGTCTCCAGGATTCCGAACACGATCGATTCAACGTTTGATGCTTCCATGTTTTCCTCCGGTGTAGCACCGCGTCGGGTTGCGGGTATCGCACATCACCGCGCACTGGTTGCAGCTGACGCACCCGGCCTCGTGCCCCAGATCCCGGGCGAGCTTTCTGACGAGATCGGGTTCGTGGAGAAAGGGGCGGGACAACGAAACCAGATCGCACTGTCCGGAGGCGATGGCCGAATCCATCTGCCCACCGCTTCGGAAGCCGCCGACGCAGGCCACCGGTATCGACCCCGAGCGTTTTGCCTGGCAGGAGGCCTCCAGGTTGTACCCGGGTTCGAAATCCTCGAGGGCTCGTGTGGCGAACGGAGCCGCGAACCACCTCCAAAGACGGGCGATCCACGGGGAGGTGATCCGGTATCGGGGATTGTGCTCCAGGATCCGATCGAGAGGCAATGTCTTCCCGCGGAAGATGTTCATCGCGTGGTCCATGGTTCCGTAGCTGACCTCGATCGCATCGACAGGCTGCTGCTGGAGAAACGCCAAAAGGCTCTCGAACCGGAGCGGGTTCATCCCGTTCTTCAGGGAATCGCCGTGGCTGACCTTGATCCAGCAATCGAAGCCCGGTCCGCAGGCCTGGCGGATTCCCCCCAGGACCTCTCCCAGGAACTTCGTTCCGATTCCCGAAAGGGGATCCACTCCGTAGGAGTCCCTGCGGCGATTCGTGGCAGGTGTCAGGAATTGATGGAGAAGGTATCCATGGGCCGCATGCACCTGGACGCCATCGAATCCGGCCTCCTGGGCGATCCTCGCGGCCCGGACGAACTGTTCCACCCGGTTGGGGATCTCGTCTTCCCGCAAGGGCCGGGGGCGTCCCCCGAAATACCCCGACGCCCGCCCGTCCGGGGCGACCACCTCGCATCCCGTGGCCTCGGATCGGGTCTGCCGGCCGGCATGGGCGATCTGGAGGAAAATGCGTGACCCATTCCGATGAACCTCTTCGTTCATTTTCCGCCAGAGCACGATGTTCCGGGCATCGTGGACACCGGCTTGGCGAGGCTGCATCGAACGTCCTTCCGGGGAGACGAAGGCGAATCCGGTCACGATCGCACCCGGCCCCAATCCCGCCAACCGACGATACAGACCGCTGTATGCCGGTGTGATTCCCCCATCGGCATCGGCGAGTCCCTCGTAGGTGGCCGAGCGCACGATCCGGTTGCGAAGTAGGTGGCTTCCGATCCGGACGGATTCGAAGAGACGGGGAGGCGTCATGCCTTGGCATCCTTGTGCAGCCCGAAGAGGAAGCCGATCAGCACATAGCTCCCCAGGAACAACTGGAGGGCCAATTCGCGATTGTACAGGGCGATGAACGTCGCCTGGGCGCAAACTCCCGCGCGGAAGTTCGTCGCCAGTCCGCGGTAGGCACCCTCCCCGACCGGGTTCCGGTAGAACGAAACCGCCGTCCGGATTTGCAGGAAGAGGGAAAGCCCCCCCAGCAGGAGGAAGGTCGGATTCCAGCCCGCCTCGATGAAATTCCATCGGTGCAAGGCCAGGAAGACCAGGCTCGGCAGGATGGACAGGACGAGACCGAGTCTTCGGGAACGTTCCACCCCGAGGCGGACCACGAGAGTTCGCTTTCCGACGGCCCGATCCCCTTCGAAGTCCTTGAAGTAGGTGAAGAAGGTCATGACCCCGTGGATGGCCACCAGGACCACCAGGATGGAGACCCTCGAGGAAGTGAAGTAGGGTGGCTCGGTCGGTCCGCTGGCGAGGAACCCGAAGATGCTCGTCATGGTGATCATGACCCCGAACACCAGATTCCCCACCCACCCCCATGCCTTGGCGTGTTCGTACACGATGTTGAGGGTGATCCCGACGAGGAAGGGGATCATCGCCACCGGTTCGAGGAAGAGGAGAATCACGCAACCCGTGGCCATGAGCAGCAATCCGGTGACGGCGAGCGCCCAAACGGGATTCAATTCCCCGGTGACCATGGGTCGGCGAGGAGCGTTGATCCGGTCTTCCGGCAGTCCGAGGAAGTCGTTGACGATCTGGTTGATTCCCCAGGACAGGAACAGCAGGAACAGGATGACGACTTTGCGCCACAGGTCCGGAAGGACCTCCACGCCCGCCGAACCCGCCGCCACCTGCTCGTAGAAGCTCACCCCCAGCCATCCGCCAATTCCCGTCACGAAGGCGTAGTACAGGCGCATGGAACGCACATAGGCCTTCGCGAACGTCCACGCGGATCTTGCGAGGGTCTCCGATTCCCGGAGTGTACCCGCCGCCCAACTCGCTTCCACTCCTGCTGGGTGCACGGCTCCCCCTTCTGCTCGCGGTTCGATGGTTGACTGGTTCGATCACGTCGATGGACAGGGGTCGGGGCCCCTTGCCATCGGCGTGCGCACGGAATCGCGCTCCCCGGACCCACGTCGGGGAACCGGATCCTCCGTTCCATGGGGGGATTCCCAATGCAGGATCCATGCCAGGACCCTTTCCCTGGAATCATGGCCAACCTAGAGGACGCAGCAGGGCACCACACCTCTTCCTGCAGGATTCCACCTGCAGGAGTGGAAGCCCTCCCGATGCACCCCCTCTCACGCGGCAAAAGGGGATTTCCGAGAAGGGTCGATCGGGGAGGTTCCGGCGGGGAGGAGGCAGGCGTGGAGGTTCGGGAAGGAATTCCAGCAGGAACGAAAAAGGCTCCACCGAAAACCGGCGGAGCCTCGAAGGGAGAATGTCGGAAGACCTCAGTTGCGGAAGACCGCCGGACGCTTGGACAAGAATGCGTCCAGGCCTTCGCGGGTGTCGGGGGTGCCGAAGCAATCCCCGAACCGGGCTCGTTCGACCTCCTGTGCACCCTTCTCGTCGAGCCATTGGCCCGCATGGACGGCTTCCTTGCACCAGGCCAGCACGACGCCCGATTTGGAGACCACCTTGCGTGCGGTGGCGAGGGCCGTTTCCAGGAGAGCATCGTCCGCGGCGATCTCCTGCACCAACCCCCACGAGTGCGCCGATGCGGCATCGACCAGTTCCCCGGTGAAGATCATCCACTTGGCCCGTGCGGGTCCGATGAATCGTGCCAGACGGCGATTGCCTCCCCATCCGGGAATCAGCCCGAGATTGATTTCCGGTTGACCGAACCGGGCCGAACCCAAGGCGACCCGCCAGTCGCAGGCCAAACCGAGCTCGCATCCGCCTCCGACAGCCGCGCCGTTGAAGGCCGCCACCGTGAACAGTCGGGAGTTCTCGATCCGATCCATCAGGGTTTCGCCCGTGGCCGCGAAGGCCGCGCCCTGGGGCACCTGGTCGGTTCCTTCGATGATGGTCTTCATCTCGGTGATGTCCGCCCCGGCGGCGAAGACCTTCCCCGTTCCGGTGAGCACCACCGCCTTGAGGCTGGAATCCGCTTCGAGCGAATCGAAGACCTTGCCCAGTTCCACAAGCTTCGCGGAGGAAAATTGGAAGACCTTCGCTCCCGCGGCAGGAGTGAGGACAACCAGGGCGATGCCTGGCTCGGGATTTGAAACGGTGAAATGTTCCCAGGTCATGTCGATCCCCTCAGTACTTGAAGAAGCCTTCGCCGGTCTTGCGGCCGAGCTTCCCGGCGGCGACGAGTTCGACCAAGGCCGGTGCGGGCTCGTACTTGCGTCCACCCGGGAGCTTTTCCTGGAGATTCTGCATGATGGCCAGGCAGACATCAACGCCGATCATGTCGGCCAGGGAGAGAGGCCCGATCGGATGGTTGGCGCCCAGCTTCATGGCCTTGTCGATGTCGCCCGCGGAGGCCACGCCGTCGGCCAGCGTCCAGGCTGCTTCGTTGATCATGGGGATCAGGATCCGGTTGACCACGAATCCCGGATACTCGCGCACCTCGACGGGGTCCTTGCCCAGGCCCAGGATCCACTCGTACGCCCGACGGAAAACGGCCTCGTCGGTGGTTTCGGCCCGGATGACCTCCACGAGCTTCATCACCGGAACCGGATTGAAGAAGTGGACGCCCAGGACCCGCGAGGGATTCTCCAGCAGGGACGCCATCTCCGAGATGTTCAGTCCCGAAGTGTTGGACGCGACGATGGTGTCGGGACGGACCACGGCGGCGAGCTTGGAGAAGACGGCCTTCTTGATGTCCATGTTCTCGGGAACGGCTTCGATCACCAGATCGACTTCGGAGACGGGGTCCATCGTCGACGACAAGGACAGGCGGGCACGTGCGGCCACCTGGGCTTCGGCGGTGATGATGCCCTTTTCGGCCCACTTCGCGAGGGTCTTCTCCACGTTGGCGGTGGCCTTCTTGAGCTGCTCCTCCGACACGTCCACCAGCACCACGTCGTTGTGGAGGGAGATGACGGCGGCGATTCCCGCTCCCATGGTTCCCGCACCGATCACGCTCACCTTGCGAATGTCGCTCATTGCTACCTCGTCGTTTTGAGTTTGCGTCGATTCCATTTCCTGGCCGGGATCCGGACGAAGGGTGGTTCCCCCTTCGCGGATCGAATGATCTCAGACCTTCTCGATCATCGCGGCGATGCCTTGGCCGCCCCCGATGCAAAGCGCTGCGACCCCGTTGGACTGCCCGTCCTGCAGCATCCCGTGGACCAGGCTCACCAGGATGCGGGCACCCGAGGCACCGATGGGATGGCCCAGGGCGATCGCGCCGCCGCGACGGTTGATGTCGGCCATGCGACTTTCGAGCCCCAGCCCCTGCGCCACGGCGAGGGCCTGCGAGGCGAACGCCTCGTTGAGCTCGAATCGTTCGATCTGATCCAGGGTGCGTCCGGAGCGCTCCATCAGCTTCTTGACCGCAGGAACCGGACCATAACCCATGACCGCGGGCTCCAGACCGACGGCGGCGAATCCGACCACGCGAGCCAGGGGCTTGAGGCCATGGGCCTTCACGGCTTCCTCGGAGGCGAGCATCAGGATGGCGGCTCCATCGTTGATCCCGGAAGCGTTGCCGGCGGTCACGGTTCCGGCCTTGTCGAAGGCGGGACGCAGCTTGGCGAGTGCTTCGGCGGAGGTGGCGCGAGGATGCTCGTCCACCTCGAAGGAACGCGTTTCCTTGCGCTCCTTGACCAGGACGGGAACGATCTCGTCCTTGAAAACGCCCGCCTGGATGGCAGCCTGGGCACGTTTCTGGGATTCCAGGGCGAAGGCATCCTGCGCTTCGCGGGTGATCCCGTACTTCTTGGCCACGTTCTCGGCGGTGATGCCCATGTGGTAGTCGTTGGAAGCGCACCACAATCCGTCCTTGATCATGGTGTCCACGATCTCGGCGTTGCCCATGCGCAGTCCCGGCGACCTGGCCGCGGCAGGCATGACGTAGGGAGCCTGGTCCATGTTCTCGGTTCCACCGGCGATCACGATCTCGGCTTCGCCCGTGGCGATGCTCTGGGCGGCGAGCTGCACGGCCTTCAGGCCGGATCCGCAAACCTTGTTCAGCGTGAAGGCGGGTACTTCCTGGGGGAGGCCCGCGGACAGGGTGACCTGCCGGGCGACGTTCTGCCCCAGTCCGGCCCCCAGCACGTTGCCCAAGATGACCTCCGAGACGGCCGAAGCGGGAACGCCGGTCTCGGAGAGGATCGCCTTGACGACGACGGATCCGAGCTCGACGGCGGAGACGTCCTTGAGGGAACCTCCGAAGGTGCCGATGGCGGTTCGGCGTGCCGATACGATGTAGACGTTGCGCATGGGATGGTTCCTCAGTTCTTGACGAAGCCCAGGGCGGCAGCTTCGGCCCGGAGCGATTCGCGGAAGTCGGGGTGGGCGATGGAGATGAGCATTTCCGTGCGTTCGCGGATGGAGCGTCCACGCAGATTCACGCAACCGAATTCCGTCGCGATGTAGTGGACGTCGTTGCGGGAGGTGGTCACGCACGCCCCGCGATCGAGCGTGGGGACGATGCGGGAGACCGTTCCACCGCGCGCCGTGGAAGGCATCGCGATGACGGAGAATCCGCCTTGGGACAGCCCCGTGGAGCGGACGAAGTCGACCTGTCCTCCCACCCCGGAGAAATGCCGGAATCCGATCGTGTCGGCGGCCACCTCCCCGTGGAAGTTCACCTGCACGGCGGAGTTGATGGAGACCAGTTTCTCCATGCGACCCGCCACCAGCACGCTGTTGGTGTAGTCGACCGGCTTCATCAGGATCATCGGGTTGTCGTCGACGAAGTCGTACAACTTCTTGGTGCCCATGATGAAGGTGGCGACGATCTTGCCCGGATGCAGGTTGTTGTGCGCACCGGTGAGGACGCCCGCGTCGATGAGCTCGAGGATTCCGTCGGAGAACATCTCGGTGTGGATCCCCAGGTCCTTCTTCCCCTTGAGGAACTTCAGGACCATGTCGGGGATCGCGCCGATGCCCAGCTGCAGGTTCGCACCATCCGGGACCAGGGCCGAGACATGCCCGGCGATGGCCTCGGCCACCGAGGTGTCGCCGTCCGGGTCGGACTGCTTGACCTCGAGAACCGGACGACTGGTGCGCACGATGACGTCGAGCTGGCTGACGTGGACGCGCTCGCCGTGGGTGCGCGGCATCTGGTCGTTCAGTTCGGCGATCACCAGCGGAGTGCTCTCGATCATGGCCTGCGCGTAGTCGCAGGAAACGCCATAGGAGCAGAAGCCGTGGGAATCGGGGGCCGACAGCTGCACGAAGCAGGCATCGGTGGCCACGTGGCGGTCGCGGAACAGGCGCGGGATCTCCGAGAAGAAGCAGGGGACGAAATCCGCCCGTCCTTCCTGGACGGCCTTGCGCGTCTGCGCTCCGGCGAACAGGGAGTAGTGACGGATCTTGCCTTCCCACCCGGGTTCGGTGGCGTAGGCGTAGGCGCCGGCCGTCACGCCGTTCATGTGGTACATCTTCACGTCGTGGAGGTCGTCCTTGCGACGGCACAAAGCCTCCAGGAGCGCGGCGGGTTCACCGGCGAAATGCCCCGAACCCACCACCATGCCCGACCGGATCCGGCCGACGGCCTCCTCCAGCGAGACGGTTCGTTCCGCCAGGATGGTCTTCCAGTCCTTTCCGAGGTCGGGCGTGGCGCTCATCAGGCCTTCTTGCCTCCACGCACCTTGGCCAGGCCTTCGCGGATCGCCGCTTCGACGGTGACGAGGCTGTTGTTCATGGCCAGAGCCTTGGCGTAGACCTTCTTCTCCTCCACATTGGCCAAGCGGCCGATGAGGATGCGCTGCGCCTGGGGCGATCCCGCGCCGTGCATGGACTCGGTCAGGTAGGCGACCGCGCCGCGACCCATGGTCAGGTTCTCGATCAGGCGGAGCATGCGGATGCGCAGACGGGTGTCGGAACCGGCCGCACCGGCGAAATACTTCTCGAGGATTCCCGCGGTTTCGGGATTGAGCCAATCGCGGGCCGAGGGCAGGGTCACCATCAGACCACCGGCGATGTCCTGGAGGAGACGTGCGATCTCGTAGGGCAGACGGGTCACGTTCTGCTTGCAGACATTGGCCAGGAGGGGATCGACGAGGAAGTTGCCGGCAGGCATCTTGGCTCCGTTGGCCGAGCAGGCGATGCCGCAGGAGAACAGGGTTTCGTTGAGATGGTTCATCTCGACGATCTTGTCCTTGACGTGGCTGGCCTTGGTGACGCCATTCAGTTCGGCGATGGAAGCGGCCGCGCCGATGGCGACATCCCCCTTGCCGACCTTGCAGCCGCCGTAGCTCTGGCGGTGGTAGGAGGCGAAGCGATCGACCAGCAGGCCGGCGAATTCCGTCTCGCCGTTCATGTAGACGTTCTCGGAAGGAACGAAGACGTCGTCGAACACGATCAGGGCTTCCTGGCCGCCGTAGCAGGAGGATCCGGAATCGATGTCGGAGGCCTCGTCGTCGGCGAGCTTGCGCTCGTCGCAGGACTGGCGTCCGTAGATGTAGGAGATGCCTTCGGCATCGGCGGCCACCGAGAAGGCCACGGCGAATTCGCCTTCGTCGGACTTCATGGAGACGGTGGGCATCACCAGGATCTGGTGGGAGTTCACCGCGCCGGTCTGGTGGGCCTTGGCGCCACGGACCACGATGCCGTCGGGGCGCTGTTCGACCACGCGCAGATAGACGTCCTTGTCGGGCTGCTCGGCGGGACGCAGACCGCGATCGCCCTTGGGATCGGTCATGGCACCGTCGACGATCCAGTCGTTCTGCTCCATGGCCTTGGCGAAGGACTTGAACCGCTCGTGGTAGGTGGTCCCGAGCTTCTTGTCCATGTCGAAGGTGGTGGCGAAGACGGCGTTGAGGGCATCCATGCCCACGCAACGCTGGAAGCAGGTGCCGCAACGCTGGCCCAGCAACCGCTGCATCTTGACCTTGTTCATCAGATCCTGGGTATTCTGATGGAGATGGCAGAAGCGATTGACGGTCTCGCCCGTCAGCGCCGAGGTGGCGGTCATCAGGGGCTTGAATTCCGGATCGTGGGCCAGCTCGTAGGTGAGCGCGACGGTGTTGATCGAAGCCTTGATGTAGGGATGATCGATGGGATTCTCGAGAAGCTTCCCGTCGAGCCAGACCTTGAGAGGCTTGCGCTTGCGAAGGCTTTCCCGGTAGGATTCTGCGTTCATCAGGGTCATGGTGGGCTCCCTTTGTGGTGGATTGTCTCGATTGGTGTTCGTTCGGATTCGGAGATCGAGGGCCGACGGTCGGTCTCACCCCTCGCGGGGGAGACGGGTTCCGTGGCGGACGCCTTCGACGGCGTCTCGATCGGTTCGTGCCTGGATGGGATCGAAGCGGTGGCTTCGTCGCTCGACGCCTGGAAGACGAAGCGATGCCGGAACGCCTTGGAGCCGCGACTCCCGCGACAGCCGCGGGAACGCACTTGGTCGGCGACTCGACGCTCGCGTGGCACCCGCCTTGGGCGAGCACTCGTCGCCCCTGGTTGCGGGTCGGCTTCGCACGGCATCAGGGCACCGCGAACCCAGCGAGGAGGGTCCGGCGACTCGATGCGGAAGTCCCATCCGGCGGAGGCGTTTCCGGTCCGGATGGGACGGCAGGAGGGGAACAACCGGATACAGGATCCCCGAAATCTCCAGGTCGCGCATCGAATCGAAACGGCACTGGTTCATCGAGGTCTCCTCGTTCCTGGGGTTCGGGTTCGGACTACCAGAGGTTGCGGTAGATGTCCCGAATTTCGTCGCGCGAGAGAGTCACGTAGTTGTTCACCAGGAGTCTCTGCTGGTTCTCGATCACGCCGTCGGCGAAGGACTCGATTTCCGACTCGAGCATTCCGTACTCGCGCAGGGGCTTGGCCGGAAGGAGGAGATCGATCACCTGCCCGAGTGCCTGCCAGGGATCCTGCCAGGGGGGGACTTCCAAGGTCGTGGAGATCAGCGCCGAGAGTTCGCGGATGCGACCGGTGGGATCCTTGGCCAGGTAGGCTCCGAAGACCGCCGACAACAGACGCGCATTGGCCTCGCCATGGGGGACGTGGTGCACGCCGCCGAGCGGGTAGGACAACGCATGGACCGCACCGACACCCGTGTTCCCGAAGGCCACACCGGCGTAGTTGGAGGCGATCATCATGGAGCGGGCCAAGCGGGGGATCGTGGCCTTGCGGCCTTCACGCAGGAACACCTTGTAGCCGTCGAGGATGGTGCGGATGGCTCCCATCGAGAACAGTTCGGCGTAGAGGTTCGAGCGCGGTGCCACGAAGGACTCGAGGGCGTGGATCAAGGCGTCGAGGGAACTGGTGACGAAGACGTATTCCGGCAGACCGTGGATCAGCTCCGGGACCAGGATCGCCTTGTCGGCATACAGCGCGTCGACCGCCAGGCCCATCTTGGTACCCTTGGAAGGGATGCCGGCGATGGCGATGTTGGTGACTTCCGAACCGGTGCCGCAGGTGGTGGGAACCAGCAGCAGTTCCTTGTCCTTGGCGATCTCGACGGTCTTCTGGAAGAAGTCCAGAGTCTTGCCGGTAGCCTTGAGGGTCAGGAGCTTTCCGATGTCGATGACCGAGCCGCCGCCGACCGCGATCACGCGCTCGCAATCGAGCTTACGGAAATCGGCCAGGATGGCGTCGACCATCTCGTCGGTGGGCTCTCCCGCTCCGTAGTCCTCGAACTGGAGAATGGCGCTCTCCAGGTTGAGGGGACGGAAGCGGGTGTCGGCCAGGAACTTGACCGTGAAGATGCAGTCCTTGGGGCCCGGCTGGACCGCCTCGATGAACTTCGCAAAGGTATCGAACAGCTGAACCGTGGGCTTGAGCGCGAACTGCTTCATGGGTAATGTTCCTCAGGCCCAGATTTCGGCGTCGGTGGGGATCGGCTTGTGGGTGATGACCTTGCCGATGCGGGAGACGTTCATCAGGTGCTTGAAATCGAGGTTCTCGGAGATGGAGTTGCCGCCCCACGATCCGCAACCCAGCGTGGTGGTGGGAGCGAAGCCGTTGTTCAAGGCACCGCCGGCGGCGGTGGAGGAAGCCTGGTTCACCACCAGACGGCTGATGGGCAACGCGATGCCGGCGAACTCGATGTTTTCGGGGCTCTCCGAATGGATGGCAGCGGAGTGTCCGGCGCCTTCGACGATCAAGTTGGCCTTGGCCATCGCCACGGCGTCCGCGAAGGTGTCGTAGGGCACGATGGCCACGACCGGGCAGAGCTTCTCCTTGGCCAGGATGTCGTCGGTGCCGGCGCCCTTGGCGGGAAGAAGGATGATGCGGTACTGCTCGCCCACCTCGACACCGGCCATGCGACCGACCTCGGCGCAGGACTTGCCGACGACGTCCTTGCCCAGGTGTCCACCGGGGAACACGACGTTGCGGAAGGCTTCGATCTGGGCTTCGTCGGTGGTGTACCAGACCTTGCCGGTGGCCTTGAAGGTCTCGACAACTTCGTCGTACTGCTCGCGCGGAGCGAGGACGAACTGTTCGTGGGAGCAGATGATGCCGTTGTCGAAGGAAGCGCCCAGGAGGATCTTGTCGCAGGCGTCCTTGAGGTTCACGCCGCGATCGATGATCACGGGAACGTTGCCGGCACCCACACCGAAGGAGGGCTTGCCCGAGGAGTAGGCCGACTTGACCATGGCACCGCCGCCGGTGGCGACGACGACGTCGGCCGACTGCATGAGTTCCTGGGTGGTCTCGATGGAGCCTTGGCGCACGACCTGGATCAGATCCTTGGGACCGCCGCCCTGGAGCACGATCTCCTCGAACTTCTCGGCGAGGTGTTCGGCGCACACCTGGGCCTTGGGGTGGGGCGCGAAGATGATCGCGTTGCCGCACTTGAGGGCGAACATGGCGTTGCACATCGGAGTGACGATGGGGTTGGTGATGGGGGTGACGGCCGCGACCACGCCCATGGGCTTGGCGACGAACGTCAGTCCCTTCTCCTCGTCGACGGCGATCACGCCGCGGGAAGGCTTGTCCTTCAGGCTGTTCCAGATCGCGCGGGACTTGCCGATCTTCTTGGCGATCTTGTCTTCGACCACGCCGATTCCGGTGGCTTCGCAAGCCATGTGTGCAAGCATCTTGGCATTGTCGTAGACGTACTTGCCGATGTTCTTGACGATGAGGTCCACTTGCTCCTGGGACATGTCCTCGAAGACTGCCTGGGCTTGGCGAGCCTTCGCCACCAGTTCCTGGACTTGGGTCTGTGTGCTCATCGATGGACTCCTCAAGAATTGCTTTTCAAGGTGATTTTGGCCAAACAGAGGCGCAAAGGTATATCAATAGATCCTGTTTTCCCATGGACTTACCCGGATCTATAGACCTTGACATCCAATATAGCACCAGTGGACCTGTAAGTCGTCTATTTCGATCAAAATGTCCTGTTTTGCCCTCCCGGACCCAGGAAGGGTCTTGTGCGAGGAAGGGTGTTAGATTGTGAATTCGTCACAATCTGAGCCATCGACGACAAGGGGTCCGACGATCCCTCCATCGAGGCCACGCCTCCCATGGGGAGCGAAGAAAGGGTATCATGTCGCAGAAATTCGACCTGGTTGTCATCGGCGGGGGACCTGCCGGCTACGTCGCGGCCATCAAGGCTGCACAGTACGGAAAGACCGTCGCGATGGTCGAGGTGGAACGCGCAGGCGGGACCTGCCTCAACTGGGGATGCATCCCCACCAAGGCCCTCCTGAAGCAGGCAGAATTCGCCGTCCACCTGCAGCATGCCGAAGATTACGGCTTCAAGGTCGAGGGAGTCAGTTTCGATTTCGCCAAGGTCGTGGCCAAATCCCGCAAGGCGGCCGACAAAATGGCCATGGGCATCGACCATCTGTTCAAGAAGAACAAGATCACTCCCTTCAAGGGCACCGGAACCATTCTGCGCCCCGGACTGGTCGAGGTCAGCTATGTCGACGGCCAGCCTGCCGAACAGCTGGAATGCGAGAACATCGTGATCGCCACCGGCGCGCGTCCCCGGACCCTTCCGGGAATCGTCCTCGACCGCAAGACCGTGATGACCTCCCGCGAAGCTCTCGCGCTCTCCGAGTGTCCCAAATCGATCCTGATCATCGGAGCGGGAGCCATCGGGGTGGAATTCGCCTACTTCTACAACGCCTTCGGCGCCAAGGTCACCCTGGTGGAGTTCGCACCGAACATCCTCCCCATCGAAGACGAGGACTCGTCCAAGCTCCTCCTGCGCAAGTTCGAGAGCTACGGGATCGAAGTTCTCACCTCCACCAAGGTCACCGGGCTGGACATCCTCGAAAATGGCGCGAAAGCCACCTTCGAAGGGAAGCCCCCCAAGGGCGGCGACACCTTCGAGAAGGTCCTCGTGGCCGTGGGCGTGGAAGCCCGCCTGGAAGGTCTTCTGGGGCCGGACATCAAGCTCGACCTGGAACGAGGCTTCGTCCGTACAAATTCCGACTATTCGACCTCCCTCCCGGGCGTCTTCGCCATCGGCGACGTGAACGGCCCCCCTTGGCTCGCCCACGAAGCTTCCTGGGAAGCCGGTCAGTGCATCGACGGCATCTACGGGGGGATCACTCCGCGCAAGGGTCATCTGGTTCCCGGATGCACCTACGCCCAGCCCCAGGTCGCCTCGGTGGGAGCCACCGAACGCAAGCTCAAGGAGCAGGGGATTCCCTACAAGGTCGGCAAGTTCCCCTTCATCGCCAACGGCAAGGCCGTGGGGACCGGGGACACCGACGGGTTCGTGAAGCTGCTCTACGGAGAAGCCCACCACGAGCTTCTGGGGGCCCATATCGTGGGTTCCGAGGCCACGGAGCTCATCGCCGAACTGAACCTGGCGATGAACCTGGAAGCCACCCTGGAAGATGTGCTCGCCACCATGCACGCGCACCCGACATTGAGTGAAGTGATCGCGGACGCGTCGGCGGTAGCCATCGGAAAAGCCGTCCACATGTGACAAGCCGCCCCGAGGGCGCATACTTCCCTTCCTCCTCCACTCGGCGTCCCACCCTTCGACAGGCTCAGGGACCGAATGAGGCGTCGGGAGTCGGGGCGGGGCGTCTGCATCCCTCGGATGCGGCTTGTCTGAGCGGGTGCGAGGGCGGGCCTCGGCGCTGGAGCGCGAGGCGGAACGAGCGCATGAGGGCTCGGCGCAAAGGTGCGAGGGCGGCGGGGCTGGGCCTCGGCGCTGGAGCGCGAGGCGGAGCGCGTGAGGACTCGGCGCAGAGGTGCGAGGGCGGCGGGGCTGGGCCTCGGTGCTGAGACGCGAGGCGGAGAGCATGAAGCCTCGGCGCTGAGGTGCGAGGGCGGCGGGGGCGAATCCGATCGATCCACGCGACGAGGCTTCGCCTTGGTCGACCTTCCTGGACCACCCCGGGAGGATCGTTCAACGTTGACGCAGATACGACACCCAATCGCCTTCGGGAATCCGACGGGACGGCGGAATCTCCGGGTGCAACAGCCAAATCCAGGCGGGCAGAAGACCTTGGAGCGACCGAACCATGCGGACCGCTCGAACGAACTCGGGACACTCCTCCCCCTCGGAGCACCCTTCCCAAAGGTCGAGGGACTGCAAAAGGGCGTTGCCGGCATCGGGAAGATGATCCAGCCTCCAGAGTTCACCACACACCAACGCAGGTGAATTCGGTTGATCACGGGCACCGGGCCATTCACCCCGATCTTCCAGGACACCCGGGAATTGGGCAGGCCCATCCAGGATGGCCTTCCGTCGCAAGGTTTCGGCTTCGGGGTGTTCGAGCTGCGAGCGCAGGGTTCCATAGACGAACAGATGGCTGGGACGGAGGTCCCGTCTCCCTCCGCGAGGCGACCTGCCGGTCTCCCCTCGGGGTGGATCGGTTCGCATCCCCGACGAGGCCCCCTTGGCTTTCCAATCCTGTTGGTTCACCTCGACAATGTGAATCGATCCTTCGGAGATTCCCAACTGGTCCCAGGTGGGAGGAATCCGATCACGTTCGATGGCCTTGGAGCGGTGGAGAACACCACCTCGCTCGCCTGCGGAATACCGACATCGGCTCTGCGTAGAAACCCGACCTCAGAAGCCCCCTGGCAGCCGGAGGGTGAGACGTCGACCGGAGAATTCGAGTTCGGCAAATCGCGTGGATGCACGTGTTGGAAGCTGGACACGCATTCCCTGGGCTGGGCAATGGAATTCCATCCTTGGTCCGTCCATCCTGCCCTGGGCGTTCAGGAAGCGGATCCTCATTTTCCCCTCGAATCCTGGAGGAAGGATCAAGCTCCGTCCCCGATCCACGGCGGGGACGCGCTTTCCCAAGTCAGATTCCGACTCGCGGGTCGAGACGGGAGCCAAGGAACCGATCCCCTTCTTCCAGGCCTCCAGGGCGGCATCGGAGGTATTCACGGCCCAATCCCCCTCGGCTTCCTTGGATTGGCTGAACCACATGAGGCCCATGATCCGGGGGAACTTCACCGGCAGGTCGGTGAACATCTGCGCGATCCATTCCGCCTTGTCGCCCCCCTTTTCACTGGAGGAGAACTCGGCGATGAAGATCGGGGGAGCCTGTTTCGCCAGCAAGGCGTAAGGCTTTGCGAACACCTCCTGGAAGGACTGCCATTCGGACCAGGACTGGGAGGAGCCCCAGTTGTAGCCATCGATGGAGTTGTAATCGACCCAATCGTCGCCGGGATAGTGCCCCATGTACGAAGTGCCCGGACCGTTGTTGGTCGCGTTGGTGGTCCAGACCCACTTGACGTTGGTCACCGCGGAATCCCGGAACACCTGCACGATCCGCTTCCAGGCGGCGATGCATTTCTCGCTCGTGTTCCCGGCACCGGACTTCCCGATCCCCCAGTCGTACCAATCGCCATTGGCTTCATGCAGGGGCCTCAACCAGATCTCCCGCCCCCATTTCTTCGCCCCGCTGGCGTAGGCGCGAATACGGGCATCCGCTTTGCCCGCAAGGATGTCGTCGAGGGAATACCCATTGGCCATCCACGTCACCAGAAGCGTCGAACCATTGGATGAGGCGATATCGGCGTAGCGCTGCGTGGTGTTCCAGCTGGCGTTGAACATCGCGAAATAGCTGACCACATCGAGATGACGCCCCTGCATGGTCTGGAACGATTCGACATTCTCCTTGGTCGGTTGTGGATAGGGTTCGTCGGAAGGACCACCGACCCAGGCCCCGACGAAGATTCCCTCGGCGGAAACGATTTCGGAGGCCAGCAGGGCCAGAAGGGGCAAGAACCGGGTGTTCATCATGGATCCTTTCGAAGGCACCTCGAGGACCGAGGGGCCGTGCATGGCTCCAATCTCGCGCAGGGACCCGGATTCCACCTCCCGCATGATGACCCTCCGGATCCAATCTGTATCCTTTGTAGCATGTCGACCCTGATCGAACGCTCCGCGGACATTCTCCGCTCCTCGCGATCGGAATCCGGTCCCCTCCCTTCCATCCGGAAGATCGCCGCGACCCTGGGTGTGACCCCAAGAACCGCCCATGCGGCCATGCGACGTCTCCAAGAGGAAGGAATCCTCCACTTCATCGATCGAAAGGGAGCCTTCTGGGGATCTCCTCCCGGCCCCGGAGAAGCGGCGAGATCCCTGGAGTCGATTCGCCCGCTCGATCTTCGCGAGAAACTGCTGAACGATGTCCGGCAAGGGGTCTTCCATCCACATCTTCCCCTGCCCTCGCGCAAGGAGCTCGCCTGGCGGTACGGAACTTCGCGACGCAAGATGGGGAGCTTGCTGGAAAACCTGACAACGTCCGGAATCTTCGTCCGCAAGGGCCGTGCCCTGGCCTTGCCCCCTCTTCCGGCGATCCCCTCCAGGTCCTCGATCCTGCTGGTGATTCGTTGCGACGAGGCGGGGCGCATCGAGCTGGAAACCGAACGGGAATCCGAATTCGTACGGGCCGTCCGCCGACACTCCCTGGAACACGAACTCGCGATCAAGGTAGCCGGATGGCATGAGAACGGCTCCTCCGGGACGTTCCTCGATTCCGACGGATGCCCTTGCGACCCCTTCCGCAGCGCCAACATCCTCGGCTGCATGGCATCCACATGGCTCCTCCAACGCCCCTTGGCCTTGCTGGACGCGCTCCGTGCCCATGGAACCCCCGTCGCCGTCTGGTGGGAACAAGCCCACGAATTGTTTCCACGGAAACAGGACAGGAAAGCTCCCATCGCCGGGTTCGATCTTTCCTTCGGACGAAGTCCGGGGATCGTGGTGGGAAGGCGATTGGCATCGGAGGGATTGCGCCGCCTCACTTGGATCTCGCCCTACCACGACAATTCCTGGTCCCCCGCGCGACTGGAGGGGCTGAGGGAATCCTTCGAGGCGGCCGGCGGCCGGGTGTCCGAAGCGATCGACACGGGGTGGCACAGCCTCTGGCACATGGAGCGCCTGGCCGGAGGAAGGGAGGGAGGACGGAAGATCCTGGATCGATGCGTCGGGGACCTCGTCGACCGAGCCCTCGGGCATGGATCCGAAGCCTGGGTCGTGGTGGGAGACGTCGTGGCGGAATCTGTCATCCATCGCCTGCGGGCCCTCGGCGAACCTCGACCCCGCGTCGTCTCCTTCGACGGAACCACCGTTGCCGAGCGCCTCAGATTCGATTCGTTCGAGTTCCACACCGATGGCATGGTGCGGCGCATGTTCCACCACATCCTGCGTCCCGCCCTCCACCCGGAGGCCACCGTGGAGGAGATGGTGGGCCGGCTGGTGCTTCGCGCTTGAGGCCTCGCCTGGGCACCCGGCGACCCGAGCCGCTCCACCGAATCGAACATCTTCAGGAGCCGCAGACGAGACCGTTCCGCGAGTGACTGGACTTTGGCGAAGCCTGCCGTGAAACCCATCGCGTCGGCGGCTATTCGACTCAGGGCAGGTTGACGAACCTTGTTACCGTGGTCTCGCCGGATCCCAGGACCGCCCGGACAAGGAGCGAACCCCTGGGCAGATCCGCCGAGCCAATCCACCCCCGCCGCACCTCCGTTGGAACTACCACCGACCCGCGCACATCGGAAACTCGAAGGCTCTTCACCACGAAGGGGTCCCACTCCAACCGCGATCCTCGGAGACTCACCAGGGTTTCCCGAGGTACAGGTGGTTTCCCGACCCCCGTCGAAGGCCCCTCGATCCATGAGCCACCGAACACCGCCGGGACCACACCGTGCATCACGAGATCGTCGATCCACAGATCGAGGGTGTCGCGGGCCTTGAAGGTCGGGGAGGTTGCCAGGTGGATCTTCCGGGTGTGGTCCATACACTCCTGCCAAGTCGCCGTGTCGGCCAACGGCGCTCCGTCCTGCGGCCGGATGTCCGAGACCTTCATGGTGAAGTTTTTCCAGGTCGCCGAGAGCCGGTAGGTGGTCCCCATGTCGGCCCAGTAGTTCTTGCGGTCGAAATCGTCCGTGATGTGGCGGGTCATCAGTTTGAATCGGAACGAGCCCTTGCCTTTCGCCCGGAAGGTGATGGAGTCCATGGTCGAGAGGTCGACATCATCTCCTTCCCCGAGGAAGTTGAACCCCACACCGGCGAAGGGATAGGCATATCCGGTTCCGCCGAGGAAGCGAACATGCAGGCAGGCGGATCCTTCCCCGCAGTCGTCTTCGACGGCTCGAAGGAACCCCGTGTCGGAGTGGACCACATCGGGAACCATGATCGTCCCCAATCCCTCCTTGCCGTGGTTCCAGTCATCGTATCCATACCAATAGCCGGCCTTAGCGCCGGAACCTAGCCTCCACCCGAGGGTGGTCTGCCCCTTGTAGGGATCCTCGAAGTCGTCGAGTACAACGCTGTTGGATGAGGCCATGGCAACGGCGGCGAGAAGAATCTGGGAAATTCGCATTGAGGGAGTCGATTCTGCTATGGAAGCGAGGAGGTTCTTGGTGGAAGGGTCGAGTTGGCGGAATCCCCGTCCGTCCGTGTCCCGGGGAAGGAATCCGAAAAGAACGGCAAGTCGGCTCTCGATCCAGGAGGCCCCGCGCCCGGGTGGAACATCGGGCGAGATAGGCCCTTCCTGGTCGTTCCATCGAAGGCGGCCAGGCGACCGGAACCTGGCAGAATCCGCCAGATCCTGCCAGGCATCCTGGAGCCGTCCGGAACAGGACGGATTCCAGTTCCGACATGGACAGAGATCCGCTGCCCTTGGAGCACCCGTCGGCCACGGCACCTGCAAGGGATTGCGGCCCCCCCCTCTAGGGTTCCGTCGTCGGCCGTTCGTGGGGTTTGGCTCCCGCCGCCACCATGGAGACCAATCGCACTCCTGCGGTCAGTGGACGATCAAGCGCGATCTCGCCCCCGAAGGCGGTTCCGCGGGCGGCGAGCGACCCGTCAAGCTCGCGTATCTCGACGGGACCTGATATTTCCTGACTGCATGGGACCATCGATCCGGAGACGAAAATCTTTCCGGACTTTCGACCATTCGTCGACGAAGACCACGAACCAGGGCGTTTCGATGTCCCTGTGGGCGGGCCCGGGTAGGCGATGTCGGGCCGGGGAGCCTTGTCGACTCCCGCCCCAAGCCAGAAGCCAAGATGCGGAGGCTGATTGTACGAGCTGTTCTGCCAGGCAATGGCGGCACGGTACACGGGATCGTGCATCAGCGTGTAGAGCCGATTGGCGGTTGGAATTGTGGAAGTGTGGATGAACAGGTGGGTGGCATCGTGGAGGATCACCTCTTCGCGCCAATCCCCGAGGATGTCCGCCGCAAGGTTCGGGGTGTTCTTCGTTCCGTTGCAAGTCGCTCCGGAGAGGGTCGCCAACCTTGTTGTCCCGTTGCCGTTCCACTTGTCGATTTTTCCACCGTCGAGGATCTCGTCGAGGAGGTCCCCGTCCCAGTAGATCCGGAAGTTCATGCTGGGCCTGTTGCTGGAGATCTTCTTCCCCTTGGCGTCGTAGACGCCTCCCGACGTGGACGACCACATCTCGTAGCCCTTGTGATTGGCATCGACGTCGGCAGCCAAACCGCGCCCCACGTCGGAGTCGGAGTTCAGACCCCAGATCGGCTTTCCAGTCTTGGCGTCCACGAGCACGGAGGAATTGATCCCCCCGACCGCACCTTCCTTCACCGACCAAATCTGGAGGCCTCCCAGCTCGGGATCCATCACACCCAGGTGCATGGCGTCCCCATGGCCGAGGCGGTTGTCCCAGCGAAGGGTTCCGTCTGCGTTGATGGCCACGGACCCCGTGAATATTTCGTCCTTGCCGTCGCCATCGACGTCGGCTACCGAGCCGTTGTGGTTTCCCTGGCCGTCTTGCCCCCGCTGAGCCGGTCGATCGAATGCCCACCGCTTGACGAGCTTGTGGTCGACGACATCCCACGCGGTGAGGGCCATGCGAGTGTAATAGCCGCGTTGGAAGACTGCGCTGGGATGGACACCGTCCAGCCAGGCGGTATAGGCGATAAAGCGATCCACGCGATTGCCATAACCATCCCCCCAACCCGAAACCGAGCCTCTCCCCGGCAAGTAATCCACGGTGTGAAGCTCCTTGCCCGAACGTCCGTCGAACAGGGTGAGCCACTCCGGGCCAGAAAGGATGTATCCCTCACGATTGCGGTAGTCCTTCGTGTTGTCCGCACTCGCTGCCGCTCCGGTCGAGAGGTACGCGCCTGTTCCATCCTTTGCGCCAGGTGCGGTCTTGACGATCAGTTCGGCCTTTCCGTCCCCGTCGTAGTCGGCCACCTGGTACTGCGTGTAGTGCGCGCCTGCGCGGATGTTGATTCCCAGATCGACCCGCCACAGGAACGTTCCCTCGAGCTTGTAGACGTCCAGGTAGACGTTGTCGGTAACACCAGACTGGGAGTTGTCCTTGGCGTTGGCGGGATTCCACTTGACGAAGATCTCGTAGCGACCGTCGCCGTCCACGTCTCCGACGGAGAGGTCGTTGGGTTCGTAGTTGGGACCGGGACTCCGCAGGGCCAAGGAGAGCCTGGGCGAATCCCAGGGTGCGACTGCGGGGTCGGCGTTCTCCTCGACTCCCTGCGCAATGGCGCGCACCGTGTACTTGGCGCTCGCCGATCCCTCGGTGTCGACGAAGTTCGTAGCGCCAGTGATCGGCATGGCATTCAGAAGCTTTCCATCCCGGTACAGATTGAACGCGATGCCGGCCTGGTCTGTACCCCAGACACGCCAGGACAGAAACACCTTCCCCCCACCCTGGGAGATCGCGACGAGACCTCGGTCGAGTCGTTCCATCTGCCGAGCGGCATGCACTGGAGGGGCAAGGGGGGCGAGCATACTCGCCGCAAGACAAATTCCAAGTGAGAAGGATTTCATGGGATCCCCAATGGTTCGCGTGGATTGGGAAGATTCCGGACCATCCTATCTGGAGGAAGACGGAACTTCGCTCCAGGAACCTATGGCGCGATCCGGCGAATTCATCGCCGTTCAGAGGGAGCGATGTCCATTGCCGTTGAAGGGGCTTCAACAGGGGAGGAATGCCGCGGATCGACGAATCCTCGAGGTCGATCTCCCAACTGCGAGGAAATGTGGCGGACCGGAATTGTGTGGTTTCCCGTCGGGACACAATGCCTTGCGCCCTTTGTCGCCAGGTCGAGGAGGTCCTCGATGCCGGGCCCCGAGTCGGCTCCCCCCCGGCCAAGCAACCGCTTGTCCAACTCATCCCATGATGGTTCGAACCAATTCTCGCCGAGACATCTCCTTGCGCATGGAATCCCCACGCGACACACCATGCCGATCGCCTCGCCGAGATGCGCCATGGACAGAAACTGGTGATCGACGAATCCGTCCGGCCCGATCCGTCGCCCCATGCCGGTCGTGTGGATGCTCGGCGGTCGTGAGGTATGATCTGGAAACGGGGATCACCGAAGCTTCCCAGCGGAAACCTGCGAGACCGATGGAGTCAGGATTTTCCGACCGCCCTGGAATCGGCAACGCCTGTGCCGGATCTTTGGGCTTCATCCAGCATCATCCAATCCGCGAACGTTGTTCGGCCCCCTCTCCCGCTGTCGATTCCCGGCCATGCCCATGCAACCAGGCTCCTCTCCAATCACTTGGAGCGCATGCAAAGAAAAGCAGGAAGCGGTCTCGCCGAATCATCCTCATCCGGCCTCGATCCTCCAGCACTTCACCCCCTGCGGAAACAATTCCGAGCCGGCTCCTTGAGGCCATTCCTCTCGTTCAACATCACCCCTTAGGGATTGACCTTGTCGCGCGAAGTAGGCAGATCTTCGCTTTGGCTTTTCGTTCATCTGGATGGATTGAACGTGCAGTACAGGCCACGTGAGAAATGGAGATCTTGCATGGCAAAGAAATCCCGAGGCTGGCGGAATCCGGTCGAGGGGTTCAGGGGTCCGGACTCCCGGGTCACCGAGGTTTGGAGGGGACCAGGATTCCGGATGAGCCACCTGGCCAGACCAGGCGATAGAGTCCAGGTCGAAGGACGGTGGCCGGCAGGAGGCGAATTTGGTCGCCTTCGTGGGAGGTGCGCAAAGGGAAGGAGCGCCCCTTGAGGTCGAAGAGGCGGTAGGGGCCTCGCCTACTCGAAGGAAGGATCACGCCTGACGGAGTCCAGCGCATCGAGCGAAGGGAAGATTCGCCACGAGCGGGAATGCCAGTGGAAACAATCAGGTCTCCTCGGTAGTAGGCCTTGAACCAGCCACGGATGGTATCTGAAACCGCTGTGTCTGTGGGTGTGATCTTGTACTCCACGTCGATGGAATCACCAGGTTTCGCGCGATTCACCACCAGCCCCATCCAGCCCGCCAAGCACTCGGCATCCTGGTCCAGGACCATCCGTGGAAGGTAGGGAGGGCCACCGGCATTCCAATACCAAGAGTCCGGATCAAATTTGTCGTCCATGTGGTTCCCCATCAAACACCCTCCAAGGAGTAGGGTATCTGGAAAGCGATAGGATCTTTCCACATTCCCAGAACCCCATGGATTGGGGAAGCATTCGTAGATCACTTCCTGCTTTGGAAAGTCCTGACTCGGGGGGCGATTGCACCACGATGTCGTTGAATCCTTCGGATAGCCACTCCCAAATACCAGAGGAGAGGAAAAGGATAGGCCAATGAGTAATCCAAAAAATGTCACCATCTCACCTTTGTCTTGAGGTCACGCGTGCGGTCCGGCAATCGAATGATGAAAGGAGGCGCCTTTTCTTTCACTTCTTCGATTCCTAGAAACGGCACCGTCTCGTTTTTCCACACCACCCAATCATTTTCGTCGGACTGCAAGTGGTACGCGAAAACTCTCCCCGGGGGGATCGCGTCGTGGGCGGTAAACACCTGGAACCAAGGGATCGCAAGTTCCCCATCCTGTCCCCAGAGATCCATGGGCATGTCATCGATGATTCCATTCTGGTTCCAGTCGATAGGCGCCCCCTTCACAGGGACGTCCAAGGTGTCACCATGCGAGGTCCGGCACACGGAGAGGCCGTCACTTTCCACCAAGGAGTCCAGGTGGAGGGTGCAATACAGGCCACGTGAGAAATGGAGATCTTGCATGGCAAAGAAATCCCGAGGCTGGCGGAATCCGGTCGTGCCGGACCCCCGGGTCACCGAGGTTTGGAGGGGACCAGGATTCCGGATGAGCCACCTGGCCAGACCAGGCGATAGAGTCCAGGTGGAAGGACGGTGGCCGGCTGGAGGCGAATTTTGTCGCCTTCGTGGGAGGTGCGCAAGGGGAAGGAGCGCCCCTTGAGGTCGAAGAGGCGGTAGGGGCCTTGCCAACTCGAAGGAAGGATCACGCCTGACGGAGTCCAGAGCACCGAGCGAGGGGAAGATTCGCCACGAAGGGGAATGCCAGTGGAACCAATCAGGTCTCCTCGGTAGTAGGCCTTGAACCAGCCACGGATCGTGTCGGAGACGACCGTATCTCTTGGCGTCATCCAGAATTCCAAATCAATCGAATCCCCTGGTGCCGCATGGTTGATCACCAAACCGAGGTATCCATCGAGGCATTCTTTGCTCTGGTCGAAGGTGATCCTTGGAAGGAAAGGCGCATGTCCACCAATAAAAATCCATTCCTCTGGATAAAGCTTGTCGCCTACGTTGGATGTCCCGGTCAGGCAACCTCCGACAATCGAGGTATCGGGGAAACGAATGAACACATGGGTGGCACTGCTTCCCCACGGATTGGGGAAACACTTGTAGATGGCTTCCTGATACGGCAATTTGTCACACCAAGCGGTTGTCGAATCCTTCGGAAACCCGCTACCAAATACTTGCGATGTCGAGGGCAATAGAGAGAGAATTAGCGCTGCGATCACCAATTCACCACCTTCTTTACGTCTTGTCGTCTGTCATCCGTTCCCACAATGAATCCTGTACGGTGGTCCTTCACTTCTTCGATTCCTAGAAACGGCACCGTCTCGTTTTTCCACACCACCCAATCATTTTCGTCGGACTGCAAGTGGTACGCGAAAACTCTCCCGGGGGGATCGCGTCGTGGGCGGTAAACACCTGGAACCAAGGGATCGCAAGTTCCCCATCCTGTCCCCAGAGATCCATGGGCATGTCATCGATGATTCCATTCTGGCTCCAGTCGATAGGCGCCCCCTTCACAGGGACGTCCAAGGTGTCACCATGCGAGGTCCGGCACACGGAGAGGCCGTCACTTTCCACCAAGGAGTCCAGGTGGAGGGTGCAGTACAGGCCACGTGAGAAATGGAGATCTTGCATGGCAAAGAATTCCCGAGGCTGGCGGAATCCGGTCGAGGGATTCAGTGGTCCGGACTCCCGGGTCACCGAGGTTTGGAGGGGACCAGGAATCCAGTGGAGCCACCTGGCCAGACCAGGCGATAGAGACCAGGTGGAAGGACGGTGGCCGGCAGGAGGCGAATTTGGTCGCCTTCGTGGGAGGTGCGCAAAGGGAGGGTGCGTCCCTTGAGGTCGAGGAGGCGGTAGGGGCCTTGCCAAATCCTTGGAACAATGATGCCTGAGTTGGTATGACGGAAACTTTTCGAAATGCTTTTTCGAGATGTCTTGACGTATCCTGGATCGATGATTTCCCCTCGATAGTACGCCTTGAACCAGCCACGGATCGTATCTGAAGCCACTGTATCGGAGGGAATCATTTTGAATTCGATATCTATGGAATCACCGGGGTTTGCTCGATTTACAACCAAGCCCATCCATCCATCAAGGCAAAATTTGTCTTGATCCAGACTCAAACGAGGGAGGTACGGAGGACCTCCGCCTGCATTGACCCATGCATCCGGCTCGAATCTTTCGCCAAACCCGTCTGTCAAACATCCCTGGATCAAAGACGTGTCAGGAAATCTGTAGAATTGACTCACGCTTCCCGAGCCCCAAGGATTGGGGAGGCACTTATATACATGGTATTCTGCGGGCAACATGGAGCACCAAGAATCCGTAGAATCCTTGGGGAAACCACTTCCAAAAACCATTGCGGAATGGAACGCCAGAGGAAGAATCAAGGTCGTGAAGGTCATCACCAGTCCGCCATATGTTTGAGATCCCAGCCAAAATCCGGCAAGCCTACAATATGAGGGATCTTGTAACCCCCCACTCCAATGAACGGCACCGTCTCGTTTTTCCACACCACCCAATCATTTTCGTCGGACTGCAAGTGGTACGCGAAAACTCTCCCCGGGGGGATCGCGTCGTGGGCGGTAAACACCTGGAACCAAGGGATCGCAAGTTCCCCATCCTGTCCCCAGAGATCAATGGGCAAGTCATCGATGATCCCATTCTGGTTCCAGTCGATAGGTGTCCCCTTCACAGGGACGGCCAAGGTGTCCCCATGCGGGGTCCGGCACACGGAGATGCCGTCACTTTCCACCAAGGAGTCCAGGTGGAGGGTGCAATACAGGCCACGTGAGAAATGGAGATCTTGCATGGCAAAGAATTCCCGAGGCTGGCGGAATCCGGTCGAGGGATTCAGGGGTCCGGACTCCCAGGAGATGAGGACGTCATCGGAAGTTGCCAGCCGATTTCTCTCGCTCTGTAGAAGTTCATCGTTTCTCCACCAAGTCACACTGAACCACAAGGAACTCATGTCAGGATACCAGTTTCTGAAGACTCCTGCATTCGAAGGGGGATGCGGCCCGCACCAACGGGAATCATTCCACGTCGCACCCTGGGTCAGATTGCAACGTTGATACTGGCCACCAAGGTACGCGTAGTTCATCACGCCATTGCCAAGAAGTGACGTGCCGGTGGCGTGGTTGGCGCTATCCTGCCAGCGAGGATGACTGAGCCCGATGGAATGCCCGTACTCATGCAGCAAAGTCTTCCGAAGAGACCACGTGGTTTGAACTTGCGCCGGAAGGTACACGTGGTCGATCGCCGCCGCCTTCTCCATGGCGACATTGGCCGCATTGGCACCATATCCGATGGCAAGTGTCCAGCAATCCCGGAATGGGTCGGTATCCCATCCACCAAACAACCGTTCCAAAAGGTCCACCCGTTCATTCTTCCCCAGCTTCGGGGTGACAACCCCGTCACAACTGGTGTCCGGATAGGCCCATCCTGCTGCTGAAAAGGCTCCATCGCCATCGAGATCGAAGTCGTAGGGACCGGCACCTGCATTCGCACCACCTTGGGCCACCAGGACTTCGCCACCCAATCGTACCAACTCCGAAGGAAGGTTCCGTACCGCGCCTGGACCGGCATCGATGTGAAGGTTCACGGTGTACTCCGGCATCCGGGACAAGTGCGGCGCTGGCACCAGAGGCTTCCCCTCCGAGTCGGAGAATTCTCGAACCAACTGATCCAGATAACCGCTGTCGGTCCATGCTTCCCGAAAATCCCCCCATAGGGGTGTCGGCCGATATTTGGATACCTCCCGGCACGTTTTGGTCTCCGGGTCGTAGCTATCCCTCCTCGCCGTCTTCATGCCCTCGATCTCGTCGCGGCTTTGCCAAACAACGCGGAGGAACTGGTCTCGCCTCAGCGGATTGAACAGATCTCGGCGCGTGGTATCGATGGCCCATCCCCATGAATGGGCATAGTGCTCCGGCCAGGCGCTCACTCCGTTGTTCGCTCCCATCAACCCCGAACGGCCGATGATTTCCAAGCCATCCGAGTAGCCATCTCCGTCGGTGTCGGCCAGCAGGGGATCTGTTCCCAGACGAAACTCGACGCTATCCGCGACACCATCGCCGTCGGTATCGCCGTCGAAATTTCGATCATCGCCCGTGAAGGGCAGAAATTGGATGGATCCGTTGTATTGATGGAATTCCACGCTTTTTGCCCACAAGGATCCTTGAAATGCGGCTGCAGACGAAAAGGAAACCTTGGCATTCGGTGCCGCGAGAGTTCCCAGGAACTGCGCTCCTCCATTCAGATGAATTTCGTTTGTTCCTCCGTATCGCCACAGGATGGATCGACCATCGAGACCTTCAAGAGTGGACATCCTCGCGTAATCCACGATGAATTCGCTCGACACATCGATGCGAAGGCTTGCGGGCTCGAGGGGGTCGTCTGTGGGGCGGAGTACAAGCTTCGCTCCGGCATTCATCACAAGGCTGCGGAATTGGAAATTCCCGCCTTGGAGAACCAATGTTCCGTTGGAACGAACGGTCACGCTCCGCGGGTATGGATCGGTGGATTTCAGCTCCTTCGTTTGGCCAGCTTCCACAAACAGGAAGTCATTGGAAGGCACGTCGAGCGGTGTCCAGCCCAGAGTCGGCAGTTCCATGATTGGCTCAGCGACCACTGCCCCACGCACTACACCTCCATCCAGCAAATGGAGGCTTCCGGCCAACCGCATATCGCCAAAAACCCCCGAGGCCCTACCCCAGCTCGCATCCCCTCCAACAAACGCATACGCGTTGGCCGTACTTCCCGTACCCATTCGAAGGTCGCCACCCGTCCCCATGCGCCAGGGACGAATCTTGACGCCGTCATTGATCTTCAAATCCTCCTTCGCATACAGGCCAAAGGCCAACAAGCGAGGATCGATTCCCAAGGTATCCCACCCGGGAGGTGTACCCATGACGAGGGGAAGTGCCAGCCCACCAACAGGAAGGGTCAGTAGAACTCCCATGGCGAGGAGACATGCACGACAATTGCGGGGGGGGGGGGGGAGCATCGGGAGGAACCTCGTAAGGAAAGGCGGGAGCGAGAGAAAAAGGTAATGAGTTGCGAGTCTCCATCGATCCACCTTCGTGGAGGTTTCGGAAAACGGCAAAATCCTTGCGCGCCTCTCCGTTGAGGCATGCAAAGTTCAAAGCCCCGATTCCTTGGCAAGCGGGGGTCCGGAAATTCCCAATGCGAATACATTGGAATCTCCACCCACCCCCCAATTCCAGGAATCGTCGAACCCAGGGAGGACGCTCATGAACCTCGATCCCCGTCGTGTTCTCGAACAGGAGGAACCGCGGCGCACCGAGTTCCAATCCCGGCAAGTCGCCCTCGATCTCGTGGTGGTGGCCGCCCTGCCGGAGCGGATCGATCGCCTGCTTCACGCGGTCCCCACCCTCCAGATGGGAAATTCCTATCGACCGGGAGGATGGTCCGTCGCCCAGATCGTGCACCATCTCGTCGACAGCCACCTACACAGCTACCTGCGGTGCAAATACGCCCTCTGCGAGACCCTTCCCCACATCAAGCCCTACGACGAGAACGAGTGGGTCGCGACCGGGGAATGCTCCATCGAGGAGGTGAGGTCGGCCCAGGTCTTCCTGGCCGCCCTGCATGGTCGATGGGTGCGTCTGCTGGGAAGCCTCTCCCCGGATCAATGGAAGCGGAGTTTCCACCACCCCGAACGGAACGAGGATTTTTCCCTGTTCCAGCAGGTGGCGATCTACGCCTGGCACGGAGAGCACCACCTCGCGCAGATGGCGCTGGCGCTGGGCACGGAGATGCCCGCGTGACCAGCCACCCGGCACGGTCGGGACCTTCCGTCGTCGACCGGGAATCCGCCGAGCATTACGTCTGGGGCGATGGCTGCGATGGATGGAGACATCTCTCCGAGCCCGATTTGTCGGTGATCGAAGAGCGCATGCCCCCCTCCAGCGCGGAGGTGCGGCACTTCCATGAACGGGCACGGCAGGTGTTCTTCGTGCTTTCCGGTCGATTGGACATCGAATTGGACGGCACCCACCACCATCTGGGAGATCGCCAATCCCTGGAAATCCCGCCTCGATCCCCCCACAAGGTTTCCAATCCAGGTCCGGACGACACCTGGTTCCTGGTCGTGTCCAGTCCCGCCACGCGGGGCGATCGCCAGCTCGCCTGAGTCAGAGCCCTGGCCCCCAAGGCCGCGGTGCCCTCCGAAGTACGGGGAGCAGAACCACCGAGCGTCCGGAATCCACGGTGATGCCGGCCTCCGTCCCCTTTCGGCTCTTTCGCAAGGATGGCCGCCACGAAATTCGATTCCCAGCGAGGAGAGGAGGGACTCCCGAAGATTTCGAAAAATTTTCGCGGGGCTCTTGCGCCGTGGGGAGGATCGGCTATAGATTGACCATATGGTTAATCCGTTTGGTCAATCGCACACTGCATCCCTTCGGGGGCGTCCTTGAATCCGCCGGCCAAACCCGGCAAGGACGATGATGGAACCCGGGACCGCATCCTGGCGGCGGCCCGGAAGGAATTCATCGAAAACGGTCTGCGTGGAGCGCGCATGCAGGAAATCGCCGATCGCGCCGGTGCCAACAAGGCCCTCCTGCACTACCACTTCCGCGACAAGGCGGGACTGTACCAGGCCGTCCTCGGCTCCATCGTGGACCTGGTGAAATCGAGCATCGAGGAGGTGGAGCTCCCCGAACCCGGCCCCGGTTCCGCCGAAACGACCATCCGCCGCCTGGTGCACGCCTACATGACGGTGCTTCGCAACCATCCCGAATGCGTCGGGATGTTCCTGCGGGAACTGTCGGACGGAGGTCAAAATCTGGCGCCACTGGTCGAGGCCATCGCCCCGATGGCCAAACGCCTGTTCCTGGGGGTCCACCAGCAGATCGTCGAGAACGGCTCGACTCCTCGGGTGGATCCCGTCCACATCCTCATGAACCTGTTTTCCATGGTATGGGGGACCTTCCTGCTGCGCCCCATGTACTCCCGGATCCTTCCCGCCGCGGGCATCATGGACCGTTTCGACGATGCCTTCCTCGAGGAACGCTGCCGCGCCATCGCCCAGACCGTGATCCTCTCCACCTCATCCAGGACGGCCTGATGCCCAACCTTTTCGCTCTCCCGCTGCTGGCGGCTCTGGCGGGACCGTCCGCCCCTTGCACCCCCCAACCTCTTGCGGCCAGCTGGAAGTCCCTGCTGGAAACCCACCCCGGGATCCAGGCGATGGATCGACGGGTGGAGGCCCGGGAAGCCTCGGTGCAGGAAGCCACCTCCGGCTTCTGGCCCCGACTGGATGCCACCGCCTCCTACCAGGTCGCCTCCGAAACCCCTCGCCTCTCCCTCGAAATGCCCACTCCCGTTCCGGGAATGGCCCCTCTGAAGATCGAACGCGACATGGGGGACGCCGATCGCGCCGAAGCCGGATTGGAGGCCTCCTGGGTGGTCTTCTCGGGGGGATCGACCGTCCACGCCCGCCGCCGCGAGCTCCACTCCCTGGAGGCGACGCGCTCAAGTGCCGACCAGCGACGATCCGCACTCGCCCTCCAAGCCGCCCTGCTCGACGTGGCCTTGAGAGCCCAGATGGTGGATCTTCGCATGGCCCACCTGCGTCGCCAGGCGCGCGTCCGGTGGCGAACGACCCGGGAAGCCCAGGCCCGCTCGGGAACCGCCACCCAGGTCCAGGTTCTCCAAGCCCTCGCCGAGGAGGCGCGTGCGACGGCCGACACCGTGCAGGCCTCCGGCCGACTGGACAGCCTGCAGGACGAATTCCGCACCCTCACCGGCTCGGAATGGACCGGCCCCGGCAGCGATTCCCTGGTCGCGGCCATCTGTCCCGAACCTTCGGAGGACTTCGCCCCCGAGGACCACCGCGAGGGCGCCCTGCGCGAACAGGTGCTGGCCCTGCGCGAAACCGAAAAATCGGTCGGATCCACCCGCTATCCCGTTGTGGCGGTCGCGGTCGGGGTGAAGACCGGGGATCCCGGGATGGATCAATTCTCCACGGGTTGGAATTCCTGGGGATACGCCGGAATCCAGACCCGATGGAACCTCTTCGACGGACTCTCCCGACGCGGGACCATGCACAAGCTCGATGCCGAGGCGCGCGCGGTGGAATCGGAATCCATCGAGGCTCATCGCGATCGGGATTCCCGCTTCCGCGTCCTCCTGTCGGAGGGCAAGCGGGTCGAGGCCGAGGAAGCCGCCTTGGGCGTGGCCTGGGAGGCCTCCCTGAAGGCCGAGAAGGCGATCGAATCCGCACATCGAGCCGGGGCGGCGACCGCCGACGACCTCCTCGACGCCAGCCTGGGCCGCATCTCATTGGAATCGCGGCTTTCGGCCATGCACCTGCGATCGGTCGCCATCTCCCTGCAAGCCCGATTCGTTTCCGGACGTCCATTCTCCTTCGAAGGCCAGCCATGAACACCCATTCCCTTCGCCCGCTCCTCCTGGCCTCGCTGGCCGCCACCGCCTTCCTCGGCGGGTGCCGCGACGACGTCGGCCCGGGATTCCTGTCCTCGGCCACCATCGAATCCGACCTCTGGAAAATCTCCCCCTCCACTCCGGGGACCTGGGAGAAAGTGGCGGTCGGCGAGGGGAGCCCCGTCGATTCCGGACAATTCCTGGCGCAAGTCGATTCCATCCCGCTGGTGCTCAAGCGGGCGGAACTGCAGGCCGCCCAGGCCGAACTGCAGGCGGGGATCGCGGCCCGTTCGGCCGAGCACCGCGTCCTGGAGGCGGCCCACAAGGGCGTCGAACGGGAGGCATCCCGCGCGACCTCCCTCGTGGCCGACGGCGCGGCCCCGAGCAGGACCTCCGACGAGATGCAAACCCAGCTGGCCACCTCCAAGGCCCGGTTGGCCGCGTCGCGCTCGGCGATCGCCGCCTTGAAGGCCAAGGGCGTGGTCCTCTCCGCCCAGATGAATTCCCTCGAGGACCAGATCCGACGCTGCACCCTGGCGTCCCCGACCACGGGAACCGTCACCGCGCGCTACCGCAACGCCGGCGAAGCGGCGATTCCGGGGCGGCCCGTCCTGGAAATCGGACGCACCGACACCCTCTGGGCCGAATTCTTCGTCGCCCAACCCGTGCTCTCCCGGCTCAAGCTGCACCAGATCCTGCGCCTGCGCCTCGATTCCGACACCGGGGAATCGTGGACGACCGCGCGCCTGTCCTGGATCTCCGACGAGGCAGAGTTCACCCCCAAGGGGGTGCAGACCCGGGCGTCGCGCAACGAACTCGTCTTCCGTTGCCGCGCGCTGGCCGCCAACCCCCAGGGGATCCTCAAGCGCGGCCTGCCCGTGGAAGTCTGGGAATGATCCTCCCGTCGCCGGCCGACCGCCCGCTGGTGAAGGTGGAGGATCTCCACCACGACCACGCAGGGGAGCAGGCGTTGCGGGGAATTTCCCTCTCGGTTCCTCCCGGATCCCTGTACGGCCTGGTGGGCGCCGATGGCGCCGGGAAATCCACCTTGTTCCAGATCCTCGCCACCTTGCTTCCGCCCCGGAAGGGATCGGTCGAGGTGCTGGGAGTCGATGTCTCCAAGGGCAGACCGGAGATTCGATCCCGCATCGGGTACATGCCCCAGAGGTTCTCCCTCTACGGGGACCTCTCCGTGCGCGAGAACCTCCAGTTCGCCTCCGACATCGTGGGGTTGCGGGGAACCGCGGCAAGATCCGTCTTCGACGAACTCGTGTCCTTCTCGCGACTGGAATCGGCCGTGGAGCGGCCGGCGCGGAATCTGTCGGGGGGCATGAAGCAGAAGCTCGCCCTCTGCTGCGCTCTCGTGCGCAAACCCCCGCTTCTCCTCCTGGACGAACCCACCGTCGGCGTCGATCCCGTCACGCGCGTGGATTTCTGGGACATGCTCGGCCGCCTGCGCGACTCCGGAACCACCATCCTCGTCTCCACCCCGTACATGGACGAGGCGGAAAGATGCCAGCACGTGGCCTTGGTGCACAAAGGGCGGATCCTCGCACAGGGAAGCCCCGCCGCCCTCGGCTCGACGCTCCCCGGAAGGCTCTGGCGACTCCACGGACCGAAGGCCTTGGCCGTGCGCGTGGACGCCTGCGTCCCCCCTCCCTTGCTGGATCTCTATCCCTCGGGCGGGGACCTCCGAGCGCTCGCCCCCCGGGAAACCTCTCCCGAAGCGGTGTTGCAAGCCGTGGAAACCGGCGGCCTCGAGATCTCGGAAATCCATTCCGTGGAACCCACCGTTGAGGACGTCCTTCTCCACGCCTTGGCGCACATGGAGGAACCGGCATGAAGACTCCCGAGGCGAATTCCTCCGACCTCAGCATCCGCACCCGCGCCCTGACGCGACGATTCGGAACCTTCACGGCGGTGGATGGAATCGACATCGAAGTCCGCCGCGGCGAGATCTACGGCTTCCTCGGAGCCAACGGCGCGGGCAAGACCACGGCCATGCGCATGCTCTGCGGACTCCTCGAACCGACCTCCGGGGAAGGCGAGGTTGCGGGGTTCGACATCCTCCGGGAGACTTCGCGCATCCGCACCCGCATCGGGTACATGAGCCAGAAGTTCTCGCTCTACCCCGACCTCACCTTGCGCGAGAATCTGGGGCTTTCGGCGGAGCTGTACGACATCCCCCGTCGCCAAGTCGCCGAACGACTGCGCGATGCGGCCCATCGCACCGGGATCGAACCGCTCCTCGACCGGCGCACCGGCGACCTGCCCTGGGGGTGGCAGCAACGACTCAGCCTCGCCTGCGCCACCGCCCATCATCCTTCGATCCTGTTCCTCGACGAACCCACCGGCTCCGTGGATCCCCTCAGCCGCCGCGAATTCTGGGACCTCATCCGCTCCGAAGCGTCCCGCGGCACCACCATCTTCGTCACCACCCACTACATGGACGAAGCCGAATACTGCGACCGCGTCTGTTTCCTGGTCGACGGCCGGGTCGCCGATGTCGGGACGCCGGGGGAACTCAAACGACGTCACGCCGCCCAAACCCTCCAACAGGTCTTCCTCGACCTGGCCAGAAAGGCGCGTCGATCGTGAATCCACGCCATCTCCTCACCGTCGCCCGCAAGGAACTCCGCCATGTGCTGCGGGACGGGCAGACCCTCGGCATCATCCTCTCCCTCCCGGTGGTGATGATGTTCATGTTCGGCTACGCGCTCAAGAGCGAGATCGAGGACGCACGGGTGGTGGTGGTCGCTCCCCGTGCGGACGACGAGACCCGGGCCTTCTGCGCCGCCCTCGATCGCAACCTCCAGTTCGAGGTCGCCGCGGTGGAGACCGGGGGGGACCCCGCGACCCTGATGGTGCGGCATCGCGCCCGAGCCGTGGTGGTGCTCCAAGCCGACATGGCGCGCAACCGGGAAGACGGACCGGTCCTCTTCTCGGTGTTGATCGACGGCTCCGATCCCGGAACCGCAACCACCCTGCGGGCGGCCCTTCCCGCCTTCATCCGCACCCAGCATTTCGCCCGCAACGGCATCGACCCGGTCCGGTTGATCGAAACCGGACCCCGCTTCCTGTTCAACCCCGACCAGAAGAGCGCCTTGTTCTTCGTCCCGGGACTGATGGCCACCATCCTGGCCATGATCGGGACGTTGCTCACCAGCGTCGCCATCGTGCGCGAGAAGGAGACCGGGACCCGCGCCAACCTCCAACTCTCGGATCTTTCGGCCAGCGAGATCGTGGTCGGCAAACTCGCCCCCTATTTCCTGATCGCCTCCGGGACGGGCGTGCTGATCATGGTCGTGGGCAGACTCGCCTTCGACGTGATCCCCCAGGGAAGCCTCGGACTCCTCTCGTGGACCACCGCGATCTACCTGGTGGTCGCCCTTTCCATGGGGCTGATGATCAGCACCATCGTGGAGAAACAGCAGCACGCCATGCTGCTGGCCCTGGGGATCACGATGATGCCGACGATCATGCTTTCCGGGTTCGTCTTCCCCCGCTCCAGCCAGCCGGCCCCCTTGCAGATTCTGTCGTACGTGGTGCCGGCCACCTGGTATCTGCAGATCGTCCGCGGCATCGTCCTGAAGGCCAGCACGCTCCGCGACCTTTGGATCCCGATCACGGTCCTGGCGGGCCAGGCCCTCCTGATCCTTTCCCTCGCCTCCTTGCGTTTTTCCCGGGAGCATTGAGATGCGCCGCTTCCTCGCCTTGTTCCGCAAGGAGCTCCTCCAGATCCGGCGCGACCCGGGTTCCCTTCGGCTTCTTTTCATGCTTCCGATCCTGCAGACCCTGGTGCTGGGGTACGCCATGACCCGCGACGTGAGGGGGATCGCCATGGGAATCGTGGACCTCGACCATTCCGGCTCCAGCCTTTCCGTTTCGCATCGGTTGCGGTCCAACGCACGGTTCATCGACCACGGGAACCTCCCCGACCCGGAAGCCGCCCGACATGCCCTCACCCGAGGGGATCTGTCGCTGGTCCTGGTCATCCCGGCGGATTTCGAGCATTCCCTCGAACACAACCAGGTCGATGGAGGCCCCCCTGAGGCCGCCGCCCCGGTCCAGATCCTCGTCGATGGGCAGGATGCGGCGACCGCGGCCACTTCGGCGGCCTATGCTTCGGCGATCCTCGGCCAGTGGGGCCAGGAACGTCTGGAGAAGGATCTGATCTCCCAGGGGATGGATGCGCGCACGCTCCTGCCCCTGGAAATCCGGGATCGCATCCTCTTCAACCCCGAGCTCGAATTCTCCTGGTCCATGATTCCGGGGATGGTCATCCTGCTGGTCACCATGGTCGGAGCCCTTCTCACCTCCTTCAGCATCGTGCGCGAGCGGGAGAACGGGACCCTGGAGCAATTGCTGGTGACTCCGGTCCGACCCATCCAGATCCTCCTGGGGAAGGCGCTTCCCTACTGGATCCTCAGCCAAGTGGTCTTCTGGTTGGCATTCCTCATCGCCAGCACCTGGTTCCGGATCCCTTTGGGAGGTCTGAACCTTCCGGGATTGGCCATCGGGATGGCCCTCTACGCGATGACCAGCATCAGCTTGGGGATCCTGGTGAGCACCATCGCCGGCACCCAGCAGCAGGCCCTGTTCCTGATCTGGTTCTTCCTGATCTTCTTCATCCTCACCAGCGGATTCCTGCTGCCTTTCGAAAGCATGCCGGTCTGGATGCAGAACCTGACCGAAGGGAACGCGGTGCGCCACTTTCTCTACATGGTGCGCGCCTTGGCGATCCGGTCGGCCGACCCCATGACCCTGCTGCCGGAGTACCTCAAACTCCTGGCGATCGGCATCGTCCTGTTCGGCGCGAGCGTGTTCGCCTTCCGGCGCAAGGCGGCTTGACCTTCCGAGATCGCGGCGCGGTCTTCGCCTTCGGGAGTCTCAGGCGCGGGCCATTCCCAGTCGCTCGACTTTGCGGAGCCATTCCGCTCGTTTTTCCTCCGAGGAGCGCCTCACGGGGCCGATGTCGGTGAGGCGCACCGGAGAGATGCCGCAGAATTTCAGGACTCCCGAAGCCATGGAACGGACCGAGGGTCGGCCGATGAACCACCGGTAGTACCAGTTCGGAGCGTCCTGGGTGTAGATGATCCGCGAGGACCGACCCTTGAGGAGCTGCCGTGGGAAGGGACTCGCCCCCGAATAGGAAAACGCGTATCCCGGCAGGAACACCCGGTCGACGAACCCCTTCATCAGGGCCGGGATGTTGCTCCACCAGACGGGATGGACCCATACGATGTGTTCGGCCCATAGGATGTCTTGTTGGGCTTGGACCAAATCGGGCTCCAGGGCGTTCTTCGAATGGAACCCCCCTCGCAGGATCGGATCGAAGTCCAGATTCGCCAACGCCACATGGCGAGTCTCCGCGCCGGACGCACGAGCCCCTTCCTGGTAGGCACGAGACAGGGCGCGACCCAGGCTCGTTTCGTCGGGATGGCCATCGAGAATCAGGATTCGGTGGGGCTTGGGCATTTGGGAAATCCTCCTACGGGAACGAGCTCAATGTTGGCGATGCCTACATAAATTACCCGACAAAGTTGGCGGCGCCCACATCTATCTTCTCCATCCTCATGCCTCACGGACCAGAAACCGAGCCTCGGGAATACCATCACCGGGACCTGCGCAACCACCTGCTGGAATTGGCTCTGGTCGACCTGGAGCACCACGGTGCCCATTCCTTGAGTCTCCGTTCGCTGGCCTCGCGATGCGGAGTCTCCAAAACCGCCCCCTACCGACATTTCCCGGACCGCGACGCCTTGCTGGGTGCCCTGATGGAGGTCGGCTGGAAGGATCTGTACGCCCTCTTGGCCTCGGCCCACCGCCATGCCTCATCCCCCTTGGAGGGACTTCGAGCCATGGGACGTGGATATGTCGCTTTCGCGTTGATGCGATCGGGGATGTACCGCCTTCTGTTTTCCGGCGAAGGCAAGACCCTCAGTTCCCTGAAGGGATGCCCCGAGGGTTCCGATTCCTTTGGTCTTCTCCTCGACCAAGTGAAGCGTTGCCAGGCGTCGGGCTGGAAATCGTCCGAGAAACCCGAGACCATCGCCCTGGGGTTCTGGGCGTTGGTGCACGGAGTGGCCGATTTGGCCTTGGAAAACCTGGCGGAGCACCCGGAAAGCTCCGACCGACTCCAATATTGGAGCATGATCCTCGACACCATGACTCCCTGAGCGGGGGCAACCGGGACGCCGATGCATCGAGCCCCGGGAGCCGGAGGAAAGGTCAGCGGAACAGGGTGTTGTTGAGGGTCAGGCCCGCGAAGAACACGAACAGGAAGGCATACCACACCCCGGAGAAGGCGAGATTCGCCCACCCCGCGATGTCGGATGCTTCCGGAAGGTGTTGCTTCTGGAGCGCCCACCAATGCCGCGTCGCCCGAAAGTTGTACCAGATCCCGCCGGCGCTCAGGGCCAGGAGAAGCAGGATCTTCATGCCGCGTACTCCGACAGGATGTTCTCGAGGTATTCCCGGTAGCTGGACTTGGGCATGACATCGAGCAATTTCCGGAATTGGTCCTTGCCGAGATATCCCTGACGCAGGGCGATCTCCTCGGGACAGCAAACCTTCAGCCCCTGCCGCGCCTCGATGGCGTGGATGAATTGGCCCGCTTCGAGAAGGGATTCGGTGGTCCCCGTGTCCAGCCACGCGATGCCACGACCCAACTTCTCCACGCGCAAGGTGCCTTCCTTCAGGTAGGTCAGGTTGAGATCGGTGATCTCCAATTCCCCGCGATGCGAGGGCTTCTGGACCTTGGCACGGGCCACCACCGAGTTGTCGTACACGTACAATCCCGGTACCGCATAGCGACTCTTGGGTTTGCTCGGTTTTTCCTCGATGGACAGGACCTTCCCCTGGTCGTCGAACTCCACCACTCCGTACCGTTCGGGGTCGTTGACCGGATACCCCCAGACCTTGGCTCCTCCCTTGAAATCCCGGATGGCCTCGGCCAATCCCATGCGTCCGTAGAAGAGGTTGTCTCCCAGGATGAGCGTGACATCATCGGAGCCGATGAAGGTCTCACCCAGCAGGAAGGCCTGGGCCAGCCCATCGGGCGAAGGCTGGACCACGTACTCCAGGCGGATTCCCCACTGGGACCCGTCGCCCAGGAGATCCTGGAAGCGCGGCGTGTCGTGCGGGGTGGAGATGATCAGGATTTCCCGGATTCCAGCCATCATCAGCGTAGCGACCGGGTAGTAGATCATGGGCTTGTCGTAGATGGGCTGCAACTGCTTGCTGGCCACCCTGCTCATGGGATAGAGTCGGGTTCCGGATCCGCCGGCGAGCACGATGCCTTTCATGAGATCTCCAATCTATCGGATGGATGTAGCTGAAGGGGATAGGGTGCAATCTAGTCCCAAGCGCTGAAGTGGTGGTATTCTTGGGGATATGCCTCGCCCGCATGTATCCCCACCCATGGCACTGTCAGGAACCGTGATCCTGGCTTTCCTCGCCATGGGAGTGTTCGACGGATCCCTCCGGGAAGTCGTTCTGAGGGGCTTCACCACCCTCCTGGGGATTTCCGCCGTCGGCCTCTTCTGGAGAAATCTCGCCGTCACATCCGGCAAGGAACAGGAGGGGTTTCGTCTTATCGCCCTGGGGGGCTTGGCCTGGTCCACGGGAATTTTCCTGAAGGTCCTGGAGGTCTCCTCTCCTACCTCCGACCTCGGCTTCACGGTGGGAGACGTCTTCTTCCTCGCGGGCGCCCTCCTCGGATTGGTCGGGCTCGTGCGCTTGCCCTCTCGAGGCATCGAAAGCGCCTCCCGCGCCCTGTCCTTTCTCGATCTCGGCATCGCCGCCCTGGCCTGCGGCAGCGTGTACTGGCACATGGCCCTGCATCCGGGACTGGGAGGTTTCGACGAAAGGACCTTGGCGCGCGTGGCCATCTCCCTGGTCTATCCGGTCATGGAATTCCTGATCCTTCTCCTTCTGGTGGACCTAATGGTTCGCGGCCCCAGGAGACGAGCTGCCGGGGGAGCGCATCGCTGGGGGACCGCCGCCGTGGGGACGCTTCTCCTGGGGGATGTGCTGCTCGAAGCCGGATCCGGCTGGATCGGATCCCCTTGGCGCCCCCTCGTCCTCCATGGCCCCAACCTGGGGTTCGCCTTGTTGTTGGGAATTTCCGGTTGGAGCCTCGGGCACCCCCCTCCCTCCAGGCGTTCCGCCGATCATCGCCGCACCCTGAAGGCCATCCGAGAATCCCTTCTCCCCTTGGCGTGGGTGGCCTTCCCCTCGTTGGCTTTGGCCTGGTCCCTCGTTTCGGAAGGTCCGGGTGGGAGTTTGCTCCTGATCGTCGTGGTCGTCGCTCTGGGACCATTGGTCGTGGTCCGCCAGAGGCTGGTGCAGAAGCGGCTGCAAGCCACCCTCCGAAGCTCCCTCCTCACCTCCCTGCTGCCGGTGATCACGGGACTCCACCTGGTCGCCGTGATCGGGGTCGCCCTGGTACTCTCCTTGCACGGCATGCAGTTCTCGACCAAGTTGACCGGCCACCAGATCACCACCTGGTCCGATCACCTCCTGGAGCGGGAATGGAGCCCGGATTTCGGAATCCTCGTCCCCATGGCTCCCCACCCGTTGATGGAACACGCCCGCTCCGGCATCGCCTCCTCGAATCCTTCGGGCTGGAACACACCCTGGCTCGACTCCATTCCCCACTCGTTGCGTGCGCGCCTGTTCCAGGAAACCTCGGGAATCGCCCTCTACCGCTCGCACCGAGGCTTGGGCCGGGAATTCCTGGCCTGGAAGCGGATGGAGCGAGCCCCTGCCTTGGTGGCGGCCATTTCCACCCCGGTGTCCGATCTCCTGCGCCCCTTCCGCGACGCGGAGATCCTCGTCCTTCTTCTGTTCCTGACCACTTCCATGTTTTCCGTCGCCGTGATCCTCCTCCTGGCCCGGCGCTTGACCGCTCCCTTGGAAAGCCTCACCCGAGCGGCCTCGAACCTGGAAGCCGGTTCGCTCCAATTCCCGTCCCTCCCCCTGGGACGCGACGAGGTGGGACGGCTGGGGGCCTCCCTTTCGGCCATGTCGACGCGGCTCTCCCTGCACATGGAGACGCTGCGCTCCATGGCTCGACAGTCGGAAGAGGCCAGTCATGCCAAGAGTCGATTCCTGGCGAACATGAGTCACGAAATCCGGACGCCCTTGAATGGGATTCTGGGAATGGCCGAACTTCTGGATGGGGCCCAGCTCCCACCTTCCGAACGACGCTGGGTCCGGGACCTTCGTTCCAGCGCCGAATCGCTGCGGGATCTGCTCGGCGACATCCTGGACCTGTCGAAGATCGATGCGGGACGCATGGTCGTGGAGAACACTCCCATGGACCCCTCCACCCTGCTGGGGGACATCGAAGCGCTCTTCCAACCGGCCATCGCCGCCCGCGGCATCGCCCTGACCGTGGACGCGGCCCAATCGGAAGACCTGCACGTCCTGGGCGATCCCATCCGCATCCGACAGATCCTCACGAACCTGGTTTCGAACGCCATCAAGTTCACCGAACAAGGACGGGTCGTGCTTCGCAGCCGGATCGAGGAGGGGGCCTGGTCCATCACGGTGGAGGATACCGGCACCGGAATCGCACCGGAAAGCCGCGAGAGGATCTGGGAAGCCTTCAGCCAGGCCGACGAGTCCACCACCCGCCGCTTCGGAGGCACGGGTCTGGGACTTCCCATTTCACGACATCTCGCCCGGCTGATGGGTGGGGATCTGGTCTTGGAACACACCGAACTCGGAGTCGGGAGCACCTTCCATCTCACCCTCCCCGTGGAGTACTGTCCCAAGACCGAGCCCGAGGTGAAATCCGTCGACGATTCCGGGGATCTGCCCCCCCTATCCGTTCTGGTCGCCGAGGACAACAACGTGAACCAGAAGGTGATTCTGGGTTTCCTCCGTCGCCTCGGTTGCCGTCCCAAACTGGCGGTCGATGGCGAAGAGGCCCTGGAAGCCGGGCGGACCCATCCTTGGGATCTGATCCTGATGGATGTGCACATGCCCCTCATGGATGGATTGGAAGTGACACGCCTCCTTCGGGGGGAGGGGTTCACCTCCCCCATCTGGGCGCTGACGGCCAGTGCCCTGCCGGAAGAGCGTGAACGGTGCCGTCAAGCGGGGATGGACGGATTCCTCGCCAAGCCCCTCGCCCTGGGAGATTTGCGAGACCTTCTGCACAGTGTGGCCAGTACACGGCTCTCCCGGGATCTCTGAGGCGCACCTCCTCCCTCTGGGAGACCTCCAAACAAAAAAGCCCTGGGGTGCAGGGAGTGCACACCAAGGCTTCGTTCTCCAAGTCGGGTAGGGCGATGGAAGCGGCTCAGCCGATCCAGGGCTTGCCGGCGGGGAGCACATCCCGGCCCCAAAGTTCGGCGAAGATCGCGCGCGCCATCATGTACCAGGCAGCCAATGCACAGCCGATCAAAACAATCGCGGCAGGGGTCTTCAGGAAGGGCATCCCGAAATGCTCCAGGTCGAGGAGGATGAATCCAGCCAAAAGGAGGCTGAAGGTGGTCGCCATGGCTCCATGGATTTTGAGGGATCCAACCCAAAGGATGGCGGTGAGCAAGGTCCAGCCGACCAGGAACCAGCCGACGTCCGGCTTTTCCAGAACCCACCAGCCATGAGCATTTCCCAACAGCATCAGGCAGAGGCTGATCCAGAACGCACCGTAGGAGGTGAATGCACAGTAGCCGAAATTGTTGCCGGTCTTGAATTCCTGCAACCCGGCGATGAACTGTGCAAGGCCACCAAAAATCAACCCCAACCAGAGAACGGGTCCCAGGCCCACCAATCCCAGATTGTGGAGTTGGAGGATCAAGGTGGTGAGGCCGAATCCAGCCAAACCGACAACGGCGGGATTTCCGGAACCTGCGTGCGACATGAGGTCTCCTGAGGTGGTGTGGGTGCCCCCGACATGGGGGTCGGGGGGCAATATTAGAAATACAGATCCAGAATTCCTATCAGATCCGCAACCCATTTCCCATGCCCCGCGGATCCGAGGGCTAATTTCGTGACATGACCATTCGCTGGGGAATCCTCGGGGCGGGGAAAATCGCCTCCAAATGGGCCGCGGATCTCCCGTTGGCCGGCAATGCGACCTTGCAAGCCGTCTGGGCGCGGGATTCATCCAAAGCGGGAGACTTCGCCTCGCGATTCGGAAATCCCGAGGTGTGCGCCACTGCCGACGACCTCCTCCACCATCCGGAAGTCGATGCCGTGTACGTGGCCACTCCGCACATGCTCCACGCACCCGGAGCACGCGCGTGCTTGGAGGCCGGGAAACCAGTCCTGGTGGAAAAGCCCTTCGGACTGAACCGCGCCGAAGCGGATTCCATCGCCCTTCTCGCCCGGTCCCGTGGCATCCTGTGCATGGAGGCCTTGTGGACCCGCTTCCTCCCCTCCTTCCAGACGGCCCTCGACCTGGTCGGCAGCGGCCGGATCGGGGAGGTGCGAAACGTGGTCGCCGACTTCGGCTTCGTCGCTCCCCAGGACCCGTCTTCCCGCCTGTGGGATCCGCGATCGGGGGGAGGCAGTCTGTTGGACATCGGGATCTATCCGCTGTTCCTGGCCAGGTCGTTCCTGGGGAATCCGGATCGGGTGGCCTCCGTCTGCCAGCGATCCACCACCGGAGTCGACGCTTCCTGCAGGGTCGACCTCGCCTGGCTGGGAGGGCAGAGCGCCTCCTTGCACTCGACCTTGGTCGAGTCGACTCCTTGCATGGCGGTGATCGAGGGGGAATCCGGGAGGATCGTCCTGGAGCGCATGTTCCACATCCCCACCACCGTCGTGGTCCACGACGCGAATGGCTCGGAGCGCATCCCTCCGCCGGCGGGCGGTCATGGCTACGAGCACGAAATCCGCCATTTCGGGGAGTGCCTCGGGCAAGGATTGCGGGAAAGTCCGCTCTGGAGCCTCTCCGACAGCCTCGACCTCTCCCTGCTCATGGATCGTGTCCAGGAGGCCTGGCAATGAGCGATTGGATCGATCTCACCCATCCTGTCCACCCTGCCATGCCGGTCTGGGAGGGGGCGCCCGCTCCCATCATCGAGCCCGTGGTGGAAATCGGTCCCGATAGCTCCTGCCGTGTCAGTCGGGTCGTCCTCGATGTGCACCTGGGAACGCACCTCGACGCCCCCGGGCATTTCCTCCCCGATGGGAAGATGGTCGAAAGCCTCTCCCTGGAGGATCTGGTCGGGCCATGCTGGATCGCCGACACCGGACCCGCATCGGTGGTCACCGCGAGCGTGTTGGAACACGCGGGCATCCCCCTTGACTGCCGCAGGCTTCTCCTGCGCACCGAGAACACCCGTCGCGATCTGATGCGCCAAAGGGAATTCGTGCGCGATTTCGTCGCCCTGGATCTCTCCGGGGCGCGCTGGCTCCTCTCCAGGGGCCTGAGACTCGTGGGGTTCGACTATCTCTCGGTGCAGGGCTTCCACGAAAGCGACGATGTCCACAGGGAACTTCTGGGCGCGGGAATGGTGCTGGTCGAGGGTCTGGATCTCTCCTCGGTCGACTGCGGCCTCCACGACCTGGTGTGCCTGCCTCCCAAGTGGGTGGGATCCGACGGAGCCCCCGCGAGGGTGATCGTCCGTCCGATCTGACCCGAGGAAGACCGGTCCGGACTAGGCCGGACCGGGGAAGGGATCACTTGCGCCGACGCGTTCCGAAGATCTGCAGCTTGAAGTGCGTCAGATCGAGATTGTGCTTGCGCGCCAGGGCTTCGAGAAGCTTCTCGATTTCCGCGGAGGAATCTTCCACGACCGCGCCGTCGTCTTCGCAGACGAGGTGGAAGTGGTGCCCGTGCCCGAGGACATGCTCGTACTGCACGTGGCGGTTCCCCAGGTCGACCTCGGCGAGGATCCCGGCTTCCTTCAGGGAATCGAGATTGCGGTAGAGGGTTGCGCGGGACACCTTCTTGCCGGCGGCCTTGAGGGAATCGTGGAGCTCTTCGACCGAAAAATGGTCGTGGCGGGCCATGACTTCCTCGAGGATGGCGATGCGTTCCCTCGTGAAGAGAAGTCGCTTGCGCTTGAGGTGCTCGCGGTACTTTTCGAGCGCTTCTTCGAAGTCGGTGGGCTTGGAAGGCGTCGCGGATGTCTTGGAAGAGGGCTTGTTGGACATATGCTGGAGTGGAAAGGTAGCTTTTTCAACCAGCAAGACGAGACGTGATCTCGTTTTCAGACTTCATCCTGGATTCCGCCCATGCCGGATCCGGCTTCGGAAGCAGGTCAGGCACGTGTACGATCGGGACCGCCGTCAGTTCGGCCAGAATTTCCTCGTGGACCACGAGGTCGTCACCGGGATCGTCGACGATGTCGATCCCAGGCCGGAGGGGACCGTCATCGAAATCGGCCCGGGTGCGGCCGCCCTCACCGAACCGCTGTGCCAGCGCGCGGGACGCGTGGTGGCCATCGAGATCGATCCCAAATGGGCGGAGAAGCTTCCCCGCAAGGTGGGAGGGGGAGCCAACCTGGAAGTGGTGAACCGCGACGCCCTCCTGGTGGACCTCGACCCCTGGTTCGATCCGCATCCCGGCGATCTGAAACCGGCCCTGTGCGGGAACCTGCCCTACAACCGCGCCTCGGCGATCCTGATCCGGTTCCTGCCGCACATCGCCAAGTTCCGCCATTTCGTCTTCATGGTGCAATGGGAGGTGGCCAAGCGGGTGTGCGCTTCCCCCGGAGGCCGAGCCTACGGATCGCTCTCGGTGATCGTCGCCAACTACGCCATCCCCGAGATCCGCCTGAAGATCGGACCTGACAGTTTCCGTCCGCGCCCGAAGGTCCACTCCGGGACCTTCCGGCTGGTCGGAAGACCCGAGCCGTTCGTCGCCGACCCCCTCTTCCCGTGGTTCGTCCGGGCGGCATTCCGGCAGAAGCGCAAGACCCTCCGGAACTCCCTCCTGATGACCTTTTCCGCCCCGGAGGTGGACGCCGCCATCGAAGCGTGCTCGTTCAAGCCGGCCATCCGGGCGGAGGAGCTCTCCCTGGAGATGTTCGCCGCGCTGTTCGAGGCCTTCCGACCGAGGTTGGAGGAGATCCGCAGCCAAGGGGCCGTTCCATCGGCCCTCGACGAGGACGAATGACCCCTCGTCTGCCAGCGCAAGTCGTGATGATGGCCTTGGCCTCGGCGGCTACGGCCCAGGACGGGGGAGACGCACCGGTCCCCTTGCCTTCCGACGAAATCCTGCATCCCCTGTGGGAGCGGCAGGGGGTGTCCCTCACGGCCAGACAGGAGTTCGACCGCACCTTGCTGCGGCCCGGGCTCGCCTGGCAGGATTCCCTGGGCGGGATCGATCTGGAGCTTCTCGACACCGCCAGCATCGTGGCCAACTCCTCGCCCCGCCGCCTCGACGCGGACTTCGGGACCCATCTGGCACTGACCCGGGCGATGGGAGGCGGCTCGGGGACCTTTTCCTGGCAGCAGACCGGCCAGATGGAAGGACAAGGGGCGCAGGACGCCTCGACCGGAGGACACCGGACTCGAGGCAAGTCGTTGATCGGCTGGAGCACACCTTGGAACGGTTGGAGGTGGGGTGGTTGGGGTGGCCTCCTGTGGGAGAGGATCGACCCGGCCTGGGGGACCCTCGGCCTCTCTCCCGGCGAATCAGCCCGACCCATGTCCCTCGCGACGGCGATCGGCGCCTTGGAAGCGGGGTACCACGGGGAGGGGATCCTGGAGAAGGACGCCAGTGTCCAGATCCAACGCGACCTGGGCGACCGGGAGCTTCGGGAGGAATCGGGAAACCTGCGCGTGGACCTGCGCTTGGCCGATCCGATCTCCTCGAGCCTGTCGGGAGCCATCGACGCGATCCGACGGAGATCCGAGGTACTGGGAACGGATCGGGACATCGTCCACCGATCCCTCGCATCCTCCTGGGGATTCCCCTCTCTGAACGACCAATCCCTGCGATTGGAGATCGGCTGGGCCGATACCCTCGCCCTCGACTACACGGGCCGCGTTCCGGGAGACGACGCCGCCGGTGTCGGTGGGCAACTGACCCTCGACGGGGTCCTTCCCGCAGGGTTCTTCCACATGCACGGCCTGTCCATGGGTGCCGGACGGCACGACGTGCTCGATCTCGAGGGCGTCCAAGGTGCCCTGGAGAGGAACCAATCCTCCCGTGCTTCGCTCCTGCGTCTCGCCGACAGCCTCGGTTGGGAGGGAACGGAGCTGGGGGGAATCCAGGTGAAAGCCGGCGGCTATCGATCCCTGGCGACCCTGCGGCATCCCGCCAATCCGACCCCGGCCTCCTCCGATCGTCCCGACCAGGATTTCTCCGAAACCGGACTGGGAATCCTGGTGCGCGACTCCTTGTTGGGGAGGGAGCAGCGCCCCCTCTTCGCCTGGTCGTGGTTCCGACGCGACGAGGTCTATCTGCGTTCCGTCCATTCGGCGGAGACCCGACGGCGCGAAGGACACCGGATTTCGGGAGACATCGGACTGCTCCCGGCCGAGCGGATCCTTCTCGAAGCGGGCACCTCCGCCCGCGAACAGCGCTCCACCTGGAGGTTCGACACGACCCGCAACGAAGGTTTGATGGAATGGCAGTGGGACGCCGCCCTCCAGGAAGGCCCCCGGCTGCGGCCCAATTTCCGTCTCTGGATCGAGCAGCGTCTCTCCTGGAACGGGGGGCTGGTGGGCGAGGACTTCGCCGTGGAGCGCCGTACCGTCGTCTGGAAACCCGGAGCCCGACTCTGGTGGTGGTGGAAACCCGGCATCGGGCTCTCCCCCTGGGTGGAACGCTGGTGGGAGAACCGGGTCGTGTGGGACGGTTCGCAACTGGCCTCCGAGCCGAGGGTCTCGGAATGGCGGGTCGCATTGGACGGTCAGATCGAAGGAGAGCATGGCCAAGCCCAGGTTTCCGTCGTGCGCGTCGCCTCGGACCCGGGTTCCGATGATTGGCGGATCACCGCCGAGGGGAGATGGTCATGGTGAAATCCTTCGGATTCCCGGTTTGGTTCGCGGCATCCGCCCTCCTGGCCGGCTGCGATCCCTTCGCGCCCTCCGAGCCCGAACCTCCTTCCCTGGCCGGCAATTCCCGCACCGCCAAGACGGCATCCCAAGTCCCCGATGTCTGGGCGCAAGGACTCGCGGAGGGAAACATCGTCCAGGTGCTCGCGTTGGTGGGGGAGGGTTTCCGGGGAACCTCCGGCGGCAAGGCCTTCACGGCGACGCCCTTCTCCTCCTGCGCCGAGCGGCTGGTGAAGGAGGGCATCGATTCGTCGCGTTTCACCTGGTCGGGCATCCCTTCCGGGGGCGTCGACACCCTGACCGGCGATGTCGATTGGTCGTTGCGGCAGGCGAACGGAACCCGCTGGAACGGAAAGGCCACCTGGAGCGTGGCACGATCCGAATCCCTGGAGTGGCATCTGCTGCGCTGGAACGAAACTTCTGCCCCCGGAAACTGGAGCGACCTATGCGGCGGACTCTGATGGCCCCCCTCCTGCTCCTGGGAGGATGCCTGTTCACGGCCGACCAGGTGGACCCCGTGTCGCTTCCCATGCGTCCGGATTCCCCCGACCATCTGTTCTCCTTGCTGGTCGACGCCTACGAGGCGCGCTCCGTCGCGGCCCTCGACGCGCTCCTGGCCCCGGACTACCTCTTCATCGCCGACGCCGCCTCCCTGACGTCCGGATCCGACGCCAGTTGGGGGAAGGACCAGGAGAAGGAACGCGCCCGCAAGATGTTCGCCGCCATCGGCGAGGTGCGCATGAGGATCCAGTTCGACCCCACCGGGAGAGCCGAGGCCGCACCGCGCGAGACGACCTGGACCGCCTGGGACATCCGCATGGAGATGGTCTACCAAGGGGACCCCTGGGTGGTGGCCAGTTCGCGGGCGGAATTCCGCCTGAGGGCCGAAACCGGCCCCGATGGCTCCACGCTGTACAAGATCGTCCGCTGGTCGGATTTCAATTGATCCCCCACCCCCCGTCGGGGTTTCGCCCGACGCGGACTCCTCCGCGGCGGCGCAGGTCCCTCGGCGAAGGCGAGAGGCGAAATGCCCCATTGGATCGTCGCGCGAAGCGGTAGGCGGAGGGGATGGTCCACCATCTCCCCCACCTCCACGGGATTTCCCCGGCACGGTCCATCGGCCCGGGATCTCGACCTACATTCGCAGGGGAGCGTGATCGTCCAACCACCGCGCCTTCGAGGTACCTGTTGATCTCCAGTTTCCGCCGTACACCGATGATGCCGATCCTGCTCGTCCTCGTTGCCGGCACCTTGGTTTCCTGCCAGCAGGACGTCGCCACGAAACCGCAGGATTCCACCGGTCCCTTCGTGGTCATGCAGACCTCCAGCATCGATTCCTCGCGCATGCCGGATTCCGTCACCTGGACGTACCGGGGAGAATCGGGCGCCTTCGCCTTCACGGCCACCAGCAGGCAGTCGTTCGAGGTTCGGGCGCCCTTCCCCCAATCGATCGTCTCCGACACCCTGGTCGTCGGTCTCTGGACCCTCGGACTGCGCACCACGCTGGTGCCCTCCATCGTGCTTTCCAACGGCGGCTTCACGCCCATCCAGTCCCTGCGGCAGGTGGACAGCGGTGCTGTCCGACTCCTGCAGTCGTTCGACAGCCTGCGCCATCTCGACCATGCCACCTTCGGGTACAACACCGATCCCGTGGAGAGCCAGGTCATCTCCCTCCAGAGAGCGGTGGCGGCCCTGCTCTACTCCCGCAAGCTCCGGATGTCGATGCTTCCCGAGGGGGTCGATTCCGCGGCGGTGGTGATCAAGGTCCTGGTGCTCGCCGCCCGCTCGGGTTCCAGCCTCGACGAGGTGGTCTCCATCACGGGACTCGACAAGGAGACCCTCGAGACGATCACGGCCTCCCTGTTCCAGAACGGCGACCTGAGCCCCTCCGACAGCGCGTTCCTGACCCCGGCCTACCCCGTGCGGCTTCTCGCCCCGCTCCTGGTCGAGACGCCGCTCGTCGCCGGAGGCGACCCGGTCCCGCTGCTGGGAACCTTCGGCTGGGCCAAGGGCCGCAAGGTCTCCAGCCAGTTCCGGGTGATGACCCGGGAAGGCCTGGCTCCGGACTTCCAGTTCCTCGTCCGCGATCCCATCCGATCCACCGACACCCTCTGGACACTTTCCGGAAACGCGACCCTGCAGGCGCCCGCGGACGCCATCCCCGGAACCGACACCCTCGTCGTCGTCCTCGCCGACGATTCCGGGCACTCCGCTTCGGCCCGGGCCGTGTTCGAGGTGCTCGCCCGGGACACCACCTCCACCGGGACCTTCGCCCTCGATTCCGCCGCCCCGGTGGTCACCCCCTCGGAGACCACCCGCGACACCACGGTCCCGTGGTCCACACGCCGCTACGACCTGTCGTGGACGGTCACGGACGACTCCGCGCTCGCCTCGGTCACCCTCGACGGATCGGATCTCGCCGGCGACGACGGCCTGTTCGTCGCCTCCGTCTCCCTGGATGTGGGACGCGACAGCTTCCAACTGGTGGCCAAGGACCGCCGCGGCCGCGAAACGCGATCCCTGGTAGTCATCGTCCGCGAGGCCGATACCACCGCACCCCGGGTGTCGCTGATCTCGCCCCAGCACGACACCTCGGTACCCAACTCGGTGGATCGGATCGAGGTCTCCGCGACCGCAACCGATCTCGGAGGCATCGACAGCGTGGCGATCAACGGGGTCAAATCGGGAGCCGAGCCCTTCAAGGTCGTCGTGCTCCTGGCCGTGGGCGCCAATGTGGTGGAAGCCAAGGCCTGGGACGAGGCCGGAAACGTCTCCGAGCCGGTTTCCGTCACCATCACGCGGGAGAAGTCCCCGGGCGACACCGTTCCTCCGAGGATCGAACGCACGTCCCCCGAGGCCGGGGACACGGCCGTGGGATTCGCCACGAAGTCGATCGTCCTCTCCTACGTGGTGACCGACGACTCCTCGCTGGCTTCCGTCTCGGTGGACGGAACGGTCCTGACCGGTGTCCAGGGGGTGTACTCGATCGTCCAACCTTTGGCAACCGGGCTCAACCGGATCGTCCTCGAAGCCAAGGACGCCCGTGGCAACACCAGCCGCGACACCGTGCGGATCAACCGCCCGGCCGATCCGACGGCACCCGTGGCGACCTGGATGGGAGGCACCAAGGACACCACCCTCTGGGCGTTCGTTCCCAGCCTCACCGCGACCTGGAAGGTCACCGACAACTCCTTGAAGCTCGTGACCATCGACGGGGCGGCCACGGTGAAATCGGGGGATCTCCATTCCCGGAAGGTGGTCCTGGGATCCGACACCACCTGGATCCGCCTGATGGCCCTGGATTCCTCGGGCAACACGGTGGAGGATTCGATCCGGGTGGTGCGCAAGTACGATCGCGACGCGCCGGTGGCGATCCTCCAGAAAGCCAAATTCCGTCTGGTGGCCAACGGCGTCGGCCGGGACACCCTGGTGTGGATCGTGCGGGAAGACCTGAAACTGGCCTCCGTGACCTTGAACGGGAAGGAGATCCCCGGAACCGACTCCGTGTTTTCCGCCATCGTCCCGCTCACCCTGGGCACCAACCGGTTCGTGCTGCAGGCCCAGGACAGCGCGGGCAACAAGACCCTCGACACGGCCATCGTGGCGCGTGCCGCCTACCCTCCCAAGCATTCGGCGGCCCCCGGCCGGTACATCGGCACGGTCTACGACACCATCACGGCCGTGGGTGCGGATTCCGTCCTGTACTCCACCGACGGGGCCTCCTGGAAGCGTCTGGAGGGACCGCTGGCCCTCACCGCCACCGGGACCGTCTACGCCAAGTCCATGCCGGGCGACGCGATCGCCTCGGCGGACTACACGGTGTCCCAGGTCGTGAAGGTCGCCAGCGGTGGCGACAACTACCTGGGCAACGCCTACACCCTGTTCCTGATGGACGACGGCTCCGTCTGGGGGGCGGGTTCGAACAAGATGGGGAACTTCGGGTTCAGCTCGACAGGTTCCGACAACATCCTCACGGCCCTCAAGGTGCCCCTCACCGGAAAAGTGACCGACATCTCCGTGTACACCAACGCCGGGGTGCAACGCTCGTTCTTCCGCATGTCGACCGGTACCTGGTACGGCGCGGGACTCAACTACACCGGTGAAATCGGAGCCGGCCCGTTGGTGACGGCCAGCCCTGCGCCGCTGTCGGCGGTGGTCCTCAAGGAGATCGAGGAAGTCGCCGCCGGGAACGGCGAGACCTACTTCCGGCGCAAGGACGGGACCGTCTGGGGAGTCGGGGACGTGCTCGCCGATCTGGGGGACACCGATCCTCCCCTCGACGGGACGCCGATCCGGATTCCCGGACTGTCCTCCATCGCATCGATCCGGGCGAGCTTCCCCTACAGTTCGGCGGAGCTCCCCGTCCCGCGCACCATGGCGTTGGACTCCGCGGGGACCGCCTGGGGCTGGGGCTACGACGCGAGGGTTCCGGAGAAGCTGGCCTCCGGCGTCAAGGCGATCGCGCTTTCGAGCGTGGCGATGATCCTCCTGGAAGACGGAACCGTGATGGGGATGGGAAGCAACAACAAGGGCCAGGTCGGCAACGGCACCTCCACCACCACGGGAGCCGTGTTCTCCCCCACCAAGGGCCTGAAGGACATCCATTCCATCGCCACCGGCGGCTTCCACAGCCTGTTCCTCGACGGCGAAGGAACGTTGTTCCTCTCGGGATTGATCGAGACCGAGATGACCGGAACCTCCCAACCTCTCGGCCCGATCACCCTCGTTCCCGTCCAGCTCGACGGCGACGTGTCGGACATCTGGTGCGGATTCGACGCCAGCTTCTACAAGAAGAAGGACGGCACCCTCTGGGGCCTGGGAAGCGCCATGTTCGGCGACGGCAAGCGGGACACCACCTCGGTCCCCCGCCGGATCGATTTCTGACGCGCCTCTACTCGGCCAGTTCCATCCGGTCGATGGAGACCCCCTCCCGGGTCGAGGAAGCGGGGCGCTCCACCCAGGTCCTGTTCACGGCATCCCGGTAGAACAGATCCTCGCGCTCGGAGCTCTCCATCCGCAGACCGCAACTGGTCACCTCCTGCACGCGGAACCGGATGTACTTGAAGGCACCCTCCCCACCGAGGTCGGAGACGGGAGGAAAACCGAAGGTCATCGCGTTCTCGCGGATCCCCAGATAGTCGCACTGCAGCAGCTCGAATTTCCGGAAGTGGACCAACGCGCCGTGGTGGCGCCGGTCGTCCTGGACGAAGACCAGGTACAGGATCGCCCCATCGGCACCAGCCGCACCCATCGAAGCCGTGTCCATGAACGCCACCTGGGAGACCGTTTCCGGCTCGGAGTCCTCGTCGAGGTTCACCGGAAACGATTCCGAGAACCGCAGGAACCTGGAGGTCATGACCTCCTTGTAGGACCCGTCGATCCCGGCCAGGACGGAATCCGCTCCGGGCAGGATGCCTTCGATCTCCCGGACGAACTCGGGGTAGTCCCCCTCGACCTTGGACAATTTCCGGAACGCGCCGCCGGAAGGGGCGGCCCCGATCGAGGACGCCCAGAGCGAAACCATCAGGGCCAGAATCGGTGTCTGCATGGAAGCTTCCGTTGGAAGGTGGGTGGATTCCGTCCGCTGCCAGGGAGGGAGCGGACCGGGATCATCGGGCGCACCAGGCAGGATCCGGGAAGGTGGTCGCGCGAAACGAGCTGCGCGTCCATGCGGAAGTCCAGGCGTGGACGAGGTGGCCGGAGGCCGTCCCGGAACAAGCGCCAGGCGACACGTGCGTCGGCGGCGAAAAGCTTCCGTCGATCGAGGGGAGGCATCGGCGAAAGATACAGGCTTCCGGCCACGGCCGGAGGAGTGTCGCCAGCCGGGCTGCGCGGGCCCCTCGGTGGGAAGCCCGAGCCTTCCCTGAAGTCCTGGTTCACCCGCCGCGCCCCCCCTGGATGAGTCCCCATTTCCGACGTTGATTGGCCCGGATCGTTCCGAGTGGAGGAAACCAGACCTCGCCGGTGGCGGGCATTCCGATTCCACGCGACTGGGGAAGGACCCCGTTCCCACCCAGCGGCGATTCCGGCAGGAACCCATCCTCGAGGTCCATGAATCGAGCCGCGCTCACTCCCTTCCCCTCGTCTGCGAATGGACATTCGATTGTGCAGATTGCATCGTGGGTCGCCTTCGGTCCTGAAACACCCGCATACCTTTCCGTCCCTGTGCACCTGACCCTTCCCTCGGGCGGGGGGCGGGACAAGATGGAAGGATCGACGCGCCCCTTTCTTCCACCCACCCACTTGCGAGGATTCGTGCCTTGAGACCCGACATCGCCCCCGAAATGGCTCGCGCGGAATATTTCGCCCGGATCCACCGCGTGATCGACCACATCGAAGCCCATCTCGACCAGGATCTGTCCGTCGATGGGCTGGCCGAGATCGGGTGCTTCTCCGCGTTCCATTTCCATCGCGTGTTCGGGGCCATCGTGGGCGAGTCCTTGATGGCCTTCGTCACTCGTCTGCGCTTGGAGAAGGCCGCCCGGCTCCTCCTCCAGGAATCCGCATCCCCCGTCTCCCGCATCGCCGAGAGGGTCGGCATTCCCGATTCCAGCGTGTTCGCCCGCGCCTTCCGCCGGCAGTTCGGGCTTTCCGCGACCCGATTCCGTGCGGATCATCGGACCACCCCGACGAATCGCAAGCAGAGCAAAGAGGATCGCAAGCAGGGTCGAGAAGTTCCGCGGGAATTTCCCGATCTTCAGGAAACCCACTTCAACAGGAGGTTTCCCATGAATCCCGACGACGTTCAAATCCAGGTCGAGGTGCGCGACGCCCCGACCAAGTCCTTCGCCTACATCCGCCACATCGGCCCCTACGCCGGGGATGGGGCGTTGTTCGAACGCCTCTTCGGCCGGATTTTCGCCTGGGCTGGCCCCCGCGGCCACCTGGGGCCCCAGGCCCAAGCGCTGACCATCTACCACGACGATCCCGACGTGACTCCGGCGGAGAAGCTCCGCATCAGCGTGGGCATCACGGTGCCCAAGGGAACGACGGCGGAAGGGGAAATCGGGATTCTGGACCTTCCCGCCGGCAAATACGCCGTGGCCACCTGCGCGATCCAGCCCAGCCAGTATGGCGCGGCTTGGGACGCACTCCTGCGCGGCTGGTTTCCCTCCAGCGGCTGGCAGCCCGACGACCGCCCCTGCTTCGAGGCTCACCTGAACGATCCGGCCCAAGACCCCGAAGGTCTGCACCGCGTCGAGCTCTGGGAACCCGTGAAGCCCCTCTGATCCTCCCGATGCCCCCTCTCACCCTCGAGATCCCTCTTCCCGATCGGATCGGAAGGGGAGAGGGGGAAGAGGCCTCCGCAGGTCTTGAGCGCGTCGTCTCAACCCAGGCGTGCGATCCGACGTTCGAGGAACCGCCGCTGGGCTCCCGCCTCCCCCACGCTGTCCAGGGCGGCGGTCCAGGCGGCTCGGGCCTCCTCGATCCGTCCGAGTCTTTCCAGGAAGGAGGCCCTGGCCGAATGAGCCAGGGCGTAGTCCGCGAGGGCGCCCTCGCCCAGGAGCGATTCGATCCGCGCCAGGCCGCGGGAGGGCCCCCAGGCCATGCCTTCGGCGACGGCCGCGTTCAGGTCGACCACCGGCGAGGGGCTCGTGCGGCGCAGCACCTGGTAGAGTCCGGCGATCTGGGGCCAGTCGGTCGCTTCGGAGGAAGGAGCCGTCGCGTGCAGGCAGGCGATGGCGGCCTGGAGGGAATACGGACCCACTTCCCCCGAGGCGAATGCCGAGTCGACCAATTCCTGTCCCCGTTGCACGGATTCGGGATCCCACAGTGCGCGGTCCTGTTCGTCGAGCAGGACGAGGTCCCCCGCGTCGTCGACACGGGCCCGCCGCCGCGAATCGTGGAAAAGCATGAGGGCCAGAAGGGACTTGACCTCCCCACGAGGCAGGAGCTCGACCAGCAATTCGCCCAGTCGCAGGGCCTCCGCAACCAGGTCGGTGCGCAGGAGTTCGGCCCCGCGGCTGGCGTGGTAGCCCTCGTTGAACACCAGGTAGACCACCAGGAGCACGGCGTCGAGGCGCTCGCGCAGATCGGCACCCTCCGGAACCTGGAACGGGATGCGGGCATCGCGGATCTTCGCCTTGGCGCGCACGATGCGCTGGGCGACCGTGGCGGGGGACACGAGGAACGCCGCGGCGATCTCCTCGGTGGCCAGCCCGCACACCTCCCGGAGGGTGAGAGCGATGCGCGCCTCCGGGGACAGGGCCGGGTGGCAGCACGTGAAGACCATCCGGAGGCGGTCGTCGGGGAGGTCGGCGCCTTCGGGGGCCGGGTCGTCCGCCGGTGCGGCGAGGAGGTCCTCGAATCCTTCGGGAAGCCGCTCGAAGCGTCCGTCGCGACGGATCTTGTCGATCATTCGGAACCGGCCCGCCGAGACCAGCCAGGACCGCGGATGGGTGGGGATCCCGTCCCGGGGCCAGCAGGAGAGCGCCTCGGCGAACGCCTCCTGGAGGGCCTCCTCGGCGAGATCCCAGTCCCCCAGAAGGCGCACGAGGGTGGCGAGGATCCTACGGGAATCCTCCCGGTGGATGCGCTCGACCTCCCTCGCGACGTGGTTTCCGTCCGCGGACATCACGCGGGGGAATGGATGTCCATCACCGGGCGTACCTCGACGGAACCGAACCGGGCTCCGGGGATGCGGGAGGCGATCTGGATGGCGTCGTTGAGGTCCGCGGCCTCGACCATGTAGAACCCACCGAGCTGTTCCTTCGTCTCGGCGAAGGGACCGTCGGTGACCGTCGTCTTGCCATCGCGGACGCGGACCGTGGTGGCGGTGGAGGTGGGTTGCAGCGCCTCCCCGGCGACGTACTGTCCGGTCTGCACGATCCCGCGCGCGAACGCCTCGTAGTCCAGGATCATCTTCCCCATCTCCTCATTGGAGCAGGTGGCCAAATTGGCTTCGACACCGTAGATCAGGCAGAGGTATTTCATGGTCGGACTCCTGTTTCGTGATGGTCGCGGGCCGGAGGATACCGTCCCTTCACCCGTTGGTCCAATGGACTCCTTCGAAATCGACATCCTCTTCGAAAAAATTTCCGCGCGTGGGGTAAAAAAAACGCGGGGAGAACCGTTTGGAGGGTTCCGGGAGCGCCTGGAAGGGTCGTTCGAAGGGCGAAATTCCGACCGCGAGTAGATTGAACCGCGATGGCCATTGGCGGATCCAGAACTCCTGCGAGTGCTCGACGCCTTCCTCCAGGAGGGAGGCCTCACCCGCGCGACCAGGCGCACCGGGGAGGCCCGATGATCTCCGCGGTCCGGACGCTCGAACTGGGCAACGGGGTGCGGATCGCGCGCATCGGACTGGGCGTGTCTCGCGCGGGTGCCGGGGAATCGAAGCGCGAAGCGGTGGGCTCGGCCGTCGCGTGCGGCTACCGCCACATCGACACCGCCGCCGTGTACGGGAACGACGCCGACGTCGGTGAGGCCATCCTCCGCAGCGGGATCCTCCGCGACGAGGTCTTCGTGACGAGGTCTTCGTGACGACCAAGGTCTGGAACCAGGACCGGGGGTACGAGTCCACCTTGACGTCCTTCGAGGCCAGCCGCGCACGGTTGGGCCTGGAACGGATCGACCCGTACCTGGTCCACTGGCCGGAATCGGCTCCCGGACGCGGTCGCCGCGACCTCGACTTTTCCCCCTCGGGGATGCTCCGCGCAGGCCGACAACGAGTTCGGGCGCCTGTTCTACCGACACGGCGGGGCGTGACGATCCGCAGCCCGCCCCGCGCACCCCACCGAGGAGCCGCACGATGAACGATTCCACGAAGGTCGCCCTGGTCACCGGTGCCAACCGGGGCCTGGGACTCGAGATCGCCCGCCAGCTGGCCCGATCGGGATTCCGGGTGCTGTTGGGCGCACGCCGCGAGGAGGATGCCCGACGCGCCGCGCTGGATTTCGGGGAGGGTGGACTGGTTCCCCTGGCCCTGGACGTCACGGCACCGCCTTCCGACCTGGCCGCGCGGATCCGCGCCGAGCAGGGGCGACTGGACGTCCTGGTGAACAACGCCGGGGTGTACCAGGCCGGTGGAGCGCCCGACGGGCAGGGCGCGGGGTCGGTGCTGGAGGTGGATCCCGAGGCGGTGCGAGCGACCCTGGAGGTCAACGCCCTGGGACCCCTGGCCCTGGCCCAGAAGCTGGCCCCGCTGCTGCGCGCCTCCGACGACGGTCGCATCGTCAACGTCTCGTCGGGGATGGCGCAGCTCGCGCACCTGGGTTCGGACAGCACGGCCTACCGGATCTCCAAGGTGGCCCTGAACGCCCTCACCCTCCAGCTCCACGCTGCGCTGTCCCCGCGCGTGAAGGTCTTCGCCGCTTGCCCGGGTTGGGTGCGCACCGACATGGGCGGGCCGGCCGCGCCCAAATCCGTGGCCGAGGGCGCCGACACGCCCGTGTGGCTGGCGACCTCCCCCGAGCCCCGGTCCGGCGGCTTCTACCAGGAGCGGCGCCTCCTCTCCTGGTGAGGCCCCCAATCCCCCAAGCGCGTTCCCATTCGTACAAGACTCCGTTCGGGCCCGGGCCCATCTTTTCCCGGAAAGGAGCGACCACCATGGACTTGAACGAGAAGGGCATCCAGACCCAGCTGCGCACCATCGAGGCGACCACGGGAAAGGGGTTCGCGACCCTGCGCGCCGACATCGAATCGTGGGGGGATGTTCCCTACGCCCAGCGGCGCCTCCACATCGCCGAGGTCTTCGGACTGGGCGCGGGCCACGCCGACACCCTGGGAGCCTGCGTGGACGAGGCCCGCCGACAGGACGAACGCGCGTCGCGGGGAGCCACCTGGCGCGACGAGGCGCGGACCTGGTTCACGGGCGGGAAGGCGAAGTTCCTGCCGGTGTTCGAGGCCCTGGCCGACGAGATCGGAACCTGGCCGGGCGTCGAATGCGCGCCCAAGAAGGGCTACGTCTCGCTGCGAACCCGCAAGCAATTCGCCACCCTGGGGCCCGCCACGGCCACGCGCCTGGAGGTGGGCCTGAACGGGCGCCACTTCGTGGCCGGTGACCGCCTGCTGCAGCTTCCCGCGGGCCAGATCTGCCACTTCCAGGTGCGTCTGGCCGAGGGCGCGACCGCCGACGCGCAGCTGCTGGAATGGATCCGCTCGGCCTACGAGGCCTCCCTGTCCTGAACTCCGGACGCAGTGGCGTCCCGGAGCGCTAAGCCTCCCTCCGCGCCTCGGCACGGAAGCTGTCGGAAATGGACGTATTCCGTGCCGTTCGACGCAGGGCGGCAACGAGTCCACCCATGATCTCCAAGCGAGGCTGTCCTCGTTCGCCTCGGAGGGGGATAGCTGGACCGCCAGCTTCCCGGCTCGGTCGGCGAGCCATCTGCGGTCCTTTCCGCAGAGCATGGAGGGCCGGTCGAGGAGGGCCGCCAGGAGCGCGACTTGACGCAGATCCAGACTCTCGACCGTTCGATCGAACAACGCCCGACTGGTCGCGACGGCGCCGTAGGTTCCGGGCACACCAAGCCAGCATCCGTCCAGGATCCCGTCGAGGGCTTGGTGTGCGGTCCAATGCCGCGAGATCCAGACCATCGCCGAGAATCTCTCCATGAGGTTCCGGTGTTCGGAGGGCCCGATTTTCTCGAGGGTATTTGCGAGGTGCCAACCGGAGGGGAACGGTCGCCATGGGTCCCCGCCGATCATTGCGAGGAGGATTTGGACGGGCAGGAGGGCGAAGGCGTTCGGTCGCATCCTGAGTTCGCCGGTTTCGCGGAATCCGACCCACACGGCCCGTCGCAGAGGATCCGGGTACGTTCGAGACGCCGATGGTCGGGGAGGATGGAGTTGTGCGATCGTGCGCTGGTAGAACCATTCCGATCCGACGATCCATGCGCCGATCATCGTCGCCAGCAGGACGAGCAACACGACACCTGCCCCACGGATGAGGCGCCGAATCGATCTGGGAGAGTGTAGGGATGCGTCCATGGAGTCCCGGAGGTGGGGGAGGGGGTCTTCGGGCCGGGCTGGCCCTACCGGAAGTCTATGTTCACCCACAGCGTCCCGTCCCGCTGGTGGAATCCCCATCCCACCTTCGTGTAGGACGTTCTGCTCATGTTGAGGTACTGCCCGTGCTTGGAATACTCCGAGCCCGGCCCCTCGTTCCACATCGACGCCAGGCAATTCCGGACCACCGCACGCCGCGACGCGTCGTCGAGCGCATGCCGCGCGAAGCAATCCTACGCACCGGACCAGACCGGCCACGAGTAGCGCGCCCCCCCTGCGTGGCGGGACGTGATGAATCTCCGGGCCGCAGGGTAATACCAGCTGAATCTACCGCCGGATGGGGAGTTGGGGGGGGGGAAGTCTCCCCCTGGCTGCGGTGCAGGAACTGGTGGGTTTGGCCTAGGTGGTACTACCCTACGATTTTCCGGTCGGAAAATTTCGCATCGTCCCCAACGGCAAGGCATTCAGCTCCGATCGCGCTTCGCGCCAGGCGGGATAGTGCTGGTCCAGCAAGGACAGGAAACGTTCGCTGTGGGTGGGTTCGATCAGGTGGATCATCTCGTGGACAACGACATACTCCAGGAGGTCTCGCGGCTTCTTCACGAGTTCTGTATTGAGACGGATGTTGCCTGCACGGTGGTTGCAACTACCCCACTTGGTCTTCATGCGCTGCAAGAAATAGCCGTTCACGATCACGCCCAGCTTGCGCTCCCATTTGCGGATCAGCGCTGGAACGACTGCGTGAAGTTGCTCCCGATACCACCCGTGCAGGACCTCTTCCCGCTTCGGGAGATCGCTTCCTGGCCGGACCACCAGGGTGATTCGCAGGTGATCCAGTTTCACCGTGGGTTTGGCATCCTTTTCCACGATCGTGAGCAAATGATTGCGACCCCACAAGGAGTGGGTTTCGCGTTCCACGAACCTCCTGGGGGTCTCGCGCGCTTGTCCACGGAGACTCTCCTGTTGCTGATGGATCCATCGCAGCTTGGTGATCGCGAAGGCCCGAGCCACTTCCAAGCGGGTCACGCGGGGGGCCACAAGTGTCACGCGGCCATCGGGTGGATGCACCGAAAGATGGACGTTCTTCACGTCCTTGCGAGTGACCGCGATGGTGGTCTTTCCCAAGCGGAAGGATTCGCGCATCAATAACCCGGCTGGTTCTTGATGATTTCGAAGATCGACAAGGTCGCTTCACGATTCTTGTCGAGGACCTTGTAGAGTTCGTTGCGCAATGCGGATTCCCGCGTAGAGTCGCCTCGCCACCCTGCCAAGGCATGCTCCCGCACCGTCCGGTCCAGGGTCAGCGCGAGGTTCGCGAAGCATTCGATCTCCTCCGGGCTCGGCTCAGCTGCCTCGAGTCGAGATGGATCCAGGATGCCGGGCAGATTGTTGAACAACGTGATTGCCTGGGGATTCCCCAGCAGGAGCGGCGGAAGCCCTGCAGCTTGCTCCTTGGCGGCGAGCTGTCGGACCAACGCTTCGGCGTCGCGAAGGAATTGTTCGTAGGTTGCGGTGTCCAAGCGGCTTTGACGGATCAGATCCTCCAGCAGTTTGGACATCCGGTCGTAGAATCGCGGATCGGTGAGCTGGTCGCGGATGATGGTCTTGCGGATGTTGTTGATGATCGCTTCGGCGACGGATTTGCGGGACAGCTTGTTCTTGGCGTTCAGCTTCCTCGCGATGGCATCGTGGATCCCCGTCTTGATGATCAGATCTGTGAGGGGAAGCTCTTCCAGTCCACCCAACGCCTGTGCTGGATCGGCCAGAACGTAGGTGTTGATGAGATGGCGCATGTCGGCTTCGTAGGGCTTGATGTCGAGTTCTTCGCCGGAGTGCTTCTTGATGGCGGAGCGGATCTCGACATGAAAATCGACTTCCCGTTGGAGGTCGACAATCTGGCCGTCCGAGTATCCTGCCTCGGATAGATTCTGCAGGAGATCGGCGAAGGCGCGCACGAAGTTTGACACGGTCTTGTAGTAGGAGATTCGCAGAGGCTCGGTATTCGCAAGTGCCGATGGATCCGCTGCATCACCACAGAAGTACTGCAGGTACTGTTCCAACTCCTGGGGAAGGAGTACGGGTTCGCACAGATAGCGCAGGGCTTCGCGCGACTCATCCAGCTTGATTCGGCCTTCTGTGACCCAATCCTTCAGGTGGACGTTGCATTCTTCGGGAACGTTCTCGTCGTCGATGTCCAGTTCGTCGGAGCTGTAGACGGCGATGGCCTGTTCGACCATTTCGAAGAGCTTCTTGAAATCGACGATGTAACCGTAGTCCTTGTCGGGTCCATCAAGCCGGTTGGTGCGGCAGATGGCTTGGAACAGGTTGTGGTCGCGGAGTTCGTTGTCCAGGTAGATGTAGGTGCAGCTTGGTGCGTCAAATCCCGTCAAAAGCTTGCTCACAACGATCAGGAGCTTCATCTGGGCGGGCTCCTCGATGAACTGCTTCTTCACTTGTTCTTCGTATTGGGCGGTTGTCTGGCCTTTCCGGAGAACGTGTTTCGTATACGTATCGAACTTGTAGCGCGCATCGCTGTTTGATGGCTCGCGGGAGATGTCGTTGTGATTCGGCTCGAATGACGTGACGATTCCACAGTGGCGGCCAAAGGAGGTGTTCTGGAACAGGCGGAAGTAGTGGCAAGCGTCGTAGATCGATGCGGCGACAAGCAAGGCGGTTCCGCGGTCGCTGTTCAAGCGGGTTCTGATTCCGAAATCGTCGATGATGCTCGCGATGATCCGTTGTTTCCGCTCCGCGGAACTCATGAGTTCTTCCAAGGTCGCCCACCGCTTGCGTACCAGCGCCTTCTGGAAGTTGTTCAGATTGCGGGTCTTCTGCTCGAACCATCGGTCGATCATCGTCGGAGAGGTGGTTCGTTGCGGAACATCGCGGGGTTCGTACTTGAGGTCCAGGACCACCTTGTCGGCGACCGCTTGGTGGAACTTGTAGGTGTGGATGTAGGTGCCAAAGACATCGCGTGTGGTGGTCTTATCCTTACGTAGGAGCGGCGTTCCCGTGAATCCTACGAAGATCGCCCCTTGGAACCAGCGTTTCAGTTGCCGGTTCATGTCTCCACCCTGGGTGCGATGACATTCGTCCACGAACACGTAGAAGCTGCCATGGATTCTCGGCGGTGGTCCCTCGAGATCGGACGGGTCGATCTTGTGCAGAAGGGCACAGAGGATCTGGGGCGTGCTGTCTCCGATCTTCTGCATGAACTCGGAGCGGCTTGAGATGCGGGGAGAACCGGACTCCGCGCCAACCACTCCCGTGTTTCGCATCACTCCCGTGATCTGCTTGTCCAACTCGTCCCGGTCGGTCACGATCAGGATGCGCGCATCGGGATCGTGCTCGACCAGCCATTTGGCGAGGAGCACCATCAGGATGCTCTTGCCGCTTCCCTGGGTGTGCCAGATCACACCGCCCTCGCGCTTGGCGATTCGTGTCTGCCCCGCCTTGATCGCTTGGTATTGGTGCTGCCGCGGGACCTTCTTCCGTCCGGCATCGAAGATCACGAAGTTGCGGATCAAGTCGAGGAGCGTCGCCTTGTTGCACATCGCTGCGAGCGGTGCATCCAGCAGGGCGCCTTGAGGACGATGCTCCGAACTGGTCGCAGGTTCGGCCTTCCATTCCACGAAGAACTGCTCCGGAGATCCCGTCGTTGCGTAGCGCAGTCCTTGGGAGTCGCTGCCGGATAGCACCAGTTGGACGGTGCTGAAGAATTCCTGATGGAAGATCTCTTCCTGGTTCGTGACAAGCTGACGGATGCCGTCGGCGAGATCCACGGATGCCCTCTTCAATTCGAGGACCACCACGGCCAGGCCATTGATGTAGAGTACGATGTCGGGGCGGCGGTCGTACTTGCCCCTGAGGGTGACCTCCTCGGCCAAGGCGAAATCGTTGCGCTCGGGATGGTCCCAATCAATCAGATGGACTGTGTCGTGGGGTCGCTCCACGGTGGTCTGCACGGGGATGCCGTACCGAAGCAACTGGTAGGTACGCATGTTCGCCTGGTAGGGCGTGACTCCTGTCGTTTCGATCGCCGACTGGAGGCGCAGGAGTGCTGCCGAAATCTGAGCGTTGTCGTACCCACGACCGAGGAGATTCTCCTTGAGGAGCTTCGTGTCGACACAGCGATTCGAGTCGTTGTGCAAGTCTCCCAAGTACCGATAACCGAGATGGCCAGGTTGCGTCGATTCGGTGAACAGTCTGATCACGCGGTCTTGGGTCAAACGTTCGGGACGGAGCCTGTCGGTCATGGTGGTGGGTGTTTCTCGCGGTGCTGCGCCGCGGGGGAGTCTCGGTGCCGCGCAGCGTTCGCAGGCACCGGTTTCGAGAGGGATGTCAGGAAAGCATAGGATCGCGATCCGAGATCGTGGGGCCGGGTCAAGGCTCTTCGAACTTGTCCCAGAGGGCGGTTTTGAACCAGGCGGGCATCCAGTCGGTCGTATCCGCTCGGTGATCCCCTCTGGAATCACCTGATTCGGAGGATTATCGCTTGGCGATGGCCCATTGGTAGGGCGTGAGATCATGGCAGAGGTTTCCCTCGTGGCGGATCTTCACGCGTAGCAGGACGTCGGCGAGGTATTCGGCCGGGTCGATTCCCAGCATCTTGCATGTACCCACCAGGGATATCACCAGAGCCGATCGCTTGGCCCCCTCGTCAGATCCGGCAAACATCCAATTCTTCCGCCCGACGGCGATGGGCCGAATGGCGCGTTCGATGATGTTGTTGTCCAGATCCACCCGCGCGTGTTCCAGGCACAGACGCAGCCGAGGCATCTGGTTGTCCAGGTACCCGATGGCCGTGCCCAGACTTCCCTTGGGAAGCGCGTTGATCTTCGCCGCGCGGTTCCACGCCGCGATGGCGTCGATCACGGGCGCCATGTGCTTGCATCGCAGGCGTACGACCAGCAGATCCTTCGCCTCCTGTGACAGTTTCCGGTCAAGCCCAGCCTCTCGTTTCGCCATCCGATCCACCAGGTCGCAGATTCGTCCGTTCGCCTCGTAGAGCTTCGCGATCAGCTTCAGCGGCTCGTTGGCTTCGCGGTATCCCGTCTCCAGTGCGTCCATGAATTTGCGCCGCGCATGGGCCCAGCAGGCGGCGTGCACCACGTCGGGGCGATTCTCGAACAGGCGTTCGTAGGCGGGGTATCCGTCGGTGAGGACGACTCCCGTCACACCCTCGAGGAGCTCCTTGGCCACGGCATGATGGCGCCCTGGCGCATAGTGGAACGATACGCCCACGGGCGATCCGTCCAGGTTGCGCCCCAGCACCGCCCAGAGGTATCCCGTGCTGGTGCGTCCGCGTCCGTTCTTGTCCTTGTCGCCTCGCTGCACACGCAACGTCGTCTCGTCGGCGTGCAGGCAGCCACAGGTGCGCAGCTCGTGCTCCATCGCCCTCTGGATGGGCCCCAGGAGATCGAACACAGCCGCGATCCATCCGATCATCGTCGACTCGGCGATCTCGACCCCCCAGCGCTTGAACTGGGATGCGACGCGATGCAAGGGGAGGTGATCGAGGTACTTCGCAAGAAGCACCCACGTCACGAGATCGACACTGGGGATGCCCTTGTCGATCACGGCGATGGCCGGTGGGACCTGGGTCACGCCGCGCTCGGTGCACACGCGGCAGACGTATTTGGGACGCACATAGCGCCGCACCACGAACCGGGGTGAAACGATGTGCAGCTCTTCGCGCACGTCCTCGCCGATGCGCACAAGTTCAGTTCCGCACCCTCCGCAAAGCTTCTCCTCGTCGGAAACATCCAGGAGGATCTCTTCGACGGGAAGCCCCTCAGGAAAGGCCTCGCGGCCATGACCGGCCTTGGGTGCACCCTTGCGCTCGTGGGCCGGAACGGTCACGGTCGAAGGAGCGGAAGCGGGCACATCGTTGCCAAACAAATCCGGCGAGGTCGTTCCCGGAAGTTGCGGCGGAAGCTTCTCGCTTCGATTGCCGAACATCTGGCGTTTGAGCCATTCCAGCTGCTCGCGCACTTGGCGAAGCTCTCCTTCGAGATGCTGGTTGCGCGACCGGAGCGACTCGACTTCGGCGGCATCGGTGATGACGTTTTTCGTCGCCACCGCAGGTTTGGACTCGCTTTTCGGCACGTCCTCAATGTACCCCGGAACGCCGATGAATGCTGGTCTTTTCTGGCCTCACACCGGGGCCGAGGAACATCGTTCGATACGGAATCGTGGCAGCTTCCGGATTCCCTTGGCGACGATCCCTTCGAGGATCATCGACAGCTCCACGGAGGAGATCGGACCATGCTGATCGCCAGGGCGAAACGTGCCGCGTTCCAGGCGCTTGTGCCAGATGGCCCATCCGGTCTCGTCCCACCACAAAGCCTTCACCTGGTCGCGGCGGCGATTGAAGAACACGAAGACTCGACCGCTGGTGGGATCCTCCTGGAGGGGATCGCGACAGAGATTGGACAAGCCGTCGAACGACTTACGCATGTCCGCTGGTTGGCGACTGACGAAGAGCCGGAGAGACGAGGGCATCAGCATTCGACGCCCCCCTCATCCAAGTGAACGATGATCTCGTCAAACTCCGGAAGTTGGGATCCAAGGAGATGTGTGCGATCCTTGGACCAGCGGCAACGAAGCCTCCGGAACTGCCGGATCAGACGATCGATCTCCGAGGAGCGGAGCGGGGGCGATGAAGGGCGTGGCTTCACAGGTTCTCCTGCCGTTGCGGCGTGAAAAACCGAGATCAATTCGCGAAAGCCATTCCTGGAGAGGGGATCACCGAGGGGTTACAGTCGGTCTGCATGATCACTTCTCGGCCCTCGTTGACCTCGGCGATCCAAGTCTTCGTCTTGCCGGAGTTGTCGAAGATGTAGGCTCGGTCGGTGTGGATGACCGCCTCGAACAGCAACTCCAAGGATCGGTGGTATCGCGCTGTGATCTTCTTCTTGGGCACGTCATGCCCTCCCATGGCTACGCGATGCTTCACGCGTTCCACGTTGATCTCGGGGGAGGAGGTCGCCACGTAGTAGAGGTAGGTGCGAAACCCGGCGGCCTGGGCCTCCGCCAGGAACTCGATCTTGTCGAGCGACGACATCACGGATTCGAAGGTGAACGAGATCCCCGCAGCGAGGAGCTTTCGGCGTAGGAAATCGGAGAGGACCGAAGCCAGGTAGGAGTTCACGGCCCCGCCGTTGGATTCCACGGCGCCGTCAGCAATCGTCCAGCAAGACGCATCGCCCACGAGTGACTGCTGGGCGAGGAAGCTGGATCCTTCCGCGAACCGAGTCCACTCCTCGGTTGAGGGAGCGATGCCGTAAGGTCCCAGATCCAGTCTTCCTGAATTGACAAGGGCTTTCTCGATATCGTCCGGGTTGACGTAGACGCCCAGCCACTCGGGGCGAAGGGCGTCTTTGATCGTGCTCTTTCCCGAACCGTTCGGCCCCGCGAACAGGCGCAGACGGGGTTTGGCGCCAGGCATTCCTAAGCCTTGCGGACTCGGCGCTCTCCGACCTTCACCGGTATCGGTTTCGTCAGGGCGTGCAGGACGGTACGCCCCGTGCGGGTTGTCACGACCAAGTTCCCTCCGACGGCCTCCACAACCGATCCGCTGGACTCGAGAGCCTGTCGATAGGCCTTTCGGACGGCAGCCTGAGCCAGCTCTGGAATTCGGGCTTCCTGCTCCGTAAGGGTGCTTTCGTCCAATTCCGTGTGCGTCGACATGGGATCCTCCTGGAGCCTACTCTTCAAGATACCCTTGAACGGCTCAGCCCGGCACCAGGCGGAAGCTGACCTGGTAGCGAAAGAACGAAACGTTCGGGACCATGGATAGGGCTAGGCGTAGGCGCTGGTCGTCTTCCAGGGCGATGACGACGCCCTTCACACCTTGGGTGTCGGTGCACAGGGACTCCTTGACCGAGCCCATGTAGCGCAGGATCTGGCCGACCACGGCGTCGGAGGCTCGTCCGCGCTTGAGCTCGACCACCAGCAGGTGGCTTCCATCCTTGGCCACGGCGAGAATATCGAGGGGGCCGGTGTCGGTGGGGTACTGCTGCCCGACCAGTTCGCCGTCTTCCTCGTAGATGTCGTAACTCTGGCCCAGCTCGGTCTGCTTCCAGTTGGCGACCAGGAAGTCTTCCAGGTGCTTTTCCATGGCGAACGAGCCGAAGTCCTCGAGCTCGGGAGTCGCAGACATGGCCGAGGGGATCGACATCGGCGTGGAGGTCGAAGGGACGAGGCCTCCGATCAAGCGCTCGATCTCGTCGCGGTGCCCGGAGATGTCGCTCACAGTTCCGATGGAGCCTGCCGAGCGCCGCAGAGCTTCGCTCAGGGCGGTGCGCTCAATCCCTGTCTCGCGCCAGGTTACGGCTCGCCGGTGGGGGAGGACCCGCCCCGGGGCGTAGGTGTAGTCGCCCACCACCTCGCCCACGCGGTAGGTGCCCGAACCGTCGGGGCTCAGGATGATGTCGCCCTTCTTGACTCCCTTGCTGACCACCCAGAGCATCCCACAGGCCAAGCCCGCAGCGATCTTTGACTTCTCGGGGTGGAGGCCCTGGTAGACCGGGATGAACTCCTTGTTGAACGCCTTCCAGTTGTCGGGGAGCCGCTGGGACAGATCCAGGTCGATGTCGTAGTGGGCACCGATGAACCCCTCGGCCAGGCATTCCGCAGCGTGGGTGCTCTTGCGTCCCAGCATGATGCGGTAGTAGGACTTCATACCAGCCGGACCTTCCCGGTGAGGAGCTGTTGCATCATCCCCTGCTTGATCTGCCGGGCTTTGTCGAGCTTGGCCTCGAGGGCTTCGAGTTCGGCGTCCATGTCGGAGAGGACGGCGGCGATGGCGGTTTGTTCGGGGAGGGTGGGAAGATTTATTTCCAGAATGGAGAGTTTAGTGGAGGTAAGAACTGGTTGCGCAGATGCTTCAGATAAGCGATTCAGTTTAAGTCGCTCCAAAATCAATGCTAGCCATGAATGAGATACGCCTTCACGGACGGTTCCAACCAAAACATGCTCAGATGCGTAGATTCTTCCTTCGACCAAGTTTATATTTCCACACAAGGCTCCAACTCTTCCGATTAGCAAAAAGCAGCCGTTGTGAGTGAATGATTTTGCATAACCTCGTATCCCGTTCCCCCCATAACACAAGTAATCCCCAGAGGGGTAGATGTCTTTGCTAGTTATTGATTCGCCACTTTTCAGTGTGCAAATGTCTCCTAGCAGAGTTGTTTCCCAATTGTGGGTGAATCCGGGGAGTCTACGCTTGCCCGTCAGCAGCTCCTGCATGGCTCCCTGCTTGATCTGGCGCTTCTTGGTGAGCAGCTGCTCCAGCGACTCGATCAGGGCATCGGCATCCGAAAGGGCGGCGGCGATGGCTTGTTGCTCAGTTATTGAAGGCGGAAGCGGTACAATAAATGAGCCGATTTGTTTCTGGCTAATCATCGGGACGCCAGTTGAAGACGTATCGGAAGCTATTTGAGAATTTCCAAAATCAGAAAGAAGAAAACACGCAACATATTTTGCAGAAACCTGCTTAACCCGGATAATGGCCATGCTTGGATTAATCGTAGCTTTGCCGTAATCTTGATCAACAAAGGCGATTTTTCCAATTGTGCCTCGTTGCACAATCAAAATATCACCAGGCACCACCATGATTTCTGGCGACTCTTCGTATTTCTTCATTGATAAGCAAGTTGGTTCCGATAAATTTATCCGATTATACTTGTCAATATGTTTTGCTCCTATCGCGTACGGCCCGATTGGAACAAGATCTTTTTTGGTGTAACCCTTCCAGCCTACGCGACCTCGGATTTCTGCAAAACCTTTAATTGGCTTTAGTGTCCATTCTTCCGGAATCATCCCCACTTCGGTTTGCTTATAACCCTTGGGCACCGTCTCCATGCTCACGACCGACCTCCCCACGCGCCAGGGACCCTTCGACGGGGCTCAGGACAAGTGTGCAGGGTTGCGCAGCAAGACCCGTCAGGGGCCGACGCGACAGCGGAGCCCGGACTTGCCCTGAGCCGCCGCCGCAGGTGGCGTGTCGAAGGGTCAGCCCGACCCGTCAGGGGGGCGCCCCGATGTGTCGTGCCTCCAAAATGCCGATTTTCTGCCCATGTCGTGCAGAACGCGCGTAAAAAAGCCGGAATTTTTCCCGTGTGAATTGGTTCACGCGAAAAACCGGGCTGGTTTGAGTTAAGCCTAAAATTTTGTGCATGAAGTTTAGACGTGCACAAAATTTCGCGATTTTTTGTGCACGTAAAACCCAACGCAAACAAGAAATGCGAAAAACGAGTGCACGAAGCACGCCATCGAAGTGCAAAAGCGTTCATTCCGGAACCTCGATCTTGCGCACGCCCACTCCCAACAACAACTCGTAGAGGCCGGTGTTGAGGTAGTAGTTGTCCTTCCCGATCTTGTGTTTTGCGAGAATCCCGATGCGCACCAGCTCTTCCAAGTACTTGGCGGCGGTGTTGCGATGGACCATCAGCTCGGACATCAGGAACTCGATCTTGGTGTACGGGTGCCGGAACAGGTTGTTGATCAGGTCCTGGCTGTAGATCTTGGGCCGTTCGTCGCGCAAACGATGCTTGGTGGACATCATCAGATCCTTCATGCCAACCACCAGCTCGGTGGTCTGGTGGGCGGTCTGCTCGATGCCTTCCAGCATGAACAGAAGCCACGGCTCCCATGCGCCTGTGTCGCGGGGGTGTTGGAGCAGGCGGTAGTAGTCGGCCTTGTTCTGGTTGATGAATCGACTGAGGTACAGGACGGGGCTGCCCAAGAGGTCTTGCTGGACCAGGTAGAGGATGTTGAGGATGCGCCCCGTGCGGCCGTTGCCGTCGTAGAAGGGGTGGATGCTCTCGAACTGGTGGTGGACCATGGCCATGCGCACCAGGGGATCCCAGTCGCACAGATCTGGCTCGTTGAGGAAGCGCTCCAGGTTCCCCATCAGGGCCACGATCTCGTCGGGGTGCTGTGGGGGCGTGTAGACGACCTGACCGGTGGCGTCGTTCTTGAGCGTGGTGCCGGGGAGCTTGCGCAGGCCGGCGCGGTTTTCCTCGATGCGCGCCTGGATCTCGAGGATGTCGTTGAGGGTGATCAGGCCTGTGCTCTTGACCTTGTCGAAGCCCTCACGCAGGGCGGCTGCGTAGTTGTGGACCTCCTTGGCAGCCAGCGTCACGAAGCGATGGGCCGCGACGTCGCTCTGGTATAGGTCGTCGTGGGTGGTCACGATGTTCTCGATGGCCGAGCTGTCCTTGGCCTCCTGCAACGAGAGCGTGTTCACCAGAATGGCCTGGTTGGGGATGCTCGCCACTACGCCCTTGAGCTCGGCCAGGGCCTGGTGGGCGCGGGCGGCCTTCTTGAGCACCGCCTTGGTCTCGAGGTCCAGTGGCAGAGGCAGGGGCGCGAGGCTCACAGCGAGAACCCCATTTTGGCGAGATGTCCGGCGACTTTGGCTTCGAGATCGGCCACGCGCTCGGTGAGCTGGGGGAGAGGGGTCTCGTAGCGCTCGGCCAGTTCCTTGACGCGGCGTGTGAGCAGCTGGGAGATGCGGTCGAGTTCGCCGTGGACGGAGGTCGTCAAACGTGCGAACCACTTGTCGTCGATCACCAGGTCCTTGATGTCGGTTTCCGTCAGGGTGGGGTATTTCGCGTGGACCAGGGAATCCAGTTCCTTTTGGGATTGGTCCCTCGTGGCCTTGGTCGCCGAAAGCTCCTCCAACAGCTTGAGATACGACTTGAGCACCTCGCGCTCCTCGGCCGCATCGCCATCCTTGGCGATCGCCTTGAGTCGGTCGCGAATGCCTTTGGCGGTGATCTTGGGCTTGTCGGAGTCACCCTCCAGAACCTCGTTGAGGAGTCCATCCTCGCCGGAGTGTTCTTCTCGCAGCTCCTCGAGCTTCTGTTCAGGGCTCGCGATGCGCGCATCCAGTTCGATCAACCCGTCGCGTTCGGCAGGAAAGAATCGGTCGATCAGGATGGCAGACGGGACGAGATCCGACTTGAAGCGTCGTTTGCCAACCAGGTAATCGTGGTCTTCGGGCCAAACGAGTTTGTCGTCCTTGTTCTTGATCTTCACGATCTCGCGCGGCTGCGCGCCCTTGATCCAGCCATCGGAAGCGATCAGGTAGGCATCGTCCTGCATGGAGTCGTTCCACTGGTCCATCAGTCTCTGGTAGATGTCGTACGCTTCCAGGAGAGGTGCGGTGCGGAAGGTCTCAAGCAGACTCTCGGACAGGATCTCGATCAGAGCCTTGGGGTGGCTCTTCTGCTGGAAGGCGAGCAGTAGGGGGCGGTTGGTGGTCTTCCAATTGTCCAGGAGGGAGTTGACCGTGGCGTGGAAGGCCTGGAAACGCGGGTGTTCGAAGATGGCCGACCGGACTTCGGAAGCCGGTAGACGCAGGCGCGAATACCCGATGCGATCGGTGGTCTCGAAGAGCATGGAGCGCATCCCGGCGAATTCCGTCCAGTAGGAGGCGAGCCCGTCCAGGTCGCGCTCGGGAATGCCGCCGCGGAGGTGCCCTTCGATGTCTTGGAGATCTTCGGGATCGCTGCCATCGATGTAGCGGGGGAGGTTCAGGTTGTAGGCGTTCCTGGCGATCTCGTCGAGGGAAACCATTCGCGAGTATCCGGGTAGATCCGCCTGCCGCTGGAAGATGTCGACGATCTTGTGGAGATCCTGGTCGCGCAGTCGGTTCTTGGGGCCATCCTTGATGAAGCCCTTGGACGCGTCGATCAGGAAGATCCCCTTGCGTGCCGTGGCGTTCTCCTTGTCGAGCAGGAGGATGCAGGCGGGAATTCCGGTGCCGTAGAAGAGGTTCGCCGGCAAGCCGACGATGCCCTTGAGGATGCCCGACTTCACCAGATTCTCGCGAATTTCGGCTTCGGCATTTCCACGGAAGAGAACGCCGTGGGGCAGGATGCACGCGCCTTTGCCCGTGCTCTTCAAGGAGCGAATGATGTGCAGAAGGAAGGCGTAGTCGCCTTGCTTGGCGGGCGGTTCACCCCAGACGAAGCGCTGGTAGGGATCCTTTTCGCGGATGGGTACGGGCATGCCCGTGCTCCAGGCCTTGGCCGAGAAGGGAGGATTGGCCACGACGTAGTCATAGACGCGAAGGTGTCCTTCGACCTTGAACTTGGGATCGTTCAGCGTGTCGCCAGAGAGAATGGTGGCGGTGGGGAAGTCGTGGAGGATCATGTTCATGCGGGCCAAGCCCGCGGTGGTCACGTCCTGTTCCTGCCCCTCGAGGGTGATCTGCCTTCCCGCTTCGGCGGCGACCTTCAGGAGCAACGACCCCGAACCGCAGGTGGGGTCGTAGACGTTGGTGCTCGCCTTCGAATTCTCCCGGGAAATTCCCAGGAGTTTGGCGATGAGGCGACTGACCTCCGAAGGGGTGTAGAACTGCCCTTTGCTCTTCCCGCTCTCAGTCGCGAAGTGGCGCATCAGGTATTCGTAGGCGTCGCCCAGGAGGTCGTCGTGCTCGGCGCGATTGCTCGAGAAATCCAATTCGGGCTTGGCGAAGATGGAGATCAGGTTGCCGAGCCTCTCCACCATCTTCGCGCCTTCGCCGAGCTTGTCGGGATCGTTGAAGTTGGGGAAGTCGTTGCGCGACAGTTTCGGGTTCGCGTCGATCAGTGGCTGGATGATCTGGGTGTTGATCCGATCGCCGATGTCGCTCTTGCCGCGCAAAGCCTTCAGGTCGTGAAAACTCGCGCCGTCGGGGATCTTCACCAACGGATCGAAAACGTCTCGGTTCCAGTACTTGTCGGTGATGTACTTGATGAACAGCAACGACAGCACGTAGTTCTTGTACAGGCTGGCATCCATGCCGCCTCGAAGTTGATCGCACGAGGCCCAGATGGACGAGTAGAGGTCGGATTTCTTGACGGCCAAGTTGGGACTCCAGTTGGGTCGCCGGGAAAAAGGGCCGGCTGAATGGTCACGGACGCGATATGGCCCGGAATCTGTCGAGAGGAGGGGGGGCTGACTGTCGATTCAATAGTAGGCAGGCTCTCGCATTTAGGCATGGGCTGCTTCCGTCGGTATCCACCCGGGTTTTCGGGTGGCCCGTTGCCGGGTACGATACCTTCCGCATCACGATGCAGCGAGACATCCACTACGAATGCCACAAAGACAAAGCCCATCCATTTCGAGGCGCAGGAATTCGGAGACTCTCCGAGGGCTGGGATGGTCGACGCTGAAATCACGCCAAACCAGGTCCATCTGCTAAGGGGGACTACGGGTCGCTCATCGTGATCTTGTCTCCTGATTCAGGTCGGACACCCTCCAAGCTGTCCAGGCGTGTGCGCGGTGCGCCAAGAAACAGAAAGGGTCGTCCCTTGCGAGACGACCCTTCTGAGTTGCGGGGGCACTGATGGGCGGGCGGAGGATGCGGGAGGGAGGCAGCGCGACGGAATGGGGGCCGTGAGTGCCCGAGGGACGATGGGGGAGGCGCACCCGGAGGGTGCGGTGACCTCTCGGAGCGAGTGCAGGCGTGGTGCCCAGTCCGAGCGATGCACCCGAGCCGCGTCTTCCGACCGCCCAACCTACGACCACACAGGGTTTTGAGGCCAACGAGTTCCCGGACTGCCCATCACCGCTGGTTGAGGGCCTCGAAACCCAGCGGTGACGAAGACGAACTCCTTCCGCAGGTTTCGAGTACCCTCAACCAGCGGAACTACAGCCGTCTGAAAATGGCTCCTGCTGCGAAAAGCAAACCGGATCGCTCCACCTCAGGCATGTGCGCGATGCGCCAAGAAACAGGAAGGGCCGTCTCTTGCGAGACGACCCTTCTGAGTTGCGGGGGCACTGATGGGCGGACGGAGGATGCGGGAGGGAGGCAGCGCGACGGAATGGGGGCCGTGAGTGCGCGAGGGACGATGGGGGAGGCGCACCCGGAGGGTGCGGTGACCTCTCGGAGCGAGTGCAGACGCGGTTCCCAGGCCGAGCGATGCCCTCGATCCGCGTCTTCCGACCGCCCGACCTACGACCACTTGGGTTATGAGCCCACCGAGTTCCCGGACTGCCCATCACCGCTGGTTGAGGGCCTCGAAACCCAGCGGTGACGAAGACGAACTCCTTCCGCAGGTTTCGAGTACCCTAAACCCGCGAAACTACAGCCGCCTGAAAATGGCTCCTGCTGCGAAAAGCAAACCGGACTGCCCACCTCAGGCGTGTGCGCGGTGCGCCAAGAAACAGAAAGGGCCGTCCCTTGCGAGACGACCCTTCTGAGTTGCGGGGGCAGGATTTGAACCTACGACCACTTGGGTTATGAGCCCAACGAGCTACCGGATCGCTCCACCTCAGGCATGTGCGCGGTGCGCCAAGAAACAGGAAGGGCCGTCTCTTGCGAGACGACCCTTCTGAGTTGCGGGGGCAGGATTTGAACCTACGACCTTTGGGTTATGAGCCCAACGAGCTACCGGACTGCTCCACCCCGCGGCTAGAGAAGGAAAGATACACCATGCACGCCCCCTGGCAAGGGCAAAGGGCGAATTCGCCTCCGATCCCCGGGAATTCCCGGCCGGCCTAACCCCCAGGATCGACAATGACTTGACCGGAATCGATGCGGGGTGATAGAATCCCCCATACCGATCGGGCCTCTCCGGTCGTCACCCCGATGGGGAGGAGCGATGGATCGCGAACAGGTAAGAGCGAAGATCGTCCGCAAGGCCAGCGAAGAGATCCTGGTCCGCGGATACACACGCGTCACCATGGACGACATCGCCTCCGGTTTGGGGATGAGCAAGAAGACCCTCTATCGCGTCTTCCCCGGCAAGCGTGAAATGCTCATGGCCGTGCTGACCGATGTCACCGGGGAGATCGAACGCGGTCTGCTCTCCCTGATGGAGCGTGCCGAAGACGATTTCACCGCCAAGTTGCGTCGCGTCATGGAGTACGTGGGGATCCAGTACTCCCGTCTGGGCGAGGGATTCCTCGACGACCTCCGCAACGCCGAACCGGAAATCCTCGCCAACCTGGAGAACTTCCGGGAAGACCTCGTGCGGAAGTACTTCCACACCCTGGTGGAAGAAGGGATCGAGAAAGGGGCCTTCCGCAAGGACATCGATGCCCGAGTCCTGTCGATGGTCTACCTCGCCTCCATCCGCTACATCGTGCACCCCCGCACCATGCTGACTTTGGAAACCACCGCCCTTCGAGCCTACGAAAACGTCTTCCGGCTGCTCTTCGAAGGCATGCTGACCGATGAATCGCGCAGTCGCTACCGGTTGAGCATGGACCGCCCCGTCGCGGCCTGACCGCCCGAACGCTCCGCGTCGAATTTCCGTTTCCCGAGTCCCCCGTGTCTCGCCGAGGCCGTGGGTGCCGCTGCGACAGGAGCCGCCTGCCGGAGGTGGCGCCGCGAGACGATCGAGCGACCTCGACAGCAGACCGAGCTACCGCCCCGGACGTATCCCGGAGCGGTGCGGAGATCACTTGCCCGTGGTGGCCATCGAAAGGCCGGCGGCTTCGAACGCCGCGGCGTTGGCCGGATTGCGCGGAGCCTCCTCGAGGATCCAACGGTATTCCTTCCAGCCCAGGAGTCCCGCCTTGCGGACGGCGAGGTCGCGGGCGGTGTTCTGCTGCTGGGTGAGCTCGCCCGCGCGGTCGGGGGAGGCCTTGATGGATTCGGAGAAGGTGGAATCGATGAGGCGCACCAGGGAGTCGGCTTGGCGCCAGCGGGCCGCCCGCTCGGGTTGCAGCAGCCCGTCGGTGGGGGTGGCGAATTCCTTGGGCTTGGGGGGCGGGGGAGGAGGAGGAGCCGCCTCCTCTTCCTTGTTGCAGGCGGCGAGCGCCATCGAGGTGGCGACCAAGGCGAGGACGAGACGGCGATTCATGAGCGGGCCTTCCGGCGACGGGTTTCGGGACGGATTTCTCCCAAGCTCGACAATTCCTGCTCGAGACCCAGGATGGATTGTTCGTGCTCGCGGATGCGAGCCTTCAGCTCGCCCAACTGGGCGAAGCGGCGACGTTTCAATTCGGCCTCGAGGGCTTCAAGCGGGAGGGTCTGGAGGTCCATGGATTTGGCTCCTGGGCGAACGGTCGTCGTCCAAGGGTAATTCTCCGCGGGGGATGGCGGCAACGCAGCCAGGGGTCGCCTCAGACGCGCCGCAGGAGGGCGAGGAAGAATCCGTCCCCTTCCTGCATCCCTTGCAACCGGGTTTCGAGGTGCTCGACCTCCACTCCGGGGAGATCCTCCAGCACCTTTTCCCCTTCGTCGGGCTCGGTGGAGCAGACCGAGTAGACGATCCACCCGCCCGGACGGACCAAAGGAATCGCCGAGGAGAGCAAGGTGCGCTGCAGCTTCGCGTGTTGGCGCGGATCGTCGGGACGCAGCCGCCACCGGGCTTCGGGGCGGCGCGAAAGCACTCCCAGGTTCGAGCAGGGGGCGTCGAGCAGCACGGCGTCGAGCGAACCCGGACGCAGGGGAGGCTGCAGGCCGTCGGCCACGGCCACGGTCGAGCGCATCCCCAACCGTCGGAACCCGTCCTGCGTGCGCATTTGCCGATGACGGGAGAGGTCGAGGGCGAAGGTCTTCACCCCTTCCAGGTCTCCGTGGTCGTGCAGGCAGGCGATCTTCCCGCCGGGGGCGGCGCACAGATCGGCCACCACCATCCCGGGAGCCAATTTCCCGGACAAGGCCAAGGCGCAGGCTCCCGAGGAAGGATCCTGGAAGGAGACCCTCCCGTTGCGGAAAGCTTCGCTGGAGAGGATGGCTTCCCGGGAGGCTTCGACACGGCGGAAGAATCCGTCGTAGGCCTGCGCGGTTTCGGCCGCGGGGTCCCAGGGTAGGACCTCGACCCCGGGTCGGACTCGCACCCAGATCGCCGGATCTCGTCCTCCCGCCTCGAGCATGGCCTTGGCGGTTTCCAGTCCATGACGACGGATCCAACGCTGGACCAGCCAGGCGGGATGGGAGGTGCGGACGGCGAGGGCGGCGGGTTCGTCCCCTTCGGGGTCTTCCCAGGGAGCGTGGGCGGCCCGACGCAGCACGGCGTTCACCAGCCCCGCGGCTCCCCGGCCGAAGAACTCGTGGGCGAGTTCCACCGAGACATGCACCGCCGCGTGGACGGGAATGCGGTCGAGGATGCGGCATTGCGCCAACCCCAGACGCAGCAGCCATCGCACCGGTTCCGGGGTGTTTCCCCGCAGGAACCGGTCGAGGTGATGGTCCAGCCGGGCCATCCACCGCACGGCGGACAGGGCGCTTTCGAGGGCGAGCGCGCGATCGCGGGGATCGAGGCGTTCGCGCGTGCGGCCGAGGGCTTCGGCGACGAAGGTCCCGTTGGCCGCGAAGTCCAGGAGCGCTTCCAGGGCCGCCCGGCGCGCGGGGAGCCCTTCCACGGAAGGCTCGTTTCGAGGGGAGGGGAATCGATCGAAGGGAGAGTGCCGGTTCATGACAGACGGGGCGATCGAGCGCGCAGGCCTCGCAACCAATCCGCACCGCCACGCCGGGGCTTGCCCTCGGCTTGGACCTCGAGGAGCTCCAAGGAACCCTCCCCGCATCGCACCATGGCCTTGCCGGCGTCTCCCCAGAGAAGGGCGCCCGCATCCCCTGGGGGGTTGGAATCCTGCACGACTTTGGTCCTCCAGATCTTCACCCGGCCCACCGAAGTGGTTTCATCCCGCAACTCCGACCAGCAACCGGGTGCGGGATGGAAGGCACGGATCTTGTCATGGATTTTCGGCGCCGGGAGGGACCAGTCGATCCGTCCCTCTTCGGGGGTGAGTTTGGGTGCCCTCGTCGCCAAGGCGGGGTCCTGGCGTGTTCCCGAGGGAATCGCCTCGGCCGACAGAAGCGCGAGGGCCTCCTCCAGGGCGGGTCCACCGATCTCCCCCATGCGGGCCAGGACTTCGCCCGAGGTCTCGTCGGGCCCCACCTCGAGGGTGCGCTGCAACAGGATTCCTCCGGTGTCGACCCCGTTGTCGAGCCGGAACACCGAGACTCCCGTCACCGGTTCCCCGGCTTCGATCGAACGTTGCACGGGGGCGGCACCCCGCCACCGGGGAAGCAGGGAACCGTGCAGGTTGATCGCCCCCAGGCGTGTCGTGGCCAGCACCGCGCCGGGAAGGATGACGAAAGCCACCACGACCAGGAGATCGGCTCCCAGCTCGGAGAGCCAAGCCGCGAAGGAGGGATCCTTCACATCGGGAACTTCCCGCACCGGCAGCCCGAAGCGCAAGGCCACTTCCTTCACCGCCGTGGGGTGGGGCTTGAGGCCGCGTCCCATCAAACGATCCGGATGGGTGCATACCGCGGCGATCTCGTGCTCCGTGCCCTGCAGGTGTTCCAGGCACCGGGCGGCGATGGGCGGAGTGCCCAGGAAGACGATCTTCATGCCGCGTCGCGCAGTCGATGGAGCTCCGCGCGCATCGAATCTTCGACGATCTGGGCCAGAGCCTTGCGGTCGGGGGCCCCTTCGCCCGTGGTGGCGATGGGCGCGAGGATGGAAACCACCACCTCGCCGGCCCACATGCGGTACCCCTTCTTGTTCAGGATGCGCCAGGTCGGATCGATCACGACCGGGGTCAGCAAGGCACCCGAATCGAGGGCGATCTGGAAAGCTCCCGGACGCAAGGGGAGGAGTTCGCCGTCGGGGGAACGCGTCCCCTCGGGGAAGATGCAGAAGTCGATTCCGTGGTCCATGGCACCACGGACCGCGCGGCTCGCCGCCGTTCGGGAATGGCGGTCGGAGCGGTCGACGAAGACGCACTGGAGAAGCCGCATCGCCGATCCGAACCAGGGCCAGCTGGCGATCTCTTTCTTGGCCAGGAACGACGGCCAGCGGACCCATCCCATCATCAACGGAATGTCGACGAAGCTCTGGTGGTTGGCGACGAACAGCCGTGGAGTGGGATCTTCCAGATGGTGCGCCCCTTCCAGACGCACCCGGACCCCCATGAGGGGGAGGATGCCCCGGACCCAGGCCCGGCAGGGAGTCTTCAGCCAGGAGGGCTTGCGGAACAGCACCGCAAGGGGAACCAGCCAGAACCCGACCAGAAGGACCGAGCCGAAGGTCGCGGAGAGGAACGTCACGGCCCGCAACCGGGCGACGGCATGGGCCAGCGCCCCCCGTCCGGGCTCCCGACCTCGGGCGGGCTTGACGTCGGGGGAGGTCACAGCCGGCAGTTCTCGATTCCGAACTGGATGATCGCCGTCGCGCCCAAGGCCTCGAGATCGTCCATGACCTTCCCGAGCTGCTTCTGGGGAACCATGGCGCGGACGGCACACCACTGGGGATCTTCCAGCGCGGTGACGGTGGGGCTCTGGAACCCGGGGGTCACCTTTTCGGCCTCGGCCAGGCGATCCCGGCGGATGTTGTATTCCACCAAACGGTAGGTCTGGGCGATCAGGGCACCTTGGATGCGGCGCACGAGGGCCTTGATCTCGGGATTCTCGGCATTTTCGGCCCGCGCGACCAGGACGGTCTGGTAGGAGCCGATCTCCGAGAGGATCCTCAGCCCGTTGTCGCGCAGCGAGTTCCCGGTCTCGGTGATGTCGACGATGGCTTCGGCCATTCCCAGCGGCACCATGGCCTCGCAGGAGCCTCCCACCTCGACGAATCGCGGTTTGGCCCCGTGCTTGGCGAAGAAGTTGGCGGCCAGCCGCGGAAAGGAGGTCGCGATGGTCCGGCCATCGAGGTCGGCGGGTGTCTTGAAGGGTCCGTTCTCGGGAACGGCGACCACGATGCGGCAGTGACCCATGTCGAGCTTCAGGACTTCGACGACGTCGGCCTGGCTCTCCTCGACGATGTCCTGGGTGCTGATCCCGGCGTCGAGGATCCCTTCGGCGACCAGGGTGGAGATGTCGTCGGTCCGCAGCAGGACCAGGGAGGTGTCGGTGCCCGAGCAGGGGATGCGAAGGCTCCGCCCGTCGACCCGGAACCGGTAGCCGGCTTGTTTGAGCAACGCGACGAGGGGTTCGTGGAGACGCCCCTTGGAGGGGAGGCCGATCTGGATCATGGCTGTTCCTTGGGAGGGCGGGAGGCTTTTTCGACGAGACCAGAGACACCGAAGCGACGGGCGAGTTCCTGCATCACATCCTGTCCGGTGCGCCCCTTGTGGTGCAACAGGACCAAAGTGTGGAACCACAGGTCGCCGACCTCGTAGACCAGATGGTCGGTCCCCTCTTCCCCGGCGGCTTCCACGGTCTCGCGGGATTCCTCCTCGACCTTTTCGAGGATCTTCGCGAGCCCCTTGTGGTAGAGCTTGGCCACATAGGAGGAGGAAGGATCCTGGGATTTGCGTTCCTCGAGGACGCGATCCAGTGCTTCTAGGGTGTCTGTAGGACGGTCGGCATGCGTCATTTGGGGGATAAAGGTAGGAATCGGTCCATCGGAGCCCCTCCCGGGCGCGCCCTCCGCCCGGAAGGAGGAGGAACCGGGAGCCGGGTGTTCCCGATCCCGCCATCGCGCCGACGGACTTCCGCCCCCTTGCGAGCTTCTCCGGGAACACCTGGCCGGTGCCGGCCGGTGGCCTGCGGACAAGCCGGAGGCTGGCCCGCGCCTTCCCGGCCGGCGGGACGGATTCCGCTCGCCGGGACCGACGCAAAGCCGTTTTCTGGCGAGGACAAAAAACGCATGACATCCCTTGACGGGCCGCTTGGATGATGCGATCATGCAGTGTATCCCCGCGCGCGTTCCGATATCGGCGCCGCGAATCCGTCAAGGGAGGTTCCCAATGGCCAAGATCAAGCCGAAGACCAAGATCGCGAAGGCGACCAAGTCGGCCAAACCCGCAGCCGCCCCGGCAAAGGCCGCTGCTCCCAAGGTCGCGAAAGCCGTCAAACCCGTGAAGGCGGCCAAGCCCGCTCCCGCCCCCAAGAAGGTCGCCAAGGCCAAGCTCGACCGCGGCGAAGGCGCCTACGCCGTCCAGGCCAAGAAGATGAAGGCCCTGATCGACACCCTCCGCGAGGCCACCACCGCCCTCGAAGAAGCCAAGGTCATCAAGGAAATGACCCGTCGCGGCTTCCCCCTCCATCCTCGCACCCTCCTGCGCGAAGTGGAGCGCGTCCGCATCCTCGGCCACGCCGTCGAACGCGTCGTCGGCGAAAACGGGATCGTCTACAGCCTGTCGGTCGACCCTCGGATTTCCGAGGCGTTCGCCTCCCTCGAAGCGGCCCGCAAGGAACTGCGCAAATCGGGGTCTCCCCTCGAGAAGCAGATCGCCGCCGCGATCAAGACCCTCAAGAACTGATCCGCGCTCCCTCCGGTCCGAGCCGGAGGAGGAGTCGCCGCGATTCGAGGACTCGACGAGGACATCGTCGGGTCCCTTTTTTTCTCGCGCCCATGGGATGCGCCTCAGTCTCTATCTTGTGGCTCGCGCCGATCGGTGTTCACTTGGGAATCGTCGGTTCCAGCCACCTGCTTGCAAAGGATCCCCCCATGTCGGGAACATCGACCTCCTTCCTCCGGTTCCTTCCCGCCGTCGGAAGATGGCTCCTCGGTCTTCCGATGGTGGCCTTCGGCTCCCTGGGATTGTTCCACCCCATGAGCCCTCCCCCCGAACTCGCCCCGGCGGCCCGCGCCTTCAGCGAAGCCTTGACCGCCACCGGGTACATGATGCCCATGATCGCACTGGTCCAGATCTCGACCGGCCTGCTGCTGATCTCCAATCGCTTCGTTCCCCTGGCCCTCCTTCTGCTGGCCCCGTTCTTCCTGAACAGCTTGCTCTACCACGCTTTCCTGGAGCCGGTCGGCCTTCCCGTCACCCTGGTGTTCGTGGCCCTGGAGCTGTCCCTGGCCTGGGTCCACCGATCCACCTTCGCCCACGTGCTGCACGCGGTCAATCCGCCCTCGAACCATTCCTGAGTCGCGCCTTCCTCCCCGAAGCGCTTCTCCTTGCATTGCCCCTCGGATTGTGGAACCATTTGCATGGTGTTCCCGTCTCCCTCGATCCTTGGGGGACGCGGGAGCCAGAGCCGTGATCCAGGGTCATCGCGTCATTCATCCCCGCTTCTGGAGTCTCCGATGCACATCGACCGAATGGGATTCATCCTCAAGACCCCGAAAACCAACGAATGCATCCGATTCTACCAGGAAATCCTCGGATTCCCGGTCTGGTTCCAGAACGAATCGGTCACCTGCCTGGGAATCGGCAGCTCCTATATCCTGGTCGAGCCTCCCGATTCCACCAGCGAAGTCCCGCCAAGTCCCAGCTTGGTGATTCGCCTGAACGTCACCGATGTCGAGTCCGAAGCCTCGGCGTTGCGTGCGGCCGGAGTGGAAGCCTGGGTCGACCATTTCGACTGGGGCACCATCTGCACCTTCTTCGATCCCGCGGGCTCCAAACTCGAGCTGATGGAAGCCCGACGCTTCCGCCGCCAGACCGGTCGGCGCGACGATCCCCCCTCGGACATTCCCCTGGGAACCCGCAACGCCTGATCCCCGGCCAGCCAGGTGCGGCTTCGTTTCGTCCCGCCCTCGCGGCAGGCTCTTCCGTGTTGGGACGCATCGCCCGAGACATCGGGGAGGGGCAACGAGTGGAGCGGGCGGATCTAGGTTTGGTCTGCTAGAACGGTGCACTCGTCCGCTGCGGACGAACGCCCCCCCTCTCCCAGCCGACCGAGGATTCCATGGCCGAAAAGACCCCCGAAAAGTTCGTGTTCTACATGCACCGCATGTGCAAGGAATACACCCCGAAGAAGACGATCCTGAACAACATCTCGCTCTCCTTCTACTACGGTGCGAAGATCGGGATCATCGGGTCGAACGGATCGGGCAAGTCCACCCTGCTGCGGATCATGGCGGGGATCGACAAGGATTTCTCCGGGGAGGCCTGGATCGAACCCGGCCGGACCGCCGGGTACCTTCCGCAGGAGCCCCAGCTCGATCCCGAGCTCACCGTCAAGGAGAACGTCATGAAGGCCGTGGCCAAGAGCCAGGCCATCCTCGACCGGTACAACGAGATCTCCAACGCCTTCGCCGAGCCGATGGACGACGACGCGATGACCAAGCTCCTCGACGAGCAGGCGCGCCTCCAGGATGTGATCGACGCCCAGGACCTCTGGAGCCTGGACCGCAACATCGAGATCGCCATGGACGCGCTGCGCTGCCCCCCCGGCGACTGGGCCGTCACCAACCTGTCCGGTGGTGAGAAGCGCCGCGTGGCGCTGTGCCGCCTGCTGCTGGAACAGCCCGACCTTCTGCTGCTGGACGAGCCCACCAACCACCTCGACGCGGAGTCGGTGGCCTGGCTGGAGCGCCACCTCAAGGAGTACAAGGGGTCCGTCATCCTGGTGACGCACGACCGCTACTTCCTCGACAACGTGACCGGCTGGATCCTGGAACTCGACCACGGCAAGGGCATCCCCTGGCAGGGCAACTACGCCCAGTGGCTCGACCAGAAGCTCGAGAAGATGAGGAACGAGGAGAAGGGCGAGACCGACCGCCAGAAGCGGCTCGCGCGCGAGCAGGAATGGGTGAAGGCATCCCCCAAGGCACGCCAGGCCAAGAGCAAGGCGCGCCTGAAGGCCTACGACGAACTGCTCGCCCAGGAGCGCAAGGACACCATGAAGTCGGCGCAGATCCAGATCGCCAACGGCAAACGCCTGGGCGACGTGGTGATCGAGGCCAACGGCATCGCCAAGGCGTACGGCGACAAGGTCCTCTACGACGACCTCTCCTTCCAGCTGCCGCGTTCGGGCATCGTGGGGATCATCGGACCCAACGGCGCGGGCAAGACCACCCTCTTCCGCATGATCCTGGGCCAGGAACAACCCGACGCGGGATCCTTCAAGCTCGGCGAAACGGTCGAGATCATCTCCATGGAGCAGGGCCGCGAGTCCCTCGACGACTCCAAGACGGTCTACGAAGCCATCACCGGCGGCAACGACGAGATCAAGGTGGGCGAACGCAAGATGAACGGACACGCCTACTGCGGCTTGTTCAACTTCATGGGACCCGACCAGCAGAAACCCGTGGGGCAACTCTCGGGCGGCATGCGCAACCGCGTGCTGATGGCCAAGAACCTCCAGCACCCCGGCAACCTGCTCCTGCTCGACGAGCCCACCAACGACCTCGACATCGAGACCCTGCAGGCCCTGGAGCAGGCGATCCTCGGATTCGCCGGATGCGCCGTTGTGATCTCGCACGACCGTTGGTTCCTCGACCGCATCGCCACCCACATCCTGGCCTTCGAGAACGAATCGAAGGTGGTCTGGTACGAAGGCAACTGGTCGGACTACGAAGCCGACTACCGCAAGCGCAACGGCATCGACGCCGAAAACCCCAAGGCCGTGCGCTACAAGACCCTCAAGCGCTGAGATCCATCCGGAGGATGGCGGGGATTCCTGGACGGAACTCCGCCCCTCCCCGGGCCCGGATTCCCCGGAAGCCCGGTTTCGCATCCAAGTGGGAGACGCATGAAATCCTTCAGCACGATCCATCTGGTCTGGGGCACGATCTTCCTCGTGGTGTTCCTCGCGACGGGTTGGTACATGAAGACCGGGTTTCCCGCCCTCTACCACGGGGACGATGCGGTGCGGCTGCTCTACCGCTCGTCCCACATCTACATCCTGCTTTCCGCACTCCTGAATTTGTCGCTTTACCGGCGCCGGCCTCGCATCTTCGGCGGGGTCCGCAAGGCCGTCGATGCCGCGGCATCGCTCCTCCTCCTCGCATCGAGCCTGCTCTTCCTGAGGGGTTTCGTCCTCGAGGCCGCGACCATGAACCTGCACCGGCCGGCCACCTTCTGGGGGGTCGTGTCCGTCCTCTCCGGGATCCTGGTCAAGCTCCTCCTGGAATTCCTGCCCGCACCCGAATCCGAACCCCCATCGGCCTGATTCCTCCGAAGGGCGGGGGAGGGGCACCTCCCCCCGTCTCGGCTACGCCCCTCCCTGCCTGACAGATCCTGCCCTCCGGGGCGGGATCCTCGCCTCCCCTCCCGCACCGCTCCCCGCTCTCCCCCCCATGAAAACCCGACCCATGCGTACCACCCTCCCTGGCCTCTGCCTGACCACCCTCCTGGCCCTTTCCGGTTGCGGCGAGGATTCCACCTCCCCGCCCTCCGCGGAGCGGCGCGACATCCCGGCCTCGCTGCGCGCACGGTGCCCCGAACTTCCGCCGGCGCGATCCGGTGCGGACCTTCCCTCCACCCCCTCGGGGGCGACCACCGGCACGACGCTGAAATTGGTCGTGCGCATCTACGACACCGACGGCCTCCTGGTCGCCCATCGCGAAGCCGAAATCTCCACGTCGCCCCTCCAGCCCTCCTACGAGACGCGCCTGCAGTGGGACGGTCGCGACGATTCCGGCAACAAGGTTCCCCGTGGACACTACTTCGTCTTCACCGACCAGTACTCGCCGGATGACACCTTCCTGGGAACCAGGAGCGACTGCATCGGCGTGGTGAACTGATCCCCGGGCGGGGCGTCAGAGCAGCGATTCGATCTTCGAGGCGATCTCCTCGGGACGCGTGGCCGATCCGTACCTCGCCACCACCACCCCTTGGCGATCCACCAGGAACTTGGTGAAATTCCATCGGACCTCGTTCCGTCCCAGCCAGCCGAGCAGGCCGCCTTTCTGGGATCGCAGCCATTCCCACAACGGGTGCGCGCCCTTCCCGTTGACGTCGATCTTGGCCGACAGGGGGAAGGTCACCCCGTGGTTCCTTCGGCAGAATTCGGCGATTTCCTCGGGGGAACCCGGCTCCTGGTGCTTGAACTGGTCGCACGGGAATCCGATCACGGAAAGACCACGGGAGGCATACTCCCGGTGCAGTTTCTCCAGACCGTCGTACTGGGGGGTGAATCCGCATTTGCTGGCGGTGTTCACCAGCAGCAGGACCCGCCCGGCGTGCTCGGAAAGCCGGATCTCTCCTCCGGTGAGGGCGGGAACGGAAAAATCCTGGATGGATGGCATGTCGATCTCCTTTGAGTCCCGATACGTCTACAAGTCCGCACTTCTCCCGTCCAGCGCAACGGGAGAAGAAGGCCCCGGAAACCCAAAGATCCCCCGCAGCCCCGGGGACCTCGCAGGAGAGGCGGAAGGTTCGGTCCGGCATGGATCACCGAGCTCCACCCCTCTCCAAACCCACCCAAGCTACCGAGACAGAAGCACCGGAATGGACTTCACGCTTCGCTCCGTGCGGATTCGAAGCAGGGCCATTCCTCGCCCCGACGACGCGGGGGAAAGCGTCCTTCCCCGCAAGTCGACCAACCAGGCCTCCTGAACCGATTCCTCCGGAGCCATCTCCACCTGGAACACCCGCCCACCGACGTGCACGGCGCGTCGCTGCGCGTGCCGTGCCCGGGATTCGGCTCCGGAAAGGGGATCCGTCCCCCAAAGGGTGTCGGAGTCGAGACGGGCGCTGTGGACGGTGCGCGGAAAACCCCACAGCCGGGTTTCCCAGATGGAGTAGCCGTAGGCCGTGGTCCGGGCGCTGGCCGAGAGGCGGACGAATCGGCCATGACCGGTCCCGGACAGGGAATCCAATCCTCCATCCCCTCCCGTGACCTCGGCCCAGGTCCTCCAGGTGGATCCATCGTCGGAGACCTGGACCTGGTAGCGGGCGGCGGCCGCGTTTTCCCACGACACCACGAAATCGGTCAATTGCACCACCGTGTCCAGTTCGAACCGGATCCAGGAGGAATCGATCCCGTGGACGCTTTCCCACCTCGTCCGGGCGTCGCCGTCCATCGCCATGGCCGGGACGTTGGTCCCCAGGGTGGAGGAGGCGGTGATCTTCGCTCCGGCGGATAGATCGAGCAGGTGGTCGTACACGTCCACCGGGATCGAATCGGTAACCGCTCCGGCGGAGGCCACGACCCATCCCGTTCCGGTCCCGGTCCCGGCGACCTTGTTCCCCGACAGGACCACCGGACCGCGCACGGTCCACGTCACCTCCCCGGCGGAGACCGGGTCACCGTATTGATCCATCCCCCGGATCGAAAGAGGTCTCTCCGCGCCCTTCAACATCTGGACGTAGGCGGGATGGATCCGCAACTTCGCCAGGGTCGGGAGCTCCCCCGTCCGGATCCGGAGGGAGGTTTCCATCTCCCCGGAGCGGACCCTGATCACGACGGAATCCGTCGCCCCCGAGGGGGTGAACAGACCCGTCGCGTCGATGGACCCCGTGGAGGAGGACCACGTCGCGACCGGAACGTCGATGGTCGCTCCGTACTGGTCGACTCCCACCACGCCCAGGCGGGTCGGAACCTTGTCGGAAAGCGTCTTTCCGGGAGCCTCGATGCGCAGGGCGGCGAGTTTCGCGTCCATGCGATGGCGCACCACCGTCCGGGCGGGAATCCGGATCGTCCCCACCGGGACCCCTTCCCGAAGGACCTCGCAGACCGCTTCCTGCGAGGACGGGTTCCAGACCACGTGGGTCACCCGTCCGTCCTTGCGGAATCCCATCGCCGAGGGGAGGCTGTAGGTGTACTCCCAGGCGACGGGACCGAGCTGCCGGTTGGCGTGCGCGTAGGCGTAGGTCGCCGTCGCATTGGCCTCGCGCGTCCACCCGGCGCCGGCTTTGCGGTCCTGGTCGAACCTCCTGCACACCTGCGCGGGTTCGAAGAGCTGGCGGAAGGAGAAGGCCACGTTGGCCCAATCGTCCCCGTAGTCGGTTTCATCCGTGTAGCCTTCGGCCGCGGACGCCTCGCGCTGCATGTCCCCGTATTCCCTTCGCGCCCAGGCCGTGTCGCGGGCGAGGTACTGGAAGCCCGGGCACATCGGGAGGTACTGGATGGCATGGATGTGGAGGGGATTCCCGCTGAACCAGGTCCCGTACACCAAGCCCCCGTCGAACACGATCCCGACGTTGGAATGCGCCCACCCGGGAGCGAAGTTCCCTCCCTTCCAGTCGAACCAGTATTCCATGGTGGCTCGGCTTTCCATCATGTATCCGAACTGCCCCGCGTCGCGCATGGCGGTATCCCCCAGCACGGACCCCAGCAGATGGAGACCGATCCAGGATTGCATCGCCTCCGAGGTCGATTCCTGGTTGTTCCCTCCGGGCGAGCTGGTGCCTCCGGCGTAGGAGTGTCCCGTCCAGGGCTCGAAGGTGCGCAGGAACGGCAAGGAAGAATCCTGCCGATCCCAGTTGGCGTACTGGGCCGCCACCTTGCGCAGCATGGGGCCGTAGGATTGCACGAAGCGCGGATCGAGCATCCCCACCAGGGCCGCGGCGTGCACCAGGTATCCGTAGTGGAAATGGTTGTCGGTGAACTGGGACGACCCGTACGACTCCTCGAATCCGACCAATCCCTTCCAGCGGGGATACCACGCGAAGTAGTGCGCCTTCTCGCCCGGAGTCCAGGTGAGCCAGTCGGCCAGGGCCTCCTCGGCCTTGCGCAGCAGGGCCTGGGCGTCGGGATGGCGGGTGCGGCTGGCGAACAGCGCGTGCTTGGCCAGCAGGACCAGGTCCTTCCCGCCCCAGTAGGTGTCGGCGCCGTAGGTGGCCTTGCCCAGGTAGTTCGAAACCATCGCGTCCTGGACCTCGCGGTTCCAGGGATTCGCCTCCCCTTCGGGGTCGGGCTCCGCATTCCCGTAATCGGGGAGGATGCCTGCGGAAGCGTATTCGAAGACGAACGACCTGCCCAGGGCGGCCTTCAGCAGTCCCCTGGGGCTCCGCCAGGCCTCCTTGCGCCAAGCGGGGGCGGAGGACGCGTCCCGCCACGCATGGGGAGGAAAGGCCTGCAGCAGGTTCGTTCCTCCCTTTCCGGACAAATCCTGCCCCGAGATGGCGTACTCCACCCGCATCGTCGCAGGAGCCTTCCTCCTCCAGGAGACCACGCTGCTTCGCGGCACCACCACGGCCCACTCCCGCCAGGCGTCCAGGTCGGTCGCGGCCGGAAGGGACGCCAGGGAGAGCCATCCCCCTTCCGGCGGGAGGTCGAGGGAGAGGATCCCCGCCGAAAAGGAAACCGTCGCCCCTTCCGGAAGCTGCACGCCGATGGCCTTGGATTCCTTCACCAGGACCAGCCGGTCGGTCGCCACCTTTTCGCCGCCCAGGACCGTTCCCGTCGAGGATCGGGGAACCATGCCCGCGGGCAATTCCAGACGGGGGGAGAACCCCGACACCTCGAACCACACCACCGGGGATCCGCGCAGGAGCGTCATGTCCAGGTGCTTGTCGCCGTCTTCCAGGCGGACGACGACGTGCCAATCCCCCCAGTCCCAGGCCAGGTCGCGCGTGGGGGCGAATCCCGCGCCGGCGATCCGGATCGGATCGCCTCGTTTCATGCCGTTGCCGTCGTCGGCGGGTTCGGTGGGGAACCAGACCCGGACCCCGCGCTCGTCGGGATCGGCCACCAGCGGATGCGCCCAGAGATCCCCCGCGAACGCGCTGACCAGCACGTCGGTCCACCAATCGTTGGTGGGAATCGCGCGCCGTTCCCCGGGGCGGACATCCAGCCGGGAAAGTCGTTCGAAGGAATCGACCCCGGCCCCGGCCTGGGGCGGTGGGAAGGAGGCGTAGCTTCCCGATCCGGCGGGAACGGGAATTTGGCTCCAGGCCAGGGAGGAGACCAGCAACAGAGGTGCGAACCTCGACAGGAAGGGTGTGGGCATCGAGACGTCCCGGGATGGAGTGGAATTCAAGGGCGACGGAAGATCCGTACCCGGTCGACCAGCATTTCGAAGGGTTCCTGGAGACTGTCGGGGGCGACGTTGCCGTCCCCTCCAACGCCCAGGCGCAGCGACAGGTAGAAGGGATGGTCGAAGGGTCTTCCTCCCGCGATGCGGTGGAAGACGCGATCATCGGCGATCCACACGATTCCCGCCGGGGACCACTCGACGGCGAACTCGACCCACCGATCCGCCCAGCCGGCCGAATCGACCAACTCGGTTCCCGGATGCAGGCTCTCTCCGCTGGAATCTCCAAGGTGGGCGATTCCCATGAGGGCCTCGGGACGATGTCCCCACAGGCCCGCGACATCGATGGCTCCTCCGTCAGGCCACACGGGACCCGCGGTGGAATCGCCCTGGAGGCTGATCAGAGCCCAAGCCCCTGGAACCGACGGGAAGCGCGCGCGGAATTCGAAGCGCCCTTCCTGGAATTCCCGCCGCCCCCGGCTTTGCACGCTGCCGGATCGCCAACCTTCGGAAGTCCGCTCGGCCCGCAGCACCAACGCCCCGTCTCGCAACAGGACATGGGAGGAATCGAAGGATTGGAGCGAGCCATTCCCCCAGGCGCACAGTTCGGGGCATCCGTCCCCGGTATCGAATCCCCAGGTCACCCGGTCGAACCCTTCGAATTCATCTGTCCAGACCAACCGCCAGGCCTCGTTCCTGGGAAGGATCGGGACCCGGGCCGGCAGCACCAGTTTCGCCCCGGGCTTCACCTCCCCGGGCTCCCAGGTCGCGACTCCCAGGGATCCATCCGGGTTCGGCAGGGCGACCGCGATCTGCTCTCCGGGGCTCACGCGGTGGAATTCGAAGGTGCCGGAATCCCCGGTTTTCGCGGTCTGACCGGTTCCCCGCAGGAAGGCCGTGCCGGGAACGTCGCCGTCCGGGAGAACCACGGTCCCCGAAAGGGTCCCGTAGGTGCCCATTTTCAGGTCGAGGAAGGGGGCCTCCTCACCCGCCAAACCCAAGCGCAGTATCCGACCCGTGGAGTCGCCGCGCGCTTCGACCACCCACGATCCGTCGGCGAGATCCGTGAAACGAGCCATGCCCTCGGCGTCGGTCTTCACGGCTCGGGTGCTCGCGATCGAGGGGACGAGAGAATCCGGACGAACCAGGACGGAATCCCCCACGGCGGGAGATCCATTCGCGTCCACCACCCGCACGGCCAAGGAATTCCCCGTGGAGCTCGTGCCGCCGGCCACCCTCTGGGGCGTCGCGATGGAGCCGCATCCGCTCAGGAGCGCCGACCCGAGGACGACAAACCGGAATTTCACGATTCCTCCGAGGACGACAAGGGAAACAGTTGGAGGTTGAACTGGTAGACCTCGCCCGGCGCATCGTCCTGGGTGACCAGACGAACCACTCTCTCCCGAAAGGCTTCGATCTCCGCGACGAGAACCTGGAAGGCCGCCGGGGAAAGACCCGCCGTGATCCCCGAGACGTGCCGCGAGGCCGGGGGGAAGCGTTCGATCGATTCCTCGCCCAACCGGATCATTTCCGCGTTGTGCTTGCGCACGGCCAGAACCCCCACCTCGTCTCCGGACGTCAGGGCCAGCGTGCTCTGCCGCCAGCGCCCGTCTTCCCCTTGGGTCAAAAGGCCCAGACGCACCAAGGTTTCGACCCCTTGGCGGGCTTGACGGGCGGAAATGGGAGGGCGCAATTGGCCTGCCAACGATTTCCAATCCCGGAAGGAACCCCTCTGGGCCACCAATTCCCGCAGAGCCGGAATCCACCAGTGTCGGTAGAAGTCCCACGCGTCCGGTCCCAGGCGAGTCTGGTGGACCGACCCACCCAGCTCCCGCAGGACGGCGTAGTGCTCCTGCTTTTCCAGGGCCGTGCGCGCATGGGTGAACTCCACCAGGTGGTGCAGAAACAAATTCTGCTTGGCCGACAGCTCGAGAACCTTGGCGAACACTTCCACCAAGGGAGGAGTCAGTCGGCGTTTTCCCGACACCACCTGGCTGTAGATGGAGGGATTGGCGATCCCGGCCGCTTGGGCGAACCAACGATGGGAGAAGTAGCGCGTCGATTCCTTGAGGTGCGACGACAGGTCGGCCAACCAGCGTCGGTAGTCGATGTAGGCGAAGATGTCGGGTGCGTCGGCCACAAGCCCAAGGTACCTCGCGCCCCATCCGTTTCGCTGGGGACTTGGCGAGAAAACGTATCGCCAAGCGATACACTTAGGCCCGATGAATCCTGGTTCTTGGGGTCAATCCAGAATGGGTTCGATCCTGGTTTCGATACGGTGTCGTGCGAAAACCCCTTTGCGGGGCGCTCGATGGGAGACCGGAACCTCCCCGAGAGAAGGGGAGGCATGGCCTGGATTCAGACTTCCGCCAACGCCTGGACGATGGTGATGTTCCCCGCTCGCCGGGCGGGGATCCAACCCGCCAGACCGGACACACCGATCACCAGGACCAGCCACACGATCGGCCCGTAAAGCGGAATCTCCAGAGGGAGCGGAGCCAGGAAGCCCAGGCTTCCGATCAAACGGTCCATGCCCAAGGTGAGAGGAACCGCCAGGACACACCCCAGGAACCAACTCATCCCTCCCACCAGAAGGGCTTCCGAAACCACCATGCGTTGGATCCTTCCCGGAGTGCCGCCGAGGGTCTTGAGGATTCCGATCTCCCGGGTCCGCTCCATCACTCCCATACCCGTCACCGAAGCCAGTCCGAGCATGCCCACGAAGGCGATCAATCCCGCCAAGGCGAAGAGCGAGGCGATGAGCACCTTCATGTGGTCCCCGATGGCGGTCCGAAGCTCCGAAAAGGGAATGGCCATCTGGACGGGAAGACCCCGGTCCGACATGGCCCGCTCCAAATCCCGGAGCAATGAGGATCGCTCCTGGGGAGTCCTGGCCGCCGTCACCACCCGGATCATCCTCGATCTTCCTTCGTTGGCCATGAACCGCGAGTAGACCCCGCGCTCCAGGTAGACCACACCCGGGGATCCCACCTCTTCCACCACCCCGACAAGAGTTCCCGCCAGGTTCCGACCTTCGGATCCCACCGCCACTTCCGAGCCGATTTCCGGTCGGCCCGCCTGGATCCAGGCGATGTGGTTCAGCATCAGCCCGTTGGTGTCGGAGGGACGCAACCATCTCCCGGCGATCAGGGGAAACGTCACGAGGTCGCCGGGAACGGGCAATCCCAGCAGGGCCAGGCTCCCATGCCCCTTGTCGGGCCAGACATGGACCAGGTCGATCTCCCCCTTCTTCGAGAGGCTTGCGGAACTCCAGCCCCAGGTCTGCACGAGATCGATCCCCGGGACGGATTCCAGGGCGGCGAGGACGGAATCGGCGACGGGCTCGCGGAATCGGACTTCGACATCGTAGTGCCGGACGGCGTGGATCTTGTCGAGGTTCGCCGACCATCCGTCGCGCACGTTCAGGCTGGTGAGGAAGATGGCCCCGCTGCTGGCCAGCAAGGCCAGGGAGAGGGCCAATCGGCGGGGACGACGCACCAGTTGCCGCAGGGTTCGCGGCAGTCGCGCCCCCCAGGAACCGACCCCGGGCACGCGGGCTCCCCATTCGGTCAGGGCTTCCCGCACGGTCGATCGGCTGGCGATCCACACGGGGAACAGCGAGACCACCAAGGGAACCAGGACACCCGCGACGAGCACGATGGCCGTGTTGGACCAGGTGAGATGCACATCGGCGAGGGTGAAATTCAGCATGGAGGAGATCATGCCCGCGAACGCCACCGAGGCGTGGGCCCCCGCCGGCAGGGCCACGAGGCTGGCGGCACCGCCGAGCACGACCACGAAGGTGGCGTAGATCCCCGCGATCTGCCATTTTCCGGCGCCCACCGCCTTCATCACCGCCAGCTCCCGGGTCTGGCGGGCCAACCAGGCGGAAAGCGTCGTCGCCACCAGGATCGCGCTGAGGAACAGGGCGAGGCAGGCGAACAGCAGCAGCATGAGCAGCACGGTCTCCATCTGGAGTTGGTGGGGATGCTTCTCGAAGGCCGGAACGCGGATTTCGTGCACCTCCACTCCCGAGCGGGCCAAGTCGTCGGCGAGGGTTCGGGCATGCCGTTCGATTTCGGCCCGATCCCGGCGATCGAGATGGAAGGAAACCCTCAGTTCGTGCAGACCCGTCTCCAGACCCAGCTGCGACAGGGTCGCCCGGGTGGCGTACGCGTACCCGAACCGCTCCTGGTAGGCGGGCGACAATCCCGGATCGTGGACCAGCCCGGATACCACCACCTCCTGCTCCTGGCCTCCCGGAAGCTTCACCAGGATGGATGCATCCACTTCCGTTTCCAGCACCGGCGCGGCCGTTCGTTCCAGCAGGAAGGTTCCCGGTCTGGCCGGCCAGGCTCCGCGTTCGGGGAAGTAGCGATTCAGTCGCAGCCCTCCCATCGAGTCGGTGGCGAACACCAGCATGGGCAGCCAATCCTCCCCGACGCGGACGCGAGCCTGGATCACGTCGTGGGCCTCGGCCGATTCCACGTCGGCCCGGTCGCGAACCCGGTCCAGCAGGTCCGCCGAGATGCCTTCCCCCATTTCGAGGGTGCACATCGCCGGCTGCGTCGACAGGTAGTTCGTGCGGATCTCCCGTTGCAGGATCTGCCGCCCGCCGTAGATCGCGGCGATGGCGAACAGGCTCACCACCAGGGCCGCGAACATCAGGAGCGTGCGTTCCTTCTCCAGGACCACGTCGCGCACCAGCTTCCTCCATCGCGGTGGCAAGGACCAGGCGCTCATCGGACACCCCCGTTCCGTCCGCGCCCACCGCTCACGTCGCCGTCGATCCGGCCGTCCCGGAGGGTGATCACCCGGTCGGCCCGCGCACTGAAATCCCTCTCATGGGTCACCAGGAGGAGCGTCCTTCCTCCGTCGGCGAATTCGCTGAACAAGTCGAGCACGTCCTCGGCCGTGCGCGAATCCAGGTTGCCGGTCGGCTCGTCGGCCACCAGGAGGACGGGGTCGTTCACCAGCGCCCGGGCGATGGCCACGCGCTGTTGCTGTCCTCCGGAGAGCGCCAAGGGGAGCTTCGCGGCCTGGTCGACGATTCCCACCTTCGCGAGGATTTCCATGGTGCGCTCGCGGGACAGGCGGGCATCCACGCCCAGGAAGTCCATCGGCAGCATGACGTTTTCCGCCACCGTGAGGGTCGGAAGCAGCTGGAACGACTGGAAGACCACCCCCACCTTGCCTCCCCTCCATCGAGCCAAGGCGCTTTCGTCGAGCGCCCCCAGATCGCTTCCCTCGACGACGATCCGCCCCGCGGAGGGGCGGTCGATCCCCGTGACGAGATTGGCCAGGGTCGTCTTTCCGCTTCCCGACTTCCCCACCACCGCGACGAAGCTCCCTCGGGCGATCTCGAGATCGATCCCGTTCAAGGCGTGGAAGTCGGCGTCTCCGACGCGATACGTGCGTGCCAGCTTGCTCATGGAAATCATTTTGTACTCCCGTCCGTTATTGGACACGTGTACATTCAATATCACGGCATACCGGCCGATGTCCAAACCACACAACCTGTCGTTCGTCCGTTTCCGGACAGATTCGCCGATTCGTTCAACACCAACCGCGAGGCGACCATGGCGACCGAAAAGGACTCCCCCGAAGATCGTCGGATCCAACGCACCCGGGACAGTCTGCGCAAGGCGTTCATGGAGCTGCTCCAGGAGCGGGGATGGGACCAGATCCGCGTGCAGGACATCTGCGACCGGGCCAACGTGGGGCGTTCCACCTTCTACAACCATTTCGTCGACAAGGAGGGGCTTCTCGTGGGAGGCCTGGTCGACCTGGGGTCGTACATCCGCTCCACCTACAAGATCCGTCCCGACGCTCCCCGGTTCTGGTTCGTCCGGGGACTGTGCGACCACATCTTCGCCAACGAGGAGATGTTCCGCACCATGCTCGCCAACCGGACCGGGGCCGTGATCAAGGACCGTTTCTGTCAGCTGGCCGTGGACCTCGCCCGCGAATGCCTGGAAGAGATGGGAATCGACGGAGCCCAGCGGGACGCGGGGGCCAACTTCCTGGGAGGAGCGCTGATGCAGGTGCTGTCCTGGTACACCCAGGCCCGCCGTCGGCCCGACCTCGCGGAACTCGACGCCCTCTTCCATCGTCTGGCCGCCGGGATCGGAGACGGGGTCCCCGCTCCCTGAGGCCGCGGGAACTTCCCTCCGGGATCGGCCGGGATCAGTCCTCCCCGGATCGGGGCTCTTGCGAGGCGGGCGCGGCCATTCCGTTCCCTTCCCGCTTCTCGGTTGGCGAGGGGGGAGGATGGCTCTCCTGGGCACCCGCGCGCAGACGCTCCAATCTGGTGCTCAACGCGAACAGGCTTCCCCCCACCAGCAGAAGGTGGAGGAACCAGAGGCTCCCGCTGTGCACCGCGACGAATTGGAAGTACGACGTGTACAGACCGAGGATCAGGAACGTCATCCCCCAACCCCTCAGGAGCTTCAGCCCGATCCGTCCACCCGCCACCATGCAGGCGACGGAAACCGCGTGCCAGACCACCGAGAAGACCACGCGTTCCCCTTCGGTCCCCTTCCATCGGATGTCGTGCTCGGTGAAGATTCCGAACAAGGCCAGGAACCACAGCGAAAGATTGGCACACAGCAGTCCGAAGTGCAGCCAGACCCGTCCGAAGGGGGCCCAACGGCCGCGGATCCCCAGGGAATGGACCGCCGCCCAGACGATCATCAGGATGGCGAAGGCCAAGTAGCGCAGCGGGTAGGTCAGGCCGAGCCAATAGGCTCCCCATCCGGAGACGTAGCCGGTACGCCCGCCCAGATAGACGAACAAGTTCGCCAGGGCCAGCCACAGCACGAGCCGGTTCACCAATCCGTAGGCGAGCACCAACCCCAGCACGACGTTCACTCCCACCACCGCCGGCCAATCCCCGCTTCCCGTGGAGAAGCGGATGGCGAGATCCCAGACCAGACCTTGGAGGGAGATCGCCCCCCCCAGCTCCAAGGCCTCGCCGGTGTGCGGCATGGATCGACGGTGCTTCAGCAGATGGCCCACCAGGAGCAATCCCGCTCCGCCCCAACCCAGGGCGAATTCCCCGACCAGGCGCCAATTGATCCATTCGCGAACCAGGATCACCAGACCTGCCGCGGCCATGACCACACCCAGCAGGGTGAAGATCCGGGTCAGAGCCGCCACATCCCAGGGAGTGGTCGGATAGCGGGGGCGCAGACGGGAGACTTCGCGGGGAGACAGGACACCCAGGGCGAGCAGGGCATCGAGTTCGGCCTGGACCGATCGCGCACGTTCCAATCCGGCGCTCATCGGGCCACCTCGCGGCCTTCCAGGCGACGCAGCCCCCACTCGAGGGCGATCCCCGTCGCCAGCAGGACGCCGCCTCCGGCCAGGAAGAAGGTTCCCAGTTCCAACCGATCCCAGAAGGTCTCGTGGAATCTCGTGTAGATCCCGATGCTGAAGAACACCACCCCGAAGGCCTTGATCTGGCCGTCGTGGAACCGAGACCCGTACAGGATCTGTCCCAGGGTCGCCAGCCCCATGGCGATGCTCCACACGGTCGTGGAGTCCGACCTCCAGTGGACGGAGAGGATCAGCAGGCACATGTTCAGGTAGACCAACCCGATCCCCTTCCAGGCCTTGTGGAACGCCCCCGTCCGGTCGAGGAGCTCGCGTTCGTGCCAGATTCCGACGCCGACGGCCGCCGCCGCGAACAGGAGCATCGCCCGGGGATCCTGCACGTGGAAGGCGTAGGTGGAACGACCCAGCATGGAATTCCAGGATCCCACCCAATGGAAGAGGCCGAGAAGGGTGAGCACCAGGAGGAAGGTGCTGCGGGCCTTGTAGGCCAGGAACATCTGGCCGGGGATGGCCAGCAATCCGACCAGGAGGAGGATGGTGTCCTCCTTCAGACCCACGCGATCGAGAAGGATGCCCAACGACGTGGTGCACAGGACCGCACCCAGAGCCAGGAGGATGCGCGAGGAATGCACGTACCTGGAACGGAGGTCGCCAGCCAGGCGGAGCGCCCAGACCACCATGCCGGTCCCCGTGCCACCGGTCACCAGGACGGCCATGATCTCCGATTCGGTGAGCGCGGTGATCAGCCCCATGATCCCGAGGAAGGAGATCAGACCCGCGGAGATTCCCAACGCCTTGATGACGCCCAGATTTCCATCTTCCCCCCCGCGGTATCGTTCCCGCAGGCTCGCCAGGGTGCTGGATTCGATCTGTCCATCCGCGTGCCAGATCGCGGCCTCGTCGAGGAGGTATTGCCGGAGTTCCGAGGAGAGCATGCGCTTGGGTTCCTTTCGAAGCGGTCCGGCGCGCGGCGAGCCTCCCCGCGAGAGGAGGACGTCGAGCCGATGCCGCTCGGGTGGGGCTTCTCGGAAACGTAGCCTCCCGGTCGCGGGAAGGGGTCCCGCATCCTCCCGGGTCCGCTCAGACCCGGAAGCGCTGGGCGACCTCCTGCAGCCGATCTCCGACCTCCGTCATGCGGGAAACCGTCCCGAGAACACCGCTGGCACCCGATTCCGCCCGAAGGCTCGAGGCTGCCACCCCCTGGACTTCGCGGCTGATCTCCTCGACCAGCCGCGAACTTTCCCCGACATTGCCCACGATCTCCGAAGTGGTGGCGCTTTGCTGCTCCATCGCCCCGGCGATTTCGGTGATCGCTCCTTCGATCCGTTCGACGACCTCCCGCACCTTCTGCATGTCCTCCACGGTGGAGCCCGTCGTCTGCTGCATCTGCTGGATGCGCGTGCGGATGTCCTCGGATGCCTCGGCGGTGGACTTCGCCAATTCCTTCACCTCGCTGGCGACCACGGCGAATCCCTTGCCGGCCTCCCCGGCGCGAGCCGCTTCGATGGTCGCGTTCAACGCCAGAAGCTTCGTCTGTTCCGAGATCTCGAAGATCACCTCGATCACACGGGAGATCTCCAGGGAGGAATTGGACAAATCCTGCACCCGCCCGGACGCCTCCTGGGCCAGGACCATGGCGTCCCGCGACGTGGCCCGGGCTCCCTCGGCCGACCTCGCGATCTCCTGGATGGTCGCCGACATCTCCTCGGCCCCGACCGCCACGCTCCTCACCCTCTCGGACACCGAGTCCGCGGAGGAGGAGACGGAACCTGCCGTGCTCGAAACCCCCGAAGCCTCCTCCAGGAGCTTCCGTCCGGCGACCTGCAGGGTGGCGGCCGTGCCACTGATGTCCCGCGACGTGTCGAGCAGGGTTTCCATGCTCCGGCGGAGATTCTCGGTCATGGAGGCGAAGCTGCGTCCCAGGGAGTCCTCGTCCGAGCGGGGTTTCACCACCTTGGAAAGATCTCCCGCGGCGATCCGACCGGCCTGGTCGGCCATCTCCCGGAGATAGGAGTTCATCTCCCGCAGGGCGTCGGCCAGCCGTCCCAACTCGTCGTCGGACCTCAAATGGATCTCGCGCCCCAGATCCCCCAGGGAGATGGCCTTGACGAGGTCGAGAGCTTCGGTCAGGGGACGAGTCACACGTCTCCCGAGAACCCACCGCAGCGTGAGAACCAGGGCGACGGCCGCGAAACAAGCGATGAGGATGGACCCGATCCAGGCCATTTTGCGCTCGGAGGCAAGCTCGACCTCCAACTCCCGGGAAAGCTTCGACAACCGTTCACGCCCGATGAGCACGACCACCTTTCCCATGGTCTTGGAAATTCCGTGTCGTTCCGGATCGGTGACCACCTCCTCCTCGAAGGCGAGGGTTCCATCCACGGTATCTCCCCTGGTCTTCACCGCCAGGATCCCTCCATCCTTTCCGAGGAAGCGGACCGCAACGACGTCGGAGTCGGACGTGGCTTCTTCGGCGAAGAGGGCCAGCATCCCGGCGTCCCGCGACAGCACCGCGTCCACGGAAATGTGGGCGAGCAGGTTGGAGAGAAGGCGTCCCTTCTGCGCCAAGTTCCGCTCCATCGCCGCTTCTTCCCGGGCACCAGCGGCATGGGCATTGGCCGTGAAGGCGCGAATGGCCACCAGGGAAGCGACCAGCAAGGTCGCCACGATGGCCACGGAGGCGATCGAGGAGACGCGACCCGCCAGTGTTCTTCCCGAAGATCGAGGGAGGATGTTCATCGCTGGAATTCCTTTGGAATCGCCGAAAGTCAGACCGATCACGGCTTCGGCCACCTGTCCATTTTCGGGACGCTACTCGATCTTGAGAGCCTTCACGCTCGCATCGACCGCACCGGGCTCGACCACCGCGATGGCCCCGGGAAGTTCGCCCACCACGGCGACCGCCCCCGCGGAGCTCTTCTGGATCATGGGAGCGGTCCCCTGGCCCTTGATCTGGGCATCGATCCAAAATTTCTTGTACTCGTCCACCGACATCCCCAGGACGTCCTTCAGGAAGGCCGCCGCGGCGGGACTCGACTCGGCAATCATGATCGGAACGACCTTCGACGAACCGATCGAGGCCTTTCGCCCCGTGTAGATCCGTTTGAGATCGGCCTTGGACACGGCATCGACACCGGACCCGGCGGCCGCGACCATCACCCAGTCGGCGGAGGTGGCGAGGGACGCCATGGCGAGCAGGATGGAAAGCGTGAGGTGTTTCATCGTCGACCCCTTAGAACGCAACGGTGATCTGGCCATTGACGGCTTGGCTGAACAGGTCCGATTCCGTGAAGTGGTTCCGGTAGATGGGATCCTTCGATTGCGCCTCGGGGAGGAGCCACACCAGGGTGTATTCCGTCTTCAGACGGATGTTGTTCCAGAAGGAGGTGTTCAATCCCAGGGACCCCGTCCGGAAACCCGCGAGTGGAAAATTCCCCAACCCGATGGACCATGTGGGGACGTTTTCCTGGTCGGCCCAGGTCAGCTGTTCGTAGAACAGGTACGGGGTGATGGTGATGGCCTGGTTCACGGGCTGCTCCCAGGAGACCAGGCCGTACACGTCCAACGCCGATCCGGTGGTACCGGAATAGAGCTGGTCGTTCTGGATGAGCGCGCCGTTGATCTCCGCCTGGACCCCCAAGGCACCGTACCTGGTCTGGAAATCCAACCCCCAGCAGAATTCGCGCAGGCTTTCGGTGCGTTCCCTGGAGTAGTGGAATTCATCCAGGAAAAGGGTGTCGTCCTTCAGGTAGGGGAGGATCGGTTGCAGATCCGCCGGAGCCGAGGGGTCGCTCTTGAGCAGACCAAGTTCGTAGCCCGCGTCCCCCCACAATTTGTCCGTCCGCTGGCGTCCCACGTATCCGGAGGCCCCGAACCTCGTTCCATTCAGGGCATCGACCCGGATGTTCACCTGTCCGCCGACGGACAGGTCGTCCACTTCCTGGATGCGGTTGATCCCCTTGTTGGCATCCTCGCGCCCCTTGCTCAGGTAGAGCGCGTATTCCATGTCGTTGTCGCCCAGGAAGAGGTTCCCGAACAACATGGCTCCTTCCTGGACCTGCGGGAAGATGGGGACGGTGGAGATGTAGTAGGGTTGCTGGATGGAGAGGATCACCGGTGATCCGTGGTCCACGCTCCAGATGCCCACCGGAGTCAGGAATCGTCCCACGCGCACATTCAGGGCGTCGGAGATCTTCGCATCGAATTGGGCACGCACCAGACGGAGATAATCGGTGCGGCGGCGGTCGCTCGGGTCCTGCACCTTCACGTCCGCGTTGGCGAGAACGGCATCGTAGGCTTGATCGATCATGGGTTGCGCGATCCCGGGAGCGGCCGCCTGGGCCTGGGCCAGGGTCATCCCTTGCGCCATGAGACCCTGGATCACCTGGCCGGTGATGCTTTGCTGGAGAACCGTCCGGACCTCGGCCTTTCCGGCATCGGAAAGCTTGAGTCGCAACCCCGCTCCCCCGCTGACGGTGGGCTGGGGGTTGAGGTCGAGTTCCACCAGGGCGCGAACGTGCTCGTTGGGGGTCCAATCGATGTAGGGATCGACGTGCCCCAAGTAGAAATTGACGTCGTCGTTGATGTAACCTTCGGGGATGAGGAGGTTGTTGTCCTCCATCCAGCCCTTGGACATGCGGAAATCCGCGAACCCGTACACCTTCACGGTCGATTGGGCAGAAGCCGCCATCGAGGCCAGAAGGACCATCGCCAACCCTTGTTTGCTTCGCATGAGCGCCATCCCTTTCTCCAAGAACCCGGGAAGATTCCATCCGAGTGGTCCCATGCTACCACTCCTGACTGGTTCATTGTCAAGGACTTGCCGCTCCTGAATTCGGCTGGTGCAGCGAATGGCTCCCGACGCGCACCTACCTTTCGTCCATCCTCGTTTCCTTCCCATCGTCTCCATCCAGGAGAGCACCATGGACATCGATCTCCCGGCCGTCGTCGGCGCCGAAACCATCACGGCCGACCAACTGCTCGAACAAGTCCGTTCCGGCGGCCGATTCGTGCAGTACTCGTATTGCGTCTCCATCCTCGTGATGACCTTCCAGCGCCCCACGAACATCCGTTGGGTGAGTCCCCACGATTCAAGGGTCGGGAAAGGGCTTCCCTACCTCCTCACCAGCCTCCTCCTGGGATGGTGGGGATTCCCCTGGGGACCCATCTACACCGTGGGATCCCTGGTTCGCTGCCTCAAAGGGGGCAAGGACCTGACCGCGCTCGTCCTGAACCAGACCGACACCATCTTCGGCCCCGGATTCGCCACCGAAGACCAGAAGAGCCGGATGCGCAACCTGGCCCTGGACATCGCCCTGAACCAGAACTGAGTCCGCCCCCCCATGGACACTTCCCGACGAGGACTCATCGCTCGTTCCGTGGGCCTGGTTCCCGCACTCCTCCTGACCGGGGGAGCGGTGGCACTGGATCTTCCCCATCCCTCGCGTCCCGGCCCCAATCCCGACTACCCCCCTTTCGTGGCCGAGCGCAACGGAATCAAGGAGGTCCCCTGGGGCGCCGGCAACTATCGCTGGCCGGAGCAGTTGTTCTGGGAATCCATGAGCCAGGTCGACAACAAGCACCTCGAAATGCTGCAAGCCACCCGAGGGGTGGAAAGCCAGGGGAGGGTGCCCATCCTCTCGTGCGTCGCCTGGGGGTACGAATACGCCGCCGCCACGGGGGGCGATTCCTCCGCGGGGTTCGCCGACATGAGCCACCGGGAGGGGTGGCAGCAATGGGGCGAGTGGATCAAGGCCCGGGAATCGAAGTACCTCGCCCTCGATTGGGAAGGCAAGGTCTACTACCCTTCCGCGGGCTACATCACTCCGCTGATGCCGTTCGATTCCGCCGACTGGCCACCCGGGATGCGCGATGCCACCTTCGGGGATTTCGCAGGATGGAAGCTCGGCACCCTCGCCAATCGCATCGAGGCGCGCGGATTCTTCGCCGCCGACTTCGTGGTCGGTCTGTACGGCGGCAACCACGACTTCCATCCCCGGGTCGTCGATGATTTCCAGAAGTGGTCCGGCCTGACCGTTCCTGGAACCTCCGTGAAGGAGCGGGCTGATTGGATCAAGGCCAACGCCTGGAGCGTCTGGAACGACTTCAAATCCGACCGATTCGCCCGGTTCTACGCCCGCGCCGCCCGCACCATCGCCGAGACGGGCCGCGAGCCCCAGGTGGGTGGACAGATCCTGCCCCATGCGGCCTCCGTTCGCAGCACCGGGAACGACTTCCGCATCTACCTCAAGCACCTCCCGGCCAAGAACTGGTACTTCCAGGTGGAGCTGCAAAGCGATGAAGGACGCCCCGTCCCTCCCTACTGGAAAGCCTCCACCAACATGGGCGGACACGCCGGGCGCGTCCCCGAGATGCCCTTGGGCGCCCACATGGACGCCTGGCAGAGCAACTTCAGACACGCCGTCGAGAACGCCGGCAAGGACACCGAATGGGCGCGCCTCTACCTGAAGCACGCCTGGCTGACCACCGGTTGGACCCACGTGGCCAATCTCGACGGATCCGTCCGGCGCGCTCCCCAGGCTTTCCAAAGGGGGTACTGGGACCAGGCAGTCGTGGACACCCCCGTGGTCGCCCTGATGCGCGCCCACATCCCGAGACATCCCTTCGGTCCCGCCTTCTACTGGTCCACCGATCTGGAGCGGCAGAGCGAAAGCACCGGAAACCCCAACTTCTGGTGGTGGTTCGAGCCGAAGGTGTTGGGCTGGCGCAGCAAAGGTGTCCCCGGGGGATACTTCGTGTGCGATTCCGCCTTGGCGAACCTCCCTCCCGAAAACCGCCCCACCGGTTGGTACGTCTACGTCGACAACCTCGGCAAGACCCACTTGTCGGAGGCCGAACGCGTGCGCCTGGAAAGGATCGCCCCCATCCTCGAGGACACCGATGTGCGGGATTCCCTGCCGCTTTCCTTCGAAGGGGACAGCCTGGGAGGCTTCGGCTTCATCGACCAGAACGGATCGGTGATCGTGGTGGTCTCGAATTCCTCCGAAACCGAAGTCCAGGGGTCCATGCATTTCGCCAAGGTCGAGGACGGGCAATACCCCATCCGGGACCTCCTGGGATACTGGTCGGGTTGGCTCCCCATCCAAAACCACAAGGGCCGCCTGCCCTTGAAGGTCGCCGCGCGCGACACGCGGGTCTTCGAGATCCCCGGTCTGCGGGAACAGGGGAGAGGAAACCTGATCCCGCGCCAAACCGTCCCGTGGATCGATCAGGTCGGCTCCTGGAGGAACCAACCGCGTCGGGATGCCTTGGGGCGGATCACGCGCCTTCCCACCTGGAGCCTGTGGAGCGTCCCGGCCCGGTGACCCCCTCGTCCCTTCTCCTGCTCCTGCTCCCTTCGGTCTGCCTCGCAGGCCTGCTTCTCGCCTTGGCCCTCCTGGCGATGCGAAGGGCCTCCACCGTCTCGCGTGCTCTCGAGGCCGCCCGCCAGGAAGTCCGGGATCTCGAGATCGAGGCCGCCCGCCTGCGCGTCGAACGCGATGCCGACCGGGATGCCCTGGAACGCCACCGGCAGGAGGAAGTCCGACGATCGGAATTGATCCGATCCGAGATCGAAGGTCTCTCGCACCGCATCTTCGAGGAAAAGACCGGAATCTTCCGTTCCCAAGGAACCCAGGCCATCGCCGAGCTTCTCCAGCCGGTCCGCGAGAGATTGGAGACCTTGCAGAAGTCGATGATCGAGGCCGAACGCACCGACGCGGTGCGGGAACGGGGACTGCACGACGCCCTCCAGAGGATGGTGTCGCTCAACGAACGCCTGGGCAGCCAGGCGGAAAACCTGGCCCGCGCGCTGAAAGGGGACAACCGGGCCTCCGGGGAATACGGGGAGGTCCTGCTCGGCCGCATTCTCGAAGCGGCGGGTCTGGTCCGGGGGATCCATTTCGTGGAGCAAGGCGAAGGGCTCGAACTGAAGGACGAAGCCGCGCGCCACCTCAAACCCGATGTGGTGGTGCTGCTCCCCGAGAACCGTTGCCTGGTGGTCGACTCCAAGATGAGTCTGTCGTCCTGGATGGATGCCCAGACCGAGGACGAATCCCTCCGGGAAGCGGCCTTGGCCGAATTCCGTCGGTCTCTCCGGGCCCATGTGGACAATCTCGCCTCCAAGCCGTACACCGAGGCATTGGTCGCCCGCGGCCATTCCACCGTGGACTTCCGGTTCCTCTTCGTTCCCATCGAGGCGGCCTTCCAGGTCGTGCTGGCCCGGGACCCCTCCCTGTACGCCGACGCGTTCGGCCGCAAGGTCGTGCTGGTCAGTCCAACCACCCTGTTGGCCGTCCTGACCACCATCCAGCATACCTGGAAGCAATTCGACCTCGGCCGCAATGCCCAGGAGATCGGCCATCGTGCCGGATTGCTCCTGGGCAAGCTCCATGATTTCCTGGGATCCATGGAAGAACTCGGGCGCCATTTGGATCGGGCCCGGGATAGTTTCGAGGAAGCTCGCAGGAGATTGGTCGCGGGTCGGGGGAATCTCATCCGCCAGTCGGGACAGCTCCAGGATCTCGGCGCCCGCACCGAGAAACGGATTCCACCGACCATGGCTCCGTCCAACTCCTCCCTCGATCCGGACTTGGACGATCCAGAGGGAGACTTCCCCGCCGAGGACCGCTCCAGAGCCTGAGAAGAGGCTCGTCAGGTCCCTTTTAGGGGAAGAGGACGATCACTCCTTGGGGCGTGGGGATTCCAGGGAGTGGGAGGAATCGGAGGGGGAGATCTCGGGTTGCACCAGCACTTGCCGCGAGCGCTCGATGGAGAGTTCGGGGACCACGGGGGTGGGATCCGAGGAGAAGAGATCGGGGGAGACGGCGAGCGCGGCGACGGCCATGAAAGCGCATCCCAGAAGGGCGGTGGGTATTCTCATGGTGGACACTCGATGCAGGGGAAAGGAACTGCGGGAAGGCCGGGCGAACCTTCCAGATCGGATATGTCTTGAATCTAGCAATCCCGGTCCCGTTGCGCACCTACCGATTCTCCCGCTGTGACCGCGGTCACGTTTCGCGGTTGCCCGCCGCCAAGGCCAGGGCGATGTCCGCCTGCCGCACCAGCAATCGGAAGTTGTCCCAGGTCTCGCGATCGATCTCCCTCCGGGACTCGTGGCGATCGGCCAGGAACAGCCCGACGGATTTTCCCTTCAGGGCCACGGCCTGGCACAGGAACGGACGTCCTTCGAAGAGGGAGTACACGGGATGATCCAGCTTGCCGTACCACTCCGGGGTCGAGGGTTCGATCAGGAGGGAGCGGCAACGGTCCATCGCATCCACCAGGGCATGCCGGTTCAAATCGACGACCGCGAAGCGGAACTCCTCCATCAAACGGCGACGATGGACCCCCAAGGCCAGCTTGCAACGCACTTCTCCGGAACGCGGATCGAGGAAAGCCAGTGCGGTCCGGTCCATTCCCACCCCTCGATGGATTCCTTCCAGGACCATTTCCAGGATGGAATTCACGTCCAGGGAGTCCAGGAGGTTCGTGGAGATTTCGTGCAACACACGCATCTCGGTCCCCGGGTCCGCTTCTCCCAGGGTGGAGACCTTGCTCTCGGACTCCAGCTGCAACAAGGCCCCGTTCTGGCCAGGAACACGGCGGGCCACCTCGTCCGAACCCAAGGCATGGGCGAATTGGGCGGTGTCCGACGCCAGCGAGCGCAAGACCTGGAGGGCATCGCTTTCGGTGGTGGAAAGGAACCAGGCGACTTCCCGCAGGGACTTGACCACGGCAGGCTGTTCCCAGCCTCGTGCCGCCTCGGAAGCCACTTCCCAGGCGAGCTCCTGGATGCGCCCGCGCGGGTCTGGTTTGGCTCCCGGTCGTCCCACCTTCCAGGGAATTCCCCAGCGATCGGCCAGGGGTTCCGACAGTCGATCCAAGGAAAACCCGAGGATCCGGGATTCCGCCCGCTCCTCCGATTCGCCTTTTTGCGTGATGGCTTGGTCGAGCTCTTCGGCCTCCGGGGCATCCAATCCCCAGAAGACCATGTGCCCGAGCCGGCGCAGCAGCGTCGAAACGAACATCTCCTCGGGAGCCGGGTCGTGGCGATGTTGGGCGAGGCGTCGAGCGATCACGGCCGCGAACAGGGCGCGGGCGATCTCGTCGACCAGACGCTGCCGGACGGGTCCGCGAAGCAGCGCCTCGATCACGGCGATGGAGGTGCAGATGGAACGGACCGCTTCGAACCCCAGGATCATGACCGCCCGGCTCACCATGGAGATCTGGTTGCCACCCGGATTGTAGTAGGCCGAATTCGCCACGCGCAGCACCTTCGCCGTCAGGGGTGGATCCTGGAGGATCACCCGGGCCAAGGCGAAGGTGGAATACTCGTCGCTGGACAGAGCCTTGTCGATCTGTCCCAAGGTCGCCGACAGCACCGGCAACTCCTGCTCACAAGCTTTCTCCACCCATCTGCCGAGAGGACCGGGGGGTAGAGGCACCGAACCGTTGCTCATCCATCCTCCTGCATTGCGCGCCATCTTCGCCGATTCCGGGTTTTCCCGATCGGACCATTTTCCGGGATCGGGGACCTTTCCCCCGTTGATGCGAGAGGGGATTGTACCGCTTCGCGCGAAGGTGCGCCGCATGCATCCATTGAGCGCCCTCCCGCCTTTCTCGGTCGGGACGCAGCCTTTTTCCGTGGACTGCCCAAGGGGGGGCGAGACGGCAAAACGCCTTCAGGTTTGGGAGAGGGACCATGTACACTGGAAGAATGATCTGTCGTGGTCTTCTGCTACCTCTCTGCGGAGCATGGCTCGCCGGCTGTGGAGATTCACCGGCTTCGCGCCCGGCCCAGCCGTCCGATCCGGACACCTCCCGATGGGCGCGCGGTCGGTTCGATTCCCTCTCCGATTGCCAGGGCCCTTGCGATGCCAGTGGCCCTTCCATCCCCCTTTTGACCGCTTCCGAAGGTTGGGGCGACATCACCACCTATGGCGGCGTCGGGGATTCCACGCCCAGTTCCGGCGGTGCCTGCAACTACGGCAGCACCTCCATATCCCGCTATGCCGCGATCCAAGTCGATCGGCTGCCCGGAGATGGACAAGGCCAATGGAGTGGCGGACGCATTTGTGGACAATGTGTGGAGATCCGTGCACGAACTCCCAGCGGCTGGCGCTCCACGGTCGCACGGATCGTCGACAAATGTCCCGACGCGTTCTGCGGGATCGACCTCGGGGGAGCTCCGGCCACGGACCTCATGGGGATCGCCGCCGGCAGGTATTCCGGTTCCTGGAAGATGGTCTCCTGCCCGAAAACCGAAGGGATTTCCGACGGCCCCACGTCCCTCCATGTCAAGGAAGGCTCCAGCATCTGGTGGTCCCTGGTGCAAGTACGCAATCCGCCCTCGGCCGTCGTGGCGATGCGCCTGCGGACCTCGGATGGGACGCGGATCGATCTTCCCTGGGCCTCGGAGGCCGAAAATTTCTTCTCGATTCCTCCGGCGGTCCTGCAGGATACCGCGGCGTCCTCCGACTTGGTCGTTTCCTATGCCCTGGACCCGGAGGATTCCCTGCGGGTCTCCCATGCCTCTCTCGGTCGCGAGGGCTCGAACCTTCCCTTTCCCTGAAGGTCTCGGGACGGGCCCGCCTTTCCCTCCCCGCCGGAATCGGACCGCCTCGGAGCGTGGAGGGGAATTTTTCGCGACACCCTCTTCACCCCCCCGGCCGAGGGCGTGTTGCCGAATCCACCACTTCCGCGCCCACCAAGGGCTCCCCGGCGGAGATCGGCTTTGCACATCCGGCACCCTTCCCACGGCAGGATCCGGTGTTAGAATGAACCGGAGATCGCGCGGAAATTCCCTCCGCTTCGTTGCGGATCAAGGTGTCCCACGATGGAACATCTTGAGGATCGGGTTTCCCGGCGTTCGCCTTTCCTGCGGCATTCGCGATTCCTGGCACGATGCTTGATTTCCCTCGCAGGCGAACCCATCCACGGAGCGTACACCCAATGGCCACGACCACCCCCGAAGCCCCTCCGAAACCCTTGTCCCTGTATGGACGCGACCTGACGGAATTGGCGCGGCAAGGCAAGCTCGACCCGGTGATCGGACGCGACGAGGAAATCCGTCGCACCATCCAGATCCTGTCGCGGCGCACCAAGAACAATCCCGTGCTCGTCGGGGAACCGGGGACGGGCAAGACCGCCATCGCCGAAGGGCTCGCGCGCCGCATCCACGTCGGCGACGTCCCCGATACCCTGAAGGGAAGACGTCTGGTGGCCTTGGACATGGGTGCCTTGATCGCCGGAGCCAAGTACCGCGGCGAGTTCGAGGAACGCCTCAAGGCCGTTCTCGCCGAAGTGCAGGAAGCCGACGGCGGGATCGTCCTCTTCCTCGACGAATTGCACACCCTCGTGGGTGCCGGTCGCACCGAAGGCGCGATGGATGCGGGGAACCTCCTCAAGCCTCTGCTCGCACGCGGGGAGCTGCGACTGGTCGGGGCCACCACGACCGACGAATACCGGTTGCACATCGGCAAGGATGCGGCCCTGGAACGGCGCTTCCAGGTGGTGCGCATCGACGAACCCGACGTGGAGAGCACCATCGCCATCCTGCGAGGTCTGCGGGAGCGCTACGAGGTCCACCACGGGGTGCGCATCTCCGATGCGGCCCTGGTGGCGGCGGCGACCCTGTCCCACCGGTACATCGCCGACCGGTTCCTGCCCGACAAGGCCATCGATCTGGTCGACGAAGCCGCGGCACGGCTGAAGATGCAGATCACCTCCAAGCCGGAGGCGCTCGACGAGATCGACCGCGACATCCTGCAGATGGAGATGGAACGCCTGTCGCTGAAGAAGGAGAAGGACGACGCCTCCCGCGAACGACTGGAGAGGATCGACCTGGAGCTCGAACTGGCGCGATCCCGCCAAGGGGCCCTGGCGGTCCGTTGGAAGGAGGAGAAGGAAAGGATCGCCTCCTTGGTTTCCCTGCGGGAGGAGCTGGAGAACCTGCGCCTGCAAGCCGAGGAGGCGGAACGTCGCTACGATCTCGCCCGCGCCTCCCAATTGCGGTACGGGGAGATGGCCCGGGTGCAGAAGGAGATCGTGGAAGCCCAGAAGGAACTCGAAGCCTCCCCCGAGGGAGATCGATTGCTGCGCGAAGAGGTGGTCGACGACGACATCGCCGGCATCATCGCCAAATGGACCGGGATTCCCGTCATGCGCCTCGTCCAAGGGGAATCCGAGAAGCTCCTCCACCTTCCCCAACGCCTGCACGAGCGCGTGGTCGGGCAGGATCGGGCCGTCCAGGCCGTTTCCGAGGCCATCCAGAGGTCGCGGGCGGGATTGTCGGATGATCGCCGCCCGGTGGCCTCCTTCCTGTTCGTGGGGCCGACGGGAGTGGGAAAGACGGAGGTCGCCAAAGCGCTTGCCGAAGCGCTCTTCGACACCCAGGATGCCTTGATCCGGTTCGACATGAGCGAATTCATGGAGAAGCACTCGGTGTCCCGGCTCCTGGGGGCACCTCCGGGGTACGTGGGATTCGAAGACGGGGGGCAGCTCACCGAAGCAGTGCGTCGCCGGCCTTGGTCGGTCCTCCTGTTCGACGAGGTGGAAAAGGCCCACCCCGACGTCTTCCACGTGCTCCTGCAACTCCTGGAGGATGGCCGCCTCACCGACGGCCAGGGCCGCCTGGTGGACTTCCGCAACACCGTGGTCCTGCTCACCTCCAACATCGCCTCGCGGGAAATCCTGGAGTCCACCGACCCCGCGCAACTCGACGAGGTCCTGCGCGAGGCTCTGTTGGAACACTTCCGACCCGAATTCCTCAATCGACTCGACGAGACGGTCATCTTCCACGGCCTGCGGCCCGAGGATCTCCGTCGGATCGTCGATCTCCAGGTGGATCGACTGCGCGAGCGCCTGGCCAAGACCCAGCGCCACCTGCATCTGTCCCCCGAGGCCTGCGACTTCCTGGTCCGCGAAGGCACCGACCTCGCCTGGGGAGCGCGTCCCCTTCGAAGAGCCATCCAGCGCCTCCTGGAAAACCCGATGGCCCGCCTGATCCTCGAGGGGAAGGTTCCCGACCAAGGGACGGTGGTGGTGGAGATGGGGGAGGAAGGCCTCGTCTTCGAGGTCGACATCGAGGACGAATCGGACGGGGGGGAACTCCAGTCCTCCACCGAGGAAGGGGACGCCGAAGCCGGGGAGTGAGCCGGCGAACGACGGGCTCCGCTCTCCAGGACATGGGACACCCCGACCGGGATCCGCTGACCCGCGGATCCCGGCGATCTACTCTTCCTCTCGATGACCCTGCATCTGCGCTTCGCCAATCGGGTGGAACCACTCCTGGAGGACCTGTCGGGGACCCTCGACACCCTCTGGACCGACCTCGGGACCCCCCCGGATCTGGTGGTTCCCTCGCCCGCCATCGCCAAGTGGCTGAAGTTGCGCCTGTGCGAACGCCGCCGTGCCCTGGTGAACCTTCCGACCCCCACCTTGGAAGGATTCCTCTGGAAGGCCTTGCAGACCCCGGAGGATCGGATCCTCCTGCGTGCCCCCGCCCTGGCCCAGGCGATGGTCCCCCTGCTGGAGCAGGACCTCCTCCTCGACCCGCGCTACCAGCGGGTGGGGGAGTTCCTCCGCACTCCCGATGGGGACATCGACCCGCGCCGCAGATTGCAGTTGGCCCAGGAAATCGCCCGGCTCTTCCTGGAGTACGAGTACAACCGTCCGTCGGTGTGGGCGAACGGAAAATGGTCCGTTCCCGGGCTCGACCGCCACTGGCCCGACCGCGTCTATTTCCACCCCGAGGCGGAATCGCCCACCGAAGCCTGGCAACGGGATTTCTACGGCAAGGTCTTCTCGCCTTCCGGAACCGTGGCGATGCGAGGATATCGCACCTTGCCGGCGCGCCATCGGGAAGCCCGCGAATCGGGCTGGACCCCGTCCGGAGGCCCCATCCTCCTGTTCCTCATCGACAAGGTGAGCCATTTCCATCGCAACCTGTTGATGGAATTGTCGCAGGGTCGCGAGATCCACTTGTTCATGCAGAATCCCTGTTCGGAATTCTGGGAGGATCTCGACACCCGTCGTCGCGTCCGGTCCCGTCGCGACGTCCGGTTTCCCGCCTTCGCTCCCGAAGACTACGGCCGCGGCGAACTGCCCGCGCGCGTCTACCCCGAGGGAAGTTCCACGACCACCCAGGATCCCGTCCTGCTCTCCCGCTGGGGACACACCGCCCGGGAGAACATCGCCCTGTGGAGCCAAGCCTCCGACTACGCCTTCGATTTCCTCGTCGCCCCTCCTCTGGACGGAAATCGGGATCCCTCCTTGCTTTCCGTGCTGCAGCACTCCCTTCTGGAGAGGCATCCAGGCCCGGGAATCCGTCCCCTGGAACTCCCCGACGGTCGGGTCCTGGCGACCCCGCTCCCCGCGGATCCGTCCCTCCGTCTCCTGGCCTCCCCGGAGCGCGGACGGGAGATGGAAACGATCCGCGACCAGGTTCTGGACTGGTTGGCGGAGGATCCCTCCCGCAGCCCCGCCGACTGCCTCGTCCTCCTTGCGGATCCGACGCGGCACCGGACCGAGATCCACAGGGTCTTCGGTGGTCTCCTCCCGGGGGAGCCCGGCTGGATCCCCTGGGCCATGCTCGGGGAACCCGGGCGCGAGAGTCGCTTCGCACGGGGTGTGGAAGCCCTGGGAAACCTGCTCCTGCGCGGGATGGATCGAGCGGGACTCTTCGCCCTCCTGCGCAACCCCCTGTGCCAGGGGAGGCTGGGCATCCCGTCGGAAACCATCGCTTCCTGGGAACGCTGGGCCGAAGGGGCGGGAATGGTGCGAGGATGGGACGCCCAGGACCGCGTCCGACGAGGGGATGCCAGGGGATGGGACACCCACACCTTCCGGGCCGGCATCCTTCGGCTGTATTCCTCCCGCCTGGCGGCGGGGGGGCTGTGCTGGGGGCTCGCCACCGCGGCTCCCGAATCGCTCACTCCGGGATGGCGCGACTTCGACAGCGCGGACCCCGCCTCCCTCGATGCGTTCGTGGAAGTCCTCGAACGCCTCCACTCCGACCTCGAGTCGTTCCACCGGGAACTCCCCGGCAGGGGCGCCCAGGAGTCCTCGCGCGCCTTCGTGGAACTCTGCCTTTCCTGGCTCGACGCCGCCGGGGCTCCCGAGGAATCGCAGATCTCCCGCACCTGGATGGAGGCCATGGACCAGATGCTCCTCCAGAAGGGAAGGCGGGACCCGCTCGGACTCGACGAACTCGTGGATACCGCCCGATCCTTCCTCCCCGAGGAGATGCCCGGATCGTCCCGGGTGTTCTCGGGCCCCCTCACCTTCGCCCCCTTGCGGATCGGAAGCCTCGTTCCCCACGGACTGGTGGTGATCGCCGGCCTCGATTCGGACGTCTTCCCCCGTCCCTCCCGGCAGACCTCCCTCGATCTGCTCGGTTCGCGCCGCCTGGTCGGCGACGCCGATCCCACCCAGGACGACCGCCACGCCTTCCTGTCGGCCATCCTGTCCGCGAGGGATCGGCTCGTGCTCGCGTGGAGATCCGAGGATCTCCAGAAGGACAGGGAACTGGAACCCTCTTCGGTGGTCCAGGAACTCCTTTCCACCCTGCCCTGCTTCGCCACGGGTGTCGCGCCGCACGCCGTGCGGTTGCTGGCACGGGAGCACGGGATCCACCGGAAGGGACTCGCTCCCTGGAATGGCGCCTCCTGGGACCCCGTCGATGCGGCGCGTCCGGCTCCCCCGACGCCGGATTCCGTCTGGAACACCTTCCCCGAGGCGGGGGACGGGGATTCCGGTCCGTCTCGACGCGATCTGTCCCAGATCCGGAGGTACCTGGAGAACCCGTTCGCGCACAGGCTCCGCGACGTGCTCGGGTTCGAGGACGAGGACGATGCCGACCTGTCCGCCCGGGAGCGGGAGCCGCTGGACATCGACGCCCTGGACAATTCCCGGTTGCGCCGGAGGATCTTCGAGCAGATCGTCCAGATCGTCTGGAACGGGGATCCAAGGACTTCCGACCAGGTCGTCGATCGCCAGCTCTCGAGATTCTCCTGGGAAGGCGGTAGTCCCGAAGGCGAGCTCCTGGTCCACGAACTTTCCAGGATGAAAGCCTGGGCGAAAGGGATCGAGGCCGCCCTGTCCTCCCTGCGCGACTCCTGTCCCGGCAAGGCTCTGGCCGATTCCGATCTCTCCCTGGGAGTCGCCGGGATCGACCCCGTCCTGCACTTCGAAACACCGGGAGGACCGATCGAGCTGGTCGGGACCATCCCTTTGGTGGTCGTCTCCGGAGAGGCGCCGCTCGTGCTTGTCCTGTCCAGGTTCAAGGACGACAGGAGCCTCGCCGTGGATCCGATCCGTCGCCTGGACGGTTGGCTGCAGGTGGCCGCCTTGCGCCAAGCCGGATTCCCCGGGGCGCGCGTGGCCTTCCTCTCCCGGGAACTGCCCAGGAAGCCCTCCGCGGAATCCTGGGTTCAAGTCCTGTCCCCCTCCCCTTCCTCCCTGGACGGGTGGCTTCCGCGGATCCTGGAAGACCTCCAAGCCGGACGGCACGAGTTCCTCCCGGCGAGGCACATCCTGGGCACCTCCCCCACGCTCTCGGCGGTGCGGGAAGCCATCGAGGAATCCTCCTGGGCGGATGAACTGGAGATGCTCTTCCGTCCGGAGCTCCCCGGGGAATCCCTTTCCGACGACGAGCACTTCTCCGCCTTGGTGGAACGTCGCCTGGGCCCCTTGCGGGCCGGAACCGGCCTCGGGGAAGCGGAGGACGAGGATGCCTGATCGCATCGACCTCCATCGCCACGCCGTGATCGAAGCGCACGCGGGGACGGGGAAGACCTGGACCATCGTGGAGCTGGTGGTGCGTCTCCTGGAAGAGCGCCGCCTCCCCCTGGGGGAAGTGCTCCTGGTCACCTACACGGAAAAGGCGGCGGGCGAACTCGTCGATCGGATCCGCAAGAGGCTGACCCTTGCCACGGCCTCCCAATCCGATCCGGGAATCTCGCGCCACCTCTCCACCTGCCTGGAGAACCTGGGCGAGGCCTTGATCGGCACCATCCACGGCGTGTGCCTGCGGCTCCTGCGGACCCTGCCTTTCGAGTCGGGAACGTCCTTCTCCTCCGAACTCGTCGACGACGAGGAGGGGTTGGAGCAATGCCTGCACGAAGTGCTCCGGGAAGGGGCTTGGCTTCCGGCCACCGGTGCGGAGGAGCTGCTGCCCCGGGCCCTCGAAGGGACCTCCATCCAAGGGCACTTCGCCAAGGCCAAAGCCCTCGCGCTCAAACTGCTCGACCCGGCCACGAACCTGGAGCCCGCCGGAATCGAGGAATCCTGGACCCTTCCCGATCCGGGCGCGTTGGAAGCCAGCTTCCAGGCGCGTTGGGCCACCTCCGCCGCCCGACGCTGGCAGGCCAGGAAACGCACCGGAGGCCTGCTGTCCTTCCAGGACATGCTGCAAAACGCCGCGGAGGCCATGAGACGCCCCGATTTCCGCCGGATCCTGCGCGAGAAGGTCCGTGTGGGAATCATCGACGAATTCCAGGACACCAGCAGGCTCCAGTGGTCCATCTTCCGCACCTGGTTCCTGGAAGACGTCCCCGAGTCCACTCCGCGGGAAAAGAGGCCGTTGCTGTTCCTCGTCGGCGACCCCAAGCAGTCCATCTACTCCTTCCAGGGAGCGGATGTCTCCACCTACCTCGAAGCTTGCCACCACCTCCAGGCACGATGCGGTGCCCAGAGGGCGAGCCTGGATCGGAACTGGCGCTCGCAGCCCGAACTCATCGAGGCCTACAACCAGGCCCTCGGCCCCCGCGAAGTGCTCGAAGGAAAAGGTCGGAACAAGGTTTCCAAGACCGTCTCGTGGTTCCTGGACGACCATCCGAGCTTGGGCTACGCACCCGGAACCCAGGTGGAACCGGCAATCCGTTCGACTCCCCGCTCCAAGGTCCTGCCCTGGCGGCTGGACGAGACGCCGCTTCGCCTCCGTCCCGTGGAAACGGGAGGGGCGTCGGCCAAGCACGAGTGGGCCTCCCTCTGCGCTTCCTGGATCCACGCACTGCGCGGCCTGGAGATCGACCTTCCCCACGGGCCGCAGTGGCGCTCCAAAACCCTGGACTGGGGCGACTTCGCCGTGATCACGGGGTCGCGCAGCGGCGCGATCCCCTTCACCCGCGCCTTCGATCGCACGGGTATCCCCTGGGCCCTCTACAAGCAGGCGGGCGTCTTCTCCTCGCGCGCCTGCCTGGAGTTGCGCGTGGTCCTCTCCGCCTTGCACCTGGGGCCCCGCTCCCGTTCCTCCTGGAACAAGGCCTTGTGCACCCGGGTGTTCCGAGGCTCGGAGGAGGATCTCCTGCGTTCGTGGGGACTGGCGGAGAAGCGGCGCTGGCCCGCGCTCCTGCGCAGCCTGGCGGCACCGACCGGATTCTCCTCACGGCTGCTCGCCGGACCCCAGGGGGACAAGGAGTGGATGGATTGGCGCCAGACCACGGCGCACGCCCTGGACTGGCTGGTTTCGGGCTCGGGAAACCTCTCCGAGCTGTCCGACCACCTCGGAAGGCTTTCGAGGGGCGAGGAATCCGCGCAGGAGGACCGGAATCTGCACGCCCGTTCCACCGATCGCGATCGCGTTCAAATCCTGACCATGCACGCCTCCAAGGGGCTGGAATTCCCGGTGGTCTTCCTCGCCGAATCGGGCGTCAACCACCAGGTGGAGACGCATTCCTGGATCGATCCCGAAGGGCTCCACGTGATGCCGTCCATCGTCCTGCCCAAGGGGAAGAAGGAATGGACGGATTGGCACAAGGAGGTGGACCGCCTCAAGGAACGGGCCAAGGAGGAGCGCGCGCGGGAACGCCGTCGGCTCCACTACGTCGCCATCACGCGGCCCCAGGCGTTGCTGGCGGCTCCCTGCAAGAAGACCCGCCCGGACCCGTTGTCCGCCGCCTTGCAGCCCCTCCTGGAAGAGCTCCCGCCCCGGATCGGCATCCTGGAAGACGCTCCGCGCGACCTTCCCGCGACGGCCGCCGAGCAGTCCGCACCCGCGGCCGGTCCGGTGCGTTCCCTACAGGAGATCCTCCGACTCGATCTGCCTTCCCGAAGACGGTATCTGACCTCCTATTCCCAGATCGCGCGGGACGGCACCGCGAACCTCTCCCTCGAGGGGCGCACCGCCCGATCCGAGGAAGCCGCGGAGAAGGCGGCAGTCGCCACGCCGACGGCCGACGAATGGCTCCCCCGTGGTGCCCGCACCGGCGACGCCCTGCACGAGATCCTGGAATCGTGGCTCGCTCCCGACCAGGATTTGTCCTGGCTCGCCTCGGGGGAGGGGATTTCCGACGCATCCCTTTCCCATGTGGCCCGGACCCTGCAATTCAACGGGCTCCCCGAAGACCTGGCTCCGCGTGTCGTGGAACTGCTGCGGGGCGTCCTGACCTTCCCGCTGGATCTCGGTGGGGAAGGGACCCTTCGCCTGTGCGATCTCCCCCCCGAGGACCGCCGGCCGGAGGTGGAATTCCACTGGGCCTTCGACGAAGAGGGCCGCCCCGTCGATGCGGTGCATCCCGCGAAGGGATGGATGGTCGGGTACATCGACCTCCTGTTCCGTTTCCAGGGGCGTTGGTTCGTCCTCGATTGGAAGACCACCTCCCTGGACGATTGGACCAAGGGACGGGTCGAGGAGTCGATGGAACACCACGGATACCTGCTCCAGGCCGATCTCTACCGGAACACCGTCGCCCGTGCCCTGCCCGCGGGTTCCCCCGAAGTCTCCGCGGTGTACCTGTACTTGCGGGCCTTCGCCGACCCCGCCTCCGCCCCCTCCGGAGTTTGGATTTCCCCATCCGAGGACACGGGTCGAACCACACCCGCCGTCCGGGACTGGTTGCATTCCAGGCTGGGGAAGGAGGGAGGGCGGTGAACGATCCCTGGACGACATGGGCGACCTGCTGGAAAGGCCCGGGATTCCCGAAGGCCCTGGCTCCGCGATCCCTTCCCGAGTCCTCCCACGACCTGCTTTCCTTCGGCCTCCTGGCCCAGGGACTCGTGGACGGAGGGCTCCTTCGCCAGGCGCGCCTGATCACCGATTCCCGGCCCGAGTTCCGCCTCCCTCTTCTCCTTCTCCTGGCGCGACTGCGTCAAGGCCAGACCCGAAGCAGCATCGAGGATCTTCTCGCCCTCGTCTCGGCGGCGGCCGATTCCTCCGAAAGCTCCCTCGAAACGTCCGGAGCGGTCGGCCTCGGAGACGCATTGAGGCGCGCTCTGCCGGGTCTTCTTCGAACCATCTCGGACTTCCTTTCCGATCTGGGATCGGATCCGACGCGACACGCCCCCCTCACGGGAACGACCCGCCAGGACCCGCTCCCGCTGGTCTGCGTCGATGCGAGGGACGGGACGACCTGGTTCTCCTTCGCCCGCCACCTGGAGGACACCTCCCGCCTGGAGAAGCGGTTGGCCATCCTTCGGGAACAGTCGCCCACCGGACTCCCGGACAGCCGGATCCGCTCCATCCTGGAGACCGTGGATCCGCAGGCGATCCTGCATCGCGACCAGCGGGAAGCCGTGGCCTTCTCCCTCGCCCACAGGTTGCTACTGCTCACCGGCGGTCCGGGGACCGGAAAGACCACGGTGGTGGCCTGTCTGTTGCGGGCCCTCCTGGAGGCCGACTCCTCCCTGCACGCCGATTCCATCGTCCTGTGCGCCCCCACGGGTCGGGCGCAATCCCGACTGGCGGAAAGTGTCCAGAAGAATCTCGCCTTGCTGCGCTCGCGGGGAACCCCTTTCCTCCCCCGGCACGAAGGCCTGCGATCCCTGCGCTCCTCCACCATCCACGCCCTCCTGGGGGCCCGTCCCGACGGCACCTTCCGCCACGACCGCACCCGTCCCCTGCCCTACCGCGTCGTGGTCGTCGACGAGGTCTCCATGGTGGATCTGCCGCTTTTCGCGGCCCTTCTCGACGCCCTTCCCCCCTTCGTCCATCTCGTTCTCGCCGGGGATCCCGACCAGCTTCCTTCGGTGGAAGCCGGGGCCGTCCTCGCCGACCTCGTCGCCTCGCCTTCCCACCGCCCCCACGTCCGCGCCCTCGGCCACACCTGGCGCAATGGGGGGGACATCGCGACCGCCGCGCAGCGGTTTCGCCAGGGAACCTGGTCCGCCGCCGACATGAGACGGATTCCGTCCTCAGAGTGGTCCGATGTCCCGCACCCCGAAGGCTCGGTGCTCCATGTCCGCGGCGAACTCGTCGGAATCCTCCGATCCTGGGTGGATCGCCGGCGCTCCGAAGCGTCCACCGGACGCATCCTGTGCGTCACCCACGGGGGACCTTCCGGCCGCGAGGGGGTGAACCGGATCTGCGACGACCATCTCCGATCGACCACCGGGTCGCGCGGGGATTTCGTTCCCGGCCAACCCGTGATCCTCGGGCGCAACCACCCAGAACTCGACCTGTGGAACGGCGATCTGGGAGTCGTCGCGGAAACGAACGGGGAACTCGTGGTCGAGTTCGACACCCGGCAGGTTCGACTGCGCCTCCTCGACGGATTGGAAAGCGCCTGGGCGATCACGGTGCACAAATCCCAGGGGTCGGAATTCGACGAGGTCCTCCTGGTCCTTCCCGAACGCGACACGCCGCTCCTGTCCCGACAGATCGCCTACACCGCCCTCACGCGCGCACGCCGAGGCGCCTTCCTCTGGGGCGACACCACGCTCCTCGAAATCGCTTCCCGGCGACGCGAGGAACGGCCATCGCGTCTGCGGGAGCTCTGAGGATCCTCGCCGAGGGAGGATCACGAAGCCCGGCTCAGGTCCCGAACACCTTCTCCACCTCCTCGGGAAGCGGACCCGTCGCAGTGAGGACCAGACGCCAACCCGCGCGGGTGAGGGCCATGTGGAACCGCCGCGTCGCTTCGTCCCGCGCCTGGTTCCTTCCATCCGCATCCAGGTCGGGGGACCCCTCCCGCTCGAAGATCCCCTGCGTCCCTCCGACGAACACCACGGGGCTCTCGAGCCCGGTGGCCACGGCCAGGGCGCAGACCCGGACCTGCGAACGACCTTCGTCGTTCTCCCGCGCCTCGCGCGCACGCTCGAACCCCAGGCGTTCCCGCAACTTCTCCAGGAGGGACCTCGCTCCGCCCCATTCCTGGTGGAGCACCAGGACGTCCTCCGCCCGCCCGCCGTCTTCCAGGAAACGCTCCACCTGGTCCACGATCCATTGATGTTCGGCCCGGGCGTCGGGGAAGTGGTACAGCAACGGGACCGGTCCGTCGCTCATGCCGTCCAGGCGGGGCTCCACGGTCTCCTCCTCGGGCTCCGAGGACGGCGCCTTGTTCCGCGCCTTCCAGACCGCCCAGGCCGTGGACATGATGGGGCCCGTCGAACGGTGGCTGCGTTCCAGCCGACGCGTCCTCCCCTGGACGGCCAAGCCGGCGGACTTCCAACTCGTTCCCGACCTCAGGAAACCCTGGCTGGGATCGGCGGCCAGGAACAGATGCCCCCGGGGCGTCAAAAAGCGTCGAAGACAATCGAACCAGACGGGGGCGAAGAACTGCGCCTCGTCGACGAGGATGGCATCGTAGGGCCGGGGCTCGTGCTCCTGGAGCGCCTCCTTGAACAGCAGAGGCACCAGGGACCAATCGGCCTCGCCTCGCTCCTCGCACAGGGCGCGGTACCGGGTCGCCGCCCCCCAGAAGCGGGTCCGCAGGTCGGCATCCATGCGGAACCCCCGGCCCCGGCGCGGATGCTCCGCGTAGGTTTCCTCGTCGGGGAATCCGTGGTCGAAGATCCAGGCGAGCTCGTCCTCGACCTGCCGCCGCAGCAGGGTGGGGCGCTCCAGGTCGCCCCGCACCTCGTCGACCAGGATGCGTCGGTCCGCGGCCTCCAGGATGGTCGGCCGTCGGGAATGGGGCCATCGCCGCAGGCAGAAGGCGTGGAACGTCGACACCTCCACGGACTCCGTCTCGTCGCCGAGTTCGCGAAGTCTGCGACGCAATTCCATCTGCAAGGGCTTGTTGCAGGTGAGGACCAGGACCCGACGCTTGGGATCCAGTTGCTTCAGGAGCACGGCGCGGTGCAGCAGCACCAGGGATTTCCCGCTACCCGCGACTCCCTGGACCAGCAGCAATTCGAAAGCCCCCACGGCCTCGGCTCCCTCCGCTCCGGCCTCCAGACCATGCTTGAGGATCTCCTCCTGCCTCCAGGTCAGGAATCGCGGGACCTCCTCGGAACCAGGCTCCCGACGCATGACCTGGTTGGGTCGCACCAGCGTCTCCGGGGAGAACCTCGCACGGACCGACTGGAGCACCTCGGGATCGAGAGGATCCCCCAGCAGGCTCGCCACCCAGGCTTCGAAGACGGTCGGACGCGTGGTCTCGCGCCCGGCGCAGGGCCAACCATCCACCCGGGGGGGAAGGTTCCCGCGGGAGGCCATGGGGAACAAGGCGGCCCCTCTCATGGATCGCACCTGGAGGGCCTCCCGGGCCGATTTCACCCTTCCCGTGATCTCCTCCACGGGGTCCGTCCAAGGAATGCCCGATTCGAAGAGTCCCGGACCTTGGAGCTGATCGTCTCCGGCTTCCGAAACCAGCACCACCACGCTGCGACGGGAAGCCTCCTCCACGATCCAGAAGTCGGGAAGGCCGTTCCCCGTGCGCACAACGGGCGACCACGCCACGTATCCCTCGGGCAACGCCGACACCAACCGGTGGGCGCGTCGGTACGCCGCCGAAGCGGGCCCGAGAGGATGGGAAGGAAGGATCTTGGCCATGAATCGATCGGATGAGGAGGAAAGGGAGGAATATGGGAAAACCCTCTCCGCCTCGGGCCACGAATTCACCGCCCATCCCCCTTTTCCCGGGCGGGAATCCCCCGTTTCAGTCCCGGGGTTCCGGATCCTCCGGTCGGTGGCGGACCACCTTCGATTCCCGCAGGAGGGATCGCAGGAGGTCCACGGCTTGGCGCAACCGGGGATCGGAAGGGAAGGCGCGCAGCACTTCGGTGGATCCCACCAGGACCAACTTGCGCCTCGCCCGGGTGATGGACACGTTCAGTCGCTCGGGCTGGAAGTAGAACTCGGCCATGCGCTCGGCGTACCGGGAGTCCGAGGTGGTCAGCGACACCACGATGGCATCCCTCTCCTGCCCCTGCATGCGCTCCACCGTGTCGACCACGATTTCCCGGGGCAGCTTCCGGCCCGACCTCTCCTTGAAGGCCTGGCGAATGGCTCCCGCCTGGGCGCGGAACGGACTGATGACGGCGATCTCGCCGGCCGGTACTCCGCAATGGAGCATCTCCGCCACGAGATCGGCGACCACCCCCGCTTCGGCTTCGTTGCGACGCCGCGCCCCCTCGTGGGCCATGCTGAGGAACACGCGCGGGGATTGCGGATCGAGGACCTCGGTGAATCTCCTCGGCGGTCGCACAAGATCCAACCGCTCGTGCCCCTCCTCGGTGCGCGGCTCCAGAGCTCCGCCGTAGAACTGGCGGCTGGGCCACCCCGACAGGACCGGTCCCAATCGCCAGGTCTCCGTGAGCATGGTGTCGAAGCCCCTGCCCGCGAGTCGGCCGAAGATCGAGGATCTCGGAAGTTCGACCCCGGAACGGGTGCGCATCACGGGGGGCAGCTGGCGATGATCCCCGAAGAGGACCCATCGATCGGCCTTGAGGAGAGCCAGGCAGGCCAGCGGAAGGGTGACCTGGGACGCTTCGTCCATCAGCACCACATCGAATTCCGCCCCCTCCATGATCGCCCCCGAGGCCGCGTACGGCGTGACGCCGGCCACGAAACCGTCGTTGAACCGCTTCCAGGGGCACAGCTTCCAGGACCCGAACACCGAAACGGACTTGTGCTCCGGAGCGGAGCCCGCGAACTTCGCCACCGGCACCGATCCTCCCCAGCGCTTCCCGATCGCGTCCAGGGCGTTGTTGATCGCCCGGTGGGTGAACGAGGTCACCATCACGCGCTTGCCCGCCCGCACCAGAAGACCCGCCAGTTCCGCCAGCACGCGCGTCTTCCCCGTCCCCGGAGGCCCCTGCACCAGCGCGCAGAGATCGCTCGACATCGCCTGGGCCAGGGCCTCGGACTGGTTCCAGTTGAGACCGCCTCGCTCCCCGTGGAGCAATCCCTCCTGGAAGGCGGTTTCGTCGAACACCGGGGATCGGGTCCCCAGCAGCAAAGGCAGGATCCGTCGTTGCCCCCTCGCGGTCTCGGAAACCTGCTGCAGCCCCCCCAGGACCACCTCGCTGAGGTCCATGATGCCCAGGTCGATCACCCGCTCGCCGGGCAGCGCCTGCAGCTCGGCCGCGTACTCCGACTGTTCCCGCGCTCCGGCGTGCAGCAGGAACCCGTCGGGCAGGTCCTCCTCGATGAAGGCCGTGACCGCGCGTTCCGCGAGCGGATTCCCGAACCCGACGCGGGCCATGTCCCCGGCCCGGAACCGGCTGCGGTGGTCGGGGCAATGCACCTGGATCCACCCCTCGCCCTGGTGGTCGCACCAGGCCTTCTCGATCGCGATCCCCTCCGCCAACCGCTGCTCCAGGGGCTTGGCCCAGTCACGTCCCGCCTGACGACGCGCCTCCTCCGCCTCGCGCGCCACCTCCAGACGGAGTTCGCGCAGCAGCGACGCCTCGGGCGACAGCGGTTCGGCAATTTCTGTCGCTTCCATGCTCTCCTCGCGGCCCGCGGCTGGAAAAGGGGGGGGACGTGCCGCGAGCCCGTCGCCGCCGGCGGTCCGAAGATTCCGATCAACCTAGATTCCGCGCCTCCTTCCCCAATGGGGTCCGGAGCTCCCGCGCCGATCCTCCCCGGATTCCCCGACAGCGGCGCCCGAGGTGGCCCTTCGGCCACCTCGCCGGGACGATGGAGGAACGGAGCTTCGCCGGGACCGGGGACCTACCCCCCCAGCTCCTCCCACCGGGCGTAGGCCGCGGCGATCTCGTCGGCGAGCGACACCACCCGGGCGTTGGCGGCGGCGATCTCCGGGGCGGGCTTGCGGTAGAAGGATGGATCGGCCATCGCCTCCCCCAGACCCGCCTGCTCCGTCTCCAACCGTTCGATGAGGTCGGGGAGGGCGTCCAGCTCCCGCTGCTCCTTGTAGGAGAGCTTGCGGCGGGCGGCGGGGACGGCCTCCGTGGCGACATTTTCCGACCGGACGGGGTTCGCCTTGCGGGAAGCCGCCTCCTCACGGGCGACCCTCTCCGCCTCACGGGCGCGGCGCCCCTCCATGTCGCGCTTCCAATCGGAATAGCCGCCCACGTGCTCGGTGACCTCGCCCCCTTCCCCGATGGCCAGGACCGTGGTGGCCACCTCGTCGAGAAACGCGCGGTCGTGGCTCACCAGGATCACCGTTCCGTCGAACTCCACGAGGAGATCCTCGAGCAGGTCGAGGGTTTCGGCGTCGAGGTCGTTGGTGGGTTCGTCGAGCACGAGCACGTTGGCGGGCCGCGTGAACAGGCGCGCCAGGAGCAGTCGGTTCCGCTCCCCTCCCGAAAGGCCCTTCACCTTCTTCGATCCCGCCTCGGGAGGGAACAGGAACTCCTGCAGGTAGGTCACCACGTGCCGCGGTTTCCCGCCGATGGTGATGGTCTCCCGTCCTTCCCCGATCGCGTCGCGGAGGGTGCTCTCGGGATCGATCTGGTCGCGCATCTGGTCGAAGTAGAGGATCTCCAGGTTGGTCCCCAACTTGACGGTTCCCGACTGCGGCTGGAGATCCCCCAGCAGCACGCGGATGAGCGTGGTCTTCCCGGCGCCGTTGGGTCCGAGGATGGCCAGCTTGTCGCCCCGTTGGATGGTCGTGGTCAGGTTGGCCAGGATCGGCTTGTCGCCCCAGGCGAAGGAGACCTTCTCGGCGTCGACGACCTTGCGACCCGACTTCTCCGCGGTCTCGATCTTCATCTGCACCGTGCCCTGGGATTCGCGACGCTCGGAACGTTCGCGCCGCAGCGCCTCCAGGCGTCGCACACGCCCTTCGTTGCGGGTTCGGCGCGCCTTGAGTCCCTTGCGGATCCACACCTCCTCGGCGGCGAGGAACTTGTCGAATTCCGCCTGGGCCTTCTCCTCGGCCTCCAGCATCGCCTGCTTGCGTTCCAGGAACTGGTCGTAGGTGCAGGTCCAGTCGAAGAGCCGCCCCCGGTCCAGCTCCAGGATGCGGTTGGCGACCCGGCGCAGGAAGGCCCGATCGTGGGTCACGAACAGCAGCGCCACCCCGCTCGACAGCAGCACGTCCTCCATCCAACCGATGGAGGCGATGTCGAGGTGGTTGGTGGGTTCGTCCAGCAGCAGGAGATCGGGTTCGCCCGCCAACGCGCGGGCCAGGAGCACACGTCGCTTCTGCCCTCCGGAGAGTTTGGCGAAATCCGAATCGGGGTCGAGTCCCACCCGCTCCACCCAACGCTCGGTCTCCAAGTCCACCTTCCACTCGCCTTCCAGCGCATGGTAGGCGGCTCCTTCGCGCACGATCTCGCCCACCGTCCCCGGCAGGTCGGGAATGTCCTGCGGCAGGTATCCCACGCGGGTCTGCGCGTCGCGGATGATCTCCCCCGAATCGGGTTCGTGCTCCCCGATGATCAGGCGCATCGTGGTGGATTTGCCCGTGCCGTTGCGACCGGTGAGGCATACGCGCTCTCCGCGCTCGAGGGAGAATCGCACCCCGTCGAGAAGGGGAACGCCGAGCATGCGGAAGGAGACGTCTCGAAAGGAAATCAGTGCCATGGAGCGGCAAAGGTAGCCCCGGGGCGCCTCCCCCGCCGCGACGGGGACCCGACCCCGGACCCGAATCCACCGCAAGGGCGGGGGCCGCCGTCCTGCGGGCTACCCTCCGGTCGGTACGCGGCCACGCATCGCGAATGCCCGGATCGGCCGCGCACGCCCCTGCCGGGGCCCCTGCGGCTCGGCTGGCGCGCTGCTCGGATCCCCTATGGATCGCGGCTGGAAACCTGCGGCCCGGGCGTCCTACTCTTCCGGCCCCGTGCGGGTCTCGCCCAGATCCTGCAGGATCCCGTCGTCGAGCCGGTACACCCATCCGTGGATGGTGAGCTTCTGCTTGCGCTCCCAGGCGTTCTGCACGATCCCGGAATTGGCCAGGGCGCGCACCTGGCTGGTGACGTTCAGTTCGCACACCTTGTCTTCGAGCTCCCGGCCTTCCAATCCGGCCAGCGTCTTGCGATGGCGACGCGCCAATTCCCGCACGGGCTCCAACCAGAAGTCGGCGATGCCGGGAAGCCGTCCCTGCAACGCGGCCCGGACACCTCCGCACCCGTAGTGGCCCACCACCAGCACATGCTCCACCTGGAGCACATCCACCGCGTATTCCAGCACCGACATCAGGTTGACATCGGTGGGGTGTGCGATGTTGGCCACGTTGCGGTGCACGAAGACCTCGCCGGGAACCAGTCCGGTGATCTGGTTGGCCGGCACCCGACTGTCGGAACAACCGATCCACAGGTACTTGGGGTGCTGCTGGGCGGCCAGTCGCTCGAAGAATCCGGGATCGGTGTCCTTCACCCGGGCGGCCCACTGACGATTGTTCTCGAGAAGGGTCGTGATCTTGTGCATGTCCATGGAAGATATACGGTTCCAGCCAGCCGCCAAGTCTCGCCCCGGCACCTCGGCCATGCCAGGTTCCCGGGATTCCCCCTTGGATCGGCTCCGCGGATTCTCCCGCGATATTTCCTTCTGCAAGTTCGGGCGAAGGGATCCTGTCGGCGCGCCGATGGGGCCGGCCTCCTCGAAATCCTTTCCCCGTACGGTCCGGACCGAAGGAGATCGAATCCTCCCTTCCATCCGGTCCGGAAACGAAAAGGAGCCCCACCGGGAAAGGAGGGGCTCCTGGAGAGATCCGAGGAAGGATTGGCGGCTTATTCCACGGCCGGTGCCATCAAGTTCGGGGAAGCCAGGGAGGAATCCGCTTCACCCCCGGTGAACATCCCCAGATCCCCGGCTCCCGGCAGTCCCGATCCACCATCGACGAACAAATAGAAGGGATCGGGGGTGGCCGTGTTCCACCAGTTCCCCGCCACCTCCACACCCGGGTCGGTCGCCAGGTTGGAATTGCGCAGGACGCGGTCGGTGGAATTGGTCAGGAAGTTGTTCCCGCGCAACACCGGATACCCGTCGATCTCCATCACCGTGGTGACCACCGATCCACCGGCACCGGTCGCGGTGTTCCCCGCGAAGGTGTTGGAGTCGAGGCGTCCCGCGACATTGTTGGTCCAGGAAATCGCCGCCACGGTTCCCGCGATGTTGCCCTGGAACAGGCTGTGCGCAAAATTGGCGGAAGTCCGGGTGAACACCGCCCCGCCTTTGAGTCCGGATCGGTTCCCCACGAAGGTGCACCCCTCCACCTGGGCGGTGCCATTGAGGTCCGCAAAATTCACAGCTCCGCCGTCCTGTCCGGCGCGGTTGCCTTCGAATCGGGAATCGACCATCCGGAAGGTGCGGCGGTTGTCGTCCATCGCCAATCCCGCCCCGACGGAGGTCGAAGCCGTGTTGGTGTTGTTGCGATAGATGTTGGCGGAATCGTAGTAGGAGCCGATCGCGTCGCCATCTTCGTACTCGCTGCCGATCCACACTCCCGCGACATGGGGAGAGGAATTTCCTTCGATCAGGTTCCCCACCGAGCGGATCTCGTACGGCTGGGTGGAACCGCTGTAGTTGTAATAGGTCCGCACCCAAAGGGCCCCCGCATGATCCCCCGCCACATTGCCACGGAACACGTTCCTTTCCAGGGTGATCGGCAGGTTCGAGTGGAAACCCTCCTGACTGATCAACAATCCACCGGCGCGGGAGTTGGTGGTGTTGCCCTCGAACAAGTTCCCGCGCAGGAGGATTCCCATGTTCTGGAAATACTGGGAAACCCCGATATAGGCACCCGCCGCATTCCCATTGACGATTCGGTTGCGGAGGAACTGGGAACTGTCGATCCGAACCCATTGGTCTCCAAGCATCAAGGACTCGGTGGGCCTGAGGTGGAGCCCTCGGCCCACATTGTCGGCCAGGATGCTCTGGCGAAGGGCGAAGGTGCGGGCCCACACGACCATCCCCGTCCCGGCGCTGCTGCGAACCTCCACACCCGACCAATGGACATCCGCCAGGTTTTCGGCATAGATCCCGTCGGACGCGCTCGACCGAATCACCACCGATTCGAGGTGGGGGAATCGACCCTTCATCATCAAGGAAGCCCCACCCGCCAAGGTGGTGCCGCCGGAATACTCCACCAGGCAATTCCGGAGAATCGATCCACCGGAATAGGCCCCGCTCGCGTCGTAGGTGGCACTGACCGCCGTGGTGTCGAAATAGAGGTAGGCCCAGTTTCCAGCCTGTGCCTTGGTGAAGACGATGGGATCGGCTGGGGTGCCCAGGGCCTTCAAAGTCCCCTTCTCGATCCGCAGTCCGGTTCCGGCGTTGAATTTCACCCGAACCCCGGGCTCGATGGACAGGGTCGCATCCGCCTTCACGGTGACGGTTCCGTCCACCAGATACGGGCTCCCCGCGAGCGTCAGCACCCGATCGGAGGAGATCGTGCCGTGGAGAGCGGTCGGATCCTGTTCGCGCACCACGTTCAGCGTGTAGTGCCGCTTCACCGATGGATCCTGGGCCGTGACCACCACCGAAACCGGAGTTGTGGTTCCCGCGGCCCCCAGGGGGATGATCCTGGTGGTCGCGCTGCCATCGACGGTGAAGCTTGCGAATCTGGTGTCGTGGAGGGTGGGAGAAAGCGTCACGCTCGCCACCATGCTCACCACGTTGAGCTGGTAGATCGTGTCCGCGTCGTTCACCATCGGCGACAGCACGCCGGCTCCTTCCCCGAATCCCGCCAACAGGGCATCGGTGCTCGGAGGGGCCCGGTAGATCTTCACCCGGGTGGTGCGTCGGGTGGTTCCATCCTGTGCTGTGACGACCAGGGTCACCACCGTGGTGTCGGAGACGGCCAGAGGAATGGAATCGGATGCGGTCCCGGAGGCGACGGCCACCCCCTGGACGGTCACGGAACGCGCGACGGGGTCGTTCACCGTGGGGGTCGCCACCACCAGGGAATCCAGATACAGGGTGCTTGCCACATACTCCGTGTCGCTTCCCGTGAAACTCGGGGAGATCGCCAAGGCACCGGCCATGGAGGAAAGCGACAATGCCCCGAGAGAAGCATCGGTGTGCGCCGGTTCGCGGTAGACGTTCACCGTGTAGGTCCGCGTCACCGTGGAGTCCTGGGCCTTCACCACGATCGACACGCGGTTGGTGTCGGCGACGAGGGACAACGCCGCGGAGTCGCTCCAGGTCCCGGAATTCGTGGAAACCCCTGCCACATGGATGCTGCGCACATACGCATCGGTCGCGGTGGGATTCACGGTCAGCAGGCTGTCGTGCCACGGGACCGACACCCGATAGACGGAATCCGTCGGCACCCCCCACCAATTCACGTTCCCCAGGCGCGACTTGAATTGGAGGTAGGATAGGCTCGCGTCCTGGCTCTCCGGAGCGCGGTACACCTTGAGGCTGTAGACCTTCTTGCGCGTCGTGTCCTGGGCCACCACGGTGACCTCGACGCGGTTCGTGTCGCCTTTCACCAGGAGCAGGCTGTCCGACCATTCCGACCGCGGAATCTCCACGCCATCGCGAAGGATCTGGAACACGTCGGCGTCGGCGGGGGTCGCGTACAGGCTCATCAACGAATCCCGGTAGGGAACCCCGATGGTGAAGACGGAATCCCCCGTGCCGACGTAATGGTCTTGCCGACCCGAAACATTGAATCCCACCGACAGATACCCGGAAAGGTCGGCATTGCGGCTGGGAGGACCTCGGAACACCTTCACCCGGTAGGTCCGGGTCATGGAACTGTCCTGTGCCACCACGACCACGGGGAATACGTTCGTGTCGTTGGGTGTGGCCAGCAGGAAATCCTGGAAGGTGTAGCTGGTCAGAGTGTCCGAACCGACCGTCACCGATCGATACTCGGATCGGGTCCAATACGCCCGGATCTGGAGCACGCTGTCGTTGTAGCTCGTGGCTCCCACCATCAGGGTGTCGCCGTAGGTGGAGAAGCCATCGGTGACATTCAGGGTTCCCTGGGTCGAGGACAAGGCCAGGTCGTCGAGGTACCGGGTGGTGTCGGGCATCGAGCGCACGACGGTCACCTTGTAGGGTCGCTTGTAGGTGGTGTCCTCGGCGAGCACCTCGATGGTGTACACCACGGAGTCTCCCGGTGCCAGGATGGTCTTCGGACCCCAGGTGTCGTTGGAAAGCCTTGTCCCATCCAGGCGCATCCAGGCGCTGGGATGGTTCACGGTCGCTTTCACGCCCGCCGAATCCTCCGGGAAGGGGAGCACCAGGCGGTAGGTCTGGTAGGATGGGCTGAATCCGATCCCACCGGTGAGCGTTTCCAAGTTCGACAGGGAATTGTCCGTGGAAGGCTGCCGGTAGAAGAGCAGCGTGTAGGTCCGCGTCGTGGTGCGATCGGCGGCGGTGATCTTGATGGTCGTGGTATTCATGCCCGGCACCAGATCGAGGGTCTGGCGAACCCCGGAGGTGGCCGCCGCCCCGTTGATGGTCATGGTCTGACCCGGGCGCAACTGCGGCTCGATCCAAGTCGACAGGGTTCCTTCCGGAAGATTCCGCAGGAAGGAGGTCGAGTCGATCGGCAACCATTCCACGTTGGCCCAGAGCATCTGGTTCAACCGGGCATCCCGGGAAGGCAACACCTTCACCTTCACCAGGTAGTGGTTGTCGGGGACGCCCGCACGGGTCACGGTGAGCATGGTGCCCGCGGTGTCCTCGGTTCGTCCCTCCAGGATCGAATCCTGATCGAACCATAGGGTCCGGTTCTGGCAGGTCACGTTGGCCAGCAGGTTCTTGGTCCAGCTCATGGCGACCTGTTCCCCTTCGTGGATCGAGACCACGTAGGTCGTGGTGTCGGGATGGAAGGCGGGGCTCAGGCTTCCACCGGCATCCACCGAGAAGGATTCCAGTTTGGCGAATGGAGAGATGTCGCGCGAAACCACCAGGGTGTAGGTGCGGGTGCTCACGCCATTGGGGGAGGCCACCCAAACGGGGATCCGCATGGGGCTCACCGGAACCGCCACCACCGATCGGACAGAATCTGCCACGGAGACTCCTGTTCCGACCCGGATCACCTGCTTGGAGACGCTCCCGATCGCTCGGATCTCCAACTGGGCCATGTCCGCACCCGTGTGCAACGCGTAGAGGGTGTCTCCCGAGGAGAACGCCGTATCGAACGGATAGAGTTCATCCGTCATGGCGTCGCGAACCTCGAGCTCCTTCAGGATGGATCGATAGGCGGAGTCCTGGGCCGTGTGGAACCGCACCGTGGCACTCGTCGCGGAATCGCTCCCACGCCAGCCCACCACTTTCACCGTCCAACCCCGGTCCCACACACCCAGAGCGAGATCGAGGCTCGTGCCGGTGGTGGTTCCCCGCAGCTCCTTCGGGTCTTCGGTGGTATCGGCGTACACCGCGAAAGCCGAATCCAGATAGCCCTTCTGCCAGGTGACCCGGACGTCGGTGGTGGTTTGGATCCCCCCTACGGAAGGGGTCAGGATGGTGGGTGCCTTGGGCAGGAACTGGACCTGGATGGTTCCCTGGGGAGAAGCCAGACTGTCCTTGTCGTAAGCCTTGACCATCAGGGAGATGGTCTTGGCGACGGTGTCGGTCAGTCGGATCATTCCCCCGGACTTGTAGGATCCGGAACGGCCGTCGTTGGTGCTCCAACGGAACTCCAAGGAGTCACCCGCCGGATCGGTGGGAGCGTCGGTGGCCGTCCGGGCGATCTTCGCGGTGTCGCCCAAGGCGACCTTCACGAAGGGACTGTAGGTCACGAGCTTGGGCGCATGGGCCTTGACCTGGAGGGTCCGGGATACCAACTCGGAGGTGTACCCGTCGTCATCGATGCCTTGGACCCCGATGTTGATCGGGCCTTCGATGCTGCCCCGCACCTGGTAGCTGGAATCCGTGGTCGTGTCGAGGACTCCCGCGACGCTCCAGATCCACTTCACCACCTTTCCCGGGACATAGTCGTAGCCGGTCGCCTTCAGCTTGGCGTACCGGTTGATTTCCGAGGAATCCGGGAAATCCACGAACCCCACCACAGGCTTTCGTTCCACCACCTGGAAGGCTCGGACCACGGACGGGGAAAGGTTCCCGTCGTCGTCGATCACCGAGACGTAGAGGGTGAGAAGCCCCTTCGAGGTGGGCACGATGCTGGTCGTGTCCTTGGCGAGCGTGTCCGTGGTCGAGCCGATCTTCACCAACCACTTCACCACCTTGCCGGGCGAGGCGTCGGTGGCAACGATCCGAATCAAACCTCGCTTGCCCACTTCCAACGTGTCCGGGCTCGCCGAGACGGAGGTGACCGAGGGAATATGGGAGGTCACGGTGACCGTCTTCCGCACGATGCCCGACGTGTTGCCGTCGTCGTCGATGGCGAAGGCGGACACTTCCCAGAAACCCGCCTCATGGGGAACGAGAGTGAGCGTGTCGGTGGTCGTGGTGTCGCTCTTCCCATCGTGGACAAACACCCGTTTGGCGATCTTGCCGGGGGATCGATCCGTCGCCGTCAGCGTGAATCGGACTCCCCGGTGGGCTTCGACGGTGGCCGCGCTCGCGCTCAGGGACGTCGCCGTCGGGGCATATCGAGCCACGGGGATGGTATCCTCGAGCATGTTGGACGCGTTGCCGTCGTTGTCGATCACGAAGCCCCAGACGACCATTTTCCCCGTGGCGCTGGGAATCAGGAACGCGGAGTCGGTCTTGAGAGTGTCGATCTTGCCGTCCATCGCGTAGGCCCAGCGCACGACCTTCCCCGTGTCGGAATCCTTTCCGCGGAGCCGGAATACGATCGCCTTGCCGACCTCGGCGGTGTCCTTCGCCGAAGTCAAGGAGGTCGCGGTGGGGCCGTACACGGTGACGGGCACGACGAGGGATTTCGCCTCCGACCCGTTCCCGTCGTTGTCGATCACCCATCCTTGGATCGTGATGGACGAGGCTCCCGCCGGGACCGGAATGGAATGGAGGGAATCCTTCGTGGTATCCACCTTTCCCGAATGGTTCCAGCAGTATTTGCTCACCGATCCAGGCTGGCGGTCACTCCCCACCATGACCACCTGCAGGCTCTTTCCCGCTTCGGCGGGACTCTTCTTCGCCCGGAGCGAGACCACGCTCGGGTGGTATTTCGTCACCGGAACGGAGAGTTCGACCGCTTCGGAAACGTATCCATCGTCGTCGATCACCTGCCCGCGCACCGTCCAATTCCCTGAATCCCTGGGTGTCAGGTTCAAGGTGGTGTCGGAGGTGGTGTCGGTCTTGTTGTCATGGGACCAGAGGTATTTGACCACCTTCCCCGGGGATCGATCGCTTCCCTTCATCGAGAATTTCACCGGATACCCCACCTCCGCCGTGTCCTTGGAGGCCTTGAGGCTCTTGACCGTCGGTGCGAAACGCACCACCGGGACCACGATGACCGAATCCTTGGAAGCGTACCCATCGTCGTCCAGGACCCTGCCCTGGACCTGGAAGGAGCTGACCACCCCGGGTCGGAAGGTGTGGGAGGAATCCTGGGTGGTGTCGGTCTTCGAGCCCGTCGTCCAGACGTATTTGGCCACCTTGCCGGGCTTGTGGTCGGCACCCCGCATCACGACCTTGAAGTCCTTGTTCTCTTCGGCCGTGTCCCGGGAGGGCGCCATCGAGACGATCCAGGGGTTCAAGGTGCGGACGACCGCGCTGGCCACCACCTGGTTGGAAGGGTTTCCGTCGTCGTCGACGGCGTATCCGGTCACCGAGAACAAACCCACCTCGGTCGGACGGAATTTGAAGATGGAGTCCTTGGTCGTGTCGGTCTTCCCCTTGCTCGACCACACGAACCGTTCCACCCGCCCTGCCGTGTCGGTCCACGCCATCGCCATGGGCAAGGTGTCGCCGGGTTCCACCGAATCCTTGGTCGATCGGAGGGTCGAGACGGGAGCGTACCGGTGGACGTCGAACACGACCGAGTCCCAGGTCACGGACCACACGTTGTGGTTGTCATGGACCGAAACCAGGACCGCATACCGACCTGGCTGGGCGAACTTCAGCTTGCCCACGGCGGTGTCGTTGTTCAGGGAAACGGAATCGTCCAGGAGTCCCGGATACAGAAAGCGCGCGCGAACCACGCGATCGGCCTTGTCCGGATCCTTCCCCACGACCTTCACGGTTCCGGTATCTCCCATTCCCACCACCACCGTCCGGGTGAGGACCTTCACCGTGGGAGGGGACCAGGCGGCCCCGGATGGGTCGTTGGGGTTGTCGAAGATGCGCGCCTTCTCCTCGTCGCAGGAAAGGAGGATGGTGGACAGGGCGAGAAGTCCGAAGGACAGGAATCTCTTCGCGATGGAGTTGCTCATCGTAGCCGTCCTCAAAACAGGAAGGTGAAGGAGATGGAGGAGAGGGCGGCGACTCCCAATCCGTACGAGATGTTTCGCAGATTCCGGTTCTTCTTCGTCTGCGTCTCGTTGTAGTCGATGTCCGCCTTGGCGATCTCCATCACGACCGAATTGTCCGTGGCCTTGTATTTCTCGTAGCTACGATCGGCGGCGGCCTGATTCTCGTCGGCGAGGGTCTGGAAGTAGTAGCCACCTCCCACGCACACCGCGGAGATCGCCGACAAACCGATGCGCCAGAAGAGCTTCTTCTGGGCACGAGCGGATTCCTGGAGACGCTTCGTCTCCTCCTGGCGAGCAAGTTCCGCCATCTTCGCCAATTCCTCCGCGGCGCGCTGGGCGGCGATCCATTCGTCACTTCGCTCCAAGGTGAGGTTCAGGGGGAACTCCTTCATGCTCTGGAGTTCGATGATCCTGTCGATCCGCTTCCAATCCGGCAGCACCACGGAAACCTTGTAGGGTCCCGGATCGAGGAGATCGGAGTTCCACGGGGTCGTTCCCATCTTGACGTCGTCCAGGAAGACGTTGGCACCCACGGGCTGGGACAAGACCTGGAGGGTTCCCGCGTGGGACTTCCGGTATTCGTAGTCCAGGCTGGCGGCGACCTTCGGGGGAGTGGTCCGCAGCAACTCCTCGATGGAGCATTCGCAGGTTTCCGTGAGCGATTTCTTGACCTCACCCGTGGCCACGTCGACCAATTTCACGTTGATCATGAAGATTCGACCCACACGCCCCACCGATCCGACGACCAGGGTCTGCACGCCCAGGACACGGCCCACCTCGACCAGGCAATCGGAGTTGTCGCAACTCCCCGACTGCTGGAATCCTTGTTCCGCCATGATCTGGTCCATCATGGAACGCTCCATCACCTTGAAGGTTCCGGTCGCCAGCATGGAGGCTCGAACCTGTTCGGTGATCAGATCCGCTTCCGGTTGGGTCACTCCTTTGCCCAGGAGGTCGGAAACTGCGAGATTGATCACAAGTTTCTGCTTTTGCCGTGGGACGATCGACGAGGCTTCCACGACTTTGACCGAACCAGCGGGTGCGGATTCCACTGCCGGTGCGACCGGAACCGGCATGGAGTCCCTTTGGAATGCCGCCGAAGTGGTCGTCCCCGGGATGGCTCCGGTCGAATCGGGAGCGCCCCCCCCCTCCGGATTGGTGGAGCTGGCTGCTACCGCTGAATGGAAAACTTTGGCCGAGGAATTGGCCGCCGAATCATTTTCCTGTGCTTTCAAGGTGGAAACCAGCAGGAGCAATGGGCAGGAAACCAGGAGGAACCAGCGACCACTACCGGAGAATGCACGAGGAAAAGCCATGGGGAATAGCTCCTGAATCCGGGTACTCCACACCGATCGGTGTGGATCATGAAACGGGTTGAGACGGAATTGTAGGCATTCGAATCCAGTATTTTGCAAGACCTATCGTAACCTCCCGTTGTCAAAGCACAAACGTTTCCGAGGTCTTCCCCAACCGAATCTTGTACCTTGCAGGGCCCATGTCCGACTGCGCCACCAGCTCCAGCATCCTTCCGGCTCAGGGCCGAAAACCCTCCTGGATCCGTTCCCGCCTCCCGGGAGGACCCGCCTACGCCGAAGTACGGGGAATCGTCGAAGGCCACAAGCTCCACACGGTCTGCCAGAGCGCCGAATGCCCCAACATGGGGGAATGCTGGAACCGCGGGACCGCAACGTTCATGATTCTCGGCAACATCTGCACGCGCGCCTGTGGGTTCTGCGCCGTCGCGACGGGACGCCCCACGGAACTCGATCTCGACGAACCCAGGAGAGTCGCCGAAGCGGTCCGCCTGATGAAACTCAAGCATGTCGTCGTCACCAGCGTGAATCGCGACGAACTTGCCGACGGGGGGGCGGGGGTGTGGGCCTCCACCATCCGCGCCATCAAGGAGTCCTCCCCGACCACCACGTTGGAGACTCTCACGGGAGACTTCAAAGGCAAGGAAGAACTCCTGCGTCTGGTCGTGGATGCCGGTCCCGACATCTACAACCACAATCTGGAAACCGTCGAACGCATGAGCCGTGCGGTCCGCCCCCAGGCCAGCTACGAACGCTCGCTGGAAGTCCTTCGTCGCGCCTCCTCCTGGGGTGCCGTCACCAAATCCGGGCTCATGCTGGGAATCGGGGAACGGAAGCCGGAAATCGCCGACGCCCTCCGACGCCTGCGCGACGCGGGAGTCCAGATCCTGACCCTAGGCCAGTACCTCCAGCCCGCTCGACAGTATCTCCCGGTCGATCGATGGGTCACTCCCGAGGAGTTCCTCGAGTGGAAGTCCTTCGCCGAAGAGCTCGGATTCGCCTCGGTGGCCTCGGGCCCGATGGTTCGCAGCTCCTACCACGCGGACGAAACCGCCAAAGTCGTCCCCGGCTTCGAAGGTGTGACTCTGCGTACCACCTGAGCCCGGGTCCCCGGCCCCGGGGAATGTCGTAAACCCGCGGTTTTTGGAATCCGTCGAATCCCGTGCCGAGACAAGGACTTGCACGTCTTCGCAGAATGGTAGACTCGGCGGAATGCTGACGGCCGCCCGCCTCCAGAAATTCCGGCTCCTGCTCGATGCCAATCCCCTGCCCATGGTTCTCCTCGACGTGGAGTCCGGCAAGGTGGAGGCGGCGAACGACCTCTTCCACGAGTTGAGAGTCGGCGTGAAATCTTCCCAAAAATTCCCTTCCACGTTCCAAATCGGGCTTTGGAAGACGGAAGAAGAGCGTCGGAATCTGGTTCAGCAGTGTCGGACCGAAGGAACCCTCACCTTCGAACACGCTCTGGAACAGGAATCTTCCAGCCCCCGCTCCTTCCTCGTGACTCTGCGCTCCCTCGAGCCCTTCGGTGAGCCCGGTCTTCTCGCCGTGGTCCTGGGCAGTCTCGGGGAAATGGAGGAGTTGAGAAAGCGGACACGAGACCTGGAAGGCCTGAAGCAGATCCTGGAGACCAGCTCCTCCGATGTGATCGCCCGCATCGACCTGTCGGGGAATCGCCTCTATACCAGTCCTTCCGTCCAACACTTGTCGGGATGGACGGCGCAGGAACTCGTCGGCACGACGCCCTTCCAACAGTTCCATCCCGATGATGTCCCCATGCTACGGGAAATCTTCGCCCGATTGATCGCCACCGGAAGACCGGAGACCCCCACGTACAGGACTCGCCACAAGAGTGGCGACTACCTGTGGGTGGAAACCAACTGCGTGCCGATCCGGGATGCCACGGGAAAGGTCGTGGAGATCCATACTTCCACGCGCAATGTTACCGCGCGCCAGAACGCCGAGACCAGTCTGCGTCGATCGGAGGCGTTCCATCGCGAGCTGGTGGCCAACCTTTCCGAAGGACTTCTCCTTCTCAACCAGAAAGGCCAGGTCTACCTGAGCAACGGTCGGGCGCACGAAATCCTCCACGTCCCCGATGGCTCGCTGATCGGGGCCGACATGTTTTCGGGCGACTGGTTGTTCTTCGACGAACAGGGAAAGCCGCTTCCGGCAACCTCGCTCCCGGGAGCCCTGACCCTCCGGGACCAGAAGACCCGTCGGGACGTGGAGGTCGGGGTATCCACTCCCGCGGGAACCGTCTGGATCTCCCAGAACAGTTCCATCATCGCCCACAACGAAGGCGAAAGCGGCTTCACCTTGCTGGTTTCCTTCACCGATGTCACCAGGAGGAGGGAGGCACGCATCGCTCTGCGGGAGCGGGAGGAACGCCTCCAGCTCGTCCTCGATGCCACCAGCGATGGTCTATGGGACTGGGACATCTCCTCCGGGGAGGTCTTCACGAACAATGCCTGGTTCCGGATCCTCGGGCATGAGCCCGGGGATTTCCCCGCCTCCTTCAACGGATGGCGGGAGCGAGTCCATCCCGACGATCTGCCTTTGGCGGAAAAGCAGATCATCCAGCACCTTTCGGGAAAGGCGACCGAACCCTACTCGGTGGAATTTCGCATGCGAGGCGCGGACGGGACCTGGCACTGGATCCTCTCCCGCGGCCAGGTCGTCCGTCGCGACGAGAAGGGGATGGCCGTGCGCATGGTCGGGACCCATACCGACATCACCGACCGGAAAACCGCGGAGGAGCGATACAAGGCGCTCTTCGAGAACCTCTCCAGTGCCTTCGCTCTCCACGAAATCATCGTGGACAAGGACGGAAAACCCGTCGACTACCGGTTCCTCGAGGTGAATGCCGCCTTCGAATCCCTGACGGGCCTGAAGGAGGAGGACATCCTCGGACGAACCGTCCTCGAACTGATGCCAGGTACGGAATCCTACTGGATCGAGACCTACGGCGCCGTCGCCCTGACGGGAAAACCTGCCCGGATCGAAAACCATTCCCGGGAGTTGGGGCGCAGCTTCGATGTCCGCGCCTATTCCCCGGCACCTGGCCAATTCGCGGTCATTTTCATCGATGTCACGGAACAGCACAGAGTATTGCTGGACCTCCGAGAGAGCGAATCCCGTCTGCGGACCATCGCCGACCAGTCTCGGGACCTCGTGAGCCGCCATGGCCTGGACGGGTCCTTCACCTGGGTTTCTCGAGCCGTCACCGATCTCCTCGGAATCGACGCTCCCCAGGTGCTGGGCACCCGCTTCCTGGACTACGTCGATCCACTCGACCTGCCGGTCGCCCAACAAGCGATGACCACCTTGGCCGAAGACGGAGAGGTCCGGTTCCAGTGCCGATTGCTGCAGCCGTCGGGAGGATCCTTGTGGGTGGATGCCAGCGGTCTGTTGCTTCGGGATCCGGAGACGGACCAGGCCGTCGAACTGCACTTCACCACCCGCGACATCGATTCCCAGATGCAGAGGAGCGAGCTGCTGGAAACCACCCAGCGCCTCGCCCGTCTGGGGGGATGGGAAATCCTCATGCCTTCCCGCGAGATGCTCTGGACCCAGCTGCACCACGAGATCTTCGGATCCGACCCGAGTCGATCGCCCCCGGGGATCGACGAGATCATCGGCCTTCTGGATTCCGATTCCGGTATCCGATACCGCTCCGCCATCGACGATCTCCTCACCAGGGGAACTGCCTTCGATATCGTGGTCGGCGGGAAGTCCATGCAGGGTCGGACCCTGGTCCTTCGCCTGGCGGGGGAGGCGACCCAACGCAACGGAGTCGTGGTCCACGCCAGGGGGACCACCCAGGACATCACCGAGCAGGAAAGCGTCCGCCGACAGTTCGAGGCCATTTCCCGACTGAACAGCACCATCCTCGATACCTCCGAGGCCTTGATCATCCTGCTCGACCGGGAAGGCCACATCGCGCGGTTCAACCAGGCATGCGTGCGCACCACCGGATGGCGGGAGGAGGAGGTGATCGGTCGCCCCTTCTTCGACCTGCTCCTTCCGCCCCAGGAGCGCGAGACCGTCCGGTCCATCTTCTATTCGCTCCTGAAAGGTTCCTTCCCCAGCCATTTCAAGAACAACTGGATCGATCGGGACGGTCGTCTGATCTGGATCACCTGGGCAAATTCCGTCATCCTGGACGATCGTGGCGAGGTGCTGTACATCGTCGGAACCGGAATCGACATGACTTCCCATCGCGCCACCCAGATCGAACTCCTCGAAAGCGAGCAGCGATGGAGGACCCTCATCGAGGCTGCTCCCGAAGCCATCGTCCTGCTCGACCCGAAGACAGGTTGCTTCCGCGAAGCCAATCCTTCCGCCGAGAAATTGTACGGAAGGTCCAGGGCCGAATTGCTGGGACTTGGTCCCCTCGATGTCTCCCCTCCCGTGCAGCCCTCGGGTGTTCCCTCGGCGGAGGCCGCGATGGAGCAGATCTCCGCGGCCCTGGAGGGAAGCTCCCCCAATTTCGAATGGATCCATCGCAGGTCCGATGGTTCGGACATCCACTGCCAGATCAATCTCTGCCGCATTCCCAGTCCCGATGGATTCCTCGTTCGCGGATCGATCATCGACATCTCCCGCAAGAAGAAGACGGAGACCGTGATGGAATCCCTGGTCAAGGGAACATCCTCCCTGTTCGGCCAGGAATTCTTCGATGCCTTGGTGAAGGATCTGGCCTTGCTGCTCGATGTCCGTTATGCCTTCATCGGCAAATCCACCTCCGCGGGGTCCATCCGGTCCCTCTCCTTCCATTCCGACGGGAAGCCCGCCCCGAATTTCGAGTACGGACTGGAAGGGTCCCCATGCAAGGATGTCTACGCGAAGAATCTCCTCTTCGTCCGGGAGGACATTCGAAACTTCTACCCCCATTCCTCCCTCCTCGAGAACCTGGAGGCGGTCAGCTACATGGGTGTTCCCCTCCACAATTCCTCGCAGGAACCCATCGGGATCCTGGTGGTGATCGATTCCAAGCCGATGGTCGATTCCGAACTGGCCAGGGACATCCTCACCATCTTCGCCGGCCGCGCCCAGGGGGAGATCGAACGTCTCGAAGGTGAAGAGGCTCTGCGCAACCTGAATACGACCTTGGAGAAGAGGGTCGGGGACCGGACCGCCCAATTGTCCGCCTCCAACCGGGAGCTCGAGAGCTTCGCCTACTCCGTCAGCCACGATCTGCGAAGTCCTTTGCGCTCCATCGACGGATTCGCCCAAGCCTTGGAGGAGGACTACCACGACCTCCTCGACGTGGACGGCAAGCACTTCCTGGAGCGTATCCGATCGGCAAGCCATCGGATGTCCGATCTGATCGACGACCTCCTGACGCTGTCGCGCTCCTCCCGTGCCGCACTTCGAAAGCGCCAAGTCGACTTGTCCGCCGCCGCCTTGGAAATCAAGGACTCCCTTTCCCGATCCCAACCAGACCGGCAGGTGGTTTGGCAGATCCAATCGGATCTCGTCGCCCTCGCCGACCCCGTCCTGATCCATTCCGTCCTGGAAAACCTGCTCGAGAACGCCTGGAAATACTCCTCCCAGCGCACCAAAGCGGTCATCAGCCTGGAACGGATCCCGTCCACGGACGACTGTGATTGGTTCGAGGTGACCGACAACGGGGCGGGATTCGACATGCAGCACGCCCAGAAACTTTTCGGGACCTTCCAGAGATTGCATGCCGCCGACGAATTCGAAGGCAACGGAATCGGTTTGGCGACGGTGCGGAGGATCATCGAACGCCACGGCGGGAACATTTCCGCCTTCGGCGAACCGGGAATCGGTGCTAGCCTGAATTTGTCATGGGGAAAGCCCATCTGATCTGCTGTAAGTCCCATACATTGGGACTTGGGAAACAAACCAACAGACCAGAGGGCCCATGACGAAACGTAACCACACACTCGACCTTTTCCCGATGGTCCAGGGCCGCAAGGTCGAAGTCGATTTCGAGGGCGGGGAGGTGACCTCCAACGGTGGAGCCCTCCTGCTGGGTCTGGCCGATCGCGCTCTTGGCGGTCTTTCTCACCGCATCGCCCGTTGCATTCCCGACACGCGTCGCAAGTCTTCCTGCACCCATTCGCTTCCCTCCATGGTCCGCCAGGCGGTCTACAGCCTGTGCCTGGGGCAGGAAGATCTGGTCGATCAGCGCAACATGCGCCACGACATCGCGCTTCAGACGGCCGTAGGGCAGGACAAGCCCTTGGCCAGCGATTCTACCCTCGGACGGGTTGCCCGCCTGGCCACGCCACAGACCAACTGGAAGCTCAACGAGATTCTGGTCGACACCTACATCGAGTCCCACAAGGGCAATGTTCCCCAAGAGATCGTCCTGGATTTCGACGCCACCGACGTGCAACTGCACGGCACCCAGGAAGGTCGATTCTTCCACGGGCACTACGATGGCTACTGCTACCTGCCCCTGTTCGTGTTCGCGGGCAAGCACCCTTTGTGCGCGATCCTGCGCCCCGCCGACCGCGGGCCGGCTCGAGGCGCTCTGGCGGTGCTGGCGGAGCTGGTGCATCGGTTGCGCCGTGCCTGGCCCGGGGTGCGCATCGTCTGGAGGGCCGATGCCGCCTACTGCCGCGACCACATCCTGCATTGGTGCGAGCGCCACGACGTGAGCTACGTCGTGGGCCTGCAACCCAACTCCGCGCTGGACAAGAAGAGCATCGGCCTGCGCATGGAGGCCGACGAGCTGTTCCTCCAGACCGCCCAGTGGCAGAAGCTGTTCGACGAATTTCGATACCAGGCGGGGCCGTGGAAAGCCCAGCGTCGTGTGGTCGTCAAGGCCGAGCGCAATCCGCTGGGCCCCAACACCCGCTACGTCGTCACCAATCTGCCCGGCGATCCCGACCACGTCTACACCAAGGTCTACTGCGCCCGTGGCGAGATGGAGAACCGCTTCAAGGAGACGCAGGCGGACCTGTTCGGATCGAGGCTGTCCCACGGCGGATTTCAGGACAACTGGATGCGCATGCTGATGTCGGTCATGGCCTACCTGCTGCAGCACACGCTGCGATCGATCGGGCTGAAGGGTGAGAAGGAGGAGCGGTCCACCTGCTCCACCATCCGGATCAAGCTTTTGAAGATCGGCGCCGTCGTGACCCGCAACACCCGGCGCATCCGCATGCACCTGTCGTCCAGCCATCCCGACGAGGGGCTCTTCCGCAAGGCCTTCGAGAGGCTGGCCATCGCGGCCCGCCTGCGCGGATCACCAGCGCCCGCCCTCGGTTGAGGGCAGGCATCCCGGGCGCCGCGAGCCCGGGTAAGGGCAAGGTGCGCCTGAAAATCGACGAAAGCCCGCTCAGAGGACCAAATCACCGAGGACGTCGCTCAAAACTGACGCCAATTTCTGTTTGCGGCGAAAACCCCTCGATTGAGAATCTGTCGCGACGGATTCAGGCTAGTTTCAAATTCAGTCTGCCTCGGGAGTCTTCGGAACTCTCCCTTCCCGAGCTCTCCGACCCAACCCTGCGAGACTGATCCATGGACAATCGATTCATTCTTCTGGTCGAGGACAATCCCGACGACGCGGCTCTGACGCTTCGCGCCTTCAAGAAGGTGAATATCGCCAACCAGGTCGTGGTCTGTCGAGACGGAGCCGAGGCACTCGATTTCCTCTTCGCGCGCGGCCAGCACGCCGATCGCAACATCGCCCACCAACCTTCGGTCATTCTGCTCGATCTCAAACTTCCCAAGGTCGATGGTCTGGAGGTCCTCCAGTCCCTTCGTGAAAACGAATTCACGAAACACCATCGGGTGGTGGTCCTGACCTCCTCCCGGGAAGAACAGGACATCATCCAGAGCTACGACCTCGGGGCCAACAGCTACATCCGCAAACCCGTGGATTTCGAGAAGTTCCTCACCGCGGTGGGGCAACTGGGCCTCTACTGGCTTCTACTCAACGAACCACCCCAGTGACCCCTCCATGATCCGGCGTCGCACCGCCTTCCTCACGCAACGGAAACCAAATGGATAGAAGGCCAATCCTCCTGGTCGAAGACAATCCGGACGACGTCGCGCTGACCCTGCGGGCTTTCAAGAAAGTCGGGATCACCAATCCCGTCGTGGTGGCCCGAAACGGGGTTCAAGCCTTGGATTGGCTGTTCGTTCGAGGGGAATTCAGCGATCGAGATCCCGAGGAAACCCCTTCCATCATCCTCCTAGATCTGAAGTTGCCGAAACTCGATGGTCTCGAGGTCCTCCGCCAGCTCCGCGCGAACGCCTCGACGCATCTGCACCGGGTGATCGTCCTGACCTCGTCCCGAGAAGACCACGACATCCTGCAATCGTACGACCATGGGGCCAACAGCTACATCCGCAAACCCGTCGACTTCGACCGCTTCCTCGAAGGAGTGGGTCAGATCGGCTTGTACTGGTTGAACCTCAACGAATCCCCTCCTCAACTCGCCCATTGAAACCATCCGCATGACTGATGTACCCCGTAATCTGCGTCTCCTCCTGATCGAGGACTCGGAGGAGGATGCTTTCCTGCTCGAGCGGCAATTGCGTCGCGTCGGGTTCAATCCGGACATCCATCGGGTCACTTCCGAAGAGGAGTTGAAAGCGGCCTTTCCCTTGAACCCTTGGGAACTGGTCATTTCCGATTTCCATCTTCCGCGGTTTTCGGGAATGGACGCCCTGCGCCTGGTCCGGTCCATGGACGAGGAGATCCCCTTCCTGTTGATCAGCGGCGCCATCGGTGAAGAAACCGCCGTGGAAGTGATGCGCGCCGGTGCTTCCGACTACTTGCTCAAGGGCAATCTCGCCAGGCTCGGCCCCGCCGTGGATCGTGAACTGCGCGAATCCGCCGCCCGACGCCGGCAAATCAAGACCGAGCGCTCCCGCAAACGTATGGAAGACGCCTTGCAAGCGATCCTCGTGGGCACGGTTTCGGTGATCGGTGTCGATTTCTTCCGCTCCCTCGTGCGCGAGCTCGCCCAGTCCTTGGGCACCAAGGCGGCCTTCGTCATCGAGTTCCCCCAGAAGCCCTCCGAAGCGGCCTCCATCCGCGCCGTCCACGGGATCCCCTCCGTCTCGGAAGGCACGAAGATCACCTTGTCGGACGCCTTGCTCCATCCGTTCGCCACCCCTGGTTCGGCCGATGTCGTGGGAATGCTCCCCGAATCGCTGGGGAACCTCGACTTCCTTCGTGGCCAGGACCTCGCCGGCATCGCCGGGACCCGATTGACCGGAACCGACGGGAAGTCGCTCGGTCTTCTGGTCGTGTGCGATGAGAAACCCTTCGACCAGGACGGCCTCGCCACCGACATCCTGTCCATTTTCGGAGCTCGAGCCGCCTCGGAACTGGAGAGGATGAAAACGGAACGGGAAAAAAACGATCTCCAGGAACAACTCTGGCACAGCCAGAAGCTGGAGGCCATCGGGACCCTCGCCGGAGGCATCTCCCACGACATCAACAACATCCTTTCCTCCATCTGGGGTCATGCGCAGATCCTCCAGATGCGGAAAAGCCTTTCGCAGGCCGACATGGAGTCCCTCGACGGGATCCTGGCCGCGTGTCGGCGGGCTCGGGACCTGGTGAAACAAATCCTGTCCTTCTCCCGGAAGAGTTCCCCGGAAACGAGCGTGGTCCAGATGGGCGAGATCGTCCTGGAAACCGCATCCCTCCTGCGGGCCACACTTCCCTCCAGCATGACGATCGAAAGCATCGTCGATCCGCAGACCCCGGACATCAAGGCCGATCCCAACCAGATGCACCAGGTTCTCATGAACCTCTGCACCAACGCGTCCCAAGTGATTTCCGCGGAATCGGGTCGAATCCTCATGCGTGTCGGACCCGTCAGCATCGAGGATCGCGTGTACCTCCGCTGCCAGGTGAGCGACAACGGCACCGGCATCCCGGCTGCCGTGCTCCCCAGGATTTTCGAACCCTTCTTCACCACGAAGGAAACGGGAAAGGGGACGGGACTGGGACTTTCCGTCGTGCACGGAATCATCCGCAACCACGGAGGGACGATTTCCGTGGAAAGCCAGGAAGGGCTCGGGACCACCTTCACCATCGATTTTCCGTCCTACGAGCAGGGCTCCAAGGTCTCCACGGGCAATTTGTCTTCGGAGATCCCGACCGGAACCTCCCAGAAGATCCTGGTCGTCGACGACGAAGAGGCCGTCTCGGACGTGCTCTGCCAACTTCTCGAAATCCTGGGGTACGAGGCGGTTTCCTTCGGCGATCCCTTGAAGGCCATCGAAGAATTCCGGCAAGATCCGGGCAAATGGGACGCCGTGATCACCGACCGTACCATGCCGGGAATGAATGGCGAAACCCTGGCGCTGACCCTCCACGAAATACGCCCGGGAATCCCCATCGTCATGTCTTCCGGGTTCGAAGGGGATCTCCGCTCCACCGACACCCGGAAGGCGGGGATCAAAGCATTGCTTCCCAAACCGTTCCAGGCATCGGATCTCGCCCAGACGCTTCATCGTATTCTTGATGAATGACCATTCGCCGCGCGGTTCGATCGGAAGTTGAATCCATCCGCCCTTTCGCCTTCTCCCGAAGGTCGCGTCCCTCCGGTCCGGAACCCGAGAACCTCCTTCGCCCGAAGGCGGTTTTCGATCTGACTTCTACCGACACCACCGGCTGGCCGGAGTCGAGGGACCTGGAAAACCTTGCCCTCCAGGAACTCGGCCATCCACGTGGGATTCGGTATCAGCCCGACAGCCTGGGAGCCTTGACGGCGCGCGAATCCCTTGCGAGTCTGTTTTTTCCCCACGATCCGTCCAGGTGGGTCCTGACGGCCAGTTCCTCCGAAGCCTACGGTCTCCTTTTCCAATTGTTGTGCGATCCCGGCGACTTCGTCGCCTCCCCTCGTCCCGGGTATCCCCTGGTGGAGGAATTGGCACGTTTCCAGGGCGTCCGCTGTCGGACCATCCCCCTTCGATTCACGGGGGATTGCTGGACTCTCGATTTGGGATGGGTCGAGAAGAGCCTCAAGGACGGGGCCAAGGCCCTGGTCCTGATCCAACCAGCAAACCCCACCGGCTGGGTCCTCTCCCAGGAAGAACGGGCTCGGGTTCTGCAACTGTGCGGCAAATACCATGTGCCGCTGATTTCCGACGAAGTGTTCGAAGCTTGGGGGTCCGCGGATTTTCATTCCCTCGCCCACCAAGAGGAAGTCCTCTGTTTCACCTTGGGAGGGCTCTCCAAGCTCCTTGGGCTCCCACACTTGAAGCTGGGGTGGATTCGGGTCTCCGGCCCCTTTTCGAGGGCTCAGGAGGCGACGGAACGTTTGGCCATCTTGAATGATGCCGTTCTCTCCGCCTCCACTCCGATTCAAATGGCTCTTCCGGGGCTTCTTGAACAACGACATCGATATCAGGAACGGATCCATCGAAGGCTGGTCGAAAACCGGGCGGCATGGGAGCAGTTTGGGTTGCGGATGCCGCCGTGGGTACAGTTCCTCCCCGCGACCAGCGGGTGGTTTGCCATTTGCCAGGTCACCGAGGAGGATCGGTTCGGATTCGATCCTCTATTGCTGGAGAGTTTGGCTGCCCAAGCTGGGGTTCTGGTGCAATCCTCCGCGTTGTTCGATCTTCCACGACCTGGGTTCGTGGTGAGTCTGATCGTCCCGCCTTCCGTGTTTATCCAGGGGCTTTCCTTGATTCATAATCTTCTTCATTCATTTGAACATTGAACAATAGGGTTGTGGATTGGCAGGGAAACAAGGTTCAGGATGCCTGGATCCCTATCCACCCTCTTGGAACAACCACGGAAAACCGAAGTTATCCACAGGAAGACGGAAAACGAGGTTTTGCGGGAGAGTGGATAGAGGAAATGTGGATAAACCGTGGAGTTTTCCCCGTCTCTATCCACATCCGTGTCGGGAAATCCCTCTGGACCCGGTCCCCTTTCGGGAAAGGTTCCCTCTTCCAATGGAGGATTTCCTTCCCAAGGTGAACACGAAAAACCCCTCCGAGGGGGGGGGACCTCGGAGGGGTTCTTGGATGCTTCCAAGGGAGCGACGGGCTTCAGTTGAGGATGTGCAAGCGCCCGATCGCTCGAGCCAAGGCCAGTCTTGCCCGGTCGTAATCGATTTCCCGAGAGGCACTGGCCAAACGTTCCCTGGCTCGTCGCAAGGCCTCCTCGGCACGAATGCGGTCGATCTGCTCGGGAGTTTCCGCGGAGTCGGCCACGATCGTGAGAATGCCACCTTGCATGAGGGCGATCCCTCCGGACAGGAAGTACCGGAGTTCGGCACCAGAGGTCGGAGTGATCCGCGCCGTGCAGGGCTGGATGGCGAAAGCCGCGTCGGTATGACCGGGTAGGATTCCCACGAGGCCGTCGCCGATGGCGAAGACCACTTGGGCGGCTTCGCCCTTCCAGGCGACTTTCTCCGGATCGACGAGGGTGACGGGGATCACTTGGAGGCGATCTCCGCGGCCTTCTCGATGGCCTCTTCGATGGTGCCCACGTAGAGGAACGCCTGCTCGGGAAGGTTGTCGTGCTTCCCGTCGAGGATCTCCTTGAAGGAGCGCACGGTGTCGGCGAGCTTCACATACTTGCCATGCATGCCGGTGAACTGTTCGGCGACGTGGAAAGGTTGCGACAGGAAGCGCTGGACCTTGCGTGCACGGGACACGGTCAGACGGTCTTCTTCCGAGAGTTCGTCCATGCCCAGGATCGCGATGATGTCCTGGAGTTCCTTGTAGCGCTGCAGGAGACGCTGCACGCCGCGGGCGACCTGGTAGTGCTCTTCTCCCACGACATCCGGGCTCAGCAGGCGGGAGCGGGAATCGAGAGGGCTCACGGCCGGGAAGATGCCGAGTTCGGAAATCTGACGGTCGAGGTTGGTGGTGGCGTCCAAGTGGGTGAACGCGGTGGCGGGAGCAGGGTCGGTGTAGTCGTCGGCGGGCACGTAGATGGCCTGGATGGAAGTGACCGATCCATCCTTGGTGGACGTGATGCGTTCCTGCAACTCGCCCATTTCCGTGGCCAGGGTGGGCTGGTAGCCCACTGCCGACGGAATACGTCCAAGCAGCGCCGAGACTTCCGATCCGGCCTGCGTGAAACGGAAGATGTTGTCGATGAACAGGAGCACGTCCTGGTGCTGCACGTCGCGGAAGTATTCGGCGATGGTCAGCGCGGTCAGCGCGACGCGGGCACGTGCCCCCGGGGGTTCGTTCATCTGACCGTACACGAGCGCGGTCTTGTCGAGAACTCCCGCCTCTTCCATTTCGCCATAGAGGGCGGTGCCTTCACGGGTACGTTCCCCCACGCCGGCGAAGACGGAATAGCCGCCGTGGTACTTGGCGATGTTGTTGATCAGTTCCTGGATGAGGACGGTCTTGCCCACGCCCGCACCACCGAACAGACCGATCTTTCCACCCTTGGCGTAGGGTGCGAGGAGATCGACCACCTTGATTCCGGTTTCGAGGATCTCGGCCTGGGTGCTCTGACGGTCGAACGAGGGTGGCTTGCGGTGGATGGGCAAGGTCATGCCGGTGTCCATCGGGCCCTTGCCATCGATGGGTTCGCCGATGACGTTCACCACGCGACCGAGGGTCTTGTCGCCGACCGGAGCCTGGATGGGTTTGCCGGTGTCGGTGACGATTCCACCGCGGGAAAGACCATCGGTGCTGTCCATGGCGATGGCGCGGACCACGTTGTCGCCGAGATGCTGAGCCACTTCGAGGACCAGGTTCTCGGGTTGGTCGCTGATCGCGGGGTTGGTGGTGGTCAATGCGCTCAGGATGGGAGGCAGGGCGAACCCCTCGAAGGACACGTCGACGACGGGCCCTAGAACCTGGAGAATCTTGCCGGTGATGGTGCTCATGGCGTGGTGTTCCCTGCTTACTTGATGGATTCGGCGCCGGAGATGATCTCGATGAGTTCCTTCGTGATCATGGCCTGGCGGGCCCGGTTCTTCTGGAGAGTGTATTTGTCGATCATTTCCTGCGTGTTGCGCGTGGCGTTGTCCATGGCCGTCATGCGCGCGCCGTGTTCGCCCGCGGCGTTTTCGAGCAAGGCATTCAGGACGAGGAATCGAATCGACTGGGGGATGAGTCTGGAAAGGAGTTCGGCCGGTGGGGGGTCGAACAGGACGGGCCTGGTCGTCGCCACTCCACCTTCGACCGGGGCGGAGGGGAAGACCTTGATGGCCTGCGGGATCTGGGTCAGGGCGGATTGGAACCGATTGTCGACCAGCCAGATCTCGTCGGATTTACCGGACAGGAAGTCGGTGATGACGCGCTCGGCGATGGGTCTCGCTTCGGCCAGCGAAGGTCTCGCGGCCGCGTGGGAGAACCATTCGCCCATGGCGTGGCTCAAACGCGAACGGAAGGCGTCGTATCCGCGACGACCGACGAAATGGACGGTGAACCCGGCTCCTTCGGCGATCTTCTTCTGCAACTCCGAGAATCCCTCGCGCGCCGCCGTGGAGGAATCCATGGGACGCAAACCGACCACGCGCTCGAAGGACCTGATGAGGACGTTGTTGAACGCGCCGCACAGGCCCTTGTCGGAGGTGAACAGGACGATCGAGATGTGACGGACCGGGCGGGCGACCAACCAAGGGGAGAGGTCGTCGGGAAGATCCTCGCCCTTCACCTGGGCTTGGAGATCGGCGAGTAGCTTCGTGAGTTCCGATCGGTAGGGACGGGTCCGCTCGATGGCCTCCTGGGAACGTCGAAGCTTGGAGGCCGCCACCATCTTCATGGCGGCGGTGATCTTCTTCGTGTTCTGGAGGTTCTTGAGCTTTCCGGTCAGCTCCTTGATGGTTGGCACGCGAAAGGCCTCCCGATCAGGCCTGGAAGCCGGAGTTGAACGCTTTCACGACCTCTTCGATGCGCTTCTTGAGTTCGTCGTCGAGGGACTTGCGCTTTTCGATCTCCACAGGAAGATCGGCGTGCTTGGCGGCGACGAATTCGAGAGCTTCCTTCTCCCAGCGGTTGACCTGGGCTACGGGCACGGAATCGATGAAACCGTTGGTTCCCGCGTAGATCATCATGACCTGCTCGCCGACCGACAGGGGGCGGAACTGGAGCTGTTTGAGGAGCTCGGTCATGCGCTGGCCACGCGCGAGCTGCTTCTGGGTCGCCGCGTCCAGATCCGATGCGAACTGGCTGAAGGCGGCAAGTTCGCGATACTGGGCGAGGTTGAGGCGCAAGGTTCCGGCCACCTGCTTCATGGCCTTGAGCTGGGCGTCGCCACCCACGCGGGAGACCGAGATGCCGACGTTCATCGCGGGACGGATGCCGGCGTTGAACAAACCGGAGTCGAGGAAGATCTGGCCGTCGGTGATGGAAATGACGTTGGTCGGAATGTACGCCGAGACGTCTCCGGCCTGGGTCTCGATGATCGGCAGGGCGGTGAGGGATCCCGCACCGTTCTTGTCGGAGAGCTTGCAAGCTCGTTCGAGGAGACGGGAGTGCACGTAGAAGATGTCGCCGGGAAAGGCTTCGCGACCCGGGGGGCGGCGAAGCAGCAGGGACATCTGTCGGTAGGCCTGGGACTGCTTGGTCAGATCGTCGAACACGATCAGTGCGTGGCCGCCGTTGTCACGGAAATGCTCCGCCATGGCGCAACCGACGTAGGGGGCGAGATACTGCAAGGGCGCCGGATCGGAGGCACCAGCCACGATGACCGTGGTGTATTCCATGGCTCCGTGGGCGCGGAGCTTCTCCACGACCTGGGCGACCGTGCTCTGCTTCTGGCCGATGGCGACGTAGAAGCACTTGACGTCCTTGCCCTTCTGGTTGATGATCGTGTCTAGCGCGATGGCGGTCTTGCCGGTGCTGCGGTCGCCGATGATCAATTCACGCTGTCCCCGGCCGATGGGGGTCATGGCGTCGATCACCTTGATGCCGGTCTGCATGGGCTCGTGGACGTTCTTGCGCTCCATGATGCCGGGGGCCTTGACCTCGATGCGTCGCATCTCCGTGGGAACGATCGCAGGTCCGCCGTCGACGGGATTGCCCAGGGCGTCCACGACTCGACCCATCAGGGAGACGCCCGCGGGGACCGAGGCCTGGACCTTCGTACGATGGGCGATGTCGCCTTCGCGGATGGCGCTGATCTGTCCGAGCAGCACGACGCCGACGTTGTCCTGCTCGAGGTTGAGCACGAGACCGTAGGCGTTGTCCTTGCCCTGGAATTGCACGAGCTCGCCGGCTTCGACGGTGGGCAGGCCCTGCAGACGTGCGATGCCGTCGCCAACGCTCAGGACAATTCCCGTCTCATGGCTTTCGGCGGAGGGTGCGAATCCTTCCAGCTGCTTGCGCAGCAGCGAGGCGATCTCGTCGGGTCGGACGGTGTCGATCATGGTTTCCTTCAGGCGGAAAGCAGGGCCCGGCGGGCCTGGCTCAGCTGGTTGTTGGCGGTTGCGTCGAGAAGGACGTCTCCGAGTCTGGCCCGGAATCCGCCGATGATGGAGTCGTCGATGCGGGCGGCGAGTTCGACCCGCCGACCTTCCGTGGAGAGAGTGCGTTCGAGCGTCTGGAGGGCATCCTTCGAGATCGGAGTGCGCGACTCGACCGTCCCGCGGACCACCCCGGACCGGGATTCGTGCAGGGCGATGGTCTGGGAGGCGATCTCGGAGACGAGGCCCAGCCGACGACGCTCCGTCAGGATCGAAACGAGACGACCCATGACGGATTCCTTGGAGGGATGGCCGAGAGCGGTCTCCAGCGCTGCCGACCGCGCCGAGGCGGGAACAGCGGGATTTCCGAGCAAGGCCACGAGGTCGGTCGGAAGGGACGCGAGCGATGCGAGCACCGGTAGTGCAGCATCCAGGGATCCGGAGGATTCCAGGGCCTCCAGGAGCGCCTTGGCGTATCGCGCGGAAGGTCCGACCATCAGTTCTTCGCCGTTTCGGAAAGCATGCGGTCGGCGAAGCCTTCCGCCTTGGCGCCTTCGAGTTCGGAGCGAAGGATCTTCTCCGCGATCTTGACGGAGAGTTCGGCGGCCTCGTGGCGCAGCGCGCTGCGCGCCTGCTCGGAGGCAGCCTCGATCTGGGCTTGCGCCTGACTGACGATCTTCTCCGCGGATTCCTTCGCTTCGCTCTCGGCCTGGGCGCGGAACTTGGCGGCGAAATCGCGCTGCTCGTTGAGGATGTTCTGCGCCTGGGCCTTCGCCTCGCCGAGGATGCGGTCGTGGTCGGCTTCGATGGCTGCCGCTTTCGCGGCGGCTTCGTCGGCCTTGGACAGCGATTCGGAGAGCTTGGCCTCGCGTTCGGCGACAGCCTTGAGGATGGGCTTCCACGCGAACTTGTGGAGAAGCACCAGCAGCACAGTGAAGACCACCCAGACCCAGATCATCACGCCAGGATCTGGCGCCATCAACTGGGCGGCGATTCCTCCGTCGTGCGGGGCCGCTGGGACTTCGGCATGTGCCTGGTTCTGTTCCATCGGATTACTTGAGCAGGACGACCAGGAGGCAGATGACCGACCCCAGCAGTGCGACACCTTCCACGAGGGCTGCGCCAAGAATCATGGTGGCGCGGAGATCTTCCTTGACCTCGGGTTGGCGAGCGATCGCCTCGACGGTGGAAGCGGTGGCCTTGCCGATACCGATACCAGCACCGATCGCGGCCAGTCCCGCGCCAACACCCGCGCCGAGGTAACCGAAGCTCTGCATGTCCATGGAATTCTCCTGTGAGGATGTAGGGAGTGGTTTGAAGGAAGACTCAATGTTCCTGGTGGAGGGCTCCACCGATGTAGAGCGAACTCAGGAACGTGAACACGAATGCCTGCAGGAAGCAGACCAGGACCTTGATGACAAGGATGAACAAGAGGAAAGCCAGCGGGAGCGGAGCGATGAGTCCGATCGACACGAAACCGGCCGCCGAACCGAGGGCGCCTTCCAGTCCGTGCATGACCATGGGGGAGAGGACCGAGATGAGGCCGGTGATCACGAGGATCATGATGTGGCCCGCGGCCATGTTCGCGAACAGACGGATGGTGAGCGAGAAGGCCCGGATGAAGATGGAGACGATTTCGATGGGCGCGAGGATGGGCAGGACCCACCAGGGGACACCGGTGGGAATCAGGTTCTTCACGTAGTGGAAGGGCCCGTTGCGAACCATGCCGGCCGCGTTGAAGATCACGAACACCATCAAGGAAAGGGCCGCCGTGACGGAGATGTTGGCGGTCGCACCGGCGAACACGGGGATGAGACCCATCAGGTTCAGGACCATGATGAGGAAGAAGGTGGTCGCCAGGAAGGGGACCCACTTGTCTCCGTCCTTGGGCCCGATGTTCGGTCGCGCCACTTCGTCGCGGAGGTACAGCAACAGGACCTCGACCATGTGGCCGATGGAGGTGCTGGGAAGGTGTCCCACCCTGCGGGCCGCGGTGCGTGCCAGGAGGAAGGTGAACACCGCGCCGATCAGGAGCATGAGGACATGCAACGAGAGGGGCGAGGGAATGGTGATGCCTGGAAGTCCCGGAAGGGGGTGCCAGACATGGCCGTCCACGATGTGGTGGAGAATGAATTCCGATAGATTTCCCGAACCGTCGCTCAAAGTCTATGGACTCCCTTGATGAAAACGATCATTTCGGAGACAGTAAGAATAAGAAACAATCCCGACCAGGCCAGGACGAAAATCGTCCTTTGTTCGGGAAAAGCGACCAATCCGGAGAGGACGAGTCCAATCCCGGTGAAATAACGTACAACTAGAAGAACTAATCCGCCATGGATTCCGGCCGACGATTTTCGATCCGGACGCTGGATGAGGAACGAACCCAGCAACGTGTGCGACGATGCCGCCACGATGGCCCAGACGACCACTCGCCAGGATTCGGCTATCGGCGCATCGAACGTCGTCGTCGCCACGACGAACCACAGGGCGATGATGGCCAACTGGTAGGCGACCCATCTGGTACGGAAGGACGGATTCATTCGGGTCCGATTCGAAGGTTGGGTGGATGGGGGAGGTCCGCGGGAGGCAAGGAGGACCGACGCCGATTTCCGGGATCGTCGATTTCCGCATCCAAGCCCCGGGCGACGGGACGGATCGGACGCGGCGGCCCGAAGGACTCGTTCCGGGCCGCGGTCGATATTCCTGCAGGAGATCCGATCATCGGCTGGACGCGCTCCGGACCAGACGGATCATGGCCGCGGCGATGCCGACCAGCGGCAACAGGACAAGGGGGAAGCTCGAGTCGAGCCACTCCGAGACCAGCCAACCCGCCAAGCACGCACCCGCGACGGTACCCACCGCTTCGGAACCGATGGCGTACCATCGGCGCGATGGATCAGGTCTTGGTCTTGGCTCCCGGTTGCATGTCGCAGGTCCCATGGAAATGGGCTCCCTCGTGGATGACCAGCTCGCGCGTGCGGAGATCCCCGACCAGGGAGGATTTCGGCTCCAGGATCGTGCGATCCGTGGCAGTGACATTTCCTGTCATCTTGCCGGCGATCTTCACCGAGGAGGCGTGCACTTCCCCTTCGACCTGGCCCTGAGCGTGGATGGAGACCGTTCCGGTGGACCGGATGGTGCCCTTGATGGAACCCTCGATCGCGAGATCGTTCTCAACGAGGATTTCGCCGGTGATGACGGAGCCGGCATTGAGGAAGGCGAACCCTTTGCCGGTGGAGGACTTGTCAGACATGGTCAGCGCATCATAGCAATCAATGGATCGATGGCAAGTCCATCGAGCATCACCTTCACCGACATCCTCGCCGGTTCCACACCGGAACCCGCCGAGGTTCGGCCGATTCGTTGGCCTTGTTGCACGAAATCGCCGGGGCTCACGTCGAGTGTTCCCATGTGTCCGAGATGGACGGAAAAGCCTCCCGCGCTGGCGATTTCCGTCTCCAATCCCCGGATCGGATCCCATCCGGAGGTCATCACGATCCCGTTCACCGGGGAGCGGACGGGGGAGGATGGCTCGACGAGAATCAGTCGCTCGGCGAGGTTCCCGGTGCCGAGATCGATATCCTTCAGGACGCTCCAGACCTCCACGGGTGGGACCAGCAATTCGGGTCGATCAGGCGTTTCCGCGGATTGACGGGTCAGGCGTCGTCGCTCCAGCCAGTTGGCGAACGCTTGGAGCACCCTGTTCCTGGCCTGGTCGTCGTAGAGTCCGGACATGGAGGAAACCGGCAGGGACGCCTGGTCGACGGAGTCGTCCAGGAAGGCCTGGGTGAGGGAGAGGACCCGGCGATGCTGGATCTCCAAGGTCTGGAGTTCCTCCTGCAACTGGTCCATGCGCCGGAGGTCTTCGCGGAGCTCCGCATTTTCACGTGCCAGAGCGTCCGCGGTCTGCAGCCGGACCGTGATCGCGCCGAGCCAGGTGACCGCGAAACCCGCCAGGATCACCACCGACATGGTGGCGACGACCAGGAAATGGAAAAACCGAAGGGGGACGTGGATGGCCCACGATTCCCCGGAGCTCTCCCTCAGCACGAGGAACTTGATGCGTTCGCTGGGTCGCATCCGCGTCAGACGTGTCCCAGGAGGATGTCGGCGATGCGATTGAGGTCCACGTCGGACAGGAAATGGATGCGCAGGCTGCCCTTCCCGTCCTTGGAACGGTCGAGTTGGATCCGAGTCCCCAACCTCTCTTCGATGCTGCGAACGAACGCTGTCGTGTTGGGATCGTCCTGCGGGGGCTTGGGCTTCTCCGCGTTCTTCTTGGGAGGAGCACTGGCTCCGGACTCCTGCTCCAGGGTGCGGACGGACCAATGGTTGGCCACGGCCATCCTTCCCAAGGCCAACTGCCGATCCTCCGGGAGCGGCGCCAGCACCCTTGCATGTCCAGCGGAAAGGTCCCCCGACACCACGCTGGCTCGCACATCCGGGTGGAGCTTGAGGAGTCGCAGGCTGTTGGTGATGGTGGGTCGGCTGCGACCCAGCCTCTCGGAGAGCTGTTCGTGGGTGTAGCCGCAGGAGACGACCAGTTCCTGGTAGGCTTCCGCTTCTTCGATGGCATTGAGTTGGACGCGGATGATGTTCTCGATCAATGCGTCTTCGCGCATTTCTCGATCGGTCACCTGGTCGCGGACGAGGGCCGGAATCGCATCCTTCCCGGCCATCTGGCTGGCGCGGAATCTTCGTTCCCCGGCGATGATCTGGAAGTTTTCGCCCTGGCGACGAACCAGGATCGGCTGCAGGACACCCTTCTCGCGGATCGAGGCGGAGAGTTCCGCCAACCCTTCGGCGTCGAATTCCTTGCGAGGCTGGAAGGGGTTGGGCGACAACTTCTCCAGGGGGATGATTTCGACCGTGCTTCCGTCGGGAGGTGCCACCCCGTGCATGTCGTTGCGGTGGGCGAGAGTCTTCTCCTGGAAGATCGCTCCGAGTCCTTTTCCCAATCCTCTCGGCTTGTTCACGCGGCGTCTCCTCCCATCACTTCTTGGGCGAGTTTCATGTAGGCCGACGCTCCCGGGGTCGCGATGTCGTAGAGGAGGATCGGCTTCCCGAAGGACGGGGCTTCGGCGAGTTTGATGGAACGGGGAATGACGGTTTGGAAGACCTTCTCGTTGAAGGAGGTTCGGACCTCGTCGACGACCTGCTTGGACAGCAGGGTGGAGGACTGGAACATCGTGAGAAGAGCTCCCTCGATGGTGAGATCCGGATTCAACGAACGTTGAGTCAGGCGGATCGTGTTGAGAAGCTCCGCCAATCCCTGCAACGCGTAGTATTCGCATTGGATGGGGATCATCACCGAGGTGGCTGCGACCAACACGTTCAAGGTGAGCAGGCCGAGGGAAGGCGGGGTGTCGATGAGGATGTAGTCGTACCGCTGGCCGATCTGCTTCAGGAAGGAGCGCAGTCGCATTTCGCGGGCGATGGCACTGACCAATTCGATTTCCGCACCCGCCAAGTGGTGGGTCGCGGGAACCAGGTCGAGAAAGGGAAGTGCCGTCTTGTGGAGGTAGCTGGAGGCCGAATCCGGAGTCCATTCCTCATCGCTGCACAAGACGTCGTAGAGCGTCGGATCGTCTTCCCCGATCGAAACCCCCACGCCTTGGGTGGCGTTGGCTTGAGGATCGGCATCCACGAGGAGGGTGCGCTTCTCGGCCATGGAGAGCGCTGCCGAAAGATTCACGGCGGTGGTGGTCTTGCCGACACCACCCTTTTGATTGCAAACGGCGATGATTCGAGTCATGGTCACTGCCCGTGGAAAGGTTTCTGGGCGAAGACGAGATGCCTGTCGACCGGGTCGCCGGCGAGGCGATACCGAACATACGACAGGGGTTCATACCCGTCAATCGAGGGTGGGGGAGCTTCGGTCTTGAGGGTTGCGAAGAACCCTCCCGGCCGTAGGAGTGGAAGGGCGCGGCGTGCGTCGTCCTGCAACGAACCCAATGCACGGCAGGAGACCACATCCATCGAACCCAGCATGTCGGGCCAGGAATGCAGGGTCTCGACCTGGGACGCGACCACCTGGACATCCAATTCCAAGGTCTGGGTGGAACGGGTGAGGAAACGTGCACGGTTCCCTCGTGGCTCGACCGAAACGAAACGAGTGGTTCGAAGCACGATGGCCAAGGGTACTAGCGGGAACCCCGCACCGCTTCCCATGTCCAGCCAGCGAGTGGGGGACACCATCAAGGGGAGGGCCATGAATTGAAGCGAATCTTCCGTGTGGCGCTGGCGGAGATTCGGGAGGTCCGACGCGCTGACCAGGTTCTGCTGTTTGGATTCCTTCTTCACCATGGCTTCGAAGCGAGCCAGGTCTTCCACCGACCAGGTGGTAGGAGCCCAGGAGGCGGGGGTAACCGGCGGAGGATTCATGTGCCTTCCGACTCCAGAAGGAAATGTCCGAAGAGCGATTCCGGTCGGGTGCTCGATGTGGTGGGTCCGGGCGTCACGGTCTGTTGCTGGCAGAGGCGTCTTGGCATTGGGGTTCGAAGGTAGGAAGCCGTGGAGGAGTTGGAGGTTCAAGGGCGAGAGGGATCGTCTCTCGACTGCCCATGGAAAAGTTTTGGGAACCGCCGTCTGTTGATTTTGGATTCCCTTAAGACCTCGTCCTGTTGTGGTTTGGCGAAATTCTCCCGTGCCGGAAAAAATTTGGCCCATGGCCATGTTTCACGTGGAACATGGGGGGGCGCTTCCACCGTTCTGGTTCGGTTCAGTGGCTGACCGAAACGGAATGTCGAGGGGGGACTCGGGGGAGCTGAAGGGGAGGTCAATGGCGAGCGGGACCTTAGGTATGTGAGGGGAGGCGGGTCTGGGTCTCCACGTGCACCCCGAGGGGGTGGTTTTCAGCCGAGGAGATCGATCAGATTCCTGGAGGGATTCCTGGGGAGTTGGACACGGTCCGAGGACGCTTGTGGGCGGCGAGGATGCAACACTCCGGATACGGAGGTTGTCGCCTTTGCTTGTGAAATCCTTCGGATCAAGTGAGGTGGAATGTTGGGGGTGAGGGCTTTCCTGAGAAGGCGGATTTGAGTCCTTGGCTGGGGAGCCTCGCGTGGGGTTCAGTCCGAAATCTTTCCCTTCCACGAGGTAGGGGGCGTGTGCCTGTTGATTGGGTGGGGTTCAATGATCGTCTTGTATGCTGCCTGGATTCCATTCAACGGAATTCCCCGCATAGAAGCGGGGGTGTTTCGGGGCCGAAATCCCCAAGGGGAGGGGCGGCCCTGGGAGTGGGCGTCAGGGCCCTTGATCCAGGAGGGAGTGCGTGAATGGTTCGGCGCACGGTGTTTCACGTGGAACATTGAAATCCCGCGACCGACAGGGATGGGGAAGGCAAGGCTTTCCTCCAAAGAGGAGGGGGCGTCCGGGTGCAAAGGTTTTGGGCTGAGAATGGATGGGGGGGCGTGGTCGATGGATTCAACAGTGTCTGCGGTAGAGTTGAAGCTCGATCAAAGTCCATGCGTCGAGGATGGACTGGAATGTGGCGAAACTGGGTCTGGCTCTGGGGCCGAAACGATGCGCATCTCCGCATAGATCTCTTGGGGAAATCGACAACGGATCCTGCCGGAACGGATAGAGGTCACGGCCGTTCGTTATTGCTCGCTCAGCCTTGAAGAAGATGGAGAGAATTCCGAAGGGAGCTTCGTCCCCTGCGAACAGGAGAAGGGGAGGGGCTGCGAAATGTTTCACGTGGAACAATGCATCCGGGGGACAGGGTGAAGGCCAGGGGTGACAGATTTGTTGGAGATGCTTCGCTCGAATCTGGATCTCTTCCTGCGATATCCCGCTGAAGGAGGAGTTGAAATGGGAAGGGTTGTCCTCGTGTGCGGAATCGGGAATCCTCCCCCAGCGTGCATGGCTGGATTGAATTGGCGGACAAGAAGTTCGCCTCCGGATGCATCGATCTGACCCGTCATAAAGGAGAGGATTCGCCGTCGATCGGGTCAGGGAAGTCCTGGCACCCTTGCACCCCATGATCCGGGGGCCGAGGGGCGTGTCTTTGGTTTCACGTGAAACAGGAGCGTGCCGGAAAGCGGACCGGAGGGGTCAAGGACCGAAGGAAGAGGACGCCGTCGCGATAGGCCACGAAGAGGGCCTTAGACTTGACGACTCTTGCGTCTTGTTCTGGTGGGGCCCAGCCGATTGTGCCACAAGCCGAAATGCTCATGGGGAGCCGTCGCCAGCAGGGGCGAGAACTCCGAGGAAAGCAAATGGTCCCAGTAGGGGAGGACGTCTCGTGGCCATGCCTTGAGATTCAACTGGTACCCATGACGACCCGGTCGAAGGACTCCGGTCCAGATTTGAAGGTTTTCGATGTCTTCACTCCACCAAGCGGGAAGGGTGGTCACCGGGACCTTCAATCCGAACCAGGTACCAGGTCTGGACGTCCCTGGTGGGCGCTGGTCGGCGAGGAAGGCCAGCAGACCATTGGCGGCGAGTTGACGTCTCCCGGATCTCAAGGCCGCCCGGTCGTAGAGCATCTCCAAGGAAAGGCTGCCCCGTGCAAAATCCAAGAGCCGTTGGCCGGCAGGATGGGATGCGCCCCGTGCGACACACTTGGCCCCCGGGCGGAGTTGGGTCAACAGGGCGGCCAGCCACTCCCATTGGCCGTGGTGCATGGAAAGGAACAGCGTTGGATGGTTCTGTTTCCATTCCGTAAGATCGAGGCCGGACAAAGGGGAGAGATCCAAGCGGGTCCAGCGGCCAAAGAGGATGCGGAGGAATTCCCGGCCGGCGTTCATCATCAGGTGTTGCTCGAAGTCAGGTGGGGGGGTGATCCCCAAGGCTTCCAATTGTCGGCGAGGAAGTGCGGTCCGTTTTTGGGTGAGGGTCAGAGTCTTGGAAAGGAGGAGACTCGCTGAATCGAGAAGGAAATCCACGGGCGTCCGATGCAAGGGCAAGAAGACGTCCAAGATCCGGACAGGAGGGGGAAGGGATGCTGAGCAGTCGGATCTTGGGTTCATGGAACAGAAAGAAGGTCGGGAAGAATGCGGTCCCGGAGGGTCCATCGCTGGTCCTCCCGAGAAAATTCGAAAACCGCTCCCTTGGGCCAAACCTTCGGAAGGGCCTCCATGAGTTGGGGTTGGATCGAGCTCAGGCTTGGCTCATGCCCCACGAAGAGCGGATAGCCTCGGGAGGACTCATTCATCAATCGAGCGAAGAACCTTTTGGGGGTGTCTTGGGTCCCGGTGAGCCATGGGTGTGAAATCAAGGGTACGCCCAGAACCTCTGCCAGGATTCTTCCCGTCTCCACTCCCCGTTGCCAGGGAGAGCAGAGGATGCGATCGACGCCTGGCTTCCAGTGCGACACCAAGATTGCAACTCGACGCACCTGAGCCGTCCCTTCCTGGGTCAGGGAGCGCAGATGGTCCTGCCATTCCAGATCGAGGGAGGCACCTGCTTCGCCATGCCTCATCATGCGAAGAAGGAAAGGGGTTTCAGCCATGGGCACTTCCCGCAAGGTGGTTGGTCTGGAGGAGACGGGATGGTTTGGATCGGCGCCGAATCCCTTCCCAAAGAGGCTCATGTGGAACCCAGAGGCCATGGGTCACCTCCGTGGGATCCTCAAGCGTTCGCGCCGCTTCGCAATGTCGCAGGATTCGAAGGTCGATTCGGGGCGAGAGGCTCTGCGGGTTCTGATTCATTCCGCGATGAGGAGAGGGCCTCCCACTTTGGTGCTTCCATCTTTCAAGGTCCATCGATACACCCCGGGACGCAAAGAGGACGTCGAAGGGACTGTCCACCGGAAATAGCCCCCTGCTTGCGCCTCCGGGGGAAGGTGCAACACCAGCGATCCGTCGGCGGCATGGAGGTAGAAGTGCGAGGAACGGGTGGCTCCATCCACGACGAGTTCCCGATTAGACCTTGTGCGAAGGGGGTTTGGCCAGACGCGAGCTTTTTTGGTTTCCAATCGATCGGGCGTTGAACGGTACGGCGATGTCCAGTGGGCGAGTCCAGCGGTGGTCGCCATGACGGCGATCCCTGTTTCGGGGTCCACATCCATGCTGTAGATGCTGTTGGACAGCAAGCCGTCGTGGGTTGTGACTTCACGGACTTTCCGGAACGCCCAAGTGGAGTCTTCCCACGCGAGGCGGATGATGTCGATGCCCTCGCTTCCGGAGGCCCAGATCTGGCCGAGGCCATCGATGGCCATGTCGGTCCAGATCTGACGTCCTGTCAGGGGTTGGTGTTGCTGCAACGACGAAGCGAGAATGGCATCCGTCCTGGTTTGCGCGTCGAAGGCGATGAGTTCGCTGGGCGTCATGGCGATCACCAAGGATGCGTCCCCTCGATCCAGGGCGGCCAGACGGTAGAAATCGCCACCCTTGCGGAAGATCTCGTTCAGTCTCGATTGGCCCGTTCGCGGACGCTCCACGGCGCGAAGGGAAGAGCGCGAGGCGATCCAAATCTTGTCGGGCTGCAGGAGGAGATCGTTGTGATACACGGTCGGGGAGGTTTGGAAGGTCCAACATTTCACGTCCCCCCCTCGGTGGGAGGGCGATTGGAACAGGAGGGAGCTGTCCGACCCATCGGTGCGATACACGATTCCCCAAGCGGTCGAATCATCGGTTCGAAGGGCGTTGACGGCCACGAAATCCTTGCCCCCCGAGGCTCCGGTGAGGCAGGAGTTGGAGCCGTCCCACTGGGACCATCGGTACCGAGTGCCATCTCCCAGAGGGAATGCTCCCCACAGGCCTTGGCCCCAGACCCCCACCCAGAGGTGCCCCCGGGAATCCTTTTTGAAGTTGTTGGGCTTGGCATCATCGGCCGTGTTGTAGCTGTTGGGACCAGATCCACCCACGACCAGGACGCGATTTTCGAAGAGGGAGTCCCAAGGGGAGTACCAGCCCGCCCGTGTTCGTTCCCATTGAACGACCTCTTTGTTGCTCCAAGCAATCACCTTGCTGCCATCCAGCAAGACCCGAGAGGGATTCGAGGTCGGAAATGCATTCCCGGGAAGCGGGGGATACACGGCTGTTCCATTTTTAAACAGCACCATGGGGCCTTTGGTGATGTCGTTGTTGTTGCCTGAGGAAAGCAGGAGGGCATCCCCAAGGTCTACAGCATGGGTCGGGTACAGGGCTCCATCGGGAAACCGGCCTGGGGTGGTTGTTTGGAACACCAGGTTTCCGTTCCAAAACAGCCCTGATTTGTTCAGGAGAACCGTCGCGGAGGCCCATGTGAAGAGGGTGTCCCAATTCATACCCTGGGGAGTTGGCATCATGGCATCGCAGGGAAGAGTGTCGGCACGTTGGATCAGGGTGGTCCAGCGGCGGGAGTCGGAAATGAAGGCCTGGTTGTTCCCCAGCGAGTCCCATGGGGGAATGATCCGCATCATGGCCCCCATCAGCCCGACCCAGAGGGTGTCGCCATGAAGCGACAAGGAGCGAACCTCACGCTTTCCCATGGGGCCGAATTGATCCGTCCAGTCCAGGGCATAGGACCCGTAGGTGGGGAAAAAAGTCAGCCCTTGGGGACCACCCATCACCAGGATGTCCTTGTCCGAGGTGGGACCGGGATGGATCACCATGGCTCGCTGATTGAACCGCCACGGAGAAGGTGGTGCGGAATAGGTTCCACGTGGTTCCCAGAAGGATCGGTTGGATCTCTTGACGGCCAGATGACCATCCCTCGAAACGGTCCAGACCGACCCATCCGACTGGGTGGCGATGGAAACCAGGTCCGTGGATTCGAGTCCCTTATCCAGCTGATACAGCTGCGAGGTGCCCTTCTCCAGATCCCACTCGAAAGCTCCTCCCGAAGTGGCAAACCATGCGGACGATCCGGTGATGGCACCCATCCGCGCATCACCCGTCCAGGTCCAGTATCGCCATTCTTCGGCGAATGTGGTCACGGACAGGGCGAGGAAGCCAGCAAGAAGGGAGGATTTCATGTCCGGCAAGATACGTGCTTGGAGAGATTCCGTTGACGCACCCGAGGCGATGGTGCGAAGGAATTCAGGGGCGGGGAAGTTGGAACAGGTCCGGGTTTTCCCGATCCGCCCACAATTCACGGGCCATTCCGTACCACCGATCGAAGGTTTGGAGAACCTGGGCATCGATGTTGGCCGATTCCACCCGTACCTTCGTCCTCTCGAGAACCCCGACGTAGGTACCACCGACATCGATTTTGTTCAACCGCAACGACAGGGCGATGATCAGGTAGAGAATCTGTCCATCATACTGGAAGCCCGGAGCGTTGGAACGTTCGAAGCAGAGGAGGTAATGCTCCATGGCTTTCTTGTACCACGGAGTGGGGTCGATTTCGTGGGTCCAGGCGATGGTGGCTTGCTTGAGGGCATAGCCACCAAGCTTGAAGGCGGAAAAGGGGACATTGCGGGAAAACTCGATCGCCGAGCGCATGATCGCCAATTCATAGGCGGCGATGGCCGATCTCGGAGTGCGGTCCCGGATGACGAGGTCGCGCTGGACGTCGATGCCTTCCGAGGAGAGATAGGCGGCCCGTTCGTCGGCGGCGGCGAGGATCGCGGCCAATTCCCCCTGGTGGAGGCGGGCGGGCAATTCCTTGGCTCGGGCGGGATCTCGGGCGATGAAATCGCGTTTGTCCGGCGAGGCGAAAAGGCATTGCGGGCAAACGGTGACGGACAGCAGGTTGAAGTCGATCTGTTGGAACCTGCCAGCCTTGCGATAGTGGGGCATGCCGAATCGGTCGACGAGGACCTGGAGACTCTTGGACTTCAGATCGTGGCTGATGATGTTGGTCTGGTAGCAGGACGGGCACTTGAGGTAGATCGCGAAGACCGGGTCGTCGGCCGCGGTTTCCTCCGGTCCGACCTCCACCACAGGCTCGGGTTTGGGTTTCTCCTGCTCGGCACGGAGAATCTGGATCTTCTGCACATCGATTCTGTAGCCGTACCGAACGATGTACTCTTCGACCAGGGGATCGCTTCCCAACATGACGCGCAAGCGCCGCCGGACTCCTACTTCATCGATGATGGCCATGATCATGCATTCTCCCATTCCTCGACCGATACGCCAAGGGACGGGGAGGATCTGGCAGATTCTTTCCGGCCTCCACCGGGGATGGCGGTTTCGAAGGAAACCACGAACGGTTCCTTCCGTGCTGGTGGTGGGGGCCCTTCGATCGGGCGGATCCGGCAAGACGGATTGGGTGTCCTGGATCGCCGCCACGTATGGCGATCTGGCCATCCTGGTCCATCCGACCGGAGACGAGGACCATTTGCTCCAGAGCCTCCATCCGGGAAGGGTCTTCTCCCACCAGGATTTCCTCCAGGCTTGGACCCTCGCCCGAACCGCCGGGTTTACCCGGGCGGTCGCCGACGGAGGATTCCAGGATCCCGCGTTGGATTCCTGTCCGGGCATTCTCCTGGGCGAATCCAAGGTCGATTTGGAGGACCTCCACCCCTTCGGACCCTTCCGACAGGTGGAGCCCGCCCGGTCTGTGGATCTCCACTTGAAGGAAGGAGAAGGCTGGAACTGGACATTTCCCGTCCAGCACTCCCCGGCAAGCGACCCGTACCTTCTCGCCTGCAGCGTCTCCCAACCCGCCCGAATTCTCCACGACCTCTCTCTCCAAGGCATCCACCCCGTGGGAACCCTTTTCCTGCGAGACCACAAGCCCTTCCCGATCGCCCGCATCCGCCGCCTCGAATCCCTCTTTCCCCATGCCACATGGCTCCTCACCGCCAAGGATCAAGCCCGCGGAGAAGTCCCCAAACTCCAACTCCCCTCCCAGATCCTCCGAAGAACCCTCGAAGTCACCCCGCCCCTCGCCGCCCGCATCGACCACCTCCTGTCCCAACTTCCCCCGCCCCCTCCCTGACCCCCCGCGCGTTCTCCCCCTCCGCTCCTCCGTCGAGTTCCCCCCACGCCCCTCGCTCATCCAGCGAGATTCCCCCCCCAACAGGCCCCCCACGGGGCCGCCTTGGGGCAACCCCGTCCCAAACCCAGAAAAGGTTTGGGATGGATCGAGGATGCAGTCGCCGCGCCCCGACCCCCGAAGGCGTACGCGTAGGTACGTCGAGTGGGGGAGGAAGCAAGAATGCGCCTCGAGGCGCCCAAACCTCAGAATTTGCGGCGCATGCGGGCGGGCAGGATGCCCATCAAATCCCGGTACTTCGCCACCGTCCGCCTCGCGACGTCCAAACCGTTTTTCTTCAACTCCTCGACGATCTTCTGGTCGGACAAGGGGTCTTCGGCGCTCTCGGTCTCGATGAGGCGCTTGATCGCCTCGCGTGCCTCGACGGAACTGATCTCCGTTCCATCTTCCTGGGTGACGGATGCGGAAAAGAACGACTTGAGCTCGAAGACTCCGTGAGGGGTCTGGACGTACTTCTCGTTGGTCACGCGGGAAACGGTGGAGATGTGCATCTTCACCTTGTCGGCGATGTCCTGGAGGACCAGGGGCTTGAGGTGCCCGGGACCTTCCTCGAAGAACTCGGCCTGTGCTTCCAGGAGCGCGTACATGACCTTGAGCATGGTCCCCTTGCGCTGGTCGATGGATCGCAGGAGCCAGGCCGCCGAGTTGAGCTTGTCGCGGACGAACTTCTTTTCGTCGGCGCTGGCGCGGCTCCCTCGTCGCATCATGTCCTGGTAGCTGCGGCTGATCCGCAGGGAGGGGACGGTCCGGTCGTTGAACATCACGATCCAGTTGCCGTCGGCGGCTCGCTCCACGACCAGGTCCGGAACGACCGTCGGCGACTGGGGCGAGGAAAGCTGGCGACCTGGGCGGGGTTCGAGAGTTCCGATTTCCTTGATGGCGGCCTGCACTTCTTCGGGTGTCGAATCGAGGCGGCGCGCGATGGTGGGAATCTTGAGTTTCTGGAGCAATCCGAAACAGTCGTGGATGATGTTCCAGGACAGGCTGTCTCGCTTGCCCATGCGGGAGAGTTGCACCAGAAGGCATTCGCGCAGATCGCGTGCTCCGATTCCCGGGGGGTCGAGCCGTTGCAGCACGGCCAGGGCTTCTTCCCAGGTCGACTCGTCGATCCCGAGTTTCTGCATCACTTCTTCGCGGGTGATGTCGAGGAATCCGTTTTCGTCGAGGTTGCCGACGAGATAGAGGACGATCGGTTTGAGGGCGGGGTCGAAATGCTTTTCGTCGACCTGGTCCAGCAAGGTCTCTTCCATGCTCTTGAGGTGCACGGGAACCTTTTCCAGGTGCTCGTCGGGATCGGACTTCTCCTCGCTCATCCGGCTTCCCAGATCGAAGCCATCGTCGAAGTAGGATTCCCAGTCGATCTCGTCGCGACCTTCCTCGGAGGAGGTGGTCTTCTCCTCCCATTCTGGTTCAGGAGTTTCGGCATCCTCGGTGGAGGGTTCCTCCACCTTCTCTTCGGCGCGCTCCTCCGACTCGTCGAGCGTCTCCATCTCGGTCCCGTCATCGAGTTCGAGGACCGGATTGATCTCCATTTCCTGCTTGATCATCATCTCGAGCTCCAGGGCCGAAACCTGAAGGAGCTTGAGGGATTGGATCATCTGCGGAGAGAGCTTCTGCTCCATCCGCATGTCCATGGACATGCCCATACCGAGATTCACGACGCGTTCCTCATGGGATGCAAAGCGACCTCCGCTTGGAGCCCATCGGCTGAAAGTGCCGTCAGGACAGGGGAAGCGAACCCGAGCATCCCGAATAGGACGTCGCGGTTGGCATACCCTGGGCGGCTCGAGATCTGGGCTTCGATGGGTTCCATCATTCCGTGACTAAGGATAGCATGAACCATCACCGAATTTCATGCCAATCGTCGTGGTGTGAGTCCGTGGAAAGGTTTTCGGACTTGCCTCTCCGGAGGGGCGCCGGGAGGATCGCCTCGGGCAGGCGGAGTCGAGGAGGAGGGAAACCTCCCTCCTGGTGGTCGGGTGCCGACCTCGGGAGGGAATCAGGCTTCGTTGCGGAGCAGGCGCAGAGCGAGCTCGGGGTGGAAGCGGAACACCTCGCTGGGCGCCCGGCCGTCCCAACGCACCAGGAAGGAACCAGGGGAGGCTTCGATGGTGCGCGGCGAGGGAGTGCCTTTGAAGAAACAATCGGCGTCGAAGAAACCGTCGGGGTCGGGATTGATGTCGCGACGGGCGCCGTTGTGGTCGACGGAAAGCAGGGTGCCGGCCACGCATTGCCAGAGAGCGTCGGGAACTTCCCCTTTATGGACCAGGATCCGTGCGGAATCGGCGAAGACGCGATCGACGGGAGGCTCCAGGCGCATCGCGAGCTCCTTGAGGCGCGCATTGGAATCGTTGAGTCGCTCGACCAGTTTGAGGTTCAGGGTTCGTGCGAGGTCGGGGAAATCGCGGTAGATCGGTTCGAAGGTGGTCGAATCGAGTCGCACCACGATGCTCCCACCACTGGACCGGATGGTCGCCGAGCGTCGCCCGCCCAGGAGATGGCTCATTTCGCCGAAGGGGATCAGGTGTTGCCCCCCATCGCGATTGGAGAGGATCTTGAGCACGTGGCGGGCTCCGCGATCTCCTACCGACTGCTCCACCACCAGGGATCCTTCCTCGAGGAAGTAGATGGCGTCTCCGATGTCCCCTTCGTGCAGGACCTCTTCACTGTCCTGGTAGCGGAATCGTTGGATTTGTGCCGGATACGCCTGACCCAATTGAGCCAGCCACGGGTGGCGGGGAATCGGGTCTTCGTGGAGTTCCGGCATCGTTCCCAAAGGATAGCATGATCTGATATGGAAAATCACGCACGGATCCGGTGGGGGCGGAACGCGAGGATGGCCCGCCTTCGAACGGTCGAACAAGCCTCAATCGACGGGGTGGTCCTTGGTGGCGTGGCGTTCACCTCCGGAGAGGGATTCCAGGGAAAGGATGCGACGCACCGCGCGCGCGGTACGGGCGGGGTCGGCGAGGGCCCCTTGCTCCTTCAGTCCCACGAACCGGGGAAGATCCGGAAAGTCTTTGGGGGAGGACGCGCGGATGGTTGCCTGCATGGAGGTGTCCATCACGCCGGGATCGATGTTCACCGCGAGGAACGGATGGGGGCGATGCTTCTGCTCGGCGGCGAGGGACCGAACGAATTGCTCCATGCCACCTTTGCAGGCACAGTACAGGGACCATCCCGCGTACCCCTTGAGGGCTGCGCCGGAGGAAATGTTCGCCAGACGTTTGGAGCCCGGGAGGCCCGCGAAATGGTCGACGACCGTGGAGAGGAACAGGATTCCACCCGCGAGGTTGGCGTGGAGCGAACCCAGCACCCGGGCCGAGTCCAAGTGGGCCACGGAGGTGATGGGGGAAACATCTCCTGCGTTGTGGATGGCCACGAGCTCCTCGATGGCATCGTGGGGAAGGCCTTCCTGGGATTCCTTCACGGTGGTCGCCACGGTTTCCGGTGCGGAAAGGTCCAGTGGTCGCGAGAAGGAATGCGGGGCCGAACGGGAGAACTCCAGGACGGTCCATCCGTCTTGGAGGTATTGGTGGCAGAGGGCGGAACCCAATCCGCGGGAACCACCGGTGATCAAAGCGAGGCGCATCGGGAGTCTCCTGGGGAACGAAAACGCGGAAGGAGGCCCCGGATCAGAGCAGGCTGAGCGCTTCCTGGAGGATCCGGGTGGCGATGGATGCGACGGATTGGGAGGCGTCCACCACATGGAACCGGGCGGGCCGGGATCTCGCCCGTTCCAGGTATCCCGCGCGAACGCGATCCCGGAAGGTGTCCCCTTCGGACTCCAAGCGATCGGGAGCTTCACCGCGAAGGGTGCGGCGACGGTTCGATTCCTCGGAGTCGAGATCGAGGTACCAGGTGCGTCGGGGTTCGATCCCCGAGGCGATCCCCTCCAGGGACAGGATCTGGTCGAGGGGCAATCCACGTCCGTAGCCCTGGTAGGCGAAGGTCGCGTCGGTGAACCGGTCGAGGATGACCACGGATCCTGCTTCGAGTTCGGGGCGGATCCGGGTCGCGACGATCTGCGCTCGGGCTGCGGCGAACAGCAGGAGTTCCGCGACCGGTGAGGGCGGGTCCTCGGTGCGATCCAGGAGGAGTCCTCGGATCTTTTCTCCCAGAGGGGTCCCGCCCGGTTCGCGCAGGCACACCACGCGGTGACCACGTTCTTCCAGCGCCTGGGAGAGCAAGGCGACTTGGGTGGTCTTTCCCGCTCCGTCGATGCCTTCGAACGAGAATAGGACCCCGCTCATGGAAGCCTACGACTTGACAGGG